>NZ_LGPC01000016.1:620142-720919 GCF_001431205.1 Staphylococcus sp. NAM3COL9 | reverse complement strand
TACAATTGTAGTATTAGGAGGTCAAAAAAGTGTCAAAATTTAAGTCTTTGCTTCTACTCTTTGGCTCGCTAATTTTACTTAGTGGTTGTGAGAATGTAGAAGTTTTAAACCCAAAAGGGCCAATGGCAAGTGATTCGAAGTTCTTGATTATGTATTCAATCATCTTCATGCTTGTTATCGTTGCCGTCGTAATTCTCTTGTTCACAGTCTTTCTATTCAAATATAGAATCAGTAAGACTGAGGAAACAGGTAAGATGCACCACAGTGTTTTAATGGAAACCATTTGGTTTATCATTCCGGTCATCATTCTAATTGCTTTAGCCATTCCAACGGTTAAATCACTTTACAATTATGAGGAAACGCCAGATAAAAAGGATGATCCTATTGTAGTTTATGCTACAAGTGCTGGTTATAAGTGGTTCTTTAGTTATCCTGAAGAAAAAATCGAAACGGTTAATCACTTAACTATTCCGAAAGATCGCCCTGTTGTTTTCAAACTCCAATCAATGGATATGATGACAAGTTTCTGGATTCCACAACTTGGTGGTCAGAAATATGCGATGACAGGTATGACTATGGACTGGACGTTAACAGCTAGCGAAGAAGGTACGTTCCGTGGACGTAACTCAAACTTCAACGGCGAAGGGTTTGCTCGTCAAACTTTTGATGTTAATTCAGTAAGTCAAAGTGAATTTAAAGATTGGGTCAAAGATGCTCAAAGTAAAAAAGAATTAGATCAAGATACCTTTGATAAGCAACTTTTACCAACTACTGAAAATGAAAACTTAACTTTCAGTGGTACTCATCTAGCATTTGTTGATGCTGCAGCAGATCCTGAGTATATTTTCTACGCTTATGATCGCTACAATTACGTACAAAAAGATCCAAACTTTAACACTGAAAAAGAATTAACTGAAGATGTGTTAGATAAACCAGATCAACCTGCACGTAAACCGCAAATCACAAATGCGAACTATGAGAGACATGGTATGAAAGCCATGATTCTTGGCAACAACGAACCATACGATAGTGAATTCAAAGACGAGGAAACACATAACGTCGATGAAATGGACAAAATCTCTAAAGGTGCTAAAGACGAAAAAGCATCTGAATTAGAGAAAAAAGAGCATGAATCTGGAGGTGGACATTAATGGATTTTCCATGGGATCAGTTACTCGTTAAAGGTTCTTGGATGATTACAATGGCACAAATCGGTGCCCCATTTGGAATCATTGGACTAATCGCAGTAATTACTTATTTTAAATTATGGAAATATTTATACAGAGAATGGTTCACATCTATCGACCATAAGAAAATCGGGGCAATGTATTTAATCTGTGCCGTATTAATGTTCGTTCGTGGTGGTATTGACGCATTAATGATGCGTACACAATTAGCGATTCCTAACAATACGTTTTTGGACTCAAATCACTATAACGAAGTTTTTAGTACACACGGTGTTATCATGATTATCTTTATGGCAATGCCTTTCATATTTGGTTTGTGGAATGTCATTGTACCTTTACAAATTGGTGCTCGAGACGTTGCATTCCCTGTATTAAATAGCGTAAGTTTCTGGTTATTCTTCTCAGGTATGATTTTATTCAACTTGTCATTTATAATCGGGGGCTCACCTGCAGCTGGTTGGACTAACTATGCACCACTGGCAGGTGAATTCAGTCCCGGACCAGGTGTCAATTATTACTTAATTGCAATTCAGATTTCTGGTATCGGTACACTGATGACAGGTATTAACTTCTTCGTAACCATACTTAGAATGAAAACACCTACAATGAAATTTATGGAAATGCCAATGTTTACGGTTACTACTTTCATTACAGCCTTACTCATTATCTTGGCTTTTCCAGTATTAACAGTTACATTAGCACTATTCACAACAGATAGAATCTTCGATACTGCATTTTTTGCAGTAGCAAATGGTGGTATGCCAATGCTTTGGGCTAACTTCTTCTGGGTATGGGGGCACCCTGAAGTTTATATTGTTGCCCTTCCAGCATTCGGTATATACTCTGAAATTATTCCAACATTTGCGCGTAAACGCCTATTCGGCCACCAAAGCATGGTTTGGGCAACGGCAGGTATTGCGTTCTTAAGCTTTTTAGTTTGGGTTCATCATTTCTTCACAATGGGTAATGGTGCGTTAATCAACTCATTCTTCTCAATTTCAACCATGCTTATCGGTATACCAACTGGTGTTAAAATATTTAACTGGTTGTTCACGCTTTACCAAGGCCGAATTACGTTCGAGTCACCAATGTTATTCTCACTAGCATTTATCCCCAACTTCCTAATAGGTGGAGTAACTGGTATTATGCTTTCTATGGCAGCAGCAGATTACCAATACCACAACACATACTTCCTAGTGGCGCATTTCCACTACACGTTAGTATCCAGTGTTGTACTTGCCTGTCTAGGAGCTTTAATATTCTGGTGGCCTAAGATGACTGGATTTAAGTTAAACGAAACGTTAAACAAATTCTGCTTCTGGTTCTTTGTAATCGGTTTCAACATTTGTTTCATACCTCAATTTATACTTGGTCTTGACGGTATGCCACGTCGTTTATATACTTACATGCCAGAAGATGGTTGGTGGTTATTAAACGTAATCTCAACTTTCGGTGCTCTATTAATGGCATTAGGCTTTATGTTCTTAGTTGCAAGTATTGTTTACAGCTTCTTCAAAGCACCACGTGAATTAACTGGTGATAACTGGGATGGTTTAGGTCGTACACTAGAATGGTCAACTGCTTCAGCGATGCCACCTAAATACAACTTTGCTATCACGCCAGATTGGAACGACTACGATACATTTGTTGATATGAAAGAACATGGTCGTCATTATTTAGATAACCATAATTACACAGATATCCACATGCCGAATAATACCCCAGTTGGTGTATTCATGGGAATATTCTTCACTATTGGTGGTTTCTTCCTAGTATTTGAAACATTACTACCAGCTATTCTTTGCTTAATTGGTATCTTTGGCACTATGATTTATCGTAGTTTCCAAGTAGATCACGGTTATCACATTCCAGCTTCTGAAGTAATGGAGACTGAAAAACGTTTACGTGAAGCACGAATAAAAGAAAAGGAGGCTGTAAGTCATGAGTCATGATGCAAACACAATTGATCAACGTTCGCATGAAGGTGAATTAAATAAGCTTGGCTTTTGGATTTTCCTTACAGCTGAATTCTCATTATTCGGTACGTTATTTGCAGCGTTACTAACACTGCAACATGGTGGCGATTATGCTGGTAAAATGACTACCGAGTTATTTGAATTACCGCTCGTTTTGATAATGACATTTGCTTTATTAATTAGTTCTTATACATGTGGTATTGCAATTTACTACATGAGAAAAGAAAAAGAAAAATTAATGATGATTTGGATGATTATCACTGTACTATTAGGTATGGTATTCGTAGGCTTTGAAATCTATGAATTCACACACTATGTGCATGAGGGTGTTAATCTTTCGATTGGTTCTTATTGGTCTAGTTTCTTTATACTATTAGGAACGCATGGTGCCCACGTATCGTTAGGTATCGTCTGGATTATCTGTTTATTAATCCAGATCGCAATGCGAGGATTAAATAAAGACAATGCTCCTAAATTATTTATAGTAAGTTTATATTGGCACTTTTTAGATGTTGTATGGATCTTCATCTTCACTGCCGTATATATGATAGGGATGGTGTTTAGCGGATGAATACAATAGTAAAACACACAGTAGGTTTTATTGCCTCAATCGTTCTGACAATATTAGCAGTGTTTGTAACTTTATACACATCTATGGAACTTAACGTTAAGATTACCATCATTTTTGGTTTTGCTTTTATACAGGCTGCAGTTCAATTATTAATGTTTATGCACTTAACTGAAGGTAAAAACGGAAACTTACAAGCATTTAAAGTTGTATTTGCGATTATCATTACTTTAATTACTGTTATTGGTACTTATTGGGTAATGCAGGGGGGACACTCAGCTCACTTATAATCCATAGAAAAGGAATTCTCTTCAAAGGAGTGACCCGAATTAGTGGGTGTAAAATTAAAACGCTTTCTTTGAATTCATACATTAAAATGTATTTACAAGGAGTTTGTTTCTATAAAGAGAGTTGGTTATTTAATAGATATTAAAAACAAAGCAATTAAATATGATCCTAAAATATTAAGTTATCCATAATTTCTAACAAGGGTTATCAGGTTATTCAATTAACAAAAAAATCATGTTAATAACTTTATATTTATATCTAAAACTATCGTTATTAATACAAGATTACCTTTTGAAATGTTTAAAAGACTCCTTATCTAATAAGGAGTCTTTTCTAATATATTTCCAATAATTAATAAGTGTAGATTATATGAGTGATAATACTTACATAAAACAACTATATAGCATCTTAGAAATCTTCTTTAACTGACCGTACTCTGCGTATACATGCTCCCTCTATCATTCTAACTCTTGCTACTTTCATGTTGAAACACCTATTCTATTAGCATTAGCTTCTTTAAAAAGAAACTTATCCGACATTTTTTAGATAACTCGTTTAACAAAATTGATAATTTCATTCGTAAATAAATTAGGAGTTTCTATAGCGGGAAAATGACCACCTTGTTCAATCTCATTAAAATAGATTAAATTATATTGGGTTTTGATGTAAGAATAAGGAGGTATCATTATATCTTCACTGAAAATAGAAACACCTGTTTTAGTATCTATAGTGCCTAATTGCGGCAATCTAGTTGCATTTTCTAGATATATATTCATTGAAGTTCCAATACTTTGGGTATGCCAATAAAAATAAATATTATTAATAATATCTTCCATACTTAATAAATTATGACCACTCCAAGAATCATATTTCTCACCAATCCATGAAATCAAACCAAGAGGAGAATCGTTAAGTCCATATGCTAAGGTCTGAGGTTTAGTTGACTGTATTTCCATATACCCAGTTTCTTTATAAAAGAACTCACTAGCTCTTTTTTTATATTCAAGTTCATCTTCAGTTAAGTTTTTATTCTTCTGTAATATGTCTTTAACTATCCCTATATCAGTTAAATGAAGGCCTTTAATAGAATTTGGAGATTTTTTAGCCATGTAGCGTGCAATACCTGATCCAATATCTCCACCAGAAACTATAAATTCATCATAGTTCAATTTATTTTTCATTAATAAATTCATTATATCGGCAATTTCTTCGTTATTTAACCCTTCATTAAATTCAGAAAGTCCAAATCCAGGTATAGAAGGAATTATAATATCGAAAGAAATATTTTCCCCATTATATTCAAAACCTTCTTTCAATTTGTCTATAACTTTTGTATATCGCAAAATACTATCTGGCCACCCATGCAATAATATCAATGGAATCGTGATGTTAGACTTCCCTTTTTCATAAATAAAATGGATTTTTTGCTTGTTTATATATGTTGAAAAATTTCTAAATTGATACTTTAGTAATGAATTTGAAAAAAAAGACTCCTTTTAAAAGGAATCTCTTCTATGATGTTTAGTGTTAACTATAGATTATGTAATTATTCCTAATCCTAATTATTATTGATACGCTTGTTGAATTTGGTCAAGTTGTTGCATCGTTAAATTAATGCCACCTTCACCAAAAAACCATGTGTTTGCTTCAAATACATATACATCATTGTTTTTAATTGCTTTAACATTATTAATAACTGAGTTTTTAAGTGCATTAGGCATACTATCATCATTTTCATCTTGCGTTCTATTAATTATAAATAGTTTGTCCGGATTCATTTTTTCCAAATATTCATTTGAAATTAAAATACCGCTGGAATTAGGTTTTATTTTCTTATCTGCATGTTGGATACCTAAGTCTTGGTTTAGAAATCCACCAAATCGTCCTGATGCACCGTATGATTTAATTCCTTTATCATCAACATTTAGAAATAAGATACGCTTGTTATTAATAATTTTTTTGGATTCCTTAACTTTAGCATCTAATTTTTCAACCAATGCTTGAGTTTCTTTTTCTTTTTCAAAAATTGTACCTATATTTTTTGAGCTTTGTTTTATTGAAGCGATATAGTCCTTGTGATTTGGACTCACAAACACAATTTTTGCATTAGGTGCAGCCTTCTTCATCTCATCTAATGTTTTAGTATGAGCTTGTCTAAACGAAGCAAATATGACGTCAGGTTTTGCTTTAGCTAGACGATCGTAACTGGGTCTACCAGGATTACCAAGATTCTCATATTTCTCACTTTTAAATTCTTTTAAACTTTTAGGTAAAAAAGATGCATTTTCTCCTTTAGTAATTGCAACAATACGATCTTGTAACTTAAGCTGTTGCATAATATCAAGTGCACCATAATCCATGACAACTACATTTTTAGGATTGATAGGGACATCTATGGTTTCTTTTTTTACTTTTCCTTCAGTGTGATCCTGAGTTTTTTCTTTCATTTCATAGGTGTGAGTAATCTTTGTTATCTCTTTTTTTGAGTCTTCTTTACTGTTTGAACTACATGATGCTAATAACAGTGCTAAACACAAAAACATTATAATTATATAGGGCTTTTTCATTTTTATAATTTCCTCCGTATATAAATTATATAGTTAGTGATAACGATTATCAATATCAAATAAATAGTTAAACTAAAAGTTGTAGAAGTAAAAAATGATCGTTTCCTAAAGTATTAGGTAATACAGCGTCTGAGACAAATACTTAGTCGACTAGGATTAATTTTTGTTAAGATAATGGTGTTCAAAGTTTGAAATTAAATTATGATCCTATTAAGGAAATAGTTATTACTAAAATAATATACAAATGAAAAGGAGTTGTAATTGAAGATGACGCGTTTTTTAGCATTATGTGGAAGTAAACGTAAAAATTCACTAAACAAAAAACTACTAATCGATATAGAGCGAAATCTCTCACATGAACACACCTTTGAAACATATGATGAAATATATGATTTTCCAATATTTCATTCTGATATTGAATATGAAGATTATCCGAACATTATAAAAGAATATATAGATAAGTTAGATAAAAGTGACCATATTGTCATTACAACGCCTGAATACATCAGGGGGGTCCCAGCTACTTTAAAAAATGCAATCGAATGGTTATTAGCTTCAAATATCCTTTATAAAAAGCCTGTTTCTTTTATTGTTAGCAGTGTACATGGTGATGCATGTTATGATAACTTGATTGAATTTTTGAAATTCCTCAATCCAAAACTTCATGAAGACGGTATGCTATTGTTATCAGGAGGAAAAAGACTACGCGATGAAAATGGGCAATTCTTTTATGCAGAGACTGAAAATAAATTGCAGAACTTTGTACAACATTTAGAATGGAATTAAAATAATATTTTGAAATACTTAAAATCTTTACTGAAGCAGTATCAGTAAATAAAGAACATATACTTTAGACACAAAATCCAAGAAACAGTTAATTGAGTTGTCTCAATGGTTGGATGAAAACAGTATTGTTTTACATATTGTTGATATGAATGTATCAACGAAAGATGCGATGGGCAAGATGTCCTTTACCATGATGAGTGTATTTGCGGAACTTGAAGTTTACTTGTTAAGTGAGCGTACGAAAAAAGATTAGAAGCTGCGAGAGCAAGAGGAGATAAGGGTGGAAGACCTTCATTGCCAAATCACAAAAACCGTGAGATTAAATTCTTATATGATGAACAAAAACTTACAGGCGAAGAAATTGCTGGAAGGACTGGTGGGAGTTGGTCTACAGTGTACAGGATTTTAAAAATCAGAAGTGGTTAATATATATTTTAATGTTATTTCCATTTAGTTCATCTCTTCTTAATATTTTCTGGAGGTATTAAAAATAGAAAGTATACTACTATAAATATAATTAAAAATGCCAGTATGAAACCTATTGTTTTAATATAAATATTAGATATCCAAAAACCTAATATTAATAATATTGCTGCTATAAATGCTATTATCGTTAAAACTAAAGTCATAAATTTCTCCTCTGAATTCAAATTTCCAAGAAATCATATAGTATCATAAAAATATTTTTTATTAAATATAGCATGAATTATTACAGTTATTATCTTAATAAATACATAGCAATTATAAGAGGTTCAAAGCGACTAATTATTTTCTAGAACTGTCGGTGCTATTACCATCTTCGGGCCCTCTCATAATATCATCTATGTGCATAAAACCATTTGTTATAATTACAAATATTAATATGATAAATAAACCAAAGTACGAATCTTTTACTGTCATTGGCTTTTTTCTCTTTTGAAAATACCAACCTAATAAAAGGATTATTATAAATTTCTTTCTTTCATAAAATTATAAAATGCTCTCACCACAGTGTTATTTAAATATTGTTGTTTTAATATCATATCAGTATTTCTAATAATATAAGCACCATGTTGATCTAAGCATGGTATTTTAAATAAATTTTCATTATCATCCAAGAGAATATCTGGCAAAATAGAAAAGCCTAAGCCATTTTGTACAAATTCTTTACTTGTTTCCATATTATCGACTTTTATGGTAATTGAAGACGGTTCAATAAATCTACCTATCCACCAATCATCTATTAACTTATTAAGGGAAGTATCAGTATTATAATATATTCTTGGCAAATGAGGTAAATCATCTATAGAAATTGGATTTTTAGATACAATATAAATCTTTTCTTGCATAAGGCGTATTTTTTGAGATGAAAAACTATAGTCACCTCTTAAAATACCTACTTGAGAGTAGTCATTATGAACGGATTTAAAAACTTCTTCACTCCAACCAGTATTAACATCAAATTCTACTAATGGATATTTTTTACTGAATTCCGACAAAATTTTAGGCAATTGGTACCTTGAAAAAATACTTGATGCGCTTAACCTTAATATACCTTGAACTGTATTTTCTTGATTTATAAGATCTTCTTTAAGTTTTTGATTATCTTTTATCATAGAAATTGCATAGTTTACTATCATTTCACCTGCAGAAGTAAATACCACACCTTTCTTATTTCTATGGATAATTTTAACATCAAATTCTTTTTCGAGTTTATTAATTCTATATGTAACTGCTGGTTGTGATGTTCTCAATATCTTACTTGTTTTCGTAATGTTTTTATATTTAAATAACTCTCTTAATATCTCCCAATCTATACCATCCATAAACTTGGCCCCCTTATATATTTTATAATCGTCATAAAATTTTTTTAGGTTTAATCATAAAAAAGCAATATTTTATTTATCGAATATATACTTATATACTCTATATAAGTTAACTGAATATTTCAATAAATATGAGGGGGTCATAATGTGGATATGAGAAATACAAAAATACCATGTGTTTTAATGAGAGGGGGAACGAGCAGAGGGCTAGTTTTTAAAGATAGTGATTTACCTTTGGATATTGAAACTAGGGAAAAAGTAATATTAAAGATTTATGGTAGTTCTCCCAATGGACAAATTGATGGTATTGGAGGAGGCACTTCTGTTACAAGTAAAGTAGCAATCGTGGGTATAACTGATACAGATGAGAGTGATATTTATTACACATTTGGACAAGTTGGGATAAATAAAAAAAGTATTGATTATAATGTGACTTGTGGAAATATGGCAGCAGCTGTTGGGCTCTATGCAGTTGAAGAAGGGCTAGTTAAAATGCAAGAAGGTAAAACTAAAGTTAAAATTTTAAATACAAATACTAAAAAGATAATGGAAGTTGTTATTCCCGTGAGAAAAGGAAGTGTTGAAAATATTGGTGATTTTTCTATTTCTGGTGTAGAAGGAACAGGGGCAAAAATAGCAGTGAATTTTATGAATCCTTCTGGTGCTTTTACTGGGAAATTGTTTCCTACTGGAAATTTAGTTGATTATATTAAAGTTGATAAAAAAACATTTGAAGTAAGTGTATTAGATACTGGCAATATTGTTTCTTTTGTGAAAGCAAATGAATTTTCCCTTGAAGGCCATGAATTATCAGATGCGATCAATAAGCCTAATGTTTTAAAAGAAATTGAAAAGTTACGTGTGAAAATAGGAGTCCTATTAGGTATATTTAGCAAAGAGGAAAATATAAACCCTGAATTAGAAGCATTGCCTAAAATAACATTAGTTAGTGAACCCAATGATTATATAACAGAGCTAGGTATTTTAAATAAAAAAGAAAGTATAAGCATTATAGGACGATACATTTCCATGGGGAAGTTACATCCTACTTTTGCTGTTAGTGGTTCTATTTGTTTAGCGACAGCATGCCAAATACCAGGAACAATTCCTTATTCAATTTGTAAAAAAGATCCTATAGATACAATAAATATAGGACATCCTAGTGGGACTATTTCTGCTGAAGTCTTTTTACAAAAAAATGAAAGCGGTCACAAATTACTTAAAGGCGGTACTGGGCGTACTGCTAGGAGAATCATGGAAGGGCATGCTGTGATTCCAACATCTTTAATAGATAAGGAGTGAAAACATGATTAAAAAGAAGGCAATATTAATTGTTTTATTATCTGTTTTATTAGTTAGTTGTAGTGCTAAAGGTGATTCTAAAAATAATGATAAGAAGAACTCAGTTGAAAACTTTCCCAATAAAACGGTTAATGTAATTATACCTTTTGGGGAAGGGAGCGCAAGTGATGCGTTTGTAAGACAATATTCACAAATTCTAAGCGAACACTCAAATGCAAATTTTCAACCAATAAATAAGGATGGTAGTAGTGGTTTATTAGGTATGTTACATACTTATCAACAAAAAAATGATGGATATAATATTCTAGAAATCACGCCTTCACAAGTTATAGCCGATAACTTAGATAAAAGTAAAGATATTAAATTATTAGATGATTTTGAACCACTTGCTCAAATTCAGAGTGACATCTATGTGCTTTCCGTTTCTAAAGATAGTCCTATAAAGGATTATGATGATTTAATTGCAAAAGGAAAAAAGGGTGGAATTACAGTTGGGGGAGCAAGCTCAACAGGTCTAGATGATTTTGCGACAAGTAATTTTGAAAAAGAAGCTAATATAAACACTAATTTTATACCATATTCGTCTGGTTCAGAAGTAAAGGCTGCTGCCCTTGGTGGTGAAGTGGATGTTTACTTAGATAAAGTTGTAAATGTTGTTGATTATGTAAAATCTAAAAAGGTTAGATCTTTAATTATTTTTAATAATGAAAGGATTAATAAAATAGATGAATTTAAAAAAACACCTACAACGAAAGAAAAAGGTTTAAACGTAGATATTGGATCTTGGAGAGGTTTTGTAATTAAAAAAGGTGCACCGAAAGAAGTGAAAGAACAACTAAGCAAACAATTAAAAAATGCTTACGAAACTGAAGAATATAAGAAATATTCGGAGGATAATTTAGTTGATATAGGTGAAGGCTACCTTGGTCCGGATAAATTCGAAAAAAAATTAGATAAAGAGTATAAAAAATTTGATGAAATTGCAAAAGACTTAGATATCAAGCAATAAGATTAGGGGGGATTTCATGGGAAGTATAATATTTGGCTTTATATTATTAATTACATTTTCATATTTTTTGATTAATTCAATAAATATGGAGAATTTAAGAGAAGTTGATCCAATAGGCGCCTCTGGTATACCGACCTTTGTATTGTTTTTACTTGTGTCACTACTTTTTTATACATTAATTAAGGAAATTATTAAATATAGAAAAAACAAAGAAGGTGTTAATTATAAAGCACTATTAAATAAATCTGTATTAATAATTATTAGTATAACAGTATCACTTGGTTTATTTATTTTAGTTATAAATAAAATAGGGTTTTTCTTGGATTGCCTATTTTTAACCCCATTATTATTAATATTATTGGGAGCCAAAAACAAGTTTCAAATTATTTGTTTCTCTATAGGCATTCCGCTACTTTTTTCATTCTTATTTGGGAATGTATTAAACATTCCTATACCAAAAGGAATTGGCGTTTTTTCTGAAATTAATAACTTTATATATTAAAGAAGGAAGGTGTAATAATGAATATAGAATTATTAAAAGATTCCTTTTTAACTATAATTGAACCTATGAATCTTATGTTAGTAATTTTAGGTTTATTAGTAGGTATATTTCTTGGAGCATTACCTGGTATAGGTTCTTCTATGGCAATTGTATTAGCTTTGCCTTTTACATATTTCTTAGATGTATTGCCAGCTATAGCATTATTGTCAACGATTTATGTTGGATCAGCTTATGGGGGGTCAATAACAGCTATTTTATTTAACACTCCTGGGACGCCTGAAGCAGTAGCTACGACATTTGATGGTTATCCAATGTCACAAAAAGGAAAGTCAAAAAAAGCATTAGGTTTAGCAATAAGCAGTTCAGCTTTTGGTGGGATATTTGCAGTTTTCTTAATGTTCTTTTTATCTTCTATGCTATCAGAACTAGCGTTTAAAATACATTCTTCAGAATACTTTGCATTAGCTATTTTAGGCATGACAGTTATTTCTGCCTTAGGTACTAGTAGTATGGTTAAAGCTATTATTTCGGGCCTTATCGGCATCTTCATCTCAACTATAGGAATAGACCCTTTGACAGCAACAGATAGATTCACATTTAACACTATAGAATTAATGAATGGAATAGATTATATCCCTATCATGATAGGGGCATTTGCATTAGGTGAAGTGTTTTCACAAGTTACAGGCAATAATTCTAATAATTCAACTTCAACTTCAGATATGTCAAAAGGAATGTTCAAATTCAAGGAATTTTTTGAATATAAATGGACTGCACTAAAATCAGCAATAATCGGAAGTTTACTTGGAATATTACCAGGAACAGGTGGTTCAATAGCTTCCTTTGTGAGTTATGGGGTAGCGATGAAGACTGATAAAAATCCTAAGGAATTTGGTAAAGGGAGATCAGAAGGAATAGTGGCACCTGAAACTGCTAACAACGCGGCTGCTGGAGTTTCAATGATTCCCACGCTTATTCTTGGCATACCTGGTAGTCCAACAACTGCTGTAATATTAGCTGCTTTAATACTTCAAGGAGTGCAACCTGGACCACAACTTATATCAGATCAACCTATCCTGTTGTATTCAATATTTTTAGCAATGTTATTTGCAAGTGTTATGACTTTAGTTGCTGGTAGAGCAGGCGTACAAATATTCACTTTATTATTGAAAGCACCATATAGTATAATAGCAACTTTTATAATTATACTTTCCCTACTAGGTGCTTATGCTACAAATAATGACTTATTAAATGTTTGGATCATGTTATTATTTGGAGTGGTAGGGTATCTAATGAAAATATTTAATTTTTCAATAGCTGCATTGATATTAGGAATTGTTTTGGGTCCCTTAATGGAAAAATCATTAAGAAGACACTTATTAATTAATAATGGAGAATATTTATCTTTATTAAATTCTCCTATTACAGTAATACTTTTGATAGTCAGTATTTTAATAATAGTATTACCAATGATTATGAATAAAATAAAAGCTGAATAAAAATAGATTTATTAATTAAAGAAAATAAAAGTCATTGTCTTAACATCAATTGTTTTTCTTAGATATTTAAGTCTATAATTTTATATTAAAAATAAACTAAATTATCATGAGCCCTTTCAGTTATATACTGAAAGGGCTCAATTACTACTAAATAAAATAGGAATATTCAACTTTAATTAAATCAATAACTTATGTTTATAAAAAAGCTTTTTCAATTAGTTCAAGCACTCTCAAAAGTAAAGGTGTAGCAGTCATATAATCACCTCCTTACATTAAGAATTAAATATAGTCTCATTAAATCTAAGTCCTATATTCATTTCTTGCTATTATCCAAATTGTTTTCAAATTTGTCACTATTCCAATAAAAGTAGTATTAATATCCATAATGTCATAAAAGGAATTCCATTGCTAATAATACTATTGTATATTTTGTAGCTATACCTAATAATTCAGCCAACCAAATTCAAAATATTGCACCATAACATCCAAGTGTAATAATAGATTCTATTTACATAAGATATTGATTTTACATTTCTACTATTATCCCGCCAGTAAGTATGTAAGCCCATGTACTTCCGATATGTTGAATAGAAATTAGATATAACTACCAAAATGCTACATATTATGAGCAACAAAGCATTTTTAACAAATGTTTCTCACGAAACATTAGACAAATAACCAGCAAAAATCTGGTCCGATAATTTTAATAAGACAAAATAAAAAGATGCCCCAACGCTAAGGGCATCTTTTCAAAAATATTACATTGTACTTGTATCAATTACAAAACGATATTTAACATCTGAAGCTAAAACTCTCTTATATGCTTCATCAATTTGATCAGCTGAAATTAATTCGATTTGAGGTTCAATGTTGTGTTTTGAACAGAAATCTAACATTTCTTGAGTCTCTTTTATACCACCAATAGCTGAACCAGCAAATGATCTACGATGACCAATTAAATTTGCAACATGTAATGATATAGGCTCTGCTGGAGCCCCAACATTAACAATTGTACCATCTAGTGTTAATAAGTTAAGGTAATCATCTAATTTCAGATTCGCACTTACTGTATTAATAATTAAATCAAATGAGCTTGCAAGTTTTTCAAAAGTTGCTTCATCACTTGTTGCATAATAATGTGAAGCACCTAATTTCAAACCATCTTCTTCTTTATTTAATGTTCTTGATAATACCGTTACTTCAGCACCCATAGCATGTGCAATTTGAACAGCCATATGTCCAAGTCCACCCATACCGATAACTGCTACCTTTTTATCTTCATTTGCATTCCAATGATTTAAAGGTGAATAAGTTGTAATGCCAGCACAAAGTAAAGGTGCAGCAGCATCTAAACCAATATTATCAGGAATACGTAATACAAAATCTTCATGTACTACAATATGCGTTGAGTATCCACCTTGAGTGGGTTCACCATATCTGTCTGTACCTGCATATGTACCGACGTTTCCTTTTAAACAGTATTGTTCTTCGCCATTTTGACAATGTACACATTCTCCACAAGAGTCTACCATGCAACCTACACCGACACGGTCATCTATTTGATGCTTACTGACTTCAGAACCAACTTCTTTAACGATACCTGCGATTTCATGACCTGGCACTAATGGATAATGAACGGGACCCCATTCTCCATGTGCAGTATGAATATCAGAATGGCATATTCCTGCATATTTAATTTCTATTAAAATATCATGTGTATCAAGATCACGTCTTTTAATTTCTGTAGCGTAAAAATCAGAATCTGGGCTATTTACAGCTCTAGCTTTAACATTTAACATATATTGATACCTCCATTATTTGTACATCAGAATATTACTATTAATATTCTTCATTGTTTATAATAGACCTTAAAGTATACTTGAGGTCAATGAATATGACTTCGCATAAAATTATGACTGAATATCCAATTCGGTCGTTTAATAAAGATATTAATTTAATAATAAAAAATGGCACAGTGGTCATAGCATATACAAAGTTGATATTAATTCTTCTAATATGGCACAATATACTACAATGAGGGGTGTCATATGAAAATAAATAAAATCATAAATAATAATGTTATCAGTGTCACTCAAAACAACCAAGAGCGTGTTGTTATGGGTAAAGGGATTGGGTTTCAGAAGCAAGAAGGGGACATTGTAGAAGAATCAAAGATTGATAAGATTTTTGATTTAAGTAGCCAAGAGATATCTGACCGTTTCAAAACGTTATTAATTGAAGTGCCAATTGAGGTCGTTCAAGCAGTTGAGAAGATTATTGAGGTTGCAAAGGTTGAATATCATAAAGACTTAAGCGATACAATTTATGTTGCACTGACTGACCATATTAACTTTGCAATTGAGCGTCAACAAGAGGGTATGGCAATCAAAAACGGATTATTATGGGAAATTAAAAAATTCTATCCAACTGAGTACGAGATTGGGATGCGTGGCTTGGACTGGATTGAAGAATATGCAGGCGCTAAATTACCAGCTGATGAAGCGGGGTTTATCGCAATTCATTTGTTAAATGCAGAGCATAATAACTTGGCAGATTATAATCAAGTAACCGAAATGGTACAGAATATTTTAAGTTTAGTGAAGTATCACTATAGATTAGACTTTGATGAAGAAAGCTTAACTTACTTTAGATTTGTGACACATTTAAAGTTTCTTGCGCAACGTATTTTCTCTGAAAATCCACTCAATTCAAGTGAAATTGAACTTTATGATATTGTGAAAGAGAAGTATAAAGATGCATTTAAGTGTGTGAAGAAGATTGAAATATTTTTAA
Source organism: Staphylococcus sp. NAM3COL9 (assembly GCF_001431205.1). GTDB lineage: Bacteria > Bacillota > Bacilli > Staphylococcales > Staphylococcaceae > Staphylococcus. Next base: position 704,637 of record NZ_LGPC01000016.1, on the reverse strand, counting down.
TGAAAAAACATCAATATGAAATGACAAGAGACGAAGCCTTGTACTTAACCATTCATATACAAAGATTAATTTCTAGAAATGAAAGCGTTGACATTTAGTGTTGATGTGCTATATTTAGTGTTAATAAAACAAAATAAACAATTAATTGTTTAGGATTGTGACTGTTCGGCAGGCGAGACCTAAGCCATTAATAGATGAATTTATCTTGAGATAAGTATATCTATTTGTGGTTTAGGTCTCGTTTTTTTTGTTCTAAATAAGGCGGGAGTGATAGAAATGGCAAATAAACAAAGATTGGCTGATGAAATACTAAAAAACATTGGCGGTAGTGGTAATGTTAAGAATTTAACGCATTGTATGACACGTTTAAGATTTGTGCTAAATGATGAAAGTAAGGCAAATGATGAAACTATAAAGCATTTGGATGGAGTCATGGGTTTACGTAAACAAGGTGGACAATATCAAATTATTGTCGGGAATAATGTTTCGAAAACGTATGCTGAATTAATGAAGTTAGGTGTAAGTGGGGATGGTAAAAGTAACGAGCCTGTTGAAAAGAAAAAATTAACAATCAAACAAGTGGGTATTAATATTTTAGACGCTATCATCGGTACGATGTCTCCATTAATTCCTGCCATTATTGGTGGGTCAATGATTAAGTTATTAGCAATGCTTTTAAGTATGACAGGTGCGTTATCAGAGGAAAGTTCAACCTATAATATTTTAAATACTATAGGTGACGCACCGTTTTTCTTCTTACCGATACTCGTTGCAGTATCTGCCGCTAAGAAATTTAATAATAATGTATTCTTGGCATTAGCAGTGTCTGGGGTCATGGTTCACCCAGTATTTATGGAGATTATGGAGAAAGCAGCTGAAGGTAAAGAAGCTACATTTGCATTTATTCCAGTTATGTCTGTGAAATATACGTATACGATTATTCCAGCCATTGTCATGACATGGTTGCTAAAATACATTGAAGATTTTGCAGACTATATTACGCCAATTGTTATGAAAAACTTTTTGAAACCAATGTTAATTTTATTAATTGCAGCGCCTATAGCGATTATTATTGTTGGTCCTGCTGGTATTTTAATTGGTACGGGATTAGCTCAAATTGTATTCTTTGTACACGGTCAGTTAGGATTCTTAGCAGTAGCAATTGTTGGTGCGCTATGGCCATTATTAGTTATGACAGGTATGCACCGTGTGTTCACACCAACAATCGTTCAAACCATTGCAGAAACAGGTGAGGAAGGTATGGTTATGCCATCTGAGATTGGTGCCAACTTATCTCTTGGTGGGGTTTCCATGGCAGTAGCATTTAAAACGAAAAATAGAGAATTACGTCAAACAGCTTTGGCAGCAGCGTCATCAGCAATTATTGCTGGTATTACTGAACCTGCATTATATGGGGTAGCCATTCGATTAAAACGTCCAATGATTGCATCAGTTATTACAGGATTTATAGCAGGTTCAGTTGCAGGACTTGCAGGACTTGCCAGTCATTCTATGGCAGCACCTGGATTGTTTACGAGTGTGCAATTTATAGATAAAGACAATCCTATGAGTATTGTATGGGTTATTGTAGTTATGGTTTTATCAATTGTTATTTCATTTATTTTAACGTTGGTGATTGGTTTTGAAGATATTCCAGAATCAGAAGATGAATTATTAGATTTAGGTACGAAAGACGGTATTACTGTCGCGTCTCCAATTGAAGGGGAAATCAAACCGATTGCAAGCGTTCAAGACGATGTATTTAGTAGAGAAGTGATTGGAAAGAGTATTGCAATTGAACCAACAGGAAATAAGATTTATGCACCAGTAACTGGTACAGTGACCTCAGTCTTCCCGACAAAACATGCGATTGGCATTACAGGTGACGAGGGTGTTGAAGTATTAATTCATGTGGGTATCGATACTGTGAAGTTAGAAGGAAAACCATTCACATCTGCAATAGAACAAGGAGATCATGTGAATGTGGGTGATATTATTGGAACATTTAATTTAGCTGAAATTATTGAAGCGGGTTATGACCCTACAACAATTTTAGTGATTACAAATACTGAAGATTATGATGCAATTACGTCATTCGATAACATTGACGTTGAAGCACATACATCAATATTAGGAGTGGTTAAAAAATGAATATAAATACGTTTCCAGAAGGTTTTCTTTGGGGTGGCGCTATTGCAGCAAATCAAACTGAGGGAGCATGGGATATAGGTGGCAGAGGATTAAGCAATATAGACCTAATTCCTCATGGCGCTAATCGACAAGAGATAAAACTAGGGAATAAAAAATCTAAATTAAGTGATACAGAATATTATCCAAGTCATACAGGTATTGATTTTTACCATCGTTATAAAGAAGATATTGCGTTACTTGCAGAAATGGGATTGAAAGTGTTTAGAACATCTATTTCTTGGAGTAGAATTTATCCAAATGGTGATGAAGAAACACCAAATCAAGCTGGTATCGATTATTACACTGATTTATTTAAGACATGTAAAGCGCATAATATGGAGCTACTCGTAACGCTTGCGCATTTTGATATTCCAATGGGTATCGTTGAGCAATACAACGGTTGGAAAAATAGAGAAACAATTGATTTATATGTGCAATTTGCGGAAACGTGCTTTGAATACTTTGGCGCATACGTGAACTACTGGATTCCATTTAATGAGATCAATGTCGTGTTACACAGCCCATTTTCAGGTGGAGGTTTAACCTTTGATGAAACTGAAAATAAAGAAGCAGTGTTATATCAAGCAGCACATTACATGTTAGTCGCAAGTGCTAGGGCTGTTGAAAGTTGTCATCGCATCACACCAAAAGCAAAAATAGGCTGTATGATTGCAGGTGGTAGTTTTTACCCTTATAGTTGTAACCCTGAAGACGTCTGGCAGTCTATGAATGATGAAAGAACCAATACGTTCTTCGTAGACGTACAAGCAAAAGGGAAATATCCGTATTATATGAAATCATTCTTTAAATCTAAAGGTCTCAATATTGATATTGAAAGCGATAAAGAAACATTGAAAGAAACTGTAGATTTTGTAGCATTTAGTTATTATGCCTCTCGAACATCTATTGCTGATATTTCAAGAGTGGAAAAAAATGAAGGCAATATTATTGTATCAGCTAAAAACCCATACTTAAAAATGAGTGATTGGGGCTGGGTTATTGATCCGCTTGGTTTAAGAATTACGATGAATCAAATATACGAAAGATTTGAGAAGCCGCTTTTTGTCGTAGAAAATGGCTTAGGTGCGAAAGATGTAGTAGAAGTAGATGGGACTATTCAAGACGATTATCGTATTGATTATATGCAACAACATTTCCAAGCGATGTATGATGGGATTCAAGATGGTGTACCACTACTAGGCTATATTAGTTGGGGGATTATTGATTTAGTATCAGCATCAACGGGTGAAATGAGTAAAAGATACGGTATGATTTATGTTGATAAAGATAATGCTGGCAATGGCACTTTAGAACGTAAAAAGAAAAAATCATTTGATTGGTATAAACAAGTGATACATCAAAATGGTATAGAAATATAAATTATTTAAGATAAATAAATGTAAAAGAGAACTCGTCTTATAAAAACGAGTTCTCTTTTTTATAAATTCCTTAGCTTCACTACATAACTCACTCTACACATTCTAGGTCTTTAATCACTTTGACCATGTCGTCATGAATGACTAAAGTTGCGTGGTTATCATAAGGCGTAGGGTCTCTATTAATGATAACTAGGTTCTGTCCTTTGAAATTCGAAATAAGTCCTGCTGCTGGTTGGACTACAAGTGAGGATCCTAAGACAACTAAAGTATCGGCTTCATTTATTTTATTCAGTGCATTATATATGGTATTTTCATTTAATAATTCCCCGTAAAGTACAATGTCAGGTCTAATCGGGTTACCACACGTTTCACACTCGCGTAAATGATGCGCCATAATATAATTTCTAAAATATTCATTGTGGCATTCAATACAATAGAATTGATTTAACGTGCCATGCAGTTCGTCTACATTAGAACTCCCTGCATCAGTATGCAAGCCGTCGATATTTTGGGTAATGACACCTAATGAACGTTTGTTTTGTTCTAGTTGAGCAATCCATTGGTGAACGAGGTTCGGTTGTTTATCTGCTATAAGTAAACGTTTATGATAAAAATTAACAAATCCTACTGGATCATCTTGTAGATAATCAGTACTTAATAAATATTCAGGCGCGTAGCCATCTTTTGAAATTTCATCGAATAATCCACCCATAGAACGAAAATCAGGGACACCACTTGCGACAGATACACCTGCGCCTGTAAAAAATGTGATGTTATTAGAACCATTAATGATATTTTTGAATTGTTCAATCTTGTGATTCATGTATCTCACTCCATAAAAAATTTGAAAATCTAAGGAAAACTTTAGAAACCGCTATCAACATTCAAACTAATTTTAAATTTTAGAAAGTAATTTAGCAAATAAAACGTAAAGTTAAGCCCACATAAGTCAGTAGATAGTCGCTTGTTTAAGGACGTATTTACGGTTTTTAAATTATATTATTATTATATTAAATTACATATTTAACACTTATACTAATTAATTGTCGAAAGTATGATATATTTCTAATAATTATATGTATAAATCTTAATAACTAAAGGCGGTTTGGAGCTTTGAAGAAAAAGAGACTAAAGTTAAGTACATTAATCATTATTGTAGTATGTATTGTAGTGTTATTTTCTTTACTTATTACAAGTGTATTGATTAGTCAGACAATTAAAGATACGATACATAAAACAACTGAAGAGAAAGCTGAAGTAATTGGTAAGACAGTTTCTCAATCTGAGATTGTTCAATCTACTTTGAAAAAGGGCGACGATGATAATAGAATACAAACATATGTGTCTGAAATACAACATTCAACGGATGTGAGTTTCATTGTTGTAATGGATATGAATGGAATACGAAAGTCACATCCTAATGAAAAGTTAATTGGTAAGCATTTTAAAGGTGGCGATGAAAAAAATGCGCTTCATGGTAAAGAGAGTGCTTCTATTTCTAAAGGTACGCTCGGTGAATCATTAAGGTCATTTACACCTGTTTATGTTGATGGTAAACAAGTTGGCGTAGTTGCCGTTGGTGTACCGATGAAAAGTGTTTCTGAAGCACTTGCAGATGGCAATAAGCAGATTATCATTGGATCAATTGTTGGGCTTATCGTCGGTGCCTTTGGCGCATATCTACTTTCTAGATACATTAAGAGAATATTGCTTGGTTTAGAACCTTCGAATATTGCTAAGATATTTGGAGAAAGGAACACGATGTTACAATCTGTTCATGAAGGTATCGTTGCTGTTGATAAAGAAGGTAAGATTAATTTAGTGAATAAATCAGCGATGGATATATTTAAAAAGGCAAATCTCAATAGCAATCCTATTGGCATGAAGATTGATGATTATATGGAGTCTACACAACTACCAAAAGTACTCGAGTTAGGTAAACCAGAATTAGATAAGGAACAAAATATTAATGGCGTAAAGATTTTGGTTAATAGAGTACCATTGGTTGTAAATAATGAAATTGTTGGTGCAATTTCAACATTTAGAGACAAGACAGAGGTTAACAAGCTTTCTGAACAGTTAGTAGGCGTGAAGACATATGCTGATACATTACGTGCGCAGTCACACGAGTTCAGTAATAGATTGCACGTAATTTCTGGTCTGTTACAAATGGAACATTATGAAGATTTGAAAAAATATATACATGAAATTGTTGAAGTCGGTAGCCAAGAGAATGGTAGTATTACGTCGAAGATTAAAGACGCTGTGTTAGCTGGATTCTTAATTGGAAAATTAAGTTTGGCGAGGGAACAGAATATTAAATTGTCTATTATGAGCCATACAGTAATCCCTGAACCGAAACATTCATATATTACACATGAACTGATTACGATTATAGGTAATTTAATAGATAATAGTATAGATTCTTTAAGCGCTGCTTCTGTTAGAGAGAAAACAATCGACGTACATTTGAAATATATAAATAGTGAATTAAGTATAGATATTGTAGATTCAGGGTTAGGTTTAAAAAGTGAATTAACGCATCAAATTTTTGAAAAGGGCTATTCTTCTAAAGGGGAAGATAGAGGATATGGGCTACACCTTGTTCAACAAAGCGTAGAGAAACTTAGTGGAGAAATAAATGTAGCTTCTAATGTAGAAGGCAATGTGACATTTTCAGTGGTTATAAACTATTCAGAAAAGGGGGATTAAAAATGTTAAATATCTTAATTGTTGAAGATGATCCAATGGTTGCACAAATAAATCAACAATTTGTTGGAAAAATAGATGGCCAAGCTTCAGTTGATATTGCCTCAAATGTTAAAGAAGCTATAAACTACATAGAAAACAAAGAAATTGATTTATTATTGCTGGATATATATATGCCTGAAGAAAATGGTCTTACATTTCTTAAATATATAAGAGAGCAAGGTTATAAAATAGATGCAATACTCATCACAGCAGCTTCTGATGTCGAGGATATCCAAACTGCATTTCGTTACGGCGCTGTAGATTATTTAATTAAGCCCTTCGACTTTGAGCGGTTTCAACAATCGTTGTTGAGATATAAAAAAGGTCTAACATTCTTTAATAAAACGAGTAGTATTAATCAAACTGACATTGACGCTGAGTTTCTCAATAAGGAAATTGTTGAGTGTGATTCAGAGCTGAAATTACCAAAAGGCGTGACGGAAGCAACATTACAAGTAATTATTGAAAAAATGAAATACTTTGAAGAAAATGAATTCTCTACTGATGACATCTCAAAGCGCGTCAATATTTCGAGAGTTTCTGTAAGAAAATATTTAAAATTTTTAACAGATATAGAGGTTTTAGAGGAATCTTTAAATTATGGCATAGGTCGGCCCATCAATTTCTATAAGGTTAAAAAGGATAATCTACAGTATTTAAATAGTTACATAGAATTATATTGAAGTACTACCGAATTAAAAGGATGAAATTCCTTTTGATTCGGTTTTTTTAATTACAAAAAGATAATTAAAATTTCATAAACTATAATTCTATGTCGCCTATGAATAAAATAGATTTATACGTAACAGGGGGGTTAATAATGAATACGAAAGAAAATTTGAAAGCGCTTACTAATGATGGGATACCAATAGAGCGTAGCTTCAAAAGTTTAGGGAAAAGGCTAGTTAATATTAAAGTGGGTGTGTTGCCATTACCACTTTACTTAATACTAGCTGTAATTATATTAGCTGCGTCCATATATAATACATTACCGACAGACATGATTGGGGGATTCGCAGTAATCATGATTTTGGGTATCTTGCTCGGAGATCTTGGTCAAAAAATACCGATTTTAAAAGATATCGGTGGACCTGCTATTCTAGCATTACTTGTACCATCTGTTTTAGTGTTTTTAGATGTTATTAACACATCTTCTATGGAATCGGTTACAAGTTTAATGAAGACCTCGAACTTTTTATATTTCTATATTTCTTGTTTAGTTGTTGGCAGTATTTTAGGTATGAATAGTAAAGTGCTAATTCAAGGATTTACACGTATGTTTGTACCTTTATTAGTGGGAACTATTTTGGCAGTATCTTCAGGCTTATTAGTCGGGCTATTATTTGGTTATGATATTAAGCATACATTATTTTATATCGTTGTACCTATTATTGGTGGAGGTATTGGTGAAGGTATTATACCATTATCCATTGCATACTCATCTATATTGGGAGGGTCAGCTGAATCGTTCGTTTCTCAAATGATTCCAGCAGCAGTAATTGGTAACATATTTGCGGTTGTTACTGCAGGTATCATGATGCGCGTAGGAGAAAAGCATACAAAGCTTTCAGGAAATGGAAAATTAATTAAATCTGAAAACATAGATGAAATGAGTGAGGATAAAGAAGAGAAAGAAAAAGTCATTGATTTCTCACTTATGGGAGCAGGTTTACTTATTGCCTGTAGTTTCTTTATTGTTGGTACACTTGGTCAAAAATTCATAGGTATGCCGGGGCCAGTTATTATGATTCTATTTGCAACGATTATTAAATGTTTAAAGGTATTGCCACATAATATGGAAGATGGCGCGCATAATTTATATAAATTTGTATCTACAAGTTTGACTTGGCCGTTAATGGTAGGGCTTGGAATGTTGTACATACCTTTAGAAGATGTCGTTAAAATTGTAACACCAGCATATGTTGTGATATGTGCATCAGTTGTATTAACCATGATTGTTTCTGGCTATTTTGTAGGTAAATTGATGAAAATGTATCCAGTAGATGCCGCTATTGTGACGAGTTGTCATAGTGGTTTAGGTGGTACAGGCGATGTAGCTATATTATCAGCATCTAAACGTATGGCACTTATGCCATTTGCACAAGTTGCTACTAGAATAGGCGGCGTATCAACAGTAATCATAGCAACATTTTTGTTGAAAATATTAAGTTAAATCATAATACGATATAAGGAGTAATAAATATGTCAGTAAGAAATGAAACTACAAAATCAATAAGTTTACACCATGAACGCTCAGGAAAAATAGAAATTACAAGTAAAGTAGAGGTTAATAATGAACAAGATTTGAGTGTCGTTTACACGCCTGGCGTATCTGAAGTATGTAAGGCTATTACAGAGGATGAATCAAAAGTAAATACGTTAACAGCACGAGGTAATATGATTGCTGTAATTACGGATGGTACGGCGGTACTTGGATTAGGTGATATTGGACCCAAAGCTGCTATACCAGTTATGGAAGGAAAAAGTATTTTATTTAAAAAACTGGCAAAGGTAGATGCATTTCCTTTATCTTTAGATACAAAAGATACTGAAGAAATCATATCTATTATAAAGGCTTTACAACCTAATTTTTCTGGGATTAATTTAGAAGATATATCCGCACCACGTTGCTTTGAAATTGAGAAGAGATTAATTGAAGAGCTCGATATTCCAGTATTTCATGATGATCAACATGGAACGGCTATAGTTGTACTTGCAGCATTAATCAATGCACTTAAATTTGTTCAAAAAGAAAACTATTCTGTAAAAATCATTATCAATGGTGCTGGATCCGCAGGTATTGCGATTGCTAAGTTATTATTAGAAGCAGGTTATAAAAACATTACACTGGTCAGTCTAGAAGGTGTCTTAAATAAATCAGAAACGTGGATGAACAGCGCTCAACAAGATATTACAGCATATACAAATCCTGATGAACATAAAGGTACATTGGATGATGTCATTCAAAATGCAGATGTATTTATTGGTGTATCTGGTCCCAAAGCGTTAACAAAAGATCATGTAAAGTCAATGAGTGATAACCCAGTTGTTTTTGCATTAGCCAACCCAACGCCAGAAATATATCCAGAAGAAGCAATAGAAGCTGGAGCTGCAATAATTGGAACTGGACGTTCAGACTATCCTAATCAAATCAATAATTTATTAGCATTTCCAGGAATATTTAGAGGCGTGTTAGATGCACACTCAAGTGATATTACAACAGAAATGAAAATAACGGCAGCTAAAGCAATTGCTGGCACAATAAGAGAAGATCAGTTAGCAACAGATTTTATTATTCCTAACGCGCTAGATAAAAACGTCACTCACCAGGTCGCAGAAGCGGTTAAAAATAGCGTGAAAAAAGAAGGGGAAATATTAGTTTAGAGTGAAAAAAAGGAACAGCAAATGGAATTGTTAGCAGATTTATGATTCTAGACAAAGTAGAAAGTTGATTAATCTGATGGATATGAGTTCTACGATTTTAATAAGTAACTAAGATTCTAAATAATAATTAAAAGCGCTGACAACACAATATAATGTTGTCAGCGCTTTTAATTTTGTACCTTTATTCTAGTTCTCCATCTTCATCATATTTCGTTACGTTACCGTCTTGATCAACAATGTAGGAGCCAGCTAAGTTATCATCTTTATCAGTAAAGGAGAATCCCCAATCTCCATTATCACTTTGTTCAGGCTCTTTATAGGTGTATTGAGAAGTATTTAAACTATGTCCCTCATATGCTTCAACCTTATCAATTACATTTTCTCGTGTGACTTCACCACTATTATCATTACTATTTTCGCTACTATCATTAGAACCATCAGATTCAGAAATTACAGGTGTCCAATGTTCTATTTCACTTTGAGAAAAATCTTTTAGTTTTACGGTTTTAGGATTATTAAGTATGCGGGTAGATTCATTTTGCGAATAATCATCTTTGTCCCAACGTTTGTCTTGGAAATGACTAGGTACGTCATAAACGTCTACTGTACCATCATGGTTGTCTTGATAAATAACTTGTCCTGCAGCAGTTGGTGTGCCATATAAAGCTTGCGTACCGTTCGGAAATGTTGCGGAAGCACGCTTATTATATGGATTTAATACGTCACCCGATATATCTACATGAGTGATTTCAGTACTTGAAGAATCTGCATTGCCACCATTATCTTCAATTATAGAAATCCATACTTTGGCGTAATGTTCAGGCGAATTAGTACTTTCGTCATTACTGTTACCCTCAGATGATGAATTATCATTGTTGCTTTCATCTTTGCTATTATTACTACTGTTTTGGTCTTGTTTGTTTGAGTCATTAGAATCTCCATCAGATCCTGTATTAATGTTGATATCACAAGCAGATAGACCAATAGAAGCTACAATAATTACGGTAGCTATATATTTAAATTTCATAAAATCCCCCTTATATAATAAATAAGTATGCTTAATATTTATTATACCCAATAAGTTGTCAAAAATCTTTTTATTAAAAAATATTATGATAATTTTGAAAGAAAATATTCACTTTTTAATTTCAAAATCGTTTTTATCTTCATAGTATTTAGCTACTTTTAAAAGATATAATTCTCTCTCAAAAAATCTTTCGCGAATTAGTGTGATTAGAATGCTCTGAAAATATAATATTGACTTTACTTAAATTTAACGTTACATTATAAAACGTAATAATTACGATTTATAAAAGGGGAGTCATGTCTAATGAGTAAAATTCCGGTAACTGTTTTAAGTGGCTATTTAGGGTCAGGAAAGACAACGTTGCTCAATCACATTTTAAAAAATCGAGAAGGACGTAAAGTAGCGGTTATTGTAAATGATATGAGTGAAGTAAATATTGATAAAGATTTAGTTGCAGAAGGTGGCGGCTTATCGAGAACAGATGAGAAACTAGTTGAATTATCAAATGGCTGTATCTGTTGTACGTTGAGAGATGATTTATTAAAAGAAGTCGAACGTCTCGTACACAAAGGAAATATAGATTATATTGTCATTGAATCTACAGGTATTTCAGAACCTGTACCAGTTGCTCAGACATTTTCATACATAGATGACGAACTCGATATTGATTTAACATCGATATGCCAATTAGACACAATGGTGACAGTCGTTGATGCGAATCGTTTCACCAATGACATTAATTCCGAAGATTTATTGATTGACCGAGACGAAGGTGCTGATGAGACCGATGAACGTACAATTGCAGATTTACTAATCGATCAGGTTGAATTCTGTGATGTCCTTGTATTGAATAAAACGGATTTAGTTACTGAGAATGAATTACAGAAACTTGAAAATGTATTGATACAGTTACAACCTGAAGCGAAATTAATTAAAACGGTTAATGCAGAAGTAGAATTAGACGAAATTTTGAATACTGGGCGCTTTGATTTTGAAAAGGCAAGTGATTCTGCAGGGTGGATTAAAGAATTAACTGAAGGTGGCCATGCGACACATACGCCAGAAACTGAAGAATACGGTATAAGTTCTTTTGTATATTCAAGAAGATTACCCTTTCACGCGGAACGTTTCAATACATGGTTGGAAAATATATCAGATAATATCGTTCGTTCCAAAGGTATCGCGTGGCTCGCACAATATAATGAAGTCGCTTGTTTATTATCGCAAGCTGGTTCTTCTTGTAACATTAGTCCAGTGACTTATTGGGTTGCTGGTATGCCACTAGAACAACAAAGACAGATATTGCAAGAAAGAACAGATGTTGCAGAAAATTGGGATATTGAATATGGAGACCGAAACACACAACTTGTCATTATCGGTACGGATTTAGATACTGAAAAAATTGAACGTGAACTAGACGCATGTTTATTAAATTATCATGAAATAGAGCAAGATTGGAGTAACTTATCAGACCCTTATCAATGGGAGATAAGTACGCAAAAATAGACGAAAAGAGGAAGCGTTGTGTTTGAATGCTTCCTCTTTTTGTATTTAATTATTTTACGATAGATGAATACTATTTATATCTTTTTTAACAAACACGTATCTTCGTTATTATTTTAAATAATCATAAATTTGTTTTGGACGTCCTAAATATAAATTTGCAATAATATGTTGCCCATCAACGATCTTTTGCACTGGAAAGTCAGCTAGTGGCGCCATGACATGTTCAAATAATTGTAGTCTCACTGGTGAGCGATAGGCCTCTTGTATTTGGAAATCTGTAATTTGACTACGTGTTAATTCACTTTTTTCGAGTTCTCCATTATAATCACGCATTTGTTTTAACATAAATTGGGGTTGAGCGATTATATTTTTGGCTTCTTGCTCATCCATAGGGAAGTGTTTGTAACCCATTGTTGTTTGAGCTACACGTAAAGAGCCATAATCTAAAGTCCCTACAAGTACATCATTATCTATATATAAATTAGGCTGCCCTGATTTTTTCGGAAAAGCTGCAATTTCACGTCCAGATGTAATTGCAGCTTGATTGTTAACATACATACTTAAATAAAATTCACCTTGTTCTCCATTATATTCTACTGGTATAACTTGACCTGCTTCCATATAAGAACCTAAACCTGTACTATCAGGCATGTTTATAATTTCAAATTTAATTAAATTACTTGTAATTTTCAAAGGTTCTGGAACTACACGTTTTAATGCTTCTATATCAGTTTCATAAATTACATTGAGGTATTCTCTATTTCTAAAAAATGGGTTGGTTGGGGAGAATGCAGGCGCGTTAACTGGTGTTGTAACTATATTTTTTAAATCTTCTTTTTTCATAATAAGTCTCCTCCTATAATTATGACAATACTTTAAACAGTTGTAATGAATGTTCAAATTCAGGAAGTTCACTTGAATTTGAAGCTTTTGAAATAATTTCTACAATTTTTTGGTTAAAAGGTGTGGATATATTGTGTTTTTCTCCTACCGCAACTACAAGGCCATTAATATAATTAATTTCAGTTTGTCTTTGTTTTCTTAAATCCTGCAACATACTGGCTTCTAATTTACTGCTAGGCTGAAGCATTTTGTTTAGTTTTTCTGCATTTTTTTGGTTTTCAAATTCAGTTAAATCATGACCGCTAATAGTAGCAAATGCTATATTATTGGCATAGCCCACTTTGATACATTCATCAACTACGTGTCTTGCTATTTTAAAGGCATCTGGATTGTCTAAAATATCACCATATGTGCAATTTAATGCTGCTGATAGACCGCTAAAAGTACTATTGATAAGTAATTTAGACCACTTTGTTCCTAGTAAGTTATCGGAAAGGTGGACATTTCCAATACAACCTAAAAGGCTTTTTAACGATTTAAGTCTAGATGTGATTTCACCATTTAATTCACCAATTTGAAGTGCATAATTTTTAAAAGAATTATAATCTGTCGTTAATTCTGATATGCCAGGTGCTTTAAACGTTGCACCAAATTCTACTGATCCTGCAATAACGCTATCTCTAGGTATATATTGTTGAATAATTTCTTCAGGCACTCCATTTTGTAGAGATAACAATATACCATTACTTTTTAAAATATTTTTGATAACTGGTAATACATCTTTATTATAAGTTTGTTTCGTTAATAATAAAATCAAATCATACTGTTGATTAATTTCATTAGGTTTTAACGCGTTAACTGAAACATGAAAATTATCTGTGCCTTCTATAGTGGCGCCTTGACTATTTAAAGTATTAACATGTTCATCATAAGTATCAATGAGATCGACGTTTTCGTTTGTTAAAGATAAATACGCCCCCATAATTGTTCCTAAAGAACCCGCTCCATAAATTGCTATATTCATTAAAAATCACCTCATTTACTACTATAATTGCTATTATTTATATATACTAATATATAATATTGATGAATATATAAGTGTAAGCTTATAGTTGGAAGGTGAGTTCTTGGAATTATTACATTTAAAGTATTTTAAACGTGTAGCAGAAAATTTAAATTATACTAAAACTGCAAATGAGTTAAATGTTAGTCAGCCTGCTTTAAGTATGATGATAAAAAAATTAGAGCAAGAATTAAATGTAGAATTATTTTATAAAAAAGGAAGAAATGTATTTTTAACTGATAATGGAAGTGTTTTGTTGAAGTCGGCAAACAATATTTTTAATGAGCTCAACAAAGCAGAAGAATTAATTTATAGGAATGAACAAACCAAAAATCAAACGATTAGTTTTGCATCTTCTCATAGTCGTTTGATTTCATATATATTTGATGAGTATATAAAGCATAATCCACAATACATGTTTAATTGTGAAATTGACACAATGGGAGCGATTATTCAGAAAATAATTAACTATGATATTCAATTTGCTTTAAGTTCAATCAAAATAAATCACCCTAAAATAGAATGTCGGTCTATTATTGATGAAGATATTGTTATTACATATCCTAAACAGTTTGATGATAGTCCAAACTTCGACTTCGTCTATAACAATGACATTATCAAAAATTTTGTTTTTCCGTCTCATAATCAAGATTATAATAATCTAACAAAAAGTAAGTTAATAACAATGAATTTGAACATTCATCATGCAACTTATATTGATGATGCGTTTATCACATCGATAGTAAAACAACGACAAAATTTTGCTTTTGTCCCTATTAGCATGTGTAGAAAATTAGAGTTGCCTTATATTCCTCATTCAGATTTGATAATTCATACTTCAATTTATTTGTCTTCATTAAAGAACGAGAAATTAAATGAAGGAAATTTAGATATGTTTAGATTTATTGAAAGTTATTTGAAAAAGAATAAAGCGTTTTATGTGATGAATCGTAATTCATGACTGTCATAATATTATCTTAATACGGGATGTTTAAGTATTTCAAGACATGTCACATCAAGGTCTCTCTTATAACATTAAGGACATTTACATTTAGGGCTTTTCAAAAAGCAGGATATGGAATAGTTTCGTATATTACTAATACCTGTATTTAAGAGTTGAATGGGAATGCCCTTTAGCCTTTTTAATTTCCCGGAAAATAATTAGGTAACAGACCCTCTTTAATTCTAATGATGAATAATGCTATTTACATAGTTGTTATATTGAATATTTACACGCTATAAACAGTAAATTATCTTTATATCGCATGGTGTTTTATGATGGAATAAGCAGAGGATTTTTTTAATTGTGTGATGCCCATATCTGTTTTAAACAAAAAAAGTAAGCATTATATCAAATTAGAAAACCATCAATATTCAATAAGGTTTATAAAGGAGAACAAAATAAATGACAAAACATATACCATTAAGTGTCCTCGAACTTGTAGGCATTTCGGAAAATCAGACAGTCAAGGAAGCACTTGAGGCATCTATGGATAATGCAGAGCTTGTAGATGATCTTGGATTCAAGAGACTTTGGTTTGCCGAGCATCATAATACAAAAAATCTTGCATCCAGTGCTACATCACAACTGATTGCGATGGCAGCAGCACGAACAAAAAATATTCGTGTAGGATCGGGCGGTATTATGTTGCCAAACCATTCACCATTGCAGTTAGCTGAAAATTTCGGCACGACTGCCCAACTCTATCCAGGTAGAATTGACCTTGGACTTGGGAGAGCACCTGGAACGGACCAAAAGACATCACAATTGATTACACGTTCTGATAGTGATGCACAGACTTTTGCAAATTCTATTTTTGACCTTATGGGCTGGTTCAGTGACGAAGGACTAGG
Source organism: Staphylococcus sp. NAM3COL9 (assembly GCF_001431205.1). GTDB lineage: Bacteria > Bacillota > Bacilli > Staphylococcales > Staphylococcaceae > Staphylococcus. The sequence goes on along the minus strand of NZ_LGPC01000016.1, from coordinate 688,640 downwards.
TAACAGTGTTCCTGTGACTTCGACAGTAGGTACTGGTACAAACGTACCAATTTGGGTATTGGGCTCAAGTATAAATGGTGCATCAATTGCTGGACAGCTTGGACTACCGTATTCTATTGCGACACATTTTGCGCCTGATGACTATAAACAAAAAATTGACATGTACCGTTCTACATTTAAGACAGATGCGCCAACTTCTCAAATCGATGAACCATATGTCATGGCGGGAATTAATGTTGTTGTAGCACCAACAGACGAGGAAGCAGAAAAAATTTGGACAACGACGATTCAAATGATGAGAGATATGCATACAGGTCAGCAGCGTAAGTTACAGCCACCTGTAGACCCTGAAGAATTAGGGTCAGAAGAGCAAAGAAAAATGATGGAATCGATGTTCAGCATCAAAGCCGTTGGTTCACCTGAAACAGTCCGTAAAAGACTAGAAGCGTTCACGGAAGAGACCGGAGCGGATGAACTCATCACTGTGACTTATACTTATGACCCAGAAAAAAGAAAACAATCGATGGAACTACTCGCAGACCTGTGGTTCTAAGTAATTGATGCTCAAGGAAGATGTTTCCATGTTTAATCAAGGTAAGAAACAAGCATCGTCTGATTAGATTTAAGATAGCGGGAACTGTATGTCATTTATGATGTACAGTTCTTTTTTATAGCTTTATAAATTTTATTTTGTGTTGTCTTTCAAGATATTGTAAAAATTATTTATGTGTTTCTCTTTTTTTGAGTAAATTCCTATCGTTCGCGAAGCATTTGGAAGTTTAATGTGAGTATACATATTGCTGTTAACCTTTTCCATATAGGACTTTGGACAGATGGCCACACTTTCACTTGTAGCTATAAAATTTAAAATGGATTCTCTATCTTTGACGTAGGATAAATCCATTTTTTTCGGATTGATGTTATTATTTTTAAAATCAAATGTATCGCCCGGTGGTTCTAATAAATAGTAATGTTGTTGAGCTAAGACTTCTGCATCAATATGATTTATTTCATTTAATGCATGTTGCTTAGAGAATACAAGTTCATAGGGCTCTTCAAACCAATATTCATAATAAACACCTTCTTGTAACGCAATTTGTTCACCTATTACCAAGTCTAATTTATGTTGTTGAAGCTGATTTACTAATTCCTCTGTACTGTTGGCTGGAAATAATCTGATATGTTCATTTTGATTGTTCATTTTATGCAATTCTTCTAATGGAAAATTTGAAATAATACCTACTTTTAAAACTTCAGTATCTTGGTTTTTTAAATAATCAATTTGCTGTTTTACTGATTTCAGTCCTTCATATAACTTTAACCCTTCATTTGTTAAACTGACGCCTCTAGGAGTCGCGTCAAATATTTTATAACCAAAATATTGTTCTATTTGAGTAATTCTTTTCTTAATACCAGGGGTGCTTATATTTCTTTCAAATGCAGCTTTATTATAACTTTTAGCTTTAACTACGGAAAATAAATCTTCTAAGTAATCCACTTCCATACTATCCCACCTTTTAACTTAAAGTTTATACTCATTATACTAAGTGCTTATTCCTCAAATCACAATACCTTGCTAACATTTAATTAATGAAGGAGGAGTGATTTGTTCATGACATTAAATTCATTGAAAAGGATGCAACTATGAAAGCATTAATCCAGTTCATAGCATCAATGTTCATCTTTGGAACGATAGGCCTTATCATTAAACAAATAAATTTAACGTCAGTAGAAATAGCGATGCTTAGCAGTTTTATTGGATGTACTTTTTTATTATTATTTTACATTATGCGTAATAAAAGACTAAACTTTACATTTTTGAAGCGTTATAAATGGCTCATTATTCTCTCTAGTTTTGCGTTAGCCGGTAACTGGGTGTTTTTATTTCAATCATATCAGTATACGAGTATTGCGAATGCAACTTTAGGTTATTATTTTGGTCCGATTATTGTGTTAATGCTGTCTCCATTCATTTTAAAAGAAGCATTGAGTAAAAAAAGTGTGTTTTGTATTATCGCTTCACTTATCGGGTTGATATTTATTTTAAGTAATGGTTTTCTACAGCCTGGATCGAATGATGTGTTAGGAATTCTAATTAGTATGCTTGCGGGGAGTTGTTACGCTTGTTTAATGCTTACTAATAAATTTATTAAAGATGGTAGCCGTATGGATTTAGCGATCTTTCAATTATCTATAACAGCATTGATTTTACTTCCCTTGGTGTTTGGGGTTGGTGGTGGATTTGAAATTCACACACAAATTGCTGCAATACCATTTATTCTCTTTTTAGGAGTTGTTAATACTGGTATTGGCTTTTGGTTATTCTTTTCTGGTATGGAAAAATTAAACGGTCAAAATATTGCATTATTAAGCTATATAGATCCATTAGTCGCAATTTTTATATCGGGTCTTATTTTACGTGAACAATTTACGGTTTTACAAATGATTGGAGGGATAATACTGATTGCTTCAACGTTCTTGAGTGAATTTTCATTTAATAAATTTAAAGTACGACGGAAACAAGAATTTTAAATACTAAGCATTTCATTGGAGTAGGTACATTAAAAAAGTAATATATTTTTAATGGTTATAATTCAAGATTTATAATCTATATATAGGCACATCAAAAATACTCGAATAAACAAGCAAACCTATTTTGGTTTAATAGGTTTGCTTATTCGTTTCTATACCCCATATAATGTTATAGTCTAATAGATTCTATAACTATATTTTAAATTAGAAGCTGTTAAAGTCATTATATTGGAATATGACGCCTCTAATTTAACTTAAGAAAATGTCACCCGAATAATTAACCAAATCTATATGAGGGATTGTTTACGTATGTGATATGGAAGTGGGTTAGTTATACCAAATACCCAAAGTTATAAAAAAGGATGGCACAAATAGAGAATTAAAAGATATCCGTTTGTGAATGAGATAAACAAGCCAAGTAAGAATTATAAAATGCTTATATATCATTTCATTGGTTGTAAGTTATACGCTATAAGTATTGGAGAATGTTTTTATGAATAGTTTTAAAAAGATATTTACGAGTAGCACGAAAACGGCAAATAAGAAAGTAATCACTATATATGTTGTTTTACGCTTAATTGTTATTTTAAACCTCATGAATGAAATGATATTTATACAAAGATGGGATGTCATTTTCACCCTTGTTTTGACGCTTGTCCTATTTACTATTCCACAACTTACTGAACGATTATTAAAAATTGAAATACCTAATTTACTGGAATTTATTATTATACTGTTTATTTTTAGTTCTACGATTTTAGGTGAACTTGGAGATTTTTACAGTTATTTCAGATTATGGGACACAATGCTTCATTCGATTAATGGATTTTTAGCTGCAGGTATTGGATTTTCACTGGTATTTTTACTTAATAAAAATGTGAGAGGAATCAATTTAAATCCATTGTTTCTTGCAATCGTTACTTTTTGTTTTTCTATGACTATCGGTGTGATGTGGGAGTTTTTTGAATACACTGTGGATCAGGGCATGGATATGGACATGCAAAAAGATCGAGTGGTTCAAAAAGTGAATAGTGCAACTTTGGCTAATGAGCACAATACTGTACATCACATTGATAATATAGAGAAAACTGTTATAGAGAGTAGAGATGAGTCGGGACATCGTGTTGAAAATGTTGTGAATGGTGGCTACCTTGATGTTGGAATACATGACACAATGAAAGATTTATTTGTGAATTTGCTGGGCGCAGCTACATTTAGTGTGCTAAGTTACTCATACGCGAAATACGATCGGAAAAAATATAAATTTGTTAAGAATTTTATACTTAAAAGAGAAGATAGGTAATTGTGTACTTTTGATCATATGAAGTTAATGATGTTTAAAATAAATCTAAAATAGTTCAATCATATAATACATTTATGATTGAACTATTTTATTTTTCATTTACAGAGTTCCTTTCTGGTATTGCGTTTTAAGTAAAATCAATAATAAAATGAATGAGGGTAACCAAACAAAATCTAAATTCAACATGCCTAGGTAAATACAATCAGAAATAATTGGTAAACTAAGTGCATTTCCTAGGGAATAAACTTAGTTTACAGTATGGCTAGCATATTCTGTTACGAGGATTTTCTTGAATATGATTCTTGCACCACCAAAAGATAGGGCAAAGCATTAATAGAAGTTTAATTTCTAATTTCCTTTCAATTCATTATTGCCAAAGTCAATTTCAAATCCTAAATCTTGAATCATTTTATAGTCCAATTTATTAGGCTGTCCTCCAGTAATTAAGTAGTCTCCTACAAATATTGAATTTGCAGCCTTTAAGGCCAAAGGTTGTAGTGAACGTAAATTAACTTCTCTACCGCCAGCAATTCTAATTTCTTTAGATGGATTAACGAGTCTAAATAAAGCGATAAGTCTTAAGCATTTCATAGGTGTCAATTCATCCATTTCCCCGAACTTTGTGCCTTTAATGGGATGTAAAAAATTAATAGGAATACTATCGGCGTCGATTTCTTTTAAGGCGAACGCCATATCAATAATATCTTGGTTTGACTCTCCCATCCCACAAATTACACCAGAACAGGGTGAAATATTATTTTCTTTCATAATTTCTAAAGTATTGGTTCTATCCTTATAAGTATGTGTAGTTACAACTTCTTCGTGATAGTTTTCACTAGTATTTATATTATGGTTATATCTATCAACACCAGCTGTTTTGAGTTTTTTTGCTTGCTCATCATTGGTTAAACCAAGACATGCACATATTTTCAATTGAGGATGGTTTGATTTAATTTCTTCTACAGTTCTACTTATATGATCAATTTCTTTATTACTAGGACCTCTGCCACTCATAACAATACAATAAGTGCCTATATTGTTTTCATGTGCTACTTTGGCACCACTCACAATTTGTTCTTCTGGTACTAGAGCGTACCGTTGCTTTTGTTTCATATCTCTAGATTGACCGCAATAACCACAATCTTCAGGGCATATACCACTTTTTGCGTTTAAAATCATGTTTAATTTAACTTTTTTGCCATAATAGTGTTTTCTTAATATGTAAGCTTCGTTTAATAAATCTAATGTGTCTACGTTAGAATCTTCATAAATTTTTAGCAACATATCTTTAGTTAGATTTTCCCCTTGTAAAATGTTTTCAGCTAATTTCATAGTAATGCTCCTCATTTAATTAGACTTTAATAGTTTCTCCTTTTTATAATAAAGCTATTCCTGTATAAATGTAAACCAAAATAAATAAATAGTTTACATTATCTCCGTAATAGTTAGAAATTCTGATAAGGGGAGCAATTTTTTATATTCAAATTGCTTAAGAAAGCGTAACGATATCAACTTAAATTTAAAATATAGTTTGATTCAAGTAGGAAGTCACGATAAACTAATGGCATTGTGAAAAATATATTTACGAGGGGATAATATAGTGTTTAATAGTAGTGAACAATTAATTTTAGGATTTACGATCATTATTTATTTTGTTTTTTTACTTTTGATGTCTTTATACATACAACGAAAAATAAAAACATATGATGACTATAATATGGCAAGTAGAACGGTAACCGTATGGCCACTGATTTTAACATTCGTCAGTACAGGTGTAGGTGGCGCGACACTGTTAGGTTATATGGAAAATGGCTATACATTAGGTATGGGACAACAGTGGATTCACATAACCATGATAGCTGCTGTTATCGTACTTGCGTTTTTTTTATTAAAACGTATTAGATTATTAGGCGAAAAGCATAATATGGTGACAATCGGTGATTATACTGCACTGCGTTATGGCGAATCAGCACGTGTTCCTACTGTTATCAGTTTCTTATTTGCTTATTGTGCGATGACAGGTATGCAATTTGTCGCGATTGCTTCTATTCTGAATTTAACAATAGGGTTAAATATGACAGCGGGTATTATTATAGGATGTATCTTACTGACTATAAAAACTTACCTAGGCGGCTTAAAAGCTGTTATTTGGCAGGACGTTGTTCAAGGGACAATATTAACAATCGGTATTATAGTGTTATTTTTTGTGGTTATCTATTACTCAGGTAGTTGGAGCGATATTCAAGCTAATGCGAGTGGTCAAAATCAAAACGACATGCTGAACTTCCTTAATATCACACCAAATGAAATTTTAATCTATCTGTTAACATTAGCTTTTTATCAATTTATCAGACAAGATGTGTGGCAACGTATTTGGGCAGCTAAAGACTTGAGCACTGCAAGAAATGGTTACGGTATTTCGATGATTATTGCGGTGCTATTAGGTGCAATGACAGTATTTATTGGCGTGTATGCTAAGTTTGGTTTGAATTTAGATGTAACAGACACACCATTAGTTTATTATAATGTCATTCAAGAAGTATTCCCATTTCCATTAGTACTTATAATGATTATAGTATTATTAGCAGCAGTAATATCTAGTGCGGATTCCTTCTTCATTGCAGGTTCTTCATCTATAGCTAACGATATTATAAAACCAAATGTGAAAAGTCATAATCAGAATAAAATGCTGTTATATAGTAAACTTTCAGTGTTGATCGTAGCAGTAATTTCTTTAGTATTAGCACTTATGATTCCAGAATTAGTAAATCTTATGGTAACCGGCACTGCGATGTCAGTATCAGGTTTGCTTGCACCAGTGATTTTCGGTCTATTTTGGAAAAAACCCACCAAACTTGCAGGTAATATCGCAATGTGGAGTGGACTTGGCTCAGCAGTAGTATGGCAAATACTCGGTCATCCGTTTGGTCTTCATCCAATCTTAATTGGGTTGCCACTTTCAACAATTATGTTATTACTTGTAACATTCTTTGGTAAGAAAGATTACACGAGGACATAGGTAACCAGTTTAGCAAGCACTTTATAGTAAATTAAAAAATCTCACTCATCAAATAAGATGAGTGAGATTTTTATTAAGCACTATTTTTTTATAAGCACTATTTTTTTATAAGCACTGATCAAATAAACTGGCTAGTCTAAAAGTCCGCCATCATTATTAAATTATATTTCGGATTATTCTTCTGATATTTTAACCACTTGTTTACCAAAGTTTTCACCAGAAAATAGTTTTCTAAATGCATTAGGCAATTGATCAAAGCCTTCATCGATTGTTACTTGTGATTTAATTTTATCTTCAGATACCCATTTTGCAAGTTGTTCGCTTGCTTCTTTAAAATGTTCTGCAAACTGTGCGACTACAAAGCCTTGCATTAAGGCTTGGCTTTTAACTAGTGTTTCTTGAATTCTTGGTCCCATTTCAGTTTGCGTATGATTGTAAGTTGAGATTGCACCACATACAGGTACACGTGCAAATGTATTTAAATGTTTGAAAACTTCATCTGATAATTTTCCACCGACGTTTTCGTAATATACATCAATACCATTTGGTACAGATGCTGCAAGTTGTGCTTCAAAATCATTACATTTATAATCAACAGCAGCATCAAAGCCTAATGTGTGTGTTAAGTACTCTGTTTTTTCTTTTCCACCGGCAATACCAACAACATTTGCACCTTTTATTTTAGCAATTTGTCCTACTACAGATCCTACAGCTCCTGAAGCAGCAGATACCACAACTGTTTCACCTTCTTTAGGTTTTCCTATTTCCAATAATCCGGTATAGGCAGTCATACCTGGCATTCCTAAAATACTTAAATATAAATGTAATGGAACTTCTGTGGAAGGTATTTTATTCACTTGGTTTGCATCAGTAGTGATTATTCTTTGCCAAGGTAAGACACCCGTAACATAATCTCCTTCTTCCAAGTAATCCACTTCAGATTTTATAACTTTCGCTAAAATATGCCCATCAATTGGTTTACCGATATCATAAGGTTTAACGTAACTTTTTGAATCATTCATTCTTCCACGCATATAAGGATCCACAGAAATATAAATAGATTTTAATTGTACTTCACCCGTATTAGGTTCTGTTGTTTGAATTGCTTCGTAACTAAAAGTATCGTTTTGAGGTAATCCTTCTGGTCTTTCGCTTAATACAACTTGTTCATTTTGCATAGTAATCCTCCGTGTAAATATTTTTTTAATTAGTGTTTAAACTGACTTTCTTAAATGAATTTATTTCTTGTAATGATAATTGCCATTGAGGTATAAAAAGCAAGACTTTTTCATTGTTTTTCCTCCTATTGAGTGGTTATATAATAAGATAACAGTTAAACCTTAGTTTAAGAGAAGGGATGTGCTTACATTGGAAAAACTTTATATTGATCAAGTAGCAAGCAAATGTAATATAAGTAAAAGTAAGTTAAGATTTTATGAAAAAAAAGAAATATTAAAATTTATAGAAAGAGATGCTAATAATAAAAGGTTATATAGTGAAGATGATATTGAAATGATAAAATTCATAAAGTGTTTAAGTAATTTGAATATGAGTTTAAAAGATATTAAAAAAAATACAGGTATGTTATATGATAATGAAATAGATATAAAAACAATATTAGAAGTACATTTAGGGGTTTTAAATAACCAAAAAGAAGTACTGAATAAAAGAATCGTAGTAATTGAAGAAGAGTTAAATCAAATTATTTAACTTATAGCTTTTAGTTAAAGATATGACAACAATTTATTTGAAAAAGAGGTGTATTAAGTATGAGCATTGTTTCAGGAATTCTTGTTTTATTAGTTGCTATTGAATTTATATATATAATGATATTACAAACGATTAAAACGACTTCCCTAAGAACCAGTAAAATATTCAATATTAAGCAGGAAGAATTAAAACAGCCTAATTTAAAAGTTCTTATGAAAAACCAGGGTGTTTATAATGGACTTCTTGGTGTGTTGTTATTATATGCACTATGCTTTTCCCATAATCCTAGAGAATTAAGTGCTTGTATTTTAATATATATCATTTTAGTTGCTATATATGGGGCAATTACTAGTCAAAAATCTATAATTCTAAAACAGGGTGGACTTCCTATCATTGCCCTTATCTCATTGTTTTTTTAACTTGTTTTTAACTAATTATTGTGTTGACAGACTTACCCCCTACTTTTATAAAAGTAGGGGGGTAATATTATTCATCGACATCTGCAACAACTGTTTGTTGGTAATCAATTAATATGACAGATCTAAGACCTGTACCTTGTTCTGATCCTTTTTCAACTGGACTCACATAATGACTTACATTAGGATCGTAAACGCCATAGGATTCTAAAGGATTTTCCATTTCAAAAACTTCTATTATATTGTTTCTATCAGTGTCTTCAGGATTATTCCCAGCAGCTTTTGGCACTGCGATAGCATTTGTCCCACCAATAATATTCTTTCTTTCAATTAAATGAGCAAACGTAAACGGTTCTCCGTCTTGATGTAAACAGTTCGGTGAAGAAACAGCCTTATCTCCGTCATTTTCTACATACAATTTAACGAAATGCACACCCACATGAATCGGTAAGATTTTATCTTCTTCGTTCCAAAACGTTTCATGATAATTGGCTATAATAATATCGTTTAACAATTTATTACTTCTTATATTTTCATCAATAGAGTGGAATTCTCTATATGATCCGGAATGTTCTGGATTGAACTTCCCTTGAAAATACGCAGAATAATCAACGCCATTTCTTTCAATCGTAGGAAGCCAAAAAACATCTTCAGTTCCAGGTAAAACGATTGCTCTAGAGTATCTTCTATATCTATTAAGGTTAGGGGCATAATCATCTTCAGGTAGATCAGCAAAGTATTCTAATATTTCATTATAATCCTGTGCAATACCCTCATAATTTAAACTTTTCATTAAATCATATCTTGAATAACCATCTTTTTGTAATTTATTCATTATTCAATACGTATCCTTTCTATTTTTAAATCTAAGAATGTGAGAATATTCACACGAATTGCGCACAATTCTTCATACTACTTAAGTATATTACTTAATCATTTCTTTTTATTTTATACCATTGTAAGTAGTAAACACAAATATCGATAAATTTTGATTGCTTATACTAGTCCGAAAAAATCTCATCCATCTTATATGATGAATGAGATTTGTATTTACTTTATCAAATTAACAATCATCTTCGAAATATTTGAAAAGCCAATCAGTATTTGTACTTTCCATGTGTGCTTTTTAAAGCGCTAAGCTAATTTAAACGACGGATATGATAATTATGAATCATATTTTTTATAGTTTCTAAATTATGGAGGTCTGTAGCTACAGATACGTAACTATCTGGACGAACTAGGAATACTGAATTTTCTTTAATACCTTTCGCATTGACTGTTCTATTCCATGGTACATCATATAGAGGAACACCAGTTTCAAAAGCGAGCTGTTTGAGTGCTTGGTTAACTTGACCATATGCATGAAGTTGCCAATCATAAGATTTTAATGGTTCAAAGTTATTAATATTATTTGTGTGCACCCATGGTAAGCGATCTCCACCTTTAATGTCACCATATTCTCCACTGCTTAATTCACTATGTCGATAGTTTATATTAGTTTGAGAGATTGTTTTAAACATTAATTGTTTTAATGTGTTAAAACGTAATAATTTAGATGCAAAGAAAGGAATGACGAAATTTTTCACCATTTGACTATTGGACATAATTTGAAAAGCCTTGTCTGTTGTCTTCACTAACCTTTGGGCGAATTTGATACGTTCAGGTTCGTAGGTATCTAGTAATTTTGGTGAGGCTTTTTCTGTTAGAACTGCGCTCAGTTTCCAAGCTAAATTAAGCGCGTCACTTATGCCTGTGTTCATACCTTGACCACCAGCAGGACTATGAATATGACCAGCGTCTCCACATAAGAAAGCACGGCCCAGTCTGAATTTTTCAGCAACGCGATGGTGGGAACGATAGGATGAATACCAGTTCACTTTATTTACTTGTATTGGTAATATACGCTCAACATGAGGAATTAGAGGAGTGAGTGTTTGTGGAGCATCACCATCTACTACAAGCGCTTCAGGTATTAAACCAATTAGACGTAGTTGTCCTGTAGTTCTAATAGGAAAACCTAAACAAAAGTAGTTATCATGGAAACCCATGGATGCTTCTTTCAAAGCTGAACTATTTTCTACATCAGCAACGAAGAACATTTGATGATAGGTTCCACCTGGGAAATCAAGGTTAAGTGATTTCCTAACAACACTACTGGCACCGTCGCACCCACAAATGTAGGAAAATGTTTTCGTGATTTCCCCATCAGGTGTATTTATGGTAGCTGTTACAGCGTCACCATCATCCTCAAATCTTAATAGATCATGATTCCAACTAATTTGACCACCTCGTTTTTCTAGCTCATCAACGAGTATTCGTTCGTGGACGTCTTGGGGAAGTGATAAAACATATGGATAAGGACTTATGCCTTTACCAATTTTACCTACAGGTAATTGTGCAACAACCTTACTATCTTTATATACATTTATAGTGTTTACTAAAATTCCTTTTGCTACAACTTTATTTGAGAAACCTAACTGCTGATAAAATTCAAGGACTCTTGCCTGTAAAGCCATTGCACGTGAAGCGGTTCCAGGCCCTTTATTTTTATCAATAATTTTAAATGGAATACCTTGATTACTTAATGAAATTGCCATGGCTAAACCACTAGGTCCAGCTCCAACTATTAATACTTCATTAATCATATCTATCTAACCCCCAACCTCTGTAATTTCTTAGCACAAGCTAAACATATAATAATTAAACGTAATGTTCAATTGTTGTAATATAGAAAATAGAACTTGGCGTCATATGTTCGTTAAAATTACGAAATAGGGGGATTATCTTTGCTCTGGAATTTACTATACGTATATTTGTTGTGTTCTCATCCTATGCCTTCACACTCCAATGACTAAGTGTCACATATTTTAATATGCATTTATAAAATGGTTCAAATGAGTAAAAATAATTTACCGATTTAATCCGACTATTCTTATAGAATTTACTGATTTGGTGTTGACGAAGTATGGAATATTCGCTATATTTACTAGCATAGATATTATCTGAAAATTCTATAAATTAAGAATTTTCATCTTAGGAAATGAGTAAAGTAATTCAGAAAATATTAATTTAAATTTTAAAATTTCCTCAACAGTCACTATGAAGCATAACGAAACTACATTTAGGAGGAAAAACATATGCCGAAGAAACAGATACATTTTAATGGATTTGTTCAAAATTCACCATCTCCACATTCGTCTGGGTTATGGAAACATGACAAAGATCAAGGTGCACATCATAATCAATTAGAGTATTGGATAAATATTGCACAAACATTAGAGAAAGGTAAGTTTGATTCTATATTTATTGCAGACGTTTTAGGAACATATAGCGTTTATAATCAATCGAGTGATGCTGCAATTAAGCATGCAGTCCAACTTCCTGCGCACGATCCTATACCAATTATTTCTGCTATGGCTACAGTCACAAAACATATTGGTTTTGCCCCAACAATTTCTACTACATATGCACAACCGTATAGTTTAGCTAGACAATTATCCACATTAGATCATTTAACCAATGGTCGTTTAGGTTGGAATGTCGTCACTTCTTATTTAGAAAGTGAAGCGATTAACTTAGGACTGAAAGAACGATTACCAAAAGATTTAAGATATAACAGAGCAGATGAATTTCTCCAAGTCGTTTATAAACTTTGGGAGGACAGTTGGGAAGACGGCGCTGTAGTTAATGATAAAGATACGGATACATATGCAGATCCTGATAAAGTGCACGAAATTAACCATGAAGGTGAATTCTTTAGTGTGCCTGGACCTCATATAGTTGAACCATCACCGCAAAGAACACCTGTATTATTTCAAGCAGGCGCTTCAGAAAAAGGTAAAACGTTTGCTGCTAAACATGCAGAAGCTGTGTTCACAAAACATACTTCAGTAGAATCATTAAAGCGCTATGTAGATGATATACACACAAGAGCTGAACAACATGGCAGAAGTAAGGAAGATATTTTAGTGTTTCCTATGGTACTCCCAATTATCGGAGAAACTGAAGAAGAAGCCTATCAAAAATACGAAACATTAACAGAACATATCAGCTATGAAGGTTCAGCTTCATTATTAAGTGGACATACAGGCATTGATTTTTCAGAGTACGACCCAGATCACTATATAGAAGATATTGAGACGGAAGCGATGCAGGGCAATCTTAATATGTATACCAAAGACCCACACCATAAATGGACACTTAGAGAAGCTGTAAAAAATCACGGTCTAGGCAATGGCACAGCTAAATTTATTGGAACAAAAGAGCAAGTCGCAGATAAATTTGAAGCATGGGCACTTGAAGGTGGGGCAGATGGGTTTAATATCGCTCAAAGCTATTCACCTGGCACATTCGAAGAATTTGTTGATCATGTTATCCCTGAATTACAAAAAAGAGGTCTATATAGAACAGAATATGAAGGTACAACACTTCGTGAAAATATGTTCGGAAAAGATAAAAAGACAATAAAGGAAAATCATCCAGCAAAAAACAAGCGTGCAGCGAATACGCTTATATAAATAATAATAAAGGAGTAAAGAACAATGGATGAAATTTCTCTCTATACATGGATAGGCTTCATATTATTTATGATAGTCATGGTTATTGTTGGTTATATGAGTTCACGGAAAATGAAAAATATTGCTGATTTTGCTACTGGTGGCGGTAACATCGGTCCTAGAGTGCTCGGACTATCATTTGCAGCCACATACTTAAGTGCAGCCACCTTTTTAGGCTACCCTGGTTGGTCATATGAATGGGGTCTTAACAATTTATGGTTATTTCTAGCCATGTTTATTGGTGGACCCACGGGTGTCTTAATGGTGGCTAAAAAGGTAAGGAAATTGAATACAACTCAAAAATCTTTATCTCTTCCAGATTGGTTAGGAGATTTCTACGATAGTGATATAATGCGCGTAGGTACTGGCATTATCCTTCTTTTTAATATATTTTATATAGCCAGCCAGTTTGTTGCAGGCGCAAGGATTTTTGAATATTTACTTGGTATGTCTTATTTTAGCGGACTCGTCTTTATAGCCGTTATTGTCGTACTATACGTGTATGTTGGTGGTGCACTTGCAGATATTTATACTGATGCGATACAAGTTATCATTATGGCCATTGCAGGTTTTGGTGTATTTATCTCAGGTATTGTTATCTTTTGGAAAGGAAGTATTACAAGTACATTTGCTGGTATCGCAAGTAATTTATCTAACCAAAATGAAAATTTAGTTAAAGTATTTAATCCAGAATCTGTACATTTCAATTCTTTTTCCATGGTTTTAGGTGCAATCGTCATACAGTGGGCATTTGCCTCTGCACCGCATTTATTCAATAAAATATTAGGCTTGAAAAATGAAAAAGATTTAGGGAAAATGATCAATACTTATATTATTGTCACGGGCCTTTGTCTACTCGTTCTATTCGGTGGTATATTTGCACGTGTCGCACTTGGTAATAGTGTTGAAACGTCAGATTTAGCTCTGCTTGACTATATTATTTGGGCATTTCCTGCAGTGATTGTAGCGCTTTTCGGAGTGGTCATTTTAGCTGCAGCGATGTCGACAACAGATGGATTATTTGTTTCTATTTCTACAGTATTTGCGAATGATATATTCTTAAAATGCTTAGTTAGACGAAAAATAATTAATATTAGTGATGAAAAAGCGAATAAAATTGCATTTCAAATAAGTAAAATCAGTGTACCAATCGTAGGTTTATTATCATTTTTACTTGTTTTACAACCTCCAAAACATATGAGTGACATTATGTGGATTGGAATATCAGGCATCGCAGCAGGCACATTAGGCCCCATCTTACATGCCATATACGCCAAAAAGAAAGCACCAGCTAAAGCTGCAGAGCTATCTATGTTTGTAGGACTAGGTGCATATTTAGTCATTTACTTCGGTGGCATTATTCCAAGTACAATGTCAGCAGGTGCAGTAGCAACATTTATCGGTATCGCAACAATTACAATTGCTGCATTTATCATGAAGCCAAAAGATAATCAAAAATATAATATAGAAGAAGGTAATAATTAATGTTTGTTAATGAGATGTTATCGATATGGTTATATGGTTTTCTAGGAATGTTTGTTGTAGTATTTATTTCGTTAAAAGTCGGATATTCAAATAAAGATAAATAACTTATTTTAGAAGGAGAATTTACATGCCATTAATTAAATTAGACATGATCAAAGGTAGAGAAAAAGAGGAAATTAAAAGTATTTTAGATATCACATATAATGTTATGTTAGATGCATTTCAAGCACCAAAAGGTGATAAGTATTTAATTGTGAATCAACATGAGGACTATGAAATGGACATATTAGATACAGGCTTAGGCGTTGAAAGAACAGACGAGGTGATAGTATTTACTATCGTTTCGAGACCGAGAACAAAAGAACAAAAAACGACATTCTACAAAAATTTAGTGGATACACTACATGACAAAGTAGGCATTCGTAAAGAAGATATTATGATTAGTTTAGTAGAAAATACCGATGAAAACTGGAGCTTCTTTAACGGTGAAGCGCAATTTCTAACAGGTGATTTATAATCTAACTTGAGGCCATATTATTTTGTTAAGTGGCAACATCTTTCAAAGTTGGTTCGCTTATATAAAAGCATAAAAAGACACTTCCGCTTATAGCGGAAGTGTCTTTCTGTGTTTATCAAAAATTAGAATTTATCTTTTAAGTCTTTTGCTTTATCTGTTGCTTGGTCTTTCACTTGTTCTTTTTTCTCATCGTCATTTTTAATTTCGTCGGCCTTATCTTTAGCTTTATCTGTTGCTTGATCTTTGAACTCATCAAATTTACTCATAAACAAATGCCTCCTTTAAAATGTTATATTAATGTAATTCCACATATCAAAGAACTTAAACATATTAAGCTAAGAAAAATTATTTCGATATTCAGACGCGCTAATTTCAAAGTGTTTTGTGAAACATTTTGAAAATAACAAAGGATCTTTATATCCAACTTTACTTGAAACTTCACATATCATATCATTCGTATGTATAAGTAATTGAGATGCATGATACATACGGATATATGTTAAGTATGCTTTGGGAGAATAATTTAAATTCTTCTTAAACAGCTTGAATAAATGACTGCGAGTGACATTAACATATTGCGCAACATCAACGATACTAATATTCTTGTGATAGTTTGAATTGATAAATTCGACTGCTTTTTGGATATCTTCGTTAACAATATTGACGTTGACTGAGAATTTTTTAGGAAACTGTTCTTGTAGCATATAAACTAATTGGTATATATGTTGCATGATTAAAATGTCATGTGAGTTGCTAGACGCAATTGTTTTTGAAAGATTACAGATATTATGAATCGTTTTTTTAATTTCAGAAGTATCTTTACCTATAATGACATGGTCATCCACGATATAACTACGTGCTAAATAGTCTAGAATTTGTTTGCCGCTAATACCTACCCAATAATAAGTCCAAGGTTTTGAAAATGAAGGCTTATATTCTACTTCCATGCCTTTTTCTAGTAAAAACATATCCCCTTTTTTTAGGTTAAAACTTTTCCCATCATATTTAAAAATACCTTCACCATGAGTTACGATATGTATTACAGATGTTTGGAAAACTGTATAATTATAACCTACGTTTGGTACACCAACCTCAATACCACATTCTGCTAAATTAGCATCAATTAACTTTTTACTGAATTTCTTCCATAAAACTTGCATGATACACCTCTCAATTCATCATATTGAAGATCTTTAGACTTATATAATCCTATTATAATAACAAATGGCAACATTTTGCCATGTAACATCATCATTATGCTATTCATTACATATACTTTAAATTGCTAAAATAAAGCCAACACATATGTAAGCGTTTTAAAAAGTGATGGTTTAGAGGTGGATAAATGAATAGATATTTAACTGGAAAGCAAAAATTAGCATTTGGATTTGGTGCAATAGGGAAGGACGCTATATTTAATATTGTTGGTCTCTTCTTAATGTTTTATATCACAGATATTGTAGGTTTATCTCCTGCGTTTGTCGGAGTTATGCTTTTTGTTGCACGTATTTGGGATGCAATCAATGATCCGATTATGGGTATGATTGTTGATAATACACGGAATAACTTTGGTAAATTCAAGACATGGCTCGTTATCGGTACGCTTGCTAACGCTATTGTTACAGTCTTGCTGTTTACGAATTTAGATTTATCACAGACGGCTATGTACATTTATATATCGATTATATATATTTCCTGGGGAATGACTTACACGATGATGGATATACCATACTGGTCATGGTTACCGAACTTGACGCATAATCCTAGAGAACGTGAAGAAATTTCAGTTATTCCTAGATTTTTCGCAAGTTTAGCTGCATTTATTGTAGGTACTTTTGGTTTGTTCTTTATACACAAATTAGGAGATATTTTTGGTAGCGGTAGTGATTCGGTAGGCATTTTTGTTTTTGCCGTAATCTGTAGTATTGTTTTTATCTTTACGATAGGCGTGACGGTCTTTAAAGTACCTGAAGATTATGAAATGGAAAAACAAATAGGTATTAAAGTTAATTTTAAAGATATTGGTCGTATTTTATTTAAAAACAAAGAATTACTTGCCATCATGGGTGTTTTATTAACTTTTAATTTATGTCTACAAACGCTTAATGGTTCTATCATTTATTACTTTAAATATGTAGTGAATGCAGAACATTTATTTTCAATTTTTAATGCAATGATTCTGTGTGAAATGCTTGGTTTATTACTTTTGCCACGTTTTATTAAATGGGTTGGTAGAACTACAGCGTTTAATACAGCTATTACGCTTATCATAACTGGGTTAGTTATTATTTTAGTATCAGGTTTCGTTGCGCCACAAAGTACGATTTTAGTCATTATAGGTGCAGGCATGTTACGTGTTGGTTCAGGATTTATGGTTGGTATAACAACAGTGTCGCTTGCAGATGTGATTGATTATGGTGAAGTGAAGTTTGGGCAACGTAATGAGAGTGTAATCACTTCCACAAACACGTTTTTAACTAAAGCATCACAAGCAGTTGCCGCTTTAATTGTAGGTGTCGGTTTATCTGTATTAGGTTATACGCCGAATGAGACACAATCGGCGACCACGGTTAATGGTCTGCGTATCATGATTATTGTCGCACCGTTGATTTTTGTTAGTTTAACAGCATTTTTATATCATAAAGCATTTAATTTAAAAGGTGACTTCTTGAATGATATTGAGAAAACACTCCGATATAAACGTCAGAGAGAACATAGAGAGCGTATTAAATAGAGAGGATGTCATTTTATGTTAGAACAACAATTTCATGAAAATATGGAGGTTCAGCATGTGAACTTGATGCCAAGACGTGCATTTTATATACCTTATCAACGAGGGGAGTCTGACTATCGTTTAGAAACACGTTATAATACAAAAAATGTAACATTACTAAATGGTGATTGGCATTTTGAATATTTCAATGCTCTAGAAGAATGTTTGAGACAGCCTCAACAGATTAAAAAGGACATATTACCAGTGCCGTCTGTATGGAATTTATATGGCTACGATCAAATACAGTACCTTAACACACAATATCCAATTCCATTTGATCCGCCGTATGTTCCAAAGTACAATCCATGCGGACGTTATACACGTTCTTTTGAGTTAAGTTCATATGATACAGAAAGTGATTATCATTTGAATTTCGAAGGTGTAGATAGCGCATTTTATGTATGGATAAACAATCAATTTGTAGGTTATAGTCAGATATCTCATGCTATTTCAGAATTTGATATTTCAAAATTTGTGCGTGATGGAGAGAATACGATACAGGTTCTTGTATTAAAATACTCAGATGGTACATATTTTGAAGACCAAGATATGTTTAGACATTCAGGCATTTTTAGAGATGTTTATATTTTAAAACGAGCGCAATCACGAGTAGATGATTTTAAAATTGAAACACATTTGAATGATGATTTGAATAAGGCAACGATAGACGTGAACTTAGCACGTAAACAAGCATTAGACCAAGTTGAACTAAACTTATATAATCCAAGTGGTGACTTAGTAAGTAGTACTCAAACTTCAGAACAGAATCGTTTTACAGTTGATAAACCACAATTATGGTCAGCAGAAAGACCTGTACTTTATACGTTAGTCATTACTACTGCTCAAGAAGTTATTACACAAAAAATTGGTATTCGAGAAGTTGAAATCAGAGATAATCAATTTTATATTAATGGGCAATCTATTAAATTACGTGGGGCCAATCATCATGATAGTGATCCCAAAACAGGTTATACGATAAATGAACCTCAATATACTAGAGATTTACAGCTTATGAAGCAAGGTAATTTTAATGCAATTCGTACAGCACATTATCCGAAATCGCCTTTGTTCTATGAATTAACAGACCAATATGGCTTTTATGTGATGAGTGAAGCGGATTTAGAAACGCATGGTGTAGTGCGTTTATATGGTGAAGAAAATACTGAGCACTTTAATATCATTACGGATGACCCTAAATACCAAACTGCAATTATAGAGCGTATTGAAGCGTCTATAATCCCTTTGAAAAACTATAGTTCGATTGTTTCGTGGTCGATGGGTAATGAATCTGGATTTGGGGTCAATATAGTTGAAGGCTTAGCGCGTGCGAAAGTATTAGATGCTACACGACCACTTCATTATGAAGGTACATTACATCGTGATAAATCAAAAGACTATGATTTATCTAACGTTGAAATGATTAGTAGAATGTATCCATCTCCAGAAGAAATCGAAATGACATATTTGAAGCACCCGAATCTAGATAAACCCTTTATTTTGTGTGAATATGCGCATGCCATGGGGAATTCACCTGGCGATCTTCATGCTTATCAGAAGCTTGTTGAGGCATACGATAGTTTTATTGGAGGATTTGTATGGGAATGGTGTGACCACGGCATTCAAACAGGTTTAAAGGATGGTAAGACAATATTTAGGTATGGTGGAGATTTTGGCGAACGTCTGCATGATGGTAATTTCTGTGTGGACGGTATTGTTTCTCCGGATCGTATACCTCACGAAGGATATTATGAATTTAAATATGAACATAGACCTTTAAAAGTAATAAAGCAGGATAACTATAAACTGACATTACGTAATCAACTGGATTTCACGCATATAGAAAACTATCTAAGTGTTGAAGCAACTGCTACTTATTTAGATGGAACACATCAGGTGTTTGAAGTTCCTTTTACTAAATTCGCACCACATACGACGCAAAAGATTGATTTAAGTGACTATATTAATATAAATGAACTCAGTGATGTGATGTTACGCTACAAATTAAAAGATGAAGATGAGCTACGTTCGACTCATTTTGAATTAGGATATGATCAAATTGTATATCAACGTCAATCAATGACATATCAAAATGCGAAACCATCATCTATAGCATATAAAGACGAGATTCATACAATTCATGTTTCTAATAATGGTTGGATATACACTTTTGATAAAAAAGACGCGAGTTTAAAGACAGTTGCGCATGATGGCATAATTATTATGAATCAGAAAGCAGAAATCAATCTATGGCGTGCACCAACAGATAATGACGTTAATGTTAAGCAAAATTGGGCATACGCTGGATATAAAGATATTACTACGCGCGTACATGGTTACCGAATCGATGAAAATAAGTGTGACGCCAGTCTTGTTTTTGACATTGCTATGGTTAATGAGGCAGTCCCCCCAGTGCTTTCAGGTACACTTACGTGGACGATTCAAAACGATGGTACACTTAACGTAAACTATGATTTAGAGAAAGATAGATTAGCCCCATTTCTACCACGTTTCGGTTTAGCCATGACATTAGCAAATGACTATGAACAAGTCGAATATTATGGAAATGGACCTTATAGTAGTTATCAAGATAAAGGCGTTGCAACATATTTAGATTATTTCAAAACGACAGTGACAGATAATGTAAGTAACCATATCAAACCTCAAGAATCAGGAAGTCATAATCAGACTACATTTGTTAAAGTTTCAAATAATCAAAACGCTATTTTTGTATCGAGTGGGGATGCATTCAGTTTTAATACAACACATTATTCATTAAATCAGTTAACGCATGCGACACATAAAGATCAATTAGAACGCGAAGATTTTACGTATATCTATATTGATTATGCACAAAGTGGCATTGGTTCTAATAGTTGTGGTCCAGAATTAAATGAAACTTATCGACTCAATGATTCACGCATCAGATTTAACTTTAAATTGAATTTTGAGTAGCTAGTGTTTAAGGTGTTTTACTGCTATTAATCAGAAATTATAATATAACTTAAAAGATCGTTATCACGAAATGTGATAACGATCTTTTTTAATCAAATCATGATGACAAATAGTGATTAAGCTATTTCCTAGAAAATAATAACGTGACATAGAAATAAACCTTGGTGTTATATTTCCAATACATGCTAAAATTAATATTAACAAGAACGCTAAAAATTGCTGCATTATAAAATATAACAATAATCGAAGTAGAGAACACTACACGCATAATATAATAAGAAGGTGTGATTTTATTGGAACTTAGACATATGCAGTATTTTGTTGAAGTCGTAAACCAAAAGAGTATGACGAAAGCAGCAGCTAAACTTTTCATTACACAGCCGACAATTAGTAATACAATTAGATTACTAGAAAAAGAATTAGAAGTAACATTATTTAATAGGTATAAAAACCAAATCTACCTAACTGACGCAGGAGAGGCATTCTTTTTTCAATGTAAAGAAATGCTGAAAATGTATGAGAATATTCCTAATGAATTAAGTAATCTTTTAGAATTGAAAAGCGGACATTTAAAAATAGGGATTCCTACAATTATTAATATTAGAAGATTAATCAAACTCATCTCTCAGTTCCATGATTCTTATCCTAATGTAACATTTCAACTTTTTGAAAATGGAAGTAAGAAAATTGAAAATGATATATATTATGGTGATGTAGATATGGGAATTACTGTCTTACCTACGAATCATAAAATTTTCAGCACATTCACTTTCTTAGAAGAAAAATTAAAACTCGTAGTTCATAAAGATCATCCATTATCTGGTAAAAATATGATTGATATTGAAGATTTAGAGCATCAAGAATTTATTTTATTTAATTCTGATTTTTACTTGAACGATAAAATTAAAAACATATGTAGAAACTATGGTTTTAATCCTAATATTATTTTTGAAACGACTCAATGGAGCTTTATAGAAGAAATGTTAATAAATAATATGGGCATCTGTATATTACCTGAAGGGATACTTGATTTATTGGATGAAGATTTGAAAGCGATTAGTATTAATGAACCCTCGATGAAATGGGAACTTGCCATTATTTGGAGAAAAGATATTATAGTAGATTCATTAACTAAAAATTGGATTAAATTCATACAAGAAAATTACTTATTACATCATTAAACACAGGGTCATTCACGAAATTTATACCATTATAAAAAAGGGATATTTTCTATTTATATGCTCTCGTTCTATAATTTGTGACATAAACATTATAGAACGGGAGTTTTTCATGGAGAATTATAAATATCCGAGCGATAGTAAAATTGTCAGTACCGATCAAGTCTTAATTAATGATTTAAATAATTACAACACGCTATTTGGTGGCGTATTAATGAAAAAAATTGATAATAACGCAACATTATCTGCTAGAAGACATGCAAGAGTTAAAGAATGTGTAACAGCATCTACGGATAGTGTAGAATTTTTACATCCTATTACTCAGTCTGATTCGGTTTGTATTGAATCTTCTGTTGTTTATACAGGAGAAAAATCTATGGAAATATTTTGTAAGGTTATTTCGGAAAATATGATTACAGCAGAAAGAAAAATTGCTGCTATTGCTTTTCTTACATTTGTAGCCTTAGACGAAACCAAAAAAGCAATTAAAGTACCTAAAATTACAGCTCAGACTAAAGACGAAAAAACATTGTTTATGTATGGTGAAGAAAGAGCAAAAGTACGTAAAACGAGAAGAGCACAAAGTAAAACATTACTTAAGTCTCTTGATTTAAGTAAACCATGGGAATTGGAGAAGTGATTAAAAATGGTAAATGAAATGGATGAACTAACACAATTCAAATTAGATTTAAAAGCTTTGAGAGAAGAAGCTCCTGGCTTATATGAGCAATTAGAATATATAGCAAGTTTAACAAGACAACTAAGTATTCATTATAAATATTTAGGACTACTCATGTTTTCAAACAACAATGAAGTTATTCAAAACAACAGACCTATTTTAATTAGAGATTCTGTTTTGGAGTTATATGAACAAGAAGTTGAAAAAGTTAAACTAAATCATGAATTCGAATATGTAAATGAAATGATATTAAAATTCCAATTTGTAGCTTATTCACAAATATTCCTTATCGTTTTAGGTGCAGAACCAAGTTTTGTATTTAATAACACGATTATTAAATAATGACATGGCTACTTCTATCTTGAAATGAGGCAGCAATCAATGAGCATATCAGAATGTAGATATTTATGTATCAAACAAGACAAATCCTTTGAAAAAGGTAAGCTGTATTGGCTTTTCCCGACAGAGGTGTCTACACTTGATGAAAAATATTTTTATGTATCAAACGACGGACAGCTTTTAACAGAAGCGTATAAAAGTAGTAACTTTGTTAAAAGTCTGTCGCATTAATGCAATATAACATTTTCGAATACGGTAGGAATCCAATCCACTGTTATTTTTTAAAATTATGATATTGAATGTGCCGAGTCACCCATCTTATAGTTTACATCCTCAAACTACCCCTAGGGTGTTCGCACTTTTCAAAATCTGGCAAGTATAGATAAATTTTAAAGCAGTCACAAATCATTTAATTTGTGACTGCTTTTTTGTGCCTATTTAGTTTTTTCATTTTTACTGGCTTGTTTTACATCTATTTGAGCTAACAGTGGATCATGGTCACTCGCACGACCTGACATAGCAGTGAAATCACTGTTTACATGAATTGGATCCACTTCTGTATAGTTTTTCAAGTTATTTGAAATGAATATATGATCCAGTGCTTGTGAATTACCCTGATAGTTATATGAATAACGTTCGCTTTCAGGCAAATCATAAATCATATTGCTCATATTAAAGCTTTCAAATGTTTTTAACGGTTTTGACCATTGGAAATCATTGTAATCGCCAACGGATACGATATTTGCATTAGGGTTGTCTTTTTGGACTTGTTCTACAAAGCGTCCGACTGATTTCGCAATTTCAACACGCTGATTTTCACTTTCTAATACAGGAGGTTGTTGACTACCAAATATTGGTGTATCACCATTTTTAGAATTCCAATGATTCGCTAATACGATGACTTGTTCGCCATGGAATTTAAATTGAGCAGCCAATGGTTTTCTTGAATCACCAAAGGCTGGATTATTTGGGTCAATGCGACCTGGATTTAATGTTAAGTCGCCATCTTTATATGAGACGGCTGTGTTCGCATCTCCAGATTCAATAGACTTATCAAACTGCACACGTTTAGGATTATATAAGAAACCGACACGGATATTCGCATCAGGCTGGCCGCCGTCTTCATTCATTGAAGGATCGATATTTAAATATTTATACTTTGGTCCGCCAGCTTCTTCAATATCTTTAATTAAACGTTCATAAGATTG
Organism: Staphylococcus sp. NAM3COL9; assembly: GCF_001431205.1. GTDB lineage: Bacteria > Bacillota > Bacilli > Staphylococcales > Staphylococcaceae > Staphylococcus. The sequence goes on along the minus strand of NZ_LGPC01000016.1, from coordinate 663,973 downwards.
ATTAGCTTCTGGCCCGCCTTCTTTTGGCCCGTCATTATCTTGTACTTCAGTCACACCGATAATATCAGGATTCTTCATGTGTTCTGTGATACCATTCGCAATTTTATCCGCTTTATTTTCTGTTGTAGATGATGAATTGTTAGAGAAATTTTCTAAATTGTAAGATGCAACATTTAGCTTTTGATTACTCGGTTCAATGGAAGTTGGTTGTGGCTCAGTATCACCCTCGACGTGTGCTTGTTTCATGTCATCTAAATCTACATTTAATTTGTAGTTTTGAAATCCGTAATTCACATGACCAATAATTGGACCTTTAAATTTATCGCCTGTTGCTACATCAAAATCACGTGCTTTATTATTATCATACATTTTAAAAGGAATACGTTCACCATGTTGATCATTTTCTTTTAAACGTACACCGCCATTGTCCATTTCAGCAGGTTGATCATCTAAGGCAGTGAAAATGTCTCCGTGTTCTTGCGGGCCAACACTTCTGACATCGCCAACTTCAACACGCATGCCCTCTAGTGACTCCCAGTAGTCAATTGCGTATTGCTCGCGATCAAAGGTCTGAAAATCATCATTTGCAGAAATCTTGCTTGGTACTTTATCAATCACAAACGGCCCGGGCAATTTTTGGTCACTTTCTTCAATAGACACGTTGCCACCTTTATCGTCACGCGCATTAATTTGAGTTACTGATAAGTCGGTTTCTTGTTTATCACCATAACCGTCAATATAATATTCATCGACAGTGCCTGTGACGTTAACTAAGTCACCTTTTTGTGCGTCATAGTTTTGATTACCCATATAAATGATAAGTCCTTCAGATGTATTTGAATTATTATCTTTCTTATCGTCAGGTGTTTCAATATGTAAGTACTTGCCACCATTTAATTCATATTGATATGTAACAATGCCTTCTATGTTATTTACTTTTTTATCATCGTAAGGTGATTGATGACCTTTACCTTGGATATCGTGAATCTCTATCCCTTTTGTGGAAGCTTCTTTAGTATCTTGCGCATCTTTCATCTTTCTCTGTCGTTGTTGCGTGAATCGTGCTAGGTACTATGACAGTAGTTGCTAATGCCATAGATGTGATAAATGACCAAGTTAATTTATTCAAAACCATTCCCCTTTAAAGTTCAACTTTAATTATATTGTAACAAAGCGAATTCAAAGGGACTGTTAAGATAGGGTAAATTAATATTAAGTTTAGTTTTAATTATAGTAGTGGAAAATAATAGTGATGATTAAGTTGTATTTGCAATGGTGAGTACTTATTTAAAAAAAGAAAAACCATAATTCACGATTGGGTTAGATGTTGAGAGAAAGACGAAATAATACAGACACATACCAATATTGTGGGGTTGACAATATATATTTATTTTTTAAATTATGATGTTAAATATAAATGTTGCATAGTATATAATAAAACTTTGCTTTTATAGAATTGTTGGTTATCATTATACTAAAATAAATATTTATTAAGGGGAATACACATGAACAATATTTTTAGGTTTCGTAACTTTTCAGTAAGTAAAGTGACTTTTGGAATTGTAACTGCAGCAATAACTTTAAGCGTAATCACTTTAAAAAATGAACAGGCATATGCGAGTAAATCAACGGAGAGCTTAATTCAGCCTACAGCAATGCAAGGAGGAATCGAACAACCAACAGAGGCTAGTAACCCAACAAGTAACAAAAAACAAACTGAAATCGAAAACTCAACTAAGGTTGAAAACCTAACAGGAATCGAAACCTCAACAGAACAACCCAAAGAGACTACAAAAAAATTACCATCTACATCTAATCAACATACAATGAGCGGCGTAGTTTATGATGAAAAAACTACGAAAAAAACAGAGGACACATTTAATTTTAAAACTACAAATGCTCCCATGACATCAAAAACTAAAATACCGCCCAAACCGATAAAACAATCTCAATCAAGCACAGAAATTGTAACCCCAAAATCTGAACCGTCAGCATCAACTGCCCAAACAAAAATAGAAACAAGAAACCAAACTGCTACAGCAGCATCACCAACTCAAAATTCAACAGCAATTAAAACGGGAAGCGCGCCCATATCATCTGCTCCATCAACTGAGTCAGCATCTACGAGAACAAATACAACTACACCCAACACCGTAACATCGTCAACAAACCAATCTAATACAACAAATAATACATCGGAATCATTAACAAACGAAGTTAAATATTCTAGTAATGTAGCAGTTGAAGCAAACACTACTGACTATTATAATTCAATGACCCAATTGGAAAATGACACAATAGAAAATGTAGATTGGAAAAAAGAGACTAAAGATAATGGCAGTGAAGTGCTTGTGGTAGCGCCCCATGGTGGTGGTATAGAACAAGGTACTTCAGAGTTAACAAAATTATTAGCTAATGAAGCTGATTACGACTACTTCTCTTTTGAAGGTATTCGACCATCTAATAATTCACAATTACACGTTACTTCCACACGTTATGATGATCCAACATTAAATCATATGATTCAAGATCGTAAAGCAACAATTGCAATTCATGGTGCTAAAGGTGATGAAGCAATCGTTTATTTAGGCGGATTAAAATCTACATTAAAAGATGAAATTCAAAATCAACTTGAAAGATACGGTTTTGTGGTAGAAACGCCTCCAGACAATATAGGAGGGCTAAGTGACAACAATTTTATAAATAGTGAAGAGGATAGCACAGGCATTCAACTCGAATTAACGAGCGCTTTAAGAAAAGCATTTTTCAAAAATGGAGATCTGAGTGCTGATTCTAGAACAAATACTGACAATTGGACAGCTACCATGTATGATTTTTCTGACGCATTATATACAGCAATCCAAAATATTTATCCGGAAAATTAAATAATATTAAAAATATTTCATATTATATTTTAATGATTTCAGATAGTAATTTGAAATTTACAAACTCCATATAGCATTAACTTTAAATTAATACTACATTGCTAGAATAGTGAATGAAACATTAAAAATTCCTATTGGGGGTACGTGTGATGGCATATAAGTATCGTTCTATTGCTGTAAGTACTTTAATAAGTCTATCTTTAGTATTTACTACAGTTTCAACAGCTGAAGCAAGCGGCTCAGGTAGTACAACTGAAGGCGAAAAAAAGGGTGATATTGAATTACTGGATAAAAAACCTAAAGTAGCTGAGGTTCCAGAGAACAACAATCCTAACCGTGTAATTACAAATTTTAAAGGTGACACTAAAACAGAAATGGGTTTTAGTTGGTATACCACAGATAAGTTCAAAGATGCTAAAGTGTGGGTTTCAGAATCTAAAGATTTTACAGATGCAAAATCATTTGATGCTAAACCTAAAAAAGTAGATTCTAAGTATCTTGAACGAGATAAAGATGGCAATATCATTTATAAAGATGTAGCCAAAGATGATGAAGGTGAACCTATTGAAAAAAATGGCGAACCTAAAGTAAATGGTTATTATACTGACGAAAATGCAGGTGGCCCTGAATGGACGAGCGGCGACAAGCATGGTAAGACAGATTTAATCAAAGAAAAAGAATATACATACAAAGCACAAGCTAAAGATTTAAAACCGAATACACAATATTACTATAAAGTGGGTAGTGAAAGTGGGAAGCAAAGTGAAATAGGTAAGTTCAAGACTTCCGGTGATAAAGGCGATCCATTTAGCTTTGTGCAATACACAGATACGCAAAATGCTTTTTGGAATGAGAACGTAAGAAATGAAGCAGCATTTGGTGCTGATACATTGAAAAATGCAATTCAAACAGCAGGCAATCCTAACTTCGCACTTCATACAGGGGATTTTGTAGAAACTGCTGAAGTTGAAGATGAATGGAAAGATTTATATAAACAATCTAGACCATCATTTATGTCGTTACCAGTTGCCTCAGCACCAGGTAACCATGATGAGTATGCATTAAATGAAGAAGACGAAAAATTATTGAATAAATTCAATGAACACATGAACGTACCAAAAGAAAATGACTCGGTTAATGGCGGTTCGTACTATTCATTTGATTATAATGGAGCACACATGGTAGTAGCGAATACAAACGACAATAAGAAATCAAAAGATAATCCAGATGAAAAAGCCATCGGTGATGAACAGATGGAATGGATTAAGAAAGATATTAAACAGGCGCGAGACAATGGGGCAAAATGGGTTGTTTTAAACTTACACAAACCAATGTATTCTAAATCATATCATGCACTTTCAGATGAAGATGTGAAGAAAGTAAGAGACGAATTAACAAAAGAAATTGATGATCTTGACGTTGACTTAGTATTACAAGGTCACGACCATGTGTTATCACGTACACATCCACTAGAACACACATCTACGAAAAATAGCTTTGTGAACGCGAAGAAAGAAGATACAGATCAATTCGTTGGCGAAGATGGTGTAAAATATTATGATGATCCAGATGGTTCAGTTTATGTATTACCTAACACTGGCGGTACGAAAGAATATGACAGTATTTATGACCGTTCATTAGAGCACATTAAAAAGGTTAGACCAGAATTAAGCTGGTTAACTCAGAAAGATTTAGATCATTACAATAGTCTATTCAAACTAGGTGAACAACCACAAGAAACAGATGCATTTAAAGATAAACATGAAAATAACAGAGACTCATCAGATCAAAACTTCTCAGTATACGAAGTAGAAGGCGATCAATTGAAAGTTAAAATTTATCAATTACGCGGTGACATCAGTAAAGGTGAATAACGTAGCGTAGAATTAGTAGATGAATTTGGTATTCAAAAAGATTAAATATAATTAAAACCGATACCTAAGCTGTAATTCACTTTATAGCTTAGGTATATCGGTTTTCCTTTGAAAAAGGAGACTTTGTTTTATGGAACAATATATTAAAGTACTATCAATAGTATCCATTTGTACAGCATTACTTATGGGTTGTAGTAATGAAGAAACTGAGACAAATAAATCGACTGGAAAAGAAGCAGTAGCACAAGAGTCCAGTAAAAAAGAACCATCAAATAAAACTCAAATTTCTGAGGACGAGCAGAAGAAAATAAAAGAAGAAATGATAGATTGGTTAGCTGAAAATAAAAAAGAAGACGGTAAGGCGGTCTCCAATCGTTATTTTAGTACAAGTAGTATTTCTGATGGTGATTGGTATGCGGGAACAGAAAAAGGAGAAATCCAAATTAATAATACAGGCGAACCTGGACCTGAAGCATTCGATTTGCATGCTGTGACTGGTGCTGTTGTATACACACCTAAAGATGGCGAGTCAGGATTTGATAAAGAAGCGGAAGCCCTTTCTAATGTAGAGGGTTACAAAGAAGTTGCAGACTTAAGTAAGCCAGTGACAAAATACATTTTCACCGAAGAGGGCAAGGTCTACGCATACCAATTTGAGGGTAAAGAAGATGTGACTTTAGCATCAGGCTTCGCACCAAAAGATCATACTGGTAAAGACCCCAACCTACGCCCAGACGAGCAATTTAAAGAAACAGAAAACAAAGCGTTGAGTAAGTATTATAAAGAATTAGTTGAAGAATATAAATAATATATCCAATAAGGGTTGTTAGATTTCTAATTTGAAATTTAACAACCTTTATATTTAATCAACAATATAAAATCTATTTGTAAATTTAATGTATAATGTTGGTATTAAGTTTCATATATTAAATAAAAACTTATAGGGGGAGAATGCGATTGAATTTAAATTTGGAAAATATATTTAAAACAATCCTTATGAATTATAAAAAAGAATCTGATAGCAATTCGAATTTCACTAATAATTATTTAGGTGATTTATTGAAAAACAAATTAAGAAATTACATAAAAAGTGAGGAGAGAATACAATTAAGAGATGCTGTAATAATGAAGGGTTCAATAGGCCAGACTAAGTGGGCCGAAATACCGTGGTTTAAAATTGCTTCTTCCATAAAGAACGTACATGAATCAACTCAAAAAGGCTGTTACTTAGTATATTTGTTTGACGCGGAAATGAAGGGTGTATACATTAGTTTGAATCAGGGATGGACTTATTATAAAGAAAGATATGGCACTAAATTAGGATTGGAAAAGGCAATAACTACGTCACAATTGATATTTGAAGAATTACAGCTAAATGAAAAGAATTTTAGTCCAAATATAAATTTAAAATCTAAGGCTATAATACCAAGGGGCTACGAAGCATGCCATATAATAGGTAAATATTATCCTTTAGCAGAATTCCCTTCAAATGACGAGTTAATCAATGATCTTAATGAGTTTTTATTAGTTTATCAGAAATTTTCAGAATTAATTGGAATTAATCGAGATTATAAAGATTATACTGAGTTATTATTACTTGAGAAAAATGATAGTTATATTGAATTAAAAGAAAAGACATATCAAGAAGCAATTAATTTTGAAAACCACAAGCCAAGTGAAATAAATGATGATTTTAAAATAAGGAAAGATTTTGTCACAAATAGACAAGGGGTAAAACAATATCTTAGAGATAAAAACATGGGAATAATAGCGCTAAAAAATGCTAATTATAAATGTGAATTTAATACGAATTTCCCTACATTTATTAATAATGTAACTGGTAAAAATTATACGGAGGCACATCACTTAGTACCGATAGAATATGCAGAGCAATTTGAATATGATATTGATCAACCGTCTAATATAATTTCGTTGAATCCTATATCTCATAGAATGATACATTTTGCTACAGATGACAAAAAAATTGAAATGATTGATTATTTTTATAACCTTCGTAGTGAGGGTTTGAAAAAACAAGGAATTTCAATTAGTTTAGATCAATTAAAAAAATGTATGGAGTATAGAAAAACATGTAATAGATCAGTAATATCCACTTTTCTAATTACTAGAGCACTTTATTAAAAACTGTTTAAACATTTACATCGATTTGATAGTAATAAAAATGCTGAAATTAACTTTATTGCAGTCGCTGATATAGAATTAGGTAGTTCAGGTAATTTAAAAGAAGACAATGTAGGGTGGTAAAATACAGTAAATCCAGATGGTACAGTTTATGTTACTTTAAATTCCTCGAGCGATAGTAAATTTTATGAACTCGATGGTGAAAAAGATTACGCTGCAAAATCAATTCAAGATAACAAACCTACATTTAGTACAGTAAATACTAAAGGTTCATATATTGAAGTCCTAACATACCATGTGCCTCAATGTTCAGAAGAACTAGGTGAACCTATTGATAGCGTACGTATTAATAAAGAAGGTACTAAAAATCCAGAAAAGTTTTACATGAAACATTCCTTGTAAAACCCCATAGCAATAACGAGGTCAGTCATCGGGTTGTCTGGCCGAACAATGCCGGATGTCTCGAAAACAACAATATAGCACGCGCTTCTTATTTAAAAGAAGTACGTGCTTTTCATATCTTATAAAGTAACTTCTAGCATAGATATTTTCGCATTTTATATACTTTAATATCGCCTTCGCCAGTTTCACCCACGTAATCGTAACCTTGTTTCTGGTACAAGCGTTGGGCAGAAGTGTTATTAATTTCTACTGTTAGCGAAATAATATTGTAGCCTTTATGTAAGGAAAGTTGTTCAGCATAATCAAGTAGATTTTTGGCTATACCCATACCTCTAAATTGAGAAAGTGTGGCAAGCATGCTTACATGATATTCTCCAGAACTACCTTCATCTAAATTAATCAAAGCGACTATAGCTTTAAAGTTATTGATGAACTGAGGCACAATTTGGAGTTTCTGTATTTTTACTATCTGTTCGACAATAGCTAATGTCTGACTTTCAAGCGTATCATAAGGGAGACAAGAGATAGCACCAGCGGGTTGACCATCTACAAAAGCAATCATCGTGTTGTTATAGCTAAAGCGACTGCCATGTTGTCGCCATAAACTTTGCATGCCTTGTTCAAGTTCAGATTGATCGTCCGTATTAAAAAAGACTTTGGCCATATCATCAATTGCTAATAGGTTAAAATACCCACCTTCTTGTAATTCAGGGTAGGCAGGTTTAATTCTTATATGTGACAAAAGCATCCTCCTTTTCTAATTCACATTTACCCTTAAAATGACATAAATAAATTGAATATCAAATTATTTCACAAGGAATCACTTAATTTTACGATAGCTAAATATATAAAGTGTCCATGATATCGCAAGTGAAATAAACACTACAATACACATAGCGCACTCGATAAAATCAGAATGTACAACATATATGGTACATTCTGATTTATTATATTGTATAATACTGTATATAATTATAATTAAAAGAGGTGCACTGTTTTAATGATCAGAATATTGATACCATGCTTTAATGAAGCGTTTGTGATTAAACAAACCTATGATAAATTAACAGAAATTATGAAACATGATAGTTATATTAACGGTTATGCATATGAACTACTTTTCGTAGATGATGGCAGTAGAGACCAAACATTAGCAATAATTCAGCAATTATCTGAAGAAGATAATTGCGTGAAATACATTTCCTTTTCACGTAATTTTGGTAAAGAGTCTGCAATGTACGCAGGTTTGAAAGCAAGTACAGAAGCTGAAGCATTAATCATCATAGATGGAGATTTACAGCACCCTCCGTCGTTGATTCCACAAATGATTGTAGATTTTAGAAATGGTGAAGATCAAGTAGTAGCTAAAAGGGATAGAACCGGAGAACGTTGGTTACGTAAGAGTTTGTCTAAAATGTATTATTTAATGATTAATAAAATGGTAGATGTTACCTTAGAGGATGGCGTAGGAGATTTCAGATTACTGAGTCAGCGTGCCGTTAAAGAAGTTGTGAAACTAGGAGAATACAATCGATTTTCAAAAGGGTTATTTGCTTGGATTGGCTTTGAGCCTAAAGTCATTGATTATCAAAATATACAACGTGAAGAAGGAGAGTCTAAATGGTCATTTAGTTCATTGTTAAATTATGGTATAGATGGACTGATTTCCTTTAATAATAGACCATTACGTATTATTATTTATTTAGGATTGTTCAGTTGTTTAATGAGCTTTCTCTATATTGTATTCAATTTAATTTATATGCTGAGTTATGGTGTGTCTACACCAGGCTATTTCACGACTATTTTTGCAGTATTGTTTCTAGGTGGCGTGCAGCTGACTTCTTTAGGTATTATTGGAGAATATATAGGTAGAATTTATTATGAAGTGAAACAAAGATCGCTATTTATTATACATAAGACGAATTTAAATAAACATGAGGTAAATTAATATGAAATCATTCAAGTTAGACAAGATGTATTTAACACTTACCGCACTATTTTTATTTTATTACTTTATGGCGTTCTTTTTACCGTTAACTCATGATGATTGGGACTGGTATGGTCAATATGGCATGCAAATGTGGCAGGAAAAATATGCGAATTTAAATGGTCGTTATTTGGGCAATATTTTAGAAACTATAGCTGTTCGTTTAGATTGGTTTAGGTGGATATCATACGCGTTGATTAGCATGACTATGATATATATTATTGTTCGCTTTACTCATAATACGAAACAGCCACTATATTATTTAATAGCCTTCATACTTATGGTTACCATACCAAGTGAGATATACAAACAAACTTACGGATGGTTTGCAGGTTTTTATAATTATGTCCCAGCCACGTTGTGTGTGCTATTCATTTTATGGTTTATTGTTACAGTTTTATTCGAACGAAGTGGGCTTACACTTGTAATCAATATTGTCTTTTATATGATTTGTTTTATTGGGCAGTTTTTCATGGAAAACACGACGCTCTTTAATAGTATGATTTTGGTGTTAGCTATCGCTCTGAACTTATTACTTTATCGACAAGTTAATCCTAAATTTATTGTTGGTTTATTATTATCTGTCTCTGGTACAGTGATAATGTTTTTAAACCCCAATTATCGTAAAATATTTTTTGAAGGCAGCAGTTACCAGAATGTATCGAGCGAAACAGGATTACTAGATAAAATATTGCATACGGTGACTACGACAATTCCAGATTGGGTCTTTTTCAATCAAATTGTGATTTTATCTATGATTATTGCTGTGGTGTTAGTTATGCTATATCGAAGTACTGCACTGTATAAGTTATCCAAGATAAAAATAGGGCTGACTGTTAGTGGATTATTGATATTGCCTATGTATTACTTTTTCATATATAAACAATTCGCATTACAAAATTTCCATTCAATGACTATAGCAAATCTGTTCAATACTTTGATTTGTATTATATTTTTAAGTGCAATGATTTATGCAATATATAGAGTGATAGGGCAAAAGGAAGTGCGTTATACATTATATTTACTCCTAGCTTCAACTTTACTTATATGTGCACCTTTAGTCATTGTAACACCACTCGGTCCAAGAAATTTTTATACAGTATATGTAATTTATAGCATTATTTTACTTATCTTGTTTGTTCAGCTCAACGTTATTCATACGTTGTGGTATAACATGGTTGTGGGAATCGCAATTATGTTTGGTATTGTTTATTTGAGTAGTTTTTACTATGTTTATTATCAAAATGAGACGCGAATCGCGAGTTTGAAACAAGAAGTAAAAGCGAATCCTGATAAGGATTTCTATACGATGGAGAAACTACCGTTCGAACATTATTTACATCATGCAACACCAACCAGCGATAAATATCAAACACTATTCAATCAATATGAAGGCTTGCCAGCAGATAAAAAAGTTAAGTATGTGCCTTTTGGTAGCGAAGAATAGCATCATAATTATGTCCTAGGAAATAATTGTGAACATACGATGAAAAACTGAGATGCGTATTATACGACGCACCTCAGTTTTTTTGTATCTTATGACTGTTCTTTGTTTAAAATAATTGCTTTATAATCGCGAACATCTATTTTTCTTAAGGTTTGAATTTCGAGATTATGAAGTTGAGATGTTTTGATTATTTAATAAAAATTTGGAATGTTTTAAGTTGAAAATTATAAAAACGTTGTAAATATTCACTTAATTAATGTACACTGTATAATGTATACATTAAAAGGGGTGTGAATATGAAATTTAAATTAGATTATGAAGAAGTAGATTTAAGTTTTGAGAATGCTTACTGCATTGGATATTCAGGTAGAAATATTGAAAAGACAAAGGAGCATATAGCTGAATTAAAAGAACTAGGGGTACCTGAACCTAATTCAGTTCCTGAAATTTATCATTTGGATCCTTTACTTTTTAGACAAAATAATTCTATTTCAATTATTGGTGATAAATCTAGTGGAGAAGCAGAAATTGTTATTATTTTTGATAATGATAATCGCTATGTGACACTTGGTAGTGATCACACTGATCGTGAATTAGAAACTGTGAGTATTCATAAGTCTAAACAATTGTGTGCAAAGCCAATTGCCAGTACTATATGGGATTTTGATGATGTACAAGAACATTGGGATGAACTAGAGCTAAGGTCATTCGTGTTCGTAGACGGAGACTGGGAATTATATCAAGAAGATAAAGTAAACAGTATTTTACCTTATAAGGAATTAATAACTTCTTTAAATCAAGATGACGCCAATTTAAAAAACGCTGTTGTTTATTGTGGTACTGTGCCATTGGTTAGTGGATTTAAATATCCTAATGCTTTTAAAGCTGAGTTAGTAGATCCATCTAATAACAAATATATTAGATTAGAATATGAGGTGAAAAAACTATGATCAACCTTCAATTATTTCAATTTAATATTGCATTAGGTGATTTAGAAAAAAATAAAGATAAAATCACGCAATTATTTAGTGAGGAATTGCTAAAAACTACAAGTATTGTTGTATTACCAGAAATGTGGAATAACGGTTATGATTTAGAAAATTTAAATGAAAAAGCTGACGATAACCTGAAAGTAACTATAAACTTTATTTCAAATTTAGCTAAAGAATATAAAGTGAGCATCGTTGCAGGCTCTGTTTCGAATAAAAAACAAGATGAAGTTTATAATACGTTAGTTGTTTTTAATGAGAACGGCGAACTTATTTACGATTACGATAAGATTCATTTGGTTCCAATGTTAGACGAGCCAAAGTTCATGGCTGGAGGGGATTTTTTACCACAATCTTTTCAATTGATGGATACAGATATGGGAGGCATTATTTGCTACGATTTAAGATTTCCTGAATCAACACGTCAATTGGCAGTAAATGGTGCTAAAGTGATTTTTATTGTTGCAGAATGGCCAGATTCAAGGTTGTATCATTGGAGGCACTTAAATATTGCTAGAGCAATTGAGAATGCAGTGTATGTTATAGCCTGTAATTCATGTGGAAGTGATGGCAAAACGACATATGCAGGACACTCTATGATTGTTGATCCAAGAGGAAACGTTATTAAAGAATCTGAAAAAAGTGAAAGTACAATTTTTTCAGAAATAGATGTGGAGCTCGTTCATGAAATACGTGAAAGTATACCCGTATTTAAAAATAGAAGGGTAGATTTATATTCTTAATGAGCCTTTAAGGGGATGACATTTTATGAAAAGATTTATTTCATTTTCTTTATTAATAGTTTTAATATTAAGCGGTTGCCAAAGTGGTGAGAATAAAACTAAAGATGATGAAGTTAAAACAATACGTTTAGCACATACTGGTTCAGATACGCACCAATATAATATAGCTTCGCAAAAATTCAAAGAATTGGTTGAAAAGAAATCTCAAGGTCAGTTAAAAGTTAATGTCTATGGAAATGGTAGCTTGGGTAATGAAGATGAGTTAGTAGATCAAACGATGACTGGATCGATTCAAATGACTACTGTAGCAGCTGATAGCAGCTTGTCAAACACAATACCAGAAATGAACTTATTTGGTATACCTTATTTATTTGAAAATAAACAAGATGTGTACTCTAAACTCGATGGCAAACCAGGAAAAGACTTATTGGGATTAGCACATTCTAAAGATATGCAAGGTCTTGGATATTGGGAAGTAGGATTTAGGCATTTTACGAATAATAAAAGGGAGATAAAGAATCCTGAGGATATGAAAAATCTTAAACTAAGAGTGCAATCAGCAAAAGTATGGAACGAGCATTTAAAAGCTTTAGATGCAATACCCACACCGATTAGTTTTAGTGAATTATATTCTGCATTAGATCAAGGTGTTGTAGATGGTCAAGAAAACCCGTTACCAACAATTGCATCTCAAAAACTATTCGAAGTACAAAAATATATTTCTTTAACCAATCATACTTACACACCTGCAGTTGTATTAATGAATCAAAGTTATTATAAGAAGCTTTCTGATCAGGAGAAGAAAATAGTTAATGAAAGCATTGATGAATCAACGAAATATCAACGTAAATATATTTCAGATCAAGAACAAAAAATAAAAAAACAACTAAAAGACGAGGGCATGGTTATTACTGAAGTAAATCGAGATGAGTTTAAAAAGAATACGAATGATGTACAGTCAGAAATCAATGATCAAGTACCTAAATCCATAATTCGTCAATTTAGCGAATAAGGGGGATAAATATGAATAAATTAAATATAATAGAGAAGAAATTTATAACCGTTCTTACTCACTTAATGACAATTTTTATGATTTTATCGATTTTGACTATATTTTTGCAGCTTCTTTCACGTTTTATTTTTAAAACCTCAATTTTTTGGTCACAAGAACTTTTAATGTTGTTTTTTGTTTATAGTATTTTATTTGGGGCAGTAGTGTTGATGTATAAACAAGAGCATTTACAAGTTGATTTATTTGAACAGTTACCTAAAAAGTTAGAAAAAGTACTTGATTATTTTGTGAAAAGCGTTATTACAATCGTACTATTAATAGTTTTTTACTATAGTATTTTACAAGTATATTTAAGTATAAGCGCTGGGCAAGTTATGACTTCTATGCCAATTGGTAGATGGATTATGTATATACCAATGCCAGTATGCTTCATATTGATGATTTATTTTACTTGGAAGACAGGTGATAAATCATGATATTACTTCTAATTATATTATTATTTGTACTTATAATTATCAGAATGCCAATTGCGTTTTCTTTAATGACTGTATCTATTATAGGAATTGGATGGACTGGTATAGAATTTTTAGAAATTATACCGAGGAAAATGTATTTTGGCATAAATAATTTCTCACTTTTAGCTATACCTCTATTTGTATTAGCTGGAGAAATAATGTCAAAAGGTGGTATGTCTAAAAGAATTGTTGAATTCTCTAAACTACTAATTGGTCCATTACCTGGTGGTTTAGCAATGGTTGTTATAATTTCGAGCGTATTTTTTGCTGCGTTAACAGGGACAGCGATAGCTGCAGCAGCTGCAATAGGTGGCATGTTGTTACCATTAATGAAAAAAGAAGGATATGATGAAGGTTTTTCTGCATCATTAGTAGCTTCGGCTGCAACGGTAGGACCCATTATACCGCCTAGTATTATATTTATTTTATTTGGTGTTATGGCAAATCAATCTATAAGTGATCTATTTATAGGAGGAGTCGTTCCTGGTATTTTAATGGGAATTGGATTAATGATTTATAGTTACTTTGTAGGTAAAAAAGAAGGGTATAAATCCATGGACAGTTTTCCACCTTTAAAAGATATACTCTTAGGTTTTAAAGATGCTGTTTTGGCATTATTAATGCCAGCAATTATTATAGGAGGCATTGTTAGTGGATTATTTACTGCTACAGAATCTGGTGTAATTGCAGTTTTATATGCGATAATAATAAGTAGTGTTGTATATAGAGAATTAAACTTTAAAAAATTGTATGAAGCATTAATTAGTAGTACAAAGACTTCCGTCGGTATCATATTCTTAATAGGAAGTGCAGCAATATTTATTTGGTTTGTTTCCTTCAATAATGTTCCAGAACAACTACAATCTATGTTAGGCGTTTTTGCAGATAATCCAATTTTACTATTACTTGTAATAAATATTGTATTATTAATAGCAGGTACATTTATTGATACGATAAGTGCAGTTACTATTTTTACACCTATCTTCTTACCACTAATTATGGCAACAGATATAGACCCTATTCATTTTGGTGTGGTAATGGCTGTGAACTTATCTATAGGAATGATAACGCCACCGGTAGGAGTTTGTTTATTTGTAGTATCATCTATAAGTAAAGTGCACATCAAAAAAATTATCAAATCAGTTACACCACAATTAGCTATTTTAATTGTAATATTAATAATCATTACGTACTTACCATGGTTAATTACTTATCCGGTTTCGTTATTTAAATAAATTCTCTAGGAGGTTCAAGGATGTATGATTCTTTAAAAAAAGTTAATAGAAATTCAATAAAGCAAGAAATATATGATCAAGTTAAGCGTTCATTATTCAATAATGAATTACCACTTGACCAATTTATTACTGAAGTTGAATTATCTAATTTACTAGACGTCTCTCGTACACCGGTTAGGGAAGCAATCAATGAATTAGTGTTAGAACAACTTATGATTTTTAAACCAAGAAAAGGTTATAAAGTAAATACATTTACTAACCATGAAATTGACCAAATTTTCTTATTGAGAGAATCACTGGAGATTGCTTGTGTGCCTTTTATCGTACAAGTAATAAATGAAGACCATATCCGTGATTTGAAAGATATTATTGAAAAACAAATTAAAGCAGCTCAAAATGATGATTATTATACATTTATGTTATTAGACAAAAGTTTCCATACCTACTTAATGGAAATTATTCAGTTTGAGTTATTTCTAAAAAGCTATAATGTGCAACATGACTTATCCATTCTTATTGGTACTCAAGGATTAAAAAGCCAAGGAAGAATGATAGAAGTTATTGATGAACATAATGAAATAATTAAGGCACTATCATACAAAAATGAGGAAGCTATTGTAAACACGATGAAATCTCATTTAGAGAAATCTATGACTGCGTTTAAAGTAAAATAGTTGTTGTTGTTATAAAAATAGGTTAGTAGAAATATACTAAAGTATATAAGCTTAAATCGTCGAGATCTCAACTTAGCCTTAATTTAAATATCTAGTGATTCTTATAGGACAAGAAAGAAATCAAATTTCAAAACTTGGTTTCTTTCTTGCTTTTTTCAATTTAATAGCAATCTTTTAGAAACAAAAATAAGATAATTTACTAAAAAAGTAAAATTAATGTACAATAATATGTAAACGCTTACTAATTTATTTAAATCATACTAAATCAATATTTTAAAGGAGAATGCAAATGAAGGACAAAGTGATGATGATAACCGGTGGTAGTAGTGGTATGGGCAAAGCAATGGCGAAACGATTTGCTGAAGAAGGTGCCAAAGTAGTTATAACAGGTCGCTCATTAGAACGACTTGAAGTTGCTAAAAAGGAAATTGAACAATATGAAGGTCAGGTGTTGTGTATAGACATGGATGTACGTGATCCAGAGCGTGTGCAGTATACAGTAGACGAGACTATAAAAACATTTGGACAAATAGATGGTCTTGTGAATAATGCAGCAGGTAATTTTATTTGTCCTGCAGAAGATTTATCGATTAATGGGTGGAATTCAGTTGTAGATATTGTATTAAATGGGACGTGGTATTGCACACAAGCAGTAGGTAAAGAATGGATTAAAAATGATAAGAAAGGCCGTATTTTGAACATGGTTGCGACGTATGCTTGGAGATCTGGACCGGGCGTTATTCATTCTGCAAGTGCGAAAGCTGGTGTCCTTGCTATGACGAGAACACTTGCGGTGGAATGGGGATCTAAATATGGTATTACAGTTAATGCCATTGCACCTGGACCAATTGAAAATACGGGTGGTGCAGGAAAATTAAGTCTATCTGAAGAAGCACGTCAACAAACACTAGACAGCGTGCCAGTAGGTAGAATGGGACAACCTGAAGAAATTGCAGGTTTGGCCAAATTCTTATTCTCAGACGATGCAGACTATATCAATGGCGCTTGCATGACTATGGATGGCGGACAATGGCTCAATCAGAATGCGTTTTAAGCAATTTATATATATGTATATAAAAGGCAGATTGAGCACGTAACATCGCTTGATTTGTCTTTTTAGTTCAGCGCTATTGCTAATATATAATAAAAGTAACGGATTCATTTACAATTTATAAAACAAATTAACCTTATTCAATTGAAATAAATGACCATTTCTACTATTATGTATACTTGTGCTAAAAAAATAACGAAAATTATAACTTAAGAAACTTTTTAGTCAATTACTGAAAAGTTTCTTTTTATGTCGTGCTTTCTAGTCAATCAATATAAGTGAAATAAAACAGTAGGAATGAGTGGTTTTTAAATAAAAGGAATGGGGTGTTATTGGGATGTTGTACAAAATCCATTTTAAAAATATATGTTTCTGTATTTTAGGAACATTTCTTATAGGTATAGGAATCAATGCGTTTGTAATAGCTGCTAATTTGGGGGAAGGCGGTACAGTAGGTGTTTCGCTAAATTTAAAATATACGCTAGGTTTATCACCAGCACTGACATCTTTGATTATAAACATGATATTAATTGGGGTAGGTTGGAAATATTTAAGTAAAACGACAGCAGTTTACACATTGATTACAGTCATTTCGAGTTCAGCATTTTTAGGACTAACTGAATCGTTTAATATGCATCTTGAATCTGATTTTATAAATACAGTGTTTTCTGGTGTATTTATCGGTGTCGGCAGTGGCCTTGTAATATCAGCACGCAGTACATTAGGTGGCACTTCCGTGATTGCTAAAATTATAAATAAATACACTGAAATCAAAACATCTCAAGCGTTGTTTATTCTTGATTCAATTATTGTGTTATCTTTCTTGATTGTGCTTCCAGTACAAAATGTTTTATATACCATTGTTATGCTCTTTATAGTTGAGAAAAGTATGGCATTTGTAATAGAAGGTTTTAATCCTAAAAAGGCGATTACGATTATTTCGAATTATAATAATGAAATTAGTAAGGATATTAATAAAGAAACAGGTAGGGGCTCAACATTATTAAATGGTGTTGGTGGCTATGAACGGAAAGAGACAAATGTACTTTATGTCGTTGTACCGCAAAACCAATTATCAAGAATTAAGAAAATCGTTAATGCTCATGACGAAAATGCTTTTCTTGTTATTCATGATGTGCGAGACGTCTTAGGGAATGGCTTTATGAAAATACAGTAACGTAAAATATATATGTAGATATATATACGCATCAAAAAGTCCTAACATCGTCATTGATTTTAGGACTTTTTTAATAATAATTATGGCAATGTTAGATTTTAATTATGGGTGGAAGATCACTTTATCAAAATGTTTCTTTTTATTAACTAATGCATCAAATGTTTCGGGACCCTTTGCTAAATCTAAGCGATCTGAAATGATTGGGTCCACTTGAATCTCTCCTGTAGACATGTAATGAAGGGACGCATGCCATTCTTCACCTGGGAATGGGGCAGATAATCCATTCCAAGAGCCAATAACATTAAGTTCATTGCGTAATATTTTTTCAAAATGAACACGATCCATTTCAATATCGGAGTAAGGTATGCCTAACAGCAAGACTTCCCCGCCCTTAGCAGGTAACGTTAAGACTTGTCCAATCGTAAATGGCGAACCTGCTGATTCAACAGCGACATCTATGTTATGAGGAATAGTAGCGATAACGTCATCTAAATTTTCTTCTTTAGAATTAATTGTATAATCCGCGCCGAGCGTCTTAGCAATTTCTAATTTATCTGGGTCGATATCAATAGCAATCGTCTTAGCAGCACCAAATATTTTAGCCCATTGAATGGCTAATAAACCGATACTGCCACATCCTATAACAGCTACAGTTGCACCAGGTTTCATGCTTGTTCTATAAAACCCATGTGATACTACGGCAGAAGGTTCTACCATCGCAGCTGTATCAAAGTCTACATTTGTTGGTAATTTCAAGACATTATTCGCAGGTATTTTAACGAATTCTGCAAAGCATCCTGGTTCATAAGAACCAATAACATATAAATGTTCACATCTAGAGTATTCACCTTTTTCACATTGTTCACAGGCGTGACACGCGATAGCCGGACAGCCCGTGACTGCATCGCCAACTGCCACATGATTTACGTTACTGCCTATACTTTCCACAACACCTGAAAATTCATGACCAAACGTCATGCCCTCACGATAGGGGCCTAGCTTTTTATAGCGGGAAGTGTCCGAACCGCATATACCAGTTGCAATCACTTTAATAATGACATCGTTACTGTCTTCAATTTCAGGAGGTTTTGTTTCTTCGTACCTTAAATCTTCAATGCCGTATAGGTTCAAAGCTTTCAAAGTATTTCACCTCTTATTTTCTGAATATTAACTGTATTAATTTTGTTCAGAAGTAACTTTTTTCTTTTTTAAAAATTTTGCGCCGAAGTAACCAAGAAAAACGACTATATTACAATAAAGTAAGTTATTCATATATAAATCTGTAATACCTCTCAATGGCCCAAGCATGAAATCTAACATATGTTCTACCATAATAATTATCTCCTTATATCATTTAAGTTCTAAATGAGGGTTATTTGAAACAAGTTAATCGATAGGTCGAAGGAGTACTTTAATACCTTCTCCACCTTTAATATGGTTGTATCCTTCTTCCCATTGCGTAATATCAAGTTCATTAGTGACTAATGCTTCAGCATTGACGTCGCCACTACTTAATAGTTGTAAAGAAGGTTCCCAGTCAGCTGGTTTTTGACTTCTGGTACCAACAACACGTATTTCTTTTTGTACAATTTTTTCTAAATCAAATGAAATCTCTGGATCTTTAAAGATACCCACTTGAACATAGTGTCCTTTTTTGCGTAATATATCTAAACCTTGTTTGGCAGCGGGTACTGCACCAGAGCATTCTAAAACGACATTTGCACCATAATCATTAGTAATACTGTTTACATAGTCTTTTAAATCAGTATTTTGAATATTGACGACATGATCTAATTTAAGTTCTGTTGCTTTGTCTAACCTTGCTTGATCATTATCTAATCCAGTGATTATGACTTTTGCACCTTTACTTTTAACAACTTGCGCGACAAGTAATCCAATAGGTCCAGGCCCCATAACGACTACGACATCGTCAGGCTGTATTTTTATTTTAGAAACGGCGTGGTGGGCACAAGCTAATGGCTCCGTCATAGATGCTGCTTTATATGAAACATTATCAGGAATACGATGGACACTAGCTGCACGTGCAACTAAGTATTGCGTAAAGCCACCATTTTGTTGTGTACCTAAACCTTTACGATGATTACATAAGTTATAATCACCACTTTGACAATATTCACATTCACCACAAATGTAATATGTTGTTTCAGAAGTGACGCGATCACCTACTTTAAAATCGGTGACATTAGCGCCTGTTTCTACAACTTCTCCTGAGAATTCATGACCAAGCGTCACTGGAAAGTTCACTTTATAGTGACCTTCATACGTGTGAACATCCGTGCCACAAATGCCTGCATAATGGACTTTTATTTTTACTTCATCTGCGTTCGGTGAAGGTATCTCTCTATCTAAGACTTCTAGATTCCCGAATCCTGGTTCAGTTTTAACGAGTGCTTTCATGTAATGTCAGCTCCTATCTGTTAGTTAAATAAACTAAAGAATTTGAAAATAATGTAATTTAAGATGTTACCACCTTGGTCAAGACTTGAAATTTGAGATGAGCCAGATGGCATATTCACGTTTGTGCCTTCTGCCATGCTTGTGAATATCGGTGCAATATCTGTTGCGATATATAAAGAGATGGCAATCATAATTGTGCCGACAATAACTGAGTGTATGATATTACCGCGTGCAGCACCTACGATAAATGCGACAATAAATGGAATTGTTGCCAAATCACCAAATGGTAAGACTTGGTTACCAGGTAAGATAACTGCCAATAATACTGTGATTGGAACTAAAATTAAAGCTGTTGAGATAACTGCTGGGTGACCTAATGCAACCGCAGCGTCTAACCCAATGTAGATTTCACGATCACCAAAGCGTTTGTTTAACCAAGTACGTGCAGATTCAGAAACAGGCATTAAACCTTCCATCAAAATCTTAACCATACGAGGCATTAACACCATAACTGCAGCCATTGACATACCAAGGTTGATAACATCGCCAGCGTTGTAACCAGCTAACAAACCAATGATTAAACCAAGTACTAAACCGACGAATATAGATTCACCAAATGCACCGAAACGTTTTTGAATTGTTTCTGGGTCTGCATGTAGTTTGTTGATGACAGGCACTTTTTGTAAACCTTTTACTAAGAAAATACCTGGAGCATATGAAATTGTACTACCTGTGGCAATCGATACCCCAGGTAAATCATAGAACTCACTCATCATTGGTGCAGTCCAGTCAGCCACTTTCAGACAGACAATTTGGAATATTGCTGCAGCCACTAATGATTGCCAAATGCTATCAGATACGGCGTAAACCATGGCACCCATAAATGTATAATGCCAGAAGTTCCAAATATCTACGTTCATTGTTCGTGTAGTCTTAGTCAGTAACATGACAATGTTAATAACAATACCTAAAGGAATAATAAATGCTGCGATAACAGATGCCCATGCAATAGAAGATGTTGCTGGCCAACCTACATCAATCACATTTAAGCTTACGCCTAAGTTCTTAACCATCGCTTGAGCAGCGGGTCCCAAGTTGTTTACAAGTAAATCAATAACTAAGAAAATCCCTACGAATGCGACACCAATCGTCAAACCTGATCTAAATGCTGCGCCCACTTTTTGCCTAAAGAATAATCCTAGTAAAAATATAACGATTGGAAGGATTACTGTTGCCCCTAAATCTAGAAAAGCTTGAATAAAATCTACAAATCCACTCATCCCTTACACCATCCTCTTTAATATAAAGTGATGTTGGTATAAATTAAGACGTCCATTGAAATAACCATGAACTTCTTTTTAATATTTATACCAACGGTTGATTCGATAATTTAAATTAAATGACTCATTATTCTTGTAATGCGTCTAAGATTTCTTTTTTAGTATCTTCTACGCCAATTCCAGTTAAGAAATTACGTGCGTTAATGACAGGGAAGTCATATTCTTTTTGCGTCATCGCAGTTGTAACTAATAAATCTGCTGAATCTGCGTAAACGCCAACTTCTGAAATTTTAATTTGTTTTAAATCTACTTTGATATTGTGCTCTTTTGCCATTTCTTCGATTGCACTATTTACTACCGTTGAAGTTGCGATACCTGCGCCACATGCTACTAATACTTGTTTCATAATAATTTCCTCCTAATTTGAGAACTTAATATTTAAATTCTCTTCCTGTTATATTTTTTATTATTAAATTGAATGATTATACGTCTGCTAATTCTTGCTCAATAACTTCTACAACTTGATTGCTATCTGTTGCCTTAGCAATGGTTTCAAGTATTTGATCATTTTGGAAAATGCCCATCAATTTTTGTAGTAATGATAGTTGAGCATCCTCTTTATCCATTGCGAGCATAAAGATTAATTTTACATCCGTTGTTTCTTCAACTTCGCCCATGATGACGAAGGGTACGGTTTCTTTAAGGACAGCCACACCGATTGATTTTGAATTCACGTGCTGAATATCTGTGTGTGGAATGGCTACAGAACAATATACTGTAGGTAACCCTGTAGCAAATGACTGTTCTCTTTCGATAACTGCATCCTTGTATGATGCTTTTACGTAACCATTGTCATGCATTAATTCGGCTAATTGACTCAATACATCTTCCTTTGATGTGGCCTCTAAACCAATGACAACATTCGAGGCATCAACTGTTAAACCTTCCATATGACGCAACCCCTTTGCTTTAGTCTATTTTTGAGAATTGTTTAATCGTTTCAAATATTTGTGATTTTGAATCTGTTTGTATAATGATTTGCATACTTTCATTATCTTGTGCTAAATCTCGTAACTGTAATAGGGGTCTTAAATGTTTGAATTTATCTGTTGCTGCGATAACCACAAAGACATGTACATTAAGTCCTGTGCTTAGCGTCAATGGTGCATCTAATACCAACATACTCATAGACGTGCGGTTTACATTTTGTTCGTTCTCAGCATGTGGTATGGCGATGTTTTGATTGATAACCATATAAGTATCGTCAAAAGATTGAATCATCGAATCGATGTAATTTGCATCTATATAGCTTTGGCTAGAAAGTGGTTCAGCTGTCAGTCGAATTGCTTCTTCCAAATTCGAAACATGAGAGGCAAATTGAATATGGTGTAACGGCAACAAATCTTGTAAATTCAAATGACCATTTAACGAAATTGAAGACGATTTGATTGAAGCATATGCATGAAGATCATCAAATTGGTTTTTAATTTCATTAAGTAAAGCGTCTTCGTTATGAATGTCAGCATACTCACGTATCATGGCTAGCATCTTTTCAGCGTGTATGTCTGTCTCAAAACTATTATTGAGTTGACCGAATACATACTGACGCAGATCGTGTTTTTCTTTGGCAGTTAATATAGCTTTTGTGATATATAATCTTTTGTGTGTCATCACGTGCATCGGTGAAAAGACAATATCAAAGTCTAGCGTATACTGGTTAAATTCACGTAGTGATAATGCATCTAAGAATATAAATTCTGGAAACACACTCCGCAATTCTTGTAACATGAGTTGAGAGATTGAAGTACCTTGTGTACAAACCACAACAGCTTTCACCTTTTTGTCGATGTCTTCATCTTGCCTTCTTAAAATACCGCCAATGAGTATGGTTAGATATGCGATTTCATTATCAGGTAATGGTTGGTTAAAGAACTTTTCCATAGGTTTAGAAGAGAGTTTAACAAGATGAAATAATTCTTTGTAATCATCTTTCAGATTATTCTGTAAACTATCGACATCAGATAACTCATATCTAATTCTGTAAAAAGCGGGCTTCATATGAAACAACAATTGGTTAACCAATGTTTCACGATCTTCAAAGGTAATAAAAGTGATTTTCTCAAATTGATCAAGCATGCTTTGTAGTGCAGTTTTTAATTCTGGTAAAACGCTCACATCATCTAATTCCGACCATTGCACACTGGTTGATAGGAGCTGCAATGTTATAAATAATTTCTCTTGGCGAGGAATATCAGGATAGTTTGAAGTAAGTATTTCAGTTGCTTGATACTCCTCAGTGTCGGAAAGGTCATCGTATCCAATTGAAAAAGGTGAGATGATCTTATCGTGCTGAATTCTTCTCATGATGAAGTAGAGTTTGTAGCGTAATGTCTCAGTACTTTGATCAATAAAATTATTCTCTAAATATTGTTCGATTTTGTTGATTTGAATATCGATGATTTGAAGTTTCTCTTCTTGCAAAGCTAAACTTGTTAAAATATCATCTTTTGAAATATTTAAAGTGAATACTTTATCAATTAAGCGTGTTAAAATCCTTCTAATTTCAAACTCATTACCGACTAAATAATAACCCTCCTGCCTTGAATATTTCAGAGTGACATCATATGGTTCTAGTAATAATTTTAATTTTTTCAAATCATTTAATACTGTGTTCTTACTTACTTTTAAATCAATTGAAAAGTGATTTAATGACAATGTTTCATCTTCTCTAAACAACATCAGTAAAATGAGATGCGCGCGTTGGTAAGCAGTATATACTTGCTCATCTTCCTGTGGAATAGGTTCAATAGATACATTAAGAAAATTTTTGATTATATCATGAACGATGAAGAATCCTTGGCTTGTGCGCTCAATCGTTGGGCAATCTTGTTCAGTTAACCATTCATTGATTTTTTGGATTCGATAGCCAAGTTGTCTGCGAGACATGTTGAACATTACTTCTAAGTCTTTGCCTTTAATTTTTGGATTTTTAATCATTTCGCTAATGATATTAAAGTTTTCTGCTTGTATTTTGAACCCCTCCCTTGTTGTTGACTCTAATTTAGCACAGCTCATCAAAGAGTTGTACACTCATTAGACACAAATGCGTTTCTGTTTTATGTACATCATTGTGATTAGCATGAGAAAAAGCACTTACCACCGTATTTGGAATGATAAGTGCTTATCGTATAATATTTTAATTATTTCATTCTTAATTCATTGATTATAAGATATGAAAGTTAAAGAGAGAAACTATATTATCTTTACTGAATGATTTTCTAGGATACTTTTCCATTCGTCACCCAATTTAGTATCTGTCACGATATAGTCGATATTGGATAAGTGACCAAAGCTTATTAAACTATTGCCATCAAATTTAGAAGCGTCAATTGCCAAAATAACTTGTTTGGCTTTATTGATCATGAGTTCTTTAATGTGAGATTCGTATTCATTAGAATCCGTGATGATGCCATCTTTAGACAAGGCTTTACAGCTTAAAATAGCATAATCTGTATGAAATTTATTAATTGATTCTGTCGTTTGAGGACCAACTAATGCAGATGAATGTTTTAATAATTTGCCACCTGTTGAGTTGATTTCCATAGATGTTTGATTTAGTTCATATAGTGCGTTTACGGCATTTGTTATGATATGAATTCTTTTATTGGAAATAGCAAAACGCTTTAATGCTTCATTTATTGTAGAACTGGAATCAGCAAATAAGCTTGTATCATTTTGTATAAATTGATCAATTTTTTTAGCAATAATGACTTTGCTATCTTTATTGCGCGTATGTCTCACTGAATAAGGCAGTTCTTCAGTTTTGATTAGTTTTGCGCCACCATAATTCCGTTCTACGATACCTTCTTTTTCCAATTTTTCTAAATCTCGACGAATTGTTTCTTCTGAAACATTAAATTCAGAAGCTAATTTATTCACATAAACAACATTGTTTAAATAGAGATGATTTAGTAGTGACTTTCTTCTTTCAAATGGCTTCATAATAAATTTCTCCTAAATATATATTGTCATCATTATAGCATAAAACCGCTTTTAATCTCACAAAAAAAGACTTAAACCAACACATAAACCACATTAATTATAAAAAATATGTTGTTTTATGTTGATTTATGTGGATTGTTTGATTATAATCATAACCAAAGAGGTGATAAGTTGAAGCATTATATAGCTGTTGATATTGGTGCGTCTAGTGGTAGAGCCATCTTAGCAAATATCGATAATAACCAGATTAAAACACAAGAAATCAATCGTTTCGCCAATGGTTTCACAACACAAAATCAACAAGAAGTGTGGGATGTTGACTATTTATTTGAAGAAATTATTGTTTCTCTGAAAAAAGCTAAAGCTATGGGCATCACAGAGTGTTATTTAAGTATAGATACGTGGGGCATAGACTATCTTTTTTTAGACCGAGAAGGGAAGCGCTTACAAAATGCCGTTTCATATAGAGATTCAAGAACGGATACAACGATGGATAAATTATTCATCGTTGTATCCAAGTACGATATTTTTCAAAAAACTGGAATTCAATTTTTAACTTTTAATACAATTTATCAGTTGTTTGAAGAGACACACGCATTAAAAGATCAAGCACATGAGATTTTGCTTATTCCTGATTATTTAAATTATTTACTTACCAATGAGAAAAGAAATGAAATTACCAATTTAAGTACAACACAATTACTCTCAGTGCATGATCATTCATTAGATCAAGAGTTGCTAACATCAATAGGAATAGATAAGGAACAATTTTCAAACACAATTGAACCTGGCACATACATAGGCGAAATCAATGCAGACTTAAACATCCAGGATGATTTACCTATGACACATGTTTATGCCACAGCATCGCATGATACCGCATCAGCTGTTTTAGGTTCTGTTGGAGATGCATTTAAAAAATGGGCTTTTTTATCAAGTGGGACTTGGTCATTAATAGGTAAAGAATTAGAAATCCCAATCGTAACTGAAAAAGCATTAGAACTTGGATATTCTAATGAACGCGGTATGAATCATACCTATCGCTTCTTAAAAAATATTATAGGTATGTGGATTATACAGCGGATACGAAAAGATTGGCCCGAAAATTATACATTTCCTGAAATGGTAGAGGAAGCAAAGCAAAATCAAGACTTTAAAGTTTATATCGATTTTAATGATCAACGCTTTATTAATCCTGACTGTATGGTGGATGAAATTAAAAATTACTGTATTCAGACGAACCAAACAGTGCCACAAACATTAGGTGAAATTGTGCAAAGTGTCTATATGAACCTAGCAATAATTTATGCAATTTCCATAGAAGAGTTAAACGAAATAACAAAAGAACCAATCAAAGTAATCAATATTGTTGGCGGTGGTTCCAACAATGACTATTTAAATGAACTTACGGCCTTGTATACAAATTGCGACGTCATTGTGGGGCCAACGGAAGCGACAATTTATGGGAATTTGGCAGCAACAATGATTGGCACAGGTGAGTTTGAAAATATT
Source organism: Staphylococcus sp. NAM3COL9 (assembly GCF_001431205.1). Lineage (GTDB taxonomy): Bacteria > Bacillota > Bacilli > Staphylococcales > Staphylococcaceae > Staphylococcus. The sequence goes on along the minus strand of NZ_LGPC01000016.1, from coordinate 636,628 downwards.
CAAGAAGCTAGAACGGTAATTAAGCGTTCTACAGATACGAAAAAGATAGGCAAATCGGAGTTAAAGCATATGGCAAATCAAGATATAAAGACATTCAAGGGGGTTACTCATTATGAGTACGTATAATAAGCAAGCATTTGAAGCAGCAAAAACACAATATGAAGCATTAGGCGTTGATGTAGAAAAAGCTTTAACTAAATTAAAAGATATTAAAATTTCCATTCATTGTTGGCAAGGGGATGATGTAGAAGGGTTTCTTTTTAACCAAGAATTATCAGGAGGTATATCAGTCACTGGTAATCATCCAGGTAAAGCAAGCAATGGAGCAGAACTCAGAAGTGATTTAGAAGAAGCATTAAAGCATATTCCAGGAAAACATAAAATTAATCTACATGGTATTTATGCCGAATCTGAAGAAGCAATCGATTTAGATGAAATAGAGCCAAAGCATTTTGAAAAGTGGGTTCGTTGGGCAAAAGAGAATGAATTGGGATTAGATTTTAACCCAACATGCTTCAGTCATGAGAAGTCAGAAGATGGCTTTACATTAGCGCATCCGGATAAATCAATTAGAGACTTTTGGATAGAACATTGTAAGAAATCTAGAAAAATCGGTGAATATTTTGGTAAAGAACTCGGACAGCCCTCAACAACGAATATTTGGGTGCCGGACGGTTATAAAGACACGCCAGTAGATCGTTTAACACCTAGGAAACGTTTGATGGAGAGTTTGGATGAAATTTTTAAAGAAGAAATAGATGAAAGGTACAATATCGATACATTAGAAAGTAAATTGTTTGGTATTGGTTCTGAAAGTTATGTTGTGGGTTCTCATGAATTTTATATGGGTTATGCCTTAACAAGAAATAAACAAATATTACTAGACGCCGGACATTATCATCCAACAGAAGTAGTGTCTAACAAATTATCGGCACTCAATTTATTTACAAAAGGTTTAAGTTTACATGTTTCTAGACCAGTAAGATGGGATAGCGATCACGTTGTTACATTGGATGACGAATTGAATGAAATAGCTAAAGAACTCATTTATAACGATTTACTCAAGAGTACAACAGTTGGTTTAGATTTCTTTGACGCATCTATTAATAGAGTGGTTGCATGGGTTATTGGTACTAGAAATATGCAAAAAGCATTCCTTAAAGCGTTATTAGATCCTATTAATGAATTAAAAGAAGTTGAACAGAGTGGTGACTTTACAAGACGTTTAGCGTTACAAGAAGAAATGAAGATGTATCCGTTTGGCGCGATATGGAATGAATTTTGTAGCAGAAACGATGCTGAACCAGGATTGGATTGGTATGAGCCGATTAAAAAATACGAAGAAAATATTTTACAGGAAAGAGGAATTTAATTGGAAAACTTTGTAGATTCTCCCGCGGTTAAAGAATTATCTAAGATTACACATTTAATGTATCACAAAGGTTGGGACGAACGTAACGGAGGCAACATATCTTGGATATTAGATGCTCCCAAGGTTCAACCGTATTTATCAGAAGACGGCAGAAATATTAGAAACGTAAGTCTGCCATTTGAGGTGCTTCCATTAGCGGACAAATATATTCTTGTCACTGGTACAGGAAAATACTTCAAAAATATTATAGACGATCCACAAGATGCATTAGGTTTAATTAAAATTGCAGCAGATGGTAAAAGCTATAACATTTTATGGGGCTTTGTGAACGATGCAGTAGCAACAAGTGAATTGCCAACTCATTTAATGAATCATATCCAACGTTTAGAAGTTGATGCTACACACCGCGTTATTATGCATTGTCACGCCACACACACGATTGCGATGACGTATACGCATGAATTAGATGAAAAGGCGTTTACGAAAACATTATGGAAAATGTGTACGGAATGTCTTGTTGTATTTCCAGATGCAATTGGTATTATCCCTTGGGTGGTACCTGGAACAGAACGAATAGGGCAACTCACTTCAGAAAAAATGAAACAGCAAAGATCTGTTATTTGGCCATTTCATGGTGTATTAGGAGCTGGTCATGATTTAGACGAAGTGTTTGGTCTGATTGAAACCATTGAAAAAGCAGCTGAAGTATATACGTATGCGCAAGCACAAGGTGGTATTAAACAAACGATTTCGGATGAGAATTTATGGGAGTTAGCTCAAGGATTTAATGTTGAACCTAAAGAAGGTTACTTAGAGGTTGAGGTGAGATAGATGACGCGAATCGCAACGGTGATGTATGTCAATGAAGATTCTTATGATGCATATAAACATAGACATGATGCACTATGGCCTGAAACGAAACAGTTATTAAAAGAGAGCGGTGTGCATGACTACAGTATTTTTCTAAATGAAGACACTGGAGAGTTATTTTCAGTACTTGATGTTAAAGATAAAACAGCATATGACAGTATGGCACAAAATCCGATTTGTCGGAAATGGTGGGACTACATGGCCGATATTATGCAAGTGAATGAAGATAACAGTCCTAAATCAACTGAATTGAGAGAGATGTTCTATTTGAAATAAACGAAAAATGGGGATGAGGTTATGAGTTTAAAACCTAAAAAGACAAATGGCTGGCTTGCAACAATTGCAGTTGCGATGGCCAATTATATAGAAGCGGGTTCAATTATTGCAGCGGCGAGTAGTTTATCACTCTGGCAAGCATATTTAAACATTGATAATTGGCAGATGGGGTTACTGAGTGCATTAAGTGCGAACGCGTTAGGTGCAGCAATTGGTGCATTAATCGGTGGTCCATTAACAGATAAATTAGGTAGAAAATTTATCTTTAAATACGATCTATTATTGTACATGGTAGGTATTTTAATTATCATGTTTTCTGTTAATTTATCAATGTTACTCACAGGTACAATCATTGTTGGTATAGCTGTAGGTATAGGGGTACCTGTAGCTTGGACATATATTGCAGAAGAAGCGCCAGAAAAAGAAAGAGCAAAACGTGTAGGAACTGCACAATTAGCATGGTCTATTGGACCAGCAATTACTTTTACTTTAGCAGTTATGTTAGCGCCATTAGGATTATTAGGCTCAAGATTAATTTTTCTACATTTGTTTATCATTGCGGGTGTTACGTGGTGGATTAGACAAGGTATGGAAGAATCTAAAATTTGGGAAGAAGAGAAGGAAAAAGAACAAAGAGAAGCTTCATTTAATGTTAAAAAGACATCAGCTTTTAAAGAATTATTTACTAACCCAGTAAATCTAAAAGCAATGTTATTACTCATAGGAATTTATTTATTCTGGAATTTAACGTCTGGGGCAATGGGATACTTTATGCCCTTCATTTATGAAAGCGTGGGTGGTCTGAGCGGTGCCCAAGCCAACATTTTACAAGCGATTTTATGGTTGTGTACAGTGATTACGACTTACTTTGGATTTATGAAATTAGGGGACCGTATCAGTCAAAGGTTATTATTTAGTATTGGTGCAACGATGGGAATTGTAGCTTGGATTATATTGACCTTTGCACCAATGAACTGGATATCATTGATTTTATTTGTTTTATTGTGGGGGTCAGCAGCTGGTATAGGTGCCCAAGCCTTTTATGCATTATGGACAAGCGAACTATTTCCAACACGCTATCGTGCAGGAGCACAAGGTTTGATGTACTTCATAGTACGAGTAGGAATCTCAGTATATACATTTGCGTTGCCTACAATGTTAGCATCACTTGGATTCAAAATTACTGGAATAATTATGATTTTATTTTTAGTTATTCACGCAGTCATTGGCATTGTACTCACACCTAAGACACAAGGTAAGACTTTAGAACAGATTGAGCGTGAAAGATATGGAAAAAGTGCAAATAGTAGCTTAAGTATTACACCAGAAACAAATACTATGATTCATGAAGGGGAGAGTAAAATATGATAAATATTAAAGATTATATTAACGGTTCATTTGTTGAAAAAAACATGGAAGACGCAATTGATGTGAAAAATCCCGCAACAGAAGAAATAATTGCAAAATTACACAAGGGTTCAGAACAAGATACTAAAGAAGCTATCGAATATGCAGATAAAGCCCAAATTAAATGGAGTGAACTGCCAGCAATTGAACGAGGCAACTACCTTAAAAAAATTGCAGCCGGTATTCGAGAACGTAGTGAAGAAATTACCAAAGTGATTATGCAAGAAGGCGGTAAAACATATGATTTAGCGAAAACGGAAGCATTTTTTACAGCAGATTATATAGATTATATGGCAGAATGGGCAAGAAGATATGAAGGGGAAATCATACAGAGTGATCGTAAGAAGGAACATATTCTAATGTACAAAAAAGCACTGGGTGTAACAACAGGTATTTTGCCATGGAACTTCCCATTCTTCTTAATTGCACGCAAAACAGCGCCAGCACTTATTACTGGAAATACAATTGTAATTAAACCTTCAGAAGAAACGCCTATAAATGCCCAAATATTCGCTGAGATCTTAGATTCAATTGGCTTACCACTTGGCGTGTTTAATTTAGTGAATGGTGAAGGTAGTGTGGTAGGTAATGAGCTTGCGAGTAATAGTAAAGTCGCACTCGTTTCTATTACTGGTAGTGTCTCAGCAGGTAAAAAAGTAATGGAAGCTGCAAGTAAAAATGTAACTAAAATTAATTTAGAATTGGGTGGTAAAGCACCGGCAATTGTCTTAGAAGATGCTAATTTAGATAAAGCAGTTCAATATATTATAGATTCTCGTATTATTAATACGGGTCAAGTGTGTAACTGTGCTGAACGAGTGTATGTACATTCCAATATAAGTGAAAAATTCACACAACGATTAGTTCAAAAAATGAGCGAAGTTCGTTTTGGTAATACGTTAGAACATAATTACGACATGGGTCCTTTAATTAATAAGCAGGCTCAAGAGCGTGTGCATAACCATGTTAAAAAAGCTGAAGCACAAGGTGGCGTAATTAAATGTGGTGGAGAAATACCTAAGCAACAAGGTTACTTCTATCCAGCTACAATCATCACAAATTGTGAAAATAGTATGGATATTGTTCAAGAAGAAGTCTTTGGACCCGTGTTGCCAATTGTTGAATTTGATGCTTTTGAAGAAGCAATTGAATTAGCAAATGACAGTAAGTACGGCTTAACATCTTCTATCTATACAGAGCATATCCAAAAAGCATTTACAGCAGTAGAAAAATTAGAATTCGGTGAAACATATATAAATAGAGAAAACTTTGAAGCAATTCAAGGTTTCCATGCAGGCGTAAAACAATCAGGTATTGGTGGAGCAGACGGTAAGCATGGCTTAGAAGAATATTTAAGAACACATATCGTATATATGCAGTTAGATGAATAAATAATTTACAACCGAGCCTGTTTATAGGGAGTCTTGTGGGAGCGGGATAGGAAATCAAATTTTTATTTCCTATCCCGCTCCCGTTTTAATTATACGAACTTTAAAGCAACACATATATTCGCCATATAAAAGTGCGATGTAGAATAAGCGAGACTAAGTAATAATGATGAAAAATTACTATAAATTTTTCAAATCATTTCATTTTACATTGACATATAATCGTCAAAATTTCATAATGGTAGTTATATATATAAGAAATCTAAATATTCGCAAAACTAAGTTTGGAATGATGACTATCAACGAAGTGAAAAATTTATGTAAAACGCATACAAGTTTAACACCACAGGCTACACAACATATCGTAGAAGTATCTGATCATTTACAAATGATTGCTGATTTAAATAGGGCGAATGTGTTTATTGATTGTCCTACTAAAAAAGAGCGAGAAGTTATAGTAGTAGCGGAGGCCATACCTACAAATGACGAGGGTTTATATCAAGGTTCAGTCATTGGTGAAAATGTGTATGAAAAATTTGAACCCGCTGTATTCCAAGTATTGGAAGGAGATGATTTTGCACAACATCGTGCAATCACTCAAGAAGGTAAAGTCGTAGAACAAAGTGTTACACCAATTAAATTGGAAGATGTCATTGTTGGTACGTTGATTATGGAAATAGATGTGAGCAACAAAGTAATGGAAGAAAAACGATTAAGAGCTTTGACCCAAGCGACAACAACATTAAGTGACATCGTCTCACAAAATAGTGATAACCCAATTTTTGTACCGGATATGATTGAAGAAAGTTTGTTTGATTTAGACAATGCGTTAGACGTCCGCTACTATAATTTAGCTGGTGAGACAATGGTTAGAGATTTAGTGGACATTGATTGTGAAGCGGGATTGAATTTCGTGACATTATTTCCGAGCATTAAAGACATGCTTACAGATGGCCGTGTTATTACAATTGAAGAACGTGAGCTTAAAGGACACTACTTTCAAGTGAAATGTATTCAGTTACTTGAAGAAGGCGTAATGACAGGTCATTTAATACTGTTGAAAGACATTACGGATTTGAAAGAAAAGGAACGCGAACTCATTTCTAAATCTGTAGCAATTAGAGAAGTACATCATCGTGTGAAGAATAATTTACAGACGGTAGCAAGTTTATTGCGTTTACAGATGAGACGCGGTTTGCCAAATGGTAGTGAAAAATATTTCCAAGAAAGTTTAAATCGTATTCTAAGTATCGCATCTGTATATGAAGTCATTCTAGATGAATCATCGACAGATACGGTGAATATCGATAAATTGATTAAAAAGATAGGTAACATGGTCGTTTATAACGAATCATCGAATAAAACCTTACATATCACATATCAGACAGGTGAACATATTAATTTAGTATCTAATATTGCAGTCTCAGTCGCATTGATTGCGAATGAATTAATTACGAACTGTTTAACACATGCATTCAACAATCAGACAGAGGGTATCATAAGCGTAACGCTAACTTACGATACTGACTCGGATACCGTAAAGCTTGAAGTTCAAGATACGGGTGAAGAAGAGAGTGCTTTTCAACCATCATTTGGTTTGAAAATTGTTACTACTATAGCAGAAAATGATTTGGAAGGCACGTTTAACATTGGCCGTAATTCAATTGGAACAATAGGTAAAGTTGAATTTCAACACAAAGGGGTGGATTGAGATGAAATCTATTATGGTAGTTGAAGATGAAGCGATTGTCCGAATGGATATAGTAGAAATGCTTGGGGAAGCAAACTACAATGTCGTCGCAGAAGTGGGTAATGGAGAAAAAGCAATTGAAGCTGCAGATCAATTTCGGCCAGATTTAATTGTCATGGATATTAAAATGCCGAAGTTAAATGGTTTAAAAGCTAGTAAAATTATTGGCAAGAAACATGATATTCCGATACTTATCCTGACAGCATATAGTCATTGTGAGTATGTTGAAGAAGCTAAGCAACAAAATATCGTAGGTTATATCATTAAACCTATATCTGAGTCCCAATTATTACCAGCTATTGAAATTGCAATGTCACAATCTGATAGTATGGGTAAACTTAAGCAAGAAGTGAGCGATACACATTTGCAAATGGAACATCGAAAACGTATAGAAAAGGCAAAAGGCTTACTAATGAGGCAACTTTATTTAACCGAAGAAGCAGCTTATCAAAAGCTTAGGAGAAATAGTATGGATAACCAGATAGCTATTGAAAAAGAAGCTTCGGCAATCATTAAACAATTGGGGTAACAGCATTACAATACAAGTGAATATAATCAAGCAAAGGTGCTTATTTGAATTAATCAAATAGGCCCCTTTTGTTTTTTATAGCTCATAAAATGGGAGGAACTATTTTGGAACATATTGGTACAGTGATTATTTACATTATTATGGTATGTGCAGTGTTAGGTGCTTTTGGTGCTATTCGGAATGCGAATGAAGGTATAGGGAAGGAATTTATGGAAGGTATCTATACCATCGGACCTATCTTTGCGAACTCAGCAGGTATTATGGCTTCTATTCCATTTATATCGCAGTTTATAGAGAAATTCTTTGGACCACTTTTTGATAAAATTGGTGCGGATCCCGCTATAGCTGCAACATCAATACTTGCGACAGATATGGGGGGATATCAACTCGCAGATGTATTAAAGGATAGCTATGAAGGTTGGATTATGGCAATGATTGTTGGTTTTATGGCTGGTGCCACAATCGTGTTCACAATTCCACTTGGTCTACCAATGCTTGATAAGCGTGATCATAAATACATGGCTTTAGGTATTCTATCAGGTTTGTTGGCCATTCCTTTTGGTGTATTTATTTCCACGGTAATTATTTTATTCAGTCATACAAAAATACGTACAGTTATTGATACAACGAGTGCAGCAACACATGTTTTCCAAATTAGCTTATCCACTGTGTTCATCAACTTATTACCGTTAATTATTTTTGTAGTAGTAACAGCGATTGGACTGTATTTCTTCTCAGATATTATGATTAAAATCTTTATTATCTTTGGTAAAATACTAGATTCTTGTATTAAATTGGTCTTTGTATTTTCTGTAGTAGAAATATTTACAGGATTATTCACAACAGTGTTTGGAGTCTGGGGCTTCGATCCAATTATGGCAGATAGTGAAGATAATTTTAGGGCGTTAGAGAATGCAGGGAATATTGCTATCATGTTATCGGGTGCATTCCCAATGGTGTACCTAATACGTAAGTACTTCTCTAAAGGCCTGCATAGTGTTGGTAGTAAAGTAGGGCTCAGTGAAGTAGGTAGTGCTGGGTTTATCGCTACGATTGCTAATATCCTAGCAATGCTCAAGTTAGTAAGAGATATGCCACCTAAAGATAAAGTGTTGAATATCGCATTCGGTGTCTGTAGTGCATTCTTATTAGGTGATCACTTGTCATATACGGCAAATTTCCAACCGACGCTCATACCAGCCGTATTAATTGGTAAATTGAGTGCGGGTGTTATAGCAATATGCTTTGCTTACATTCTATGTATACCGAAAGCGAGGAAATTGGAAGCAATTGATAGACGTGCAGGCATCATTGGAGAGCATGAATATTTGGATAAATAAACTGAAAAAACAGGGTTGGCACTGAGGTGCCAACCCTGTTTTTATGTGTTGCAGTACATATTGGGTAAATATACTTACAATGTTATTAAACTAAATGCCATATATAATAGAAGAAACACGTCATGATATTTATTTAGAACACAGTAAAAGGGAGCGGAAATACAAAATCAAAATGTAGAATTTGATTTTGTATTCTCGCTCCCACAAGGGTGATTAGCTATCTGATCGCTACTGCTTATATAAATGTGGAGACTGAGACATTTATTAGAAGTAGTTTGCAGTGATACCACCGTCTACATTCATGTTTGCACCGTTTGTCCAATCTGACTCCTCTGATGCTAAGTATAATGCGGCGTTTACAATATCTTCAGGTTTGCCAAATCTACCAGTAGGTTGTCTATTTAATCTCGCATTTTTAGCTTCTTCATCTGCAACTAACCATTCCATTAATAAAGGTGTTTCAATCGGACCAGGGCTGATTGCATTTGTGCGAATCCCTTTAGGACGGAATTGAATTGCTAATGATTTCGTTAAAGATACGACCGCACCTTTTGAAGCGGTGTAAGCATCTTGGGGTACTGAACAACCCATTTCAGCTACAAATGAAGCTATATTTATGATAGAACCAGAGTTGTTTTTTTCCATTTCAGGAATCACATATTTCGTCATAAAGAAAATCCCTTTAACATTAATATTCATCACTAAGTCCCATACATCTTCGCTTGTATTGACGACAGAGTTATCTGCTTCTGGCATGACGCCAGCATTATTATATAAAACATCGATTTTTCCATAAGCTTCAACTGTATCAGCAACTGCATTTTTAACATTGACTTCATTGGCAATATCCACTTTGAAAAAAGAAGCTTCTCCGCCGCTATCTTTGATTGCCTTTACAGTCGCTTGACCGGCTTGTTCATCTCTTTCGAATACCGCGATTTTACCGCCTTCATTTGCAAACATTTGTGAAGCTACTTTACCCATGCCACCGCCAGCACCTGTAATAATACATACTTTGTCTTGTAATCTCATAATCGTTTTCCTCCTCAGTAGTATATTTAGCTTTGTTCGAAGTAACGCGAACGTTCCCAAGTTGTTACGAAAGAATCGAAGTCATTTTGCTCTGATTGTGCAGCTTCTAAATAATGATTCGCGACATCTTCACCAAGGACTTTAGTTACAACATCACTATTTTTCCAAGTTAAGATTGCCTCGTGTAACGATGATGGAATACGGTCGATATTATCTTGTTCATAAGCATTACCAACGAGCTCTTCAGTAAGTTCGATTTTATTTTCGATACCATATAAACCTGCACCAATTAAAGCAGAGTAAGCTAAGTATGGATTCATATCTGCACCTGAAATACGTGATTCAAAGCGTAATGCGTTTTGTTCACCTACAACGCGGTAACCGGCAGAACGATTGTCTTGGCTCCATGCAATACTTACCGGTGCCCATGAGTTAGGTGCAAAACGTTTATAAGAGTTTACGTAAGGTGCAAACATTAATGAAAAATCTCTCGTAAATTTAATGATACCTGCTAAGAAATGTTTCATCGTTTCAGATTTTGGTTCTTTTGCATCATCACCTGCATAGAAAGCATTTGTTTTTGTGCCTTTTTTCATCATACTTAAATGAATATGACCACTTGAACCTGTCCATGCTTCGTAAGGTTTAGCCATGAATGTTACGGATTTGTCATTTTGAATACAGATTTCTTTCATACCATGTTTGAACATAATATGTTGATCGGCAGCATCTAAGGCGTCTGAGTATTTTAAGTTGATTTCGTGTTGCCCTTTATACGCTTCACCTTTTGAAGATTCGATAGTAATGCCCATTAAGTGCATTTGGTTTCTTATTTCTTGATAAATTGGCTCATTCTTACTACCTTGTAGCAAGTTATAATCTTCATTTAAATGGCCGGCAGCTTCTAAATTGTCATATCCTTGTTTTGAAATATCTTCAAATGAATTATTGAATAAGTAGAATTCAAGTTCACTTGCCATATGTGGTGACAAGCCTTGTGCTTCTGCTTTATCAATTTGTTGTTTTAGAATGTTACGTGGTGCAATTGCAATCGGTTCACTGCCATCTACAGCATACACATCACAAAAGACCATCGCAGTATGCTCTAACCAAGGCACAACTTTTAGCGTATTCAAGTCAGGTACAGCTAAATAATCACCATAACCTTTGTCCCAGTTCATAAATTCAAAATTATCGTTCGTATCCATTTCAAAGTTTGTACCTAATAAGTAGTTACAAAAATGTGTACCATCAGATATATCATTTTCTAAAATGAAATCCCCCGTAATTCGTTTCCCCATTAAACGGCCTTGCATATCACAAAAGCCCATGATGAGTGTATCTATATCGTCAGATTTAACTAATTCAAGCAATTGTTCCTTTGTAATATCTCCAGTTACTTTTTTGCCTTTAATATTGTTATTCATATATGACAACCCCTTATTAGTTTATTTAAGTAAAGATAATGAAATATATTTCAATTCTAAGAACCCGTCTAATCCAAAGTGACTGCCTTCACGACCCATACCACTTTCTTTAATACCACCAAATGGTGCTTGAGGCACACTTAATTGAGTACCGTTGACACCAATCATGCCAAACTCCAGTTTTTCACTAATTTTATAAACCGTATTGATATTATTTGAAAAGAAGTAAGCGGCTAAACCATATGGTGAAGCATTTGCAATATCAATCGCTTCATCTTCGTCTTCGAATGTAATAATCGGTGCGACAGGGCCAAATATTTCTTCTTGTGCAATAGCCATTGTTCGCTCCACACCTGTAATGACAGTAGGTTGATAGAAGAGCGCTGATGTAGCAATGTCAGCTTTATCTCCACCAGTTTCAACTTGAGCACCTTCTTTGATAGCATCAGCAACTAAGTGTTCAACTTTATCAATCGCTTTTTGATTAATCAGTGGTCCTACTTGAGTATCCTCTTGATCACCAGGACCAACTTTAATTGTTTTTACACGTTTGATAATTTTCTGTGTCATCTCTGCTTTAACATCTTTGTGTACAAGTACAACGTTGATGCCATTACACATTTGACCACTATTTTCGAACTTGTTATCAACGATAGCGTCTGCAGCATTATCTAAATCGGCATCAGGTAACACAATTGCTGGTGCATTGCCCCCGAGTTCGAGTGAGATGCGTTTGACTTGATCAGAAGCTTTGCTCATCAATTTCTTACCAATTGGTGTTGAGCCTGTGAATGACATTTTTCTAACACGTTTGTCCTCGAACAATTTGTCTGATATTAGTGAAGAACTACCAGTAACAATATTTGCTACCCCTTTATCAATGCCAGTTGCCATTAATTCATCGAAAATGGCAATTGCAATTCTTGGTGTTTCACTTGATGGTTTGACGATTACAGTACATCCAGCAGCTAATGCAGGTGCAACTTTACGTGCAACCATTGCGCCAGGAAAATTCCATGGGGTAATCAAGCCACAAACGCCTACAGGTTGTTTCGTGACTGAGATGCGTTGATTATCTGATGAAGGTGGAATGACTTCACCATAAATACGTTTGCCTTCTTCAGCAAACCAACGAATGAATTTTGCACAAACTCCGACTTCACCAAAAGCTTCTGCGTAAGGTTTGCCTTGTTCTTCACTCATAATCGTTGCGAGCTCTTCTTGTTTATTTAATAAATTAGCTGCCCATTGTTCTAAATAACCTTGTCTTGTTTCAGCAGTATAATTCGACCATGTTTCAAAAGCAGTGGTCGCACTATCAATTGCTTGTTGTACGATTTCTTCAGTTACACTTGGTACTTTGCCAATGGTATTTCCATTTGCCGGGTTAACGATGTCGATGGTATGGTCTGTTTCAACTGTTTCACCGTTTACCCAGTTATAATTTAAATTACGCGTCATATAATCTCCCCTTAATATGCAAAAAGACGCCTATATACTCAATTTTGTTGATTGAGATATAAGCGCCTTTGCTTAGTTGTTATTCACTTGGAAAAACTAAAAGTAAAATTCTGAAACCCTTTTCAATTTCGTGTTAAACAAATATTACTAAAATTTTTGAATCTTGTCAATATTCAGATAATGTACTATACTTTGCACAAATAAGCATAGGGGGTAGATTGAATGGGCAAAACGTTGGATTTATTACAAAAACTAATTACTTTTGATAGCTCTGATCAAGAAGTTGCAAATGAAACCATTGATTATTGTAAAGAGTGGTTGGAAGAACAAGGACTCAAACCTGAAATTATAACTAACAATGATTATAAGATGCTTATTTGTAATGTAGGGGAAGGTAGTAAGCGACTCATTCTAAATGGACATGTTGATGTGGTAAGCGGTAAAGAAGCACAATTTGAACCTGAAATTAAAGATGGCAAAATTTATGGACGCGGTTCTGCGGACATGAAAGCAGGTGTCGCTTCATTTATGGTTGCAATGACTGAACTTAAAGATGCTGATCTAGGTGATACAAGTGTTCAACTTCAATTAGTCACAGACGAGGAAATTGGTGGCCATAATTGTTCTGCTTATCTAACAGATCAAGGCTATTTAGGTGATTTTGTGATTTGTGCTGAACCGACTCAAATTGGAATTGGCTATCAATCTAAAGGACTTTTACAATTTGATATCCAATTCAATGGTGAGTCAGCACATGGTAGTAGACCCTGGGAAGGTGACAATGCCATTATAAAAGCATATGAAGTATACGAAAAAATAATTGACTTACCGTTTGCGAAACAATCAACAGATATCTTTGATGGCCCTTCAATCAATCTAGCTAAAATTTCTGGTGGTGAGGTTTACAACAAAGTACCAGATGCATGTATACTTTCCATTGATATTCGCTATTTACCTAATCAAGATAAAGATGACATTCTAGAACAAATTAAAGGTGTGACAGAGGATGAAATATCTGTGCATATGTCAGGTCCTAGTGTGAAAAATGAAATTGATAATCCTTATATTCAACAACTAGTAAAAGAAATCAAATCTGTAACTGGTGATAAAGAAGCTAATATTTTTGGACAACATGGCTTTGCTGATACAAGATACTTTTCAAGATTTGATGTACCAGCAATTGAATTCGGACCTTCTGGTGATGCGTGGCATGGTGATGGTGAATACGCCGTAGTAGAATCATTAGATCAATATAAAGATATCATTGTAGGTTTTGGAAAAACATTTAATTAGATGTAGGCAAGTGATTTAAATAGATATGAAAATATAAGCGAACGCTCAATTTTAATCATTGTACGTTCGCTTTTTTTTAGAGAGAATTAAAAGTGATTAAATTAAACCTAGCCATTGCCAGTAAGTGAAGCTAAATAATATGATGATTAAGTGACCAATGACAGTGATGGGGATACCTGTTTTCAAGAAAACTTTAACGGTAAATGTTTCCGTACCATATGCCAACATAGATTGTGGCGCACTCACAGGAAGTAAGAAGCCGAAGCTAATTACAAATTGTTGTATGAGTACAAAGCCTATAGACTGTTCTCCTAAATCTAAGGTCGTCGTAAGTGAAATGAATACTGGAATCAATGCAGAGGCCAAGCTTGTAGCACTTGCAAAACCTAAATGAATTAATATATTAAACAAATAAATTAAAGCAATCGTCATCACTAATGGATAGTGTTCGAGGCCGACAGGCCCAAAGGTTTGGTCACTTAACCATTGTGCAGCAGTTGTTTTTAATAACACATTACCTAAGGAGCAAATACAATAATCGTTCCCCAAGGAATACACGATTCAGCTTCTTTCCATGTCATAATACCGATTTTAGGGAGCAACATGATTGCTAGTGCTAATAAAATAATAGAAGATGAGTCAATCGGATGCAGCAATTTTTCTGTAGACCAAAGTAAAAGTGATGCAATTGAAATAGCGATGAGACGCCATTCTTTAGCAGTGACAGGGCCCATTTCATGTAATTGTTTTTTGATCAGTTGTTTGACTCCAGATATTTCGTTTACCTCAGGTGGTATTACTTTAAAATGCCTTTTGTTAAGCAGGAAATATAAAGAAAAGGATGAGAACCTACATTACAATAACTGAAAAAATTTCGTGTATTTTATAAAATGTTTAATTATAAAGAGACAGAGAATAATAGTGATATAGAGACAATGTGCTTGAATTTAAATAAATGATGATAAGGTGATTAAATGGATGTAAGGTTTCCAATAGGTGAATTAGAAATTCCAGATAAAGTAACATTAGATGATATTCAAAAATGGGCGAAAGCAATAGAAGGTTATACTGAACGCTTAAGAGAAACTGTAGACACGCTAGATGATGAAGCATTGAATGCAAAGTATCGTGCAGGGAGTTGGACAGTGCGTCAACTTGTACATCATATTGCTGACTCGCAATTAAATATGTATCAGCGTTTGAAGTTAGCGCTCACTGATAATAATCCAATAGTACCAGCGTTTATTCAAGATGAATGGGTAATGTTGCCAGATAACGATTTACCTATAGAAAGCTCGATTAAGATGCTAGAAGGTATGAATGAACGTATCGTAGCAATTGCTAATAATTTAAATGAAGCTCAATTAGCACAAACATTTACGCTAAAAGATAGTGGCGAAATAACCGTAGCTAAAAAAGTTGCAAAACTATCTTGGCATGAAGAACATCACTTAGCGCATATTAAAATAGCATTATCTAAATAGTAGTATCTAAAAAGCCGTTCAAATTATGAGGATTTGAATGGCTGTTTAATTTGATATCTAATTATTTTGCATGATTTCTAGTTAAATTGATATAAAATATCACCTAAAAAAGGTATAAATACGATTTCTAATAAATTGCAAATAGAAAAATAAAGTGGAATTGTACACAATCGACAAACAAATTACATAAGTATTACGTGTTTATATTTCGAAATAATCAGTTTATGGACGTTCATGAAAGCTTTTCGTTACTTTTTGCCATTAATTGTAACTTTTTCACTGTAATTTAGATGTAAAGAACATACGTATATTTTAATTTGACTGTAACCTACAAACATTTTATGGATGTTATAGTATTATTTGTGAGTTGGTTGAAGCAGTATATAATCTTTTAATTCAACAATTGAAATTCAACCATATAAAAAATAAAAATTATCTTTTGGGAGGATTTATTAATAATGAAAAAAACAGTAATCGCATCAACTTTAGCAGTAGGATTAGGCGTAACAGGAGCAGTAGCAGGAAATTCAGCTGACGCTGCAGAACAAAATGTAGACAAAGCACAATTAGCACAATTAGCTCAATCAAATCCAGGGCAATTAGATGAAGCACCTGTTCAAGATGGTTCATATAACATAGACTTTAATTATAACGGTACAGACTATAGCTTCGAATCAGATGGTACAAACTTTAGCTGGGGCTTTGGTGGAGGATCAACTGAAGGTTCAGCTGAGGCACCAGCACAACAAGAAGCACCAGCTGAACAAGCATCTGAGCCAGCACAACAAGAAGCACCAGCACAACAAGAAGCACCAAAAACTGAAGCAACGCAACAACCACAACAAGAGTCAACTTCT
>NZ_LGPC01000016.1:200140-619691 GCF_001431205.1 Staphylococcus sp. NAM3COL9 | reverse complement strand
GAATCAGTACAAGATCAAGCAGCAATGGATCTTTACGAATCTGCAGGCGCTTCACAATGGGTTACTGCATAATTCAAACAATAATAATTAATAATTTTAAATAAAGTATTCAAAACCTGCTTCTATATTATAGAGGCAGGTTTTTTTGTTGTTTAAATATTTCCGGGGAAATGTAAGTATAGTATGAATACAATGCAAGCATTACAAATAATGTGACCAGATGTCTTCGCTTGGAATCGATTCTACAGATATGATTTCATCTTTAGTCGGATGTTTTATGCTAAGCTGCGATGCCCATAAAGCAATTTGTTGGCCAGGTTTATTCATATGTTGCCCATATTTTTGGTCTCCATATAATGGTAAATTTTGATTTGCAAATTGCACTCTAATTTGATGTGAACGTCCAGTTCGTAATTGTACTTCGACTAAACTTTTCTTTTCAGCATTATGAATCATCTTGTAGTCTAAGATAGCTTGTTTTGCTTCTTCTTTATTTGAATCTACCACATGTACGATGTTTTTATTACGATCCTTCCAGAGATAATCTTTAAGTTCACCGTGTTTTTTTGCAGGTGCACCATGAACAACTGCTAAATATGTTCTATTAAAGTTTTGTTTTCTTAATTCATTTGATAAACGAGATGCAGCTTTGGATGTTTTAGCAAAAACCATAGCACCACCAACAGGTCTGTCAAGACGATGTACTAAGCCAAGATAAACCTTCCCTGGTTTATTATATTTTTCTTTAATGTAATCTTTTAGCATAGATAATAAATCTTCATCTTTTGAGTCATCTGCCTGTACTGGTATGTTAATCGGTTTTTCGACCATAAGTAAATGATTATCCTCATAAAGGACATTGATAAACATTGAACTCCTCCAAATTAATTTAATGAATTACATAGTTAGTACGCAGTATTAAAAAACAACTAAAAATATATCAACATAGTATATTATCATATTTTGAAATAAATTCAATATCATAAATATATTTTAGGAATAAAAAATAATTCATTTAAAATAACGTGAAATGAAAATAAATTAAAGTGAAAAGTAAGTATATACTATTGGTGTAAATATACATCGTTGTCACACTAATTACATAGAGGTTACATAGAGTTAAAGCTAAGTGTTCTATTTATGAACTATCATGAAAGGAATTTGATTGAAATTTTTTGCAATTATTAAGGTTTTTAGTGTAATGGGAGTGTAAAAAGGTGATTGTTTTTTTAACTTCACTGTAACCCACAAGCTATTTATAGATGTTAAAGTAGAACTTGTAAATTAATTGAGGAAAGTAAATCGTCTATGGAGATGATTGAAATTACGAATTAATTTTAAAACTATAAAAATTATCTCTTAGGAGGATTATTAATAATGAAAAAAACAGTAATTGCATCAACTTTAGCAGTAGGATTAGGCGTAACAGGAGCAGCAGCAGGAAATTCAGCTGACGCTTCAGAACAAGGCGTCGACAATGCAGACTTAGCGCAACAAGCTCAATCAAACTCTGAACAATTAAATCAAGCACCCGTACAAGAGGGTTCATATAACCATAACTTTACTCAAGATGGCGTAAATTATAACTTCCAATCAGATGGCACAAACTATACTTGGAACTATGGTGAAGGTTCAAATGGTTCATCAGAACAAGCTTCAACTAATAGTGGACAACAACAAACTCAACCACAACAAGAGCAAGCGCAACAGGCAACTGCTGAGCAACCAGCTGAACAAGCAGCTCCTCAAACTGAAGAAACTCAACAACCACAACAAGAAGCAGCTTCAACTCAATCTTCAGACAGTTCAAATGAATCAAGCTCAAGTGAAGCTTCAAGTGGTTCATCTGTACAAGTTAATGATCATTTGAAAGGAATCGCTGAACGTGAATCAGGTGGCGACCTTAAAGCTGTTAACGCATCATCAGGTGCAGCAGGTAAATACCAATTCTTACAAAGCACTTGGGATTCAGTAGCACCTGAACAATACCAAGGTCAATCACCAACTGAAGCTCCAGAATCAGTACAAGATCAAGCAGCAATGGATCTTTACGAATCTGAAGGTGCTTCACAATGGGTTACTGCATAATATAAACAGTAATGTCTAATTAAAATAAAATAGAGTTAAGTGAATACACTCATCCCTGTTTCTACTTATGTAGAACAGGGATTTTTATATGTAAGTAGATTTATTTTGATAGTTGATTAAGTAATTGGTGTAAGGGAATAATATGATATTATGAAAAAACTTTTAGGACATTTAGTCGTAGCATTAACGTTAGCAATTATATTATTTTTGACTACTTTATTTTTTGATTTATTTAAATCGTTGTACTTAACAGCATTATTATTGAATATAGACTTTTTAATAAATGACAATGATTCAAATATTATTTTGGAATTTTTAATTCATGTAGGTATTACAATTTCACTCTATGGTTCACTTTATTTTATTTATAAAAAGTGGGGGGATTATTATTATATCGCAATACTTTTTACAATGATTTCATTTTTAGCATTGTATCCATTATTAATTTATATTGCAGTTAATCCGATTTTTCAATTTCAATACTTGGGTTATATATGTTGGACCATTGCGCATACTATATTTTTAGTTTGCACGCATAGAGCAATTAAATATATGGAGAGCAAACTTTAAAATTCATAATTTTGGTTGAAACATAGTCGAGGAGAGATAACTTTATATGAACTCGGGCAACTACGATTAATAGAAAGTTTAAAACATTTCAAGAAAAATATTACAGCAAAAGAAGCTCATGAATATGACTTAGCATTTTTTGACATGATTATTCAAAATATTAAGCCTAATATAACATTGAATAATCACCTTAATGAATTCAAAAAAATGGGTGAATATAGGTATATTAACTTAACGGGAAAATTTTAGAACAAACAAATAGAATAGAGCGTTTAGAATTAAATAAGGTTTTTGAAAATAGTATATTTATATCTGAAGATATTGGAAGTGAAAAGCCTGATTGTGCTACTTTTTTAAAAGTGACACATATACTTAATATTAGACCTGAGGATACAATATATGTAGGATATTCTTGGAGAAATGATGTTACTGAATCACTTAATGTAGGTATGAAAACCATTTAGTTTAATGGTGACAAAAACATAAATGACAAAAATATAGAAGTTATTAATAGTAGTATAGAAGGATTAGTAAAAAATTTGATAATACGAGTAAAACGCTAAATAAAAAACTGTTATGCATCATGCATAACAGTTTTTTTAAATTATTGACTTACAAGGTTTTTGAAGTTTTCTAAGCGTGCTGCTTTTTCTTCTTCGCTAATATCATGTTTTTTTACATAACGGTTATTTTCATGAGTTGCACATTCGTGTGAACAAGCACCTAAATAACGTACTTCATTTTCTTCAGATACAAGAATTTGTTTGTTACATTCAGGATTGCTGCAATTGATATAACGTTCGCATGGTGCACCATTGAACCATTCTTTACCAACAACTGTTTTATCAACTTGGTTAACTTCTACACTAATACGTTCATCGAAAACGTACATTTTACCGTCCCATAATTCACCTTTTACTTCTGGGTCTTTCCCGTAAGTAGCAATACCACCTTCAAGTTGACCTACATTCTCAAAGCCTTCTTTTAATAAGTAACCCGAGAATTTTTCACAACGGATGCCGCCAGTACAATAAGTGACAATTTTTTTGTCCATGAATTGTTCTTTATTTTGTTTGATCCAATCAGGTAAGTCTCTAAATCTTGTGATATCAGGACGAACTGAGCCACGGAAATGACCTAAATCATATTCGTAATCATTTCTTGCATCAATGACTATAGTATCATCAGCTAATAAAGCTTCTCTAAATTCTTTTGGTGATAAGTAATTTCCCGTTAATTCTCTTGGGTCAACGTCATCTTCTAAATCTAGTGCAACGATTTCTTCTCTTGGACGTACATGCATTTTTTTGAAAGCATGTCCTTCAGCTTCATCAACTTTAAAAGTAATTCCTTTAAATCTTTCATCTGATTTTAACTGTTCCATATATTTATTAGTAGCTTCGACTGTTCCAGATACAGTACCATTGATACCTTCTGTAGATACTAAAATACGACCCTTAAGTTCTAAATCTTTACAAAAATCTAAATGCTCCGTAGCAAAAGTTTCGGAGTCATCAAGTGTTGTATATTTATAATACAATAATACTCTATAATCCATAATTCGATTCTCCTCTAATCTATTCTTTTCATTATTATTAATATAAAATTTATGGTTGAAGTGGTTGGTTGTATTGAAGCAATGTGATGCTTCATTTATAATTTGCGTACTCATTATTTTGAGTAAAAGAACAAAATTCTCCTTATTGCATTATAACAAAAAAAGGATAATATTCAATTTATTAATTTAAATTAGTGCAACATTTTTATTATATATGAAAAGTACATTCGAAGAAATAGAAAATAAATATGCTCATCTCAAAGTCGTCACTTTAATAGTGAAAAAAATGAAAAGAGCATAGGTATATAGCATTTATTTTATACTTTCTAAATTTTGAAAGCAGCTATTATGAATTTATTTCCTTTTATTTGTGCAAACAAGTGCAGTTACTAAGCCAATTGTACTTATAGCAAAAATGATGTTCATAATTGCTAAAGTTTCGATGATTACGACATCTTTGCCTAATCTTTCAAAGGCATTTTGCTGCATTTCCTTTTCAGAACTTAAATCGCTTTGTGATCTTGAAGGTTTTTCTTCGATATCTTCTAACATTCTTTCTTCAACTTTAGGCATGTAATTCCTCCTTGTGTACTACTTTAATATGTTCCCTTTCAACAAAAAGTCAATCATACATCTGTGAAAACGCTAAACTATAAGTAATTGCAAATGGATGAGGATATTACTATACTGAATTGATAATTGTTAGTAGAAAAGGGAGAGATGTAAATGGAAACAGTATACTTGGCAGGCGGATGTTTATGGGGTGTACAAGCTTTTGTTAAAACTTTACCTGGTGTAATAGATACAGAAGGTGGTAGGGCAAACGGTATTACAGATACACTCGATGGTGAATATGATGGATACGTAGAAGTCATTAAAACAAAATTTGATCCAGAAAAAGTGACAGTTATAGACTTAATGGGATACCTATTTGAAATTATTGATCCTTATAGTGTAAACAAGCAAGGTGAAGATGTTGGCTTGAGATATAGAACAGGATTATACAGCGAAGATGCCAAGCATTTAAAAGAGGCACAAGCGTTTATAGACGCAATTGAAGACCATCATCTGATTGCAACAGAAGTATTACCACTGACAAATTACGTGAAAAGTGCAGAAGAAAATCAAGATAGATTAACAAGATTCCCTAATGATTACTGTCATCTTCCTAAAGCACTCGTAAATAAATATAAATAAATAAACAAAGCGGTTCTCATTATTCTGAGAACCGCTTTGTTTATTTGTAATGATTATGAACTAACTTATTACGCATAAGAGAAGGAGTACATCTTTAAGCTTTCAACACATCTTTTTCTAATGGAATTGATTTTTGAGCGCCTTCAACTTGTACTGTAAGAGAAGCTGCTTTATTCGCGTAAGTAATACTTTCTTCTATATTAAAGTCTGTCATATTGAGACGACTGGCTAGTGCACCAATAAAAGTATCGCCTGCTGCTGTTGTATCAATTGCTTTCACTTTAAACGAAGGTATTAAACCAGCAGTAGTTGCTGTTGCGTAATAAGTACCTTGTTCACCAAGTGTGATAATTACAACTTTCATACCTAAAGATAAAAAGTATGCTGCGTTTTGATGCATTGATGTACGATCTGTAACTGGAATACCACTTAATAATTCTGCTTCTGTTTCGTTTGGCACAATAATATCAGTTAAAGTAAGTAAATCCTTAGACAATTCACTTGCTGGAGCTGGATTTAAAATGGTAGCGACATTGTTTTCACGAGCAATTTTAAAAGCACTAATAATCGCAGGAACAGGCACTTCAAGTTGAGCAATAATGTAATCTGCTTCTGCAATTGCGTCAGATGCTTTATTTACATCTGTGTCATTTAATTCCATATTTGCACCACCATAAACTAAAATTGTATTTTGTCCATTGGCATCAATTGTAATGAATGCTTGACCTGTTTGAGCAGTATCTGTTGTCATGATGTAATCTATATTCATATGCGCTTGTTCAAAATCTTCTAACATGAAATCTGCGTCACCTTCAGTTCCAATCTTAGAAATGAAAGTTGTCTGGGCATTTGAGCGTGCAGTTGCGAGTGCTTGATTTGCGCCTTTACCGCCACCATAAATTTTTTGCGCATTTTGAAGATGTAACGTTTCTCCCGGTTTAACAAAACGATCTACGTTTAAAATTTTATCTACATTGGTAGAACCAATAATTACAACTTTATTTGTCATAGTATATTCTCCTTTTTTCTTTAAAATGTCACGTTAGATTCAAGTGCAATATTTGAAAATGGCGACGTTTCCCCTGTACGAATATTAGCTTTTGTTAATGAATGATTTAAATTTTGTTTCATTTCTTCGTGTGGAATAAAAGAAATTTCTACATTGTCACCAATTAATGATTTGATTTGTTTAAGTTGTTCAGAGTTTTGCGTTTTAATTTCTTCTGCAAGAAATATTTTTTGAACTTCAACTTCTGATAAAATGTTCTCTAAAACATCGATAAAGCGTGGTAAATCTTTAGTAATCGCTAAATCAATACGTTGTTCGTCATTTGGAATCGGCATACCCGCATCATTAATCGTTATTAAATCAAAATGCCCCAATGTTGCAATTGCATGTGAAACATGACTATTTAAAACCTTTGTTTTTTTCATAATTAAATCTCCCATCCTATACTTTATTTAATAAATACTGTAACTGCTGCTGCTATTAATATGATTATAAGTCCAATAATCGTAATAATAAGTTCTTTTGGTGTTTTTCTCTGCTTCAAGAAATAAATACCAGTTAATGTAGCTAATACTACCGATGTTTGTGATAGTATAAATCCGGTCGCTAAACCATTCATATCTGACTGTGCAGAAATTAAGTATGTTAATGCACCTAATGCAAAGAAAAATCCTGAAATAATTTGTTTCCAGCTGACTTTTTCTAAGAAAGCATTGCCCTGTTTCATATTCATAAATGCATAAATGACTGCAGCAAGCACCATACCCATTGCTTGTGGTAAGAATGCTTCCATACCACTGATATTCGTTGCTTGAGGTGCTGCAGAGTAGGCCCAATAACCTATTTCACCTATAAGTAGTAAAATAACTGCATTTCTTAATTTCTTACTATATTGTTTTCCAGATTTTTCACTCCAAACTGTCATATATGCACCAATAAGCACAACAATTAGAGCAGTGAAGCCGATAATTTTATTTGTTAATCCTGGCCAATCTCCTAATGCAAAGACACCCCATAATGATGCACCTAACAGTTGAAATGCAGTTGTGATTGGCATAGCTCTAGAAGAACCGACTAGACCAAATGCTTTAAATGTAATGATTTGTCCAAAACCCCAACCCACTCCTGAAATCAATGAAAATATAAGATTCATTCCTGTTGGAAAATTCACACCTTGAATTAATGCGAAACAAAATGCGAAAATCAACGTTCCTACTGTTGCACCAAATATTTGGTTAACTGGTCGTCCACCGAATTTAGATGCGATGGTAGGGAATAGCCCCCAACCCAGTAATGGTCCAAGACCAATTAAAATTGCTATAATATCCATAAGACACCTCTATATATATTTATGTAGTGATTATTTTTAGGTAAAACGATTTAGTAAAACGTTTTACTAAGTCATAATAACATCATTCCTTATTTTTGTACACGCTTTCATTTTCGCAAAAAAATATAAGACCTAGAAGATAAACTGAAAATTGATTACTGCTAAATCGAGTTAAGCAATCAATGACGTTTCATTTGGTCTTATATTATGTGTATTTTATTTTTTTAAATGTTGCGTTGTTTCTCTAATAATTAAATCATTATGTAAAGCAACGTTATGTAAAGTTGCATCATTTTGTTTCAGCTTATGAGTAATTAAAGCTAATGCAGCCTCACCTATTTCTTTAATCGGTTGCGCAACTGTTGTAAGGGAAGGGACAAGATACTTTGCAATGTCTATGTCATCAAACCCAATTACTGAAATATCATTTGGCACGTGAAATCCTTTATCAGCTAGACCACGCATAATACCAATAGCCATCTCATCATTCGTTGCAAAAACGGCACTAGATTTGGATTTTATTATGTCATCGATAGCTGCAAATCCACCTTCTTTACTTAAAGGGGTTTTGATAATTATAGGCGATGGTATCTTATGCGTTTTACAATGTTTAATGAAACCTTCTGTTCTTGCTTTCATATTACTAGTAAGATCATAGGGTTGAATGATTGAAATGTGAGTATGACCATAATCAATTAGATGTGCGGCTGCAAGTTCACCACCATTGTATTCATTTGTTTTTACGATATCAGTAAATCCATGGTCATCACTTTGATCTAGTACGATGTAGGGTATATTATGATTTAGTAAATATTGATTTAAACGGGACGGGTTTTTAATCATTTGTGCAATAATCAGACCATCCATGCCTCGTTCGACAAGATGCATAATACCTTCTTCTATTTTATCTTCTTTTGTTGTTAAGAAGAATAAATCGACATCATCTGGTTTATAATCGTCCATAGTTTGCATCATCGTAGAAAAGAATGGATTAGTTAAATTTGGTAATAGCACACCGATTAATTTTGTTTTGCTACCGCGTAATTGTTGCGCATTTTTATTAGGGAAGTAGCCTAACCGCTCTTTAGCAGCAATGACATTGTTTACTGTTTCCTCTGAAAAGCGGTTACTTTTTTTATTTAAAATTTGTGAGACCGTAGTCAAAGACACGTCTGCTTCTTTAGCTACATCTTTGATAGAAACTTTTTTCATCCAAGTACACTCCTTATACAATCTATCCATTTAATATAATAAGTAATATTTTTATTGATTATAGCGTACCATGTAAAAAGTAAAATGTATCAATTTCTTATGTATAAAATGAAAACGCTTTATATAGAGGGGATAATTTTAAAAAAAGTGAAGAAAACATAGGGTGACGTAGTTCATGTAGTAAATATTTTTACAGATAGGTTGGAATAAAGGTGGCTAATCTCATAAAAAATGGGGTGATGCCTTTGGTTTCTACTCCAAGAGTGGATAGAAGATGACGGATTATGAAATGTTAATGGTTGTTTTAACGATCATTAGACTCATATTATTTTGAAATTAATTAAACGGCCACCGTCTTTTAACGGGTCTGTGAGGGAGATATGTTCGCGCATATCTCATTCTTAATTATAATATAACAACAGTTAATTCATAAGTCGAAATATTTTAGTGAATGACATTTAAATGTTGTGACAGTAGTCTTCTAAGAGGGAAGGCAGTATAAAATATAACATTTAAATCGGTGCGTAAATGCTTAGGATTATGTGATATGTGCAACGTTCAAATTAAATTTTTCTTAAAATTTGATTCATTGGATAAATATGACGTATGCTATAATATGCGGTATTAAGACAAATTGGTGAGACTAGGAGATTTTCAATTATGAATAAGCCAAAATATCAAATTGTAGCGGACGAAATTAAAGAAAAAATAATTAACAAAAGCTATCAAGTTGGAATGCTCTTACCTACAGAAAAGCAATTTCAGAATAGATATAATTTAAGTCGCTATACAATCAGACAAGCAATGGATTTATTAGTTAAAGAAGGATACATTAAAAAGAAAAAGGGTTCTGGCTCATATGTGAGTTACAATTACTTAAATACAAATCAAAACAATGAAACTAAAAAAATAGGTGTAATCGTGACTTATTTATCGGATTATATTTTCCCGAGTATTATTCGGGGCATTGAGAATGTATTAAAAAAACATGGCTATTCTTTAATATTAGCAAGTACGAATAATAATCATGAAGAAGAGCATAAATGTTTAGAGATGATGCTGAATCAAGGTGTGACGGGGCTTATTATAGAACCTACTAAGAGTAATGTTTATAACCCGAACTTGTCCTATTATTCATTATTCAAACAGCGGGATATTCCGATTTTAATGATTAATGCTAAGTATGATGAGTTGAATTTACCTTATATAGCAATTGATGATGTAAAATCTGGCTATTTAGCAACAAAATATTTAATAGATCAAGGACATGAAAATATTGCTTTAATCACAAAAATAGACGATAACCAAGGTAAATTAAGAATGAAAGGTTATTTTAATGCTTTTGAAAGTAATCATATTCTTTTTAAAGGCGAACATATTTATACATTTGATACTGAAAGTAAACCGCAAGTCATCGAACAAATTGTCCAGCATATTTGTGATAAAAAGATTAATATCACTGGCTTGGTTTGTTATAACGATGAAATTGCTTACGAGATTATTCAAAGATTGAAGCAGAGAAATGTGAAGATACCAGGCGATTTATCTGTGGTTGGTGAAGATAACTCAGTACTAAGTAAATTGAGTGAGATGGATCTGACTACAACGTCACACCCCCAAGAATTACTTGGTGGAAAAGCAGCAGAATGGATGATTAACGCGATAGATACAGATAAAAAACAAATGTCACAACTTATCGATACATATATTATCGAACGTAATTCAGTAAAAAAAATATAACGACGGGCTCAAATCAATGCATGCTATTGGTTTGAGCCTTTTTATAGCTTAAAACATGTACGGACATAAAATGATAAATGTTGACATGTACGGACAAATATTATAAAGTGTATTTGAAAACGGTTTCAATAGGAGTGTTGGAAATGGATGGTTTGAAGAAAGCATTAAGCAGTGAAGATATATCGATTGGTATTGAACTTGGTTCTACAAGAATTAAAACCGTAGCAATTGATCAGCATTTAAATACAGTTGCATCTGGACATTTTGAATGGGAAAACGAATTTGTAGATGGATATTGGACATACTCAATTAATGATATATGGGTCGGTTTACAAAAAAGTTATAGTGCAATGACAACAGAAATGAAAGAAAAACATAACTTAACATTAAAACAAGTAAAGTCGATTGGTATCAGCGGTATGATGCATGGTTATCTAGCATTTGATCATAATGAAGACTTACTTGTACCATTTAGAACTTGGCGAAATGGTAATACAGCAAAGGCAGCCACATTACTAAGTGAAGCGTTCCAATTTAATATTCCAGAGCGTTGGAGTATTGCGCATGTATATCAAGCTATATTAGATAAAGAAGCCCATATAAATCAAATTGAATATTTAACAACGTTAGCTGGATATGTGCATTGGTACTTAACTGGTGAAAAAGTAGTCGGTATTGGCGAGGCTTCAGGCATGTTCCCTATGGATGTTAACAACAAAGCTTATAGATCGGATTTATTAAATACCGCGAATGATTTATTTGAAGGTAAAGGATTTGAAAAGTCAGTAGAAGCGATATTACCTGAAATTAAATTGGCAGGAGAAAATGGTGGTCGTCTTACAAGCGAAGGTGCAACATTATTAGATCCTTCAGGCAATCTTGAAGCTGGTAGCGTGATGTGTCCGCCAGAAGGTGATGCTGGCACTGGAATGGTAGCAACGAATACAGTAGCGCAGAATACAGGTAATATATCAGCTGGTACAAGTGCATTTGCAATGATTGTATTATCTGATGCATTAAAAGGTATGTACCCAGAAATTGATGTAGTAACAACGCCCAATGGTAGTGAAGTAGCAATGATTCATACCAATAACTGTACTTCTGATATTAATGATTGGATGAACCTATTTGGTGAAGTCTTAAGCGTCATGGGTGTTGATTTTTCATCAGATAAGTTGTACGGACAAATATTCGAGCGTTCATTAGAAAGTGATAACAACATTGGTGGCTTACTTTCATACAACTATGTTTCAGGAGAAAATATCACAGACGTAGAGACAGGTTATCCATTATTTGTACGTGAGCCAAACTACAATTTCAATTTAGCTAATTTTATGAAAATGCATTTATATAGTGCATTCAGTACTTTGAAAATTGGAATGGACTTATTAAAAAATAATGAATCGATTAACATAGATAAATTAATTGCGCATGGCGGTATTTTCAAAACGAAAGGTGTCGCACAGCAAGTATTATCATCAGCACTTGAAAATAAGATTACGGTAATGGATACGGCAAGTGAAGGTGGCGCATGGGGTATCAGTGTTTTAGCTTACTATACAGCACAAGAATCTCAACAGCCTCTAGATACATTTTTAAATGAAGTTGTATTTTTAAACACTGAAGAAGTAACTGTGGAACCAACGGAACAAGAAATAATTAACTTTAATAACTATTTAGAAAAAGTAAAACAAGGTTTACCTATAGAACAATCGATAGCTAAATATTTAGGAGGCAAATAACATGTTAGAAGCGTTAAAAGCTGAAGTTTATAAAGCAAATTTAGAATTGCCTAACCGAGGGTTGATTAAATATACATGGGGTAATGTGAGTGCCTTTGATGCAGAATCACAATTATTTGTTATCAAGCCGAGTGGCGTAGATTATGATGTCATGAAACCAGAAGATATGGTGGTTTGTAATTTAGATTGTGAAGTGGTTGAAGGGGATTTAAAACCTTCTTCAGATATGCCAACGCATGCTGTACTTTATAAAGCATTTGGTGATATTGGTAGTGTCGTACATACGCATTCACCATGGGCAACAACGTGGGCACAATCAGGATTAAACGTGCCAGCTATGGGAACAACGCATGCAGATACATTCTATGGCGAAATTCCGTGTGCTAGATTTTTAACGACTGAGGAAATTAATAAAGATTATGAGTATGAAACAGGCAATGTCATTATTGAAACATTTAAAGAAAAAGATATCAATCCACATGAAGTACCTGCAGTATTATTGCACGGTCACGCACCATTTATTTGGGGAAATAATTGTGAAAAAGCTGTGATGAACGCAGTAGTGTTAGAAGAAGTATGTAAAATGAATATCTTCACAAGACAATTAAATCCATTCGCAGAAACGTTACCTAAATCAGTACTTGATAAGCACTTTGAAAGAAAACACGGCGCTAATGCCTATTACGGACAAAACTAAGGAGGAAATAAAATGGCTACAACAAAAAAATTCTGGTTTGTGATTGGATCACAAGAACTCTATGGTGATGATGCACTTGCACAAGTTAAACAAAATGCACAAAATATTACGGACGAATTAAACGCACATGCACAATTACCGTTTGAAATCGAACTACAAACAAAATTAGCAATTTCTGAAGATGTTATTACAGATATTATGAAAGAAGCGAATTATCGTGATGATATTTTAGGTGTGATTACATGGATGCATACATTTTCACCAGCGAAAATGTGGATTAGAGGTACTAAATTATTACAAAAACCATTGTTACACTTAGCAACTCAATACAACAATGATATTTCTTGGGAAAACATTGATATGGACTATATGAATTTACATCAATCAGCGCATGGAGATAGAGAATACGGTTATATTAACCGTCGTCTTAATAAGAAAAATGAAATCATTTTTGGACATTGGAAAGATGAAAGTGTACAAAAACAATTAAGCGAATGGATGGTTGTAGCCAATGCTTATAATGAAAGCTTTAACTTAAAAGTTGCAAGATTTGGTGACAACATGAGAAATGTAGCTGTTACTGAAGGGGATAAAATCGAAGCACAAATTCAATACGGTTGGACTGTAGATTATTTTGGTATAGGTGATTTAGTAGAATATATAAATCAAGTAACAGATTCTGAAGTAGATCAATTATTTAAATCATATGAAGATTTATATGACTTTGATTACAGAGACTACAGTGAAGCTGCATTTAATACTTCTGTTAGAGAACAAATCAAATATGAAATTGCAATTAAACGCTTTTTAGATGACGGGGGATACACTGCTTTCACTTCTAACTTTGAAGATTTACATGGCATGAAACAATTACCAGGTTTAGCAGTACAAAGACTTAACGAACACGGTTATGGCTTTGCAGGTGAAGGCGATTGGAAGACTGCTGCTTTAGACCGTTTACTTAAAATTGCTGCAGAAAATGAAGCAACAGGGTTCATGGAAGATTATACGTATGACTTAAGAAGCCATCAATCACATATATTAGGCGCACATATGTTGGAAGTTGATCCAACGCTAGCAGACACGAAACCTAAAATCGTTGTAAATCCCTTAGGTATAGGTGATAAAGAAGATCCAGCAAGATTAGTATTTGATGGAAAAGCAGGCGACGGCGTAGTTGTTACAATGATGGATTTAGGCACACACTTCAAGTTTATTGTGAATGAAATTACTGCTAAACAATTAGATGAACCTGCACCTAACTTACCAGTAGCTAGAGCGTTATGGGATGTTAAACCATCATTAGAACAAGGCGTGAAACGTTGGATTGAAGAAGGCGGCGGCCATCACACAGTACTGTCACTTAAATTGAATACATCGCAAATAGAAATATTATTAAACATGTTTGATTCAGAATATACATTAATAAATTAAATTACAGTAGATTATCGTTAGTCAAATGACGTAATGTAAGGCATATTTTGCTTTAAAAAAGGGTGAATGGGATGAAAATAAACAGTAAAGTTTCGAATCGCTTTATCTATTTCTTCGGCGCTTTTGGTGGGATACTTTTTGGTTATGACATAGGTGTTATGACGGGAGCGTTACCATTTTTAAGAGAAGACTGGGATATTAATAGTGGATTTATAATTGGCTTAATTACTTCGTCAGTAATGCTAGGCGCCATATTTGGTGGTATTTTAGCAGGTAAATTATCTGATACGTTAGGTAGAAGAAAAATGATTTTAATTTCTGCAATTATTTTCGTAATTGGTTCTATTTTGTCAGGTATCGCACCACACGATGGTAGTTATTTCTTAATTATATCAAGGGTGATTCTTGGATTAGCAGTTGGTGCTGCATCAGCATTAGTACCAGCTTACATGTCAGAAATGGCTCCAGCCAAGTATCGTGGCCAATTGTCTGGTATGAACCAAACAATGATTGTATCAGGTATGTTGTTATCTTACATCGTAGACTATTTCTTAAGAGGTTTACCTGTTGAAATGGGCTGGAGATTAATGCTAGGTGCAGCAGCAGTTCCAGCAATCATTTTATTCTGGGGCGTATTAAAACTACCAGAGTCTCCTAGATTTTTAATTAAAAATAATAAATTTAAAGAAGCTAAAATAGTTTTAAGTAACCTTAGAAATAATCAAAACGTAGATAAAGAATTTGAAGAAATAAACAAGACAATTCAAATAGAAAGTAAGCATAAAGTAAATCAATCATTAGCAACATTATTTAGTGGTAAATATAAATATTTAGTCATCGCTGGATTAGGTGTAGCTGCGTTCCAACAATTCCAAGGGGCAAATGCAATATTCTATTATATTCCATTAATTGTTGAACAAGCTACGGGTAGCTCAGCAAGTACAGCATTGATGTGGCCAATTATTCAAGGTGTGATTTTAGTATTAGGATCATTACTATTCATTTGGATTGCGGATAAATTTAACAGAAGAACATTACTTATGTTGGGTGGTACTGTGATGGGATTATCCTTCATATTACCGGCAATCATTCATTTATTCTTACCAAATGCGAACCCGATACTAATCGTTATATTTTTAAGTATCTATGTAGCGTTCTATTCGTTTACATGGGCACCGTTAACATGGGTCATAGTTGGAGAAATCTTCCCATTAGCAATTAGAGGGTTTGCATCAGGTGCAGCATCTTCATTAAATTGGATTGGTTCTTTCTTAGTCGGATTACTATTTCCAATTATGACAGTGTATTTCCCCCAACAAATCGTATTTGCGATATTCGGCATCATTTGTATACTCGGCGTACTATTTGTGAAAAAATTCGTTCCAGAATCTAGAGGACATACACTAGAAGAAATCGAAGCAATCGGTGCTTCAAATGCTTCAAACAATGTAAAAGCACAAACTGAAAAAGTATAGTTAATATATTAATTTGAGGCTGAGACATAAATTTATGTCTCAGCCATTTGATATTTCTATAAACTACAAATGTCTAGCATTTAAATTTAAGGACCTTCTCTAAAAAATATCTTATAGGATTTTAGAGAAGGTCCTTTTCGTGATGGCCATAGCTTATTTAAAGAAACTTAAAACAAAGTCTATACCTTCTGCAAATAACACTATATTTTCAGTGTTTGTAGTGTTAATTTGAAAAATATTTTTCACAAAATCATTTGCTTCCTCGTCATAGATATAATTGTCTGAGTCGAATTTTTCATCCCAATGATTTATTTTAAAGCCTCTTTTTTAATTAAGTTAGATTATCAGTTGCATAATTGCGATGATAATTAAAATACTCACAATCCATTTCTGTACAAAGCTTGGTACTTTATTGCCTACTTTTAAACCTAATGGCGCAAAGATAATACTTCCAAGAATTAAAAATAGTGCATTTGTCATAGGGATATAACCTTGCATAAACTTTATAACGAAAGCTCCTATTGAAGACATAAAAGCAATGACGATACTGTTAGCGACAACAGTCTTCATTGGTAATTTAAATACCACGAGTAGTATAGGAATAATAATAAAGGCACCACCTGCACCGACTATACCTGAAATAATACCTATTATAACTCCAATACTTATAAGTAAAGGTCTGTTAAATTGAGAAGTTTGTGAAGAAGGCTTCACTTTAATAAACATCAATATTAGCGCTAACACAGCGATTATAATATATATAACGTTTATAAATACAGCATTAAATAAATTTACTAGAAGCGCACCAAAAATACTTCCTATAATCATGCCTCCACCCATATAAGTGACAAGTTGTGAAGAAAATCCAGGTTTTTTCCTGGCTTTTATTGAACCACTCAATGTACTAAAGAAAACCTGACTTGAAGTAAGGCCTGATGCGATATATGCACTATATGCAGGCGCACCAAATAATGGTGGTAACAATAGAATAGCTGGATAAATAATAATTGCGCCTCCAATACCTACTAACCCAGAGATAAATCCCCCAAATATTCCAATAAACAACATAATAGTTATTGTGAGCATATCCATTATTTACTTTTCACTAATAATTCAATGGCTTCGTTAATTAATTCTTGAGAATCTTCATTATTTTCATCTGCTTCTCTTACACACTCAATTAAATTTTCACTAATAATGACACCCATTAATCGTTGAATAGAACTTTTAGATGCACTAAGTTGAGTAATGACATCTTTACAATGCTTCTCGTCTTCCATCATTTTAATGACGCCATTTAACTGACCTTGAACTCGTTTTATGCGGTTAACCATTTTTTTATCGTAATCCATAATTTACCCTCCATATTAAAAACTAATTACCTACATACTAAGTGAATAAATTAAAAGTGTCAAATAGGGTATGGGGTATTTGACAATAGTGTATACAGACTTTATGATACCCCTGTAGGTATTTTTAGGAGGGTCAATATGAAACAATATAACAAAAAATATATTAATGATTTAAGTGAATCAGAATTAGTAAGATTAGCTTCTGAGGGCCAACTGATTGATGTTAGAACAGAAGAAGAATATGAATTAGGGCATATCAACGGTTCCATACTACATCCTGTTGATAGCATTGAAACATTTAATTACGATAAAAATAAAACTTACTATATACACTGTAAAAGTGGAAATCGCAGTGCTAAAGTGAGCGAATATTTATCTGACCAAGACTATGATGTAGTCAATTTAGAAGGTGGTTATCAAGCTTATGCACAGAACAATGTGAGTGAAGGTGAAGCAGTAGTAGAAAGTGCAGAGGTAGATATTAAGTCAGACCGTAAACAATTTAATTACAGTAATCTTCAATGCCCAGGGCCTATAGTTAATATCAGTAAAGAAGTAAAAAATATTCAAGAAGGTGACCAAATGGAGGTTACTGTTACAGATCCAGGTTTCTCTAGTGATATTAAAAGTTGGGTGAAACAAACAGGTCATACATTGGTAAATTTAAATGAAAATGGGCATGAGATTAAAGCTATTATCCAAAAAGAGCAACCTAAAGCTATGGAAGTTAACCAGACAGCTAAGGGCACTACAATTGTATTGTTTAGTGGAGAGTTAGATAAAGCAGTGGCAGCAATGATTATCGCAAATGGTGCTAAAGCTGTAGGCAGAGATGTTACTATCTTCTTTACTTTCTGGGGTCTTAACGCCTTGAAAAAGGAAAACACTTCAAAAGTGCGTAAACATGGTATTGCGAAAATGTTTGATTTGATGTTGCCGAAGTCCCCTTTAAAAATGCCGCTTTCTAAAATGAACATGTTTGGATTGGGTAATGTGATGATGCGTTATGTAATGAAAAAGAAAAATGTTGATTCGCTACCATCACTTATCAACCAAGCGATAGATCAAGATATTAAACTGATTGCATGTACGATGAGTATGGATGTTATGGGCATTAAAAAAGAAGAGTTGAGAGATGAAGTTGCCTATGGCGGTGTAGGTACGTATATCGGCGACACTGAAAACGCGAGTCATAATTTATTTATTTAGTACGAGTGTAACGGTTAAAAAGGAGGATGTATTATGTATTTCAAACAATTTTATAATGAACACTTATCACAAGCTTCTTATTTAGTAGGATGTCAACGTACAGGTGAAGCAATAGTGATAGATCCAATTCGTGATTTAGCGGAATATATAGAAGTAGCAGATAGTGAAGGATTTACGATTACACATGCCGTAGAAACACATATACACGCTGACTTTGCTTCGGGTATTCGCGATGTCGCAAAGCGTTTAAATGCAACAATTTATGTATCTGGTGAAGGTGATAATCAATTAAGTTACCAAAACATGCCAGACCAAACACGTTATGTTAAACACCAAGATAAAATTAAAGTAGGTCACATTAAATTAGAAGTGTTACACACACCAGGCCATACCCCAGAGAGTATTAGTTTTTTATTAACTGACGAAGGTGGAGGTAGCCAAATACCTATGGGGCTATTTAGTGGTGACTTTATATTTGTTGGTGATATTGGTAGACCTGACTTATTAGAAAAAGCAGTTCAAATGGAAGGTTCTACAGAAGTTGGTGCCGAACAAATGTATCACTCTATTGAGACTGTAAAAGATTTACCAGATTATATTCAAATATGGCCGGGACATGGGGCAGGCAGTCCTTGTGGCAAGTCACTAGGTGCGGTGCCAATGTCTACCTTAGGTTATGAAAAAGTAAACAATTGGGCATTTAATGAGACAAATAAACTAACGTTCATTGAGACATTAACATCAAATCAACCCGCACCACCACATCACTTTGCGCAAATGAAAAAAATTAATCAGTTTGGAATGGACTTATATCATTCATATGACATTTATCCTAGTTTAGATAAAGATAATTTAGCTTTTGATATCCGTTCTAAAGAAGCTTTTCATGGTGGTCATACTAAAGGTACAATCAATATCCCTTTTAACAAGAACTTTATTAACCAAATCGGGTGGTATTTAAATTATAATCAATCCATTGATTTAATAGGTGACAAAAAAAATGTAGAAGCAGCAGTACACGCATTACAATTAATAGGATTCGATTATGTTAGCGGATACCGTTTGCCAAAAAATTTAATGATGACATCATCTATTCATAGTACTGATATGACAGGTCAAGAACAGCACATATTAGATGTGCGCACTGACGAAGAATGGCAGAATGGACATCTATCACAAGCGATTCATATTCCACATGGCAAATTGATGATTGAAGATATACCATTTAATAAAGAAGATAAAATATATGTTCACTGTCAATCAGGCGTAAGAAGTTCTATAGCAGTAGGGATATTAGAAGATAAAGGTTTTAATCATATTATTAATGTGAGAGAAGGCTATCAAGCTTTTAGTGAATCAGTGAAATCAAAGTAGTAATATTGTATGTTTAATTAAAAAATAAATTAGCAAAAAGTGTATTTACGATTCAACTGTGCCGCACACCCATATTATGGAAGTACGGCACAGTTTTTTTAGTGCTAAATTGATTTTACACATGAGAGGTATATACTCGTTTTATAAACAATAATTTACATGGGAGAGGGAACGCTATGGCTGACCTTGTAGCAAAGTTAACAAACGGGATAAAATATTATGATCAAAAGAAAGTCTTAGATGGCATTAATATAGAATTATCTGCTGGAGAGATTTTAGGATTAATCGGACCTAGCGGTTCAGGAAAGACTACGACGATAAAATGTTTAATGGGTATGGAAAGTTTAGATGAA
The DNA here is from genome assembly GCF_001431205.1 of Staphylococcus sp. NAM3COL9. Classification (GTDB taxonomy): domain Bacteria; phylum Bacillota; class Bacilli; order Staphylococcales; family Staphylococcaceae; genus Staphylococcus. The sequence goes on along the minus strand of NZ_LGPC01000016.1, from coordinate 599,351 downwards.
GGACAGGCTCAAATTTTCAACAAACAAATACCTAATCGCAAAGTATTGAATGAAATAGGCTATATGGCCCAAAGTGATGCGCTATACGAGTCATTAACAGGTCGAGAAAACTTAGTGTTTTTCGGTAATTTGATGGGATTAAAAGATAAGGAACTAGAAGCAGCAATTGCTAGAAATACAAAAATAGTAAATTTAGAACATGAATTAGGAAAGGTAGTTTCTCATTTTTCAGGTGGCATGAAACGTAGACTTTCTTTGGCTATAACGCTGCTAGCTAATCCTAATCTTATTATTTTAGATGAGCCTACGGTTGGTATTGATCCTAAACTCAGAAAAGATGTTTGGAAGCAATTGAATGGTTTAGCAAATGAGGGTAAATCGGTGATTGTTACAACCCATGTTATGGGAGAGGCGGAACGTTGTGATTATATAGGCCTAATTGTTGAAGGGAAACTATTTACGATTGGAACTCCTCAAGAATTAAAAGTTAAATTTGAAGCTGATTCTATAGAAGAAGTGTTTATAAAAGCAGAAGCGGAGGTACAATAATGAGATTTAAGGCGATTTTCATCAGAGTTATTAAAGAATTATTACGAGATAAAAGAACGTTAGCTTTAATGTTATTGGCTCCGATTTTAGTTTTAACACTGATGTATTTTATTTTTGATACTAATAATAAAACAAATATCAAAATGGGCATGGATGAATCAGTATCAAATGAAATTGTGAACGCTGTGCCCTCAGATAAAGTGGATATTGAAAAATATGATGCGCCTAGCTCAATTAAAGACACGATTGTGGATTCAGAGTTGGATGCATATATTGAACAAAAAGGGTCTAATCTAGAAGTTACGTATAAAAACGAAGATTCAAGTCTTACAGGGTCAACGAAACAATTGTTAGCGAGTGCAATCCAAAAGAACAAGATGCAAGATATGACTAAAATTGTCGAAAAGATACCAGACAATATAAAACATGACAATGAACAACACTCAGAAGCATTGAGCACAGATAGTCATTATCTTTATGGTGATGCTAACAGCACATTCTTTGATAAAATATTTCCAATTCTCATTGGGTTCTTTGTCTTTTTCTTCGTATTCTTAGTTTCTGGTATAGCACTTTTAAGAGAACGTACGAGAGGGACTTTAGAACGTGTACTTGCAACATCTGTTAAAAGAAGTGAAATTGTTTTTGGTTATTTAGCAGGTTATGGTTTGTTTGCGATATTACAAACGTTAATTATAGTGTTGTATTCAATATACTTATTGAAAGTTGAGATTGTAGGCAGTATTTGGTGGGTATTATTAATTAATATACTTATCGCATTATCTGCTTTAGCTATTGGTTTGTTTGTTTCAACTTTTGCAAATTCAGAATTTCAAATGGTTCAATTTATACCGTTAGTTGTTATACCTCAAGTCTTTTTCTCTGGTCTTATACCTTTAGACAGCATTGCTAATTGGGTAAGTGCTATTGGCTATATCCTTCCATTGAGATACGCAGGAGATGCCTTGACCAATGTGATGATTAAGGGACAGGGATTTGAATTTATTTGGTTCGATATTGCCATACTGTTACTATTCATTTTCATATTTACAATACTAAATATTATTGGTCTTAAACGTTACAGAAAAGTATAAATGCCAATTTCAACATAACTAGACACATCAAGAGATAAATATGATAAGACATTTTTGCTTTTAAAATAGTGCAACATTTGAAATTCCTATTCTATAATGCAATATAAAGTGTTATAAAATATAGTGTGCTACATACAAATATGAAGATATATGGATGAGGTGGTAAAGTTGAAAAAGAAAAATATTTCAGCAGAAGTGGTAGCAAAAAAAGCTAATGTATCACAATCTACAGTTTCCAGAGTTTTTACACCTGGTAAAAGTGTATCAGAAGAAACAAAACAAAAAGTGTTAAAAGTTGCCAATGAATTAAATTATAAACCAAATGCTTTAGCTAGAGGTTTGATTACTAATAAATCTAAATTAATTGGTTTAGCTATGAAAGATAAACAGAATCCCTTCTATCATGAAGTCTTAGCATTATTCACACAAAAATTGAAACAATTTGGCTATTCTGTGTTATTTGTATATACAGAAAATGAAGAAATTCAACAAGAAGAAATTAACCAATTTATTGAGTATAATGTTAATGCAATTGCTCCTACATTTGTAGAAACAGAATTAACAGAGTAGATGTACTGAATCGTATTTTATTTCATAAAATGCCAAAACCTACAGATATTTCAGGTGCAGTCATATATTTAAGTTCACAATTATCAAATTTTGTTACAGGTGAAACCATCAAAAAAGATGGTGGTTGGACAGCGATTTAGTTAGCCACTAATCCTATGTAAGCTAAATTTGTATTATAGAAATAAAACCAAAAATACTTTCGTAATAATTTATATTACGAAAGTATTTTTGGTTTTGATAAGTTAAACGTTTTAAGATCCTTTGTTAAATAAAATAAGAAGTTTATTATTTAATAAGTAAAAAGACTATAACATTACAATGATTGCGCTTACAAACATTATAATGTTATAATCTTTTGCGAGAGGTGAGCTAATGTGAAAAGTTCAGGAATTATTAAAAATATTGCTACTTTAGACAATCGTCGAGTTGATATTTTGCTCAATAACGGTGTAATTGAAAAAATTTCAAATGACAATCTTTTAGAAGGCCACATCCTTTTTGATGGTTCAAATTCTTTTGTATCAACGGGTTGGATTGATTTGCATGTACATGCATTTTCAGATTTTAGTCCTTATGGAGATGAAATCGATGAGATTGGAGTAAAGCAGGGCGTCACGACAATAGTCGATGCAGGTAGTTGTGGTTCAGATAGAGTTAGTGAATTATATGAGAGAGCACAAAGTAGTCACACAAATGTATTTTCATTTTTAAATATTTCTAAAATTGGTCTAGAAAGAATAGATGAGTTATCAAATTTAGAATGGATAGATATGAGTCAGTGTATTGAAGCTGCTGAAGATTTTAAAGATATGATAATCGGATTAAAGGCACGTATAAGTAGTAGCGTGGTTAAAGGTAATGGGACAATTCCACTAGAGAGAGCAGTAGAAATAAGTGAACAATTAAAATTACCAATTATGACTCATATTGGTTCAGCACCACCTAAAATTCAAGATGTTCTCCCTTTACTTAGAAAAGGAGATGTTATTACGCACTTTTTAAATGGTAAAGCTAATAATCTATTTGATGAAAAAGGTGAACCATTAATAGTCTTAAAAGATGCGATGAGACGAGGCGTGAATTTAGATGTTGGTCATGGTAATGCTAGTTTTTCCTTTGAAGTTGCTCAGCAAGCTCAACGAAGAAATATACATTTCGATAGTATAAGTTCAGATATTTATAAAAAAAATAGACTAGAAGGACCAGTATTTAGTTTATCTAATGTGCTAACGAAATTCTTGTATCTTGGTTACACGTTAGATGAAATTATCAAGGCAGTAACAGAAAAACCTGCTGAAATAATAAATAAACCTAATTTAGCAGAGTTTAAAGAAGGTATAACAGCAAATTTAACTATATTTGATGTTACTGATGCAGAACAAATTCTAATAGATTCTCATGAACATGAAGTTACAACAAATAAAGTAATCAAAGAAAGAGGCGTGGTAGCAAATGGCAAATTCATTGAATTATAAGTATGGTTTGAAACAAGTCATAAATGCAAGTGGGAGAATGAGTATTCTAGGTGTGTCTTCACCTACAAATTCCGTGATGGAAGCGATGAAATTTGGAGGACAAAATTACGTGGAAATTTCAGAGTTAGTTGATAAATCTGGTAAATACATTGCGAATAAAATTAATGCTGAAGATGCTGTTGTTGTAAACTCAGCTTCTAGTGGCATTGCGTTATCTATTGCAGGAATTGTTACTGGGGGTAATGAGCGTAAGAGTCAAAAATTGCATAATGAAAAAATAAATAGAAATGAAGTTATTTTATTTAAAGGACATAATGTTCAATACGGTGCACCTATCGAAACTATGGTGTATTTAGGAGGAGGGCGCACTGTTGAAGTAGGTTATGCAAACGAAGGTAGAGATAAACATATAAAAGAAGCAATAAGTGAAAATACGGCAGCTATTTTATATGTTAAATCTCATCACGCTGTGCAAAAAAATATGGCATCAGTTGAAGAAATATATGAAGTAGCACAAAGTCACAATATCCCGCTCATTGTCGATGCAGCAGCTGAAGAAGACTTGGAAAAATATATCAAATGTTCTGATTTGGTCATATTTAGTGGTTCAAAAGCAATTCAAGGACCAACTACTGGTATTGTTGCTGGTAAAAAAGTGCTCATTGAAGCGGTTAAAGTTCAATTACATTATATTGGGCGCAGTATGAAAGTAGGAAAAGAGTCGACTTTCGGATTACTACAAGCTTTGGATGAATACTTTGATAAAGTAGATAATTCCAAAAAAGAAAAAAATGAGCTGAAAAAATTAGAACCATTAAATAATTATAAAGGTATTAAATTAGAGGTTGTTCAAGATGAAGCAGGCAGAGAAATTTATAGAACACGCGTACATGTGAATCCATCTATTCTAAATTTAACAGCAGAATTATTTTCTGAAAAACTAAAAAAAGCTGATATTGCTATATATACGCGGGATTATGGGGTTAAACAAGGATTCTTCGATATTGATCCTAGACCATTAAAGCAAGGGGAAATTGAAATTATTTATGAAACAATTATTGAAATCCTGGAGGAGGTTATTTAATGAAAATTCTAGAAAGATTTTATAAAGATAGAGTAGCTTTGAACGTATTAGCTAAAGGTGAAGAAAATATAAAAGAAGTCTTTCATGCAGCAGATAAAAATGTGGTGATAGGGGTCTTATCAAAAGATTACGATAGTGTAAATACTGCTGTGAAAGCTATGAGCCAGTTTGGAAATGAGGTAGATGATGCAATATCAATAGGACTAGGCGCCGGAGATAATAGACAAGCAAAAGTGGTGGCTGATATCGCGAAATATTATCAAGGATCACATATTAATCAAGTGTTTACGAGTGTTGGGCAAACAACAGCTAACAGCGGTGAACATACTTGGGTTAACGCTTTAGTGTCTCCTACAGGCCAACCCGGATACGTTAATATTTCTACGGGACCTGTAAGTAGTGAAGGCGTTGAGAAAGCGAATATCCCAATCCAAGCAGCAATTAACTTAATTAAGGATATGGGAGGTTCGTCAATTAAATTCTTTCCAATGAAAGGTTTAGTTACGATTGAAGAGTATAAAGCAGTGGCTCAAGCATGTGGAGAAGCAAAATTTGGTTTAGAGCCAACAGGTGGTATTACAAAAGAAAATTTTGAAGAAATAGTGAAAATCGCATTAGAATATAACGTTCCTAAAATCATTCCACATGTATATTCTTCTATTATTGATAAAGATACAGGACTAACAAATATAGAAGATGTCGAGTGGCTAACATATAAAATAAAGCAATTAGTTGATGCTTATGAGTAAACATATTGCAGCCTATGGAGAAATAATGATGAGATTAGAAGTACCTGATAATCTCTTGTTAAGACAAGCAGAAAATTTAAAATACTCTTTTACTGGTACAGGTGTTAATGTAACAAGTTTATTATCACAATTTGGATATGATACAAGATTGATTAGCGCAGTTCCGGGTAATGCTATTGGAACAGCAGCTATTGGAGCAATAAGAAAGTTAGGCATCCATAGTGATTTCGTTATTAAAAATAATGATAATTTAGGAATGTACTTTTTAGAGCAAGGATTTGGAAATCGTCCAAGCAATGTTACTTATACTAATAGACAGCAAAGTAGTTTTAATACAACAGATATCTCAAAATATAATATTTCCCAGTCATTAGAAGGTATTGATGTTTTGCATATTTGTGGTATATCTTTAGCCATGAACGACTTAACTCAAAATAATATTTTGACTATAGTTAAAATAGCAAAAGAGAAAAGTATTCAAATTGTCTTTGATTGTAACTTTAGACCATCGCTATGGGGAGATAATGGTAATCAACGTGCTAAGCCTTACTATGAGAGGGTTTTAGCAGAAGCGGATATCGTGCTCATGAGTGAAAAAGATGCAATTAATACACTGAATTTAACAACAAGCAAAGAAACAAAAGAAGAACAATTAGAAGAACTATTACCAATTGTATCTAACAAATATGATATAAACATTATTGCTGGAACGATAAGAACGATTCAAGGCAATAATCAAAATAATATCAAAGGTTATTTATTTAAAAACAAAAAGATGTATTATTCTAAAGCATTCGAAGTCGATATTTTAGACCGAATCGGCACTGGAGATGCCTATACTTGTGGTGTGATGCATGGTGAATTAACAAATATGGATCCTCAAGAAATGGTTTCATTTTCAACGGCATCTTGTGTATTAGCACATACAATATCTGGGGATACATCATTGTTTGATACTGATGATATAATAAAAATCATAAATGAAGAAAAAAATGATATTGAGAGGTAATTGATTTATGACAAATTTATCATCAGATAAAGGGCCATTATATTTACAAATAAAACAAATTATTGAAGATAGAATTATTCATGGTATATACACTATTGGTAATTATATACCTACTGAAATTGAATTTGAAAAAGAATTTAACGTAAGTAAAGTGACAGTTAGAGCAGCTATTAAAGAATTAGTTACACTTGGCTACTTAGAGAAAAAAAGTGGGAAAGGTACAACTGTCATTAATCACAAACAATTAAACAATATTACTAATAATAAAAATTTTACAGAAAAGCTCGTAGAACAAGGGAATCAAATTCAAAAACTTATAAAAGATATTGTCGTCGAAGAGCATGATAAAAATAGTGAATTATTTCAAATGTTTGGTGAAAATTCCTATAAGATCACGAGAGTTTATTTATTAAATGATATACCGTACATTCTGTTTACTCATTATTTACCATATCCATTAAATAGTTTGGATAAATATGATCAATTAAAACAAAATAATGATTTATCTATTTATAAAATTTTAGAAAATGAAAAAATAGAAATAAAAGATATTGAAGATAATTTCTCTGTAGGTTTTGATGAACAGGCTACGTCTTATTTGAACCTTGACCCATCAGAGGCATTACTTGTAAGAGAAAGGATATCTTATTCAACGCTAAACAGTATAGTGGAATATAGTATCGGTTATTATAATAGTAAATTGGAGAAATACAGCATCAGTTTAAAAGAATAAGCAGACTCTTGTGACTTGTTGGTAGCGCTAACATAACTGGGGGAACAAAAATGGATTCTAATATATATTTATTGATCATTACGCTACTTTCAATCGTTATTGTCATATTAGGTGTTGCATGGTGGAAATGGCATGCGTTTATAAGTTTAACTGTAGCAGGGTTATTCTTAGCAATTATGGCAGGTTTATCTCCTGAAAAAATTGTCACAGCATATGAAACGGGTGTCGGAGACGTATTAGGACATTTAGTAGGTATCTTAGCATTAGGTACAATTTTAGGTAAATTAATGTCTGATTCTGGCGCTGGTATGCAAATATCGGATTACTTAGTAAAAGTGTTAGGTTATAAAAAATTGCCATGGGCAATGATGTTATCAGGATTTATTATTGGTATACCCGTATTTTTTGAAGTAGGTATTGTGATTTTATTACCATTGGTGATTTCAATTCATAAAACAACTAAAACCAATATATTATTAATAGCGATACCATTATTAGCAGGGTTATCAATTGTACATGGTATTGTGCCACCTCATCCTGGTGCAATGACAGCAATAGGAATATATGAAGCTGATTTAGGAAAAGTATTGTTATACTCACTAATAATTGCATTACCAACTGCGATTATTGCAGGCCCAATGTTTGGTAAGTTCATAAGTAAACGAGTTATACCGGAAAATCCACCTAATATTATTAAAGTAAATAATAAAACTAATGGATTACCAAGCGTAGGCATTTCATTTTTAGTTATCGTTTTGCCAGTACTATTAATGTTACTATCTATAATTACACCTTATTTAGGAGATATCCCTGACATAATAAAAAATACTTTAATATTTATAGGAAGTCCTGTAATAGCATTATTAATTTCTTGTTTTGCTGCTTTCTATCTATTAGGGTTTAAGCAAGGTATGACGAAAAATGTAATTAAAGATTTAGTAGAAGAATGTATTTTACCGATTGGCTCCATTATTTTAATTATTGGTGCTGGTGGGGGTTTTAAAGAAATACTTATTGAAACTGGTGTGGGTAATACAATAGCACAGATGACAGAACAACTTTCATTGTCGCCATTACTCTTAGCCTTTTTAGTAGCAGGTTTAATACGTGTCGCCACTGGGTCTGCTACAGTTGCCTTAACTACAGCTGCCGGTATCGTGTCACCAATCATTCAACATATGTCTGGGGTCAACCTGGAATTACTAGTTATTGCAACAGGGGCAGGCTCTTTAATGTTATCTCATGTAAATGACGCAGGGTTCTGGATGGTTAAAGAATATTTAGGTTTAAATGTCAAAGAGACATTTAAAACGTGGACAGTAATGGAAACATTATTATCATTTGTCGCTTTTGCAATTGCTTTTATCATAGATGGGATTATATAATAGCAATAATTTTAAATAAAAGCCCCACTCCAATAAAAAATGGAGTGGGGCTTTTATTTGAGAACGAGAAATTTATGTTTTAGACTCTTTTTAAGTTTAACTATAGTGGAAATATCTTCACATTAAGTTCGAATTTTAATGTGCTGAGTTATTACTTTGAACTTCTTCCGCATTGTTAGAAACTTCTTTATCTTTGTCTTTAATCCAAACTTTTTCTAATTCTTCTAATGTTTTTCCTTTTGTTTCTGGAATGAATTTCCATACGAACAGGCCAGCTAAAATACTCATCAGTGCGTAAAATCCGTAAGTCATTGTACTGCTAATTTCCATCATAGATGGGTAAGTAGAAGTGATTGTAAAGTTTGCTAACCATTGTACTGCAACAGCTATTGACATCGCGCCACTTCTAATTCTGTTAGGGAATATTTCTGATAATAATACCCAGATAATTGGCCCCCAGCTCATCATAAATGATGCAGTATAAATAACTAAGAATACTAAAGTTGTAATACCAAACGCGCCATTTGCAGCGAGTGCACTCATACCGATCATTCCAATTGCCATACCAGTAGAGCCGATAATTAATAAAGGCTTACGACCAAATTTATCGACATATAATATAGCGATAACGGTGAAGATTACGTTTACTAATCCCATTACAACAGTTTGTATCATGGATGTATTCTCACCTGCACCTAGATTTTCAAAAATGCGAGGTGCATAATATAAAGCCACGTTGATACCGATGAATTGTTGGAAAATAGATAATAAAATACCGATAATAATTACAGTTTTACCAAAACTAAATAATGGTGCTTTTACATCTGTTAATTTAGTTTTAGTTGATAAGATGTCATTTAAAACATTCTGTGCATGAGTCTTAGAAGCGTATATTCTATTTAATACTGTAAGTGCTTCAGTATTTCTATTATTTAATGATAAATACCTTGGTGTTTCAGGTACTAAAAATAATAGAAAGAAAAATACAATGGCTGGTATTGCTTCAGTCATAAACATATAACGCCATCCGATTAGTTCAATCCAACTTTGAGATTGGCCGAAAGTGATACCGTAGTTTACAAAATAAACGACTAACATACCAAATATAATAGCGAATTGGTTCCATGAAACAAGTCTTCCTCTTATAGAAGAAGGGGCAATTTCACTAATATACATTGGAGATATTGCCGAGGCTAATCCCACACCTATACCACCAATGATACGATATAGATTAAATGTTATCAGTAATCCAAGACTGGATTCTCCTGGTTCAAAAAATAAAAACTCAGGATAGCCTGATAAAAGCGCAGAAACTGTAAATAAAATAGCTGCTACTTGTAATGATTTTTTACGACCGAGACGGCTTGAGAAAATTGAAGATAACAAGCCACCAATAATACAGCCGATTAAGGCACTAGAAACTGTAATACCATGGACAAAGCTACCGTAATCTTTAGTTAAATATTTCTGTAGAGATTGTTCAGCCCCAGAAATAACTGCAGTGTCATAGCCGAATAACAACCCGCCAAGCGTTGCTATTAAAGCTATTTTAAAGATAAACTTCTTATTACTATAAGTTGACATATATCCATCCCCTTGATAAATCACTTGAATTTACTTAGTTTTTGAGTTACTGGTTGCGTAGCGTCATAGATTGTTTTATAAATATCAAATAAGTTGTGGTATGATTTACTGTTTTCTTCAATAGGAGATACTTTTTGATTATATGTAATCCACGATTGAGTCATTTCATTGAAAGTATCAAACCACGCTTCCCCCATGGCGGCTAACATAGCTGCACCATAAGCTGGTCCTTGTTCTTCAGTTCTTGTGGTAATGGCTGCATTGAAAACATCTGCTTGGATTTGGAGCCACTCATGATTTTTTGCTCCACCACCGATAGAAACAATTTCTTTAATGTTAATACCATTGTTTTTCATTATTTGGATGCTTTCATTTATAGAATATGTGATACCTTCGATAACAGAACGTTTCATATCGAGTTGTGTGGTATTCGCATCCAAGCCGATAAAGCTACCTCTAACTGTTGCGTCATTATGTGGTGTACGTTCACCTAGTAAATAAGGTGTGTACATTAATCCATTTGATCCTACATCAGAATCAGAAATTGTTTTTAAGAATGCAGCAAAATCTGCATCAGGATCTAGTAGTTGTTTTAACCATTCCAGGCTATAGCCAGCAGATAAAGTAACACCCATAATGTATTTTTGGTCGGGCACACAGTGGTTAAAGTAATGCACATTGCCATCATTTTCATAGTCAGCATTATTTTCAATAGATAGTGCTACGCCAGAAGTACCAATACTTACCAATTGTTTTTGTTCATCTGTGATACCAGAGCCTAAAGCGCCACATGCATTATCTGCGCCCCCTTGATAGACATTGATATCCCAATCGATATTCAAAGATTTTTTCACGTCTTCAGTTAATTGACCACTTTTTTGATGAGAAGCAATGATATCTGGACAAATAGATGCGTCAATATCTAAGCTATTTAGTAGTTCAGTAGACCAATTTTCATCTTTCACGCTAAACATAATTGTACCTGCCGCGTCTGAAGGTTCTGTGAAAATGTTGCCAGTTAATTTATAAACGATATAATCCTTTGGCAACATAAATTTATGGATTTTGTTGTAATTATCAATTTCATTATTTTTCAGCCACATTAGTTTAGGTAATGTAAATCCTTCTAACACAGTGTTTTGTGTGAATTTTAGTAGTGCGTCGAGACCTAATTTATTTTTGATTTCATCAACTTCATTAGAAGTACGTGTATCATTCCACAAAATAGCAGGCCTAATGACTGAACCTGCTTGATCAATAACTACTAGGCCATGCATTTGACCTGAAAAACTAATGCCAGTGATTTCTTTTTGTGCGTATTTGTTTAATAAATGTTTTAAACTCTCAATTGTTGCGTCATACCATAAATCTGGATTCATTTCACTGTATCCAGATTTAGGATGCAGCGTATGATAAGAGACGCTGTATGAATCTACAACGTCTCCATTTTTATTAACAACAATAGACTTTAAGGAACTTGTACCAATATCAATACCGATTACATAAGTCATTTTTATCAGTCTCCATTATTAATGTTTAAAATATATTGATTCATTTGAGCTTTAATTACTTCTAAACGATCAGAAGTATTATCAATCTCATTAATGTTGAAAGCATACTCCTCTAATTCTTTAAATGAAGTATTACCCTCAACTATTTTTTTACCAATACCTTCAGCGAACGATTTATATTTTTCATCTACAATGTTTTCAAAGAAATTATCTTCAATCATTTTGTGTGCTACTTTTAAGCCAAGTGCAAATGTATCCATACCAGCAATATGCGTTAAAATTAAATCTTCTTGTTTGAATGAAGTTCTTCTTGGTTTAGCATCAAAGTTCAAACCACCTGGATTTAATCCACCATTTTTTAAGATTTCGTACATTGCTAATGTTGTATCGTAGACGTCAGTTGGGAATTCGTCTGTATCCCAACCTAACAGCGGGTGGCCTTGGTTTGCATCAACTGAACCTAATAGATCATTATCACGTGCATATCTTAATTCATGTTGGAAAGTATGTCCCGCTAATGTTGCATGGTTTGCCTCAATATTGAATTTGAATGTTTTATCTAAGTCATATTTTTGTAAGAAAGCATGTGAAGTCGCAACATCAGTATCGTATTGGTGTGTTGTAGGTTCTTTTGGTTTAGGTTCAATTAAGAACTGACCTGTATAACCAATTTCTTCTGCATAGCTTTTAGCCAATTTTAAGAAATTAGCTAAGTTGTCTAATTCTAATTTCATGTCTGTGTTTAATAAACTTTCATAACCTTCACGTCCACCCCAGAAAACAAAGTTTTCAGCGCCTAATTTTTTAGCAATCTCTAATGATTTCTTAACTTTTGCAGCGGCATATGCGAATACTTCAGCGTTAGAAGAAGTCGCTGCACCATGTACAAAACGTTCGTGTGTAAAGTTATTTGTCGTATTCCAAAGTAATTTTTTACCAGTTTGATCCATTTTTTCTTTAATAAGGTCTACAATGACATCTAAATTTTCATTAGACTCTTTTAATGTTGCACCTTCTGGAGCGATATCTATATCGTGGAAACAGAAATAATCAATACGTGTTTTTTCCATAAATTCGAAAATTGCATCAACTCTCGCTTTAGCTTTGTCCATGTCGTTTAAGTTATCCCAATCACGTTCAGCTGTACCAACACCGAATGGGTCTGATAAGTCAGCTGTAAATGTATGCCAATAAGCCACACCAAATCTTAGGTGTTCTGCCATTGTTTTGTCGCCTATTTTTTCTTCGGGATTATAATATTTAAAACTAAAAACATTATTTGATTTAGGTCCTTCGTAATTTACTTTATCAATATTGAAATATGTCATGATAATCCTCCTATAACTAGTTGGTTAGTTTATTAAACAAACTAACTTTAGAGATAATATAGCACGGAAAAACATTTTTGTAAACGCTTTCTAAAAATTTTTGAAAATAACCCTTCTACGAGAATGTAAAAGGGCATGATTATTTAATTGAACTTTAATTGGATATCATCAATATTTAATAATTTCTGCATAATTGCGATTGAGCCACCTAATAAGGTTGCGTGCTTCACATTCGTAGTAAGATTGAGTTGTACGGAGTGAGTCGAATATTGATGCAGCTGTGTTTTAATTGAATCTAAGATAACAGGTAATTCATTGATTAATGTGCAGTTAATATAAATCATATCCGGATTAAATTGCGTATTTAAATTGTGAATTAATACTGCAATTTTGGTTGTGAAATAATCGATTTCTTGAATAACAGTATCGTTATGTTGATGATAAAGTTCGATAAGTTCTGGAAGTGATAAGTTTTGTTCAAATTGTTTACTTATACTTTGAATTAATGCTTCTTGAGAACAGATATTTTCAATTTTGTTATATGTTTCACCGTTTTGGAGTACGAGCGTTTTACCGATTTCTCCAGCTTCGCCATTAGATCCACGATATAATTTTTTGTCGATGATTAAACCTGCACCAATTCCTTTGTGAATACTTAGAGTAATTAAATTTCTCATTTCTGAATTACTGTGGATGCTTCTTTCATAAATTGCAGATAAGTTTGCTTCGTTTTCAATAATTACTGGGACTTGGGTCAGTAATCTTAACTCATCTGTAATGGAAATGCCTTCACTTTCATGGAAGGGAAGGTAAATAATATTTTGATTGTGATCTACAATACCATGAATTGAGACAGATACACCCAATAAGCCATAGGAAGTGTCATAGCTTTCAGAAGTAGGTATGTTTGCTTTTAATATAGCTAAGATGCTACTCACTTTTTTATCAGGCAAGTTATAGGATTCATGTTTTAGCACAGTACCATCAAAATAATTGTACATTAATTCTACAGAGCTATATGTTAAATCCATAGAAATATAATAGCCATAATGTTTGTTGATTTTTAAGAGGATTGGTTTCCGTCCTCCGCTTTTTGTACTATTACCTTCACCCACTTCAATGACTAAGGATTTCTTTTTTAAAGCATTTAATATATTAGAAATAGTAGCTTTATTGATTTCTAAATTCTTAGATATTTGAGTGCGCGAAATATTATGATTGTTGAATATTTGTTTTAATACACGTCTTTCATTCATATTGATTTTTAAATTGTTTTCCATTTTTTTATTACCTCATATAAGTTTAAATAGGGTTTAAATGCGATTTTTGTCTAATATTACAACAGTGTAACACATTGTTCCAAAGTTATAGATTATAGATAAAGTTATGTTAGCAAGTAACATTAGTGATACACATCTTATATTATATATTATAGTAGAGAGATTTAAAAAATGGTAATTACGAAGTTAAGATAAAACAAAAATCATCTAAATATTTTTATGTTTAGATGATTTTTATAAATTGTAATGTTTTAAGTTAATATTCTAAGCGTTTAAACATTTTTAAACCTGAGAGATAACATACAATGGAGGATACGAGTGTAATTAAAATAATAATTGTGAGTTTAGTAAAGATTTCATATGCAAAACCTCCATGCTATTATTTTATATTAATATAATGGGTTTTCATAAATTGGTCAATATAATAAAAATATAAATTTATGAACATTTTATGTATGCTATATGATATTAAATCATGATATTTTAAATATATTAAAAATGTGTAATATAGGAAGATAAACAAAAATAGCATTTTTAGAAGATGAATTTTATGATTGACAAGTTATTTTCAAGAGCGTATTATATAAAAATGTACATGGGGTGTACTGTACGAATAAAAAGCAACCCATATATTTAAAAAATGGATGAATTCAAAGATTGATACTCTCCATAACGCAATGTTTACAGCGTTTGGAATTATTTTCAAGTTAATAGTACACGGGGTGTACATTTTTTAAAAAAGAAAGGTAGATAGTAAATGTTTAATGAATTTAAATTTATATTCAGAAATAAAATGTTGATTGTATCTCTTATCGCCATAGCGCTTATCCCTCTACTTTATGTTGCACTATTTGTAGGATCAATTTGGGACCCTTATGATAAGACAGATCAATTGGAAATATCTATTGTAAATCAAGACGAGTCAGCCAAATTAAATGGTGAAAAAATAACAATTGGTGATGATTTAGTAGATGAATTAAAAGATAATGAGGATTTTAAATTCCAAGCAGTTTCCGAAAAAAAAGCGGCACATGAATTGAAAAAAGGCAATAGTGTTGGAACAATTATCGTACCTAAAGATGCATCTGAGAATGCAACGACATTATTAGATGAAAATCCGAAAAAAATTAATTTAGAAACGCAAGTTAATCCGGGATCAAGTTACACAGGTAGTCAAACTGCTCAGAAAGCAATTGATACAGTAACAGACACAATTAAAGATGACATTCGTGAGAATTACTTGAATGAAATATTTGCGAGTACTAAAAAATCACAAGATGGTTATCAAGATACATCTGACGCACTAGGCGAAATGTCTAATGCAGAGTCACAATTAATTGATGGTAATCAGCAAGTTAGTGATGGCTTAAAACAATTAGTCCCAGCAGCAGGGCAACCTGCACAGAAATTATTATCAGGTAATGACCAAGTTACTGATGGTTTAAATCAATTACAGGAAAATAATGATCAATTACAAGCTAAGTTAGATGAAGCAATCACGAGTCAGCAAGATGTTTCACTTGAAGATGACAATGAAAAAGCATTAAACAATGTAACGAAAATAAATGAAAATAATCCTACTGAGGCTGGCAATTATGGCGAAACAATTGTACCTTATATGGCGAGTGTAAGTTTATTTGTTGGAGCAGTTTCATTTAGTGCAATTTATCCATTGAGAAAAACATTAAACAAAGGTGTTTCATCAACTAAACAAGCGTTTGGTAAGCTATTACTTTATCTTCTACAAGGTAGTTTATCAGCATTGTTTATGAGTAGCTGGGTTATATTTGCTTTCAATATGTCAATTGACAATGTAGGTCAGTTCTTATTAGTGAGCTTCTTATGGGCTATTGCTGCAATAATGATTACGTCATTCTTAGCGTTATTCCTAGATAGAATTGGACTATTCTTATCCATGCTATTACTCATATTACAATTGAGTTCAAGTGAAGGTATGTTCCCAATTGAACTTTCAGCAAGCTTCTTTAGATGGATCCATCCATTTTCTCCAATGTCTTATGCAATTCAAGGATATAGAGAAGCAATCTTTACCAATGCTGGACACTTTAGCTTTAGTTTCATTGTAATACTATTAAGTGCTATTATTATTGGAATGATATTATTACAATTCTTAGTGCTATTATGGTTTAACAAGAGAGAAAAAGTTCCGTTTTCAGTGGAATTTAAGTAAAGTTAAAGCAATATAGGGGTGAAAAGTGTGGAAAATGAAAACATAAATCAAACGATAGAAGAAGCCATCACCAAATTTCAGTTTGTTATGTTGCATTTAAATAAAGAAATTGTAGAAATGATAAAGGAAACAGGTTTAGGTAATTTTTTATCAAGAGAACAAATTGAAGCAATGAGAATAATACAAACTGAAGGTAAAGTGACGATTAATGAACTTGCAATGTTGCAAAATATATTTAAAACAGCAGCGTCTAAACGTATCGTTAAATTACAAGAAATGGGCTACGTTGAAAGAGCCTATACAGATAATAAACGTATTAAATTAGTTAAACTCAGTACAGAAGGAGAAACTTTTTTAAAAAAGGCAAATTCAGTTATGATTGAAGCAGTTAAAGAACGTATAGGTGACAAATTCACAACAGATGAAATACATGAGTTTGTGGAACAGTTGGCACGACTTAATGACGCATTTAAAGCACATAAAAACTGACAAAAGCTCATATACAACGAGGAACTATAGAACATAAACAAACCAAATGCTTTTATAGCATTTGGTTTGTTTTTCAATAGATATTATTCCTTTTTCTAGTTATCCTTGTGGGGCGAGAATACGAAATCAAATTTGATTTCTGTCACGCTCCTTTTTGTTATTGCAATATTTATTATTTCGAAACATATTTTGTTTATAATGAATAGACTTAAATATTAACTATTAGTATAATTAAGATTGTAATTGAAGCGAATAAATAGAAATAGGAGGCGCAAGATTATGATAAAAAGAACAACTGAACGCGTACTCACATGGATAGGTATTGCATTACAACTAATTGGTGTAGTACTTATCGCAGTTTTCATACCAATGATAGGTAACAATGAGGTAAAAGAAACAGTCATTCAACAAATGATGGCAGATGATCCAAGCTTCTCATATAAAGATGGTACGAATATCTTCGGTATGTTGAGCAGTTTATTAACAGCAGGCTTGGTTTTATCTATAGTCATTTTAATCATTGCAATCATTGGAGCTATTTTAATAAATAAAAAAGCTAAAGCAGCAGGAATCATACTGATTCTAGTAGGTGTCATTTCATTCTTAGGCAACTGGATAAATGCCGTATTATGGATTGTTGCAGGTGTCATGTTATTAGTGAGAAAACCAAAGCAACCGATTCATGGTGAAGATGAAATGCAT
Organism: Staphylococcus sp. NAM3COL9; assembly: GCF_001431205.1. Lineage (GTDB taxonomy): Bacteria > Bacillota > Bacilli > Staphylococcales > Staphylococcaceae > Staphylococcus. The sequence continues at coordinate 581,618 of NZ_LGPC01000016.1, read as the reverse complement.
AGTGACAATGAACAAGACGCAGTGAATGCGTCATATGAAAAAGCTAACGATAATCAAGATCAAGATTTAAAAGACTTTGATGATTTAGATGGAAAAACAAAACAAGATCATAATGATCCATATAAATATTAATTAATTTCGATAATTTAAAAAACTAGGTTTCCAAATGATTGGGAATCTGGTTTTTTAAATTACAAATACAATAGACCTTTTATAATCGATTTTGTATTAATAAAATCGCAAAAAATATGTTATATTTTATTAAAGAGCATTCTATTAAATTAATTGTTATCAGGGCTATTTCTGATATTAAAATGGGGTGAAAAATATGATGATGGTAATTGGAATGCTATTACCTATTTTGGTAGTTGGATTTATAGTGATGTCAGTGTTAGAAGAGAAAAAAAGAAATCGAAAAAAATAAAATATTAAGTATTTGAAAGAAACACTAATTTTAGAATGCTTAATTACAAAATAGAACTGCTTTCCGCATGAAATTAGCATTTTAGTCGAAGGTTAGGCTCACCTCTGAGTGAAGGAAGACTGGTGGAAGTCTAATTTTTGATGTGGTATATGGAAATTATAATGTTTTGGTATTCATATTTCTAGGTGCTTAATTTAAAAGAGATTGGGTCTCAGAACCTTGAAAATGAATTTCCATACATAAAAGGTTTATAAAACAACGGATTGTTTAACGTGAAACAATCTGTTGTTTTGTTTTTTTACGTAAAGGTAAAGATGAAAAATATTTTATTAGTCAGACAAACAGTAAATCGATTAATATTCTGCTATCATAAACTATAATAATTAATTTATATAAGTCTAATTCATATATGATTTTGAACAAAAGGGGGCATATAATGAGTGAAATGTTGTACATCTTAAAAACTGTACTTTTACCTATTTTTATCATGATTTTTTTAGGATTTGTTTTACAAAAGAAATTTACATTAGATTTAAAAACACTAGCCAAATTAAATATATATGTGTTTGTTCCAGGGTTTATATTTGTGAAGTTTTATAAAACAGACTTTGCTGTAAAACTTTTATTTTACATAGTTATTTTCTTTGTGTTGTATATGATCGTTCTATATATAATTGGTAAACTGTTGTCTACTATTCGTAAAACAGATAAAGGAGAAGCTACAACGCTGACGAATAGTATTCTGTTTTTCAATTCAGGTAATTATGGCGTTCCAGTTAATGATTTAGTATTCAAAGGTGATCCACTAGCGATGTCCGTACAAGTAATTGTGTTGTCCTTACAAAATATATTCACTTTTTCCTATGGTATTTTTGCGATTCAGTCACTGCAAATAGGAAAATTAAAGGCGCTACTTGGATATTTTAAAATGCCAGTTTTATATGCTTTGGTATTAGCTATTATTTTAAATTATAACAATGTGCCAATTCCAGAATTTATTTGGACACCAGCAAATTACGTAGCGGATGCAATGATTGCTATTGCATTATTATTGCTAGGTGCTCAAATTGCGAACATTAAATTTAGCTTTAAATGGTCAATTTCTTATATTTATATATTTGTGAGATTAGTTATTGGCCCACTCATTGCTTTAGTCATTATTAAATTACTTGGTTTAGAAGGCGTGATTGCGCAAACGTTATTTATTGCTTCTGCTATGCCAACATCTGTAAATAGTTCAGTTATTGCGCAAGAATATGATAACCACCCAGAACTTGCTGCACAACTGGTCTTCTTATCAACGCTACTAAGTGCAGTAACAGTAGTAATTGTCATCTATTTCTCTAGAATTCTATTTTAAATATCTAGCCAATTTTGTAGGAGCGGGAATACGAAATCAAATTTTGATTTCTGTCCCACTCTTTTTTTAGAATTTTGATTTTTTTATCGGACGTGTTATAAATAGGTCTTATATGACATATTACGAAATGAAAATTTAAAATCTATTTATAAAGGACCGATTAAATTGACTGATGCAGTGTTGGGTATCGATATTGGAACAAGCTCCGTTAAAGTAATAGCAGTAAATAGACATGGTAAAGTTTTAAAGAGTGCAAGCGAATCTCTAGACATCATACAACAACAAAATGGGTTTAATGAACAACATCCAGAAGCGTGGTTTGAAGCAACTAAAATATGTATTAAGCGATTAATGGTGACAGATGAAGTTAAGCATATGCATATTAGCGGACTATCACTTTCAGGACAAATGCATAGTTTGGTGATATTGGACGATAATGACGAGCCACTACGAAATGCAATTCTTTGGAACGATACAAGGACTACACCTCAATGTGAAGTTATTAAAGAAAAGTTAGGTGATTATGTATTAGATAATCCTGTCTTAGAAGGTTTTACACTTACGAAGTTATTGTGGATAAAAGAAAATGAACCTGAACATTGGCGCAATACTAAAGTATTTTTATTACCTAAAGATTATGTTCGATTCAAGTTGACTGGCAAGTTAAATATGGAATATTCAGATGCCTCGAGTACATTATTATTTGATCATAAACAGAAAGCTTGGGATGAAAATATTGGCAAACAATTTGGTGTTCATAATATTTTTCCTGAACTTGTAGCTTCACATAAATTAGTAGGTTATATGGACAAAAAGATAGCAAAAGAACTAGGACTAAATGCGCAAGTGGCTGTTTTTGCTGGTGGTGGCGATAATGCATGTGGAGCGCTTGGTGCGGGAATGATTAAAACGAATGAAACACTCTGCAGCATTGGCACTTCAGGCGTGATTTTATCATGTGAAAGTAAAAAACATACGGATTATCGCCGAAATATGCATTACTTTAATCATGCTTTAGAAGATATGTCTTATGTTATGGGGGTGACACTTGCTGCGGGAGACAGTTTGCAGTGGTTACGTCGAAATATATTAGGACATTTAAGCTATGATGAAATCATTACTATGGCGAGCCAATCACAGGTGGGTAGTAATGGATTATTATTCACTCCATATTTATCGGGAGAACGTACGCCACATGGGGATTCCAACATTAGAGGAAGTCTTATAGGTTTAAGTTCCTTACATAGTAGTAAAGACATGGCACGGGCAGTTATTGAAGGTATAACCTTTTCTTTATTTGAGTCGATAAAGTACTTACGCGATTGTGGTAAAGATATTCAACATATCGTATCTATCGGTGGCGGTGCAAAAAGCGATTTTTGGTTGCAATTACAAGCGGATATATTTAATGCTGAAATTAATAAATTGAAGTATGAAGAAGGACCTTGTATGGGAGCGGCAATCTTGGCTGTATATGGTCTAGGATGGTATGAAAGTATCGAAGCGGCTACAAAGCAATTTATACGTTATGAAAAATCTTTTAAACCAGATAGTGAGCAACATAAACAATATATGCAATATTTTGATTTATATCAAAGTGTGTATCAACAAACTCAATATCTTACAGCTGGCTTGCTAGAAATAACTAAAAGTAAAAAAATAGTTACGAGTTGAATTATTTAAAAATTAGTAATAGTATCTACTTTATCACTTAGAAATCAACTTAAATTATAATACCACTTGAAATAATCAATGGAATAGGTTAAGTTGTATGTAATAATTCTTTAACACATATTTAATAATTATTATAAAAAAATTAAATAGCTTAAATAACCACTGGAAGTGCCTTGCATAAGGCTGAGACCGAAGTAGTAACTTAGGAATTCCTTGAACCTGATCCAGTTTGTACTGGCGTAGGAAAGTGGCGTTATAAACATGCGAATTCGTTAATCCAACGTCATTTTTCTTACCAGAAAAATGACGTTTTTTATTTGGGGTGAAAGCATTGTTTATAGCAATTACGCAGTATAAGTACTTAAAATCAGTAGAAATTAAGCAGTATATTAATATAAAGCACTTTATAGATTATTTGATCATTAGAACACCAATGGAGACACCTGAATTGATTGATTGGATTAATTTGCTTAGTCAATCCGGTTTTCCTAAAAGTAAAATAATTATTCATGACAATTTAACTGTATTAACACAATGCAAGTTATGTGCGATTCATTTTAAAGAAAAAGATGAACGTATAGCGGACTTTAAATATAAACATCCTGACATCCAAGTTAGTATGTCTACGCATGATACAAAACATATAGCGAAAGCGGAAGTATTAGAGTTAGCATTTGTCTTATATGGCCATATTTTTAAGACCAATTCTAAACCTAATCAACATCCAAGAACAGAAAATGAAATAAATAAAGCGTTAAAATTCAACATCCCAATTATTGCGTTAGGCGGTATCAATACACAAACTTTAAAAAATCTACCTAATGGATTCAAAGGTATTGCAGGGATATCTATTTTTGCGCAACAAAACATAAATGAAATCAAACAGTTGAAGGAGGCTTGGAAGATGTATGTATGATGTCATAATCATTGGCTCCGGTGTAATGGGCATGTCAGTTGCAAGAGAATTAAGTAAATCAGATATCAAAATTGCTGTGATAGATCGTGATATACCAGGGAAACATGCTTCATTTAAAGCTGGAGGGATGCTCGGCGCTCAAAATGAATTTACTAAAGATAGTCCTTTGTTTCATATAGCGCGACAAGCTCAAGAAATGTTCGAGCCATTGAGGGATAGTTTGTTAGATGAAGTAGGCCTAGATATTGAATATCTGCATAGTGGTTTAATTAAATTAGCGAGCAATATGGATGATAATGCGTGTGTTGAAAAGCAATACAAATTTCTGCATCAATACAACCCAGCTGTGGAATTATTGCCTGCAAAGTCATTGAAAAAAAGAACTAATAGCAACGTAATATCAGACAATTTATCCGCGATGTATATACCGAATGATAACCAAATCAATGCCAATAAATACACGAAAGCATTATTAAAATCGTTAGAACAACGGGGCATTCATCGAATTTACAATACCGAAGTTAGTGAGATAACACCATTAAATCCTGGCTATCGCGTGGTAACCAATACAGATGTGTTAACTGCAAAAAAGGTAGTGGTTGCTGGAGGAGCTTGGAGTGGAAAGTTATTGAAACGCTACATACCAAGCAATAGTGTTATAGGAGTTAAAGGTGAAGTGTTACTTGTAGAGCATCCAAATTTATCTTTAAAAACAACGTTATTTACTACGAATGGTTGTTATGTTGTTCCAAAAATGAAAAATCGTTATTTGATTGGAGCAACAAGTTACTTTGATGATTATTCAGTAGGCGTCTCTCAATTAGGGAAAAAATGGTTGTTACAACAAGCTACGAGTCATATTCCTAAATTAAGAGAAGGTAAATTAGTTAGTCAATGGTCAGGTGTTAGACCTTACACCTTAGGTGAAAAACCCATTATGGATGAAGTAGAAAAAAATTTATTTATTATTTCAGGGCATTATCGCAATGGCATTTTATTATCACCTTACGTAGGAAAATGGATGAGCAATTGGATTCAGTACAATCGTAAACCGGAACAATTTACAGATTTTATAATTGAAAGGGGTAAGACCAATGAAGTGCATTATAAATGGTGACAATTTTACTTTTGACAAGGCATTAAGTATTCAAGAAGTGATTCAAAAACTTGATTTGGATGAAACGCGTATGATTGTGGAACATAATGAACAATTAATTCAGCATGGACAATTTTCAAAGCAACAGGTTACGGATGAAGACCGTTTAGAACTATTAGAATTTGTAGGAGGCGGATAAAATGTTTAATATAGGTGAATTTAAGTTGAATTCAAGATTATTATTAGGTACAGGTAAATTTGATAGTGAAGCGATACAAACTGAAGCGATCGAGGCGTCAGGGACAGAGGTTTTAACCTTTGCTGTACGTCGAATGAATTTATATGATGAAAAATTGCCCAACCCATTAGCGAAAGTAGACTTATCTAAATTCATTACTTTTCCTAATACTGCAGGCGCAAAATCAGCAGAAGAAGCAGTTCGCATAGCTGAAATTGCAAATCATGCAGGCGTGTGTGACATGATTAAAGTAGAAGTCATAGGAGACGATGAAACATTATTACCTGATCCGTTAGAAACGTATAACGCTTGTAAAATTTTATTGGATAAAGGTTATACAGTTTGTCCTTATATTTCTAATGATGTGGTATTAGCAAAACGGTTAGAAGATTTAGGTGTGCATGCAATTATGCCACTCGCATCCCCTATAGGTACGGGCAGAGGTATTAATAATCCTTTGAATCTACGCTATATTATCGAAAAAGTAAATGTTCCTGTCATTGTGGATGCAGGTATTGGTTCTCCTAAAGATGCCTGTCATGCAATGGAACTTGGAGCAGACGGCATCCTACTTAATACGGCAATATCTAGCGCACAAAATCCAGTGAAAATGGCAAAAGCAATGAAATTAGGTATTAATGCAGGTAGTATGAGCTTTGAAGCGGGAAGAATACCAGTGAAATACACAGCCCAAGCATCAAGTCCTACTGAAGGTATAGGATTCCTATGACGCAACGATATGATCGTCAAATGCGTTATGAAGCATTTGGTAAATATGGACAAGATCAATTGCAACAGACACACGTCATGATTATGGGAGCAGGTGCGCTTGGAAGCCAATGTGCTGAGATATTAACTCGGATGGGTGTTGGTCAACTCACTATTATCGATATGGATATTGTAGAACAATCCAATTTACACAGACAGGCTACTTATGTTGAAGCAGACGCCACGCAAATGCTGCCTAAAGTAGAAGCGTTAAAAGTGCATCTTAAACAAATTAACAGTGAAGTTCAAGTACAGGCTTTATATCAAGAGCTTACAAATACAAATATTGAAGCATTGCTCTGTCAACATCAACCTGACATTGTACTAGATGGAATGGATCATTTTGCGATTAGATATTTGATTAATGAGGTTTGTCATAAACTAGATGTGCCGTGGATTTATGGAGCAGCTGTAGGTAGTAAGGGTACGGTATATGCCATTGACTATCAGGGACCATGCTTAAAATGTATGCTTGGCACAACACCATCTACAGGGGAAAGTTGCGCGATAAACGGTGTGCTTCCTCCAGTGATTCATCAAGTGGCGAGTATGGAAGTATCAGAGTTATTAAGATGGCTTTCTGGAAAAGGTTTTTCTAGAAAGTTAACAACGATGGATTGCTTTACCATGCAATATAAAACACTCAATATAGATACATTAAAAAATAGTAATTGTCTGATTTGTAATGAAGGAAACTATGAATATCTCAATATGACTCAACAAATTTCTATTGAAAAACAGTGCGGCAATGTATTTTTATTAAGATTTACGCCCCAAATATTTAAATATACAGATTTACTTCCATTGAAAGTTGTAAAAAGTAATCCTTTCGCTAAAATGACATATTATCGAGATTATCAAATAACGTTATTTAAAGACGGCAGAATGAACGTGTATGGTATTGAAAATGAAGACGAAGCAGTAGCATTATATGAAGAATTTCAAAAATGTTTGAAGTGATAAATTGGTTAATACATTTATTGCAAAATCAAACTAAAGTTCATGAAATGTTTAAAAATATATGACAAATTCGTTTAAAGATAGTTCTACTTTTTCAACAATGAGAGATTTAACAGTGGGGATAGTTTCTAAACCATATTCTCTGGACTATTTACTTCCAAAACTCAATCATAATTTGAAAGCTTTGGAAGCAGTATGGGATTATTCCTATGACAAAGTAAGTTATCTAGGGACGAATATTCCTATCGACCATTGTCGTAAATGTGATTTTAAAGGAGATTGCAAAACCACGGCTAAAGGTTATCAATGTCCAGAATGCGGTAATGATGATCCAGCAACTGTAGATGTCGTTAAACGAACTTGCGACTATTTAGGCAATCCTGTACAACGCCCGACAATTGAAGGTCGACATAAAGAAATGTGTGCACGTGTTAAACACTTGAAAGATACGACATTATGAAAATCTTAGAAATTACTAAAGGACAAGGTTATATTGCTAAAATAGAAGCTCAGAGCTTTGTTGATGGCGAAGGGGTTAGATGCAGTATGTACGTTTCTGGTTGCCCTTTTGTTTGTAAAAATTGTTATAATAAAGCCTCTTAAAATTTTAGATACGGAGAACGTTTTAATGACAATGTTTTAGAAGAAATTATGGATTATTGCGAACCAGATTATATTTCAGGTTTAAGCATTTTAGGTGGCGAACCTTTTTGTAATTTAGATATTACTTTAAAATGTGCCCAAGTATTGAGGCAATGTTTTGTAATTCCAAATCGTTATGGGTATGGACAGGATTTTTATATGAATATTTAGTTCAAGATACCGCTGAGAGAAAGGCATTACTTGAGCGCATCGATGTATTAGTAGATGGTCCATTTATCAATCATTTGTATCAACCGAAATTACCATATAAAGGTTCGTTAAATCAACGCATTATTGATGTACCACCCTCATTGAACACATGCAAACTGTATGAATATATTACGAATTAAGAAAGAACGTCGTTTTTATATTGTAACTCGGTTACGCAAGCGAATTAGTATTAATATAGTAAGAAGTTTCCTAATATAGAGAGGAACAAGAAACTGAATGTAATCAATATAGATAGAGATTGAGCATAGCGTAAAGGAGTAGATTATGAATGTGTACAGGATTTTCATTCTTATCAAAGAGTAATCAGGCGATTTTAGGACGTACCATGGATTTTGTCTATCATTTAGACGGGCGACCAGCTGTACAACCACGTCATTTTTATTGGGAATCACGTGTTGGATATAAAGGTGAGACTTTGTATGGTTTTATCGGAGCAGGCAGTGATATGGCAGGTTTCGTATTTGGAGACGGTGTGAATGAACACGGCGTGGGGGCTTCCATACAGTACTATAGAGGTTATGCATCGTATGCTACAACAGCACGAGAAGGATTTATAAATATTAGCCAAACTGAAATTATCACATGGATACTTGGCTATAATAAAAATATTGACGATTTAATCGAAAATGCTAAGTCAGTCAACGTAGTAGCACATGTAGTAAATGAAATTGAAGAAGTCCCGCCACTGCATTATCACATTTCTGATAATACAGGCAGATCTGTCGAGCTTACATTTCAAGATGGCCGTATCGTCATAAATGAAAACCCAATCGGCGTATTAACGAATAACCCAGATTTAAACTGGCACTATGAAAACTTAAGAAATTATACAAATGTTACACCACATAAACCACAAGAACGTACAGTTATGGGACAACCGCTAAACCCCTTAGGAAATGAAGGTGGAACTTATGGTTTGCCAGGTGGCTATACAGCACCAGAGCGATTTGTGCGTACTGCATTTTTAAAAAATCACCTTATAAATAGTGACAAACCGGAGTATGATGTGTTGGATGCTTTCAAATTATTAGATGGCGTTAGTATTCCTAAAGGCGCTGTGCTTGATGAAAATGGAGAATTGCATTATACCCTTTACCAAACTGTATTTAATTTAACGACACGCACAATGTATGTTAAATGGTACGATACGAACCAAATGACTGAATTACAATTAACTGAAGATCTCATCACCAAAAAGGATATTACTGTTTTTGAAACTGCTGAAGGTTTAGTTACCAATAAATTGAATTAATAAAAAACTATGGGTTGAAGCGGAATATTACTGAAAATGGGAGTGGGAGATAAATCTAATGTTTCTAACAAGATTTCGTCGATCCACCCCGGCAAAGCTGACTTAAAATTGGAATACAAAAGCTGAGCTCTTCGATAAGAACTACTTAACTCCATAAATGAAGTAGTAGTTCTTTAAAAGATTGGTATAAGTACATTTTCAATTCAGTCAGCCACTGCCAGTATAATGAATGAGGTTGAGACATGTATATATGTCTCAACCTCATTTTATTTTTATAAGTCATGTAGTTTAGATTCTATTTCTGCTCTTTGATTTTCCATAAAATCTGGCAAATTGAGTTCTTTTCCTAGGTTTTCAATATCTGTATCCACCGTGAATCCTGGTGAGGCAGTTGCAAATTCATACATAATACTATTATGTCGATAATAAAGAGATTTAAAAAAGTATCGGTCTATCATGCCACTATGATTTCCTGGGTTATGATCAATTGTATTTAATACGGCCTCTAAATTTGAATCTTCTGGCGTGTTCACGGCAATATGATGTACATATCCTTGACCAGGACGCGCATGCTCTCCTTGTTGTTCAATAACTACGAAATCAGTATACAAACCTTCTGAATCTAATGTCATAACTGTTTCATCAACATCTTGACGAAGTGTATAATTTAATTCGTTTTTTAGAAAATCGATTGTTGGTTGCGCTTCACGTACTCTGAGCTCAACGGGGCCCATACCTAATATTTGATGTTGTTTTGGAATATCCGTATAAGGGTTTTTTCTCCACGTTGTTGGAATTTTATAATCATCGTTAACAAGCAATACGATTTCTAAATTATCTACATCTTTAAATAATAGTGCTGGCTGATTTAAATACGTCATATCTGTTGTCGTAATGTTGGCATCTGTAAGACGTGACTTGAAATAAGATAGTGCAACTTTATTTGGGACGAGTAATGATAAACGATGGATAGAATTTGTACCAGGGCGATTTTTACCCACATTCGAAATTTCAAAAAAACTTAGTAACGTGCCGACAGAGCCAATTTCATCTCCGAAAAATAAGTGATACATAGTTGGATTATCTTGGTTCACGGATTTTTCTACCAAGCGTAACCCTAATATTTGAGTGTAGAAGTCTTTGTTTATTTGAGCATCTTTTGTATACATTGAAATGTGATGATGACCGACAATATTCATATGTGTACCTCCGGATTATGATAGTTTCTAGTTTACCCATTAGCTATTTAAAAGAAAACAAACCAATGTAGTATAAAAAGTATACTAGTTATCTATAATATATGCGGAAAACGAAAAAAAAGCAATAACTGTGAACTATTTATAAGTTATCCATAGTTTTCATTTAAATTATTTTAGTTTTATACGCCTAGTTTATGTTATTCAGTTTTTTTAAAATCTAAATAATAAAGACTGAATTCTAAATCATTTTTTAAATGTGTTTCTAATAATTCAACAGCTAAATCTATATCTCTGTTAAAAAGTGCCGAAACAATTTCCTTATGTTCTTCGATTAACCCAGGACGTCGTTGATTAATGACGGTTTGACTAAATAAATAGATAAAGCTTTTATATTTTTGATATGTGTCGAGTATAAACTGGTTATTTGTCGCGGCAATAATTTTTTGATGGAACTTGTCATTCGTTTCAATGATTTGATCTTCAGATTCTTTATCGATATTTATTTCAGCATACTTATTTAATTCTTCTAAATCCTCTTTTGTGTATACAACTGCTGCTTTTCTTAATGCATATGTTTCTAACAAAATACGCATTTCAAAAATTTGTCTATATTCTTCACTTGTTGGCATGAAAATATAAGAGTTTTTAATAAAATATTCTAATTCTAGTTGTTTCATAGCCTCACGTATAGGTGTTCTGCTCACATCATATTTCTTAGCAAGTTTAGCTTCTGTAATCTTTTCATCTTTTTTTAATTCACCAGAAATAATATCATTTCTAATTTTTTGATAAATAGTTAATTCTTTAGTGTTCAATTTCTTCACCTCATTATGATAAGTGTACTATAAATAATTCTTTCAATAAATGTATACATTTTAATTATTTTAGTATACAATAATATATGTAAACGTTTTCAGGAGGGTGTAATTTATGAAAATAGGATTTATTGGTCTCGGTATAATGGGAAAACCAATGGTTAAAAATTTCTTGAAAGAGAATGTAACGGTTCTCGTTAATGATTTGAATAAAGAAGCAGAACAAGAAGTTGTTAATGAAGGGGCACGAAGAGTATCTATACAACAAATGGCTCAAGAAGTAGATCATATTATTACTTCATTACCTAATGGTGAAATTGTAAAAGCAGTTTTATACAGTGGAAAAGATGCAATCTTAAACCAGTCAGATATTAGTGTTCAGTCAGTCATTGATACAAGTTCGTTAACGCCAAATGAGTCGTTAGAGATAAGTAAAGTTTTGAATGAAAAACAAATTAAATATATAGACGCACCTGTAAGTGGCGGCGAGCCGTTAGCAATTACGGGTGAACTCTCAGTCATGATTGGTTGTGATGAATCAGATTTAGAAATCGTTCAAAGCGTTCTAAAACCTATTGCCAAATCTGTGATAAGAGTGGGTGAGGTCGGTGCAGGAAGTGTTGTTAAACTTGCGAATCAAATTATAGTAAATACAAATATTGCAGCACTTTCCGAAGCAGTTGTACTTGCAGAAAAATTTGATATTGACTTAGAAAGTATGCATGAGGCAATTAAAGGCGGTCTTGCAGGTTCAAATGTTATGGAAGCAAAATTTCCTAAGATGATTGAAGAAGATTATCAACCTGGTGGAACACTTAATATAAATTTAAAAGATATGAAGAATGTAAGTTCGACAGCAGATACAGTTGGGTTAACATTACCTTTAGCAAACCAAGTCAAAGAAATATATAAATCGGAAGTTGCACAAGGAAACGGTGCAAATGATCATTCTGGAATTATAAAATATTTTGAAAGAATTAATAATATATAGATGAGGTGAGAAAGTGCTAACTGAAAATTTAGTTAACCAAAAAATCAATGATGAGATTCATAAGCATTTGAAAGACTTTAAATATAAAATCATTGTATTGGATGATGATCCAACTGGTACACAAACTGTTAAAGACTTACCTGTGTATACAGAGTGGTCGGAAGATTTAATTGAAGATGGTTTTAATCAAGAGAATTCTATGTTCTATATATTAACTAATTCAAGAGCGTTGAATGAACACGAAACGACGAAATTGCATCAAGAGGTAAGTCGGAATATAGAATTGGTTTCTCGACGTTTAGACTATCCTTATATTGTAATTAGCAGGGGCGATTCCACTCTAAGAGGTCACTTCTACTTGGAACCTAAGGTTTTAAGTGAAGCCTCAGAACAAGCATTTGATGCAGTGTTTTATTTACCAGCATTTTTTGAAGGTGAAAGGTATACATATAATGGCGTACATTATCTTAAGGAAAATGAGCAATATAAACCTGTTTCTGAAAGTGAATTTGCTAATGATACTACGTTTGGTTTTGAATCTGAAAAGATGGCAAGTTTTATAGAAGAGAAGAGTTATGGTGACGTTAAAGCTGAAAACGTACACCATATTACACTATATCAAATAAGAGAAAGAAATAAGGAAAGTATATTACAAATATTTCACGCCGTATCAAACTTTGATGCAGTAGTGGTAGATGCATTAAATGATGAAGATATAGATTATTTTGTCTCTTGTTTAACAGCATTTTTAGCGAATTACGATAAGAAATTTATGTTTAGAACTGCAGCCTCTTTTGTAAAATCGATGTGTCAGACTCCAGGTGAGATTATTAATCTAAACCAATTTAGTAATAATCATGGTGGTTTGATTATCGTTGGATCACATGTAAAAAAAACATCATCACAATTACATCATTTACTAAATAACACTCATATCACACCAATTGAATTTGATGTTAAATCAGTTACTAAAACAGATTTGAACCTATATATAGATAAAAGAATTCAAGAAGTAGAAGCATTAATTAAAAATAGTAAAGATGTAGTTGTCTATACTTCTAGAGATGTTATTAAGACCGAAGATTTAACGAATAATTTAGGAATTTCTACAAATATTTCAAATGCTTTGGTAGGAATTGTAAGAGGTTTAAGCATAAAACCAAAGTTTATTATTGCAAAAGGTGGAATAACTTCTAGTGATGTTGCAACTAAAGGCTTGGAAATTAAAAAAGCACAAGTAATTGGTCAAATAACACAAGGGGTGCCTGTGTGGCTGACTGGTGAAGAAGCAAAATATTCTAATATGCCTTATGTTATTTTCCCGGGAAATATCGGTAGTACAAACACGTTAACAAATGTATACAAAATGAACAGTAGTATAAGACTGAATTAGAAGGCAGGGAGATAAAATGATGGGAGAAATGTGGCCATTAATTGCTGTAGTGATAGGGGTATTTATATTATTGATGCTAATTATTTGGTTTAAATTAAATACATTTATTGCATTAATCATTACTTCAATGGTAACGGGTATCTTGCTAGGTATGCCTTTAGATACGATTGTCACAACTATTGAAAAAGGTATGGGTGATACTTTAGGCCATATTGCCATCATCTTTGGTTTAGGGTCCATTTTAGGGAAATTGTTATCTGACGGTGGTGGTGCAACACGTATTGCAGACACACTTATAAACATTTTTGGTGAAAAATATGTGACATGGGCTATGATTATTGCTTCATTCATTATTGGTATTTCATTGTTCTTAGAAGTAGCATTTGTATTATTAATTCCATTAGTATTTACATTAGCAAAAAGAATGCAAATCTCAAATCTAAAAGTGGGATTACCGATGGCAACATCAATTGCTATAACACATGGATTTTTACCACCTCACCCAGGTCCAGTAGCGATTTCTGAGGCGGTTAATGCAAATATTGGTTATGTGTTAATGTACGGAATTATTATTGGAATTCCATTAGCTATCATTGTTGGTGGCACATTCCCTATAATTGCGCATAAACTGACACCAGAAGCTTTTAATAGAGAAGGAAATCAAGCAGCGGTTGGCGAAATGAAGGAATACGATCAAGATCAATTACCTGGTTTTGGTATTAGTTTACTAACAGCACTTGCTCCAGTTATATTAATGTTATTGGCGACAGTGCTACAACTCATTACTGGTAATGACGATGGAAATGCACAAGGGTTTGAAGGTTTTATTTACTTTATTGGTACTTCTGTAACTGCAATGCTTATCGCTGTGTTATTTGCGATATATACAATGGGAATTAGACGTCAACAAACTATGAAACAAATTATGGACACTGTTTCTAACGCAATTACACCAATTGCTATGTTAATACTTATCATTGGTGGTGGAGGAACGTTCAAGCAAATATTAATTGATGGTGGCGTTGGCGATACTATATCAGAAATATTTAAAGGCACAGAAATGTCACCAATCATTCTTGCATGGCTTGCTGCAGCTTTATTGCGTACTGCATTAGGCTCAACGACAGTAGCAGCGATATCTTCAGTAGGTATTGTATTACCATTATTGCAAACAGCAGATGTGAATATTTCCTTAGTAGTTTTAGCAATTGGAGCAGGGAGTATTTTTTGTTCTCATGTTAATGATGCAGGTTTTTGGATGTTCAAAGAATACTTTGGTTTAACTATGAAAGAAACATTTTTAACATGGACACTACTAGAGTCTATATTATCTGTGGTAGGTCTTATCTTAATATTAATCGTAAATTTAATTATATGATATTAATAATTAATTAAAATAAAAAAACCCTTCACAAATACTCACTTGAATGTGACTAATATGAAGGGTTTTTTTATGATTTGTTGTCCTGAGTCAGCGTAAGTATACCATCTTCCATATGATATACACTATCACAATACTCAGTTAGTCGTTCATCATGCGTAACAACGATACAAGTTTTGTTTTGTTCCATCGTTTGTTCTTTTAAAATTTTCATTACTTCCATCGCATTATTCGTGTCTAATGAAGCGGTTGGCTCATCGGCTAAAATAATTGATGGCTTTGTATAAAGTGCTTTAGCAATCGCAACGCGTTGCTTCTGTCCGCCAGATATTTCACTTGGAAGTTTATTCTCAAGCACCGCAATATCAAGTTGCTTAACAAGTTGGTTATAACTTGCTTCGTCTAGCACATCTTTTTTTTGTTTTTGTAGTAACTTAAATTGCTGTTTTACATTTAGAAATGGCACAAGATTTGTAGCTTGAAGAATAAAACCGATTTCTTGCATCCTTGTTTTTGCTAATGCTTTTAACGACAGTTGAGACACTTGTTTATCATTGATGAAAATTTCGCCAGATGAGGGCGTTTGTAACGCGCCGGCCATTGTTAGAAATGTGCTCTTTCCAGAACCAGAGGGCCCGATAATGGCAATCAGTTCATTTTTATTAAATTTCAAAGATGTAGGTTTTACAGCTTCAATTGTTTGATTCCCATCTTTAAAATGTTTAGTGACGTTTTTAAATTCTAGCATTTATTTATACACTCCTATTTATCCTATTGCCTTGAGTGGATCTACTTTTCTAATCGTCAATATCGAGAAGAGGCTACCTAATAGAGAAACTATGATAAGGACGATGCCGTATATTAATAATGTAGTAACATCAAATTTAACTGGGACTACACTTGGTAAAAAAGCGCCGGTAAGTAAAGTTAGCGCAAGTCCAATTACTGTACCAATCATCGCAATGATGAATGTTTGTGATAATACAACTTTTGCTAAATATCCATTTGTGAAACCTTGTGCTTTTAACACACCAAATAAATTTGTTTTTTGTAACGTAATAACATATAAAAAGATGCCAATCACTGTTGCAGAAATAATAAATAAGAATGTAATCATAAAGTTTAACGTTAAGTTTTGAGCTTGATAACCCGGTAAGTGTTCAATGAAACTTTCAATTTCTATAGCTTCTAGATTACTATTTAAATCTTGTTTATTCCAATCTTTATCTCTGACTACGACCGCATTGGTTTTATCTTTATCCAATGAAGGGTTGATTTTTTGTATTGTACTATTATTAGAAAACAGGACTGGAGAGGCATTGTATTTAGCACTTTCACTAAAGCCTACAATTTCCAATTTTTCATCTGATTGTGATAACGATAATTTATCTCCTATTTTAAATCCTTTATCTTTTAAAGTTTCATCCGCCACTACTTCATTGTCAGATTTAACCTTTTTGCCTTCTATCATATCAGGTCTTAGGAAAGAATCAGAAGTGACACCAAAAAGTAAGGCATTTTCTTCTGCATGACCATTAGAAGCGATAACACCTGTCTGTGTTAAAGTCGTTTGTTTATCATATGTATTTTCGACATCATCTTTATTGAAAGAAGACTGTTCTACAGTTTCATTTGCATCTTTATTTAATATAATAGCATCGGCTTGCCATTTATCGATACCTTCTCTATTCATATTCATCAGACCGCTAGCTAAGCCGGACAGAAGGAAGAGTAGGTAACTGATCATAATTAAGACACCGATAATCAAGCTGAATTTCAACTTGTTACGCTTAATTTCATTCCATGCTAAAAACATAAATTACCTCCTATATGTAAATTACGATTAAATTTATATAAATTAAAAAATTCATTTTCAACCTATTCCATAAAGCTTATTTCTATAATAGCCTATTTAAATATAGAATATATTTATTTTCTATGAAAAAAGAAAGTATATTTAAATAGTAGAATATAGAATTTAAACACTTGTATAAACTTTTGCTTATACAAGTGTTTTTGAAATTATACTTCAAAATTTATAGTTTTTGGTTCGTCTAATGCTTTATCATTCATTATCTTAATAGATTTTGGCTGAGCTTTAACTACGCATAATTCTGGGTCAGTTTTGTTATCGAAAAACGATTTGTCTTGGTTTTGCCATAACCAATCAATTATTTCTTGATCTTGAACAATTGATAATACGGCATCAATTTCTAGAAAACTACGATTATTTGTATCATCGTAACCAATTAAAATGTGTGCACACGGATTTGACTCAATTTCGTCAATTTTTATTGAGTTAACATTCGTTTTCGTATAAAGCGTGTTACCGTTATTATAAAAAATCATATATCTACTGTTAGGTACATTATTATGTGCGGTAGATAGTACTCCGACACGTGATGTATTAAGTATTTCGTTGATTTTGTTCGTTAAATTAGTATTATCCATATATGAATCACCTCTATATACATTATTCCCTAATAATGAGAATTAAAAAGTAAATTCTGAAAAAATATAATAAAGTTCAATTTGATAATAATTATTCTAAGATCATCATAAATGCTAAAATCACAAGACATGTAGACATACTAATTTTATAGATGAATTCATATTTTAATAGAAATTTTTTTAAACAAAGTCCCATAACTGCCCAGGCAACTGCACCTGAAACACCTATAAGTGCAATGATAATTGTATAACTCAGCGTAGCAAGAAAACTTATATTTTGAGTAGTTACAAAGGTCACGATAGCAGTAAGTACATAAATGATTGTTTTAGGATTCATATATTGAAGAAGCAAACCATCTCTCATACGATACGTATTGCTTTGTTGAGCGTCTTTACTATCATGTTTAAATACAGAATAAGCAAGATACAATAAGTAAATAAATCCCACTATTTTAATTACAAATATAAAACTTGAAAAGTAAGCAGCCATATATTCACTAAATAACAAGCAAAACATGGAAAGTGTAAAAAAACCTAATCCAATACCAATTAAGAATTTCGCAGTGCCTTTAAGACCTAATTTTAAAGCGCCATCTAATGCTAATAAATTGTTAGGCCCAGGCGTATAACTCATAAAAAACGTATAAAAAATAAATGATATAAACAAATTGCATTCTCCCTTCATTATCCTGTATTATGGAAATAACATAAAAAAACTTCCGCTATATAGGATATTTCCTTTTAAAAGGATTTTATATCTATTAAACAGGAAAGTCAATGTAAAAGGGGCCTAATAATGGAATTTCATAAAATAGTAGCTAAGAATATTTACTTATATAGAAAGAAAAACAAGATTAGTTTGGAAAAATTATCAAAGCTTACAGGGGTGAGTACGTCCTCATTGAATGAAATTGAAAAAGGTAATACTATTCCTTCAATAAATACTGTTTGGAAAATTAGCAACGGTTTAAAATTATCGTTTAGTAGTTTAATGAATGAGGCAGAGTCAGATTATACACAGTTAAAAAAAGAAGAGGTTGTACCTGTTACTGAAGATGAGGGGAAATATCGTGTTTATCCATACTTCCCATTTGAAAAGAGTAAGTCCTTTGAATTCTTTTATGTAGAGCTCGATCCAGGAGCAACTTTAGATGCAGAACCCCATTTATCCGGTTCAGAGGAATCGATTATTGTAATTGATGGGAAATTAGAGATGCATTTAGAAAATGAAACACTTTATTTAGGTGAAGGAGATGCTTTGAGATTCAAATCAGACATTTCTCATAGTTATGTTAATAACGGAGAAAATATGACCCTAATATCTATGGTTATCGATTATCAATAAATTAAAACCCATGTTCCTCGACGTATTAGAGGGCATGGGTTTTGTTATATAATTCATACTATAAAATAGGATTATAAAGCTTTGTTTAAAAAATTTATTATTCTTGTTTATGAGAATCGTCTTTATTTTTTTCTCTGTTAAACCAAAAATATGCATTAGGAGCATCTTGCTGAGTTGGTTTATAAACAGCCAAGCTGCCAGATCCTTTCGATTTTTTTTGGTTTTCAAAATCTTTTAAAGCACGAAAGGCTGGTTTACATAAAATCCATATAGCTATAATATTTAGCCATGCCATCATGCCAACACCTACGTCTCCCATTGCCCACGCAGCATCAGCAGTTTTAATAGTGCCATATGCAGTGGCAAAAATAAGTAGGAAACGGGTCAATGTAATATAAAAATTTGATTTTTTAGCACTCATATTTCTAGTAAGATAAGCAATGTTTGTTTCAGTAATGTACGAATAAGCTAATATGGTAGTAAATGCAAAGAAAAACAATGCAACAGCTATAAAATAAGATCCGAACCCAGCGAAATTTGGATCAAATTGATAGTTATCGCCTTGAAATGCTTTATCGATACCAGATTGTACATACATAGCAGTCCCAGAGAAATCTTTAGAACCATCCGCATTTAATACGTAAACACCATTATCTTCAATTAAATTAGGCTGTCCTTGTGAATTCTCTGTGCCATTCGTTGTATTATAAGTTCCTGAAATTAAAATAATTAATGCAGTAGCTGTACAAACAAAAATAGTGTCTATATAAGCTGAGAAAGCTTGTACAAGTCCTTGTTTTGCTGGGTGAGATACTTCTGCTGCTGAAGCTGCATGGGGCCCCGTCCCTTGACCTGCTTCATTTGAATATAACCCTCTTTTTACACCAATTTCAATCATTGCCCCAATAATTCCACCAAAAGTAGATTGTAAACCTAGTGCAGATTTAAAAATAAGTGCGAACAATGCAGGCACTTCTTCAATATTTAAAAAAATTACAATAACAGCTAATAAAATGTAAGCTATAGCCATAAAAGGGACTATTGTTGTTGCCATACTGGCAATGCGTTTAATTCCACCAAAAATGATAAGCGATAGTAATATTACGAGAAAAATAGTAACTGCCCATTTTGGAATACTAAAAGCACTATGTAATGAAGTCGCAATAGCATTGGACTGAACTCCTGGCATTAAAAGACCGATTGAAATGATAGTCACTATAGCAAAGATCAACGCAAATATTTTTCCGAACTTTCCTCCAATACCATTCTCAATATAATAAGCAGGGCCGCCTCTGTATTCCCCATTTTCTTTTTGTTTATATATTTGACCTAAAGTAGATTCTACAAATGCAGTGCTTGCACCTAGTAAAGCCGTCACCCACATCCAGAAGACTGCGCCGGGGCCGCCAATAAATATTGCTGCTGACACACCAACGATATTCCCTGTGCCAACCCTGCCTGCCAAAGATAATGAAATAGCTTGAAAACTAGAAATGCCTTGTGGAGATTTTTCTCCTTTGAATAATAAACGTATCATTTCTTTAAATTGTCTCACTTGTGCGAAGCGAGTAATAAGTGAAAATATGAGTCCTGTTATTAATAATCCAAAAACTAGCGGAGGACTCCATATAATTTTATCTAAGAAATCAATGAATTCTGTAATCAAATTAATTCTCCTAACATAAATTGGTTTTTATACTGGTTATGTAAGCGCTTGCTCGAAATTGTACACGTCTGAAATCTGTGAGCAAGAGTGTCAATTAATTCGTTAACATTTTAATGTATTAACATATAGAATTAATTTTTAATAATTTTATATGTTAAGTAAATTTAAAATATACAAAAAATCTGTTCAAGTTTCTATTTTTTGAAACTTGAACAGATTTTTTGTTATGCTATTTTCTTTTTTCTGAAGTGGCGTTAATTCTTTTATTTAATAAAACAAAGAATAATACGAATGCGATAGAAATAAAGATGTGGCCTAAACCAGCAATGCCCGCGATTGCAGGACTTACGCTGAATCCTTTGATAGTAGCAATACCATTTACAAATTGCATCGCTACAGTTACTAATACACCTAAGTGGAAAATATAAAAGAAACTATTAAATAATTTACTATTACGAGTCAATTTAAGTTGATGTTCGATAACCATGAAGATCAAAAACATAATGGTACCTAAAACTAATAAATGTGTGTGCGTAACATTTAATTGTGAATAATCGCTAAAATTTTCTCCTTTTGACATTTCTCTATAAAACAAACCACTAAGTAATCCTAATAAAGTATAAAAAGCAGAGCTGAATATTAATTTTTTCATTTTTTCTTCCTCCAAATTGTTAATAACTATAATATAAAGTGTTTTTATGAACTGTTTATGAACAGAATAAAAATAAATTAAAAGTTTATAGCAACATGAAAGAAGCGCACGATAACGAATGAAATCTAAATTTTAATAATAATCATATCAGTAGAGCAAATTTTGAAAATAGCACATTAATCTTTTTGTTGTGCCAATAACAATGGATAAATAGTATCAAGTACAGGTGTAACTAACTGATGTATTCTTGCTTTTTTAAATAAAAAGCCTTGGATTCCCTCTATTTCTAACGCGTTACCTGAAATGATGTCGTAATACATACTTGTGCCCATTTGATTTGGGTATCCATCGTAAATTGTCAGAATATCATCGATAATATCATCATCAAAATACACATTTTCAGCTTGTGCAATGGCTACGCCTTCAACTAATAGTTGCTTACAAAGTTGTTTTATACCTGGAACTTGAAGTACTTCAGCAGGACGACGACTTAATGCAGTGACACTATTAATGGCTAAATTAACAAGCAGTTTATACCAAATGGCATCATCAATATCGTTTGTGAGTTCAACTTCTAAAGAAGAGCCTGCTACAATATCATGGAATAATCGCGTTTTTATGCAATCTTCTAAAATGATTTTGTGATCACGATAATGCATTACTGTAGAACCAGATTTTTGTCCGCTAATATAAACAACACCTTGAAATACGTGAGGGTGTTCAAAGAGTGACAACTGACCGTGCCCATTTTGAGCAAGTATAATAGTGGTTTGCTCATGGATTAAATGTTTCATTTCTCTTAATACAGCATCAAGTTGAGGTATTTTAACAGCAATAATTAAAACATCAACTTGGTCTTGAACAGTTCTTAATGGCGTTACCTGTAAGGTATGTTCATGTTCAGTATTATTATTGGCATAGTAGGTGAGCATTTGATGTTGTCGACCGAGTAAGCGTAAGTCAGGATGAGTTGCTAAAAGATCAATTGCAATCGTGCTACCTACTGCGCCAGGTCCAATTATTGCAATTTTATTCATGCTTTTCATTTCCTTTTCTAAGTAGATTAGTTAGTATATGGATAATGATACAAATATAACAAACTGTGGAGATGATTTTAATTGAAAACATTAAATCAACTAATAGATATGAAACAGAGTAACGATAAGATATCAATGGTGACAGCCTATGATTATCCTAGTGCGAAGCAAGCCGAATCAGCTCTTTTAGATACAATATTAGTTGGTGATTCATTAGGGATGACCGTCTTAGGTTATGACAGTACAGTACAAGTGACGGTAGATGATATGATTCATCATGCACAAGCAGTACGACGAGGTGCACCAGACACATTTGTAATCGTAGATGTGCCTTTTGGTGCAGTAGGTATAAATGAGCAGTCGGATTTAGAAACAGCTGTAAAATTATATCAACAAACTCAGGCGAATGCGATTAAGGCTGAAGGTGCACATTTAACTCAATATATTAAAAGTTGTAGCAATATGGGTATCCCAGTCGTTTCACATCTAGGTTTAACACCCCAAAGTGTAGGTATAACTGGGTATAAAATGCAGGCAAACACCAAAGAAGCAGCACAACAACTGATAGATGATGCATATGCTGTACAACAAGTAGGTGCGGTTATGCTAGTGTTAGAAGCTATTCCTAGCGATTTAGCGGATAAAATCACTAAAAATTTAAATATCCCAGTTATTGGAATTGGTGCTGGTAAAGGCACAGATGGCCAAGTATTGGTGTATCACGATTTATTAAATTATGAAGTGAATCATCAAGCAAAATTTGTGAAACAATATGGTGATTTTTCAAAAGGTGTTCAAGCTTTATCTGAATATAATAAAGAAGTTAAGTCACAACAATTTCCAAGTGATGAGTACACCTACAAAAAGCAGGTCATGGATGAGGTGTCAGAATGACTGAGTTAATTACTACTATAGAAGAAATGAATGGAATGTCTAAACAGTGGGCGAAATCAAAGAAATCAGTGGGCTTAGTACCTACGATGGGCGCTTTACATGAGGGCCATTTAAAAATGATGTCACAAGCCATTTCAGAAAATGACGTGACAGTTATTAGTGTTTTTGTAAATCCCCTGCAATTTGGACCTAATGAGGATTTAGATGCGTATCCTCGAGACATTGAAAGCGACATAGCAAAAGCATCATCAGTAGGCATAGATTATATTTTTTATCCGAGTGAAAAAACAATGTATCCGGGACAACCTACAATTGAAGTAAAGGCTGGACGTCTAGCGTCAGTATTAGAAGGTGCGCAGCGTCCTGGTCATTTTGACGGCGTAGTGACAGTAGTAAATAAACTGTTCAATATTATACAACCACAACGTGCTTATTTTGGAAAAAAGGATGCACAGCAATTAGCTATAGTGGAAAAAATGGTTGAAGATTTTAATCATGCAATTGATATTGTAGGCGTAGAAATTGTTCGTGAGGCAGACGGCCTAGCTAAAAGTTCACGTAATATTTATTTAACACTAGAGGAAAGAGCAGAAGCGCCTCATCTTTATAAAGGTTTGCAATTAGCACAATCATTATATAATCAAGGTGAACGCAACAGTTTGAAAATCATTGAAGCTACACGAGATTATATACAACAGCATACGAGTGGGGATATAGAAACAGTGGCAATTTATAGCTATCCTCAACTTGTCGAGCAACATGAAATTACAGATAAAATTTTTATATCGCTAGCAGTCAAATTTAGTCAGGCACGTTTAATTGATAATATTATTATCGGTGATTAATTTGTATAAATCTATTTACATATTTAGTGAACAATTCACTTAGATACAACATTCTTTCAATATACAATTTACATTTTCTTAGTGTTGATTTATCATATAGTGTGAGAGATATTTATCGAGCAAACGATTATATGATAATTAAATAGTTTCAAGGGTATAGATACAGTAGTGAACATAATGTATGCGTTATCTCAAGAACTGAATAACTATGTTTTATCTTATGTAATTAATTAAAAAGTGATTATGAGAGGTGGTAAAAAATGAGTGAATCTAACTCAAAAGATGTCATTTTAATTGGTGCTGGTGTTTTAAGTACAACATTCGGTACGATGTTAAAAGATCTTGCACCAGAATGGAATATTAAACTTTTTGAAAGACTCGAAAAACCCGCAATTGAAAGTTCTAACGAACGACACAATGCCGGTACTGGACATGCCGCATTGTGTGAATTGAACTACACAGTTGAACAAAAAGATGGCTCAATAGATATCGAAAAAGCAAAAGAAATTAACGAACAGTTTGAGATTTCAAAACAATTTTGGTCTCATTTAGTAAAAAGTAATCAAATTCAAAATCCACAAGAATTTATACGCCCGTTACCGCATATTAGTTTTGTGCAAGGTGATAAAAATGCGAACTTCTTGAAGAGACGTTATGAAGCACTTGCGCCTTTATCAATGTTTAAAGGTATAGAATATACAGAAGATCATAAAAAACTACAAGAGTGGATGCCATTAATGATGGAAGGCCGCGACCCAGAAGAAGTAGTTGCAGCTAGTAAAATTAACGAAGGTACAGATGTGAACTTCGGTGAACTTACAAGAAAAATGGCTAAAAACTTAAATGAACATGAAAATGCAGAACTTTTCTACAAACATGAAGTTCAAGACTTTAATCGTCGTAAAGATGGTAAATGGGAAGTTAAAATTAAAGATCTTAAAACTAATAAAGTAGAACATCACATTACTGACTATCTATTTATTGGTGCAGGTGGTGCTGCAATTCCAATGCTACAAAAAACTGGTATTCCAGAAAGTAAACATTTAGGTGGTTTCCCAATTACAGGAGAATTCTTAGTATGTAATAATCCTGAGGTTGTAGCTAAACACGAAGTTAAAGCTTATGGTAAAGAACCTGAAGGTACGCCACCAATGACCGTACCTCACTTAGATAGACGTTATATCCAAGATGAAAATTCATTATTATTTGGACCATTCGCAGCGATTGGCCCTAAATTCTTGAAAAATGGTTCTAATTTAGATTTATTTAAATCAGTCAACAGAAGTAATATCATCACTATGTTAGCTGCAGCGGCGAAAAACTTCCCGTTAATTAAATATTCTATTCAAGAAGTATTAGCTAAAAAAGAAGATCGAATGAAAGAATTACGTCGATTTGTTCCTGATGCTAAAGACGAAGATTGGGATATTATGCAAGCTGGTAAACGTGTTCAAGTTATCAAAGATACGAAAGAACACGGTAGAGGATTTATTCAATTCGGTACAGAAGTTGTAAATTCAAAAGACCATTCTGTAATTGCATTATTAGGTGAATCTCCAGGTGCTTCTACTTCAGTTTCAGTTGCATTAGAAGTAATCGAGAAAAACTTCCCTGATTATATGGCTGAATGGGAACCTAAGTTGAAACAAATCATTCCATCTTATGGTAAATCATTAATTGAAGATTACGCATTATTAAAAGAAATACGACAAGCAAATAATGCTGAACTTGATTTAAACAATAAATAATAAGCAATAAACTAGCCCTTGAAGTGTTAAGCTTCAAGGGTTTTTTTAACGTTAAATTCAATATATTTTCATCTAATAAGCAAAACTACTACAAAGTGTACGCTTTTATTATTCCTTCTTATAAAATATCATTTATTTCTCATATACAATTTAAAATTATATAAGAAAGCGCTTACTTTATTTTCTTAAGGGTATAAAACCAAATAAAGGAGGTATTACAATGATATATACAAATCCAAATAAAGAAGATGCAAAATATAAAGTGAAATCGAAATATGCTAATTTTATAGGTGGAAAATGGACTGAACCACAAGAAGGAAATTATTTTGATAATATTTCACCAGTTACAGGTGAAAGTTATGCCAAGATACCAAAATCCACACAAAAAGATGTTGATTTAGCAGTTAAAGCTGCTCAGAAAGCACAAGTCGAATGGGGTAAAAAATCATTATCTGAAAGATCACAATTATTATTAGATATAGCTGATCGTATTGAAGAAAATTTAGAATATTTAGCAGTGATAGAAACTTTTGATAATGGTAAACCAGTGAGAGAAACACTTACAGCAGATTTACCATTAGTAGTAGATCATTTTAGGTATTTTGCAGGTGTGGTTCGCGCCGAAGAAGGCGGCATATCACAAATAGATAATGATACGGTTGCATATCATTACAAAGAACCATTAGGCGTAATTGGACAAATTATCCCTTGGAACTTCCCTTTACTTATGGCAACTTGGAAGATTGCTCCAGCGATTGTAACAGGTAATACAGTGGTACTTAAGCCTGCAGAGCAAACACCAGTATCGATTCTACATTTTATTGAAGTGATAGAAGATATTTTACCAGAAGGTGTGCTCAATATAGTAAATGGTTTTGGAGATGAAACTGGTGAAGCGCTAGCTACTCATAAAAATATAAATAAAGTTGCATTTACAGGTGAAACGACAACTGGAAAAATTATTATGAAGAATGCCAGTGACAATGTTATACCGGTTACACTTGAACTGGGCGGTAAATCACCGAATATATTTTTCAAAGATATTATGGATGAAGATGACGAATTTTTAGAAAAAGCTGTAGAAGGCTTAGTCATGTTTGCGCTAAATCAAGGTGAGGTATGTACATGCCCTTCAAGATCGCTTATTCATGAAGACATCTACGAAAAATTCATAGCTTTATGTATAGAAAAAGTTAATAAAATAAAATTAGGAAATCCCTTAGATGAAACAACAATGGTTGGTGCACAAACTTCAAATGAACAACAAGAAAAAATAAAAAAATACTTAGATATTGGTAAAGAAGAAGGCGCTGAAATTCTTGTGGGTGGAAATGTTAGACAAGAAAACGAGAATTTAGAAAATGGCTTTTATATTGAACCAACGATATTCAAGGGCGACCAAAGTATGCGTATTTTCCAAGAAGAAATATTTGGCCCGGTATTATCTGTCGCAACTTTTAAAACAAATGAAGAAGCTCTAGAAATGGCGAATGATACTATCTACGGTCTTGGAGCAGGCATTTGGACGAGAAATCAAAACATTGCGTATCGTATTGGCAGAGGAATTCAAGCAGGACGTGTATGGGTTAATAATTATCATACTTATCCAGCGCATGCTGCTTTTGGCGGGTACAAAATGAGCGGTATCGGACGTGAAAATCATTTAATGATGTTAGATCATTATCAACAAACTAAAAATTTACTTGTAAGTTATGATACAAAACCAACAGGTCTATTTTAATGAAAAAGAAATAAATAAAATGAGAAATTTAAAACTATTGCGCTAATGCGTGATAGTTTTTTTGTTGTTACTAAAAATATTTATAATCGTATATTTTCGTAAACCTAATAAATAATTTTCTAACTTAAATTTTATATTTAAATTCAAATAAAACTCTTAAAAAAATAATACGATTGTGATATTGTATTAAACGACTAATATTAATGGAGGAAACCAATGAAAAACAATCATGATTTAACAACCAATAGAAAGAATAAATATGCTATTAGAAAACTTTCAGTTGGAACAGCGTCATTATTAGTGGGGAGCGTATTAGTATTCGGTTTATCTAACGATGCGAATGCAGCAGAAAACGAACTTCCAAAAGATACCAAAGCACTCAGTACCAATTTGAATGAAAAGGATAGATACTTAGCTAATACAGAAAAAACAAATAGTAACGAACAAGAGGTAATTTACGATTCTTCTGAAAATGATGATATTCAGAAAAATGATTTAAAAGCTAGTAATAATACTTTAGAGCAAAGTATTATTCAAAGTAAACCAATGGTTGATCATACAGCTGAAATTGAGACAAGCAATAAAGAAGAAGTAGCTGTAAATACTATAGAAAGTAAGAGCACTGACAAAAAAGAAAGTAATACAAATGAGACTAATGTAATTGAAAAAGAAAACGAAGAAAATAGCGAAATTATAAAAACCGAAAATAAAAAAATTAATAATGTTGATGACGCATCTCTAAATTACGAGGAGAGACAAACAAGTGATGTAGCAGAGGAAAATACAATAAAACCAAACGATGCGCAATCTATGCAAACAAAAGATGTTAATGGTTATATAGCAAATAATACTAGTAATAAAATAAAAGCAAAAGATGAAGTAAATACACAAAGAGAAAATACTAATTCAGCTAATGCGAACACTTTCTCAGATAGAAGTGAAAGTGCAAGAGCACTGAATACAAATGAATCAAATAATAACGTTGCTAAAGTGAGAAGGGCTCGTTCAGTCATAATTAGAAAAAAATCAGCCAGAGCAATGACAGAAGACAGTTCTTTGGAAACATTAGAATACTCAGATAATTATACATTCCAAACATTAATTTTTGATCCTAGCACATTAACAAGAAACGATGTTTCAAATAGTAAAATCATTCCCTTTGAAATTCATAGATATTTAACCGGGGCAAATTCAGGAGATAGATATAAAATAAATTTACAACTAGACCCAGTGATCGCTGACCATGTGACAAGAATTACTGTTAATCCTGCTGGTCGTACATCACCAGTAAAGTTAGTTAGATTAGCTAATAAACAAGGTGAATTGACTAACATTTGGCAAGTTAATTTCATTAGAGCAAATGGAGGTTTATTTGGTGGTGCAGAAATATTATCGCAATATACAGCCACTGGAGGACGTATAGAGCTTGACACTACTGTTAAAAACATCTTGAATAGTATGGAAAATAAAAGAGATAAGTTAAATTATCTAATATATGTTAAAGACGATTTTGAAAATAAAAAAATACAAACTTCAGAAACGAGTGGTTATTTTTTAACACCATCAGATACGGAAATAAATAACATCACCCCTTCTCAATCTAATAATGCCAATAATGCATTTAAAGCAAGTAGTGGAACAGTACAATTTGATTCTACAATCGGTAATTTCGGTGGTGCAATCATAGATCAGCAAATATTAAAGAATGGAATATTTAACTATGGTGGAAGAATACTTGATCTTGGGCTAAATAAACAATGGGCATATCATTATCAAATAGATCCTATTTTATTACCATATATTTCTTCAATAGAGTTACATAAATATGATTTTAAAGGTGTAAATGGTTTCGATAAGAAATATTATAAAGAAAACAAAGTAGCAACGCTTTCTGTTGATACAAGTGGTAGAGGGAGTATTACAGATACTGATTTAAATCAACTCATAGAATTTAATAATTCATTACCAGAAACTGTAGGTATTAGAATTGTAATTATATATAATCAAAGCCCTAATAATATATTGTCTAGAGGTGCTTCATATGATGCAAACGGGAATTTAATAACTAGTACGACCCGAGTAAAAGAAGATTTTGCTTTTAATGGTTATTTAACAGATAGAAAGGGAGGAATGATTGCTAATACTTTTGGAGCTTCAACGTACTATATTCAAGATATAGATAAAGATGGTTTGACGGATAATTTTGAAATTCATAAATCTCATTCTGATCCATTTAACGGTGATACAGATAGAGATGGTAAAAATGATGGAGACGAAGTTTTAAGATATCAGACCTCTCCATTAGTAGGCAAGCCTATTGTAAAAGATATCACAACAGAGGATACCATTATTAAAGGTGAGGTCCCATTAGATCAATATGCAGCAAATCAAAAAGTAAAAATTTCAAATGCAAATGGCAGAGTAATAAGTCAAGGTGCTGTCAATAGTAATGGTACATTTAGCTTAAACGTGTCGAAATTGACACCTGGTACTTATAAAGTGGCTATAGCCTCGCCTAACTATCGAAATGATGAGGTAAATACATTTAAGGTAATTGATATAAAATCATTTTTAAAACCAAGTATTGCCCCAGTTAACAATCAAAGTACAAGCCTTCAAGTCAATGGTGTTGGAGGATCTACTATTGTAGTCAAAGATAATAATAACAATGTCATTGGAAAAGCGGTGTTAGGGGACGGCGAGACAACAAAAGCGTTGCAGTTGACCCAACCACTTAAAGCCGGAACAATTTTGACTGCTACTGCTACAAAGAATGGGAAAACTAGCAATTTATCAGATCCAGTAACTGTGGAAGATGTAACAGCACCAAACGCACCAACGGTGAATGAAGTCACAAGTGAAAATACGCAAGTAACCGGAACAGGCGAACCATGTTCGACGATAACAGTTAAATTTCCAGATAGGAGTGTGGTAACCGGAACAGTAGATGGCCAAGGCAACTACGCAATAGATATTCCAACAAATGTGAATTTAGTAGGAAACGAAGAATTGGTTGTCACATCAACAGATGGTGCAGGCAATGTATCACCGGAAACGCGAATGACTGTTATAGATAAGACGGCACCCGTAGCACCGACGGTGAATGAGGTTACAAGTGAAGGCACGCAAGTAACAGGAACAGGTGAACCAAACTCAACAATCACGGTTAAGTTCCCAGATGGAAGTGTGATAACAGGAAAAGTAGATGACCAAGGCAACTACGCAATCGATTTACCATTAGATAAGCAAATAAATGGAAACGAAGAGTTAGTAGTGACATCAACAGACCCATCAGGTAACGTATCGCAAGAAACAAGATTTACTGTTACAGATAAGACGGCACCCGTAGCACCAACAGTGAATGAAGTAACAAGTGAAGGCACGCAAGTAACAGGAACAGGTGAAGCAGGTTCAACAATTACGATTAAATTCCCAAATGGAAGTGTGGTAACTGGAACAGTTGATAATCAAGGCAACTACGCAATAGATATTCCAACAAATGTGAATTTAGTAGGAAACGAAGAATTGGTTATCACATCAGCAGATGCATCAGGCAATGTGTCACCGGAAACAAGATTAACGGTTAATGATACGACAGCGCCATTAGCACCAACGGTGAATGAGGTTACAAGTGAAAGTACACAAGTTACGGGAACAAGTGAAGCAGGTTCAACAATTACGATTAAATTCCCAGATGGAAGTGTGTTAACAGGCAAAGTAGATGATCAAGGGAACTATGTGATCGATTTACCATTAGATAAGCAAATGAATGGCAACGAAGAGTTGGTTATCACATCAACAGATGCATCAGGAAATGTGTCACCAGAAACAAGATTGACAGTTAAAGATACGACAGCACCCGTAGCACCAAAGGTGAATGAGGTTACAAGTGAAGGCACGCAAGTAACAGGAACAGGTGAAGCAGGTTCAACAATTACGATTAAATTCCCAGATGGAAGTGTGATAACAGGAACAGTAGATAATCAAGGGAATTATGTGATCGATTTACCAGTAGATAAGAAATTAAATGGAAATGAAGATTTAATCGTTACATCAACAGACGCATCAGGTAACGTATCACCAGAAACAAGATTGATGGTTAAAGATGCGACGGCACCTGTAACACCGACGGTGAATGAGGTTCCAAGTGAAGGCACGCAAGTAACAGGAACAGGT
This sequence comes from Staphylococcus sp. NAM3COL9, assembly GCF_001431205.1. GTDB lineage: Bacteria > Bacillota > Bacilli > Staphylococcales > Staphylococcaceae > Staphylococcus. Next base: position 549,723 of record NZ_LGPC01000016.1, on the reverse strand, counting down.
GAAGCAGGTTCAACAATTACGATTAAATTCCCAGATGGAAGTGTGATAACAGGAACAGTAGATGATCAAGGGAATTATGTGATCGATTTACCAGTAGATAAGCAAATGAATGGAAACGAAGAGTTGGTTATCACATCAACAGATGCATCAGGCAACGTATCACCAGAAACAAGATTAATTGTTACAGATGCGACAGCACCCGTAGCACCAACGGTGAATGAAGTGACAAGTGAAGGTAAACAAGTAACAGGAGCGGGTGAACCAGGTTCAACAATAACAGTTAAATTCCCAGATGGAAGTGTAGTAACAGGTAAAGTAGATGATCAAGGGAATTACGTAATTGATATCCCTATAAATGAAGATTTAGTAGGCGATGAGGAATTAGTAGTAACATCCACAGATAACGCAAGCAATGTATCACCAGAAACAAGATTAATTGTTAAAGATACGACGGCGCCAGAAGCACCGACGATGAATGAAGTGACAAGTGAAAATACGCAAGTAACCGGAACAGGAGAAGCAGAGTCGACGATTACAGTTAAATTCCCAGATGGAAGTGTAGTAACAGGTACAGTAGATAATCAAGGCAACTACGCAATTGATATCCCTACAAACGTGGATTTAGTAGGGGATGAAGAATTGGTAGTGACATCAACAGATGCATCAGGAAACATATCACCAGAAACAAGATTGACAGTTAAAGATACGACAGCACCCGTAGCACCAACAGTGAATGAAGTAACAAGTGAAGATGCACGAGTTACTGGAACAGGTGAAGCAGGTTCAACAATTACGATTAAATTCCCAGATGGAAGTGTGTTAACAGGCAAAGTAGATAATCAAGGCAACTACGTAATAGATATACCAACAAATATAGATTTGAATGGAAATGAAAACCTCATAGTGACATCAACAGACTCATCAGGTAACGTATCATCAGAAACAAGAATGACTGTTAAAGATACAACAGCACCTGAAGCGCCGACAGTGGATGAAGTAACGAGTGGAAGTAAACAAGTTACAGGAACGGGCGAACCAGGCTCAACAATAACAGTGAAATTCCCGGACGGAAGTGTAGTAACAGGTGAAGTAGATGACCAAGGCAACTACGCAATCGATTTACCAGCTGATAAACAATTAAATGGAAACGAAGAGTTAGTAGTTATATCAACAGATGCATCAGGTAACGTATCGCCAAAAACAAGATTGATGGTTAAAGATATGATAACACCAGTAGTGCCAACGGTGAGTGGAGTAACGACTGGATCTACGCAAATTACAGGTCAAGCTAAACCGGATTCAACAATTATAGTGCATTTCCCAGATGGAACCATCATAACAGGCACGGCTAATAATCAAGGCAAATATGTAATTAATATTCCAGCTAATGTCAATGTGAAACCTGGGGATAAAATACAAGTGTCAGCAGTTGATAAGAGAGGTCATATGACTAGAACAACAATTATCGTGGGTGACAGTAGTACTTCAACATCAAAACAATTGGCTGTTCACAATAAACCTAGAAATAATAATGGTTCTAGCAATAAATTAGGCTTGACTGGAAATGAAGCACAAGATGAAGAACAAAAACGAAATATAAATAGCAGCAACAAACTTTCAAATCTGAATAATTACAAAAATAAGCTTGATAACTCAGATAATGAAAAAGTTAATAAATTGCCTGATACGGGTGAAAGTGAGAACCAAGACAATGGATTATTAAGTTCATTATTAGCTATGATTGGTGCGTTATTATTAATTGGAAGACGCCATAAAAATAAGGAAAATCATCAATAAAGATTAATATTATAGTATTACAAAATAAGTAAGACGGAATGCGCTTTAGATAGAGCTTCCGTCTTATTTTTTACTATATAATTTCTTAACGATATGCCATTTCTAAAAATATAACTTAGGCGTATAATGGAATAATTAATAAAGAAAGGTGTGGGAAAATGCAAAAAGCTTATCGGCAACTCATATTAGGGATGATTTGTTTGTTTATTGTGATGGCAATTGGTCGTTTTGCATACACACCTATTATGCCTTTTATGCAACAAACTGGACATATGGATAATCAAAGCGCAGGATTACTGGCAACTATTAATTACTTAGGTTATTTAATTGGAGCAATTATCCCAATATGGACAGTTATGTTTAGCAAGGTTACAGATTTAAAAATTTATTTACTAATCAACATAGTTTCAACAATATTGATGGGACTGTTTGATCATTTTACATTATGGATTATTTTTCGTTTAATCGCAGGTATCACGAGTGGAACAGTTTTTGTCTTAGCTTCAAATGTGACACTTGAAGCATTGAGAGTAGCGAACAAGGGCCGTATATCAGGTATGCTTTATAGTGGTGTGGGTTTAGGTATTTTCACAAGTAGCATATTTGTTTTTTTATTCACTACAGAAAATAATTGGAAGACAACTTGGATTTTACTCGGTATTTTTGCTTTAATTATGGGAAGTTTTGTGTTTTTTGGTATGCGTCAAAATTCAAATGTTGAAAATGAAATACACAACTTAAATGAAAAAGAAGATAAACCAAAGGTTAAGTTGAATAAAAAATTTATTTGGGGATTTTCAATAGCGTATTTTTGTGAAGGTGCTGGTTACATCATTACAGGAACATTCTTAGTAGCAATTGTTAAATCCATACCTGAGTTTGCAGATTATGCAGCGTTAAGTTGGATGTTTGTAGGATTGGGAGCTATTCCATCTACGATTTTATGGTCTATGATGGCTGAAAAATTAGGGCACGATAAAGCAACGAATCTAGCATTTATTTTACAAATTATTGCCGTAATATTGCCTGTTTTTTCAGAAAGCATGATGAGTTTAGTGATAAGCTCTATTTTATTTGGTGCTACGTTTCTTGGTTTAACGACATTGTTTATGTCTAAAGCGCAAACGTTAATGTTTCAAAGTAATAGTAAAATAAATTTAGTTGCTTCATTAACGGTTATTTATAGTTTGGGACAAATGATTGCACCAGCACTTTCTGGTGTATTAATTGGTGATTCAGGAAATTATAATGCAGCACTGATTTTCGCGTCTATTATACTTTGCGTTGGACTATTAAGCAGTATGTATAGTTATAGAGTCACAAATTAAATGATATATTCAAATACAGTGTCATCAAAAAAGAAAAATGATTTAAAGCATTAAATAAAAAGTTACAAGAGTTATATAAATGTACAGAAGTACTCTATGCAGGCTTTTTACCAGTCATAATACTTTTGTGTAAATTGACTTTTTATGGTAATATCGTCTTGGATAAAAATTCGAGATAATAATAGATAAGAAGGTTTAAATATATATGAAAGAAAACTTTTGGCGTGAATTACCGCGTCCATTTTTTGTTTTGGCACCAATGGAAGATGTTACAGATGTTGTTTTTCGTCACGTTGTCAGTGAAGCAGGTAGACCTGACGTTTTCTTCACTGAGTTTACAAATACAGAAAGCTTTTGCCACCCTGAAGGTGTACATAGTGTACGCGGACGCTTAACATTTACTGAAGATGAACAGCCTATTGTCGCTCACATTTGGGGAGATAAGCCAGAGCACTTCCGTGAAATGAGTATCGGTATGGCAGAAATGGGCTTTAAAGGTATCGATTTAAATATGGGCTGTCCCGTGCCGAACGTTGCAACGAAAGGTAAAGGTTCAGGTCTAATTCAGCGTCCTGAAACTGCAGCTGAAATTATTCAGGCAGCTAAAGCAGGAGGTCTGCCGGTAAGTGTTAAAACTCGACTCGGCTATTCTGATATCGATGAGTGGAGAGATTGGTTGGCACATGTATTCGAGCAGGATATTGCGAACCTGTCGATTCACCTTCGAACGCGCAAAGAGATGAGTAAAGTTGATGCCCATTGGGAATTAATCGGAGAAATTAAAAAGGTTCGTGATGAAATTGCACCGGAGACATTGTTAACGATTAACGGAGATATACCGGACAGAAAAACAGGGCTCGAACTGGCAGAGAAGTACGGTATTGACGGCGTAATGATTGGACGTGGGATTTTCCAAAATCCACATGCATTTGAAAAAGAACCGAGAGAACATACGAGCGAAGAGCTTTTAGTTCTGTTGAGACTTCATCTTGACCTATTCGACAAATATACAAAAGAAGAAACGCGTCAGTTTAAACCATTACGCAGATTCTTTAAAGTATACGTACGCGGCATCAAAGGCGCAGGTGAACTGAGACATAAGCTGATGAGTACGAGTACAACATATGAGGTACGGACACTACTTGATGAATTTGAAGCACAAATAGCACCTATGGAATAACATTAATAGACTTGGACAACAGTGATGAAGAAATAAAAAAACGGCTTAAAAATCTTGATTTTAAGATTTTTTAAGCCGTTTTTTGTTTGATTGTTAATGAAATAATGAATGCGATAACCATGAAAACTGTGATCATCAATACAACACCTGACCACTGTATCAGCCCATAGAAAATACCTGCTAATGTACCACCAATAGATGAACCCATGTAATAAAATAATAAATATAAACTGGATGCTTGTGCTTTATGATGTTCAGCACGGCTAGCAACTACGCCACTTGCTATCGCGTGACCACTGAAAAATGCATAAACACTGAATGCCAATCCGAGTATTTTAAAAACTAAAAAAGGTAAAAGTGTAATCCAAATACCGACAATTAATAGTAAGATACTAAATTTTAAAGCATTTAATGTACCTAATCTAGAACGTAATTTTGCATTTAATATAGAAGATATCATACCAATTAAGAATAATAAGTAAACAAAGCTAATAATACTCTCGTGTAATTGATAAGGTTTAGCTGCTAACACAAAGCCGATATAGTTAAAGGCAGCGATGTTACAACCTAATAGTAGAAATCCAATCATAAAAGGTTTTATTAAACGGATGTTTTTCATATGTTGACTATAGCTCAATATTAATGCTTTAACAGAAAAGCGTTGCTTCTCAAAATGTTGAGATGCTGGGAGTAAAAAAGAAAATAATATTGCTGCGATAACACTAATGACAGCAATAGAGAATAAGCCAACTTGATAACCATAGATACTTGAAATAAATCCAGTGAATATTCTACCAAACGCCCCCCCAAATGCATTGCCACTAATATAAATGCCCATTGCCTCGGGTAAACTATGTGCAGAAATTTCTTCTCCGATATACGCCATAGCGATAGATGGTAAGCCTGCTAAACAGATGCCTTGTATGAGTCTAACAAGTAAGAAGGTGTTGAAATCTGTAATAAAGGGTTGCACTAGTGCTAATAACGACACTGAAATCACAGAAAAAATCATAATAGGTTTACGTCCAATTACTTCTGATATTGCACCAAAAAATAACATGGAAAAAGCTAATGTCAGGGTTGCTGACGACAGTGCCAAACTTGCAACAGTTTCACTTACATTAAATGATTGTGTGAAATGGGGTATCAATGGTTGAACACTATAAAGAATTGAAAAAATAGTGAATCCTGAAATGAACAGAGCAACGATAATTTTAATATATGCTTTTGAACCCCTATTTACATAGTTATTTTTCAAATCCTCCATTGTATGCCCCCTTTTATTTTTAATATATCTATAGTATCACGTAATAAATCACATAAAAAACATATTAGTTGTTTAAAAAGGTGTAATGCTATGATTTTTACATCATCGAGAAGTGGTTATATTTTAATATATACTATAAATAGAATTTTCAAAAAAATTACAGGTGTCTCAAATCAATTACCAATAAATTAAAAAGCAGTTTCTGCTATTCTCTTTATATAATTTCTTTGCTATTGTTAGGTAAGGAAAATTTTGGGAGGATTTATTAATTATGAAAAAAATCGTTACAGCAACAATTGCTACATTGTCATTGGGAGCAGTGGGCATAGCACAGTCAGACGCAGAAGCATCAGAGAATAATCAATCAGGTACGCAATATTCAAGTAACCAATCTACAAATGGTATGTTTGAATATGGATATATTGATAAAGATAATAGTGGGAATTATCATCATACATTAGATGGAAACTGGGATCAATCAATGTTTGATCAACATCAATATTATTTTTACTTAATTGATGAAGAAGGAAATTACCATTATTACTATTTCCCTATGAATGATCAAGGTGCAAACTCAACAAATACGAATGCAACAAATGCATATAATGATAACAACTATAGTGCTGATAAAAGTCATGAAGCTGTTCAAAAGAGTAGCTATGATGTAAACGAAGCACCAGCTCAATCACAAGAAACACCACAAAGTTCTAATAATGAAGTTTCTGCTCAAACTTCATCACAAGAACAAAGCACAACAACTAACGACAACGCATCAAATAATAACGCAACGTATACACAAAATAATACATCATCAAACGGAAACTATGATAGTAGTTATACGCGCAATGACGGTAACGGTATTGAAGATGTAAAACAAAATGCAACATCAAATAACGTAGAGAACACAATAAATGAACCTACTACAGAACCAACAAACACAAACAGTTCTAATGAAGTACAAGTAACGCAGCAAGAAGCAGCATCTTCATCAGAAGCTTCAAGCAATAATACAACAACAAATAACAATACATCATCAAACAATAATAGCAGCACAAATTCATCAAACTGGTTAACTAGTAATAGTCAATTGCAACCATATGGTCAATATCATGGTGGCGGTGCACATTACGGTGTCGACTATGCAATGGATGAAAACACGCCAGTTTATTCATTAGCAGATGGTACTGTTGTACAAAGTGGTTGGAGTAATTATGGTGGCGGAAACCAAGTTACAATCCAAGAACAAAATAGTGACAACTATCAATGGTATATGCACATGAATTCATTGAACGTTCAAAAAGGTGACCAAGTTAAAGAAGGACAACAAATCGGTGAGTCAGGTAGCACTGGTAACTCTACTGCACCACATTTACACTTCCAACGCATGGAAGGCGGAATTGGTAACGGTTATTCGGTAGATCCAACTTCATACGTAAATTCAAAAGCATAAATTAAAAATAAAACGTTCTTGAAATTCTGTTATAGAATTCAAGGATGTTTTTTTATATTAATATGTAGAATTAATAAAGAATATTTGAAATATCTTTAATACCATATCATACTTGCATTAAATTTAAATTGAAGAGGATGATGGTATGTTTACTGTTTATGGACATAGAGGTTTATCAAGTAAAGCGCCAGAAAATACGCTCGCATCTTATAAAGAAGCTGGTAATACGCCTGGATTAAAATGGATTGAGTTAGATGTAGCGATTACTAAAGATGAACAGTTGATATTAATTCATGATGATTTTTTAGATCGAACAACGAATATGTTGGGAGAAGTGACACAATTAAATTATGACGACATTAAAGATGCCTCAGCAGGTAGCTGGTTTGGCACAGAATTTGAAGCAGAAAAACTACCTGTATTTGATGAGATTGTTGAATTGGCAAATGCCTATAATATGAATTTAAACATTGAATTGAAGGGCGTTACAGGTCCGAATGGCACAGTACTATCAGAAAGTATGATTAAACAGGTTGCAGATAAATTAAAAGATTTAGATCCAGAATTAAAAGTATTGATATCAAGTTTTAATTTGGTTTTAGTGAAATTAGCAGAGCAGTTCATGCCAGAGTATGAGAGAGCTATTATCTTTAAAGCTGCAGCTTTTGGTGATGATTGGAGAACGCTATTAGATTATTGTGGTTCAAAAATAGTGAATATAGAAGATGTTAAATTGACGCAAGCACGTGTAAAAAAAATCAAAAATGCTGGATATGCGTTAAATGTGTGGACAGTAAATAAGCAATTACGTGCAAATCAATTAGCAAATTGGGGCGTTGATGGTATTTTTACAGACAAAGCAGATGAAATGATTCATTTAGAAAGATTGTAAAATTAAAAAATCACACTTATGGAGTGGTAAGAGGAAATCAAATTCCGAATTTTGATTTTCTTCCGCTCCTTTTTTATCGATAGGATTTAAAATCAGATGCCCTTTGTCTTAATTATACATTAAATAATAATATTATTATAGACTACTTCTTTATTGTTTAGCAGTTTATACTAGTGAATAGCTTAGAGAAAGAGGGAGTGTTGAATAATGATAGAACAAAAAGAAGTGTTGGATCAAGGACCATTTTTTCATGGGACGAAGACTGAATTACAAATAGGTGATTTACTGCAAACGCAGCGCATTTCTAATTATCAAAACCGTAAAATGAACTATATTTATTTTACTGGCGCTTTAGACACAGCTAAGTGGGGGGCTGAACTCGCAGTTGCATTAGCTGACGAATCTGCACAAGAACACATCTATATTATTGAACCTATTGGAGCATTTGAAAATGATCCTAATGTCACAGATAAAAAATTTCCTGGTAATCCGACTCGTTCATATCGTTCGACGGAACCTTTGAAAATTGTAGCGAAATTAGCTACATGGGAACGACACTCCAATCCTGATATTGAACAAATGTTAAAAGGATTAGAACAATTACGTAAAGATGGATTAGACATTATTGAAGATTAATTTACAATCGTAATGAAGATAAAGTAAAGCAGTTCAAAACTGAAAAAAGTGGCTGCTTGTTTACATAAAAAAGATTATTCCCAGTGAGGTATTATCTGTTACATATTAGTGCTAAAATTTATTTAAATAACGAGATGAATAAATATCGGTTTTCAAAGCAATATAAACAGATGTAACGCTTGAATTTCGATAAAATAGTATGGTTACTATGTATGTAATATTCAAAATATAAATAAAAAGGATTAATAAATGATATGTTTCGAAAATTTATAAGTGTAATACCGACTGCTATTTGTGGCTTAGCATTGGGTATTTCAGCGTTAAGTAATCTTTTATACATTATGGAACGAAATGTTTTAGCTACAATATTTTTAATCATTAGTGTTATTGTGGTGGGATTATTTATACTGAAATGTATACAATTTCCTGAAATTGTGTTGAAAGAATTATCCGATCGTAATATATGTGCGACTTTTCCTACGATTACAATGACATTTCTGACATTACTTTATGTCTTATACCACCAACTCAATATTACCTGGGAAATCATAATTTGGTTGTGGTGGCTCGTTGTATTACTACAGTTTGTTATTATTGGGTTATTTATTTATTACCATATTTATTTACATGGAAATGAGCGAATCGTACCGAGTACCAGTTGGTTTGTTACGTTTGTGGGGATTGGTGTTATTTCAGAAACTGCTGAAGATTTTTCGCCATTATTTGGTAAATTGATCGTGTATATAGCGACGCTATGCTTTTTAGTATTGATATGCATCGTATTGTTTAAAAAGACATGGCGATTATATAACGAAAATCAATTTCCTATGACAATCATCATAGCAGCACCAGCTTCGCTTTGTTTAAATGGTTATTTATTAAGTGTAGAATGTACACAACTGTTTTACATTATACCAATGTTGATTATCTCTCAACTCATATTTATATACTCATTAACATTCATACCAAAATTATATAAGTTGAATTTTAGATTTTCATTTTCAGCATTAACCTTTCCGTGGGTGACAACAGCGACATCACTATATAACTTACTTGAAATTGAAACCTTACCTCATAAAATACAAAATGTGCTGTATTTTGTAATGATATTTGAAGTAACGTTTGCAATCCTTACTGTGATTTATGTGATTTTAGGATATGCTTCATTTTTAAAGAAACGTACAATTGAAATAAAGTAACATAAATTAAAGAACTAGCTTATCATCTTGTCAGCATAGTGGGAGCGGGTATACGAAATTAAACTTTAATTTCGTATACCCGCTCCCTTTTTAACTATGATGAATTTAGTCGTTTTAACTGACGGATTTGCTTGTTTCAAATAGATAATCTAGATGGCGTGTAGTTAGGGCTGTGTTTTGATTTATTTCTTTAACATCGTTATAAAGTGCTTCGAGCTCTTTAAAGGAACCCTGTGTTTGATTGATAAGTCCAATGTTCATAACTGTTTTTAATACTATATTGGATAATCCTTTAAATTTTTTGAAAATAATAGACTGTACTTTTGGTCTTATAGTATAGTCTTTGTGTTCTAACAATTGATGTAGTTCAGTAAAAGCAGCTATCGTTTCTTTGGCTAACGTATGCGTGTTAGTATTTTGGTTTTGTTTTAGAATAAAGAGCATGTTTAACGGTAAGACTAAAGCTGCGTGTGACATCAACCAATCTTCAAATTTCTGCTCATAAGTTAGCTTGATTTTCGTATTGTTAAATATTAAATTTAGTTTGTCTGAGAACGTTATTTCCCCCTGCATGTGACCAACTTTGAGTTCTCCAGCATTAAATCTTAAAATATTAGTATGGTTTGCTTCTCTTGAACCACCAGTCATTAAAAAGCCGAAAGTGATATGCTTAGGATGATCACTGTGTTTGGTTAATGTATTTTGTAGTAATTTAGGGTTCATGTTATTTCCAATGAAAATAATGTTTTTACTTTTGTTTTGAGCTAGTACTGGTACGACATTGTAAAAATCCGAATACTTCATAGTTACAAAAATAACATCATAAATATCATGTTCTGAAAGTGTACTTATCGTTGTTATATGTTCATTTGTCGTTTTTCTTTGCAATGAATGCTTAAGTTTCAAACCTTTTTGATTCAAGTGTTCTAATGTTTTTCCACGTGCAAACATTGTAATGTCATTATCTTTGGTATTTAGTGCGTGAGCTAAAAATTGGCCCTGTACACCTGCACCATATATTAAAATTTTCATATCATTATCACTCCAGTTTAGTTATTGAACAATTGTTTAATAGCTTGAAGTTATCATCAATAAGATTTAAACTCAATGAACAATATAATCATGTTGATGTTTAATGAACAAATATTAAAAAATGTTGTTAATAAAAAGGAGTTAAAATGGATAAACGAAAAGAAAAATCTCAACAACTTATTATTCGTAGTTTTGTTGAACTGATTAGAGAAAAGGACTTTGATAAAATATCAATGAATGATATCGCCCAGCATGCCAATATAAATAGAGGTACTATTTATTTAAACTTCATAGATAAGTACGACATTTTAGATCATGCAATTGATTATATTTTGAGAGGAGCAGTGGATAAATGCAATTTTTATCTTGCTGAATCAGGAGACAATAAAGAAACGTTACGTGAAATAATGTACGTGATTGACGATCAGTACGATATTTTAAAAACTTTGGTTAAAAAGTCAGATCTTAATATGCTTAAGCAAACATTATCGAAGAAAATGCGCGACACTATGAATCAACAAAACAGTGAAATTACTGCCCAGTTTTTATCCTCTGCTGTAGTAGGCGTTATTATATGGTGGATTGAAGAATCAAAACCATGTGATATAGATACTTTAGTAGTAGAGCTTTCCGTATTATTGGATCCACATTTAAAGCTCTTGTAACGTTCAACTGAAGTATTATCAATATATTAATTAGGAACCCCGGCCGATACGCTAAAATGACAAAAAAGGAATGTGAATAATGGAAAGTAATAATAATGATTATGAGAATTTGTTGTTTTATTTTGCTTACAAAACGTTTATAAATACAGCGGATGAAATTATTGAAGCATATGGCTTAAATAGACAACATCATAGGTTCTTATTTTTTATCGAAAAGGTGCCTGGAATTACAATAAAAGACTTATTGAAAGGTTTAGAGATTTCTAAACAAGGAAGTCATGCAACGTTAAAAAAATTAAAAGATGAGGCGTATATCACTGAAAAACCAACTGAAGAGGATAAACGTATTAAAGCTTTGTACCCAACCGAAAAAGGAAAAAAATTAGTACAAGAACTTAATAAGAAGCAAAATGATTTATTTCAAGATATACAGAAAAAAGTGGGCAATGATTGGTATGCCATAATGGAAGAATTTGCTTCTTATCGTACAGGGTTCCAAGAAGTTAAATATTTAAAATACGAGAATAAAAAAGATTAAATTATTAAAATAACTTTATGCCATTTAAAAACTAAGGATTTTCTAACTACAAATGGTGTAATGATCATTTTGATTTATTATTATGAAATAAAGAAGAGGATGATTATGTGGTTAAAATTGCAATTGCAGGGGCTGGAGCAATGGGTGGTCGTGTTGGAACGCAAATTGCCCAAGCAGGATATGATGTAACTTTAATAGATTATTGGACAGAACATATTACGAATATTAAGCAATATGGATTAAATATTCAAACAGAAAGGGATACATATAATATTAATATCAAAGCGCAATTGCCAGAACAAATCGATGAACAATATGACTTGATTATCATTTTAACAAAAGCGATGGATTCAGAAGCAATGATTGAGGCGTTAAATCAAGCCAATGCGATTAAAGATACCACGGCATTATTAACAATGATGAATGGTTTGGGACATGAAGAACGTTTTGCAAAATTTATACCGAAATCACAAATATTTTTAGCGGTCACGATGTGGACTGCAGGATTAAGAGGCCCTGGACAAATACTATTAGAAGGTACAGGAACAATAGAACTGCAACGTGCAGACGGTGGGGAAGACTATCGTACAGAAGCGATTAATGCAATTTTTAATAATGCAAAATTAAATTCTACAATCAGTGATAACGTATTTGAATCTATATGGTCAAAAGCTACATTGAACAGTGTATTGAATCCATTATGTACGATTTTAGATAAAACAATTAATCAATTTTCGCAATATGAACAAGCACGACAAATGGTTATTCCTATTATTGAAGAAATTGTAGCTGTGGCTCATGCACGTGGATTGAAACTCAATTTTGAAAATTTAATTAATAAAATTGAAGCTGCTTATCCAATTGACTCACAAGGTCTACACTATCCATCGATGCATCAAGATTTATATAAAGGACGTTTAACAGAAATAGATTATTTAAACGGACAAATTGTTACATACGGTAAAGCCTGTGGTGTGGCGACACCGAACAATGAGATGCTGACACATATGATTCATCAGTTAGAATTAACATATAAAAAATAGATTAAAATAAAGTCAATATCATTGACCTTTTATCTCAACTAAGTTAAGTTTGTAGTGTAATAGAGATGGATAAAAAAGGGGAAATGATAAATGAAAAAACGTATAGGACAATATTTAATGGACTGTATCAGTGCTATTGGCGTCGATAAAGTATTTGGTGTACCAGGTGACTTTAACCTTACTTTTCTAGATGATATTATTCGTCGCGATGATATGGAGTGGGTTGGTAACACAAATGAATTAAATGCCAGTTATGCGGCTGACGGATATGCACGCTTAAATGGGATGAGCGCAATGGTAACAACTTTTGGTGTAGGAGAACTCAGTGCTGTTAACGGTATTGCTGGCGCATATGCTGAACGTGTACCGGTTATTCAAATTACCGGTGCACCTACAAGAGCAGTAGAAAATGCAGGGAAATATGTGCATCATACCTTAGGAGAAGGGAATTTTGATGACTATAGAAAAATGTATGAGCCGATTACAACGACACAAGCGTATCTTACGCCTGAAAATGCCCAAGTAGAAATACCTAGAGTAATTGAAGCAGCACTAACTGAAAAACGTCCAGTGCATATACATTTACCAATTGATGTAGCGAGCGTAGAAATTGAAGTAGATAAACCGTTTGAAATGCCACAACATCAGGGGACGGATGTTGATAAATATGTGAACATGATTAAAGAAAAGTTACAAAGTGCAAATAAACCAGTCATAATTACAGGACACGAGATTAATAGTTTTGGTTTACATGAAAAGCTTGAGCAATTTGTGAATCAAACGCATATTCCTGTAGCACAATTATCATTAGGCAAAGGTGCATTTAATGAAGAAAACGCATATTACATGGGTATATATGATGGCTTATTAGCAGAAGAAAATATTAGAAATTACGTGGATCAAAGTGATGCAATTTTAAACATTGGCGCGAAATTAACAGATTCAGCAACTGCAGGATACTCATATCAATTTGATATTGATGATCTCGTTATGATTAATCATCGTCATTTCAAAATGAATGAAACGAAAGATATGGAAGTTCCTTTAAGCGATTTGTTGGATGGCTTAAATACAATTGATTATGTTAATGACGTAACGTTCCCTCAATATCAACGTCCTGAAGAAAACCAATACGATTTAAATGGAGATCCTTTATCTCAAGCAACTTACTTCAAGATGATGCAAGATTTTATTAAGCAAGATGACGTGATATTAGCGGAACAAGGTACATCCTTCTTTGGTGCTTATGATTTAGCATTATATAGTAATAATAAATTTATAGGACAGCCATTATGGGGTTCAATCGGCTATACTCTACCAGCGACACTTGGTACACAAATGGCAAACACACAGCGCAGAAATTTATTATTAATTGGAGACGGTTCCTTACAACTAACAGTGCAAGAAATATCATCAATGATTAGAGCGCAAATCAAGCCGATTATTTTTGTTATTAATAATGATGGTTATACAGTTGAACGTAAAATACATGGAGAAAATGCATCATACAACGATATTAAAATGTGGGAATATAAATTATTACCAACAGTCTTCGGTGGGAAAGATCAAGTCATCGTGCACGATGTGACAACGAGTGAAACGCTACAAAATGCATTCCTCGAAATCGAAGCACAACCAGATATGATGCACCTAGTTGAAGTGAAGATGGCAGTACATGACGCACCACATAAATTAAACGCGATTGGTCAAGCACTTGCGAAACAAAATGGTTAACTTCACATAAAACGTAACAAGAAAGCATTGGACATTTTACGGTTCAATGCTTTTTACATACTTTGAGATATTAATTCATTTTCATAAAATAATCACTCAATAAAAAAAGACAAACTAAGCTGTTTCATCTGCTCAGTTTGTCAGCACCTTAAATTAATCTTTTTCTATTGCCTTATAGTCTACTTGATCATAGTTTGTTTCAAGTTTACGTAACTCGTCACGGGTTTCTTTTTTTAAACCTTCGCCGTAGTCCATCATTTTAACGATATCTTTAAAAGCTGCGTATGGGATAGCGAGTTCATCAATATCGTCGATTGTTACATGTAAATCAATATCATCTGGACGATTTTCTTGTAATTTTAAGACAAAATCTGGCTCTGTCACAAATGGAGACGACATCCCCACCATATCTGCATGTTGTAAGGCATCGAGCGCACTTTCAGGTGAATTAATACCACCACTAGCGATGACAGGAATTCTACCATCAAGGTAATCATGGACGACAGCATTGACATATTGACCTGCGTGCTTGCCATCAGAACGGACTTTATTTTGATAAATTTGACGACCCCAACTTGCGATTGCTAAATATTGTACATTCGCTGTATCTAATACCCAATCAAGATGTTCGTTGAATTCGTCAATTGTATAACCGACATCACTACCACGTGTTTCCTCAGGCGTAGCACGATAGCCTAAAATAAATTGAGGTGGCGCTTCTTTATCAATGACATCTTGTACGGCAGCTAGTATTTCCAACCCAATACGTGCACGATCTTCCAAACTTTGATTTCCGTATTGACCTGTTCGTTGATTAGAAAAAGTAGAGAAAAATGTTTGTATAAGTAATCGTTGGGCAGCTGAAACTTCTACACCATCAAAACCAGCTTGTATAGCACGAGATGTTGCCTCGGCATATTGACGCGTTACAGAGGTGATTTTATCTATAGACATAGCTAGAACGTCATGTTGAACAGGAGAATTTAAGGACATAGCGCTTGGACCATAAACTTGGCCATAATTTAATATGGCTTGGTTTGAAAAGCGACCTGCGTGTGTCAGCTGTAAAATAGCTTTATTGCCATTTTTTTTCATTGCAGTTGCTAATTTTTTTAACCCAGGTATACAACTGTCATCACTAATGCTAAATCCATATTCAAATAATTGACCATAAGGTTCAATATAGGCTGCACCTGTTACTTGAAGGGGCGCGGCGTGTGCCCGACGTTGTGCATAGCGTAAGTCTTGCTCAGTAATATGACCTTCTTGTGTTGAGGAATTCGTAGTCATAGGTGATAGCACAAAACGGTTATTGAAGACGACGCCATTGGGTAATGATAATGGTTCGAATAATGCTTGATAATGAGTTTTCATAACTATAACCTCTATCTTCGTTGTAATATGTAATTTCAAATTAACACTAATAGGATATAGTGGTCAATTAAATAAAAAATAAGGTGATTTTTTCAAGCAAAATATAACAAAATTTTTCTATATCAGTTATCCTAGAGAATGAGGGTAATTTAAAAAGGGAAACATGCTTTAAAGTAGCGTGTACAAAGCTTTGTACATGGAATTTAGCATAACTGAGATATGATATACACTCAAACGAAAGTGCTTACATTATAAGTCCTGAAAAGTATATCAGGTCAGTATTGGCGGAGGTGGTAACGAACGTGGTTCAATTGAATATTTTAGACTATACTGTTATTGATGAAGGCAAGTCAGCACAAGATGCCTTACAAGATACAGTACGCTTAGCACAATTAGCAGACAATCTTGGTTATAAGCGCTTTTGGATGACAGAACATCATAATGTACCAGCATTTGCATGTAGTAGTCCAGAATTATTGATGATGCAATTACTGGCAAAGACGAAGCAAATCCGACTTGGCTCAGGTGGAGTGATGTTACCGCATTACAGCCCGTTTAAAGTGGCTGAAAATTTTCGATTATTAGAAGCATTTTACCCTGGTCGTGTAGACTTAGGTATAGGTAATAATTCAGGTACACCAAGTGTAAAACAAGTTATGAATGAAACGAAAACACATTACTTAGACTACGAGCAGTCTATTACGGATGTGCGACATTATCTAACCGAGCATGAATCAGAGCAACGTTTTAAACAAGTATTTGCACAACCTCGTGTTACGACCATGCCTCAAATGTGGCTGTTAAGTACGAGTGTATCATCTGCGCAAATGGCAGGTCGTCAAGGCATGGGGTACACACTGGGAACTTTTTTATTACCTAACGAAAAGACAATTAAAAAAGCTGAAATCAGTGTGCAAGCTTATAGAGCTGCCTTTAAACCTACGAAATTAAATATGAAATCCACTGTTATGCTCACTACATTTGTTGCAGTTGCTGATACAGCATCAGAAGCAGAAGCACTGGCGCAAGCGTTAGACGTTTGGCTATTAGGAAAACAACAATTTGCCGAATTTGAGCATTTACCTTCTATCGAAACTGCACAATCGTATCAACGTTCTGAAAGAGATGAACGTTTGATTACTCAAAGCCGTGCTCGTATAATTGTAGGTACAAAAGAAAGTGCAAAAAAACAGATAGACACAATGATCCAAACATTTAATGCAGACGAAGTGATGGTTGTACCTTTGATTCCAGATATAGAACAACGCTGTCGTACAATCGAATTACTCGCGCAAATATATTTATAACAAGTTGAAGGAAGGAAGATGTTTTATGAAAAAATTAGCTAATTATTTATGGATAGAAAAAGTTGGAGAACAGTATGTATACAGTATGACACCTGAATTACAAGATGATGTAGGAACAGTAGGTTATGTTGAATTTATGGGTGGCGACGATATTAAAGTCGACGACGAAATCGTTAGTATTGAAGCATCTAAAACAGTATTAGACGTTCAATCACCATTAGCAGGTAAAATTGTTGCACGTAATACAAAAGCAGAAGATGAACCAACTCTTTTAAATTCTGAAAAAACTGAAGAAAATTGGTTGGTTAAATTAGAAAATGTTGACGAAGCAGCATTTAATGCACTTCCTGAGGCATAAATTATGCAACAACCAGAACGTTTGTCGTATTTAATTGGGTATTTATGGCAAGAAACACATGATGATGTCAGTTTAGACTTACCTGATACGGAAAAAGGACGTTTCGAAATGTTTCGAGGGTTAGTAAATATAAGAAAAGCAACGCCTATTGCAGAAGATTTTATTGAAGTGCAGGATGCACTTTTAAAAAATTACAATGCGCCACAACTTACGTCGCTAACATCATTAACGCCATTTCTCAATGACGATATATATTTATGGCAAGGTGATATAACGAAGCTTGAAGTAGATGCTATTGTAAATGCGGCTAACAGTAAGCTGTTAGGCTGTTTTGAGCCGAATCATAATTGTATTGATAATGTCATCCATACTAAGGCAGGTGTTCAGTTGCGTTTAGCTTGTGCAGATTTAATAGATAAACAAGGTAGACCGGAAGGTGTTGGTAAAGCAAAAATCACACCTGGTTATAATTTACCTGCTCAATACGTCATTCATACAGTGGGTCCACAAATTCGTAAGACACCAGTGTCACAAATGAACCGTGAATTACTTGCGCGCTCGTACCGAAGTTGTCTCGAACTTGCGGACCAGCAAAACTTATCAAGTATTGCTTTTTGTTGTATTTCAACAGGCGTATTTGGTTTCCCTCAAGATGAGGCTACACATATAGCAATTTCGACTGTAATGCATTATAAACAAGAACATCATTCGGATATCAGTGTGATTTTCAATGTGTTTACTGATAAAGATGCTGCATTATATAAGGAAGGACTGAAACATTATGACTGAATCAATATGGGATGTATTAACTACAAGTTATGGTCGACAATCGGATATATTAGCAGATGCTTTAAATGAAGCAGATGCAGTTGTGGTTGGGATAGGCGCCGGAATGTCAGCATCAGACGGTTTTACGTATATAGGTGAACGTTTCACGCAAAATTTCCCGGATTTTATTAAAAAATACGGGTTCTTTGACATGTTACAAGCAAGTCTTCATACATTCGAAAGTTGGCAAGAATATTGGGCTTTTCAAAGCCGATTTGTTGCACTGAATTATTTAGACCAACCTGTAGGCGCATCTTATAGTGCGCTTAATCAAATTTTAAGTAATAAAGACTATCATATCATCACTACGAATGCAGACAATGCATTTGCAGTGGCAGGTTTCGATTTTGATAAAGTTTTTCATATTCAAGGAGAGTATATCTTATGGCAATGTAGTCAACATTGTCATGCGCAGACTTATCGTGATGATGCTGCAATACGTCAAATGATTGCAGAACAAGAAAATATGGAAGTGCCACGAGAACGCTTGCCGCATTGTCCTGAATGTGATGCACCGATGGAAATCAATAAACGAAAAGCACAAGTGGGTATGGTAGAGGATGCTGATTTTCATGCGCAGTTATCTCGTTATAATCAGTTCCTTGATGCACATAAAGAAGATAAAGTATTATATCTAGAAATAGGTATCGGTTATACGACACCACAATATGTGAAACAACCTTTTCAACGCATGACACGCCATAATCCAAATGCCTTATTTATGACAATGAATAAGAAAGCATATCGTATTCCAGAAAATATTCGTGATAGAACAATACATCTAACCGAAGATATTTCCACACTCATGATTGAGGCCAACAAAAAATTAACTATATAGGAGAACAATATGTATTTAATTGAACCGATTCGCAATGGCGAATACATAACAGATGGTGCAGTTGCTTTAGCGATGCAAATTCACGTTAGTCAAAATATATTTTTAAATGAGGATATCTTATTTCCATATTACTGTGATCCAAAAGTGGAGATAGGTCGTTTTCAAAATACAGCCGTAGAAATTAACCAAGATTATTTAGATGAACATGGTATCCAAGTCGTTCGTCGGGATACAGGTGGTGGTGCAGTTTATGTAGACCGTGGTGCAGTGAATATGTGTTGTATTTTAGAAAAAGACGATACAATTTATGGTAATTTCAAACGCTTTTACGAACCTGGTATACATGCTTTACATCAACTTGGTGCGACTGAAGTTGTGCAAAGTGGACGTAATGATTTAGCCATTCACGATAAAAAAGTATCTGGTGCAGCAATGACTTTGATTAAGGAACGTATTTATGGCGGCTATTCTTTATTGTTGGATGTAGATTATGAACCTATGGTTAAAGTATTGAAACCGA
The DNA here is from genome assembly GCF_001431205.1 of Staphylococcus sp. NAM3COL9. Classification (GTDB taxonomy): domain Bacteria; phylum Bacillota; class Bacilli; order Staphylococcales; family Staphylococcaceae; genus Staphylococcus. The sequence goes on along the minus strand of NZ_LGPC01000016.1, from coordinate 529,737 downwards.
ATCGTAAAAAGATAGAAGCTAAAGGTATTAAATCTGTAAGATCCCGTGTAGGTAATATTCGTGAATATTTGGCACCAGAATATCAAAATATAACAATCCATGAATTTAAAGATCTGATGGTTAAAGAGATTTTAGGCATTGATGATATGAATGATGCTAAACGTTATGAATTAACTGAAGCTGATTGGGAAGCTGTTGATGAAATGCTAGCGTCAAAATATAAAAATTGGGAATGGAATTTTGGTGGTTCACCACGCTACGAATATAATAGAGACGCAAGATTAGCAGTAGGTACGATTGATATTTCTCTTTCTGTAGAGCAAGGACGTATTGCAGCATGTCGTATTTATGGAGATTTCTTTGGACAAGGCGACATTAAAGACGTTGAAGATCAACTCAAAGGCGTACGTGTAGTCAAAGAGGATTTATTAAAAGCTTTAAACGATATAGATATCACATACTATTTCGGTAAAGCTACTGCAGAAGAATTAGTAGAGGTAATATTAAGTTAATAAAAATTGATAACCTCGGCAAGGCTGACTTAAAATGGAATACAAGAGCTGAAGCTCTTCGATAAGGACTACTTATCTTCATAAATGAAGTAGTAGTTCATTAAAAAATTGGTATAAGTGCATTTTCAATTCAGTCAGCCACTGCCAAATAAAGAATTATATTGAAACATGTATTCATGTCTCAGGTTTAATTATTATGTTTGCTTTGATTTGAAAAACAGCTTAAGGGTAGAAGGTGAAGAGGTTCGAAATATCATTAGCTTTTACTTAAGGAGGTTGTAACATGGATAAGCAACATATTAAAGAAGCGTTAAATAAGCATTCAGAAATAATTATCGAAACTATAGAACATGATCGCATTACTGTAAAGAAAATTGAAGATAACGATGATGAACAGTATTTACATGTATTGGAGCCTAAAGACCAAAAAGTAGAAATTGCTAAAATTACAGATCTTCAAGAAAATAACTTTAATCAATTATAATAAGTACGTATAAAAGATATAACGTACCCCGCATCCTAATTAAAAGCATGCGGGGTACGTTGGTTTAGCTAACTTTTAAATTTAGAGTACGTTTGCTGCGCGTTGATCTGTAACAATGAGTAGCACATTACCTTGATCCATAAGTTCTTCGTAATCTTGAGCATCACTTTCAGAAACGCCAAGAATTTGTAACTTATCTCTTAGTTGATCACCTTGATTTTGTTCGTTTTCGCCAACATCGGAACGATTGTAATCAATACCTGAGACTTCTGTATTTCTCACGATGCGTTCTGTATGATCAGCATCATGAGATAGAACATAAATATCTTTTGCATTAATTTTTTGATCTTTCAATGTGTTGATATTAATTTCAATGTCTTCGTCATTTGAATAAGCTTTAACAATGGGTGTCATATACATACTCCTTTAACAATTGAATTATTTTATAATGCCGTTACTTGTTTTTTCATTTTCAGCAACCGTTTTAAGACGTTTGTAACGGTCATGTGCGATATAAAATTTAGTGTGTTTAAGAGAAAAGTCATATAGTTCTTCTCTTTTAATACCTTCAGGCATTTCAAATTCTGTTGCGACTTTTTCTTCACTTGGATTTTCTACTTGTACGACTTGTTCAGGTTCAACATCTAATGTTTCTTTAGGATAAACCAAAGCAATTGTTGTTTTACTTTCTTTAATATCTTCTAAATTTTCTATTTTAAAAGCTTCGTTAATATAGTTTTCTACTCTTTTTTCGCGTTTACGCTTTCTTTTATTAATTGCAGCTTCTTTTTTATAATTTTTTCGGAAAATGAAATAGATAATTAAAACGATGACTATAAATATTAAAAAATAAAATATGGACACAAAAATGCCTCCTTCATTTAAAGTATATAAAAAATAATTTTATGTTATACCTGTATAGTAATTGTTTACCACGGGTGACATTTTCAAAACAAAATACGAATTGTATCAAGCGTGTAGATTTTGAATTGCATGATGAATTCAAATATAATGGTATATTGAATGGATTTTAAATAGCTATCAACAATTTAATATGGCAACAAATGATAATACATCATAATTTAGATTAAGCGAGAAGGAGAGACAAACATGAAATTAGGTATCGTAGGGGCAGGCAAGATCGTCAAAGAAGCATTACCAGTCATGGAAGAAATTGCAGACATTGAGTTTCATAGCATTGTTTCAACAGGAAAAAATCCGGAAAACGTAGAAAATTTACAAAAACAGTTTAATATTAAAGCCATTTTCACGGACTATGATCAGTTTCTTCAAGATGAGGGCATGAATACGATTTATTTAGCTGTGCCAAACCATCTGCATTTTGATTATGCACGCAAAGCAATTGAGCAACAGAAGCATGTAATATGTGAAAAACCATTTACTTTAACTAAAGAAGAATTAACAACATTAAAAGCATTGGCTGAAGCGCATAATGTGATTATTATCGAAGCTATTACTAATCTTTATTTGAGTAATTATGATGTGTTGAAACAATCTGTTAGTGAAATAGGTAAATGTAAAATAGCTCAATTTAATTATTCACAGTACTCTTCAAGATATGATAATTTCAAAAAAGGCATCATTCAACCTGCTTTCGACCCTGAGAAGGGCGGAGGCGCACTCATGGATATCAATGTATACAATATCCATTTAGCAGTTGGACTCTTCGGGATGCCTAAAGGGGTTGCTTATTTTGCTAACGTTAAAAAAAATATTGATACATCTGGGATCTTAAATCTTGATTATGATGATATGAAAGTTGTTTGTATTGGTGCAAAAGACTCTAGTTCTGATAATCAGTCTTACATTCAAGGTGAAAATGCAACAATTCATATTAAAGGTCCAACAAATGAATTAAAAGCATTTGATATTACATTTAACCAAGGTGGTACGCAATCATATCAAGTTAATCAACAAAAACATCGTATGTATGAAGAATTTGTGAAGATGGTTCAGATTATTAATGATAAAAAATTCGATTTAGCAGCAGAAAAATTAGATCATAGTATTCAAGTCATTGAAGTACTCGAGCTTGCATTAGATAGTGCAAATATTAAAGTAGGTCCTTCTTTAATATAATGAAGCAATAAAAATCCAGTATTTCACTTAAGTGTGAGTACTGGATTTTATGCTATCAATAGAGTTTTTAATTTTACAGCAGTTTTTGTGCATACTTTCCGCGGGAATAGCCTCACCCTGTACTCTTTAGCTCGTGATAGATTATTTTATTCGTCTATTTTAATGTGGTTATGAACTTCGTGCTGTATTTCATTGTATACAGTTGAGAAAGTTTTGTCAGATTGAATTGCTGCATTTTTTACATCTTCAAATTCCGGTTTCACTTTGATGATTTTATTATGCATCATGCCTAGTTTCACTAATATAGCACCATACTTTGTGTGAATAGTTTGAAACTGACGATGGAGAATTTTTCGATTGACTGCATAACTTCTTACGCCTAAAGAGGTTGTATTTTTAAGCATATAGTCTTCAAAATATTGTGCATCATCAAATTTACTAATCACTGTAAGTTGTGTGGCGGGTCTGCTTTTTTTCATCATAATTGGAGTGAAGTAAGCATCTAGCGCACCCTCATCCAGTACTTGTTCGATAAAGAAACCGAGCATCTCTGGTGTCATATCATCAATCTGACACTCTATCACTTGAACTTGTGTCGGCGTGTTTTCTTTTACTGTATATTGAATTGTTCGTACAACATTGGGGAAATCGAAATCTTTTGTGCCACAACCATAACCTATTTGTTCCATGGTTACTGCAGGTAAAGGACCGATTTCCGAAACTAATGCTTTAATAAAACCAGCACCAGTTGGTGTTGTCAATTCACTGTTAACATCAAATGAAGCAAGCGGAATGCCTTTGAGTATTTCAGCAGTCGCTGGCGCAGGCACTGGATAGACACCGTGTGCAATATTGATTTTACCGTTACCAGTTGGAATAGGTGAGGCATAGAGTTCATCAATAGCTAAATCTTCTAGTGCAAGACATCCGCCAATAATATCAATGATAGAGTCCATAGCGCCAACTTCATGAAAGTGAACATCTTCAACAGGCATACCGTGAATTTTAGCTTCTGCATGTGCAATCACGTCAAACACCCGGAGGCTTCTCTCTTTCACTCTGCTTGACAAGTTACTCTCTTTGATCATCTTAAAGATATCTGACGCTTTTCTATGATGATGTGCTTCTTCAAAATCAATTTTAAGTGCCATAGCTTGAATACCTTGCTTGTTTTGAGTTGAGAAGTTTAGTTTAAAATGATTGAGCGGTAATGTTTTTAATTGTGATTCAATAAAGGTGACATCTGCACCTAAATCTACAAGAGAAGACAATAACATATCTCCAGCAATACCAGCGTGGCAATCAAGATAAATCGCTTTGGACATAATGTTTCACTCCGTTCTAAGCATTTTCAATCATTTTTATAATCATTGCGGCATTATAGCCACCACCAAATCCATTATCAATGTTAAGCACACTTGTGCCAGGTGCACAAGAATTAACCATAGATAATAACGTGGTAACACCATTTAAATTGGCGCCGTAACCAACACTCGTAGGTATTGAAAAGACTGGATGATCAACTAAGCCGGCGACTACACTAGACAGCGCGCCCTCCATACCAGCAATAACTACTGACACCTTACTTTGACGAATTGCTACGATATGTGAAAAAAGACGATGGATACCAGAAACGCCTACATCATAAAAGCGTTGTACTGAAATCCCCATAACTTCAGCTGTAATAGCCGCTTCTTCAGCTACTGGTAGGTCAGATGTACCGGCGCAAATAATCGCTGCAAAATGTTCCGTTTTATTAATTTTATTAACAGGTGTACATACGATACGTGCTGTCTCATGATATTCAAGTTGTGGATACTTGCCAATGATATCATCTGCTTTAAATGGATCAATTCTAGTAATTAATATAATTTCATTATGCTTTATTAAAGCGTGTACGATTTCGTCTAATTGCGCTACAGTTTTCCCTTCACCAAATATAACTTCAGGAAATCCTTGGCGTTTTGTTCTGTGTAAATCAATTTTTGCAAAACCTAATTCATCATAATGACTTAATTTATCTTTTGCTTCTGTAATGGAAAGCTCATTTTCTTTAACCGCTAGAAGTAATGACTCTATTGGGTCTTTGTTTTCAGTCATAGTTAGACCACCTTTATTTTGTTAAATCTCATCTTGTGTATTGATGACTTCATTCATGCTGCCTGTACGATAACCCTCTAAATCAATGGTTACATAATCAAAACCAAGTTCTTTCAAGCGAAGTGTGATTTGATTTTTATATTGAATCACTACAGGGATATCTGTGCCATCTACTTCTATTCTTGCGATATTATTATGATAGCGTACTCTGACATGATTAATATTTAAGTTTAAAATAAATTTTTCAGCTTCGTTTACTTTATTAACCTTTGTGAAATTTAAAGGTTCACCATAAGGAATTCGAGAGGCCAAACTACACAATGCAGGTTTATTCCATACAGGCAGGTCATTGGATTTACTTAGTTCTCTAATTTCAGATTTATATAATTCAACTTCTTGTAGCACACTTCTAACACTGAATTCAGTTCTTGCTTTGAGTCCAGGTCTGAAGTCATTTAAATCATCCATAATCATACCATCGAGAACATAGTTGGAATTGTAGATTACTCTCAAGCGCTCAAGTTTTGAATATAATAAACGCTTACTGTAATACCAACTACTAGGAGTGTTTTTAACAATATCTGGATCTTTTAATTCTTCAATTTCAGTTTCTATCACGTTGGCATTTAGTAATTCACCTAAACGAAGGGCTTGTTTAAATTCTTCATTTCTAAATAACTCGGATTTTACAATAACTGCTTTTACATTGTCAGTGCCGAGTACATCGATGGCTTTCTTTAATACAAAGCTACTATCTACACCACCTGAAAAAGCGACGATTACACGATTCATATCTTTTAATACACGTTCTAATTGTTGTTCTTTAGTTAATACTTCAGTTAACATAATGATTCCTCCTAAATTATAATTCTACATATGGGATAGTAAGTGGTCCGAGTGGCATAACACCTATCGTCATATCTTTTCCATATTTATCTTCTAATACTTTAAGTGTTTCATTAATATTATGTGCTGGATGCAGCATGGCATCTTTGGTTTGTTGGTCACTGAGTTTAGAATATAAATAAACATCAGCAAAAGTTTGGATTACTGCTTGTTTTTGTACTTGCCATTGGTCAAGCATCGCGAAGTTAGGATCGCTGATCATGTCGACAAGCCCTTGAGGGGAGTCAGCCATTTTTAGTATCTCTGCATAATTACCATGATTAGGATAGCCATCGCTACATTCAGACAACATAATAATATTGCCACCTTCTTTAACAACTTTGTGTGCTGCACTCATGCCTTTAACTGTTTGATATAAGTTTTGATCTAAAGGATAGCCTGAGTTAGAAGCAATCACGACATCAAAACGGTTATCACACTTGAACATAGCGTGTGCTTTCGCATATTCACAACCTTTATCATGAGCTTCATATAATTCACCAGCAAACACTTCGGTAATAGCTTTATCTTTATTCAACGTGACGTTGAGCATAAAGTCTGGTTTACACATTGCATTGATTTCCCGGGTCATATTTTGAACAGGATTATCTTTCATATTGCCCCAAGTTGAGCGTATATCGCCAATCATTTTAGCGTTATGAAAGGTCATGATTGTTTCTAAGCCAGCAATCCCAGGCATAATCCCTTTAGGGCCACCAGAGAAGCCAGCGAAGAAGTGAGGTTCGATAAAACCCGTTACAATTTTAAAATCAGATTCAACATAATCCCTGTTCAGGTATACATCACAACCATATTGACTATGGCCAACTTTTTTAAGTGTATCCTTATCATTACAATGATTATGTACAATTTTCACTTTTCTCACTATATCTTCACCAAGCATTTGTACAAGTTCTTCTCGCGTTTGATCGCGATGTGTACCTGTACCATTAATAATTACAAAGTTTTCTAAAGGTACGTGGGTTAATGTTTCTATAAGTAATGGTACGAGAATGTGGTTGGGTGTCGGTCGTGTGATGTCACTAATAACAATTGATACAGTTTGGTTAGCACTTACCATGTCTTGTAATGGTTCGGAGCCAATTGGATTGTTTAATGCTGTACGTATGGCGGTCACATGGTCTTCAAGTGGATCAATGTTTTTGGGTTCAATTAGAACGCTTTGTTCGGGTAAGTCAACTTCAACATTTGATTTGCCGTATAAAATTGTAGTTTTCAAAGTTAGTCCTCCTTCTTATTTAAAGCGCTTTCATAATCAGCCGTATTTGTGGCTGATTTCAACTTAGAAAATGCTTTTTGATCTGTTTTAAAATGTTCTTGAGTGCCATCAATGCCTTTGCGTTTCTGGTATTTATCTACCATGATAACAGCAATTGGACATAAAATCGCTGTAGTAATAGCAGAAACTGAAATTTGAGCTGTCGCGATAGGTGCTATTTTTTCTATCATTGCAAATTCACTTTGGCTCAAATTACCACTAGCTAAAGCAGTTGAAGCGGCTGCGACAACTGCAGCGGGTGTAGAAACGGCGTTACCTGCAGTAGAAGATTCTGAAATAGGGCCTATAACACTTTTTTCTTTAAATAGTTTGAAAGCAATTACGCCAGTCACAGTAGTACAGACAAATGTAAGTAATGCCAATGTGAGCCCACCAGATAATACTGAGAAATTAAAGAATTCAGCTAAATTCATTCCTGCGCCTAATGAAAAGGCAAAGAAGGGTATAAGTAATGATTCTCCTGGTCGTAAAAATTTTGCGATTTTAGGATCTAAGTTACCTAAGAGCATACCTATTGCGAGTGGTAATAACACAGAAACAAAAGAAATGACTGGAAAATTCGTACCGATAAATCCTAAAGAAATTAATGTCAGTAAAGGACCATCATTGATAGCTAATATAGATAAACCACCAATATCAGAACGATTGCCATATGCACTTGTTAGAGCAGCATACATCCCGCTGTTACTATTGGTCATTGCTGCAATAATAGCGATTGTAGATAAACCAAATAACCCTGTCCATGGATCGAAAATAGCTCCAAGTAATAGACCAACGCCTAAACCCGAAAAATATTTCGTTGATGTTAATATCATGCCTTTTTTCAACGCTTTGCCACCAATTTTCAAGTTCATTTGGCTTCCTACACAAAATATAAATAGGGCAATTAACACGAGTGCGCTATCTTTGAATAAATCCTGAGAAAATCCCCCAATTTGCAACATCTCATAATGTCCTTCTTCAGTCTTTGGAGCGCCTAAAAATTTCAAACCATTCGTAATAAAATTCAAATGTAATTGATCAATCGTGTTGATTGCAGCGCCTAATAATAACGGAACAACCATCAAACCACCAGGTACTTTTTCAATTGTATCTTTAATTCTCATAACGAAACATCCCCTTAATTATGCTAGTGGTTATGGAAAAATGTTCTTATGATGTTCTTAGTTGTTTTTTTTATTAATTTTTCCGAATTTGCTATCGTGTCTGCCAGTGACAATGGGCCATCGGTTAAACTAAAAGCACTTACTAAACCATCCTCATCAAATTGGTCTATGTCAATTTCGACAGAGCCTCCGATAAAGATGACAGGGACATCAAATTGTTTTGCGCATTTTGCAATGCCCATAGGTGTCTTGCCATAAAAAGTTTGAAAATCAATTCTGCCTTCACCAGTAATCACTAGATCTGCATTTGGTAAAAGCTGTTCTAATTTCGTATGTTTTATTACTACTTGAATACCATCTTCAAAATGACTAGGTAAAAATGCTTTGAAGGCACCACCTAGACCACCAGCTGCACCAGCTCCTGGAAAATCATGAAGGCTAATATTTATACTACTTTCTACAAGGTTTGCCCAATGCGTGAGATTGGCATCAAGTTGTTTAATATCATCTTCTGAGGCGCCTTTTTGTTTACCAAAAACACGTGAAGCGCCATCAGGACCTATTAAAGGATTTTGAACATCCGTCGCAATAATAAATTCACATTGCTTAATTCTAGAGTCAAAATGTGTTAAGTCTATTTGCTTAATATGGTGCAAACTACCCCCTCCAAAGGCGATGCTTTTTCCATTTTCATCTAATAGTTTGACGCCTAATGCTTGTAACATACCTGCACCAGCGTCATTTGTTGCAGAGCCTCCAATAGCTAAAATAAACTTTTTGTAACCTTTATTTAAGGCGTCATGTATTAATTCGCCTGTTCCATAAGTCGTTGTTGTCATAGCATTTAATGTGTCATCAACTAAATGCCTTAGTCCAGAAGCTTCTGCCATTTCAATCACACATGTATCGTCATCGAGTACACCATATTGAGCAGTTACATGATTGCCAAGAGGACCTGTGACTATAGCAGTATGAAACCTGCCATTTGTGGCATTCACTAGTGCTTCCATCGTACCTTCACCGCCATCACCAACGGGTAAAGCATGGGTGTCAGCTTGTGGATATACTTCTGTAATGCTGTCTGCCATATATTTTGAGACTTGGGTTGCTGTCATACTCCCTTTAAATGAATCTGGTGCTAAAATAATTTTCACCTGATATTCCCCCTTTGTAAACGCTTTCCTTTGATTGTTATTTCATTGTATCGATTTTATTTTATTGAGTATAGGGTTAAACTATACAAATATAAATCTATAATTTTGTATAAAAATAATAAGTGGTGAAGATATGAATATAATTACAGAAGAAATGGCAACATTAATTGTAGAAGAAACAGCTAAAAGAACACAGAGTAATATTAATATCATGAATTTTAACGGGGAAATCATAGCGTCATTTGATAAAAAACGTGTAGGGACAATTCATGAAGGTGCACGTAAAGTATTAGAACGAGAAGAAACTGTCATATTATCTAAGGAAGATAGCGCGATATTAGAAGGAACACAACCAGGCATAAATTTACCAATTATTTTTCAAGATAATATCGTTGGTGTGATTGGTATAACAGGTGATCCTAAAAAACTCGCACATGTATCAGATTTAGTGAAAATGTCTACAGAATTATTGTTATATCAAAATTATTTTACATACGAATTAGAGGGGAATATACGTAGTCAGGAGTTATTTATTGAAGAATTGTTGAAAAGTGAACCGTCTAAATCATTTATTCAACATTTGGGAAATCAGCTTAATACTAATTTATTAACATTAGGCAAATGCATTATCATTAATATTGAAAAACAAATGTTTTCTAGGAATAGCATCGTGCGTACATTAGCAAGTAAGATTGACCCTAGTTCCTTTATCATTGCATTCACGAATCATAATCGTATCGTCATTCTTGCTACTGATGAAGACCAGTGCGTATTAGACGTGAAAATAAAGCAAATTCACCAAATGTTTAAAGGCTTACAATTGGAAGTACAAATGACCTCAAGCCTTGTATTTACGAATTTAAATGATTTTAAAAAAGCGTATGAAGAATGTGAACTTGTATTTATGTTAAATGAGAAATCAGCACCACTCGTCTCATTTGAAGAAGTAGAAGAAAAAACACTGTTATATCAAATCGACAGTGAAATTAGAGAAAGATTCAAAAAAAGAATATTAGGAGATTTAGATGAACAAAGTATTGCAACATTGAAAATTTTTTTTTACAACAATTTGAATATTTCACAAACGGCAAAGTATTTATATATTCATAGAAATACGCTGTTATATAGATTAGAAAAATGTAAAACAGCTACAGGCTTGAACCCTAAAAAGTATTCTGAGGCATTGAAATTACAAATTGCGTTGTGGTGCTAAAGCAAGGATAATAAGTGTGATTTGAAAAACAATTAATTATAAAATTTAGAGTTTTGATATTTATCTTGATTGAAATTTCAAATTTTAACGAGTATAAAATATTAGAACTTCAATTTTTAGAAAATTATTAAAAACCACTTTACAAATTACACGAACGACAATATAATAAAATTAAGTTATTGCTAAATAATTCTATAAAATAAATAACGAAAATCTTTATAGATGCAAAACGTTTTGTTTTCAGTTTGAAATTTTGTTTAGAAATGGTGCCATTATTGAGTTGTTAAGTAATAACTCACATCAATGTGTTATTGGTGTATTTCGAGATGAAGGAGCGTGAACAAGATGTAAGCGAAATAAAAGTTATTGTATAGAAAAGTATTATGTAAAGCACGAAGCTATAAAATAAGTATTACACTACAGAGGAAGTAGCACTTTATTTTCAACTTAAAAGTTGAGCATATTCAAAAAATTATAATTTCCACCATTGTTACTCGCGACATAATTCAATTGCAAGTATACCTTTTTATCACTTTATCAAATGATTATATATTAAATATTCACCTACTTTAAAGCAGACATTTGTTCTGTAACATGTCATTTTGAATGATTGCAAATGCCACAATTTATAAATGTTATATTATTTATATAGCACAAATCTATCTATTTAACTCACTTAATCTTTTAACATTTATCAATGAATAGAACCAGTTTATATCAAATGAAAATATTAAATAGATTAACTGTGCGTTTTATGATTGATAGAAATATAACATTTAATTGATGGTGATATGAAGACTACCTATGAAGCGGATACCTTATATTGTAAGCATCATAGTTGCATAGTGAATTAAATGATATCTTACATTCACATATGACGATAAACTGGTGAACATAAGAAGTTCCAAGCAATGCATTGATAATGATTGCTTGGACTTTTTTGTGTTTAAAGCAGCTACCATTCGTTTGAATCAAATGAATTTGTCATAAAGAAAAAATAAATATATTTTTCAAATTTTCAAATATTGTAGTTGTTTTTTATGTTTTAATGTGACATACTCAATAGCAATTAGTATAACTTTATTTAAAAAAAGGGGTGATTTAGTATGACGAAATATATTTATGCATTTGACGAAGGGCAAAAATCAATGAAAGATTTACTAGGTGGCAAAGGGGCCAATTTAGCTGAAATGAAACGCTTAGGGTTACCTGTTCCAGATGGTTTCACACTTACAACTGAAGCTTGTATTGAATATTTGAAACATGGTTCTAAAGTACCTGAAGCATTATCAGAACAATTGAATAATCAATTAGAAGCATTTTCTCAACGTACAGAAAAGTCATTCTCATCTGAGGAGCAATTACTACTTGTTTCAGTACGTAGTGGAGCAAAAATTTCTATGCCAGGTATGATGGATACGATTTTAAACTTAGGGTTAAATGATGAGAACGTGAAAAAATTAGCGACGAAAACAAACGATGCTCGTTTTGCTTATGACTGTTATCGTAGATTGTTACAAATGTTTGGTGAGGTCGTATACGGCATACCAATGAAGTCATTTGATACATATTTTAATGCTTATAAAACGCAACATGATTATCAAAATGATGCTGATATTCCTGCAGAAGGGTTACAAGAAATTTGTGAACAGTTCAAAGGTGTATATTTAGATAAAGTATACAAACCATTCCCACAAGAACCCTTTGATCAACTAACAGAAGCAATTGAAGCAGTATTCAAATCGTGGGATAACGATCGTGCTCGAGTCTATAGGGAGTTAAATGAAATTCCACATGATATAGGTACTGCAGTTAATATTCAAGAAATGGTATTTGGAAATAGTGGTGAACAGAGTGGTACAGGTGTTGCATTTACACGGAATCCTGTCACTGGAGAAGCGAAATTATTTGGAGAATATTTATTAAATGCACAAGGTGAAGATGTAGTAGCGGGTATACGCACACCTAAAGATATAGAATCATTAAAAGATCAAATGCCACATGTGCATCAACAATTTGTAGATGTATCGCAACGATTAGAGACACATTATAAAGATATGCAAGATATAGAATTTACGATTGAGAATGAACACCTCTATATTTTACAAACGCGTAATGGCAAACGTACAGCGAATGCGGCTATTCACATTTCAGTGGATTTAGTTGAAGAAGGTGTGATTACAAAAGAAGAAGCTGTGATGAACGTCGAAGTAAAATCGATTGATCAATTATTGCATCCTAATTTTGATAAAACAGCACTAGAACATGCTTCAGTTATTTCTAAATTAGGGTTGCCAGCAAGTCCGGGTGCAGCGAGTGGAAAAATTGTTTTTTCAGCAGAAACAGCTAAAATGCAATTTGAACAGGGGGAAAGTGTTATTTTAATGCGCCCTGAAACGTCACCTGAAGATATTGAAGGTATGGTTGCCAGTGAAGCAATTGTAACGACACATGGCGGAATGACTTCTCATGCAGCAGTTGTTGCACGTGGTATGGGTAAATGCTGTGTTACAGGTTGCTCAGATTTAGAAATTAACATCGTTGATAAAATTGTAAATTATCCTGGTGGCACATTGCACGAAGGCGATACGATATCTGTTGATGGCGCTCAAGGAGATATCTATGTTGGAGAAGTTGAAACAATGAAAGCAGAAAGAAGTGAAGCTTTCGAACAGTTTATGGAATGGTCTGATGGTGTAGCAAGATTAGATGTACGTATGAATGCAGAAACGCCTCAAGATATTCAAGCTGGCTATCAATTTGGTGCAAAAGGCATAGGGCTTGTACGTACAGAGCATATGTTCTTTGGACCTGAACGTCTTGTTGAAATGCGCCGTTTCATTCTGTCAGATACACAAGATAAACGTATCGCAGCTTTAAATGAAATTAAACAATATCAAACAGCAGATTTTGAAGAAATATTAAAACTATCTGGAGAACGTCCGACAATTATTCGTTTGTTGGATCCACCACTACATGAATTTTTACCAAAATCAACGGAAGAAAAATCATCTGTTGCTGGGCAATTAAATGTATCAGTAAAAACATTAGAACAATATATAGAAAATTTAAAAGAAGTGAATCCAATGCTCGGTCATAGAGGTTGTCGTTTAGCTATTACTTATCCTGAACTCTATGTGATGCAAGTAGAAGCGATTATGGAAAGTGCGTTAAGATTAAAAGGACAAGGTATGGATTGCCAACCAGAAATCATGATACCGCTTGTTTCAACAGTTGCAGAATTTACGACATTAAAGACACAAATCACTGAACGTATTGAAGCATTACAGCAAGAAGCGGGAGAATCTGTAAATTACCTTATAGGTACAATGATTGAAACGCCACGTGCTTGTCTAATTGCAGGAGACTTAGCAAAAGAATGTGATTTCTTTAGCTTTGGTACGAATGATTTAACACAGTTAACATTTGGTTTTTCACGTGATGATGCTGGGAAATTTATTGGTGGGTATTCTGAACAAGGCATCTTAGATATTGATCCTTTCCAAACATTAGATGTAGAAGGGGTAGGACAATTAGTTAAGGTAGCTACAGAACAAGCGAAAGCTACAAATCCAACGCTTAAGATTGGGGTTTGCGGTGAACTCGGTGGTGACCATAAATCAATACAATACTTTAATAATTTAGATGTCGATTATGTCTCATGCTCTCCGTATAGAGTGCCAGGTGCATTGCTTTCTACTGCACAAAGTGAAGTTGAAGGTGGTCGAATACGTGTTTAATGATACACAAACACCACAACTTACTTTGTTCGTGGTATCAGATTCAATTGGTGAGACTGCACAACGCATGATACACGCCACGTTAACTCAGTTTCCAAAAGTGTCCCAAATAGAGATTAAAAAATTTCCATTTATTAAAAGTGAAAAAGAATTAATCAATGTTTTGAAACGAGCAAAAGAACGTAGGGCAGTCGTTGTCACGACGTTAGTGAACCCAGAATTTAATATAGTAGGTCAAAAGTACGCTCAAAATGAACAAATCCCTTATGTCGACTATATGTCAGATTTAATAGGAATCATTCAGCATCTTACGAATTGTTCACCTAGTCATGAAAGTGGCGCTTTACGCAAATTAGATGAAAAATATTTTGAAAGAATTGAAGCGATGGAATACTCAGTGAAATATGATGATGGTAAACATTTTACTGATATCGGCGAAGCGGATGCGCTCATTGTTGGGGTTTCTCGAACATCCAAGACACCTTTGAGTATGTATTTAGCGAATAAAGGTTATAAAGTAGCGAACATTCCTTTAGTGCCAGAAGTTTATATACCAGATGAAGTCTTTAAATATAAGAAATTGAAAGTATTTGGTCTAACTGCTAGTCCTAATTACATTTTGAATATTCGTAATGAACGTGTAAAAGTTTTAGGATTACATGGACCTACAAATTACAATAGTATTGAACGTATCAGACAGGAACTAGTATATGCAGAAGAAATTTTCGAAAAATTAAACGCGACTGTGATTAATACGGAATATAAATCTATTGAAGAATCTGCATTTTATATTGAAAAATTCTTGTAAAACTAAATTTCAAACGACATGAAAACACTAAAAGAACCACGTGCTCATAATTGAGCACGTGGTTCTTTGTGTTTATTTATCCATATAGGTACGTGTAACCTTTCTGCGACCAAGGGTATAAACTAACAAACCGGCTATAATAGCACTTCCAATAGAAATGAATAGGTTAATCAGCATATCAGATTTCTCAGGAAGCCCATTATGTATAATAAAAGGGAGAATATAATGATTAAAGTTTGCAATCAAGAACATCATAACAGCAAAAATATAACTCCCATTACGCACTTTCTTCATTTCTTTTATCCATGCTTCCTCTGAATAAGTCTCTACTTCGTCTATTTTTTTGCTTCTAATAGCGATAATCATAATTAGAGATAATATCATAATTAAAGTAAAACCTAAAATACCTAAGATAGGTCTGCGGTGTAAGTAAAATTCTATCCATATGTCCGCTACAGAAATAATCATCATACCCCAAAATAGCCAGACAAAATATTTGGCGTATTCATGCAGTAACTGCTGTCTTTCATATTCATCAGTAAACCTGAAGTTAGGAATTAAACGAAGTAACTTGTTATTTTCCATCATACTTCTCCTTTTGATCAATAAGTTTTACACGAGAATCTTTAGCAATCGTGAATACTACAATAACTATTAAAGGGAAAAATGTGTTTAAGTCAGTTAGACGTTCCATATTTAATGCATTTCCTGCAAGTATTGGAGCGATGACTGAGTTAACTAGTAATATATAAATGATTGCTACAACAAGAAATATAATTCTCTTATTGCGTGAATTCTTTAATGTTTGATGATACGTTTCTTTATCAGTTACTTCTATTGTAAGGGTATCTGCTGCAAAATGACTCATAGACATCCTACATGCCAACATAATTATAAATATAATGCCGCCTATACTAAAAGGTGAAATAAATGAACGCTCAATATCAAAAAATATAGATAAGTAAAGTAAAGCTAGGAATATGTATAGTGAAATAATTGAAAGTTTAGCAAGTAATTTGTCAATTTCATGTCTTTGATATTCATCACGATAGTTCGTTGTTCCTGCAAATCTTTGATAAAGCCATTTATCTTTGTTATTCATTATTATCATCCTCCCAAAACAAATCATTTAAAGTGACATCTAATGCTTTAGCAATTTTTATACATAAATTAAGCGAGGGATTATATTTATCGTTTTCAATCATATTAATGGTTTGACGTGATACTTTTACTGTACGAGCAAGCGTGAGTTGTGACATGTATTTAGCATTACGAAAGCTTTTAACTTTATTCATAATAGATTTACTACCCCCTTCTTTAGTGTCAAATATATATTACATGTACAATATATCTGACATAAAACAGAGTGTCAAATATACACGACACTTTAAGTTATTTAAGCTTATAAAATATTTATGACGAAACGCCTAAGGAATCAACACGAGTCTAAAATATTTTGAATACAAAATGAGCCATTAGATTTCTGTTAGGAGACTAATGGCTAATAATATTATAATTATTAAATTGAATGTTCTATTGATAATGAATCGTTGCGGTAAATACAACAGGTTCATCAGTTCGATTAAAGTAACCATGAGACACGTCACTATTGAAACGGAAGGCTTGATTACTATTGATTGTATACATAGTTGCATCGACTTCTATTTTTAGCTGACCTTTGTTAACAATAATATATTCTTCAGACTCAGTATGGTGAGGTTCAGAAAGCATCTTGCCTCCTGCTTGTATCTCCATTTTAAACATTTCAAATTTTTTATTATCGTCATAAGGAAAATAAGGATAAATCGCTATTTGCTCATCGATGATAGGAATGATGTCTGATTCGTCAATAAAGTCAACGCTATCATTATTCATCGCGGTTAATTGAGACAATGATAAATGTAATCCATTTGCGATTTTCCATAATGTTGTAATTGTGGGGTTAGAAGCACCTTTTTCAATTTGGCTCAGCATGTTTTTACTCACACCAGTTGCTGTTGCAACTTTATCTAAACTGAGATTGTGTTTTTTTCGATAGTCAGATAAATTTCTGGCTACTAAATTCTGAATATTATACAAATGAATCCTCCTATTTACAATATAACGTACATATTGTACCATATATTGTGTTGTTTTAAAATTAACTGAGCAAGGCGGTAAAATATGGAAAAGTATAGAAAAATAAAACCCTTTAATTGGTTATTATTTATAGGAATCTTATTGGTAGGGGCTAACTTAAGGGCACCGATTACATCTATTGGTGTTGCGTTACCTGACATTAAGACAGATTTAGCGATGTCTAATAGTGCAGTCAGCGTCATTACAGTCGTGCCATTATTGGCATTCTCTGTAATTTCATTATTTGCTGCTCGAACAAGTAATAAAATAGGATTAGAAAAAACAATTTTCTTAGCACTTTGTTTAATCTTTATTGGTGTCCTTGTTAGATCAATTACGGACATTTCATGGTTATATATAGGAACGGTGCTGATAGGTATTGGTATCGGATTTGGTAATGTACTGGCACCAGCAATGATTAAGGCTAAATTCCCTCTACATATCGGTATTATGACGGGTTATTATACGGTTGTAATGAATGTGTTTGGTGGCTTATCCTCATATGGGACAGCGCCCTTAGTAAAGGCATTTAACTATAATATCGCCATAAGTGTTATAGGAATCGTCACACTTATAACAATCATTATATGGTCATTTCAATTAAAAGGAACACAAGAAACTGCAACAGCTTTACCCCGTAAAAGTATAAATGTGTGGAAATCTCCATTAGCATGGCAAATTACGATACTCATGGGGGGACAATCACTTATATTTTATTCATTGATTAACTGGATGCCAGCCTATTTATCTCATAGTGGCATGTCTATTAATGAGGCGGGAGCATACTTATCTATAATGCAGATAGCCATTATTCCATTTACTTTCATCACACCTATATTTGCGACTAAAATGAAATCGCAATTCTTATTAACATTTATTACAGGAATATGCTTTATTGTAGGTGTGACAATTATGCTAATTGTGCCACATCTTGCAATCATTTCTACTATCTTAATTGGTATTGCGGGTGGGCTTGCGTTTGGCTTAGTAAATACATTCTTTAGTTTAAGAACGGAACATATTCAAACATCAGCAAAGCTTTCAGGAATGGCTCAGGCAGTAGGTTATCTTGTTGCAGCAATAGGCCCGTTATTATTTGGTATCTTGCATGATATGACTGGTAAATGGACTTCTTCTCTAAGTATTTTATTAATTACTGCGATTGTTATAACATTATTTGGCTCACAAGCGGGACGTAATCGTACCATAGAGCAATCAAGAGCAATCAAAAAAAATTAAAATAAATCTTTTGAAAATAAGATGGCTTATAATTCATGAATTAAATGAATTTTTTTAAAATGGTAAAAATACTTATAATAGAATATAATTGAAATGATGATTCGATTGAAATATTCTTTATTGAACGTTATTATTTATAACATCCAATTTATAGGAGAATAAAATGGTATATTTGATACAATATCCAATTTTTATAAAAGTGAAGTAGTGAGGTGATTTTTATGCAATTGATGTTTGATCCAAGTATAAGTCCAATATATAGAGTAGTGTTAGCTTTATTCTTTCTAATGAACGTTGTGCTAGCTTTACTAATTGTGTTTTTAGATAGAGATAGAAGAGATGCGACCGCAACTTGGGCATGGTTATTCTTATTATTCGTTATGCCAATTTTAGGTTTTATTGTATATATATTCTTCGGACGTGCAGTTAGAAAAAAACGTGAACGAGGATTTGAGCATAATCAAATTGAAGATGGGCTAAAAAGATTACGGTCACAACTTCAAGATGACACAAACAAAATTAGTAATTCAAAAAATCCTATTGTAAGAAAACATGCTGATCTTGCTCATGCATTATTAACGAAAGAACAATCTTTTTTAAGTAATAACAATAATATCGATATTTACACAGATGGCCATGATTTATATGACCAAATGAAACAAGATTTACGCAATGCTAAGCGCTATATTCATATGGAATATTACGTTTTAAAATTAGACGGCTTAGGGACTGAGATTGTTGAAATATTAGAAGAAAAAGCTGCAGAAGGTCTAGAGGTTAAACTGCTTTATGATGCCGTGGGTTCTAAATCGGTACATAATTCTAATTTTAAAAAGTTTCAGTCAGAAGGCGGACAAGTCGAAGCATTTTTCAAATCTAAAGTTCCTTTTATAAACTTTAGAGTAAATAACCGAAATCACCGTAAAATTGTTGTTATTGATGGACAGACAGCTTATGTAGGTGGTTTTAACATAGGGGACGAATATTTAGGTTTAAACGAGAAGTTTGGCTATTGGAGAGATACACACTTAAGAGTGAGAGGCGACGGTGTCGATGCGCTGCAATTGAGTTTCATACATGACTGGAACTCACAAGCTAAACGTGAACAGCTAGAATATAATAAAAAATATTTCCCGAACAATGCCTATCAAGGTGGCAATGTATCTATGCAACTGGCTGCCAGTGCACCGAGTGATAATTGGCATCAAATTGAATTTGGATATATGAAGATGGTTATGAATGCTAAAAAATCTATCTATATGCACAGTCCTTATTTTATTCCGGATAAAGGTTTTATTAATGCCTTACGTATTGCTGCGAAATCAGGTGTCGATGTTCGTTTAATTATACCGTGTAAACCAGATCATATATTTGTATATTGGGCAACAATCACAAGTGTGGCTCAGCTGATTAAAGATGGCGTTAAAGTGTACACATATGAAAATGGGTTTATTCATTCTAAAATGATCATGATTGATGACGAAGTATCGAGCGTGGGTACTGCAAATATGGACGTCCGCAGCTTTGAATTAAACTTTGAAATTAATGCTTTTATGTATGACACACAAATTGCAGAACAATTAAAAGCAGCTTTTCTTGAAGACCTTAAAGTTTCAAAAGAACTCACAGAAGAACGCTACGAACAGCGTTCACATTGGATTAAGTTTAAGCAATCTATTGCTAAATTAGCATCTCCAATTTTATAATATTTGATAATTCATGACGTAAAATCAATACCAACAGCGGTAGTTAACCTAAGGGTGGCTATCGTTGTTTTTTAAATCAAAATAGAAAAAATAATTTTATTAGTATAGTAGACTTAATCATGTGTATAATAAACGAATTATAATATAGCAAGGGGTGTAGTTATGCAACGGGACACAGAACAATATATCTATAGAAAGTTATATAATCGCTTAAAAGATGATATACTCGCATTCAAATATGAAAGTCATGAAAAACTTCCTTCAAAAAGAGATATGGCAAAGTACCTTAATGTGAGTGTGAACAGTGTAAAATCAGCCTACGAGCAGCTATTAGCTGAAGGTTACATTTATACAAAGGAACGAAAAGGTTATTTTATAGAGCCATTAGATAAATTAATTATAGACCCTGATGCACAAATTTCATTAGATGGTCACGAGCATACAACTCGAACTACATTTGATTACTCTTTTTCCCATATGAGTACAGATATATCAGAATTTCCAATGGATACATGGTCAAAGTTAACAAAGCGTGTATTCCAAGATTATGATTATTATTTGTCGACCATTCCGCATGTTAAAGGTCCAATAGAACTTAGACAATCTATTGCGAAACTAGTGTCATATCAAAGAGGGATACAATGTCATCCAGAACAAATTGTTATAGGATCAGGAACAAATACTTTATTGATGCAGTTAATTCAATTATTGGAAAAAAACGTAACGATTGCTGTAGAAAACCCCGGCTATTCCCGCTTTAGAACATTACTAAATCAAAATAGTACATCAACAGCAGCAATAGAGTTAGATCATAAAGGTATATCTATAGATCAGCTAAAACAAGTGCAACCTAATGCTGTTATCGTAACACCATCCCATCAGTTTCCTATGGGCACCATTATGCCTGTCTCAAGACGAATCGATTTATTAAACTGGGCAAGCCAAACGCATAGTTATGTTATAGAAGATGACTACGATAGTGAGTTTAAATATGAAACAGATAATATACCGTCATTGTTTAGTTTTGATAAAAATGACAGTGTAATTTACTTGGGTACTTTTTCCAAAACATTAATGCCAGGTTTACGCATGAGTTATATGATTTTACCATCAAAATTGATTAAGCAGTTTGAATTACAAAATGACAATATGATACCGGACTTTTCTATGTTGAATGCATTAACACTCAATTTAATGATCAAAGAAGGACATTACGAAAAATATATTAAAAAAATGCATCAACTGTATGGAAAAAGAAGATCCTTATTAATCGAACATTTGGAAAACGTTTTTAAAGATGATATTCAAATAAAAGATACACGTGCTGGTTTACACTTCATAATAGAAGTAGTTTCTCCTTATACATATGAAGAAATTGAAACACGTGCAAAAGCACAAAAATTAGAACTCTATACCATTAAACGCTTTTCCGTAAAAACATTTCAAGAGAATGAGAAGATTAAAATATTAATTATTGGTTTCTCGAAAATTGAGCAGTCAAAGATACCTGAAGCTGTTAATCGTTTGAAACAAGTCCTTTCTGAATGAACTGGTATCATTAGAATGTTTAAACTGGGTCTTTACATAAGACCAATATTAGCTTAAATTTTTAGACAACAATAAATCTTTTTTAATAAGCAGGAGGAGGTTGTTTTTATGTCAGATCAATTTGAGTATTTTAAAGAAAAAAGAGAAAAGTATGTAGCACGTGGTGTGAGTAACGGAAATTTACATGTTGCAGATAAAGCACAAGGAGCAACGATTACTGATATAGATGGTCGTGAATTTATTGATTTTGCTGGTGCGATTGGTACGCTTAATGTCGGTCATACGCATCCAGAAATAACTAAACATTTAAAAGAGAAGCTAGATAAATTCATTCATCCTGGCTTTAATGTCATTATGTATGAGAGTTACCTTAACCTAGCACAGAAATTAACAGAGATTACGCCAGGTGAATTTGATAAGAAAGCTATTTTACTAAACTCTGGCGCTGAAGCAGTAGAAAACGCAGTGAAAATTGCTCGGAAATATACAGGAAGACAAGCAGTTGTGTCATTTGTACGTGGCTTTCACGGTCGCACAAATTTAACGATGTCTATGACAAGTAAAGTGAAACCTTATAAATATGGATTCGGTCCATTTGCATCTGAAGTTTACCAAGCACCTTATCCTAATGTTTCTGAAAAATCTGAAGAATTAACGGAAGCTGTATATGTAGATCAAGTGATTCATAAATTACATGACTTCTTCATTGAAACTGTAGACCCAAGTGATGTCGCGTGTATTGTGATGGAACCCGTACAAGGTGAAGGTGGATTTATTATTCCTGATCAAAAGTTTGTTGATACAGTAAAACAAATTTGTGAAGACAACGGTATCGTTTTTGTTGCAGATGAAATACAAACGGGCTTTGCAAGAACGGGTAAAACCTTTGCAATTGAACATTTTGGTATTGAACCAGACTTAATAACGGTTTCTAAATCACTTGCTGCTGGATTTCCTTTAAGTGGCGTAGTAGGTAAAGCAGAAATCGTTGATAGTGCAGCACCAGGAGAATTAGGGGGCACCTATGCAGGTAATCCATTAGCTTGTGAAGCTGCGTTAAAAGTAATCGATATTATAGAGCAAGAGCAATTAAATGATAAAGCGGAACAGCTTGGCCATGATATTGAAGTATATTTGCAAGAATTAAGTCAGTCACACAAGCATATCGCACAAATTCGTCGATTAGGCGCTATGGTCGCTTTTGAAGTTGTAGATGTTGAAACAGGTTTACCTGATAAAGCACTGACAGGTAAAATTACAAAGACAGCAAATGACAAAGGCTTATTATTGTTATCAGCAGGAATTAAAGGCAACGTTATACGCTTCTTACCTCCGTTGGTAATATCGGATGCAGAACTTAACCAAGGCTTAAACATTTTAACAAATGTATTTGATGAAGTTACCTCAACTTAATGAATGAAGTTCATTTTCAAAAAATTAAAGGGTATAAGTTAATGATAGACATAGAGCATCAAACGTTTTTTATAAGGAGTGAATTATATGGAACAGTTAAAAGTATATAATCCAGCAACGAATGAAGTAGTTGAACGTTTAGATTACACAACGCATGAGGAAATTGATGCGCAGATCAGTCGCACTTACCAAGCTTTTCAAGAATGGAAAATTGTAGATGCACATGAACGTGCTGCCAAATTAAACCAGTGGGCTACACTTATAGATGAACACCAAGATGAACTTGCACGTCTAATCACCCTTGAGGGAGGGAAACCTTTTGCTGAAGCACAAGGGGAAGTAGCTTATGCGAATTCTTATGTGAAATGGTATGCAGAAGAAGCGAAACGTGTCTACGGACGTACAATTCCTGCCCATACACCTTCTAAGAAAATGGTTATAGATAAATTTCCAGTTGGTGTGGTTGGAGCCATTACACCTTGGAATTTTCCGGCAGCAATGATTACGCGTAAAATGGCACCAGCTTTAGCAGCAGGATGTACAATCATTTGTAAACCAGCAGTGAAAACGCCTTTAACTACAATCAAATTGGTAGAACTTGCGCATGAAGCGGGTATCCCGAAAGATGCGATATCTTATATTATTGCATCAGGTAAAGATGCTGGTGATATATTTACTGGACATGATCAAATTAATAAAATAACGTTTACTGGGTCGACAGCCGTTGGTAAAACATTAATTGAACAATCAGCGCAAACGGTTAAAAATGTAACTATGGAACTTGGAGGTCTTGCACCATTTATTGTACATAATGACGCGGATATTGAAGCAGCCGTTGATGGGACGATTGCTTCTAAGTTCAGAAATGCTGGGCAAACATGCATATGTGCAAACCGTATCTTTGTTCATAAAGATATAGCGGAAGAGTATACAGCAAGGCTAACCGAAAAAGTACATGCACTCACGGTAGGTGATGGTTTAGAGGAGAAAGTGAAAATAGGCCCACTTATAGATCACAACGCTGTCGAGAAAGTATTAACACATATTACGGATGCACAAGACAAAGGTGGCAAGTTATCCCGCAGTTTAGAAGAAATTCAAGTATTGGGTGGTAATTTCTTAAAACCAGTAGTAATTTCTAATGTAGATTTAGACATGAAAGTAATGCATGAAGAAACATTTGGACCTGTGGCACCAATCATGGCCTATGAAGATTTAGATGAAGTGATAGACATTGCAAATGATACTGAATTTGGGTTAGCTTCATATTTCTTCACGAATAATTATCGTACTGGATTGAAACTGTTTAATGAATTAGAGTATGGCGTCATAGGATGGAACGACGGCGGTCCTTCTGCAGCACATGCACCTTTTGGTGGTTTGAAAGAAAGTGGCTACGGTCGAGAAGGCGGTACAGAAGGAATCGAACCATATTTAGAAACTAAATATCTATCAATAGAAACTGAATGACGCGTTGAATTTTCAGCAATTACAATATGAAATGATTTAAACGTAAACAAAGGACGGAAATAAAGTGATTGCAAGTTTGGACCATCTTATTTAAGTAGATGGTTCCAAACTTGATATATCACTTTTTGAAATTTGATGAATGATATGGGGTATGTTCAATGAAATCAGAATTTAATAAATCAATGAGTATTGTTGATGTCTTGTTTCTTGCTATCGGTGCCATGCTTGGATGGGGATGGGTCGTATTATCAGGAGATTGGGTTTCAACAGCAGGCTTTGTAGGAAGTATAATTGCATTTTTAATAGGTGGATTTTTAGTTATTGTGATAGGACTTACATATGCAGAGTTAGCAGCAGCAATTCCTGAAACAGGGGGAGGATTTGTTTTTGTGAAAAAAGCATTTTCTCCGGGAATTGCTTTTATATCCGGCTGGTCGGTACTTTTTGGCTATGTCTCTGTAATCACATTCGAAGCGGTTGCTTTGCCAACTGTGATAGATTATGTAATTCCGTTTCATCATCAAGGATTATTGTGGAATATTGCAGGATGGGATGTTTATCTAACATGGGTACTCATCGGTTCTGTAGGAAGTATCATCTTAACTTCACTTAATTACTTTGGCGTTAAGCCAGCAGCGATTATGCAAACAGTGTTTACAATATTTATCGTTGGAGTTGGGTTGTTACTTGTGTTTGGCGCAGGGTTTAATGGTAACTTTAATAATTTAAAACCATTTGAAAATGGTGTTGGTGGTACAATGTCTGTCTTAATGATGATCCCCTTCTTGTTTGTGGGATTCGACGTTATACCACAAATAGCTGAAGAAGTAAAAGCACCGGCTAAAAAAATTGGTGGTATTTTAATTTTTTCTATTATTGCGTCAGTTATATTTTATTTATTAATTGTTTTTGGTGTGTCAACAGGATTATCTCCACAAGCTTTGGCGACAAGTAGCCTAGCAACAGCTGATGCGATGGTCAATTTATTCGGTCATAGTGGTTTCGGTATCTTGCTAGTACTTGGTGGGGTAGCCGGTATTATTACGAGTTGGAATGCTTTTATTATTGGTGGTAGTAGAATCTTATATGCTATGGCAAAAAATAAGATGATTCCTCAATGGTTTGCTTATATACATCCAAAGTTTAAAACACCTACGCATGGTATCTTATTCTTAGGTGTACTTGCATTTATTGCGCCATTATTAGGTAGACCTGCACTTCAATGGATTGTTAATGCGGGTGGTGTTGGTGTTGTATTAGGTTATTTACTTGTAGCGATTTCATTCCTTAAGTTACGAAAAACACAGCCAGAGTTAGAACGTCCTTATCGTATTAAGAATGGTAAAGCAGTCGGTATAATCGCAATTGTATTAAGTGTTTTATTCTTAATCATATACTTGCCTGGCATGCCATCGTCATTGGCTTGGCCATCAGAATGGTTGATTGTCTTAATCTGGTATTTCATTGCATTTATTCTCTATTTTACGCAAAAGAGAAATGTTGTGAGTAGTGAGCAAGTTCCAGTACAAGAAGATAGGTAATACTATTTTAATATTTAATGTTTCCCAAAAAGCAGCCCGAATTTTATATTTGGGCTGCTTTTTAATGACAACAAAATTTACGACTTTGTTGTCATTTTTTGCATATTTTTATCGTAAGCTTCGGATTATATGCTATTTAAAAATTAACTAGCGATATGGATAAGTTGATCTCCAGATTTAATCCATTGTTTATTTAAACATAGTTTATATAATGAAAAACTGATTGCTGCAGGCAAGAGAATATGGAATACAAGGATTAACACCCAGATTTGCAACGAACCGCCCATTGTATTAATTGTCATAATTTGACCGATGAATCCACTAGTTCCCATACCTGCACCAGCGGCATTATTTGTCATAGGGAACAATGTTGTCATGATAGGTGCAACAATTGCACTAGCAAGTGTTGGCGGTAAGAGTATCATAGGGTGCTTAATAATATTTGGAACTTGTAACATGCTTGTACCAATTCCAACGGATAATAGGCCTCCCCAGCCATTGTCTTTAAAGCCATTGACTGCAAATCCAACCATTTGAGCTGCGCAACCAATTGTCGCCGCGCCAGCAGCTAAACCACTTAAATCAAGCATAAGTGCAAGTGCAGCACTAGAAATGGGTGCCGTTAAAGCTAAACCAAAGATGACAGCTACGAGAATTCCCATAATGAATGGTTGTTGGTCAGTAGCAGCGTTGATGATTTTACCCAATCCAGTCATAAATTGATTTAGCGCAGGACCAAAGCTTTTCGCAATGAAACCACCAATAATAATTGTTAGTAAAGGTGTTAGAATAATATCTATTTTTGTTTTTCCTGCATATAATCTACTCAGTTCAACTACGATTAAAGTAGCAATATATGCCCCTACAGGGCCACCTTCAAAAGTGGTATAACCCAATGTTCCTACAATGACACTAGAAAAAATAACGAGTGGTTTTGCACCTAATCCATATGCAATTGCAACACCTATCGCTGCACCTGTCACAGACATGGCAACCTTACCAATTTCAGTTAAAAATGTTAGATCTAATTGAGGAAGTAAAGTTTGACTACCTATTGTATCTAATATTAGGCCAATGATTAATGATCCAAATAACCCTAAAGCCATAAAACTGAGTGCTTCTATGACCCACCTATGTAAATAATTCTTCATTTTAGTCCCCTTAATGTTTAAATAAAGTTATTTTATAAATTAAATTTAGTATATAGATATTTTTCAATGATGGCTAGTACATTTTAAGAATTAGTTTATAGACAATATATCCCAGAATTAAATAAATGGGATTATAAAAATTCAAATAGGTTATATAGTATAAATACAGGGTGTATAAACGGTTAGGGGGGATTAGAATGTCGGAAATATATACGATAGGTCACGCGAACCATTCAGAACAGCAATTTATAGATATGCTTCAACAATTTAATATAGAAGTGATTGTGGATATCCGTGCATATAGAGGCAGTAAAGGTAATCCTCATTTTAATGAAGATAATATAAGACAATGGCTCACTGAAGCAAACATTGAATATCAATATAATACGTTGTTAGGTGGTAGAAGAAAAGTGTCTAAAAGTGTAGGTAGAACAATAAATGAAGCTTGGAATAATGAGTCTTTCCATAATTATGCTGATTATACTTTGACAGCGGATTTTCAAGAAGGCATCAAAGCATTAGGAATATTAGGGAATTTAAAACGTGTAGCATACATGTGTTCTGAACCACATCCAGCGCGATGCCATAGATTAATTGTGAGTAATTGGTTAGCTGCGCACAAATGGTCTGTACATCATATTATGCTTGATAACCAACAACAAATTATTCAGCAAAAACATGAATTAGGACAGTGGGGTGCTTTGCCTATTATAGAAGATGATGGATATATTGTTTATCCTGAAATTGATAATGGTAATTAGAATGTTATTACTGATTACTTTTCATAGTCATTGCTTGAACTTATAGTCTCAAGGCACATCTCATTCCTGTAATAGACTTATAAATAATCTGTGTTTTAGATGTTTGTTTTTGCGAAAAAAAGTGTCTCTATGTGCAATTAGAAAGAATTCAACATGAAAAAAGCAATTCTCTACGTTTTGAGTAGAAAATTGCTTTCATTAGTTAACTGAGGTGTTCTAATCTCAAACGCTTTGCTTTTCCTGGGAAATAAAAACGTGTAAGAATTATTTGTTTAGGCTTTATTGACTGAAGCGTCATAAATAGATTCGATTGTTTCACCTAAGATTTTATCAAATTCTTCATCTGATTGATTTACATTTAAATCATTAATAAGTGCACGAGAGAAGCTGGCTATTAAATCTTTGTTTTGTTTAAGGACTTCGTTTGCATGTTCTCTACTGTATCCGCCTGATAGTGCAACAACACGCACAACATTAGCATGGTCAATAAGTGTTTGGTATTGGTTAGCTTTTGTAGGGATAGATAATTTTAACATTACGAGTTGATCGTCGTTTAATTTGTTTAGTTCTTCTAAGATTGAGTCAGATAAATAAGCTTCAATATCTTCTTTGTTTTCAGCATTAATGTTAACTTCTGGCTCAATGATTGGAACTAATCCAGCAGAGATAATTTGTTTAGCAACATCAAACTGTTGTTTTACAACTAAATCAATACCATCTCTGTTTAGTTCTAAAATATTAGAACGCATTTTTGTACCAAAAATTTTATGATCGCTGGCACGACTTAATAAAGCATCTAAGTCTGGCATAGGTTTCATTAATTGAACGCCATCTTTTTGTTCGTCTAAGCCTTTATCAACTTTTAAGAAGGGAACAACGCCTTTATCTGCTAAGTAATCACCAGTATGTTTGCCGTCTACTTCGCGATCCATCGTTTGTTCGAAAAGAATTGCACCAATAATTTTATCAGCGCTGAATGAAGGTGATGATACAATACGTGTACGCATGTCATGAACGAGTTTGAACATTTCATCTTCGCTATCGTATTGATCTTCAGTAACGCCGTAATCTTTAAGCGCTTTTGGTGTACTACCACCACTTTGATCTAATGCAGCAATGAAA
Organism: Staphylococcus sp. NAM3COL9; assembly: GCF_001431205.1. Taxonomy (GTDB): domain Bacteria; phylum Bacillota; class Bacilli; order Staphylococcales; family Staphylococcaceae; genus Staphylococcus. Next base: position 500,266 of record NZ_LGPC01000016.1, on the reverse strand, counting down.
CCTTTACCATTTTTCACTTTATCAAATTGTTCTTTATTCATTCTTACCACTCCTTTTACTGTATTCTCTTTTAGTATGATAAAAATTGAAGCATAACGCAAGTTCAAGGCACCTAATATATTAAAATATAATAAATATTCTATCTAATATAAAAAATGTACATTAAATTAGGTCATAGGTTTAGTGACTGATATTAAAAATATAGGTGTTGGATTATAAAAAGCATCTTGTTCTTTATATACGCGAATATAAACGCCATCATCAAGATGAATGGTTTCATATCCTAGTTGTTTTAAGATATTCATGTCATATTGTGGTCTTGATTGATGATTAATAGGTATGCTTTGTTTGATGGCTTCGCTTTCCTTCAACATCTCATCTCCCAGTGTGTTATGTGCGTGATCCGTTGGGATGTCTCCGTAATTAATAAAGGAATCTTTGCCATAATCTCCATCAATATTAATGAGATAACCGTTCGGTTTTAACACACGTAACCATTCTTTATAGGCAGCTTGTGTGTTAGGCAATAACCATGTCACATTTCGAGCGATGACGACATCAAAAGTTTCATTTTCATAATTTAGATGTTCTGCATCCATGACATTAAACTGGATGTTTTGATTTAATTGTTGTGCGTTTTGTTTTGCAGATTGAATCATATCAGCCGCCAAATCAATACCTGAAACCTCAGCACCTTGTTGTGCACATAGGATTGCTAGAAAACCAGCACCTGTACCAATGTCTAATACTTTTAAACCATCTCTTAATGGAATAATTGCTTCTATTTCTTTCACCCAAGCTTCTGCATGTTTACTTTCTAATTCTGCCTGTTTATCTTTACTAAAAGACTCGGCACGTTTATCCCAATAATTTATAATCTGTGTTTTATCCATTTTCAAAACCTCTTTATCTAATACTTTATTATTACTTCTATATTATAGAATACTTTTGATTAAAAAGTAGATTATGAGCGTCGTTTTTTTAGTTTTACACGTTTTATTTTAAATATATGTCGATTTTAATGTAATACAATTTTAAGTGTATTTATATTTATAATTATTTTATGCTTTTTAGTAATATTATCAAAAATCAAGTAATGTAAAAATTAAACGAAATATTTTTTGAAAACAACTAAATACATAAAGAAAATAAAAAAATAAATAGAATATATATTCTTTATTTATGCATAAAAATACAGTTAGTTAAGTTTGTAAGATTCATTAATTTCGTTAAGTTTAAACTTAACACTGTGATTGTAGCGATTTTTGTATTCAAATTAATTGTAGTTATTATATAATTATTCATCTTTTACATATGATTCGTTTGAATGCAATTTGCATTATTATTTAAAATTCGTTAGGCTCATGTTTGTGAATAATTAAATAGTTCTTGCTAATTCATTAAAATTATTAGCGGTAATTTTACATACAAATCTACTATGAGGGGTGTTCAACAATTGAAAAAGAATAGAGTAATGGATTGGACGACCTTTATAGGGTCTTCCGTGATTTTATTAATTGCAGTAATTCCAATGATGGTTTTTCCAAAAGCCAGTCAAGATATTATTACGAAAATGAATGAAGCTGTTGTAAGTACAATTGGTTCAGTGTACTTATTTATTGGCTTAGCGATATTAATATTTGTTTTGTACATTGCATTTGGCAAGTACGGAAATGTAACTTTAGGTAAAGCTACAGATAAACCTGAATTTAATAACTTCAGTTGGGCAGCAATGCTGTTTTGTGCTGGTATTGCTTCAGATATTTTATACTGGGGTGTTATTGAATGGGCTTTTTACTATCAAGACCCGCCACACGGTGGTAAAGGAATGACGGATAGTGCTTTAAACTATGCTACAATGTACGGCATGTTCCACTGGGGTCCTATCGCATGGGCAACATTTGTATTGCCAGCATTGTGTATTGGTTATCTTATATTCGTGAAGAATAAACCAGTATTTAAAATTAGCCAAACGTTGAGACCTATCTTAAAAAGCCAGACAGATGGTTTTATTGGACAAGTAACGGATATTATATTTATCTTCGGTTTACTTGGGGGCGCTGCAACATCACTCGCACTTGGCGTACCGATGATTACAGCAGGTATAGAAAGATTGACCGGTTTAGATGGAGATAATATGGTCATGCGCGGTGCGATTCTATTTATTATAACTGCACTTTTTGCATACAGTTCTTATTCTGGATTGAAAAAAGGTATAAAAGTGTTAAGTGACTGGAACGTTATTTTGTCATTTGTTTTACTTGGTTTTGTACTGATTGTTGGCCCAACTGTGTTTATTATGGAAACAACCATAACAGGTATGGGTAATATGGTGAAAAACTTCTTCCAAATGGCGACGTGGATAGAACCCTTCGGAGGCATCGGTGGACGTAAGGAAACGAACTTCCCGCAAGATTGGACAATATTCTATTGGTCATGGTGGATTGTATATGCACCATTTATAGGATTGTTTATCGCACGAATTTCTAAGGGACGAACTATGAAAGAAGTCGTTCTAGGTACGATAATATACGGTACTTTAGGCTGTATGTTATTCTTTGGTATTTTCGGTAACTATGCAGTTTATTTACAATTAACTGGAGAGTTTAATGTTGTTCAGAATTTGAACACGCATGGTACAGAAGCAACTATAATTGAAGTGTTGCATCAATTACCATTCCCTAACGTAGTTATTATTTTATTCTTACTTTCAGCGGTACTATTCTTAGCAACCACTTTTGATTCTGGTTCTTATATTTTAGCAGCAGCATCACAGAAAAAAGTGGTTGGAGAACCTTTAAAAGCAAATCGTTTATATTGGGCATTCGCTTTATGTTTATTACCATTTGCATTAATGCTTGTTGGTGGTGAGCGATCATTGGAAGTATTAAAAACAGCTTCTTTACTTGCTAGTGTGCCAGTACTTATTATCTTCGTCATGATGATGATTTCATTCATACGGACATTAAATGAGGATCGACTCAAACTTGAGCGCCGTGCGGATAAATATAAAGAAGTAGAACGACGCTCACTGAGAATTACACAAGTGAGAGAAAAGAAAGATGATGACAACTTATAGATGAAAATATAAAAAAAGCAGTGAAGCAATCTATCGTGATAGATGCGCCACTGCTTTTTTATAGTATTAGATAGAAGTGGATTGTGAAGTGACCTGGATTTTAAATGCGTAAGTCCACGACCATTTTTCACTAAATATATTTAATATTGAAATTAAGAGGTATCTGGAAATGAAAAAAAGACAGCTAGATTTCTAAAGAAGAATCTAACTGTCTTTTTTGATTGTACAATTCCTCCTAAATACATTGAAATAAGTGTTAATTCTTATTTTCTGGAATAGGGAAGTATTTAAAAATTTCGCCACTTTCGATTGCTTGGCCCAATTGATCTAACCAATCATAGTATGGCAATGTATCGATTAATTGTGCTTTGACTTCGCTAGCTTCTGTTTTAGTAGTTGCATCAGCATTTTTATCGTTGATGACCTTATCAAGTATAGCTACTGAATCATGAACAGCCTCAGAGTTAATTACAATTTCTCTTTTCCATTTGCGGGTAAAAAAGTTACTAAAGAAATTAAAAAAGTCTTTTTCAGCAACGAAATGTTGTTTTCTACTGCCCCGTGTAAACTGTTGTTTGACAAGATCGAATTCTTGGAGCCTTTTTACTCCAGCACTCATACTAGGCTTGCTCATTTGTAGTTGTTCACGCATTTCATCTAATGTCATGCTGTCCTCAAAGAGCATAGTACCAAATAAATTACCTACACTTCTGTTAATCCCGTACAGATCCATCGTTTCACCAATTGCATTGATGACGATGTCTTTTGCTTCATTCAATTGCTTATCAGGGTTGTTTGAATGTACCATGATGTACACCTCCGATAATTTTTTATACAAATTCAAGCTATTGATGATTAAGGGATTCAAAATAACTATATTTTTATAATTATACAAATCCATAACCAGCTTATAACTAAACTCGTTTGACACCCTTTCGATTACTATGCTAACATAAATCTTGTAAAATTCGTTAAATAAAAATTTAACAAACTTAACGGAGGTAATTTTCATGGAACTTTTAAATCAATTATCTCGTCGTCAATATATTGATGGTGAGTGGGTAAATAGCTCGAACAAAGAAACAAGAAAAATTATTAATCCATATAACCAAGAAGTCATTTTTGAAGTCGCAGAGGGCACTTCAAAAGATAGTGAACGTGCTATTTTAGCTGCAAGAAGTGCATTTGAAGGCAGTGAATGGTCTAAAGAAACAAGTGAATCTAGAGGTAAAAAAGTAGGCGCAATTGCTGACTTAATCGTAGAACACCGTGAAGAATTAGCAAGACTTGAAACATTAGATACAGGCAAAACATTAGAAGAATCATATGCAGACATGGACGACATTGCGAATGTATTTAATTATTTTGCTGGTTTAGCAGATAAAAATGGTGGAGAAATGATAGATTCACCAATTCCTAATACTGAAAGTAAAGTGATAAAAGAACCAGTAGGTGTTGTCACACAGATCACACCATGGAACTATCCTTTACTACAAGCTTCATGGAAGATTGCTCCAGCATTAGTTACAGGCTGTACCCTTGTTATGAAGCCAAGTGAAATCACACCGTTAACAACGATTCGTGTATTTGAATTGATGGAGGAAGTTGGATTCCCTAAAGGTGTCATTAACTTAGTCTTAGGTAAAGGTTCTGAAGTAGGAGAGCCGTTATCTTCTCATAAAGAAGTAGACCTAGTATCTTTTACAGGTGGTATTCAAACAGGAAAACATATTATGAAACAAGCTGCTAATCACGTAACGAATGTTGCATTAGAGCTTGGTGGTAAAAATCCTAATATTATTTTTGATGATGCTGATTTTAATCTTGCAGTCGATCAAGCTTTGAATGGTGGTTTTTTCCACGCAGGCCAAGTATGTTCTGCAGGCGCAAGAATCTTAGTACACAACGATATCAAAGATAAATTCGAATCAGCTTTAGTTGAAAGAATTAAAAATATTAAATTAGGTGATGGATTTAATCCAAAAACCGAAATGGGTCCAGTTATTTCAGCTGAACACAGAGAAAAAATAGAAAAATATATGGAAGTTGCAAAATCAGAAAACGCAACGATTGCTATTGGTGGTAAAAGACCAGAACGTGAAGACTTACAAGATGGTTTCTTCTTTGAACCAACTGTAATTACAGATTGCGATACTTCAATGCGTATTGTACAAGAAGAAGTATTTGGTCCAGTTGTAACAATTGAAGGCTTTTCAACAGAAGCAGAAGCAATTGAGCTAGCAAATGATTCAATATATGGATTAGCGGGTGGCGTATTCACTTCAGATATCGGTAAAGCTGAACGTGTTGTTAATAAATTGAAGATGGGTACAGTTTGGATTAATGATTTCCACCCATACTTTGCACAAGCACCATGGGGTGGTTACAAACAATCAGGTATTGGTAGAGAACTTGGTAAAGAAGGCTTAGCAGAATATCAAGTTGAGAAACATATTTTACGTAATACGAACCCAGAACCAGTGAATTGGTTTGGTAAACAATAGTGGTTTACACACAAATATAAAATAGTAACGATTTAAAAATTTAGGAGGTTTATCAAAAATGAAAAAATCATATGATTATATCATTATTGGTGGTGGGAGTGCCGGTTCGGTACTTGGTGGCCGTTTAAGTGAAGATGCATCTAATGATGTACTTGTATTAGAAGCTGGACGTAGTGACTATTCATGGGATTTATTAATCCAAATGCCAGCAGCATTAATGTATCCAGCAGGAAATAAACTATATGACTGGATTTATGAAACAAATGCAGAACCGCATATGGATGGACGTAAAGTTGGACATGCTCGTGGTAAAGTATTAGGTGGTTCAAGTTCAATTAACGGTATGATTTATCAACGTGGTAACCCATTAGATTATGAAAAATGGGCGCAACCAGAAGGCATGGAATCATGGGGGTATGCCCATTGTTTACCATACTTTAAACGTTTGGAGACAACATTTGGTTCTACTAAAGATGATGCATATCGTGGCCACCATGGTCCAATTAAATTAAGAAGAGGACCTGCTAAAAACCCGTTATTCCAAGCATTTTTCAATGCTGGTGTTGACGCAGGTTATAATAAAACACCAGACGTCAATGGTTTCCGTCAAGAAGGCTTTGGTCCTTTTGATAGTCAAGTACATAATGGTAGACGTGTATCAGCGTCAAGAGCTTACTTGCATCCAGCTATGAAACGTAAAAACTTAGATGTGCAAACACGTGCGTTTGTAACTAAATTAAATTTTGAAGGTAATAAAGTAACTGGTGTAACATTCAAGAAGAATGGTAAAGAACATACAGTGAATGCGAAAGAAGTTATTTTATCAGGTGGTGCAATTAACTCCCCACAATTATTACAATTATCTGGTATTGGCGATTCAGAACACCTACGTTCAGTTGGGATTGAACCTCGTCTACATTTACCAGGCGTAGGAGAAAACTTTGAAGACCATTTAGAAGTATATGTGCAACATGCATGTAAACAACCGGTTTCAATGCAACCCAGCCTTAACAAATTGAAGATGCCATTCATTGGCTTGCAATGGATTTTAGGTCGTAAAGGTGCAGCAGCATCTAACCACTTCGAAGGTGGCGGATTTGTACGTTCAAATGACGAAGTAGATTATCCAAACTTAATGTTCCACTTCTTGCCAATCGCAGTAAGATACGATGGTACGAAAGCACCACATGCTCATGGTTATCAAGTACACGTAGGTCCAATGTATTCTAACTCTCGTGGTTATTTGAAGATTAAATCTAAAGATCCATTTGAAAAACCAGATTTCGTATTTAACTATTTATCTACAGAAGAAGATAAACGCGAATGGGTTGAAGCCATCAAAGTAGCTAGAAACATCTTGTCTCAAAAGTCTTTAGATCCATTTAATGGTGGAGAAATTTCTCCAGGACGTGAAGTACAAACAGATGAAGAAATTATTGAATGGGTAAAACGTGATGGTGAAACTGCATTACATCCATCATGTAGCTGTAGAATGGGGCCAGCATCAGACGAGATGTCAGTTGTTGATCCAGAAACATTCAAAGTACACGGTATGGAAAACTTACGTGTTGTTGATGCGTCTGTAATGCCTCGTACCACAAACGGTAATATCCACTCACCTGTATTAATGATGGCAGAAAAAGCATCTGACATTATTCGTGGTAAAAATCTTATGGAACCAGAATATATTGATTTTTATCGTCATGGTGTACATGACAAAGATGCAGGAACAGTAAAATAAAAACAATTAACAATTCTATATAACTTTAAAATAGCAACTGGTGAAGTCATAAACTTAATGATTTTTACCAGTTGCTTATTATTTGTAGGGGTTAAAATGATTTTGATTAAATAGAAGTAGCATGATTGCTATTTTTACAGAAGAAACAGGTACCCAATACTTCTGAAGGTTTTAGTGAATTATACCCAAGTTTAGCAATGGAATATTTACCTTTAAGATTAAATTACGCTACTTGGGCTGGTTTGGGATGAGCACTGAGTACAGCGCTCGCAGTTGTTGTATTTAATGTAAATCTAAATCTCATAGGCATGATAGCAATCATGTTTATATTCAATAGGTATTGTATTGTTGAACACAATAGATTTAAAATAAGGAAGTATAGATTTGAACATTATCCAAGATAAGCATAGATGTTTTCACTGTCGCCAAAAATGTATGACTTTTTGGTTGGCAGTTTTTTTATGATTTTTTATAAATTCATAATGTGCATAATATATAAGTTTTTATTTGAAGTGGTAATATGTGTTTTTACGGAGAAAATAAGGCTATTATAAACATAAGTTGATATAGAAAATTTAAAGGTGTGAGGCGATTCAGAATGGAAAACATTAAAGTACAAATGGTCAGAACACAGTTAGATGACATACCACAGTATGATGTGCCTAAAGGTTTTGCCATTAGGCAATTTCGTAAAGGTGATGAAAAAATATGGGCTTATATAGAAACGCTAGCAGGTGAGTTTGAAAATGAGGAAATGGCATTAGAAAGGTTTAATAAAGAGTTTGGAGATTATATAGCAGAGATGGAACAACGTTGTATCTTCATTGAAAATGAAAAGCAAGAAGTTGTGGGTACGACTACTGCATGGTATGGCTGTTTAGGTGATGATGCTCAAATGATGGGGAGAATTCATTGGGTTGGTATCATACCAGCATATCAAGGGAAGAAGTTATCTAAGCCATTACTTAGTGCAGCAATGAACATTCTAGCGAGACATCATGATAAAGCATATTTAACTTCACAAACGATTAGTTATAAAGCAATCAATATGTATCTTGAGTTTGGTTTTAAACCTGTACAATTAGATGATAATTATCACAAAGCTTGGCAGTTATTAGCTCAAAAATTAAATGAAAATAGGAGCGGAAATAGGAAATCAAAATTTGAAATTTGATTTCTTATTCCCGCCCCTACAAGGCTAGTTTAGAAAAGGAATACAAGAACTGAAACGCTTGTATAAGAACTACTCATTTTGTTGACCAGTAATTAAATCAGAAATTGCTTTAGACGATTTACCATCTTCTAATGAGCAAAAGTCATTATAGAAAGTGTCGATTTTATCTTTGTAATCTACTTCTACTTGGTCTAGATTTTTCAAATCATCAGCTAATTTATAAGCATCTTGATAAATTGGACCTGGTAAATCTTTATGATAATCAAGATAGAAACCACGTAAATCTTGACCGTATTTATCTAAATCATAAGCGAAAAAGAATTGTGGTCTTTTTAGTACGCCGTAATCAAACATGACTGACGAATAATCCGTGATTAAACAATCTGAAATCAAGTATAATTCAGAGATGTCACTGTAATTTGAAACGTCAATTGCAAACTCTTCGTAACCTCTTAAATCGAGGGCATTAGAAATTAAGTAATGCATTCTTAATAAAATCACATAATCGTCACCTAATTGTTCATGTAAATTATCTAAGTCAATTTTCAAATCAAACAGGTACTTACCTTTTTTAACAAACTCATCATCTCTCCATGTAGGAGCATACATAATTACTTTCTTATCTTCAGGTAAATTTAAGTTTTCTTTGATATCTTGAATATATGCTTTGTCTTGTGAACGATTAACTAAAACGTCATTTCTAGGGTAACCAATTTCTAGAATTTGTTCTGGATTCATCCAGAATGCTGTTTCAAATATTTTTGATGAATAAGCATTTGGTGAAACGAGATAATCCCAACGATTTGTTTCTTCTCTGAAGTTACGTTTATAACGATCTGTTGTTGTTCCAGGCATACGAATGACTTTCATATCGTTTGCTAAGCGTTTTAATGGCGTACCGTGCCAAGTTTGGATATAGACTTGGTTAGGTTTTTTATTTAGAAACAGTGGGAGCCTAGCATTTGATATCCAGTATTTTGCTCTAGAATAAGCATCATAGTATGCTTTAGAATTTTTTCTAACCTTTTTTGCAGGGCCTGGTATTTGTACGCTGTCAGGGCTTTTTAATACCCATATAAATTCATAATTTGGATGATGTTTCATCATATATTCATAAACATATTTAGGACTATCACTGTAATTTTTACCACCAAAAGCTTCAAATACGATTGTTTTTGGATTTACTTTATCTTCAGAATCGGTCAATTGGTAAAGTGCACGATGGTTATTTTTTCTGCGTAAAACAACGTTTTTAGCTAATCTAGCTTTATTTCTAAGCTGATTAATTTTAAATGCTAATTTTCTCTTATTAAACATAAGCATAATTGCTTCAGCAATAAATAAAGGTTTTTCATTTTTGAAAATTGTAGGAAGTAATTGTCTCGTAACTCTTGGTAATAACTCACTGTTTTGTTCATATCTTTCAGGTGTTTTTCTTAATGAAGGCTCAAACGAATATTTAAACAAATTTTTCATTTTATTTTTTATAAAACGTTTGTTTTCCTTTAAAGGCGCACGTTGGATAGAATCTGAAAAGCTATAAACATAATCATTGAAGACGATGCCGAAATCTTGTTTAGACAACCTTGGTTTTAAGAATGGGTCATAAACCTCACCTTTGATATAAAATGGGAAGTGACTCACACGTACAAAACCGTTTGAATATTTTATGAAATCTAATATGAAGGACCAGTCAATAAAGACACCTAATGCTTCATTGAAATGTAAATTATGTCCACGTGCGATAGCTGTTTTAAAGACAATATTACACGCTGAATTTTTGCGTAAAAATTGATTTGATTTTGTTTTTGTATCTAGATATTCCACACGCACTAAGTCTTGGTCAATATATTGTGGTATATCAAGTGTAAATGAATGTATTGGTGAAATAAGTGCATCAAATTGGTTTATTTTTTTCATATAAAATGCAAGTGCATAAGAAGCTAAATAATCATCTGAGTCTATGAATATAAAGTATGGTGCATCTACTTCTTGCATAGCAATATTTCTTGCATGTGCATGACCTGTATTTTGTTGTAAATCAATTTCTTTAATTGGTATATCCCAATTTGCAATACTTTGTGTTGCGATTGTTTTTGAATTATCAGTTGAACCATCATTAACTAAAATTAACTCAAAATCTTGAAATCTTTGTTTTTTAAGACTAGTTAAACAACTTTCTATATAGTCTTCTGAGTTGTAATAAGTCACTATGACAGATATGGACTTCATTATTTATTCCCTCTTTTTTTAAAATTTTCTCTTTATATTTTGATATAAGGTAGAATATATCGAACTTTTAATAATATTTTAAACTATTGGTAATAGCCTTGTAAGTTATTGAAGGCTCTATTAAAAACAATGGTGATCTATCATCAGATGATCAGTTGATTGTAAAGCATCCATTGTATCATGTACAGTATTCACAATTAAAAAATAGATCTTTGTATATTGCAAAAGCCTTCTTTATAATATATTGAAGGCATCTGTAATTAATTGTATATAGATAAAGTTACCATCCTATTTTACTATAAAAATACAATATATCCAGTAGTTAAGAAGATTTAAATTGATATTAAAGCGGTCGGATGGTAAAATTTTTATTTTTCAAAGTCTTGAAATTAAATTCTTTTAATTTAGGGTATTGTCAAAGTAATAAAAATTATTTGAATTGTAAAGTGATATAACGATGATTGTAACTATTTACAAGAAAGTGTGTTGAAGAAAGGGTGCGTAACAATGACAATTAGAAAAGCAAACCAGGAAGAGTTGAAAATAATCAATGAAACGATACCGAATGTATTTAAAGAAGCAGTAACAGTAGACTTTGACTTATCAGATCATGCGATGAGATCAGTGTCAAAACAATTAATAAGCGAAGGTGCTGAATATTATGTATTAATAGAAGAAGCACATATGAAAGGTTTCGTGCTTATAGATAACAAAACAGATTATTTTATTCAAGAAGAGTATGGCTTTATATATGAGTTGTATGTATTTGATGAATATAGAAGACACGGGGTGGCTGAAGAATTAATACAATTTGTCGGTGAGTATTTTAAAGCGAAAAACCTCAAAGAAGTAAGACTGAATGTTTTTGCAAATAACTTTGCTAAACAATTATACGAAAAAATGGGCTTCTGTGATAGAAATATAACGATGTCTATGGAAATAACAGATTAAAGCAATTTACGATTTTGCACTCGTGAAGTTTGGATTAATGAATTGTGTTTAATTAAAATGAGTATAATAGAATTTTTCAAATAATGTATCGTGATAATAAGTTTCTGGTGAAGTATTGTTAATGATTATTTAAGTTCTCGTTGCTATTAATTTCATTCTCAAACAGATGATTTGTAAATTAAAATAAATTGAGTATAATTTGATTTTGTTAAAAAAAGTTAAGGAGAAATGAATAATGATTAATAATGACTTTGAAGATATAGTAATGAATAGAAAATCTGTAAAACTTTTCGATGAGCAAGTAAAAATACCAACTTCAGAGATGGATGAAATGATTCAAAAAGCAACAAAAGCACCGTCGTCAGTGAATATGCAACCATGGCGCTTTTTAGTTGTAGAAAGTGATGAAGGTAAAGACAAATTACGCCCACTTATACGTTTTAATACACGTCAAAATGATTCTTCGTCTGCAATGGTAGTTATCTTTGGGGATATGCAAAGTCATGAATATGGTGAAGAAATCTATAATAACGCTGTCAAACAAGGGTTAATGCCCGAAGATGTGAAAGATGAATTACTTGGAAAAGTATTACCTTTCTATAGAAGTTTAGAAAAAAGTGAAATGAATGATATTATAAAAATTGATAGTAGTCTAGCTGCTATGCAATTTATGTTAGTTGCCAGAGCTTACGGCTATGACACGAATCCAATAGGTGGATTTGAAAGTGACCAAATAGCAACAGCATTTGATATAGATTCAGAACGTTATGAACCTGTCATGATAATAGCGATAGGAAAAGCAAAAAATCCCGCTCATGGTTCGTATCGTTTACCAGCAGAAACAATTACTAAGCACGTATAATATTATAAGTTGAATTCAATTGCGGCTGAGGCATAAATACATGTCACAGCCGCAATTGTTATATTGTTAAAGAAGTTTGATTATATTGTAAACACGATATAATAAATTGAGTTGTTTAATCATAATTATTACAATAGAATTAATATATAATGTAACAACTTATTTGTAATGGGCAAGGGGGGAAGTTATGTGGAAATATAAAATAATGATGACGTTGTTATTTACTGTTTTTATATTTTTTAGTGGGCTATGCTTGCATAACCAAAAGCAATTAGTGGATAAAGTTTCATTTTATGCAGTTGGGGATAATTTAATCCACCCAGTAGTTTATCAAGATGCATTACAAGATGATGGTAGTTTCAACTTTAAACCTATGTATGAATACTTAGAAAGAGATATTAAATCAGCGGATATTTCGTATATAAATCAAGAATCACCAATTGGTGGAGATGAAAAGGGATTTTCAGGATTCAAACAATTTAATACGCCAAGGGAGATAGCAGATGATATTGTTGATGCGGGATTTGATATTGTTAACGGTTCGAATAACCATGCACTTGATCAAGGGACCGATGGATTGCTGAATGAGATAAATTTATGGAAGCAATTTGATAATATCTTATATACGGGTACGTTTAATTCACAAAACAGGAGAGACGATATACCAGTTTTTGAGAGAAATGGAATCAAAGTTGCACTATTAAGTTATACATACGGCACAAATGATATTTCTCCTGAAAACGCTTATCAAATCAACTATTTTGATGAAGCGCAAATTAAAAAAGATGTAGCAAAAGCCAAAACACAAAGTGATGCAGTTATTGTGTCAGCACATTGGGGAAGTGAAGGCAAACATGAACCAAATCTTAAACAGAAAAAATATGCTGAAGTATTTGCAAATGCAGGGGTAGACGTTGTAATTGGGACGCACCCTCACGTCATTCAACCTATAAAGTGGGTTAAAGGGAAGGGGAATCATAAGACACTGGTAGCTTATTCCCTGGGAAATTTTTTGAATGGGCAAACTACAGGTGATGAAAGTAATGTATTAGGAGGTAATATTCGTTTTAATATTGAGAAATTACCAAAGGGTGTAACGATTAAAAATGTTAAATGGCAATCTTTAGTTACGCATTATGAAATAGTGAATCCACTTGATGACAACACACGACATCGTTTTAAAATGTATCCATTAAAAAGATATAACGATAATTTAGCAAAACGACACGCATTAAACTATAATCACGAACATGACGTTACGAAAGAGCGTTTAGAAATGATTACTAAAGATGTCATCGATAAACAATATTTAACTCCAGATAGTTATTAATACATGTGTTTGTTAAAAAATAATATCTAATGATTAAAGGGATCTTCCAAAACTGGAGATCCCTTTAATCATTAGTAAAAATCATATTTTTTAGCGGATGACTTTTTTAGCTAAATCAGTGATGTATTTGAAGAAAGCGTCATGATCAACGTGGTCAACTACTGAGATAGATCTACCATTCACGTTGTCAGTATATGTTTGGCCTTGACTAGCTCCATCAGTATGTACAGACACATTTACACTATGTTGTTGAACAAGTTCAGGCATGCCAACGTAAGCTGTTGTTAATACATCCCATAAGAAGTAAGTAGAATTCGTTTGGAAATGTGTTAATGGCGGGACAGCAGCATAGCTTACGCCTAAGAAATCTACGCCAGTATAATGACGTTCATCTGCCCATGCTTGTCTAACATCCCATGTCATAGGTACTTGATTCGTGCTTTCTAAAGCTACCATCTCTATTTTGATATCCGTATCAAACACAATTTGCACAGCTTCGGGATCCCAAAAAGCATTCCACTCAGCTGTACCATCATGTTCAGGTTCTTCAACATTACCTTTATCTAAAAATGTACCACCCATCCACACAAGGTGGTCGATATTTTGAACAATCGTAGGCTCTACTGTGATTGCTTTGGCTAAATCTGTTAAGGGCCCTGTAAAAAGTAAAGTTATTTTTTGGGGCTGATCTTGTAATTTATCTATAATATCTTGGTAAGCAGGCTGTTTTAATAATAAAGATTGTTGTTTTGATGATTCATTTAAAATAGGTAATGCATCCATAAAAAATGCGTGCATACGCCAATCTTTTGGAAAAGGATGTTTACCGCGTTCTTTTGAAGCGGCGACATGTATTGGTTGGTCAGAGAAGCGGTTAATTATTTTTTGAGATGCACTTACTGCGGGTTCGATATAACTATCTGCGCCAATTGCGCTTACACCAATAAGCGCTACATCATCCATTTGTATTAATAGAAATAATGAGATGAGATCATCTACACCACCATCATGGTTAAAATAAATTTGTTTCATAACTTGAGTGCCTCCATATGTTCATTTTTATGTGGCTATTATACCAAAGAAAACAGCATGTAGCGTTCTGAATAATTCATTTAATAATAATTTTGAGATGTAAGTGTTTATTCATTTTAAATGCAAAATACATGGCATATTAAACTTGAATTGTTTAAAAATTTGTATACAGGTTATGTTATGTTATATTGACAGACAAAAATTAAGGGGTGTTTTTTTTGTGAAGTTTAAAAAAGAAAAAATTAATAGGGTAGATTCCGATCAAGCTAAAAAAAGTGTGGTTGCCACAGGTATTGGTAATGCAATTGAGTGGTTTGACTTCGGGCTATATGCGCAATTAGCAGTAGTTATAAGTGCTAATTTCTTTGGTAATCTACCGCAAGAGAT
Source organism: Staphylococcus sp. NAM3COL9 (assembly GCF_001431205.1). Lineage (GTDB taxonomy): Bacteria > Bacillota > Bacilli > Staphylococcales > Staphylococcaceae > Staphylococcus. The sequence continues at coordinate 484,974 of NZ_LGPC01000016.1, read as the reverse complement.
GCAAATTGTATCTACATTTGCTGTATTTGCTTTTGCATTTATAGTACGACCGATTGGTGGTATCTTCTTCAGCCATATAGGGGATAAATATGGACGGAAAGTTGTATTATCATCAACAATTTTACTTATGGCGGCTTCAACATTGATGCTTGGGTTATTACCAACGCAAGATCAAATCGGTATATGGGCGCCAATTCTATTACTTGTAGTTCGTTTGATTCAGTCATTTTCAACTGGTGGAGAGTACGCTGGTGCTATGACGTACATAGCAGAATCATCGCCAGATAAAGCACGTGGTAAGTTAGGTAGTGGACTAGAAATAGGTACACTCGCAGGTAGTATTATGGCGGCGGTTCTAGCTGGTCTGATGTATGCATTGTTAAGCGATCAACAAATGGCAGACTGGGGTTGGAGAATTCCATTTATCCTTGCTGCGCCATTAGGTATCGTAGGTATCTTCTTGCGTACAGGATTAGACGAAAGTCCTGCCTATGAATCAACATTAGAAGAACAAGAAGAATTAGAATATTCTTATTTAGATATATTTAAATATTATTGGAAAGATATCATCGTTTGTTTTGCTGGTGTAGCATTCTTAAATGTGGCTAACTACATGGTGTTATCCTTTATGCCATCGTACTTAAACTCAACCATTAACTTAGGGGGCACCATGAGTTCTATACTGAGTACGGTCACGATGTTAGTGATGATACCAGCCGTATTTTTCTTTGGTTGGTACAGTGATAAAGTTGGTAATAAGAAGACGATTTTATTTGGTTTAATTGGCTTTAGTTTATTTTCTGTGCTCGCTTTCTGGCTCATGAGTATTCCAATAATACCAGTCGTTATCTTAGGATTATTTATCATCGCACTATTCATGTCTACATTTGAAGGCGTAATGCCATCAGTGTTACCAAGTATGTTTCATACAAAAGTGAGATTACGTACCTTGTCACTTGTTTATAATATTGGTGCTGCAATATTTGGTGGTTTGACACCATTTATTCTATCGATGTTAGTACAAACGACAGGCCAAGAAATTTCACCTTCATATTATTTGATGTTTATTAACGTCATCGGACTTATCATTTTCTTAACAATGTTTAAATCAACATCAAACAAATCATTGAGAGGAAATTATCCAAACGTTGAAAATCAAGAAGAGTATGAAGATGTAATTCAAAATCCTAAAGATGCACTTTGGTGGGAGGATGAAGTTAAAAAAGATTAATAAAGTGAATTATAAGAATTAAATCATTTAGAAAAGACGCAATGCTTATAAATAAGCATTGCGTCTTTTCTATTTAATAATCGTCTATGGGTGGTGGACTCGCTTATACATCACTTACAGATGATACAGGAAAAGAAGACACGATGTTTTTATATTAATATATTGAATATCTTTTGAGAAATTAAAAGCAATTTTAAAATAACAACGCTGTTATTTTAAGGGAAATCTACTATAATTAAGAATTGTGAATTCGATTTCATAAGTTATTAAGGGACGGGAGGACATGAAATTGTCATTTTTAAGCGAACATTTACCACTCATTTCACTCGTAATAGGGGTTGCCATACTATTATTCTTAAATATTAAGCTCAAAATCAATAGTATTCTAGCGCTCATTTTTTCAGCAACAGTGGTTGGTTTTATAAACGGGATGAAACCTGTTGCAATATTAGAAACAATTAAAGAAGGATTAGGATCCACGTTAGGAAGTCTTGCACTTATTATTGGATTTGGTGCAGTACTTGGTAAATTAATGGTGGATTCAGGTGCAGCACAACGCATTGCATCAACACTTATAGATAGATTTGGCGCTAAACATGTGCATTGGGCATTAATTATTGTAGGTGCTGTATTTGGGATTTCTGTATTTTATGAAGTGGCATTTATGATTTTAGCCCCATTAGTGATTAGTATTGCCGTGGAAGCAAAAACACCATTTATGAAGTTAGCTATTACTATGGTTGCTGCCACGACACTATCTCATAGTATATTTCCACCTCAAGCAGGACCGACTGCACTTGTAGAAGCTTACAACGCAGATATGGGTATGGTTTATATATTAGGAATTATTGTCTTTATACCTAGTGTGATCATGGCAGGTGTTGTATTACCTAAGTTTATGAAGAAAATGGATTATCCAGTACCTCCACTATTAAAAAAGAACAAGGTTTTTTCGGAAAGTGAAATGCCAAGTTTTGGAATGAGCTTATTTATACCACTTATTCCTGCTATTTTAATTTCTATTTCAACAATTCTAAGTTTATTTATTACTGAAGATACATTATTACATGAAGCTGTGACATTTTTAGGAAGTGCAGAAATCAGTCTTATTATTGCTATTTTAACTGCTATTGTCATCTTCGGTCTTAGAAAAGGTAAAAATATGGATGATATGATGAAGACATTTGAAACTGGCTTGAAGGGTGTTGCAACGATTATATTTATAGTTGGTACAGGTGGTGCGTTTAAAGAAGTTATATTAGAAGCTAATGTGGGGAACTATATAGCAGACATGATGAAAGATACTAATATTTCACCACTTATCATGGCTTGGCTCATTACAGCGTTAATTCGTATTGCTACTGGACAAGGTGTAGTTTCAGCGATTACTGCAGCAGGTATTGTAGGACCACTGATACCTACATTCAACGTAAGTCCAGTGCTTATGGTGCTTGCAACTGCAGTAGGTAGTAATACTATTACACATGTAAATGATGCTTCATTCTGGCTATTTAAAGAATACTTTAACATTTCAATAAAGGACACCTTTAAAACATGGGGCGTCTTATTACTGACGACATCAATTACTGGATTAATTGTTGTTCTAATACTAAATTTATTTATGTAATCATCTTACTAAAAGCATAATTATATATTTGAGTAACATTATAAAAAGCAGTATCTAAATGGATTAAATACAATTCCTTGTATATACTGCTTCATTTGTGTATAAATACAATAAAAAAGTAAAATAAGGGTAAATTTGTGATTTGAAAGGCTATAAAATGGTTGAAAGCATTGGTATAACAATGTTTATAGACGATTGAGTGTAAATACAGTATTTACTGTGAATATACTTTTAATGAATAAATGAGTAACATCGTAAAATAACACGCTGTGGACTTTATCTATAGGACTGAAGGCGAATGGATTGTACCATATCTTTATACATTAAGTATGCTCTATTTGTATAAAAATACCTTTATATACAAATATTTGCAATTAAAAAGTCGATTTGACTTGAGTTTTTATATGCGTATAATAATTCCGTATACAAGAGTTTGTATAAAAAATGCATTCGACTTGTTTTGAACGTAAAATAAATTAGCAAACACGCAAATAAAATGGTAGCAGTTTATGAATTATTTTATACTTTGTAAGCGTTGCTTTCTTGTTGTTAAAAAGTATCGTGAAATAGAGTATTAACGAGATTCATTCCCCGCATGATTTCATATTTAATTATTATCAATTTGGTACAGTATATTACGGTGAAGTATATGTTTTTAAATGTTCTAAGCCAATCAATAAAGACGAAGTTCATATTTAAACAAAAAAACAAGATTCTAAAACAGCAAATGAAAACCTTAGATAGTGATAATTAATATTAAGCAAACTAAGTGGAAAGTAAATTTAGTTTGCGTTTTTTATGAAAATAATAGTGCGGTTACTGCCATAAAATAATTACATAACAGTTTTTACAAAGTCATCGCGCACTAAATAATACAAATTATATACATTAGTTAAATTGTCATAACAGTATTTCAAGAAACGTTAAGTATATAAATTATTTGTAAAAAGGCTTTAAGACAATTGTTTATTTAATCATTATTTTAATTAGTCTTTGACTAATTGTAAAATTACGTGTATGATTTATGGATATTAATTCAAAATTTAGAATAATTATAGAAAAGGGATGAGGGTTTCGATGAATGATTTATTTGCACTAACAGATCAATACAGTTCGAACAATTATAGCCCACTTAAACTGGCTTTAACGAAAGGTCTAGGTGCTAAAGTTTGGGATGTTGAAGATAATAGCTACATTGATTGTATTTCAGGTTTTTCAGTCGTCAATCAAGGGCATTGTCATCCGAAAATTATAAAAGCATTTCAAGAGCAAAGTGAAAAAATAACGATGGTATCACGTGCATTATATAGCGACAATTTAGGCAAATGGGAAGAAAAAATATGTTCGCTTGCCAATAAGGAAAAAGTATTACCTATGAATACAGGTACTGAAGCCGTTGAAACCGCAATTAAGATTGCACGAAAATGGGGATCTGATGTTAAAGGTATAGCAGAAAACCAAGGCGAAATTATTGCAATGAATGGTAATTTTCATGGTCGTACACTAGGTGCCTTATCGCTATCTTCGCAAGAAAGTTATAAAAAAGGTTTTGGACCTTTGCTAGATAATATGCAATATATGGATTTCGGAGATATCACTCGCTTGAAATCACTCATTAATGAAAATACAACAGCAATTGTACTTGAGCCAATACAAGGTGAAGGTGGCGTCAATTTACCGCCAGATTATTTCATCCAAGAGGTTCGAAACTTATGTGACGAACATAACGTCTTATTTATTGCAGATGAAATACAAGTTGGTCTTGGTAGAACAGGTAAGATGTTTGCAATGGAATGGGAAGGTGTAGAACCAGATATTTACTTATTAGGTAAGTCGCTTGGTGGCGGTCTTTATCCGATTTCAGCAGTGTTAGCTAACGATGACGTGATGAAAGTACTTACACCTGGTACACATGGTTCGACATTTGGAGGTAATCCACTTGCATGTGCAGTGTCAATGGCAGCATTAGATGTGTTAATTGATGAGAACTTAATCGAACGTTCTGCTGAACAAGGGCAAAAATTACTTAACCATTTACAGCTGATAGACAGCAACATCATAAAAGATGTGAGAGGCAGAGGATTATTTATCGGTATTGAATTAACTGAATCAGCACAATCTTATTGTCAAGAGATGATTGAACAAGGTGTGCTATGTAAAGAAACACAAGGGAGTATTATTAGACTTGCACCACCACTTGTTATTGAAGATGAGGAAATTGATAAAATTATAAAAGTAATAACGGAAGTTTTAGAAAAAAAGTAAATCATAACACTTAAAAAAGTTTGAATATTCAGAAAGGGATGAACGTCATGATAGAAGTTGGGATAGTAGGAGGAAGTGGTTATGGTGCAGTCGAATTAATTCGGTTATTACAGCACCATCCAAATGTAAAAATTAAATATATCTTTTCACATTCTAAAACGGATGAACCAATAAAAGAAACATTTCCCCACTTAACTCATTTAACACATCACTATGAGACTTTAGACACTGAAACAGTTGATTGTGATGTGATGTTCTTTGCTACACCTTCAAATGTAAGTAAACATATAGCGCCTGATTTGGTAGAGAAAAATATAAAAGTCATCGATTTATCAGGTGATTTCAGATTAACTAATAGAGATGTCTACCAACAATTTTATGGTGAAGCAGCTGCGACACAACAACAATTAGATGATGCAAATTATAGTATTGCAGAATGGTCTGAAGTAGATCAAAACGATACACAACTTATAGCTAATCCAGGTTGTTTTCCCACTGCTACATTACTAGCGTTACATCCGTTAATAGACCAAAAACTAATTCAACAAGACTCAATTATTATAGATGCCAAAACAGGCGTTTCAGGGGCTGGAAGGTCACTTGCACAACACGTCCATTACGCTGAAATGAATGAAAACTTAAGTGCTTATGCGATTGGTAAGCATAAACATAAGCCTGAAATAGAACAGTATGTCTCGCACTTAGCAGATGAAGCTATAAAAGTAGTATTTACCCCTCATTTAGTACCAATGACACGTGGCATACTCTCTACGATATATGTGAAGTTAAATAAACAAAGTACTAGCGAAGATTTACATGCAACTTTCAAACGATATTATGATAGTAAACCATTTGTACGTATTAGAGATTTAGGTAATTATCCTAAAACCAAAGAAGTATATGGTAGTAATTACTGTGATATCGGTATGTATGTTGACGAAGAAACCCAAACAGCAGTGATTGTCTCTGTTATTGATAATTTAGTCAAAGGTGCAAGTGGACAAGCAATACAAAATTTAAACTTAATGTATGGATTGAATGAAGCAACAGGGTTAGCACAACTACCTGTATATCCGTAATATAAAAAGAAAGGTGAGATGAGATGAAAGATATTGAAACGTTAGATACACTCAACCAATTGAAAATAGATTTGCAAGGAGATGTAAGTTCGCCATTAGGTTTTATAGCTGGAGGCATGCATGTTGGATTAAGAAGAAAGAAAAAAGACTTTGGATGGATATACTCTACGACAGCTGCTGCTGCGGCAGGAACTTATACGCTGAACCGTTTTAAAGCAGCGCCGTTAAAAGTCACTGAAGAAACAATTAAAAATAATCAATCATTACAAGCGATTGTAGTGAATTCAGCAAATGCTAATTCATGTACTGGTGAAAAAGGTATACAAGATGCCAAAGATACACAAGCATGGGTAGCAGAGCATTTGAACTTATCCAAAGAAAGTGTGGGTGTCGCATCTACTGGTGTTATAGGATCGTTTTTACCTATGGATAAGATACAACACGGTACACAAAACGTTTTAAAAGAGCAATATAATCAAAGTGAGTTTTTCAATCAAGCTATTTTAACAACGGACACATTTACTAAACATTTATCTGTGCAAGTTGAAATTGATGATATAACTGTAACAATTGGAGGAACAGCTAAAGGTTCAGGCATGATTCATCCGAATATGGCAACGATGCTGTCATTTATTACTACAGATGCCAAAATTGATGCGGACACGCTAGACAATTGTTTAAAACAAACGATTGATAACTCTTTTAATATGATTACAGTTGATGGAGATTCTAGTACAAATGATATGGTTATTGGCTTGGCGAATGGACAAGCGAACCATGATAAACTAGATACATTACATCCAGATTGGGAAAAATTTGAATATGCATTAAATTTTGTGAGTCAATATCTTGCTAAATCAATAGCTAAAGATGGTGAAGGGGCGACAAAATTAGTTACAGCTAAAGTTAAAGGCGCAAATGACGTTGCAGAAGCAAGAAAAATTGCTAAAAGTATTGTCTCATCAAGCCTTGTGAAAACAGCAATTCATGGTGAAGATGCCAATTTTGGAAGAATTGTTACAGCAATGGGCTATGCTTCTGAAGACATAGAACCAAGTCAAACGAATGTTTCTTTATGTAATGTGCCTGTCGTTGAAGATGGCATGTCAGTTGAATTTGATGAGTTACATTTAAAAAAACAATTAGAAGCGGATAACATTTATATTGAAGCATCAGTTGGTAATGGTGAAGGCGCGGCGTCAGCATATGGTTGTGACCTATCATATGAATATGTACGTATTAATGCTTCATATAGAACCTAAGGAGTGTGACAAATGAGTTATATTGTAATTAAAATAGGTGGAAGCACTCTGACAAATCTACACGATTCAACAATAGAAGACATTGCACATTTAAGACAACAAGGCTTTAAACCCATCATTGTACATGGCGGTGGACCTTTTATTAACGGAGCTTTGGAGCAACAAGGTGTACCTACACAATTTAAAGATGGCTTGAGAGTCACAACGCGGGAAGTACTTGAAGTAACAAGTCAGACATTAATTGGATCAGTCAATCCAACGCTTGTTAGCAAAATTAATAAATCAGATATTCAAAGTATTGGCATAAATGGAATAGATGCAAAATTATTTGACGTCATCCCATTAGATGATAAATATGGTTATGTCGGTGAACCTACAGATGTAGATACTTCTGTACTTGCTTTATTAACAGAACAATTTGTACCAGTCATTGCATCTATAGGTCAACATAGAAGCACAGGGCAACTGTATAATATTAATGCAGATACATTAGCATATAAAATCGCACAATTTTTACAGGCGCCAATTTATTTATTAAGTGATATTCCTGGTGTAATCATTGATGAACAAGTGCAAGCTACATTGAATGCTGAACGTATCAATCACTATATCGATCAAGCGTCAATATATGGCGGTATGATTCCTAAAGTTCAAGATGCGATTCAAGCGATTGAATCAGGCTGTGAAAAAGTAGTCATTGCTGCAGGTAATGAATCACATATTATTAAAAAATTACAAAGTGGTCAAAACGTTGGTACAACCATCCAACAATAGTATGACTGACAATATAATTAAATTGAGGCTGGGGCATAATTACATGTCTCAGTCTCAATTATTATATTGGCAATGGCGGACTGAATTGAAAATGCGCTTATATCAAGATTTTAAAGAACTACTACTTCATTTATAAAGGTAAGTAGTTCGTATCGAAGAGCTTCAGCTCTTGTATGCCATTTTAAGGCAGCTTAGACGAAGTGGGACAGAAAAGTCTCCTACTTTGTTGGTATTGTTGTGCATGATTTCCACGATAACAACATCAGCCTATAGTATTTGACTAGTACTTCCACTCAGAAGTCGACCCAAATCGTTGCCATTTATAAAAATATAAGTTCAATCATTCATTACGATGCTAAATAAGCATCCATTAACCTCAGTTTGTCTAAACAAACCTAAATACATCCATTAGACTCAAATAACTTCTTAATAGGCTTCTATATCCCTTGAGGTGATAATGCTATATTTATCCTCGTCAATTATAAAATTTAAACTAGCGCGGTAATTATTTCCCTTACCAATTGTCACAACAAAGCAATTATAATCAAATAAATAATGAATGCGCTTTCGATTGTAATGAATTAAAATGAAATTGTGGGACAATTAAAAAATATTTAAAATTATTTGTAAAACTTCTAAGACATGTGGCTCTAAGTTTCAAAGGTTTAAATCATACTAAAAGTATCGGAATTGTTAAATGATAGGTTGAATATTCAGAAAGTTCCATCTATAATGATTTTTAAATCTTTATAGGAGGCATACACATGACAACTGAAATATTAAAAGGTGAAAAAGGAAACTTTAATCTTCAAGATTATGAACATACATATAATAACTTTGATTGGAAAGGAGCAGAAAAAGCATTTTCTTGGTATGAAACAGGAAAAGTAAATATGGCATATGAATGTATAGACCGTCACGTAGATAACGGTAAAGGGCAAAAAATTGCCTTGAATTACAAAGATAGTGCACAAGAAGCATCTTTTACTTTCGAAGATTTAAAGCTAGCTTCAAATAAAGTAGCGAATCTATTAAAGACAGAAGCTAACGTAGAAAAAGGCGATAGAGTGTTTGTGTATATGCCTAGGATGCCAGAACTTTATTTTTCATTCTTAGGTATTTTAAAAACTGGAGCAATATGTGGACCATTATTCGAAGCATTTATGGATCAAGCAGTAGAAGAACGTTTAAGTAATGCAGACGCTAAAGTCTTAGTTACTACTGAAGATTTATTACCTCGTGTACCTTACTCAAAATTACCAGACTTAGAAACGATTATAGTAGTGGGTGAAAATGTATCGTCAGAACATGTTAATTTTCATAAAGCGTTCAAGCATGCGAGTGATAGCTTCGACATTGAATGGCTAAATCGTGAAGATCCACTTGTGCTGCACTATACGTCTGGTTCAACTGGACAACCTAAAGGAGTATTACATGCACAGGATGCGATGATTGTGCATTACATTACAGGAAAATATGTACTAGATTTACAGGAAGATGATATTTATTGGTGTACAGGAGATCCAGCATGGGTAACAGGTTCATCCTATGGCATTTTTAGTCCATGGCTTCACGGCGTGACGAATTGTGTCATAGGTGGAAGATTCTCTCCGGAGTTATGGTATGAAATGATAGAAAAATATAAGGTCACATTATGGTATACCGCACCTACAGCCTTACGTATGTTGATGAGTAAAGGAGAGACATTCACTAAGCAATATGATTTGTCAACGTTAAGAAGTATCTTGTCAGTCGGTGAACCTTTAAACCCAGAAGTGATTCGTTGGGGCAATGAAGTATATGGCAGACGTATACTAGATACTTGGTGGATGACAGAAACGGGTGGATTAATGATTGTTAATTATCCAAGTCAGACAATTAAATTAGGTTCTATGGGTAAACCATTACCGGGCATTACTGCAAGTATTGTCGATGATGAAGGAAATGAAGTACCTCCTAATACATTAGGTAATTTAGCGTTAAAAGCAGGGTGGCCTTCTATGATGAGAGAAATTTGGAAAAACGAAGAAAAATTCAATTCGTATTTTGTGAATGGTTGGTATATTTCTGGGGATTCAGCATATCGTGATGAAGACAATTACTTTTTCTTCAAAAGTAGAGTAGATGATGTGATTATGACATCAGGCGAAAGAGTAGGGCCGTTTGAAGTTGAATCTAAACTTGTAGAACATCCAGCGATTGCTGAGGCAGGTGTTATTGGCATCCCTGATGAAGTAAGAGGCGAAATTATCAAAGCGTATGTCACATTGCGTGAAGGTATAGAAAAAACAGACGAACTCAAAGTTGAAATAAGACAATTTGTTAAGACGGGTTTAGCTGCACATGCCGCCCCAAGAGAAATTGATTTTATGGATAAATTACCAAAAACAAGTTTTGGTAAAATTATGCGTCGTGTCTTAAAAGCATGGGAATTAGATTTGCCAGCTGGAGATTTGAGTACAATTGAAAAATAATTTTCAACTAATATCCGATTAAATATATTGAATTAATATAAAAATGACAGCGCAACCATGAAATATAAGCGTAGGCATTACTTAAACTCATAGGAGGTAATAACAATGGGGAAAAAACAAATACATTTCAATGGCTTTATTCAGAACTCACCAGCACCCCATGCAATTGGTCTTTGGAAACATGATAAACATGAAGGAGCACAACATGGCACCATCGATTATTGGGTGAAGCTTGCCAAGCTTTTTGAAAAAGGAAAGTTCGATTCACTATTTATCGCTGATGTATTAGGAACATATAGTGAATATGGCAATGATTATAAAACAGCTGTACAACATGCCGTTCAAGTCCCAGATCATGACCCTTTATTAGTGATCTCTGCTATGGCGCAAGCAACAGAACACGTAGGATTTACACCCACTGTATCTACGACTTATTTTCAACCATATGATATTGCGAGAAAATTTTCTACATTAGATCATTTAACACACGGCCGTATTGGTTGGAACGTTGTGACATCTTATCTAGGAAGTGAAGCAGAAAATTTAGGATTAACAGAACGTATGCCTAAAGAAACAAGATACGATCGTGCAGATGAATTTTTGGATGTAACGTATAAATTGTGGGAAAGCAGTTGGGAAGATGATGCAGTCGTAAAAGATAAATCTACCAACACGTATGCAGATCCTGATAAAGTACATTTAATTAATCACAGAGGGCGTTTCTTTAATATCCCTGGACCACATATTGTAGAGCCATCTCCACAACGTACACCAGTATTATTCCAAGCAGGTGCTTCAGATAAAGGGCGTAACTTCGCAGGTAAGCATGCAGAAGCAATCTTTGTCGTGAACCACTCACTTCAAGGCTTGGCTAATGATGTAACTGACATTCGCTCTAGAGCAACACAACAAGGCAGAAACAAAGAAGATTTAAAGGTATTTACTATGATTGTTCCTGTTATTGGTGATACGGTAGAAGAAGCAGAACAATTACATCAAGAGTTAATCCAACATATCACTTATGAAGGAACTGCTGCTTTATTAAGCGGACACACAGGCATAGACTTTTCTCAATTTGATCCAGAGCAATATTTAGTAGATATTGAAACAGATGCGATTCAAAGCTTGTTAGATATTTATGCGAAAGATCCAACACGTAAATGGACGTTGAAAGAAGCAATTAAGCATCATGGCTTGGGTATTGGCTCAGTCCGCTTTGTCGGTACACCTACGCAAATTGCTGATGAAATAGAGCATTGGGTTGAAGTTTCTGATGTAGATGGATTTAATATTGCGTATGGAACAATACCGAATTCATATGAAGATTTCATAGAAAAAGTTGTTCCAATATTACAAGAACGTGGTGTTTATCGTAAAGATTATGCTGAAGAAAATACAACACTTAGAGAAAATATATTTGGTAAAGGTAAAAAGTATTTAAGCTCTACTCATCCAGGTTCACAATATAAACCGCAATTAAATAAGCAATATCGTTATAGTACAGCAGAAAATTAAATTCGATAGAGACAAAGGCCACAATAATAGCATATTTGTTTTTTGAAAATTGAGCGTCTGTCATGTGTCTGAGAAAATACAAGCAGTTTGAATAAATAAAGGGGGACATTATAGATGGGTAGTGTAGCAATCATTGCAGGTGGAAATAAATTACAATCTCGGTTAACAGGTATTGTTGAGTATGCTGAAAAATATCTAGAAGATGAAGGTATTGATACAGAGGTTGTACACGTTCATCAATTAGACGCAGAAGCGTTGATTACAGCGGATTTTTCTAATGCGTCTATTAATGAAACGCATAAAACAATAGAAAATGCAGATGGTATTATTATCATATCTCCTGTATTTAAAGCAGCTTATTCAGGCATTGTTAAAACGTATTTAGATTTATTGCCAAGAGGTGCTTTTACAGGTAAGACAGTATTGCCATTAGCATTAGGCGGAACCTTTGCGCATGTATTAGCAATTCAATATAGTTTAGACCCAGTGATTAAAGAATTAGGTGCGGACACAATTCACAAAGGTAGATTTATATTAGATAAACACATCACTTCGAATGAAGACGGCACTTATGATTATGATCAAGAAGCAAAAGAAGGATTAGATAAAACATTAAAAAAGTTTGTCAGTGACAAATCACAAGTCAGAGAATAAGATTTTGAATAAAAAAGGATGGGTGTGTGACATAAATAATGTCTCGCTTCCATCCTTTTTATGTATAAATTTATAAAGATACTAAAGACCATTGATGTTTGTCGTCATAAGTTAATTTGAAGTCTTGTGTTTCAATAGCTATCGGGAATGCAGTAGATGCTTTATCAGAAAAAAGCCATTTTTTATGTTCAGGTGTTAATAAAATATAACTCTCATCATTTTTATCGCACATGAAATTTAAAGCGTCTGGAGAAAATGAACATCCTTCATGTATTGTAAGATGCTGATTGGTTAAAGCTTGATATACATCATCTAGCTCATTACATACAAATCCGACTTCACTAATTCTTGAAAATTCAGGCTCATCTGTCATATTAGATACCCTTGCAATGAGTTCGACGATATTACCTGAAGGATCATTAAAATAAAGTGAATGTGCAACGAAAGATTCAAAGTAAGTTGTATGTTGACCATTTTCCATCAATAAAAATAAAATGTTTTGATAGTATTGTTTCATATCATAAAAATGATTGTAAGGAATGTCTATTGCAAAGTGATAAAACGGTTGATTGATTTCTTTAGATTTTTGAAAATTTAATTGAGTTTCCCCAATTTGAACAATAAAAGCATCTTGATCAATAACTTGAACAGGACACTCTAATATTTCTTCGTAAAACTGCAAAGTTTCTTCCAACTCAGAGGTTAATAACGTAACGTTTTTAAATTTCATTTGTAGATCCCCATCCAATCCCATTGTTTAGCTTAGCAAATAAATTTAATTAATAAGTTAATTGTACTTTATCAAAATATTAGAGAGTATGATAATATAACGAAGTTATAAAGTAAAAATACACTTTAATATTTTGAATATCCTAGGTGTTTTGAAATATCATTTGCAGTTGATTTTAACTTATCAATAAAAAATGCTTTTTTATTTAGTTGAGACGTTGAAAAGGATAAGCTTATTGCACCTTGAACTTCATTCTTATAGTTAACAAAGTAAGTACCAACACAAAAAATCCCTTTTTCATTTTCTTCATTATCTTCTGCATAGCCTTGATTACGAATAGATTCTATTTCTTTCATAAGAACTTCAAAATCCGTAATGGTTTGTTCAGTATAACTTTCAATATTAGAACTATCCCACACAGCTCGAATAGATTCATCACTATAAGTAGATAAAATAGCTTTCCCCACAGCAGTGGAATACATTGGTGCTCGTTGTCCTATTTTTGAGGCCATAGCATAGACAGTGTTGTTAGGTATAAATTTTTCGATATATAAAATTTCATTGCTATCTTCGAGAACTAAATGACATGTTTCGGATACCTCTATAGATAATTTGCTAATTAAACTTTTAGCAATGTTTAAGTAATCGATGTTTTGAATACTTGAATAACCTAATTGAAATAATTTGTAAGTTAATTCGTATTGATGTGTTAAAGAATTTTGTTTTACGTAATGATTATCAACGAGAGATTTTACTAATCGGTGTACTGTTGTTTTTGATAAATTGCTTAATTTAACTAGTTCATTAAGTGAAACCGGGCTATGTTTAGATATTAATCCTAATAAATTTAATGCACGATCGATAGACTGGACATTTGACATAATCTTCCTCCTTTAATTGACAGCGATTTCATTTGCACTTTATACTAATAAATAATTCCTTTATATGATATACCATTTCATAATGTGGAATAAACATAAAACTTAAAATTTATATTTGTAAGTGAATATGTTTTTAATAATAAAAGGGGCGTGTTGATGTGTTTGGGGAATTTTGGCCATTAATCAGTGTTGTATTAGGCGTCATCGTACTATTAATTTTAATTATTAAATTTAAAATTAATGCATTTATATCTTTAATTGTGACATCCATTTTTACTGGTATTATCTTAGGTATGCCATTAAATGAAATAGTTGAAACAGTTGAAACAGGTATGGGTAGTACTTTAGGAAGTGTAGCAATTATATTCGGTTTAGGCGCAATTTTAGGTAAACTACTTGCTGATGGAGGAGGAGCAAATAGAATTGCGGATACACTTATAGATAAATTTGGAGAGAAATATATCAAATGGGCGATGATTTTAGCGTCATTTATTATTGGTATTGCATTATTTTTTGAGGTAGGGCTTGTATTATTAATACCATTAGCGTTCACAATTTCTAAGCGTTTAGGCGTATCACATATGACTATTGGTATACCAATGGCTATTGCATTATCAGTGACACATGGCTTTTTACCACCTCATCCAGGACCAGTTGTCATAGCAAAAGAATTAAATGCTAACTTAGGGCAAGTGCTACTTTATGGCATGATTATAGCCATACCTACAGTTGCTATTGTTGGTGGTTTGCTTGTGAAAATGTTACCTAAATTATCACCAAGTGCGTTCACTAAAAAAGTAGATATGACAAATATAATTTCTCAGGTATCTATTGAAGAAAAATATCGTCCAGGATTTGGCATTAGTGTACTTACTGCATTATTACCTGTTATTTTGATGTTATTTGCGACAATTGTCCAAATGGTTACAGGACACCAAGATAGTGCGACAAATCAGTTTGAAAGTATTACTTACTTTATCGGTAATGCACCAATTGCAATGCTAATATCATTACTTTTTGCAATATATTCAATGGGTGTACGCCGGAATAGAAATATGAATGAGATTATGGAAAGTGCAAAATCTGGAATTATTCCTATTGGGATGATGTTACTTATCTTAGGGGCAGGTGGTTCATTTAAAGAAATATTAATCGATGGCGGTGTTGGGAAAACAATTGAGCACATGTTTGTTGGTTCGAGTATGTCTCCAATACTCTTAGCGTGGATTGTTTCGTCATTACTACGTATTGCGCAAGGTTCAGCAACGGTTGCCGCTATATCAACTACAGGAATCGTCTTACCGCTACTACAAGCGACAGATGCTAACTTAGCATTAGTAACTTTAGCTATTGGTGCAGGTAGTATTATTTTTTCACATGTTAATGACACTGGTTTTTGGATTTTTAAAGAGTACTTTGGTTTAACGATAAAGGAAACATTTTTAACTTGGTCGTTATTAGAAACCGCTATATCCGTGTGTGGATTAGTGTTTGTTTTAATTTTAAATATGATTGTTTAGCAGGAGAGGAGTATGTAAAAAATGAAAGCTGTATATATAAATGGTAAAGAGGATATTGTCATACGTGATATTGATGCAATTAATGAAAATATTAATCAAGATAAAGTGTTAATTGAAGTGAAATATGTAGGTATCTGTGGTTCGGATTTACATTATTTATCTGAAGGTATAAGTGGAGCAGCAGTGATACGAGAACCATTAATACCTGGTCATGAATTAAGTGGTATCCTACTTGAAGAAATGAAGTACAAAGGACAAACATTGCCTGAAGGCACTAAAATAACTGTGCATCCAGCAACTTACGGTGAGGAAATTGAACGTTTGCCTCATAATCCAGAGGTTTGGCCAAACGGTTCATACTTAGGATCAGCAAGATATTTACCACATAAACAAGGTGCCATGGTTGAAAAAATGATAGTAGATAAAGCACAAATACTACCATTACCTCAAAATGTATCTTTAAAGAGCGGTGCATTAGCTGAACCACTAAGTGTAGGAATGCATGCAATTAACTTGGCCGGAGGTGTTAAAGGAAAAAGAGTACTTGTTTCTGGAGGAGGACCCATTGGTTTGCTTGCGGCAGGTGCAGCTTATACTGTAGGTGCAGAAAGTGTAACGATTACAGATATGTTAAATGAACCTCTGGAACGTGCTAAAGACTTAGGGGAGATTGATACACTGAATATAAAAGATAAAGATGTACCAGCAGATTATTATGATGTGGTATTAGAATGTTCAGGTGCAACACCAGCTGTAACAACAGCTTTTAAAGCTGTTAATATTGGAGGAACAATCATTCAGGTAGGTAATATAGAAAATGAAAAAGCTTCTATTAATATAGGGACAATCAATGTAAAACAAGTAACATATCGAGGTTGTTATAGATTTAATAGTGAGATAGAAGACGCATTAAAAGTTTTAGATGAAAATGAAAAAATAGAGAATGTGGTCACACAGACTTATAGTATTGAAGACTTTAAAGAAGCGTTTGAAATTGCTAGAAATTCAAAATTTTCATCTAAAGTAATGATAAAATTATAAGTTTTATCAGTGAATAAATTTATGGAATTTGTAGCATTAAAAAAGAATATATAAAAACAGACTAAATGCTTTGCTTAGCACTTAGTCTGTTTTATTTATTAAGTTCTAAATAAATTAGAAGAAAAATAGTGTGAAGATATATGCACTAATACCAGCGAGTGCACAATATAGGAGGGCAGGCGCTAGTGTTTTTCTAATTACGCTACCTTCTTCACCTGGCATATTTACCACGGCACACACTGCAACAACATTATGAACACAAATCATATTACCTGCAGCGCCACCAATAACTTGTGCAGCTAATACAGTAAATGGCTCAGCACCAATTGCGTTTGCGATATTCATTTGAATTGGTGAGAACGTAAGTGTTGATACTGTTGCGCTTCCTGTAATAAAGGAACCTAAGGCACCTAAGAACGGAGCAACAAATAACCAAATTGGACCTAAATATTTTGACATAGCATTAGCTATATATTCAGGCATACTAATTAAGTCATTAGTATTCATACCAGAGTTAATGAACACATGAACCATTGCGAGTGTCGCAATAAGCGTAATACCAGTTATTTTTATCGTACTCAAGGATTCTGCACTAGCTTTAGCTATATCTTTAAATGGTTTTTTCTGAATGAGTATCGCAAATATTGCGGATAGTATTAAGATAGTTCCGGGTGAATATAATATTTGCCATTCTGATGAAATCTCTTCAAAATTCATTATATTAGTCCAAGTTAGATCTAAAACATTTGTTGTGAAATCTTTAATAAACGGTACCGTTCTTGTTAGTAGTAATAAGACAACTACCATTAAATACGGTGCCCAGGCAGTAAGTAAACTCATTGAGTGCTCAGATTCATCTGCTATGTATGAGTCATCTAATCCATCTTTCCACTCAGTCTTAGGCAATAACCAACCTTTACTTGCAGTTACAACTGCTACTATAAGACCAGTTAGTGAACCTAAAATTGCAACGAACTCTGCGCCAAATAAAAATGCATAGGCAAATGCTGAT
The DNA here is from genome assembly GCF_001431205.1 of Staphylococcus sp. NAM3COL9. Classification (GTDB taxonomy): domain Bacteria; phylum Bacillota; class Bacilli; order Staphylococcales; family Staphylococcaceae; genus Staphylococcus. The sequence continues at coordinate 466,909 of NZ_LGPC01000016.1, read as the reverse complement.
CCAGCATAAACAATGCCAATTAAAGCAAGCCACGGTAACATTTCAAGTATGGATTTCAATTTGTTTTTCTTACCAAAGAAAACAACTAAAGTAATGATTACAATAATTGGAATGAAAATACCACTTAATAAATCTAATGTAGTAATACGTTCAGCAGTAGATTGGAAGAATGCACTGTCAGCATCTTTCAATGTACTCAATCCTACAAGCACAGGCGTACCAACCGCACCGAATGATACGGCAATGCTATCTGCGATTAATGCAGATACTACAGCAATCATTGGTCTGAAACCTAAAGCTACCATTAATGGTGCTGTAACCATTGCAGGTGTACCAAACCCAGATGCACCTTCAATTAGTGAACCAAATAAGAATGCGACGATAATCACTTGGACACGCATATCTCCAGATATTTTCTGGAAGCCTGCATTAATACGATTTACAGCCCCAGTTTGTCGTAATGTATTAAGTAATACAAGTGCACCGAATAAGATATATAGAATCGTAAACGTTTTATGTGTACCTTGTAATAATGAAGCAATTACCACATTACCTTTCATACCCCAAACAAATATTCCCAATAACGTAACAACAATTGCACTGATTATCATACCTTTTAAAGCTGACATACGAAGTAGCACTAAAAAGATAAACGGTACAATTACTGCACTTAAAGCAATTAATAACAGCATATATTTTAACCCCTAACTTACAAAATTAATATCATCCAGTCATATGATGATTAAATCATAATTATTGTAAACGTTTTCAAAATAAAAATCAATCTTCTGTAATTAATATATAACTTAAATAAATTATTAAAAGTATCAAAAAAATCTGTGTTTATTTAATAAACTTCTATAGAAGAGCCAATTATACTAAAATTATCTATAAATAATCATTAATCGAAAGAAAACGAAAGAAAACAAAAATAAATTTGCGTTATTAGAAAAAATACAATAATATGAAGATAATATTTGAAAGCGTTTTCCTAAAGGTTAAATATGAAAGGTAGCAACTGAATTTTATTTTTATCACTCAGGTTTTTAGTATATTTTGTAATTGTATAAGTAGCCATAAGTTATCAATTTAATTACATAGGGGTGTGTTAAATATGAATGAAAAATTATCGAGAATGGGTATGCCACCAACCTTATTATGGGGATACATCGGCGTATTAATCTTTATGATGGGTGATGGATTAGAACTTGCTTGGATAAGTCCTTATCTTCATGATCACGGTCTATCCGTTCAACAAACTGCAATTTTAACGACTTGTTATGGTGTGACGATTGCAATTGGATCTTGGTTTTCAGGCGTCTTGGTCGAAATTATTGGACCGCGTAAAGTTATGTTATTAGGCACAGGGTTGTATATTATTGGCCATAGTATATTCGTAGGATTTGCAATACCTACAATGAATTATGAATTAATGATTCCGTCGTATGCCATTCGAGGATTTGGTTATCCGTTGTTTGCTTATTCATTTTTAGTGTGGGTCGCTTACCGTTCACCTCAAAAACGATTAGGTGCTGCTGTAGGTTGGTTCTGGTTTGTATTTACAGGTGGTTTAAGTGTGCTTGGTTCGTTCTATTCTTCTTTCGCAATTCAATGGTTTGGTCATGTGTTCACTTTATGGACAGCCATTATATGGGTGCTTATTGGAACATTTTTAGCAGTATTTGTAAACAGAGATCAATTTGAAATAGAAGAAAAAGGGCATAGCGTTAAAGAACATGTAAAAGAAATGGGCGCTGGAATTACGATATTAAGAAGAGAACCTCGTGTCGCAGTGGCATGTATCGTAAGAATTATTAATCAAGCAGCACAATATGCATTTCCATTGTTCTTGCCGATATATTTAGCATCCAAAGGTATTGCAACAACGACTTGGCTCAATATATGGGGAACAATTTTTATCGCAAATATTATATTTAATTTAATATTCGGTGCTTTGAGTGACAAGATTGGTTGGAAAAATACAATTTCATACATCGGTGGCATTGGTTGTGCCGTATTCACATTAGGATTATATTTTGTACCAGAATTATTTACAGGTAATGTATTTGTTATAGGTACTGTAGGGTTTTTATGGGGCATGTGTCTAGCAGGATTTGTTCCAATTTCTGCGCTTGTACCTTCGCTTGTAGGTGATGGTGACAAAGGGCCAGCGATGGCTATACTAAACTTAGGTGCAGGGTTATGTGTATTTGCTGGACCTGGGTTAGTAGCGTTATTCTACGATAGTATTGGCGTAAAAGGCATGATGTACTTAATTTTCGGATTATATGTAGCAAGTGCAATTATGACACGCTTCTTAAAAACGCCTGAAGAGCGTGCGAAAATTAGTAAGAAAGAAGCAACGTAATCGTAAAAACATGTAGTAAAAAATAAATATTTATTATTAAAAGAGTCCCATTCTATTTTGGAAATTAGAATGGGACTCTATTACTTTATAAAGTAATTATGCAATAGTTTTGAAACGGAGTGTAAATGAATGGTTTGTTTTTCTTAGAAACTGCCAGAAACAAATTGTACAACGATTTGTTTGATTACAGCTACAATTTCATTTAACAGAACAAATCACCTCCGTCAATTAAGTATTTCAACGTTATTGTAGTACAAAAAATAGTAAAATGTGTATTCATGCATAACTCAAAAAACAAATTTCACAAGTGCTATGTATTAAAAATTCACAGTGCATAAATGTTTTGGAAAATTGCATAAATGTTAAATTAATTCGTTTGAATTAGTGATGTTTATCAAATGATAAGAGATAATATTTTGAATTAAAATTTAATAATATACAGTGTTAAGTATATTTATACTTGTTTTATGTGTTAATTACGTATATTATGTATATAAATCTTATAAAAATATTGGAGTGATGAAAATGGGGTTGAACACAACAGCTTTAAATAAGTTACAAGTTTTTAAAGGGGAACACTTTTTGAAAACGTGCGATTTTTCAGCAGAAGAATTGAATACATTGATAGATTTTACTGGAGAGTTAAAGGAAAAGAAAAAACGTGGGATCCCTCATCCTTACTTAAAAGGAAAGAATTTAGCGTTACTCTTTGAAAAACCCTCTACAAGAACACGTTCAGCATTTAGTGTTGCCGCGTATGATTTGGGCGCTTATCCAGAGTATTTTGGCCAAGGAGATATTCACTTAGGTGTGAAAGAATCTACAGCTGATACTGCAAAAGTATTAGGTAGCATGTATGATGGCATTGAGTTTAGAGGTTACCATCAAAAAGATATAGAATCTTTAGCTGAAAATGCTAATGTACCAGTTTGGAATGGCTTAACGAATGAGTGGCATCCAACGCAAATGATTGCAGATTTCTTTACGTTAAAAGAAAATTGGGGAACTCTAGAAGGCAAAACATTAACTTATGTAGGGGATGCTAGAAATAATGTAGCACATGATTTACTTATCACTGGAGCTATATTAGGCGTTAACGTACATATTGCTGCACCCAAATTTTTACAACCTGATGAAGCAATTCAAAAGTTAGCTAAGGGTTATGCTGCACAATCTCAGAGTGTAATTTTAATTACTGATGATGTGAATACAGCAATTTATCAAACAGATGCTATCTATACAGATGTATGGTTATCAATGGGTGAAGACCAATCTGTTTTGGAAACGCGTATTAATGAATTATTACCTTACCAAGTGAATGAATCAATGTTATTGAATACGATGAATCCTAATGCAATCGTCTTACATTGTTTACCAGCATTTCACGATTCAAACACTGAAGTAGGACAACAGATTTATGAAAAATATGGTTTATCTGAAATGGAAATCACGGACGATGTATTTCAAGGTGAGCACGCTGTGATATTTGATCAAGCTGAAAATAGATTACATTCTATAAAAGCAATTATGGCAGTGACACTAGGAGATATATTTTAAATAAGGGTGAATGATGAACTTCAGCGTGTATTTTATAGTGAGAGAGAGAATACATGACTTAGACTCAATTGTTATAGCGCTCTAGCCGATATGATTCTGTTGTCTAGTCAGTCTTGTAAGGAGGGTCAAAAATCAAATTTTAAATTTTGATTTCTGACTCTTCCTATTTTTTGCACGCTTTCTGAAGTCATATAATTTAGTCTCCAGCTAGTACGATTTACCGCAAAACTGGGCCAAAAGACTGCTCTGAATCTTTTAATAGGACTACGTGGGTTGTAGAAGTAACCTAATGGATCAAACATATTACTTCATGAATAAAGAGAACTGCTATTTAAATGAATGAATCATGATTTATAATAAAGGGCTTACATAAAACGAGCTATATCCTTTGAAAATTTTTTTCATAATGATGAATTATATTGATTATCATTTTCTTTGCTTGTATATTTATGGTAATTAGGAGGTTAATCAATTATGAGTAAGCTATTTGAGAAAGCGCAACAGTTTGGAAAGTCCTTTATGTTACCTATTGCGATTTTACCAGCTGCAGGTTTATTGTTAGGTATTGGTGGCGCATTAAGTAATCCAAATACAATCAAAGCATATCCTTTATTGGATATTGAACTATTACAAAATATATTTATATTGATGTCATCTGCAGGTAATATTGTCTTTCAAAATTTACCTATCATTTTTGCAGTAGGTGTTGCGATTGGCTTAGCCAAAAGTGATAAAGGAACAGCAGGTTTAGCTGCCATGTTAGGGTTCCTCATTATGAATGCTTCAATGAATGGTTTGCTAATTATTACAGATACATTAGCAGATGGTAATTTAGCTAAAGTAGGGCAAAGTACAGTTCTTGGAATACAAACAGTGGAAACAGGCGTATTTGGTGGTATTATAACCGGTATCATGACAGCGCTTTTACATAATAAGTTCCACAAAATAGTCTTGCCAACCTATTTAGGCTTCTTTGGAGGTTCGCGTTTTGTACCGATTATCACAGCATTAGGATCTATTATATTAGGCGTCGTGATGTTCTTTATTTGGCCAACTGTTCAAGGGTGGATATTTGGTGTTGGAGGACTTGTAGATAAAACAGGAGTGATTGGTACATTTTTCTTTGGTTTTATTTTAAGGCTTTTGGGACCATTTGGTTTACATCATATTTTTTACTTACCATTTTGGCAGACAGCTCTAGGTGGTACTTTAGAAGTGAAAGGGCATATTGTACAAGGTACACAAAATATCTTTTTTGCTCAATTGGGTGATCCTGATGTTACTAAATATTATTCAGGTGTATCAAGATATATGTCAGGTAGATTTATTACTATGATGTTTGGTTTATGTGGTGCAGCATTGGCAATTTACCATACTGCAAAACCAGAACGTAAAAAAGTCGTTGGCGGATTAATGTTATCTGCAGCATTAACATCATTTTTAACAGGAATTACAGAACCATTAGAATTCAGTTTCTTATTTGTAGCACCGGTACTTTACGTAATACATGCCTTTTTAGATGGTTTAGCATTTATGCTCGCAGACATATTTAATATTACGATTGGGCAAACGTTTAGTGGTGGCTTCATTGATTACCTATTATTTGGAATATTGCAGGGCAACGCTAAGACGAATTTCTTATGGGTAATTCCAATAGGTATCGTTTGGTTTTTCCTTTATTATATTATATTCAGATTTTGTATAACGAAATTTAATTTCAAAACACCTGGACGTGAAGAAGGAGAAGCGGCTGAAACAGTAGAAGCAACTGATCGTGCTAAAACGATTATTCAAGGTCTTGGTGGTAAAGAGCATATTGATGTCGTTGATTGTTGCGCAACAAGATTAAGAGTTACTTTAAAGACTGATAAAGAGGTTGATAGAAAAGTATTAGAGTCGACCGAAGCAAGAGGCGTGATTCAGAAGGGGAATGGCGTTCAAATTGTTTATGGGCCCCATGTCACTACGATTAAAAATGAAGTGGAAGAACTATTAGATAGTGAACAGTCATAAACAGGCGTATAATGGTATTGTATGCGAGATTCATTTTATATTAATTTGATAAAAAATAGATAATTATGTAATATAGGTTATTAAATGTTAATTATTAAAATATATAGTGATATTAGAAAGAATGGGGTAGAAATATGAACGTTATAAATTTGAAAGATCGCACAACAGCGAGTCAATATGTTGCTATAGAGCTTTTAAAACAAATAAATTCGCAACCTAGTGCAGTCTTAGGTCTTGCTACGGGAAGTACAATGATTGATATCTATAAATACTTAGCAGAATTAATTAATATTAATCACACAGAATTAAATGAAGTGGTGACATTTAATTTAGATGAGTATGTTGGGTTAGCCGCAGATCACGAACAAAGTTACCATACTTATATGAAAGAGAATTTATTCAAACATAATCGTACTTGGAACGAGGACAATATTCATTTACCTAAAGGTGATGCTGAAGATGTAGGAACAGAATGCATAGCTTATGAACGATGTATACAAGACGCAGGGCCAGCAGACATTCAAATTTTAGGTATCGGTGAAAACGGACATATTGGGTTTAATGAGCCATTTTCATCATTTGAAAGTGAAACACGAGTAGTGAATTTGACGGATTCAACAATCAAAGCAAACAGTCAACACTTCGATCATATTGAAGATGTACCTAAACAAGCTATTTCAATGGGCTTAGCATCTATTATGAGTGCGAAACGCATTATTCTGATAGCTTTTGGAAGTAATAAAAAAGAAGCAATCCAACAATTAATGGATGGTAAAGTGTCAGAATCACTTCCTGCTTCAATATTGCACCAACATTCAAATGTAGAAGTTATCGTAGATGACGCAGTATTAAATTAAATTAATAAAAACCGATATAACTTTGTATTGGTTCAAAGTGCCAATAAAGTCTCCGGATTTGTTGGCATTTTTTTGTGTGCGCTTTCCGCGGGTACAGGCCCATCCTGTATGCTTCAGCTAGTGGTTTTTCCTCTGGAGTCGACTCAAGTCACTGCCATTTTCTACACATTGCTTAAATAATAAGAGACCTGGATCAATAGTCCAGGTCTCCAGAATTTAGTGGATTTACAAGTAGGTTTAGATAAATATTACAAACTTATTTATAAAACTAATCCAATGATTGATGCAGAAATGATGGACGCAAGTGTAGCGCCAAGTAATAAGCGAAGTGCAAATGATGCGATTTTATTTCCTTGGTCACTACTAATTCCTTTGATTGCGCCAACGATAATCCCTACAGTACCAAAGTTAGCAAAACTGATTAAGTAAACTGAGATAATACCTTGAGTACGTGTCGTCAATTCTCCTGATAATTTTTGGAAGTCTAACATTGCGACAAATTCATTAGTTATTAACTTTGTTGCCATAATAGAACCGGCTTGAACAGCTTCATGCCATGGCACACCAATAATAAAAGCAATTGGAGCAAATACATATCCAATGAGTTTTTTGAAATTGAGACCAACGAGATCAAATATTATAGTTATAGCTTCCATTATAGAGATGAAAGCTAGTAACATAATAGCCACCGTAATAGCAATCTTAAAACCATCGATTGCACTATCACCAATCATTTGGAAAAAAGGAACCTTAGTTTGTTGAGAGGATGGTTGGTTACTATTGTGACTTGATCTATTTTTATTAATTGAAGTTGTCAATGCTACGTTTTGGTTGTCAGATTCATATGGATTGATAATACTTGCTACGACTAATGCACTAAATATATTAAGCATCACTGCAGTTACCACATATTTTGGTTCAATCATTTGCATATATGAACCAAGCATTGCCATACTGACGGCACTCATAGCAGAGGTAGCAATCGTATATAATTTTGCACGGGATAGTTTGGGTATCATATCTTTAATTGTTAAAAATACTTCTGGTTGACCGAGCATGGATGTCGAAATTGCAAAGTAACTTTCAAGATATCCCATGTGCGTTATTTTATTGATGATTATTCCAACATATTTAATGATAAAAGGAAGGATTTTGAAGTAATTTAATATACCAATTATTACAGATATAAATACTAATGGCAGCAAAACGTTTAAGAAGAATGTGGAACCATCTTCGTTCTGTAAATCCCCAAACACAAAGTTTATTCCAGCATTACTGATATTGATTAGGCTCTCGAAGAAGGTTCCTAAAGTTGTTAAAGTGTTCAAACCTATAGTTGTGTTCATCATGAATAATACAATGATAATTTGAATAGCTAACATAATAGCAGGTTTTTTAAAATTAATGTCTTTTCTGTTAAAACTAAATAGAAAAGCTATGAACAAAGCAAATGAAATACCGGTAAAGGTAAATAAAATTGACATATATATCACCTACATTTGAGTGAAAGCAACTGCAATTTTAGCTCCTACAACAGCATTGTTTTCAACAAGTTTTATATTTGTTTCTAAACTCTTACCGTCAGACTTTTCAACGATTTTACCTAAGAGAAAAGGTGTGGAATCTTTTCCTCTTATACCTTGTGCTTCTGCTTCTTTTACAGCGTCTTCAATTATTACATCGATATAAGATTTAGCTAACTCATATTGCTTAGGCACAGGATTGGCAATTACGATACCGCCAGACAAGTCTAAATCACATTTTTTCTTGCAAATGCGCGCTACAGCATCAGGTGTGGCCGCAGAACTATTTAATTTAATACCACTTTCTCGAGTGAAGAATGCAGGTAATTCATCTGTTTGATAGCCAATTACAGGAACCCCTTTAGTTTCGAGATATTCCATTGTTTTTGGTAAATCTAATATAGATTTTGCGCCAGCACAGATCACTGTGACGTTTGTTTGGCCCAGTTCTTCTAAGTCTGCTGAAATATCCATGGTATGTTCAACACCTCTATGGACGCCTCCAATACCTCCAGTAACGAAGAACTGGATGTCAGCTAACTCAGCACAAATCATTGTGGATGCTACAGTAGTTGCTCCAATTTGTTTAGCTGCAATTATTTCTGCTAAATCACGACGAGATACTTTAGCTACATTGTCACTATTGGCGAGTAATCTGAGTTCATCTGATTCTAAGCCGATTTTAATTTTGCCATTCATTAAGGCAATGGTGGCAGGTACAGCGCCATTATCTCTTATAATTTGTTCTACTTTTTTAGCCATTTCAACATTTTGTGGATAGGGCATGCCATGTGAAATAATCGTTGATTCTAGTGCTACTATAGGTTTGTTGTTTGCTTTACCTTGCTGTACTTCTTTTGAAAATTCAATGCATTTTGCCATTTTTATATTCCTCCAAGTCTCTAAATAATTGTTTTTTATCTAAATTTTGGCGAACAGTATAATTCGTTTCGATTGTTTTGCGTGCGTTAATCATACCTGCTGTAAGTATGCTGTCCATATCTAAATCATTGAGCCAACTAAATACGACTGCACTAGAAAAAGAATCTCCTGCACCAGTTACATCTACAACTTTGTCTGATGGCATAATCGGTTTGATAATTTCTTGAGTGGAATTTCTATATATAAGTTCATTAACCCCATTAGTAATAATGACATTCGAAACACCTAAATCATTCCATCTTTTGGCTGCAGTTTTTAGATCATTTGTATTGTTGATTTTCATTTTTAAGTAGGTTTCTGTTTCATCACGATTAATAATGAGCCAGTCGATAGCGTGTAAAGAATCGGGCATGTTTTTCATTTTTGGTGATGACACAGGTATAACGACTAAGTTAATGTTATGTTTTTCTGAGTATGCACATAGAAAATCAATAGCGTTTTTACTGAGGTTTAAATCTACGACGATACATTTCGCTTTAATCAATAAGTGAGCTCTTTTTATCAAGAATTCAGGGGTAATGTACTCATAAACTTCCATATCTGCTAAGCCATATGTCATATTGCCTTCGTTATCAATTAGGGCAGTATAGGAACCTGTATTTGCATTTTCAACCTGTTGTACATGGTCTAAATTCATAAATGGACTAGATAATTTATGAATCATATCCCACTCGCTGTCATTACCACTAGTTGACAAGAAAGCAACAGTTTCACCCATACGACCTAAATTCTCAGCAATATTGCGTGCAACACCACCTATAGATCTTGTAGAAGTGACAGGATTTGAAGTTTCCAATTGCAATTCAGAATGAACATAAAATTTTCTGTCCAAATTGGCGGCACCAATGCAAACGAGTGGATAGTCTTCATTGAGAACGTAAGCTTTTCCTAATACATACTCTTTGCGAATTAAACCTGAGATGATGTTTGCAACACCTGGCCTGGATAAACCAATGGACTGAGCTAATTCTTGTTGAGAGATAAAAGGATTCTCTTGAATACGATTGAGGACCTCTCGTTCATTTTTATTCATAAGATCAACCTCCTTTTTCTGCAAGTTAAACATAAGTTTAAAACTAAACATTTGTTTAATTAGATAAAACTCTAACATGTAATATTACATTTGTATACGCTTACATATAAAAGTTACGAAAATTGTTACAATTAAAAAAGAGATTAATTGTAGGTGAATTAGTAAGAAAAAGCTTTAGAGTAATGAATCGAATGGTGTTGTAAAATATGAAATTATTGTGTGATTTAACAATATTGAAAATTAATTTCAGAAATTGTAATAATATGTATATTAATGAAAAACACGAAATTTTCGAGTGCTTAAAAATAAGCGTAACAACAGGGAAATACGTTATTTAAAACGAATTTCCTTGTTTATAAAATGTTATGAAATTATGTACTTTTTATAATTCGGACCAAATTAAATGTTGGTGAATGGCAAGGGCACACGCACCTTTTGCACCATTAATGGGGTGATAAAGTTTCATTTGAAAATCAATTTCATCTAATCCATCGTATAAGTTTTGGTAATTCAAATATTCTTTTAAAATTACATCTGTAATATCATTGTTAAATAATGGACCATGCAAATAAATTTTATTAGTATCTACTAACATGGTTAAATTATTGAGCGTAATTGCAACTGCACGCATAGCATCTTTAATAATTTGTACGACGCCACTATCACCTAAATGATACGCTTCTATAACAGTATCTAAGGTTATATCATTTGAATCTACTACTAAACTTGTGAGATAGGTACTTTGAGCACTTCTATAAATGACTTTAGCTTTATTTATAATATTCATGCCACCTAAATAGTTTTGTAAGCACCCTCTACGACCACATTCGCAGCGCTCGCCGTCTGGATGGATAATGGTATGTCCGACTTCCCCTACAGAAAAATTAGAAACGCCATATAAATTACCACGATACATACTAGATGAAAAAATCCCTTTTACAGCATGAAAGAAAATGAAATTTTCGCCATCATTTTCTGATGTGAGTAAATGTTCATATAGGCTCATACAATGGACGTTATTTTCTAAAAATACAGGCAGGCTAATACAAGAAAGTAAATGTTTCAAATCAAAGCCGGACCAATCACCATTAGAAGCTATTTGTTGAGAAATTTCATCAAAGTGACCTGGTAAAGCAATGCCAACTGCTTGAATATTATAAGATGCATGTTGTTTTAAGAAATGATTAAGTTCTTTCAATATTAAGCTTGAGGTAATTTTTTTTGAGAATTGTGTTGCAGTAATATCGACCATATTCTGATCAACGATATTACCAAGATTATCAGTTAAACATAACGTTACAAAATCTCTGGCTAATTCAATACCAACATAGTAATTATATTTGTTACAAATTGTAAGTAATATTTTTTTGCGCCCTGACGTTTTTTTAGTATCGATATCGTAATTATCAACTTCAATATCTGTAGATTTAATGAGCTTATCTTGTATTAGTTCTGCAGTTACTGCAGTTGTTGTTGCTGGCGTTATACCTGTGTTTCGTGCTATGTCAACCCTTGATATAGGGCCGCGTACGTATATTTCATTTAAAATTTGACCACGTATAATACGCTGTTTATTTGTCATGTTTGCTTTCATTTTTATCACCATAATTTCTTAATACTCTTATTATTATATTAAAAATAAGAAGTTGCAACTATATTGACACTTAATTGATTATAAATTATAATTAATAACAACATTGAAAGCGTTTTCAAAATCGAGTCTACGATGGGGTGTTGATGTGAGTAAATTTAATGATGCATTAGAAAAACATTTGTTGCCAGTCGCTTCTAAATTGGGATCTAATAAAATTTTAATTTCAATGAGGGATGGAATTATCGTTGCTATGCCTTTGATTATTATTGGTTCCTTATTTTTAGTAATCAGTGGTATTGCGATACCAGGCTGGATAGAGTGGTTAGAAGCACAGGGAATTCAACCATATTTAATGAAAGCAGTGAATGGCACATTTGGATTAATGGGGTTAGTTGCAAGTTTTGGTGTCGCACATAGTATTGCTCGGCAATACAATACAGATGGGGTTTCAGCCGGTATTATTGCGATGTCAGCATTTTTAGTTGTCACACCGAATGTAATGACTGGGGATAAAGTTCCTGAAGAGGCAATACCTCAAATATACATGGGAAGTCAGGGCTTATTTGTTGCACTTATTATTGGTATTATTTCAGGGTTAATTTTTCAGTGGTTTATCAATAGAAACATTAGAATTAAAATGCCAGATCAAGTACCACCAGCAGTCGCACAGAGTTTTAGTGCGTTAATACCTGGTGCAGCTATTATCATATTATGGCTTGCTGTATATATAGCGTTGGATAACTTACCGTTTGGCAACATTCATGAATTGATTGTTAATACATTAGGGGTACCGTTAAGTCTAATGGGGGGCAGCTTAATCGGTACCATTATCTTAGTTGGTCTTAATAGTGCATTTTGGTTTGTCGGTATCCATGGTGCAAACGTAGTAAATGCAGTTATGCAACCAATTTGGTTGAAAAATATTGATGAAAACCGTCTAGCATATCAAGCCAATCCACATGGAGACTTACCGCACATCATAACGCAGCCATTCATTGATAACTTTGTATTTATGGGTGGCGGTGGTTCAACGATAGGACTAGTCATCGTAATTGCGATATTAGCTTTTAAAAAACGTTCTAGTAAAATCACAAAAACGATGGCGCCACTTACACTAATGCCAGGGATATTTAATATTAATGAACCAACATTGTTTGGCTTACCTGTTGTACTTAATGTGAGATTAATTATTCTATTTGTATTAGCACCAATGATTAATGCGACAATAACTTATTTTGCAATGTCGAGTGGTCTTGTACATCTTACAAATGGTACAGCGATGCCATGGACGATACCACCTATCATCAGTGGATTCTTAGCGACAGGGCATTATAGTGGTTCATTGGTTCAAATTGTTTGTATCATTATCGATATTTTACTCTATTACCTATTTTATAGAGCGATGGAGAAATATAATTTATATTTAGAAGATAAAGAAGCGAACGGAATAAAAGAAACGGAAGAACCAAAATAAAGGAGTAGATGATATGGTTAAGAGATTATTAAGTGCTAATGCTTCAGAAATAGTGAAAATGACGGCCAAAGAATTAAAACAAAGTATTAAAGCAAGTGATGGTCGCGTAGTTTTAGCAGAGAATGTTGTTACACGTACACCAGTAATACCAGACATAACAAATGCAGAACTTTCACGTGCATTCGGAGCAGATTTGATTTTATTAAATGGATTAGACGCGTTCAATCCTAAAGTAGAAAATATAGACGAGAAAAAACATGTCATTAAAGAATTAAGACGTCTTGTTGCAAGACCTATAGGCGTTAATTTAGAACCAGTAGATGACCAAGCGAGCATGGCAGAAGAAAAATTAAATATTGCTAAAGGACGCCAAGCAAATCCGAAAGCAGTAAAAGCTTTAGAAAAATTAGGCATAAATTTTATTTGCATGACAGGTAACCCAGGTACTGGCGTATCTAATGAAAAAATTGTTGGTGCAATTGCTGAGACAAGAGCAAACTTTTCGGGATTAATTATAGCGGGAAAAATGCACAGTGCAGGTGTAGATGAACCTGTAATTACTAAAGCATATGTTGAAAAATTTATTGATGCAGGTGCCGATATTATTTTAGTACCATCTATTGGTACAGTGCCAGGATTTGATGAAGCACAATTAAAAGACATAGTGAAAGCAGTTCATCATCATGGTAGTTTAGTCATGTCAGCGATAGGTACAAGTCAAGAGAGTTCTGACGCCAGCACAATTAGAGACTTCGCAATTCGAAATAAAATATGCGGTGTGGATATTCAACATATCGGTGACGCAGGATATGGCGGTTTAGCTCCTGTAGAGAATATTTTCGAATTAAGTAAAGCAATACGTGGACAACGCCACACATTATCAATGATAGCGAGATCAATTAACAGATAGGGTATGATATTTATAAATGGAGGGATTTATATGGCAGAAAAAACAATAATGCTCGTATGTGCAGCTGGAATGAGTACAAGTATGTTAGTTCAGAAAATGCAAAAAGAAGCAGAAAAACAAGATTTAGACCGTGAAATATTTGCAGTTTCAACGACAGAAGCTGATCAGAAAATTGAAGATGCTCAAGTAGATGTTTTGTTATTAGGACCACAAGTGCGTTTTAAAAAAGATGAATATACTAAAAAAGGTGCAGAAAAAAACATACCCGTAGAAGTCATTGAAATGACAGATTACGGTACGATGAATGGCGCAAACGTATTAAGCGCTGCTGAACGTTTAATGAGTGAATAGGGGTGTGTTTATGTCTAAAGAAGAGGGAAATTTAGAATTTGCAATGTCGCTCATTGCTTATAGTGGTGATGCTAAAAGTCATGCGATGGAAGCGATATTTGCAGCTAAAAAAAGTGCGTTTGATGAAGCGGAAGCGAAGCTGAAACAAGCTGAAGAGGCTTTGCTTGAAGCACATCATGTACAAACGAATATGTTAACAAAGGAAGCACAAGGTGAACACATCAATTTAACGCTGTTAACGGTGCATAGTCAAGATCATTTAATGACAGCTATTACTTTTAAAGATATTGCTCAGGAAATGATAGATTTATATAAAGAAGTAAAAAAATAATTTTATGGATTGTTATGCTATTGAATCAATGTCAGAAAAAGATGTAAAAGTTTAATTACTTTTACATCTTTTTTATTTAAAATATAAATAAAAAGGTATCAAATTTGGTCAATGCATTTTATAATTTGAAAATAGTAATTTTTATTTAGATGTGCAACTTTTCGGATTGTGAGACGAAATAGATTACACATCTACGTTTATGAGAAAGCGGTTACAATAAAATTGTAAGGAGGTTGCTGATGTGTTAAGCAAGAGACAACATCATATATTAACGTACTTACTTGAACGTGAAGCCTTTGTTCAAATTCATAATTTAGCAACGCAGTTCAATGTATCTGAAAGAACAATTCAATATGATCTTGAATACATTGAAACTATGGAAGATAAGTTAGATTTAACGATACATCGGAATAAATATGATGGGATAAAGATTACAACAACAGCGCCTCAGCTGGCAACATTAGAGCCAAAATATACAGGGACATCGCTGCATTATTCAAAGAAAGAACGCATATTATATATCACTTTGAAGTTGTTTGAATCGATTGAACCCACATCATCCCAAGTATTAGCAACTTTGGTTTCAGTAACACGACGTACGATTGTTGAAGATTTAAAAAATGTTCAATCTTGGTTAGAAGAAAATGATTTGTTTCTTGAGTACAAGAAAAATAAAGGATTTGTGATCCAGGGTGAGGAAAATGATTATCGTAAAGCCTATGCCACACGTGTACATGAATATTTTCAAACCCACACACATCACATGGGACATCAACTTTTTTCGAATAAAGAGTTAGAACAAATTCGTTTAACAGTAACTTCTATATTATTAGATGCGAAGTATCAGTTGGTTCAAAGTGCAATTGATGGATTGATTTATCACATTTTAATTGCCCTTCATCGTACAAATGAACATTTCTCCTTTGACATACCTGATAAGGAGTACGAAAAGCTCTCTAAAACAGAGCAATTTCATATTGCGTTTAAAATTAAAGAAAAATTGGAAGATATTTTTCAAATTGAATTTCCAAAAAGTGAGTCAGCATTTATTACTTTACATTTATTAGGTGCTAAAACGTCAGAAGTGAATGAACTCAATCAACAAATAGACGATTTAGAGATATTAACAGAACAATTGATTGAACGTATGAGTGGCGAGTTAGGATTGGATTTAATGTCTGATAGCAAATTAGAAAATGGTTTAATCGTACATTTGAGACCTGCAATTCATCGATTGAAGTTTGATATGACGCATGCGAACCCTTTAAATAAGGAGATTCATGCACAGTATCACCATATTATAAAGGGAATCAAAAGGCACGTATGGGGCATTGAAGAAAATTACCAAATCCACTTTACGGATGATGAATTATCGTATATCACGTTGCACTTTGCTTCTGCGATAGAACGTATTTCAGCAGTGACAACGAATGCTATTAAAGTCATGTTACTTTGTGGATCAGGTATAGGAACCTCACAATTATTAAAAAGTAGGATGCGTCATATTTATCCAGAATTAGAAATTGTAGATGCATATTCTATATATGAAATAGATGAAGTAATGCTAAAACATGAAGGTATTGATTATATAATATCTACTGTCCCTTTTGAACAAGCAAGTGTACCAGTAATCAGGGTTTCACCATTTTTAAATAAAGACGATCGAAAGCAATTAAATGAAATTATTAACCATTCGAGAGAACGATATGTAAATGATGTCAAAGGGTTAGGACCAACGTTACAAGAAGTGTTACCACAATCTCGAATATTGACTGAACAGCCGACACTTTTAAGAAATGATGCAATTAGACAATGCGTATTACCGCTTGTAAATGACCAAATCGTAGATGAGGCCTATGCTGTTGACATTATTGAGCAATTAGATGCATTTGGACCATATATGGTGATTAGTCCTCATATTGCATTGATTCATGCTAATCATAAGCATGTTAAACAACCTGTAGGTTTCAGTTTAGTTCATTTTAAAACGGGTGTGACCTTTAGTCATCATCAATATGATCCAGTGCATATCATTATTACATTAGCTACGGAACAGCCGCAGATACATTTAAATGCTTTGCGACAATTTAGCGAGCTAATCATGGATGAAGCAACGAGAGCAACACTGTTTTCTGGAAATATAGCAGGTATCATGTCATGTATTCGTGATGTAAGTCAACATTAAAAAGGGGGATAAAAATGAGTCTGGAAATTTTATCATCGGATAAAGTACAGATACGAGATCGAGTGGATGATTGGAAAGATGCAATCAGTGTTGCATCTAAACCTCTGCTAGAACAAGGGTACTTTAAACAACAATACATTGAAAAGATGATTTATAGCGTAGAAGAATTAGGACCTTATATTGTAATAGCGCCTGAAATCGCAATAGCGCATGCTAGACCGAGTGATGATGTTAAAAAAATAGGATTAAGTTTATTGAAGTTGAATCAGCATATTAACTTTTCTGAGAACGGACATCATGCTTCTCTCGTGTTTGTATTAAGCGCTGTTGATAACGAAGGACATTTAGAAATTTTAAGGAATTTAGCAACCATCTTAGGAGATTCGAATACAGTTAATAAATTATTAGTAGCAACAGAAATTGATGAAATAATAAGTATATTTAAAGGAGAATGATGAAAATGAAAATTTTAGTTGTATGTGGTCACGGTTTAGGAAGTAGCTTTATGGTGGAAATGAATGCACAGGAATCTTTGAAAAATTTAAATGCACCATCAGACGTTAAAGTTGAACACAGTGATGTCATGTCTGCGAGTCCTGATATGGCAGATTTATTTATTTGCGGTAGAGATTTAGAAGAAAATACAAAGCATTTAGGAGACGTTATTGTTTTAGATAATATTTTAGATAAGGAAGAGTTACAAAATAAATTGAATGAGAGATTGAGTGATTTGAACATTTTATAAATTATAAGTAAGGGGGCAATGTTATGAAACCTATACTAGATTTTATCGTTGATATTTTGAGTCAACCTGCTATATTAGTTGCTTTAATCGCATTAATAGGTCTAATTATGCAGAAAAAATCAGCCACTGACATCACATCCGGTACGATTAAAACAATACTTGGATTTTTAGTGTTAAGTGCAGGGGCGAATGTTGTAACACAATCATTAGAACCATTTGGAAAAATATTCCAACATGCTTTTGGTGTGCAAGGTGTCGTACCTAATAATGAAGCGATTATTTCCATTGCTTTAGAACAGTATGGAACAACAGCAGCATTAATTATGGTATTTGGGATGATTGTTAATATCATTATCGCACGTATTACGAATTTGAAATATATCTTTTTAACAGGGCATCATACATTTTATATGGCAGCCTTTTTAGCCATATTATTGTCAGTAGGTAATATTACTGGGACATTGACAGTAATCACGGGATCTATCATTTTAGGTCTGATTATGGCTATGTTGCCAGCGTTAGCACAACCAACGATGAAGAAAATAACTGGAACTAACCAAGTCGCTTTAGGTCATTTTGGTACTATCAGTTATTGGGCAGCTGGGGAGGTTGGAAAGTTATTTAAAGGAAAATCTAAATCAACTGAAGAAATTAATTTTCCTAAAGGCTTAAGCTTTTTAAGAGAAAGTACAATTAGTATTTCATTAACAATGACATTACTATATTTTGTGGCAGCATTATTTGCGGGTCCAACCTTCGTACATACAGAAATTAGTGATGGTCAAAACTTTATTGTGTTTTCACTGATTCAAGGGGTTACTTTTGCAGCGGGTGTGTTTATTATATTAACAGGGGTACGTTTAATATTAGCTGAAATCGTACCAGCGTTTAAAGGTATCTCTGAAAAATTAGTACCTAATACAAAACCAGCATTAGACTGTCCTATAGTCTTCCCTTATGCACAAAATGCTGTATTAATTGGCTTTTTTGTCAGCTTTATTGTTGGGGTCTTAGGCATGTTCGTCTTATTCTTATTTGGTGGTGTAGTTATTCTTCCAGGTGTAGTAGCTCACTTTTTCCTTGGGGCGACAGCTGGCGTATTTGGTAACGCACGTGGTGGTATTAGAGGCGCAGTAGCTGGCTCAGCATTAAACGGTTTGTTAATTACATTCTTACCACTACTGTTCTTACCATTCCTAGGAGAACTTGGTGGCGCAGCAACGACATTCTCAGATACAGATTTCTTAGTCGTAGGTATCGTATTTGGTAATATAGCTAAATACCTTGGACTTATCGGTATCGCCGTTTTAGTCTTAATCTTAGCAGCGACAGCAATTTTACTACAAAAACGTACGAATCAAAAAGAAGCAAAAGAAGAGTAAAATTAAATATTAAAATAAAACAGGTGAGCATCTTATAAATTAAGGATGCTCACCTGTTTTTTTATGTTGAATTAGTATGAAGTCTTATTAAAAATGATCAATGAAACTGTACAAATTTAATTTGTTAGTTCATAACTTTCTGCTATTAAATCTTTAATATGATTTATAGAGTTAATCTCATTTAGATTGATACTTATCCAATTGGATTTATCCATGTGATAGGCTTTGTAAAAGCCTTCTTTTTTTCTTAAAGGACCAATGAATTCTTGTCTGATTTTTAAATTTAATATATCTATTTCATCAGACCCATTTAATCCTAATTTATCTTCAGTAATATTCATCACTAAAGCAAACCATTTTTGGTTAGATTTATGTCTTAAAGCTGCGAAATTTGAATAAGTATTCCAAGGATAATCTGGTTTCACATCATACTTACGATTTACAAAATTAAAAACTACTTCTCTATCCACTATTATTTCACCTTCTTAATAACTATCTTCCCGTATTGTTTTAATTTAATCCTTAACGAAATTTGATAATTTTGTTAGAATTCAATATAATTTCATGCTATATTGAATTGCCAAATGAAATTAAATAATGTTATAAAATAATATGTTTTATATGGTACAATGTCGATATTGTAAGTGAAGATATCGGAGGAATGTTATAAATGTTGTATACAATTACATCAACATTGCCACTAGTTCATGGTGGAAGAACGAAAGCGTTATTAAATAGAATTCAATTAATGCATGATGATTTAAATGAAATAAACACAATATTAACGACAAATTATAATCCTAATTATTATGATGTTATTAAATCATTTGTGGAAAATAATAAATTAAATGCTCAAATCAGAGTGGAAAATATTTATGATTGGCTTTCTGATTTTAAGTTATTATATAATCCATACTCTAATAGTGACAAAATTGAATATCATGAGGTTAAACGGGATATTGAAGGTCTAACAAGTGAAATACGAAAAAATAATAGGGATGTTGTCCGTTATTATGACGGTGATACATATTTTTTATACAGGAAATTCAGACCAGGAAGTGATATTTTAGAATTCGAAGATTTTATGACACCATATTGTAAAAAAAGAGTTGAAAGACATCAATATAATACTTATGGGGAATTGCATAAAAAAGTTTATTTTTCTACAAAAAATTATGGAAAAATAAGCGAAAAGTTCTATGACAGAGAAGGTAATAAATATTGTGAAAAGTTTTTTGCTGATGATGAGAACACAACACTTTTGTTAGTTCAATTATATAAAGAAGGGAAACATTTTAAAGCATTTGAAAATGAAAAACAGCTTTTTCAGTATTATTTCCAAAATCGTTTTAAAGATGGAGATATTGTTTTTAATGACGCGAGACTTCTAGATGGGGCATTACTACAACAAACAAATCATACGAAAAATATATTGGTGTTCCACAACTCACATTTAGACGGCAATAATATGAAAAAGTCATATAAATATGCACTTACAAATTCAGAACGCGTAACTAAATATTTAGTGTTGACGAACCATCAAAAAATAGATATACAAAATTCATACGCTATTGAAGATGACCATTTTGCTGTAATACCCCACTTTATTGAAGTTGCAGAGCCTTCCCGTGAACCATCAAACTTTAAAAATCAATTTATTTATATAGGTAGATTTGGGTTACAAAAACAATTAGATCATCTTATTAAAGCATATAAGTTATTTCGTGAAGCAGGCTACACGAGTAAATTAGTATTATATGGAAAAGATGAAGCAGGACAATTAAAAATGATTAAAGATTTAATAAATGAATATGCTTTAAATGAGTACGTGGAGATTAATGACTATACATCCAATCCATTAGCAGAATTTAAAGCTTCAAGAGCATCTCTATTAACGAGTAGTTTTGAAGGATTTGGATTAACAATTATGGAAAGTATAGCAGTTGGATGTCCTGTCATTGCGTATGATGTTAAATATGGTCCACGAGAAATAATTGAAAATGGACAGAACGGGTATTTAGCCGAACCTAATAATATTTCAGATTTTGCGAAAAGCATGATGAAAATTGTTGATGAACCACTTAACAATGTAAGAAATAATAATCGATTAAAACATCAAACAGCAATTAATAATTATGCTGAATTATTGAAACAACTTAGAAAATAGAAATTAAACAAATATTAAAATTATAGAACGCAAAATGTGTATATAGAGATAGAGGAGAAAATTTATGCAAATTAAAAAAGCGATTATACCCGCAGCAGGGTTAGGTACAAGATTTTTACCAGCGACAAAGGCCATGCCGAAAGAAATGTTGCCAATATTAGATAAACCTACGATTCAATATATAGTTGAAGAAGCAGTGAATGCGGGTATAGAAGATATTATTATCGTTACAGGTAAACATAAAAGAGCAATAGAAGATCATTTTGATAATCAAAATGAACTTGAAATGATACTTAAATCTAAGGGCAAAAGAGACCTACTAAATGCAGTACAATATTCAAGTAATTTAGCTAACATGTTCTATGTAAGACAAAAAGAACAAAAAGGGCTAGGTCATGCAATATGGTCGGCGAAACAATTTATTGGAAATGAACCTTTTGCGGTATTGTTGGGTGATGATATTGTAAAATCAAATACACCAGCAATTAAGCAATTAATGAATCAATATGACAAAACTGGTAAAGCAATCATCGGTGTGCAATCCGTGAATGAAAGTGAAACACACAGATATGGGATTGTGGATCCATTAGAGTCAAATAATCGATTATTTGGTGTTCGACAATTTGTAGAAAAACCTGAAAAAGGTACAGCACCATCAAATTTAGCGATTATGGGACGCTACGTATTAACACCTGATATATTTGATTATTTAGAAAGCCAAGAAATAGGTGCAGGTGGAGAAATACAATTAACAGATGCGATCGAACGGTTAAATAGTGATGATTGTGTCTATGCTTTCGATTTCGAAGGTAATCGTTTTGATGTAGGTGAAAAGTCAGGATTTGTTAAAACTACAATACAGTTTGCTTTAGACAATGAAGAAATGTCTGAAGATATAATTAATTTTATTAAATCACTAAAATTGTAATATGGATAAAGTTTTAAAAAAGCCTCAACCAATAATGGTTGAGGCTTTTTTAATTATTAAGTTATTTAACTTCGTTCGATACGTCCTTTGGTACGTCTTTGACCTTAAATGTTAAAAACATGAAATGAATTATGAAAATTAAGCAGATTATTCTTTATAATAAACAAATTGACTAGTCGTCGCGAGTAAATTTCCGTCATAGCTCCATATTTCTCCAGTTTGATCAAAGAAACCATCATAGAATCTAAGTGCACGTGTATGACCTAAGACTTCTCTATTGCCGTGCGTTTTAAGTGTTTCTGAATCAACATGAAAATAAATGGTAAGTGAAACTGTTCCAATAGGTACCATTTTTTCACGGCGCACCCAAATACGTGGAAAGAATGCGTCGCATATTGAAGTAAGTGAGAGAAAATCAAGGTTTCTCTTTGGGGTGTCCTGTATCCATTGAAGCGTCGTAGAGTCATGGGCATTGTTAGATTGTATTTGTGATAACGCGAGTGGCGCCCCTTTAATAATTCGTATATCATAATTCTGTAACCAAGGTGGTGCGCCCTCTATTGTTGGAAACTCAACCTTTTCAGCAGCTGGTACATTAGGGAACGCTATTTCGGTAGAAGACCAAGTATCTCGTCGTTGAGCAGTAATAGCCGTTCCAGTAATAACAGTTTTATCATTTTGAGAAAGCACTATATACCAATGCTGAGTGGATCTATTTGTTCGCGTTGGTGTTGCTTTAATATTAAAATCACCATCAGCTACAGGTGCTGCGTAGTTGATAGTTAATGATGCTGGTTCTCCTAATCGTTCTGGATGTTCTAAAACAGCGCGAAGTAACGTAGATGCAATAACGCCACCAAACGGCCCAATCATATTGGCATACTTTTCGGACGTGTGGCCACTATAAACACCTGACGCTTCTTCAGTTAGGTGTGTAGCTTTATCAAATGGATGTACTTGTTTATTAGAATTCATTATGTAACCTCCAATAATGTATTATTGAAGCATTTCTTTATATACTTTTTGGTTTTGATAAACAGTAGTTAGCAGAGGTGCATCTATTTGGTATGATGCTGCTAAATTTAACAAATAACCTTGTAAATGATCTGCTTCAATATTTAACCCTTTTTCCATATCTCGTTGCATAGAAGTCTTAAAGTGATAAGATAATTTTGGCAGTGATTTCATATATTGATCGACGATATTATCTGAAATGGGCGCACTATGTGCACGCATAATTGAAGCGACTTCATTGTATAGTGACTCAATAAAATCTACGCCTCCCACGCTATCACGAATTGGCCCAATTGGTGCATGCATGAGTGTAGTAAGGCTTGATAGTACAGTAATCATTAAATATTTATGCCACATACCTTTTTGGATATTTGAACTTGAAATAAATTCAGCTTTAGTATTTGAAAAAGCTTGAGCAATTTGTTCAGCACGTTCACTTTGGTTGCCATTCAATTCACCAAAAAAGAGTTTGTCAAAAGAATTTGTATGAACGATTTCACCTACAGGATTTAAAGTCGTTTCAATGACACAATAACCACCCATGATTTTATTTTTACCGAAAGTTGATTGTAATTGCGGTAGATGTGCGATTCCATTTAGTAATGGAATAATCACTGTATTGCCGTTAACAAATGGTGTTAAATCTTCAAGGGCATGTTCTAAATGATAAGACTTAGAAGACAAGAGTACTACGTCAAATGGTTTCACACGGTCTTTTTTTGTAATAAGTTGAGGGTTAAAGTGATAGTCACCCTTTTCACTATGAATAGATAGACCATTTCGTTCTAGATATGATTTTCTTTTTGAACGTACTAGAAATGTAACGTTTTGACCACCTTCAGCTAAGCGGCCACCAAAGTAACCACCGATACCACCTGCGCCTAAGACTAAAATTCTCATTATTATGCAACTCCCCATATTATGTATTGTTTCTATATCGCTAATATATATATACCACTTCATAAAATTAATACGCATACTTTTATATATATTTTATATTATTAGTATAGATGTATATATTAAATTAAGGTATTATCCTTTCTTTAAATTCCTCAAAGCATAAAGTTAATTATCAAAATGATTATTGTTTCACATGGAACGAAATTTCAAAAAACAATTTTTAGAATTTTCTAAAATTTCATTGACTAATCATGAGCGCGATGCTAGGATTAGAACAATCAATTACATATGATTTACTCTTATCTAGAGTGGTGGAGGGATGTGCCCTATGAAGCCCAGCAACCGTCGTTTTTGAAATGGTGCTAATTCACAGAAAGTAATTTTACTTTCAAAGATGAGGGAAGGTAGATACTTTCTCTTGAAAATGAAGAGGAAGTATTTTTTTATACATAGTTTTAGTCGTAAATCAAAAAAATATAAGGAGAGATTGGATGAAAAGGGTTATAAGTTTAGTTTCGTTATTCGTATTAGTAGTTATATTGGCGGCGTGCGGAAATTCAAAGGGCGAAGGCGAGGATAAAAAAATCACTATAGCAACGTCTCCAGCACCGCATGGAGAAGTACTTAAACATGCTAAAAAAGCAATGAAAGAAGAAGGTTATGATTTAGAAATCAAGACAGTGAATGACTATAAAGTGCCTAATAAATTATTGGATAAAGGGGATGTAGATGCAAATTTTTTCCAACACGTACCTTATCTAAAAGCTGAAAAAGAAGATCATAACTATAATATTGAAGAAGTAGGAAAAGTATTAACTACGCCAATGGGTGTCTATAGTAAAAAATATAAAGATATTAAAGCTATCCCTAAAGGGTCAACAATTTATGTATCGAATAACCCTGCTGAAGAAGGACGTTTCTTATCATTTTTTGTTGATAAAGGATTAATTGAAATTAAAAAAGGTGTAAATATTGAAGATGCAAAATTTGAGGATATTGTAGAAAATAAAAAGGATTTAAAATTCAATAACAAACAAGGCGCTGAATTTTTACCTAAAACATATAATAGTAAAGAAGGCGCGGCAGTTATTATGAATTCCAACTATGCTATCGATAATGGTCTAACACCACATAAAGATTCGATTGCAGTTGAGTATAAATCATCACCATTTGCA
Organism: Staphylococcus sp. NAM3COL9; assembly: GCF_001431205.1. Lineage (GTDB taxonomy): Bacteria > Bacillota > Bacilli > Staphylococcales > Staphylococcaceae > Staphylococcus. The sequence continues at coordinate 441,460 of NZ_LGPC01000016.1, read as the reverse complement.
AACATAGTCGCCGTTCAAAAAGGTCATAAAGATGATAAAAAATATCAAACATTAATTAAGATACTACAATCAAAAGATACACAAGACTTTATTAAAAAAGAATACGGTCAAGATGTTATTCCGTATGAAAAATAAGATGTAACAGATGACACAATAAATTAAATACCGTAAATTTGTTATATTTTATATAGTAGTTAAAAGTATTGTGAATTAATATTTAATAGATAAGGCAGGGATAAAATGTCCAAAATAGGAATCATTGGACTTGGTAAAGTAGGAAGCCAAGTACTTACAGACATCCAAAATTTAAGTTTGTTCTCGGATATTGTATTAATTGATACGGATACAGCAAGAGCAAGTGGTGAAGCATTAGATCATTTGCATACACAAGGTATACCTAATTCAACCCACATCAATATTCGTGAAAGCAATTATGAAGATTTAGCAGATGCCTCATTCATTGTAATCGCAGCAAGTGTTCCAACAGATCCTAATGAGGGCGACCGTGTATTACTTGCGAAAGGTAATCGAATTATGATTGAGGGAGTCATGAAACAAATTAATCAGGTGACACAAGATGCGATTGTTATTTTAGTTTCCAATCCAGTGGATACAATTACTTACATGAGCAATGCATCTCAATATCCTTCGCATAAAATAATTGGTACTGGAACATCTTTGGAAACATCTCGTTTTAAAACATTGATTGCGAAATATTACCAAGTTGATCCTAAGAATGTTGAAGGATTTGTGATTGGAGAACATGGACAACATGCAGTGCCAGTATGGAGTAAAGTTAGAATTTATGGGATGACATTAGATGAATTTGAACAATTGACGCATACTTCACCAATCGATAAAGCACGTATAACTTCAGAAATTGATCAGGTATCTATGGATGTGTTTTATAAAAAAGGATGGACAAATGTAGCGATATCGAAAGTGGTTAATTATTTGATACAAGCAATTGCATTAAACCAGCAGACCATCATGCCGTTAACTTCAATAAGTAATGAATATAGTTTGAATGAGAGTGCCTTTAGTCTACCTACATTAGTGGGACGTGAAGGTATTAAACAGCGGTTTGAAATTCAACTCAGCCCAACAGAAATTGAGCAACTTAAAGAGGCGCATCGATATATACAACAAACAATTAGTAATGTAACAAACTAATAATTAAGAGATAGTAACGAATGAAAATTTCAGTTGCTATCTCTTTTTTGTTTAAAATAATCATTTATAGGAGAAATTAATGTAACGTTATATAAACAGTGAACGCCTTGATTATATAATGAGTTATAGCTACAATGTATTTGATATTATAGAAAACGCTTACTAAAAAGGCGTGTAAGAATGTGGAAAGTGCGGTGCAGCCATGCAAGAAAGACATGCTAAGCTTATTCGTTTAATATTAAATAATAGTAAGAATTATTTAAGTGCAAATGAAATAGCGAACTACTTGAACGTTTCCAACAGAACGGTACGAAGTGATATTAAGTATATTAATAGTGAGTTAGTGGAAGAACTCATTGTTAGTGTGAAAGGTAGAGGCTATAAAATGGATCATACCTTATATAGTTTAGAACAATTAGCAGAAATCGTTAAAGCATTTACGAATAAAGAAAGCGAAATACTGTTGAAATTAGGTTATCAATTGCTAATGCATCAACAACCCATGACCGTTGATCAATTGAAAAATGATTTTGATTTAACAAAATCAGAAGTAAATGACTATTTAAATAGATTACAATCATGGTGTGCATCATTTGATATTAATGTAAACATTACTAAGAAAAAAGGTATTACAGTTAAGGGTAACGAAATGAATATAAGAAATGCGATTCTTCATTTAAATCAGCTCTCTACGAAAGACCAGACCGTAGAGCAATTCATTCTAAATGAAATACCAGAAGCACATATTCAAATGATATTTCAAATTATAAAAAGTAACTTAAGTGATTATCAAATACAAACTTCGGATATACGAATTCGGCAATTGTTAATACATCTTATTATTATATTTAAACGAAACAATGACGATGATGCTTCGTGGGTTGTAGATGAAGAATCACAAATTATAGCACAGCATTGTATAGACGAAATAAACCACAAATTAGCATATGGGCTAAGTGACGAAACTGCAAAATTATTTTCATTTTTTATTAGTTACTATTTTAATAAATACGATTTAGGTTTAGAAAAAGTATTCGTTAAAAGTTACATCGATAGAATGATATATCAAATGGAAAAAAGTGTAGGAGTGGATTTTACAAAAGATAAAGAGTTACGTGACAATATTTATTCACATTTTAGTAGAACCTATTTACGTATCGCTAAGAATGTTTATATTAACAATCCATTAACTGAAGATATAAAAAAACATTATCCTTTTGTTTTTAACACATTATATGAAACAGTAAATCATCTGTCTAAAGACGCAAAAATAAATCTAGTAGAAGATGAAATTGCATTTTTAGCATTACATTTTCAATCATCCATAGATCGTAATGAGAAAAATCGGTTTAATATTGTAATTACTTGTTACTATGGTTTGGGTATTTCAAGTTTATTAGAAGCTAAGATAGCAAATTTAGATGATAGGATATATGTGATAGACACATTAAAATCAGAAAATGTGTCACAGTATGATTTTTCAGGTGTTGATGCTTTAATTACGACGCACTTTATAGATAAATCTCAAGTACCAGACACTTTGCAAGTAATAGAGGTTACCCCATTATTTTCTAACGAAGATGCCAATAAAATTCAATCCTTTATACACTATAAGCAAAATCCTGTGCTAAATCATGATGAATTAGCAGCTATTCAATTTGATGTACACTCAGACAAACAAGAGCAAACAGAAGCATCCTATGTATTTGAACAGGCACAAATTATTTTTGGAGAAAACAATTCAGTTACCGGAAAATATATCCAAAGTGCTTTAGAAAGAGAAAAGTTTTCTTCTACTTTTATTGGAAATAGTATTAGTATTCCTCATGGAGACCCTGAAAAAGTACTGAGATCACACGTGGTAATATTTAAAAATTTGCATGGGTTTAGCTGGAAACAAAATAGGGCGAAATTAGTTTTTTTCTTAGCAATAGCAGAACAAGATATTCCAGCTATGAAAAAAATAATTCATACGATAGCTAAATTAACTGAAAAAGATGTAGATCAGTTGTTAGTGCTTGAAGATCAAATTTTAAAAGATAAAGTAATCCAGTTAGTGAAAGAATAATTGCCACTACTAACGGCAATTATTCTTTTTTATATATTGTTGAATGCGCTTACAATTATAAGTAAGGAGGATGACATTATGAAAATTTTAGCGATAACATCGTGTCCAAATGGGATAGCACACACGTATATGGCTCAAGAGAAATTAGAGCAAGCAGGTCAAGAAATGGGTGTAGATATTAAAGTAGAGACGCAGGGAGGCGTCGGTGTTGAAAATGCTTTAACATCGAAAGAAATTAGAGAAGCGGATGGGATTATCATTGCCGCAGACCGTCAAGTAGATTTATCTCGATTTGACGGAAAATTATTAATTAATGAAAGTGTTCGAGAAGGTATTCATAAACCAAAAGAACTCATTCAACGTATTATCGATAAAGATGCGCACGTACATCATGATGCAAATGTGACAGGAGCTTCTAATCAAGATGATGATGAGCAAAAGAGCGGCGTGCAAATGATATATCAACATTTGATGAACGGTGTTTCATTTATGGTTCCATTTATCGTTGTTGGTGGACTATTGATGGCGATTGCATTGACTTTAGGGGGCAAAGCTACACCTGAAGGGTTAGTAATACCAGAAGATTCATTTTGGAAATCAATTGAAAACATTGGAAATTTAGCATTTAGCTTTATGGTTCCTATCTTGGCAGGCTATATCGCTGTAAGTATTGCAGATAAACCAGGACTTGTTCCAGGGATGATTGGTGGTGCGATTGCTGCTGATGGCAGTTTTTATGGTAGCGATGCAGGTGCAGGATTCTTAGGTGGTATCGTAGCAGGTTTCATAGCAGGTTATATTGCAAAATGGATAAAAAATATTAACATACCGAAAGTAATGGCTCCTATTATGCCAATTATCATTATACCGATAATTTCTTCACTTATTGTAGGGCTCATTTTTATTTTTCTAATTGGTGCGCCGATTGCTAGTGTTTTTGAAGGCTTAACGACATGGTTGAAAGGTATGCAAGGAACAAATATTGTGATTTTAGCATTGATTATTGGGGCTATGATTGCTTTTGATATGGGAGGACCAGTAAATAAAGTTGCATTTCTATTTGGTTCAGCACTGATTGCTGAAGGAAATTATGCAGTAATGGGTATGGTTGCTGTTGCGGTATGTACGCCACCTATTGGTCTAGGACTTGCAACATTTATCAACAAACGCAAGTTTAATAAAGGTGAAGTAGAAATGGGCAAAGCCTCATTTACAATGGGATTATTTGGTATAACGGAAGGTGCGATTCCTTTTGCTGCCCAAGATCCATTACGTATTATACCTTCCAATATGATAGGCGCCATGATTGCTGCGGCGATTGCAGCAATTGGTGGCGTAGGTGACAGAGTAGCGCATGGCGGACCTATTGTAGCAGTGCTTGGTGGTATTGACCAAGTTCTTTGGTTCTTTATAGCAGTGATTGTAGGTAGTGTTGTGACAATGTTATCAGTGTTAACACTAAGAAGAAAAACACCAGCAATAGCTGGAGATAGCGCACATACAGATTCAGGAATGGCAGCACATAATCAAAATAATACAGAAGTAACAACGCAAAATAGCGCTGAAATGATCGAAGGTAACCAAGCAATAACAGATGACGAAATTGAAGTATTTCAGCAAGAGGTTATTGAAATATCAGAGAAGAAATTGACAAGAGACGAAGCAATTGAACATCTTGTAGGTCAATTAAATAAATATGATTACATTATAGATATGGAAAGACTGAAAACAGACGTCTTAAAACGTGAAATGGAGTCGACAACGGCTATAGGCATGAACGTTGCAATTCCTCATGCCAAATCAGATGCAGTGAAAAAACCAATCGTAGCAGTTATGAATAATAAACAAGGCGTGAATTGGGACAGCTTAGATGGGACGTTACCAAAAATTGTTTTCTTAATTGCAGTACCAAGTGATAGTAGTGATACACACTTGAAATTGTTACAGCGCTTATCTAGAGCGCTAATGGATGATGATACCCGTCAAAGTTTAATCGATGCAACACATACAGAACAAATATACGAAATACTAAAAGCAATATAAGTGGAGGTATGAGCATATGCCATTATTCTTACAACCCGTTTTTCAAGAACGTATATGGGGTGGTATGGCTTTAAAATCATTCAATTATGATATCCCTAATGAATATACAGGTGAATGTTGGGGAATATCAGCACATCCTAATGGACCGAATATAATTGAGAATGGTAAACATAAAGGTAAAACATTAGAAACAGTATGGAATGAAGATAAAGCATTATTTGGTGAAACTGGTGATTCTAAATTCCCTTTATTAACTAAAATATTAGATGCAAATGATAAATTATCAGTTCAAGTCCATCCAAATGATGAATATGCACAAAAATATGAAGGTGAATACGGCAAAACAGAGTGTTGGTATATTCTAGATGCACAAGAAGATGCAGAGATTATTTATGATGTGAACGCTAAAAATCAGGATGAATTAAATGAAATGATTGATCAACAACAATTTGATAACCTTTTTAAAACAGTAAAAGTACAAGTAGGAGATTTCTTCTATGTGCCAGCTGGAACAGTACATGCAATTGGAAAAGGTATTATGATTTTAGAAACGCAACAGTCTTCGGATACCACATATAGAATATACGATTATGATCGTATAGATAAAGACGGAAACAAACGTGATTTGCACTTAGAACAAAGTAAAGAGGTAATTCATCTTTCAGAACACTCACCTAATACGATGCCAATACATGAAAATATTCAAGGACAGCAGTACACACAATTTGTGTCCAATGACTTTTTCACAGTTGAACGTTGGGTGATTGATGGTAACTTAGATTATAGAAAACCGCATGAATACTGTCTTGTTTCAATTGTTGAAGGTAGCGGACAAATCGCTGTAGACGGAAGCGACTATAGTTTAAATAAAGGCATGCACTTTATACTGACAACAGAAGACAATGAAATTCAATTTAATGGTGACATGACGATGATTGTCAGTCATATATAAATAAGGAGAGGCGGGATAAATTTGATTTGTCACAAGGCAAACTGGTTTTTCCCCTTGTCTCTTTTTGTACATAAGTAAGATAAATTAATAAATAATGGAGTTGGTGGCTGATGTTGAAAATTTGTGTTGATATTGGAGGAACTAAAACAATTGTTGGGCTTATCAATGAAGAATTAGAAATCGTAGCGAGCCAAAAATTTAAGACGAATAAAGATATGCCTGAAAAGGAATTCAATGAAATTATAAGTATTGCGAATGACTACCTAACAAATTATAAGGACGTCGATAAGACTGCTTTAAATATTGCGATGCCAGGACCATGTGATTATACCCAAGGCTTATTTTTAAATCCACCCAATTTGCAAAAATATAAGGGGTTTAATGCGGGTGCTTATATTATGCAAAATAGTAAATTCAATCCACAATTTGTTAATGATACGGATGCTGCAATTTTGGCAGAACATCAGTATATAAAAGCACAAACTAAGGATTTCATTTATTTAACGATTAGTACAGGTGTCGGCATGGCCTACATGAAAAAAGGAGAGTTAGTTTCTGGCGTTGACGGGAACTTTGGTGAGATTGGACATACAGTAATTAAAAATGACAGTAGTTATCAATGTCCTGTCTGTAAGCAATATGGCTGTGTTGAAAATGAGGTTTCCGGGTTAGCAATTAGTATAAAAGCGAGTGATATTTTACAAAGAGAAGTGAGTACGAAAGAAGCTATTGAAATGTATGTTCAAGGGGAAGATAAAACAGTAACTCAAATGATTGAAGAAGTTTTAAAATTAACCCAACAACTTTGTACAAATTTATTTAGTGTATTTAATATTTATCATATTGTATTAGGAGGCGGCGTGACAAAAAGTCCATTGCCTTATAAAGAAAGTATAGAAACATATGTTAAAGCACACCATTTAATACGACATAGTCCGATTAGTATTAAAATAAGTGACTTAGAAGCTAATGTTTTAACGGGTTTATATTTTGTGAATGAATAATAAAAAGACTACACACTATCGTCACATACTTCAAATATGTGACGATAGTGTGTAGTCTTTTTAAAGTTTATTTCTTTTAATAGCTAAGTATTTTCGTATATTCAACGTTTTAGATAATTGATCTGAAATCAACAAACCTAAAGCAATTGCGCCTGCTATCAAAATAGCACGAATGAATGTGTTAGTCGCTTCAGTAAAATTAAGCGTAACAAGCTGTTGTGTCGCACTGAAAGCAATACTTCCTGGAACAAGTGGAATAATGCCAGGGATCATAAATAGCACAACAGGCGCTTTATATATTCGACTCATAGTATGGCTGATTAAACCTAGTGTTAAACTACCTAATAAACTTGTATATATTGTATCCATTTGTCCATGCTCGCTTAAAATAAAGTGGACAATATAACCCATGGCTCCAGCAAATCCAGCAGGAAGAAACACCTTTTTATGCGAATCGTAAATCACGTTGAAAAAATAAGAGGCGCTGAAACTGCATAAGAATGTAATTAAAATAGTCATGAAGACCCCCCTTAAAATAGTGAATACGCAATTGCTATGCCTGAACCAATCGCAAAAGCAATAACTAATGCTTCCAAAAATTTTGCTGTAAACATAAGCATGTGACGGCCAAATAAATCTTGTATTGCGGTTGTAATTAAGACACCAGGAACAATAGGCATAACTGAAGCAAGCATGGCAGGTCCAAACATATTATCAACGTTAAATAATTTAGACCCAAATATAACAATAGTTCCTATTAAAAAAGAGGCTACAAATTCAGGTATAAACATAGTTAATGACTTGCTATGCATGTACTCTACAATTAAAAATCCTGTAGCACCAGCTATGATTGCGGTAATTGCATCTGGCCATGTACCGTTTTGTAAATATAAAAAGCTCAGTGATATAATTCCAGCTGCTATCCCTTTTTTCCACAATGGAATCGTTAATGATGTACGTTCTATATTTTTTAAAAGGTCATAAGCTTCTTCTATAGACAATTGATTACTCGTGAGTTTTCTTGAAACTGCATTAACTTGAAATATTTTCAATAAGTTGGTGATATTTTTATTAATACGTAAAATGCGCGTATCGTGTTCCTCACTAAGTGAAAAGTTGATGAACACATTTATGACATATCCTTGGCTATTGTAATAGCCCATACAAATTGCTATGCGACGCATGGTATCTTCAACACGTGATACTTCAGCGCCAGAAGATAAAAGTATTTTACCGGTAAGTAATATGACATTCATGGTTATTTGATCTTTTTGATTATCCAAACATACACCTCCAACTTATGGAACGATTATTGTTATTATCCCAATATTAATTAACAAACACAAAGGTAAATACCTTTATTAATAGAATATAGAAGTTGAAATATAAAATTACACACGCAGGCGTCTTCGTTTTGTGGAATGGGATAATAACGCGCAGTCTAAAAACGCCCAAACATATCTATGTTGGGCGTTTTTGACGTTATATATTTTCAGAGTGTGAACTTGCTTTCTAGTGACTTTTAATGTTATCTTCCAAGTGAAATTAAGGATTACAAAAGCTAGGCTTTTGCATAAGCATCACTAAGGAAAATTTTTTCATTAATTTCCAAGTGATGCTTTAAAACCTTTATCAAGATCTGAAATGATATCTTCTACTTTTTCTGTTCCAACTGATAATCTTACAAGTTCTGGAAGTACACCTGAAGCTTTTTGTTCTTCTGGTGACAATTGCAAGTGTGTTGTGCTGGCAGGATGAATGATTAATGATTTAGAATCACCAACGTTTGCTACGTGTGAGAATAAATCTAATCCTTCAACAAAATTAGCAATATCGTCTACAGAACCATCAACACCGAATGTAAGTATAGCGCCTTGGCCATCTGGTAGATATTTTTGAGCTAATTTATTATAAGCATTGTTTTCTAAACCTGGATAGTTTACCCATGTTACATTTGGATGTTTTTCTAAGTATTGTGCGATACGTAAAGCATTTTCTGAATGACGTTCCATACGTAGATGTAAAGTTTCTAAGCCAATTAAGAATTCATGAACATTGAAAGGTGATACAGATGCACCTAAATCACGTAATAATTGAACACGTGCTTTAGTGATATACGCAGCTTCTCCTACATCTTTCGCATAAGAGACACCATGATAACTAGGGTCTGGTTCTACTAAGCCAGGGAATTTACCATTATCCCAATTGAATTTACCACTATCAACAATGACGCCGCCGATTGAAGTACCATGTCCACCAATAAATTTAGTGGCTGAATGAACAATAATGTCAGCACCATGCTCAAATGGACGTAATAAATAAGGCGTTGGGAATGTATTGTCAACAATTAACGGAACACCATTATCATGTGCAATATCTGCAACAGCTTCTATATCCAGAACATCTATACGAGGGTTGCCGATTGTTTCTGCATAAACAACTTTTGTTTTATCTGTAATAGCATTTTTAAAGTTTTCAGGATTGCTAGGATCTACAAAATGTACTTTAATGCCTAATTTTTTAAATGTCACTTTTAATAAATTATACGTACCACCGTATAAGTTTGAAGAAGCAACAATTTCGTCACCTGTTTCAACAATGTTTAATAATGCAAGATGTATTGCTGCTTGTCCTGAAGCAGTAGCTAAAGCACCAACGCCACCTTCTAGAGCCGTGATACGTTCTTCAAAGACATTTTGTGTTGGGTTCATAATTCTCGTGTAAATATTACCGTCCTCTTGTAGCGAAAATAATTTTTGTGCATGGTCTGTACTATCAAATACATAACTTGTTGTTTGGTGGATAGGTACTGCACGTGATTTTGAATCATCCACTTGTTGACCACCATGAATTGATAATGTATCTAAATGCCATGAATTCTGACTCATAATGTAAATCCTCCCATAAATTTGAATTTTCTGATAACTAATACTATACAAGAGCTATATAGCGAATTCAAGTATTCTTATTAAAAAAGTAAGGATTTATTTTAGGTGTTTTACAATACTTTAATTATAAAATTTGCAAAAAGGGTTCGAATTATTTATAATTCATATCAGTATAGTAAGGAATGGATAAAACATTAAAAACACCTGTGTGTGGAGGACTATAATGATTGCATATGATTTAATCGGCAATACGCCTATGGTATTATTAAAATATTTTAGTAATGAGGATGTTCAAATTTATGCTAAATTAGAACAATTCAATCCTGGTGGTAGTATTAAAGATAGACTTGGGAAGTATTTAATTGAAAAAGCTTTAGAGAACAACTTAGTAAAAAAAGGTGGAACTGTAGTAGAGGCATCAGCAGGCAATACGGGTATTGGCGTAGCTATTGCAGCCAACCATCATAATATAAATGCAGTGATTTTTGCACCTGTAGGTTTTGCAGAAGAAAAAATATCCATTATTAAAGCCTTAGGTGCTGAGGTTAGAAGAACTGAGAAAGCACTAGGCATGCAAGGTGCTCAAGAAGCAGCAAAGCAATTTGAATTGCAAACGGGTGCACATTATTTAAATCAATTTGAATCTGCTAACAACCCCAAAGCATATTTAGAAACATTGGGTAAAGAAATTACAGAAGTATTGCCAGAAATAGATTATTTTGTAGCAGGTATAGGTTCGGGAGGCACATTTACAGGTGTTGCAGAGCACTTAACTTCCTTTAATGTAGAGAATGTCATTGTTGAACCAGAAGGTTCTATATTAAGTGGAGGAGCTCAACATGCTCATGATATTGAAGGTATCGGTTCTGAAAAGTGGCCTCAGTTTTTACCTGAATCCTTAGTTTCTGATATTGTTAAAGTATCTGATAAAGAAGCTTTTGAAAATGTAGCATTATTGGCAAAACGAGAAGGCTTACTTGTAGGGAGTTCCTCTGGCGCAGTCTTACAAGGTGCATTAGAAGTGAAAAAACATATCAATAGTGGCGTTATTGTAACGATTTTTCCTGATGGTAGTGATCGATACATGTCACAACAAATCTTTAATTATAAGGAGAATCATTAATGAATAAAAAAACACAATTAATTCACGGCGGATCTACTACAGATCCATATACAGGTGCTGTAACTACACCTATTTATCAAACAAGTACATTTATGCAAGATGACATCGGTGATATGAGACAAGGATATGAATATTCTCGTTCAGCTAATCCAACACGTAGTTCATTAGAAGGCTTAATTGCTGATTTAGAACATGGTCAATATGGTTATGCATTTGGTTCTGGTATGGCAGCAATATCTGCAGTGATTATGTTATTAGATGAAGGAGATCATTTATTAATCAATTCCGACGTTTATGGTGGCACATATAGAGCACTAACAAAAGTATTTTCACGTTTTGGAATAAAAGCAGATTTCATCGATACAACACATATAGATGAAGTGGAACAATATATTAAACCAGAAACAAAGATGTTATATATTGAAACACCTTCAAATCCATTGTTAAGAGTGACAGATATTAAAAAATCATCAGAAATTGCACAGAAACATAATTTGATATCAGTTGTTGATAATACGTTTATGACACCATATTTCCAAAATCCATTAACATTGGGTATTGATATCGTATTGCATTCAGCCACAAAATACATTGGCGGTCATAGTGATGTCGTTTCAGGTCTAGTTGCTACAAACGATGAGAACCTAGGTGAGCGTATTGGATTCATTCAAAATTCAACAGGCGGCGTGTTGGGACCACAAGATAGTTATTTATTAATTCGTGGCATTAAAACATTAGGGCTAAGAATGGAACAAGTACAGCGTAATGCACTTTCAATTATTGAAATGTTGCAACAACACCCAAATGTTAAACAAGTATTCCATCCAAGCATTGCTGAACATTTAAACCATGATATCCACGAAGCACAATCAGAAGGGCATACTGGCGTTGTTGCTTTTGAAGTTGAGGATATAGAAAGTGCCAAAGCAGTTATCCGTGAATCACAATATTTCACATTAGCTGAAAGTTTAGGCGCAGTAGAAAGTTTGATTTCTGTACCAGCATTAATGACACATGCATCGATTCCTAAAGACATCCGTGCCAAAGAAGGGATTGCAGATGGACTAATTCGTCTTTCTGTTGGAATTGAAGATACTGAAGATTTAGTAGCAGATTTAAAACAAGCCTTAAATCACTTAAACTAATTAATAAGAGAGCCTCCAATCATTTGGAGACTCTCTTTGTTATATAAGATAATAGTCTATGTGGTATTGTTTGGAGCCTTTGCCTGTTATATTGGATAGATGGTTTATTGAACTTAAGTTTAAGTACAATATAAACCTCCTATGTATCGCATAGTTATTTTTTAGGAATACCAATCACATGACCGAGTTGTTTAGGTGCTTCGAAGGATTGTTGACGATCAAAATAAGCTTTAATTTTATCATAAACAGGTTGAGGAAACTGCATGCTGCGACGTGTTTGATTACTTACACCCATCATGATTACTTCATATGTAGCATTACGTTCGTCTTGTTGATTATATATTGTTAAGAAGAGGTGAACTCTTTTGGCATCATAATCATAAATGTGAATTTTAATATAAAAGGAATCATCTAGTAATAATTCCTTTAAAAATGAAATATGCGCTTCCATACTAAATATCGTTACTTCTTGACTAGGACGATATGAAATTGATAAATCTACAGATTCAAAAAAACCAACAACTGCATCACTGAAAATCGAATAATATTGTGCATCGTGCATATGATTATTACGATCAATCCATGATGGTTGGACGGTATTTCTATATATGTATTCTTCTGCCATGAGATCACTCCTATAATTTTTTTAATCTTGGACTATATAATTGTATCAGTTTTATAGTGGAAAGTTTAAATATTTGTTTTCTCTATAATGATATTATTATTAGTTAAAAATAGAGTGTTATATAGTGTAAAACTGTCAATGATAAGGATTTTTAGTGGTTTGAAAAGTAAAGCCAAGTGAGTTAATATGAATATGTAAACGTTTTCATTATTGCGGAAGACTATATGGATTTTCATTTTATAGATATGTACAAAGGGGTTATAGAATGTAATGCGTTCTATTTCACAATGATGATTTTACAATTTTTTTAATATTACTATTAACAAAGGGGATTACTATGAAGAAGGTATTTTTAATAGGTAGTGCCTTAATTGGTATAATTGTAGGTGCTGGATTTGCTTCAGGACAAGAAATACTACAATATTTTACTAGTTTCGGTAAGATGGGTATATTTGCAGCAATTGTTTCAACCATGTTATTTTCATATATTGGTATGGTACTTGTATGGCTAGGTAGTAAGTTTAAAGCACAGAGTCATAATGATGTAATACATAAATTAACAGGTGGTAAATTGTTTGGTAAAGTGCTTGCATGGGTGATAGATATTGTACTCATCATCGCTTTGTTTGGATTTGGTGTCGTAATGCTTGCAGGTGGCGGCTCGAATTTTGAACAACAGTTTGGTATACCGGCAGTAATTGGAACACTATTAATGGTTCTTTTAGTATTTTTATGCGGTATGTTACGTGTAGATAATGTTGTTAAAGTTATAGGTAATATTACACCGTTATTGATTATAGCTATTCTCGTTGTTGCGGTTTATTGCTTGTTTACAATGTCAGGTACATATAATGAACTTACTGACATAGCTAAAGGACACACATCAGCTGTGCCGAATTGGTTTATTTCAGGTGTTAACTACGTTTCGCTAAACATCAGTTTAGGAGCAACTATGGCAATCGTTATGGGAGGTAGTGAGAAAAATCCTAAGATAGCTGCATGGGGTGGCTTCGTCGGAGGATTCGTTTTAGGTATAATGATTATGATAAGTCATTTTGCGATACTTTCTAAAATTGAAACGGTAGGAGATTTACCAATGCCGATGTTAGGTCTCGTAAATGACATATCACCAATTTTAGGTATATTTATGTCTATTATTATTTATTTAATGATATTTAATACATGTTTAGGTATGTTCTATTCACTTGCTACTCGTTTTACTACTCCTGAAACAATACAGTTTAAAATATTTTATTTAGTATCTATTTTAATTGGATTTGCAGTAAGCTTTGCAGGATTTACAGACTTAATGTCATTCTTTTATCCATTCATTGGTTATTTAGGATTAGTATTAATTGTGGTGTTAATTTACGCACCATTTAAAGTTAAACGATTAGAGAAAAAAGGGGAATTACCATAACATAATAGAATTAAAATCATGATGACTATTTATATGGGCTTTATTTTACAAATTTGAATATTAAGATAGAATGAAAAGTCACAGAACTAAGAAAAACAGATTGTATTGTGAGAGTAGTACTATTATGGTATTTGTTGCATTAATATTATTTATTTTATCTTTAGTCTTACTTATTTATTCTATCGCATTATTAATGGGCAAGGATGGTTCGTTATTTAGTTTGTTTACGGACGGAGAAAAAACTTTAACTAAAGGGCAAAAGTTATTGATTTATATCGTTACGATTGTTTTATTAGTGATAAGTTTAGTTTGGTTACTTAATTTAATTTAAACCTGTGTTCTGTAGTTCAAAAAAATTATATATATTAAAAAAGCCTCTAAGTACATTTTGAGTACTTAGAGGCTTTTTTAATATCGATAGCACATACGATGAATTCGCACACTTTCCGTAGTTGCAATCTCAGACTGTAATTCTTTAGATTGTGCTAAGTAAATATAATTGGTGTATCTGTCCCATATGAAATCAAATTTAAAATGTTGATTTAATTTAAAAATCCCCCTAAGTACATAAAATGTAATTAGGGGGATTAAAGACTAATATTTTCTTAAAAAGTCAACGTCACGATCGAAGATTTCTTTAACAACATAAGTTTGTAATGTTGTTAAAATCTTTTCGATTACTTGCGTTTTGTTAGATAAAATACGAATGCTAAAACCATGTGTTGGTAAGTGTGTAATACCAAAGCGACAATCATATTCTTGTTGCAAGTGTTTAATTTGATCGTATACGTTATCTATGAATTTTTGGTTAACATCTGGGTGGATAAAATAACAAGAACCCAAGTGGCTATAATGCTCCATATAACCAATATCATCAACTTTATTTTTAGTTGGATCAAGTAACATATTATCAAATACAACGAGATTATCGTCTACATAAATTTCATTTAATAAATGCATATAAGTGTAGCTAAAGGCTTTGCCTTCTTTAGAATACCCTGGTGTTAAAATATCTGTATAAAATAAAGATGCTGTTGAACTCAAGTTAAACGTGTTATGTTGGTAGAATTTGGCATTTTCAAAAGCGATAATTGGATCGCCTACATATTCTGCATAAGCGTTATCTTTAATATTGAAATTTTGATATTGTTCCACATGATCATTTAACGTTTTATAAATCTTCGTTGCACCTTGCGAAGTTAATATCACTTTCGCATTAGTGTCTATATTAAAGTTCATGTTATAGCGGTCACCATCTAAATAACCGCCACCTACGTTTACAATATAAAATGTGGGGATATCAGAGCCGTTTAAGTAGACTGGACGCATTACTTTTAACGCTCTTTCAAAAAAGATGTCACGCGCAACAGATTTTTTCCCATTATTAAAAACAGTTAAATCTAATTGGCCAGTCCATTTTGGATTTGACGCAGACATTAAGCTAATCCTTTAAGAAATACATCTTGTTCAATCCACTCAAGTACATCGTCTAAGCCATCATCAGTTTTAAGATTTGTAAAAGTGAATGGGCGGTTACCACGGAATGCTTTTGTATCTTCTGCCATGCGTTCTAATGATGCATCAACATAAGGCGCTAAGTCAGTCTTATTGATTACAAAGTAGTCAGATTTAATCATACCTTGTCCACCTTTGCGTGGAATTTTTTCGCCTTGCGCCACATCAATAATATAAATTGAAAAGTCAACGAGTTCTGGACTGAAAGTTGCAGCTAAGTTATCGCCACCAGACTCAATGAAAATAAGTTCTATATCTTCATTGCGTTCTTTTAATTCATCAATTGCTGCAAAGTTCATTGACGCATCTTCACGAATTGCTGTGTGTGGGCATCCACCCGTTTCAACACCGATAATTCTATCTTCAGGTAATACACCTGAGTTAACTAATATTTTTTCATCTTCTTTTGTATATATGTCATTAGTGATAACACCAATGCTCAAGTCTTTTGCTAAACGTTTAACAATTTTCTCGATAAGTTGGGTTTTACCTGCACCGACAGGGCCCCCGATACCTATTTTAACTGTCTCTGTCATAAAAATTGTCCTCCTAAGATATAAAAATTCTTACATTGACGTTCTCGTGTTCCATCTGATTGATTTCTAATCCTGGCGCAGTAATACCTAATTGGGATTCATCCAATGTCAAGATACTGTTTCTTGTCTCTTTCATAAGTGGAATCATATGATGGACAATGCGTTGACCAGCAGTTTGCCCTAAAGGAATTGCACGTACAGCATTTTGAGTTAAACTAGACACGTTTTGATATAAATAATAATCAATAATTGTCTCGATATCGACACCTAAATGATGACCAAGCATTGTAAAACAAATAGCAGGATGCAAATTAGCTTTTTTCTCTTTTAGTTGCGCATTGTACCAGTCAATCCAGTCACTATCATAAAGCTCGGAAGCGAGTTTGACCATGCGATTACCCATTTGTTTTGAACCTTGTCGTGTTTCTTTTGGTAAATTTTGTACGAAAAGAATTTTATCTAATCGCAATATAGCTTCTGAATCATTTTGATCAAGCGCATCATAGACTAGGCGCATTGCTAAGCCATCTGCGTATGTCAATTGTTCGTTTAAGAATAACGCGAGCCATTTTTGAAAGCTTTCTTCGTCATGGACTGTGTCACGTTGAATATAAGTTTCGAGACCAAAAGAATGACTAAATGCACCAGTCGGGAATTGAGAATCACAAAATTGAAACAGACGTAGGTGTGCATGATCAGTCATGTGAATGACCTATATGTCTAAATGCTTTATTTACTTTACGATCTTCATGCTCGTATGGAATCCCTAAATCTTTTAATAATGATTCGACCAAGTAGTCGTATTGTACAAGCATTTCAGTTTCTGTAAATTGTGCTGGCAAATGTCTGTTTCCAAGTTGATGCGCGATATCTCCCATTTCTTGAAGCGAACGTGGTTTAATAACGAGTAAATCTTCAGAATTTACATCTACGATAATCATATTGGTATCGTCTTTATATAAAATATCGCCATATTGTAAATCAATAGGTTGTTTTAAACGTATCCCAATTTCATTACCATGGTCTGTCGTTACACGTTGAATACGTTTAACTAAATCAGAGTTTTCCAAGTATACTTTTTCTGTATGTTTACCTTTTTCACTATCAGCAATGTTAGCGATATTTCCTACAATTTCTTCGATGATCATTTTTTACCTCCTAGAATAAGAAATAGCGTTGAGTTAACGGTAGTTCTGTAGCTGGTTCACTTGTGATTTTTTCACCGTCTACGAATACTTCATATGTTTGTGGATCAACATCTATTTTTGGTGTTGCATTGTTGTTTTTCATATCTGCTTTACTTAACTTACGGATATTGCGAACAGGTCTCACTTTACGTTTTAAGCCGAGAACTTTATCAATATCATTTTCATATGCTGTTGAAGATACGAAAGTCATTGAAGTACTTTGCATATTGCCGCCTAATTGTCCGTACATTTTACGGTACTTCAATGGTTCGGAAGTTGGGATAGAACCATTAGCATCACCATTAATGGCTGTACTAATGAGTCCGCCTTTAAGGATGACGTCTGGTTTTACGCCAAAGAAAGCAGGTTCCCACATGATAATATCGGCGAGTTTGCCTTCTTCAATAGAGCCAACATAATCTGAAATACCATGTGTAATTGCAGGGTTAATCGTATATTTAGCGATATAACGTTTGATACGATTATTGTCATTATGTTTACTGTCTCCCTCTAATGCACCACGTTGTTCTTTCATACGGTGCGCAACTTGCCAAGTACGTGTGATCACTTCACCGACACGACCCATAGCCTGAGAATCAGAACTTACCATACTAAATACGCCAATATCATGTAACACATCTTCTGCTGCAATCGTTTCTTTACGAATACGTGAATCAGCAAATGCGATGTCTTCAGGGATTGCAGCGTTTAAGTGATGGGTAATCATAACCATATCTAAATGTTCATCTACAGTATTTACTGTGTATGGGAGCGTAGGGTTTGTAGAAGAAGGTAAGATGTTTGGATAGGCAGCAGATTTAATTAAATCTGGCGCGTGGCCACCACCAGCACCTTCTGTATGATACATGTGTAATACGCGGTTTTTAACTGCGGCCATCGTTTCTTCCATAAAGCCAGCTTCATTTAATGTATCGGCGTGTAGTGCGATTTGAACATCATAGTCATCTGCGACTTGCAAAGCATGGTCTAATGCTGAAGGCGTTGCTCCCCAGTCTTCATGTACTTTTAAGCCAATCGCACCAGCATGTACTTGCTCTACTAAAGCGGTGTGATTTACTGCTTGCCCTTTACCAGTGAAACCAATATTTAATGGCAATGATTCCGCCGCTTCTAACATGCGGTGTAGATGCCATGGTCCTGGTGTAACTGTAGTTGCTTTAGACCCTTCAGATGCACCAGTACCGCCACCAATATGCGTAGTTATACCACTTTCAAGCGCAACTTGTGACTGTTCAGGGTTAATAAAGTGAACGTGTGTATCGATACCACCTGCAGTAATGATTTTACCTTCTGCAGAAATGACATCAGTCGTAGCACCAATAATAATATCTACATTATCCATAATGTCAGGGTTACCTGATTTACCGATTTTCAAGATGTAACCATTTTTGACACCAATATCAGCTTTAACAATTTTGTCATAATCAATTATCAAGGCGTTTGTAATGACTAAATCTGGAACTTGTTTATCATCACGCGTTACGTTAGGGTTTTGAGCCATCCCATCTCTGATGGATTTACCGCCACCAAATGCAGCTTCATCACCATACGTTGCGTAATCTTTTTCTACTCTTGCGAATAAATTTGTATCTCCAAGTCTTACAGAGTCACCAACAGTTGGACCATAAAGACTTGTATATTGTGATTGCGTCATTTTAAAACTCATGCTTTATACCCACTTTCTTTATTAGCATTTTCGTCATCTTCATTTACTTCATCTGTTGATAAATCTTCATCTCTATAGACACGAGATTCATCAATTGGCCCATTCACAGCACCGTGAAAACCATAAATTTTTCGTTTGCCAGAATATTCAACGAGTTGAATTTCTTTCTCATCACCCGGTTCAAAACGAACGGCTGCACCTGCCGGAATATCCAATCGTTTACCATAGGCTTTTTCATGGTCAAAGTCTAGCGCTGGATTCGCTTCGAAAAAGTGATAATGTGAGCCGACTTGTATTGGTCGATCTCCAGTATTTTTTACATTAAGTATTGTGGATTCATGACCTTTGTTTACTTCTATTTCTGTACGTTTAACTATAATTTCACCAGGTTTCATAATATAAATCCTCCTTTATACAATTGGGTGATGGACGGTAATTAATTTAGTTCCGTCAGGGAAGGTCGCTTCAATTTCCATTTCTGTTAGCATGTCGGCAACGCCTTCCATCACATCATCTTCACTTAATATTTGTTTCCCATAACTCATAAGTTCTGCTACAGTTTTCCCATCTCTAGCACCTTCAAGTAGTTCGAAACTAATTATGGCTACTGCTTCTGGATAATTTAACTTTAACCCTCGTTGTTGGCGTCTGCGTGCTAAATCTGCAGCTACGACTAACATCAACTTATCTTGTTCACGTTGAGTAAAATGCACGAGCTTCACTACCTTTCAATTATTAATATGTGTACGTTATTTATCTCCACATTTTCAATAATAGGCTGATTATAATTTAACTACAAGAATAACCCCTTGCAAGCGTGAAAAATAAAAAAGACTTTTATAATGAATGATATGTATCTCTTTAAATTTCGTAGATATTAATATATTATTATTTAAGTCAAAGTATATAGAAATCAGGTGACGATGTGGACGCAATTCGGATAATATTGAAGAATATTGCGCAGGTATTATTACTGAACAATTCGTGGACAGGGTTGTTTATTTTAGCAGGTATTTTTGTAGGCAATTGGAAAGTAGGACTAATGGCTTTAATTGCAAGTGTCATTTCGTTATTGCTCGCAAAACGCACGAATTATTCACAGGAAGAAATCAATACGGGATTGGCCGGGTTCAATCCCGTATTGACTGCGATTGCATTAACATTATTTTTGGTGCCAGAATGGTATAGTGTGGTTATTGTATTACTCGCAGTTATTATAACGATGCCCATTGGTTCGGCATTCAGAGAGTTTTTCAAACCATTTGGTGTGCCAATGTTAACAATGCCATATGTATTTGTAAGTTGGATTGTATTACTCATGTCATTCCAATTTAAATTTGTGAACGCAGATGTTAATATATTGCCGAATGTTGTTCAGGAAATTAAGTTTTCTGGTCATAGTATCGATTTTATAAGTGCATTTTTAACGGGTTTCAGTGAAATCTTTTTACTCAAAAATATGATCGCAGGTATATTAATTCTTGTTGGTATTTTTATTGCCTCTAGAAAAGCAGGTATATTTGCAATAATTGCAAATATTATAGGTTTTGCAGCAGTCACGGTTCTTGGTGGTAATCACGACCAAATTAATGATGGTCTATTTGGTTATAATGTCATACTTACAGTGTTAGCTTTAGGTGTAGCATTTAGTACTAGGATTCCGCGTTATATAAGTATTGTGTTAGGCATTCTGCTAACTGTCGTATTACATGCAGGCATGACTACGTTATTAACGCCATTTGGCTTGCCGGTATTTACATTGCCATTTATTATTGCTACGTGGATTATGTTATTTGCGGGTAATCAAATGAAAGAACAAGAAATAGAGTGATATAACATTAAAAATTAAAACAATATGATTAAAAGTGTAGTTAACCATATTGTTTTGAGTTTTTTAATATAAATTTCTAATTGATTTTAAGAGTAATTTTTTAGAAAGAAGGAATGTAAATGAAAAGAATAGTTGTATTGTTTGCAACCGCAGCAATTACTTTAGCAGGTTGCAGTGGATCTGGAAATCAATCTAAAGCAAACACATTAGACATTGAGTTACCTCTAAAAACAACTTCAATTGCCCCTTATGAAACAGATGTGCCAGTGAAAATTGGTGCAGCAGAATCTTTGTTTAAAGCCTCCGCCGAAGGAAAAGTTCAAAAATTATTAGTTGAATCGTATAATCAAAAGTCACCAACTCAACTAGATTTGAAAATAAAAGATGATATTAAATTTCAAAATGGTAAAAAAGTGACTGGTAAAGCAGTGAAGTCTAGTTTGGAAGAAAGTATTGAGAAAAGTGACTTGGTAAAAGGTTCACTTCCTATCAAGGACATTAAAGTAGACAGACAAAATGTTACGATTACGACAAAAGAAGCATATCCTGAATTAGTTTCAGAGCTTGCTAGTCCATTTTCAGCGATTTATGATACGGAAGCAGCGGGCGATGTTAATACAACCCCTGTTGGTACTGGGCCATATCAAATTAAAGACTATAAGCAATCTCAAAAAATTAAGTTAGATCAGAATAAGGATTATTGGCAAGGTAAACCGAAACTAGAGCATATCAATGTTACATATCAAGAGGATGGTAACGCACGTACAAGTGATTTAGAATCAGGTAAAGCAGATGTCATGACAGATGTACCTGTTGAAAAAGTGAAAACGCTAAAAGAGAATGATAAAACAAATGTATCAAGTGTCTCAGGATTTAGAACAGGCTTACTCTTATATAACCATACAAGTGATAAGATGACTCAACCTGTACGCGAAGCACTCGATAAAGTAATAGATCGTGAAAGTATTGCTAAAAATGTGTCTAAAGGTCATGCTGAACCAGCGACTGGACCTTTCAATACAAAATTAGATTTCATAGAGGATCAACAAATACAGAAACAAGATATAGATAAAGCTAAGAAAATAATGGAAAAAGAAGGCTATACAAAAGAACATCCATTACAATTAACAGTCTCAACATATAATGGGCGTCCAGAGCTTCCGAAAATTGCACAAGTCATCCAATCAGATGCTAAAAAAGCAAATATTGATATTAAATTACGTAATGTGGATGACATCCAAGGTTACCTGAAAGATAAAAGTCAGTGGGACGCATCACTTTATAGCTTTGGTACGATTCCAAGAGGAGACACAGGTTATTTCTTCAACCAAGCGTATAAACCACAAGGTGCGATTAACGCAGGTGATTATGATAATGAAAAAGTGACTGGGCTAATAAATCAATTTAATAAAACAGTAGATACAAATGAACGTAATCGTTTAACAAATGAAATTATTGATATAACTAGCAATGACTTAGCAAATAGCTATATTTCATATAATGATAATATTGTCGGTATGAGTAAAAATGTAGAAAACTTAAAAGCAACACCTGAAGGCGTCTACCTTATCGATTATAAAGTGGATAAAAAACAATGATATTAAAAAATATATTTTATAGAATTGGACAAATGATCATTGTATTGTTTGTCCTTTCTACTATCACTTTTATATTAATGAAGCTTACGCCAGGAGACCCAGTCGACAAAATTTTACATTTAGATGTAGCTAACGTTTCAAGTGAACAAATTGAAGCCACCAAACAAAAATTAGGTTTAGATCAACCCGTAGTCATCCAATACATTCAATGGTTAGGGCAAATTGTACAATTGAACTTTGGTACGAGTTATCAAACAGGTGAACCTGTAATCAATGAATTGATTTATTATACGCCACCTACAGCATTCATTGCTGTTTTGACTATTATTATTGTTTTTATTGTAGCAGTACCATTAGGTATTATTGCAGCGAAATACTATCACAGTTGGATTGATACATTGATACGGACAGTTACATCTTTTACTGTTAGTATACCTTCCTTTTTTTTGGGAACCTTATTGATATATGTATTCGCTCAAAAACTCAACTTACTTCCATCATCTGGATTAGATTCGTTAGCAGGGTACGTATTACCTGTGATAGCACTTAGTGTAGGTATGAGCGCCTATTATGTCAGGTTAATGCGTTCTAATTTAGTAGAACTTTACCAATCAAAAGAAGTCGAAGCGGCTCGACTCAGAGGGATGTCTGAACGTTATATTTTATGGAAAGACTTGTTTAAACCTGCTATTATACCGGTTGTTACAGTCTTGGGTATGTCTATAGGGAGTCTTATCGGAGGCACAGTTGTTATTGAGAACTTATTTAGCATACCAGGTATTGGCCATTTCCTAGTTGATAGTATTAGAGCAAGGGATTATCCTGTTGTGCAAGGGGCAGTCCTTATGATCGGCTTCTTTGTAGTTCTAGCTAACACTATCAGTGACATACTGCTATTATGGTTAGATCCAAAACGTCGATACGATAAAAAACGTAAAAAGACTAAAGTAGAGCGTCAGGATGGTGAGAGGTAATGAAACATATTAATAAACACAATCTCATTTTCTATGCTTTCGCCTTCTATCTCATCGTAATTATAATAGCGCAATTTTTTGTTTCAATTAATAGTGCGTTAGAAGTACATTTAGATAATGCTTTGGAAATGCCAAGTTTGAGCCACTGGTTAGGAACAGATGATTATGGTAGAGATTTATTATCGAGAGTTATCGTTGGGGCAAGGTACACTTTACTCATTAGTTTGATTACATTACTTGTTACGGTAATTATTGGTGTCCCACTCGGACTTCTAGCAGGATATAAAAAGGGCATCGTTGATACAGTGATTATGCGTTTAATTGACATTGGACTAAGTATTCCGGAATTTGTATTGATGATTGCATTTGCTAGCTTTTTTAAACCAAGTATTTGGAATTTAGTCATCGCTATTACAATAATTAAATGGATGACATATACAAGACTTACACGTTCTGTAGTAAGCAGTGAAATGATGAAACCTTATATACAAATGGCTAAGCTATTTAATGTGCCAACGCGTACAATTATTTGGAAACATTTTTTACCACAAGTTACGCCATCTGTTATTGTGCTGATGACTGTGGATTTTGGTAAAATCATTCTTTATATTTCATCACTATCCTTTTTAGGACTAGGTGCGCAACCACCTTCACCTGAATGGGGTGCAATGCTTAATGCTGGACGTGACTATATCAGCGCTTATCCATTACTATTAATTGTTCCAGCAACTTTAATTACACTAACAATTTTATTATTCAATTTAGCTGGTGATGCATTACGAGATAAATTATTAAAAGGGAAGCGTGATTTGGATGACTAATATTCTCGAGATATCCAATCTATCAATTAAAGATAATTCAGGAACTGAACTCATCCATAATATCAATCTAGGGCTAAAACAAAGTAAAGTAAATGTCCTAGTTGGCGAAAGTGGTTCAGGCAAAAGTTTAACTGCCAAAGCACTCGTTCAACGTGTACCACACGCATTAGATATGGATTTCGATGCACTATATTACAAAAAGCAAAATGTCAGAGATATGCATACTTTATTAGGCAAAGATATAGGTTTTATTTCTCAAGACTATACACACAGTTTTAATGATCATACAAAACTTGGTAAGCAACTTATAGCTATTTATAGAATGCACTATAAAGTAAAAAAAACAGTAGCAAAGCAATTTGTCACAAAGGCATTACAATGGGTAGATTTAGCACCTGATCAAGTTATGGAACGATACTGTTTTAGCTTATCTGGAGGCCAACTTGCTAGGGTGCAAATTGCGAGTGTTTTAATGTTGAATCCAGAAGTCATTATCGCTGATGAACCAACATCATCATTAGATGCGATAACGGGTTATAATGTAATGAACTTAATTAAACATTTGGCGGAAGTGCATCAAGTGACTTTATTAATAATTACACATAATTTATCACATGTTTTAGATTTTAGTGACTGGATTAATGTGATACACCACGGAGAAGTGATAGATTCTAATCATGTTAAAGCCTTTAAAAATCACAATGTAAACCCTTATAGCTTGAAGTTATTTAATTCCCGTAGCCAGCTAAGAAGGGAGAATGATTATGATTGAATTAACAGGAATAAACTTTAAATACGATCAAGAGCCTATTTTAACTAATATTAACCTGACCATAAAAGCGGAGGAAATTATTGGTATTGTAGGTGAAAGTGGTTCAGGAAAGACAACTTTAGCGCATCTCATGCTAGGTTTACTTCAACCTAATCAAGGTCTAATCAGCACGCACGGATTAACATTATTACCTATATTTCAGCATGCATATGACAGTTTTAATCCGAAATTTAATATGAAGAAATCCTTAGCAGAGCCTATACAGTATTATAAAGACACTGTTACGAGTGATGTAAATCGAAGAATGAAAGCATTGATGACATTTATGGAATTAGATGCTAAGTTGTTGGATAGGTTACCTGATGAATTAAGCGGTGGTCAATTGCAGCGATTTAATACAATACGCACACTTATGTTGGAACCAGATATGCTTCTATGTGATGAAATTACAGCCAGCTTAGATGTTATTGCGGAGCAAAAAATGATTGAAGTTCTGAAAGATTATCATCACAGAACACAAAAAGGCATGTTAATGATTTCGCATGATATTGCTTTTTTAAATCATTTGGTTCAAAGAGTTATTGTAATGAAAAAAGGCATCATTGTAGACGATTTTAATATAGAGGACTTATTTAGTGATCAACGACATGAATATACAAAACAGTTACTTTCTATATATTAAGAAAATAACTGTTTGTTTATATAACATTTACAATCATTTAGAATTTTAAATAGTAATTCTTTATATATGATTGTGTTTAATATAACTTCCTGTATAATTTAAAATACTATAAAAAAAGGGGACAAAAACAATGAAGAAACTATTATTACCTTTGTTAGTGTTGGTGCTTATACTTGCAGCATGTAGCAATGCCTCAGAAGACAAGTCGTCTAAAAAAGATAGCGAAAAAACAACTTACAAACAAGATTCAGGAGATAAAGTGAAAATACCTAAAAATCCTAAGCGTATTGTCGTTTTAGGTGCAACATATGCAGGTGGTTTAAAACAACTTGATGCAAATATTGTAGGTGTTGCGAATATCGTTGATGGCAGTAAAGTATTAAAAGAAAAATTTAAAGATGTTGAGAAGGTAGATGCTGAAAATGTAGAAAGTGTCGCGAAACTCAAACCAGATTTAATCATTACTTATAATACAGATAAAAACTTAAAAAAAATGAAAAAAATAGCGCCAACTGTTGCTTTTGATTATGCAAAACACGACTATAAAGAACAACACTTAGCGCTAGGGAAAATTGTAGGCAAGGAAGATAAAGCGAAAAAATGGGTTGAAGACTGGGAGCAAAAAACAAAAGATGATGGTAAAGCAATCAAAGATGCCATTGGAGCAGATACAACAGTGTCTATCATCAAAGATTTTGATAAAAAAGTCTATGTACTAGGTAAGACATATGGTCATGGTAGTGAGATTTTATACGACTCATTTGGTTTGAAAATGCCAGAGACAGTAGAAAAAGCAACAAAGAAAAATGATTTAGCTGATATCTCAGAAGAAGCGCTTCCTGAGATGGCTGGTGATTATGTTGTGACTCCTGTAGCAAAAGGATCTGACTTATCATTTGAAAATAAAGAAATTTGGAAAAATACTGAAGCGGTACAAAACAATCATACATTTAAAGTAGATGAAGGTGTTTATTGGTTGAATGATCCATATTCATTAGAATACGAACGTAAAGATCTAAAAGAGAAATTATTAAATAGCAATTCATAGTGAGTTGGACATACTGAAAGGACTTTTTATTTATAAAGCCTTTCAGTATGTTTTTTACTGAAAAGTATATTGCGAGTGGTATGGAAGCGTACTTTTTTATTTAATAATGAATGTGTTAATCTTAAATGAACAACTTACTTTTTAATGATAAATTAGGGCGGTTGAATCAATATAAGATGTCATGTAAAAAGATAAATGCAATGCAAAATAAATATAGATGTTAGACAAGTGTTAGGGCGGGTGTTATATGGAACAACAGCAAAAAATAAATAATTGGATTGAAATGACAAAGTATGTGCACTATACAGAATCATTAATAGAAAAAAACTTAAAACAACAATATCATTTAAGCTTAAAAGAATTTTATGTACTATACGAAATTTATACAGCAACTGGAAAAAAATATAAAATGAATGATTTAATCAAAATTGTAGATTTGAGTCAAAGTGCAATGTCGCGTTTAATTGTAAGGATAGAAAAAACAGATCGTCCTCTCGTCTATCGACAAGAATGTGTTGAAGATCAGCGCGCTATGTACATCTATCTAACTAAAGAAGGATTAACAATGACTAAACAAGCATTGGACACATATGAACAATTGATCGAAAAGATAGACCTAACGCATATTCGTAAACTCACTCAAATTAATGATGGTTAATTCATTAGAGCTTATTTTCATGGTATAACCTAGGAAATAGTCACTTGAACTATAAGTATAATCATAAGAGCATAAGTATTAAATAATCTGAATCAGAGGATTAATGACCCATATAGAGTGGGATGTGGTATGGTGAGTAAAAATAGGGGGCATGTTAAAATGAATATAAAATCAGCATGGCTAAATTTACCAGTAAAAGATCTTAAAGCAAGTGAAGCATTTTTTAGTGCAATTGGCTTTGAAATTCAGCAAAATGATGCAGTTTTGGATAAAATGAGAGGAATTCAAACGATTGATAATAAAATAATCATGCTTATCGAATATAGCCAATTTAAAAAAGCAGCCCACCTTTCTAATATAGGCTCAAATGAGGCATTAGTTTCTATTTCCGTATCCCAGTCTCAAGATGTTGATGCATTATTAAATAAAGTTGAAGAAGCAGGCGGTAAAGTATTGCAGAGTGGTACGATGCTAGAAGGATTTTATGGTGGTTTGTTTAGTGACATAGATGGCCATTTATTTAATATTATTGTGATGTAAAGTAAGTAGATATATAAATATTGTTAGGGTGGATAACGAATTTGGAAGGATGTTACCGATGATAAAAGCAATTGCAGTAGACAAAGATGGGACGTTATTTAAATCCAATCATACTTTTGATGAAATATATTTTGAAAAAATATTTAAAGAAGTAACGAAACGTAATATGAAATTTATTGTAGCAAGTGGAAACCAATATGCTCAATTACGATCATATTTCCCAGGAAAGGAAGCACAAATTACGTACGTAGCAGAAAATGGTGCCGTTACATATGTTAATGATACGTTAGTGTCTTCCTCACATTTTGATCAACAACTTACTTTTAATATTCTGAAGACAATCATGGTGGATTATAATATATCTGATGTTATAGTAAGTGGAGTTAAATCAGCATATGTTAAAAGTGATTGTAGCGATGAATTCATGAATTTTATTACCAACTATTACTATGATATTGAAAAAGTTGAAAATTTTAGTGATATCAAAGATGATCAGTTTGTTAAAGTGGCGATGAGAATCAAAGATGACAACATCGTAAAGCAAGTGAAATCTGGTTTGGAAAGTGAATATGCGCATGAAATACGTGCTGTGACAAGTGGTGCTGAGAGTGTGGATCTTATTTTACCTGGAGTGAATAAAGGTGTAGCAATTCAAGCACTTTTAAACCAATGGGGAATAGAGCAAGACGAATTATTAGCTTTTGGAGATGCTAATAATGACTTAGAAATGCTTGCATTGACGACACATAGCTATGCTATGGCAAAATGTAGCCCAGAACTTGAAAAGATAGCTCAACACCGTGCACCATCTAATGATGAATCTGGTGTATTACAAGTGATTGAAAGTTACTTAAATCAAGAAGGATAAAGCATACATAGAAGTCGAAAATAATCGACGGAAATTCTAAATAAAATAAAGGAAGCTTCCAAGTTTGAAATGGAAGGTTCCTTTATTTATATGGCTATTATTTTATAATTAATACAGGGAGATTCGCGCTGTTAGCAATCTTATGAGTGACATTACCAAGGACATTTTTAATGTCTGGTTTTGCACGTTTATTACTCATGACGATAATGTCATATTGATTTTCTTCAACTTCTTGTAGAATAGATTGCTTGATGTATCCTGTACTAAATCTCACGCGAACATTTAAACCGAGATCTTCTAATTTTTGCACAAATGAATCTAGTTTTTTGCCTTTTTCGTTCGCTAATTCTTCAAAATGTTTACCATCATAGCGTAATGAGGTTTGCAACTCTCCTTCAGAAATAACATTGAAAATTGTAATTTCAGCGTCATCTACGCCAGCAGTTAAGTTTTGTAGTTCTTTCGGAACGTTATCGAATGTGTTGCCAAAGTCATAAGCTAATAGTACTTTCTTGTACATAATAGCGCCTCCTTTATTATTTACATACCCTAATAAAAATAATGTAATATGAGTTTAAATTAAATAATTGCTGAATTTTATACGTCTAATCCTATAATATCACTTATATGTTCATAACCTTCTGTTTTAAGGTATTTTGCCAAGTTTTTATTTAATTTTTTAGTTAGTCCTGGTCCTTCAAATACTAAAGCACTATAAAGTTGTACGAGTGAAGCGCCATGACGCATCATTGTAATAACGTCATTTGTATTAAATATACCACCAGTACCAATAATTAAAAATTGACCATTTGTTTGTTTATATGCATAAGAAATGAGTTCTAGATTACGTTCAAATAGTGGTCTGCCACTCAAACCACCAGTTTCATGTCGATTGTCAGAATGTAACTGTTCACGTTTTTGAGTGGTATTAGCCAAAATAATACCATCAAAAGTTTCAACGATGGGGTGTAACATACGACCTAAACTATCTAAATCAAGATCTGAAGTCAACTTGATAAAAATAGGAACGTTGATATCGTGACTGTCTTTATAAGATTGAATTGCAGAACAAAGCTGTGAGAATTCATCTTTGTCATGGAAGCTTTGTAAATTTTTAGTGTTAGGTGAGCTAATATTCACAGTGAAGAAAGTTATATCATTTCTAAATGTATCGATTACTTTTATATAATCTTGATAACGTGATTCATAATCAGTAAATTTATTCACGCCGACATTTAAACCTACTGGTACTTGATAGCGGTATTTACGTAAATTACTAAGTGCCTTATTCATACCTAAATTATTGAAGCCCATACGATTAATCAAAGCGTTATCCTCAACTAATCGGTACATACGTGGTTTTGAATTACCAGGTTGTGGTTTAGGTGTAACGCCACCGAGCTCTATAGCACCAAAACCAGCTTTTTCTAAAGCTTTAGGGACTTCACAAGATTTATCAAATCCTGCTGCAAGACCAATTGGATTGTCAAAAGGAATACCATGAATTTCTTGATGTAGTATCTCATGCTCATAATTAAATAATTGTTCGATGACTGGTAATAATTTAGAATGTTTTTGTACGAATTTCAGTGCGTCGATAGTCATACCATGTGCTTTTTCAGGATCATATTGAAATAAAATAGGTTTGATTAGTTTATACATGAGATTATCACTCCATTAATCGAATTTTATTAGTATTGAAAATATGTACTTAAGCCAAAAGTTAATTTATGTTATTAGCTATATTGAAAATGATGTCTTTAATAGACTAGCATTTTACTGAATATATGCCTAGAGTAAATCAAGAGAATTTTAAGAAGTGTCACATAAAAAGTATGGCAATAAGCATTATTGATTAATATGTGTTGAAAACGGTAATAATAATTAAGTATTGATATTATAATTTAATAGTTAGGGAGGGATACAAATGAAACCAGAATGGCAAGCACAACTTCCATTAAGTCATATAGAATCTATTTCATCTGTTGGCGGTGGAGATGTGAATGAAGCATTTCGAGTAAAAACACCAGATGAAACTTATTTTTTGCTCATACAACGTGTCCGTAATGAAGCTTTCTTTGCAGCAGAAATTGCAGGTTTAAACCTTTTTGAACAAGCTCAAATTACTGCGCCTAAAGTGATTGGAAGCGGAGAAATTAATGGCGATGCTTATTTACTATTATCCTTTTTAGCTGAAGGCACGACTGGTAGTCAAAGAGAATTAGGACAGCTTGTTGCGAAAATGCATAGTCAACAACAATCATCTGGAAGATTTGGCTTTGATTTACCTTATGAAGGTGGAGATATTTCATTTGATAATAGCTGGACAGATTCATGGACGACATTATTCGTGGAACGCCGACTGGACCATTTAAAAGATGAATTGTTGAGATTAAAACGCTGGACAGATGACGATGCTCAAACATATAAACATGTACGTAAGGTCATTGTAGATGCGTTGAATAAGCATACAAGTAAACCATCCTTATTGCATGGAGACTTATGGGGAGGCAACTATATGTTCTTAGAAGATGGTTCGCCTGCACTATTTGATCCATCACCATTATATGGTGATAGAGAATTTGATTTAGGTATTACTACTGTGTTTGGTGGTTTTAATCAAGCATTTTATGATGAATATAATAAGCATTATCCATTGGGTGAGGGTGCAGAGGTACGTCTAGAATTTTATAGACTTTATTTATTAATGGTACACTTAGTGAAATTTGGAAATATGTATGCGAGTAATGTTGATCGTTCAATGCAACAAATTTTAAACGATTGATATAAGTAATTGCATTTTGTGAAACTCAAAAATAGTAAACGGTTGTTCGCTTGGACTTGAAAGCGAACAACCGTTTTTTTTATGAATATTTATTATATAGTCATAGATTTAATTTAAATCTAAAGTGCCCATATCTTCACGTAATTTATATACTTTATCTGGTGTAATGTCTTCACCTAAAGGGTCAACGACTTTCAAAGTTGAGAATGTGTTAACGACTTGGCCACGAATCATTTGTAAATATTCTTGTCTTAATACATGTTGTTCTTGTTTTTCTTCAATGCTCAATGTTTCAACTTTTGCTTTATTTGCGAGTATATTAATTCTATCTAATAGTGTCATAATTTTTTTCCTCCTGTAATTCATGAGGTGGGAAGTGTGGAATAACATAATTTCCAACCTCTGTTAATATATTTTTATAAGTTCTTTCATTTTCAATTAAATGGAGCATAATATGATTCGTACCTATACGTTTATATGATTTTAATATTTTTATTAAAGTATTTCTACCTAAGCGATAACCACCTTTAATAGGTTTAACCAACTCATCTGGATTCATCGACAAATCGATAACAAGTGGATGCATAAAAGGTTTAAATACATCGTTTTGATGCCACTCTTGTAATAATTTCTTTTGTCGCTGGAAATCTTGTGGATAAAACATCCAGCCATCCATGTGCTCTTTTAACCAAGATATATCTTGGTTTGAATATCCAGTAGCAAACATTGGAATATGCTTATGTTTGGGTAATATTTGTAAACCGGCATCCTCATATAATTCAAATATAGAATTTGATATTTGTGGCGAATGTGTTTTCCATAAATCACTTATAGAGGTTATCGCTGTTTGAAATTGCTCAGTTAAATGGTCTGTATTTACCTTGAAAGCTGGAAATTCGAATGATCGATCTCCTGTAGCAACACCTAATAATAATCGCTCATTTGAAATCAAGTCAAGAGAAGTAGCAGCTTTTGCTATATGAATTGGATGACGTAATGTAGCAACAATACTAGATGTTCCGAGAGCGATTTTCGATGTCTTGGCACTGAGATAAGATAAAAATACAAACGGATCGTAGTTTGTCGTTACATTTCCTAAATGTGGGCTATAAAGTGGACTGTCCCGTACAAAAAGGCTCGTAAATCCAAGTGTTTCAGCATATTGTGCTAAATCAACTTGATGTTCCAACGACAATGCGATGTGTTCAGAATTATCAAAAGGTAACGTTAAGCCTAACGTCAAATGATCCTGTTGAAAAGTCCGTTTGAAACCATTGTGTTTTTGAATTGTTGTCACGTCTATCCCTCCTAACTTTATTTAACCAACACGTATTATCTAACTAACATGTGTTGTTTAAGTGTATTGTATTACGTCAATAAATATAATGCAAACAACATGTTTATTAATTTATCGTCTAAACGACATAAAGAGAAATGTGTTCTTTTGAAAGTGATACTATTTTCGAAGATAGGGTATAACCTAAGAATGTACTATTAAAAAACTTATAAATTAAGGTGATATATTTTCGGAATCTAATATAATTATTTGATTATTTTTGAAAAATTCTTTAAATTTTAATAGTATAATATATTTGATGGAGGGTTATTCATGTTTATAAGAAAAATGATAGGTAGTATAGTTTTTTCTTTAGTAATATTATCCGTAATTGCACCATTTAGTAGTTCTGCAGCTACGGATACTCAAAACAACGATACAACAAATCAGCCAAACGAGACGCAACAAAATGATAATACAACTAATAATCAGTCATCAGAAGTTATGCCCAGGGTTATACTACCTGATGAAGATAGAACACAAATTGAAAATACAACTACAGGTCATTACCAATCGGTAGGGTATATTAATATGGGAGAAAATATAGCGACAGGCGTAGTCATAGATAAAAATACTGTACTAACAAATAAGCATGTTGCTAATCTTTCAAACGGCGATATGACATTTGCACCTTCAGCTAAAAATGAAGAATCATTTCCAAATGGTGAGTTTACTGAAAAAGATATCCAAGCTTATCCTGGTCAAGAAGATTTAGTTCTTGTACATTTCAATACAAATAATGAAGGACAATCTGTAGGTGATGTGGTGCAACCCGCAACGATTCAAGATGCATCAAGTGTTAGTAAAGGCGATCCTGTGACAGTAACTGGCTACCCTGGTGATAAATCATTAGCTACAATGTGGGAAAGTAAGGGAGAAGTATTAACAAATAGTGGCACGAAACTTACATATGGTGCGAGTACATTTGGTGGCAACTCTGGTTCTCCAATCTTTAATGCGAATAATGAAGTAGTAGGATTACATTACGGTGGCATAGAAGGAGAAAGTAATAATGGTGTCGCGTTAACTGGTGATGTATTAAACTTTATTAACGAAAACAAAAAATAGTTTTTTGAAAAATATTAAGCCTCTAGAGCAAGTAGGCGTTGCTTTAGAGGCTTTTTTGTATAATTTATTTTAATACTTGACTCATAAACAAGGGTAGTGCTTTTTCGATATAGTTATGTGCAGAAGTATTACTTGTATGAAACCAATGTTTAGCTGTGCCATAGAGCCCCCAAGATAAAAAGCGAGCACTCATAGCTAATGCTTCTCTATCTTCAGTTGGGTGTTTTTGTACGATTAACGTTAAGAAAATATCTTCCAGTTCTTCTTTCACTCTCTTTTCAACCACTTCACCGTAAGCAGCACTATTTAGTTTACATTCATTATGTGTTTCTTCAATATAACTCGTAATTGTGATGAACGTTTCGCATAATGTTTCTTCATTAAGTTCAGAAGCAAGCGTTAAGTTATCGTTTAAATTTTTAAGAATGGTTTCTGACAACGTGTAGTCCATAATGTCATATTTATCATAAAAGTGAGCATAGAATGTGGCACGGTTAACAGTTGCGCGTTCAGTTATATCCTTCACTGTAATGGTTTGTAACTTTTTTTCTTTAGCAATATCACGAAAGGCATCCATCAATAATTTTTTGGTTCTGGTAATTCTTGGATCAACATGTGTTACCGTCATTAACCTCAAACCTCCTCTGATTTATATAATTAGCGATTTTAATTTATATAAATTATCTTGCTTTCAAATGTGAATGTCAATGTGACTGTTTTTTTTAGTCTACTGTAAAATTTCAATATATATTTCATAGTTTAAACCTATTGTATAACATTATATTTACGCATAGTATCAATTGTTGTGTGACAACTTAGAATTCATTAAACTTTTATATTTCACTATTATTTTCTCTGATTTTACCATTCATAAAACTATATATAAAAATACCTAGCGTAATAATGATAATACCTGCAATACTAACAGGATCTGGCAAAGGTAAACCTAAGAAGAGCATTTCACCAATAAGTGTGAAAATGATTTCAGTAGCTTGAGTGGCTTCAACGGCTGCGAGTTTCGCTTGATTATGTTTCACCATGTTTGTTGCATAGAAAAAAAGCGTAGTCGCTATGATACCTGAAAATATCGCTACTAAAAATGATTGTAATACTTGGTTTGGAGATGGCAATCCGCTACTAAACACGCCAATAGCAAAGATTACTAACCAAATTGGTAACGTAATAAGGGTCATCCCATATATGCGTTCTATTGTAGTTAACTTGTTGTCTACGAGTTCCATCATTTTTCGATTGCCTAATGGGTAACTAAATGCTCCAATAACTAAAGGAAGGACGGAAAGAATAAAAGTTTTCATTTCTATAGTGGAAACTTGTGGAATCTGAACAAGTACCACACCGAAAACCATCACACTTGAAGTGCCAACAGAACGCCAGGAAACCCGTTCTCTAACCTTAACTAATTGATTGTCAAATTGAATATACTCATAAAAGAACGGTGCAAGTAATAAGCCACAGATAATTGTTAATTGCCATGTTGCCGATATAAGCCAACCTGGACTATAGTTAGAAACAAAGGTAATAGGTATATAGAAAAAGACAAACCCGAGTGTACTCCAAAGTAGCCATTGTAAAAAGTGCGTTTTAATATGTTTGAGTACATGAGAATGGCGCTTTTTAATATATATGAAAATAAAAAGAAATGGAAACATAAATATAAAACGTAACGAAGCACTGAATAGCCAATTTCCGCCACTACTTGCCATTGAATGATTAAGTATAAAAGTGACTGAAAAAAATAATGCTCCTAGAATACCAATGAAAATCGCACGCATTGAAGACCCCCTTACAGAAAAATAAGTTAATATTTTTAATTTAACAGTTTTTTAAATATAATCAAGGGTAGACTATCTATATGCATAATTAAAAATATGATGCACTGAGTTACATTATTCACATTCAATATTGGAGGAATATGGATAAATAAGTGCATTTTTCTTTTTATTTGTAAGCGCATACATACATGAGATGCTAATGTATCTTTACAAGAGTGGGATTAAGAAAGTGAATTTTTGATTTATAACTCATATCTATGAAAAATAGTATGATATAAATGTACGGAAATTTCGAATTAAGGGGTTAGGAATTATGGCAGAGAGATTAAAAAGAGAACTTAGCAATAGGCACATACAATTAATTGCAATAGGTGGCGCGATTGGGACAGGCCTATTTTTAGGTGCAGGACAATCAATTCATTTAGCAGGCCCTTCAATTTTACTTACATACATCATTGTTGGTTTTGTATTGTTTATGTTCATGAGAGCAATGGGCGAAATGTTACTATCGAATACTGAATTTAATTCATTTGCTGATATTACACACGAATATGTTGGTCCGTTAGCAGGTTTTATAACTGGATGGACATATTGGTTGACCTGGATTATTTCAGGTATGGCAGAAGTAACGGCGGTTGCAAAGTATGTATCATTTTGGAATCCAGAAATTCCGAACTGGTTATCTGCACTTGCCTGTATATTGTTATTAATGTCATTTAACTTATTAAGCACGAAGTTATTTGGTGAATTAGAATTTTGGTTTGCAATTATTAAAGTTGTTACAAT
This sequence comes from Staphylococcus sp. NAM3COL9, assembly GCF_001431205.1. Lineage (GTDB taxonomy): Bacteria > Bacillota > Bacilli > Staphylococcales > Staphylococcaceae > Staphylococcus. The sequence continues at coordinate 404,534 of NZ_LGPC01000016.1, read as the reverse complement.
AATTGCATTGATTATTGTAGGTATCGCAATGATTATAATGGCTTATAAAACGCCATTCGGTCATGCGAGTATTTCTAATATTTATAGTAATGGTGGCATTTTCCCAAATGGTATGTCGGGATTCTTGATGTCATTCCAAATGGCTATTTTTTCTTTCCTTGGTATTGAAATGATTGGTATTACAGCAGGGGAAACCAAAAACCCGCATAAAACGATACCACAAGCGATTAACAATGTACCATTCAGAATATTAATATTTTATATTGGTGCGATTGCGGTAATTATTTCGATTATACCTTGGAATGAATTAGATGCTAGTAGTAGTCCATTTGTTAAAGTGTTTGCATTAGTAGGTATTCCGTTCGCAGCAGGCATTATTAACTTTGTTGTATTAACTGCAGCGGCATCGGCTTGTAATAGTGGGATATTTGCTAATAGTAGAACGTTGTTTGGTTTAGCAGACAGAAAGCAAGCACCACCCAAATTTCAAGTAACTAATCGTAATGGTGTACCCGTAACAGCCATATTAGTAACTTGTGCATTGCTATTGTTCGCGGTGCTATTGAATTATTTTATACCAAATGCGACAACTGTGTTTGTTTATATTAGTACTGTTTCTACAGTGTTAAATATATTGATTTGGACACTTATAATGATTGCTTATTTTAGATATACGAAATCGCGACCTGATTTACATAAACAGAGTAAATATAGAATGCCAGGTGGCAAAATCATGTCGATTTGCATTATTGTATTCTTTGTATTTATTTTCGGGATATTATTTGTGAATTCTGAGACACGAATAGGTGTTATCTTTACACCGTTATGGTTAGTTGTACTTGCATTAATGTATAAACAATACAAAAAACATGCTGCCTCATAATTTTAACTTTTAATTTTGAAAAGCACATGACATGTGAATTTTATGATTGGAGTGAAGCAAATGGGTAAAAAAATTATTATGGATTGTGATCCAGGACATGATGACGCAATTGCTTTAATTTTAGCTGGTGCAAAAAACAGTTCACTTGAAGTATTAGCAGTAACTACAGTGGCAGGTAATCAATCTGTTGAAAAAAACACGAAGAACGCATTGAATGTGCTTGAAGTTATGGGTAGAGGAGATATCAATGTGTCAGTTGGTGCAACACGACCTCTAATTAATCCTGCTTCATTTGCCTCGCAAATTCATGGTGATACTGGTTTGGATGGTCCGAAATTACCTGAAGTGCCATCACTTAAACCAACACAACGCCATGCTTCTGATGTCATTATCGAAACATTAAAGCAAAGCAAAGAACCAGTTACTATTATTGCTACAGGACCATTAACGAACATAGCAACTGCATTAATTAAAGATCCAAGTATCACGCAAAATGTCGATTCTATAACAATCATGGGAGGTGGCACGTTCGGGAATTGGACGCCAAACGCGGAATTCAATATTTGGGTAGATGCTGAAGCGGCTAAACGTGTCTTTGATAGTGGAGTGACGATTAATGTATTTGGACTAGATGTTACACATCAAGTATTGGCAACAGATGAAGTGATTAACCGATTTAAGCGTATCGACAATCAAATTGCTAGATTCGTCGTTGAACTTTTGGAGTTTTTCAAATCAACTTATAAAACACATTTTAATATGGATGGCGGCCCAATACATGATGCGTGTACTATCTTGTATTTATTACAACCAGACTTATTTACGATGCAGCATACAAACATAGATATTGAATACCAAAGTTCGCTTACATATGGGACGATGTCAGTCGATTTAAATGATATTACGCATAAAGAAAAAAACGCTTATTTTGCTACTGCAGTTGATGTAGAACGTGTGTGGAAACTTATGGAAAACATGCTTCGAAGTTATAGTTCTTAAAAATATATATTATTTTAATGTCGAAGAAATATAACTTAAAATAAGATTAATGAAAAAGTCATTGTATAAACGATATATGATGACTTTTTTTGATATCAAACTAAAGTATGAGTCGTTTTCAAGCTGTATGATTAGCGTATCAAAACTATAAAAAGTATACTAATATATCATAACTTAAATATATTAAAGGTGATTTGAATAGTGAAAAACACGATAAAAACAACTGTCTTACTTATTATAATAATAGTTCCGTTAACACTACTCATTATTAACATAGACGTCATTCAAGACAGCCTGAATAAAACTTTTACTGAAGAAAGTAGCAACGAGACTGATGAAGATGGTGGTAACTCGTTTAATATGTTGTTTGATGGAAGTAGAGAAACAGAAACATTTGGTGAATACAAGAGAAGTAATTTTGATGGCAAACATTATGGTATAGATTATCATTTGCCAGAAGACACGCCTATAAAAGCTGCCTCAGATGGTACGGTAACACGTATATTTAATAACGAATTAGGTGGGAAAGTCTTACAAATTTCGGAGTCAAATGGTCAGTACCATCAGTGGTATATGCATTTAAATGAGTTTAAGGTTGAAGTAGGTGACGAAGTGCAAGCTGGCGATGTCGTTGCACTTTCAGGAAATACTGGTGAACAAACTACAGGTGCTCATCTTCACTTCCAAAGAATGCATAGTGGCGTAGGTAATACGTATGCTGAAGATCCTAAATCATTTGTAGAAAATTTGCCTGATGGCGAAAAAAGTTTATATAAGAAATAATATAAAAAAGTTTGAATACAAATATCTCTTTTTTAAAATGGAAATGATCAAGTTATTAGTTTAAATGGATTGCACAGTAACGCTCTCAGAACGTAAACACACCAAATGCTATAAAAGCATTTGGTGTGTTTTATTATAGATGTGTTTTATTTTATATGCATTTACGTTGATATGAGTTCAATTAATGGATGATCATGATATGAAAATCAGACTTCTGTTCCACTCCTGTGTCTATATATTAATCATTGATGTCATGTATGGAATCATAAGCTAAATAATTTTGGTGTATCGCTTCCCACAAATAGAATGAACCAATAGAGGCACAATGCTCCCAACGTTCAGAACATAAGGAAAGCTGTGCTTTTCGTTGCTCTTTAGTTGTATCGTACAACCATTGCGCTGACCTTTGTAGACCAACATCATTTACAGGGACAACATCTAGACGCTGTAATGTAAATAATAAAAAAACTTCAGCAGTCCATTGCCCAATACCTTTCACTTCAGTTAATGTACGAATAACTTCATCGTTGCTTAACTTGTGTAAATTGTCTAGGTCTAGTTTTCCATGTTGTATATGTGTTACCAAATTATGAATATAATTAATTTTAGATTTAGATAAACCAAAGGATTTCATTTGAGTATCTTCAATTTCAGACAGTTTATCAACTGTCCATTCATCATTGACGGTATCAGTTAGCTGTTTGAAAATAGATACGGCCACTTTTACTGTAATTTGTTGTCCTATTATAGAGCGAATTAAAGATTTTAATGGGTTAGGACGAATATTGATTTGGAGATTGCCAATATTTTTAATAAGTAATGCTAATGTTGCATCTTTTTTAATTAATTGTTGAACACAGTCATCTTGTACATGAATATGCCATGTGGTCATTTCTAACACCACCTTATTTTAACAAGTCTTGAAGTACGACAGCTTGGTTATGTGCTTCATCTTTAGCTGCAAATAGTAAAATAATATTTTTTTTAGTATGAGATATGATTTCTTTGAGTTCATTAAATGCTTCTTGCTGAGTATCATTTTCACGTAACTCTTTTTCATATTTTTCTTTAAAAGCAGCGTACAATTTAGGATCATGATCGAACCATTTTCTTAACTCAGATGTAGGCGCAATTTCTTTCAACCAATGATCTAAATTTACATCCTCTTTAGACACACCTCTTGGCCAAACTCGGTCTACAAGTATACGTTTACCATCTTTTTGTTCTTTATCATAAATTCTTTGAATATGAATAGTCATATGATTCATCCTTTCTATAAATAAAAACCCTCTTACAATACTAAATTACCTATAATGAATATAGAAAAACATAAACACTATAATTATAGAAGAATGAGAAAGGGTATAAAGATACAAAGAGAAAAAAGGGAGTGACTTTAATGACAAATTTCGATAATGTGCAACTACCTCAACAATTCAAATATAGAGATAACGATGTATGTATAAAAAACTATTATGAATTTACATGTGACAATCGCATTTATTTCACTGAAAAATTCCACAAAGATTTAGAGCATCATTTATACAAATTTAACATTGAAATTTTATCCGCAATTGATGATTACGGTCTAGCAATAGATTTTAACGAAGTTGATAAGTTATATAAAAAGGAAATTGCACCTTATTTAGACGGGAAATTAGTGAATGAAACGTTGCCGGATATGAATACAACTGCTGAAAATATCGCTTTTTGGATTTGGGAACAATTTGATCGCTTATTACCAGAAAATAATAAACTGCAAAAGCTGGAATTTTTTGAAACTGAAACACAAGGTCTCGTAATAACTTCTGAATTAATGGAAGAAACTAAAAACCATTAGACTCAAAATAAGTAGCTGATAGATTACTTAATCGTTATCTGTTGGCTTTTTTATTTGCTGTTTTACTAGATTATTATAAAAAGTTAAATACGGAATAAATATTCTGAAAATTATGATAATATGATATATTAGTAATTATTACAGCTTAGGAGGAACTTCTATGATGAAAATCAGTCCGAAACAATTTATAAACAATGTATTATCAGGTGTAGCAATAGCGATTGTTGCAGGTCTGATTCCAAATGCAATTTTAGGTGAACTTTTTAAATTTCTTTCACCAAAGCATCCAATATTCGAAACCATGTTACAAGTAGTAGAAAGTATACAATTTACAGTACCACTTCTTGTAGGAGCATTGATCGCAATGCGCTTCAATCTAACGCCGTTAGCTACAGCAGTAGTTGCAAGTTCGGCATTTGTTGGTAGTGGGGTTGCACAATTCAAAGATGGGATATGGATGCTTGTAGGCGTTGGGGATTTAATCAATACAATGATTACTGCAGCAATTGCAGTGTTTTTTATATTAATAGTAGGAGAACGTTTTGGTAGTTTAACGTTAATTATTTTACCAACAATTGTTGGAGGCTTGGCTGCTTTTATAGGCATTCTCATATTGCCATACATACAAATGATTACTACAGGTATAGGTAATCTAGTGAATTCATTTACAGAATTACAACCTATATTAATGTCTATGCTTATTGCACTTGCATTCAGTTTCATAATTATTTCACCAATATCCACCGTGGCCACAGCGCTAGCCATAGGTATAAGTGGTCTAGCAGCAGGTTCTGCTTCGCTTGGTATCGTAGCGTGTGAAGGTGTACTTGTTGCAGGAACAATGAAGATGAATAGAGCAGGCGTGCCGATTACGATTTTCCTAGGTGGTGTTAAAATGATGATACCGAATATGATAAGACATCCTATTATTTTATTACCAATTTTTACAAACGCACTTATCACAGGATTTGTAGGTGGACTCATTGGTATAGAAGGTACAAAAGAATCTGCTGGATTTGGTATTATCGGACTTGTAGGCCCAATTAGTGCTTTTAAATTTATGGAAGACTCAATATTAATGAATTTATTATTTGTATTTATTGCATTCTTTGTAGTTCCATTTATTATGGGTTACTTAATTAATACTTTCTATATGAAAGTATTAAAACTATATGATAGTAATATCTATAAATTCTTAGCATAAGATGTTATATGTTTTGAATATGAAATGAGAGATGATTTGTAATAAATTAGTATTCAAATTGGTTTTTTGAAAATACATTCAGATAATCTAAAAGGCCACATAATAGTGGCCTTTTTATATTTTGATAAAATTCATTGCAAGTTTCGTCCAAAATTATAATTTTTATGTCGAATTTTAATTTTACAGTTTGGTAACAATAGACAGTTTGTAATATTTCAGACTATATAAAAAATTTTTATAAAAATCGATATGAAGCGCAATATAATAACATTTAGAGGTATATGAAAAGTATATTTTATTTGTTTAGAGCGTGACAAAACAAAACGATTATATTTCAATATTACAAAGAGAAGCTTTATCTGTAACGTTTTGTTATCTTAGTGTAATATAATGAGTCGAAATTTATGGTATATTATTTGTGGCGAAAAAATAACACATAAAAATTAATTGCTTGAAGCACATAGGATAATTTAATTAACGAAAATATAATTTTACTTAAAAAGATTTAAATGGAGGATTTTTTAATCATGAAGAAGACAATTTTAGCATCATCATTAGCAGTAGCATTAGGTGTAACAGGATACGCAGCAACAGCAGACAACAATCAAGCTCACGCTTCAGAAGAAAACATCGACAAAGGGCATTTAGCTGAATTAGCACAAAGTAGTGCTGCAGAATTAAATGAAAAACCATTACACGCTGGTGCGTACAACTATGATTTCGTAGTAGGCGGTTATGAATATACTTTCACTTCAGACGGTCAAACTTGGTCATGGGAATATGATGTAGCAGGTGCTCAAACTGCATCTTCTAACGTAACTACAACAAACACAACTCAAGACGTTAGCGAACAAGCAACGGCTAACACTAATGAAAAATCAGCAAGCGAAGTAAGTACGCAACAACAATCAAGTAATGTTGATGTAAAACCAGTTGCAGCTCCTAAAGCTTCAACTACTACAAAAGTTGAAACTACACAAACAAGTGCAGCAACTAAAACTTACGAAGCTGCAAAAACTTCAGCTGCTTCAACAGGTGGATCAGTTAAAGCTCAATTCTTAGCTGCTGGTGGTACAGAAGCTATGTGGAATACTATTGTATTACCTGAATCAAGTGGTAACCCAAATGCTGTTAACTCATTAGGTTACAGTGGTTTAGGTCAAACTAAAGAGTCATGGGGTACTGGTTCAGTAGCTACACAAACAAAAGGTATGATTAACTATGCTGAACAACGTTATGGTTCAGTTGATGAAGCATTATCATTCCGTTCTCAAAATAACTGGTGGTAGGATTCAAATTACTAAATCATAAAATTTAGTGATATAAATTAAGAGAGTGACTCATAAGAGTCGCTCTTTTTTTATATACTTCAAAGTTTATTGACAAGGGTGAATATTCTGATAAAATTAAAACTAATTAAATAAATAAAAACTTATCCAGAGAAGTTGAGGGATTTGGCCCTATGAGACTTCAGCAGCAGACTTATGTCGTAAGTACTGTGCTACTTCCAACAAGTTACATGACTTGATAGATAGGTGACATGTGAAAACTATATGCCACTTCATTGGGTATATAGTTTTTTATATAGGAGGACTTTTAATGTCAAATTCAGATAGATTAGCACAAATTCCTGATAGTTATTTTGGTAAAACGATGGGACAAAAGGTTGAACACGGGCCTTTATCATTAATCAATATGGCAGTCGGTATCCCTGATGGCGAAACGCCAAAAGGTATTATTGATTGTTTCGCTGATGCGATACGTTTTCCTGAGAATCAGAAGTATGTAGCATTTCATGGTAAAGATAGTTTGAAACAAGCAATTGTAGATTTTTATGAAAGACAGTACCAAGTAGAGTTAGATAAAGAAGATGAAGTTTGTATTTTATATGGAACGAAGAATGGTTTAGTAGCTCTCCCAACATGTATTGTTAATCCGGGAGAACATGTATTGCTACCAGATCCTGGCTATACGGATTATTTGGCAGGGGTAATGTTAGCAGATGCGCAACCTGAGCGATTGGTACTTAAACCGCCATATTATTTACCTGAATGGAATAAAGTGGATAAAGATGTGTTAGCTAATACACGTCTAGTTTATTTAACATATCCTAATAATCCAACTGGTTCAGTGGCTACAAAGGCTGTATTTGATGAAGCTGTCGCAAAATTTGAAAATACTAAAACTAAAATTGTTCATGATTTTGCATATAGTGCATTTGGTTTTGATGGTAAAAATCCAAGTTTGCTTCAATCTGAAGGTGCGAAAGATTTAGGAGTAGAAATTTTTTCATTATCTAAAGGGTATAACATGTCAGGATTCAGAGTGGGCTTTGCTGTAGGGAATAAAGACATGATACAAGCCTTAAAGAAATACCAATCACATACGCACGCTGGTATGTTCGGTGCGTTACAAGATGCAGCTACATACGCACTGAATCATTATGATGATTTTTTAGAAGAACAAAATGAAACATTTAAAAGACGTAGAAACCAATTTGAAGCAAAACTAAAAGACGTAGATATACCTTTTGAACCAATGAAGGGCGGCATTTTCTTATGGTTGAAAACACCATTTGAATACGATGGCGAAGCGTTTGTTGAATATTTATTACAACACAAATCTATACTTGTTGCACCTGGCATACCTTTTGGTGAACACGGGCGTAACTATGTACGTATTTCATTGGCGCTTGATGATCAAGCATTGATGGAAGCAGCAGAGCGTATTCAATCGCTTAAATCTCTTTATCAATAAAAAAGTAGGAGGAATTCAGATGACAAGTATCAAGATTTTTGGCGTGCGTGAAGAAGATATTCCATACATAGAAGCATGGGCAACAAAAAACAAAGTAGAGGTCGATTTAGATAAAGATTTACTTACTTTAGATACAGTGGGTCGTGTAGAAGGATTTGATGGTTTATCTTTATCACAGCAAATTCCATTAGATGAAGCAGTATACAAAAAATTACATGATTTTGGCATTAAACAAATTGCGCAACGAAGTGCAGGTTTTGATATTTATGATATAGATTTAGCTCGAAAATATAATTTGATTATTTCAAACGTACCTTCATATTCACCACATTCAATTGCAGAATATACAGTGTCTCAAGCACTTAACTTAATTCGTAATTATAATGATATCCAACAAAAAACAGCAATTTACGATTTTAGATGGCAGCCACCAATATTATCACGTTCTATTAGAAATTTGAAAGTTGGCGTAATCGGCACGGGACGGATTGGTTCTATTGTAGGGAAAATTTTTGCTCAAGGGTTTGACGCTGAAGTTGTGGCATATGATATTGAACCGAATGAAGCATGTAAAACATATTTAACTTATAAAGATAGTGTGATTGAAGCTGTAAAAGATGCAGACATTGTCACTGTGCACATTCCAGCTAGCAAAGAAAATGATTATTTATTTGATGAAGCGTTATTTAAAGCATTTAAGAAGGGCGCTGTGTTTATCAACTGTGCACGTGGTACGATTGTAAAGACAAGCGCACTTATAGAATCGTTGGATAATGGAATGTTAAAAGGTGCAGCGCTTGATACTTATGAGGGTGAGAAAGGATTGTTCCCGAGTGATCAAAGAGGCAATGAACTGAAAGATGATATTTTAACTCAATTGATTGAACGTCAAGATGTTATTGTGTCTCCTCATATAGCATTTTATACAGATGCAGCAGTTGAAAATTTAATTGTGGATGCACTAGATGCAACAGTAGAAGTATTGAGTACAGGTGATACAGGGCTTCGTGTTAATAATTTGTAAAGTGGTTTTAACTCAATATTAAAATTAAGATAAAAATAATATAGTGGGCGCATCAGAGATGAAGCGTCCACTATATTTGTGTTCTATTTACTTATTTTATATCATAACCTTGGTCTTCGATTGCTTCTTTCATATGAGACATCTCGACTTTACTGTCATCATAATCTACTTTAACGTTATTTTCTTCAAGGCTAACATCTGCTGTGGTAACACCATCAAGGTTAGTAAGTGCTGACTCTACTGCTTGTTTACAGTGCTCACAACTCATGCCTTCTACTTTAATTGTTTCTGTAGTCATACAAATCACCTCCTTAAAATAATAAATGCCTTTATCATGATTATTTCAAAAATGAATTATAATTTCATGCGTTTAAGTCTCAATGCATTAGTGACGACACTTACAGAGCTTAATGCCATTGCAGCTCCAGCAACCCATGGTGCGAGTAATCCCAATGCTGCAATCGGTATACCAGCTACATTGTAACCAAATGCCCAGAATAAGTTTTGACGTATATTGCGTATCGTTGCTTTACTGGCCTTCATGGCTTTCGGAATTAATAATAAGTCGCCACCAAGGATTGTAACGTCAGCAGCTTCTATGGCAACTTCTGTACCTGTACCAATTGCAATCCCAATGTCTGCTTGTACAAGTGCTGGTGCATCATTGACACCATCACCAACCATGGCTACTGTCTTGCCTTGAGCTTGTAGCTCTACAATTTTTGAGGCTTTTTCTTCAGGTAGTACTTCGGCGATTATTGTATCGATACCTACCTGTTTTGCAATAGCTTGTGCGGTACGTTCGTTATCTCCAGTGAGCATCACGACTTCAATATCTAAATCATGAAGTTGCTGAATTGCTTCACTTGTTGAAGATTTAACAGTATCTGCAACAGCGATCGTCCCTTTTAATTTGCTATCTATGGCAATCATCATTGCTGTTTTTCCATCTTGTTCAAAATGTGATAATTGTGTTTCTGCACTGTTTATTGCAATATCTTGTTCTGTCATAAATTTGCGATTACCAACGTGTAATGATTTACCGTCAATTGTCGCTTTTATACCATGGCCTGGTATTGCTTCGAAATGTGTTACTTCTAAAAATGGTATATGATTCTGTTTAGCGTAATTCACAATAGATTCAGCTAAAGGATGTTCAGAACCTTTTTCTGCACTGGCGAGTAGTTGTAACACTTCATCATCACCATCGAAATCAGTGACTATAGGTTTACCATTTGTAATTGTACCTGTCTTATCTAATACAACAGTATTGACTTGGTGTGTACGTTCAATATGTTCGCCACCTTTAAAAAGAATACCATTCTCCGCAGCTTTTCCAGTACCTACCATAATAGAAGTAGGCGTAGCTAATCCAAGTGCACAAGGGCAGGCGATTACGAGTACTGCGATTGCAGCAACTAATGCAGGTTCGAATTGTCCTGTTTGTACAAGTGTAATCCATACAATAAATGTGAGTAAAGCAATGGCAACTACAATCGGCACAAAATAGCCAGAAATAATGTCAGCAAGACGTTGAATAGGTGCTTTAGATCCTTGTGCTTCTTCTACAACTTTAATAATTGAAGCGAGCGCTGTATCTTTGCCAACTTTAGTTGCTTCTACTGTAATAGAACCATTTTTATTCATTGTAGAACCGATGACGTTATCATTTTGAACTTTCTCAATGGGAATAGATTCACCAGTTAACATAGATTCATCTATAGAAGTGGTTCCTTTAATGACTTTACCGTCTACAGGTATTTTCTCACCAGGTTTAATGACAAGATAATCGCCTTGTACAACCTCACTTAATGGAATCATTAGCTCTTCTTGATTACGTAACACACGTGCTTCTTTTGCTTGAAGGTTGAGCAATTCACTTAAAGCATTCGTAGTTTGTGTTTTTGCGCGTGTTTCTAAATATTTTCCGAAGAGAATCAGTGTAATTAGCACTGCACTCGTTTCAAAATATAGATGCGGCGTATAATTTGTAAGGCTTAGCCATTTTATCATTTCATATAAACTATAGAAGTATGCAGCACTTGTACCTAAGGCGACAAGCACATCCATGTTGGCAGAGCCATTGCGTAAATTTTTATAGGCACCTACGTAAAATTGCCAACCGATAATAAATTGAACGGGTGTTGCTAATGCAAATTGAAACCATGGGTTCATAAAGATATAAGGGATTTGCATACCGAAAAGGTGCACAAACATTGTAAGTAATAAGGGTGCTGCTAAAATTGCTGAAATAATAAGTTTAGTACGTTTGTGTTTTAACTCTTGTTCCTTTTGCGAACTTTTTTCACTGGCTGCTTGTTTCGGTTTTGCATCATAACCTATTTTTTGAATTTTTTTAATCAAATCATCAATAGAAGTCATTTCTGGATTATAAGCAATCGTTGCATTTTCAGTAGTTAAATTGACATTAGCATGTTCAACGCCAGCGTCACGGTTTAATACTTTTTCAATTCTATTCGAACATGCGGCACAGGTCATGCCTATAACATCGAGTTCTATTTTTTCGGTTAAGACGCCATAACCTGTTTTTTCAATGGTCTGTGTAAGGATATCTATAGTTGTTGATTCTGGATTGTAAGCAATCGTGGCTTTTTCTGTTGTGACGTTTACAGTTGCGTCTACATTGTCTATTTTATTTAAGTTTTTCTCTATACGATTTGCACATGCAGCACAACTCATACCAGTGATACCTAAAGTCGTTTTTTTCTTTTCAGTCATGAAGACAACCTCCTTTCATTGTGTTGCAGAGTAGTTTTTTAAATTTCTGTATTCTCAATATACCCCCACTGGGTATAAATGTCAATTTTTATGTTTAAAAAAAGAGATTGAAATAAGGGCATAGTTTTAAAAACTTACCGATATTTCAATCTCATAGATTAATATTTTATAAAAGATGTTGCTTGTTTACTTTGCTTAATTCTGAAACAATTTTACGACTGTCTTTATTGAGGTGTTGTACATAAATTGTGTTTTTTTTCTTATGATAGTTTTCTATTAAAGTATCAATCGCATTCACTGCGGAATCATCCCACAAGTGAGCTTGACTAAAATCTAAGTAAATGGTCTTATAACGTAATTCTAAATCAAGTTGATTCATCATAGAATCTATAGAGACAAAGAAAATTTGACCTTTGATTTTGTAGTGAATTGTCTCATCGACTTCTTCGTAATCTACAGTAACATTTGAAATTTTTGTAGCAAAACAAAGGGCACTTACAATGACGCCAACGATAACACCTAGGGCAAGGTTACTCGTGAATAGCACAATAGCTACAGTGAGTACCATGACTAATGCATCAGTACGTGGTGCTTTTTTCATAAATTGGAATGAATGCCAATCAAATGTTCCTACAGATACCATAATCATGATACCAACTAATATAGGCATAGGAATTTGAACCACCCAATCTCCAAACACGATAATTAACACAATCAAAAACACACCAGCTGTAAAAGTAGAAAGACGCGTTGTTGCACCAGAGCGAACATTAATTACGGATTGACCAATCATAGCACAGCCACCCATTGCACCAAAGAAACCAGTAATTAAGTTGGCAATACCTTGTCCACGTGATTCTCTATTTTTACTACTATACGTATCAGTTGCTTGGTCTACGATACGTGCAGTTAATAAACTTTCCACAAGTCCAACAATTGCCATAGATAAAGAATAAGGCAAAATAATTTGTAATGTTTCTAAGTTAAATGGCACATCAGGAATGAAAAATTGAGGCAAGGAACGTGTGATTTGTCCTAAATCACCAACAGTTTCGACTTTTGCGCCAGTCGCTAAGTATACAATAGTAAGTAAAATAATTGCGATAAGTGGCGCGGGAATTTTATTAAATATTCGTGGTAATAAGTAAATAATTAGTAGTGTAGTAATAACAAATAAATATGTAGGTATCGATATACCAAATATATGTTTGATTTGTGTCATAAAAATGAGGATCGCTAAAGCATTAACAAAGCCAATCATGACAGAGTTTGGGATAAACTTCATTAAACGACCTACCTTTAACACACCAAAAATAATTTGAATAACACCCATTAAGATTGTTGCTGCCAGTAAATATTGAACGCCATGATCCTTTACTAATGGCACGATGACTAAGGCAACAGAGCCTGTAGCTGCTGAAATCATTGCTGGTCTACCGCCAACGAAAGAGATGACAACTGCTATAATAAATGAAGAATATAGACCGACCATAGGATCTACGCCGGCAATAATAGAGAATGAGAGGGCTTCAGGAATGAGCGCAAGTGCCACAAGGATACCAGCTAGAATATTGGCTCCCGGGGCAGTGAGCCATTCTCGTTTAAGTTTATTTAACATCTTCTTGTACTCCTTATTTAAAATTCAATTAGGTTATTATATCATATGACAGAAGCATGGATTTAAAAAATTAGAATCAAATAAATTTTATTTAAGTGACAAAGTTGTCATTTTAAAATAGCTTTTTGTTAGTTAAAACAAACGAAAAGAAAAAAATAATTAGCTATGATAGTTATATAGAGAAAAAGATGATGAGGAGTGAACAAACATGTCGATATTAAAAGTAGAAGGACTAACAAAAAAGTACGGTAACAGACATCAGCAACAAGAAGTATTAAAAGGGATAGATTTTTCAATTGAAAAGGGTGAATTTGTTACCATAATGGGGCCTTCAGGTTCTGGTAAAACGACACTTTTAAACGTCCTTAGTTCTATTGATTATATAACGAGTGGCACAGTTGAAATTAACGGTCATAAAATAAATAAAATGAGTAACAAAGCGTTAGCAGATTTTCGCAAAAAAGAAATAGGTTTTATTTTTCAAAACTATAGTGTCTTACACACATTAACGGTAAGAGAAAATATTATGCTTCCTTTATCAATTCAAAAAATGTCTAAAGCAGAAAAAGAAAATAATTATAATGAAGTAACAAAAGCGCTAGATATTCATGAACTGGGTCATAAATATCCGAATGAAATTTCTGGAGGGCAACAACAGCGTACTGCTGCAGCACGTGCCTCGGTACATAAGCCTGCTATTATTTTTGCTGATGAGCCTACAGGGGCATTAGATTCAAAAAGCGCACAGGATCTTTTAAATAGGCTTGAAGATTTGAATGAAAGCTTAGAGGCAACAATTGTAATGGTGACACATGATCCAGTAGCAGCAAGTTATTCTAATCGTGTCATTATGTTGAAAGATGGTAGTGTCCATTCTGAAATATACCAAGGTGATGACTCGAATCAAGCGTTTTACAAAAATATCATTCATATGCAAACGGCTTTGGGTGGTGTAGCAAATGAGTTTTAATCAAATCGTAATTAAGAACTTCAGACAAAACATACGGCATTACGCGATGTATATATTTTCATTGATTGTCAGTATTGTTTTATATTTTAGTTTCGTTACATTAAAGTATACAGAGAGTATAAACAATGTAAATTCAATGTCTATTATTAGGAAGGGCTCTGAAGTAGGGTCATATTTCTTATTTGCGATCATACTCATATTTCTAATGTACGCGAATCAATTATTTATAAAACGACGGACACGTGAATTTGCTTTATATCAATTGATCGGTTTAACTCGAAGAAATATTATGCGCATATTATTAATTGAACAAGCCGCAATGTTTTTGATAACAGGGTTGATTGGCATAATTATTGGAGTCTTTGGTTCGAAAATTCTCTTAATGATTGTACTCAAGGTATTAACTATAGACAAGAGTGTATCATTGACTTTCCAATTTCCTGCTGTAATACAAACCATATTATTAATTATCGTGTCTTTCTTATTGATTATGGCCCAAAGTTTCATCTTTTTACGTAAGCGTAGTATATTATCAATGATGAATGATAGTACAAAATCTGAAGTAACTCAATCTAAGATGACAGTTATTGAAGTTATCTCAGGCATCTTAGGCATAGCCATGATTGCTTTTGGTTACTACATGTCTACTGAACTGTTTGACAAATTCGCAGAACAATTAATGTTCGCACCATTCGCCATTTTATTTTTAACGATTGTAGGTGCATATCTGTTCTTTAGAAGTTCAGTGTCGCTGATTTTTAAAACATTAAAACGTTCGAAAAATGGGAATATTTCTATAACAGATGTAGTATTTACGTCTTCAATTATGCACAGAATGAAGAAAAATGCACTATCCCTTACAATAATAGCGACGATATCTGCTGTTACTGTAACTGTACTGTGTTTTGGTGCAATCAGTAAGTCAACGATTGACGATACAGTGAAGCAATCCTCACCACAAGATTTCAATTTTCAAAAAAATAAACAAGCACAACAATTTGAAAATGAATTAAAACAAAAGGATATAGATTATAACAAAGTATATAAAGAAGTTACTGAATTAAAGGTGACTAAAGAAAATTTTTATGATTACAGTAGTAATTTTAGTAAAACTGATAAAATATTTGTAACAAGTAATAAATATTTTAATGATAAAGATATTACGGATCATAAAGCGAAAATGGTGAATATGGCTTCATCCGCAAGTATCATGAAATTCAATTTAAATACAAAAATTAAATTAGATACTAAACCAGCGCAAACATTTAAAGTGATTGATGCTAAAAAAGAAGTGAATTTTAAAAATGATGTCAGTTTTGCTTCACCTGTATTACTAATAAGTGAAAAGCAATATAATCAATTAAAACCACAAGGAGAGGAAACACGTGCTCAACATGGTTACGATTTGAAAAATCAAAATAATTGGAAACAAGCTAATAAAATCGCTCATTCGGTTCATCCTGATATCTATCCTCAAAAATTAGTACATCAAGAATTGAATGACTCTACAGGTATTTTATTATTTGTTACATCATTCTTAGGATTAGCATTTTTAGTTGCATCGGGTTGTATCATCTATATTAAACAGATGGATGAAACAGAAGATGAGATACCAAGTTTCCGTATATTGCGTAAAATTGGATACACACATAGTGATATGCTCAAAGGGTTAGGACTTAAAGTAATGTTTAATTTTGGACTGCCACTTGTTGTGTCATTATTACATGCATATTTTGCAGCTAAGGCATTTATGTTGATTCTCAGTACTACGAACATGTTACCTGTCTATATTGTTATGGGTGCATATTCAATTGTTTATTGCATATTTGCAGTTATGTCATTTATCCATTCAAGTAGAATCATTAAACATTCTATCTAAATTCAAATAGTGAAATTAATAATGTTGAAGTTCAGTCAACGCACTATAGTGGTACAGTTATAGTGTGTTGTTAATGTATTTATTTTATATTGCCTAAAATTAATTAAAAAACCAAAATGTTTGTATATGCTCTGAAGTGGTATCTAGCAAGTAACAAGAGTAAAAATGGAGGTATACAAATGAACTTAACTGAATTTCATAAACAAATTAGAGGCTATACGCAAGATAGACAGCCAGGAATTGAAAAAGATATGAGCCCACAGCCACTTTCAGAAATGAAAAATTACAAGAGTGGTGGTAAATTGAAAGGAAAAGTCACTTTGATTACCGGAGGAGATTCAGGTATTGGACGTTCAGTGGCAACACTATATGCTAAAGAGGGCGCAGACGTTGCGATTGGATATTATGATGAACATGAAGATGCTGAAGCGGTAGTAAATCGTTTGGAAGCTTTAGGTGTAAAAGCAAAAGCTTATGCACATGATTTGAAAGATGTTGCATCATCACAAGACTTAATTGAAAAAGTCGTAAATGATTTTGGTGGATTAAATATATTAGTTAATAATGGTGGCGTTCAATTTCCAAAAGACAATTTTGAAGATATCACACCAGAACAAGTAAAAGAAACATTCGAAACGAATATTTTTGGAATGATGTTTTTATCTCAAGCTGCAGTACCACATTTAAGTGATGGTGACGCGATTGTTAATACCACAAGTGTGACAGCTTATAGAGGTTCCGGGCATCTCATAGATTACTCAGCAACAAAAGGCGCTATTGTTGCATTCACACGCTCATTGGCTACTACGTTGATTGAAAAAGGCATTCGTGTCAATGCAGTGGCTCCTGGACCGATTTATACACCATTAATTCCAGCAACATTCACAGAAGATAAAGTTGAAAATCAAGGTTCTGATACACCAATGGGACGTAGGGGACAACCAGCTGAACTGGCACCATCTTATGTATTTTTATCAACGTACGCAGATAGTTCGTATATTACTGGCCAAGTTATCCACGTCAATGGCGGAGATTATATGACGACATAAATTTATAGATGAGTATTAAGAAAGTAAAACAGCGAGACTCCTATTGAAAAGGAGTCTCGCTGTTTTTGTCTGAACGTTATTTTAAAAAATCGATTTGTTGAAATTTATGTCAATACGGTAAAACAATTACAATAGCGATACGGAAATGGGTGAGATTGTCACACAACATATATGGTAACGTTTATTCTGTAATTACCAAGAAAAAAGTTGATAAACTTTAAAAGAAATCAGAAGGGATAAGGTCATCGAAGTGTAGGTGCTTTAATGAATCGAAATTCACACTTTCTATACTTTGAAGCAATTCACCATTTTTAGCTTGGTTATAATAATTCACTGTTTCTGCTTGTACGTCATGGTCCTGGAATGTTTTAACTACGCCTAATATCAGTAATACTGCGATGGCCCCTTTAATGATTGTCTTCATAACAAATGGCTCCTTCTATAAGTTTATACTCTTATTCTATACCGTTTTGTACTTTGTGACATGCGTCCCTAGTATCGAAATTATATCATACCTTAGATGTATCACGACGTTACAAAGTATTAAGTGATTTCTTTTTATAAACCAAATACAATAGGTAACCAGAAATATACGAATAGCGAGATGATCACAATTGCAAACATGTTTAAAATAAATCCAGCTTTAACCATATCTTGCATTTCTAATTCATCAGAACTAAATACAGCAGCATTTGGTGGTGTTGAAATTGGCAACATAAATGCACAAGTTGAGGATACTGCGACAATTCCCATAATAATAAATGGGTCTTGGCTAATTGCCGCTGCTAAACCAATACTAATTGGCATTAACATATTGGAAACAGCTGTATTAGACATCACTTCTGTTAAGAATAAAATAGCCGTCGATAATACGATAACGACAAGAATCAATGGTAGAGGTTCGACGAAACCTAACATACCACCAAACCATTTTGTTAGTCCTGAATCTTCGAATGCAGCAGCTAAGGATAAGCCACCACCGAACAATAACAATATCCCCCATGGTAGTCTGCTCATATCATTCCATACGAGTAATGCTCCCTTAGAAGATTTTGAAGGAATAAGAAATAGTAACACAGCACCTAACATTGCTATAACTGTGTCTGATAAATTTAAGGAAGAAGGTAAGAGACTGCCTCCAATCCACAGTATACTAACGAAAAGGAAGACAAGACCTGTTAACTTTTCCTCTAGACTCATTGGACCTAAATCATGTAAAGCTTTCTTTGCAAAATCTGAAGATATTTTGTCTGAGTCTTCAATTTTAAATAACCATTTTGTCATTAACAAGTATAAAATAATTAACAAAATAACTGTTAACGGTAAGGCAAATAACATCCATTGTGCAAAGGACACTTCTCTATCTAAACTAGAGGAAGCGATGGCTGCGAAGACTGCATTTGGTACTGAACCGATAAGCGTTGCTAAGCCCCCGATAGATGCAGAATAAGCGACAGTTAATAATAATGCTTTCCCGAATTTGTGGGCTGATTCTGGTTTGAGGAATTGTGCATCTTTAATTTCTTTTATTAATGCTAAAGCAATTGGCAACATCATGAGTGCAGTCGCTGCATTTGAAATCCACATTGAAATAAATGCAGTTGCAATCATCGTACCTAAAATAATACGATTACTATTTGAACCCATCAAAGAAATGATAGTCATAGCAATTCGTTTATGTAAATTCCATTTTTCAATTGCCAGTGCGATAATAAATCCGCCCATATACATAAATACGATTGGATCAGCATAAGCACTCGCAGCTACTTGTTCATTTGTACCACCACTCAAAGGTAGTAATATCAGTGGAATGAGTGACGTAGCAGGTATAGGAATTGCTTCTGTAATCCACCATGTAGCCACAAAAAGTGTGACTGCAAGAACAGCGCGTGGTTCATTATCTAAACCTGTAATACTAGGTATAAAATAAAAAATGATGAAGAGTGATGGCCCTAAGATTAAACCGATTTTTTCTTTCATATGCAAAAATCCCCCCTTGTGATTGTCTATAAGTGCAAGAATATCAATTTAAAAAGAGCAAAACAATGTATTTTTTCAGAAAATTATAAAAATTAATGAAAAATACTGGTAAAATGTATTTAATATCTTAGAATGAAAATTTATTTCAAGGGGGAATATTCATGGTGTTAGGTGCACTTATAGCTAAAGATGACACGTGGATGTTATGGGCTATTATTATAGTTTGGGCAACAGTAAGTTTATTCTTAGAACAGCGATACAAGTGGGCAAGTACAATATCAGGAGCTATTATAGCACTAGTGGGGGCAATGCTTTTATCAAACTTTAAAGTTATACCAACGAGTTCACCAGTGTATGATACGGTATGGGATTTTATCGTGCCACTTTCTATTCCATTATTATTGTTCAGTTCAAACATATTAAAGATATGGAAAGAAAGTAGACGTTTATTATTCATTTTTTTGATTGCTTCGATAGGGACGATGATGGGTACAGTGGTCGCATTTCTTACTTTAAATCAATGGATACCTTATCTTTCTAAAATAGGCGCCATGATGACCGGAAGTTACATTGGCGGTGGGGTGAATTTTGCAGCTTTGAGTTCTAAATTCCAAACACCTGGAGACATGGTTTCTTCGACAGTAGTTGCTGATAACAGTGTCATGGCACTGTATTTTATATTACTTATAGCCATTCCATCAATGCCTTGGATAAAAAAACTTTTTACTACAAATTATAAAAATGAAACGACACCTGAAACGCAACAGTCATATTGGCAACCGAAAAAAATTCAATTATTAGATATCGCATTTTCAATGGCGAGTGCCATTGCACTTGTAGCAGTTAGTTTCAAAATAGCAGAAATCATACAACTATGGGTACCGAAAAGTAATCTCATATTAACAATTATTGTATCTTTCTTTGGTGATTCATATTTATTATTAACAACATTGACATTAATAGTTGTTGCTATATGGGGAGATTTCTTTGAGAATTTAGCAGGTGCTTCAGAAATCGGTACTTTCCTTATTTATATATTCTTTGTAGTCATTGGCACACCAGCTTCATTTGCTACAATTATTACAACTGCACCATTATTATTTGTTTTTGTCATTATTATTTTGATTTTCAATTTAGGTTTAAGTCTTATTTTTGGCAGGGTATTTAACTTTAAAATTGAAGAAATATTGTTAGCAAGTAATGCAACTGCGGGAGGTCCTACAACTGCAGCAGCGTTAGCTATTGGAAAAGGATGGTCTGGTTTAGTAGGTCCTATTCTTATTATTGGTACATTAGGTTATGTAATAGGAAATTATGCTGGAACAATGATGTATCAATTACTTTTTCACTTAGGATAAATTGTAGAAGGTGCTAGAATACATAGGTATATTTGATGAAATTTAATGATGGAGGCGAATATGTATGAGTGAAAAAGAAAAGATGTTAGCAGGTGAATGGTATGATGCTAACTTTGATGAATCGTTGAATATTGAAAGAAGTAAAGCGAAAGATCTTTGCTTTGAATTAAACCACACAAAGCCGAGTGATTCAGAAAAACGCAATGCAATTATAGCTGACTTACTCAATGATAAGTCGGATAATTTAGAAATATTAAGCCCATTCCAAGTAGATTATGGCTACAATGTTTTTTTAGGAAATAACGTATTTGTAAATCATGATTGTTACTTTATGGATGGCGGAAAGATTTTCATTGGAAATCATGTTTTTATAGGTCCGAAATGTGGCCTTTACACGGCTGTTCATCCTCTTCAATATCAACAAAGGAATGCAGGGTTAGAGCAAGCATTGCCAATTACTATCGGAAATAATGTGTGGTTAGGTGCGAACGTTGTAGTCTTACCTGGTGTTACGATTGGTGATGGAGCAGTCATTGGGGCAGGTAGCCTTGTGGCGAAGGATATTTCGGAAAATGTAGTAGCAGTCGGGATGCCAGCTCAACCTATCAGTAAAATAAATAATTAATAGATAAAAGCGACGATAATATTCATTAACTAATGAATGTTATCGTTGTTTTTTTTAATTCTATATATTGTAAATAATTATGAAATATAAAAATAATCTACAATAGTTATTATCATTAAATCGTGTAATATTAAAAATAAAATTAAAATAATGTAGAAAAATATTCCGCGGAGCTTAAATTTAAAATAATAAAATTGTTCGGAATATAATAGTGGAATGTGTTAAAATATAAAAATGTGAGTGAAAAGGTAAGTAATATAATTGTAGATTAATATATAGGATAGATGAATCTGATTTTTAGAAAGGGATCGATACCTCTACTTATAGTTTGAGTTGAAACAATTATTTCCACACAAAAACATAACTACTTCAAGAAAAGGAAAGAGGCATTTCAAAAATGGATATATTAATTGGAACTTTGTTTTTAGTTGTAGTGCTAGCATTATTTACACTGTTTACATATCGAGCACCTATGGGTATGCGTGCAATGGGTGCTTTAGCAAATGCTGCAATTGCAACATTCTTAGTTGAGGCATTTCATAAATACGTAGGTGGCGATCTATTAGGTATTAAATTTTTAGGTGAACTTGGCGATGCTGCTGGAGGGCTTGGTGGTGTAGCTGCAGCTGGACTTGTAGCGTTAGCTATCGGCGTTTCACCTGTATATGCTTTAGTTATAGCTGCCTCATGTGGAGGACTAGATTTAATACCTGGTTTTGTAGCTGGGTATGTTGTTGGGTATTTAATGAAATATGCGGAAAGAAAAGTACCAGATGGCATAGATTTGATTGTAGGTATTTTAGTTATTGCACCTTTAGCAAGATTAGTTGCGACTGGTGTCACCCCATTAGTAAACAATTCATTGTTAAAAATAGGTGACATCATTCAAAGTTCTACAGAAATCAACCCAATTATTATGGGTATTATTCTTGGTGGCGTTATTACAGTAGTAGGAACAGCCCCCTTAAGCTCAATGGCTTTAACGGCATTACTTGGTCTAACTGGTATGCCAATGGCAATTGCTGCTATGGTTTCTTTCTCATCTTCATTTATTAATGGCACAATGTTTAATAAATTGAAATTGGGCAATCGTAAATCAAGAATTGCTGTTTGTATTGAACCACTATCTCAAGCAGATATTGTATCGGCGAATCCTATTCCAATATATACAGCGAATTTTATAGGTGGTGCATTGGCAGGTGCGGTTATCGCTTCTTCTGGAATGATAAACGATGCAACTGGTACTGCAACCCCACTCGCTGGTTTCTTAGTAATGTTTGGATTTAATGATCCATTGAAAATTTTCATTTATGGCGCAATTATAGCTGTTATTGGTCTAATTGTGGGCTATGTATGTTCTAAAATTTTCAAAAATTATCCAATTGTAACGCAAGAGGATATAGAATCCCGTTAAAAATACTCTGTAACGCGTTGAAGTGTAAAATCTAGGTTAAAAAAGGACGTTTAGGTTTCTAAAATGAAATCTAAACGTCCTTTTGTTTTTGAGATATTTGAAACACTGATAGATAACTAGTAATTAATCACTAATTTGACTGTTAAGTATATCTGTAATAAACATATGCCCTGGTGCGTGGGTAATCATTAATTCTGGTTTTGCATATAGAGCGATAGATTGCGGCGTCACGCCACATCCCCAAAAGACAGGAACTTCATTTTCTTTTATTGTGGAAGGTTCTCCAAAATCAGGTCTTGTAATATTATCAATACCTATTTTAGAGGGGTCGCCAATATGTAGTGGTGTCCCGTGCATATTTTTAAAACGTGTAGTAATTTCAGTTGCTTTAATGGCTTGCTGCATTGTCATTGGACGCATACTGACTGTGATATTACCTGCAAATTCGCCACTTGGTTCTGCAGGTATATCAGTTATGAACATAGGCACATTGTGCTCTTCTTCAATATGTCGAATTGGAATGTTAGCTTCTAATAAGGCATGTTCAAAGGTAAAACTACAACCGATTAAAAAACTGACCAAATCATCATCAAATAAATGTGAGACATTTGTTGGTGATTCAACAAGCTCGCCATAACGATAGACGCGATATTCTGCCACTTCTGAGCTAATATCTGCATGTTTTCCATAGAAAGGAAATGTGGTAAAACCTTTTTCGGATACATCTAAAAGTGGACATGTTTTGGGATTTCTAAAACAAAAGCTTAAAAAATCATATGCATATCTTGAAGGTAAAATAACGACATTGGCTTGTATGTAACCTTTAGCCATACCACTTGTAGGATCAGTAAGTTCTCCATTACTTATCATTTCTCTTAATTTATGTGGCTGTATATTATCTAAATTCATAAAACCATCCTTTTAATTTAAGACTTAGTGTTGTTAAATTTGATTATGTATATAATAGCTATGTACCCTTATAATTATTTTTATATTCATTGGACTAAATTTGTTTATTTTAAGGTTTAAATACAATAGAATAGGTTGAGCAGTCATATTATTGCATTATGTTATTTATTTGTGATATAGAATCAATGAAGTAAGAAGTGAATTCCTAAGGAGGAAAATTATGAAAAGAACTGTGGAAAAAATATTAACCTGGGTAGGCATTATCCTACAGTTTATCTTAATATTTTTAATGGCTATTGTTACGCCATTTTTAAATGATGCGAGTGTAAAAGATTCACTCATACAATCATTGAATAATAGTCAAGAATTTAATCAGGTATCAAATCAAATGACACCGTCACAATTATTAGAGATGGCGAGTAGTTTGTTTATTATAGCTTTAGGAGTGGTTATCATATGTACAATTATCGCGATTATATTTGCATTATTAATCAATAAAATTCCTAAGGTATCAGGTGTAGTACTGATAGTAATTGCAATTGTTACAGTATTTACATTTAACTGGATTACCGCATTATTGTGGTTTATTGCTGGTATTTTATTATTAGTAAGAAAAGCGTATAAACCAAGCTATGAAGGTGTTAATAATTCAAATAATAGAAGTAATACAAACAATCATTATCAAGAGCAGAATACTGAAGTAAAAGATGAATCGCGAGAATATCGTTCTGGTGATAGTGACTTTACAGAGCAAGAGAAGCTAAGCGATGACAAAGACGAAGAAGTATCGACTTCTGATGAACATACGTATCAACGTCGCAAAGATCGTATAGATAAATAAAAATGGAACAATATCATTTTGAGAAATTAAATAGTAATCTTTCATGGTGAACGGTCATACTATGAAATAATAAAATATTAAAAGAGGACTAGCTACATTTTGCAATCAGCTAGTCCTCTTTTAATTATTGTATTTGATATATAATTGTTCATTATATTTTGTGGTTTACTAATCCATTTTGCCGTGTTTATAACTTTCATATACTTTGTCATAATTGATGTGTCCAATACCACCTACCATAAATTTTCCGAGTTTGAATAAGTTGAATACATATGCTAGACAAACTGATATTGTAATAGTGAGAATGAAATTGAAAGCAATATTTCTTAATGAACTATCCTCTCTTAATAAACCTAAATCATGCACAAAGAAGTAATGAACTAAGTATATACAGAATGAATAGTTACTTATAAATAATACGAATTTTGGTACATATTTAACATAAGATGAGAATAAGAAAAATAGCAAAATCATCATTGTGACATAAAACGGTATATCAAAGCGTTTAGATTCTACCCAAGTACTAACACCGAATAAATAGTTACTAACTAATATAACTGCTGACAAGATTGTGCCAAAAATAATAAGCCAAGTATATTTTTTTATATTCTCCATGAAAGTTTCGTAATAGATACCTGTATAAAAACCAAGTAAGAAATAACTAATCCAGCCTAAAAAGAGCATCCAACCTTCTCTTTCCCAAAACAACCCTAAAATTGGATTTTCCGATGGGGGCACAAATTCTCTAAATGCCCAATACAATGTGGCGAATATAGTTGCACCAATAATTACAGGAATAGGTTTCCATTTAATTATGTATTTAGCAAAGAGAATATGTAATATATAAAATTGGAAAATAATTACAATGAAGTATGTCACAGCACCACCATGGAACATCGTATTTGTAACATGTCTAAAGTAATCTTCTAATGTCTCAGGTTCAAAATAAAAATATGAGATAGCTAGATTAACCACGATATATGGGATGCCTAAATAAATCAATTTGTTTTTAAAGAAACCTGGTTTTGTTTTAACATGATAGTTTTTCGCTAATAAAAATTCTGAAATGAATACAAATAATGGTGTACTAAACATTAGCAATAATTGAAAGATTCTAATGGCGGTACCATGTCCTACAAAATCCATTTTGGAAAATGTGGTTGTAATCGAATGAATGAGAACAATACTTAAACAAGCTATAGTACGCATCCAAAAAATAACAGACGTATATGTTTTCATAAATAGCTTAACCTCTCGATTGTTCTTTTATTTTTGAAATAAATATTGATATGATTATATTCAAGTCCAAATAATAACACACGTAATGAGAATTCAGTGTAAATATTAGTATAGAATTTATTAAATTAACATTTACTATTTATATAATACTAACAATAAATATCAATGAATATAATATCAAATTTTAGGGAATAATGCGAAATAGGTTAGATACGATTTAATTAAAAAAAGTGATTGTAAGCGATTGCATTTGTGGTGTGATACATATACAATAAAATCAAGAATGGAATAATTCCATTTGTGTTTTCTATTTACAAACTTACATGGGGGTAGAAAAATGGTAGTTAATTATCAAAATGAACCAGGCATCGATTTTACAGACAGTGAAAATGTAGAATCATTTAAAGAGGCTTTAAAGAAAGTCAAAAGTGAATTAAATAAAAAAATTCCTTTGGTAATTAATGGGGAAGAAATATTCACAAAAGATACGTATCAATCTATCAACCCTGCCAATACTACTGAAGTTATTGCAGAAGTTTCAAAAGCAACTCAAGCGGATGTAGATAAAGCATTTGAGTCTGCAAATGAAGCTTATAAATCATGGAAGAAATGGTCACACAAAGATCGTGCTGAATTTTTACTTAGAGTATCGGCAATTATTAGACGTCGTAAAGAAGAAATCTCAGCAGTGATGGTTTACGAAGCAGGTAAACCATGGGATGAAGCTGTAGGTGACGCTGCAGAAGGCATTGATTTCATAGAATACTATGCAAGATCAATGATGGAATTAGCGGATGGCAAACCAACATTGGATAGAGAAGGAGAACATAATAAATACTTCTATAAACCAATTGGTACTGGTGTTACAATTCCACCATGGAACTTCCCGTTTGCGATTATGGCTGGTACGACATTAGCGCCAGTAGTTGCAGGGAATACAGTACTTTTAAAACCAGCAGAAGATACACCATTAACTGCATATAAATTAATTGAAATTTTAGAAGAAGCTGGATTACCTAAAGGTGTCGTTAACTTTGTACCAGGGGATCCAAAAGAAATCGGTGACTATCTTGTAGATAGTGTACACACGCATTTTGTAACTTTTACAGGATCACTTGCTACAGGCACTCGAATTTTTGAAAGAGCTGCAAAAGTAAAAAAAGGACAACAGTTCTTAAAACGTGTTATCGCTGAAATGGGCGGTAAAGATGCAATCGTAGTTGATAAAGATATCGACGCTGATTTAGCAGCAGAATCTATTGTAACTTCAGCATTTGGTTTTTCAGGACAAAAATGTTCAGCATGTTCTCGTGCAATCGTACACAAAGATGTATATGATGAAGTATTGAAAAAATCAGTTGAATTAACTAAGAATTTAACATTAGGCAATACGGAGAATAATACAAACATGGGACCAGTTATTAACAAAAAACAATTCGACAAAATCAAAAATTATATTGAAATTGGTAGTAAAGAAGGTAAATTAGAGTTCGGTGGTGGTACGGATGGAACTACTGGATACTTTATTGAACCTACAATCATCTCAGACTTAAAATCAAGAGATCAAATCATGCAAGAAGAAATCTTTGGTCCAGTTGTTGGCTTTGTTAAAGGTAGTGACTTTGAAGAACTATTAGAAATTGCTAACGATACAGATTATGGTTTAACAGGTGCTGTAATTACTAATAATCGTGAAAACTGGATTCATGCAGTTGAAGAATATGATGTAGGTAACTTATACCTTAACCGTGGATGCACTGCAGCAGTTGTTGGATATCACCCATTCGGTGGTTTTAAAATGTCAGGTACTGATGCTAAAACAGGTAGCCCAGACTATCTGTTAAACTTCTTAGAACAAAAAGTTGTTTCAGAAATGTTCTAAATGAAATTATAAAGTAATTTAAAAAAGCCACTCATTGCATTGCAGTGAGTGGCTTTTTTGATGTGTTTTTGCTGTTATACATCTTTTACTTTGATATTAATCATTTTATGAAAAATTTCGTCTATTTCATGTGCTGGATGTTTGATATTATGGTTGCGCATCCACTCCATAAAACCATATAGACTTGAGCCATATACATAAAAGATCAGTTCGATTGGAACACTCGAATCTACAGAAATACGTGACACATTAATTTTAATGTCATTTTGTAAAACACGTATAAAATAATTTGTGATCGTTCGTTCAAAATCTTTATCGTCTTTTTGCTTTTCTGTAATCTGTTCCATTCCACTCACATTATCAAAAGTGGTTTGTATAGTAGAAAATGGAGCGTTAATACGTTCTTTTAAATCTACAGAAAAATAATCTTTGGTTAAATCAGTGATTAAATAGATAAGTAAATCATATTTATCATGAAAATGTTTATAAAAAGTAGTTCTATGGACCAATGCAAGATCACAAATTTGTTTAATTGTTATTGTAGAGAATGCTTGTTTTTCTATTAGACCATAAAGGCTTTGGGAAAGTGATCGTTTTGTCTTTATAACACGCAAGTCTTTTTCATTCATACTACATATCTCCTTATTTATAGTTTAAATGAATAATTTTAATTAATTACCACTTTTTTAAGGCAGGCGTAAGAATTAGTATGTTACTATAAATGTGTAACAAAAATTTAAACTACATTGTATGTTTAAACTATAACGTTGATTAAATAAGGAGGCAATAGTTTGGCAAAGTTTTTGTATAAATTAGGTTCATTTATTGCTAAGCATAAATGGTGGAGTATTGTTGCATGGTTGATTTTACTTGTAGCAATTATAACACCGCTTACTTTGAATTCACCTAAATTTGATAATGATATCACTATGAATGGTTTGCAATCGCTTGATACAAATGAAAAACTCGAGGATGAATTTAACCAAGATAGTGAAAAAGCACAAATTAGAATTGTGCTTAAAAGTGATGCGGAAAACGGCATCGTAAAGCAAGATATAACACAAGATGTCCAAAAGGCTTTGAAAGACATTAAAGATGATGACAAAGATGTTAAAAATGTCACAGATCCTTATGAGAATAAACAAATTAGTAAAGATAAAACAACCGCATTTGCGGATGTGAATTATGATGTCAAAGTTACATCATTACAAGAAAGTTCTAAAGATAACATCAAGAATAAAATCGATAAAATAGAAAAGGACCATAATGTACAGGCTGAATTAATGGGTACAGGCATGGAATCCACAGAAATCGGTGGTTCTTCTGAGTTAATTGGTATAATTGTAGCATTTGTAGTGCTGTTAATTACATTTGGTTCAATTATAGCGGCAGGTATGCCTATCATTAGTGCATTAATTGGTTTAGGCACGGGCGTAGGTGTAATTTCTTTACTTACATATGTATTTGATATTCCAAATATAACATTGACTTTAGCTGTTATGATTGGAATAGCAGTGGGTATAGATTATGCGTTGTTTATATTATTTAGATATCGACAAATTATGCGAACAGAACCTAACCACATCAAAGCAATTGGTTTAGCAGTAGGTACAGCTGGTAGTGCAGTCATATTTGCTGGTTTAACTGTAATCATTGCAGTTTGTGGACTATCACTTGTTGGTATTGATTTCCTAGCAATCATGGGATTCGCATCTGCTATTAGTGTGTTTGTTGCGGTAGTAAGTGCACTCACTTTATTACCAGCATTGATTAGTATTTTCCATAAAAAAATAAAACCGAAACGAATGAAATCAGAGTTTAAAGGCGATGTTGATACAGGTTGGTCAAAATTCGTTCTCGGCAAACCATTATTAGCAATATTAATTGGTTTGATTATTTTAATACTAGTAGCAATACCAGTTAAGGACATGCGCTTAGGAATCCCAGACGATGGTATGAAAGCTTCAGATTCTACTCAAAAGAAAGCATATGAAATCGTTTCGGATAAATTTGGCGAAGGATTTAATGGACAAATTGCCATGCTAGTGAACGTTAAAGATAAGAAAGATAATCCTCAAGCCTTACAAAAGGCCTTGAAAGATATGAATAAAGATATCAACGACATAGATAATGTAGAATTGGTTACGGAACCACAATTAAGTAGTAGTAAGGATTACGCTATGATGGCGGTTATTCCTAAAAAAGGACCGAACGCAGAATCTACAAACAGCTTAGTACATGACTTGAGAGATTATAACGATAAAGCAAAAGATGATTACGGCTTCAAGACTGAGGTAGCTGGTCAGAGTGTCATTAATATAGATATGTCTCAAAAATTAAATGAGGCGATTCCATTATTTGCTGGTGTAATCGTAGCCTTAGCATTTATCTTATTAATGGTTGTTTTCCGTTCGATTATTATTCCATTAAAAGCAGTGCTCGGATTCGTACTATCACTTGCAGCAACACTCGGTTTTACTACATTAATCATGCAAGAAGGATTTATGGCTGGCTTGTTTGGTGTAGATACTACAGGACCATTACTCGCATTTTTACCAGTAATTGTAATAGGTTTGTTATTTGGCCTAGCTATGGACTATGAAGTGTTCTTAATGTCACGTATACATGAAGAATATAGCATTACACGTGACAATGAACATTCTATAAAAGTAGGTATTAAAGAAAGTGGACCGGTCATTGTTGCAGCAGCATTGATTATGTTCAGTGTGTTCATCGCATTCGTGTTCCAAGATGATGTCATGATTAAATCGATGGGCTTAGCACTTGGATTTGGTATATTATTTGATGCAATTATCGTACGATTAATGTTAGTGCCCGCACTAACTAAATTATTTGGTAAAGCATCATGGTATATGCCAGCGTGGTTAAATAGAATCTTGCCAAGTATTGATATTGAAGGTCATGAGTTAAAAAAAGACCTTGATTCAACACATGAGACGAAAAATAAAGAGCAGTAAAAAATATGGCTTATAGTAAAAATTTGCAGTCTGACAATTATGTCAGGCTGCTTTTTGTCTAAAAATTAACAAATTTCAAATTATAATTGAATAATTGGGGATTTTCATTAAAATATTTAATTATAAAGAGGTGAATCATGAATACTTTTTATCAAGTTGAATTTAATAAACCTAATAATTTAATAGTCATCATAAATGATGGGATGCGTCTTGTGTTAATGCTAAGAAGTAGTATGACAGTATGGAAATATGATGAAATGAATACATATCAAAAAGGTGATGTCTTTATTATTAATCATCGCGAGCAATTTCGTGTTATAAAAAATAAAGATACGCTATATATTTCAATTCATCTAACTGAAAGTTACCTGAAGAAATATATGAATGATTATAATGATAAATTTTTAATTTTAGATAAAGGAAGTATGCAAGAAGTCATTTATAAACAAATAGTAAATGCTATAGCAAAGATAGGCATAGTTGATATTAGGAAGGGAGCATTTTATCGCTTATATATTGAACAGCAATTAATTGATTTAATGTTTATAATTGCGCGCTTTTTACCTACAAAAATGAATGAATCATTTAAAAAAAGAATAAATGACGATCGATTAGAATTTATATGTAACTATATTCAAAGTAATTACTCTAATCATATATCCTTAAGTGAAGTAGCCAAAATGGTGCCACTTAGTACTGCGTATTTATCAAAGATTTTCACACAGCAAATAGGGATGGGTTTTAATCAATATGTAATTCACATAAGACTTGAGCATTGTAAAGAAGATTTGTTATATACAAATGAAACAGTTACTCAAATTGCTTTGAAAAATGGTTTTAGCAATTCTAATATGTTATTGAAACATTTTAAGAATGATAACCAAATGACACCTACACAATATAGAGAAAAATATAAAAATTCACGTTTGATTGAAAAACTAAATGATGAAAAAGGAAAAGTTCCATATCAAACATACTTGCATTATTTATCAGGCTATATAAACCAATCTATTGGAAATGTTTTACAGTCACCTGAAGCAGAAAAAATCATTGATATCACTTTGAAGCGATCTGAACAGACAATCTACCATTATCAACATGTAATACAAATAGGAAATTTAGATGTATTACTTATTCAAAGATATAGAAAACAAATACTAGAAGCGAAAAATTGCATAGGTTTAAATCATGTGTTGATTAAAGACCCTATTAGAGAAGGTTTTATTAAAGATCAGATTATCGAAAGTGATGAAGTTATACCCAATGTACATCGATATATGAAAATAGATGAATGCTTGAATTTTTTACTTATGTATCATATTGGTCTAGGCATAGAAATAGATCCACCCAAAGTAATGTCGAATTTCAAAGAATATTATAGAGAATTGGCATATGCTTTGGAACACATTTATAATACACTACCAGATGGTCATTTATTTAATCTAGTACTTTACATAAATTGTATAGATGAACATATATCCCAAGCAATAATCGTATTATTTAAACAATATTTTAAAAATATCAAAATTGTACTGAACTTTAATATTGAGCATCCGACAGAGGCACGTATAGCTAAACATATTTTAGAAACGCATAATCAACATATTGATAGTATTGCATTCTGTGCAAATCAAAATGACATAATCAATTTTCAATCTATTGAGAGTAACCAATATAATTTAGCTAAGAAACACATCACGCTCAAATTAAAGGAAATTATGGAATGGTTAGAGGTAAAGGATCAAAAGATTTCCTTCACATTATTAAAGTGGAATACATTGACAGGCAATACAAGTCTGACAAATGGAGAATATTTTAGAGCGGGAATCATTTTTGAACAACTCATCGAAATGAATAGACATATTAATACAATCGGATACTGGTTGAATTTTGAGATACATCAGCAATATAGTCAGAAAGATATAAAAACACAATTGAATGGTATTGATTTATATCATCAATTTGATGGTAAAAGACCTGCTTTTTTTACAAGTATGTTTTTTAAAAAATTATTTAAAAACATCTTGTATAGAAATGGAAATTGTATTGCTTTAGGTAATACCGAACATTTTCAAATTGTGCTCTGGGATGCAGAACATTATAACCCTTATTTTACATTGAATGATTATTCTAATGGTTTAAACCATAAAGAGTATCAAATAAATATTTTTGATTTATTACCTGGGACATACAAAATCAAACATCTGACATTAGATAAAAACCATGGGGCGTTATATAAAGTTTGGCAACAATATAATACGCAACATGGTATGGATGAAGAAACAATTGATTATGTTAATCGAGTGTCTTTTCCTAAATTAGACGTTAGTGAAGTAGAAACAAGGGATACAATAACATATCATTTGAAATTACTTACAAACGCAATTCAAATTATTGAATTCAGAAGATACTTTGATAAAGAAATATAAATATAAAGCAACTAACTAAAAGGATTAGTAATAATTACTATTTTTTTAGTTAGTTGCTTTATTTTGAGTATGTATAAGTGATTATACTTTTAACATGTGGTTAATTGATAATGACAAAAATTAGTATGTTCATTTTTGTCATAGAAGTAATCTAAATCGAATGCATTATAAATAAGATATTAAAACAACAAATAATCTATATTGAAATAGAAAATTACGCGCTACAATCGTTTTTATAGAGGATAGTGAGCATCATTGATTGAGGATGTTAGGAGAAAAAAACATTTTACCATTAGGCTTATCTTTCCTATTTGTCGTTTGAAAAATTAATTGAGGAGGATGAAAAATGACTCAAAAGGGAAATGTACAGACATACAAAGGAGATAATAAATTAATATTAGGAATTGTATTAGGTGTCGTCACCTTCTGGTTGTTTGCGCAATCACTATTAAATGTAGTACCGACTTTGCAGCAATCATTTAACAGCAATATAGGAACAGTGAGTATTGCGGTGAGCATTACTGCGCTTTTCTCAGGAATGTTTGTGGTAGGTGCAGGTAGTCTTGCTGATAAAGTTGGACGTGTAAAAATAACTTATATAGGTTTGTGGCTTAGTATTATTGGTTCATTATTGATTATCGTGAGTAACTTACCTATTTTACTTATTATTGGTAGAGTGATTCAAGGATTGTCTGCGGCAGCAATCATGCCATCAACTTTAGCCATAATGAAAGCTTATTTTGATGGAAAAGATAGACAACGTGCTTTGAGTTATTGGTCTATCGGTTCATGGGGAGGGTCAGGTTTAGCATCTTTATTTGGCGGAATGGTATCGACATTTGTAGGGTGGAGATGGATATTTATCTTGTCTGTCATCATTGCCTTAGTTTCGATGCTATTAATAAAAGGCACGCCTGAAACGAAATCAATTAGCAATACTAAAGTAGGGTTTGATTATGCAGGCTTACTATTATTTGTTGTTATGATGTTAAGTATAAATGTGATAATCACACAAAGTGCATCCCTTGGTATTTTTTCACCGATGATTATAGGTTTGATAATAATATTTATTGTTTCGACAATCAGCTTTATTAAAATGGAAAATAAAAAACGAAATCCATTAATCGATTTCAAGCTTTTTAATAATAAAGCATATACAGGTGCTACATTTTCTAATTTTTTATTAAATGGTGTTGCAGGTGCGCTATTAGTAGCTAACACATTTGTGCAGCAAGGTTTAGGCTTTAATGCATTCCAAACCGGTTTATTATCTATTACATATTTGGTAACAGTATTATTAATTATTAGAGTAGGAGAAAAGATTCTACAAAAAGTAGGTGCGAAAAAGCCAATGCTCCTCGGCACATTTTTTAATATGATTGGTATCATTTTAATCGCACTTACATTTTTACCAAGCGCAATTTATGTAGTGGTTTGTATTATGGGATATTTACTTTATGGTTTGGGGCTAGGTTTCTATGCTACACCTTCAACTGATATGGCTATTTCCAATTCACCTGAAGATAAAGTAGGCGTGGCTTCTGGTATTTATAAAATGGCTTCATCACTCGGTGGCGCATTTGGTATCGCGTTATCAGGCGCACTTTATGGTATCGTGGCAAGTATTACTAATGTCCAAACAGGTGCTTTAATAGGATTATTGCTCAATGTGTTGATGGCATTATTATCGTTAATCATCATCTTGATTACGGTCCCATCATTTAAAAAAGCATAACATTTACGTTATTCAACAAAGGGTCTAACACATAAATATCACCCAAAAAGTATATAATGTAATTAAATTAAATGTATTTAGTATAGGAGGAACTGTTATGGTGAAACAATTAATAGATATATTGAAAGAGAAAGAAAATCGAATGATTGAGATACGTCGTTATCTTCATCAATATCCTGAGTTATCTTTCCACGAAGAAGAAACACCTAAGTATATTGAAGATTTTTATAAAGATAAAGATTGTGAAGTTGAAAAAAATATAGGTCCGAATGGTTTGAAAGTGACAATCGATAGTGGTAAGCCTGGTAAGACGATTGCAATACGTGCTGATTTTGACGCCCTACCAATTCAAGAGGACACTGGATTAGAATTTGCTTCAAAAAATGAAGGCGTGATGCATGCTTGTGGTCATGATGCACATACAGCATACATGTTAATTCTTGCTGAAACACTTATCGAACTGAAGGATCAATTTAAAGGGAAAGTTGTTGTTATTCATCAACCTGCTGAAGAAGTGCCTCCAGGCGGTGCACAAGCAATGATTAAGGATGGTATCTTAGATGGAGTCGACCACGTATTAGGTGTCCATGTAATGAGTCATATGCCATCTGGTAATGTATATTACCGTGAAGGCAACGTACAAACAGGTAGAGATTTCTTCAAACTTAAAGTGAATGGTCAAGGAGGACATGGTTCTTCACCACATACGGCAAATGACAGCATAGTAGCTGGTGCATATTTTGTTAATGCTTTACAAACAATTGTTTCAAGACGCTTAAATCCTTTTGAAACTGGTGTCGTAACAATTGGTTCATTTGATGGTAAAGGACAATTTAATGTGATTAAAGATAGTATTGAAGTAGAAGGCGATGTACGTGCCTTGACTGATGATACTAAACATACAATAAAAAAAGAGGTTAAACGTTTAACTGAAGGCTTAGAAGCAATGTTTGGTGTGACTTGCGAATTAGAATATAATGATGATTATCCTGCATTATACAATGATCCAGAGTTTACAAAATTTGTTGTAGAATCTATTGAAAACGCTGATACAGATGCGATCAAAGGTATAGAAAGATGTGAAGCGCAGCCACCATCTGAAGATTTTGCATATTATGCTAAAGCTATACCTAGCACATTTATTTATGCAGGTGCTACACCTGACAACGGTGACATTCATCCACATCACCATCCTAAATTTGATATCAGTGAAAAATCATTACGCGTAGCTGCTGAAGCAGTTGGCATTACAGTATTCAATTATTTAAAATAAATTATTAAAACATAAAAAAGGTTGTAGCTTATTATACTGGGCTACAACCTTTTTTAGTGCGCGAATGTTTTTATACTTATTTTACATGTAGTTTATGTAGTCACATTAAAGTGTATATATAGAATAATAAAAAAATGAAAAAGGATGATTAAAATGAATGCGGATAAAAAACTAAGTGAATTGCTTGAAGATTATAATAAGCCATTAAAAAAGTTATTCAAATATGATAAGTCAAAGGCACTTACATTTGATAAAGAAAGTAGAAGTGAAGTCCAAGAACAAAAAGGTGTTTTTGTTATCTTTAAAAATAAAAAACCATTATATGTAGGCCAAGCAGGTGGGTTTATGACTGGATATAAACTTACTCAAAAAGATTTAAATGATAAGCTTGCACAATTTAATGTGAAATCAGATGCTGGAACAGCAAAATTTAGAAAAGTCTATGCAGCGCAACAAAATTTAGATGAATCAGAATTAAAAAATATTAAAGCAGAAGAACATAACTTGAAATTCCAATATATTAAAGTTAAAGGTAACCCAGCACTAATTAATATCTTGGAAATACTTGCTTTAGAATATGCGAAAGAAAAGGATGTCGAATTATATAATTTTCTATAAAATCACCTGAGATAATAGAGGTGAATAGGAAGAAGGTTGATTGCTATGAATATAAGAAATTTCAATATTCGTTTTCAACACCATGATATTAAAGTGAAGTTACCTAAAGGATATTTTAAGCGTAAATCTGGTCCATATCCTTTAGTCATCGTTCAAGATGGTGATGTCTTATTTAAGGATATTGAACGAGAAGTTATATTTGTTGGGCTGCTGCCGAATGAAGATGACAAAATTTATGCACCTTGGCAAAATATAGTGGAGGATGAAGCATTTTATAGAGCGGCGGATGATTTTATCTCATGGATTTCTAATCAGTTGTTGCCTTATTTAAAAAAATGTTTCAATGTATCTGAACAACGCACGGATATAAGCATTGCTGGGGCATCGCTAGGTGGATTAGTTGCGCTCTATGCCTTATTTAAAAAGCCTGAAACTTTTGGCACGTATATATTGATATCACCCTCAGTATGGTATCCAGGCTTTTTGATATTTATGAAACAGCAACATATTATTAAAGAGGAAGAACACGTTTATTGGTATGTTGGCAGCCTAGAAGATGAACAACATCCAGATATAAATACAAATACTTTATCTCAAACTGAACAAGGCGTAGACATTTTAAATGAACTCTTAATTTCTGAGCAAATGTCATTTCACTTCGTTACAAATAATAAAGGGCTGCATCAGAAAATGTATTTCAAAAAACACTTTAATAAAGCGGTAAAAAAATTATTTTAGTGAATATACTCATGTAAAAAGGGGAAATTATAGTCATTAATTATCAGAAGATTCGAAATAATAGCGTGTAAATTCTGACCTTTATGCTAAATTAATGATAATATTTAAAGTGTAAGAAATTTCAAAAGAAATAATTGTGCACTAAATTGTGTAATATTCTCATCATTAAGATATGAATACAAGCGCTTTTGAAATTCTAACTTTATATTATTAACAAACATAGGGGATGTTTTTATGGTAGAAAAAATGAAACAAATTTCAGGGGGTAAATTGTTGACGGGTATTGTATTATCAATATTAACTTATTGGTTATTTGCCCAATCATTTTTAAATATTGGGCCTCAAATCCAGTCAACTTTTGGAGCTAGTCCAGGTGTAGTCAATATCTCTATAAGTTTAACATCATTTGTTACTGGTGTGTTTATGGTAGTAGCTGGTAACATTTCAGATAAATTTGGTAAGGTGAAAATGACACGTATCGCACTCGTACTTAGTATCATTGGTTCACTTATGCTTATCGTCTCAGGTAACGTCGTATTACTGATTTTAGGTAGGGTTGTGCAAGGTTTATCGGCAGCAATTATCATGCCAGCGACGATTTCCATCGTCAATGACTTTTTTGAAGGGGACGAAAGACAAAAAGCATTGAGTTTCTGGTCAATTGGTGCGTTTGGTGGCACAGGTTTATCATCCTTCTTTGCAGGAGCGATGGCAACGTTTATATCATGGCAATCTATTTTTATTTTGTCTATTATATTATCGCTTGTAGCGATGATATTGTTAAAACATTTACCGGAAAGTAAATTAATTAAAGACAAAACAAATCGTTTTGATTATATTGGGCTTACAATATTTGTGATTATGATCGCGAGTATTAGTTTTGTCATTACGCAAGGATATAAAATGGGATGGCTGAGTACACCAACATTAATATTATTAACTGTTTTTATCATATGTGTATTCATGTTCTTCAAAGTAGAACGTGGCAAAAAAGTGCCGTTTATCGATTTGAAATTATTTAAAAATAAACCTTATATAGGTGCAGTACTTGCCAACTTCTTACTTAACACAGGCGTTGGTGTCATTGCTTTATTTAATATGTATGCGCAAGGTGGGTTGAAATTTAGTGCGTTCCAAGCAGGTTTACTTACTTTGCCTTACTTAATTACACTACTTATTGTTGTACGTTTAGGTGAAAAGAGTATTAAAAGATTTGGTGCGAAACGTGCGTTGGTTATCGGACCGATATTTACAGCAATAGGTATATTATTATTTAGTTTAACGTTCTTTGGTACCTCAGGGTATATCGTTGTAGCTTTAATCGCATCAGTCTTTTTTGGTGGGGGCACAGGTCTCTTTGCAACACCTGCATTGAGTACGGCAGTTTCAACTACCCCACCAGAAAAAGTGGGCGTAGCTTCCGGTATATTTAAAATGGGCTCAACACTTGGTGGTGCCTTTGGTATTGCGATTATGACTTCTATTTACACAGCGATTGTGCAAAGTGGACAAAGCTTACATACAGCCGCAACAACAGGTTTTATCGTTGGTGCTTGTATCGTTGGTTGTGGCGTTCTCGCAAGTGCATTAATCATACCAACACGTAAAATAAATACTTAAATATTAAAATTAAAGACCATTGTAACATTATTGTTGCAGTGGTCTTTGTTACGTTGGATTATAAAATATACTATTTATCATGTATATCTAATTTTTTATATTTATGTGCCAAATGTAGATCATGTGACAATGCAATAAGCGGTCTGACCGTCATTTGTACACTGCCGATTACAAACAATACTGTACCTATAGTGACAGTAGTATCACTGAAAAATAAAAAACTTCCTATTAAGAATATTATGCCGAGAACAACATCATTTAATTGATAAAGTGCTTTATAAATCATTGTGAGACGTTCAGATCTTTGAGGTGTATCAAAATTCAAATCAGCACTTTTGTTAATAGGATTTTGTTGATTTGATTTAGACATAGAAAAGGCCTCCCATACATATCTTGAGTTGTCTTACTCATTCCCTTAATGGTTTACATAAAACAAAGAAAGATTTATGATAAAACAAATTAAGAAGGACAGAAAGAGGGGAGCATCATGCATTATAAAAGATATTATCAAGCACCTATCGGACGCATTGCAATAACATCTGACGGAGAACACATCACTGGCTTGTGGCTACCCAATCAAACCGATTTCGAATTAAAATATGATGACAAGTTAGTTGAAACAGAACAACCTATCTTCGATAAAGTAGAACGTTGGTTAGACGCATATTTCTCGGGAAATATTCCGGAAATTGATTTTCCTTTAAAAGCCTCAGGTACGGAATTTCGTGAACAAGTCTGGGCAGCACTTTTAGAAATACCTTACGGCAAGACAGTAACTTATGGGGAAATCGCACAACTAATTGGAAAAAAAAGGGGTAAAGCTCAAATGTCGTCACAAGCAGTGGGTGGCGCAGTAGGAAGTAATCCAATCTCAATTATCATTCCGTGTCATAGAGTTGTTGGTAAAGATGGTAGCTTAACAGGTTATGGTGGGGGCATTAATACCAAAATAGAGTTACTTAAATTAGAAAAAATGGATATGGATGCATTTTATAGACCTAAGCATAGCACAAAACCTTGAGCCTATAGTATTGAACAATAATTTTTTTCAAAAACGTCACTTGAATACGCTTGTAAGTTGTGAAAAAACTCTAACTAAGTTGATAAATTAACTCAGTATGATATTCTATTAAACGTCTTTGCTAAAAAATATAGGACGGTGAGAATATTGCCAAAGGAGAAAAAGCAATTTTCAGGTGTATTTATATATTCAGCTGCCATTATAGGATTACTTGTTTTGGTTGGCGCAATTTTCCCACAGCAATTTGGGAGTATTACAGGTAGCGTGTCTACTTGGGTTTCAGATACATTCGGCTGGTATTATATGTTGTTGTATACTGTGATATTAGGTTTTTGTGTGTTTCTAGCATTTAGTCCAATCGGTAAATTAAAGTTAGGTAAGCCATCTGACAAACCTGAGTTTCATACGGTGTCATGGTTAGCAATGTTATTTAGTGCGGGTATGGGAATAGGTTTAGTATTCT
Source organism: Staphylococcus sp. NAM3COL9 (assembly GCF_001431205.1). Taxonomy (GTDB): domain Bacteria; phylum Bacillota; class Bacilli; order Staphylococcales; family Staphylococcaceae; genus Staphylococcus. The sequence continues at coordinate 363,666 of NZ_LGPC01000016.1, read as the reverse complement.
ATGGAGCGTCAGAACCTATTTCACATTATTTAGCACCACCAACAGCAGATCCAGAAACGAAAGCTGCAATGGGTGAAGCATTTCAAGGCACGTTAGTGGATTACGGTTTTCATCCTTGGGCTGTATACGGTATTGTTGCCTTAGCACTAGCGTATTCGCAATTTCGTAAAGGAGAAAATGGTTTGATTTCAAAAACGTTGCGTCCTATCTTAGGAGATAAAGTAGATGGACCTATTGGAACTTTTGTTGATGTATTAGCAGTGTTTGCAACAGTAATCGGTGTTGCAGTATCGTTGGGTATAGGTGCCATTCAAATTAATGGCGGTCTAAATTATTTGTTTGGTATACCTGCTAATTCATTAGTTCAAGGTATTATTATTGCAGTGGTTACTGTCTTATTTTTATATAGTGCGTGGAGTGGTTTAAGTAAAGGTATTCAATATTTAAGTAATTTAAATATGGTATTAGCAGGCTTACTACTCGTAATCGTTTTTATGGTAGGTCCAACACTACTCATTTTAAATATCATGACAAGCAGTACAGGGGACTATTTAAATACAATTGTATTTAACAGTTTGGATGTTGCTCCATTAAACCAACAAAAGGCGTCTTGGTTACAATCTTGGACGATATATTATTGGGGTTGGTGGTTGAGTTAGAGCCCATTCGTTGGTATATTTATCGCTAGAATTTCAAAAGGACGTAGTATTAGAGAATTTATTATTGCAGTTTTAGGTGTACCTACAGTAATCAGTATTATATGGTTCAGTGCATTTGGTGTAACAGGTATCAAAGTAGGTCAATCACACTCTAAAATATTTGAAATGCCGCCTGAGACACAACTATTTGGAATCTTCAATGAGTTACCATTTGGATTCATGCTTTCAATCATTGCATTAGCACTTATTGCATCATTCTTTATTACCTCTGCAGATTCAGCGACCTATGTATTAGGTATGCAGACTGCGCATGGTGCGTTGAACCCTTCAGGCTTTGTTAAAATTGTTTGGGGATTAGCATTAGCAGCTATTGCATATGTTTTATTATTAGCCGGTGGTGATACTGGTTTAGACGCCTTACAATCAGCTGCCATCATATCGGCACTACCGTTTAGTTTTGTAGTGATATTAATGATGATTGCTTTATATAAAGATGCAAACAAAGAACGGAAATATCTAGGTTTGACATTACAAGCTAATAAAGAGCGATACGAAGCATACACTCGTAAGATTGAACAAGAACAACAGCAAGCAGAAAAATAATGACGTTATAAAATGATACGTACATAAAACAGAGGAGATACAGTCATATATTGACAAATATCTCCTCTGTTTTAGTTTGTTGGTATTATTGTGTGTGCTTTCGGTAGACAACAGCCTAGCCTGTAGTTTTCGGCTAGTGCTTTATTAACTAGTCAGGAGTCGGCCCAAACGATTGTCATTTTCAATCAGTATTAAATTACGAAATTAATGAACAAATATTGTCTCAAGTAAAAACATCTAAAAAAACCAAATGCTTTTATAGCAATTGGTTTGTCTTTGTTATGAAGCACATTCATTTTTATGAGTGTACTTTTTTATATACATAAATTTTATTTAAATTCAGTTAAGATTCCTTGTGCATGATTTAAATACATAAGCTAAATATGATAATTTAAATTATGCATCTTAATCACGACACGATTAAGTGATTTCAGATTTAATTTAAGGTATTATAATTACGGATATGATCATTAATACTTTCAAGATAGAAAATATGCTTTTGCTCATCAGCTAATTCAGTTTCGTGATCGAATTCTAAATTATCAAAACGTTTGAAGAATGATTCATACGTTTCAACTGAAACTTCAGTACGATTGTTTAAAAGATCTTTATGCCCTTGAATATCAAGTGCGTCTTGATAACCTTTTACAATTTTACCGCTAAAGAACTCGCCTACAGAACCAGAGCCATAACTGAATAGTCCGATTGTATCATCTGCAGAAAGGTCATGCGTTTCTAATAATGAAATCAAACTTAAGTATAAAGATCCAGTATAGATGTTACCTACATAACGATTATAATATGTAGCATCTTCGTAACCAGAAGTTAAACGCGCTTTTGTTTGTTCATCAACAGAATCTGTTAAAATTGAATCAAGTGCTTTTTTACCCATTTTAGTAAATGGTACGTGGAAACATAATGATTTAAAATCAGCTAATGTTTTATTGTAGCGACGAGCATATTCATTCCAGCTTTCTTGGAATGAATGAATGTAAGCGTCTTTTGATAAAGCGCCATCAACGAGAGGATAAGGTTGTCCACTTGGACGCCAAAAATCATAGACATCTTCAGTGAATGCAACTGCGTCATCATTTAGTTCAAGAATACGTGGGTTTTGTGATATTATCATAGCAACTGCACCTGCACCTTGTGTAGGTTCGCCACCAGAGTTTAAACCGTAACGTGCAGTATCGCTAGCGATAACTAATACTTTTTCATCTGGACGTTGCGCTAAATAATCTTTAGCTAATTGAATTGCTGGTGTTGCAGCATAGCACGCTTCTTTCATTTCAATACAACGTGCAAATGGTTGAATGCCAAGCAAGTTATGTATTTGTACTGCAGAAGCTTTCGCAGAATCAATTGCAGATTCTGTTGCAACAATAACCATACTGATTTGTTTTTTATCTTCATCAGTAATGATGTCTTTCGCGGCATTTGCGCCCATTGTTACAATATCTTGGCTTACTGGACTAACTGCCATTTCATTTTGGCCAATACCAAGTAGAAATTTATTTGGGTCAACTTGGCGTGATTCTGCAAGTTTAGCCATGTCTACATAAAATCTTGGAACGTAAAAATTAATTTGATCAATACCAATTGTCATAAAGCGTATCGACACCTTTCTATATATAAATAAGCACCTGTATCATACCAAATCAAGCTTATAAAATACAATGATTTAAAATTAACTGTAAATAAAGGAGATTGAAAATGAATAAAATAGCAATCGTAAGCGCAAAACGTACACCAATTGGAAGATTTAAAGGGAAATTAAGTAATTATTCAGCAGTTGAACTTGGAAAGAAAACATTAAAAGCAGCGATGGAAGCAATTAAATTAGATCCAAATACAATAGATCAAGTGATTTATGGAAATGTGTTACAAAGTGGAAGTGGACAAAACCCATCGCGTCAAATTAGTATCAATGCAGGTGTGCCGAATACAACGCCAGCTATGACTATTAATGAAGTTTGTGGCTCAGGACTAAAATCAATTATTCTCGGTAAACAAGCAATCCAATTGGGAGAAGCGAAAGTAGTTGCAGTTGGTGGCGTAGAAAGTATGACTAACGCACCACAACTTATTTTAAAAGAAGGAGAATCGCCTGTTCAAAGCTTTATGCATGACGGTCTAACAGATGCTTTTTCAAATGTGCCAATGGGCATTACAGCAGAAAAAATAGCAGAAAAATACGATGTGACACGTGATAAACAAGACCAATTTGCAAATGATTCTCATCAAAAAGCACATCAAGCGACTGAAACGGGCAAATTTGATAATGAAATTGTACCTTTAAAAGATGTGAATGGTGAATGGATGACAAGTGATGAAGGTATACGTGGTAATACGAGTATAGAAAAGCTTGCAACTTTAAAAACAATTTTTAAAGAAAACGGCACAGTTACTGGTGGTAATGCTTCTAGTATTAATGATGGTGGTTCAACGATTATCTTAATGGATGCAGCTTATGCAAAAGAACAAGGATATAAAATTTTAGCGCTTTTAGGAGAACATGCTGAAATAGGTTGTGACCCTGATTATATGGGTTATGCCCCATATCACGCAGTCACAAAATTATTAGATAAGACAGGTAAGCATATTGATGACGTAGATGTTGTTGAAATGACTGAAGCATTTGCATCACAAAGTATTCCTGTTCGAAATAATTTAGGCATAGCTGAAGAGAAACTCAATTTATATGGCGGTGCGATTGCGTTAGGTCATCCAATCGGCGCAACTGGTACACGTTTAGTAACGACACTTGTGAATGTATTGAGTCAAGAGGGCAAACAAAGTGGTATTGCTACTGCTTGTATTGGCGGTGGCTTAGGCATTGCACTAGAAATTGAAAAGGGGAATAAATAATGGAAGCATTAGATAAGTCATTTCGCCATTTATCTCGGGAAGAGAAATTAGAGCAACTTGTTCAAAAAGGCTGGTTGAGTAATGAAAATAAAGCGGTGTTGTTAAATAACCCACTTATTCCTGAAGAAATTGCGAATAGCCTGATTGAAAATGTGATTGGTCAAGGTTCATTACCTGTAGGATTACTACCAGAAATTATTGTTGATCAAAAATCATACGTCGTGCCAATGATGGTAGAAGAACCTTCAGTTGTTGCGGCTGCAAGCTATGGCGCTAAACTTGTCAATCAAACTGGTGGTTTCAAAGTGATATCTAGTGAGCGCTTAATGATTGGTCAAATTGTATTTGATGGCGTAAATGATACACAGGCACTTGCACAAAAAATTAATCAGCTGGAACCACAAATCAAACAAATTGCTGACGAAGTATACCCTTCAATTATAGAAAGAGAGGGGGGCTACCGCCGCATAGAAATTGATACGTTTTCAGCGGAAGGCTTATTGTCATTAAAAGTATTTGTAGATACAAAAGATGCTATGGGTGCAAACATGCTGAATACCATTTTAGAAGGTGTTACAGCCTATTTGAAAAATGAATTAGACAATATTGATATTTTAATGAGTATTTTATCTAACCATGCGACAGCGTCTGTAGTTAAAGTACAAGGTGAAATAGAAGTTTCCGCTTTATCCAAAGGTGGCCGTAATGGACAAGAAGTAGCGAAACGTATGGAACGTGCTTCTGTATTAGCTCAAGTAGACATTCATCGTGCAGCGACACATAATAAAGGTGTAATGAATGGTATCCATGCTGTTGTCCTAGCAACTGGCAATGACACACGTGGTGTTGAAGCAACTGCACATGCATATGCAAGTAAAGATGGTCAGTATCGTGGTTTAGCAACATGGCATTATGATGAACAACGCAAGACACTGGTTGGGACGATTGAAGTTCCTATGACATTAGCGACGGTCGGTGGCGGTACAAAAGTGTTACCAATTGCTAAAACAGCGCTAGATTTAATGAAAGTAGATTCCGCTGAACAACTTGGACACGTAGTTGCTGCTGTTGGCTTGGCACAAAATTTTGCTGCTTGTCGTGCATTAGTATCAGAAGGTATCCAAAAAGGACATATGAGCTTACAGTATAAATCGTTAGCCATTGTCGTGGGTGCAGAAGGTAAAGAAATCGCACAAGTCGCAGATATGTTGAAAGATGAGCCAAGAGCTAATACAGCTACAGCACAACAATTGCTAGACCAATTAAGAGGGAACAAATAGAAGGCGCATATAAATCACTTTCAATTTGAAAGATATTATTGAATCATAGGTGCATATGTTAGGGGAGTGGGCACAATAATGTACACTCCCCTTTATCATGCTTAATTTTAGACTTTGTTGGCAGTTTTTTGGTGCATGCTTTTCACAAGTGTAACTTCGACCTTAATATATTTCATACTCGCTTGACTATGGCACTGTCTTAGCATGTAGGATTCAACCCGTGCTGAGTCTAAAGATAAATACATGTCTCTGATTAAATTGTTATAACGTTATTTCTATTACGTAATGCTATGGTTATGATTTTATTTTAAGAAAATACTATCATATACTTGTTATATAAGAAAAAGTAGAAAGGGGTATGAATAATGAGAAATAACGACATTCCGGCATTATCGTATAAAGGGAATGTAAGTACAGCTGTGCCTATACTTGCACATGAATCACAGATTCAAACCGTTACGGCAGAGCGATGGTTAAAAATTTCTGATGAAGGTTTACAACTTGAAGGGCTATGCTTTGATAAAGATGGGGATTTACTTTTATGTGAGGTATTTGGAGGTGAAGTTTTTCACGTTGCTTTGCCAGAGAAAAAAGTGACAACACTATTTCAATCGCAAAAACAAAATCCAGCAGCAGTTAAAATACATAAAGATAGAAGGCTTTTTGTTTGTTATTTAGGAGATTTTGAAAGCTCGGGAGGTATCTTCGCAGTGAATTCAGAAGGTGAACAAGAAGTTCCAATTGTTTCAGATATTGATACTGAATATTGCGTTGATGATTTAGTGTTTGATAGCAAGGGCGGATTTTATTTCACAGATTTCCGTGGTTATTCTACAAATCCTAAAGGTGGCGTATATTATGTGTCACCAGACTATAAAACGATTACTCCTGTCATTTTGAATCTTGCGGTAGCTAATGGTGTGGCCTTAAGCACTGATGAAAAAACATTGTGGGTTACAGAGACAAATGCAAATCGATTACATCGAATAGATTTATTGGATGATGGTGTTACGATTGCGCCATTTGGTGCCTCTATTCCTTATCATTTTACAGGACATGAAGGTCCAGACTCTTGTTGCATTGATAGCGATGACAACCTTTATGTTGCAATGTATGGACAAGGAAGAGTACTTGTTTTTAATAAAAAAGGTTATCCGATAGGTCAAATCTTGATACCTGGACGTGATCAAGGTCACATGTTGAGATCAACTCATCCTGCTTTTATTCCTGACACAGATCAATTAGTTATTAGTGCAAACGATATAGAAATGGGTGGGGGTTCTTGGTTATTTACTGCAAAAGGTTTTGCCAAAGGACATCATAGTTATCAATTTCATTAATTTTCAACTGAATAAGTAAATACATAAAAATGTAACTTCGACTCGAAGTTACATTTTTATGTATTGTTGTTCTTAATATGTAGCAATTTCCTTTAATAATAATTGAAAAATATCATATGGAGTATTATTTTATCAAAAAAACGGAGTTGTAAAAAATAGTGGTTTGGATGATGTAAAATAATCTTAAATGTGATAATAACTACCTTTAAATAATAAATACGCTGTTGAAAGCGCATAAAAAGTTAAGTATGATATAAATTAACAAAGAGGAGGTGCCTACTATTTTTAATAAGAAAACTAAAAATAACGGCGAAAAGATTAGGACAAAGAAAGAATTAGGCCTTACGTCTGCTTTAATTACTTTAATCATTATGATAACTTCAATGTTATTTACGGTAGCTGTGCTTGAGAAAGAGCCACATATACCATTAATGATTGGTACGGCAGTTGCGATTATTATAACCATGCTACATGGGTACGCGTTTAGCGAAGTTGAAGAAATGATGTATAAGGGGATTCGACATGCATTGCCTGCTATTGTAATCATTATTCTCGTAGGCTTAGTTATTGGATCGTGGATAGGTAGCGGTGTAGTAGCTACTATGATTTATTATGGACTGCAATTAATCGATCCAAGATATTTTTTAGTCGTAGTAATTGTGCTATGTGGTGTTGTGGCATTGGCTATAGGTAGTAGTTGGTCTACGATGGCGACAGTAGGGGTAGCATCAATGGGTATTGGCCTGAGTATGGGTATTTCACCAGGTATGGTTGCAGGTGCAGTCATTTGTGGTGCTTACTTTGGAGATAAAATGAGCCCATTATCTGATACGACAAATTTAGCTTCTGGTTTGTCTGGTGTTAATTTATTTGAACATATTCAACACATGTTTTTTACGACGATACCAGCTTTGGTAATATCACTAGTAGCATTTTTCTTTATAGGTTTGCGTTTTGGTGATAAAAATTTTGATACTAAAAATATAAATGAAATACTGAGTACGATGCAAGATAGTTTTGTGATTACACCGTGGTTATTAATAGTACCATTGGCAGTCATCGCACTTGTAGTAGTCAAAGTACCAGCAATACCAGCGATTTGCGTAGGTATTGTATTAGGATTCTTCGCGCAACTGTTTATACAAGGTGATTCAATTGTAGAAGGATTAACAGCATTACAAACAGGTTATACAATTGAATCTGGCAATGCACTGGTAGATGAATTATTTAACCGTGGTGGTTTAGAATCGATGTTCTATACGGTTTCACTTACACTTGTCGCAATGACATTTGGTGGTGTGCTTGAATATTCAGGCATGTTAACTGCATTGATTTCGGTTATTTTAAAATTTGCTAAATCTACAGGAGCATTAATCGCATCTGTTATAGTGTCATGTATTGGTACAAACTTTACATGTTCCGAACAATACATATCAATTATCGTCCCATCTAGAATGTACGCAGGGGCATTTAAAAAGAAAAATTTACATGCTAAAAACTTATCCAGAGCTTTAGAAGATGGCGGCACGTTAACGTCTGTGTTTGTACCATGGAACACATGTGGTGTATTTATTGCTTCAACATTAGGTGTGTCTGTTATAGAATATGCGCCTTATGCAATTTTAAATTACACAGTACCAATCATATCTATTATATTTGGGTATATCGGTTTTAAAATAATAGGATTAAGTGAAGAAGAAATAGAACAAAATAAAGAAGAAGAAGCGAGCTTAACATAATACAGCAATGTGCTTTAAAATTTGTCAACGCGTTGATTTGTAACAGTTGTATTTAATTCAAGTGTAGCCAAGCTAAATAATATAATATGAACTAAGTGTATAGACATATATTTCTGATTAATTAAAATTATCCGAATATATTGAAAATTAATGTGCTTCAAAGTTGAATATAATTTCAATTTTTAGGAGTGCATTTTTCATGTTTATTGGTTTGTTTTGATAGGTATTTAAAAAGTCTCTGTATGAACGTTTTTGTAATGAGTTAACATTGAAATATTAAAATTTAAACGTATACTTGAAAGTATTAATTATGTTTTAAGTAGAGGAGAACGTGCATGGATATTAAGCAGATGAAGTACTTTGTTGAAGTTGTAAACCAAAATAGTATGACAAGTGCTTCCAAATCTTTATATATTGCTCAGCCAACGATTAGTAAGGCAATAAAAGATTTAGAAAAAGAACTAAACATGACACTTTTCGATCGCAGTAAACGACAACTTGCATTGACTGATGCAGGGAGAGTGTTTTATCAAAAAAGCAAAGAAATTTTAACACTCTATAATGACTTGCCAAGAGAAATCAATAGTCTACTTGGTTTAGAGACAGGTCATATCAGTATAGGCTTATCAGCAGTAATGAACATGAATAAATTCATTCATATTCTCGGTGAGTTTCATCAAAAATACCCGAATGTAACATACAATTTAGTGGAAAATGGTGGGAAGATGATTGAGACTCAGTTAATTAGAGATGAAATTGATATTGGTATCACCACAATTCCAGTGGATCAGTCTATTTTTCATTCTGTGTTGTTATACGAAGAAGAATTAAGGCTCGTATTGAATAAAGAGCATAGATTGGCGAATTATGAACAAGTAAACATGAGTATGTTAAAAGATGAGGATTTTATACTATTTAATGAAGATTTTTATTTAAATGACAAAATTATTGAAGCGGCTAAAAACGCAGGATTTGTGCCAAATACAATTTCTAAAATTTCTCAATGGAACTTTATTGAAAATTTATTAAGCGCACATCTTGGTGTGAGTATCTTACCAGAAAATATTGTAAATTTACTTGATGGTAATTTTAAAAGTATAAAACTTGATGACCCAGCAATGCGTTGGGAATTAGGCGTTATATGGAAAAAGGATAAATATTTAAGCCATGCGACTAAAAAGTGGATTGATTTTATGAAGCAACGATTATAAAAGTATCGATATAGATTCTCAAGAGTTTGTGGTATGAATATATGTCCCAGACTCAATTTATACAGTCGCAGTAGCCGTCTAAAATCAAAGTCATTAGTTTTAAGCATTCAACTTTTATATTACTTTCGCTAGGCAGCCTTAGGGGGGCGGGAATATGAAATCAAATTTTGATTTCATATTCCCGCCCCCACTTTTTGTTTATAGCGTTACGGATCATCAAATGTAAAGTGAAGTCATGTAAATATCGTGATAGCAGAGACTTTTGAATAAAAAGGATAAATATTTAAAGTTTAATTTTACACCTTAGTATAATGAAACATAATATGATTAATCGCTTACATGAAAAAAAGTAATGGGTGTCATTGAGAATCAATATTTTTATTATATTAGGTGTGGGCTTATACTAGTATATGTAATCAATAAAACACCAAATAAAAATGACGATAAAGGGATGATAAAAATGCAGATGTCACTAAAGGTAGTTAGAGTTTTATTTCAAATATTAATGATTATGGCTATTACGTATGCTGGAAATGTCTTACAAAGTGTTCTGCACATTCCAATTGCAGGAAGCATCGTAGGCCTAATCTTATTTTTTCTCTTATTACAATTTAAAATTGTCCCATCACAATGGGTTAGTAAAGGTTCGAATTTTTTCTTAACAACTATGGTATTTTTCTTTGTACCTTCCGTTGTAGGCGTTATGGATGTCGTATCTGAAATTAATTTGAATTTCATTTTATTCTTCGCAATGATTATTTTAGGAACTTGCTGTGTTGCTTTAATTTCAGGATTTATAGCGGAGAAAATGGTTAGAACTACGGAATATGGGAATGGACAAGATTAGATGACACTTTTAAATGCTTTGATAATGATTGTCTTAACAATTGTTATGTATGCTGGAGCTAAAAAATTACAGCAAAAATTTAAAAACCCGTTTTTAAATCCAGCACTCATATCTTCTATTGGTATTATTACTATCTTGCTTCTATTTAACGTAGATTATCAAGGTTATATGGTTGGCGGTCAATGGATTAATTATCTATTAAACTGTACAGTGGTGTGTTTAGCTTTTCCATTATATCAGAACCGTCATAAAATATTAAAACATGCCAATATCATATTCAGTAGTGTCTTCTCAGCAGTCATATTAAATTTTGTGTTTATATTCTGCTTGTTGAAAATATTAGGTTATTCAAGAGAAGTTATTATGACGATGTTACCACGATCCATGACTGCCGCAGTTGGTATAGAAGTTTCAAATCAACTGGGTGGGGTAGATACAATCACTGTTATGTTTATCGTTGCGACAGGGTTGATTGGTAGTATATTAGGGTCTTATTTATTGAAAGTGGGAAGATTTAAGACCGCTATTGCCAAAGGTTTAACGTACGGTAATGCTTCACATGCATTTGGTACGGCAAAAGCATTTGAAATAGATGGTGAGTCGGGCGCTTTTAGTTCTATCGGAATGATTTTAACAGCCGTATTAAGTTCTATTGTATTGCCGATACTCGTCCTCTTATTATATTAATTTTTAAAAACGAACTAGATATTTTACTGCAAACAACATCAGAAGAATCAGCGATTTAAAATGATTGAAATTTGAAAGGAGCTATTTTAAAAATGGCAAAAATTAAAGCAAATGAAGCATTAGTAAAAGCGTTGCAAGCATGGGATATTGATCATTTATATGGTATACCAGGAGATTCTATAGATGCAGTCGTAGATAGTTTAAGAACAGTTAGAAATAATATTAAATTTGTTAACGTTAGACACGAAGAAGTAGCAAGTCTAACTGCTTCAAGTTATACGAAATTGACTGGTAAAATTGGTGTAGCATTGAGTATTGGTGGCCCTGGCGTGATTCACTTACTCAATGGTATGTATGATGCGAAAATGGACAATGTGCCTCAACTTATTTTAGCAGGTCAAACAGATAGCACAGCTTTAGGCACAAAAGCATTCCAAGAAACAGATATTAGCAAATTAGTTGATGACGTGTCAGTTTATAACCGTCAAATATCTGAAAACGATAAAGATATATTTGGTATTGTCAATGAAGCGATTCGTACTGCATATGAGAAAAAAGGTGTAGCAGTATTAATCTTGCCAAATAACTTATTAACAAATAAAGTTAAAGATACAACAAAAACAAAAGTGGACACTGCACCACCAGCACGTGTAACACCAAAACCACGTAGTATTAAAAAAGCGACTAAGCTTATAAATAAAAGTAAACGACCGGTAGTACTTGTCGGTATGGGTGCTAAACACGCAAAAGATGAACTACGTCAATTTATTGAAGCGGTAAAAATCCCTTCAATCATCACGTTACCAGCGAAAGGTTTATTATCAGATTCACATCCTTATAATATTGGTAATCTAGGTAAAATCGGTACGAAAACATCTTACCAAACAATCCAAGATGCTGACTTATTAATCATGATAGGTACGAACTACCCCTACGTGGACTATTTACCTAAGAAAAATATTAAAGCAATTCAAATCGATAATAATGCTGAAAATATTGGCCATCGTTTTGATGTGAATGTGGGTATTGTTGGAGACAGTAAATTGTCATTGCTACAATTAACAGATTCAGTAAAACATGTATCAGAGCGTGACTTCTTAACTAAAACGTTAGAAAGAAAAGCAACTTGGGATGCATGGATGGCAAAAGATATAGAAGATAACAGTAAGCCAATTAGACCAGAACGTCTAATGAATGCAATTAATCAAGTAAGAACAGACGATGCAATCTTTTCTATTGATGTAGGTACATCAACAGTATGGTCAACACGTTATTTAAACCTAACAGTTAATAATAAATTTATTGTATCTAGTTGGTTAGGTACAATGGGTTGTGCATTGCCAGGTGCAATTGCTGCTAAAACTGCATATCCTAACCGTCAAGTTGTTGGTATTGCCGGTGATGGTGCATTTCAAATGGTAATGCAAGACTTTGCAACAGCAGTGCAATATGATTTGCCAATGACGTTCTTTGTGTTAAATAATCAACAACTTTCCTTTATAAAATATGAACAACAAGCAGCTGGTGAATTAGAATATGCAATTGATTTCACAGATATTGATTACGCAAAATTTGCTGAAAGCTGTGGCGGCATTGGTTACACATTAACTGATCCAAATAGAATTGATGAAGTAGTTGAAGAGGCGATGTCACAAGACCGTCCAACAATTGTGAACGTGTACGTTGATGAAACTGCAGCGCCGTTACCAGGTAAGATTGTGATGGATGAAGCAATGAATTATGGTAAATGGGCATTTAGATCAATTACTGAAGATGGAAAATTAGACTTAGAGGAGTTACCTCCGATGTCAACGGCGGTAAAACGCTTCTTCTAATATTTATATGTTAACTCAAAGCTATCAAACGATTATATGTTTGATAGCTTTTTTATATACAATTATAGCTTGAAATATGAACAGAAGTGATTAAATGGTCCCCTGTATCTCGTCTATATATGGTAGAAGATTTGTATGAAAGTGAATTGTAATTGTTATTTATATACATATATAGCTTATTTCACAAAAAATAGGCTATATATGTATATAAATAACAAACAGTGACTGACGTTAGTTTGGGTGAAGAAAGGAAGATCGTGATGTTTAAATCATTTTTTAAATCAAGTCGTTTTAAAACGCCACATACATATGCATTATTATTAATAATAATTGCTTTTTCGAGCTTACTTACATACTTAATACCAGCAGGGGAGTTCGCACGTGAGAAAAAAGATGGGCAAACCTTGGTTGTTTCAGGATCTTATACAGAAGTAGAACAACAGGGTGTATCTTTTTTTGATATATTCAGAGCGATACCTGAAGGATTAATTAGCGGTGGAGAAATTGTATTCTACATCTTTTTAGTAGGTGGTGCATTCGGTATCGTACATAAAACGGGTGCATTTGAAAATGGTGTCAATAAAGCCATGCAAGCATTAGGAAAGTATAAAGGACTTATGATTCCCTTAACAATGACTATCTTTTCTATACTAGGCTTTTCTATTGGATTGGCAGAAGAAACGATTATTTTCGTGCCAATCGGTATCATTATAGCTCGAACATTAGGTTATGATGCACTTACAGGTGCTGCAATGGTAATACTTGGGGCAGCCAGTGGATTTATAGGTGGTATGCTCAATCCATTTACAGTCGGCGTAGCACAATCTGTAGCTGAATTACCAATGTTTTCAGGTTGGGGGTTACGGACAATCATCTATTTATTTATTTTAAGTGCCGCGATAATGACAGTAATGTTTTATGCACGAAAAGTTAAGAAGGATAAAACTAAAAGTCTCGTTTATGAATTGGAACAAGCAGAAGATGATATAGAAAATCAAATGTCCGCGCCACGCTTTACGAAAAGACAGGCAATTGGTCTAGGTTTAATCGTTGCCGCAATTGTATTAAACGTATATGGTATTTTTACGTATGGTTGGTCGTTTAATGAGATGAGTGCCAACTTTTTACTAGCAGGTTTATTAGCAGGCTTCATTGGTGGCCTAGGGATGAATGGCACTTTCGATGCAATGATCGAAGGTATGAAAGATATACTATTTGGTGCAATGATTGTCGGCTTTGCTAAAGGAATTATTGTAATTTTAGAAAATGGTCAAGTCATTGATACAATTGTATATGGCATGACAACTTTATTAGCAGATATACCTTCTTCAATGGTTATCATAGCAATGTTTATACTACAATTTTGCTTGAACTTCTTTATACCATCTGGTTCAGGCCAAGCATTAACAACAATGCCCTTAATGGTACCTATATCTGACTTATTAAGCATTAATAGACAAGTTACTGTGCTTGCCTTCCAATATGGTGATGCGATTAGTAATATTTTATTCCCAACGTCTGCAATACTTATGGGCGCATTAGCTGTTGGGAAAATCACTTACACACAATGGCTTAAATTTGCATGGAAGTTAATTGTGATATGGGTAGTGATTTGCAGTGTCGGGATGTCTATTGCATTAATAATCGGATACTAATTGCGCATCATAGTGAAAAGAAGTTATAGCATTTTGAAAAATAGAATACGAATTGATATTGTATAAATTTTTAAAATAGTATATACTGAATTAAAATAAATCGTCATATTGCGTGTTACTGGTTAAGCAGGCATGAGCAAACAAAGCGACTATCGGGAATAGTCTGTTTGCTCATGCCTTTTTGTGTGCGTTTTGACGATAAAGATATAGAAGGGATGTTTTTGTATATGTTTAAGAAGTTTTTTGGACAATTGCAACGAATTGGTAAGGCGTTAATGTTACCAGTCGCAATTTTACCAGCCGCTGGTTTATTACTAGCAATTGGTACAGCAATTCAAGGGGATGCCCTACAACAATATCTTCCATTTATACAAAATGGAGGAATTCAAAGTGTCGGTGAAATGATGGCTGGCGCAGGTGGTATTATATTTGATAATTTGCCAATCATATTTGCGATGGGTGTCGCAATCGGTTTAGCTGGTGGTGACGGCGTTGCAGCTATTGCTGCGTTTGTTGGTTATGTCATTATGAATAAAACAATGGGTGCATTTTTACATGTGTTACCAGATAACGTAAATGATGCCGCTAGTGGTTATGCGAGTGTCTTAGGCATACCAACATTACAAACAGGGGTGTTTGGCGGTATTATCATTGGGGCGCTTGCTGCTTGGTGTTATAATAAATTCTTTAATATTTCATTACCATCATATTTAGGATTTTTTGCTGGTAAACGTTTTGTGCCAATTATGATGGCACTAACTTCGTTTGTATTAGCATTCCCGATGGCTTTAATCTGGCCACATATTCAAACGGGTTTAAATGCATTTAGTGAAGGATTACTTGATTCCAATACAGGATTATCTGTATTCTTATTTGGGTTTATCAAACGTTTATTAATACCATTTGGTTTACACCACATTTTCCATGCACCGTTTTGGTTCGAATTTGGTTCATGGAAAAATGCAGCAGGAGATATTATTCGTGGTGACCAACGTATCTTTATAGAACAAATTCGAGAAGGAAGTCATTTAACCGCTGGTAAATTTATGCAGGGTGAATTCCCAGTAATGATGTTCGGTCTACCTGCAGCAGCTTTGGCTATTTATCATACAGCGAAACCTGGAAGTAAGAAAATTGTGGCTGGTTTGATGGGTTCTGCAGCTTTAACCTCGTTCTTAACAGGGATTACGGAACCATTAGAATTCTCATTTTTATTCGTAGCACCATTACTATTCTTTATTCATGCAATACTGGATGGTTTAGCGTTCTTAACAATGTATCTATTAGATGTGCATTTAGGGTATACATTCTCAGGTGGTTTTATAGACTTCGTATTATTAGGCGTTTTACCAAACCAAACAAATTGGTGGCTAGTGATTCCAGTAGGACTGGTATACGCAGTGATTTACTACTTTGTATTTCGATTCTTTATTACAAAATTCAATTACAAAACGCCTGGTCGTGAAGACAAACAAGTTGAAGCTTCTACTGCATCAGCGAGTGAATTGCCATTTGAAGTGTTAGACGCGATGGGTGGACAAGAAAATATTAAGCATCTTGACGCTTGTATCACACGACTACGTGTTGAAGTGAAAGAGAAGCGTCAGGTCGATGTTGCTGGATTGAAAGCATTGGGTGCTTCTGGCGTGCTAGAAGTGGGTAATAATATGCAGGCAATATTCGGTCCTAAATCGGATCAAATCAAGCATGATATGGCTATGATTATGAAAGGTGAAATTACAAAACCTAGTGAAACTACAGTGCCAGCAGAGGACGATAATAAAGTTACACATATGGATAATTTGAATGAAGTGGAAATTTACTCACCAGGTAAAGGTCAAATTATACCGTTATCAGAAGTGCCTGATCAAGTTTTCGCTCAAAAAATGATGGGCGATGGTGTAGGATTTGTTCCTGAAGATGGAGAAATTGTGGCACCATTTGACGGTACAGTTAAAACAATATTCCCTACCAAACATGCCATTGGTATAGAGTCAGATGAAGGTGTAGAATTACTCATTCACATTGGAATTGATACTGTTAAGTTAGATGGTGCTGGTTTTGAAAGTATGGTTAGTACAGGAGACACAATTAAAAAAGGACAAATACTAATGCAAGTTGATTTAGACTATATTAAAGCAAATGCACCTAGTATTGTGACGCCATTGATATTAACAAACTTAGAAAACCGAACACTTGAAATAACTGACGTAGAAGATGTGAAATCACAGCAATTGATTATGACAGTTAAATAAGACTAAATAATCATAAAAATAAGCGTTTTAAATGAAACTAGAATGGACTAGTCATATAATATCTCAAACAGTTCGAATTGATAAAAATTCGAACTGTTTTTTATTTTTTTAGATAAAATGTTGAAATATTCTGAAATTATAAATATTATAGGAGTTATGATTATATTAAAAATGAGGGTGAAATTATGAGCTATAGACCATCAATGCAAGTGATGCCCAAAGTAACACTTGTGCCACCAGAGTCAAACATGGACAAAGCGTTATATCAAACAATTAGAGAAAATTTTTCACACTTAGAACCCTTTCTGGAATTTATTACTGAAGATGTCACAACACAAGACGAAAGTGCATATTTGAAAATGATGATTCAGCAACATGCAGACAATACAGGTCGCTTATTTATTATTTACTATGAAGATGATCTTATAGGTACCATAGATTTACATAGAATAGATATGAAGAATCGCAAAGCAGAAATTGGTTATTGGATTGCTGAAGATTATACAGGAAAGCAAATTACAACGACGTGTGTGAAGCATATGTGCCATTATGCATTTATAACATTAGGCTTAAATAAATTGACTATTTTAGCTGATATTCGAAATATACCAAGCAATAAAGTTGCTGAAAAAGTTGGTTTTTCTTTTGTTGCTACTGATTATCAAGATGTGTTCGATGGAGAAGTATTTAGAGATATGAACCGTTATATATTATTAAAAGAACATTTTAACTAAAATAAATTAAATACTTTCATCATGTTTTAAAAATGATTATTTTGAAAGGGGGATGAATATGGATATCACAAGAGGCATAAATCATATTGGATTAACGGTACCGGATATTGAAGCTGCAACTACATTTTTTAAAAAAGCTTTCGACGGAAAGATTGCCTATGATAGTCAAACGAAAGCCGAGGATTCACGGTCAGGTGCATTTGTAGAACATGTCTTAGATATAGAACAAGGGGCGAAAATTATAAAAAAACGCATGATGGTGTTTCATAATGGACCTAATATAGAAATGTTTGAATTTAAAGATGTTATTCAGCAAAGTCCAGCATCGTTACAGGATGTTGGTTTTACACATATCTCATTTTACGTAGATGATTTTGAAACTACTTTTAATCGCGTGAAACAAGCGGGGGGCAAACCGGTTTCAGAACCACACAGTAATACAAAATATGAAGATACAGCAAATAATAAAACCGTATATATACGCACGCCATGGGGGAGTTTAATTGAATTACAAACCATCCCTAACGGTTATTATTATCCAGATGACAGTGAGGCTGAAGTGTTTATACCTAAAAAATAAATATAAAAATTTAACTAAGGGGGAATCGATGATGTTACAAAGAAAATTAAATATCGCGAATTTAAAGACACCTATTCATAAATTAGAGGCGCTAAGTCAGTCATTAGGTAAAGAAATCTATATTAAAAGAGATGACTATACAGGAACCGAAATTTCAGGGAATAAGGTGAGGAAATTAGAATATACGATACAGTATGTACTAGATAACGGTTACGATACAGTCATTACAACTGGTGCAATCACATCTAATCATGCGCGTGCAACTGCTGCTGTCTGTGCGCAATACAATATAGAATGTCATTTAATATTGAGAGGAACAAAGAAACACTATGAAGGGAATTTGTTTTTGGCAACGATGTTAGGCGCTCATATACATCTTATAGAACCCAACGCCTCAAGAGAAGAAGCAATGGATACATTGTATATAGAATTAGAAGAATGTGGCAAAACACCATTTAAAATACCGGCTGGTGCATCTGATTGGATAGGCGCTCATGGTTATATCAATACTTATGAAGAAATATTAAAACAAGAAATCACGATGGGCGTTCAGTTTGATTCTATTAATTTAGCAGTAGGTTCTGGTGGTACATATGCGGGGCTTTGGTTTGGCAAAACGAGGAATAATTTAGAAACTCAAATCATTGGATATGCTGTAAATAAAAATGCTGAAACCTTTGAAAATAAAGTTATTGAGATTATTAAAGATTTAGACAAAGACATTACCTTATTTGAATCCATATTAATCAACGATGAATATATTGGTTTAGGATATGGCCAAGCAACAGATGAAGAACTTCAATTTTATATCGACATCGCGCAACAAGAAGGAATAATATTAGATCCCACATATACTGGAAAAGCTTTTCGAGGACTTGTTGAGGAAATAAAGCAAGGTCATTACGATGATCAGCAATGTATTTTATTTATTCATACAGGTGGTTTACAAGGCTATACGCAGGAAATAAGAACGCGTATCGAACAATTACTATTAAAAAATACTTAGTCACTATAGTACTCGAAAGTTATGTTTTAAAAATATAATATGTGCAATAGATAAAAGAAGATGAGCTGTTTTCAAATGTTGGATTATTGTGTTTTTGAAGCAAATACGTTGATTATGCTTCAGGAAATGTTACATAATGAGATACAATTTGTGTGACAAGGATGGTGTTTAAAATGACGCGAACATTGACTACGATAGAATCATTTTACGCGTTTGTTAACAATCATAAATTGGTAGTTATACATGTAATGAGAGACAATTGTAGCGTTTGTCATGCAGTATTACCACAGATAGAAGGACTTGTAGGTGAATACCCTAATGTGTCACTAGGCGTTATAAACCAAAGTAATTTAGAAGCTATAGCTGGTGAACTATCGATTTTTACTGTACCAGTAGATTTAATATATTTAGATGGAAAGGAAATGCACAGACAAGGTCGCTTTATTGATATGCAACGATTTGAACATCAGTTGAAGTTGATGTATCAAATGATAGATTAATGCATTTTAGTATATAATTTCATTTTTATACCAGAATGATTAAAAAGATATTACGACTTTTAATAAAGCGCAGCATCCATCACCTGGCAGAGTGGAAAAATAAACATAGAAGAGGCTGAGACAAAACATATCTTAGTCTCAATTATTAAATTGGCAGTGGCTGTCTGAATTGAAAATGCGCTTATATTAAGCACTTGTATTCCATTTTCTAGTCAACTTTGTCGGGCGAGGCTCATTACAACGAAATCTCATGTTGTATTTATGTCCGGTTCCCTTGGTCACAAGTACAACATGAGATGTTGTAAATGAGATATCTATCAAGCCTTATAGGGATGGGAACATGAAATCAAAATTTGATTTCATGTTCCCATTTTTTTTGTTGTTAATACTTAAAATAACACAAAATAATTAAATTGCTTCAAATGAAAATGTGAGTAATTAGATTAAAAGTTTCATGTTTCTTAAAAATAATGTATGATAAAGAATATTAATAGCGCAATAGGGGGATGTATATGCGAATAGAAAGAATCTGTCCTGATGAAGCAGAGCCATTATATACTTGTATGAAGAAAATCGACCAAGAAACGCAATATATGTTGTATTTGCCAGATGAACGTAGTTTTGATAAAGAAGCATTTATTGATGATATTAAGCGTAATTTTTATATTGGTGTTAAAACAGATGACAATGAAATCTTAGGATATCTTTCTGCACATATTAGTACATTATCTAAGGTGAAACATATTGGTTATATTATGACAGGGCTTATTAACAACAAGCAGCAGCAGGGTTTATCAACAAAAATGTTTGATGAAACAATTAGGTGGGCAAAGCGCAAGGGGTTAAGACGCTTAGAATTAAATGTGATTACATCGAATACACCAGCTATAAACTTTTACGAGAAATTAGGATTTAAAATCGAAGGGATTAAACGTGAATCGATTTATATAGATGAACATTACTATGATGAACTCTATATGGCAATGATATTGGATCAAGACTTTATTCCTAATACTATGCACGTGTTGTAGGTGTCCTGGGAAAGGTAAGGTTGAGAAATCAACTATATATACATAAAATTAAAGTATTGAGTTTGCGTGATTACTTTTACTAAAATTTAAACAACTTTATTATAAAAAAATATATCAGATGAATTTTAGGAAGTTATATGTTTTGTTGGAAAAGGCATCGTTTTGGGCTGAGTCTTGCGGGAAAGTGTGTCAACAAAGCCTTAGAATTTATCGACACACTGAAGGACCTTCCAATTTTGGAAAGGTCCTTTATTATATCAGACGTTATTTTTTAGTCATTTGAGGAAAGTACACGGGTAATTGGTATTACTTATTTGTTTTTAAATAAGTAGGGAAAAATTCTGTGAATAAGTCAATAAATGCTAAGTACACATCTTTTTCTACATATTCATCTACTTGATGCGCTTGGCTGACTAAACCAGGACCATACATAATAAATGAAAAATCTTCGTCCTTATCTACAAGTAGGTCGGAAGCATCAGTTACACCTGGTGAAGCTTCTAAAGGTAAATCAGCTTTTAAATATTTTGTGCCCATATCGTGTGCTAATTCTGCTAGTTTATTTTGTCCAGTTGTATAAACAGGTGGTCTAGACATATAAGTGTCGATTTCAATATCTGTATGATCAGTTTCAACTTTTTTTAAAATTTCATTAAAATAAGAAATGAATTGTTCGTTATCATGTTCTGGAATTGTACGGATATTAAATTCTGACTCAGCATGTTCTGGAATGGAGTTCACTTGGTTACCGCCATTAAAGATAGTAGCATTCATAATGGCATTACCTAAAAGAGTATTGCTTTTATCGAATTTTTCGAATCCTTCATCCGCTTTATAAACAAATTTCACAAGTGGCGAAATCGCATTGAAACCAAGGTGTGGCATGGAACTGTGTGAAGCTTTACCTTTTGAAGTCACACGTATATCCATTGAACCTTTATGTGCATAAATAATTCTATCTTGAGATGGTTCGGCAATAACGAGTGCTTCTACATCTTTCATGTAGCCTTGTTCTTGGAAAGCTTTTGCACCTTCACCTACGATTTCTTCGCCTGCAGTTGCGAGTAAACGAATTCTACCATGGTTTAATAATCCTTGTTCTTTAATATCAATGAAGCTGATAACCAATGCAGCAAGTCCTGATTTCATATCTGCAGAACCACGTCCATAAAATTTATTATTCACTTCAGTTAATTTGAAGGGATCATATGTCCATTTGTTTATATCGCCTTCTGAAACGACATCCATGTGCCCTGAAATACCTAGAATTGGCCCATCTTCACCAATTTCTGCTATCAAATTTGCACGTGTGTCGTTGATTTTAATTATTTTGGAGTCGATAGCATGTTTAGATAATAAATCTTTAAGATATTCACATACTTCAATTTCATAGTCATTTACAGACTTGATACTTACTAAATCTTCTAGTACTTGAACTTTTTCTGCTTCTGAAAATTTACTCATCTTAATAAAACCCCTTTTCTTTAAATAATAATCATCTATCAACTTCATTATATCTGAAGAGTCTGAACAATTAAATTTTATCGTATTAAAATAGGGGATAATGAAATTTTATTTTTGAGTTTTTATTTATATTTTTAGCACATAACGTATGTTCAAGAAAAAAATCATACATGGTTCTTAGATGAAGTGCGATCTAAGGGCCATGTATGAGCATTAACATGTTGCGATAAGGATTCTGTTTTTAATGTATTTGTAAGATTAGAATGTAACTCATTAGGTATGCTGTTACTTTCAGTTGTTGTTTTACCGGATGATTCATTATTGTATTCTACATTTTCAATGTTTGTAGGCTCGATAGTATCTAAAACTGCACCTTTCCTATCATTACCTTGAATACTTCCAACTAAAATCATAATGAGATAGCTACAAGTGATAAGAAATACAACACCAAGATATATAGAAACTACTAATTTAACAGATTTACTCATAAACTGCCCCCTATATAGAATTATTGATCCCTATAAACATAAGATAACATTTAAGTTTTAATAATATGTTAAGAAGTAGTAAATATTATATATTTATTTGTGTTAAAATAAATATCGATACTAAAATAAATTTAAAATTTCTATAAAAATATTTATTTTTTCAAAAATATAAATACCATTATATAAGGGTCTATAAAGATAAAAGATGAATATTACATGTAATGTAAATTTAAATTTACGAAATATTAATAAATAATTCAAAAAATTTATATTAAATCAATAACTGCATGTTAGCATAACGGTATTGATAGGTAGGAATAGTTAACACGTTATGAATACTTTTTGTTAGTTGATACATCTTCACTATGTATTAATAACATGGTTACCCTGCTTTGATATTTACATAAAATTAAATACGCTGCTGAAAAGAGGGATAAAATTTGCTACTCATCATCATATGTGTAGGTCTAATTCTTTGGCTAGGTATTGTTGAGAAAAAACAACATTCCTACAGATTAGAAAAAGTACCGATACGCATAAATATAAATGGTATAAGAGGTAAATCTACTATAACAAGATTGATTTACAGTACACTGCGTGAGGACAACTACCGAGTTATAGGTAAAACAACAGGAACAGATGCACGTATGCTGTACTGGTTTACACCAAGAGAGTATCCAGTTTATAGGAAACCTCAAGGAGCAAATATCGGCGAACAACGTGACATTATTCGCAAAGTTGTAAAACAAAAAGCCAATGCCTTAGTAAATGAATGTATGGCAGTTAATCCAGATTATCAAATTACATTCCAAAAAGACTTAGTTAAAGCCAATATTGGTGTGATTGTAAATGTGATGGAAGATCATATGGATGTGCTAGGTCCGACGTTAGATGAGGTAGCTGAAGCATTTACAGCGACCATTCCTTACAAAGGACATCTTGTAGTTATGAAAGATGACTACACTAAATTTTTTGCCAAAGTTGCTAAAAAACGTAAAACAAAATTAATCGTTGTTGATAAAGAAGAGGTTCCTGAATCTTATCTAAGAAAGTTCGGTTACATTGTATTCCCAGATAATGTTGCAATTGCTATGGGTGTTGCCGAAGCGCTTGGCATAGATCGAGATACAGCTTTGCGTGGCATGTTAAATGCACCACCTGATGTTGGAGCAGTTGAAGTTAAATACTTTAACGCTAACCATTCAACTAACGTTTATGTTAATGCATTTGCCGCAAATGAACCGAAATCTTCAAAAGCAATATTAGACAAAGTTGAAACTTATAATTATCCATATAAAAAAATTATACTCATATTAAATTGTCGTTCCGACAGAATCGACAGAACGAGACAGTTTTGTGAAGATTTTTTAAAGGATGTCGAATTCGATACATTAATATGTACAGGTAAAAGTACTCAAATGGTCAATGATGTAATGAAAGGCCAGCCTAATAAGAAGTATTTAAACTTCGAAGGTAAAGATATAAAAGAAGTCGAGCGCGCATTATATAAAGAGTCTCAAAATGCCTTGATTTTCTGTGTGGGTAACATTCACGGACCAGGTAAACAAATAGCGCAATATATAGAAGGGATCAAATAATATGATAGGTTCAGAGTTATATTTTTCATTATTTGTGGGCATTGTACTAAGTCTAATCTTTGCGGAGAAGTTTGGTATTAGTCCAGCTGGATTAGTAGTACCAGGATATTTAGCGCTGATTTTTGATCAGCCGATTATGTTACTATCCGTACTCATTATTAGCTGCATTACATATTTTATTGTTAATCATGGGGTAAGTAAAATCGTAATTTTATATGGCCGTAGAAAATTTGCGGCAATGATACTTACTGGTATGGTATTAAAATTTTTATTTGACATCATTTATCCTTTAACCCCGTTTGAAATGGTAGAAATGTCAGGGATCGGCGTTGTTATTCCAGGTATCATAGCAAATACAATTCAAAAGCAAGGTGTCATTATTACATTATCTACATGTATGTTATTAACATGTATTACTTACGTTATCTTATTCTTTTATAGCTTTATCAATTAGTAAGGAGCATAAATATGAAACAATCTAAACGATTTACTATAGAGGAACGGGTATTAAAATGGACGAAACGTCACAAAAAACGTAACTCTATATACACCGGTATTATTTTAATAGGGGCAATTGCACTTTTAGTATTCACTATGTCATCACAAAAGGTTGAACCAGTTCAAACTATGGGAAAAGCCAAAGATGATATAAGGATGACTTATTTAGGCAATATAGAAATGAATAAGCATATAAGAAAAAATAATATTAACGACACCTTTAGTCCGATGGAAAGTGTTTTAAATGCGAGTGATTACTCAACAGCAAGCTTAAACCTCACAAACTTTTCTGACGATAGAAAGACAAATATTAATAGGAATTTAGAGAACGTCATGTTTTTGAAGGGTCTAAATATTAAAAGTTTAAATGTTATCAACCAAGTTACCGATAATATAACAGCGAGAGAGTTTAGTAGAGCGGTAGAAGGACA
The DNA here is from genome assembly GCF_001431205.1 of Staphylococcus sp. NAM3COL9. Taxonomy (GTDB): domain Bacteria; phylum Bacillota; class Bacilli; order Staphylococcales; family Staphylococcaceae; genus Staphylococcus. The sequence continues at coordinate 338,357 of NZ_LGPC01000016.1, read as the reverse complement.
GGCTGGTTATAATTATTTAACTGGAAATGGTTCAAATCCTATTAATAGTAAAACAGTACAACAAACTGTTAAAGGTAAAAAAATTGCTAACGTTTCGTTTACAGATGTTGAATCTGATTATACAGACACTTTGAAAAACACAACCTCGGTGAGTTTAGAACCGAATATCTATATTCCATTAATTAAAAAGTTGAAAGAGGAAAACGATTATGTTGTGGCCAATGTCGATTGGGGAATAACGGATGAACGTGCTGTTACAACAAGGCAAAAGAAATATGCACATTCACTTGTTGACGCTGGTGCAGATGTAATTATCGGTCATAACTCAGTTGTTCAGAAGATAGAAAAATACAAAGATACTAGTATTTTTTATAGTCTTGGTAACGTAACTTCTGAAGATTTTTTATCTAAGAATAAACAAGGCTTAGCTGTTCAACAAAATTGGAATGGTAAAGATTCAGAATTTATGGTAACACCAATAAAATCACAAGGTGGAAAAATTACAGAATCCAATCCTAACAAAGTGGAAGAAATTAAATTATTGAACAATGTTGAAAGTAAAAGTGTAGATCTTAAAAAAGAGAATGGAGGTTACGTATATGAACATTAAAACACAATGGGTGGGTATTACAGTAGTTTCAATAGTATTAGTGATCTTTTTATTAATTGTCTTTGCTCGTGCGAATGAAGGTTTAGATCAATATGAACAGAATGAACTTAAAACATCGCATCACCAATATTTGTCTAAAGGAGCTTAAGTATGAGTATTTATAATAAAAAAACACTCATCGTAATCTTACTCCTTACTATAATCATTTCTTTTATCTTTTTTATCGCAACCAGAGAAGATAATTATAATAAAGATGAATTATATGAAAATAAGATTGCTGATCATGATCAAAACCCATCAGATAAAAATTACGGTGTTGCTTCTAATAACCCAATAGCAACCCGTGTTGGGGAGAAAATTATTAAAGATGGAGGAAATGCTGTAGATGCTTCCATGGGTGTTTCATATGCACTAGCAATAACCGAGCCCCACTCCTCTGGTTTAGGAGGCGGAGGCGCGATGTTAACCTATGATGGAAAGCCAAATGTGGCGCCAAAGCAATGGCAATATAAAGATATTTCATCATTTAAATATGATGAGAAAGACAAAATAGGTACACCAGGTTTTGTACGAGGGATACATGATGCACATAAAGAAGCGGGAAAAATGGATGAAAAGAAAATTTTAAACTATGTGATTCCTTTAGCAGAAGATGGTTTTGAAGTAGATTCGGAATTAGAACGCAGTTTAAAATTATATGGTTCTGGTATTGATAGAGACTCACCGTTCTTTGAAGATGATAAAACAAAAAGAGAAGGCGAAGTAGTTAAACAGCCAGAATTAGCTAAAACAATTAAAGGAATTAGAAATCATGGGCCAGACTATTTCTATGATAAAGTGGGCGATAGTGTCTCTAAACAGGTAGATGAAGAAATAACAGAAAAAGATTTTAATAGTTATAAAACCACGAAAAAAGAACCGGTAAGCACAGATTATTTAAATACTAAAGTATATTCTGCATCTAATCCATTGGGTGGCACACTGATGCTTCAAGGTTTAGAAATAGATGAAGCAACAAACAATCAAGTTCCACAAAATAGTCAGTCTGCTCCAGCAAATGAGCAAATAGATCCAAATAATCAAACTACACCTAATAACCGTTTAGATTATATTACTGGCATTTTAAAATCAAGAGCACTTATGTATCGAAATAGAGATATAGTTAATGGTCAAGATGAAGATTATGATGAATACTTATCTCAAGATTATTTACTAGGCAAACTAAACGAAGTGAACTTTGGGAGTAATTTCAATACAAATAATGTAGATAATACAAGTACGACACACTTTGTTGTAGTTGATAAAAAGGGCAAAGTAACAAGTACTACCAATACATTATCAAGTTTCTTTGGATCAGGTAAATTTATGAAGGAAGGATTCTATATGAATAACTCTTTATCAAACTTTTCTGCTGATCCTCTAAGCCCTAACCATGGAGCTAAACATAAATCACCTAGATCCTATACAGCTCCAAGTATAGTCGTAGGTCCTGATTATTATATGGGAGTTGGGACGCCGGGAGGTAATAAAATTCCGACCACAACCAATGAAGTGCTGATAGATTACTTAAAAGGTGATGGTACGCTTCAAGAATCCATAGATAAGCCACGCTTTTACAATGATGGTGGAAAAGTATTTTATGAAAACGCTATGAGTAAGGCAGACGTCGCTATTTTCAAAAGTTTAGGTTTTGAGGTAGAAGAAAAACGAAATGATCCGAACTTTGGTAGTGTTCAAGCAGCACTTTACAATAAAAATGATAAGACTGTAGAAATAGGACATGATGTTGGTAATAGATAATATAGTCGTAAGCTAAATTGATTAGTTTAGCAGAAAAGACAGGTTTTATAACAAAAAGTGAAAAAGGTAGATTTCCAATTTGAGGAAATCTGCTTTTTTGTCATACCTATTCAAATAATTTTATTAGGATGGTCCAAAATATATTTTATAAAGTTCTGTAATATTTATTATAAAACTAAAGATGTGGTTTGAAATTAGAAAAAAACTGTATTAACTTGTACAGGGATGGATATAAGTAGAAAAAGACTATAATAGTTGGTAATATAATGCTTATACAATATATTTTATGAGTGCAATATAAAAATGAACTTATAAAATCGATTTATATAGCAAGCTATTTAATAATGGTTTTTTAAAAAATGAAAAATCAACAACTATATAGGAGGGGAATATATGATATATGCTGGTATTTTGGCTGGAGGTATTGGATCAAGAATGGGAAATGTTCCGTTACCAAAACAATTTTTAGATTTAGATGGGAAACCTATCCTTATTCATACAGTAGAGAAATTCTTATTAACAAGTGAATTCGATAAAATATTTATTGCTACACCTCAAAAATGGATTTCTCATACGAAAGACACTTTACGTAAACATAATATTAATGATGACAGAATTAAAGTTGTACAGGGTGGTGAGGACCGTAATGAAACCATTATGAGTATTATAGAGTCAGCAGAATCAGAAAACGTTATTACTGATGAAGATGTTATCGTCACCCATGATGCAGTTAGACCATTTTTAACACATCGTATTATTAAAGAAAACATAGAAAGCGTTTTGAAATATGGTGCTGTAGACACTGTAATAACTGCGACTGACACAATCATCACATCAGAAGATGGTGAGTCCATAAAGTCTATACCAGTTAGAAGTGAAATGTATCAAGGGCAAACGCCTCAATCATTTAATATTAATTTGTTAAGAAATAGTTATAATGAGCTCTCAAACGGTGATAAGAAAATTATGACAGATGCCTGTAAGATACTAGTTGTAGCAAACAAATCTGTAAGACTAGTTATGGGAGAATTATACAATATAAAAATAACGACACCTTATGATCTTAAAGTTGCTAACTCAATCATAAAAGGTGGGATGTCGAGTGATTAATCAAGTATATCAACTCGTTGCTCCGAGACAATTTGAAGTAACATATAATAATGAAGACATTAAAAGCGATAAAGTTATTATAAGACCATTGTATTTGTCAATTTGCGCAGCAGATCAAAGATATTACACAGGTAGTAGAAATGAAAAAGTGCTGAAAAATAAGTTGCCAATGTCATTGATTCATGAAGGCGTTGGTGAAGTTGTTTATGACAATAAAGGTGTGTTTGAGATTGGTACGAGAGTCATCATGGTACCTAACACACCTGTAGAAAAAGATGACGTCATAGCTGAAAATTATTTGCCAAGCAGTAAATTTAGATCTAGTGGTTTTGATGGGTTTATGCAGGATTATGTATTTATGGATCACGATAGAGTCGTTGAAATAGATGACAGTATCGAAGATTTAAGTACAATTGCTTATTCTGAATTAGTCAGCGTAGCTTGGCATGCAATTCAACGTTTTGAACGTAAATCAATTTCATATAAAAATAGTTTTGGCGTATGGGGAGATGGAAATTTAGGTTATATAACAGCTATTTTGCTCCATAAACTATATCCAAACGCTAAAATTTATGTTTTTGGTAAAACAGATTACAAATTAAGTCATTTTTCATTTGTAGAACATATATATCATATTCATGAAGTTCCAGAAGATGTCTCATTTGACCATGGTTTCGAATGTGTAGGTGGTAAAGGAAGCCAGTCAGCGGTGAATCAGATTATTGATTTGATTTCTCCAGAAGGTACAATTAGCTTGTTAGGCGTAAGTGAATATCCAATAGAAGTAAATACACGTCTTGTACTAGAAAAAGGAATAACGATGTTTGGTAGTAGTAGAAGTGGTGCGCAAGATTTCAGAGACGTTGCTCAATTTTATAAAGACAACCCTGATGTCATTGAAAAATTAGCACTTCTAAAAGGTAATGAATTTGATATTAAAACAATTAATGATGCTGTAAAAGCATTTGAAACAGATTTATCAACGTCATGGGGCAAGACTGTTCTTAAATGGACAATGTAAAGAACGTGAATATATAAATACAAGAAAGATAACTGAAAATTCAATTTATATCTATTTTCAACTATTCTAAATTAGTTATTATATAGGTCCTACGGTTTTATAACTAATTAATTGAACAAGAGAGGGTTTTTAAAATTGAGCAAATCTAAAATAATAATTGATGACATCTATTGGGAGCGAATTCAATTATTTATTGAAGGTCGCGTTAATGATATTGAGCTTAACAAGAAAAATTTTGTTTTACGAAATTTGACTGAAACTAAAGAATTAGCAGCAAATGATGTAAAAATTGAAGGGAATAAATTTAAAGCACGTTTTAATGTGGCAATTTTAGATAATGGAAATTATCTTCCATCTGATGAATATCTCATTGTCTACAAGGATGATTTTGATTATATTGCACATATCAATGAAGCATTGCTGAATCCTAATAAGTATGAATTAGATGATATCCAACTAGAAGAATATGAAGCAGAAGAAACACAAAATGGAAAAAATAATTATCTTTTGACGCATTATGCGTTGGTATTTAAAAAAGGTGGCAATTCTAAGAAAACAGAATATGCTGTTCAGCCTATGATTTCGAGCGAAGTAAATGAATTTGTGTTAAATGTTAATTTTAAAGCACCGGAAGCGAAAGTGAATTCAGTTAAGAAAAAAATAATGGACTTGCAGTTAAAATACAATAGATACTCTTTTAATGTGCGTAATTTTTTATTTCAATCTATATTTAAAGTCACTAAATTTTTCCATTTGAAAAAAGGGAATACAGTATTATTCACTTCTGATTCAAGAGAATATATGTCAGGTAACTTTGAGTATGTATATAACGAAATGCTACGTCAAAATTTAGATAAAAAGTATAAAATCCATGCTTTGTTTAAATCCAATATTTCTGTGAGAAGAAATTTCATTGATAAATTTAAGTTTCCTTTTTTATTAGGTAAAGCAGATTATATTTTCGTGGATGATTTTCATCCCCTGCTCTATACAGTGAAGTTTAGAAAAAGCCAAGAAATTATCCAGGTTTGGCATGCAGTAGGTGCATTTAAAACAGTTGGATATAGTCGTACTGGTAAAAAAGGCGGGCCGTTCTTTAATTCTGTCAATCACAGAAATTATACAAAAGCCTTTGTATCTTCTGAAACAGATATTCCTTTTTATGGGGAAGCATTTGGCATTAAAGAACAAAATATTATACCAACAGGAGTGCCTAGAACAGACATTCTTTTCGATGAAAATTATGAAAGAGAAATTGTAGCTGAAATGGAACAAGATTTACCTATCATTAAGGGGAAAAAAGTTATTCTATTTGCACCAACATTTAGAGGCAATGGACACCACACAGCACATTATCCATTCTTTAAAATAGACTTTGCAAGATTTGCTCGTTATTGTCGTGAAAATAATGCAGTTGTACTGTTCAAAATGCATCCATTTGTGAGAAATAAACTGAATATACCTAGAGAATATGACCAATGTTTTGTAGATGTATCAGATTTTAGAGAAGTGAATGACATTTTATTTGTTACAGATATATTGATTAGTGATTATTCCTCTCTAGTATATGAATTCGCAGTATTTAAACGTCCAATGCTTTTTTATGCATTTGACCTTGAAGACTACATTACTTCACGTGATTTTTATGAACCATATGAAAGTTTTGTTCCAGGTAAAATTGTCGAATCATTTGAAGATTTAATTACAGCATTAGATGATAGTGATTACGAAGTAGAAAAAGTATCACCTTTCTTAGATAAACATTTTAAATATCAAGATGGGCGATCAAGTGAACGTTTAGTAAGAAATGTATTTGGAAGTTAACTTATAGAACAACTAAAATAATAAGATAAATATAATGAGTTAAGTACAATGATAAATAGACTGATGGAAGATATAGCGTATATTTTATTTGCTATTAAACTAAGTATATTGCATTGTATCTTAGCTCACTTTTTATGAGGTGAAGTAAAGTGAAATTTTCAATTATAGTACCAAGCTATAACTCAGAAAAATATATTGAAACGTTATTAAACAGTTTAAAGAATCAAAAGTATGATAAAAAGGATTTTGAAGTGATACTTGTTGATGATTGTTCAACAGATGACACTCTAAAAATTGTAGAACCATATAAAGATAAAATGAATTTAATTGTGAAAAAACTTGATGCAAATTCAGGTGGTCCAGGTAAACCAAGAAATACAGCACTACAAATTGCTCGAGGAGAATATGTATTTTTTGTAGACTCTGATGATTATATTAATAACGATACGTTAAATGATGTGTCTCAATTTGTAGATAATAATAATGCAGATGTGGTATTAGTAAGAATGGAAGGCGTAAACGGCCGTGGGGTTCCAAAGTCTATGTTTAAAGAAACGAGCGACTCTGTGACACTGGAAAATTCAAGAATTATATATACACTAGGTCCTACTAAGTTTTATAGAAAATCATTATTATGCAATAATAATATTGATTTTCCAGAAGATTTGCGTAGTGCCGAAGATCAACTATTTACAATGAAAGCTTATCTCAATGCAGATAAAATAGCTGTATTAGCTGATAAACCTTATTATTATGCTACAAAACGTGAAGGAGAACATATGAGTTCAGCCTATGTTTCACCAGAAGATTTTTATAAGGTCATGTCATTGATAACAGAAGCAATATTAGACAGTCCTTTAGATAATAAACATAAGGTGCTAGGTTATTTTATAAATCGTCATTTCTCCTTCTCAAGAACTAATAATTTTTCTCTGAAAATAGCTGATGATAAAAAAGAAGTATGGATGAATGCATTAGGTGACTTTATTCAAAAAGTGCCTTTAGAAGTAGATGAATTAGTAAACGATGCTTTGAAACCATTGTTGTATTACGCACGCATAAAAGATATGAAGCATTATCAAACAGTTGAAGAAAGTTATAAAAATGGTCGATTTTATAACTATAACGCACACCAAGGAGAGCTAGAAATACAATTTGGTGAAAATGAACCATTTTTCAAATTCAAACAATTGATTAAACCCGATTTAAAAATGTCACATTTTGAATTTAATGATAAAGGGTTGGAAATAGAACTAGAATTCTTAAAATCAATCATTAATCCTAATCATGTTGCGACAATGATTCAATTAAAACTTGTATCTCGAAATAAAAAAGAGTTGATTTATGTGCCATTAGCAATTAATGGTCAATCTCACTTTAAATTTAGTGCATCGATGAATGATATAATCCCGTACTTGGTAAAAGAAAAAGTTTGGGATGCTTTTTTAGAGATGAGAGTAGATAATATGATTGTTGAAAAACGTATTGGTAGTAAACGTGCAAAATATCCTTATGAAGTAGAGACAAGTACAATTGTAGAAAATAATAATAAATATTATCGCTTTACGCCATACTTTACAAAAGATTTTGATAACCTGTCATTCTATGTAACTAACAATAAACTTTATGACATGTTAGAGGTTACTTCTAAAGATAGTAAAACAATACAGCTACGTAGTTTAAAATTCAATTACCTATTATCGGAAGGTATGACAGCACTTATGTTGTCTAAACGCTTCACATATGGTTATTTAAACAGTTTAATAACAAATGATAAGATGACGTATCATTTAACTGTTCAAGAGAAAGTGAAAGCAAACGAGCTTAAAAAGAACTTTAGAATTGAAACGCCACACTTAATTTTAAAATATTAATTATATATTAGTATATCTTTAAAGACATTTAACCAAAAATTCAATATTAAATAGATGACTGTTAGAATTCTAAGGAAATCTAACAGTCATTTTTTATTTAGCAATATAATTATTTTATGGGCATCATGAAATATAAAATTGAAGAATTAGAAACTGTTAATACTATAGGTTCTTTATGAGAATGTATATTTAATTTTGCTAATGGATAGTTGGTATTATTTATTTGTTTCAATATTGCAGGATTAATATATTTTTCGTTGAGCTTGTGAGGTACCAATTGTGAAACCATACCATGATCACGGTTGAGTAAACGTGTAAATACAGGGAAATCATTGGAAAAGTTATGGCTAATATTGACGGCTACGGATTTGTGGGTCTTATTACTTTGATTATTAAACAGTAAAAAATGATAATGTTTTGTTGTTTTAGCTATGATTCCATAAGAAAGCAATGCAACTTGATTGTTTAGAAAAGGTTTCAATAAACTATAAACATGAACGATAGGCATTGCGCTTTGGTGGTGATTGATAAGCATAAAGTGCTCTTTGTCATCTGTATAATATGCATAGCCAACGCCACCGATGTGTTGATTAAGTTCAATCAATAGTTCAGTCAATAATATATGTGTAGCATCAGTCTCATTATTGAAGTAAACTTTCAATGCGTTATGCGTTATTTTACTGAAAATTAATTTTTTTGAATGTTTTATCCCCATTTGATGAAGAAATAACGCTATATTTTGTTTTAAAGTATTTTCTGATTTAGAATAAATGAATTTTTTTGAAATTAAGTTTCCAAATGTAATCAAGTCAGAATTAACGTAAAAATAATCTACGTGTAATGCATTAATTTTCTTAATAATATGAGTTAGGTCATGACCATATTCAATAAAAGGGTCTATAACAATTCCTGTTTTTAACAAAGGAAACTGATGATTTAATCTTTTGATGAGGAATGGCATATCTTTAATAGAACTGGTTTCAAGTTCAAACAATAGCGTTATTTGTTCTAAGCAATTTTTAGTATTAAGGGTTTCTTTCAATACTTTAAGCATATGATAATCAAATGTTTGTACTAAATTTAAAGTAGTAATTTGAAATGTTAAATCATACCCTTGAGTAACTAAATATTTAATTGTATCGAATAACTGTTGATTATCTAAATCACTTAAGTACACAAAGTCTGTATTTTTAATTAAAAAATTCACTTTAGAGAAATTGGAATACATATTATTTTGTATAGCATTGTGATTAAATTTTAGTAAATCTTGTAAATTATCTAACCGAATAACCATAAAGGTATCTTCGAAGTGTTGGTTAAAAGTTAGATCAGATAGATTTAAAGTATATGGGACATCTGTTTGATTGCGAGAATAGTTATAAATATCTGAAAAATATTTGGATAAATTAGACTCATTGATGGCTATTTGGTAAGGGTTGTTAAAATCACCTTTTCTAAATTGATAAATATACCTTTTAGGAGGTACACCAATATAATGTTTGAAATGTTTTGAATAAGTACTCACATTCATGAACTTATATTTTGTTGCTACATCTTGAATCACTTTATTATCCTGTATTAAATCGAATAGGGATAAAGCAATTTTCAATGAACTTATATATTGCTTGAAATTCATAGTTAATATTTTTGAAAATAGAATAGATATATAGGATTGTGAAATAAAAAATGTATTGGATACTTGCTTAATAGTTAAAGTGTCATAGATATTTTTATGGATATATTGGGTTAGGCGATAAACCAGTGGATGCTTTGTGTATAGGGGTGGTAAATAATTATATTGTAATGTCACTTTTGCTTCTTTTAGTAAAAACTCAATTATATTAGAAATATAGTAGTTCATTACATTTCTGTCTTGAAAGTTATTTTGGAGCTTTTGTAAAATTAAGTTTTTGAATTGCTCTACATAACGTATTTGATTAAAGTCAAAAAATGAATGGGATAAACAAGCATCCTTTTCAATAAATAGAGGTAATGGGATATTTAGTTCAAGAAGATCTTGAACATCAATCATTTGATATAAATCAGCATTGTTAATTATTACGCCATTTTCTATCGTCATGATTGATCCATTTAATTTAATTTTACATGGCTTTCCTAACGGAAGAAGTATAATAACTTTATTTATACAGCGTGTTAATTCAGTTGTGTAATGACTTCTAATAGATAAAGAACTTATCACAAATATCACCTTTGCCTAAATATAAACCGATTGCTTTATCGTAATAACGCTATTGTACAACTGTGACATGAAAAAATGTGCGAATATCAAACAAGATTAATAAAAGAATGTCTTAAAGTAATAATCAGTCGTTTAGATAAATGATTTCTTAAAGAAGAATGGGGATTCATTAAATTTATTGATCTCTAAATTAATAAATAAGATACTTCATTTAGAGAGAAAAATCTGAGATGAGTTGAAAATAATTGGTTTGTATATAAATTTTAAACATAAGATAAATATATGCAATAAACATAAAAATGATAATATAAGTGCGCCTGTTTTAAATTAAAGTGAGAAAAAGTATTAAATAATGAAAAGTAATGAGCTTGTTGTAATTAGAAATAAATATGAAGTACTAGCTTTATGATTTATTTAGAAGGATAATAAGGGGGAAGCGTGAACAATACAAGAAGATCTAAAACCACAGCCTGAAAGTGATTTTAGATCTCTTATCAAATGAGCATATTATTTCAATATGTTCATTTGCTGAGAATCATGTTTATACGCTTTATTAAAATGGGTGCATAAAGTTTAATTCTGGGAATGGAATATAACTATGATGATAAACGGCACGATTAAGCGCCTTTAAATAAACGTAAACACATTCTCTATGAGTATTATATAACTAACAATGTAGTCTTACAATATAAAATGCACAAATAATAAAAAGTGACACAATTCAAATTAGGTTAATTAAAATGGTTTGGATTTTGTGGAATTAAAATAAATTAACACTAAATAAAGAGAGAAAAATAAATTTTTAGTAGAATCATTTTTGCTTAGCATATAAGTCTATAGATTTAAAAAGTGGAATTGAACAGGTAATCAATAAAAATAAAGTGAATAAGCCATTAAATAAAGTGTTTTTGAAAATTTGAAAGATAGTTATAGAGCTAAGTTTTTCTAAAAATATGGAGCCACTTGTCTTGATTTCAAACAGATCAAGGGAGAACAGTATTAACGTGATAAAGACCATGTATATTAAGGCCATGACAAAAAGGTTTAATATATCAAACAAAAATATTTTTTTCATAGTCACCAAGCTCATCTCTTATTTCTCTATAGCCGATTAAACAATAAATAATAATAACATGTATGAATTTACGAAAACTTTATAAAAGGGATAATCATTCGAGTTATAGCGAACAACATAAATGTTGCATAAGAAAAAGTGAGAATTTAATAAATTAAGTTTGAATTTTAGGTCAAAACTGTTTAACATGCCAATATTGTGCTAAAGAGTAAGTAGTTTAATTTTATCAAGAAGGGGAGGTTCAATATGTATAAAGCTATTATCTTTGATGTGTATGGAACAATCTTTGATATGTCATCTTTAAAGAATGATATGACTCAATTTGATGATGAATTAGCAACATCAATTTCAAAACTATGGCGAAAGACACAATTAAACCATATGTTTTTAAGACAAATTATGCAGCGCTATATTCCATTTGATGATTTAACTAAAGATGCTTTACGATATGTACTGGATGAACATAAAATTCAGTATAATAGAGACGACGTGAATCAATTATTTGATGCCTTTTTAGATTTAAATTATTTTAATGAAATGCCACGTGTACTTTCTAGTTTGAATGGCAAAGGTTTTGATATAGGCATACTATCCAATGGTAATGATAGTATGTTAATGCCATTAGTCGACAATTCAAAAATTAGTGACTATATAAACACAGTAATTAGTGTAGATGAGATTAAACAATATAAGCCAAGCCCTGCAAGCTATGCGCTAATATTAGAATATTATAAAATGGCTAGAGAAGATATTTTGTTTGTGTCTTCAAATTCTTGGGATGTAACGGGAGCAGCTAATTTTGGTTTTGATACCGTATGGGTAAACCGTAAAGGTGAACAATATGATGATAACGGACAGTCGCCAACTATTACAGTGAATAATTTAAATGAAATGGCAAAATGGTTAGAAATGAACAAATAAATTTAATAATAAAACAGCCCTAAATTTTAGGGCTGTTCAGAGTGTCGACAAAGTTTACGACTTTGTTGGCATTTTTTGTGCGCGCTTTCCGCGGGCAAAGCCTCAACCCGTAGTCTTCGGCTCATACTTTATTAACTAGTCAGGAGGCAGCCCAAATCACTGCGACTTTTCAAATGAAAGTAATATATAAATTAAACAGTGATGGTGTTTATAATGTTAAATAAATCAATTGATAAAAAAGATAACATATTAGATTTAATTTTTGTTTATGAAGTTGACGAAGCCAAATATTTGAAATATATAGTATTATTTCAAGGGAATGGCACTTAAATCTAATTGGTAAAAGGCTAAATCAAGCCACTTATCAAATTTATAACCTACATTATGTATGGTGCCTGAATGCGTAAAGTTAAATTTCTTATGTAGATAAATACTATAATCATTTGTAGCATCAATACCAGCGACTAATGTTTTATAGCCATTGTTGTGTGCTTGTTGAATGACTCCTGATAATAATTGAGAAGCAATTCCTTTACCTCTATGGTGTTTATTAACGTAAATAGAATGTTCAATTGAGTATTGATAGGCGGGCCAATCTCGAAATGAACCATAAGTAGCAAAGCCAATCGCTTCCCCTTGTTCTTCATATACGATTACAGGTTCATGATTGTCGTTTTTTTTTTCGAACCAAGCCTCTCGTGATTCTAGAGTTTGGGGATTATATGTATAAACCGCTGTAGTATTGAGTATTGCGTCATTATAGATGTCTAATATATTAGGTAAGTCAGATTGAACTGCTTGGCGTATCATAAAATATCATCCTTTCAATGAGGTTTTGTAAAAATCATTCATTTATATTTAACACCTAATATGATGATTACGCAATTTATTGTTAGGAAAGTTAACGTCTTGGCTCATATAATAGATATTATCTTAGGAACTGAATATATAGCTGATTATGCATGTGCTATACTTATGTAGAATTTTATAATAATTAAAGCTAATAAAGGAGTTATAAAGCATGAAAAAAATGGGGGGGCCGACTCATTTCACTTGTTGGAGTATTGCTTATATTGGCAGCTATTTATATCTTTGCCAAGCCACATCTTGATAATTATTTTACTGAAAAAGAGAATAATGAAAAGGTTGAAACTTTCGATAAACAACACAATAAGAACCAACGAAAGAATATTGAAATACCAATGGATAAATCAAAAATGGCAGGCTATATATCTGTACCAGATGCAGATATAAAAACACCCGTTTATCCTGGACCAGCGACACCAACACAACTTGAAAGAGGTGTGAGTTTTGCTGAAGCAGATGAATCATTAGAAGATCAAAACATTGCAATTGCTGGACATACGTTCACAGGTTCATCGACCTATCAATTTTCCAACTTGCCAAAAGCAAAAAAAGGAAGTAGTGTCTATTTTAAAACTCGTAATGAGGAAAAGACATATAAAATTACTAAAATATTTGATGTGAAGCCTAAAGATGTTGAAGTTCTAGAAGAACAACAATCAGATAAACAGCAATTAACTTTAATTACTTGTGATAACTTTAATGAACAAACAAGTGAGTGGGAAGACCGTAAAATATTTGTTGCTGAAGCAACTTAAATGATATTAGAATTTGAAAAAAGACCGTATCGAGACGATTGTATTAAACTACTGTGATTTAATAGCCGTGTAGTTTAACGGCAAGCATGAGCTTGCAATAATCGCTTGATAGCGGTCTTTTGTATTATTTATCGATAACGTCTATAAAACGTTTTGTTATTTCTTTTGGACGTGTAATTGCTCCGCCAACGACAGTGCAATGCACACCAATGTCAGTAACTGCTTTGAACATTTCAGGGGTAATGACATTACCTTCAGCAATGACTTTAGCATTAATATTTTCTAAAACATCTTTAAGAAATTGGAAATTATTTTCATATAAAATATGTCCTTTAGTATAAGATGTATAGCCACGTAAAGTAGTGCCCACATAATCGAAACCTAATTCATTTGCATATTGTGCTTCTTCAAGCGTTGAAATATCAGCCATGATTTCTACATTTGGTGCTGCTTGGCGTATATATGAAACAAGTTCTTGTAGTGATTCTTTAGGACGTTTTTGTTTTGTAGCATCTAAGGCGATGACTTCACATTTGCTTTCAATTAATTCGTCAATTTCTTGACTTGTTGCGGTAATAAAAACGTCTGAATTCTCGTAATCACGTTTGACGATACCAATGATTGGTAGGTTTACTTCTTTTTTTATAGCAATGATGTCTTCTTTAGAATTTGCTCTAATGCCAACTGCGCCACCTTCATATGCAGCTAGAGCCATTTTTGACATGATAAATGATGAGTGTAAAGGCTCATCAGGTAAAGCTTGGCATGAAACAATTAATCCTTGTGGTAACATAATTTTACACTCCGTAACTTTAGTAGATTTATTATAAAAATTAATTTGAATCGACTTAGTAAGTTCAATATAACATCAAGAAAATATTAATCAATAGTTTTCGTTGTTATGAAAAATATTTTCATATATACTTTAATTATTATTTGTTTTGAAAGGATGAATTTTATGAAATTTGAAAATCGTGTTCAACGTTATCACCATTTATTTACAAAAACTGATAAACAAATTGTAGATTACATTCAGAATAATGATTTTGATGATACATTTTCCACAATTAATTCGCTAGCCTATGCGATTAAAACATCGCCAGCGACTATCACACGTTTTAGTAATAAATTGAATTATGACAACTTTCAAGATTTAAAATTTAATTTACAACAGGAAATGACAGATGGGGTTATTGAGAATAGCCCCCTTATTCAACGTATTCATAAGTATCATCAAGATATTATTCAACAGACTGGAGAGTTTATTTCTGATGAGAAAATTCAACGTTTTGTAAATCAAATTAATCGCAGTCGTCAGATTATTTATGCCGGTCTCGGTAGTTCAGGCTTATCTGCAACAGAATTTTATTATCGTATGATGCGAATGGGATTGAAAGGGAGTGTCTCCACAGATGCGCATCAAATGAAAATTTTCGCGTCATTATTAACAGCTTCGGATACTTTTGTAGCTATTTCAAATAGTGGTGAGACTACAGAGTTAATTGCTGCGGCAGAAATAGCTCATGAACGAGGTGCTTATGTGGTAGTCATTACCAATTATGAAGGCAGCATTTTAACGCAATGCGCTGATTTAGTATTAATCACAACGGATCAATCTAGAATTAATGACACACAATTTATTAATACACAAATTGCGACACTTTTTTTAATAGATATCGTCAGTTATTTATTATTGGATGACGGATATATGAATAATGTCTATCAACAAACCAAAAAAGTAATTTTAAATGAATGAGAATAAAAAAACCTGCGAAATTGAGTGCGCGACATTTCTCTCACTTGAACAACATGTAGTCGTTTAAGTGAGAGAAAAACGCACGATTTCACAGGTTTTTTAAAATTTAGAAATTGCACCAAATAATGAAGCGTGATTTTGTGTACGTGTAGTTTGTATAGCTGCGTGACCATATTGTGGGGGTAAAAAACTTTCTATTTTTGGAGTGATATATTTTAATAATTGTTGACCTTGAGAGGATATACCACCACCGATAAGAATTAAACCAGGATCATAAATGATTTGGATTTGTGCAATCCCTTCAGCAACAGCTTGGCTCCACTGGTTAAGAATAGATAGTGCAAGCGTCTCTTCTTGTTCAGCTAATTCAAATAGTTTAGGTACATTATCTTCATAGGGAAACGCACGAGATAGCATTAAAGCTTTAAGTGCTGAAGTTGATGCACGTTGCTCGAATGTCTTATTGTCTTCTGCATTATATAATAAATAACCAATTTCATTCGCTCTGTTACGTTCCCCATTGTATAACTGTAGCGCATCGTTATAAAAAGCACCGCCGATGCCAGTACCTAGTGTAAGACAGAATATATTATCTACTTCATATTGATGAAGGCAAAGTTCACCGAGTAAGGCGGCATTCACGTCATTAAAGACTTGTACTTGTGCATTCAGTGGTGCAAGTAAAGTGTGGAAATTTGTTCCATTATAATTAGGTATCGTTGGCCCAGTGTAGACAACGATGCCTTTTTCTTCATCAATGACACCAGCGCTAGATATACCTACCTGTAAGGGATTGAGATTGTGTGCTTTTTGAAAGCGTTCTACTAATTCATATACAGTGTCAACAATAAGATAATTAATATTGTCTGGTGTAGAAACTTTGTAATAATCTATAAAATTTAAATCTTCGTCTAAAATAGCAGCTTTAATTGCTGTTCCTCCGATATCAATTGCGACTCTATAATTTTCCATATGCCCATGCCTCCTGTAACGTCTTCTTACTATATGTATCATCTTTGTATTTAAATGTGTAGTTATAATCGCATTTGAAAATTATTTTCAATGATTATCATAACAAATGATGTAATTTTTCAAAAAGCTATTGCCACTATTTATGGTAGCGTTTACAATTTGAAGTGTAAATAGAAATCTATGGAAGATGATATATAAAATATTTAGGTGTTATATACATTTTTTATAATAATAACTTAAGAAAAATAGATGGAGGGTTATCACATGGAAGAGAATTTAAAAGGATTATATGCAGCATTGTTAGTACCATTTGATGAACAAGGTCAAGTGAAAGAACAAGGATTACAGCAGATTGTTAAAAATGCAATTGAAACAGAAGGTTTAGATGGTTTATATGTTAATGGTAGTTCAGGTGAAAACTTTTTAATAAATAAAGAACAGAAAAAACAAATATTTAAACTTGCTAAAGAAGCAGTGAACGATGACGTTAAGATGATTGCACAAGTTGGTTCTTTAGATTTAAATGAAGCGATTGAATTGGGAAAATATGCTACAGAATTGGGTTATGATGCTATTTCGGCAGTTACTCCATTTTACTATCCTTTCTCATTCGAAGAAATTAAAGATTATTATTTTGAATTAATTGAAGCAACTCAAAACAATCTCATTATATATGCTATTCCTGATTTAACAGGGGTGAATATATCAATTGAGCAATTTGGAGAACTCTTCGATCACGAAAAAGTCATCGGTGTGAAATACACTGCACCAAACTTCTTTCTGCTTGAGCGTATACGTAAAGCATATCCAAACAAATTAATACTTTCTGGCTTTGATGAAATGTTAGTCCAAGCTGCAATATCTGGGGTAGATGGTGCAATTGGCTCAACTTATAATGTGAACGGTAAACGCGCAAGACAAATATTTGAAAAAGCGCAAAATGGTGAAATTGAGGAAGCTTATCAAATTCAACATGATACAAATGACATTATTGAAAATATATTATCGATGGGTATTTATTCGACATTAAAAGAAATTTTAGCAGCACGTGGTATTGATGGTGGTCAACCTAAGCGTCCATTCAAACCATTTGATGAAAGTAATAGAAGTAAATTGGAAACACTAATCAAAAACTATAATTTATAAAACATCACGTAAGGGGATGAAGTAAATGCAGCAGGTAGGTTTTGGTGCATGGAACTGGGTAGCAGTTATCGCTTACTTATTGATTATGTTATTAATTGGGGCTTATTTTACCAGACGAGCGAGTCAAAATACAGATAGCTTCTTCACGGCAAGCGGACGTTTGCCATCTTGGGCAGTAGGTTTTTCTATTTATGCGACCACTTTAAGTGCAATCACATTTATGTCTACGCCAGAAAAAGCATTTCTAACTGACTGGTCTTATATTGCTGGTAATATTGCAATTGTAGCTATTATTCCACTGTTAATTTATTTTTATGTACCGTTTTTCAAAAAGTTAAATGTTACTTCAGCATATGAGTATTTAGAAGCACGATTTGGTCCGAGTGTCCGAGTCATAGGTTCATTACTGTTTGTGTTATTTCATATAGGTAGAGTTGCGATTGTAATTTATCTACCTACATTGGCAATCACATCAGTATCTGATATGAATCCTTTCGTAGTGGCAAGTCTCGTCGGAGTACTTTGTATCTTATATACCTTCTTAGGGGGCTTTGAAGGTGTAGTATGGAGTGACTTTATTCAAGGGGTTATCTTATTAGGCGGTGCCGCAGCAATTATCATCCTAGGTGTATCACATTTACAAGATGGTATGGGTACACTAGTATCGGATGCAATGGAAAACAAGAAGATTATTAGTGCAGATAACTGGAAATTAAATTCAGCAGCTGCAGCAATTCCTATTATTTTCTTAGGTAATATATTTAATAATCTACATCAATACACTGCGAGTCAAGATGTAGTACAACGTTACCAAGCGTCAGATTCAATGAAAGAAACTAAAAAAGCGTTGTGGATGAATGGCGCTTTAGCATTAATTTCTGCACCATTATTCTACGGTATGGGTACAATGCTTTATTCATTCTATAGCCATGAAAGTGCTTTACCAGAAGGCTTTAATACATCATCAATCGTACCGTATTTTATACTTACTGAAATGCCACCATTTATTGCCGGACTGTTAATTGCTGCTATTTTTGCAGCAGCACAGTCAACGATTTCATCAAGTTTAAATTCAATTTCTGCTTGTTTATCTATTGACATTAAACATAGATTTTTTGGCAAAGGTGAAGAAAAAAGCGAAGTTGCTTTTGCAAGATGGATGATTATTTTAGCTGGCTTATTGGGTTTTGGAATGTCGCTTTATCTTATTGCAGCAGATTCCAATGACTTATGGGATTTATTCCTATTAGTTACGGGTCTTGTAGGTGTACCATTAGCAGGTGTATTTGCGGTTGGTATCTTTACAAAACGTACGAATACATTTGGCGTAATTGTTGGACTTATTTTGGGAATTATTATTGCTTATATCTTTAATGGTATAGGTGGAGGAAATTCACCATTCTTTGTTTCAATAATTTCATTTGTTGTTGCGTTTATCTTCTCTTACATCGTGAGTATGATTGTTCCTGATAAGAAGAAAGATATTAAAGGTTTAACAATTTATGATATTAAAGAAAAATCTAATTATGTATCTAAAGTACATGTTAAAAAGTCTAAAAGTTAAGAAGGTTTATACATCTGCTTAGTTTAATTAAACTAAGCACTTCCAATATAAAAATTTAAAATAAAAACAACGATTATAATGTTGGAAGTGCAAAAACGGTCGGAAAAGACTCGAACTTTTCCAACCGTTTTTGTATTTGTTTTCCATTATTTAAGCTATGCAAAAATTTAAAATTGAATTACTTAAAATCTATTTTGTAATAAGACGGTGATAGTTAAGTATTAATAATTAAATTAAGAAATATGATGAATTTACTTTGAATCAAACTGCATAGTCTATATAATATAAAGATATACATAAATAGGAAGATTTGAGGGGACGTTATGATAAAAGCAATTGCAGTTGATATGGATGGAACATTTTTAGATTCTAAAAAAGGTTATGATGAAAAAAGATTTGAACAAATTTTTCAACAGCTCAAAGCACATGACATTAAGTTTATTGCAGCAAGTGGTAACCAATATGCTAAATTGAAATCTATTTTCGGGCAACGTGATATGTTGTTTGTAGCTGAAAACGGTGCCGTTATATACGAAGGGGACACTTTATATGACTATGAAGCATTTGATAGAAGCCTTTATCAAAAAGTAATTGACTATTTAAATATTGAGCGTGGCATTGATAACCTGATTGTTTGTGGGTTACGCAGTGCATATATACTAAAAGAGAATACAGAAGCATTTAAAAAAACTGCGCATTTTTATTATCGTCAATTGGAAGAAATTGAGTCATTTCAAGATTTGCCAGATGATGAATATGTGAAAATAGCATTGAATATTAATAGAAACTCACACCCGACACTGGATGATGATTTAACTAAAAAATTTACGGAAGATTTAAAACTTGTATCGAGTGGTAGAGACAGTATAGATCTTATTATACCTGGGATGACTAAAGGACAGGCATTGCATCGTTTACTTGAAAAATGGGAATTTAGTCCCGATAACCTCATGGCATTTGGTGATGCCAATAATGATTTAGATATGTTGGAACTTGCAAAACATAGTTATGTTATGAAAAACAGTGAAGATGAATCATTATTTGAAGTAGCAAATCACATTGCACCTACGAATGATGAGCAAGGCGTGTTAACTGTGATTGAGGAAAAAGTGTTAAAATTACTAAATTAAATATATCTTTTTAAATCAAGAATATAGCTATAAACATATTATTTCAATAAATATTAAAAAGTGGCTATACTGATATTTATAATTGATTTGAAAGGTAGGCCACTCAGGTATGACACAAATGCAACAAACGATATTAGATGCGTTTAATTTTAGACATGCAACAAAACGTTTTGAAGCAAGTAAAGAAATAGAAGATAGTGATTTTAATACTATTTTAGAAGCGGGCAGACTTTCACCAAGCTCGCTTGGATTAGAGCCATGGAAGTTTATTGTGATTCAAAATAGTGAGATTAGAAACAAATTGAAAGAAATTAGTTGGGGTGCACAAGCCCAACTAGATACAGCGAGTCATTTTGTATTAATCTTAGCACGCAAAAATGTAACAGCAAAATCACCATTTGTTCAACATATGATACGTGATATTAAAAAATATAGTGAAGAAAGTATTCCGGCAACAGAAGAAAAATTCGAAAGTTTCCAAACGGGTTTCCATATTAATGATACTGAACAAACATTGTTAGAATGGGCTAAAAAACAAACATATATTGCACTGGGTAATATGATGACGAGTGCGGCATTGTTGAACATTGATTCTTGTCCTATCGAAGGTTTTGATTTGGATGCGGTCACTCAATTCTTAGATGAAGAAGGTATTGCAGATACAGAACTCTTTGCACCTTCTGTAATGGTTGCTTTTGGTTACAGAGAAACAGAATCGAAAGACAAAGTACGTCAGCCACAATCAGATGTTGTAGAATGGTTATAATAAAAGATTTAGTATTTTAACTAAGTTTAATAATGAAGGGAGCATATCTAAGATATGCTCCTTTTTGTCTGTCCAATTTATCAGGAACATATTGGAGTGATATGTGCATGCTTACCGTGACTGCAGCTTTAGTTTATGGTCTTCAGATAGTGTTTTTACCGCACGAGTCAGCACAAATTACTACTGGTATTTAAAGATATGGCGTTGTAATTAGCGCAAATAGTTATAGTGTTAAAATTAATAATTAAAAACGGACTTGAATTCAATTCAAGTCCGAAAATCACTGACTATTCATTTTTATCTGCTACAAGTGAAGTATCACTGTGTATTGCAATTTCAAAACCTTCTGGTCCAATAAATTGTTCGGAAGTTGCATTTGGTTTGTAAATATCTACATGTGATAAACCGTAACTTGTGTCATTATCTTGACGTATTGTGTTAGATTGCCATACGTTTGCTGCAATATGGTGATGATAGTGATTTGTAGACATGAATAACGCTTGTGGGAAATCAGAAATATGTGTTAATCCTAATTGGTCAATATAATAATGATACGCTTGTTTTATATCTGCTGTTTTTAAATGTAAATGGCCTATTTTGGCATCGCTAGGCATACCTTGCCACCCTGTTTCAGTACGTTGTGCAATAAGGCCATTAACGTCGACTTGCAGCGTATCCATTTTTACTTTATTGCCATCCCATGACCATTCATCTTTTGAGCGATCATCGTAGATTTCAATCCCGTTGCTTTCAGGATCTGAGAGGTATAATGCTTCGCTTACAAGGTGATCACCTCCACCAATTTGTATGCCTAAACTTGATGCGTGATATAAGAAATTAGCTAAATCTATTCTAGATGGCAATAATAAGGCGATATGGAATAGTCCTGCTTCCTTCATAGAAGGGCGACGTCCATCATTGATTTCGTTCAAAGTTAAAGTGTGACCATGGTCGCCTATATTAAATATAATGTTATTTTGTGTTTCAGTATTGACAGTTAATCCTAAAATTTGTTTATAGAATTTAATCATTGTCGATAGATTTTCAACATTTAAAGTGATATTCGTTACTTGGATTGATGTATTATCGTGAAAAGTCATAAGAGCGCTCCTTATTATTGCTTGTATTTATTATTGTTACAAGTTTGACTTTAGAGTATCTTCCTTTATAAGTCAACACAATTTGCTTGGATGTACAAATAGAATTTCCAAGTGATTTATTGTTTGAATTTCAGCGTTCGGGTATATTAGGATTAATTGAAAAAAGTTAACAGATAGAAGTTTTGAAAATGGCACATTATTATTTTAAAGAAAATTTTTCAGTTCTTCCAAATCAGAAATTGATGTGTTTAATGATAAGGATGAAGCAGTATTTGAATTACAGTTATTTT
The DNA here is from genome assembly GCF_001431205.1 of Staphylococcus sp. NAM3COL9. GTDB lineage: Bacteria > Bacillota > Bacilli > Staphylococcales > Staphylococcaceae > Staphylococcus. The sequence goes on along the minus strand of NZ_LGPC01000016.1, from coordinate 315,576 downwards.
ATACTTCTTCAACCCAAGAAGCTTTTGCAATGTTTGGCAATAGCAAACAAAATTTTGAAATTACAGATGGCAAAGCTACGTATCGTATTCTTCAAGAAAAAACCATAAGTGGGGCGTTTAAAACGCCCTTTAAAACGGTATGGCAAGTAGAGAAAAACGACAATCCAATAGGTGTGTTTCGTTCTAAAATAGGTTTTAAACCCACATTGCTTTTTGAAAGTAGTAAAGGTGATACATTAAAATTTCAATCGAGACTTTTTTCTAGAAGCGTAAAAGTGACAGATGGACATGATGAATTAATGCAAACAAAGTCTGTACACTTTAAATTAGCATCACGACACGACATATATATTGAAGGTGAAACGTATCATCCGGCAATGTTAATTATGTTGTTTCAAGTATTTTACGAATTTCAAGAACAACAACGAAAAAACTCAAACTAGAACTTATTATATTTATTCCGACAGTGATTTTCATTGCCGGTATTTTTATCTGTTTTTAGTGATTTTAAGTGTAAATATATATATATATTTACATATGTCAACTTGTGGTAAACTATAGAGACAGTGTAATCAACATGATTTTGGGGGTGAGTATTTGAGCGTATTTTGGAAATTAGGATGGTTTTTTAAACAACAAAAAAGAAGTTATATTGTCGGTTTATTTACGTTGTTATTAATCGCATTAATTGAAATTGTACCACCGCAAATCATTGGTAAAACAATAGATCAAATGACAACAAATAAGTTAACCCCTAAATTATTAATAACTTATCTTATTATCCTAACTATAGTAGCGATATTAACGTATGTATTAAGATATGTATGGAGATTATCTATTTTTGGAACGAGCCAAAAGTTAGGGCAGATCTTGAGAACCTATTTGTATGAAAAATATACAGCTATGAGTGCGATGTTTTTCCAAAATAGACGCACGGGTGATTTAATGGCACATGCAACTAACGATATAAGAGCAGTGCAAAATGTTGCAGGTGCGGGTATTCTCATGATTGCTGATTCATTGATTAGTGGAGGTACCGTTGTGATTACTATGGCTACGACGGTAAGTTGGAAACTGACCTTAATTGCACTCATGCCATTACCTTTTATGGTTTTATTAACAAGTTACTATGGTTCACTTTTAAGTAAAGGATTTAAAAAAGCACAAGCTGCATTTAGTAAATTGAATGATAAAACGCAGGAAAGTGTTGCAGGTATTAAAGTGACTAAAACCTTTGGTTATGAAACAAGTGATCAAGCTGATTTTAATACACTCAGTGATGATGTTGTAGCGAAAAATTTAAAAGTATCGAAAATAGATGCTTTATTTGATCCTACGATAACATTGGTAATTGGTACAAGTTACTTCTTAGCAATTGCATTTGGTGCACAAATGGTATTTCAAAATGAGATAACGCTAGGACAACTTATCACCTTTACTACGTATTTAGGCATGCTCGTGTGGCCATTATTAGCACTAGGTTTATTTTTTAATATTGTGCAGAGAGCCAAAGCTTCTTATGAACGTATTGATGAAATTGAAAACTTACCAAACGATATAGAAACCACTTATAAAATCGACGCGCCTCCAACTGGTGACATTATATTTAATATAGCGCAGTTTAATTTCCCGGGTAATGATGAACAAGGACTTTATGATGTTCATTTTTCAGTTGAGCAGGGAACGACACTTGGTATTGTAGGACGTACAGGTTCTGGAAAAAGTGCGTTAATACGCTTACTATTGAGAGAATTTGATACTAAAAGACCACAAGATATCACTTATGGAGGCTATCCAGTACGAGATTATAATGTGAAGCATTTAAGAGCTCAATTTGGCTATGTGCCACAAGAACACTTCTTATTCTCTACTACAATACGTAACAATATCGCATTTAGTAATGAGGCAGTTGATGATGAAACAGTTTATGAAGCGAGCCGGTTAAGTCATATTCATGATGATATCATGGATTTCCCCAATAGCTATCATACTGTAGTTGGTGAACGCGGTGTTTCTTTATCTGGTGGTCAAAAACAACGTGTGTCAATTGCACGGGCGTTGTTAGTAGACCCAGAAGTCCTTATATTGGATGATTCATTATCAGCTGTGGATGCGCAGACAGAAGAAGCTATTTTAGCTAATTTAGAAAGTGTTAGAAATGGTAAAACAAATATCATTACTGCACATCGCATGAGTGCTGTAAAACATGCAGACTTCATTATTGTATTGGATGAAGGAACAATCGTTGAAAGTGGGACACATACTTCACTAATAGAGAAAAAAGGTTGGTATTATGAAACGTATCAAGCCCAAGCTTTACAAGATAAGTTATCACGTAACTTAGAGGATCTTACGAAAAGGGGCGATGAAAATGACTGAACGTACTAACTTAACTGCAAAGGACCAAGGGAGTGCATTAATTCGGTTGTTTAAATATACGTTACCTTATAAAGGTACGATCACGTTAGCCTTTATCATGCTTATCTTATCCACTGTGGCAAGTATGATGACGCCATATATGGTTAAGATATTTATTGATGATTATTTAACGTCACGCCATTTTCCAAAAGATACTATGATTTGGTTGATTGTTATATTTTTAGGTATACAAATCATAGGTGCTATCACACTTTACTTTAGTCAGTATATGTTTCAATATTTGGCTTTTAAGGTAATACAACAATTGCGTATTGACGCTTTTAATAAATTAGGAAAATTAGGAATGAAGTATTTCGATAAAGTGCCTGGGGGCAGTATTGTATCAAGATTAACGAATGATACAGAAACAATTGTGGATATGATCATTGGCGTGTTTTCTACTTTTATCATGGCATTGTTTATGATGATTGCAAGTTATATCATGATGTTTATTTTGGACGTAAAATTGGCATTAATTGCACTTGTGTTTTTACCTATTATTTTTATAATATTAGCAACGTATAGAAAATATTCTGCTTTTCTTTTTACAAAAACGAGACAAAGATTATCTGATTTGAATTCTAAATTAGCAGAATCTATTGAAGGTATGAGAATTATTCAAGCATTTAATCAAGAGAAACGATTAAATAAAGAGTTCAACAAAATTAATGATGAACATTATGATTATATGTTGAAGACAGTAAAGCTTGATAGTTTATTATTACGTCCTGCAATCAGTTCTATATCGGTTTTTGCAGTGGTTATGATTCTTGGTTATTTTGGTGTTATTAGTTTTACTACCGGCATCACGGCGGGGGTTGTATTTGCATTTGTACAATATATGGAACGCTTTTTTGAACCTATTAATCAAGTGAGCCAGAATTTAAATATCTTACAACAAGCACTTGTATCAGCTAGCAGAGTATTTGCACTTATTGATGATGACACATATGAACCACAACAGCATGAAATTAATACACGCAAAATTAAGGAAGGGAAAATTGCATTTAAACATGTTAGCTTTAGTTACGATGGTGAAACAGATGTATTGAAAGATATCACATTTACTGCCAATCCAGGTGAGATGGTGGCGTTGGTTGGCCATACCGGCTCTGGAAAGAGTTCTATCATTAACTTGTTTATGCGTTTTTATGAATTTAATCGAGGTGACATAGAAGTGGATGGCAATTCGATTAAGACCATACCTAAATCTGAATTAAAAGAGAAGATAGGTTTAGTTTTACAAGATGCATTTATATTTTACGGTACAATCACATCTAATATTAAGTTATACCATCCTACAATGACATTTGAACAAGTGAAAACTGCAGCAGAATTTGTACATGCTAATCACTTTATTGAGAAATTGCCTGAGCAATATAATCATAAGGTGATAGAAAAAGGGAGTGCCTTTTCTAGCGGTGAAAGGCAATTAATTGCCTTCGCGAGAACAATTGCTACGAATCCTAAAATATTAATCTTAGATGAAGCAACTGCAAATATAGATTCAGAAACAGAAGAACAAATACAAAAATCATTAAATGAAATGCGTAAAGGGCGAACAACTTTAGCAATTGCACATAGATTATCTACAATACAAGATGCTGATCAAATTCTTGTATTAAATCGTGGAGAAATAGTAGAAAGTGGCACGCATAATCAATTGATTGCGCAACACGGTATATATCATAATATGTATTTACTACAAAATGGATGAGAAAGGGGCGGGAGTATGAAATCAAATTTTGATTTCATACTCCCGCCCCTACAAGGTTGACTAGAAAAAGGACGACGAGAACTGAAGCTCATCCATAAAGAACTACTAGCCTTCATAAATGAAGAAGTAGTTCCTTAATAACTTGAAATAAGTGTATTTAAATGTCAGCCAGCTACTGTGAAATATCTAATTGAAAGTTTTTTATGCTTAACCTGCATAAACATCTTGATAATCTGAATTTTTTTCAATTACTGCTTTAGCAAATGGACAAGATGCAGTCACTTTTAAATTATTATCACGTGCATAATCTATAACTGCTTTAACTAATTTTGAACCAATACCTTGTCCGCCAAATTCTTCTGGAACACCAGTATGATCGATATCAATTTGATTATCACCCTGTTGTTGAAAAGTAATTTGCGCTTGTGGATTATTTTCGTCATCACCAATATAAAATTTGTTTGTACCTTGTTTAATATCAGCCATTTTTATCACTCCTATTATAAATGTATTACTTACTAAATATCACGTTTTACCAAATGTTAAACAATTTACAGTATTAATTAACATATAAGTGATAAAGTTAAATATAGAAATATATAATGATTAAGCGAAAACCATTGAAAAATAGGTAAAATAAGTTTATAGTTTTAACGGAACAATTTCGATTTGGAGGAGCGTTTTTTTGAAAAAAAGTATACTGTTGATACTAACATGTGTATGCACTGTGTTACTCAGTGCGTGCGGTGATATTAATAAAGAAGAAAAAAAAGACGTCAGTTCTAATAATAAACTGAAAGTATATACGACTGCATTTGCATTCAAAAGTTTTACCGAACAAATCGGTGGCAAATATGTGGAAGCAAAATCTATTTATCCGCCCGGTGCTGATATGCACTCATTTGAGCCTACGCAAAAAGAAATGATTAATATTGCCAAAGGTGATTTATTTATTTATTCAAGTGAAGCTATGGACCCAGTCGCAAAAACAATTACGCGTTCTATCAATAATGACAATTTAAAATTGCCCTTAGCAAAAAATTTGAGCGAAGATGACTTTAATGCTAATCATGATCATGAAGAAAAAGCGCATAAACACGGGGAAGTAGATCATGAACATGACCATGAAGAAAAAGCGCACGAACACGAAGATCATGACCATGGCAAGAATGATCCTCATGTATGGCTTGATCCAGAGATGAACAAAAAATTCGCAAAAGAAATCAGAGATGATTTAGCGAAAAAAGATCCTAAACACCAAGATTATTATGACAAAAATTATCAAAAATTAGTTGAAGATATTGAAGATATTGATAAGCGAATGAAATCTATTACCAAAGATATGAAACGGAATAAAGTAGTGATTTCACATGATTCTATCGGTTATTTAGCTAACAGATATGGTTTTGAACAAGTGGGTGTCAGCGGGATGAACAATGAAGAACCAAGCCAAAGAGATTTAATGGATATTGTTAAAAATATTAATGCTACAGGACAACCCTACGTTTTATATGAACAAAATATTTCTTCTAAAGTAACGGATGTCATTCAGAAGGAATCTGATACGACGCCGTTAAGTTTCCATAATATGGCAACCTTATCTAAATCCGAAGCGGATAAAGATCATATGTCATATCAATCATTAATGAGGAAAAACATAAAATCATTGGATAAAGCTTTAAACGAGTAAAAAATCAAAGTTCAAAAGCCACGAAAGAATGCTGTTTAATCGCATTTTTTCATGGCTTTTTTAATATTATTATTTAAGTCTGAATAATAATATTAATCATATCTTATATAAGATACAGTGGTATTATAATATTCATCAAGGCCATGAATACCATCAGCGCCACCTATACCAGATTCTCTCCATCCTGCATGGAAACCATTGACGACTTCTTCAGCTTCACAGTTAGCATAAACTTCACCAAATTTAAGTCGCTCTGTAGCAGTCATAATTTCTTTTAAATCTTCAGAAAAAATAAATGACGATAATCCGGCATTTGTATCGTTTGCTTGTTCAATGGCGTCTTCAAATTCATTATATGTCACAATCGGTATAACAGGACCGAAAATTTCTTCTTTAAATGCACTATCTTCTGGATTAACTTTATCTAAAATAGTTGGTTCATAAAAATAGCCAGCGCCATCAACTTTATGTCCGCCTGTAATTAAGTCAGCACCATTTTTTATAGCATCTTGTACTTTGTCATTAATGCTATCAAGTTGTTGCTGATTAATAATAGCACCATAGTCCGTGTCCGCATTGAATGGGTCGCCAACTTTAAGTTGTTCCATCTTAACTTTTAATTTATTGATAAATGTATCATGGATCGCTTCGTGTACAAAAATACGTTCTGGACATGTACACACTTGACCAGCATTGTTTACTCTTGCTGTAACGATATAGTCAACAGCTTTATCTAAATTAGCATTTGCAGTGACGAGTGCAGGGGCATTACCACCAAGTTCTAAATTAACTTTTTTAACAGTACTAGCACTTTCAGTATAAACAGATTTACCCGCACGCATACTACCAGTAAGAGAGATTAATTGAATGTCAGGATGTTGTGCCAATTGAGTACCAACTGTTTCGCCTTTACCTGGTAGGATTTGTACAAGGCCCGCAGGTATTGTAGATTCGCGAATAAGTTCTGCAAGTTTAAGTGTAATTAAAGAAGTTGCTTCACTTGGCTTAATCACTACCGAACAGCCAGTAACGATAGCTGGTATGACTTTTCTCATTAATACCATAATTGGCGCATTCCAAGGGACAATCCCAGCAGTAACACCGATTGGCTTTTTCGTTAGTAAAATAGTTTCGTTTTCACGACTGTTTTGTAAAACCTCACCTTTATTACTCATACTTAAACTTGTCATATAATCGATGAACTGAATAGCTTTATCAATTTCACCCTTAGCTGATGCAAGTGTTTTACCTTGTTCTTTAACGTATAATTCTGCCAACGTGTCTTTATTTTGTTCCAATAATGGAATTAATAATTTTACATGATCAGCACGCGTGGGTTCAGGTACTTTTTCCCATTCTAACTGAGCGTGTTTTGATTTTTCTACTGCATCATTAACTTCTGACTCTGTTGCAAATGAGATTGTATCTATTAATTCTTCCGTAGCAGGGTTAATTACGGCCGCTGTGTCAGTTGATTTACTTTCGATAAATTCATTATTAATAAATAATTTGTTCAATTATGACACCTCCATATAATACCTTCTACCACTAAATAGTTGTTAAAAACGAAAACAAGAGAAATAATATTGTTTTGTATAAGCATTAACGTGATATTTTAATTTACTTTTGGAGTGAAATTAAGCGTTAAAATTAAATCGGAAAATAGGCCTTTTATATATCAGTATATTTTTTATACTTATTTGTTGACTATGTAAACGAGAGGTGGTATATTTATCTCGAATTCGAAATAAAATGAAAGTTGGTGACGTAATGGACCGTACAAAATCATCATTAAATGCATTCATTGGATTAAACCGAACAGTAGACTTTTTGGAACAAATTGTAAGAACAGACGTCCAACGTTATGGCTTAAATCTGACAGAATTTGAAGTAATGGAATTATTGTATAACAAAGGTGATCAACCGATACAACGTATCGGACAGAGAGTATTAATTGCTAGCAGCAGTATCACATATGTTGTAGATAAATTAGAAGAAAAAGGTTTTGTAATCAGAATACGTAATGAACGAGATAAACGTGTTATCAATGCTTCGCTCACCGATCAAGGACGTGCAATGATGGATGATATATTTCCAGAACATGCAACAACGTTAACATCAACATTCTCGGTACTTACGGATGAAGAAATGGCAATGTTACAACAAGCTTTGAAAAAAATAAGTGCTCAATCCACAGTAGTGTAGTAGCACTTTTAAATTTTATTTAAAATTACTACGAAATCGAGATAATATATAAATAAGGAGTTTTATTATGACAAACAATCAATTATTAGGTATCCACCATGTAACTGCAATCACAGATGATGCAGAAAGAAACTATAAATTTTTCACAGAAGTATTAGGTATGAGACTTGTTAAAAAAACAGTAAATCAAGATGACATATATACGTATCACACATTTTTTGCAGATGATGTAGGTTCACCAGGAACAGATATGACATTTTTCGATTTTCCTAATGTACCAAAAGGTACTGGTGGAACAAATTCAATTTCACGCGCATCATTTAGAGTGCCGAATGATGCAGCGCTTGAATATTATGAACAACGCTTTAATGATTTTGAAATAAAACATGATGGCATACAAACACTATTTGGTACAAAAGTATTACCCTTTGAAGAAGTGGATGGCCAAAGATACCAACTTGTATCAGATGAAAATAATTCAGGTGTTGCACCGGGTACGCCATGGAAAAATGGTCCAGTACCAACAGACAAAGCTATTTATGGATTGGGACCAATTGAAATGACAGTAAGTTATTTTGAAGATTTCATCAAAATATTAGGACAAGTCTTTGGCATGAAAGTCAAACATGAAGAACATAACGTTGCAATATTAGAAGTTGGAGAAGGTGGCAATGGTGGACAAGTAATCTTAAGAAAAGATGCTGAAGGACCAGCATCGCGTCAAGGCTATGGTGAAGTACATCACGTGTCATTTAGATTAAAAAATCATGAAGCAATTGAGCAGTGGATGGAAAAATATAAAGAATTAGGTATAGGTAATTCTGGCTTAGTAGATAGATTCTATTTTGAAGCTTTATACGCACGTATTGGTCATATATTAATTGAAGTATCTACAGATGGGCCAGGTTTCATGGGAGATGAGCCATATGAAACACTTGGAGAAAGTCTAGCATTGCCACCATTTTTAGAAGAACAACGTGAATATATTGAATCAGAAATCAAACCATTTAACACAAAACGATAAACCACTCGCATTAAAACGTGTATAGGTAAATAAGAAGGGGGAGAAAATATGGAAGCAATTCAACACATTCACCATATTTCAGCAATTGTAGGTAATCCAGAAGAAAATATTCAGTTTTATAGAGACATCTTAAATTTAAAATTAATTAAAAAGACAGTGAATTTTGATGATCCATCTACGTATCATTTATATTTCTCAAATGGTAACGTCGATAATGGAACGATATTAACATTTTTCAATTGGCCAAATGCACATAAAGGTCGCATTGGAGCAGGACAAGTAGAAAGAATTGCGTTTAGAATTCCAAAAGATGCTATCGCAGCTTGGGAACAACATTTGCAAGAAAATGATATAAACGTACAAAGAACACAGTTATTCGATAAAGAAACGTTAGAGTTTGATGATATACATGGTTTGCCATTAGCTCTTGTAGAAGGCGAAGCAAGTGTAGGCAATGACCAAGATATTATGGGGTTTCATGGTGTGACGATGTTGTCGATAGATCCAACGGCTACTGCACGCACTTTAACAAATGATATGGGATTGTCTAAAGTAAGTGAAAACGATGATTATGTCCATATTGAAACAGCTGGTGATTGGCAACATCATGTCATGATTAAGAAAGTCCCTCCGGAAGAAAATGTACGTTGGGGTGTTAGCATTGTACATCACATTGCTTGGTCTGTACCTACAGACAAAGACCATCGTGGTTGGCAAGTGAAGATGATAGGTAAAGGCTATCATGTAACAGATGTTAAAGATCGCAATTATTTTAATGCAGTTTACATGAAAGAACATGGTGGCATCATTTTTGAATTTGCGACAGAGGGCCCAGGGTTCACTGTTGATGAACGATTTGAGGAACTTGGTACAGATTTGATGTTACCACCTCAGTATAAAGATAAAAGAGAAGAACTTTTACGCCATTTACCTCCAATAAGAATATAGTAACTTAGGATAGTGGTAATTTTGACAAAGTTGAATGAATATAATACACCAATTAAAGGAGATGTCGATATATGGAACACATTTTTAAAGAAGGCGAAGCAAACGCACCTACATTTATTTTATTACATGGTACAGGCGGAGATGAAAAAGATTTGTTACCTTTAGGGGAAGTCTTAAATTCTAATTATAATGTATTAAGTATTAGAGGAGAAGTTTCTGAGAATGGTATGAATCGTTACTTTAAACGTCTTGGAGAAGGAAAATACGATATCGAAGATTTAGAATATAGAACAGAGCGCTTAATTACATTTTTAAAAGAAGCGGCTGATAAATATAACTTTGATTTAGCTGAGGCAGTACCAGTAGGATTTTCAAATGGGTCAAATATTGCGATTAGCATGATGTTACATGATGCTATTACATTTAAAAAAGCATTGTTATATGCACCACTTTATCCAGTAGATTTAGTGAACAATAAAGATTTAAGCGGTGTAGATGTATTACTTTCTATGGGGGAAAACGATCCAATCGTTTCTGTAGAGGCTAGTAAGAATGTAATTGATATTTTTGAAAGCCGTGGGGCAAATGTAACGCAAGTTTGGGTGAACAGTCACGAATTGACTCAATCAGGCATTCAAGCAGGTCAAACAGTATTAAATCAATAATATAGAATAGTAAAAGCTGTTCAACATTAAAATAACAACAAGTATTAGAAGACATAAACTTCATGTGTGCAATACGATGCATGTGACTGTTTATGTCTTATTTTATCTGTTGATAAAAGTAAGTATGTTAAAAAATATAAAAAAGAAGAGGGTGGGACAGAGAATTTCGACTTTATTGGTATTTTTTGTGCACGTTTTTCATGGGTACAAGCTCAGCCTATAGTCTTCCAAGCGCAATATTTCCGCTAGAGTCGGCACAAATCACTGCTCTTATTTTAAGCTATTATGTGTTAAAAGACTATTTGAACACATAATATTAAACACAAAAAACAAAGTAAACGTTATAACGTTTACTTTGTTTACGTTCTGAAATGAAATGATTTTCTTTCGGAATATAGATAACCAATTATGCGTTATTCGGGTTTGTTTTTAAGTATTCCTTTAATAAATATTGGAATTAATAGAATGAAGCCGAAAATACCCATGATAGGGAATACTTTGCCTATCAATTCGATAAAGCCAATAAAAGTTGTAGCAAAAGTAATGATTGCCATTATAATAATTAAAATGTAATACGGTTTACTATAAGGCTCAGTAAATCGTGAGGCGAATGCATACATTAACCCTACAACTGTGTTATAAATAACTAAAATCATAACGATAGCCATAAACACACCAATAAAAGGAGAAATATGATTTGCTAATAATAATGATGGAAGTGCAACGCCTGTAATTTGAGCAAATTCTGTAACCATACCAAGGTTGAGCATTAGCAATAAGAAAGTGATGATAATACCACCAAAAATACCGCCCCAAATAGTTGATTTCTCAAATTTTAATCGTCCTCCCATTACTGAAAGGAAACTAAAAGCAGCAGCAATTTGTAAACTACCGTAATTGATTGCATCGAACCACCACCAGTTGTCTGTGCGGCCTTCACTGTTTGCATAGTCATGAGCAGCCTCAAAATTAAATTGGCCTGTTGAAAAATAATATATTGCAATAATCGTTACAATTAAGACTAAGAAGGGGGTAACCATACCTAATACAGTAATTAAGCGATCAAATTTTAAAAATAACGTTAATAAAATAACTAAAATTAATAAAAATGAGCTAAGACTATATGGAATATCAAAGCTTTCGTTAATTGTAGATACGCCACCTGCAGTCATAATCATTGCTAATGCAAATAAAAATAATGTTAATATGATATCAAATATCGTAGCAATTGTGCGAGGTAAGTAAAATTTAATCGGTTCTGTATGATTATGTGAACGTAGACGATAACCTGTGTTTAGTACAAAAACACCGCCAACAGTAACAATCAAGCCAGTAATAAAAACACCATAAACACTAAAATTACCGTTACTTGTAAAAAATTGAAAAATTTCTTGCCCTGTAGCAAAGCCAGCACCAACTACAACACCGACAAATGCAAAAGCAACAATAATAATTTCTTTTAATTTATTCATATTGTTTTAAATCCTTTCATGACAATTCATTACCTGAATGAGGTTATGTTATATAAAAAACATCACAATAGTTCATTCTACCTTAAAGGAGAAGAGAAATAAATAGGGAGGTTTATTTGGTGTAGACATATGTGTGTCCGGAATGTACTCATTGAGAGATTTCGGAATAAAGATACGAAGAAAGTGAAATAGGTGTGGGTATATAGTGAAGTTCATTTTAGTGCGTTAGACTAAAAATTTTGATAGTATGTTTTTCTATTAATGAATTTTGAAAAAAGTACAAAAATTGTTTGATATTAAAAATAGAGAGAGGGAGTTATGTGACTTTACTAAACTTACCGTTAATGTTGCTCATCGTTATATTTTTAGCGCTTGGGATTTTCAGTCAGTGGTTTGCTACCAAAATTAAATGGCCATCGATTGTTGTCATGGCTATCGTAGGGTTACTTGTAGGACCAATATTTGGTCTGATTAATCCGCAAGAAAGTTTAGGACAAGAAGTGTTCAGTCCGTTGGTATCATTAGCTGTAGCGATTATTTTATTCGAAGGAAGTAGTAATTTAGACTTTCGTGAATTAAAAGGTATTTCCAAGGCAGTGATGCGTATCATTACTATGGGAGCTATGATTGCTTGGATCTTAGGTTCAATTGCCTTACATTATGTATTGGGATTCTCATGGGCAATTTCACTCGTCTTAGGTGGTTTGTTTTTAATAACGGGGCCTACTGTAATTCAACCGTTATTAAAACAAGCTAAAGTTCGGAAAAGTGTAGATTCAATATTAAGATGGGAAAGTATCATACTTGATCCTATTGGACCTATGTTAGCGCTCGGTGCATTTTATGTGTTTCAAATATTTGAACAGGGCTTTGAATTGCAAATTATATTGAGTTTTGTCTTACGCTTCTTAGTAGCTGTGGTCATCGGTTTTGGCGCATCATACTTATTTATGTGGCTGATTAAACGTGATTTAATCCCTCAAAATCTCATGCCACCGATTCAATTAGTTTTTATTTTATTAATATTTGCTATTTGTGACGAAATTTTACCGGAATCTGGATTACTAGCAGTTACAATTTTCGGTTTAATGATGGCACGAATGAAACGCCACGATTTAATATTCAAAGAATCTGATCATTTTATTGAGAACACATCATCAATCATGATTTCAACTGTCTTTATTTTAATTACATCTTCTTTAACATTAGAAGTATTAAAAAGTGTCATGTCGTGGAAATTATTTATTTTCTGCGCAATTATGATTATTTTAATTAGACCAATTTCAATCATACTGGCTACTATAAATACAGAAATTTCAAAACGTGAACGCGCTATGGTATCTATGATGGCACCCCGTGGTATTGTAGTACTTACTGTTGCTCAGTTTTTTGGTGGTTTATTTGTAGAGAAAGGTACACCGATGGCTGAATTCATCACTCCAGTTACATTTGGATTAGTCTTTATTACCGTAGTGATTTATGGTTTTAGTTTCTTGCCATTGAGTAAAGTTATGAGACTTTCAAGTACAGAACCTCCTGGTGTAATCATTGTAGGGGAAAGTGAATTTTCTTTTCATCTCGGTGCAAAATTGAGAGAACATAACATCCCAGTTATGGCATTTAATTTATTTAGAAATACGTCCCAACGATCACAAGATTTAGATTTTGAAATTTTTGAAGGCAATTTACTGTCTAGTAATGATCGTATTTATGCAGATATGACCCGTTACAATAAATGTTTGCTTATGACGCAGTCATTTGTATTTAATAGTCTAGCATTTAATGAATTAGTTCCAGAATTTGGTTTGAAAAATGTAGATATGATGCCCGTATCATTTAGTGATGAACATGCACGAAGTAATGTGGATGGGCCAATCAAAAATCATATTCTTTTTGATTGGAATTTTACATCACGTTGGTTTAACCGTTTTATTAAAGATCACAATATTATAGAAATACCAGTATCTTGTAAAGGTGAGTTAACTGAAAATGACATGCTACTTTATCATATTAGTGATGACAAAGTCGTAACATTTAAACGTGGTAATAATAATCCTGTAGAATCAGAAAAAGGGATGATTGGTTATTTGAAAGACGCTTATTTATATCAAAATATATAGAAAAAATCCATTTGCGCAATGATTTATTGTTAGCAAATGGATTTTTTATGCATTTATTTAATTGTTTTAATTTACGAAGCGGTCATGCATTAACTCTTTCAAGATATCAATTTTTTCTTGAATGGTTTGGCCTGAATTTGTGTCACGAATCTTTTTACGCTGTAATTCCTTATCTACAACGCGACGAATCGAAAGTTCGTCAGCACCGTTAAGCAAAACATGCTTTTTCGAATTAAAATGTTTATGGGCCACAAGTTGCATACCGAATGAGTTATAAAGTAAGGTATAGCCCGCGATGCCAGTTGTTGATTGATAAGCTTTTGAGAAGCCGCCGTCGATTACAATCATTTTACCTTCTGCTTTAATTGGATTTTCACCATCAATTTCTTTTACAGGGGTATGTCCGTTGATAATATGGCCTTGTTCTGGATCTAATCCAAAGTCTTTCAGCATTTTTTTACACATATTTACATCTTCACGTAAATAATAATAATGGTTTTTAGCTTCTTTATGTGCTGATTTATCACTAATAAAGTAACGTTCGAAAGTTGTCATTGCCCGTTTACCAAATAATGAAGAATATTTACCAGTCCATAAATACCAAACGAGATCAGTTGCTAAGTCATCTTCGATTTCTTTATTATCGAATGCTTTTCTGACATGAGTTTCAAAGTAGTCTAATAGATTTCGACCATAACGCTTTTCACCGTCTATAGTCATAGATTCCATTTCACCATTTTCATCTACAGGAATGCAACCATGGATAAGTAAATTGCCGTTATATGGCAAATAGAGCTTACCTTTTTGCATTAAGAAAGTCATATGACGTTTTAATTTTTCTGATTGTTGAACAGATAATAATAAATTGTTCATCACTTCTTCTTCTTCTTCAAGTAGTTTATTAGGGTCTTCGGGATCGATTGTTTGGAAACAAGTGTTTTCTAACGTGTAAGTATTGCCGTACAATGTAGCTTCATTTTTTGCATAGTCGATACTTTCTAACACTAAACGCGCTTCCATTTCGAATGCTGGGCGACGTTTAATAATAGGCGCTTCTAATTTAAACTGTAAGATTGCGATAGCTTGGTGTATTTTCGTAATTTGTTCTAATTCTGCTTGGGTTAAATCTTGAGGATTTTTAGGTTGAAACGCCGTATTATTACCGTCGTAGTACTTTTCAGCAAGTGTTAATAATGGACGCAAATTAATACCATAGGCATCTTCAACGATATCTAAGTTATTGTAACGTGCGCAAATACGTAGTAAATTGGCTAAACAAACCTTAGAACCAGCATATGCTCCAATCCATAAAACGTCATGATTACCCCATTGAATATCTACTGAAGGATAATCAATAAGTGTTTCCAAAATTTTATCTGGTTGAGGTCCGCGGTCATAAATATCACCCACAACATGTAAATGATTAACTACTAAATGTTGGATGGTAAATGATAAACCAATGATTAAATCATCAGATTGTTCAAGCTCTATGATTTGATTGATCAATGTTTCGTAATAGGAATGTTTATTATTGTATTTATTACTTTTATACAGTAATTCTTCAATAATAAAGACGTAGTTTTTAGGCAGTGATTTACGCAATTTTGTACGTGTGTATTTTGATGATGCATATGTAATCAATTTAATTAAACGATTAATTGTCGTTACATACCACTCATCTAATTCGGCTTTAGAAGAAAAATTATTTTTTACTAATTTTAATTTTTCTTCTGGGTAGTATACGAGAGAAGAAAACTCATTAATTTCTTTACGTGTTAAAGTATCTTGAAAAATGTCATTAATCTTTGAGAGTACATTCCCTGAGCCATTGCGTAACACATGTTGGAAAGCATGGAACTCACCATGCAAGTCACTGACGAAGTGTTCTGTACCTTTAGGAAGCTCTAAAATAGATTCTAAATTAATGATTTCCGTAGCTAATTCTTCTTTTGAATTGAATTGCTCTGAAAGTAAATCTAAATATCTGTCTTTAACGCTTTTATCCGTTGTTTTACACATGATTTATGTCACTCCAGTTGTATGATTTTCGTAATGTTTTGTATTATAATTATGTAAAACGCTTTCATTATATAGTTTTTATTGTAGCATTAATTTGAATTATTATGTCCATTTCTTATTATATTATTAACTGTACATAAATTCTAAAGAACGGCTTAATAAAGTATAAATGATAGCAAATATATACATGATTTTATTAATAGAAAAGGGCGGTTATCAAGAGGAATAATGTAAAAAAACATGTTACTCAAATATAGTAAAAATGATATTTATATAAAAGTTGTGGAAAACATACATTTTTGTGAATTGTAAAAGAAGATTAAAATCACTAAAAGAGAAAAAGTACACTTTAAATTTAAATCGTTTAAAATGCTTATATACCAGCATTCAAAGTGTCATAAAGCCCTTTTAATAAAAAAACAGCAAAAAAAGTTTCTAATAAGTGGTTTAAAATCCCTCTAATTTTTGTATAATGAATGCATGTGACAAAATCATATAACAAAAGGGAGTTTGTTCAATGTTTACATTGGGAGCATCATTACAGAGTCAAGTAGACCCGAACTGGCAAACGTATATTATGCTGATTGCTTATTTCATTGTTTTATTAGGCATAGGTTACTATGGATTTAAACAATCGACAGGCAATGTTAGTGAATATATGTTGGGCGGCAGAAACATTGGTCCATATGTAACAGCATTATCCGCAGGTGCATCCGACATGAGTGGTTGGATGATTATGGGACTACCTGGGGAAGTTTATACTACTGGGCTATCAGCAGCGTGGTTAGCGATTGGTCTAACTATAGGCGCATACATAAACTATATTGTTGTAGCACCACGTCTCCGTGTATATACAGAGAAAGCTGGGGATGCGATTACGCTACCAGATTTCTTTAAAAATAGATTAGATGATAAATCTAACTCTATTAAAATAATTGCTGGGGCAATTATTGTCGTATTCTTTACGCTTTATACTCATTCTGGAATGGTTTCAGGTGGGGTATTATTTGAAAGTGCATTTGGTATGAACTATCACTTAGGTATGCTAATAGTAGCAGTTATTGTTATTGCATATACATTCTTCGGTGGTTATTTAGCCGTATCATTAACAGACTTTTTCCAAGGGGTCGTTATGATTATCGCTATGGTAATGGTACCAATTGTAGCTATGATGCAATTAAGTGGACTTGATACAATATCACAAGCAGCAACATTAAAACCTACGAACTTGGATTTATTTAAAGGAACAACAGCAGTAGGTATTATTTCATTCTTTGCTTGGGGCTTAGGTTATTTCGGTCAGCCTCACATTATTGTACGTTTTATGTCTATCAAATCAATCAAACAATTACCAACTGCAAGACGTTTTGGCATCGGTTGGATGGCAATCAGCTTATTAGGTGCTGTAGGCGTCGGCCTTACAGGTATCACATTTATCAATCAAAGTGGTACTGAAATACAAGATCCTGAAACACTATTCATTTTAATGGGACAAATTTTATTCCATCCGCTTGTTGGCGGGTTCTTACTCGCTGCTATTTTAGCCGCAATTATGAGTACAATATCTTCACAGTTGTTAGTGACATCTAGTTCGTTAACAGAAGATTTTTATAAATTATTCCGTGGTGAGAAAGCAGCTAAGGAACATCAAAAAGAATTTGTTATGGTGGGACGTTTATCAGTAATCGTTGTAGCACTTATATCACTTTGGATTGCTTGGACACCAAATGACACAATTTTAGGTCTTGTAGGTAATGCATGGGCAGGTTTTGGTGCAGCATTTGGACCACTTGTACTATTGTCATTATATTGGAAAGGCTTAAGTCGTACTGGTGCAGTAAGTGGTATGTTATCAGGGGCAATTGTAGTAGTTATATGGATTGCGTTTGTTAAACCACTTGGTGAAATTAATGATTTCTTTAATTTATATGAAATCGTTCCAGGTTTCTTAACAAGTTTAATTGTAACGGTTGTAGTAAGTAAATTCACTAAAAAACCTGACATTGATATTGAAGCTGATTTAGCAGATGTACGTCAAACTGTTAACGATGCTAAAAAGAAAAAATAAGACATAATTTAAATAAGGGGTTTAAATTATGACAGTAAAATTAAACAAATAAACTAATGCTTTTATAGTGATTATGAAATCATTCATTTAGTTTAAAGCGGGAGAAATTATAAATTATAAAAGACTAACTTCAAAGGGGGAGTTAGTCTTTTTTTGTTGATTCATTTGGTTTTAAAATAGGATGAATTAAATTTTAAAAAATAAGTATCTTATCTTTTTATGAAAATGATATTTAGCTATGCTAATGAACACTATTTTTTTGGAATAATCTATATAAAATGTAAATAGCTGCGATGAAGATGATAACGTACATCACATACGAGTAAGTATGTAAACCACTCATTAGAGTGTCCCAACTGCCACTTAAAGCTTTACCTAAGTATATTAAGGCAAAGTTCCAAATTGTCGTACCGATTAAAGAAAGAATCGTAAATGATGCAACATTCATTCGATTGATGCCAGCAGGGATTGTGATAAGTACACGCAATACAGGTATAAATCGACACACAAATACGGCAATCGCACCATATTTTTTAAACCAATCATTCGCGCGTTCGATATCTTTTCCTTTAAGTTTAATCCACTTACCATATTTGTCTACGAATTTGTATAGTCGTGTTTCCGACACAAGTCTACTTATGTAATAAAGTATGAGTAAACCAATGAGTGATGCTATAGTAGAAATCGTAAATAATAGAGGCAGTGATAATTCAGATTTAACAGACATTAAACCTGCGAACGTTAAAATGATTTCTGATGGTATAAAAGGAAGTACGTTTTCTAATAATATTAAAATTGCAATGGCGGTGTATCCCCAAGTACTAATGAAATTTGTAAGTATTTGTTCCATAATTGAAAATCTAGCTCCTTTATAAGTAGACTTGCTATAACTATAAACGGATAATAATACTTTTTTATTATAAGCTAATTGTGATAAATGTACATAAAAAAGGTATAGGACTTTTGGATGAACTCATGGAGGATATCGACGAACTACTAAGTCCGTTATTAGCAAGCGTGATAATCGACATAGTTGAAAAAGAAAAGTATAATGTTTAGGATATTTAGTTTTAGGAAATTAATAAAGACAATGACTACCCAGGAGGAGAAAATATGGTTACCATAAATGCAATTATGAAAGTTGATCCATCGAAGCGTGAGCAGTATTTAGCACTAGTAGAACCGCTTGTATTAGGAGCTAATAAAGAAGAGGGTTCATTGTATTATGAGCATTTTGAACGCACAGATGAGCCTAATACATTTGCCTTTATAGAACAATATGAGAATGAAGAAGCTGTAGAAGTACACAATAATACAGAACATTTTAAAAATTTTTTCAAAGAAGTTACGCAATACTTGATTACAAAACCAGATATTAATGTTTTACAAACTAAATAAAGCACCATTTCAAAATAAAAATCTAAACTCACATAATTTGGTGAGTTTAGATTTTTATTATTTTTTATGAGATTAATGAAAACAGTGCGCTGTTTTCACATCGTATAATGGTGTATAATTTTATATTGAAAGCAACTATAATAAAATTACCCCTATTTTTAAAAGTGCATAATATATATTTTTGTAAGGAGAGAAGCAATAATGTTGTACCAACACGGAACCCTAGGTACGCTGATGGCAGGCTTGTTAGAAGGTACTGCTACGATTGACGAGATTTTAGAACATGGTGATTTAGGTATAGGAACACTAACTGGTTCTGATGGTGAAGTTATTATATTAGACGGTATCGCATATCATGCCAATGAATATGGTGAGTTTAAACAATTAGATGGTCACGAAATGACACCATTCTCTACTGTTACACCATTCAAAGTGGATAAACAATTTGATGTTCGATATATCACTGACTCTGAAGCGGTGTTGAATGAAGTTCAACACCAAGCGGCAAGTAATAATATATTTATAGCTGTTAAAATTACCGGCAAATTTGAAATGGTCCATGTCAGAATGATGCCGAAACAAGAAAGACCTTATACAAAATTAATAGAATCAGCTAAAAGACAACCTGAATATACGCAAGAACAATTGCATGGTACGATTGTAGGATTTTACTCTCCACAATTATTTCATGGCGTAGCTGCAGGAGGATTTCATTTACATTTTGTTGATAGTAATAAAACGTTTGGTGGTCATGTCTTAGACTTTGAACTTAATAGTGGTTCAGTAGAACTTAGCAATATAGCAACACTAGAACAACACTTTCCTGTGAATAATGATGAATTTTTAGAAACAGATATCGATTATTCAAGCGTTCATGAAGACATTAAAGAAGCAGAATAAAGTACTGGAGGTTATAAACCCTTTCATCATACAAACAATGAAAGGGTTTATAATAAATTGACTTTGATATTGTTTAATCAAATACGCCAAAATATTTTTAGAAAAGTGTTAAAATGGTAAAGTGATGTTTTAAGTTGAACATATGTAATTTTTACGATAAAAAATATTGAATTAAATATTGAATTGTTAGTAAGCTGAGATTAATAGGCTGCATGTGTTTACGACCTAATACGTTATTATTTAATAACGTATTTTTATATGTGCTTTTTGAATACTTAATTTGTAAAGGCCACACTTATTAAAATAAAAAAATAAAATATTAAAGGAGATGAATACCAACATTGATTAAATATTTAAAGTCACTTGTTCGATTTAATTCCATGAAAATCGATGTTGCTAAAGGATTAAGACAAGCTATATTAATGTTTATCCCACTCATTATTGGTTATTTAATGGGTCATCTTGCTACAGGATTATTAATATCTACTGGTACTTTAGCACACATATATGTATTTGGTGGATCATCTAAATCAAAACTTCGTATAGTATTTTTCTCATCAATAGGATTATCCATAGCAATGATATTAGGTACGCTCACGGTAAATCAACCACTTATTTTTGGCGTATTACTACTTATTGTTGCAGTGGTCCCGTATTATATATTCAGTTCATTAAACATCCCAGGGCCTTCATCAACATTCTTTATTGTCGCATTCAGTTTACCAATCAACTTGCCTGTAGCGCCAGAAGAAGCTTTATATAGAGGGGGAGCTATGTTTGTTGGTGGTTTATTAGCAACATTAATTGTTACTATTATTATAATAACCTCTAAAGAATCTGCAGAGTCAAAAGCTATCAAAAATGATTATAATATCATTAAACAACTTATCTATAATTTTGATGACTCGAAAGCATTCGCTAAAGCTTCACAATTCGCAGTGACTGCTTTTAGAAATTCAGACACTCAGCTGATTACTTCCAGTACTGCCAAATCTAAAGAGTCACCCGAATTTCAACGTTTGCTGTTACTTCATAATACGGCACAAGGTATTCATTCAGAATTATTAGAGCTGAATGAAAAAAATACACGTCCATTACCTAAAGAAATCAAAGAAATGGCAGATTTTGTAATTAAACTTGTATACTCAGAAGGTAATTTTAAAAAACAATGGACAAAAATAGTGGAAATTGACGACCAATATCAAAATCTAATTGATAATATATTCAAAGTAGATGCAATTATGAATGCAGGTAACGAACGAGTGGAACATGAAATTGATATTCGTGTTCCTATATACGGACACCGCATGTTAAGGAATTTAACGCTGGATTCATTTGTTTTTAGAAATACATTACGCTATACAGTTATTATGGCTATTTCAATTTTTATAGCGCTTATGTTTGGTTTTGAAAAAGCATATTGGATTCCTTTAAGTACACATACAGTACTATTAGGTTCAACAACGCTACATAGTTTTGAGCGTGCTGGGTCTAGGAGTCTTGGTACAATTATAGGCGTGCTTGTATTATCTCTTGTTTTATTATCTACGCCACCGTTGCCAATTGCGATTCTCTTGTTAGCTGCAGCAGCAGGTGTGACAGAGGTATTTGTGGGTGCTAACTATTCATTTGCAGTTATTTTTATAACGATTCAAGTGATCTTGTTGAATGGTATAGCAGCAAACCACTTAACAATTTTAATTGCATTGCCACGTGTGATTGATGTAATTGTTGGTATTGCAATTGCAGTTATTTGTTTACTAGTAATAGGCAGAAAGACAGCTTCATCTATGCTACCAGCAACACTTGCAGACGTTGCAAGAGACGAGGCCATATTATTCCATTACTTGTTTGCAAGTAGTAAATATTCATCACGAGAACAAGATAAACAAGAAATGCTTCAGTTAAGTGTGAAACTCAATAACATGAAGCAAGTATATAACAGTGCAAATGGGGAACTGTTTAGTAATAAGATGGTCATACAGTATTATTATCCGAGTATTTATGCTCTAGAAGAAATTAGCTTTATGCTTACGAGGGCTTTGAGTAATGAAGCAAGGTATCATATAGATGATGAAACAATGGGCGAATACTTACTTATTTTTGAAAATATAGCTAAACATTTTGAAAGAGGTTCGCATATTAAAGTTCAAGAAGTCCCAGAACTACCACAGTATATGCACATTAAAACATCATTGATGAGTATTCAAAATAATTGTATGAATGCTAGGCAAAAAGTAAAGTTAGCACAAGTTTAAAAAGCAAGCCAACCTTAGATGTATGAAATTACAGGTTGGCTTGCTTTTTTTATTTGTTTTAAGGCGTCAAACAAGCTTTTTAAGTGAGATCGGGAGTCTGACGTTTGTCTGAGGTGAGACTATCCCTAGTGATTTTATTTAGTTTCGCCTTCTTGTTTTGCTTTCTTTTCTTCTTCTTGTTTTTTCTCTTCAATATCTTTCTTAGCTTCAGTTCTTTTCTGCTCTTGCTGTTTTTCTTGATCTACCATTTTTTTATAACGTTCTTTTTGTCTAAAACCATAGGTACTTTCTAATATGAGTTCTTCATTGTTCAAACCAGCGCCAATTGCACCGGCAACTGTTGATATAGAAGTAGCAAACCAAGCCAGATTTATATAAGTGATTAACGTTGCGGAACCACCCATTTGTAAAGTTTGGCCTAAATAGCCTGAAGGTAATACTACAAGAGTAGCAATTAAGAATAAAAAGAATAATATTATATAATAAATTATAAGTGAAACAGTTAACGTTAGTACTGTCGTCAAATTATATAACATTGTAACTCTTTTATTTCTACTTTCTTTTTTTGATTCCCATAAATGGTGAGCTACAATAATCCAAAACATCATACCCAAAATGGCGACTACCATCATAAGTAACATGCGCCAAGATGAATAAACATAACTTAAATTCCACATCGTAGTAAAAACGATACCGAAAGCGCCAGTAGTGAATGCGATTGCTACGACATTACTTAAGCTACTCAACATATTTAATGGGTTATTTGCAAATGTCATACCACTGATTAAACGAAAAGAACCTTTTGTATTAGATGAAACAAAATAATGTGTATGTTTGGAATTGGTGTCTTCCAAATATTCTGTTCGCGATTTTAAAGTTGAAAGTGGAAATTGTGATTTTAATTTTTCTTGACTAGGTTTATCGTTGTTATTATTTTTTTGTAAGTCTTGGGAATGCGCCATGCTCACAGTTTCGATAATTCCAACAATAGATTTTTGTATACGTTTTTGAACTGGTCGCCAGCCATAGGAGGGAATGGAAATTAAACTAGCACCATTACTTTTATTAATATCAAAAGCGATAACATTATTATCTTTAATAATCGGGAGGTCAGTAAGTCCTATGGTGTATTGCCAATTATTATTATTTTGGTAGTTAGCGATTTTCTCGAATATTTCTTTGGCAGTTTCTGCAGAACCGGTAAGGGGATCAACGACTGTGTTAATTTTCCATTCGGTATCTTTATCAAAATAATTTGTTAATATGTCTGGCAAGTTATTTTCAAGATTGTGAGCGATTTTTTCTGTTATTCCTGGTGCCGCTACTAATCCGATTTCAATCGTTCTATTTGTCATTAGAATCCTCCTCACTGTGTGACAGTTTTTTGCCATTATTGTAATCTGACGCTTGATTAGAACTATTAGTCCTATCGTCGTCTTGTTCTAATTCTTTATATCTATAATATTGTCTGAATGAATATGTTACACGTTTGATTTTTTCTGCATTTTCAACCGTTGAACCCATGGCACCAGCTAAAATACCCAATGAAGTTATAAACCAAATAAGGTTAATATAGTTGACGAAAGTTGGCTGTTTTTCATTCAAAGAGGTCCAGCTAGAAAAGATTTCTGGTGGTACAAATAATAATGTGCTTATTGTGAGTAATATAAATAACGCAGCAAAATTAAAAATTGTAATAGCGAATAATGTCGTCAATGTCGTCAAATTGTAAATGAAACGATATGATTGTTGTGTCTTTGGATTTGGATATTCCCATAAATTATATGAATATATTAACCATCCTACCATGCCAGTTATAGATAATAACATGAGTAGAATAAAGCGCCAATAGTCATAGTCTAAGCTTAAATCCCAGGGTGTTGAGAAAATCGCGATATATGTTCCGGTTGCAAAGGAAACTGAAATAATCTTTTTGAAATCTAAAATAGCAGACCAAGGTTCATTAGAAAAAGTCATGCCTAAGATTAAATGAAACCAACCTAAAAAGGGTGATTTAGAAACGATACGTTTTCTATTATCTTGTTTGTTATCTTCATTTGGTATAACTTCATTGAATTTAGTTAATTTAAAATACTTTGATTTCAAAAGGTTTTTATCTGAACCCGAAGTGAAAAAATATTGAACAATAAATGTTATGAAATGGCGTAGCTTGCGTTTTAAATTGACAGCACCTAATGCTGGAACAGATAATAATGCTGTTTTGTCGTCTAGGTTTATATCACAAATCACAGTTTTATTATTAGATAAACTTGGTAAATCAGTTATACAAATTGTGTAATCCCAATTCTTTTGCTTTTTTATATTTGATGCGATATCTAGTGTTTTATCCATATGTTCAGCAGTTCCAACCATTGAAGCTACATGTGTTTCAAGCTCCCAATGCGTTTTATCATCTACATGGTTTTGGATATCATCAGTTAGATAATCGGAAATCTTATTGATAAGTTTATGTGGCATGTCAGGTGAAGGAATTAAACCTATCGCTATATTTGTCATTATACCCCTCCTTTATATAGTGTATGAAATGTTTAGATTCATACTTTAATTCCCGTTCGTTAAGGAAATTAATCATTATTATCTAGCTTGAGTTTTTAATTGAAAGTGTATATTGCTTTGTTTGTAATTTTTTAGTAGTGGTAAACAATAATTAAGACGAATCATAAATTATAGCGTAGGAGGTTGAAGTTGATGCCTTGGACAATGAAGGATTATCCACAAAGTTGGAAAAATATGGAAAAATTAGAACTTAAAAAAGCAATAGATATTGGAAATGCGATGATTAAAGACGGATATAAGGAAGATAGAGCTATACCAATTGCGACGAAACAAGCTGAATCTTGGTATAAAGACGCTTCTAAAAAAGAATTAGACGAATTGAAAAACAAGAAAATAACTAAACATGAAAAAGATGATTCAGCGAATCCTGAATTAAATAATAAAGATGTTCACGTTTATTATAAAGACAATAAGTGGAAGGTTAAAACAAATGGAGCTAAGCAAGCTTCCGATAGTTTTGACAAGAAAGAAGATGCGATGAAACGTGCGCGTAATATTGCTGATAACAGATCGACAGAAGTGAGAGAGCACAAGAAAGATGAATAGCATTCAAATATTCAGTAGTCCCATGAAATAATAGAACATAGAGTAATGTAGTTTTGGACATAATTGCTAATCACCAAGCGTACTATCCCATTAAGCATAATGGGATAGTACTTTTTATAAATATAACTTTAAGTTTTATATCAAAATAACGGTCATTAAAAAAAGTGTAGTTTATCACATTTGAAACATCCTTTTACTTAGATAATAAATAGAAAGTAGCTATAATATAATTTAAGCAGATTTTTGGGAGGAACGAAATATGTATATTGAACGTAAACCTTCGTTAAATATGGACAATTTGAAGGAAGAATTTAGAGCGAGTATAAAAAATATCAATAATCAAGAAGATGCATTTGATATGGTAATAGGTTTTGTTGCTTTGGAACAGTTATACTCGTCAGCGCTTAAGGAAATTAGTACTAAGTTAGATATATTAGATGACAATTTCCAACAAATGTATAAACACAATCCAATTCATCATATGGAACGGCGTGTTAAAGAAATGAGAAGCTTAATTAAAAAGTTAAATCGTAAAGGATTAGAGATAAGTACAGAGTCAGCTAAAGAAAATATATTGGATATCGCAGGTATTAGAGTGATATGTAATTATATAGATGATATTTATGTTATAGAAGAATTATTACTTAAGCAAGAAGATGTGAAGCTCTTGAAACGTAAAGACTATATTGGAAATCCCAAAGATAATGGATACCGTAGTCTACATATCGTTGTAGCCATTCCAGTATTTTTGGCTAATTCAGTAGAAACTGTGCCTGTAGAAATTCAAATTAGAACAATTGGTATGGATATGTGGGCAGGCTTAGAGCATAAAATACGTTATAAAAACACTGAAAATACTGAGAACTATAGAAATGTATTAAAGCAATGTGCAAACGAAATAACAACGGTTGAAAGTAAAATGCAAAATATACATTCTGAAGTATTCGATAATTAAATAAGGCTACATTAAAGTTGAAACTCTAATTTGTTGCGTCTAGGGCATGGGTGTCCTGAGCTTCATCAGTCTTGATGTTTCAATTTTTTTATGAAGTAAAAATAAAAATTTTCACCGATATGACAGGTTCAAGAACTGTCATATCGGTTTTTTAATTCGAAAAAAGATGAAAACATTTATTGCAAGCGTTTGCAAATGCTAGACTTGTGTATTACTATACTTGTATACAAGTATATCGCGTTGATAAAAGAGGTGATGTTATCATGAATTATAAATATCCAGAGCAATGGTTAGAGGGTGTCTCGAAAGGTGAAATGATTGCTGCAGAGATTCGTTTAAGAATCGTTGAGGGCACAATAACGCCAGATACGCTATTAACGGAGAATCAAATTGCTAAAGAATTTAATGTTAGTCGATCGCCAGTTAGGGATGCATTTAAATTATTAAAGCAAGATCAATTGATACATTTAGAAAGAATGGGCGCAGAAGTATTGCCTTTTGATGATACTGAGAAAAAGGAACTTTATGATTTAAGAATAATGTTGGAATCATTTGCGTTTAGTAGAATCAAAACTTTGAATAATAAACAAATTGTTAAAGAATTACATAAACAATTAGAAATGATGAAAGTTGCAGTTAAATTCGAAGATGCAGAGGCATTTACTGAACATGATATGAAATTTCATGAAGTAACAATACTCGCTTCAAAGCACCAATATTTAAAAACATTTTGGAATAACTTAAGGCCGGTAATGGAAGCGCTGATATTATTGTCAATGCGTACACGCATGAACGACAATCCAGAAGACTTTGAGCGTATTCATCGTAATCATGAAGTGTTTATAGAAGCGGTTGCGAAACAAGATGCTGCAAAACTTAGAGAAGCATTCCATCTCAACTTTGATGATGTTGGTGAGGATGTTGACAGTTTCTGGTTAAATTAATATTTTAACCAAGTGAAGAATTAGGAGGAAAAATCATGAAATACATGATAGGTGTCGATATAGGCACAACGAGTACGAAGTCAGTACTATACGACGAAAAGGGTCAATTTATATTGAAACACAATATCGGTTATCCATTGCATACACCTAATGTGGAAACTTCTGAAGAAAACCCAGACGAGCTATTTGATGCAGTGTTAATGACAGTTAAATATGTAATGAGAGAAGCTAATATCGCTAAAGAGGATCTCAAATTAATCTCATTTAGTGCTCAAATGCATAGTTTAATAGCAATGGATGCGAGTAACCAACGATTAACTGAAAATTTAACTTGGGCAGATAATCGTGCAAGCCAATATGCTGAACAGATTAAAAATGAACATAATGGTAATGAAATATATCGAAGAACCGGCACACCAATTCATCCTATGTCACCATTGGCTAAAATATTTTGGATGAAGCACGAACAACAAGAAATATACAACCAAACTGCTACATTTTCAGATATTAAGACATACATTTTCTATCAATTATTTGAGCGATTTGTTATAGATCAATCTATGGCGTCATCTACAGGAATGCTTAACTTAGAAACGTTATCTTGGGATAAAGAAGCGCTAGAATTGTTAGGTATTGAAGAAACACAATTGCCAGAGGTTGTACCAACAACACATATTTTAAAAGGTATGAAACATCGCTACGCAACATTGATGGGCATAGATGAGAATACACCGATTGTGGTTGGTGCGAGTGATGGTGTACTTTCCAATTTAGGTGTGAATGCATTTAAAAAAGGTGAAGTTGCGGTGACGATAGGAACATCAGGAGCAATAAGAACGGTGATAGATCAACCACGTACAGACTATAAAGGACGTATTTTCTGTTATGTGTTAACTGAAGATCATTATGTTATAGGTGGTCCTGTAAACAATGGTGGTGTCGTATTACGTTGGCTTCGTGATGAATTATTAGCGAGTGAAGTAGAGACTGCAAAACGTTTAGGTGTTGATCCATATGACATGTTAACAAAAATTGCTAGTCGAGTTAAACCAGGTGCAGAAGGATTGATTTTCCATCCATATCTCGCTGGTGAACGCGCACCATTATGGAACGCAGATGCTAGAGGTTCATTCTTTGGATTAACACTTACGCACAAAAAAGAACATATGATTCGTGCTGCATTAGAAGGTGTACTTTATAATCTTTACACCGTATATCTTGCACTAATCGAAGTGATGAATGAAACACCATCGACAATTAAAGCAACAGGTGGTTTTGCGAAAAGTGAAGCGTGGCGCCAAATGATGGCAGATATTTTTGATACGAATTTAATTGTACCTGAAAGTTATGAAAGCTCTTGTTTAGGTGCATGTGTATTAGGAATGAAAGCACTTGGTGAAATTGATGATTTTTCTATTATTGAAGAGATGGTCGGTACTACAAATGAACATAAACCAAACCAAGATAATGTGAAAGTGTATCAACAACTCATTTCGATATTCATCAACTTAAGTCGTTCATTAGAGGATCGCTACGCAGAAATTGCAACATTCCAACGTGAACATATGACGGATGACAAACCATAGTAAGACGGTATAGACAGAACCTTTAAAGAGAAAAGTGGCAAGTAAACAAGCGACACTCACGTTACGAAAAACTTGTCACATACTCTTTAAAATTTTAATTATTAAAGAAAGCGTTATCACGATTGGTTAGTTACATGTCTGTTAAGTTCTAATTCAATCTTTAATTTGAAAGGGGAGAACGATGATGTTTGAAACAATTTGGCCATTGATTACGGTAGGAATAGGAATTATCGTATTATTATCACTTATTATTTTCTTGAAGTTAAACACATTTATTTCATTAATTATCACATCAATTGTGACAGCAATTTTACTAGATATGCCATTAGATAAAATCATTGAAACTGTAGAAAATGGTATGGGAAGTACACTAGGACACATTGCATTGATCTTTGGGTTAGGTGCTATGTTAGGGAAACTACTCTCAGATGGTGGCGGTGCAACACGCATTGCTGATACACTCATCGATAAGTTCGGACCAAAACATGTGCAATGGGCAATGCTTATAGCGTCGTTTATTGTAGGGATTGCTTTATTCTTTGAAGTAGGTTTAGTATTATTGATTCCTTTAGTATTTACAGTTGCTAAACGTGCGAATGTTTCACAGTTAAAATTAGGTTTTCCAATGGTTGTGGCGTTATCTGTAACGCACGGATTTTTACCACCACATCCAGGACCAGTAGTTATTGCTAAAGAATTACAAGCAAACTTAGGTCACGTATTACTTTACGGTATGATTATTGCGATTCCAGTTACAATTATAGCCGGACCATTGTTTAATAAAATCGCACAAAAAATCGCACCAACTGCTTATACGCGTGAAGGTGATATATCAGCTTTAGGTGCACAAAAAGATTTTTCAGAAGAAGAAATGCCTGGATTTGGCATCAGTTTATTAACTGCTATTTCTCCAGTTATCTTGATGTTGATTTCAACAATTGTACAACTCATTACAGGTCATGAAGAAGCTACAAATGGCTTCGAATCCGTAGTTTATTTTATCGGTACAGCAGCTACAGCAATGCTTATTGCAGTATTGTTTGCAATTTTTTCTATGGGTATTAAACAAGGCCGTAAAAATTCAGAAATTATGGATTCAGTATCTAATGCGATTTACCCAATTGGGATGATGATCTTAATTATTGGTGGAGGCGGTACTTTTAAAGAAGTGTTAATTGAAGGTGGCGTTGGAGATACGATTGCTAAATTGTTTGAAGGTACAGAAATGTCTCCGATATTCTTAGCCTGGCTTGTTGCTGCAGTACTTCGTATTGCATTAGGTTCATCAACAGTAGCAGCAATCTCATCTACAGGTATAGTCTTACCATTATTACAAGTATCAGATGTTAACGTTGCGCTCGTTGTTCTTGCAATAGGTGCGGGTAGTGTTATTTTATCTCACGTTAATGATGCAGGATTCTGGATGTTCAAAGAATATTTCGGTTTGACTGTTAAAGAGACTTTCTTAACGTGGTCATTACTTGAAACTGTGATTTCAGTATCTGGTTTAATCTTCATACTTATACTTAATATTTTTGTATAAAATAGAAAGACAATTTGTCGACAAGGTCTCACGATTTTGTTGGCATTTTTTTGTGCACGCTTTCCACGGTGCATATTCAGCCTGTAGTCTTTGGCTAGTACTTTATTAACTAGTCAAGAGTCGGGTCAAATAACTGCCATTTTAAACTAAAATCATATCATGATTAAGCTCATATAAAAGTGAATTCATAAAAAAATATAGCTGAAATAGCGAAAAAAGAGACTCTTCATTTCGAATAGGAAGTAAAAAATTAAATTAAATTAATGAATAAATATTTTATTAATAAATGAGTTCCTTAATAGTTAAAACCTTTTTATTTTATTTATTATGATTTTTTTAATTTTTGTTGTAATTTTACATCACTTAAATATAGATGGCATTGAGAAGAACAACATCAAATTGCTTTAAAATGATAAAATGGAATCAATATCAAATTTTCAATAGTATCAAAACGCCTATTTTAACCTTTTTGAGTGGTTAAAATGGGAGTTGTTGATGTTACACAAATACACAACTATAGAAAATTTACACAACTCATTTATAGTAAGTAAAATAGGGGGCTTAATTATGAAAAGAATATTACTGATCGCAAGCGCATTTATCGGTGTCATTGTAGGTGCCGGATTTGCATCAGGGCAAGAAGTACTTCAATACTTCACGAGCTTTGGCATTATGGGGACATTTGGTGCTATCATTACTACAGCATTATTTGCTTATGTGGGTATGATGCTTGTTTGGTTAGGAAGTAAATCTAAGACAGATTCTCATAAAGAAGTTATACATAATATCACAGGGAAATCTATATTCGGTCAAATTTTAGGATGGATTATTGATTTAGTCATTATCTTTACACTTTTTGGTGTAGGTGTCGTTATGATTGCAGGAGCTGGATCAAACCTTAATCAACAATTTGGATTGCCTTCAATTGTAGGTACTATCCTTATGACGATACTTATTTTACTTGCGGGTATGATGAAAGTAGAAGGCGTTGTTAAAGTTATTGGGAATGTTACTCCATTTTTAATTATATTCATTATAATAATCTCAGTTTATAGTTTTATGACAATAGATACATCGTTTTCACAGCTTAATACTATGTCAGATGCGAAACCATCATCATTACCCAACTGGTTTGTAGCAGGTGTAAACTATGCATCATTTAATACAGCGGTTGGTGCTTCTATGGCAATTGTTATGGGTGGTTCTGAGAAAAATACAAAAGTTGCTGCATTAGGTGGTTTGTTTGGTGGACTTGCACTAGGCGTTATGATTGTACTCAGTCATTTAGCTATCTTTACACAAATCGATATTGTTGGCGAAATGGAGATGCCGATGTTAGGTATCGTGAATCACATTTCACCTATACTGGGTGTGGTTATGGCTTTTGTCATTTTCGGTATGATTTTCAATACTGGTTTAGGTATGTTCTATGCATTTGCAACACGTTTTACGGTGGTAGATACGAAACGATTTAAACTTTTCTATACAGTTACAGTTATCATCGGTTTATGCTTGAGTTTCGTAGGTTTTACAGATTTAGTAGCAATCTTCTATCCATTAATTGGTTATTTAGGTCTTGTACTTATATTTGTATTATTCTATGCACCATTTAAACTCAAATTTGGTAAGAAAAATTCAAATGAATAAGCGCGTGAATAATCGTTTATATCGTTTGAATTAATATTTTCAATGAATTTTTTGATAATAAAAAATGAACTGCTTATAGAATTATTTGATAAGTCCAAAGAAATTTAATATAAATTTCACAACCCATTTCCAGTATTTTTAGATATAATGAAAATATAAGGAATGGGGTGTTTTTTTTATGAATGAGGAAACGCTAGAGATTTTACAGATGCATGCGCTACAATTATTGGGAATCCGGCTAGAAGGATATGATATGAGTGATATGAATGGGGTGATTAATCATATCAAGACACCGTTTACAAATACTGCACGCAAACAGTTCAAAAATGAATTGAAACATTTTGTTGTACAAATGCATAGCAATAAAATTTATAATTATACAAATCGTTTTGGTGTAAACTTTTTAATTTTCAAATTTAAAAAGTACAAACAAATTTATATTATCGGCCCATATATGGAGAAGCGGCCTAATGAACGTCGTTGTAATGAGATACTCCAAGGCCTGGATATTAAAATATCTAAACTTTCTATATTGAAGCAGTATTTACTGACGATACCTTTATGTCACCAAGTTAAAGCACAAAAAATGTGTCGTTTAGCAATTCGGTTCTTGAAAAAAAGAAATATCGTTTATGAAACTGTGAAAATTGATTTTAGTTTTCATTTAAATAAAGAAGATTTAGCAGAGTCCAAAGCACAAATGGATTATACGTTAAAAGAAATAGAGTATCGTTATAATATGGAGAATCAGCTACTTACTGCAGTTGAGAATGGCAATGCTAATGAAGCTTTATCAATTCTAAATGCAATGAATTTATCAGTGGCAGGTTTACGACGTGTAAGAGATGATATTTCAAACGAACAATATAAGGCATATTTAATTAATACGTTATGCCGCAAGGCCGGAGAAAAAGCGGGTGTAAGTTTGATTCATATTGATGAAATATCTGCAAAGTATGCGGCATTGATAGATCAAACGATGGACATAGAAACTTTAGATGAAATTACCCATTCAATTGTTAAAGCATATACAGATAGAGCGATGAAGGTAAAAGCGAATGCATATAGTCCAAAAGTAAGTAAAGTAATTCAATATATAGAAAGAAACTTAGATAATGCATTGTCATTAAATGAGCTCGCCTCATATGTTGATTTGGCACCGAGTTACTTGTCCAAAATATTTAATAAGGAAATTCATAAATCTATCTCACAATACATTATTGAATCAAGAGTTAAAAAGGGACGTGACCTGATTGCGAGAACTAAAATGACCGTCGCTGAAGTTGCAAATTATGTAGGTTTCAAAGAACAAAGTTACTTTACACAATGTTTTAAAAAGCAATACGGAACAACACCATTAAATTATCGAACGAAACATAAAGAGTTTTATTAACATAATTAAGTATAGAAAATTAGAAAATGACTTTAATACTTTCGTTTTTAGTGAATATATTATTAAAAATATTAATAAAATGACAATTATGATGTAAAATCATTGCTTAACATACAAGCTTACAACATATATTAAAAAAATGTATTGTAGACAAAGCAAAAGAAACAGCCGAGTTTGTACGTCAAAAAGAAGCTATAGTTACAGAGTTTGTGAATCGCCGATGCTTACAATGCATTAATTAAGTGAAATTCATTTTATAACAACGTTGTTATTTTAATGTTGACTGTTCTGTATTTAAAAATATAATAAAGGTAAGATTCCTATAAACAAGGGTGAGGGATATGTCACTATCGATTTCAAAAACAATTTAATTTATGGGGATAAAAATTTTTAACGATATAAGAAAACGCTTACATTATTATGTATCTTATTATCGATTGATTGTAACAATTATTAATACATACTAAGAAACGATTAAACAAAAAAGTGCAGTCAGGTACGTTTCTATAGTGGAAAGAGGTTATCGGCATGGTTACAGCAAAATTAAAACCGGCAAATAGTAAGTTAAAGAGTTTTAAAGAAATTCAATCACCAAGATTAAAATTCAAAGAAAAACTTGCATATGGGTTTGGAGATTTAGGCAATGGCTTAATGTTTGATATGGGGCAAATTTACTTACTATTATTCTATACAGATATTTTGGGCATACCGTCAGTAGTTGGGGGAGCTGTATTTCTTGTTGCGAAGTTCTTTGATGCCTTTGTAGATACTGGAGTGGGGACTTTAGTAGATAATCAAAGGAACTTTGCTAAACGTGGCAAGTTTAAGCCTTTTATTTTGTACGGTACGATACCGCTCGCCCTACTTACAGTTTTAACCTTTATGTCGCCAGATATTAGCCAAACGGGGAAAATAATATGGGCATTTGGGACATACTTGTTATTTAATGCAGCATATTCATTTGTGAATATTCCATACGGCTCATTATCAGCATCTATGACAATTAATGCAGATGATCGTACGCAATTATCGGTGTTCCGTAACTTAGGTTCACAAGGGGCTATGTTTATTTCTGGTATTGTAGTCATTCCATTAGTTGGTCTATTCTCAAGTCATGAATTGGGTTATCCAGTTGTAGTAGGTATACTTGCTGTCGCTGGTGTTATATTCCATATATTGTGTTACAGAGGCGTTAAGGAACGTCATACAGTAGAAAGACCAAAAGAAAAAGGTATCGGTCGTAAAGCATTTTTAAATTTATTGAAAAATAGACCATTTATCATTTTAGCTTTATATACATTATTAACGATTACAGCATTATTCTTACAACAGTCATCGCAACTATATTACTTTAAGTACGTGCTAGGTGAAGCTAACTTAGTCGGCTTAGTAAGTACATTAAACGTTATTATATTAATACCAGCGTTGTTCTTAACTACATTTTTAAGTAAAAGAGTAGGAAAGAAAATGACTGCCATCATTGGTGTTTCAGGTTTTATTGTATTCCAATTTATTAACTTCATGTTCTTTTCAGATAATGTGATGCTATTTTTAATTGTTAATACGATTGCACAATTATTCTTAGTTATTCCTAATACAGTGACATGGGCATTTATTGCAGACGTTGTAGAATATGGTCAATGGCAATCAGGTATTAGATCAGAAGGTATTATTTATGCAAGTTATAGCTTTACTAGAAAAATATCACAAGGGCTAGCTGGTTTCTTACCTGGTCTAGCTTTAACGCTCATCGGTTATGTACCACAAGCTGCTCAATCAGCTGAGACAATGACAGGATTAAAAGTGTTGTTCTTTATTGTACCTGCTTCACTTTGTTTAATCGCAGTAATATTGTTCTTCTTTGCATATCCATTAACTGACCATAGACATAAACAAATTGTTAAAGAATTGGCACTTAGAGAAGAATTATAATACGTTATTAATATAATCGAACAATTTTTGGGAGGAATTAAATCATGTTGTATCCAGTTGTAACTGAAAATAGAAGCATCATTGATTTAAATGGTATTTGGGATTTTAAGTTAGAGGGTGTAGACGATCAAATTGATGTGACATAATCATTAGATACGGATTTAGTTAGGCAGTACCAGAATCATATAACGACCAAGGTATTACTTCCGATATTCGTAATCACGTTGGTAACTTTTGGTATGAAAGAACATTTACAATACCTAATATGTTAAGAAGTGAACGTATTGTATTAAGATTTGGCTCTGCAACACATAAAGCAACAGTATATATTGATGGTAAAGAAGTAACAACACGTCAAGGTGGTTCCTTACCATTTGAAGTTGATATCCATTCGGAATTTGGTTCTGGTCAGCATCGTTTAACCGTTTGCGTGAATAATATTTTAGATGAAACGACTTTACCTGTTGGTGATTACAGTGAAACGATTGATAAAAATGGTGAAATAGTTAAGAAAAGTTCACCAAACTTTGACTTCTTTAATTATGCAGGTTTGTATAGACCTGTGAAAATATATACGACGCCTAAAGTATTTATACAAGATATTGAAATTGTGCCAGAAGTATTAGCAGGCCATGCTAATGTAAAATATAAAGTCACTACAAATGAAGTTACAAACGTATTAGACTTCAATTTGATGAAATGGATTGGTGCCAACTCATTTAGAACATTACATTATCCGTATTCAGAAGAAATGATGCGCTTAGCAGATGAACAAGGTATCGTCATCATTGATGAGACGACCGCGGTAGGTGTGCATCTAAACTTTAGCGCTATTTTATCTGGTACTACGACACGAGATACATTTAAGGAAATTGGTACAAAAGAAAAGCATGAAGCGGTGATTAAATATCTGATTGAACGTGATAAGAACTATGCATGTGTAATGATGTGGTCTGTCGCCAATGAACCAGCTTCTACTGAAAAAGGTGCAAAAGCGTACTTTGAACCTTTAGTAAACTTAGCCAGAGAATGTGATCCACAACAACGTCCGGTAACGATTGTGACAATTCTCACTTCACAACCAGATACATGTGAAGTACAAGATTTAGTAGATGTACTGTGCTTAAATCGTTATTACGATTGGTATACACAGTCTGGTGATTTAGAAGCAGCTAAAGAAGCATTGAAAGCAGAATTAGATGGTTGGACGGAGAAACAACCTGGTAAGCCAATTATGTTTACGGAATGCGGTGCAGATACATTAGCGGGCATGCACGCGATTAATGATGAATTATTTACGGAAGAATATCAAATCCGTTACTATGAAGCCAATCATGTAGTTATAGATAACTATCCGCAGTTTATAGGTGAACAAAC
Source organism: Staphylococcus sp. NAM3COL9 (assembly GCF_001431205.1). Taxonomy (GTDB): domain Bacteria; phylum Bacillota; class Bacilli; order Staphylococcales; family Staphylococcaceae; genus Staphylococcus. Next base: position 278,174 of record NZ_LGPC01000016.1, on the reverse strand, counting down.
ATGGAACTTTGCTGACTTTGAAACATCTAGTGGAATTATTAGAGTCCAAGGAAATAAAAAAGGCATCTTCACTCGTGAGAGAAGACCGAAAGCAGTCGCGCACTATTTCAAAAAACGTTGGGACAACATTCCTGATTTTGGATATAAAAATTAACATAATTAAGATGCATATTAAAGATTAAACATCATTTTCTATTTAAAATTTTCGATTTTGAAAGTGTATGCTTGACTGGGGCATGGGAGCGGGACAGAAATCTAATCTTTCTAATAAGATTTCGTCGTCTCACCCTGGCAAAGATGATTAGAAAATGGATTACAAGAGCTGAAGCTCTTCGGTAAGAACAACTTGTCTTCATAAATGAAGTAGTAGTTCTTTAAAAGATTAGTATAAGCGCATTTCAATTCAGTCATCTACTGCCAAAATAACAATAAAGAATGAGATATTATTTATTTTACAACTTATACTATTTCCTAAGGCATCAGTCCTATACGAAATCGATATGTTTATATCAAATCTTAAACTTATAACTATATATATGATAGATAAAAAAAGGGATTTTCCATAAGTGGAGAATCCCTTTTAGTTGTTAAGTATTTATGTTCTTAAAAATGTTTCAACAGTCTCATATTTAAAACTTACTTACTATTATAATTTTGCTTGCCATTTATCAGTCCAAACTAAGTCGTTATGAGTACCTTTAAATTCACTTTCACCCATGATTTTATCTATTGTTTGCTTGATTGTTTCTGGGTTTGAATGATATGCATTAATATAAGCTTTGACCATTGTTGCATCGTGCAAATGCGTTGTGAAGTTTAAAGAGACAAATACTGTTGGCACTTCGTGTACATACCAAGGAATTTCATTACTCATGGCAGTGCCCCATTTAATGCGGTAATTATTTTCGGCAGCGTAGCCAATAATATTTGCAAAGACAAGTGCTGCATCCACTTTTTTACGATAGTCTAACGTTTTACCTTTAACTCGTGTAGAACCATCATTTAATGTCACATGGAAACCACGTGATTCTAATGCTTGAATAATATCTTCTTCTACATTATTTGCAGATTTATAGATACCATCTTTTTCACCTTCTATAATGTATAACTGAATATTTTTATGCGTTTCAGGTCGAATTGGTAATTGGTCTAAAGTGTTTTTAACTAAAGTGATGCCTAAGTCAGCTGCTTCAGTACGCATTGCTAAATGTTCACCACAACCAATGATAGCTAAATCTTCTTGAGGGCGGATCAGCGTGTCCTCTACTTGTTGCTTATGCAAGTTCATTTGAGCTTTTAGTCCTAAAATACGACGTACTGCATCATTTAAACGCTCCTCAGTGATAATACCTTTTTTATAACCCTGTAACATAAATTGATAATCTTCTTCTAAATCATTGAAGAATAAGAACATATCACAGCCAGCAGCTATAGATTGCGGTACATAATCTTCACGACGCATTGCAGCGGTCATGCCTAACATATGGCTAGCATCAGTAACAACTAATCCATTAAAGTTTAATTCTTCTTTTAACAAGCCTGTAATTAACTCGGGTGCAAGTGTAGCGGGTAAGATATCTTTATCATCCAAAGCTGGATTTAATTTTTTAGAATAAGCGGGTTGCGCAATATGACCTGCCATAATCATTTGAACGCCACGATCGATATGATGTTGATAAACTTTGCCGAAACTATCATCCCATTCTTGTGTGGATAATTCATTCACACCAAGCACGAGATGTTGGTCACGTTCCTCAGTACCATCTCCTGGAAAGTGTTTGATACAAGTTATCATGTCACGCTCAGAATTAAAACCATCAATAAAAGCGCTAGAATATTTTATAACTGTTTTGGCATCTGTACCGTATGCACGTGTATTCACTATTGTATTTCGCCAATTTTGTAAAATATCTACACACGGATCGAAATTAATATGTACGCCTAAAGCTGAAGCTTCACGTGCTGATACGAGTCCGGCATTATAAGCAACTTTTGTGTCTTGCGCCGCTTCACATTGTGCAGCACTTGCGATATAGGTACCATCTTTACAAGCCCCATTACCACCTGAATCACAGTTTGCGGCTACTAATACTGGAACTTTTGCGTATTTTTGTAAATCATTGAGTAAATTTTGAACATCTTCTTTACTGCCACCCTCATATCGTGCGCCACCAATGTGGAAACGTTCTAAGACTTCTTTATTTGTTATATCGGCATCGTGAAACTTTTTGCCGCCTTCTAAAGAAAATAAATTAAAAAAGAGCTGTCCGATTTTTTCTTCATCTGATAAATTTCCCAATGTGCGTTCTACCCATGAAATTTGTTCATCATCTAAATTATAAGGTGTTGCTTTTAAATTTACATTTACCATAAGTTTAGTTCTCTCCTTCGAAATTATTATAAAATATTGTAGTTAAAGATGATTGAATGTCTTGATTGAATCGACCTTCTTTAAATAATTTTAAATATTTATTATCAAAATCTAACCATGATTGATTTTCATGTCCTGCTAAAATAGGATAGAAGTAAATATCATGTGATTTTGCAGCATCCATGTCACCTTTAGCATCACCTAACATGATAATGTCTTCTGTATTGTAATATTGTTTCAATTGTTCTAAACAGTATTCTTTAGTACCAGCTTCTTGAGCAAACATGCCACTTAAATATGGTGTAAGGTGATATGTTTCCCATTCATAAGCAACTGCGGATAAATTTGCGGAAGATACGATTGCAATATCTGCAAACGCTGAGGCATTTTTTAACGTACGTTGCACATGGTTAAAAGGACCAATACTAGGTAAAGTCTTGATGTGATCATTTACTTTGTGCGACCAGGCTAGTGCTTTTTGTAAACCCAAATTTTTAGGAGAGGTTTGAATTGCTTGCTCTAGAGTAGGATTGGAAAAAGATGCTGTGGTTTGAACCCAACGCTTTATATCTTCATAACCTTCAATGTTTAATCCTTTTGCTACAAGTTCGCTCAACATTTTTTCGAGACCTTTAAAACGATTGATACCTCTTGTGATTTCATATAAATTAAAAGCATTCCAACGTTGTAACACATCTTCTTTGATATCATCAAGTTGCCATTCATCTACAAGAGCAGGGCCAAAAGCGCGTTCGTGTTTAATTGTCATTGAATCGATGGCACAACCATCTGAATCAACGCAAATCAGTTTCTTAAATCTAGGTTGATATTGTGATAAAGTTTCAATCATATTAAATGCTCCTTTCAAAAATAATTTTTTTATAAGTATTTAAACATTACGAATAAATAGTTAAAGAATTGTTAGTCTAAGTGTAGGTAAAAAATTATGAAGCGCTTTCATACACTATTAAAATTATCACGCTCTAAGCAAAAATGCCATGTTATTTCATGATTTAATGTGATAAATTTCACAAATTGCTCAGTTTAAGGTTGGTTTTTAATAAAAAGGTTATTTTTTTAATAAAAAATATGTTTGTGAGAAAAGGTAATGTGGAATTAATAGCTTATGTATTTCTATAAAAATAATGATATGTGGATACTTTTAACAACATTAAAATGAAAGCATCACTTCAATTAATTTGAGAAGTCAATTAATAAGCAATTTTAATAAACAGAAAAATATTAAAAGTGATAATATTGTGAAAAAAATCACATAATGCTTCTAATTTAAATCGCTATCTATTATGATGAAAGTGTAGAAGATAGATAAAGCTTAGCGAAAGTAAAAATACGGAGTGATTATAATGAGAAAAGTAATTGAAGAAGTTATTTTTTCAAATGAAAGTAGTTACGACATTTACACCCATAGCGGTGTAAACCAAGGCATTATCAATGATATTAAAGATGGATACAGAAGTATTGATTATATAGCTTACGTTGATGCAGAGAAATTATACAACTATGGACTTTCGAAAAAAGTAGCTAGTTAATGATTTATACACTGTATGCATCGAGTGATTTTGAAGTTGAGTAATACATTTCGTTATGACTGTGCAATAATGGAATGTTCAACTTCTAGCATGATTTTCTCCCCAGTATTAACTTTCATGATTTACCGTACGTCTGTTAGAAGCTTAAAAGCCTACACCTACTGTTCAATTAGTAGTGTAGGCTTTTGCTATTGTAAATAAAGTGCAAAAAGAAAAGGCATCTTAGTATAATGGAATTAAATATAGGCCTTAAAGTTATTTTTAATTTCATTGTAATCATAAACCAAATTATACAAGCGCATACGAATATGATCTTCGGTAGTGTAAGGTATGCGTAAATGGTCGTTTTGTTCTATAAATTTATGAAACTCACGTTCTAGTTGTTTACGCTGTGGTATGTTCATATTAATCCATTCTTCTTTATCAAATAATGATTCAAATCGAAAATTAAAGCTTGTTTTATCAATCGTTTCACGTAACTTAGCTAACCGTTCTTCAAAATTCATGAGCCATCCTCCTTTAAGCATCGATCATGTTGCTACTTATATTTATTATATACAACTACCTTATAACGAAATATGTAATTTGACAAGATAAGCAAAGTTCAATTATTTATTTTTCCTTATAACTGCATGATACAATGTTGAAATATAAGGAAGGATTTACATACATTATAAAGAGAGGAAGTTATAAATGGTTGAATTAAAAAATAAAGTTGCAATTGTTACAGGTGCAAGTAGTGGAATTGGTGCAAGTATTGCGCAACTACTTTCAAGTCATGGAGTGAAAGTGGTATTGTCAGGTCGTAATGAAACACGTTTAAATGATACTGCTCAACGTATTCAAACAGCGGGCAATGCAGACGTTGAGACATTAGCAGTGGATATTACAGACAAACAGGACGTTGAGCGTTTAGTCCAAACGGCAAAAGACAAATTTGGTCGTGTAGATATATTAATAAATAGTGCAGGTCAAATGCTGTCTTCAGCAATTACAGATGGTGATGTAGAAGCATGGGATGCAATGATTGATGTGAATGTTAAAGGGACACTTTACGGTATAAATGCAGTGCTACCATCGTTTTTAAATCAATCAAGTGGCCATATTATAAACATAGCTTCAATCTCAGGCTTTGAAGTAACGAAAAAAAGCACATTGTATAGTGCGTCAAAAGCAGCTGTACACGCGATAACACAAGGCTTAGAAAAAGAATTGGCTAAGACAGGCGTTAGGGCGACTAGTATTTCACCAGGAATGGTTGATACGCCTTTAAGTGGAGAAACGGATTGGGGAGAACGTAAAAAATTAGACCCTGAAGATATTGCAGAAGCAGCTATATATGCATTACAACAACCGAGCCATGTCAATGTGAACGAAGTAACTGTACGACCAGTATAGAATAATATAAGTGCAGACTCTTAACGTCAAGCTGAGTTAGGGGTCTATGATTACACTTGCAGCGATAGACTGAAAGGCGTGATTAAATGAACTATAGATATTTAAGTGAAGCTGATGCATCACAGTATCGATTACTTAGACTCAACTCACTCCAGACAGACCCTAACGACTTTGCTTCTACTTATGATAGGGAAAGTGAATTCCCGATTGGGAAATTTAAAGTGAGATTAGAAAATTCAGTTACTTATTTTACCATAGGGGCTTTTGATGAAGGAACACTGGTTTGTATTGCGACGTTTTATAGTGAGACTTTAGAAAAAATAAAGCATAAAGGTAATTTAGTTTCAGTATATTGTCACCCACAGTATAGACATCAAGGTATAGCTCGGCAGCTGATTCAACAAATCATTGATAGCCTGGTTGAACAAAATACAGTAAAAACAATCAACTTATGCGTGCTTAGTGAAAACAAACGTGCAATTAGCTTATATGAAAAGTTAGGATTTAAGCGCTATGGAACTGAGCCGAAAGCACTTTACGATGGATCTGTTTACTATGATGAAGACTTAATGTGTTTAGAACTTTAAGCGGATTATAAATCTTGTGATTAGTAAGGCAGTGGTAAATTGAAGAATGAATTTGTTAAATCGAACATATGGCATAATAACGAAGCTGTACAAAATGGCAATGTGATCTATTATTCAATGGATGAAGCCATTTATGCTGATTTGATTTCAGTAGAAAAACAAGCAGGATTTTTTAAAAAAGAACTTTTAGAAAATAGATGAAATATAAAGTGAAAGAGAGCGGTACAGAAATCAAAATTTGATTTCTGTACCGCTCTCTTTTTTTGAAATTTAAAATCGACTGACGACAATCAGCTTGCGACGTTACCAAAATTAAAATAGATTAACATCGTAGTAAAACAATTGTTGTTTTTACCAATTATCTATATCATTACGTTCGCCTTTGAAATTATTTGAGGTCTGATGACGTTGGGCTAATACAGATTCGACGTCTTCAAATTTAATATCTAAAGCATGTAATAATACGAATAGGTGATACATTAAATCTGCAGTTTCATTTGTCACTTCATTACGATCAGATTTCATCGCACCAATAACGACTTCGAACGATTCCTCGCCAAATTTTTTGGTGATTTTTTCAAGACCCTCATTTAATAAATATTGTGTATATGAGTTCTCTTTATTGGATAGTGCACTTGAAGTTACAGTTTGTTCTAATTGTTGGATATTAAAAGGAACATCGGTATTAAAGCAACTTTGGCTACCAGTATGGCAAGTTGGACCATTTGGCACAACATCGATGAGTAGTGTATCTTGATCACAGTCTAAATAAATATTTTTAACTACTTGTGTGTTGCCAGAAGATTCACCTTTGGTCCACAAACGTTCTTTAGAGCGAGAATAGAAACAAACAATGCCATCTGCTAATGTTTTGTTATATGCTGCTTCGTTCATATAGCCAAGCATGAGCACTTGTTTTGTATCAACATCTTGCAAAATTGCTGGTAAGAGTCCTTTACTAAAATTAGGTTGTTGTGTCATCTAATGGGAATACCTCCTTGTGCCATCGTTTGTTTTATTTCATCTACAGTAGTTTCTTTATCGTGTAATATACTTGCCGCGAGCCCTGCAGAGACATCTGTTTGTTTAAATAAATCAACAAAGTGATCTGGTTTTCCACCACCACCTGAAGCGATGACAGGAATATTAACAAGCTGTTCAATTTCATGTAAATGTTTCACATCAAAGCCTTGTTTCATACCATCATGTGTCATGCTTGTGATGAGTAGTTCACCTGCGCCTAATGTCTCTACTTCTTGTACCCAATCATATACACGTTTATCAGTACGTTGTTTACCACCATGCGTATAGCAATAATAGTCGTTCAGTGCATCATCATAATTGCTATCAATAGCGATACAAATGCACTGACTTCCAAATTTTTCACTCGCTTGTTTAATGAACTCTGGATTTTTAAGTGCGCTTGAATTTAGTGAAACTTTGTCTGCGCCATGATTAAGTAATTGTGATATATCATCTAAATTAGCAATACCGCCACCTACAGTAAGGGGTATAAATAATTTTTCGGCAGTTTCCTCAATGACATCAAGCACGAGATCGTGACCTGCTTCTGTTCGGGAAATATCTAAAAAGACTAGCTCATCTGCACCTTGGTCATTGTAATAAAGTGCATAGTCTACTGGATTACCAATATCGCGTAACCCTTTAAATTGAATACCTTTAACTACGCGACCATCTTTTACATCTAAACAGGGGATGATTCTCTTTTTAATCATGATAACCCCTCCCAAAAATCAGCATTATGTGCTGCTTTACCGACGATAGCAGCATAGACGCCTAGTGATTCTAATTGTGTTAAGTCTTGTTGGTTTCGTATACCACCTGAAGCAATAATTTGTTTGTCAGATGCTTCGACTAATTGTCCTGTTATTTCAAAGTTAGGTCCTTCAAGACGGCCATCTTTAGAAATATCTGTATAGATAATTCCACCAAGTGGGAAGCGTTCCATTTTGTTAACTAAATCAAATAGATCTAGTTGAGCGTCTTGTTCCCAACCATTGATTTTTACTTCACGACGATAAGCATCAACAGAGATATATATACGATGTGGATACTGATTTGCCATTTGTTCTAACCATGTTAAATCTTGAATACCTTTCGTACCAACAATACAATAGTCAATACCATCATCGAAATAAGCTTCTATTGTGTCGATACTTCTAATACCGCCGCCAACTTCCATTGGTTTGTTAGTAAGTTGTCTTAACGCTTTTATATAATTTCTTTCAATAGATGATTGCTGTTTTGCGCCGATTAAATCGACAATGTGAATACGATCAACATAGTTAAACTGGTTATAAAATTGGATGCTTTCTTCAGCGCTACGGGGCATTTTTTCTTCTGAATCATATTTACCTTCAGTTAGTCGCACACTTGTAGCATTGATTAAATCAATTGCTGGCCAAAGTTTAATCATAATAAGAAACCGCCTTTCAATGATTGGTTGAGTATAGTTAATCCATCGGCTCCACTTTTTTCTGGATGAAATTGAATGCCGATATAGTGTTTATATTGAACAATTGCTGGAATTGGATTACCGTATTCAGCGAAAGCCACGACATGTTCAGACATTTCAGCTTGATATGAATGTACGAAATATACATCTTGTGCTAATTGAGGGTGGTTGCTAATTAAATTATTCCAGCCTAAATGTGGCACAGGATAGGGTGTTTGGATTGGAACAATATTTCCTGGGAAAAGTTTTAAACCTTCGACATTTCCTTCTGCACTCCAATTATATAAGAGTTGCATGCCAAGGCAGATACCTATAATCGGTTTGTCTGTAACTGACTGTAACACAGTTGCTAAACCACGTGATTGAATTGCTTGCATTGCGTCTTTAAAATGACCAACACCAGGTAATATGATGATATCTGCAGCTTCTATTTCACTTTGCTTATCTGTCAGTATCGTTTCATAGCCCAAATGTTCCACCGCACGTTGTACATTTTTAATATTTCCTAGACCGTAATCTATGATAGCAATCATTCGATCACACCCTTAGAAGAGGGTATACCTTCTGAATCATTACTTGCTAATGCTTCTTTTAGGGCACGTGCAAATGATTTAAAAATGCCTTCAATTTCGTGATGTGTATTGCCGCCACGTAATAAATCAATATGTGTTGTTAATCGTGCGTTAATCACCAATGCGCGAAAGAATTCATCTACTAGTTCAGTATCAAATGTACCGACTTTTTCTTTACTCAAAGCTGCATTAAATGATAAATACGGACGACCACTGATATCTACAACTGATCTTGCAAGTGTTTCATCCATAGGAATATAGCTTACACCGTACCGTTGAAAGCTTTTGCGTTCTTTAACTAATTCTAGTAATAATTGACCTAGTACGATACCAATGTCTTCAGTTACGTGGTGATCATCGACTTCCGTATCACCGTTTGCTTCTATTGTAATTGACAATTTGCTGTGAAAAGTAAAGAGGGTAAGCATATGATCTAGAAAACCCACACCAGTATCAATCTTACTTGCACGATGATCATCTGCGAGTGAAATATTTAATTGTGTTTCGGCAGTATTACGTGATTTTTGATAAATCATATTGAGACCTCCAATTTTTAATGATTGCTTCTAATTCATCTAACTGTTCATCTGTAGCTATAGAATAACGAACATAATCAGCCATTTCGTTTTCGTCATAGACTCTAGGAAGGAAACCGTGCGTTTTAATAAATGCGCCTAAACTTTGTGCTGCAGTTCCCTTTGTTAAAACAAAGTTAGTCGAGGAAGGAAATACGACCATGATATCTGATACTAATTCATTAAACATATTGCGTAATTTCATAGCAAGTTGTCTTTGATGATTTATAAAATTGTTAAGCATTTCTGTATGTTCAAACATATATAAAGCAATATGCAATGTAATTGTATTTAATGGGTAAGGGTGTTCAATGCTTTTAATTTTTTGAATTGTTTCGGGCGTACTGATGAGCATGCCTAGTCTTAATCCAGCAATACCAAAGGCTTTTGAAAGTGTACGCATTTGTAAAATGTGCGGTTGCATCTCTATTTGATAAGTATTACCAAAATCTAAATAAGCCTCATCTATGATGAAATAGCCACCTAATGTTTCCATCTTATCCCCAATTGCTTTTAAGAACGTCAGGCTATATTGCTTGCCTGATGGATTATGTGGATTACTCATGATAAAGAACGCAGGCTGAATTTCGTCTATACGTTGCAAAATACACTCCAAATCGAAGGATAAATCTGACTCAGCATTCACAAATTCAATTGGACGATTAACTTGATAGGCATAGGCTTGATACATAAAAAAATCTGGATTCAATGTAAGTACTGGACCTTCTGGCATAATCAGCATTAATTTTTGAATTAATTCATCAGAACCATTACCTGCAATAATTTGTTTAGCTGAAAGGTTATAATAATTTGCATAAGCCGCTTTAAAACGCTCATATTCGTCATCTGGATAGAAATTAAATGGTGCTTCTTGAATAATCGTTGCCAATTGTGAATCGGATAATGGACGGAGTGGACTTTCATTTTTGTTAATTCTAATCATTACGTGGCTCCTTTGATGATCTCATTTCTATAGATTGTTCATGGTTATAAAGTTGTTCAATATGAGCAAGCTTACGTGCAGAACCTTCAATTTTTTCAAAGGTAGACTCAGATAGATCAATCACAGAATGACGTGTTAAAAAATCATTAACGGATAAACCATTGGTAAATCTTGCAGTTTGATTGGTCGGTAATACATGACTCGGTCCCGCTACATAATCACCTATAACTTCTGGAGAATAATGTCCTAAGAATAGCGCACCTACATAACGCACATGATTTAGGTAATTACGTGGTGAAGCTGTTTGAATTGATGCATGTTCTGGCGCGATTTGATTCATTAAATCACATGCTTCATTAAAGTTATCTACTGAAATTAAAAAATGATTGTTTGCTAAGCTTGCTTGAACGATAGGTTGACGTTCAATTTGGCTTAAAGTTTGTTGGATTTTTTGTTCGAGTTGTTGTAATAAGTCTTTATTTTCACTAATCACAAACGTTCTCGCAAGCTCATCGTGCTCTGCTTGAGCAAATACGTCATAAGTTACAGCATCTAAATCAGCCGTCTCATCTATAATTAGGGCGATTTCACTTGGACCAGCAATTTGATCGATACCTACTTGACCAAAGAGATATTTTTTTGCATAGGCAACATACTGATTGCCTGGGCCTACAATTTTATCTACTTTAGGTATTGTTTCTGTACCATAAGCAAGAGCTGCGATGCTTTGTGCGCCACCAACCTGAAATACTCTATCGACACCTGCTATATAGCAAGCTGCTAAAACAATATCAGGTAATCCTTGAGTTTGCGGTGGTGTGACAACAAAAATATTTTTAACTCCAGCTACCTTAGCTAATGTGACAGTCATTAACACAGTAGAAGGATAGCTTGCTTTACCACCTGGTACGTATACGCCGACACGTTCTAATGGATGATACATTTCATAACATTCATTAGACCCTTGTTGTTCCGTAGATTTAATAGAAGTTTGATAAGCTTTGATACGTGTGTGACTTTGTTGAAGTGCATCACGTAATGCATTATCAATGCGATTATAGGCAGTTTCTAAAGCTTCATAAGGAATTTCAAGTTCTGATGTCTCTACTTGATCAAGTTGTTGGTTATAAGTTTTTAAAGCTTGGTCACCTTGAAGCTTTACCTTGTCACAAATATCCTTAACTAGAGGATATAAAGCTTCGTTTAATGCGGCTTGATTTAAATAGTCCTTTAAAAATGTAGTTTTATTTATAATCAATGAGAGACACCTCCAATGTTTGTATAAAATCATCTATCTCAGTTGATTTTTTAAAATAAGATTGTTTATTTGTAATTAATTTAGCATTAATATTTTTAATAGTATCTTTTTCAACTAAGCCATTCGATTTTAAAGTTGTACCTGTTTGAACGATATCTACAATGCCATCTACCATATCGACTAAACATGCCAACTCGATAGAACCAGAGAGTTTTACTAATTCTACGTCTAATCCTTGGGCTTCAAAATATTTTCTGGCCGTTTTAGTATATGAGGTAGCAACCTTCGTAAAAGTTGTTGTATCTGGTTTAGCCGCTAATGCAAAGTGACAAGCACCAAAAGGTAAATCAAGTAAATTATTGATTGTGTAATTACCTTCTTCTAAGATATCACTACCTACGATACCTACATCTGCAACGCCTTGTTCCACATAAATAGGTACATCGCTTCCTTTAACTAAAACAAATTGTATTCCTCCTACAGAGATGAGTAACTGACGCTCTCTTTGTTCCAATGCTCGTACAAGTTCTTGTTCATTCACCTCATTCAAATAAGCAATGAAGCTTTTTAATAATCTTCCTTTTGCTAAAGCTACAGTAAGCATGATGTTCTCTCCCTTTTAATTAAAGTATAAATCCAAGTCCAAAGCCTTCTAACTCACCTTTGTAAAAACCACCTGTAAGTTGTTGTGATTTATTATTTTTAAGATGACATCTCATAAAAGCACCTTTGTAATAAGAACGTGGCGGTTGTGGCGTGATATCTAAGTGAATATTAGTAATATCTTGAGATTTAAACCACTGTTCCCATCGAAGTAATGCTTGTATTGTTCGATGGTCATGTGGGAATAACTGACTTAATAAATCAAGTTGTTCTGTTGTCTTAGTAGTGAGCAATTGAACAACGGGATGAGCTATACCTAATTGAGATGTAAGTTCTGAAATATTGCGTTCTTGTATGAGTTTCAATACATCTTGGGTTTGTTCTTTAGGTGATAGAAGTAAATCTATCAGTTGATAATGTCCTAAAATTACAAAATCAATATCATCATTTAATGTTGCTTTGATATAGTCATAAAAAGTGGTGAAGTCATTTTGCATATCTGTAATTGTTGGATTATAATGTTCGATACCTAATTGAGTATAGACTTCATTATCACGAACAATAGGGCCGGTGTACGCGACACTTTGATATTGTGGTGGATAATTACTGTAATAACGTAATAATTGATCGGTAAAATCATTTCGTAATGCAAAGATATGATGGTCATGTTGCCAGAAACTGCGCTCAGTCATTTGCTGCAAATCGTCTGTAGTAAGTGTTTGCCATGACAGTGATTCGATAAAACTAAAATCTACGAGTTTGAATCCAGCTTGTTTAAAATGTTTTAAAAATGCTAATTCAAATTCTTTGTTATTAATAAGTGTCGTTGTATTCATGATATGACCATCCTTTATTTTTTACTTTGTTACTCTACCGAACTAAAGTGAATTGATAAAGAATACTTTAACATAGTTATTTTCTAAATTCAATAAATATTCAGAAAATAGGATTTTATTTAAATTATATAACTAAAAGTTTCTTACTTAAAGAAATGTGAGAAAGTTACTAAAAAGGAACGGTAATATGAAATTAAACTATGATTTCATATTACCGTTCTCAATAAGCTGACTAAATAACAATCAGCTATTTTTAATTAAACATATTAAATTAAACTTTGACCATAGGCGACATATTTCATCATTTCTTCTTTTGGTACCATGTTTCCACCTGTAGCCCACACGATGTGGTTGGCATTTTCAATACGAATACCTTTGTTTTTAGCGTGTTTTGTAGCTGTAGCAATGCCAGCAAAACCTGAAGCGGCAGATGGTTCGATAAAGATATCTTCTTTCTCGCTTAACATATATAAGTATCGATACATTTGCTTATCATCAATTGTAAATGCGCCATATAAAAGTGAGTTCATGATTTGACCCACTAAACGAGAAGGGCGTGACACAGCAAGTCCATCTGCATCGGTACGTCCGTCTAATCCAATATCAGTCACTGAAATTTCATCGTGCAATTGCGTCATCATTCCTAGTAACATACAAGGTGCATGTGTCGGTTCGGCAAAAATACAATAAACGTGCTCACCAAAGACTGTTTTTAATCCAAAAGCAACACCGCCAGGGCCGCCACCAACGCCACATGGCAAATAAACGAAAAGTGGGTGGTCAGCATCTACTTGAATATTTTGACTATCTAATTGTGTTCTTAGGCGCAATGCAGCTACGGTATAACCTAGGAATAAATCAGCGGAGCCTTCATCATCAACAAAGTGACAAGATGCATCATGTTCTGCACTTTTTCTACCCTCTGCAACAGCAAATTGGTAGTCAGATTGATGTTCCACGACCTCTACACCACGAGTACGTAGTAAATCTTTTTTCCATTGACGGGCATCACTGGACATGTGTACAGTAACGCTGAAACCAAGTTTGGCACTCATGATACCTATACTTAAACCTAAGTTGCCAGTTGAGCCAACTGAAACATTATATTTACTGAATAATTCTTTATAATGTGGTCCCTCTAGAATACGATAATCATCTGTCAATTTGAGATCACCATGCTCCATTGCTATCGTTTCAGCCAGCTTAAGGACTTCATAAATACCGCCTCGAGCCTTGATAGAACCTGAGATAGCAAGATGACTATCGCATTTAAGCCATAAATTCCCGTTAGCTCCATATTGTTCCGTTTGAGAAAGGTGATTGTGCATCAAGGGTATGGGCTTTAATGGTGATTCAATTAACCCATGATCTTTCTCTGTTTCGGGAAATACTTTGCGTATATAACTACTAAATCGTTCGAGACGTGATGCTGCATCTTCCATATCCTCTATTGAAAAAGGTAATGGTTCAACTTGACGAAATTTGGGATTTTCCCAAAAGATAGGTTTATATTGTTGCATATTATTAATCAAAGGGAAGCTATGTTTTAATTTTTCTAATTCAAGCATAAAAATCCTCCTATAATACGAAATCTTTCATTTATTAATTATAGCAAAAATAGTGTGTTAAAATGCGAATGAAACGAATGATATCATTTGATACATCATTTTTAAAATATCTAATTAATTACCAACTAGAGTGTAAATAGGAGCGATAACAATGAAAGTGTTTATATTTGGTGCGAATTGTCATTTAGGTAATCAATTAATTAAAAAATTACAAAAGCATCATAAAGTTTATACAAATAATAATATTGCACATTTGAATAGTGTTTTTGTGGCAACAAATGTATTCCAAACTCATGAATTGCAACGCACATTAAAACAAATGCATCATATTATATATATAACCAATAAAGCAGCGCTTCCCAACGCATATTTACAAGGGTATTTGTATAGTATGCATGTGTGGGCTATTGAAAATATATTACACGTATTACCTACATGTAGTGATAAGAGAATTCATATATTGAACGTGAAAAAAAAGTATAATAATCAATTCAAGAATATATTTGATTCGCAAAACGTCAAAGTAATCGATATGTCAGGATCTAAAGTTATAAATAGGGTAGGTAAATGTTCGAGACGTATGCAAAATAAATATAAAAAAGTCTATTCATTCCAACATATGTTACTTACAAAAGAAATTAACGCAATACAACTTGTTGACATGTATGAACAATATTTAAAAGAATGTAGTTTAGGATGGATTAGAATTAAACAAACAGAACGACGCTTTGAAATTAACTTGAAGTTTTTTCCATATCCATTAATAAAAATGGAAAAAGCATACAGCTCACCAACCAATTTTATTTTAAAAGTAACAGGTGGTTTACTAGTAAGTAAAAAAGGAGAAAAAGATGGAATGCTCGAATTTAGAACGTCAGTAACGAGTTATAGATGTGTTATTGGTTTAAATCATTATGAACCCGCATTGCCTTGGCTAGTATATTTATTATCACAAGCACCGATACACAAGTGGGTGATGTCTAAACTTTATAATTATGTATGGAAGCATTATTAATATATAAGGGAAGGTGCTATTGTATAATAAATAACGCTGAATGCGCACTTTTTAAACGAAGTATTCAGCGCTTTATATAATGTGATGGATTATTTTTTGAAGGTGCTACGTATTTTAGAGAACCAACCTTGAGGTGGGTTGGCTGATACAACTTGAGGTTGGGGTTGGGATACTTCATCTTGAAGTTGTTGACCATAATTCACCGCTTCCGTCATCAAATAGGCTTGAGAGTTTAATGGTGATAAGTTATTTTTGATGTAATGATAGCGTCCGTGTGAGTCTTGAAAACGTCCTTTTTGATTATCAGATAACTGAAGGTTCATATAATCTAATAAACGTTTGGCAATTACTTTGTCTTCAACAGGAAATAAGATTTCTACACGTTTAATCATGTTACGTGTCATGGCATCTGCAGAAGATAAATAAATTTTTTCATCTCCATTATTGTGAAAATAGTAAATACGTGAATGTTCTAAAAAGCGACCCACAATACTTACGACTTCTATATTTTCACTAATACCGGGAATACCTGGTTTGAGACAGCAAATACCACGAATAATAAGTTGAACTTTGACACCAGCGCAAGAAGCTTCAAATAATTTAAGAATAATATCTTTATCTGTTAAAGAGTTCATCTTCATTATAATCTTACCGTTACCGTGTTTGTGATGTGTTTGAATTTCATTGTCTATACGAGCTAAGAAGACATCTCTAATATCAAATGGTGCCACGATGAGTTTATTGTAAACAGGTTTGACTGAATAACCACTAAGATAATTGAAAAAGTTTAGTGCATCCTCAGCAATTGCATCGTTAGTAGTAATTAGTCCCATATCTGTATATAATTTAGCAGTTTTATCATTATAGTTTCCAGTTCCTAAATGAATAAAAGAAGTGAGTTTATTATTGATACGTTTGACTACAAGTGCAATTTTACTATGCGTTTTTAAATGGGTCATACCATATATAACGTGACAGCCAGCATCTTCTAACATTCTTGCCCAATGCACATTATTTTCTTCATCAAAACGTGCCTTTAACTCAACTAGCACGGTAACTTGTTTGCCATTCTCAGCAGCTGTTTTCAAGCTATTAATAATAGGAGAATCTTTACTTACACGATAAAGCGTTTGTTTAATAGCAATTGTATCTGAATCTTCAGCGGCTTCACGTATGAAGTCGACTATAGGTTCAAACGATTCGAAAGGATGATGGAAGAATATATCTTTTTCTAACGACAAATCAAACACATTATGATTACCTAAAGATTGTGGCATCTGTGGCATGTACTTTTTATATTTTAAGTGTTTCAATTTATTAGATAAGTGATCAACTAAATTAGATAGCATTGTTAAATCTAACGGGCCGTCTAAAAAATAAACCTCCTCATCATGTACTTCTACTTGGTTCATAATCCACACAATATCTTCATATGTAGCGAATCGCCCATCTACTTCTAAACGTACAGCAGTGCCCCGTTTACGTTCCTTTAAAAACCTTTCAATTTCAATGAGTAGGTCTTCCGCACCGTCTTCATGTATAGTCAAATCCGCATTTCTAGTAATTCTAAACGTAAAAGTGTTTAGTACTTCATATCCACTAAATAAATCATTGATAAAATGAGTAATGATGTCTTCTACCATAATTATGTATTGTATATCACCTTTATTTAATGAATAAAACCTTGGTATTAAGGAAGGTATTTGAACAATTGCAGAGTTAATTGCATCTTCAGTATCTATATCAACAAAGATATTCAGACTTTTATTATTTAGTTTTGGGAAAGGATGATAGGCATCTATACCTAATGGAGTTAACGTGGGTAATATACCGGTTTTGAATTCTGAATGTAATTGAGATAATAACGATTCAGGTAATTCAACCGGTTGAACAATTTCAACTTTATGCTGACGTAAATCTTCTAACAATTCGTTATAACGTCTATATTGTAAGTCGACATTTTGTTTGTTTTTGATATTGATTTGATTAAGTTGTTGTTTTGGTGTTAATTGGGCTTTATTTTCAGGTTTGTCATAACCCATTTTGACTTGGTCTTGTAACCCAGCTACGCGTACCATAAAGAACTCATCTAAATTTGAACTAAATATCGAAACAAAATTAAGTTGTTCAAGCAATGGATTGTTTTTATCACTTGCTTCTTGTAATACGCGATAGTTAAAATCTAACCAACTGAGTTCTCTATTATTATAGTATTGTGGTAGGTTCAAATCTTTTGCTCCCCAATTTTTATGCATAATTCTAATTACACCTCGTTGTAGTATGAATATTGTATTTTGCTAAGTATAACTTATCATATAAATTTTAAGATTTTGTAAAGATGATAGAAAGGTCATCTTTTAAGATTTTTTCAATATGTTTTTTCTGCCTCAAGGATTGATATTCTTCAGCGATAGGCTCACCGTTGTAATATACATATAAGCTGTAACCATCATCATTTTGTTGTAATTCTACTTGCTCTACAGAACTCGTATGAGACACATTAAGCGCATTGACAAACTTGATAATGCCACCTAAGAATTGGATGTTATCTAGTTCTTTACCGCGCAACCACTTTGTTTCATGACTAAAGAATTTTAATAATGACTTATTTTTAAAACTAGCAAGTAAAGCGAGTTTCACTCGATCTTCGTGTGGAAAACCATCAATCATTGAATTCGCGATAATATAATAAGTGTGTGGTGAGCTTGAATCAGCATCGATAAATCTCCCTAAGTAGTACAAGAAAGAACCCTCGGCAAATAGTTCATTTTCTTTTTGAGTGACCTCTAATTTTTTAAGGCCTATTAATTGCTCTAATAATGTTTGTGCTAACTTCACACGTTGTTTTGCACTTGTTTCCTCAATACGATATTCGTTAGCTAAATGGTATAATGCGTCTTTACGAATATTCTCTTTTCTAAATTCTTCAGGATGTCGTTCAGAAATTAATTTCATCGCATAACCTTCACGCAGTCCTTTTCGAGAAAAGGTGAATTGCTTCGCCTTAATTCTATTAAATAATGACTTGAAGACAGCTACTGCGGGTAGGATAATATCTACACGATCTCTACTTAGACCGTCTATATCTTTTAAATCATTATATGAACTTTTTTTAATGATTGAGTACACTTCATCAATATTCTCTTCAGTCATTGCATAGTTGTGAACCCCGCCGATAGGATATGAGTGCTCAGATTGATGAATGCGCGCAACGTTACGTGCAGAACCCCCAATACCAACTAAAGTGACTTCTTGATTTTTTAACCAAGAAAGTTGCTCAAATTGTTTAACTAAAAATTTTTCCATGTTTTTGATTGCTGATTTATCATTATGGTCTTTGCCCTCAAAGAATTGATGAGATAAAGTAACGACACCAAACGGAAAACTATGTGAATCTATTAGTTTTTTGTCTTTAAAGAGTGTAACTTCTGTAGAACCACCACCGATATCGATAGATACGCCGTTATTAACGTCAGTAGTATGTGTGATAGCGTAGAAACCATAAAATGCTTCTTCTTGTTCTGAAATGATCCTAATGTTGATTTTAAGTGTTTTTTTGATATGTTCGATGATTTGGTCTTGGTTAGTTGATTGTCTAATGGCTGCGGTTGCTACTGGATGTAATTCATCTATATTGAACTTGTCAGCAACCTTTTTAAAACTACGCAATGCTTTAGTTAATACTTCAATACCGTCATCATTCATAGCCAAAGAGTCAGTTAAATATTGGCTTAATCGTGCCGGTGTTTTGATATTTAATATTTCATTTAATCCTGTTTTATAATCAAATTCAAAAATAACGAGTCGAATGGTATTTGAACCAATATCTATTAATCCTATACGTTCCATAATTTCCTCCTAAGTAAATGAGGTTATTTTACTATACTTGTACTGTATTTACCCTTTTCTTACTTTTATATTACAACAATTAGAAAAATACGATCAATAATTTTAATATTACGCAATAAAAATATAACTATACGTCGCTTATTTCAAAGATTAGGGCGTTTGAAAGCAAAGACAGACACATAAACTATTTCCTTCGTGTCTGTCTCTTTTTAACAACTTATTTTACATGTAAGGGGCCACCTGGACCAAGTGGCCAACCTAATAGATACCAAACAATCATGAATAATGGCCACACGATACTCAATATAATTGTATAAGGCATTAGACTAGATAATAAGGAACCTAATTTCATGTCTTTATCATATTTTTGTGCATAAGATAATAGCAATGGCAAGTAAGGCATCATAGGTGTTATCGGGTTACTAATGGAATCACCAATTCTGTACAGCATTTGAGTCAATGCTGGATGGAAACCTACAATGATAAGCATTGGGATGAAAATAGGGGCTAAAATACCCCATTTGGCAGAGGCACTACCAATCAATAAATTTATCAGTGCACTTAATAAGATAATACCTAGGATAAGTACAACGCCATTTTGACCTTGAAGTATTGAAGCGCCTTTAACAGCAACGATAATGCCCAGGTTACTCCACTCTAAAAAGGCAAGTAATTGGGCTGCAAAAAACACAATGACAATAAAGGAACCCATAGATGACATTGAATCAGCTAACATTTTTCCTAAGTCTTTAGAACTTTTAAATTCCTTTACCATAATGCCATACACTAAGCCAGGAACTAAGAACAATACTAATATGATGAGTCCCACACCGTTAATGATAGGCGCATCATTCAGTAAACTACCTGTATTAGCATTCCTCAGAAAACTTTGTTGCGGTATAGCTATAATGATAAGCAGTATAATCAATACAAAAAAACTGATATTAGCCCAAAATACTGCACGATTTTCTTGAGGTGTGAGCTTTGAATTAGAATCATCTGCTTGAATATCTGAATTAGAATCATCATATTTACCTAATCTAGGAATAACAAAACGCATAGTAACCCAATAGACGGAAGGTAATAAGACGAGGACACTTGCTGCAATAAAGTACCAGTTCATTGCTACATTAACAGGCACACTATCAGAAACAATATTTGTAGCTGGTTTTGTAAATGCATAAAGTAATGCGTCTGACATACCAATCATGACATTTGCAGAGAATCCTCCAAGTGCAGACGCGTAAGCCATTGCTAAACCTGCAATAGGGTGGTAGCCCAATTTAATAAAGACCATAGCTGCTAATGGTGGTAACACAATCGGTGCTGCATCACCAGCAGCATTGCCTAAGATACCTATAATAATAATGACTGGCACAATGAAATGCTTTGGTGCCTTATGTACGACTTGAATCATTAATTTATCGAAGTAACCTGTTTTTTCTGCTACGCCAATACCAAGCATGACTGCGAGGACAAGTCCTAATGCTGGAAATTCTGAAAAGTTTTTTATGGCATCATTCAGAATCATCGCCAGTCCATCTTTACTTAAAATACTTTTGATTGCGATAGTATCGCCTGTGCCTGGATGTTTTACGGAAATCTGAAACAATGATACAACCCAAGTAAGTATTGCGAGCCCTACACACATTAAGAAAAATAAAATGCTAGGATCAGGTAATCTGTTTCCAACCTTTTCTACAATATTCAAAAATCTATTTATTAGTGTTGGCTTATCTTTAGTATTCGAAACCATCATAACGACCTCCCCAATAAGTTATCGGTAGTATAACAAATTAGGAATAAAAATAGAATAAATATTCTGAAAACTTTATAATTTTTAAAGTTTAAATATATATAACATATATGAACGTTCGTGTATTCGTTTAAATTATTTATTTAAAAAGTATAAAAAAGGGAGGGGATAGAAAATCAAATTTTGATTTCTATCCTACCTCCCATAAATCCTATATGAAGACGTGCGATGTTTGGTTTAATTTTACATTTGGGTACTGTAATTAAGTTAAAGCCTAGATTACCAAATGATTTGGTCAACAACATCATCATTAAGAGATTTAATGATTTCTGTAACTAAGGCTACTGAATTTTTGTAATCATCCGTGTGTAACACAGATACATTGGAATGCATATAACGTAATGCGACCCCAATAGCGACAGTTGGGGTGCCTTCATTCGCTACATGAATACTTCCTGCGTCTGTGCCACCGCCAGCAGTAGTGTCTAATTGAATTGTAATATTATGTTTTTTAGCTACTGCTTTAATATGTTTCACAAAGCCAACATGACCAATATTAGATCCATCCATTAAAATAACAACAGGACCATTACCAATTGCTGTATCACTTACTTGACCCGACATTCCTGGTGTATCATATGCGACAGCAACGTCGACAGCTATAGCTAAGTCAGGTTTGATTTTGTTGGCTGCTACTTTAGCACCACGAAGACCAACTTCTTCTTGAACATTGGCTCCTGAGACAAGATTGATGTCAATAGTGTCGTTCTTAAGTTTTTGTAATACATCGACTGCAAGGGCACAGCCATAACGGTTATCAAAAGCCTTTGCGGTTAAGTATTTATTATTCGCTAATGCTTCGAATTCACTATAAGGTGTTACCATATTGCCTAATTCGATACCGAATTGTTGTGCTTCTTTTTTACTTTTAACTCCAATATCAATAAACATTTCCTTCATATCAACGTTTTTCTTGCGTTCTTCTGGTGATAATACATGTGGCGGTTTTGAACCGATAATACCTCTGATTTTTCTACCATCATCTGTAGTTACCGTTACTTTTTGAGAGAGCATGACTTGATTCCACCAGCCACCAATTGGGGTGAATTTTAGGAAGCCGTCATTATCTATTTTAGTCACCATAAAGCCGATTTCATCTAAGTGACCAGAAACCATTAAGGTTTTATTACTTTTAGTAGCAGTCTTTTTACCAAAAATGCCGCCTAGATTGTCTTCTATGATTTCATCGCTTACTTGTGTTAAATATTCGTGCATTAAAGATTTTACTGCCATTTCGTGGCCTGCAATACCATCAACATCTGTTAGAGATTTTAATAACTTCACTGAATTGTTCATATAATGCCTCCCATTAAAATTGATAACTTTATTTTAACATGAAGTATGCGATTACATAGCATTTTGACTATATGGGAGATTAAGCAGCGAGGAATGCCATTGATTTATTTGAAAATTAAATCCATACTAAATCACTCAGACTAAAAGTGTGCATAAAAAGAATAACCATGTTTCAATATGAATATAGATAAAGTGGAGGGATTTTATATGACAGAAGTTAAACATCTTACATTAGGGTCATCAAATGCGCCTGTTAAAGTGGAATCATTTATAAATTTGGCTTGTCCATATTGTAAAAATTATTTTAAAGCCGCAGATCAATCATTAAAACCACTGATAGATCAAGGCAAAGTACAACATGTAATTAAGCATTATGATAAAACGAAGCAAGGTTTGTTAAAAGGTACGGTTGCAAATATTCATTTAGATTATCAAAATACTGATGAAACACTAGAAAAGATACGAAAATTGTATGACACTCAGAAAGAATGGACAGTTGATTTTGCTACTATAGAAACAAAAATGCAGCAAGAGTTTAACTTATCGCCTCAGAAAGAAGCTGATGAACGCGCTTTAGCGATTAATGAAGAAGCTTTTAGTCGTGGAATCAAAGGGATACCAACAGTATTTATAAATGGTGAGAAATTTGAGTTCAATCCATTAGAAGATGAACAAAGTACTATAGAAACAAAACTAACGCAACAAATAAATGAAGCAGGTCATTAGTTAAAAGCTCTATCACTTTGAAAAGCAGTTTAATTGCTTTTAAGTAATAGAGCTCTATTTATGTCATCGATGTTGATCAATCAGTTTCAATTTATAATCTCGTATAGATTGAATTCCGCCATCTTTATTTTTAATAATAAGATGGTCTTTAGATATTTGAGTAGGTGATTCAACGCCAACCGCAGCTGCTATATTAAATAACCCCTCATGTAAACTTGTTACAAAATTAGTGACACGATATTTTTTCTCATCGATAATCAAACCTTTTTCAAGTTTAGGATCCGTAGTAGCTACACCTACTGGACAAGTATTCATATGACATTGTTGACTCATAATACATCCTACACTAATCATCATGCCACGCGCCACGTTTACTAAGTCTGCGCCCAGTCCTAAAGCAATTGCGATTTTATCCGGAGTGATAAGCTTTCCGGATGCAAAAATTTTAACACGGTTACGTATACCATGCTTTTCAAGCAATGAAGTTACAATAGGCAAAGCCGTAAATAAAGGTAAACCAACACCATCTTGCAATTCTTGGAATGTTGCACCAGTGCCGCCCTCACCGCCGTCAACAGTTATGAAACTAGGATATTGATTCGTTTCAACCATAGTTTGTACAAGTTTTTCTACTTCTGAAACTTTACTTACAACAATTTTAAAGCCAACCGGTTTTTGACCTTGTTGCTTGAGCTGAGTGACCCAATTAAGTAAAGCTTCTGGACTATCAATGCTATCGAAACGGTTAGGAGAATTAATTGTTTTCCATGGTTCAACCATACGTATATTTGCAATTTCTTCAGTTACTTTATTACCTTGCATATGTCCACCACGTGTTTTAGCACCTTGAGCGAGTTTGATTTCAAAGGCTCTAATCTTATCATTATGCGCTAACTTGAGAAAGGCATCTATATCGAATACGCCTGCTTTATCTCGTACTCCGAATAATCCCGGTCCAATTTGAAAGATGAGATCCACGCCTCCAGAAAGATGGTGTTGTGATAATCCCCCTTCGCCGGTATTCATCCAAGTGCCTGCTTGAGCAAGCCCTTTAGAAAGTGCAGTGATTGCATTTCTACCTAATGCACCATAGCTCATACCAGATTGACCTACTAAGCGCCTAGGTTTGAATGGATGCTTAAGTTCTGCGCCTAAAGTGATGCGATTTTCTTCTGATATATAATAAGGATTAAGTTCAGCTTGAATTTTATGTTCATCACGATTGAACAGACGTTCATTATCAATTTCATAGATAAAAGAAGAAATCATAGGTGACTGATCAATGTGTAATTCTGATGTTTGTAAAGGAAACATTGTATTTTGTAAATAAAATCCATCTTTGTAATCTTCTTGCGTCCCAAAACTCGTCATCCTAGAATTGTATTTTCCAGCTAATACTATATTAGTAAAATCATTTCTGGAAAATGGTTTACCTTTCGTATCCGCTAAGAATAAATATTGACGGAGTTCAGGACCGATTTTTTCCCCAAAATAACGAACACGTGCAAGTAATGGGTAATTACGTAATACACTATGTTGCTTTTGGCGCTTATCTTTAAATAGTAAAAATCCCCCAATAATTAATACACTTAATAAAATTAGCACTATGATGATATTTACGATGAATTGTAATATTGTCAAAATTGCCATGTAACATCCCTCCTTATTTATATATATACTACAACAAAATGAGCTTTTTACAATATGATAACTACTATAAAGTGGGGCTGACCAATGTACTATTGCTGAGTATAGATACAGAATAAATATATTATAAAATGTATATAAGTAATTTAAAACATGGTATATTCATTGTATACAAAGATAAGGAAGGTGTCATATGGCTCAACAGTCAACTCAAGAGATAAAAAAAGATCACAATGAAAAAAACATATGGAACAATGACAGAATTGTAAAAAAAGATTTTTGGCTATTCCCCATATATATTGTTATGAATAATATAGTTCCTATTATTTTCTTTGTTTTAATCTATGGCATATATTCTATTATTGATATAAAAAATGAATCGTTTTTTACTGATGAAAATATATTAATCATGAGCGCAGTCATTGCAGAAATAATAATTATATATAGCTTTTATGCAATGCATAGAAAAGATAGGATGATATCGATTGCAATCGATAGGTTTAAAAAAGTACCTCGATATCTATTGATGATGATTGCTGCATATATATTAATTTTAATTTTAAATTCCGCTTACGCTGGGTTAATGGAATTTTTGCCTAAATCATTACAATATAATGAAACACAAAATCAAATGCTCTTAGAGGAAATGTTCGTTGATAATAGGATGTTACCATTTTTATTTATTGATATTGTTATTTTAACGCCTATTATTGAAGAATTATTATTTAGGCATTTAATCATCCATGAACTAGGGAAAAAAATTACATATGGTTTTGCCACAGTCCTTTCAATTGCACTCTTTGCAGGTGTTCATGTGATTGGCGCTACATCTCCATTTGAGATAGGATCATATATTATTATCGCGATTGGAATTGCTTTTGTTTATTTAAAGAGTGGTATGAATTTGGCGCTGGCTATAACATTACATGCTGTAAACAATTTAATTTCATTGATAGCTATTGTCTTTACGAAATAAAAAAGAAGTGAACGAAATTTGTTGAACAACATATTAATTATTAAGTGAACGCTACAACCTAAATAATTGCTTGAAAAGGCTATTAAAATAATTGATTTAGGGAATAAATAATAGGAAATGATTCATATTTTAAGGAGGACAGATGATGTTAGAAGTTAAAAATGTTTCTTACAAAATAGGTAATAGATACATCATCGATAATATCAATTTGAATATAGAAAAGGGAGATACAATTGCTATTATAGGGCCTTCAGGAAGCGGTAAAAGTACATTGTTACGATTGCTTAGTAATTTAATTAGCCCAACGCATGGTGAAATATATTTTAACGGGAAAGCATATGAACAAATCAAACCTGAATCATTACGTATGGATATTAGTTATTTATTACAAGAAAGTGATTTATTTGATCTTACAATTGGCGATAATTTGGCATTTCCTGCTATAGTTCGGGAGGACAAATTTGACCGTAAAAGAGCTAAGACATTATTAAAAGCTGTGGGACTGGGTCACTATAATTTTAATACAAATGTAGAGCATCTATCAGGTGGGGAGAGACAGCGTATTACGATCGCTAGACAATTAATGTATAAGCCTCAAATACTATTATTAGATGAAGCGACTAGTGCATTAGATACGCAAAATAGTGAGAAAGTAGAAGAACTTATTTTTAAGCTTGCTGCTGAAGGTGTTGCAATTTTGTGGATTACACATAGTACGAATCAGAGTATTAAACATTTTCAAAAAAGAATCCGAATCGTTGATGGCAAAATAGACAAGCAGGAGGACTTATAATGAGTACAACAGCTTTAGTGTTAACTGGGTTACTCCTAATCTTTCCTATGATTGTCTCTTATAAAGAAAAATTACATATTATTAAAGATTTACTGGTTGCAACGACACGGGCTGTCGTTCAACTTGTTATTTTAGGATATCTTTTGCATTTTATCTTTGATGTAAACCAAAAATGGTTGCTCCTATTATTTGTACTTATTATCATTATTAATGCTTCCTGGAATACAATCAGTAGAGCATCGCCAGTGATGCATCATGTGTTTTGGATATCTTTTACAGCGATATTTATTGGAGTTGCATTACCATTAGCAGGCGTAATTATAACTGGCGCTATTCAATTCAAGCCTAATGAAGTTATTCCGATTGCAGGTATGCTTGGGAGTAATGGACTAATTGCTATTAATTTGGCTTATCAGAATTTAGATAGAGAATTTGTTAAAGAGATGAGCAGGATTGAAGCTAAATTAGCGTTAGGTGCTACACCGAAACTTTCTTCTAAAACCACAATACGTGAAAGTGTAAAGACAGCAATCGTACCAACTATTGATTCTGTTAAAACATATGGAATTGTATCTATACCTGGTATGATGACAGGATTAATTATTGGTGGTGTTGATCCATTAGAAGCTGTTAAATTTCAATTGATGGTTGTGTTTATTCACACAACAGCAACAATCATGTCAGCCCTTATTGCCACATACTTAAGTTACAAACAATTCTTTAATCATCGAAATCAACTGATAGGGCGTCACTTACACGCTAAACAACGCTGATTTTCATAGAAGGAACTCAGTCAGGGAACATCTCAAATAGGATGTTCCCTTTATTCATTGTTATTTTAAACTTTATTAGCTAATTAATGAATACTGCAGTACTTTGTGAATTGTTAAATTATATTAATAAGTCAGAGACTACACTAAGTAAATATATTCAAACCTGTTGACGCATGGTTTATAATATAGTGGTTATGTAAAAATTACAACGAAATAAAAGAAAGGGGTGAAACGTATGTCAGCTATGCGAATTACAACCTTTATTTTAAGTATATTTATCGTAGGTATGGTTGAAATGATGGTTGCTGGGATTATGAATTTAATGAGTAATGATTTAGGTGTTTCTGAAGCAATTATTGGTCAATTAGTAACTTTATATGCAATTACATTTGCAATTGCAGGACCAATCTTGGTTAAAGTCACAAATCGTTTTTCACCAAGACCAGTATTATTATGGGCGTTAGTAATGTTTATGTTGGGGAACGTGATTATTGCAGTTGCACCTGATTTTACTATTTTAGTATTTGGACGTATCTTATCTTCAGCGGCTGCAGCTTTAATTGTAGTAAAGATACTAGCATTAACAGCTTTATTAACGGTACCTCAACATCGTGGGAAAATGATAGGTATCGTTTATTCAGGTTTTAGTGGTGCTAACGTATTCGGTGTACCTATTGGAACAATTATTGGTGACTTAATTGGTTGGAGATTTACGTTCTTATTTATAGTAGCTGTAAGTATACTTGTTGGTATTCTTATGTACTTTTATGTACCTGATCCAGAGTTCAAAGCATCTACAACAAGTACAAGTAGTCAAAAACGTGGAAGTAATTATTCTAAAATCTTAAGGCCAGCAGAAATCACAAAATATTTAGGGATTACATTCCTATTATTAGTAGCGAATTCCGTTACATTCATCTACATTAACCCATTAATGTTGTCCAGTGGTCATGATTTATCATTTGTCTCTATAGCATTATTAATCAATGGTATTGCAGGTGTAATAGGAACTTCAATGGGCGGAGTACTATCCGATAAATTAACAAGTAAGCGCTGGTTAACGATTGCAACTTCAATATTTATTCTTATGATGTTAATATTGAATGTATTCTTACCAGGTACTGGTTTGTTATTAATGGTTATCTTTATTTGGAACATCATGCAATGGAGTACAAATCCTGCAGTTCAGAGTGGTATTATCGAACACGTTGATGGGGATACAAGTCAAGTGATGAGTTGGAATATGTCGAGCTTAAATGCTGGTATTGGTATCGGTGGTATCATAGGTGGTTTAGTTGTTTCGAAAATAGATGTTTTAGCTGTAACTTACTTTAGTGGTGCCATTGCTTTAGTAGCACTCATATTGGTTATAAGTTTGAAAAATGTAGTGAAATATAATAAAGCGTAAGTAAAATTAATTCAGTATATCAAAAATAGTTGATTGATTCACAAAAATTAGTAATAAACATGCTTTATTTATAAGTAAATTAAGATTTACTTTTGAGAAGAAAGCAGAATGTTGGGAATCTAAACAGTAACGAGGACGGACACATGTCGATTGAAAAATTAATGGCATGTGTTCGTCCTCGTTTTTATTAAGTTATAGAATTATTAGAAAAGTTGGTTTGTTTGTCAGGAATTTGTTTAGAATTTAATTGTATTTCACTAATTTTTAAATTAGCTTTTTTATTTGAAAAATGAGCAATAAAAGCTGAGATAATAATATATATAAAGGTACCTATGATGTAACCTAATTTTAAATCTGAAATTAGTAAATAGGATTGGCATAACAAGACTATAATTGCACATATAGCAATTGTCACCAGAATAGGATAAGGGACTTTAAATGGGGATTGTTTATATGCTTCAGGATATTTTTTCGGCAATTGTGTCACAGCTAAGGCTGGAAATGCAAATACGATTAGAGAGATGCCTGTACCAAGTTGTGCAACAACGTCTAAAGACATACCTGTGATAATAGGCAATGCACCAATAATGTAAAAAATAAGTA
The DNA here is from genome assembly GCF_001431205.1 of Staphylococcus sp. NAM3COL9. GTDB lineage: Bacteria > Bacillota > Bacilli > Staphylococcales > Staphylococcaceae > Staphylococcus. The sequence continues at coordinate 248,535 of NZ_LGPC01000016.1, read as the reverse complement.
ATAGCCAATGAGGTGTACCAAAACGTTTGTTTACTTTACCTAAATATTTAGGCAAATAACCATCATGAATTGCCACTAATAAACTTTTTGTTACCCAAGTAAAAGTCGAATTAAGTGTTGTTGCTAAAGCAAACATTGCGCCACCGACCATGAAGAAGATAAATGCCGGGGTTGGTAATACCTCTTTTGCGACACTCGTTAAAGGTCTACCTGCTACTTCTGGAATAGGTAATACGCCTACTGCAATTGAGGCAATAAATGCATATAATAATCCGACAAATATAGTAGCAACAATAATAACAATTGGAATGTCCCTTTTAGGGTTTTTCATTTCTCCACCAAGTTCAGCAACTACTTGAGCACCTCCAGTTGCAAAAGAAACAAGGCCTACAGCAGTAAAGAATCCGGTGAAACCATCTGGCAGCATAGATTTTGTATTAAATACACCAAAGTTAACATTTGGAATACCAAATACAATAAAGCAAGACAAAGCAACGATTAAAGTGATTACCATAATATTTCCAATAATAGAGGCTGATTTAATACCAACGATATTTACGATAAATAAAATAGTTAATAGTGAGAAAGCGACAATCCTAACGGGTACTCCAGGGAAAAGGCCTTCTAAATATTGCGCGAATGACAATGCATATAATGACAACGTGATCTGTAAAAAGATAAATAATAGTAACCAAAAAATGCCTGTCTTTGGAGACAATAAACGACTAGTGTATTGATACATTCCGCCAGTAGTAGGTAATGTTGAACCTAATATTGCGATAGGGAGCATCGTAAGTAAGGTGATGATAGCAGATAAAATAAAAGCTGGCGTTATGCCACTACCAGTCATCTGTATACCAATGCCAGTCAGTGACATGACACCAGCACCTATGATTTGACCGATAGCAATACCCAAGACGTCAGTTAAACCTAGTACTTTTTTTAAATTTGTTGCTTGTTGCATTAAAATCACCTCTACATTCTATGAAATAGTCTAAATAATAAAAAAATCATAACATAATAAACATTTAACTCATAGTAAATCAATCGGAAAACTTGGTGTAATTATTAAAATGATTAAAAATAGATAAAATTAATCATTTCATAGTAGAATAAAGATAAATAAAATCATTATAAAGAGGTGTAAATTTTATGGCTAATGAACAATACCATATTAAAGTAGATGCATTTATAGATAGACTGAAACAGTGGCAAGATGAATTTAAAATAATGCGAGAAATTATTCGAGAAACTGAATTAGTAGAAGATTATAAATGGATGCATCCTTGTTACACGTTAGACAATAAGAATGTTGTGATTATTCAAGATTTCAAACATTATTGTGCTTTGCTTTTTGAAAAAGGGTCTATCATGGAAGACCCATATCAATCACTTATCCAACAAACGAAAAATGTCCAGGCTGCAAGACAGCTGCGCTTTGAAAGTATAGACGAAATTGAAAACCGAAGAGATGAAATTAAATGGTATGTTGAAGAAGCAATAAGAATTGAAAAATCAGGTCAGCAAGTGCCAATGAAAAAAACAAAAGACTATGAAATGCCGGAAGAACTACAAAAAAAATTAAATGACAGCCCTGAACTTGAAGAAGCATTTTATAATTTAACACCTGGTAGACAGAGACAGTACATGTTCCATATAGGACAAGCTAAAAGAGCGACAACACGTGAGAAACGTGTTGAAAAATATGTAGATCATATTTTAGAGGGTAAGGGCATAGATGATAAATAATATAGACTTGAAGTTGATATTAAAATAGCAAAATAAGTCTACAAAATAGCAACTTAATTTAAGTGAACTGAAAAAAATTGGAATGATTTTAAGATGTACTCATATTTATTAAAAATAAAAAGTGTATGTAGTTCACATAGCTTGTTTACTTGTCATGATTTTAATTAATAATAATAAGATACAGTTGCAACTTTGACGATTATCGTTTATAGTTTGCTCGAATATAAAAAGTGTTATGAGATACCAACTCGTAAAGTACTTTTGGAGAGAAGGTGTATTAATGCCAAGAGTTTCTAAACGGATACAATTACTAGAAGCAGCTGCATCTATCGTTAATGAACAAGGCAGTGAATATTTAACTTTAGACGCTGTTGCTAAGAAAGCAGGCGTAAGTAAAGGTGGCTTGTTGTATCATTTCAAAAACAAATTTGCATTAATTCAAGGGCTTGTCGACCATGCAGACGAAATATATCGAATTAACGTTGATAAACATGTACAAAGTGGTGACCAACAACAAGGTAAGTGGATACGCGCATTTATAGATGCTACACGCGAATATAGTTCTGAAAATGCATCTATCACTTCAGGGATGTTAGCCGCACAAGGTATAAATAGTAATTTATTATTACCTTTACAAGACACATATAAAGAATGGCAATTCAATATTGAAAATGATGGCTTAGACAAAGTTGATGCGACAATTATTCGAATGGCAGTTGATGGACTATGGTTGTCTGAAATATTTGGTTTAGCTGCAATTGATGATTCGATGCGAACTGCGGTTTTAGAAAGGTTAACAACTTATACTAAAAATGAAGAAATCGATTGAAAAGGGTCGATAATAATAGAAATTATAAAAAAATAATTAAATGTAATTTTCATGTAAAGCACTGATAATATAGGGATAGTCAATGATTCAAAATTGATTAGCCCCTTTTTTTATACCTTATAAGGTTGAAACTAAACCGTCTGGTTGGTACACTAATTGATGTATTAAAAAACTCTTTTGGAGGTTTATATTAATGAAGAAAGTTATGCTAACAGCAGCTATAACAGGTGCTGGTGATACTACAGAAAAAAATAAAAGTGTTCCTATAACACCTCAAGAGATTGCTGATTCAGCGATAAAATGTGCAAGAGCAGGAGCGACTGTGGCACATATACATGCTAGAGACCCAAAAACAGGTGGCATTAGTCATAACGTTGAATTTTTTAAAGAAGCAGTGAAATTAATTAGAGAAGCAGACGAAGATATTGTTATAAATATTACTTCTGGTGGCGGAGGAGACTTCATTCCTAATCTAGAAGACCCATATACTGGTGCAAAAGGAACAGACATGCAAACGCCCAAAGAAAGACATGAACCTGTAGGCACATTATTACCAGAAATGTGTACCCTAGACTGTGGTAGCGTCAATATGGGTGATGCACTTTACTTAAGTCCAGCAGGCTGGTTAAGAGAACAAGCACAACTTGTTAAAGGTGCTGGGGTTAAACCTGAGTTAGAGTGTTTTGATAGTGGTCATATTTCATTTGCTAAGCAACTTATAAATGAAGGTTTAATTGAAGGAGAACCAATGTTCCAATTTTGTCTCGGTATTCCTTGGGGCGCAGAAAATGACGCTGAAACGATAGAATACTTTAAGACGCGTATACCTGAAAATGCACATTGGTCAGCATTTGGTATTGGCAGAATGCAATTTCCAACAGTAGAAGAAGCGGCTAAACGTGGGGGCAATGTACGTGTGGGATTAGAAGATAATTTATATTTGGCAAAAGGTGTCAAAGCCACTAATGAACAACTCGTTGAAAAGGCTGTAGAAATATTAAAAGGTTTAGATATAGCACCAATGACGCCAGCTGAAGCGCGTGAAAAATATCAACTTAGAGATCCACAAGGAGGCATAAAATGAAATTCGCAGTTGTAGGTACAGGCGTTATTGGTAGTGGATGGATTACAAGAATGTTAGCACATGGACATGAAGTAATCGCTACTGATCCAAGTGAAGGCGCATATGAAAGAATGTTGAAACAAGTAAAACAAAATTGGCCATATGCCGAGGAACTTGGCTTAGCAGAAGGTGCTTCATTAGAAAACCTTACATTTACACCATATTTAGAAGAAGCAGTTAAAGAAGCAGATCATATACAAGAAAATGTGCCTGAAATTGAATCATTAAAAGAGCAAGTGCTTACTGAAATAGACTTTTATGCACGACCTGATGCAATAATAGGGTCAAGTACTTCAGGTATTAAACCTTCAGAGTTACAGCAAAACTTGCAACATCCAGAGCGTTTAGTTGTCGCTCATCCCTTCCATCCGGTATATATTTTACCGCTTGTAGAAATTGTTCCTGGACAATTAACTGCGGAAGCAACGACAGTAAAAGCTGAACAAGCTTATGAAAGTATTGGCATGGACGTATTACATGTAAGACATGAAATAGAAGGTCATATTGCTGATAGATTAATGGAAGCACTTTGGAGAGAAGCATTGCATATTGTAAATGATGGCATAGCTACTACAGAAGAAGTAGATAAAGCATTCACACATGCGGCAGGCTTACGTTACGCACAATATGGACCATTCATGACTTTCCATTTGGCAGGTGGAGAAGGTGGTATGCGTCACATGTTAAAACAATTTGGTCCAGCTTTGAAAAAACCATGGACTAAATTAGTAGCACCAGAATTAACGAAAGACTTATATGATGAAGTCGTTAATGGATGTGAAGCATCATCACAAGGACAAACAATGTCAGAGCTTGATCAAAAGCGCAACGAATTTTTAATCAAAGTTAAAAAATTAGCAGAAGAATATTGGCCCGGAGATACTCCATCAATGAAAAAAGCCACAAATCCATCGGTGTATTAATATGATACATTCACAGTTTGAATATACGACTAAAGTGAAAGATATTTGGGTAGATCACAATGGTCATATGAATGATGCTGAATATAATCGTGTTTTTAGTGATGCGACAGACGCTTGGATTGCCTATTTAGGATTAGATAAAGCGTGGATAGCACAAAGCCAATACACAGTGTTCACTTTAGAAAATCATGTGATGTATTTAAAAGAAATTAAAGTGGATGAATTAATCTCAGTTAATGTAAAGTTATATGATTATGATGCGAAACGTTTACATGTATTTATGACATTAACAGATACAAATCAATCTCGCTGTGCAACTTATGAAGTAATGCTCATGGGTATGAATACAGCTATAGATAAGCCCGAAGCATTTCCAAAAATGATAAAAAAAGCAATTGAAGATTATGCTACTATAAATACGATGGAAAATAAGCCCCAAGAGCTTGGTCATCTAATTGGTATTAAGCATAAATAGTATAATGAAATCAATTTGAAACGATTGATTAACTACATTTATTGAATGTTTTAAGAAACAAAACACATGAGTATAAATTGTTTATTTTTATTAATTAAGGTATCTTATTATATAGAGTAACAAAATCAAATTTTAATTTATTGTATAAGTGATTTGTTTTTTAACAACCAAAACGAATAAATTAGGGCTATTTGTAGCTATGTTGTTACTTATTTTAGAATTTGTATAACATTCACAGGTAGTCCTAAATTTATTATGAAATATTTTTAATTTAAATATGTACATAGAAAGGAATTGAACCATGTTAAGTATTAAAAACTTATCAAAAGTTTACGGTGGTGGGAAGAAAGCTGTAGATAACATATCATTAGATGTTCAATCTGGTGAATTTATTGCGTTTATAGGAACAAGTGGTAGTGGGAAAACGACTGCTTTAAGAATGATTAACAGAATGATAGAAGCTACTGAGGGACAAATAACAATCAATGGCGAAGATGTCCGCAAAATGAACCCAGTAGAATTACGTAGAAAAATTGGTTATGTAATTCAACAAATAGGACTCATGCCTCATATGACGATCAGAGAAAATATCGTTTTAGTGCCGAAATTATTAAAATGGTCTCAAGAAAAGAAAGAACGTAAAGCGAAAGAATTAATTGAACTTGTAGATTTACCTGAAGAGTTTTTAGATAGATATCCATCTCAATTATCTGGTGGACAGCAACAACGTATTGGGGTAGTGCGTGCATTAGCAGCTGAACAAGATGTCATATTAATGGATGAACCTTTTGGTGCATTAGACCCGATTACGAGAGATACTTTACAGGATTTAGTGAAAGAATTACAACAAAAATTAGGTAAAACATTTGTTTTTGTTACGCATGATATGGATGAAGCGATTAAGCTAGCAGACAAAATTTGTATTATGTCTGAAGGACAAATTATACAATTTGATACACCAGATAATATATTACGTCAACCTGCAAACGATTTCGTACGTGATTTTATTGGTCAAAATAGATTGATTCAGGATCGTCCAAACATGCGTACAGTTAAGGATGCAATGATTAAACCGGTCACTGTACATGCAGATCGTTCACTGAACGAAGTAGTTAAAGTCATGAGAGAACGTCGTGTAGATACTATTTTTGTGGTAGGTAATAACAGTAGATTACTGGGTTATTTAGATATTGAAGATATTAATCAAGGGTTACGTGCAAACAAAGAGCTTATCGATACGATGCAACGTAATATTTATAGAGTGAGAATAGATAGTAAATTGCAAGATTCAGTACGTACAATTTTAAAACGAAATGTAAGAAATGTTCCAGTAGTGGATAAAGATGGTGAAACGTTAATTGGATTAGTTACGAGAGCAAACCTAGTGGATATTGTTTATGACAGTATCTGGGGTGAAATAGATGAAAATGACAATTCGAATCAAAATGCAATAGTTGAGCCCGAAAATGTAGGAGCTGATAAATAATGAAAGATTTCATAGAGCAATATGGTGGGCAACTGATGTCAAAAACAGCTGAACACTTTTATATCTCAATGATCGCATTGTTAATCGCTATCGTAGTTGCTGTACCGTTAGGCATTATCTTATCCAAAATGAAAAGAACTTCAAATATCGTACTCACAATTGCTGGTGTACTTCAAACAATACCAACGCTTGCGGTGTTAGCTATCATGATACCGATATTTGGTGTGGGAAAATTACCGGCAATTGTAGCATTATTTATCTATGTACTTTTACCAATATTGAATAATACTGTGTTAGGCGTCAAAAATATCGACAATAATATTAAAGAAGCTGGCACAAGTATGGGAATGACCAAGTTACAACTTATGAAAGATATTGAGTTACCGTTAGCATTACCACTTATATTAGGTGGTATTCGATTATCATCTGTATATGTAATCAGTTGGGCGACGCTAGCAAGTTATGTTGGTGCAGGCGGTTTAGGTGACTTTGTATTTAACGGTTTAAATCTATATGACCCATTGATGATTGTAAGTGCAGCTATACTTGTTACAATATTAGCTTTAATTGTAGACGTATTACTTTCAATAGTCGAAAAATGGGCTGTGCCAAAAGGATTAAAAGTATCCAGATAATAAAAGGAGGACATTATGAAGAAGTTTAAACAGTATAGTATCGTGCTTGTACTATGTCTGACGGTGTTATCTGGATGTAGTTTACCTGGTTTAAGTGGTAGCAGCTCAGATGATGAAGTTAAAATTACAGCACTTGCAACGAGCGAATCACAAATTATGTCTCATATGTTGAGACTTATTATAGAACATGATACAGATGGTAAGATTAAACCATCATTAATTAACAATTTAGGTTCAAGTACTATTCAACACAATGCTTTAGTGAATGGTGATGCGAACATGTCAGGGGCAAGATATACTGGCACAGATTTAACTGGCGCCTTAAACGAGGACCCAATAAAAGATCCTGAAAAAGCGATGACAGCTATCCAAGATGGATTCCAAAAGAAATTTGATCAAACATTCTTTGATTCATATGGTTTTGCGAACACATATGCATTTATGGTTACTAAAGAAACGGCTAAAAAATATAATTTAGAAACTGTGTCAGATTTGGAAAAATATAGCAATGAGTTAAGACTTGGCGTAGACAGTTCATGGTTACACCGTGAAGGTGATGGTTATCCAGGATTTACGAAAGAATATGGATTTGACTTTGATACGGTGCGTCCAATGCAAATCGGACTTGTATATGATGCATTAGATTCAAAAAACTTAGAAGTAGCAGTTGGTTATTCAACGGATGGACGTATTGAGGGGTACGACTTAAAAGTACTTGAAGACGATAGACACTTTTTCCCACCATACGATGCGAGTGCAGTAGCAACTAATGATTTATTAGAAAAAAATCCGAAATTAAAACCAATTATTAATAAATTAAATGACAAAATATCAACAGACGAAATGCAAAAGCTTAATTATCAAGCAGATGGAGAAGGACAAGAACCAGCAATTGTAGCTAAAAATTTCTTGAAAGAGCATAACTATTTTGAAGACGATAAGAAAGGTGGTCAAAACTAATGGAAGGTAATTTATTACAACAATTAGTCGAATATTATTCAGTTAACTTTGGCTACCTATGGGACTTATTTATTAAGCATTTATTAATGTCAGTATATGGTGTTCTATTTGCAGCAATTGTAGGTATACCATTAGGTATTATTATCGCTAGATATAAAAAATTATCATGGACGATTATTACAATTGCGAATATTATACAGACTGTACCAGTTATTGCGATGCTAGCTATTTTAATGTTAGTGATGGGCCTAGGTCCAAATACAGTTGTTTTAACGGTGTTCTTATATGCATTGTTACCTATAATTAAAAATACTTTTACAGGTATTATTGGTGTTGATGCAAACATTAAAGATGCTGGTAAAGGTATGGGAATGACACGAAATCAAGTGTTACGTTTGATTGAGTTGCCGTTGTCTTTATCTGTTATTTTAGGTGGTTTAAGAATCGCACTGGTTGTAGCAATTGGTGTTGTAGCGGTTGGGTCATTTATTGGAGCACCAACTTTAGGTGACATTATTATTCGCGGTACAAACGCAACAGATGGAACGACATTTATTCTTGCAGGTGCAATTCCAATTGCATTAATCGCAATTCTAATTGACGTTGGATTGAGGTTTTTAGAAAAACGTTTAGATCCTTCAAACAAAGCACAGAAAAAAGAAAAACATAAACCACAAAGTATGAATTAATAAAGGGAAGTGATTAAAGTTGGCAATTTTATCAATTAATTATAATTCTAAAACGATAGGTATGCATCATCATTTTATGGTGATTTTACCGGAAGATGAAAGTTATTTTAATAAAGCAGCACAACCGAAACCACTGAAAACTTTATTATTACTACATGGTCTTTCAAGTGATGAAACTTCTTATATGCGTTACACAAGTATCGAACGTTATGCTAATACGCATCAATTAGCAGTCATTATGCCAAACGCGGACCACAGTGGTTACAGTAACATGGTTTATGGTCATAACTATTTTGATTATGTATTAGAAGTGTTAGATTATGCGCATCAAATTCTACCATTATCTGATAAAAGAGAAGATAACTTTATTGCTGGTCACTCTATGGGTGGCTATGGCACAATAAAATACGCTTTATCACAAGGCCATCGTTTTGCTAAAGCTTGTCCGTTATCAGCAGTGTTTAATGGTCAACACCTTATGGATTTTGATTGGTATGATTTCTCAGGTGAAGCTATAGCGGGGACAAGTAAAAGTGTTAAAGGTACTGAATTAGATCCATATCATTTAGTCGATCAAGCAATCGACCAAAAGAAAGTTATCCCGGAGTTACTTATCATGTGTGGTACGGAAGATAAATTGCATGAAGATAATCAACAATTCATCAAGTATTTAGATGAAAAGGCAGTTCCATATCAATTTGAGGGTGGTCCTGGTAAACATGATTATGCTTATTGGGATAAAAGTATTAAACGTGCAATTGAATGGTTTGTAAAAGCATAACAAAAAAAACAGCGAATAATTGTGTTTTCACACATTTGTTCGCTGTTTTTTTGTGTGCGTTTTCTTCGAGCACAGTCTCATCCTATAGCCTTCAGCTAGTTTCAAATAAAGATTGAAGTTGAAACATGTATTTATGTCCCAGCCTACTATAAAAATGAGGTTTTCTATTTTATAGTAGTTATCACTGTTTCTAAAGTGATCTATTTAACTGAAGCATTACTGCTTTTTGAATTCTTCTTGTAGTTTACCTAAATGTCTTAATGTTGGTGTTAACGCTGCAAAGAAAAAGCCTTCTTTTAATTTACGTGCTTGTGGTGCACGAGGTGAATATGCTCTAGAACCACCGTTAACCATGGATGCTTGATTAACTTCAAGTAGTAAATAACCGGCTTCTTTTTTCAAATCAATTAAGTCAGCAAATTGATTCTGTAAATCATTTGTATCTAATAAACTGTAAAATTGTTTTTTTATAGCGTTGTAAGATGTTTCAAAGTCTTGAATATCATATTCTAAATATTTGTTAATACCATTTTGTGCATTAGAGCATTTATGAATTAAATCAAGTGATGATCGCACAGAACCTAATGCAATCGGTATTTGTAACGCTACAAATTGTGGACGTATTTTAGATGCAAATGTTTTTGCGTCGTGTGTAATAATATGTGCTTCAGGTATGTGCACATCATTCATTTCAATTGAAAATGTTGCTGAACCATTCACACCTAAGAAGGTAGACATTTCATTTATATATACGCCTTCTTGATTGGCTTGAACGATAAACATTACAAGTTCATCTGATGTTTCAGATTTAGAAATAGCACCAAAATAATGATCTGCAGCAATGTTACTAATCGCAGGTAATCTACCATTTACAATGAATTGCTCATCATTATAGTGATGTGACAAGTTGAATGATTCTAAATCATTAAATGATTTCATCGGATTTGATAATCCTGTAGCACCTAGAATTTCTCCTGATAGTAATTGCTGTTGTAAGTCTTTATTTAAATGGGGTTGTTCTGCATTTTGTAAATAGGTGGAAAATGCCAGTTGGCACCATAAACAGAAGCCAGTTGTCAGACAAGATTTTGATACTTCTTCGATGACTTCTGAATTTGCTTTGACATCATTTTCTTTAAAAAAACCTTCTTTAAATAAAGTTTGAATGAAGGCTTTAGGATAGTGTGATCCGTCATCAATTTCTACTAAATATGGATCTAATTCGTTTTCAATGTGTGTTTTTAAACTCATAAATATGCTCTCCTTTATTCACCAAAACGTGTTAATATCATTTTCTCTAAATAACTAATGAGGCGATCAATTAAGAATCCAAATACCCCAATAAAGAATATGGCAGACAAAACATCTTCTAAATTCAACATATTCCGGGAATCAACAATTAAGAATCCGAGTCCAGATTGTGCACCAATCATTTCGCCAGAAACTAAGAATATCCAGCTTGTTCCCACTGCCATATGTATACCACCCATAATATGCTTAAATGCACCAGGGAAGAGGATGTTTCGGTATAATGACCATCCCTTTAAATTTAAATTAGATGCAATCTTCAAGTATTGTGGTTCAACATTTCTAATCCCTTTGATTGTATTAAAAACAATTGGAAAAAATGCTGCGATAAATATAATTGCCATTGCAGGTAAACTCCCGATACCAAACCATAAAACGACGAATGGCGACCATGCTATAGGGGACACCGGTCTAATTAATTGAAATAGCGGTTCGATTGCATCAAATAATGTATTTTTGCGTCCTAATAAAAAGCCAACAGGAATCCCTATGATAACTGCAAATCCAAATCCTACAATAAAGCGAAATAAACTAATGCCTAAGTGTGAGAATATTTCCCCGGTAATAATGAATTGCCATATACTTTCTGCTACTAGCAAAGGTCCTGGTAAAAGAATAGGCTGGTAATCTCCAATCCATATTACACATTGCCATATAAATAGGAAAATGATAAAAGTAATGATTGGTAATGTCCATTTTTTGACTAGATTAGCTTTCATTTCATTTATCCCTCCTTATATAGCGTAGGATCAACAAAATCTTTATAAGCAGGTGCTTTAAAAAGATTATGATCATTTACTAAATTTGTGATTTTACTGTAACCATCTTTTTGAATCATTAAATTGCCATATGAAGTCCATTCGGCTGATTGTTCTAAAACTTTTCTATCTTGCTTAAAATTTTTGGCCATGACGTCGACACTTTTTTCTTTATTGTTCATTTTATAACCAGCTTGTTTATAATCTGACATGAATTCTTTGGCAATCGTATGATGTTGATTAATAAGATCACTTCTAAGTACGAGTGCGCAACAATAAGCATCTGGAACGATATCGCTACCATGCTTTATAGTATCGCCTTTACCTAGTTTTTCTCCGAGTGCACCGAATGGTTCCGCGACAGAATAACCCGATATTCGCTCTTCGCTTAACGCTGCAGGCATTTCTGCTGGGGCCATTTCATGATAACTAAAGGTGTCAGATTTTAAGTTCATTTGTTTTCGCATTTCTTCTAGTAATAAATAATGTGTTGAATAACGATGCGGTATAGCAAAACTGTATTCTCCGTGATTGTGAAAATCAGAAGCTTCTTTACCTTTTTGACCCATAATTACATTGCCTTCATGATGACCCAAAGCGACTGCTTTAATATCTGACCCCTTTTGTTTTGATTTCATCGCAAGTTCAATAAGTGTAGATGCGCCATCGATCTTACCACTGTTCAAAGCATCCATCAGGTCCGGCCAATTATTAAAACGTATGAGTTCAAGTTTGTAACCAGATTTTTTAGACTTTTGTTGAATTTCTTTTGTCATCATCAAATTTGCTGAATGTGTTATTGGAAGATAGCCTATTTTTATAGTTTGTTTTTTATTTTCGTTATTTTTACCATCTTGATTTTTATTTGTGCTACAACCTGAAAGAATAAGAAGGAGTATTAAAGTAAAAACAATATATTTTTTCAATTTCCAACACTCCTTATAAATAATATTCTGGTTCTGCCATATGGTGATTCAAAGCAAATTTTTCCATAATATCATTTCTAACTTTTAATAAATGGCTATCATTGCGGTTACGAGGGTGAGATTGTTCTATATTGTATTGGCTGATAATCTCACAACCATCACCGAGTAGCACAATATTATCTGAAAGATAAATTGCTTCATCAATATCATGAGTAACTAAAATGATTGTTGCTTTTGTGCGCTCTTTTAAACGTACAAGTTGATCTTGTAATTTATAACGTGTAAAGGCATCTAAAGCGCCTAAAGGTTCATCCATGAGTATGACATTCGGTTGATGTACTTGTGCTCTACAAAGCGCAACGCGTTGTTTCATACCACCGGATAATTCTTCTGGAAATAATTTCCCTTTATGATTTAAATCTACAGTCTTTAAATGCTTATTTATGTCTTCATTGCTTATGTATTGAGATAAACCAATACGTATGTTGTCGTTTATATTTTTCCAAGGAAGTAAGTTGTGGTGTTGAAATATCATTAAACAATCAGGTGATGGAGTTTGTTTGATTTTTCCATCAATATTTACTGCACCTGAAGTAGGTGTTAAAAAACCACCAATAATATTTAATAATGTCGATTTACCACAACCACTTTTACCTATAAAAGTTACGATGTTACCTTTTTCTATATTTAATTCAAAATCATTAATGACGTGGTTATCGCCAAATTGATGTTGAACGTGGTCAATATGAATCATTACAACACCTCGATTAATCTTATCATTTTAGTATGTTTTATCCTTACACTAAAGGGCTATGCATACACATAGCCCGTGAAGTGATTGGTTTTAATGTTTTGTTTTTGAAAAAAGTGTATAAGAACTACTAATCTCAATTTCATTGAGAAAGTAGTTCTTATATTTTCTCGATATCATCGATAGGTGTATCTACAGCTTTACGTGCACGGCGAACAGCATCTTCGTCTGGTGCATCGTATAAACAGATACATTTTGACATATCCTCACATACGTAAGTACGTTGGAATTGTACTTCAGGTACTTCTTCATAATGTACTGAGTTTTTCTTTTTACGTGCTAAATACTGATCCATAGAAACGCCTTCTGGAATATTCCAAGTTACTAGGTAATCTACATGAGCATCACCTTTTTTAACGTCTTCTAATTCTTTACCAACTAAACGTACTTCTTTAACAAGATTTATATTAATTGAAGCATCTTCTAAAAATTGTTTCGCTTCAGTATCATCATTAGCTTCAACGATAAAGTATCCGTGTGTAAGGTCTTCTGTCGCCTGTACTTCGATAAGTGTTGGCACTTCTCCCGTTGTTAAATCAGCTGCTTTCTTTTCTAATTCGCTTTTATTTGATGCAAATGCTAAATCATTTGCTTCTAGTAAATATAATGTCATAAATATTAACCTCCAAGATTGATAATAAATGAATAATACAATAATTCTTATCATATTACAAGGATATAAAAATATGTAATCTTAATTTTCTGAAAATTATTAATTAATTTATAGAATATTATGATCGAACTTTTTACATTAACAGGTAAAAATATATGAATTTAACTTTTTAGATGTAATTAAACATTAGCACTCTTTTTTAAAGAAAAATTTTGAGGTAAGTGTTATTTTGATTATATTAGCTTTTAAAATAATATTGAAACAGACGATTCAATATTTATTATAAGTAAAGCCTAATAATATATTCTAGTAATCATTTTGAGATAGATATAGACTTTTTTAGGACTGGACACTGAAACTTTTAAAGGCGTGTATACCTATTTTAAGATTTACTCTAATATGTTTTCGGGGATAGAGGAGGAAAAGTATTATGGAGTCAGCTCAGTCGTTTGAAGGAGATAATAGATTGCTCCTAGGAATTTTTTTAGGAGTGATAACTTTTTGGTTGTTTGCGCAATCCCTAGTAAATATTGTACCTGATTTACAATCGTCATTTAATACAAATTATGGAACGATAAATGTAGCTGTTAGTCTCACAGCATTAATGTGTGGTTTATTTGTAGTTGGAACAGGTGGCTTAGCAGATAGATATGGCAGAGTGAAAATGACATATATTGGTTTAATATTAAGTATTGTTGGTTCACTGTTCATTATTATTCCAGGATTTATTCCATTGCTAGTGATTGGAAGAGCGATTCAAGGTTTATCAGCAGCGTGTATTATGCCATCAACGTTAGCTATTATCAATGAGTATTATATTGGTCAGCGTCGACAACGTGCCTTAAGTTATTGGTCCATTGGATCATGGGGTGGCACAGGTATCTGTTCATTATTTGGGGGTATTATGTCTACTTTTATTGGTTGGAGATCTATTTTTATTATCTCTATCATTATAGCTTTATTATCCATGTACTTAATGAAACATGCACCTGAAACCAAGGGAGTACAAACAGACGCATCACAACGTGTGAAGTTTGACATTACAGGATTAATTATATTAATTGTTGGAATGTTAAGTGTCAATTTAATTATTACACAAGCCTCTACTTATGGATTATTATCGCCGTTGATAATGTCTTTAATCGTGATATTTATTATCTCTATTATTGCATTTATTCTTTATGAAGGTAGAGTGAAAAATCCTTTAATAGATTTCAGTATTTTTAAACATAAGGGTTATAGTGGGGCGACTGTTTCTAACTTTTTATTAAATGCAGTTGCAGGAACACTTATTGTGGCAAATACGTATTTCCAATCAGGGTTACATTTTAATTCATTTCAATCAGGTGCTATGACAATTACATATTTAATTGCAGTCCTTGTCATGATTCGTGTAGGAGAAAAAATACTTCAACGAATTGGGCCTAAAAAACCGATGCTTATTGGTGCGGCACTTAACGCATTTGGTATAATACTTATTTCGCTAACATTTTTACCTACACCGATATATGTCGTTACATGTATAATAGGATATTTAATTTATGGAATAGGTTTAGGAATGTATGCGACACCTTCAACGGATACAGCTGTTTCTACAGCACCAGAAGATAAAGTAGGCGTAGCAGCAGGAGTGTATAAGATGGCGTCTTCTTTAGGTAATTCATTCGGCGTTGCGATTTCAGGAACGGTATTTAGCGTAATGTCTGTATCAGCAAACATTCATGTAGGCGCTATGTTTGGATTATGGTTCAATGCTGCATTAGCCATCATTGCATTTGTTGCTGTGCTCGTATTAGTGCCAAAAAATCAATTTAATAATTAATAGAAAGATTCAAAAAAACAAACCAAACGTAATTTAGTTTGATTTGTTTTTTTATTTGAAATTTCGTGAAATCTAAGTGACTTAATCCCTTATATAAATTAAAAGTATTAAAATGTCGATTTTATAATTAAATCTATTGCTATTGAAATCCAATACATATTATACTTTAGAAAACGCTTGCAAATGGAGGGGATTAAGTGACAAAATTACTATGGCAATCATACGAAAATCGATTAAATTTATTAAAGAGATTAGTAAATCATCAAACGATTACGAATTCTGAAGGTGAGCTAACGTTTCCAAATTTCGTCAAGCAGCTATTGTTACAACTTACATATTTTCAAGAGCACAAAAAGCATATTCAAATGACACAAACTGAAGATGATAAGAAAGCTGTCCTTGCATTTTATCAATCGGACATGTCAGCAAAAACAATTGTGTTAATTAGTCATTATGACACTGTAGGTGTAGAAGATTATGGGAATTTTCAGCCCAACGCGTTTAATCCAGATGAATTAAAGTCAATATTTTCTCAAAATCATCATTATTTAAATGCAGAAGCAATTGAAGACTTAAAGAATGACGCTTATTTATTTGGACGAGGAACAATGGATATGAAAGCAGGGCTAATGCTGCATCTTTCATTAATTGAATTAGCCAGTGTTGAAGCATGGGACATTAATTTAATTTTAGTTACAGTGCCAGATGAAGAGGTCAATTCTTCCGGGATGCGTAAAGCAGTAGAAGCAATTGCTCAGTTAAAGCAACAATATCAATTGGATATACAACTTCATTTAAATAGTGAACCTACTTTTCAACAAGCTGGTGCGGATGAAAAGCACTATATATATTCAGGATCAATTGGAAAAATTATGCCTGGTGTATTATGTTATGGCAAAGAAACTCATGTAGGTAACCCATTAGATGGTTTGAGTTCTAACTTCATGATGAGTTATATTACTCAAGCGATTGAATACAACAATGCATTTAAAGAAGTTTTTGAAAATGAAGCAACCCCCGTTCCAGTATCTCTGCATACGAGAGATAATAAATTGGCATACGATGTCCAAACACCATTTAGAACAATAGGATTATTTAATGTTTTTCTTTTTAAAAATAACCCTGATGATGTTTTCAAACAATTTATTAATTCAGTTGTACATGCTACAGAACGCTGTGAAAGTGATTGGCTCTCCATATTAGAAGAGCAAGAGAGACAATTTGATATGAAAATTAATGTACTAACATATGAGCAATTAAAGCAATATGCCATGAAACAACATGGAGTGGCATATATAAATAAGCAAATTGATAAGGCAATTCAAGAAACAGATGAGTTACATTTACAAAGTGTCAATGTTGTAGATACGTTAATGCAAACTTGTAAAGATATTGCACCAGCGGTAGTGACATTTTTTGCAACACCATATTACCCTGCTGTCAATTCGTCTTACGATAAACGTATTGAAACAACGGTTGAATTAGTGCATCAAACGATGCGTGATCAATTCCAACGTCAAAGTGAACGTGTTCACTATTTTAATGGTATAAGTGATAGTAGTTATTTGAATTTTGATGGAGATATGGAACAAATTGCTGCCTATGAAAAAAATACACCTAATTTTAATAAAACATATCAACTACCATTTGAAGCAATTAAAGCTATTAGTGCACCGATATTGTTATGTGGACCGATAGGTAAAGACGCGCATAAATTCAGTGAACGTTTGCATAAAAAAAGTGCATTTGAAGAATTACCTATTGTTTTAGAACAAATTATTAATTCTTATATCGATTCAGTAGCAGAACAAGAATAGCTTGTAATCTTTTGTTAAATAAATTTTATCATCTAAGGCTTGTTAGTCTATAGGATAGTGCGATATATTAGTGAATATATTCATTGCACAGGTATTTCCATAAGAAGAAAATGGAGTGGTAACAATATGATAGAGGCATATAAAAGTTTTTGGAAGAGATATGCTGATTTTAAAGGAAAATCAGATAGACTAGAGTTCTGGACACCAGTATTGGTTCATATCATTGGCATCTTTATCGTAGCGTTAATAGGTGCAATTAGCTTTATAACAGGCGCTTTTATTGTCGCAGCGATTTTATCTGCACTTATTGGTATATTTGTTTTAGCAATCATGGTACCTATGGTTTCAGTGACATTAAGAAGATTTTACGATGCAGGCAGGAAAAGGATTACTGGACTCATCTTAATCATTTTATCGATATTCGTTAATATCTTGTTTGATATTATACAGATTAATAGCGTTGCAGTTATATTAAATGTTGTATCAATAATTTGTACAATTATATTGATTGTTGAGACACTATTACCTTCACATGACGTTCCTGAGTCAGAATTGAAATGGTTATAAAATGTTTTTTATAGTCTAAGTTAAAGTAAATAACATTTATTTATGAAGTAAGACTCTTTCTAGTTAACCTTATAGGAGTGGTAATATGAAATCACAATTTTATTTCATATTACCACTCTTTTTTGTGGATTTTAGTAAAAGTGAGTTATCAATATAATTTTTCTGAAAATTCATTGTATTTAGGAATAATAAATTTATACTATAGTAAAAGGGAGGGGTTTTATGGAATGGTTAAAATTAATTGGAATTTTGATTATCATATTGGGATTTGTCTTTAAAGTCGACACTATTGCAGTGATTTTAATTGCCGCAGTAGTTACTGGAATTGTGTCAGGGTTGGATTTATATGCAATTCTAGATACATTAGGGAAAGCATTTGTTGATAATAGGTTGGTGACGTTGTTCATTTTAACTTTACCGATGGTTGGATTAATAGAGAGATTTGGATTGAAAAAACAAGCATCTAATTTAATAGGAAAGGTGAAGCGTGTAACGAGTGGACGATTGATGACAATTTATTTAGTGATTAGAGAGCTAGCGGGCGTGGCGTCGATTCGTATAGGGGGACATCCACAATTTGTCAGACCACTTATTAATCCTATGGTACAAGGTGCATTAAAAACACGATATAATTTAAAAGATGAAGAGGTCGATGCTACAGATATCGAGAAGATAAAAGCACAAGCATCTGCAATGGAAAATTATGGTAATTTCTTTGGACAAAATTTATTTGTTGGTGCGGCAGGTGTATTACTTATGGTTGGAACGTTTCAGTCATTAGACATTAAAGTAGATGCAGTAGATCTTGTTTTAGCATCATTACCAATTGCAATTATCGTTTTTATTATTGTATGGATTAATAATATAAGGTTTGATAAGTATTTAGAGAAAAAGTATGGCACGAAGCAGGTGAATAAAAATGAGTGAAAGCATATTAAATAATATTTTAGAGCTCTTTTACATATTAATAGGTTTACAATTACTTTATACAGCGTATCGTGTATTAAAAGCTTCATCACATCAGAAAAAGTATGGGACAGCACTATTTTGGATTTTGCTAGCAGCGACTTTTATCATAGGGCCCTATATACCAAATGTAATAAACGGTATATTTATTTTAGTAATGGGTGGATTAACATTATTTAAACAAGTGATAATTAAAAATATAATTGATGTCGATGAGGCAATAGGGGATAAAGGTGCAAAAAAATATGGTAATAAATTATTTGTTCCAGCTATTATACTAGCTGTGGCAGCCATTGCAGTATCAAATTGGACGTCCTTAGGTGGGGCAATTGGTTTAGGTGTATCCTCTGTTTTAGGTTTAATAGCAGCTTATGTTGTAATTAAACCTAATGGCAAATATGTGCTCTATGATAGTGACAGATTAACACAACAAATTGGCACTTTAGGTATATTACCTCAGTTTTTAGCAGCTTTAGGTGTGCTATTTACTGTTAGTGGTGTTGGAGATGTTATTTCTAAAGGGATATCTTCATTCTTACCGGAAGGCAATCATTTATTAGGTGCCACAGCATATATATTAGGCATGGTATTATTTACGATGCTAATGGGAAATGCTTTTGCAGCATTTACTGTTATCACGGCAAGTATTGGTATTCCATTTGTTATAGCGCAAGGTGGAGATCCTGTTATAGCTGGTGCTTTAGCTATGACAGGTGGGTTTTGTGGAACATTGTTAACACCTATGGCAGCAAACTTTAATACATTGCCAGTAGCATTATTAGAAATGAAAGATGAGTTTGGTGTTATTAAAGCACAAGCACCTATCGCATTTATATTAATTTTTGTACACATTGGTTTAATGTATTTTTGGGCTTTCTAAACCATGAGTACTGTGAGTTAATAAATTAAAATAAAGGAGGTTATTAGATGATGAATATATTAGTAACGGGATTTAATCCTTTTGGTGGAGAAACAATTAATCCTGCTCTAGAAGCTGTAAAACGTTTGCCAGATGAAATTGAAGGTCATAAGATAGATAAATTAGAAATACCTACTGTATTTCATAAAAGTAAAGAGGTCGTTGTAGAACAATTAAAACAAAAAGAATATGATATTGTTTTAGCTATTGGACAGGCAGGGGGCAGGTTTGAATTAACACCAGAACGAGTTGGAATTAATATAGATGATGCACGTATTCCAGATAATGAAGGGAATCAGCCAATTGATGAAACGATTCAAACAACAGGAGCATCTGCTTATTTTTCTAATCTACCAGTTAAACGTATGACTGAAGCAATAAAATCAAAGGGTGTACCTGCACGTTTATCAAATACTGCTGGCACATTTGTATGTAATCATATTTTATATCAACTTGGTTACTTACAGGCGACACAATTTCCAAATATTAAATTTGGTTTTATCCATGTGCCATTTATACCTGAACAAGTTATAGATAAGGTAGAAAAGCCATCGATGACTATTGAGACGATTTTTAAAGGTTTGAAAGCCGCACTTGAAGCAATCATTGAATCAGATAAAGATATCAAAGTGGCATTAGGAGAAATACACTAAAAATGTCAAGCATAATAAATAAGCGTACGTCTACTTTATGTAGGGCGTACGCTTATTTATTATGATGGTATTAATAGTCGTGTTCAGTTCTTGTGAAATTCATTCTTATTTCATGATACGTTTTTCCGAAATAGGTAGGTTTTTTTTCAGATGTTCGTTTGAAACCTATCTGTTCATAGAAATGGATGGCATTGTCATTTTCTTCTACGACCCATAGCATTACATTATCTGGATAAGATAACTCTAATGCACGTTGCGTTAGTGCAAAGCCAATCATATGATGCTGATATTCTTCTAATAAATATAATGCGAAAATTTCGCTCCAATCATCTGAAGACGTTGATGTTTGTGTTTTGCCATAGGAAATAAAACCTACAATTTCGTTATTTACAATAGCAACTAATGTTGGTACATCATGCAAGGAGGACTGCTTGATAAATTGTTCTTTATCAAGTTTTTCTAAGTAATCATTCCTAGCTATATCATCGTAAGTTTCTAGCCAGCTTTCATAATGAACCATCGCTTTACCGTGCTTATCTTTTTCGGACAAGGCTCTAATCGTAAACTCCATAGAATGTCCTCCTTTATATACTAAATTGATATTATTATAGCATCATTTATTTTTAAAAAGAAATATTTACACTTTTAATAGTAATGTAAAATAAATATATTACGGGATAATGTTGTATTATCGATTAATAGTAGTTTTATTAGTTAGAACAACTCAAAAAATTGTGCAGATTACTTAATGAACTATAAGAGAGTATGTAATAATGATAGTGTTATGAAATAGAGGAATGTGATAAAAATGAAAATAGGTATGATTTCAGATTTACATGTAGATAGACATAAGACACTGACACCTGAAGATTACCAACAAGTATTAATTAAAGTTATAAATCAGCGTGGTATAGAAATGTTGCTTATTGCAGGGGATATCTCTAATAATTATAACTTAACGCAACAATTTATTGAGCGCCTTGAAAATATAACACAAATGAAAGTGTTATTTATTCCGGGCAACCATGATTTTTGGGCTACAGATACAGGTGCTACATCAGCTGAAATTTTAGATTTTTATATGGCGATGGAGTCGTGCTTAATTGGTAAGCCTTATGACATAAATGATGAATGGGCCATTGTCGGGAACACAGGTTGGTATGATTATACGTATGCGGATCCTAAATTTTCAATAGAGCGAATTGCTCGTAGAAAGTATTACGGTGCAACTTGGCAAGATAAAGTGAAAATTGATTGGCCTATGGAAGATAGAAAACTATCTCGCATTGCAGCCAAACAAACGACAAAGGATATTGAAAAAGTTAAACATAAAAAAGTGATACTTATGACGCATATCGTAACGCACCCGAAATTTTCAGTTCCAATGCCACATCGCATATTTGATTATTTTAATGCGTTTATAGGAACATCAGATTTTGATACTTTATACCAACAATATGATATTCGCTATAGCATTATGGGGCATGTTCATTTTAGAAATGCATTTGAAGAACGCGGTGTCACATACATTTGTCCATGTTTAGGTTATCAAAGAGAATGGCGATCATCTGATATAGAACAAGAAATCAATCATGCATTATATAGTATTTCAATTTTTGAGTAATCTTGTAGAGGGCGCGAATACGAAATCAAATTAGATTTCTATCTCGTCCCATTTTTATTTCGTTAACAATATTGATGGTTGAATATAAAAACTCATGCGACCAGGTGCGTTATAACTTTGTTCTAATTTAGATTTTTTGATTTTAATCATTTGAAATTTATTGGGTATGATTGCAGGGACGATTATTATTTTGCTTAAATATGACCATAATGGATCAATATAATAATAATGATGTTCGTCATAACCAATCAGTACAGTTACATGAATATTGGACACTAACTGAGTTGGATGGTTATCTAATTTAAATGTACGTTTCGCAGGATGCTGACCCAGCACAGTGTGATAAATCACAACTGGTTGACCTTGATCAATAATGTTACATAGGTCATTTAAAGATTGCCCAGTACTGTTATTGATATATGCATCGTATTGTTTTAAATGAGGAACTAAAGCAGTCGGGAATATTGTTTGATGATGCCCCCATTTAATCCATAAATGATGGCCTACATAACCTTTATACGGATTATTTGCATGTCTAGGCCAATGTTTCATGATTTGTGTGGCTGGAATAGCGTGTTCATTAAATTGTAGTATCATGGCGGCGGATACGCCTTCACACCCCATAATCATAGGAATAGGAAAAAGCTGACTAATTGGTTTTACAGATAAAATTTTTCGACTCATACTATAACTCCTTGCTTAATTTGTAAAAAATGGACTTGTTTTGAAATTTATTTTATTATATAACCATTATTTGAAGATGCATATTAAGATGCCTGAATATCCATATAATAGTTCACGATAGAAATGGCATATGCATTTTGGTTATAATAAGCAAAAAGGGGCGGATGTGTATGGAATACAGATTAGAGACGCTATCACAGACTTCGGTTTTAGGTGTGAAAAAGGAGTATGCGACTGGTCAAAAAGCGCAAGAAGATATATTTAATTTTTGGATGGATTTTGATGATAATAGAAAAAAGCAGGAATTAATGCCACTAGGTAATCATCAATTGCAAGGTCTATTAGCTGTTTATAAGCCACTTGCTAATAGTGAAGTGCATTGCCTCATTGGCGTTACCAATGATACAGATGAAGGACAATGGCATCGAATAGAATTATCTGAGGGCAGATACATTGTCTTTGATGCTAAAGGGCCAGTGCCTGAGTCTATTAAAAAAGGTATGGAAAAGATAAATAGACATATTTTACCTACATTAGATTATGAATTTCGCGATGCCCCATTTTTTGAGTTGTATAAAGAAGGGCCAATAAGATCAGAAGAATATATTACAGAAATATGGCTTCCTATCGTTTAGATAAATAATAATAACACAAAATAAAAGGGAGCCTCCAAAAATTTGGAAGCTCCCTTTTATAATAGGACTGGCGCCCTACCTCTTTTGTATAGACTATTTATTCAATACACTTTTTCTGGTAGTGAATTTTAAGCCTAGTTCTAATGAAATGATGAGAACTGTAGTGATAACTAAAATCGTTAAATATGGCATGACACTATATCCACCCTGTAAACCAACTAACGGTGATATCATACCACCTAGAATAAATTGGAAAAGTCCAAGTAAACTAGAGGCATTGCCACTACCACCTGTACGTGATTCCATTGCTAAGGTAAAGCTTAGCGGACCAATACCTGTTACTGGGCAAACATTTAAGAAGAATGCGATAATTAAAACCCAGGTTGGTAAGTGTAATATTAGTGTGATACAAATTAACACGACGCCTGTAATTTGTATCATTGTTAGTACAATAAGTAATATATAACGATTTATATAGCCCACTAAAATAGCAGTGAGCTGACTCATGATAATTAACCCAATGCCATTAATCGCAAATAGCACACTAAATTGTTGCGGTGTCATATCATAAATTTTCTGTGTAATAAAAGGGGCTGCAGATGAAAAGCTGAATAACATCACATATGTCAGTCCTTGTAATAACATAGGAATAACAAAAGTCGGCTTTTTCAACAAATAACCAAAGTCTTTAAAAATGGTACCAAAGTTAAGTTTTGAAAGGTCAGCTGTTCTTGTTTCTTCCATTTTGAAAAGGACGAAAAAGAATATAATCATACTAACAATTGTTAAAATAAAGAAAATAGCTTGCCAGTTTGAGACGCTTAAGGCATAACCACCAATAAGTGGAGCGATAATGGTAATAATCCCGTTAACGACAAGAAGTGAAGCTAGACCTTTGGCTAAAGTTTTCCCTTTATGTAAATCTCCTATAGAGGCCTTAGCTATGACGATAGCTCCGCCTCCAGTCAAACCTTGTATCAAACGAATTGTTAATAGGGTAGACATCGAAGTTGCGAATACTGCAATAAATGAAGCAATTGCATATAATATGATAATGATCAACGCAATCTTTTTACGTCCATATGCATCTGACAAAGGTCCAAAGATAAATTGTCCTATTGCGAGTCCTATCATAGCGAAAGACAGTGTGAGTTGCGCTTGAGAAACGGTTGTATTAAAATCACTTTGTACACTTGGTAATGATGGAACGTACATATCTATTGTTAAAGGACCAAAAGTAGTCATAATACCCAACACAATAATAACAATTAGCGGTAGTTGGCGATTTGAAGTTTTGTCCATGTTAAGTACTCCTTTAAATTTCTCTCTAATACATTATTATATACAAGTTTAATTATTCTGTAACTAAGTAATTATCCCATATGAATTTAGAAATGCAATGATAATTTACATACTAAAAAACAAATAGAACGTGCGAAATAATTATAAATATGAATCAAAGGAGTAAGTTCATGAATTTAAATAAAACCCACTATGAAATTATAAAGTTCATCATTGTTGGTGGTATTAATACATTAAATTACTACATCATCTACCTTATCTTATTAAAATTAATAGATTTAAATTACTTAGTCAGTCATGTAAGTGGTTTTATGGTTAGTTTTATAATTTCATATTATTTAAACTGCCATTTTGTATATAAAGTAAAACCCACATGGCGTAAATTTATTCAATTTCCGTTAACACAGGTTGTGAATATGGGCATGCAGACATTGCTATTGTATATATTCGTACAGTGGCTTCATATTTCTTCAGTAATAGCACCTTTTGTAGGATTAATTATAACGATACCTATTACTTTTGTTTTATCAAAATATATACTTAAAGACTGATTTTTTAAAGACTTAAAAGTAAAGTTAGAACAGTGATAACTTTTGTTTTTGTACAATTTAACACCTTTATTTAGGAAAGGCTAAAAAAATAATTAGAATATTTATATTAAATAATTTTTGAATAAAAATCGTTGTAAATACGCTTGGGATAGGTCATAATAAATGTTCTATATTAATTAAGGTGGACATCAGACATGACACAAAATGAAAATTTGAAAACAGCGCAAAAGGGCGCTTATTTAAGTTTAATTGTATATATCGTTCTTTCAATTGCCAAATTTATTGTTGGCTCAATGTACGATTCAGCAGCAGTTAGAGCAGATAGTTTAAACAATATGACTGATATTGTAGTCTCGTTAGCGGTTATTATAGGACTGAAAATTTCTATTAAACCTGCAGATAAAAACCATCCTTATGGACACTTAAAATCAGAGAATATTTCAACGTTACTCGTTTCGTTTATTATAATGTTTGTAGGTATACAAGTTGTGATAGAAAGTGTTCCTGAGATTTTTTCTAATAATCACGATGCACCTAATGTAATTACGATATATGTCAGTGTTATAAGTGGCATTATTATGTTGATTGTGTTTTATATTAATCAAAAGTTAGCTAAACGTACGAATAGTAGTTCGCTAAATTCAGCGGCAAAGGATAATCTATCAGATGCGTTAGTTAGTATTGGAACAGCTGTAGGCTTAATTTTTACACAATTTGGTTTGCCAATCCTTGATACAGTACTAGCGACGATTTTAGGTTTACTTATTATATATACTGGTTTTAGAATATTTAAAGAATCAATTTTTACCTTAAGTGATGGGTTTAATGAACAAGAATTAGAAGCTTACAAAAATTATGTTTTAGAAATAGAAGATGTGATTGATGTGCAAAATATTAAAGGTCGATACCATGGTAGTAGTATCTTTGTAGATGTAACTATTGTCGTAGAATCGGATTTATCTTTAGAAGATGCCCACCATATCTGTGACAAAGTAGAACAGCATATGCATGAAAAGGGTATTTCTTCAGTTTATGTACATCCCGAACCAGCATCCATACAATAATGAAAAATAAATCATATTTAAACTAAATATACTTGTAATTGATTTCTAACTGTCGACCATTGTTGACAGTTTTTTTGTCTGCATTTTTGTAAGTATAACTTCGACTTTTCTATATGAATTTCAGACTCGGTTACTAGGGGATGTCTTTAGCCTGTAATCTTCATCTCATGCTGTATTTGTTAGTAAGAAGTCAGTGAAAATTGTGATTGCTTGATAAATAAATTAGTTAATAACATAAAAAGAGACCTAAAACTAATTTCAGGCCTACAGATTAATTATATGTTCAAGCATTACATTTTTACGTGTAATACTTGAACTCATTGTTTTGCTTACCACCAGCCATTAGCTAGACGGAAATCAATTGCTGCATCGATTGAACCGTAACGGTCCTCAGCGTAGTTAATCATACCTTTAGTTTGCTCTTCAACAGATCCAGAGCCCCAAGCTTCTTTAGTTTGTCCTAAACCTTTATAGCCTAATTCGTTTACTGCTTCAGGGTCACCGCCTGATTCAGGCATTACAATATTATCCCATAGTGCTTTAGTGCCGCCTGCTTCTATAAATTCACTGTATACGTCATTGTTAGTTTGAGTAGTTTGTTGTGTTGACGTCTCAGCTGCATCTGCTGTTGAGACGTTTGAACTTACGCCTAAACCAGTTGCTGCAATAGTAATCGATGCGAAAGATGCTAATAATAATTTTTTCATTTTTTTAATCCTCCTAATTGATTTACCTGTATACATGATAAATATCACAGGTCACATTTTTACACTTAAATACTTTAAAATTTAATGAATAATAGTTATTTATTGTTTCCTTAATTCAACGTTTATAACTGTAACATCAAAAAATGGTCAGTAGGTTACAGAAAAATAAAAAGAAAGTATCTTTTATGAATAAATGAAGACAATTATTTCAAAACTAAAGTGTAAATTGTTATAATTTTAATATAGAAAGGCGATAGTTAGTACAGGAATACGTGAGTGTCCAGCTTTGCAACTATAAGTAATAAGTATTATTGCTGTAACATTCCTGTAAATATCGTATAAAACCATATTTTATTTAATGGAAAGAAGGAAATATTATGCCAAAATTAATTTTATGTAGACATGGGCAAAGCTTATGGAATGCTGAAAACTTATTTACAGGATGGGCAGATGTAGACTTATCTGAACAGGGTAGAAATGAAGCAATTACTTCTGGTAAAAAAATAAAAAATCAAGGTGTAGAAATTGATATTGTTTACACTTCCCTGTTAAAAAGAGCTATTAAAACAACATATCATTTGTTAAATGAATCTGATCAACTATTTATACCAATTATAAAATCTTGGAGATTGAATGAACGTCATTATGGTGGATTGCAAGGTTTAAATAAAAATGATGCTCGAGAAGAATTTGGTGAAGACCAAGTTCATATATGGAGACGATCATATGATACGCCACCACCAAACCAAAGTGGAGAACAACGAAAAAGTTATTTGAATGATAGAAAATATGAGCTTATAGATAGAAGAGTTATGCCAGAATCTGAAAGTTTAAAAGATACGTTGGTCAGAGTTATACCATATTGGAATGATCAAATCTCTCAACAGTTATTAGATGGGAAAACAGTGTTAGTGTCTGCTCATGGTAATTCATTACGCGCACTAATTAAATATTTAGAGGATGTATCTGACGAAGATATTGTTGATTATGAAATAAAAACTGGCGCACCTCTTATTTATGAATTAACAAATGATTTAAAAGTTACGGATAAATATTATTTATAATAAAAGGTAAGTAATAAATTGAATGCAATATATAACAGCCTTGAATTTTTATGAAGATCAGGGCTGTTATATATTGTTGACAAAATTTTGTGACTAAACATCTTTGTCATTTAGTTATATGGAATTTAAATTATATAGAAAATATGCATAATTTAATAGAAATTGACAAACATTATTCTGGAAGGAATTTAAGATGTCATTATAATTTTGAAGATGGATTACACTATAGTATTTAAGTAGAAATATTATTTATTGCGCTTGTGTTGTTGAATCATTTTACGCGTACGTTTTCGTGTCTTTATATTAGGACTATTTAAGTTACGACGTGCTGTTTGCACATCTAATTTCATAAAATATAACCTCCTCTATCTATGCGTATTATGAAGTATCAGAAACATTTTGTAAATAGTAATTATTTCGATTTAAAAAGGTTTTTTTGTATTAAAAAATAATTACGACGATTTGTCATGTTTTTAAGTATATTTAATGTGATGTCGTTGAAATATATGTATAATGCATAAATGCAGCTATTTTATGCTTGATAGACTAATAGGAAAACAGGAGACAGAATATGAATCAAAAAACCAAAATTTTAATGATATTAATGATGTTGCTTGGCGGTTTCTTCGGACTTTTAAATGAAACGCTATTAACAACAGCATTACCAAGTATAATGAAAGATTTTCAAATAGATTACACACAAGTGCAATGGCTTACAACAGCCTTCTTATTAACAAATGGCGTAGTTGTTCCATTGTCAGCGATGGTGATTCAACGATTTTCAACTAGGAAAGTATTTTTAACAGCCATATTTATATTCTTTATAGGTACTATTATTGCAGGATTTAGCCCTAACTTTTCTATTCTTTTAGGCGGAAGAATTGTTCAAGCATTAGGATCTGGAATCATGTTACCACTGATGATGACTACAATATTAGATATCTTTGAACCTCATGAACGTGGTAAGTATATGGGGACGTTTGGTTTAGTGATTGGTTTAGCACCAGCTATAGGGCCAACGTTATCAGGTTTACTTGTTGAATACTTCGATTGGCGTTCACTATTCTTTGTTGTCGCACCAATCGCAGCATTAACATTCATCGGTGCCTTTAAGTTTGTGAAAAACGTGGGTACGAATAGAAAAGTACCAGTTGACGTATTATCCATCATATTATCCATACTAGGATTTGGTGGTTTACTCTATGGTACAAGTTCGATTTCACGTGATGGTTGGAGTGATCCAGTAGTTTTAACAACTATAATAGGCGGACTTATCTTAGTAACAATTTTCATTATTCGCCAAACAAAATTAAAGACGCCATTACTAGATTTTTCAGTGTTCAAAAACAGTCAATTTGCTGTAGGTATTACGATTATGGCATTTACAATGATATCAATGATTGGATCTGAAACAATATTACCAATGTTCGTGCAAAATATAATGAAAGACTCAGCGCTTCAATCTGGTCTTATATTATTACCAGGTGCAATCGTTATGGGTATAATGTCAGTAGCCTCAGGATTTTTATATGAGAAGCATGGTGCTAAAATATTAGCATTAATTGGTATGTCCATTGTCGTAATAACTACTTCTTACTTTGTAATAATGGATGAACATACTTCACCAGCAATTCTTGCAACGGTATATGCAATTCGTATGATAGGTATTGCACTAGGATTGATGCCATTAATGACACATACAATGAATCAATTATCACGTGAGATGAATGCACATGGTTCATCAATGACGAATACAGTACAACAAATTTCAGCTTCTATTGGTACAGCTGGCTTAATTACTGTGATGACCCAAGTTTCTAAAAACTTTACACCTGATATGAGTAATTATAAGGGTATAGGAAAACAAGAAATGGCAGTTCAAATACAACATGAAGCTTTATTAAGTGGGTATCATGGAGCATTTTGGTTTGCTGTTATTATTTCTATTATCAGTTTACTCAGTGTGTTTATGCTGAAAAGTCAGCGTAAAATACGAGCAGAACAAAAAAATTCATAGATTAATGTTACGAAGAACTATAGACAACACTGTAATTAGATTTGTAATTGTGATATTTTTAAGCATAAATATAAGAATGGAGTGTATGTATCATAGAACATTCGATGAAGTTAAATAATGAACCATTTCATTTAGTTAAAAATGGGACGAAAACAATCGAAGTAAGATTAAATGATGAAAAAAGACAAGAAGTACAAAATGGAGATACCATTATTTTTACAAATCTCGATACAGATGAAAAAGTCAACGTAGTAGTCACAGAAACAATGGATTTCCCTTCATTTCAAGCGTTGATTAATCAATATACGAATCAAGAAATTGGTGCTAAAGAGGAAGAACAGCTTTCTCAAAAATTAGCAGCTATATATCAAATATATTCGCAAACTGATGAATTAAATTATGGTGCATTAGCAATTAAAATATGCTTAGCACATTAATAATAAATTCGGCCTGACATAAATTGTCGAGCCGAATTTTTATTCGTAAAAAGCAATTATTTAAAAAGAATGAATTTAAAATCAATCTAGAACATTTAAGTTATTCATTGTATGATAATATTTATGGAGGAAGTATATTTTAAAGGTGATTCATGAGTAGTTAAACTGGATTTAGGAGTGTGCCAAATAATGAAAAAATTATTGACCATGATCGCTATATCGACGATTATTGTAGCAGGCTGTAGTAGTGGGAAGTATGCTGATAAAATAGATAAAGCAGTAAATAAACAGCAAACATACCAAAAAAACTCATCTGAAAAACAAAAAGGTGATCTTGAAGAAAAATTCGACAAAAAGAATGCGAATATATATGTTTATGAAAAAGGTGAATATGTCATGCTTGCTTATAAGCCTTTTAAAGAAGACGAAGAGGTACATTATTATACTTATAAATTTGAGAACGATAAAGCAATACATTTAAAAGATTTTAATTCGAAAGCATATACACACAAACATGAACCTGATTATAAAGAAGAAAATATGGATATTGAAGAATAATTTTATTTAGTGATATTTTAAAATTACAATTGAGGTGTGTTGGAAAGCATATGAAAAAATTATGGCTATGTTTAGGGTTGATAGCTACTATGTTATTGATAACTGCTTGTTCAAGTGATGAGGATGCACATAAAGATGACAAGCAAAATGACAATGGGAAAATTAAAATTATAGAATATGGTGATTTTAAATGTTCCTATTGTAAAAAAGTAGAAAGTAATATTATGCCTAAACTTAAAAAAGATTATATAGATAAAGATAAAGTTGATTACCAATTCGTGAATATGGCTTTTCTTGAGGATGATTCAATTATTGGATCAAGAGCTGGTCATGCAGTACAGCAAATTGCACCTCAGCAATACTTAGATTTTCAAAAATTAATGTTTGTACAACAAGGTGATGGTGAAAAAGCATGGATAACTGAGTCACTTGTAGATAAACAAATCGATAAGTTAAGTATCGACAGTAAACAAAAAGAAAAAATTAAAAAAGATTATAAAACTAAGGACAGTAAATCATGGAAAGCAGCTAAGAAAGATCAAAAACAAGCTGAAGACAAAAATATTGATACAGCACCAACAGTTTATATTGGTGGAGAAAAAGTAGAAGATCCATATGATTACGAAAATTATAAAAATTTAATAGAAAAAAATAAGTGAGTAACTGGTCTAAAGTACAAACATTGTAATAACAATGTTTGTACTTTAGACTTTTTTTACTTGAAAATAAATCGTAATAATTATTATTTAGTATTGCGTTTTGTTAATGGGCAGTTTATAATTTTAAATCGTAAGAGTTACTATTTGTAGGAGGATGTAGCATGAAAAAAACACTATACATAATATCTTTGGTTATTACATTTGCAGTTGTCATAGCAGGATGCGGCAAAGCTGATACGAACGAAACAGGAAGTGGCAAAGAAAAAATAAAAATTAATACAACAGTTTTCCCGTTAAAATCATTTGCTAAAGAAATTGGAGGAGAGCATGTTTCAGTAGAATCTATATATCCAGCAGGCACAGACTTACATAGCTATGAACCAACGCAAAAAGACATAATTAACGCGAGTAAATCAGATTTGTTTTTATACACAGGTGACAACTTAGACCCTGTTGCGAAAAAAGTAGCTTCAACGATAAAAAATGACGATAAAAAATTAGCGTTAGAAGATAAATTAGATAAATCACAACTACTTACAGATCAACATAGTCATGATGATGAAGATGGGCATGACCACGAGGAAGAGGGACATCATCATGGAGGATATGATCCACATGTTTGGCTAGATCCTAAATTCAATCAAACTTTCGCAAAAGAAATCAAAGATGAATTAATTAAAAAAGATCCAAAACACAAAAATGATTATGAAAAGAATTATAAAAAACTAGATAAAGAACTGAAAAAAACAGATGACAAAATGAAAGACATTACGAAAGATAAACAAGATAATGCTGTGTTTATTTCTCATGAATCAATGGGTTATTTATCCGAAAGATATGGCTTTGTACAAAAAGGTGTCCAAAATATGAATGCAGAAGATCCATCTCAAAAAGCTTTAACAAAAATAGTAAAGGAGATTAATGATTCAGGAGCAAAACATATTTTATATGAAGATAATGTCTCAAATAAAGTTACAGATACAATTCGTAAAGAAACAAAGGCTAAACCATTAAAATTTTATAATATGGAATCACTTAATAAAGCACAACAGCAGGATGAGGATTTAACCTATCAATCCCTTATGAATAAAAATATAGAAAATATTGATAAAGCTTTAAGTAACGATATCAAAGTAAATGATGACAAACAGCAAGGCAAACATGAAAAAGCTATTTCAGAGGGTTACTTTAAAGATGATCAAGTTAAAGATAGACCATTAGCTGATTATAAAGGTGACTGGCAATCAGTATATCCATATTTGAAAGATGGATCATTAGATGATGTGATGAAGCATAAAGCTGAAGAAGATGATGTAATGACAGCAAAAGAATATAAAGGATATTACGAAAAGGGTTATAAAACAGATATAGATAATATCAATATCACAAGCGACTCAATTACGTTTGAAAAGAAAGGCAAAAAAGCGACAGGTAAATATAAGTATGATGGCAAAGATATTTTGAAATATGAAAAAGGTAATAGAGGCGTAAGGTATACATTTAAATTAGTAGATAATGAAGGTAAGGATTTACCTAAGTATGTCCAATTTAGTGACCATAATATTGCACCTAAGAAAGCACATCATTATCATATCTTTATAGGTGATGATAAAGAAAAAGTGATGAAAGAATTAGATAATTGGCCAACATATTATCCTAAAGAATTAAATAGTAAAGAAATTAAAACAGAGATGTTGGCTCATTAACAATTGAAATTACTGTAAATTAATTCATTTTTTAAATTTGAAATGAATAAAAAAGTGAATTAAGGGAATGAAATTAAAGGAGATGAAAAGCTTAGACTTTTCACTTGATATAATAAATATATCTGGTATACTAAATGTATCAACTAAAACTAATAATACTTTGGAGGTATGTTTTTTATGACAACATTTAATTTTGATCCAGCACATTCAGTAGTAGAATTTTCAATTAAGCACTTAATGATTTCAAATATCAAAGGAAAATTTAAAGATTTCGATGTAAACTTAGAAGGTGATCTCAATGATTTAAGTTCACTTAAAGGTACAGTCGTAATTAAAGCAGAATCGGTTGATACAAACGTAGCAGACCGTGATGGTCACTTACGTACTGGAGATTTCTTTGATACTGAAAACTATCCAGATATTAAATTTGAAATTACTTCAGTAGATGAAAAATCAGTAACTGGTAATTTAACAATTAAAGATGTAACTCAAGAAGAAACTTTTGATGCTTCTTACGAAGGTACAAGCAAAAATCCATTAAACGGTGCACAAACTGCAGGGTTTATTGTAAATGGTACAATCAATCGTGAAAAATATGGAATGACATTTAACCAAAAACTTGAAACAGGTGGCGTAATGGTTGGTAAAGATGTAAAATTCCAAACAAGTTTAGAATTCGCTTTAGAAGACTAACATAAAAACAAAGGTTTAAGATCTAATCCTTATTAAAATAAATAGCTACTAGATACCTAAAATAGGCGATCTAGTAGCTATTTTTTATATAGATTAATGAGCTTATTCTTTTTCTCACGCCAATAATCAAAGAATATATAAATATTATTCTTTAATTTAGAACTGCTCTACTATAAAAGTTGTTGATAAATAATTAAACGATGAAGTGGGTATAGTGATATTAAGATAGGGGGGATAAGATGTCGACAGATTTACCAAAAATAGGGCGGCCTGCAACCCAAGCACTTAATGATATAGGTGTCGTAACGTTAGAAGAAGTTGCACAATATGAACGCACAACATTATTAGGCATACATGGTATTGGTCCTAAAGCGATTGAAATACTTTATGAAGCATTAACAGATATCGACTTAAATTTTAAAAATGAAACTGAGTCAGATTTACCATTTAAATTAACGGGGGATTTAAATTGTGATAATGCCCCCAAAAGAAAGCTAATGTTAGATTTTTTAATAGGCTCAATATTACTAGATAAAGTGCAATTATTGGAAACTGTCACAGAAGATTTTATATGGGAAGTTCCTGGCGCTTTTGAATTACATGGTTTTGAAGCGTTTTATGATGAATTAAACGCACATAAAGTCGATATTGATGCATTGGAAGTGACCCATAATATTTCTCATGGCAAATTAGGAGCGATACATGGCACTCAAATTGCTCAAAATGGAGATTCAATTTATTTTGCAGACTTCTTTGAATTTGAAAGCCATAGCAAAAATGCTAAAGTGAAAAAGATAATATCATATGTAATTATGAATAAAGGAGAATCATAAATGACTGTTCAAGTTGAAGAAAACAAAATAATTTTCACGAGAGATTTTAATACAACGGCACAAAATATGTTTAAAGCTTATACGGACCGTGCTTTATTTGAACAATGGTTTCACCCCCAAGGTGCAAAGACTGAAGTATTTAAATTTAATGTTCAGACTGATGGACATGCATTTTTCGCCATACGTACGCCTCAAGGTACAAGCTATACTGTGACTAATTATAATGAAGTGAAAGAACCGACGCTAATTGATTATTATGATTACTTTGCAGACAAAGATGGTAATATTGATGAAAAAATGGCAGGTATGCATAACATCATTCATATAGAAGAAAACAGTAAAGGTTTGACCACGATTAAATCTATAGCAGAATTGCCAGATCCTAAAGCAGCTCAACAATTGTTGGATATGGGTGTAGAAGAAGGTATGAATAGTACTTTTGATAATTTAGAGACACTTTTAACAAAATTATAAGAATAGTCAATAAGATGTTGAAAATCACGTGTTTATTCGAAGCCTCTTTTCGATATAATGGTATATGAAAAGAGGTGAGTGTATTGAATAAACGTTATGTTAAATTACTTGGACTATATTCAGTGAGTACGCTAGTACCGGCGTTATTTTTAAATGAAAAAAGTTTGAGTCATACTACATTTAAATGGTTTATACGTACATTAACAGGATACGGTATCTTTGCCTATGGTTTACATGGGTTAAGTAGGTATAAAAACTAATATTTTTATAAAAAGAGAGTAGGATAGAAATCTAATTGTTCTAATAAGATTTCTATCCTACTCTCGATATTGTCGACAAAGTCTCTGGCTTTGTCGACAGTACTATTTGTGCAAACTTAAGTAAATCATTATCTTTTATAATGGATTGCTTAGGTCATGGTCATAGGCATTAGAGGGTGACCAGTCCTCTTACCACAGGGGTCAGTGTAAATAACTATCGTTTTTTCTAATTTAATGATTCTCCATTTGTTTCAATAACATTACGATACCAATCAAAAGAATCTTTCTTTCTACGCTCTAAAGTGCCATTGCCTTGGTTATCTCTATCGACATAAATTAGACCATAACGTTTTTTCATTTCTCCTGTAGTGAAAGAAACAATATCTATAATACCCCACGGTGTATATCCCATTAAATCAACACCATCTTCGTCAACTGCTGTGATTGCTGCATTAATATGTGCTTTTAAATAATCGATACGATACGTATCATGAATTTCACCGTTTTCATCAATTTCATCCACAGCACCAAAGCCATTTTCAACAATGAAGAGCGGTATTTGATAACGATCATATAATATATTCAAAGTATAGCGTAGCCCAGTAGGATCTATGGCCCATCCCCAATCACTTTGTTGAATATGAGGATTATCGACAGAATTCGATAATCCACCATTGGTAACATTTTCTCCAGTATATGATGTTGCATCATGTTTAACAGCGGTAGACATATAGTAGCTAAAACCAATATAATCAACTTTACCTTCCGATAATATTTTGTCATCGCCTTCTTGCCAACCAATATCATATTTTTTTTGTTCTAACATTTTATTTGCATAGCTAGGGTAGCACCCTCGAACTTGAACATCTGGGAAGAAGAAGCGAAGTCGGTTGGCTTTTACTGATTCCATCATATCTTCCGGATTACAAGAATAAGGATATATTGCTACATGAGAAATCATTAAACCAATTTCGAAATCAGGATTAATTTCTCTTCCGATTTTTACAGCTTTTGCACTCGCGATTAATTCATTATGTGCGACTTGATACAATACTTCTTCTGGATTTTCATCTTCTTCGATAAGAACGCCTGAGTTTGTCCATAAGAAAATCGGATTATCTATATCCATTTGATTATTAATTTCATTAAAAGTCATCCAATATTTAACTTTATCCTTATAACGGTTGAATACAGTTTCTGCAAAATGAGCAAAGAAATCTACTATCTTTCTATTTCTAAAACCGCCATATTCTCGTGCTAAATGTAAAGGCATTTCAAAATGGGACAAAGTAATCACTGGTTCAATACCATATTTTAATAATTCATCAAAAATATTGTCGTAAAATTGTAGTCCAGCTTCATTAGGTTCTGTTTCATCTCCATTAGGAAAGATACGAGACCAAGCGATTGACGTCCGTAAACAATTTAGTCCCATTTCATTAAATAATGCAATGTCTTCTTTATAACGATTATAAAAATCTATACCTATATGATTTGGATAATATTTATTTGGGTCTACGTCTTGTGTGATTTCACGAGGCTTGCCATGTTCTCCATTAGTCATTACATCAATAACACTTAATCCTTTTCCGTCTTTATTGTAACCACCTTCAAATTGATTGGCAGCAAGAGCGCCACCCCATAAAAAGTCCTTTGATAATTTTGTCATTATTATATACTCCTTTATTCTTATTATTTCTTTATAATTGTTAGTAATTTATCATTTTGCGAAATTTGTAATGCATCCGTAGTAATTACTTCACTAAATTCAGCCGAATTAGTGACGATAATTGGAATCACAGTATCGTAGCCATTGGATTCAAGCCATTTTTGATTGAAATGCAGTAAAGGTTGTCCTTGTTTGACCTCATCATTTTCATTAACAAGTAATTCAAAACCTTCTCCTTTTAACTCTACAGTTTCTAAACCAACATGTATCAATAGTTCTACACCGTCAGAAGATGTAATACCAATTGCATGTTCACTTGCAGCAATCATACTTACGATACCTTCAAGTGGTGCATAAACTGTATTATTTCCAGGTTTTATAGCAATACCTTGACCCATCATACCTTCAGAGAAAATAGGGTCATCGACTTTAGTTAAAGGAATGATTTGCCCATCTAAAGGGCTATGAACATGTGTTTCAAGGTTACTATTTGTTGGGACTGCTTGTGGAATAGTATTTGAGTTAACTTCTGAGTCTTTTACTTCCTCTGTCGTATCATGACCATAACCCAAGAATTGAATTAATATAATAGGTAAAACGATAGCAATTAATGATCCTAATAGGATTCCCCAAATAGATGAAGGATTATCAGGACTATAGCCATTAATAATTGTTATAGGTCCAGGTAGGCCCGCGTATGCATAATATTTAGGATTAAAGAAACTTGCGACAAATGCCCCTAAGGCACCACTGATACACGCAATGATAAAGGGCTTTTTAAAGCGTAAATTAATGCCATATATTGAAGGTTCTGTAATTCCGAAAATGCCTGTAACACCTGCTGAAGAAGCGACACGTTTAATTTCTGTACGTTTAGATTTAATTAACACACCGATAACAGCACCGATTTGTGAAATAACGGCAATTGTTTGAAAGGCTTGGAAAGAATCACTTTGATGTTGCTCAAAGTTTGCTAAAACCATAGGCGTGATTCCCCAATGTACACCGAAGATTACAAAAATCTGCCATAAACCGCCAATAAGCGCGCCAGCTAACCATGGTGCAACTTCAACAAGAAAGTTGAAACCAGCGGCAATACCATGTGCCCCAAGTGTAGTGATAGGTCCAATAACGAGTAATGTAACAGGAACCATAATAACGATACTTAAAAAAGGTGTAAATAAAGGTTTTACTACATCGTGTATCCATTTGTTTAAGTATTTTTCAACATAGGATAATATCCAAACTAAGAACAACGGCGGCAATACAGATGAAGTATAACTTGTCTCTGTTAGAGGCATGCCAAATAATTTAATTGTTTCTCCATCCTGTATTCTTTCTACCATTCCTGTTAAATCGGGACTTACCAATGCTGCAGTACAAGCAATTGCAATATAAGTATTTACATTAAAATGTCGTGAAGCCGTAATTGCGATGAATATAGGCAAGAATGTGAAAGGAGCCCAGGACATGAAATTAAAAACTTCATAAGTACCGGTGTTTTCAAAAGCTGGAACAATCAGTTTTATGATTATTAATAAACCTTGTAATATACCAGCAGCAGCTAAAATGTAAATAAATGGTGCGAACACTGCAGACATTGTCGCGATGACACGATTGAGTATTGACCCTTTATTTTTAGATTGTTCATTATCATCGGTTTGTTGTTCACTTGTTAAAGTTTCGAAAAATTTAAAAACTTCACCGACGTTATTTCCTATGACAACTTGAAATTGACCATTATTTTCCACAACAGTCACGACCCCATCTATTTCCGATACTTTTTTCTTAGCATTTGGAATAGATCTTTTTAATACTAATCGTAATCTAGTTGCACAGTGCGTGCTATTAACAAGGTTTTCTTCACCGCCAACTGCCTCTAATATATTTTGTGCGAGTATTTTCTTTTTGTCCGCCACATTTCCCAACTCCTTTAATAAGTTAATAAACACAATTTGTGGAAGCGTTTCCTACATTTTAATTGTACCGGTACAATTTGTAAAGACCTTAACAAATTAAAAGTGCGGTAGTTTAAATTGGCATTCATGTTATAATTGGGTGAATTTTAATATAAAAGGGGTAAGTGTATGCTCAAGTATGAACAAATTGCTCAACAAATGAATGAATATATAGAAAGCGGTCAATTTCAAGCAGGAGATAAATTACCGAGTGTTGAGGCATTAAAAATAAAATATAATGTGAGTAAAAGTACAATTATTAAAGCTTTGGAAATATTAGAAAAACAAGGATATATTTATCAAGCACGCGGTAGTGGGATCTATGTACGTAATAAAAAAAGAGATGGATACCTTAATCTCTTTTCAACTGGTGGCTTTAGTGACGAGTTTAAAGGGCTAAATGTAACGAATAAGGTGTTGCGCGTTGAGGAAGTCATCCCACCAGAAAGCGTTCGACAAAAATTAAAGTTAGATAATGATACATTAGTCTATGTTTTAGAGCGTATCGTATATGTAAACGGCGAAATATTTTGTTTCGAGCAGTCGTATTTTAATAAAGATATCGTGCTATTTTTAAATGAATCTATAGCAGAAAAATCTATATTTAAATATTTAGAACAAAATTTAAAAGTAAAAATTGGATTTTCAGATATTTATTTTAATGTAGATAAATTGGAAGAAGACGAAGCTGAATTACTAGAATTAGATGAGGGTAATCCTTGCTTAAATTATGAACAAGTATTTTATACAACAACTGGCGTACCGTTTGATTGTTCACATCTAATATACCATTATAAGAACGCTCATTTTTATATTCCTTCACAAAAATAAAACGCTTGATTATCTTGTTTTAACTTAATGAAAATTAAGCACATAGCAAGATAATCAAGCGTTATTTGTTTAAAAGCAATCGATGACACTTTTAATCGTATAGGTGTTAAGTTTATTTATAAGCGTATCGTCTACATCACTATATATTTCGTCAAGTGCGTGCGTAATATTTTTCCCGACAGGACAATCAGTGTTCGTATGACAATGAATTTTTGCGAAGTGGGTTGTGTTAGAAAAAATCAGCTTATATAAATCACCTAATCTAATATCATGGGGTGAATGAGTTAAACTGTAACCTGCGATACCTTGGCTACTCTGTATAAAATTACCGTCTCTTAAATAGCGGCATAATTTTCTCACTAAAGTGGCGTTACTATTAATACTGTCAGCGATATATTGACTTGAAACAGGTTCGTTTTTTATAGCTAACAGGGAGAGAATATGGATTGAAACAGAGAATTGTGTATTCAAGTATATACCTCCTTTAGGTTTTACTTGTGTTTATTTCTAGTACAAGTGAATTTTACGTTATTTTAGGCTAACGTGCAATATATTAATTTTTAAAATAAAAAAACTTATTTTTTGACTATTAAATATCTACTGAAACGAATATAATAACATTATTGGTATAGAGTAATTATCATTTTTTTGAAATGAAAAGGGGGCGTATTTCTTGGTAGATAATAATAAATCTGTTAAGGATACATACATGTCGAGAGAAACGATTGATAATATTAATAATCAAGTACAAATGAAGGAAGTATTGTTTGATCAGACACCTGGTCGTTATACGCTTAAATCAATCATGTCAGGGTTTTTACTAGCAATCGTAACTGTATTTATGCTAGCTATAAAAACACAATTTGCAGGTGCAAATGAAGGTTTAATTAATTTAATGGGAGCTATTTCATTCAGTTTAGCCTTGATTTTAATTGTACTTTCACATTCAGAATTATTAACGAGTAACTTTATGTTTTTAACGGTCGGTTGGTATTATAAAGTTATTGGTATGAATAAAGCATTGGGTATTATGATGGTATGTTTTCTTTTTAATATAATAGGTGGATTTATCTTATTTGGTTTAATGAAATTCACCCCAATCATGACTTCAGACATGGTTACAAGCTTAACGAAGCTTGTTAATGGTAAGACGATAGATGCCACATGGTATGACATTTTAGGTAAAGCCATTTTTTGTAATTTCTTTATTAATATTGGTATTTATTTATCAATTCAATTTAAAGATGGTCTAACTAAAGCGTTTTTCATTGCTAGTGGAGTCATTGTCTTTGTATTTATGGGTTATGAGCATGTTGTATTTAATGCAGGACTTTATGCAGGTATGATTTTTTATAATTTTGATGTAGTGTCATGGTTACACGTATTGAAAAATATTGTGTTCGCCTTTATAGGTAACTACATTGGTGGAGGTATTTTCGTTGGTCTAGTTTATGCGTATTTAAATGGTAAACGAAATAGCTTACATGATTAATGGCATTCATAATAATAACAAGCACGATCATAATTTATTTTGTGATGGTGCTTTTTTCATTTTTAAAACATAATAATTGACTCAATAATTAAGAAACCATATTGTATTGATATGATTGTAAATGGTTTATGATTTTTTTAGGGATGTTATCCATGAATTAATAAGCTATAAATTGAGAAGGAGTGACAAAATGTCTGATTATAATATAAGAGTTGCTGTGGAGTCTGACGCGGAGGCATTACACAAATTGATGTATGAATCTTTTACACCGTTAAGAGAATTAGGTATAGATTGGCCATCAGTTAATGCGAATGTTGAGTTAGTTAAAAAGAATATTAAAACAAGTACGATGTTTGTACTAGAAGACGAGCATGACATAATTTCAACGCTCACAGTACGTTATCCTTGGGAAGGAAAACAACGTCTATCAATATATCCATTTGTTTGGTGGTTCGCTACGAAGCCATCATACGATGGTAAAGGTATAGGAAGTCAATTGTTAAAATATGTTGAGGAGACTTATTTAAGAGATACGCTTAAAGCACCAGCAGTAACACTTGGCACATCTGCACGTTTACATCCTTGGTTACTAGATATTTATAAAAAACGTGGTTATGAAATATACGCTGAGCATGAGAGTAACGATGGAGATTTAGGGGTTATCATGAGAAAAGTCCTTATTCCAGAAAGTTTTGATGAAGAAGTGTTAGGCATGCCACCATTTTGATAAATTGAATAAAATGCATAGGGAATCCCATAGTAGTTAGATAAGGGATTCCCTATTTTTAGCATTCTTTGGTTTTATTGGCCTTATTACCATGCTACATGTCGTAAAAACAGAAAAATTGAGACGGATTTCTTACAATAGGCAGAAATTAAAATTAAGATAACAAATAGCGCTACATTACCATATGTTGGAAATGTAGCGCTATTTATTATCTACAAATGTTTAGTCTATTTTGATGTTAGACTTTGGTTGTTCTTTTTGCTCTTTTTTAGGCAACGTTACAGTGAGTAGGCCATTTTCATAAGAAGCTTTGATACTAGAATCATCAACATTTTCAAATGGGAATTGGCGGCTCAAATCACTATGGTTACGTTCTTGGTGTATTGCATGTTTATTGTCGTTTTCATCTTGAACTTCGACAGTTTGTTTACCTTCAATCGTTAGCAAATTATTTTCAAATTCTAAACTAATATTTTCTTTTTTAATACCTGGAAGTTCAGCTTCGACAATATAGGCGTTGTCTAATTCTTTAATATCTGATTTAATACGCTCATTGCCAGGAAAATGTTCGAAAATTTGTTTTCCAAAATCTTTGAATAAATCACCTGGATTTACATCGATAAACGGATTGTTAAAATTTTTATTTTCAAAAGTCATGCTACATCTCTCCTCAACGTAGTTTAATTGCTATATTTAATCGAATGGAATTGAAGTTTAAGTTATAAAAAATATAAAATCAAGGTGAAAACTTAGTTTACTTACAAATATATTATAATAAAATAGTCAAAGAAAATCAAAGTCAAACTATTAAACGTTGTATTCATATTATTTTAGCATGAAAGTTGAAACATTTAAAATGCATCGATAGTATGTAGAACCTGTTTTACAATAAGTGTTTTGATAGTTTAGTTATAGGCGTAAAGTAAAGCAAGTGGGTATTGTAGTAAGTAGAATTAAAAAGAGGTGAGTCGAAGATAAAAATGTTATGTATGTATTACATTGTCCCATTTAACCTCAACAAACCCCATATGAATTAAATATCTTTCGTGAAATGTTTATTAACAAATTTTTGCAATGTATCTTTTAAATCTATAGCTTCATCTATGTCCATGTCGAATTCACCAAAGACTTTTTTTGAAACTTTTGAAAGTGGTTCTTGCACGTTTGTCCCTTTATCAGTAAG
This sequence comes from Staphylococcus sp. NAM3COL9, assembly GCF_001431205.1. Classification (GTDB taxonomy): domain Bacteria; phylum Bacillota; class Bacilli; order Staphylococcales; family Staphylococcaceae; genus Staphylococcus. The sequence continues at coordinate 204,597 of NZ_LGPC01000016.1, read as the reverse complement.
TGCAATTTGTAAGTTACGTTCGTCATCAATCTCACGAGTTCTTGTTACGTAACCTTTTTTCTCAAGTTTTTTTAACAAAGGTGTAAGTGTTCCAGAATCTAAAAAGACACGCTCTCCAAGCGTCTTAATATTAATTTTTTCGTCCACCTTAATTGCGAGTAAAACGATATAACCTGTATATGTTAAATCATACTCTTTTAAATGAGAAGTATACTTTTTAATTATTTCTTTAGAAGAAACATAAAATAGAAAGCATAGTTGCTTTTCTAGGTAGTTGTCCTTTTCCTCCATTTAATCACCCCTTTTGAAATTTAACCATATTATGAACATCATTCATTGTCAAGGAACGGTTGCGCACCTTTAGATATAGCTTTTTATACTATTTTTTAACTATTATCTTATTATATAGGTGGAAATTTAATATTATAACATTCTACACGTCTTAATTACCTTGAAATCATATATATATTCTAAGCTTTAAATCAATACGACTAACCTTGAAATTATGATTGATGCATTAAATGATATTAAGAAATATTAACTTGAGGCTTGGAATGTACTGAAATATAAGGAGATTTTGTTACAAAACAGTTATAACGCTTTATAATTGCTTTATAATCAGTCATACTATTATTATTATGAATTTAAATGAGCGAGCACTAATGATTTGAGTAAGATATGACTTACATATTAGGTTAATGACTTACTTTACTATAGAAAGATATCGCGTTAACTAGAGGAGATTATAAATGAAGACATTTTTTAAAATTATGGGTGTATTAGTTTTAGCGCTTATAATTTCAATTGTATTTTTCTTTGCTATGAGAACATACCAAGGGCATAAACACTTAGAATTAGTTGATCATTATATGAAAGACCAAAATTTGACAGAGAAAATTAAATCTGAAGAAACGCTGTACAGTGCTAAAAAAGGGTTGTTTTATAAAGAAGTTAAATTTAAAGATGATCCAAAACATACTTATGTAGTTCAACCAATCAGTATGACTACAGGAATTGTAGTTCAAGGTTTTGATCCAGAAACAAATAAAGATATCAAAGGCGCCAAACATAATGCATTTGAAAAAGATTATAAAATTAAAGACTAACTATAGAAATAATAATAAGTTTTAAAATAAAAGCGTAGCTACAAATATTGTAGCTACGCTTTTTGGTATGAATTAGTAAAGTGAAAACAAACCATCAATAATCGCTTGTTGTAAAATCTTAAGTTACTCAAATATAAAAAATAAGGGAAATACATAAAAAGGAAGGTCGATAGAAGCATTTATATATGGGATTAAATTTTTATACTTATTGGTACTGTAGTATTAGGACGTTTTTATGAAAATTATAAACCGATTATGTTACTTAAATATTAATTAATTTTGTATAAAGACATTTAAAGTATAAAATGACATTTTTAGTAGAAAATTTTGTAATTACAGGGAAAGCTATTCTGATATAATTAAGCGATGTCAGAAGAAGGAGCGTATATCATGGCAATTATTAGAAGAATTAGTTTACCAATGCAGGTAATTATTGCATTAGTATTAGGTGTGGTCGTAGGTTTATTACTCTATGGGCACGATGAAGTCGCGAACTATATTCAACCATTTGGCGATATCTTCTTGAATTTAATAAAAATGATCGTAATACCAGTTGTTTTCTGTTCATTAGCTTTATCTATATCAAATGTAGGTGAATCTAAAACTGTTGGTCGTTATGGCTTTAAAACAATCTTGTATTTTGAAATTATAACAACAATAGCAATCGGATTAGGACTAGTTTTTGCAAATGTATTTAAACCAGGTAGTGGACTAGATCCAGATAAATTACCAAAAGGTGACATTTCAAATTATGAAACTTCAGCAAAAGCTGCTGAGGAGTCTACATATGGAAATCATATTATCGATACAATCGTTGGGATAGTACCAACGAACTTTTTTGAAGCTTTAACTGCAGGAGAGCTCTTACCTATTATTTTCTTTGCTGTGTTTTTTGGTGTTGCATTATCAGCGATTGGAGAGAAAGCAAAACCAGTTAAAGATTTTTTGAGTGGTTCGTTAGAAGCTATATTTTGGATGATTAATAAAATTCTTAAATTAGCACCAATAGGTGTTTTTGCATTCATTTGTACTACAATTATGACATTCGGTGCTTCAGCATTGTTACCTTTATTAAAATTATTACTTGTTGTAATTGGTGCAATGATTTTCTTCATTGTTGTCATTTTAGGCATTGTAGCAAAAATGTGTGGTATTAGTATTTTCTCTATAATGAAAATATTAAAAAATGAATTACTGTTAGCATTTTCAACGTCAAGCTCTGAATCCGTACTTCCAATCATTATGCAAAAAATGGAGAGATTCGGTTCACCAAAGGACGTTACGTCATTTGTAGTGCCAATCGGTTATACATTTAACTTAGATGGTTCTGCATTATATCAATCAATTGCTGCATTATTCGTTGCGCAAATGTATGGTATTGATATGTCAATAGGCCAGCAACTTATGCTTATGCTTACTTTAATGGTTGCTTCAAAAGGTATGGCAGGCGTCCCCGGAGTTTCAATTGTCGTTCTAATCACAACATTAACTTCTATGGGCTTACCAGCAGAAGGGTTAGCACTTATTATTGGTGTGGACCGTTTGTTAGATATGTTAAGAACATGTGTAAACGTTATGGGCAATGCCTTATCAACAATTGTAATTGCAAAATGGGAAAATGTTTATGATAAAGAAAAAGGCGAAGCATATTTGAAATCTATATAATGAATTAAAATCTGACATTTAAGACACTAAGTAGAGAAATAATTACTACTTAGTGTTTTTGTATAGATTAATAAATTTAATAAAAGGATTTGTAAAATTAAGTAATAAAAAAGCAGTTAAATTTCCGTTTAAGAAAATTTAACTGCTTTTTTGGCGTAAAAGACTTAATTATTTACATAATTCTCTGGGTTACATGCCTTTCATCTCACCCATGTCATGAATTTTCATCATTAAGCCATGTGGCATATCATCATGATCGATTACTTCCATTTCACTGTAAGTATCGTCACCTTCAGCTTTTACTAATTTAACAAAATCTCCGCTCTTAGGTGAAAATCCAGATTCAGAAGGTAACTTCACATCTTTTTCTATCTTTTTATCTTTTTCGCTGATTACTTTTTCAGCTGTTGTACTGTTTTCCATATAACCATAATAAGTCTCTTTTGGACCGCTAGACATCATCATAATGACTAAAACAATAGCAACAATTAACATCACTGAACTAATAACAATTGCAAATATTTTTTTGTTTTTCAAAGTTGAAATCTCCTTTATATCCGTTTCTTCTTTTATATCTGAAATGCTAAAATAATGCAATTATAAAGTGGGTGACTTTACTCGTTTTATAATAAATGGTACTATTTTAGACTTATTTATAAAGAAAAGTTAATTTAAGTATAACATTGTTTTCTACTTAGGATGGTGAGATACGTATATACTTTAGCTCGTCGTAATGAAGCTCAAACTCTAAGGGATTAGCTGTTCTTATAAATTGTTTTATCTCGGCTTTTGGCGTATTCGCTTGTTCTATATGACCCAAGAGCGTGCGTTCGATATGCGTTTCATTTAATAAAGGTGGAAGGGCATAATCAATAAAACCATGCTCTCTATTAAGTGTTTGTATAAATAGCATTGCCTGGGTAGGTAATACATGAGGTCTTAGAATAAATTTATGTACTTCTTGTGGTGAAAAGCGATGTTTCAATGAATTAAATAATAATATGTGTATATATTGAAAATCTTTAAAAACGATATAATTTTCATGAATTGATAAAGGTTTGCCAATAAAAGGTTTCACAATTTGATATAGATACATTAAAGGCTCATATATTCCGTGACGATTCATTAATGCAATATCCATGCTATCTTTAGTCATTAATTCGTAACCTACGCCACTTCCGCGATTGAGCATAATTAATATATGACACATTAAGTCGGCAGTTTCTAAGGGTGTGTTTTCTTTATATAATTTAAAGCATTTTTTGGTGAGTTTGGTATAAACAAATTTGGATGTGTGGATTTGTGATGATTCAATGAGTTGATTATAATAGTCAAAATAGCCCATTGAATTATTAAATATATGACTTTTCTTATTAAGCAATGATTGGACATATTTTTGTTCAATATCAATAAAGTGATAATCAAAGTTAAATCTGTGTAATATATCAAATGCACTTTTTAAGGAATGCGTTTGTTTTATTACACCTTCTACTGTTATACCTAGTTTTATACGTATATTTAAATTTTTAACTTTAATATATAAACGGTTAATTTCTTTTAATGATAAATGTTCAGCATCAAAAAGCATTATAAAATTATAATTAGATTGTTGATGATGATAATCATTTTTATATTTTAAAAATTGTATGATGATAATCATTTTTATATTTTAAAAATTGTATGATG
>NZ_LGPC01000016.1:0-199800 GCF_001431205.1 Staphylococcus sp. NAM3COL9 | reverse complement strand
ATGATAATCATTTTTATATTTTAAAAATTGTATGATGATAATCATTTTTATATTTTAAAAATTGTATGATGATATCTTGAATGAATTTAAATTGATGGCTAGATTTAACCTTAATTGCGATACCTACATTATTTGAAAATAGTGAATCAATGAAGTCAATCATGCCAGTGAAACTCAATTTTTCTAAAGCAAGGTTACTAATATTGTTAATCATCAAATAGGATTCGGATAAATCAGTAAAATTGAGATTGGTGTTTAAAGTTGTTTGAACGATATCCATTAGGTCATCAATGTGAATAAAAAGCGTCGGTGTTTTTGCAATATCCTCGTAGGATAATTGATCCAATTCGATATTGACTTGATCAGATGGCAATGGCTTTTCTACTGAAATAGATTCGAAATAGGGGATATACTTACTAACGTCTTTGTTAATGAGCTTAACAGGCATACGTTGTAATACCATGAACTTTTTCCTATATTCATTAGGTGTCATATTTAAGTGGTTTTTAAATTGATGTGTATAATTTGGATAATGGTTAAATCCCATGTTTTCTGAGATCGCATGGATTGTATTCTTACTATTTACTAATTCAGCTAAGGAGGCAGCTATCTTTAAGCTAGTAATATAATGTTTAAAACTTATGCCTAAATATTTCTTGAACAAAATAGAAATATACGGTGCAGATATATAAAAAGAATTAGAAATATCTTTTGAAAAAATAGGCTGAGTGATATGAGTCTTAATAAATAAAGTGATTTTATTTAATAAATTACTTTCAGACTGAATAGAAGGTACATAAATAAAATCTTGTTTAATTTTAGCTTCTTTATTTAAAATGGTAATAACTTCAATGATATTTGAAGATTCCGTAGCTTCTAAGCGACTTAAGTGATCAATCATAGTCAATGTTAAATACTTAATATATTCACTAGAATTTATCAATTTGAAATTATAATAACAATGAAAGAATGATTGATCTATTTCTGTAAATTGTTGTACAGGTATCGTTAATTCAATAAGTTGTTCAGCGTTCGTGATTTGATATAAATCGCTATGATTGATAATGATAAGATTGCTGCCAACAGACTCATGTTTCCCATTGATTACGACGTCAAGTTGGTTGTTTAAAGAAAATAACAAGATTACTCGGTCGATACAACGTCTTGTGTAGGTACTTAAATATTCATGAATACATAGTGTTGTACTTTCCATAATAAAAGCAACTCCTATTAGAAAAATGATTTATTGAACAAATTACATTATATAATAAAATATTGTGAACATTAATACTTTAAATATAAAAAATTTTGAATATCATGTTGTTATATAGATGTGAAAATTAGGGCAATGTAAAATCAGACGAGCATAAATTTCACTATACAATAACAAATTTTAATTAATGTACGTATCATTTAGAAGGAGTTATTCATTTATGAAGCATATCTATACCAACTTTTATACAACATATAATAAAATAACTGATTTAAAACCTTATATATTAGGTATTGTACTTCATGATAATGCTGAGAATTATGCAGCTAAAGATTATATAGAATGGCTAAATAATAGAATTGCAAAAAATGAACTTGAAAAAGGATGAGCAAGTGTTTACGTAGATGCGGACACTTGCTATTGGTTTCATCCAACTGAATACGTAGAATGGAATTGTGGTAAGACCTATGCTAATTCACATTTTATAGGCATAGAACGATGCCAATATAAAAGAGGCGGTGTACTTACGGATCAAGAATTTATGGACAATGAAGAAGTTAATTTTAGAGTTGCCGCGCTGTTATTAAAAAAATACAATTTACCAGTTAACAGAAATACCGTTAGAATACACAAAGAATTTTTTGAAACTGAATGTCTAGATAGAGCATGGAAGATTCATCTTGAAGATGCACAGACAAATTCAGAATCTATACTAAAACTAAAGGATTATTTTATAAGTAAAATTCAAGGATATTATAATAAAGTTGTTCATTCTGAACTCAGAAATATAGGCTGACTATCATTTAGTAAGTGATATATACCTCCCAGAACAAGTGGTGTAAAAGTTCATTTATCTATTGCGTAATTTATTGGAACCGGTTACAATTAAAATATTCATACTTATGGAACCGGTTCTATTTTAATGGGAGGTATAGAGATGAACTATAAAAAATATGCTGCAGAAATACTACAAGCAATCGGTGGAGAAGCAAATATAGATGCGATGGCACATTGTTCTACACGATTACGTCTTGTTCTTAAGGATGAAAGCTTAGTAGATGAAAAAGAATTATCCGAAATGGATGTTGTGAAGGGAACATTTTCAACCGGGGGTCAATATCAAATTATTATAGGTTCGGGTACTGTAAACAAGGTATTTGCAGAGTTAGAAAGCATAACAGGTGAAGAGTCTGCTACGACATCGGAAGTAAAAGCAGAAGGTAATAAAAATATGAACCCATTCCAGAGATTTGTGAAAATGTTATCTGATATATTTGTCCCTATTATTCCTGCAATTGTAGCTGGTGGTTTATTGATGGGGATTAATAATATTCTAACGGCACCAGGTATTTTCTATGATAAACAGTCTTTAATAGAAGTACATAGCCAATTTAAAGGTCTAGCAGAAATGATTAACATTTTTGCAAATGCGCCGTTTACGCTACTGCCAATTTTAATTGGATTTAGCGCTGCCAAACGCTTTGGGGGAAATGCTTTTCTTGGTGCAGCGCTAGGGATGATTCTTGTACATCCAGAGTTAATGAGTGCTTATGATTATCCCAATGCTTTAGAAGAAGGGAAAGAAATACCTTCTTGGAATATACTTGGTTTAGAAATAAATCAAGTAGGTTATCAAGGTCAAGTGTTGCCAATGCTGGTAGCCACTTATATCTTAGCTAATTTAGAAAAAGGTTTACGTAAAGTAGTACCAGCTGTATTAGATAATTTATTAACACCGCTACTTTCAATTTTAGTAACAGCATTTTCAACATTTTTATTTGTTGGACCAATTACACGCACATTAGGTTATTGGTTATCTGATGGATTAACATGGTTGTATGAATTTGGCGGTGCAATTGGAGGGCTTATTTTTGGATTGTTATATGCGCCAATTGTAATTACTGGTATGCACCACAGTTTTATTGCAATTGAAACACAACTGATTGCAGATAGTGCGTCCACAGGTGGTTCATTTATTTTCCCAATTGCAACGATGTCTAACATAGCACAAGGGGCAGCAGCTTTAGCCGCGTTCTTTATTATAAAAGAGAACAAGAAATTAAAAGGTGTAGCATCTGCTGCGGGCATATCAGCACTTTTAGGTATTACGGAACCTGCAATGTTTGGAGTGAATCTAAAATTAAGGTATCCATTTATTGGAGCGATTGTAGGTTCAGGTATAGGCTCAGCTTATATCTCATTCTTTAACGTTAAAGCAATTGCTTTAGGTACTGCAGGACTTCCAGGATTTATATCTATTAGTGGTCAGAATAATGGTTGGTTACATTATGGTATCGCAATGCTCATTACCTTTATCGTAGCATTTGCGATTACTTACATTTTATCTTTTAGAAATAAATATAAAAATGAAGTAGGATAGTTTAATGAAAAGTTATTAAGTAATATGTCCCCTTAAAACAATTGAATTTTAAGGGGGCATTATGATGTTGAAATATTTCCAACTAATAATATTAGTGTTATTGATCTGATTTCATGTGAGACGTCATAGGTCTCAGAACGAGTCGATACTACAGGAAGAGACCGTGCCCTAGGCAAGCGAGTATGAAATTTATATAGGAAAGTCGAAGTTACACTTGCGGAAAGTACACAAAAAACTGCCAACCAAATCCGCGAGAATTTGTCGACAGTCAGTGAACACTAAAAGATATGTTTCTATATTATAAAATCAACGAAGATATAAGTAGCTTTTCAGAATTTAAACTCAAAGTTTTTGTTTACGCCACAAAAAGGCACCTACAATTGTAACAATCACTAATGAAATGGCAATAACAATCAGCCACGACACATAGCTATGATCATCTATAGGTAAGGGCACATTCATACCAAAAAAACTAAACACCAATGTAGGCAAGGTTAAAAAAACAGTGAACAATGTTAATGTCTTCATCGTATTGTTCATTTCATTAGAAAGCAACGAAGCGTAAGAAGATGTAATGCTCTCTAAAATGTCCGTATATAATTTTGTGGTTTCTAATGCTTGATTATTCTCGATAACTAAATCTTCGAGTAAATCTTCATCTTCATCAAAACGCTTAATCGCAGGTAGTCGAAATAATTTTTTGATAATTGCTTCATTGCCTTTAAGAGCAGAGAGAAAATATACTAAACTCTTCTCTACTTCCATTAAATTATAAAGCTGTTTATTCGTGACATTATTTTTCAAATCACGTTCGATGCGTAATCTTGTTTTATTAAGTAATCTAAGATTTCTATTATAGTGGTTGGAAATTGTCAGTAATATATTAAGCGCAAAGCGACTATGAAAATGTAAATTAATATTTTGATGACTAAACTTTTCAAGAAACTCATTTTCAGTATTACATACGGTTATTATTTTTTTATTACCAATGATGATACCTAAAGGAATAGTTATAAATGAAAGTACTTTTAAGTTTGTATCATTAACAACTGGTATATCAAGAATGATTAGTGAATAATGTGTATCTTCATCATATTCTACACGAGCACTTTCTTCTGTATCTAATGGGTCTCGAACAAAGTCATCTGGAATACCATATAAATTTATTAAAGATTCAATTTCTTCCCAATTTGGATCAACTATATTTATCCAAGAAGCGGTTTGATCTAATGGAGATTCAACAATCTCATGTGTTTGTGTGTGTTTATATGCAGTAATCATAATACAAATAGTTCCTTTCTCTAAAATTCTTTTTAATACTAGCGGAGAACTATAAAGATGACAAGTTTAATTTGTGTGATCAGGATAGTGGTGTTGATTTGCCATAAGACGTAAAGGACCATTAAAGATAATTTTAAACAAATAATCAACTACCGTATCAGGGTCCATTCTATCTTCATCTTGTACCCAATGTTTGATGAATGAAACTGTAGCGCCATTTACATAACTATGAAAATAATCAATAGGAATACCAGAAACGGTATTACTTAAAGGAATGCTTTTTTTCATATTATTCAACATTAAATCAGAAATTTTTTCTTCGATTTTACTTTTTCTATCAAGTTTAAAAATCACTTTATAAAATTCAATATTGTCATATAAATAAGTAATAATATTTTTTAAAACTTCCTCAGAAAATGCCTTGGCAAATGCTTCAATGCTTACACCATGCATAATGACTTTTTCAAATACGATTTTATCGGTTAATCCTGATATAAATTCATCTTCCATATCAGAAAGTAAAATGTATTTATCTTCATAGTGTAAATAAAAAGTACCACGGTTCACATCGGCTAACTGTGTAATATTTTGTATCGTAATTTTTTCTAAATCTTTTTCTTCAAGCAATTGTATAAAAGCATTTTTAATCGCCGATTTCGTTTTACGTACACGTCGATCTTCTGGCATAGTAGTCACCTCATTATAGTTAATTAACAATATGTATTTATATGTTGATAAACAGACAATATGATCGTTATTGTGTATTGTGTATTGAATATTCGATTAACCTCATTATAATAAACAAAGTAGTCAATAATCAACACGATGTTTAATAAGGAGGTAAATGGTATGAATATATTTAAAAATAAATTACTTTGGATCGCACCCATAGCGATATTACTCATACTTGCAATTTTTTCGATTGGATTTTATCCAGCGTATAATCCACAACCTAAAGAGATGCCAATCGCAATTGTGAATCACGATGAAGGGACATCTATTCAAAATAAAGATATAAACATAGGGAAAATTTAGAAGATAAATTAAAGGGTAGTGACTCTGATAAAATAAAATGGGTTCAAGTAGATAGTGAAAAAGAAGTACGCAAAGGCTTAGATGAACAAAAATACTTTGGTGGTGCAATTTTTGAAAAAGACTTTTCAAAAAATGCGATGAGTAAAACACAAAAAGTAGTGATAGACAGTAAGAAACAAGAAATGAAAGATAAAGTGAAATCAGGTGAAATACCTGCTGTTCAAGCTTCACAAATACAACAGAAAATGGCTCAAGTAGATAGTAACCAAGACATAACAGTTAAACAAGCTGAATTTAAAACGCTTACGAATAGTGGGGCAAATATGCAAGCTTCACAAATGTCATCCAATGTACTCACAGATATCGGGGATAATCTGAATAAGCAGATTTATCAACAAAGTTTAAATACATTAGATAAGCAAAATGTTCAAGTAGATGCGAGCGACATCAAAGATATTACAACGCCTGTGAATGTAGTAGATAAAAAAGTGAATGAAGTGAAAGATCACCAAGCTAGCGGTAACGCACCATTTTTAATGTTTATGCCAGTCTGGATAAGCTCAATTGTAGCTTCAATATTACTATTCTTTGCATTTAGAACCAGTAATATTATTAAAATTTCGCAACGTATCATTGCTTCATTAGGTCAAATGGTTGTAGGAGTAATTACAGCATTTGTTGGTGGCTTCGGTTATGTTTATTTCATGTCAAGTGTGTTAGGTTTTGATTTTCCTGATATAAATAAAATAGCAATTTATATATCTATTTCCGTTCTAGGGTTTATGGGGTTAATCTTAGGTGTAATGACATGGTTGGGTATGAAAGCAATACCTATTTTCTTTATTGCAATGTTCTTTAGCATGCAACTCGTAACATCGCCAAAACAAATGTTACCGAAATTTTATCAAGACTATATAGTGAATTGGAATCCATTTACGCACTATGCTGAATATTTAAGAGAATTACTCTATATGCATCAGTCATTAGAACTGAATGCAACGATGTGGATGTTTGTAGGATTTATAATTTTTGGGATAGTTTCATCAATATTAGCAGCAATATTTAGAAAACATAGTGAAAAACGTTCAGAATTACCATCTTAAACCAAATAATTAACTGTATATAACAAACAGTTATAGAAAAAAATCGGATAAAAATTAAGATTAAATAAAAAAGGTTCTCCAAAACTTGGAGAGCCTTTTTTATACTTAAAACTCAATAAAAACATAAAAAAGAGAATTGTTTAATTTGAATATATTTATAAGATTAAATTCATTAAAAAGACATAATTATTTTACACATAAAGACCAATGAAATAACTAGGGGAACACTGATAATAAAGCATTTGTTAGGGGGGCTGATATATCGTTGAAATATGATTGCAAAAACATTTAGAAATCTCTCTATAATTTAATAAAAAATTAACACTAAATTTACAAATATGCGTTATAATTCACATAGTTTACAAATAATTTAAAGAGGTGTGACAATGGATTCATCTGTTATGGAGATAATTTTCACTTTTATCGGTGGATTAGGTATATTTTTATACGGGATTAAGCAAATGGGCGATGGCTTACAAGCTTCAGCAGGAGACCGTCTTAGAAGTATATTAAATAAATTTACCAGCAACCCGCTTATGGGCGTGCTTGCAGGTATGATAGTTACGGTTTTGATACAAAGTAGTTCAGGTACAACAGTAATTACAATTGGACTTGTAAGCGCAGGATTTATGACAATGCGTCAAGCCATTGGCGTTGTAATGGGAGCGAATATAGGCACAACGGTTACAGCATTTATTATAGGTATTGATATTGGTGCATATTCGTTACCCATATTAGCTGTGGGTGCATTTTTAATATTCTTTGTTCAAAAACGTAAAGTTAAAAATATAGGTATGATTTTATTTGGTTTTGGTTCGCTATTCTATGGATTAGAATTAATGAGCAGCGCCGTAAAACCACTTGCTAATTTAGATGGTTTCCATCAATTCATGTTAGATATGTCAACGAATCCGATCTTTGGTGTTGCAGCAGGTACAATCATAACAGTTGTCATCCAAAGTTCGAGTGCCACAATAGGTATATTACAAGGGTTCTTTGCCAACGACTTAATTAGTTTGAATGGTGCTTTACCAGTATTATTAGGCGACAACATTGGTACAACAATTACAGCGGTACTCGCAAGTTTAGCTGGCTCACTTGCTTCAAAACGAGTAGCAGCAGTACATGTTATGTTTAACGTAATCGGTGCGGCAATATTCTTAGCGATTTTACCAATATATCAATGGGTTGTCGAATGGATGCAAGGAGCAATGAACTTAAATCCAGAAATGACGATTGCATTTGCACACGGCACATTTAATGTAACAAATACATTAATCCAACTACCATTTATATTTGTCTTAGCTTGGATTGTTACAAAACTTATTCCAGGTGAAGATATCAATGAAAAATACAAACCTAGACACTTAGATAAAAATTTAATTAATAGAGCTCCAAGTATCGCTTTACAAGAAGCACAAGATGAAATCCAAAACATTGGACGCATGACATTCTCATTATTAGAGAATGTTAATGAATATAATGAAAAAAATGAGAAAAAAGTACTTCAAAAGCATGCCGCTATTAATAATATGCATGAAAATGTAAAAGAATATTTAACGAAAATATCTGAGAAAAAGATATCTAAAAAAGATGCAGAAAGAATGACTGTGTTATTTGACGTAAATCGTACGATGTTAAAAGTAGCTGGATTATCTGAAGCATATATATTAGATTTGAAACAATTGCATAATGAACCAGTACAAATTTCTGATAAAGCTGCACAAAGTATCGATAAACTCTATTCACATGTGAATACGTCATTCGAGAAATCAGTTGAAATGTTTAGCGTATATGACAAAGTTAAAAAAGATGAAATTGTTAATTTAAGTAACGACTCATATACACTTGAACACAATTTAAGAAAAAAACATATTAAGCGTTTAAGTTCAGGTGAATGTTCACCAGAAGGTGGTCTGTTATATCTAGATATGATTGCTATATTAGAACGTATCGGTTACCATTCAAGAAATATATCAGAAGCAATGATCGATATTGACGAACTTTCAAGTGAAGAAGAAGCAGAACATACTGTAGGTTGGACTTACTAAAGTTTAATTAAATATAAGTTGAAAGCTGAGAAAGTTTGTTGTAAAACAGACTTTCTCAGCTTTTTTGAGTTGTTGAAAATCAACCAATATCGCTATATCTGAAACGATAAAACACAGGTACCAAATTATTTCATTTTTAATCCTTAGTAAAGAGATAGGGATACTTGACAAAGTGTTATGGAAAGCATAATATTACATATAATAAAAATTTAACAAAACTGATATGGGGGGGACAGCGTTTGACAGCCATTAGCATTCTTGATCAAAGCCCGATAGATAAAAATGAAACAGTAAACGACGGTATAGCTCGTACCATTGAATTAGCACAACTAGCAGATAAATTAAACTATACAAGGTATTTTGTTGCTGAACATCACAATATAGAAGAAGTAGCGGGTACAAGTCCGGAGATACTCGTAACACATATATTGAATCACACAAAAAATATACGTGTAGGTTCTGGTGGCGTAATGTTGCAACATTATAGCCCATTCAAAGTTATAGAACAATTTCATTTCATTAGTCATTTAGCGCCTGGAAGAGTCGATTTAGGTATAGGTAAAGCGCCAGGGGGCTTTCCTTTAGCAACACAAGCTTTGCAAACAGAATTAAAATCACCTCAAACAAGCTTCAACGATAAATTTCATTTATTAAATCAATTTAATAATGGAGGTTTTTCTGAAGATGAAGATTATCGACAATTACAGACAACGATTCGCAATAATGAAATCCCAACACCACAAATTTATCTACTAGGTGGTAGTGAACGTTCTGCACAATTTGCTGCTACAGAAAAAGTTGGCTTTATATATGCATTTTTCATAAATTCAAATATTGAAACATTACAACAAGCACTTAAAGATTATAAGCAACAATTTCCTGAAGGAAGAGTCATTGTAGGAGTGGCTGCCGTTGTATCAGAGAATAAAGAAGAAGCGAAATTAGTTAAAGAAGGTAGTACAAATTACGCTTTACATTTCGATGATGGTAGAAAAATCACTGTTAATACAAAGGAACAAGTAGAAACATTTAAAAAACAAAGTGACGAAGACTTTGAAGTTGAAGAAAAACAAATAGATGTTTTTGATGGATCCGCAGATGAAATTAAGCAACAGCTAAATCAATTAAATCGTGATGGAAATATAGATGAATTTATGCTACACATGCCAGTTAAAAATCATAAATTAAGAATTAAAACAGTTGAACAATTAGCTATAACGAATAACAAAAAAAAGCAGAAAGAAGGGGTATTATGAGTCAAAAAAAAATCGATTTTGGAATCATGTTAAACGGTCCTGGTGGTCATATGCATGCTTGGAAATCTAAAGATGTGCCGAGTGATGCGAGTACAAATTTTGAGTTCCAACTTGATGTCGCTAAAAAAGCTGAACAAGCAGGATTCAGTTTTGTGTTTGTGGCAGATGGATTATTTATTCATGAGAAATCTATTCCACATTTTTTAGATAGACATGAGCCGTTAACGTTTTTAGCTGCGCTTGCGCCGGTAACTCAACGTATTGGGTTAGTAGGTACCATTTCAACGTCATATAGTGAACCCTTCACTGTGGCACGACAACTCGCAACAATCGATAAAATCAGTCATGGACGTGCAGGTTGGAACATAGTAACTTCGCCACTTGCTGGTAGTGCTGATAATTATAGTAAAGGAGACCATCCTGAACATGATGTCAGATATGACATTGCTGAGGAACATCTTCAAGTCGTTCAAGGATTATGGGATTCTTACGAAGATGATGCCTTTACATTTGATGTTGAGACTGGTGCATATATAGATAAGGAAAAAATGCATACGCTAGATTATAAGGGGCAATATTTTCAAGTTAAAGGGCCATTAAATGCCAGTCGTTCGGAGCAAGGTCAACCTGTCATATTTCAAGCAGGTGCTTCTCCTAAAGGGCAAGCATATGCAGCTCAATATGCAGATGCAGTGTTTACTTTAGGTGAATCACTGGATACCGCTAAAAGTAACTACGACAGTATTAAATCACAAGCTAAAGCGTTTGGACGTAATCCACAAAACATTAAAGTATATCCTATATTATCCCCAGTTATTGGTAAATCGAACGCTGAAGTAGAAACACGCTTTGATGAAATAAAATCATTGGCGACAATTGACGAAGCTTTAGATTACTTAGGTAGATATTATGACCACCATGATTTCAGTCAATATGATCTCGATGCACCGTTTCCAGACTTAGGTGAAGTGGGTCAAAATAGTTTTCGTGCTACTGCAGATGCAATTGCGGCACGTGCAAAACAAAATGATTTAACATTGAGAGATGTTGCTTTAGAAGAAACAGCACGTCGCTCTCCTTTCACTGGTACCTATGAAGAGGTAGCAAACTTAATCATTGAATGGTTTGAACAGGGCGCAGCGGATGGATTTATCTTCGGACCTCATATTAATGGACCAGTATATGATGAATTTTTAAATTATGTATTACCTATCTTAGAAGAAAAGGGTTATTACGATAAAGCATATCAGGGAGGTACATTACGAGACCACATTGGTATTCCTTTTAAAGAAAATAGATATAGTAGGTCAGAAATAACACATTAATACTCAGTAAACAATAAAGTTGATAGATGCAGCTGATTTTAAAACGTTGCGTCTGTTTTTAAATATAAGGAGTGAAGTTCATGTCAGAATCAAGTACAACATCATATCAACATGTAAATCATAGTAACGTCAACACCACACCAGAACAAACTGAAACAAAAGTGAAAAGAAAATTCCAATTACCACATGTGCTATTAATGATGCTTATGATGATGATGTTTGCTTGTTTATTGACGTATGTCATTCCTGCTGGACAATTTGATACGAGTAAAGATGGATCAATGATACAGGGGACTTATCATGCGATTTCACAAAATCCAGTAAATCCATTTTATGCTATTACACTCATACTTAATGGTGGGATACAATCGGCCCAAACGATTACACTATTATTATTTATTGGTGGTGCAATGGGCGGTATATTACAATTAGACTCTGTGACAAAATTAACGAACTATATGATTTTTCGTTTCGAACATGCAGGTGCATTACCGTTAATTATTGGGTTGTTTTCCTTAATGGCGTTTATCGGCTTCTTCGTTGGTGGAGATCAAATGATCGTGTTCGTAACGCTTGGAGTCATACTCGTAAACCGTTTGAAATTAGACCCTATCATGGCGCTAGCTATTACATTTTTACCTTTGTATATGGCTTTTTCAATTTCTCCCTCAGGTATGGCTAAAATTGGTCAAATTGTTTATCCTGAAGTAGCGCTTTATTCTGGTTATGGCGGGAGAGCCATAATGTATGCAGTATTTTTAATTATCACCCTGTTATATGTGATTTGGTATGCAAGAAGAGTCATTAAAGATCCGAATAAGAGTATGATGCCGACACAAACATGGCTGTTTAAACACAAAGAAAAAAGTAATGATGATATGGCAATTGAAGATAGACAAGTAAATTGGAGAGATATCATCGTAGCTGCATTAGTCATTGTGACGCCGATTATATTAGCCTTAGGTAATGGTATGTTAAACTGGACAGAAAAATACGGGAATGGTGTATTTATTACTGTTTTTGGTATTAGTTTTGTTTTGGCTTATTTAATAAAACGCAAAGGGACAACTGCAATGGTCGATGGTTTTTTGGAAGGTGCTAAACCAATGTTGGTCGTAGCATTTGCGATTATCATGGCAAACACAATTAGTGTGATTCTAGAAAAAGGTAAGATATTAAGCACAATTGTAAACGGTCTTACTACACAACTTGATGGTTCATCGTCTGGCATGGTAGCTGTTATCGTCTTTATTGTCGCAGGTATATTTAATTTCCTAGTACCATCTGGTTCAGGGTTAATGAGTGTGATGATTCCTATTTTACAACCTGTAACTAATGCACTAGGAGTTAATGATCAAATGTTGTTAACCTCTTTATCGTTTGGTGGAGGATTAGGTAACTTAATTACACCAACTTTAGGTGCAACAGTAGGTGCTATCGCGATTGCCAAAGCAAACTTTGGTTCGTGGTTTAAATTTATGGCACCACTATTTCTAATTTGGATTGTTGCAGGCTCAGTCATACTTTACATTTTTACTGCCGTAGGTTGGACGGGCGGTGTTTAAAAACAACAAAAATATAAGGAACAAGGACGTACTGTAATATTTTAGAAGTCATATTTAACTTTTAAAATAACAGTTTTCATCCTTGTTCCTTTTTATTTATTGTGCAATTGTGAGGGTGAAAGGGACGTCGTGTGCCCATTTTTGAGTTGGTGGTTCATCCGTTATGACTTCTGTAATATCACTGAGTTTTGCAAAGGAAAGTGTAGAAGAAATATCGAATTTACTTTTATCAATAAGTGCAATTACATTTTCACTTTCTCTAACCATTTGTTTTTTTAATTGAACTTCAGGTAGTGAGAAGTCTGTTAATCCATTATCAAGTGTAAAGCCATTTGCGGATAAAAAGAAATAATCAATATGATACATCTCTAATATTTGTGAATCTATATTACCAGTAATAGCATTTGAGTCCTGCGAAACAAATCCTCCGACTACTAGAACAGTTAAATGAGGGTTCTCTTTTAAAAGTACTGCATTTTCTAAACCATTTGTAATAATTGTAAGTTCCATTGTAGTTTCTGCTAACAATTTTGCTAATTCATATATTGTAGAGCTTGCATCAATCATAATGCACTGTTGAGGCTCAATTTTTTTTAATGCATATTTACTAATCTTATATTTTTCACTATGCTTTTGTGTCAGACGATAAGAAAAGTTTAATTTAGAAGTCATATTTTCAGTTACTTTTGCACCACCATGTGTTCGAGTGACTTTGTTTTCACTTTCTAAACGTCTAAGATCACTCCTAACGGTGGCTTCTGTCACACTTAAATAATCCGAAAGCTGTTTAACAGTCGCACGCTTATGGGATTTTATATAAGTGTATATATGCTCTCTTCGTTCATCCGCGTACATTTTCATATGAATCATATCCCCTTTCGTATCATAAACTATTTTAACATAAATCGTACACAAGCGAATAAAAACAGGCTAAAACGAAAATAAATGAAAAAATATTTGAAAGAAACGAAAATATATATTAGAATTGTAGTTGTAAATGAAAACGCTTTCTAATAAGTGGAGGAGCTGTTAATAATGAGAAAGAAAAATTATCCGGAAAAAATGAATGCTGTAGTTGCTTATTCACCTGGAGAATATAAATATGAAACTGTAGAAACACCAACAATTGATAATCCTAAGGAAATTATCGTTAAAGTAGAAGCTTGTGGAATTTGTGCAGGTGACATTAAAGCATATGATGGAGCGCCTAGTTTTTGGGGTGATGAGACACAGCCGTCATATATCAAAGCGCCTATGATACCCGGACATGAGTTTATTGCACGCATTGTAGAAAAAGGTGATGAAGTCACAGATTTTAAAATTGGTGATCGCGTAATTTCTGAACAAATTGTACCTTGTTGGGATTGTAGATTTTGTAATCACGGAGAGTATTGGATGTGTGAAAAACATGATTTATATGGTTTCCAAAACAATGTAAACGGCGGTATGGCAGAATATATGAAATTTACGAAAGAAGCAATTAATTATAAAGTGCCAGAAGATATGCCAATTGAAAAAGCAATTTTAATAGAACCTTATGCATGTAGTTTACACGCTGTACAACGTGCGAATGTTAAACTCGGTGATTTTGTAGTGTTATCTGGTGCGGGTACTTTAGGTTTAGGCATGGTGGGTGCTGCTAAAAAATCAGGTGCTGAAACGTTAGTAGTGCTAGATATGAAAGACGACCGTTTAGAGTTAGCGAAAAAATTCGGCGCTGATATTGTTATGAATCCATCTAAAGTAGATGTCGTCAAAGAAATTAAAGCACTGACTGAAGGGTATGGTTGTGATACTTACATCGAAGCAACAGGTCATCCTAAATCAGTAGAGCAAGGTTTGAGTGCAATCAGAAAATTAGGCCGTTTTGTAGAATTTTCTGTATTTGCAGATCCCGTTACAGTGGATTGGAGTATTATATCAGATCGTAAAGAATTAGATTTGATGGGTAGTCATTTAGGACCTTATTGTTACCCACTTGTTATCGATGGCATAGCAAAAGGAGATTTCCCAACAGACGGTGTTGTGACGCATCAATTAGCACTTAAAGATTTTGAGGAAGGTTTTGAACTAATGAAAAAAGGTGATCAATCATTAAAAATCGTTCTGGTACCTTAAACAGCTAATTACAAATACAGAACATCGTAAAAAGGAGAGAATTGAAATGAAAAAGATGATTAATAATCCTGATAATGTCATTGAAGAGTTAATGACAGGTTATGTGATTGCTTATCCTGACTATATTAGACGTTCAAAACTTCATCAAAGGGCGTTAATTGGAAAGAAACGTGATAATAAGCGAAAAGTAAGTGTATTAATAGGTGGTGGTTCAGGACATGAACCAGCCTTTCTGGGATATGTAGGGAAAGGCATGGCAGATGGTGTCGCTGTTGGTAATATATTTGCTTCTCCATCTCCTATTCCAATACAAGCTGTAACTAAAGAAATAAGTGAAGGTCACGGGGTGCTATACATTTATGGTAATTACGCGGGCGATTTGATGAACTTTGAAATGGCTAGTGAAATGACTGAAATTGAAGACGACATCAAAACCGCAGTAGTCATAGGTAATGATGATGTTGCCTCTTCAAAAGATATTGATGATCGTAGAGGGATAGCTGGAGAGTTTCTAGTGTATAAAGCGGCAGGCGCAGCAGCTGATTTTGGTTATGACTTAGAAGAGGTAAGACGTATTGCCCAATTAGCTAATGATAATACACGTTCAATGGGCATTGGTTTAAGTCCGTGCTATTTACCTCAAACTGGAAAACCGAGTTTTGATTTAGAAGCGAATGAGATGGAAATTGGTTTAGGACATCATGGTGAGCCAGGTATTGAAAAAACAACAATACGTACAGCAAAAGAAACAGTCCATGTGATTATGCAAAATATTTTAAAAGAAGGATTATACAACGCTGACGATGAAGTCGTTGTATTGGTTAATGGCTTAGGTGCAACCTCTCAAATGGAACTATACATCATCAATAAAGAAGTAGATGAAATTTTAAAAGAACAAAACATTAAAACATATAAATCTTATGTAGGTAATTTTATAACTTCAATGGAAATGGGTGGATTTTCGGTGACTTTAATAAAATTAGATGACACTTTGAAATCTTGTATGGATCATCCTGTAGATTGCCCAAACTTTAAAGAAGTGTAGGAGGAAGTAATTATGGTGTTGACGAGTCAATCATTTAAAGCATATATCTTAGCATTAACAACCTTATTTGAAGAACAACAAGATGAACTTTGTGAATTGGATAGGAAAATCGGAGACGGTGACCATGGTGTAACGATGAATATTGGTTATCAAGCCGTAAAAAAAACGATAAATAATGAATTACAAACACAAGACGATATCGCAAAGATTAGCGTTGCAGTGGGTAAAAGTTTTTTAGATGCAGTCGGTTCTTCAGTTGGTCCACTCTATGCTTCTGGTTATCTTAAAGCGGCCGTTGCTGTAAAGAACAAAACTGAACTAGATGATGTAGCATTATATCAATTTTGGATTGCTTTTAGTAAAGGTATTAAAGATAGAGGTAAAGCTGAAATTGGAGATAAGACAATGATAGATACGCTTGAACCATTTTATAAATCTTTAGAAAACGCACTAGATGAAGATGAACCGTTTGGGGATGCTTTTAATAAATCACTGGTTAAAGCGAAGTCAGGAATGGATAGCACGAAAGAGATTATTTCGAATAAAGGTCGTTCTAAAAGACTCGGTTATCGTGCCCAAGGACATGTTGACCCAGGCGCGACATCTTCGTATCTCATGTTAGAAACTTTTAAATCATTTATTTAATTACTGTAGCTCAATCTATAAGGAGGAATTAGAATGAAAATAGCAATTGGTGCAGACCATATTGGTTATGAATTAAAAGAAGCGGTTAAAACTCACGTTGAACAATTAGGACATGAGGTAGAAGATTTTGGTTGTCATCAATGTGCAGAAACTGACTATCCAGATGTAGCTGCTGAAGTAGGTAAAAGTATTCAACAAGGACAAAATGAAAGAGGCATCTTAATTTGTGGTACAGGTATTGGCGTAGCAATCACCGCTAATAAACTCAAAGGCATTCGTGCAGCACTTGCACATGATTATTACTCTGCAGAGCGTGCACAATTAAGTAATAACGCACAAATTTTGACAATGGGTGCTCAAATTGTTGGGATAGAAGTCGCTAAAAAGAACGTTGAAGCTTATCTCAACGTAGCTTGGGAAGGCGGTTCACAGCGTAAAGTCGATAAAATAGACCAAGTTGAGCATAATGAAAATAACTAAAATATAATTTGCAATCAATTCATATATTAAAAGAGCTCATTCCTAATCAAAACAATTTGGGGACGAGCTCTTTATTGTTTAGAGAGGGGAGGAGTCATATTTATTTTGTGAAAATAAAATCATCATATATTAAAAGAAGGCATTATACAAATAAATAATATGAAATAAATTGATTGCAAGTATATAACATGAATTAAAATATTGTAAATGATATGTCTGAAAAATGACAATTAATAATTAATATTGTGAATACGCTTTGAATTTAATATGATGAGAAGTACAAGACATAATTAGGGGGATTTGTCGTGCAACTATCTATAAGATTTCCTAAAGCGACGATGTCTATATTTTTCATCACTATAATCATAGTGTTTATGGCATTAACGCAACAAGTGTCAGCACATGCCACACTTGAAAAAGCAACGCCAAAGGCAAACAGCGTTGTAGATGAACAACCTAGAGAAATTGAACTACAATTTAATGAACCGGTACACGCACAATATTCGAGTGTGCAGATTTTTGATGATACTGGAAGTGAAATCGCTGAAGTGAAACCGAGTACTACGGGTTCTTCGCAGACATTATCATTTCCTTTGGATGAGTTAGAAAAAGGAACGCATAATATAAAATGGCAAACAATGTCAGCAGATGGTCACGAGATAAGTGATACGTTTGAATTTTCAATTGGTAAAGAAACGGCTAATGGAATTGACACTACACCGCCATTTTATGAAAAAGCAAATTTTTGGTTTGGTGCATTACGCTTTATAACTGAAGGGTTCATTATTACATTATCTGGTCTATTTTTAGTAAATCAATTGGCAAGTAGAAAAGGATTATTAACGTTTAAAACTGATCGATATTTTAAACCTATTATATGGATGCTTATGATGCTTTCAGTAATGACTGCTTTAGTTTATATGATGACACTTTCTTCAGATGTTGTTTCTGATGTATTATCATTGCAAACAGCAGCATTAACACAAGTGCCATTTGTCTTAACGATGGTGGCAATTATAGTATTGTTAGGGTTATTTACATTGAAACATATGGCACAGAGTTGGTATGTATTAATCACAATTATAATGCTAATCACATTGAGTATGTCTGGACACGCATGGTCTCAAAGCGTGCCAATTTGGTCAATTTTAATTAGAACCGTACATATAGGTGGCATGTCACTTTGGTTAGGTGCATTGATTTATTTACTCTTTGTCATACATGCGAAAGCGTATCAAAACAGTCAGTCTATCAGAGCATTGTTATTGAAATTAAATACGACTGCAGTAGCACTCATTATCATTTCTGGTGTATTGATGTCTATAGACCAAACAAATATATTAGCTATTTGGACTAATATACAAACATGGAGTGCCTTGCTCATCGTTAAAGTGGTATTAACGCTCATCATGATGACGCTAGGATTTTATCAAACAACACGTGCGTTAGGAAAACAACACCGTGCGAATAAAGTAACATTGTATATTGAATTAAGTATGGGACTCATATTGATATTAGTTGGAGTGATTATGAGTCAAATTAATATTCCAGGATAAAGGGAGATAAAAATTATGTTTAAACAAATTATGGTGGCAATAGTCGCGTGTATCATTGCAGTGGGCTTTTCTAAAAGTGCAGACGCTCATGTAACGTTAAATCCAGATACGAGCGAACCAGGCTCATATGAAAAGTATGATGTCAGAATTCCAGTCGAAAAAGATGCAAATACGACTAAAGTTGAATTAAAAGTACCGAAAGAACTTACAGTAGTTGGTATAGAACCTAATGATCAATTTGCTCATAAATTAACTAAAGATGATGATGGTAATATTATAAAAATTACTTGGACAGCAAAAGGTAAGGGTATTGGTCCAAATGAATTCATTGATTTACCAATCCAAGTCGCTAACCCTGAAAAAGAAGGAGAATTTAAATGGGATGCTTATCAAACCTACGATGATGGCGACACTGTTAAATGGACAGGCGATGAAGATGCAGAAAAACCTGCGCCTATTACTAAAGTAACTAAAGGCAACGAAGATACTGCTGGAAGTAGTCAATCTAGTAATGGTTCAATAGCGTTATGGATTGTATCTATTGTAGCAATCATTTTATCGTTAGTAGCAATCTTTAAAAAGACAGCAAAATAAAATAAGTAAAAAGACAAGTCATCTTAAAAATATGACTTGTCTTTTTACTGAGTAAGTTTGGTGAATTGTCACTGTAATTTTCAAAAAAATATCCTATAATAGCTATAAGGAGGAGTCTCGATGCGCAGAATTTTGTATGCTTTTTTAATCTATACAATATTAGGTTTACTAAGTGGGTTTTATTATCGTGAATTAACGTTAGTGTATGATTTTACCGGCGAAACACAACTTGTAGTTGTTCACACACATACGCTGATATTAGGTATGTTTATGCATCTTATTTTATTACCTGTAACAAAAGTCTTTAACTTAAGTAGTTATTATCTATTTAATTGGTTCTACATTATATTTAACTTGGGTGTATTAACAACTATAGGAATGATGTTTACTAAAGGGACATATCAAGTCATAGGTAAAACAGTACCAGAATCATTTGCAGGATTTGCTGGTCTTGGGCATACAATTTTAACAGCAGGATTTATTTTATTATTCTTCTTGTTAAAAAGTGCAATTATCCAAGATCCTAAAGAGGAAAAATGAACGGCCATGCTTTATTAAAGTATAATCATAAGTTTGAAAAACCTAGCTATCAACAGTTGAATAGTTAGGTTTTTATTTTTTGATGAAGTGTTTCGTTAGTAAGATATTGGTTGAAAATGTCCGTATAGTTATTTCAATTTAAGTATACAAATAAATGTAAAATGAATTGAGAATAACAGGTTTTTCATTGATAATCGTTATCATTTCAAGCATAATAGGTCTAAGAGAAGATAGATTTTGGGAGGATTCATTATGGATGACGTTATAATTATTGGTGGTGGGCCAGCAGGATTGTACGCGAGTTTCTATGCGGGTTTACGAGGTATGAGTGTTAGAATAATTGATATACAAGATAAACTTGGTGGAAAAATGCATGTTTATCCTGAAAAAATTATATGGGACATTGGCGGTTTAGCGCCTAAACCATGTGCCGAAGTAATTAAAGATACGGTTGCACAAGGTTTACATTTTAATCCTGAAGTGAATTTGGAAGAACGTGTCATAGACATTAGAAAAATTGCTGAACAACATTTTGAAATTGAAACGGATAAGCATAATATTTATGATGCTAAGTCTGTCATTATTGCAATTGGTGGTGGTATTATAAATCCTAAGCAATTAGATATCAAAGATGCTGAACGCTATAAACTAACGAATTTGAACTATGTAGTACAATCATTGAAAAAATTTAAAGATAAAAACGTATTGATTTCAGGCGCTGGGAATTCTGCGTTAGATTGGGCAAATGATTTAAGTGGTTATGCCAAAAGTATCACACTTATATATCGAAAGGCAGATATTAAAGGCTATGAGGCAATGAAAGGTGTGTTGGATAAATTAGAAGTTGAAAAGTTATCTAACACGCATATTCATCAACTTATAGGTGATTCTACGCAAACCAAAATTGAGCAGGTTATTTTAGAAAATACAGAAACGAAAGAACAAATTGCAAAAATATTTGATGAAGTGATTATAAGTCATGGCTTTGATCATGAAAGCACGTTACTAGAAGAATCTTCAACTCAAGTTGATATGTTTAACGAATATAGTATTAAAGGTTTTGGCAATACATCTACAAGTATTGAAGGGCTATATGCATGTGGTGATGTTATTTATCATGAGGCAAAAGCACATCTGATTGCTAGTGCATTTAGTGATGCTGCTAATGCCGCAAACCTAGCTAAATTATATGTCGAGCCTGAAGCCTCGCCTGAGGGTTATGTATCTAGTCACAATGATGTGTTTAAAGAATCCAATAAAGTGGTTATGAAAAAATATCTATAAAACAAAAGTAAGCTAAGAGGCTATGTGATATGGTAAATGTTACATAGTCTTTTTTTAGGAGTTGTTCGTAAATGATAGAAATAAAGCATAAAGCAGCAACAGTCTCAGAGTATCGAAATTTACGTAAAATAGCAGGATTGAGTGAGAAATCACAAAAAGCAGCAGAAAAAGGTTTAGCTAATGCTTGTTTTGATGTAACAATTTATGATGATCAAGTGCTTATTGGTATGGGAAGAGTGATCGGTGATGGTGGCACAGCGTTTCAAATTATTGATATAGCTGTTAATCCTAATTACCAAGGTCAAGGTTATGGTAAGGTGATTATGATCCATATTATGGCGTACATTTCTGCTGAAGCTGAACAAGGTACCTATGTCAGTTTAATTGCTGATTATCCAGCAGATCAGTTATACGCGCAATATGGTTTTATAATGACAGAACCGCATTCGGCAGGGATGTATCGAAAATATTAAAATATAATAAAATTTGCTCAGCTAATAAACTAAAAAACCAATTGCTATAAAAGCATTTGGTTTTTTTATAGGTGATTTCTTTAAGATGATGTTTGTGCTTTAATTTGGTTATTTAATTCTTACTCGGAAATGAAAGGCATCTTTTTCACTAAATTTAATATATTCATTTATTTGGCTTTAATATGATGAATAATTACATTATTTTTGTTTGGAAAACTGTAGTGATTTGGGCCGACTCCTGTCGTGAAAATACTAGCTTAAGACTACAGGTTGAAGATGTGATTACGGAAAGCGTACAAAAAAACTGCCAACAAATTCGTATGATTTTGTCGACAGATATGAGATGACACAAATGTGTCAGCGTATATTTTATATAATGAAATTATTTTGTTTCATTAATATTTGCATCGCTTGCATTTGTTCTAGAACGTAATTCAGCTTCGATTTCTTCTAAGCTACGTCCGCGAGTTTCTGGTAGGTATTTAATAACAAAAATCAAGGCTACAATACCAATAGCTGCGAATATTAAGAATACTTGTTCTACTGGTAATACGTCAGTTAAGAGTGGGAAGAATTGTGCAACTAATAAACTACCAATTGACAATACTAATGCTGCCATACCCGTTGCTGCACCACGTGCGCGCATTGGGAATAATTCTGGTAACATAACCCATAGTACAGGACCCCAAGTGAAACCAAAGAATATAATGAAAAGAGTTAAACAAGCAACAATAATCCAAGCTGATGATTGAATTCCTATTGACCATATTAAGATAGCCATGATTAATAATGAAGCAACCATACCGATATTACCGATAATTAATAGGCGTTTACGATCGATTTTATCAATAATATTAATAGCAACAATTGTAACTATCACGTTCACTGCACCGATACCCACTGTACCTAAAATAGAAGTGGCATTTCCTAATCCAGCTTTACTGAAAATAGTAGGTGCATAATAAATGATTGCATTAATACCTATGATTTGTTGCAGTAAGGCAAACACACAACCAATTAACAGTGTAGGTCTTAACCAAGCTGATTTTAGAACATTCCAAGTACTGTCAGAAATATTATTGATTTCTTTCATATCAGCAATTTCTTTATCTATTTCACTGTGTTTAAACGTTAATTTCATTACGTCTCGAGCAGCTTTTTCGCTTCGATGTTCAAGTAACCATCTTGGACTTTCAGGCATAAATGCTACACCGATAAGCAAGATGAGAGAAGGTACAATCGCAAGACCTAACATCCATCTCCAACCTTCAATTGGTGTGAAAGCATAGTTGATTAAATATGATGATAAAATACCAATTGTAATCATTAATTGATTTAATGAACTTAATGACCCACGTTGTTCTGTTGGTGCCATTTCAGATAAGTATACTGGAACAATTGCGGTAGAACCACCAACGGCTAATCCGATAACTAGACGACCGATTACTAAGACTTGCATTGATGGTGCTAATGCTAGTATTAATGCCCCAACAATATAAATGATCGCGATGATAAACACAACACGTCTACGTCCAAGTCTGTCTGACATTGGTCCACTTGCTCCCGAACCAACAATTGCCCCAACGAGCATAGATGAAACAACTAAACCTTCTGTAAAACTATTTAAAGGAATATCATCTTTTATAAATAATAAGGCACCAGATATGACTCCCATGTCATAACCGTAGAGTAAACCACCTAAGGCACCAAGGAAAAAGATGAGTTTTTTATTTATTTTCATTCCCAAACCCTCCTGATTTAATTCGATAGATATAAGTATACGCTTTCATATATTGGTTGTAAATGTTAAATTATAAGTTTTTTATTAATTCATATGTGTTTATATCAAACGGAACCTTTTCTATGTACGAATATAAATTCATTAATATTTAAAATATAAAAAATCCTACTTCAAAATATAAATTGAAGTAGGATAGGAAGAAATCATTATTTTACTATGCTTCGAAATCGATAACGATACGGCCAGAATTATTATGTTCAAGTACTTTTTTAATACTATCTTCTATATTGCTAAATTTGATTACTTGTTTAATTTCATGTAATTGATCTGGTTTTAAATCTCTAGCTAATCGACGCCAGATATGTTTACGTTGTCTCATTTCAGTATAAACTGAATCAATGCCAATAATACTTGTACCTCTTAATATGAAAGGAAATACTGAACTGTCAAATGTATGACCACCAGTCATACCGATTACTGCGATACTTCCATTGTAATCTATTTGTTTGATAACCTGAGATAAACTTTCGCCACCTACAGGATCAATCGCTCCTTGCCAAGTACGTTTGCCAAGAAGTTTATTATCAGTTTCGTTAATACGAGGTATAACTTCTTTTGCACCGAGTGATTTAAGTTTTTCTTCAACACCCGATTTACCTGTACTCGCTACAACATCAAAACCAATAGAATCTAACATCATAACAGCAAGTGTTCCAACGCCACCTGTAGCACCACGTACAAGTACGTCATCTTTTTCAACTGAAAGGCCGTTACGCTCTAATTTCTCTATTGCTAACCCTGCTGTATAACCAGCTGTTCCGTATATCATAGCCTCTTCCAGTGTTAAATCTTTAGGTAATGGCACAATCCATTCTTCTTTGACACGAGCATATTCACTAAATCCACCAAAATGACTACTGCCTAAATCGTAACCAGTAACGATTACTTCTTCGCCAGATTCGAATGCATGCGTATCAGAATGTTCTATTACACCTGCTAAATCAATACCTGGAACCATTGGATAAGAATTAACAACTTTTGAATTTTCAACTGTTGCTAATG
This sequence comes from Staphylococcus sp. NAM3COL9, assembly GCF_001431205.1. Lineage (GTDB taxonomy): Bacteria > Bacillota > Bacilli > Staphylococcales > Staphylococcaceae > Staphylococcus. The sequence goes on along the minus strand of NZ_LGPC01000016.1, from coordinate 175,053 downwards.
CATCTTTATAATTGATACCTGAGTACTTAACCTTAATTAACACTTCACCTGCTGGAAGGTCATCTATAGTTATATCTTTAAATTGATTTGTTACTTTGCCGTCTTGTTCATCGACCACAAAAGCTTTAAATGATTCAGTCATTGCCTTAGGGCACTCCCTTATGTATATATTTATGCACAATTTAAAAACTAGAATCAACTTTATCACGTAATTGCAAATTACACAATAAGCCTAGGCATAAGGTTTTTTAAGTAAGCGCTTTAAAGTAAAAAACTTTTGTTTTTTGTTGAAAGTAAAGTGATATTGTAAATATACCCTTTGAAAGTAATGAAATTATAATTAATTTTTTATAGTAAAATTATCCACGAATTAGTATAATAAATTACAAATATTAATAGAGATAGAGGTGGAAATCATGACCCACTGTATTGAGCGTGTAGAACAATCAGAGGTTAAAATATTGAGAGATTTGTGCATGACAACATTTAGAGCAACTTTTGAGGAAGGCGAATATTCTGATGAAGATTTTAACCGTTATTTTAATGAAGCTTATGCTGTGGAGCAACTGGAAGAAGAATTAGTAAATAAAAATTCATTCACTTACTTTTATAAAGAAGATAATAAAATAATTGGTTATTTTAAATTGAATGTACATGATGCCCAAACGGAGATTATGGGTGATGATTATCTTGAACTACAACGCATTTATTTTTTACCTCAAGCACAAGGTAGTGGTAAAGGTAAAAATGTCTTTGATTTTGCAGTAACAAAAGCTAAAAAACTTAATAAATCAAAGCTTTGGTTAGGTGTATGGGAGCATAATGCTCAAGCTTATCGATTTTATCTAAAACAAGGGCTTACAGTGACTGGAGAACATCAATTTTATACAGGTTCTATTATAGATACGGATTTAATTATGGAGAAAGACTTATAAATATGGATAAGAATGTGAATTAAAGTTTTCAATTGTTTAGTTCTCATTAAATTTATATTTTATTTCGAAAGAATTTTGACAAAAGATGTTTATTTTTTAATTTATAGTGAATAACATACTAATTCTCATCTAACTGATTGGGCAAATTAATACATATGGCTAAATCATTAAGTTACGAGTATTAAAACATAAGGAGGTTTTTCTGTATGAAAAAATTATTAGCAGGGGTTCTGACACTATCTTTAGCTTTAGCTGCTTGTTCAAATGGTGGCGATGACGAAAGTAATAAAAAAGGCGATAGTTCAGACGACAAAAAATCTAGCGAAGACAAATCAAAAGATTCTAAGAATGATGACAAGAAGAGCAATGATAGCTCTGACAAAGATTCAGATAAAGGTTCAGACAAAGGTTCAGACAAAGATTCAGACAGTAAATCTGGTGACAGTAAATCAAGCGATGATGATAGTTCTGATAGCAATAGTTCATCAAGCGACAGCGGAAATGCGTCAGACAGTGATGGTTCAAATTCAAATGATAGTAATAGCGCTAATGGATCTAATAGTAGCGATAGTGCTAATAGTTCAAGTGATGCAAATTCTAATAGCAATGCAGCTAACAGTGGTAGTAATGCTAATGGTTCTGCAGATAGCGCAAATGCAAATAGCGCAAATGATAATGCGAATTCTAACAGTGATGCATCAAATAATGCGAATGCAAACAATGCGAATAATAGTACAGCAAACTCAGGAACATCAGAATATGTACCACCGTACCAAGGGCAAAATACAGTTCCAGTTTCACAAAATATTACGTCAGGACCTGTTGATAATCAGGCCGCATTACAGAATTTACCCAACTTCCAAAACTCATTAGATAATGCAACAACAGAAGTTAACTCAATCAATGGTCAATCTAATCCATATAATGATTATGCTATTGAAGGTAGTCAAGGTAATTATAGTTATATCTTTAGTTTCCAAAATCAAGCTGAACCAGGATCATACACAATTGCTACAGTAGATCAGCAAGGAACTGTAAGAGTTGTAGACCCAGCTTATTATCAATAATCTATTAAAGTAGTAATCATACACACAATAACAAGGCTAGGGGATCTCATTACTGTAATGAGATCCCCTAGCCTTGTTAAATTTTAAAGGTATTTCTATGTTAATTATATGTTTTATTACACTTTTTAATAATATGAGACAGGGTTTCAAAAGCATGATTATCTTTATTGATAAAAGGATTAGAATGAATCTCTGTCATTTGATGACTAATTAAATCATTTAACAAAGCCTTAGCATCACTATATCTAACAGTAGCTAATGAATGCATAACTTCATCGTAGACGCCACGTTCAGCAATGTATTTAGCGTGATTTGGTGTATACTGACAAACCGTTTTATTAATTGTTAATGCATCAAAAATAATAGAAGAATAGTCTGTGAGTACAATGTCTGAAACTAATAATAAATCTTGAACTTCTATATGTGACGGCGCAAGAATTGCATTTTCTGGAATATAAGAAGATTGATCTTCAATATGTCCTTTAAATACAACATTATATTTATTGAGTAATCCATCACTAATAGGTAATAAATCTGAATCATCGTGGTGAGATTTCCATGTTGGCGCATAAAGTAAAGTTTCTTTTTCAGGGTCTAACTTTAACTCTCGTTTAATAAAAGAAATATAGTGGTGATCAGTTTGTTTATCTAGCAAATATCTGATTCTAGGATAACCACAGTTTAAAATATGGGTTTGCTGTTGCGGAAAAGCAGATTTGAAATATTCAATAATGGATTCACTATCGCACACAAAATAATCTTGCTGTAACCACTTATTATATTTACGAGCTCGGTAATTGTAAATATTTAGATTTTGTGACGGTTCATTACTATCTAAAAACAGTTTTTTTATGGGTGTACCATGCCAAAGTTGAATAATAGTTCCATTGGGTTTTAGTGTGTCAGGAATGTTGCTTTCTAATATCACTACACATGCGCTTTCTATAAGTTCTTTTGTTTTTGGATCTTTTGGCTTGATAAAGTTTGGACCATTAACATCATCGGTTATAAAATATATTGGTAATTTTGAAAAATGTTTTGCAAAGTGATTGAACAAATAACGAGAATTACCTCTAAAACCATAATCAAAGCCTAAAAATACAATATGATTTTTAACTTTTGACGGGTTTTTTTCATATATGTAGCTTTTCTCTCGATGCTTTTTAACCGATTGACTTTGCACCATATTGAAAAGCCAATGGGGCATTTTGAAACCTGTAGAATTTAACCATTTATCAGTAAAACGCATTTGTTCAGGCGCTAATGTTTCATTCGTTTTAAATGGAAGTCCGTGTTTGTGTTCATATGCTAATTTATTTAAATTGAACTTTGTCGTGTTCAACGGTGTCAGTTTGTGTATATCATTCCATATCTTATCACTTGTAGTGAAAGACTGACTGAAATCAAAAGTGACATGACCGTCAGTAACAACATCATCTTGCAATAGTGATATTAAAGCTAAATCAAATATATTTTGTATATCAAATTCATCTATAATACGCTGGGTTGTTTCTATATGGAAAACGATGTTTGGATAGTGATTAATATTTTCTATCCAGTCATTAAATGTAATCTCTAATTTACCAAAATAACGACAATCATTTATATATTGTTGGTTAACAGTATAGTCAGATACGATCGTGCAAGGTTTTAAATTAACTGCCTTAATCATATTTTGGTGTATTTTTATACTATTGTTAATTACAACAAAATGTGTATAATTTTCTAGTGTTGCTTTTTTTAGTTGAGTTTCTAAATGTTGCCACTCAGCTAATTCAATTTGTTTTATCATTAATATACCTCTACTTAATCATTATTGTTACTATTTTACCATGGAGTGCACTTGAGATAAATGAATCTCTTGTAGAGCAATTTTTAAAATTTTAAACTTCGTGTTACGATAGAAAAATTAACGACAGTTTTAAAAAGTATATTGTATTTGATATAGAAAATGTTATAATTGAATTGTGAAAAAAATCACAATTATAATATATCATAATTTAAATTAAAAATAGAAAGAAGTAGTGAAGCAAATGTTTGTAGAAACTTTTAACCCCTTTAACAATGTTTTAGTTTCATCTATCATTGCAGCGATTCCTATTATTTTATTCTTGTTATGCTTAACTGTATTTAGAATGAAAGGAATATATGCGGCAATTACCACTGTAGTCGTTACATTAATCATTGCAATATTGTGTTTTAAACTACCAGTAAGTATTGCTTCTGGTGCAGTTGTCGAAGGATTTTTCCAAGGTATCATACCTATTGGTTATATTGTTATCATGGCAGTATTATTATATAAAGTCACAACTGAAACAGGGCAGTTCCAAACTATCCAAGATAGTATATCTAGTATCTCACAAGACCAACGTATCCAATTATTACTTATTGGGTTTGCGTTTAATGGATTCTTAGAAGGTGCTGCAGGTTTTGGCGTGCCAATTGCAATATGTGCACTTTTACTTACTCAACTTGGTTTCGCTCCATTACAAGCAGCGATGTTATGCTTAATTGCAAATGCTACGGCAGGGGCGTTTGGTGCGATTGGTTTACCTATCACTGTAATTAATACTTTAGGGTTACCAGGAGATATTACAGGTATGGCAGTATCACAAATGTCTACGCTAACTTTATTTATTATGAATATGGCTGTACCGTTTCTATTAATATGGATTATTGATGGTTTCAAGGGTATTAAAGAAACATTACCAGCCATCTTAATTGTAAGTATTACTTATACAGTGTTACAGGCTGTAATTACATTATTTATTGGACCTGAATTAGCAGATATCATTCCGCCATTAGGTGCAATGTTAGCATTAGCTTTATTTTCTAAAAAATTCCAACCAAAACATATCTTTAGAATTAATAAAGAAGAAAAACCACAAGAAATTGAGCAACATCAAGCGAAAGCAATTGTTTATGCATGGAGTCCGTTCTTTATTTTAACGGTATTTGTAATGGTATGGAGTGCACCAAGTTTTAAAGCACTCTTTGAGCCAGGTGGCGCATTAGAAGCGTTCGTCTTTAACATCACATTGCCGGGTACTTACAGTGAGATAGCAAATAAAGCAATTAGTCTTCCTTTAAACATAATTGGTCAAACAGGCACAGCCATTCTTTTAGTAATAATTATTACTATTTTAATGTCTAAACATGTTGGTTTTTCTGACGGTGGTCGACTATTTAAACTGTCATTTAAAGAACTTTGGTTACCAATCATCACAATTTGCTTTATCTTAGTTATTTCAAAACTTATGACGTATGCTGGATTAAGTAATGTGATTGGTGAAGGTATTGCTAAAACAGGTGCTATATTCCCATTACTATCTCCAGTTTTAGGTTGGATAGGAGTCTTCTTAACTGGGTCAGTGACAAATAATAATACGCTATTTGCACCGATTCAAGCAGCAGTTGCAAATAATATAGGAGCAAGTGGTGCGTTACTCGTTTCTGCCAATACTGTTGGTGGTGTTGCAGCGAAACTTATATCTCCACAATCTATTGCAATTGCTACTGCATCTGTTCAACAAGTTGGTAAAGAATCTCAACTGTTGAAAATGACATTACGCTATAGTATTGCGATGCTTGTATTCATATGTATTTGGACATTTATCTTGAATTTCTTTATATAGAAATAAATAATGAAAACGACGATATATTATTTGGCTGTCGACAGAGTCTATGACTTTGTTGGCAGTTTTTTTGTATACTGTTCATAGACAGATTTAACTAATATATCATTCTCTCTTCCTTATGGCACTGCCTCAGTCTGTATTCTTCAGCTTGTGCTATTCTACTGGACGGAGCCAAATCACTGTCGATACTTAGGTTAAAAAAAACAAATCAAACGTCATAATTAACGTTTGATTTGTTTACGTTTTGGATAAAGAACTATGGTGTGTGTGAATTAAGCATATTTGAAAACTGTTGATAAATAGCTTCAGGCGCATAAGTAGCGACGGTCTTGAAACCATTTTCTATAAGGACGTGTTCTTTGAATTCTTGATTGATTAGTCTACGCAGTTTATTCGACAATTCAGTCACATTCGTATGATCTATTAAATAACCATTCACGTTATTTTTAATAATAGAATCAGGACCAGCATTTCCACTAAAGCTTACTACAATATTACTTTGATTCATGGCTTCTAAGATAACCATGCCGAAACCTTCGTTACGTGAAGGAACGACTGTAATTTCACTAATTGCTAATTTTTCGTTTAATTGTTGCGTTGAGCCTTGTAGTAAAACAATATCTGATAAATTATAATGATCAATAAGGTGTTGTAGCGCTTCTCTTTCCTGGCCCTCTCCGAAAATGTGTACTTTATAGCCAAATTTTCTGACGATATATTGAATAGGATTAATACTATCGATGAGTAAGTCGAACCCTTTTTCATATTCTAAACGGCCAGCTGCAGTAATTATTTTTTCTTTTATTGTATTAAGTCTAGGTTCGTCTAAAATATTTGGAACAACATAAACAGGTGTTTGAATATATGATTGATATTTAATTTTATCTACATGAGTAAGTGTAGTCACTTTATCTAAAGAAGTATATGCATCAATGATTTCTTGTTGAAATACTTCAGGATGGGCTTCAAAGTTCATGTGCTCCATGCCAATGGTTTCAATGTTGTTTTGTGCATATTTTGCAATCAATATATTAAAACTGGCTCTAGTTCCGATTAGAACGTCTGTATCAATTTTACGGATGGATTTAATCATCTTTTTCTCTATATAACGTGAAAATTGATTTAAACCCGGTTCGTTTTTTGAAAGTACTTTAGGTTTAGAAATTGAAGTGTATTTATTGATACGGTTAAAAAATAAATCTTTAAAATTTTTAGGATGTAACTGATAATCGATCAAAGGCTTTACTACTATAGAATCATGGAGTTCGAAATAAGGTTTTATATCAGCTTTAAATATAGAAATAATTTCGACTTTATGACCTTTTTTAGCTAGTGTATTAGCTAATTGTGAAATAGACTTTACAGTGCCTCCCATGGCATAGATATTATGCATGAAAAAAGTGATTGATTTCATCCGAGAACCTCCAAATGTTTCTTAACTTAAATTAAAATTCATTATATCATGAATTGTATGATGTTTTTTTATGATTAGTACCAAACTTATTTAAGTATTTTAAAAAGCGTATTAACGTCTTTTTAGTAGGTATAATAGAGCGTTTAATCAACAGTTTGGTTAACACATATTAACAAAATTTGTGTAGAATTACTGAAAGCCCTTTTTTCATAGGGCAATTACGTATATAATTAGAGATGTATAAAGATATATTTCGTTATTTTTACATTTTAATCAATAATAACGGCAGGTTTTTTTATTTTTCAGTTATAGAAAACGCTTCATCTCATTTTCTAAAAGGATAAAGATAACGTTTCTATAAACATATATAAAGGGGGACTGTGTTTGTTATGAGCACAAAACATAGCAAAACAGATGTCATCTTAATCGGTGGCGGTATCATGAGCGCAACATTAGGCACTATATTAAAAGAACTCGCACCAGAGAAAGAGATTAAGATGTATGAAAGGTTATCCACACCGGCAGAAGAAAGTTCTAATGGTTGGAACAATGCAGGAACCGGTCACTCTGCATTATGTGAGTTGAATTATACAAAAGAAAATAAAGATGGTTCAATAGATATAAATAAGGCTGTAAAAATTAATGAACAATACCAAGTTACCAAACAATTTTGGAATTACTTAGTTAAACAAGGTCAACTTACACAACCTGAGGCGTTTATTAAGCCTGTACCTCACATGAGTTTTGTACAAGGTGTACGTAACGTAGATTTTTTAAAAAGACGTGTGGACAGATTAAACAAAAACATTCTATTCAGTAATATGGAAATTACTGATAATAAAGATAAAATAGCTGACTGGGCACCACTGATGATGGAAGGTCGTACATCTCAGGTACCAGTGGCAATGAGTTATGATAAAACTGGCACGGATGTTAATTTCGGTGAACTAACTAAAAAGTTATTTAAAAACTTAGAAGAAAAGCAAGTTGAATTGAATTATGAACATGAAGTTCAAGATCTGAAACAACGTAAAGACGGTGTTTGGGAGATGAAAGTTAAAGATTTACAAACGGACAACGTGACATTTGTTGAAAGTGACTTCGTGTTCATCGGCGCTGGTGGGGCAAGTTTACAATTGCTACAAAAAACAGGCATTAAAGAATCTAAACATGTTGGTGGATTCCCTGTAAGTGGCTTGTTCTTAGTATGTAAAGATGAATCTATCACAACGCAACATCTTGCTAAAGTATATGGAAAAGCTTCAGTAGGAGCGCCACCTATGTCAGTGCCACACTTAGATACACGTTATATAGATGGCAAACGTACAATATTATTTGGTCCATTTGCTGGATTTTCACCTAAATTCATGAAAACTGGTTCAAATATGGATTTAATTAAGTCTGTGAAACCAAACAACTTAATTACAATGCTGTCTGCGGGAATTAAAGAAATGAGTTTAACAAAATATTTAATTTCACAACTTACGCTTTCCAATGAAGAGCGTATGGAAGACTTACGTCAATTTGTTCCTAATGCTAAGAGTGAAGATTGGGAAATTGTTGTAGCTGGTCAACGTGTGCAAGTTATAAAAGATACAGAAAATGGCAAAGGGACATTACAATTTGGTACAGAAGTTATAACTTCTGAAGATGGTTCATTGTCCGCATTGTTAGGTGCATCGCCTGGTGCTTCTACAGCAGTAGATATTATGCTCGATATGCTTAAACGCTGCTATGGCGAGGAATTTAAACAATGGGAAGATAAAGTAAAAACAATGGTGCCGTCATATGGCATGAAACTATCAGATAATGAAGCACTTTATACGAAATTGAATAAAGAAATCACGAAAAATTTAAAAATAAATTAGTATTGCTTTAGCAATGATCTGATAATAAACAATGAAAATAAGCGCACGGTTAATCTAGTATCATACTAGACTAACCGTGCGCTTTTATTTTAACTTTTGCTAATTTCGATAGAGAATGTAGTGCCCACATTCTTTTCACTTACTATGGATATCATACCACCATGTAGTTCAAAAATAGCCTTAGCAATTGCAAGGCCTAAGCCATTACTATTGTCATGATTACTTGCTTTATAAAATCGTTCGAACAAACGGGATTGAGTTTCTTCAGTCATACCCTGGCCATCGTCTGTAATCGTACACTTAATAGAATCTAAATCTTGTTTAAGCATAATGTCTATCGTGCCACCTTGAATTGAATATTTAATGGCATTTGTAATGAGATTTTGGAATGCTTGATGTAATAAGCGTTCATTACCAACCATTTCAATATTTGCTAAATCTGACATGATAATTAAATCTTTTTCATTGGCAGAGAATTGTTCATGACGAATAATTTGTTTTAAAAGTTGATTAAGTTCAATGTGATCCTTAAATTCAAGATGTGCACCATTATCAATTTCTGATAATAATAAAAGTTCTTTGGTTAATTCACTTAGTTGTGTAGTGATTTGGTAAATATCATCAATATAGCGCTCTCGCTCTTGATTGTTCTTAGCAAATTTGAGTTGATCAAGTAAATGATGAACATGTGTCAACGGTGTTTTGATTTCATGCGAAACGTTCTGAACAAAATGTTGTCTCATATCATCTAATTGCTTTAATGAAAGTCGCATCTTATCAAATCGATATTGTAACGTGCCTAATTCATCTTTACGTGTAATCTTAATTGCTGTATCAAAATCACCTTGCACAAGACGTTCTGTCGCGTTTTTCAATTGTTGAATTGGTTTGATTAATGTATAAGTTGAAGAAATAACTAGGATGATAGAGATAATGAGTAATAACGATATTAATATCGCTAAGAATATTCTAAATTCACTAAATGTTTTACCGATATCAGGTCTCATGAAGACGGCATAGTGTTGATTTTTGGATTCAAAAGCAATACCTACTGTGTTTTGAGTAGTGTTTTCAAAAAAACCAGTAATAATAGGCGTGTAAGGTAAATTTTTAATACCATGATAATCTTTACCATTTAATACACTTTGAACATCTTGATATGCTATATTATCTTTTCTGAAAGCTTCACCATAGTATGTTCTTTTTCCGTTTTCTGAAATAGTCATAACTTGGTAGTTCATTTCACCTAAATGTTTGAAAAATGATGGATGACTATCAATTTTTGATTCTTTTTGATATTCCATCGAATCTTTTAAAGTACGCATGATTTTTGCATCATTATTTTCTTTTAAAAAATTATGATAAATAATATTTGTACATAAAAAACTAACTACTGCACTGAAGAGCATAACAACAATAGTATACACTGCAATACGTGTATAGAGTGATTTAAACATGATCATCCACCTTATAGCCCAATCCACGCACTGTATGAATCGTTACTGATGCTTCCAATTTTTCAAGCCTTTTTCTAAGGCGTTTAATGTGAACATCGACAGTGCGTTCATCACCTTCATAATCAAATCCCCATATTTTTTCTATTAAATCATCACGGTTAAAAACTTGTCTTGGATGAGAAGCAAGGATAAATAGTAGTTGGAATTCTTTATTAGGTAAATTCATCGTTTTAGAAGCTGTTTGTAGTTCTAAATACGCTTGATTAAGCGTCAGGTTGCCAATAGCAATTTCATTATTAGCATTAATATTATAGCGTTTAAGCACAGCTTTAATTCTGAAAATAAGTTCTTTCACTTCAAAAGGTTTCGTGACATAGTCATCAGTGCCTGTTAAATAAGCTTGCTCTTTATCACTTAAAGCATCACGCGCAGTTAACATGATGACCGGCATATTGTAATCTTCTTTTAAAATCTTACAGAGCTCAAAACCGCTCATGCCACCCATCATAATATCTACAATAGCAATGTCTACTAGATTTGATTCTAGATAGGACAATGCATCTTCAGCGCTAGGTCGTGTAATTGTTTCTAATCCTTCACGACTAATATAATTAGAAACATACTCTAATATTTTTTGGTCATCATCGACAATTAGACAAGTTGTCATGGGCAATGTCTCCTTCTTCATTTTAATGTCATTATAAACGTTACTAAATGACTTAACAAATAACAAAAGTTTTTAAAAATGAACATAAGTTCATATTGAGTTCACATAAGGAGGATAAACTCTAGATATAAGTTTTAGAGAAGGAGTGGGAAATAATGAAATTAGCATGGCAGGAGATTAAATATTATAAATTCCGCTATATTTTAATTATGTTAATCATTTTATTACTAGGTATTATGGTTCTATTTATTAGTGGACTAGCACAGGGGTTAGCAAGAGAGAATGTATCGATGTTAGACAACATGAAAACTGAAAAATATGTTTTACAGGACAATAAGCAACCACAAATTGAGAAATCAATTATCAAACCAGAGCAACAAAAGAAAATAGAAGATATTACAAATCAAGAACCATTAAAATTAGCGTCACAAACATTAAAAATTAATAAAAGCGAAGAAGATGTTGTGATGACTAATACGGTAGATAATGACAAGCCTGAATTGGCCGAAGGTAGTTATCCAACAAAAGATAACGAATTTGCAATTAACAGCAAGCTCACTGCAGAAGGTATCAACGTTGGTGACATGGTTGAAGTTAAAGATGGTAAAGCATTAAGGGTATCAGGTGTTATCAACGATACGATGCATTCACACAGCTCAGTCGTGATGATGAATGATAGTGGATTTGACAACTTGAATAAACAAGTGAGTACAGTTTATCCGGTTAAAGATTTAACAAGTAAACAACAAGATGAAGTAAATAAAATTTCAGGAGTCAAAGTATTTACAGAAGATGATATAACAAGTGAAATACCAAGTTATCAAGCAGAGCAAGCGCCATTAAATATGATGATTGTAAGTTTATTCGTGATTTCAGCGATAGTACTTAGCGCATTCTTCTATGTTATGACAATTCAAAAAATACCAGAAATTGGTATCTTAAAAGCAATTGGAATCAAAACAAAACATTTATTAAGTGCGTTATTAATTCAAATATTAATTACTACTATGATCGGCGTATTGATATCTGTCGGATTCGTGAGTGGTTTATCATTAATTATGCCAGTGTCAATGCCATTCCACGTAACAATATCTAATTTACTATTAGTTGTAGGCGTATTTATTGTAGTGGCAATTATAGGTGCGGTATTATCATTCATTAAACTGTTTAAAGTAGACCCTATTGAAGCAATTGGAGGTGGAGAATAATGAGTTTACAAGTAAAAGATATTAAAAAAACATTTGGTAAAGGTCCATCAGAAACGCCTGTATTAAAAGGAATAAACTTTGAAGTGAATGATGGAGAATTCGTAATATTAAATGGTGCGTCAGGTTCAGGTAAGACAACATTGCTTACTATATTAGGTGGTTTACTCTCACAAAATAGTGGTGATATTTTGTATAATGGTTCTCCATTATACGCAGGAGATAAAAAAGCATCAGAATTAAGATTGAATGAAATTGGATTTATATTTCAATCTTCACATTTAGTACCTTATTTAAAAGTGAAAGCACAATTAACGACGATAGGCAAAGAAGCTGGAATGTCTAAAAATGATGCTAATCAAAGAGCGGAAATGTTATTAAAACAAATAGGATTAGAACACCGTTTGAATGTATTTCCACATATGTTATCTGGTGGGGAGAAACAACGTGTAGCGATTATGAGAGCATTGATGAACAATCCTAAAATTATACTTGCGGATGAACCTACAGCGAGTTTAGATGCTGAACGTGCAACTGAAGTTATTCACATGATTAAAAATCAAATACAAAGTAAAAAAATGATAGGTATAATGATTACCCATGATAAACGATTATTTCAGTATGCAGACAGAGTAATTGAATTAGATAATGGTGTCATAGTGAATTCGTAACCCTTAAAATTCCAATTCCTTTTGAAGTGCTTCGAAGATAATAATAAACAAGGTTTTTATAACGTGGACAACCCAAATGCTACAAAGACATTTGGGTTGTTTTATATATAATTCCCTTGAAACTTATCTTTGTCCATTAGTTTAGTTATTTAATACTTATTAGAAATAAAGGGAATGTTTTTTGCTAATTTAGTTATATATTCAGCTTATTTGTGTTTGACTTTATGTAAGTTCAATGAAAATTGGCAGCGATTTGGTCCGGTTCCTGACTAGTTAATAAGGTACTAGCTGAAGGCTACAGGATGTAGCTGTTTCCGCTGAAAGAGTATAAAAAAATGCCAACAAAGTCACAGACTTTGTCGACACGCTAAAAAGATGATTTCTACATGAAATAAAGTAGAAATCATCTTTTTTACGCTCTTAACGTTAATAGTTATTGTTACTCGCTCGATGTCACGATTCTCTATTTGCTAAATTGATATTTTTAATCAGTTTTATCTGGTTGTTTTTAAAATTATATGGCTACGAAGTAGGGATGTGCCATAATGCAAATATACAAGCAAAGAACAATGTAGCAAAGTAGACTGTTAGCAATAACTTGTATTGATACATTAATGCTAAAAAGTCTCTAATTAAGGCAACTTCAAAAAAGTGATACGGCGTATGACTTCCTACACCTTTTAATTTAAGGTCTAACTTTTGGCCGAAGCGGACTGCACGCATAATATGAAATTGACTTGTAACACAGATAATCTTAGGTTTTGTGTTAAATGATTGTTGTATCAGTGCTTTTGTAAATTTAATATTTTCGTATGTACTCGTAGACGCGTCTTCCATTAAAATTTGAGCTGGATTCACGCCGCGGTCAACTAAATAACGAAACATTGCCAAAGCTTCAGATATAGGTTCATCCGGACCTTGTCCACCACTTACAATTAATTGCGCATTTGGTTGTTGGTTAAATAAGGCTAAGGCTCGATCTAATCTACTAGCTAGCATAGGCGTGACATGTTCATTAAATATGCCTGCACCTAAGACGAGTATCGTATCAAATTTTGTTATGTGTTCCTGATTTAAATAACAAGAAGTACAAGATACATAACAAATAAAAGTGAAAATCGCGCTAAAAGCAATCGCTGCTAACCATAGAAATACAACATTAAATGCAAACGGTAGTAAGCTGATGTAGGCACAAGCAAGTGTGAAAACGATGACTTTAAAAGATAAGCGATAGAGTCGTTTTAAAAATAGCGCGCTCATACGGTACTGCAATATATGCTTGTGTTTTATATGTACTAATAAGAAACCAATAAGTATCACAACAATTATATCTATAGGGATATGATGAGACCCAATACGTAATATAATGACAATATAACCTAATATTACCTGGGAAATAAAAATATTGATATTGGCAAAGTATTTTAAATTTAAATACATACTTACGAAGATAAGGACTATCATTAAACTACAGACTAGTGCCAGAATATTCATGTTTCACCCCAGTATTTTATAGTATATTAAATGTAGTTGAATCTATTAAAATAAGCAAATGTATAAAGCGATATTATCAATATTAAGCAACACGCAACATCAATAAATAGATGCATGATATATTTTGACTTTTATAGAAGTTAAAATATTGATACTATTAATATAACAAATTACAAAATGTTATTACATACAATGGAGATTGAAGAGGTGCAACCAATGGTGAAAAATTTAAGCAATCATATAGAATTCATGGGAGATTTCATAGATGATGTAAACACATTATTAGCTAAATTATTAAAGGCATTGAGAGAGGAGTACAATGTATCCAAAGAACAGGCAAACGTTATATTAATGCTTGAAAATGGAAAAGCGATGACTTTAACAGAAATTACAGAACGACAAGGCGTAAATAAAGCTGCTGTCAGTCGAAGAATAAAAAAATTAATTCAATCTGAGGTTGTACAATGGGATAAACCTGAAGAAACAGGAGATCAACGATTAAAATATATTAAATTAACTGAAAAGGGCAAACAGTTTAATAAAAAAAGTAAAACTATTATAAATGACATAGTGAGTGATATACTGCATGGTTTATCAGACGATGAAATTGAACAGGCGCGTTACGTATTAGAAATTATTGATCAAAGACTGAAGAACTTTAATGTCAAACATCATTCGTAACATTAATCAATATCAATATTGTAGGACGAATTTAAAAATACATTAAGTTATAATTATATAAAGAGGAGTCTTATTAAGTGGCTGTTAGCATCCAAGCTAGGGTGACTAGTAGTCGTTTTTTTATAAATCATTAAGCTATAAAGTTTTTAGATATATTGTTTTGAATAATAGATGATTCAATAAAAGAACTGAAGCATTAGACTAAATGCGTATATCAATTTTTAAGCGAGCCACATATAATAAATGTTATAGCTTTAAAATATACATTATGACACTTCAATTATGCATAGGTATAGTAATTTGTGCAGTATTAATCTGACATATAGTTTCATCCTATAATGTGTTAAAATAACGGGATAGTGTAAAAATCGAGGATAAAGAGGTGATAAAATGCAAAAATGTCCGAAGTGCGGAGAAAATATAAGAAATGGGCAGATAAGATGTAGTCATTGCGGATATCGAGCAAAACAAGGCGATTCAGAAAAAATGACACGTTCTACAAAAATAAATAAAAACACAACACACATTAACGCACGTAAAGTTATTCCTTTGGGTATTGCATTCTTTATCCTTATCTTACTTATCATTGTTTTTTTCTTAGTAAGAAACTATAATTCACCTGAAGCGCAATCAGAGATTATAATAAATGCAGTAGATAATAACGATACGCAAAAGCTTTCAACGCTTTTGAGTACCCAAAACAACAGTGTTGATGAAAATGAAGCTAAAGCTTATATTAAATACATAAAAAATGAAGTTGGAATGGATAATTTTGTGAAAGATGTAAATAGCAAAATTGCGAAATTGAACCAAAATGATACAAAGAATTCAGACTTTGTCACAGCCAAAAATGGAGAGAAAGTTCTGCGAATTAGTAAAAATGGGACACGTTATTTAATATTTGATAATATGAGCTTTACTGCACCAACTAAAGAAGCGATTGTAAAACCTAAACAAGAAACAACTTATAAATTTAAGGCAGATGATAAACAAAAGACTGTAGTAGCTGAGAAAAATAAGCCCACTTCTGTAGGTGAATTTATTCCAGGTGATTATACACTTGAAGCTAAGAAAGAAATGGTGAACGGTCAATTCAATGGTCATCTTAATTTCAACTTTAATGATAGTAATAATGAGTCAGTTGATGTTATTGAAGACTTTAACGAGGCATATGTACAAGTTGAATTAAATGGTGCATCTGAAATAGATAAAAATTCAGTTAAAGTGAAAATCAATGATAAAACTTATGATTACGCAAAAACCAAAGAATTTGGTCCATATCCTAAAACAAAAGATATAACAGTCTCTGCTGAAGGACAAGCGAAGAAGAAAGCATTTAAATCAGCAGAGACAACAGTAAAAACAGATAATCTCAAAGATAAAACACAAGTCACTTTAAACTTTGACGATGATGAAATCGGGAAGTATGTTGAGAAAAAAGAAAAAGAAGAAAATAGTTTTAGAAATAAGGTGTCTCGTTTTTTCGGTGATTACACTGCGGCAATGATTAGTGCACGCAGTCAAAGTAATTTTAATTTAGTATCATCCTATTTAAAGAAAGATAGTGAAAAATATAAAGATACTAAAAAAGACGTTAAATCTAATGAACTATTCTATCTTCAACAACCACAGATTACTGATATTGTAAAAGAAGGTAATATATTCTATGTAACGGGGCAAACATTAAAAGAGGATGGCCAATATGGTGAGGTAGAGTATCAACTTGAAGGTAATGACAAAGCTAATGATTTAAAAGTAGTGAAATACGCAGAGTAAAATTAAACATTTGAAAATTTAATGCAAAGCATACAGTTTCTAGTTAGCCTTGTGGGAGCGGAAATACGAAATCAAAATTTAGAATTTGATTTCGTATTTCCGCTCCCTTTGTCTTTTACATATCAATTTAACTTCATCTATTTAAAATTGCATTAGCAAAGGCTATAATAGTAGCAATAAACTTTATCTTATAATGATATGGTATAAAGTATTAATAAGTAGCTAAAAATGCTAGTGATTCAGCATTGAGGAGAGTAGTAATGTCCAATTATCAAGAGCAAAACAAGAATTCCTTACTGTTTGTTATTATCTTAGGCGCGTTAACTGCGATTGGGGCATTATCTATTGATATGTTCTTGCCAGGTTTGCCACAGATTCAAACAGATTTCAATACAACAACATCTAATTCACAATTAACATTATCTTTATTTATGATTGGTTTAGCATTAGGTAATTTATTTGTAGGTCCGATATCAGATTCTATAGGACGAAAGACACCACTTATCGTAGCTATGGCATTATTTACGTTGGCAAGTATAGGTATTATTTTTGTGGATAATATTTGGTGGATGATTGCCTTACGATTTGTACAAGGTTTTTGTGGTGGAGCAGGGGCAGTGATCTCTAGAGCGATATCAAGTGATCTGTATACCGGAAAACAATTAACTAAATTTTTAGCGTTACTTATGTTAGTTAACGGTGTTGCACCAGTATTAGCACCAGCCTTAGGTGGCGTCATTTTATCATTTTCTACGTGGCGTATGGTCTTTGTCATACTAACTATATTTGGTCTCCTTATGTTATTTGGAACGATATTTAATATCAAAGAGTCATTATCAACTGAACAACGAGATAGCCCACATCTCGTTAGTATCTTCAAAAGTTTCAAGCAATTATTAGCTACACCTCGATTTGTATTACCTATGCTTATACAAGGTGTGACATTCGTTATTTTGTTTAGTTATATTTCTGCATCTCCTTTTATTGCACAACGTATTTATGACATGTCTGCTCAGCAATTTAGCGTTATGTTTGCATCTGTAGGTATAAGTCTCATTATTTCTAGTCAAATGACAGGTAAGTTAGTGGATTATATTGATAGACAAGTTCTTTTACGTGTATTAACAATCATTCAATTAGTAGGTGTTGTGTGGATAAGCATTGTTTTGTATATGCATCTATCTATCTGGTTATTGTTTATAGGTTTTATTATTCTCGTAGCTCCTGTTACAGGGGTAGCGACACTAGGATTCTCAATTGCAATGGATGAGAAAACAGGTGGCAATGGAAGTGCATCTAGCTTATTAGGATTAGTTCAATTCTTAATAGGTGGCCTTGTGTCACCGCTAGTAGGCGTGATGGGGGAAGATAGTTATATACCCTATGTCACAATTATATTGATAGTAGGGGTATTGTTGATTACACTTCAAATAATAAATTATTATGTATTTAAACGTGTAGCTCCTCAATAGTGAAATTGGATAATGTGAAATGAAAAATGGCTGTTAGAGTCCTTAGTGGATACCTAGCAGCCGTTTTTATTTTCTATATTATAAAAACATTGTAATACGAAATTAATTACAATATTAACGCCCTAATTTAATTGCATTTGCAAGTAAAATTTGTGCCATTTCATTTGGTGTTTCAATACACCCTTCACGTACCCAGTAATAGATAATACCAAGTTGCCCACCGATAGCATATGTTACAAATTGTTTTTTATTTGTGACGGTCGTATAATCATCTAACATTTTTGTATAAGTGATTTTGGCTTCTTTAACATAATCACTAAATAAATCACGATTTGGGTGTGTGACAAATATTGCGTGAAAAAAACCATAATGACGACGGATATAGTACAAAATAACTTTGAAAAATTTATATAATTTAGCGTAGCTGATTTCTTTGTGTTCAAAGCTATTGTATAAAATATCTAATAATTTTATATACTTTTTTAGGTGATAAGTTTGAATTGTATATAAAAGCGCATATTTATCTACAAAATAATCATAGAATGTCGTTCTATTGACACCGCTATAAGCGCAAATCATTTTAATAGTAATATGTTCAAATGGATGTTCTTCTAATAGGATAATCATATTTCGAATAATTTTATTTTTAGCTTTTTGTCTCATTTTATCTCCTTAAAAATAACATATGATTACTTACCCGACACATTTAGTAGAAGTGTCGGTGTTTTTTTATTTAGCATGACTCTATAATATATAAGGTGAATTTTAAAAGCAAATAGGAGGAAAGTGTAATGAAGAAAATGGTGTTAATTAATGTCATTACCATTGTAGTTCTTGTAATAATAGGAGTAGTTGGTTTCCACTTTTATAATCAAGCTACAGGATTTGTCAGTACAGACAATGCCAAGGTTGACGGAGAGCAAATTAAAGTTTCGGCTCCAGCAGCAGGCGAAATTAAATCTTTTGATGTTAAGAATAATGAGAAGTTAAGTAAAGGCGACAAAGTTGCAGAAATTGCAACAAAAGGTGAAGATGGCCAATCACAAAAAATGGATATTAAAATGCCGCAAGATGGCACAATTGTAAAAACGGATGGTATGGAAGGTTCAATGGCGCAAGCTGGATCGCCAATTGCCTATGCTTATAATTTAGATGATTCATACATTACTGCAAATGTTGATGAAAAAAATATTGCAGATGTTGAAGCAGGTAGAGATGTAAATATAACACTAGACGGTGAAGACGCTGAACTTAAAGGTAAAGTAGAAGAGGTTGGTAAAGCAACAGCGTCAAGTTTTTCTATGATGCCTTCAACAAATAGTGATGGTAACTATACTAAAGTTTCTCAAGTAGTACCTGTAAAAATATCACTAGATTCAAAACCATCTAATAGTGTTGTTCCAGGAATGAACGCTGAAGTTAAAATTCATAAAAACTAAGGAGGGCTTGAAATGACAATGGCCTTCATTATTATTTACGTAGTCATAGCGCTCATTCTTGTCGGGTTATTGAATCTATTTATAACGAAAAGAAATAAGAAGAAATCAATACGACAAATGGAACATGTTAAGCATGAAAACAACACATCGAACGAAAATTATCAATCTAAATTTAATATAAAAGACAATGAAAAATCTAGCGAAACAACGAAACAATCTGCAACAACACATCATTCAAGTGAAAACAGCACATCAGATTCTGATGTGCAAGATGATGAAAATGAAACCTTTAATACAGAAACAGAAGAAGTACCACAACAAACTGATTCTGATCATGAAAAGATAAATCCAAATTCAGAAGAAGCTCAAGTCAATGAACAACTTAAAGCCAAACATAGTTCATTTATGTTTGGTAAAGGCGCTACGCAAGGGAAGGTTTTAGTTGCGATGATCTTTGGTATGTTTATCGCAATTTTAAACCAAACGCTATTAAATGTTGCTTTACCTCAAATCAATACTGATTTTAATATTTCTGCTAATACGGGACAGTGGTTGATGACAGGATTTATGTTGGTCAATGGCATTTTGATTCCTATTAGTGCGTATTTATTTAATAAATATTCTTATCGTAAACTCTTTTTAGTTGCGATGTCATTATTTACATTAGGTTCGTTAGTCTGTGGTATATCAGGTTCATTTGAAGTTATGATGATAGGACGTGTATTACAGGCCATTGGCGCCGGCATATTAATGCCGCTAGGAACAAATGTATTTATGACGATTTTTCCACCAGAAAAACGTGGGGCAGCAATGGGAACATTAGGTATTGCAATGATTTTGGCTCCAGCGATTGGTCCAACATTATCTGGATATATCGTTGAAAATTATCAGTGGAACGTTATGTTCTATGGCATGTTTGTCATTGGTATCATATCGTTAGCTATTGCTTATGTATGGTTTAGAGTATATCAAGTTACAACAAACCCTAAAGCAGATGTACCAGGTATTATCTTTAGTACCATTGGTTTTGGTGCGTTATTATATGGCTTCAGTGAAGCAGGAAATAATACGTGGACTTCACCTATCGTAGTAATTTCATTAGTATTAGGTGTTATCTTTATTATTGCCTTTGTTATTAGAGAACTTACAATGCGCGTTCCAATGCTGAATCTAGAAGTATTAAAATATTCTGGTTTCACTTTAACAACTATAATAAATATGATTGTCACAATGAGTTTATTTGGTGGCATGATACTTTTACCGTTATATTTGCAAAATTTAAGAGGATTTACGCCTATTGAATCAGGTTTGCTATTATTACCAGGCGCATTAATCATGGGATTAATGGGTCCAATTGCAGGTAAATTATTAGATACAATTGGTATTAAACCGCTAGCGCTTATAGGTACAGCAATTATGACTTATGCAACTTGGGAATTGACGAAACTTAGTATGAATACGACGTATAGTCATTTAATGATGATTTATATTATTCGTTCATTTGGTATGAGTTTTGTCATGATGCCTATTATGACTGCAGGAATGAATGCATTGCCACAACGATTAATTTCACATGGTAATGCCTTATCAAACACATTAAGACAACTTGCAGGTTCTATTGGTACAGCGTTATTAGTGACAGTAATGTCGACACAAACAACGGAACACATCGCATCCTATTCACAAGATTTAGATAAAACCAATCCATTTATTAAAGAACGTTTACAAGAAATGGCACAAACATTGGGTGGCGAACAACTGGCGACATCACAAGTGTTAGAATTTGTTCAGAAACTTGCATCAATCAACGGTGTGAATAGTGCGTTCTTAATTGCGACTGGTTTAAGTGCACTTGCATTTATTTTGAGTCTTTTCTTAAAAGGGAAAGAACATTACCTATCTAAAGAAAATTAAAGTAATTATAATATATCCAAAAAGAGGGGTGAATATCCCGCTCATAAGTAAAAAGAACCCATCCGTTAGAAATTAATGGATGGGTTCTTTTTACTTATAAATTTAGTTGTATTAGCTTGATGAATGAATGTTTCAATATTAAGCACGTATACGAGGTTTTCGATTTCTGAAAAACATACTAATAATAATTAATGCAATACTACATCCTAAAAGAATGAGCGCATTATGAATTGCGTCGGCTTCAGTCAAAATATTACTAGGCTTAACGGAAACATAATATTGATTCATTGAATCGGCAATACGTCTAGCAATATTTTTAATTAGGTAAGAAAAACCAAATGTAATAACTAACATAATAGCAATAACAAACATATTGACAATTTTTAATGCAGTTCTATTAAAAATAATCGTAAAAATTGTTAGAACTAAACTAAAGATACAAGCAATGAAAAATACATAAAACACTAATATCAAACGATCGACACTTGTTTGTAAGTTGTCAATGCTATCAACGTTGATATTTAAGTTAGAGAAGCTATTGATTGTTTCTTGAAAGTTTGTAAGTTGATGGAAGTTAA
Source organism: Staphylococcus sp. NAM3COL9 (assembly GCF_001431205.1). GTDB lineage: Bacteria > Bacillota > Bacilli > Staphylococcales > Staphylococcaceae > Staphylococcus. The sequence goes on along the minus strand of NZ_LGPC01000016.1, from coordinate 152,777 downwards.
TCGTTTCTTTGACAAACACTAAATTGAAAATAGGTTCCTTAAACATACTATAGCCTGTAATAGCTACTAATATTAATACGATAAATTGGGTAAAAAGGTTTACCCAAGAAAGTTTCTTTTTACCGTATCGAGATCCTCTTTGCATAGGCTCACTCGTTAGGGTGTGCTCAAAATCGGCAAACTGTTTGTTTTGTTCGGCCATAAGGTGCTCCTTTCGCTAAACTAATATTAGCATCTGCTTATTTTATGACTTTTGTTTTGTTATAATGCTTAATAACTGATACATTTTAATTATCGGTAGAATGTATTTAATATTCAATAGCATTTAAAATAGGTATTTTTTATGTTACTTACATTATATTATATGTTCGTTTTTATGTCATTGTATTAATTTTACCATAACATTAATTTTTAAATACTAAATTATATTAAAAAATTCTGATAAAATACACATTAAATTTAGGGATTGGGTTGATTATGAATGAAATCAAGATTGACAACAAAATTTATTAACAAGTATTTATTACCACATAGGTCAATTTTATTTGAAGATGAGCAAGATTTCGATCGATTTTTAGACACAAGGTTGAAAATGAATGAAAAAAAGCATAAACAACCAGAAACATTAAATGTAAAATCTGATTTGGATAAGCAAACTATAGGGGACATGCAACTTTTCAGATTTTGTTTTAGACATAGTCGCGAGAAAAAAATACTATATATACATGGTGGTTATAATGTATTGCAACCCTCAGCATTTCATTGGAGATTAATGGATAAGCTCGCATTGAGTACGTTATATGAAATTGTTATGCCTATTTATCCTAAGGCACCTGAGTACTATATTGATGACACATACAGTGCTATTTTTGAAGTGTATAATCAATTATTATCCGAAGTTAATAGTGATGAAATTGTCATTATGGGCGATGGCACAGGTGGTGCATTGGCATTAGGATTTTTGCAGCAATTGCAAGAAAAGCAACAACCCTTACCCAATAAGCTTTATTTACTATCTCCACTTCTAGATGCGCAACTACAAAACGAAGCGATTACAGAAGAGTTAGAAAAGAAAGATGTCATTCTAAATAAATATGGTATTCAAAAAATTATGCGTCATTGGTCAAAAGATTTATCAATAGATGAACCTAAAGTTTCACCTATTAATGGGAATTTAACTAATGTACCACCTATATTTATGTTTGGTGGTACTCGTGAAATTTATCAACCAGATATGAAAAAGTTGGTTGATATTTTAGAAGAGTGTCAACAACCAATTCACTATTATGAATATAAAAATATGGTTCATGCATTCGAGCTCTTGCCTATCAGAGAGTCACATAAAGTTGTTAAACAAATCGTTAATACAATTGACATATAATGTACGAAAAAGCCATTTAATTCAAATGAAAATGCAACTTACAGAGGCAAAGCATAAATAGAATAAAGAATGAGGCTGGGACATAATTACATGTTTTAAGCCTCATTCTTTATTTGACAGTAGCTGACTGAAATGAAAATACACTTATATTAAGCTTTTAAAGAACGACTAGTTCAGTTATGAAGACGAGTAATTCTTATGCAAGCGTTTCGGATCTTGTATTCCGTTTTCTAGTCAGCTTTGCCAGGCGGGGCTCATACAACGAAATCTCATTAGAAGAATTAGATTTCTGTCCCACTCTTTTTTGCGTTTAATTATTTATAAGTGTGTTAATTGTATCAATAATTAGTTTTTGACCCATTAGATTATAGTGAGTTGCTAAAAATAATTCGAATTCATCTTGAGGTTCAACCATTGAACTAAAGTTAGAAGTAGATGTTTCGACTTCAGCTGATGTAATAAGCGCGTAATTATTATAATATTCAATGAAAGTACGATCATCTGCATATGTTTTTAACATTGTATGAATGGCGTCGATTGCCTTCTTTTGACCTTGCAGATAGCTTATATCTAATCCACGCTTAATGAGTTTACTATCAGGACCATTAATAACGAGACTTTTATTTTGGTTAAGTTCACTAAGTTCAAATTTAGTATTATCGAATAAATCATAAAGTTGTAATTGTACGACTTCTCTTATACTTTGTGACATGAATATACATCTCCTTATTGTGGAATATCGATACGATGACCTAATTGTTTAGGCCAATCGATACGTTCTTGATTATCATAATAACTTACAATTTGTTCTAAATAGTGTTGAGGGAATGGGGCGGATTTTTTAGTTACTCTGCTAACCCCTAACATCATAGCTTCATTTGTAGCTACAGTTGTCCCGTCTTGTTGCTTCATTATTGAGAAGAAATGAACTCTTTTAACATCATAATTATATATATATATATTTATGTGGAATTGGTCATCTTCAATTAATTCCGATAGATAAGCAGTCTGTTCTTCAACGGTGAACATTGTATAATTTAATGCTTCTCGTTCTTCAAGTGATAAACCATGTTGATAATTAAATTGGTTAATTGCATCACTAAAAACCATATTGTAGTTGGCATCATGTACGTGCTCGTTATGGTCAATCATTTCTTTAGCAACAGTTTGAACTACTGTAAAAAGCTTTTTCATGTAAACAGCTCCTTGGTCGTTAAAAACAAATATGATAGTTAAATTTTAACATGTAAATGTATTTTCTAAAGAAAAATCATTAAAACTTACCAAACCATACATACAGTGTATTTCATGGTAAAATAGAAGAAATGATTTGAGGAGGGAAATTATGAGTGTGACAATAAAATATCAGACAACCAAAGAATCTTTAACCCAAGTTAATCACTTTAAAGAAATTCCTGAATCAGCTACTTTTATCTGGTGTGATTTTAATGATCCATCTGATGAAGAAAACGAGATGTTACAATCATACTTTAATTTTAATCAGCTTGAAATCGATGATACGGTAAATGGGACTCCGAGGGCTAAATATAAAATTTATAATACTTATCAATACATAGTGTTTCATAGTATTGATTCGCATGATACTGGGGATAAAGTTCTGAATTTGTTCATTAAAGACAACATGTTAATTACATATCATCATAAATATTTTGATATATTACAAGTGGTAGAACACTATATTTCAAGTCATTATGAATCGGATTTAGATACTTCAGATGTGATACTTTATATTTTGGACGAAGTTGTAGATACTTATTTTGAATTAATTTATGATATCGAAAATAAAGTCTATGAGTTAGAAGACAGAGAAACACAAAGTAGCTCAACTAAAGAAATAATGGATGATGTATTTAAAATACGTTCGAAAATTATAAAATTAAAACGTATTATATATCCAATGAGAGAATTAGTAGAGAATATGAAAGAAAGCAGTCAATTACTTGTAGATGACAAAAATCATATGTATATTCAACATATAGATGATCACATGATTAAACAAGAAAATATAATGAACTTATCACAAGAAATGACTGAAGAAATAAGGGATAATTATTCGTCATATACATACTATAAGATGAATAGTATTATGCAAATCCTTACTTTAGTATCTGTTGTATTCCTTCCTCTAACACTAATTACAGGTATATATGGAATGAATTTTTCGAATATGCCAGAACTTAAATGGCATTACGGTTATTACATTGTACTTGCGATCATGTTAGCGATTAGTATAGGGAGCATTTGTTATTTTAAAAAAGAAAAATGGTTTTAATATAATATTTGAAAATATAGTTAATGTTTTAAATAATAGAGTGAACATAATAAGGATTGAAAGTAGGGCAAAAGATGAGCGATAATAAAAGAGAACAAAGAAAGAATGAGCATGTAGAAATTGCAATGGCACAACAAGATGCTACAATTTCAGATTTTGATGAAATAAGGTTTGTTCATCATTCAATTCCAAATATCGATGTGGATGATGTTAATATACAAAGTAAATTAAAGGACTTTACACTTAAGAAACCATTATATATTAATGCAATGACAGGCGGCAGTGAATGGACGAAAGAGATCAATGAGAAGCTAGCAATCATTGCACGTGAAACTGGGATGGCAATGGCTGTGGGGTCTACACATGCGGCTTTACGTAATAGTAAAATGATTTCATCATTTAGTGTAGTGAGAGAAACAAACCCTGATGGTATTATATTCAGTAATGTTGGTGCAGATGTGCCTGTAGATAAAGCAGTTGAATCAGTGAAATTACTTGATGCACAAGCTCTACAAGTTCATGTGAACGCCCCCCAAGAACTTGTCATGCCAGAAGGGAATAGAACTTTCTCTACCTGGATGGAAAACCTCGCGCAAATTGTAGCGCATGTGGATGTACCAGTGATTGTTAAAGAAGTTGGCTTTGGTATGAGCAAAGAAACAATTAAACAATTGCATGAGATTGGAATCCGATACGTTGATGTAAGTGGACGCGGCGGTACAAACTTTGTAGATATTGAAAATGAAAGACGCACGTATAAAGATATGGATTATCTGGGGTTATGGGGACAAACGACTGTTGAATCACTATTAGAAAGTACTGCACATCAGCAAGATATGGATATATTAGCAAGCGGTGGTGTGAGAACGCCATTAGATGCAGTGAAATGTCTTGCATTAGGTGCTAGTGCTGTTGGTATGTCACGACCATTTTTAAACCAAGTTGAGAACCATGGCATTACAGAGACAATTAATTATACTGAACAATTCACTGAGCATATGAAGAAAATTATGACCATGCTTGATACCCCAACGATTAAAGATTTAAAACAATCACAAATGATCTTTAGTCCTAAGTTAGAATCATGGATAGAGCAAAGAGGATTAGACATTCGATAATAAAAAGATGAGCCTAGGACATAAATAGCCCATTTTCAAATAGAAAGCACCAATCTATTATATTCTAATTGATTGGTGCTTTCTATTTATAATAATCCGATTTTGAAAGTGCATGCATGGGACATGACTTGAGCCTGTAGTCTTTCACTCATACTATTTCCCTAGGCGTCACCACTTTACAAAATTGGTACAATTATATAAATTTATACAAAAAACAAGCCACTTTCGTATAATAAAGTTATGTTAACATAACTATAAAACGAGGTGGCTTATGTATAAAAATTATAATATGACTCAATTAACACTGCCAATGGATTTCGATATTTTTACTTTACCCAAAAATGTTAATAAATGTTGTAACGATTGGTACACCAAGTAAATCTATTAAGAATGCTCCCACAATCGGGACGACAAGGTAAGATTTAGGTGATGCACCGTATTTTTTAGTGATCACATCTAAGTTAGCCATTGCGTTAGGTGTAGCACCTAGACCATGTCCGATGAAACCACCGATCATAACTGCGGCATCATAGTTTTTACCAAGTCCTCGGAATACGACGAAGACTGAGAATAATACGATGAATACAACTTGTACTAATACAATAACAATTAACGGTACTGCTAATTGGTAAATTTCAGTAAGTTGAATACTCATTAAGGCAATAGATAAGAATAAGCTAAGAGAAACATCACTGATACTATCGATAATCTTCATATCAATAAGATTTAAATTGTTATATTCTGATATATTACGTATAATAACTGCGACAAACATTGCACCTACATAAACAGGGATATTAATGCCTGTTATATCTGAGAATGTATTACCTAAATAAGAACCAATGGCCATGCAGATGGCTACAATTGAAAATTGTAGTAAGAAAATTGTTGTCGGTGTCATACGGTTTTTTAAGTATGAGTTTGATTTTACGTTACTATAATCTTTAGTTGTTTCTTCTGCGTGTTCTGGTTTTAAATTATATTTATTTATTAAAAATTTAACGACAGGACCACCAACTAACCCACCAGCAACAAGACCTAATGTTGCGGCTGCTAGAGCGGCTGTTAATGCTGAATCAATACCCATGTTTTGAACGGTTTGACCATATGCTGCAGCATTACCATGTCCACCTTCCATTGACATTGAACCAGCTGTTAGTCCAAGCAATGGTGGAATATTTAAGACTTTTGCGATAGATACACCAATGATATTTTGGAATACGGCAAGAACGCCACAAAAGATAAAATATAATATTAATACTTTTCCGCCTAAACGTAGTAGTTTTAATGATGCTCCTAGTCCAATTGTTGTAAAGAAAGCAAGCATAAAGAAATTCTGGATAAAATCAGAATCTAATTTTATTGTTAATATGTTCGTTGATTGTAAGATAGCAACGAGTATCGAGAATAACAAACCACCAATTACTGGTGCTGGAATACATAATCGCCTTAAAATTGATACGTGATTCACAATAAATATACCAAAAAGGTATAAAACACTCGCAAGTGCTAAAGTAGTAATAGCATCTAGCTCTAGCATTTTCATTCCCCCTCATTTTACAAATAAATCTCTCCTATAATGTGATATGTAAACAAATTTCACACTAAAACAAGAAAGTGCTTACAAAAGCCCATTATATTTATTATACATTTTAAAACACTATAACGCTAGAAAAGAATTAAATGCGAAAGAAAATTAAATTTCATTGTGTAAAATAACACTTTTGTTTTTAATGTTACTTCATATATATTCTTAAAGGTAATAACAGTGATTCAAAATTAATTTATAATATGATAGAGGTATTATTAAAATGAACTATATCAATATAAAGAAACAAAAATGAATAACTGTATAAAAGAAATGAAGTTTTATGCGATGACATTCAATCAGTTTTGATATACTATATACCATATGTAAATACTAGGTTATAAGGAGTAAGTATATGGATGAATCATTAAGAAGTGAAAAACAATATGGTGCGTTAGCGTTATTACCGCTACTAATATTTTTAGTTTTATATATCGGTGTAGGGATTACATTTACGATTATGGGAAAAGAGGATGCTTTTGATCAATTGCCACGGCATGTCGCTATTTTTATAGGTATCGTCATAGCGTGGACTTGTTATGATAGAAAAACGAAATTCACAAAAAAAGTTCAGATTTTTACTGAACATGCAGGGAACTCAGGCATTGTAAATCTTGGATTAATCTTGTTACTTGCAGGTGCTTTTTCAACAGTTACTTCTGAGATGGGTGGTAAAGACGCTATGGTCAACATGGGTCTATCCGTTATCCCACCCAGTTTACTTATCCCAGGAATATTTATAATGAGTGGGTTTGCTGCGTTAACGTTAGGGACTTCAACAGGAGCGCAAGCAGCATTTATTCCTGTAGGTGTAGCCGTAGCACAAGCAGCAGATTTAAGTGTAGCTGCAGCAGGTGCAGCAGTTATTGCAGGTGCTTACTTTGGTGATAATTTATCTATCATTTCAGATACGACGATTGCCGCAACGAATGGTGTAGGCGCCAAAATGAAAGATAAATTTAAAATGAATGTGTTGATTGCTTTGCCTGCCGCACTTATCACAGCTATTATATATGCCATTGTTGGTGGCACTGGTAATGTAGAAGGCGATTTAAGTTTCAATTTTATAAATATTTTACCTTATATATTTGTATTAATTGCAGCTATTGCAGGTTTAGACGTAATTCTGGTACTTATTCTTGGTATCGGGATGGCTGGACTACTAGGTTTGGTTCAGGGTCAAATGGGTATCTTCCAATTTACGAAAGCAATTGGTGACGGTATGGAAAGTATGTTTAACATTTTCCTTGTAGCATTCTTAGTATCTGGACTAGTAGCATTAATTCGATACTATGGTGGTGTAGATTGGATTATTCGCGCTATGAAACGAAAAGCAACTGGACGTAAAAGTGCTGAATATGTAATTAGTATGATGTCAGGTGTGCTTTCTGCAGCACTTTCACATAATACATTAGCGATTATTATTTCTGCACCGATTGCAAAAGAAATTGGTGATGAATATAAAGTGCCACCTAAAAGGATGGCCAGTTTACTAGATATTTTTGCTTGTTGTGCCTTAATGGTTCTCCCTCATGACAGTGGGATGTTAATGGTTGAACAATATGGCGATGTTTCCTATTTAGAAGTATTAAAATATTCATTCTATCCAGTTGTATTTGTTATTTGTACAATTATTACAATTCAATTTGGTTTGTTAGATGGAAATAAAAAAGTTAAAAATAAATAGGTTGATGAAAAACTTAGGCAATATATACAAAGAAGCTTCCATATTTGGAAGCTTCTTTGTATATATTGTTGTAATATTTTATTTACGCCATGTATGTTCTGAATCTGTCATATCTGATTTACGCATTTTAGAGACATACGGATTCCCTTTTACAGTAAAGCGTAGTGGTTTAAATGTCCAGTCGCCTTTATTTGGAATTCCAATACGTCCGCTTTCTTCAATAGCACATGGATATTTACGGTTTTTAGTGTCGATTAATAGACGACTTTCATTTAAACGAGAACCATCTAAATGTCGAGGGATATTAAAAGCTTTTGTCCACTTTCCAGGGCCATTGGTTAATTCAAAACCACTTTTTCCTCTATTTAATTTCATGGTTTCGATACCTTCTTCAGGTTCTACAGCTCTAATTAATACACCCTCAGGGACGCCTTCATCTCTTGTGACAAAATTTATTAAAAGGTGATTATGCATAACGTGTGCATATATTGTACCGCCACGTTTATACAAAGATTCTACTTTGGGCGTTATTTTTCCATTAAAACCATGAGCAGCACGATCTTCTTTGCCAACATAGGCCTCAGTTTCTACAATATATCCAGAGAACATTTCGAGCTCATCTTGGAAAATCACTTTAACACCTAATAAATCTTTAGCAATAGATATTGTATCTCGACGTAAAAAATCCATTTGTTGTTCCTCCAATTTATGTTTTTTAAAAATAAATATTTTTAAATGTTTTTTTAGAATCAGTAAAATTATATTACTACTTACAAAATAGTTTGTTACACTAAACTAAATAAGATATTAAAAGAATTTACATATAATGTACCAAAATTTAATGTGAATTAAAATTATCTTTAATAAATGAATATAAAAGGGGGAGCAATATGGAGCGGAAAGTTAGCTTTCTTCAAGCACTCAAATTGTTCTGGAAAAACTATGTGAATTTTAAAGGGCGCTCACGTCGAAGCGAATATTGGTATATGACATTATGGCATATGATTTTTATGATACCGGCATTAATATTACTTGTTATAGGTATTATCATGCTTATTTCAGGCATTTCATCATATACCGGTGAAGTTACTACAATTGGCGGCATTTTAATAGTCATATCTTTAATATACCTTGTTATATATGCATTAGCTACACTGATTCCTTGTTGGGCATTATTGGTTAGAAGATTTCATGACACTGGTAGAAAAATGTTGGTTCCAGTGATTTATTTTGGCGTATTAATTGTTACTAATATTATTGTTACATTGATAAATGCGATGGATCCTGAATATGTTAATGTTTCTAGTATCATTACGCTGATGTTGATATATATTATTTATATGGTATTAGGAATATATTGTTTAGTTATTTGTTGCTTGGATAGTGAGAGGAAATCGAATAAATATGGGATGAGCCATAAATATGGTAATCACATTCTTTCGAATGCTAATGTGTACGGGGATACTTTTAATCCAAAAGAAAAAGAACACCTTAGACAACCTAAAAATAAAAACAAGATGAATTAAAATAATGAAATTAAAACGCTGTTTCCGGCTTAGCGTAAGTGGAAACAGCGTTAATTTTTTCTTGTGTGATATCACTTGCATAAGAAGTAATAAAATTACGCTTTGTATCAATTATGGTCATGGCAATGAGTTATGACTATAATTAAAGTGGCATCAAGTCTAGTAATGTTCAATTTAAAATGTAACTTTGCTAGATCTAATGGTATTATCAAAGTATATTATTTTTAAAAGAGAGGGGTCGGGGAACAGTGTCACTAAACATTGAACATGTAACCAAGAAATATAAAAATTTTACAGCGGTTAATGATATTTCATTATCTTTAGATCAAGGCAAAATGTTAGGTTTTCTAGGCAGAAATGGTGCAGGAAAAACGACAACCTTCAGAATGATTTTAGGGCTAACGCCAATCACTGAAGGTAAAATTGCATATAATGATAAACCCATAGACAAGACTTCATACAACCACATCGGCTATTTACCAGAAGAGAGAGGCTTACATCCTAAAATGAAAGTAGAAGATGAGTTACGTTATTTAGCTACGTTAAAAGGAATGAAGTCCAAAGAAATTACCGAAGCTATAGACTATTGGTTAGATAGGTTTGGTATTAAAGAAAATAGAGAAAAGAAAATTGAAGCACTATCCAAAGGGAATCAACAAAAAATCCAACTTTTAGCAAGTATGTTACATAAACCAGAATTATTAATTTTGGATGAACCATTCAGTGGATTAGATCCAGTAAATGTAGAGTTGTTAAAATCAGCTGTTAAAGATTTAAATGATGCTGGTACAACTATTATATATAGCTCTCATAGAATGGAACATGTAGAAGAATTATGTGATAATGTCTGTATTCTAAATCGTGGAGAGCTTGTTGTTTCGGGACCAATTGATGAAGTGAAAGCAAATCATGGTAATAAAAGCGTCGTCATAGAAACAGAACATGAAATGCCAGAAATAGATAGCATTGACGGTGTATTACATGTAGATAGAAGTAAAAGAGAAATTAAAGCAATGATTGAGACAGAAGTGGTTGCTGAGAAAATTTATGAAGTTGTAATACAGTACGGTTTCGTCAAACGGTTCCAAGTTGTAGAACCATCACTAAATGAAATATTTATAGCAAAAGTAGGTGACGTCAATGGATAAATTCTTTGCGACCTTTTCCTTAACTTATAAAAGTAAAGTCAAAACAAAGTCATTTGTTATTTTCACAGCTATTGTGATTCTTTTAATGATTGGAGCGGCGAATATTAATAAAATCATTGATTTATTTGACGATGGTCCTGATAAAGTAGGGGTCGTATCATCGAATAATCAAATTTATAAAGTCATTAAATCACAAGGGGATCAACTTGATGAAGGCGCAGACTTTAAGCAATTATCAGAAAAACAAGCAAAATCACAGGTTAAAAATGAAAAATTAGATAAAGCTTACGTTATTAAACTGAGTGAAGATAAAAAGCTTTCAGGTAAAATATTGAGTAAAGATACTGTTTCAGGACAAGATAAGCAAAAATTAAAAGCGGCGTTATCAACTATACAAACACAATTTGTTGCAACGAATTTAAACTTATCACAAGATGAATTAAAGCAGTTACAATCTCAAAGTGAAGTAACTTCAGAAGTGCTTGCAGATAATGCTAACAATTCAAATTTAAGTGAAGCTGAAAAAGGCTTTAATACAATGATAGTATATGCAGGCGTGATGCTCATATTCTTTATCGTTTTTAATTATGCGAGTCAAGTTGCTATGGAAATCGCAACTGAAAAAACATCGCGAGTTATTGAAATGATTATTACGAGTGTGTCACCAGTGACACACATTCTTGCGAAGATGGCAGGTGTGGTTTCAGTAGCATTAACCCAAATCAGTATATTTATTGTGGCTGGCATTATATGTTTCTTATTGTTTGATATTGGAGATATGTTAAAAGGGTTTGATATTGAACCAAACGAATTAACCGTGCAATTAATCATCGTAGGTATCATATCAATGATTATTGGAATACTTTCATATATTATTTTAGCATCTATTTTGGGGTCTATTACTGCTCGTATAGAAGATATTAATCAATCATTAATGCCAATGACATTAATTAGTATGATTGCTTTCTATATTTCCTTATTTAGTATAATGAACACAGATACGTTATTGGTGAAAATCACTAGCTTTATACCATTACTTTCACCATTTGTGATGTTTGTTCGTGCATCCACACCTGATGTAGCTATTTGGGAAATCGTATTAAGTATGATTCTATCTATTATCACTATTTTCATACTATTATGGGTTGCAGTGCGTAGTTATAAAGATACGATCTTAAGTTTTGATAAAGGCTTTATGAGTTCGGTAAAACGTATCTTCAACAAAAAATAACAATTTAAAATATGCTATTAAAATAAACTACCATCATCATGTAAGATATGGAGGTAGTTTATTTTTTGATTACTGAGATGTTTATTGTGTGAAAAATGTATCTTTTTAGAGTGAATAGAAAGTTGTTTATATAAAATTACTATGTACTTATATAAATTAAGTAGTAGAATAAAGAGGAATTCAACAAAGTTATAATATTATACAATAAAAAAATTGGCTGTTATTTGTATAATAATAGAAAAAGTATAACAATTTTTATGATTGTTTGTTAAAATTGACGATTAGTATAGCTAAATATTTGACTAAATTGTTACAATATAAGAGTGTAATAGAAGAAATAGGGCGTATTAAATACCTACACAAGTTTTGTGTTATTGCATCACAGTGACTTTGTAAGTTTTTTGTGCTAGAGAAGCATAGCTAATCACATTGATGTTGTTTTATTTAATCGTATTATGTGTGAAAGGGATTGCTCACTACAATTGAAATATGATTATTAAAATAAATATTCAAGTTAATTGGACTTGTAGTGAGATAGTTTACATTGCCTAAACACAATGAAGATCCCCTTCTGAGTTGTGATTTACAGGCCACGTTTGTAAGTGATGTTTTTATTCATGATAAAACCTGATCTTAGCTTTTGAAAAAGTATTGGGTTTGAAAGGGAGTAATTGATGATGTTTGCAAAAGTAGAAAGCCAAAGTAATGGTATTGATTTAATTAAAATTGATAATGAAGAAACGAAAATCGTTTTTACTAATTATGGAGCACGTATCGTTTCATGGAAGTACGATGATAATAACATTGTACTTGGAAATGTTGTAGAAGCAGATGAATTCTATGAGGAAAATCCATTTCATTTCGGGGCAACAATTGGTCGTTATGGTGGTAGAATTGCAAATGCTACTTTCGAATTAGAGGGTAAGACTTATCAGCTTGACGCAAATAACGGTGAACATAACATACATGGGGGACCTGAAGGAATTGGTACACGCTTTTTTGATTATGAAATTGAAGAGCAAGTGGGCCAAGTAAAAGTAATTTTTACTACAACTATAAAAAGCTCGGACGACCATTTTCCTGGTGATATTGAGCTAGAAGTAATTCATACTTATGATGTTGATCATAAATGGACAATTGAATACAAAGCAACGGCTACAGAGAAAACGTTATTTAATCCAATGAATCATGTTTATTTTAATTTGAATAGAGATAATAATGTAATTGATAACCACAGTATTTCAAGTTCAAAATTAGATATGTATTTATTAGGCGATGATAATATCGTTGAAAGTATGAAACCAATTGATTTAGTGGACACATTTAACGAAGAAAACATTCAATTTAAAGACATCTTTACGAGTGAGCATCCAGTTGTGAAAGCACAAATGGAACGTTTTGGTGGCATCGATCATCCATTCGATATAGGCGGCAATGAAATGACCGTTGAAAATAAACGCTTTTTATTAACAGTAAACACTGACATGCCAAATGTTGTGATTTTCACATTTAATGATACTACAAGTTGGCAAAGTGACTTTAATATTTATAAGGCACATTCTGGTTTTACACTTGAGACGCAATGTATACCTAATGATATTAACTTAATGGGAGAAAAAGCAGCATCTATATTGGAAGCTAATCAACCATACTACTCAAAAACGTCATATAAAATTTTTGAAAAAGAGTTATAGAAACTAAATTGATATGATGAAAATAAGTCTGGGACATCAATATCTCATTCTCAAATTTAAAACACTAAGCTATTAGTTTTCTAATGGATTGCATATGAGTTGTTTAGTATTTTAATGTACTTGTTTCAATATTTTAAAGAACTACTTTTTCATTTGTGAAGGCTAGTAGTTCTAATGCAAGAGCTTTAACGCTTGTATTTTTTTCTAGTCAGCCTTGTGGGGGCGGGAATACGAAATCAAATTTTGATTTCTGTCCCGCTCCCTTATTTGTTAGATTGACAGTAGTTCACTGTATTGGAAATGCGTTTATATTAAACTTTTAATGAACTATAGCTTCTGTATTCCATTTTCTAGTCATCTTTGCCAGATTCCAATCATACAACGAAATTTTATTAAAAAAATAGATTGCTATCCAGTTCCTATTCATATATTTATTTATCTGCAATGTTTTGTGCTCGTTTTAAAAATTTTTGCAACTTTGAAACTCTTTCGTCAGTGAGATAGGGGTTTTTCAAAGCGTCTGTTAAACGTGTTATATTTTTATTATCATTATAATAGATGTCATTAAGTTCAAACACTGATAGAAGCATAAGTGTGTTTGAAGAATGTATTAATTCTAAATTTGCAGCATCATCTACAAACCCTTCTTTGATAACCCTAAGATAAAACCCAGTCTTACAAGAATGAGACATGCGCTTAACTAAATTTGGAATTTTATACTTTTCTTGAATTTTCCAACATGGTTCTCTTATTTCAGATACTTCTACAATTGCTTCACCTAATTGGAATTTATCACCTAAATAAATATCATTTTCGTCTAAATCGGCAGCAGTTAAATTCTCGCCAAACATAGCATAGTCGGGTAATGTAGCAACATCATTTTTCCATAATTCATAGTTCTTCTTACTATAAAGACATAGCGCTTTATCTGGTCCACCGTGTCCTTTATATTCTTGTTCATCTTCAATGAACCCAGTCTTTGATAACCACATTTGTCCTGTGATTCTCTTTTTATTTAAGGCTGAGCGCATCGGTCTTTTCGTACTGTATGATAAATCTTGAATTTTACCTGTAGAAATTGCATCTAGAGCATAAATCATAATTCAGTACCTCCTGCAGTTTAGTGATTATCATTTTAAAACAATTTTTAGAATATGCAAGTGAACATATATTAGAGTCATATATTTACGTTTTTTTAGCTATGTATTTTTATAAATCTCATGTACAATAAAGATAAAAGTACTGTGTGTAAAGGGGAAGCATTATGAATAAAAAACAGTTGAAGTTAAGTACATTTGATGATGCATTAGACCAAATTAAAGATGGTATGATTGTGGGTATTGGTTCAGGTTCAACAATTGAACTACTCGTGCCAAAAATCGCTGAGAAATTAGAACAAGCACAAATTGATATAACTGGAGTCTGTACTTCAAACAAAACGGCTTATATCGCAAAAGAATTAGGTATGCGTGTAGTCGATGTAAACGATGTGGATAAAATTGATGTCGCAATTGATGGCGCTGATGAAGTAGACAATCAATTAAACCTTATAAAAGGTGGCGGTGGAGCACTATTTAGAGAAAAAGTAATTGATGCCATGGCAGATAGATTTATTGTTTTAATAGATGATAGCAAATGCGTAGATTATTTAGGTCAAACGTTTAAGCTTCCTGTAGAAGTAGATAAATTTAATTGGCTACTCGTTTCTAAAAAGATTGAGTCATATGGTAATGGTAATATTAAAGCGATACGCCGTGTTGTTGATGATGTGCCATTTATTACAGATAATGGTAACTATATATTGGACTTAGAATTAAACGGAAATATAGATGCTTACGAAATGCATGAGTATTTAATCCATCTTGTGGGCGTATTGGAAACCGGTTATTTCTTAGATGTTGCTGACCAAATTATTATTGGTTCACAAAATGGTGTGAAAGTTCTTGAAAAATAAATAATACAAAAAGTGATAAAGGTCCTAAAGGATTATTTATCACTTTTTTGATTTTATTTAAAACTGTTGTGATGTTGGCGACTCCCGGCTAGTCAATAAAGCATTAGCCAAAGACTATAGGCTGAGACTTTGCCATGGAAAAAGCGTGCATAAAAAAATGCCAACAAAGTCAGAGACTTTGTCGACACTCTGTGAGGAAGTATTGATGATGTTATTCATTAATGTAACTAACGACGGTGACCACGTTTACTTTTAAGATTAAAAGGAGAACGCGTATGTTTATCATTTGAACCATTATCTACTTCTTCATCATGTGTTGCGTGTGTAGTGTTTGATTCAGTTGGTGATGTGTCTTCAATATGATTATCATTAGTAATGGATGCTTTCGCATTATTCACAGCTGAAGATTTACGAGCAGTTGAATAACTTGAACTTGTTTTTAATGGCTCATTATCGATATCAGTTGTATCATGGTTTACTTTTTCAGTAGATGCTTCAACCGAACTATTAGTCAAATTGTTTGAGTCGTTATTGTCATATTGTTCATTTATCACAACACTATCACCATTCGTCGTGTTATTTTCAGTATTTGTCTTCTTTTGATTATCATCAGTAGTTAAATCTGCGTTGTTTTGTTCAGTTGCTTGATTAAAAGAAGATTTGGTAGATGATGCGTTATCTTTATTATCGACTGTTGAAGCTGTCGTCTTTGTTGTGTCATCAGTATGTTGTTGATCTGAGTCCTGTGTCTTATGATCAGTCGCAGCAACACTACTTGCAGCAGTCGTTGACTTTAAGCTGTCTGAAGTCGATGTGTTTGTCTTGTTATCATCTTTAACACTATCTTCATCAACATCATCATCGGTTTGAGCATCGTTTTCAGATGTTTCATTAACATGATCAAGATAGTTGTTATCATCCACTTCATCTAAATTGCGTTTTGTGAAGAAATAAAGAATCGTACGAACGATAATACTTAATAGAATGTAAACAGCGGCAACAGCGACTGTAGTTAAAGCCATTACTTTCATTGGGAACACCTCGCCCAACTCTTCATTAAATAAGAAGACGAGACCAAATGACATTGTCGCATGGAATATTGTCGCAATGTATATTGTACGTCCTTTTGTAGTGCGAATAAGTTCTCCAATAATCATTGAAAAAGCGAAAGAATAAAGGAAACTATATATCGCATAATCAAAGCTAAATGAAATATTAACATTCCATATTGAATACATAATGCCCACAATAATAGAGGCGATAAATGTATTCATCTTAGTTTCAACAATATGTTGTAAATAAGAACGGAACCCAAACTCTACTAAGAAAGCCATGATAATTTGACCAACAATAATTGATATAATTGAAACAGATAAATCTTTTGTTTGTAGAAGTACAAAACTATCTGCATAAACATTGAAACAAATCATAGCAATAATAAAAATAATTAAGGGTATGACGAGCGCTAAAATGATACGTTCTATAACTTTTAAACTAATTGAAAATTTTAAACTACCGAGTTGCGTACCTCTGTGCTTAAAGACGAGTAAACATATAATAGCAGCAATAAATGGTGCTAGACTACTTATGTCAAAGACAAAAGTTTTAAGCGAAATTGTACCTTGAAAATCTTTAAGTATAATAGGTGCTGCGTAAGCAATAATGAAGAAAATAAATATCATCATTGCCCATTGAAAACCTGGTATACGCTTTGTATTCATTATGTAACCTCCAATAGGGTTCAGAAAAATCATTTATTCTTAATTATACATACTTCTTAGTGATAAATAAATTAAATTCAAATATTTATCATTGAAATGTAATACTTTTACAAAAATAAACGTATCAATGCAACAATTTTAATGTGAATTTCAAAATTAACTTTTAAGCAACTGGGTAAAGATAATTGAATCGGCAATAATGTAAGCGTATACTTTAAGTGTCGATATAGTTTCAAAAGGAGGAGAACTATGTATAAATTAGCGCAACGTGATTTATGGACAGGAAGAATAGATAGTGAAATAGAGGCAACAGAGTTTAGGCATTTTCAAACAATACAATTTCGTAATATTGAAGATGAGTACGATGAGCCACGTCACGGTGTGGGTATGTTAGGTTATGCGGTTGATAAGGGTGTTGAACTTAATAAAGGAAGAATTGGAGCTAAGTTAGGCCCAGATGCAATCAAGAAGACTTTTGCTAATTTACCAGTCTTAAGAACATGTTCAATTTATGATTATGGGAACGTTGAACATAATCACGAGACTTTAGAAGAAACTCAACAAGAATTTGCGCATCATGTTGCTTCATCGATACAAAGACATAACCAAACTTTTTTGTTAGGTGGTGGACATGATATCGCTTATGCACAGTATTTGGGCACACGTGAGGCGTTCCCTGATGCTTCTATTGGTGTCATCAATATTGATGCACACTTTGACACTAGAAAAGAATTAGGTTCTACTTCTGGTACGAGTTTTAGACAAATTTTAGAACAGGATGAAAACACTGATTATTTAGTATTAGGTATTCAACAAGGTGGTAACACACAAGCACTATTTGATTACGCGAAAGAAAAAGATATCGGTTTTGTTTATTCTGATGAATTGTTACATCAAATTTCTCCTCCTATTAAAGATAAAATAGAACGTTTTATACATGATCATGATGTGATTATGTTTACGATATGTATGGATGTTATTGATAGTGCATTCGCACCGGGGGTAAGTGCAAATGCTGTGTTAGGACTATCACCACATGTTGTACTTGAATTAGCTAAACGTATTATTCCAAATGAAAAGGTTTCAACAGTTAGTATTGCTGAAACGAATCCAAAATATGATGTGGATAACCGAACTACTAAATTATCCGCTAATTTTTTACATCATTTTATTCTTTAATATTCCAATAACTAAGGCACTGGTCTATAAAAGAAAGTACTCGCTCTGAGTGCTTTCTTTTTTTTAGATAGTTGATATAAATAGAACGGCCTAGTTTGGGACGCATTTCTAAAGCGTCTAAATCCCGAGCATTAAATGATTGATAATATACACGTGGAATAACAGCATATCCCAATCCTCTATGGACAAAATTCGTAGCCGCTTCAAAACGATCGACTTCCATAATGATATTCGGATGAATGTTCATACGTGTAAAGTAATCATCAAGATGTTTGCGCACTTGAGAACCTTTAGTAGGTAAGATTAATGGCAATGATTTAATAGATGTTATTTTAGTACTTGGAAAAGCATTTTTAGGTGTAATAACGACATAGGATTCTTCATATAAAGGAATAGATTTAATATCTTCGTGATCAATTTGTTCGTTGGTCAATGCGAGATGATTTTCAAAATTGATGAGTTGTTCCAGTATTTTATTTTGGTCATGTACCTCAGATACGAGATAAGTCTGGTTGGGGTTATGTTTTAAATGGATAGAAAGTACTTGTGAAATCCATTGATTTGCTGATTCTAAAATAGATAATTTAATTTTAGGCGCATGACCCATATTGAGGTCATACATTTTTTCGAGCGTTTGATGATAGTTCTGTATCAATTGTTGTGCGTAATTATAAAAATGAATGCCTTTTTCAGTGATTTTAATATCCTTAGTAGTTCTCATAAAAAGGTCATAACCTAAATTGGCTTCCATTTTCTTAATTGTAGTCGTTAAAGATGGCTGACTAATATGTAAGAAATTAGCCGCTTTAGTAAAATTATTATATTTCACAACAGCGACAAAATATTCTAATTGAATGATTTTCAATATAATCCCTCCTTGAATATGTAATTTATTTATAGTTTTAAACTATCAATAATTAGTTTATTTATATTGGTAGTATATAGCATATCATATTATACTTAGTGATATAGAGGGAGGCGTACTTTCATGTTAGGGGCGTGAAGTACATGTGGAAATTTTTCGTTTATAGCTTAATTGGCATTCTAAGTTTCTTTGTACCTATAACGATTAATGGTAAATCAACAATTCTTATTGATCATATTGTTCAGTGGATTACATTTTTGGTAAATCCAATTTTACCTTATTATGTATTACTTTTAATCATTATAGGTGCATTACATCCGTTTATTAATAAAAAATGGAACAAATCAAAAACTGATATTATATTTAGCTTATTTAAAGTATTAGGCGTCTTTATTGCTTTCATGATTGTCTTTGATTTTGGACCAGGATTTGTATTGAAAGAAAGTATTGGACCATTTTTATACGATAAATTAGCGATACCATTAAGTGTGTTAATCCCAGTAGGGGCTATTTTATTAACATTTTTAGTTGGTTACGGTTTATTAGAATTTATTGGCGTAATTATGAGACCAGTCATGAAACCTATTTTTAAAACGCCAGGCAAATCAGCAGTTGATGCGGTTGCCTCGTTTGTAGGGAGTTATTCAATTGGCTTATTAATTACAAATAAAGTCTATAAGGATGCTGGTTATACGCATAAGGAAGCAGTTATCGTTGCGACAGGTTTTTCAACGGTATCCGCTACTTTCATGATTATAGTAGCTAATACACTAGGTATTATTGAACATTGGAACCTTTATTTTTGGTTCACACTTGCAGTGACTTTTATAGTTACTGCCATCACCGTACAACTCCCACCTATAAGATTTGAGAAAAATACGACATATCAGAACAAACCGTATAAAGAAGAAAAACGCAGAAATATGCCTTTATTAAAAGAGTCTTGGTTAGAAGCTAAGTTAGCTGTTAAAAATGCTGACTCACTAATAGGAAATGTACGTGAAAATTTACGTGACGGCGTCGTAATGACAATTGCGATATTGCCTTCTATTATGTCTATCGGCTTCTTAGGTCTTATTATTGCTGAATATACATCGATAATAGAATATGTATCTTATATTTTTTATCCATTTATAAGTATATTCCCAGTCCAAGATGTAGCAATATTAGCACAAGCCTCAACCATTTCAATTGTTGAGATGCTGTTACCTGCTGCGATTGCACAAACTGCTGATTTAGCTACGAGATTTATAGTAGCGGTAATGAGTGTTTCGGCGATTATCTTTTTTTCGAGTGTGGTACCTGTGATTCTTTCAACTGAAATAAAAATATCGGTTGGTAAATTGGTATTGGTATGGTTTGAAAGAGTAGTGCTTACATTACTCATCACGATACCATTCGCATTATGGTTATTTTAAGATTTATTAAACAAAGGTTAATTAATTAAAATGAGGAGTGATTGTTCATGAGAAAAATAGTAGCAAAAAAAGGTTTAGACATTGAATGTAAAGGTTGGGAACAAGAAGCAGTGCTTAGAATGTTGTATAACAACTTAGATCCAGAAGTAGCTGAACGTCCTGAAGATTTAGTTGTATATGGTGGTATTGGTAAAGCTGCTAGAAACTGGGAAGCTTTTGAAGCGATAGAAGAGACGTTACGTTCATTAGAAGCGGATGAAACAATGTTAGTGCAATCCGGAAAACCAGTTGCTGTATTTAAAACACATGAAGAAGCACCGCGTGTATTAATTTCAAATTCAGTACTTGTACCAGAGTGGGCAAATTGGGATCACTTTAACGAATTAGATAAAAAAGGTTTAATGATGTATGGACAAATGACAGCAGGTAGCTGGATATACATTGGTTCCCAAGGTATTGTTCAAGGCACTTACGAAACATTTGGTGAACTTGCTAATCAGCATTACGATGGCACGTTAAATGGTACAGTGACTTTAACAGCTGGTCTAGGTGGCATGGGGGGAGCGCAACCACTGGCCGTTACGATGAATGGCGGTGTTGTAATCGGTGTAGATGTAGATGAAACACGTATTGATAAACGTATAGAAACGCGCTATTGCGATGTGAAGACGCATGATTTAGATGAAGCTTTACGATTAGCCGAAGGGGCACGACAAGAAGGCAAACCACTATCTATCGGACTTGTTGGTAATGCTGTAGATACACACAGAGCAATTTTAGATAAAGGATTTAAAATTGATGTTGTTACTGACCAGACAAGTGCACATGATCCATTGAACGGTTACATTCCACAAGGTTATTCTTTAGAAGAAGCCAATGCGCTACGTGATAAAGACCCTAAACAATATGTCATGTTATCGCAAGACTCAATGAGAAAACACGTTGAGTTAATGATCGAATTTCAAAAAAATGGTGCAGTTGCTTTTGATTATGGGAATAACATTAGACAAGTTGCTTATAATAACGGTTTAGAAAATGCTTTTGATTTCCCAGGATTTGTACCAGCTTACATCCGACCATTATTCTGTGAAGGTAAAGGACCATTCCGTTTTGCAGCTTTAAGTGGAGACCCTAAAGATATTGAACGTGCAGATGAAGAAATGAGAAAACTATTTCCAGATAATGAAAAGCTCATTCGCTGGTTAGATTTAGCTCAAGAAAAAATTGCATTCCAAGGATTACCATCTCGTATAGCTTGGTTGGGCTTTGAAGAACGTGCCAAAATGGGCTTGGCTTTAAATCGTTTGGTTCGTGACGGAGAAATTTCTGCACCAGTTGTTATCGGGCGTGATCATCTTGATTCAGGGTCGGTTGCGAGTCCAAACCGTGAGACAGAAGGCATGAAAGATGGTTCAGATGCTGTGGGAGATTGGGCAGTATTAAATGCTTTAATTAACACAGCAGCTGGTGGCTCATGGATTTCATTTCATCACGGCGGAGGTGTAGGTATGGGTTACTCATTGCATGCTGGTATGGTCATTGTCGCTGATGGATCAGAACGCGCAGATCGTCGTTTAGGACGTGTATTAACGACAGATCCGGGTATGGGTGTTGTAAGACATGCAGATGCAGGTTATGAATCAGCAATTAATGTTGCTAAAGAAAAAGGCATCAAAATTCCAATGATTACGGGTAAAGGAGATATAAAATGAACGATTTAATTATTCAAAACATTAAACAATTAATTTTACCAAAATCTACAGATCGCCCTTTAAAAGGAAAAGATTTAGATGAATTAGAAATCGTTGAAAATGGAACAGTTGTTGTTAAAGATGGCAAAGTGGTTTATTCAGGTTCCCATATAGATGAATATGAGGCGAAAGAAACACTCGACGCTACAGGGAAAGTTGTAACACCATCACTTGTTGAAGCACATACCCATTTAGTACATGGCGGTTCAAGAGAACATGAAATGTCGCTGAAAAGACAAGGTGTTTCATATTTAGAAATACTGGATCAAGGTGGAGGTATATTATCCACAGTAGAAGCTACACGAAATGCAACTGAAGAAGAGCTGTTTAAAAAAGCTGAAAAGAATTTGTTAACGATGATACAACATGGGGTCTTAGCTGTTGAAAGTAAGAGCGGTTATGGTTTAGATAAAGAAAGTGAACTCAAGCAACTACGTGTGTCAAAACGTTTAGCAGAAAAGTATAACTTAGATATGAAACATACTTTCTTAGGGCCACATGCAGTACCCAAAGATGCAAAATCTAATCAAGCCTTTTTACAGGAAATGATTGATTTACTACCTGAAGTTAAACAGTATGCTGATTTTGCAGATATCTTTTGCGAAACAGGTGTATTTACAGTAGAAGAATCTAGGAAATATATGCAAGCAGCAAAAGATTTAGGTTTTGATGTTAAAATTCATGCTGACGAAATTGATCCGTTAGGTGGTCTAGAATTAGCAATTGACGAAGGTGCAATTTCTGCAGATCATTTAGTAGCCTCTAGTACAGAAGGCAAAGCGAAACTTAAAGATAGCGATACAGTGGCTGTGTTATTACCAGGTACTACGTTTTATTTAGGTAAGGAACAATACGCAGATGCTAGAGGTATGTTAGATAATGGTGGAGCTATTGCAATTGCAACAGACTTTAATCCAGGAAGTTGTGTGACAAACAACTTACAACTTGTGATGTCAATTGCTGCATTGAAATTAAAATTATCACCAAATGAAATTTGGAATGCCGTTACGGTAAATGCAGCGAAAGCAATTGATGTTGATGCTGGTACAATTAATAAAGGTGACAAAGCCAATATTGTCATTTGGGATGCACCCAATCATGAGTATATTCCGTATCACTATGGTATAAATCATGCTGAAAAAGTGATTAAAGATGGAAAACTACTTGTTGATAACCAAGTTAAGTTAAATATCAAATAATAATTGAGTCTGGGACATAAATACATGTTTCAGACTCAATTTGTATTTTGGCAGGAGCTATCTGATATCAAAATGCGCTTATTTCAAAAAACATAGATGTCTAGTCAACCTTATAGGGGGGACTACGAAATCAAAATTAGATTTCTATCTCGCTTCTTTTTTTAAGTGTAAACAAGTTGAGTTTGAGTTGATTAAATATTTTGACAATTATGGTACCATGTTATTTAAAGCATACATGGGAGGTGACATCGAATGTGGGGCAAACTACTTATGTTAAACAATGGAGTGGGGATTTAAGCCAAAATATGCTCACAGGTATGTTGCTTGCCCTTGCATTACTTCCAGGCGCAATTGCATTCTCTTTCATTGCCGGCGTAAGCCCAACGATAGGCATGTTAAGTACTGGTTTGATGATGCTCGTGTTGAGCTTTACTGGTAATAGGACGTTGATGGTATCAGCGCCAAGTAGTGGTGTGTCGCTCGTAGTTGCACCATTAATGGCAAGTCATGGTCTAAACGCGCTTATTTTAGCTACATTATTTATGGGTGTCATACAAATTATATTGGGATATTGTCACATAAATAAATTGTTAGACTTCATACCTACGGGTGTAGTCATTGGTTTTATGAATGCATTAGGTTTATTATTGTTTACATCTCAATTAAAGAATATATTTAACATTTCAGCCTCAACCTATGTGTTTGCTATAGCTTCATTCTTTATTATTTGGCTTGCAGGGCAATATATAAAACTTATACCAGCACCTTTAATAGCAATTATTATATTGACGCTACTTGCAGGAGTGGTTAAACCAAATATTCAATATGTCTCTGATATGGCTTCATTACATATTAAAATGCCAATACCTTCCATACCAAATGAAATGAGTGATTTGAATATAGTTATGGTTGCATTACTTTATGGTGTAGCAATGGCTATCGTAGCAGTGATACAAACGACGTTAACAGCGCAAATGGTTGATGTTGTAACTTCAACAACCAGTGATAAAAATAAGGAAACTATTGGTCAAGGTATCGCGAACTTTATTGTTGGCTTGTTTGGAGGGTTTGGTGGTAGTGCACTTGTTGGACAATCGCGCTTTAACGTAGCGATGGGTGCGAATTCAAGATTGTCGACTTTCATCACAGGCAGCTTTTTATTGATATGCTTATTTATTTTTGGAGAGATTATCGGACGAATACCCATGGCAGTATTAGCCACTGTGTTAATTACGATTTCACTTGGTACGTTTGATAGACGAACGATGCCATTCATCCGCAAAGCACCTTTGTTAAATAGCATTTTAATTATATCTACCGTAGTGATTATATTAATTACGAATAACCTTGCCATAGGCGTCGTTGTTGTAACGATAAGTTATTACATGATTTTTTGTTTTATTAATAAGAAAGGACGTGACATATAATGCCACAATATGAAGATTACGTGAATTGGAGAAGAACTTTACATCAATACCCTGAACTCTCAGATGACGAATATGAGACGACAAAAAGATTAAAACGAATATTAGAAGCGTACGATATTAAAATACTTGATCTCCCATTAGAGACTGGTTTAGTTGCTGAAGTAGGACAAGGCGAAACATTCATAGCTGTAAGAACAGACATTGATGCTTTGCCTATCAATGAGCAAGTGGTACATGAATTCACTTCAACGAATGAAGGTGTTATGCATGCATGTGGACATGATATACACATGGCTAGTATTTTAGCTGTAGCAACAAGACTTAAAGACATTGAAACCCAATTAAAAGGACGTGTCCGTGTTATTTTTCAACCTGCGGAAGAACTAGGTTATGGTGCGCTACATATCACTGAATCAGGAGCGATTGATGGTGCAAAAGCTGTATTAGGCTATCACAACTACCCGTCGTTAGATGTGGGTGAATTTGCAGTGAAGTCGGGTGTAATAACGTCATCTGTAGACCGTTTTGAATTTAAAATAAAAGGCACAGGTGCACATGCTGCTAAACCAGAACAAGGTAATGATCCTGTCATCGTTCTAGGACAATTAATTAATAGCGTTCAGTCGATTGTGAGTAGAAATCTATCTGCTTTTGATAATGCAGTTGTAACTATAGGTGAAGTATCCAGTGGAAATACATGGAACGTCATCGCTGATCAAGCATACGTCCAAGGTACTGTGAGAAGCTTTGATGAAGATAAACGTGTTTATATTGAAGAACGACTTAGAGCAATTGGAAGTGGGCTTGCAGAAGCATTTGATGTCGAAATAGAAACACTATATCATCGTTTACCAGGTGCTGTTAAAAACGATGAGAAATTAACGGATGACGCTATCGAAGTAGCGAAACAAGTTGGATATAATGTAGAAGTTATGGATAAACCTTTAACAATTGGCGAAGACTTTTCTGGTTTTTCAAATAAATATCCAAGTGTCTTTGCATTCATTGGGTCGAATAGTGAATATGATTTACATCATCCTAAATATGACCCAGATGAACGAATTCTAGAAAAAGTACCTGAGTATTTTGTTACATTTGTTCAAAAATTATTGAACGACGTATAATTTGTATATGTATTAACTACTATAAAATTTGGGTAATGTATAGATAGAATAATTATTTAAGGAGTGTTGTATTATGGCAGGCCAAGATCCGAGAACAAAATTTTCAAATGAAGATTTTCCTAAACAAGAACAATCTACTCCTGGTTTACAAAAAGAATTAGAACCTAAACCAGATTGTGGAGAGACTTCATACGTAGGTTATGGTAGATTAACAGATTATAAAATGTTGGTAACGGGTGGAGATTCTGCCATTGGAAGAGCAGCTGCTATAGCATATGCAAAAGAAGGTGCAGATGTAGCGATAAATTATCTTCCTGAAGAACAAGCAGATGCCGAAGAAGTACAAGAAGTGATTGAAGCGGCAGGTAGAAAAGCTATTTTAATACCAGGAGATATCCGTAATGAACAATTTAACTATGATTTAGTTGAGCAAGCATATAATAAATTAGATGGTTTAGATAATGTAACCCTTGTAGCTGGACACCAACAATACAGAGATGATTTAAAAAGTTTCGATACAGCTTCATTTACTGAAACATTTGAAACTAACGTGTATCCTATATTTTGGACAGTTCAAAAAGCACTAGATTATTTACAACCAGGTGCTACAATTACGACAACATCGTCAGTCCAAGGATATAATCCGAGTCCGATTTTACATGATTATGCAGCCTCAAAAGCAGCAATCATTTCATTGACTAAAAGTTTATCTGAAGAATTAGGTGCCAAAGGTATTCGTGTGAATTGTGTAGCACCTGGGCCGTTTTGGTCACCATTACAAATATCTGGCGGACAACCACAATCGAAGATACCTACATTTGGTCAAAAAGAAGTATTAGGTAGAGCAGGACAACCTGTGGAACTTTCAGGCGTATATGTACATTTAGCTGCTGAAGAGTCGAGTTATACAACTGGGCAAGTATATGGTGTAACAGGCGGAACTCAGTTAGACTAATGATATCAAAAGTTAGTAATCTCTTATAGATTATCTAGCTTTTTATTTTTTGAAGGGTATGGTAATAAACTATGAAACAATTTAAAGCAGATACACTCTCTAAGAAACAAAATTATAAATTATTGAGTGGGAGTATTATTCCAAGACCGATTGCATTTGTTACTTCTCAAGACAAATCAGGTCATTTAAATGCAGCGCCATTCAGTTTCTTTAATGTAGTGAGTAGCGCACCGCCAATGATTATGATTTCTACTGCTCGTTCAGAAGGTGAACGAAAAGACACATCAGTAAATATTGAAGAAACTGAAGAATTTGTCGTTCATATTACTGATGAAACAATAGTTGACGAAGTTAATAGAACTGCAGCACCAATAAAGCGTACGAGTAATGAGCTAGAAAGAACAAACTTAACATGTATTGATTCAGAACTTGTTTCAGTCCCAGGGATACAACAAGCAAAAATTCGCTTGGAATGTAAATTAAACAGAATTATTCCATTAGGCGATCCACAAGAAGGTTCTGATTTAATTATTGGTGAAGTTGTTATGTTCCATATCGATGATGATGTATACTTTGAAGACAGTAAAATTGATGCCCAGGCATTAGCAGCTGTTTCTCGCTTAGCTGGCAATGACTATGCATCGTTAGGAGAGACATTTACGATTCTGCGACCTACTGAATAAGGGGGGCGTACTTCTTGAACATGCGTATTATTGCATGGCAATATTGACAAACGCGCTTTAACGTATTAAGCTAAATCAGGATTTGACGAATTACAGTTGAAAATGTACTATTATAAAACAATTTAATAACTTATCGAGAGAAGTGGAGGGACTGGCCTGTTGATACTTCGGCAACATGATGATGCGTGTGCCAATTCCAGTAGCATAAATGAATGCTAGAAGATAAGAATAAAAACATAACGTTTACTCTTTTCTTCAATAAGAAAAGAGTTTTTTTATTTTCAAAAAGAAACACAAAGAAATAGCGAGGATTTAATTTCACGCTTTTACCCTTATAGAAAGTTGGTTTTTTATGGAGAAGACAAAGAAAGGTAACGCTTGGGCATTGATTCCATTGCTCGTATTTGTAGGCTTATTTTTAGGTGTAGGTATTGGTACAGGAGATTTTTCAACAATGCCTTTAAATGTAGCTATTTTAGTAGCATCTATTGTAGCTTTGATTTTAAATAGAAAAGAAACGTTTCATAAAAAAGTGGAAGTCTTCACAAAAGGCGCGGGTCATTCAAATATTATTTTAATGATGCTCATCTTTATACTGGCTGGGGCTTTCTCTCAAACTACCGAAGACATGGGGGGCGTGCAATCTACAGTTAATTTAGGACTGTCACTTATTCCAGAGAATTTAATTATTGTAGGCTTATTTATTATTTGTATGTTTGTTTCGCTTTCAATGGGTACCTCTGTAGGTACAGTAGCAGCAATAGCGCCTGTTGGATTTGGATTGAGTCAAGCAACTGATGTCTCAGCAGCTATCACAATGGCTACAGTTGTAGGTGGTGCAATGTTTGGTGATAATCTATCAATGATTTCAGATACAACAATCGCAGCCGTACGTACTCAAAAGACAAAAATGAGTGATAAATTTAAAGTGAATATAAAAATTGTATTGCCAGGTGCTATATTTACTATTATAGCTTTGTGGTTTTTAACAAATGGAGCACAAATTGATACAAGTAAAAGTTATGACTATAACATTATCAAAGTCTCACCTTATTTAATGGTACTGATATTAGCATTAATTGGTATTAATGTGATTATTGTACTTATAGGTGGTATCGCATTATCAGCAGTGATTGGCCTCATAGATGGGTCATTTGGTTGGTCAGGATTATTAGGATCTATTTCAAAAGGTATTATTGGTATGGAGGATATTGCGATGATTGCCTTATTAATCGGAGGTCTCGTAGCGCTTATTCAACATAACGGCGGTATTACATGGTTACTTCACTTTGTTCGTAATAGAGTAAAATCAAAACGTGGCGCAGAACTAGGTATAGCTGGGTTAGTCAGCGCAGCTGATATTTCAACAGCGAATAATACGATTTCTATATTGATGGCTGGGCCATTAGCAAAAGAAATATCGGAAGAATACGATGTAGACCCAAGAAAATCTGCAAGTATTTTGGATATGTTTGCGAGTTGTTTCCAAGGAATATTACCCTACAGTCCACAGTTAATTGCAGCAGCAGGCGTGGCATCTATATCTCCATTTGAGTTATTACCCTACTCTATTTATCCAATGATTTTGGGTGTTTGTGGTTTGATTGCAATCTTCTTTAACTTACCAAGATTAAATAAAAAATAAGGGTCTAAAAGGGAAGGTGAATCAGTGTATTGTTTGTATCTGATGAATCTCCCTTTTTATTATATTTTAATATACTGTGATTTTATAAAAAGTACTTAAATACATATTTTTGCGAAAGTGGCGTTTAAAATTTTGACGTTTACTGACTATTGACGATAAAATATAGAAGTTGATCGTTTTAAAGTAAAGACTGGAACATTGTATGATTCATATGATTATTGTTTAGAAGTCTTGTAGAATAGGTTAGAATGGAATTAAGAGTGAAAGTAGGTGAACAATCGTGGGTAAATATAATGTTGAAAATGAATACGTTGAGATACGACTTGAACGACTATTTAAAGTTGAACCAGAATTATTATATCAAGCATGGACCGATCAACGTTTTCTTAAGCAATGGTTTATGACAACAGATAGAACAAATAAATCAATTCATATTAACGCTGAACAAAATGGAAGTTATGAAATTGTTGACGTTCGTAAAGGAAAAGAAAATGTAGTGAGAGGTTCTTTTATTACGTTAACACCATATGAATATATCGTCATGACAATTGGTATGCCAGAGTTAAGTGATTCTGAAGATACAATTGAAATTGAAATATTCGAAAGAGAAGCGGGCATTGCTCAAATGATTTTTAATTATAAAGCTTTTGTGCCAAAAGAACGTAGATACACAACACTGGAATATAAGCAGAAGAAAAAAGAATATCATGATTCTACTGCGCATGGTTTCGAAATATTATTTGATAAATTAAAAGTGATATTAGAAGAATTTGAATCTGAACTTTAATATTTAATGAGATATTTTGAATTTAAACTGTTAGCAAAGTTTTAGCTTTGTTGGCAGTTTTTTTGGGTTTTTGCAAGTATAACTTCAACTTCACTTTATAAATTTGATATTTGCTCACCTTGGGCATGGACCTTAGATTGTAGTCTTCGGCTCATGCAGTTTCCTTTGGCGACTCGAATGAAATCAGATTGAGAATATCATAGGAAAACTAAAATAACACCAATTCATGAGTGGATGATGGATTGATGTTATGAATTTTGAACATAGAGATGTTTGGTTGTATTTCAATAGTAAGCACAGCATAAAGGGCGTGAATGATTACGGTGTAATTTCACCATTTTCTATTCGCTCATTGAATTTACGCAATAATGTTTCGAAAAATATGTGATAACTTATAAAGCTTGAATAATCTATACCATCAGCAAGATAAAAAGTGTTGCTAGAGATATAAATATTATAATCAGCTTTTTGAGCAAGTGTATTATCATTTAAAGTAGTTATAGAGAAAAAATACTTTTGACGTAACTGTAATAAGTTGGTGATATCTGATAATTGATGAGATTCACCAGAAAGAGAAATAATGAAGAAAATATCTGTAGGCGTGGTTCTATTAAGAACCATTTTAAATTCGTGTACATCATGTAACACAATAATATTTTTATGAATTGTTAACAAAATACGTTGTGCTTCTTGGGCGACATTCATTTGCGCGACGCCTGTTCCATACAAATAGACGGTCTCTGCTTCATTGATTTTATCAGTGACAAGATTATAATCAATACGTTCTAAATATGTAAAAGTATTTTCGACGTCTTGTTTGAATCCTTCGATAGAGTCAGAAGGGAGATTATGAGATTTTTCAGTTTCAAACTTTAAATAAGATTTAAAGTCACTATAACCATCAAAACCTAGTTTACGTGTAAAACGATGAATGGTTGCATTTGAAGCATGCGTATATTCTGCTAAGTCTTGAATTTTCAATGTTTTACATTCTGTCGTATGCGTATTGATAAATTGAGCAATATGTAAGTCATTCTCGTTTAATTTATTAAAGTTATGATTAACGCGTTCATCTAAAAACAATATTATAACCTCACACTTCATGAAAATATTTTCAAGTTTTGGAAATATAATCTGATTATACAAAACTATTCGTAATATAGTCAAACCATTGCTTGGTTGTAAGCGTTTCCTTTAGTATTGAGATAAGCTTTGAAACAGACTTATCTAAAAATGATAAGTGTACATATAAGTATTTGAATGTAAATTATCTGAATTTAATAGAATTTGGGGGTATATTTCTATGAACGCAATTAAACGCTTTGGGAGTGCGATGATAGTTCCAGTACTGATGTTTGCTTTCTTTGGTATTGTTTTGGGGTTTTCTACATTATTTAAAAATCCTGCAATAATGGGCAGTATTGCAGAAGATGGGACAACTTGGTTTAGAATATGGTCTGTAATAGAATCTGGTGGTTGGGTAATATTCGATCATATGGAAATTGTATTTGCTGTCGGGTTGCCACTTTCTTTAGCTAAGAAAGCACCTGGTCATGCTGCACTAGCAGCGTTAATGGGTTATCTCATGTTTAATACATTTATTAACGCTATGCTTACACAATGGCCACATACATTTGGAGCTAATTTTGAAGAAGGAGTAGAAAATGTTACTGGACTCAAGACAATTGCTGGGATTGAAACGTTAGATACCAATATTTTAGGTGGTATCATAATTTCTAGTATTGTGACATGGATACATAATAGGTTCTACAGTAAGAGGTTGCCTGAAATGTTAGGAGTGTTCCAAGGATTAACATTTGTAGTAACGATTTCGTTTTTTGTTATGTTGCCGATTGCATTGATAACATGTATTATTTGGCCAACGATTCAAGGTGGTATTTCTTCATTACAAGGATTTATCATAGGATCAGGTTATATTGGGGTATGGCTATATCATTTCTTAGAAAGAGTACTTATTCCAACTGGTTTACATCACTTTATTTATGCACCAATTGAAGTGGGGCCAGTAGTGGTAAACCACGGATTAAAAGCAGAGTGGTTTGCGCATGTAAATGAATTTGCGACGAGTACGAAGCCATTGAAAGAACAATTCCCTTATGGGTTTATGTTGCAAGGTAACGGTAAAGTATTTGGAGCGATAGGTATTGCATTAGCAATGTATTCAACAACGCCTAAAGAGAATAAGAAAAAAATTGCAGCGCTACTTATTCCAGCTACATTAACTGCTGTAGTTGTTGGTATTACAGAGCCATTAGAGTTTACATTCTTATTTATTGCACCTTATTTATTTGTATTGCACGCACTATTAGCTGCAACAATGGATACACTTATGTATGGATTTGGACTCGTAGGTAATTTTGGTGGAGGTCTATTAGATTTCTTTGCTACCAATTGGATACCTTTAGCACAAAATCATTGGTTAACCTATGTAATTCAAATCATTATTGGTCTTGTATTTACAGCTATTTATTATTTCTTATTCAGATACTTAATTTTAAAATTCAATATTCCACTTCCTGGTCGTAAGAAAGACGAAGAAGACGTGAAGTTATATAGTAAAAATGATTATAAGAGTAAAAAAGGTAGTGATGACAAAGGAAACACAACATCTACTGGTAATGAATACGAAGACAAAGCAAATTATTATTTAGAAGGTCTCGGCGGTAAAGAAAACATCAAGGACGTAACAAATTGTACGACACGCTTAAGATTAACAGTAAATGATATAAAAAAAGTAGAAGAAAGTGGTTATTTCACATATAATCAAATGGCACATGGATTAGTTAAAAGTGGTAAAAACGTTCAAGTCGTGGTTGGTATGTCAGTACCACAAGTAAGAGAAGCCTTTGAAAACATCCTTAACGAAGAAGAGCAAGATTAAATAGATAATAAAAAATAAGCACAGCCCATATGGAATTGTTCCATGGGCTGTGCTTTGCTATATAGACGAATTACGAAATTCTAGCTTTATTCATTAATCGTGGTTGGTATATTGCACCAAGTACATCAATGTTATGAGTAGCAACCATTTGGATGAGTTTTGCGAAAACTTTAGGAGAACAAGAAACATTTATTTTATCTTTATTGAAGGTATATATAATATGCTCTGTTTGATTGATTAGATTCAAAATATCAATGACTTTATCTTTGACAAAAGCGTCATAAAGTCCATCAATAGTCAGTTCAAACCGTTTAGAAGATAACAATAAATGATTAAGATCTAATAACTTTTCAGAATGATTACTTTCTATAATTTGGTAAATTAAATAATTATGAAAGCTAAGAAAACTAATAATATATGGTAATTGGTACTTTGGTAAGTTGACCTTTAATGCATACAAGTTATTTTCTTTGAAAATCGAAAATTTGAATGAGTTGCAAAAATAAATTTGCTTACATAATGTTGTTAAATTTTTACGTGTGGTACGTTTGTTAAGTCCACCTATATTTAATACAAAAGTTTCCGTTCTATCTAAAAACATATTATACCTCCACATCTATATAAAGTGTCATATGGATATTAATCATAATATTCTTTACACTTAAATTTATACAAGTTTTTATTTCTATTAAATTGTACCACTCTTTTAAAATGTTGACACTAGGTCTTTAGAACGAAGTTGGAAATTATTTTAGAGTTTAATAATATGTCATTTAAAAAGTTGGAATATTTTGAAAATTAAGTTGTATAGCCGTTTAAAGTATGATACATTTTTCTTTATTAATACATAGAGGAAGTGTTTAGAGATGTTATCAAAAGTGAGCAGGTTTGCAACAAACACATTCTTGATATGGATGTTAATCGCTGCAATAATTGGATTTTTTTTTCCAACTCAGTTAGCTACATTAAGTGGTTGGGTGCCATATTTACTTGGTATCGTAATGTTGGGTATGGGGTTAACCATTGATCCTAAAGATTTTAAAATTGTATTTCAATCGCCTAAGTACGTAATAATTGGGGTGGTTTTACAATACACAATTATGCCTTTAGCAGCTTATTTAATCGCTAAATTATTTCAATTACCGCCAGAAATTGCAATTGGTGTAATATTAGTTGGGTGTTGTCCAGGGGGGACATCAAGTAACGTTATGAGTTATTTAGCAAATGCGAATGTTGCATTGTCTGTAGCTATTACAAGTGTATCTACGTTGCTTGCACCATTCTTAACACCAGCATTAATTTATTTATTCGCACATGAATGGTTACAAGTCTCATTTATGAGTATGTTTTGGTCAGTAGTACAAGTGATACTTATCCCTATTGCGATTGGCTTTATATTACAAAAAGTATTTAAAAAATTCGCTGATAAGTCTGCAACTGCATTGCCAATAGTTTCTGTAATTGCTATTTCACTCATACTCGCTTCTGTAGTAGGTGGGAGTAAGTCACAAATACTTGAAACAGGATTACTCATATTTGCAGTAGTCATACTACATAACGTTGTTGGTTACGTACTTGGGTATACATTAGCAAATATATTTAAATTGGAACGCGCTGATAAAAAAGCTGTTTCGATTGAAGTTGGTATGCAGAATTCAGGACTGGCAGTAACACTCGCTACCGTACACTTTAGTCCTTTATCGGCAGTACCTGGAGCAGTATTTAGTTTGATACACAATATTACCGGACCGATTTTAGCAAAATATTGGAATAAACGGTAATAACATTGGAAGCATATATAATAAGCTCACTTCAAATTTGAAGTGAGTTTTTAATTTAGATATTACCATTTTGAAATCGAAACTGCATAATTCGATTTTAAAATATGATAAGCTAACATTAACATATTTTAACGAAACAACATGGGGACAGAGGAGGATATATTATGTATAGAGCAGTCGTATTTGATTTTGATGGCACGATTATTGATACAGAAAGACATCTATTTGAAATTATTAATAAACACTTGAAAAAACATAATTTAACTGAAATAACATTGGATTTTTATCGTCAATCTATTGGTGGAGCCGCAACGGATTTACATGGTTATTTAGAAGGTCAATTAGGCAAAGAAAATAAGCATGAAATTTATGTTGAACATAGTAGCACGAGCGTTGACTTGCCAATCATTGATGCAATGAAACAGTTAATGAACTATTGTAAAAAATGTCATATACCAATGGCGATTGCGACGAGTAGCTATAGAGCTGATATTAAACCAGCTTTTGAAAGTCTAGGACTAAGCAATTATATCGATATCGTTGTAGGGAGAGAAGATGTTGAAGCGGTTAAACCAAGCCCTGAACCATACCTCACTGCTGTTCAAAAACTTAATTACAACCCTGGAAATTGTTTAGCAATCGAAGACTCTGTTAATGGTGCAACTGCTGCAGTTTTAGCTGGTTTAGATGTTATCGTCAATACAAATACAATGACAGAAAAACAAGATTTTAGCGAAGTGGCATTTACTGGAAAAGATTTAACTGGTGAAGAAATCATTGCGACATATTTTGAGAAAAATAGAGGCTAATTAAATGAGTGGATATTTAATTTTATTTTTCTTGGGTGGCCCCATTGTATTGGCGATAAGTAATTTAGTGTTAGGACCAATCTTTAATAAAAAATTACCTTTTAAAATACAATTCAGATCATTTATGGTAGGGACAATGGTTTATTTGTTAGGCGCTAGTTTAATATATTATTTTGTTCTTCAGGATAAATTATAAATTTGTACCTGATTTTAAATATAAAAAGGGAGCTTCCTTGTGGAGGCTCCCTTTAGAACGTAAACAAATCACTATAGCAAAGTCAACTTCATTACATATTTTAGAATATATTTAATATATGTATTGCCAATTATAGAAGTTGAAAAATTAATGTTGCTACAACGAGGACGAGTAGTATTGAATCTATACCTACCATTATTGCAAAACGTGTGTTTTTTTCACCAGTTTCTTTGGAGGCTTTTACTGCTTTTAAATTAGGAATCAAACTTACTATTAGTAAAATGATTACAATAACGCCTATGATCATACTCAAGATCTGTCACCACCATTTTTATTTTTTTCTATATATTCCCAAACATAACCAGCGATGATACCAAGGATTAAACCGACAATAATACCAACCTTTATAGTAGATATTAAAGCACATATGATAATAACTATTAACAATGCGATTGGAATCGTGATACCAAATTTATATTTTCGTTCTGGTGAATCAACAATAGAAAATAAGACATAATATAATATAGCAAATACTACAATTACAAGTAGACTTTTTAAAATTAATTGTCCAATTGAACTATCTGAACCAGTAACATAATTTAATAAGAAAAATAGTACACCAAAGATAAGAGAAACTGCAATTGTTCTTTTAAGTAAAATTTTATTCATGTTTGACTCCTTTGTAATAAAATCTAATGAAAATTATACCATAGAAAGTTTAAAATATAGAATGTCACAAAATGAATGTAATCTTCTCCATCATATTGATGATAATCATTTACATATGCGTAAAACAATCCAATAAAAATAAAATCAGTAAAGTTTTTAAAATTACTTTGCAATTTTTGACGAAATAAAATACAATTAATAACGGAATGTAAGCCCTTACATAATTTAAAAAATAATTTTTCAAATTTTTAGAATTTATAGTATAATGGCGACATGATAAGTGTTTCACCTTTATTTATAATCGAAAGAGATGGGGTTTGAATTATGAATGAGAACAATGAGCTGCAGAGGGGACTAGGTGCACGTCAGATGAGAATGATTGCACTTGGTGGAACAATTGGAGTCGGACTGTTTTTAGGAGCTACAAGCACTATAAAATGGACAGGTCCTTCTGTTATATTTGCATATTTAATTGCAGGTATTTTTATATTTTTAGTAATGAGAGCAATGGGAGAGATGGTTTATTTACACCCAACTTCTGGTTCCTTTGCTAACTTTGCAAGTGATTACATACATCCAGTAGCTGGTTATTTAACTGCTTGGAGTAATATTTTCCAATGGGTAGTTGTCGGTATGAGTGAGGTCATAGCCGTCGGAGAATATATGCATTATTGGTTTCCAGATTTACCGCAATGGATTCCAGGTGTTATTGTAGTAATATTATTGGCTAGTGCAAATCTTGTGTCAGTTAAAGCTTTTGGTGAATTTGAATTCTGGTTTGCGATGATCAAAATCGTAACGATTATTTTAATGATAATTGCTGGTTTTGGAATTATCTTTTTCGGTTTAGGTAATGGAGGAGAGGCAATTGGACTTTCTAATTTATGGGCACACGGTGGTTTTATGCCTAACGGTTGGATTGGTTTCTTCTTTGCATTATCTATCGTAATTGGTTCATATCAAGGTGTAGAGTTAATTGGAATCACTGCCGGAGAAACAAAGGATCCACAAAAAAATATAAAAAGTGCAGTTAATGGTGTGATTTGGCGTATATTAATTTTCTATATTGGAGCTATTTTTGTAATTGTTACAGTGTATCCTTGGGATCAATTAGGTAACATTGGTAGTCCATTTGTTGCTACATTTGCAAAAGTTGGTATTACATTTGCTGCTGGACTAATAAACTTTGTTGTACTTACTGCAGCAATGTCTGGATGTAACTCAGGTATATTTAGTGCAAGTCGTATGACATTGAATTTATCTCAAAAAGGTATGCTACCAAAATTCTTTGGTAAAGTTATGAAAAATGGTGTGCCAATCTGGACTGTAACTGCGATTGCATTAGGTATTTTAATCGGCGCATTATTGAACGTTATTTTACCGTTATTTATTAAAGGTGCAGATAGTATCTTTGTATACGTTTATAGTGCATCTATATTACCGGGTATGGTGCCTTGGTTTATGATTTTAATTAGTCACTTAAGATTTAGAAAAAATCATCCTGAAGAAGTAGAAGGACATCCATTTAAAATGCCAGGTGGGGCTTTTACTAACTACATTACAATGGCATTCTTTATTATTGTATTGATAGGCATGCTATTTAATAAAGAAACAGTAGTCTCTGTAGTAATAGGTATAGTATTCTTATTATTCATGACAATGTTCTTTTTCTTAAAGGGCTATCATAAGTTAGATAAGGATAAACAAATTTAACGTAGGTTGAATAATTTCAATTAAATATAGGTTAGCTATTTAATGACTGAAACTACTAAGTTGTAAAATAGCTAGCCTTTTATTATAAAAATATCTCTAAAAACTGTGGATATATAAGTATTTACATAATCACTATTTACAGAAAATTTACATAATTAAAATGTTGACACAAAACTAGAAGATTACACTTAACATGTAAGCACAATAATACATATCAAAGGAGTTATTAATTTATGAAAATATTTAATAAGTTAGCAACTGTAACTGTAGCTAGTGCAATTGTTGTTGGCTCTGCATTAGGAAATGTAAATTCAACATATGCTTCTGGTGATGGAAAAGCATCAAATGAAACACCTGATGCATCGTATATGGGAAACACTAAAAATCCTAAAAATGTAATATTCTTAGTAGGCGATGGGATGGGACCATCTTATAATTCAGCGTATCGTTATTTCGCAGATAATCCTGAAACAAAAGAAATGGAAAAAACTGCGTTCGATAAACATCTTGTCGGTAATCAACGTACAAATCCAGCTGATTCAAAAGAGAACGTAACGGATTCAGCAGCATCTGCTACTGCCTTTAGCTCTGGTCATAAAACATATAATGGCGCAATAGGTGTAGATGAGAATAAACAAAATGTTAAAACAGTGTTAGAACAAGCAAAAGAAAATGGCAAATCTACAGGTTTAGTTTCAACTGCTGAGATTACAGATGCGACACCTGCAGCTTATGCATCACACGTAGATTCACGCGATAAAAAAGATGAAATCGCACAACAATTTTATAATGATAAAATTAACGGTGAACATAAAGTAGATGTCTTACTCGGTGGTGGCGCAAAATATTTCGGTAAAGAAAATGGCAATTTAACAGATGAATTTAAAAAAGATGGCTATGATGTTGTAGATAATAAAACAGATTTACAAAAATCAACAAGTAAACAGATATTAGGTTTGTTTGCTGATGGAAATATGCCATTACAAATAGACGCACCTGATAAAAATCCTGAACTATTAGATATGACAGAAACTGCAGTTAATAAATTACAGCAAAATGATAAAGGATTCTTCTTAATGGTGGAAGGCGCTTCGATTGATAAAGCAGGGCACCCAAATGATGTTACTGGTGTAATGTCAGAAATGGAAGGTTTTGAAAAATCATTTGATTATGCCATGAACTATGCTAAAGAACATAAAGATACACTTGTAGTGGCAACTGCAGATCACTCGACAGGTGGTTTATCAATTGCAAAAGGTGAAGACTACCTTTGGAACACTCAAGCAATTCACGATATGAAACATTCAGGAACATACATGACTGAGCAAATTGCAAAAGGTGAAGATGTTGAAAAAGTAGTTAATGAAGGATATGGTTTTGAAGTAGAAGCAGCTCAAATTGATAAAATTAAAGATGAAGCTAAGAAATTGAAAAAATTAAATGAAGATGATGAAGCATATGAAGGGCAATTACAAGAATTACAAGATGCAATTCAAAAACCAATCAATGATAAATCGAATACAGGTTGGACTACAACGGGACACACAGGTGAAGATGTAAACACATATGCGTATGGGCCTGGTAACGATAAATTCAAAGGAAATATAGATAATATAGATAATGCTAAAAATATTTTTGATTTTTTTAAAAATGAAGCTAAATAAACAATATATCAATATTTAAGATAACTTTTAATAAGGGACTAACAATCGCTTTATGATTTACTAGTCCCTTATTTTAATTCACAAAGAAGCACCTATCGAGGCAGTATATTATGCTGACGATAGGTGCTTCTTTTCTTTTATAAAGTCCAACTTAACATATAGATTAATGTTTAAATTGAATTTTAGATAAATGCTTACGGTAATTATCTAAAGCCATTTTGGACTGTGTAATAGAATCTAGTGCACTTTGATAATTCAATGCGATATAACGATAGTATAGTATATCTACTGTAAAAAGTTGAGCAAATAGTGATGTTGTTGCAGCCATACGCAGTTCGTTTTCATCCGTTTGACCATATATTAAAGTATGGTCTGAGACTTTTGCGACAGGGTTATCATTAGAACTAGAAATTGTAATGATCGGAATGTTATAGTCTGTTGCGACTTTAGCCATAGATTGCATTTCACTGTGATTACCTTGATTTGTTACAAAAAGAATACAGTCATTTTCATCATGTGTTGCTAATGTTGACATAAATAAATGCGTTTCTTGTAACAAACGTACATTGAGTCCAATGCGTGATAATTTTTGAAATAAATCAGTAACGATTACGAGTGAAGCGCCATAACCAAATAGGAATATTGTATTTGAACGCTTCATTGTTTCACAAATACTGTCAATACTATATTCATCTATATACGTCGATACATAGTTCATCGTGTCCGTTGCACGAGATAGCATTTTTGTTTTTAGCGTATCGACTGATT
Organism: Staphylococcus sp. NAM3COL9; assembly: GCF_001431205.1. Classification (GTDB taxonomy): domain Bacteria; phylum Bacillota; class Bacilli; order Staphylococcales; family Staphylococcaceae; genus Staphylococcus. The sequence continues at coordinate 111,901 of NZ_LGPC01000016.1, read as the reverse complement.
CATTATCCGCCAATTCAAGGTGATTATTATTGATTGCATCATCAGGCAAATAACGTGAAATAGCAATTTTCAAATCTTGGAAACCTTTATCTGTAATTTTTTTGCTAAACCTAACGATAGATGCTGTGCTAGTATGAATCTCATTAGATAAATCTTGTACTGACATATTGATAATTTCATGTGGTGAATTCAAAATAAAATCTGCAATCTTTTTCTCACTTTTAGTTAATTGAGCATAATTGCTGTCAATTTTGTAAAGTACATTGGTCATAGTTAATCACCTAAGCTATCAGATTCTCTCATAGTCTTCGTCGTACCTAAGAAAAAGGTGAAGACGAAACCACCTGCGTAAGCAGCGAGTAGTCCTGCAATATATCCTAAATACATATGATCTGAAATCAAAGGTAACAATGAGATTCCACTAGGTCCGATTGCAGTTGAACCGATGTGACCAATACCTCCAATAACAGCGCCACCAATACCGCCACCAATACATGCAGTGAAGAATGGTTTGCCTAATGGTAAAGTGACACCATAAATTAATGGTTCTCCGATGCCTAAAAATCCTACAGGTAGTGCACCTTTGAGTGTATTTCTTAAAGTCGTATTTTTTCTACATCTTACCCATAAAGCTAAAGCAGCACCAACTTGTCCAGCACCTGCCATTGCAGCAATAGGAAGTAAATAAGTTGCACCCGTTTGATTGATCATTTCAATATGAATAGGCGTAAATATATGATGTAATCCTAACATAACTAGCGGTAGGAAAAAAGCACCGATGATAAAGCCACTAAAAACGCCACCGATACTGATTGTAGCATTGATGACAGATACTAAACCATCAGAAACAAAGCCAGCTAATGGCATAAAGATAAATATAGTTAATAAACCAATGGTAAATAACGTAATAGTTGGTGTGACAATAATATCTACTGCATTAGGGACAATTTTATGTAATCGTTTTTCAACGATACTAAGGAGCCAAACTGCAAAAATAACGCCAATAATACCACCTTGACCAGATTGTAATGGTTCGCCTGTAAAGATATTAATAATTGCATTTTTATCAGTTAATCCTGTGAGTAATGTGGTACCACCAATAACACCACCTAATCCTGGTGTTGCACCGAATTCTTTGGCTGCATTAATACCTGTAAAGATAGCAAGATAAGCTAACATACCATCTTTAATTACATTGAATACTGTGACAAGTTGTGTGACCCAGTCGCCTGAAATTTGGCCAGCAGCTAAAAGGTTACTTAATACTGCAGCAATACCACCAATTAAACCGGCACCAATAAAGGCTGGTATTAATGGAATAAAGATATTGGCTATTGTTTTTAATAATTTGTTGAAGGCGCCACGCTTTTGTTTGCTCTGAATTGCTGTTTTATTTTCTTGTGCTTTTGCTTTTGCATCAGCTTTATAATTCGTTGAGTTGTGAGGGATTGTTTCCCCTAGACGTACACCGCTTAATTGAGATATATGATCTGCTACTTTATTCACAGTACCTGGACCAACGACCACTTGCACGCGTTCATCTTTTACGACGCCCATAACACCTTGAGTTGCTTTTAATTTAGCATAATCTATGTTACTTTCATCGATTACTTTAATTCTGACACGTGTCATACAATTAATAACATTGTCCATATTATCAAGGCCACCAACAGCGTCTATAATACGTTCTGCGAGTTTTTGTTCTTTTGTCATCCTATATACCTCCTTATTGCATCATAGTTATATGGTTCATGCGGTAACGTGACATCGCTATTTAAATCAGTGTGAATTAATTTTTAATTGCTTGTTTAATAATACTGTCATTTTGACGTAATTTTGTTTCTGCTTCAGCTTTTGAAACATCACATAGGTACATAACGACTGCTTGTTTCAAGTTTTGATCTGCGTCGTTATAAAGGTTTTGAGCTTGTTCATATGAAATATCACAAATATCTTGAATAATACGTACTGAACGATCAACTAATTTGTCGTTTGTGGCTTTTACATCTACCATAAGATTGCCATAAACTTTTCCCACACCAACCATCGTGATTGTGGAGATCATATTAAGAATTAGTTTCTGTGCTGTTCCTGATTTTAATCTCGTAGACCCAGTTAATACTTCGGGACCGACATTAACTTCTATAGGGAATTCAGCTAATTTGCTAATTTCTGTATCCACATTGCAAGAAATGGCAACTGTATGAGTACCTATCTCTGTAGCGTATTTTAATCCGCCTTTGACGTATGGTGTAGTCCCACTTGCAGCAATGCCTATAACCACATCGTTGTCTGTTAAGTCAATGTGTTTTAAATCGTCATGAGCGAGTGATTCACTATCTTCAGCACCTTCGACTGCGACTGTCATAGCAGGTTGTCCACCAGCTATTAATCCGATGAACTCATCAGGTGTTGTATTAAATGTAGGCACACATTCTGATGCATCGAGTACGCCAAGTCTGCCACTCGTGCCTGCACCCATATAGATAATACGACCACCTTTTTTAAATTGCTTCGTTGTAACTTCAATAATTTCAGCTAAGTCAGGCAATATTTGTTTTATCTGTTGAGGTACTTTTTGATCTTCTTCATTCATAGTCTCTAAAGCTTGTTGAATAGACATTTCATCTAAATGCATTGTAGCTTCATTTCTTGATTCAGTTATTAAATTATTCATCTTTACAGCTCCTTAGTCTTGTGAGTAAATTCAAATGTGTCGTTAGGACGCATGCATTGAATTAATGGTAAATCAGTCTTTTTTACTTCACCTACCACATTGATATGATCATGTGGTGGCAAGTTATTTTTGATAATCTGTAACTCACCTTGATAACGCCCATTCAGTTTATTATCCACGGTTATAGTACCGAAATCACGACCATTTGTTGAATATGGTTTGATTTCTGTATCACAGTAAAGACGAGCTTCTTGTGACCTAATAACATGAGCTGGATTATCAGCACGTACAGTATGAGGTTTAAATAATATTGTTGATACTTGATCATCTAAGAGCTCAATATTTAAGTTGAAATGTCTGTGGTGTAAAAAAGTAATGAGTTGTTGTGCAGTATGTGAATCAATGAGTGGGTCCCCAATCATTACATGTTCGACTAAGTTATCTTTAAGTAGCTGTGCACTTTGAATAGGGTGCTGATATCTCGTTGATTCAATTGTTGGCAAGCCTTTATAGAGAGGGCCGCGCAATGTTGAGCCAGCGATGAAGCCAAATATATCTGCATGTGCGTTATATTTTAAAATCAAATTGTTTTGTGACGTTACAAATTGCGGCTCCAAACCGGTATCAGGTCTTGGATAATAATTATGACAATAACTAAGATAAGTAAAATCTTTAAGCTCATGATAGAGTTGTTGCAATAATTGCTCAGAGATGATGCTAGCATTGATGCAACATTTGAATCCGTTATTGATAATATCGTTGACGACATTTAAAGAGGTATTATGATCAATACGAATCATAAATTCTGCTGCTTCATATTGATGTAAAAATTGATAGAAATTGTGATTCAGCAACAAGGGATTGATATCAATCATATATGTAAGCTGATCATTAGATAAATAATCTAAAAGTTCTTCCAAATAGCGATATTTAGTACTTTCGTTTTCTTCAGGAATTTGTACCGATGTGAAAATTGTGCTGTAGCCTGAAGTAATCATCCGTTTGATATATGGTTTGTCGATGGTCTGTCCAAGATATATAGAAAATCCATGCATTGCTATCACTCCTTATATTGCTGTAATCGTTTTCATTGTACAACACATGAAAAACTATTACAATTTTAATATATATAAAACTTTTAAGTGTAATATTGTTACAAAAAAGAGGTTAATAATTGGTGGATACGAAATAAACGTTGCTGAATATCACTTATATATTTCGTTGTATTACCAATTGTTAGTTCATCTATAGGCTGCTCAATTTGATCAGAAAGAAATTTAAAGTAATTATAGTGAATAAGAGAAGCGTGATGCTTTGAGACACTTTTTAAAGCGGAGTATTCTTTATCTATATAATCATGAATATTTTCTTTGAAGTCGTTTTTCTTTTTATGATTGGTTACGATTGCGAATTTATATATTTCTAATAAGTTCAATAATTTACTGATGTGTTGTTCTAAATGATGGAATTCTAAGTTATACATAAAGACTTCCTTTCATAAATGTGATGAAATTATTTTATTTAACTTAAAAAATTTGGTTGTGTTTAGAGTGGATTTAAATACTCAACATTCAATATTGATTGAAATAGGCGCATAACTATAAAATAGCGGAGAGGAATTTTGATAAGTTACTACGCTATTGCTTATAGTAAAAAATATCAGTAATAAAAAAACCAACTGAGACAATTAGGACTCAGTTGGATTTAAAAATTGTTGGTAATTATTTATTGTAATGTCTTGAGTCTTAATTGTCTTTTCAAATGAATATGAGATATCGTGTATATCAATAATAGGGATTTCATTTGTTTTACCCAAACCAATTTCAAAGACGACTGCTTTCCACAAACCTTTTTCACATAATAATCCGATGAAAATGACATTTTCAGTACCGATATTTGTACCGTTATGGTATTCCATTGCCATAACATTTCTTTCAGTACAATAAATGAGGACTTCAGAAAATATAGGTGGTAAATTTGTATGTTGTCGATGATCAAATTTAATATAACGATCTAGCTTTTTCAAAGCGCGTCGCATTTTTGTATAAGGTAAATTTAAACACTTTTTAATAATTGCATTAACTTCTTCTTTATAAGGTAACGTTGTGTAAGACTGACTTTCATTAAGTACTAAGAACAAAGCGGATAGTTGATTCTCAGTCAGCTCAATCTCATAACTATTTGGTGTTTCTTGAAGTTGATAGCCACCTAGTTTACCGTGCTTTGCTAAAATTTTCACACCTTGATCTTCTAAATCTTGAATATCTCTTAAAATCGTTCGTTTTGATACATCTAAATTTTTTGCTAACTCTGAAGCGGTAATTTGTCTATTCTCTTGAATAGCTAGAACAAGTTTATTTTGTCTTTCGCGTTTATTCATTAGAAAGTCACCTCCCAAATGATTACATATTACATTTATTATATCATAAATGTGACAATGACGACATTTAGAAAAATTTTTTTTAAAAATATGAAGAAAACGCTTACATTCATTAAAAACTTATGTTAATATGTAGTTAGTAACAAGGGGGTAGCGAGTAGATGACAAAGGGGTAGGCTATTACATATAGTTTTGTTAACATCTAATTCGTTCACGTTACTAATCAAACATCTTCAATATTTATTACTTACTTTCCTTTCTATTTAACCGACTAGCTATGCTGGTCGGTTTTATTTTTATGTCATAACGTCAATATGTGTGCCAAAATGTTTTAATGGTTATGGTATATCACATATTTCATTAATATTTCTATGATAAAATATAATAAATTAAAGATAGTTGATACTTAATAAAGAACATAATAATTTATAAATATAAAGAGGTGCCTATACATGGAAAAAGAGCAATTAATTTATATCGATGATGCTGTGAGGGCTTGGTTTGAAACATTGGATCAGATTATCCCGAAGTTAATCGAAGATATGGTTACGAGTACGAAACAAAATAGATTTGATTTAGTGACAAATGTTGATAAATCAATACAACATAATTTCGAACAATTTTTAAAGCAAAACTTCCTGGAACATCAGTTGTTCGCTGAAGAAAAGTCAAATGAGGAAGTGTATCCTAAAGAAGGGCATGTATGGGTTATGGACCCAATTGATGGAACGACAAATTTAGTTAAACAACAAGAGGATTACTGTATTATTCTAGGTTATTTTGTTGATGGTGAACCAGTACTATCATATATTTATGACTACCCACATGGACAACTGTACAAAGCAGCTAAAGGATACGGTGCATATGTGAATGGTAAGCCACTAGAAAAACCTGAAAGTATTGATTTACAAGATGCGATTATTTCATTTAATACATTAGTTATGAATGATGAAACTATTCATGGTTTAAATGATGCTTCATTTAGCCATCGTTATATCGGATCTTGTGGTTTAGATTCAATCCGTGTAATCAAAGGACAATTTGGTGCGCATGTTAATACAAATCCAAAACCTTGGGATATCGCAGCGCAATTCTTGTTTGCCAGTGAACTAGGACTTAAAATGACGACATTAGATAATACGTCACTAGACTTTTCTAAAGCAGGTCCATTTATTATTAGTAACAATGCTTGTCATGAAAAAGTATTAGGTATACTAAATTCAGGAAATGGATACAAAATACAATAAAAAATCACTGTATTTAATATTTGTTATATAAATAATAGGTCTCAAGCACTATGTCAAACCTAACTTATTAATATATAATATATTACTAAATGATAGAAAATTGAATACAGAAACGGAGAATGATAAGAGTGAATCGTTCTAAAAAAAATAAAAAAATGGGATTACCCACAAAATTAATATTGTGGTTCTTTGGTATATTAGTTTTATTAGCTTTACTAGCAGTTATTTATCTAGGGTTTAAAATATTTTCTGTTGGAGGATCAATTCATAATCCTTTAGACAGAAATAAATCTTCATTAAGAGATAAAGATGTAAACTTAGATGATGGTGACCCATTTACTATTGCGCTTTTTGGTGTAGATTCTGACGCCAAAAGAGATGCTGATGGTGGAGGCCAACGTAGTGATACAGTAATGGTATTATCGATTAATCCACAGAAAAAAACGACAGAAATTGTCAGCATTCCACGAGATACGCAAGCAGAAATCGTCGGTAAAGGTACTACTGAAAAAATCAACCACGCATATGCTTATGGTGGACCTGATATGGCAGTGAAATCAGTAGAGAATTTATTGAATGTACCTATTGATCACTACGCAACGATAGATATGGACGGCATGCAAGATATGATAGATACTGTCGGTGGTATCAATGTAACGAGTAATGCATCATTTTCATATGATGGATATCAGTTTAGTGAGGGCATTCAATCCCACATGGATGGAAAAGAAGCGATGGCTTTTATTAGAAGTCGTAAAGAAGAAGGGGCTGGCGGAGACTTTGGTCGTCAAGAACGTCAACAACTTGTTATCCAAGGCTTAGCTAATAAACTTACAAGTATCAGTTCAGTTACACATTTTAATTCATTAATGAATCATGTTGAAGATAATGTGAAAACGGACCTTACAGTTGGAGAATTAAACAAAATAAGAAGTAATTATAATGAAGCGAATGAACAAGTCAATAGACACCAATTAGATGGACAAGGTGGCATACAAGATGATGGCTTGTACTATTTTATACCAAGTGAAAGTTCACTTAGTGAAATTGAAACAAACATTAAAGATATTTAGGAATGTAATTTAAATGAACTATAGATTTTGGCGAATGCTAAAATCTATAGTTTTTTTGTTAATATATATGAAATAACAAAATGATTATTAATCAAGGAGGATTAGAAAATAAGATTCTATAAATATTAAGTTTTGAGCTATAAAGTACATCAAATATAATAAAATGTTAAATAAGATGGAAATCCTTAACATTTAAACCAAATAGATATACAATATAGATAACATTATCTTAAAAAAGTGTGGGCTTTTTAGATGGAATGTTATTCAGAACCTAATAGATATATATAACGCGGGCGCCATAAATAATAATAGGGGTGAAGAGAATGCAAGAACATTTGATTGTCTCATTAGATGGTAAAGATTATCTTGTAGAACCTGGGACGAATTTACTTGAGTTCATCAAATCTCAAGATACATTTATTCCGTCAATATGTTATAACGAATCGCTAGGTCCAATACAAACTTGTGACACGTGTACGGTTGAAATAGACGGTAAAATGGCACGTGCGTGTGGCACAACAATTGATAGGCCGATGATTGTTAATACGCAAAATGATAACGTACAAACAAGCCAAAAAGAAGCTTTAGACAGAATTTTAGAAAATCATATGTTGTATTGCACAGTTTGTGATTATAATAATGGTGACTGTGAAATACATAATACAATGGACCAATGGGGTTTAGAGCATCAAACTTATGAATATAAAGAAAAACCATACGAAAAAGATTACGGTCCTTTTTATCGTTATGATCCCAATCAATGTATTTTATGTGGACGTTGTGTAGAAGTATGTCAAGACGTTCAAGTTAATGAAACACTTACAATTGATTGGGAACGTCAACAACCACGAGTGATTTGGGATAATGATACATCAATCAACGAATCATCGTGTGTAGGTTGTGGTCAATGTGCAACAGTTTGTCCATGTAATGCAATGATGGAAGTCAACATGGAAGGCAGTGCCGGATATATGACTGATTTAGAGCCAGGTTCATTAGCCGCTATGATTGATTTAACGAAAAAAGCGGAACCAGGTTATGGTCCATTGTTTGCAGTTTCTGACTCAGAGGCAGCAATGCGTGAAGAGCGCATCGAAAAAACTAAGACAGTATGTACATATTGTGGTGTTGGTTGTTCTTTTGATGTATGGACAAAAGATAGAGAAGTTATAAAAGTTCAACCTCAACAAGAATCACCAGCAAATAAAATTGCAACGTGCGTTAAAGGTAAATTTGGTTGGGATTATATTGATTCAGAAGAACGTCTTACAAAACCATTAGTACGTAAAGATGGTCAATTTGAAGAAGTTGAATGGGATGAAGCACTGAAAGTTGTGTCCGATAACTTTAATAAAGTTAAAGCATCTCATGGTTCAGATGGTTTAGCATTTATCTCATCTTCAAAAGCAACAAATGAAGAGTCTTATCTTATGCAAAAGCTTGCAAGACAAGTCATTGGCACAAACAACGTAGATAATTGTTCCCGTTATTGTCAAGCACCAGCAACAAAAGGACTATTTAGAACAGTAGGTCATGGTGGTGATTCTGGTTCAATAGACGATCTTGAAATTGCAGATATGGTCGTGTTAATTGGTACAAACACAGCAGAAGCTCATCCAGTTATTGCTTCACGTATTAAACGTGGTCATAAGCTATATAATAATACTTTAAATGTGTTTGATATACGTAAGCATGAAATGGCTGAACGCGCAGATAATTTCTATCAGCCTAAACCAGGCACTGATTTAGTTTGGTTGTCAGCAGTGACTAAATACATTATTGATAACAATCTTCAGGATAAAGCGTTTATCGACGAATGGGTGAATAGCTTTGAAGCGTATCAAAAATCATTAGCGCCATTTACTATGGAGTTTGCTGAAGAAACAACGGGCATCTCTAAAGAAGCCTTAATAGACTTTGCACATCAAGTTGTAGATGCTGAATCAGTATCAATTGCATGGGCAATGGGTGTGACACAGCAAGACATTGGTAGTGACACTTCAACAGCGATATCTAATTTATTATTAGCAACAGGTAACTATAGAAGACCAGGTACAGGCGCTTATCCTTTACGTGGACATAATAACGTACAAGGTTGTAGTGATATGGGGAGTATGCCTGATAAATTCCCAGGATACCAAAGTGTTACTGATGATGAAATAAGAGCGAAATTCGAACGTGAATATGGCGAAACATTGCCAAACAAAGTAGGTAAAGATAACCATCAAATGATGGAAGGTATACATGAAGGTGAAATTGATGCCCTTTATTTATACGGTGAAGATACAGGCATCGTCGACTCTAACATCAACTATGTACAAGCTGCATTAGAGAAAGTTGGTTTCTTAGTAGTCCAAGATGAATTCTTTACATTTACAGCTTCATACGCAGATGTAGTGTTACCAGCAAGTCCATCATTAGAAAAAACAGGTACATTTACAAATACAGAGCGTCGTATTCAACGTCTATATCAAGCTTTAGAACCTAAAGGCGATTCTAAGCCGGACTGGGAAATTATCCAAGCTGTAGCGAAAACGTTAGGTTACGATTGGAACTATACGCATCCAAGTCAAATTATGGACGAGATTGCAAGACTAACACCTTTATATTCAGGTGTGAACTTTGATCGTCTAGAAGGATATAATAGTTTACAATGGCCAGTAGCAGAAGATGGTACAGACCAACCGATACTTTTCTTAGAAGGTTTTAACTTTGATGATGGAAAAGCGAATTTCTATCCATTAACATTTGATAATTTCTTTAAAGTAAATGAAAAATATGATTTACACGTAAATAACGGCCGTGTATTAGAGCATTTCCATGAAGGTAATATGACTTATAAAGTGCCAGGACTTCAATACAAAATGCCGAATGCATTTGTCGAAGTGTCTCCTGAATTAGCAGAAGATAGAGGTATTCACGAAGGCGCAGAGATTAAATTGATTTCTGACACTGGTGAAGTAGAACTTGTGGCTCATGTCACAGATAGAGTTAAAGGTAAAGAAATCTATATTCCATTAAATAACAATGCTATGGAAAATGGTGATCAAGGTGCCATTAACTTATTAACAAATAGTGATGTAGATAAAGACACAGATACACCATCTTATAAACGTACCAGCTGTCGTATGGAAGTGAAGACACGAAGAGGTAAATCACCACTCAACCCTACGAACTTCCGTGTAAACAAACAGCGTCAACCACAATATAGCGTTCGAGTTGAAGACAAATGGAAACGTAAAGATTATACTTTCCCAGGAAGTCAGGTGGAGAAATAATGGCTGAAAGAATCACAAATATTAAACGCATGCAAAAAACTGAAGCAGAGGTTAAAGAGGAAAATTTAGCTGAAGTTACCGATGCAATTGTAGCAAATAAAGATAGCATTTTAAAAGCAATTAATATCATTAGTACTTTAGATGATGCTAAATTGCTAGATGCTATGTCAGGTGCAGTTAAAAGCAGAGGTGTTATAGCCAATAAATTCTCTGTTGAATTAAATAAAGAACAATATTCAGGGTTAATTTCAAATATGGCTTCACTTGTATTTTTATTAGGCGACTTAGATGTAGATGATTTATCTGGGATGTTAAATAAAGTGAACAAAGGTTTGCGTGTCGCAAATCAAGCCAATCCGAACCAAAAAACATCAATCACTGGTTTGATGGGTATGTTGAAAGATGATGAAATGAATCGTAGTTTAACATATATGATGAATATGCTTAGAGGAATGTCAAGATAAGTACTTCTAAATAAACATATATTTTAAATGAAAGTTAGCATTTATTTTAAGTTTAGACTTAATTGGGTGCTAACTTTTTATTGTTTTAAAAATGACATATTGAAGCAATGCTAAATATGATACAATTTCTATTATTAGAATTAAATTTTATATATTTTAAGGGTGAGGAGTGGAAGGCTTATCAATACGAAAATGATTAAAATCATGGCGATTATCTCAAATTTATTTCTAGTTTTGGGAGTTATATTTTTAATAATGATGAATATGATTATGGCTATTACAATGTTCGCTGTTTCATTAGTAATCAGTTTAATGATATTTAATATGTTGTTTAGAGATAAGAAAGGTATGAGGATAGCGCTTAACATTTCTTTTGTAGTTGTCTTAATTGCTATTATTATTGCTTATGTTACATTAACTAAATAAGTGTTAGCTAGGGAGTTATTATATAATGAATGAAATTATAAAGAAAAGATTAACATTATTTATTATGCTCATTATCATCCTCATATTTGCGATTTTATTAATTATAAATGAAACACATATATTTGATAATCAAAAGACACATTCTTTTGATGAAGCGGTAGATAAACAACTTGGTGAAGGCACTTTAAATATGATAGAAAAAAATGGTCGATTTGTTGAGGCTTCAAAAGACGATGTCAAAAAAGCTATGGATGTAAATAGTGACAAAGATAACTTAAATCATATGAATATTTTTGAAAAAGTGTCAATGTCAGAAAAAGAAGTAAATCATATTTTAAAAGATAAAGGTATATTGAAAAATAAAGGTGAATCATTTTTAAAAGCACAAGATAAATATGAAGTTAATGTGTTATACCTTGTGAGCCATGCGCTTGTTGAAACAGGCAATGGTAAATCTGACTTGGCTAGTGGCATAGAAGATGATGGTAAGCAATACTATAATTTTTATGGTATAGGTGCATTTGATGAAAATGCAGTACACACAGGTAGTAGCTTTGCTAAAAAGCAATCTTGGACTTCACCAGAACGCGCAATTATGGGCGGAGCTAAATTTATAAGAGGTAATTACTTTGAGAATGAACAATTATCCTTATATCAAATGCGCTGGAATCCAAAATCACCTGGAGAACACCAATATGCTAGTGATGTAGAATGGGATGAAAACATCGCCACATTTATGAAAGTTTATTATGATAAACTAGGTATAAAGAAGGATCATATTAATAAGGATTATTATTTATAAAAATGGAGTTATCATATATTTATGACGAAAGATAACAAGGTGTTTTCATGATACGTTTGTTATCTTTTTTGTGTGAGGACTTATTGACAATGCTTAATCTACTATCAAAGAGCTTATTAATGTATAGTTTTGTAAAGTATTAATATTGAATAGACTAGGAAAATTTGGAGTGAATTGAAAATGAAAATAGCCATAGTTGGCGCGGGTATTGGTGGATTAACAACTGCAGCATTATTAATTGAACAAGGACATGATGTCAAAGTATTTGAAAAAAACAAGGAAGTAGCTGAAATAGGTGCAGGTATCGGCATTGGTGGTAACGTTATTGAAAAATTAGGAAAGCACGATTTAGCGAAAGGTATTAAAAATGTAGGGCAAATCGTTGATACAATGGAAGTACGTGATGATAGAAATAACGTGCTATCCAAAGTGAAGTTCAAAAAAAACACGGTGAACTTAACAATACCTCGTCAAGATTTAATAGATGTTATTCAATCTTATGTACCAGACACATCAATTTATACAAATCATTTTGTGACTCATATTGATAATGGCGATTTAAAAGTGACTTTACATTTTGATATACAACAGCAAGAAGCATTTGACTTATGTATTGGTGCAGATGGTGTATATTCCAATATAAGAAATACGGTTGAACCTAATAGTAAGCCTGAATATCAAGGCTATACGGTATTTAGAGGTTTAGTAGAAGATATAGATATTAAAGATGCCCATATTGCTAAAGAGTATTGGTCACCTAAAGGTAGAGTAGGTGTCGTACCTTTATTAAACAACCAAGCCTATTGGTTTATTTCTATTAATGCGAAAGAAAAAGATAATAAAATGAAAGCCTATGGTAAACCTCATTTACAAGCCAGATTTAATCGTTTTCCAAATGAAGTAAGAACCGTATTAGATAAACAAAGCGAAACAAATATTTTATTACATGATATTTATGATCTAAAACCACTGAAAACCTTTGTTTACCAACGTGCTATTTTACTTGGTGATGCAGCGCATGCAACGACACCAAACATGGGACAAGGGGCAGGGCAAGCAATGGAAGACGCCATTGTCTTAGCAAATTGTCTTCAGTCATATTCGTTTGATGAGGCATTACAACGCTATGATAAATTACGTGTAAAGCATACTAAAAAAGTAATTAAACGTTCTAGAAACCTAGGTAAGCTCGCACAACGTAAAAATAAACTGATTGTAGCTGTAAGAAATAAGGTTGCAAAAGCTTTGCCTAATAAGTTAGTTACGAACCAAACTAAATTTTTATATAAATCTAAAAGTAAATAAACTTGGAATATTTTAAATAGAAAGCACCAAGCCATTTTTATAATGGTTTGGTGCTTTCAGCTTTGTTGGCATTTGTTGGCGCATGCTTTCCGCAGGAGTCAGCCCAAAAAATGCTAATTATTAAAACAAATATAATATATTCAATTATTCATCGTTATCGATGAGTTTGTTTACGGTTTTAAAGTACCACTCCATTATATTTAATGGAGTGGTACTTTATTTGTACTAAGTATTTAGAACTAAACTTATAGCAACTAACTTGTTAATTTACTAAAAACTTAGGTTTTTTATCATTTAGCTTACTTATTGTGTCATTCGCAACAATTTTAGACATCATATCACGAGATTCAAATGTCGCATTACCAATATGTGGTGTGAGTACTACATTGTCTAGTGATTTCAACTCGTCGTTTATTTCTGGTTCGAATTCGAAAACATCTAAAGCTGCGCCTTCAATTTCTTTATCTTTTAAAGCTTGTACTAAAGCTTGTTCATGAACAATAGGGCCTCTTGAGGCATTAATTAAATAACTTGTTGGTTTCATCATTTTAAATTGTTCAGTGTCAATTTGATGATGTAAATCTGAATTATATGCAGCGTTAATTGTTACAAAATCTGCATTTTTTAATAAAGTTTCTAAGTCTACATACTTGGCGCCGATTTCACGTTCTTTATCGACTTTTTGGTTAGGACCAGTATAAAGCACATTCATATCAAATGCTTTGGCACGTTTAGCTACAGCAGCACCAATTTCACCTAAACCTATAATACCAATCGTTTTACCAGAAACTTCTCTGCCACGGAAGAATAGTGGTGCCCATCCGTCAAAGCCAGTTGTACGGCATAATTTATCACCTTCAGCGATACGTCTTGCAACTGCAAGTACGAGTGCAAAAGTTAATTCAGCTGTAGAATTTGTTGAAGCTTTTGGTGTGTTTGTAACGTCAATGTCTTTTTGACGAGCATATGCTACGTCTACGTTATTAAAACCTGCACCATAATTTGCGACGATTTTTAAATTACTACCGGCATCAATTACTTCTTTATCTACGTTGGTAGATAAAAGACTAATTAAAGCGTCAGCATCTTTAACCCCTTGTTTTAAGGTATCCTTATCAATGATACCTTCGCCTTCATACATTTCAACCTCAAAACCTTGATCTTTTAACAAGTTAAAACCTACTTCAGGTACTGGACCTGCGATATAAACTTTTACCATGTATAATCCCTCCATTATGTATTAAGTATAGTAAACTTCAAAGTACTAAACAAATTATTATATTTATTAAAGAAATAGTTGAGCGTTATATTCTAAAGTATATAAGTCATAAATAGTCATTCTCAAAATAAAAGCAATAATCCATTGTTTAATACTGGATTATTGCTTTTATTTTAACATCATGATTTAGAAAGTATATTTTACTGTTTGTTTTCTAACTTATGAGCTTTAAACCTATTATTGAAAGAATAATCAAGCCAATAAAGAATATACGTTTTACATTTTTAGATTCATTGTATAATAACATACCTACAAGTGTGCCACCGCTAGTACCGATACCACTCCAAATTGCATAAGCAGTTCCCATAGGAATGTCATTCATTGCTACCTTAAGCGTGCTAAAACTACAGATAAAAGCAATTGCTAATAAGGCGACTAATGATTTCTTTTTAGTGCGTGTAATTTCATTTAATAAGACTACACCGACTACTTCTAATAGCCCTGCAATAAGTAATATAAACCAAGCCATTAGTTTTCAGCCTCCTCTGTAGTTAATTTTAGACCGATAATACCTATTACCAATAGTATAATTAAGATGATTTTCATAAAGTTAAAAGGATCACCGAAAAATAACATATCCACTAAAACAGTGCCGACTGCGCCAATACCTACGAATACGGCGTAAACAGTACCAACCGGCAATGATTTACACGCAGAAATAACAAGAAAGAAACTTATAATAATAATGATAATCGTACCAATCCAACTAAGTAACGAATCAGCAGTGTTTAAGCCAGTGACCCATAATATTTCTATAAGTCCAGCAAGTATAACTTTAAACCATTGCATCATGGTGCCTCCTTTTTTATCAAACGCTCTTATTTTCTCAAATATTCTATCATACCGCAATATCAAAAATTTTTGTAAAGATATTGAGCATTAAATATTGTTTTTTAAAATGGCAGTAATTCTCTCTAATTCTTGATGAGGTAGTGGCTGCGGAAAGCAAGCACAAAAAATGCCAACACAGTCTATGACTGTGTTGGCATTCTAAAATGTTCTAAATCCTGTTATTCTAATTTATATTGTAAAAGCGAATATTAGTTAACGTGGATATAGTTATATGAAGATGCTTCACCAGCAGAGATAGTACGTTCACTTACAGAGTAAGGTCCGCCACTATAATTCATTTCTGAAACCGTTACTGAACCGTCATCGTTTACATTTTCAACGTATGCAACGTGGCCCATTGGTCCTTCAGATGATTGTAAGATTGATCCAGATTCTGGAGAGTTGTTAACTGTATAGCCTGCAGATGAAGCTGCTGAAGCCCAGTTATTTGCATTACCCCAAGTAGAACCGATACCTCCGCCTATTTTATCAAATACGTACCAAGTACATTGACCTGAAGTGTATAAGTTAGCACTTGAGCTTGAAGTTTCCTGTGTAGTAGTTTGGCTTGTTTGTTGAGTTTGCTCTGCTGCACTTGCTTCATTTCCTTGGTCTAATCCTACGATTGCTGCGCCGATACCTGCTGTGATAGTTGTTGCTGCTACTAATTTATTCATAATTAAAAAATCCTCCAAATTTGTTCGTTCTTAATATTTATTATTTATTATTTATGTTATTCGTTCGATAGTCTTTAAATTTAATGTTTTATTTTCGCTTTGCTTTCAACGACAAGTAATACTCTAACAGATGAATTTAGGTTTGTGTGGTTTGTTACGCTTTTGTAAAACAATTAAAAAAACCTCACATATCGCTGTAATAAACAACATGTGAGGTTACAAAAAGGTATCGGCTCGTAATAGTTTGTAAAGAGCCACGGTACAAGGTTTTACAATAAATTAACATTCGAAATAACTAATTTGTGTTACAAGAGTTGTAATAAGTCACAAAATTTTGATTCGTTTTATTTAAAAAATCTAATAGAAAGTGGAGGCAAATAATCTTCTCCATTATATGCTTTTACAGCAGCTACAATAGTAAATATGAAATTTAAAATAGCTATAATAGGAAGTAAAATAAAGCCTATTATGATAAACATCGCTATTGAAGCAACGATTGACCATATCATATAAGAAAGTAAAAAGTTTAAATAATTTTTACCAACCTTGTCAACGAATGGTGAATCTTCACGTTTAATGAGCCAAATAATAAGTGGCGCTATTAATAAAGTGAAAAAACTTAAAATATAGATTAAAGTACCCATTAATCTATCATCGCTACTTGTTTCTTGATTTATAACTGTAGAAGATTGGTTTGTATAATATCGTTCATCCATATGAATCATGCCTCCCTTATTAGAATAACTATAACAAATATTATTGTAGATTGTTATTTGATTTTACAATTAAATAATGGAGTAAAGTGAGCATTTTAAAACGTAGCGCATTTAATTAACTGAAATTAATAAATATCATGCAACTCGGAATAAGTTGAATACCAGTGTTTATCAGAAATCTAATTTGGATATACATTATAGTAATGTTTAAACATTCATACATACAAATCATTAAAGAAAGAAGGGTATTTATGAAGATAGCAATCGTAGGATCGGGAAATGGTGCTGTTACAGCAGCATTAGATATGAAACATAAGGGACATGAGGTGAAGTTATATTGTCGAAATCAATCTATTGATAAGTTTGACAATGCGATAGCACAAGGAGGCTTTACGTTTAATAATGAAGGAGAAGAAACGTTCATTGAATTTACTAATATCAGTGATGATATGGCATATGTTGTTAGTGATGCAGAAGTCATTCAAGTTATTATACCATCTGCATTTATTGAACACTATGCGCGTACAATGGCCCCATTTATTAATGATAAGCAATTAATTTTCTTTAATATCGCAGCGGCAATGGCTTCAATTCGTTTTATGAACGTCTTAGAAGATATGCGTATAGAAGTTATGCCGATATTTGCTGAAGTGAACACATTAACTTATGGAACGAGAGTGAATTTTGATGAAGCTCACGTGGACCTAGCGTTAAATGTAAGAAAAGTTCATTTTTCAACTTATGATAAAAAATATTTAAGTGACAGCTTTGACAAAATTGAAATTCTATATCCATACGTAGTAAAAGAGGAAAGTATTTGGAAAACAAATCTTGAAAATGGGAATCCAGAAGTGCATCCAGGTCCAACATTACTTAATGTAGGACGTATCGATTATGCAGAAGACTTTGCATTATATGAAGAAGGAATAACGAAACACACCGTTCGTTTATTGCACGCAGTAGAGTTGGAAAGATTAACTTTAGGGCGTAAGTTAGGCTTTGAATTGTCTCCAGCTAAAGAAGCGCGTATTGAACGTGGTTATTTAGAAAGCAAAGATGAAGATGAACCATTAAATAGATTGTTTAACACGAGTCCAGTGTTTTCACAAATCAAAGGACCAAACCATGTTAAAAATCGTTATTTAACAGAAGATATTGCATACGGCCTAGTATTATGGTCTAGCCTTGGTCGTGAAATTGAGGTTGAAACGCCAAATATTGATGCGATTATCGTATTAGCTTCTACTATTTTGGAACGTGATTTTTTTGAAGAAGGGCTCACGATTAATGAATTAGGCAAAGCAAAACTGGGGTTTAATTAATTTAAACTAACAATAGGGGGACTGTGTATGACAAGACAACCAACATTTTTAGAATCAATTTCTACTATTATAATAATGATTGTAATTGTAATCACAGGATTTGTTGGTTTTGGGATTCCAATACAAGCTTTATTAATTTTAGCATCAGCATATGCTGCATTTATAGCAAGATGTGTTGGATTGAAATGGCAAGATTTGGAAGAAGGTATCACACATCGGTTGGCGACAGCAATGCCAGCTATCTTTATCATTTTAGCAGTGGGAATTATCGTAGGTACATGGATGTACTCAGGGACTGTTCCAGCTTTGATCTATTACGGTTTAGAATTTTTAAATCCTAATTTATTTTTAGTATCTGCATTTATTATATGTGCAATTACTTCAGTTGCAACGGGCACAGCATGGGGCTCTGCGTCTACAGCAGGCATAGCGTTAATGGCTATAGCGACACAATTACATATTACGCCAGGTATGGCAGCAGGTGCCATAATTGCAGGTTCGGTGTTTGGTGATAAAATGTCACCACTTTCAGATACGACAAATTTAGCAGCATTAGTAACAAAAGTGAATGTCTTTGCGCATATAAGAGCAATGATATGGACGACTGTACCAGCCTCAATCATCGGCTTAATCGTTTGGTATTTTGCAGGTATGCAATTTGGTGGAAATACTAATATGTCACAAGTGAATCAAATGCTTAGCGAATTATCTCAAATTTATAATATAAATATTTTTGTATGGATCCCTTTATTGATTATTATTACGTGCTTATTATTAAAAATATCGACTGTACCTGCAATGCTTATTTCTAGTTTGAGTGCAATCATTGTTGGCGCCTTTAATCATGGATTTAACATTGTAGATGGATTTAAGTCTGCGTTCGATGGTTTTAATAAAGGCATGGTGCCAGCAAGTAGTGGCGAATTATCGGATAGAGCCATTAATTTGATTGAGCAAGGTGGCATGATGAGTATGACAGAGATTATTGTTACTATTTTTTGTGGCTATGCTTTCGCAGGTATAGTTGAAAAAGCTGGATGCTTAGATGTTATTTTGAAAACAATATCGAAAAATATAAATTCAGTTGGACAATTGATACTAGCGACTATCATCGGTAGCTTAATAATGGTACTCGCAGCTGGTGTGGCATCTGTAGTTATTATCATGGTCGGTGTGTTAATGATGGAAATGTATAATGATATGGATTTAGATCGTTCTAATTTATCGAGAACACTAGAAGATTCAGGTACAATGATTATTCCACTTATTCCATGGGGAACATCAGGTATTTATTATACACAACAGTTAGGTGTATCGGTGGATCAATTCTTTATTTGGGCAGTACCATGCTATCTGTGTATCATATTCGCAATTTTTTATGGATTTTCAGGTATTGGCATTAAAAAAACAAAAAGTTAATAAAATAAATGATTTAAAGCTATATCGTTAAAAGAGAAAAAACAATAATTCTTAATATAAATTATGAATTATAAGTTTAAAAATATATGATTCGGTTATATATAATTATGGATGAGGTGATTCTATGTTATATCTAGTGATAATTGTAGCGATATTACTATTGGCATCAGGAATTCATCAATACTTCAATGTAGATAAAAATTTAAAAATTCCTTCTATAACCTATTTTGCAATCGGTTTTGTATTGTATATTGTAGCGATATTACTTTATAGGACCGAATTGTTAGATAGTTCAACGATAATACATGAAATTTTACTAACTACGATATTTGGACTTATTATATTCTGGATTAACTCTCATCGGAATAAGACTAGCGATACAAGTTACTACACGATTATTATTGTTATATTAACAATCGTATTAGCAATGTTACCGTTGACACCTACGTTAATAATTTCATTGCAAATGATGTATATTGTAAGATTTATTTTCTCAGTTATTTTACTCATAGTAGGCGTATTTGTGTTATATAAACGGATTAAAGGTAAAGTTTCAGAAAGTTTTCCGTTACTTTATTTGATGGCCTTTATATATTGGATTGCAATAGCGTATTGGTTTTAATAAATATATAACAATTGAGACTGAAACATATAATTATGTTCCAGTCTCAATTGTTATAGTAGCACTAGTTGATTGCATTCCTTTTTTAGTTAATTTCTCTCCCATCTCCTTTTCTATTTAAAACCATAGCTAAATAATCACTAAAAAGTACATGATTTATATTATAAGGAGAATACCCTAAGAAAAAATGACAAAAAAAGACAACCCATGAGGATTGTCTTTTTTAAAATCACTTATTAGTGAATATAGTTATAAGATGAAGCTTGGCTAGCTGAGATTGTACGTGAAGTAACAACGCCAGCACCTTGGCCGTAGTTCATTTCAGAAACGTTAACTGAACCGTCGCTGTTTACATTTTCAACATAAGCAACGTGACCCATTGCACCTGTTGATGATTGTAAGATTGAACCTTGAGAAGGTGAGTTATTTACAGTGTAACCTGAAGAAGCAGCAGCGCTTGCCCAGTTGTTAGCGTTACCCCAAGTTGAACCAACTTTACCTCCGACTTTATCAAATACATAATATGTACATTGACCTGATGTATAAAGGTTGTTTGATGAACCAGAAGTGTTAGCCATTGAGTTTGAAGAACTTGATGGTGCACTAGTAGTACTTACTTGATAATTACTACTTGAAGTAGAAGTTGAAACAGCTCCGCTTCCACCAGTACCTTGATTATTTGTTGTATATGATTGGTTTGAGTAACTGTTAGTAGAAGTAGAACCATTTTGACCGTTGCTATAACCATTGTTATTACTTTGAGCATAGTTGTTGTGACCTTGGTCAGCATTACTTGGGTTCCAGTTACCTTGCCAAGTGTAATCATAGTTACCTTGGTGATTTATTGTATATGAATAGCTGTATGATGTTGGATCATTTGGGTTATACCCACCATTGTTATTTTCTGAAGCGTCTGCATCATTATGTGCAAAAGCAAAAGTAGCGATTCCTGCAGTTGCGATAGTAGCTGTAGCGATTTTTTTCATTGTTAAATTTCCTCCTAATAATTGTAAAGCATTTATCCCAGTCTCTTAAAGACATTTTTATAATTTTTTTCGCTGTTATAACGACAAGAATTACTTTATCAGAAAAACGTCTGTTTGTGGGGTTTGTTATCGTTTTGTAATTTAGTTCTAATAATAAAGTGCTTAATGTAACAAAAGGAAGAGTGTGTTTTTAGGCTTTAAAGCGCGTTATTACAACATCCACAAAAGTTCAGGTGTATAATTGCACTCTAGTTTATTACAATGCTGTAAAATAACAGAAAATTACAAATGATAAAATATGAGAGAATTTAGTTATTTAAACCACTAAAAAAAACACTTTTTACTAATATTATATAAGAAATATTGAATTAAGGTTAATCTTAATTAAAAGCTATTTTAATAGGAAGTAAAAGAATTAGAGCATTGAAATTGACATGTTCTATTGAAGTATTTAATATAAAGGTATAAAAATTATACTTAGTTTGTGAGGTGATTATATGAAAGTAGAACTTGGTTTGACATCATTTGCAGATAATATTGATATTCATATGGAAAGTGGACGACAAGCAGCTATAAGTAATGGAGAAAGAATTAGAAATATAATAGAAGAAATAGAAACAGCTGACCAATATGGATTAGATGTATATGGATTGGGAGAACATCATCGATCAGATTATGCAGTATCTGATCCCGTTACAGTTTTAGCAGCAGCAGCTCGTAATACAACACATATAAAGTTGAGTAGTGCAGTAACAGTATTATCTTCAGATGATCCTGTTCGAGTTTACGAACGTTTCTCTACATTAAATGCAGTTTCTAATGGACGTGCTGAAATAATGGTGGGAAGAGGTTCATTTATTGAATCATTTTCATTATTTGGCTATGAGTTAAAGGACTATGAACAACTCTTTAATGAGAAAATAGATTTCTTAATGAACATAAATCAACATGAAATTGTAAATTGGGAAGGACAGTTAAGACCTTCTATTGACAACTTAAGTGTTTATCCTAAAGCAGAAAATGGGCCTTTACCAATTACGATTGCAACAGGAGGAACACCGGAATCTTCATTAAAAGCAGGAGCATTAGGATTACCTATAACTTATGCTATAATTGGCGGTGACCCAAAAAGGTTTAGAAGAAACATAGATATGTACAAATCTATTGCTAGATCTTACGGACATAATATAAATGAATTGCCCATTGCTACGCATTCATGGGGCTATATTGCTGAAACAGATGAATTAGCAAAACGTGAGTTTTTCCCATCGGTAAAAGCGAGTCATGATATTTTAGCCAAAGAACGAGGGTGGCCACCATATGATGAAAACAGCTTCGATTGTGAAGCAGGGCCACATGGCGCTTTGTATGTTGGAAGCCCGGAAACCGTTGCACAAAAGATAATTGAAACAATTGAAACACTAGGCCTTACTCGTTTTATGCTTCATACACCTGTAGGCTCTATGCCACATGATAAAACAATCAATACAATTAAATTGTTAGCAGAGCGAGTAAAACCTATTGTAGATAAATATTTTGAAAACAAATAAAAGGAGCGTTTATAATGATATTACGTTATTTAACAAATTTAAAATTAGCTAAGGAATTATATGGTGCGTCAAAACCTAAACTTAAAGGTGATCAATCAATGAAAGAATCTTTTGTTGAAGTATTTAATTTACCATCAAATGCAGTGCCATTGGCAGGAGCGGTTGAAGCATTAAGTGCTGTATTTTTCGTTTTAAGCTTTGCAAGTAAAAGATTATCACGTATTGCATCACTTTTAACAATTTCAGTTTTAGGTGTAGCAGCATTTAAACACTTTGAAGCAGGACATGGTAAAGCAGGTGCTAAACATGCGTTAGATTTATCAGGTTTAGCAGCATTAAGCTTCTTAGATACAATCAATCTTAAGAAAAAATAATAATGATTGAACTCAATCATTTAAAATAGCAATTGCTAAAAATGCACAGTAAATGTTGGATAATAGTCTAACATTTGCTGTGCATTTTTGTATGAATATATGAGTTATTTAAAATATCAAAATGCATTATTTTAAATAGAGATATTTGATAATTGAAATTTTTATGCGTATGCTTTTTTTTAGTAATAAAAAGGTTGAATGAACAACTAAAATTTAAAAATAAAAAATAAGATTAAAAAAAGAGTAGGAATTATTCATATTTTTCATAGTTAAGCATATTGAATTAAAGGCATAAAATAGGATAAAATTAAGTTATTAACATCAAGAAATAACAAAAGGAGTGGTTTTGTGAATGAACAAAATTTCAAGTCACTAAATGAACTTATTGCAACTTATCAACAAGGTAGGAAATTTTTTAAAACAATGAAAAAGAGCTATAAACTAAATTATGAAGAAGTACTAATATTAAATTATCTTTATAATTGTAAGGAAAATGACGTCACAGCAAAAGATATTGCTCAATACTCAGAATTGAAACCCTACTATTTAACGAAAGCTTTGCAAAAGCTTATAAAAATGGATTTTTTAAGTAAAAAGAGAAGCAATATAGATGAAAGAACTGTGGTAGTATATATAAATCAAGCACAACGTGATAAAATTAATGAACTTATTGAAAACTTACAGGAACAGTTTTAAGGACTGAAAAACTTGGTGAAAATAAGATTGTGTGTAAGATTAAATGATTTGAATATTCTGAATAATGTAATTTTATAATTATAGTTATATATTGTACAAAAATATGATTTGAGAACCAAATTAAATGTGCTATACTAATATTTATCTAATGAAAGCGCATACAAAAAGGTTTGGAAAGGTGTTTTTATGAATTTATTAATCGGGATCATATTTTTAGGGATTGTTTTAGCTTTGTTTACATTGTTCACGAGTAAAGCACCAAATGGAGGCAAGGCCATGGGGGCACTTGCTAACGCAGCCATTGCTTCATTTTTAGTAGAGGCTTTTCATAAATATGTAGGTGGAGACTTATTTGGTATACCATTCTTAGGACAGTTAGGTGAAGCTGCTGGAGGCTTAGGTGGGGTTGCAGCAGCAGGACTTGTAGCTTTAGCTATGGGTGTCTCTCCAGTTTATGCATTTGTAATTGCTGTCTCATGTGGAAGCATGGATCTTTTACCTGGCTTCGTTGCAGCTTATATTGCGAGTTTCGGTATGAAATGGATGGAACAAAAATTACCAGATGGGCTTGATTTAATTGCTGCGATTATTGTTATCGCACCTATTACACGTTTAATTGCTATTGCTACAACACCATTAGTAGATGCGACATTATTACAAATCGGAAATATTATTAAAGAAACTACGACTTCAAGTCCTATTCTTATGGGTATCGTGCTTGGTGGTATTATCACTGTTGTTGCTACTGCACCTTTAAGTTCGATGGCATTAACAGCATTACTAGGATTAACTGGTACGCCAATGGCCATCGGTGCTTTAGCAGTATTTGGATCATCGTTTATGAACTTTGTATTATTTAAGCGTATGAAATTTGGAGATCGTAAAACAACGATTTCAGTTGCTATAGAACCTTTATCACAAGCAGACATTGTGACAGCCAATCCAGTACCAGTATATTTAACAAATTTTGTAGGTGGAGCGCTTTCAGGCGTGATTATCTCTATGTTTGGTTTAGTAAATGAGGCAACAGGTACAGCTACACCAATTGCCGGACTAATGGTTATGTTTGGATTTAATAATGCATTAACTGTAATCATCGTGGCACTGATGTGTGCATCAGGTAGTGCACTTTGTGGTTATATAGGCTCAGTCGTTTTTAAAAACTACCCTATTGTTACTAAAGATGAATTACAAAATGGTACAATGCCGAAAAAGGTAAAACAATATTATAAACTTAAAGAGCAATGCATGGAAAGTTTAGCTTAAATGGAATAAAGTATAAAAAAACAAACTGTTTCTGATGTGATATTTCAGTTAACAGTTTGTTTTTTGTTTAATATAGTTACTTAAGAAGCATTCGCTCTTAAGTAACGCGTCGTATTACGTTCCATTTTTGCAAAAATAAACTCTAATATTATTGCTAACAACCAATAAAAAATAGCTGCTACTGTATATACAGGAATAAAACGATAACCTTCATTTGCAATAACATGGCTGACTGCCATAATTTCAGTTACTTGAACAGCGAATGCTAGGGAAGTGCCTTTGATCAGCATAATGAATTGATTTTCTATGTTAGGCAATGCATAAGCAAAAGCCTGTGGTAATACAATTTCTTTATAAATGCTGAATTTCGATAGTCTGACTGTTTGCGCAGCTTCAATTTGATTTTGGTCTACGGATTGAAGACCGCCTTTAATTGATTCAGAAAGATATGCTACGGCATGAAAAGAAAATACGATAAAGGCAATCGCTAAAGGTGAGAATATATCAGGAGTGATTGTCCAAGTGAACTGATCATTTAACAAAAGTATAAATGAAGGTATTCCATAATATAGTATGAACAATTGAACAATTAATGGTGTACTTCTAAAAAAAGAATTATACACGATTATAAGTTGAGATAAGACAGGTACACGTTTGATACGAATAATCGCAAATAGTGTTCCAATAATAAGACCCACGAACATAGCTACAATAGAAATAATAATTGTATTCGGTACGCCTTTAAGTACTTCACTTATAGTATATAGAATGAATGACAAAATGATTTTCCTCCTTAAACGCTATATGGCTTTTGCGTATGCTTATCAATTAAAGTAAAGGTACCTTGAATAATAAGTGCAATAATCCAATATATGATTGAAATTACGATATAAACCTCTAGCATACCGAGTCCGTAATTGTTTCCAATGATGAGTTTGACTTGTCCCATCATATCGATAATACCAATGGTGAAAGCCAATGAAGTGTCTTTTATAAGTTCTATGATTTGAGTCGTTAAATTAGGAATGCTGTTTCGTAAAGCTTGAGGTATAATAATATCTTTTAAAATTCTAGGATAGGATAATCCAATCGTTAATCCGGCTTCAATTTGACTATAATCCACGGATTGATAACCTGCTCTGATGATTTCAGAAAGGTATGCACCTGTATGTAAAGTAAATGCTAGGATAACAAAAAACAATCTACTAAAATGGTTAATATCTATATGAATGAGTAACAATAATTGTGGTAATGCAAAATATACTAAAAAAAGTTGTAATAATAATGGCGTACTCCGTATAAATGAAAGATAAATTCTTATAATAGGAGCGAGTATTTTTGTCTTTTTAATACGAATCATTGCTAAAATAAAACCAAGTATGACTGCGAAAAAGAGTGAAACAACTATCATCAATAAAGTTAGCGGTAATTGTTGCAACACTTGTCCAAATAAATCTAACCAATTCACTGGTCCCATTAGTTTGTCACCTCCAATTTATCTTTTTGTTTATTGATTTCATTTAAGTCATGGAAGACATTAATATCGAAATATTTTTTTGAAAGTGATTGTAACTTGCCTTCGTCTTTAAGTTCTTGAGTTGCGCAATCCACGTCGTCGTGAAGCTTTTGGTGTTTTTTATTATAAACAATATGCAATGGCTCTTTCTTGATAATGCCGCCTATTTTAACGTCGGCATTAATTTGTTTCTGAATTGCTTTATATGTGTTCCAATTTAAAAACATGGCATCTCGACGTTCTTGGCTGACCATTTTTAAGTTGTCTCCATTTGAAGGTTCTTGTATCGTGTTGATATCAATTTTTGGACTATGGTCTTTGTTAAACTGGGTAAGTATAGAATATAAACCACCACTTGGTGCCATAGGAGTGATTTTTTTACCAGGTAAATCGTGTAAACTATGTATGTCATTATTGTCTTTGTTTACTACTAATAAAGGTAGCGCATAACTGTAAGGTACGTCTTGATAGAGAAACTGTTTTTCACGTTCTGGTGTTTTGAAAAACCAATTTATCCCCATATCGAACTTGCCTGAACCAATCCCAACTAAATTCGATTCTTCTTCACCGACTTCATATTTAAAATCATATTGAGGTAATTTCTTTTCAATTAATTTCATATAATCCATATCTAAGCCAACGAAATTATTATCTTTATTTGTATATAAATAGGGTGGATTAACTTCAGCAGAAAGTGCTACTTTAACTTCTTTTTTCTGATATTTACTATCGGAAGCATCATCATTACTACATGCTGTTAATACAGAAACCATCATTAATAAAAATATGAAACTTCTTTTTAATGTCATTAAATGTCACGCTCCGTTTCAACTCTATTTAAGAAGCGATGTATTCTTTCAGATTTTGAATCTTCCAATACTTCTTTTGGTGTGCCATGAAGGATAATTTGACCATCATCAATAAATATAACTTGGTCAGCAATTGCTTTTGCAAATTGTATTTCATGTGTAACAAGCACCATGGTCATACCTTCTTGAGCGATAGAACTAATCAGTGATAAGACACTTTGAATCGATTCAGGATCTAAAGCAGAAGTAGGTTCATCTAGTAAAAGAACTTTTGGATTGAGCGCAAGTGCACGAATAATACCTACACGTTGGCTTTGACCACCGGATAGCTGAATAGGGTATTTATCTTTTTGATTTAATAAATTCACGCGCTCTAAATAAGATGTAGCAATATCATTAGCTTGTTTGGTATTGTAATTTTGACCATGTATTAAACCTAAAGTGATATTTTCAAGTATTGTTTTGTTTTTAAATAAATTGTAATTTTGAAACACCATAGCTGATTTTTGACGTAATTTAACAATGTCTTTATTAGTATGGTGTGCAGCATCAAATATTTCATCCCCGATTTCAATGGTGCCAGATTCAGGAAGTGCCAGTACATTTAACGTTCTAAGTAAGGTTGTTTTCCCAGAACCACTTGGTCCTATAATTGCTGTAACGGTGCCTTGTTCTTGAGCAAAGCCGACATCGTTGAGTATCGTGTTTTCGTTGTATTTATGTATGAGATTTTTAACTGTAATCATTCAATTTCCCCCAGTATGTCAATAAATATAAAGTATCACAATAATTCTTATCGGTAAAGTAGGCTTTAGTGCTGAAAAGCTTTCTTTCAATAATGGCGAGTGTTAAACTAAGTTTAAATAGTACTAAAGCTAATTATGAGGTGATGAAAGTGAATTATTCCGCATTAATACATACGGATATTCAAGAAAAATGGATTGCAAAACTAGATACAGTTAAAACGCAATTTAAAGAGAAAGCGGAATATAATGATATCCATTCGCGTTTTCCTTATGAAAATATTGAATGGCTAGTAAAAGAAGGATACACACTGCTTACTTTACCTAAAGCATACGGTGGTGAAGGGGCAACTGTTGAAGATATGGTTATATTACAAAGCTATTTAGGATCTATTGATGGTGCGACAGCACTTTCAATAGGATGGCATTTAAGTGTAGTAGGTCAATTATATGAACAACAAATGTGGGAACCAGCTATGCTAGATCGATTTGCTGAAGCAGTGAAAAACAAAGCGTTAGTAAATAGAGCAGTTAGTGAAGCTGAGACTGGTAGCCCAACACGTGGGGGAAGACCTGCCACGAATGCTGTTAAAGTAGATGATGGATTTGTTGTTAACGGCGTAAAAACGTTTACTTCAATGAGTAAAGGGCTGACACATTTTGTTGTGAGTGCTTATTATGAAGATATCGATCAAGTTGGCTTTTTCTTAATACAAAAAGACACACCGGGCGTAGAAATTGCAGATAATTGGAATATGATAGGTATGCGTGCAACTGAAAGTCATGATTTATTATTAAATGATGTTCACATCCCACAAGAAAACTTTGTTGAAATAAGAGGGGCCGGCGGTAAAAAACCGAATGGCTGGATTTTACATATACCAAGTGTGTATCTTGGTATTGCACAAGCAGCAAGAGATTATGCTGTTGATTTTGCTAAAAATTACAGTCCAAATAGTATTGAAGGTACAATCGGTGATATACCAACTGTGCAACAAAATATTGGGAAGATGGAAGCTCAATTATTATCTGCACGCCATTTCTTGTGGAGCACAGCAGCTATATATAATCATGAGATTCCAGGTAGTAAGGTTTGGAATGAAACTTCAGCAAGTAAAGTGTTGGTAATGAATCAAGGATTAGAAGTTATAGATATTGCTATGCGTATTGTTGGTGCTAAAAGCCTTCAAATGGAAAGACCATTACAACGCTATTATAGAGATATGCGCGCAGGTATACACAATCCACCGATGGAAGATATGGCGTATACGAATATTGCACATAGTGTATTAGATCATTTTTAATAATCTTATAACAAGATACAGTTAAAAGTGCTTGGCACATAAATACATGTTTCAAACTTAATTGTTATATTGACACTAGCTGTCCAATATCTAAAAGCCTTATGGGGGGCGGGAGTATGAAGTCAAATTTTGATTTCTATCCCGCCCCCATTTTTGTTTTTTAAAATGAAGTAGATCATGTTTGCTATTGTAAAATTACTTTAGTCATTATATAATCAATTAATAGTGATAATCATTTTCAATGGAGGAAAAATTATGAAAAAATTATTGTTTCCGTTAATTGTTTTAATGCTTATTTTAGCAGCATGTGGTAATAATTCGGACAGTGACTCGAAAGCAAAAACAAAGTCTTATAAATTAGATAGCGGAAAAAACATAGATATACCCAAGGATCCAAAACGTATCGCTGTAGTTGCTCCTACATATGCTGGTGGAATTAAATATCTTGGTGGGAATATTGTTGCAGTAAATGAACAAGTTGATAGTAGTAGCCTCCTTAAAGATAAATTTAAAGATGTTGAAAAAATTGGCGAAAATGATGTTGAGAAAGTAGCAAAAGCGAAACCAGATTTAATTGTTGTATATTCTACTGACAAGAATATTAAAAAATATAAAAAGATTGCACCTACAGTCGTATTTGATTATGGTAAACATAAATATTTAGATCAACAAAAAGAACTAGGTAAATTACTTGGCAAAGAAGATGAAGTAAAAGAATGGGAAGATAAATGGAAAGCACAAACTAAAAAAGATGGTAAAGAAATTAAAAATAAAATTGGTGAAGACGCAACAGTTTCAATTTTTGATGAATTCGAGAAAAAATTATATAGTTATGGACCAAATTGGGGTCGTGGCGGAGAAGTGTTGTATCAAGCATTTGGACTTAAAATGCCTGATAAATTAAATGATTTAGTTAAAAAAGAAGGGTGGGCTGAAGTAAAACAAGAAAAAATAGCAGATTATGCTGGCGATTATATCGTTTCGACCAGTAAAGGAAAATCAACACCAGCCTATGCCAAAACTAATCTATGGAATAACTTACCAGCAGTTCAAAATGGCAAAGTGCTTGAAGTGCAAGCTGAAACTTATTGGTATAATGATCCATATACTTTAGAATTTATGAGAAAAGATTTAAAAGAGAAGTTTTTAAATAACTAATAGACAAAAATTAAATTAATAAGTATTACGATTAAAACTAGGATTAGTTTCAAAACAGCGCAACTCAACGAATTAACACTGTTGAGTTGTGCTGTTTTTTATTATACATAAAATATTGTAAACTTTTTATTTTTAAAAGTTTACAATTGTGATATAATTTTTTTCATTAGGAGGATTGACCATGACGACAAAATATTTAGTATATACTGCTTTAATGACAGCAATTATTGGTGTATTAGGATTTGTGCCTGCGATACCATTGCCGATTATGCC
This sequence comes from Staphylococcus sp. NAM3COL9, assembly GCF_001431205.1. GTDB lineage: Bacteria > Bacillota > Bacilli > Staphylococcales > Staphylococcaceae > Staphylococcus. Next base: position 80,708 of record NZ_LGPC01000016.1, on the reverse strand, counting down.
AGTACCTATCGTTTTACAAAATATTGGTATTTTCTTAGCTGGAATTTTACTTGGACGTAAATATGGTGCACTTAGTGTGATCGTATTATTATTACTTGTAGCAACTGGCTTACCTTTATTATCTGGCGGACGTGGTGGTATAGGTGTATTTGCAGGTCCCTCTACTGGCTTTTTAATTATGTATCCAGTAATTACATATCTAATTGGTTTAGTAAGAGATTTGTATTTTAAAAAAATAAACTTTACTGTATTATTAGTTACAACAATTATCTTTGGTGTTATTTTATTAGATATTGTAGGTACAATTGTTATGGGGCTTATGACTAATTTACCAATTTCAAAATCAGTGACTTTATCACTTGTCTTTATGCCTGCGGATATAGTTAAAGCAGTGATTGCAAGTTTGATTGGCAATATTATGCTTAATCATAGTCGGTTTAAACAATTAATCAAATAAATATATAAGGGTAGGTGATTGAATCATGGTGATTTCGATGAATGATATATTCCAACAAGGCGATGTTTATGTCGAGGATGCATTAAAGACAATCTATCTAACACCTGAAGAACCCTTAGTATACGACGTGAATAAATGGGATTATAAACAAATGCCTTCCATTAAATCTTGGGAGCAAGATATGAAAAATCAATTGAATATGCATAAAAAGCAAGCATCTCATCATTTAGCATTTACGTTTCCTGAGAATATACTTTTAGATCAACAATGGTTAGATAAAATTCAAACTTATGATTTTGAACTAGGGCTAATGGAACTCTATGCAATTGAGTCACAGAATATAAAAAAACATAAAAATCATCAAATTAAAGTAATGTTTGTTACGCAACAAACATTAGAAGATTATATTACAATTTTTCGTCAGTTTGCTGAACCCTATGGCCAGGCATATGCAGACGAAAGTATTGAAGTAATACGCAATCAATTCAATGAAGATAGTAAATCTCGTGTAATCGCATATAAAAAAGATGTGCCTGTAGGGATTTTAGATTTAATCATTTCACAATGTACTGTGGAAATTGATGGTTTCGGCGTAGATGAAAGTTATCAGAAACAAGGTATTGGCAGTATGATGCAAGCATTTGTTGCGGAAGTAGCTGGTACAAAACCGATTATATTGATAGCTGATGGTGAAGATAGTGCTAAGGAAATGTATATCCGACAAGGTTATATATTTATAAGTTACTGCTATCAAATTTTAAAAGAAAATGCTAAATATAACTAAACAATATAATTAAAGAGGCTGAGACATGTATATGTCTTAGCCTTTTTTATGAATCGCTAAATTACGAATTAATCCTCTGAAGTTTCAACAGATTTTATGCGTTCCGGATGACTGTAAATATTAAAATTACCATCTCTAATAAATCCTATGGCAGTGATGTTTAAATCTTGTGCAAGTGTCACAGCCAATGTTGTTGGTGCAGATTTAGATAAGATGACACCAACACCAATTTTCGCAGCTTTGATTAATATTTCTGATGAAATACGCCCACTAAATATCAGCACTTTATTACGTACAGGTATATGTCTTTGTATACAATAACCATACAATTTATCTAATGCATTATGACGACCAATGTCTTGACGATGCTCAAAGAAGGTATCGCCGTCACTAATTGCAGCATTGTGAAGTCCCCCGGTTTGTTTGAAAATTTTACTGGCACTTTGCAAACGGACCATCATATTGAGTACTTGAGTTGGATTCAACACAATTTTAGACATAGAAGTCTTTGCGACTGTCGCGTCATTTTGAAAATAAAACTCTCTACTTTTACCACAACAAGACGCAATCATGCGCTTCGTTGAATATTCGAAACGTTCACCGAGAGATTTGGTTAACTCAACATGAGCAAATCCTTTGCTATCATCTATTTGGATTGATTTTAAATCATCATTTTTTAAAATAACTCCTTCAGATGCTAAGAAACCTAAGACTAGCTCTTCTAAGTGGTTCGGACTGCAAATTATAGTCGCAAATTCTTCTCCATTCACCATAATTGTTAATGGAAACTCAGTAACATAGTGGTCCTTTGTTTCTACTAACTTACCGTTCTCAAACCGTACAATTGGTTGATTGGTTAATATATCTTCGTGCATGAGTACACCCCGTTTCATATTCACTACTCTATTTTAGCGCATTTTTCAATGTAAAAAAAGATTCAGTTTATGAATAAAGCAAAGGATTTTTAAATTATTTATTGTGATATTTATAACGATTTTTTAAATAGTCAAGATTGATTAAAAGGACATATACCAGTAAACTTGTAGTAAACAATTAAAGAGGTGAATTTCGATATGGCGAGTATACGAGATATTGCACGTGAAGCAGAGGTAAGTCCTGGCACTGTTTCACGCGTATTAAATAACGATCCAACGCTATCAGTTTCAAAAGATACGAGAGAAAGGATTCATCGAGTTGCAAATGAACTACAATATCAAAAATCGGCTAGAAAAAACAAAAGTATTCAAATCATTACCTACGCATCTCGAGCGAAAGAAATGTCAGATCCTTATTATAGAGAGATACGGTTAGCGATAGAGGCTGAAGTTAAACGTCTGAATTTGTCTTTGAAGCGCACAATTAGAATTGATGGACATGATAAAAATTTGGATTTATATAAAATTGAGAAGGCAGGAGCAATTATCGTAGTAGGTAATTTTTCTACAGAAGCTTTGAACACATTACGCGAATATAACGAAAATATAGTTGTCATTAACAACCCTAATACACCGAAATCAATAGATGCTGTCTATTCTGACTTATACTATTCTATGACCAACTTATTAAATGAAATTAAAGCATTAGGAATGACGAAAATTGCTTATATTGGTGGTAGTCATATGATTAGAGATTTAACTGGCACGCCGTCTTCAAACCATACAGATGTCAGATATGAAGCGTATAGGGAATGGTGCTCCGAACAACAAATTAACGAAATAACTATAATTGATGGTTGGAAAAAAGAAAATGGTGAAGAAGCTGTAAAAACATTGTTAAAAGCAGCACAGCTACCTGAAGTTTTTATAGCTGGCAATGACATGATTGCTATAGGTATATTACAACAAATTCAGTATGAAAAAATTGCAATTCCAAAAAATGTTAAATTGATAAGTTTTAATGATTTAGAAGTCATACAATATGCTGTGCCCTCTATAAGTAGTGTGCACATACCGGTAGACGAATTTGGCAGAACTGCAGTGCGAATGGCGGAAGAGCGCATTAATAAAACGAGACATGTTGCCATCCATGTTGTGGTAGAAGCACAGCTTAAAGAGCGAAATACTTTTAAAACAAAAAGATGATCTTAATTGACAAAACATTTAGTAAACAAGTAAACTTTTATTATGTTTACTAAAGAAGTGTATTATTATAGATAAAGTGATTTATAAAGAAGGAGTGGGATATTATGTTACAAGCCATGCATGATAAGTTTGAAACTTTGTTTGGCGTAAAGGCTGAAGTCAGTGCTTTTGCTCCGGGACGTATTAATTTAATCGGAGAACATACAGATTACAACGGTGGGTATGTTTTTCCAGCTGCGATTGAGTTGGGTACATACGGACTAGCTACAAAGCGTGATGATAAACTGATTCAACTTTATTCAAATAATTTTGAAGATGTCGGCATGATTACATTTACATTAGATGAATTACAATTCGAAGCGGCACATGATTGGGCTAATTATCCTAAAGGTGTAGTTAAATATTTAAGTGACGAATTTTCTGACATAGACCATGGGTTCAACATTTTAGTTGAAGGGAATATTCCAAATGGGGCCAGTTTATCATCGTCAGCGTCTATTGAATTATTAACTGGTTGGCTCATTAAGCAGTTATTTACTTTAGATTTAGAACGATTAGCACTTATAAAAATAGGACAATGTGTTGAAAATAAATTTATTGGTGTCAATTCAGGTATTATGGATCAATTTATTATTGGTATGGGTAAAGTCGAACAAGCAATATTACTAGATACAGCAACTTTAGAATTTGATTATGTACCTGCCAAATTTGGAGATTATGTCATATCAATTATGAATACGAACAAGCGACGTTCTCTTACAGAAAGCAAATATAATGAACGTAGAGCACAATGTGAGTCGGCATTAGCTTCGTTGCAACAAGCACTTGATATTGAATCATTAGGTGAGCTGTCATTAGAACAATTTGAACAGCATCAAGATCTTATTGAGGATGAAGTGAAACGTCGTCGTGCAAGACACGCAGTTTCAGAGAACGAACGTACGAAAAAAGCACATCGAGCATTAACAGAAAATAACTTTAATCAATTTGGAAAGTTATTAAATGAATCACATGCATCATTAAAAGAAGATTATGAAGTTACAGGTATAGAATTAGATACTTTAGCAGAAACAGCTCAGCAAGTGGATGGTGTATTGGGAGCTAGAATGACAGGCGCTGGGTTTGCAGGTTGCGCAATTGCTTTAGTGCATAAAGATAGTATAAAACAATTGGAAGATGAAGTTTCTAAGCGATATATAGCGCACATAGGTTACGCCCCATCATTTTATCATGTGGGTATAAGTGATGGCGTTAAATCATTATAAGTTACTAATCAATGAATAGAGAAAGGATTTTGTATATGTCTGTTTTAGTTTTAGGTGGGGCTGGTTATATTGGAAGTCATGCGGTAGATCAATTAATTGCAAGAGGATACGACGTTGTTGTTGTGGATAATTTAGGTACAGGACATAGAGCAGCTGTGCATAGTGAAGCTACTTTTTATGAAGGAGATATCCGAGATAAAACATTTTTAGATGATGTATTCAATAAAGAAAACATCGAAGGCGTCTTTCATTTTTGTGCATATTCTTTAGTTGGAGAATCTGTAGAAAAACCATTAGCCTATTTCAATAATAATATACATGGATTACAAGTGTTATTAGAAGTCATGTATGACCATCAAGTAGAACATATTATTTTTTCTTCGACAGCTGCAGTTTATGGTGAGCCAGATTCAGTACCAATTACTGAGGAAGATTCTAAAACACCTACAAGTCCATATGGTGAAAGTAAACTAATGATGGAGAAAATGATGCACTGGAGTCATGAAGCATATGGCGTTAATTATGCAGCGCTTCGTTATTTTAATGTGGCAGGTGCTAAAGAAAATGGTGCTATTGGTGAAGACCACCGTCCAGAGACACATCTTATACCAATTGTATTAGAAGTGGCACTAGGACAAAGAGAACACTTAACGATATTTGGTGATGATTATGATACTGAAGATGGGTCATGTATTCGCGATTATCTTCATGTCGTTGATTTAATAGATGCACATATTTTGGCGTATCAACATTTACAAAACGGTGGAGCGTCTGGTGCATTTAATTTAGGAAGTAGTCAAGGTTATTCGGTATTTGAAATTCTAGAAGCTGCAAGAACAGTAACAAATGAACCTATTGAAGCAGTGGTAGGTGAAAGAAGAGCAGGCGATCCAAGTAAATTAATCGCATCAAGCGATAAGGCGCAACAAGTACTTGGCTGGAAACCGCAACATGATAATATTAACGATATTATCAATTCAGCGTGGCAATGGCATCATCAACATCCAAATGGATATCAAGAAAATATGGAGGGTTAATGCATGTTATTAAATCAACAATTAGTACAACAATTTGTATCACAAGCAATTTCGTATGGTGATTATGAAGAAGAAGATAGCATTTATATTCAAAACCAACTGTTGCGTAATTTAAATGCAAAGGGTATTGATGATTCCTCAGTATCTGAATTAAATAAAGATGCAACAGCAAATGAAATTACACAATATTGGATTCGCCAAGCTGTTAGTGAAAATTGTATTGAAGATGCATTATATAGTAAAGAAATTGTTGAAGCTCAAATTCTAGACTTAATTACACCTCGCCCATCGGTAATTAACCGTAAGTTTAACGAGGCATATAAACAGTCATCAGAAGCGGCTACAGATTATTTTTATGACATAGCTAAACGTAATCACTACGTTAAAGAAGATGCAATTGCGAATAATATTAATTATGATGTTGCTACTGAATACGGGGATATTGAAGTTACGATTAATCTCTCAAAACCTGAAAAAGATTCAAAGCAAATTGCAAAAGCTAAAGAAGCACCAGCTACCGCTTATCCGAAATGTGCATTATGCATAGAAAACGAAGGCTTTAAAGGATCAGTGCTACAAGCTGCAAGAACAAATCATCGCGTGATTCGCTTAAATTTAAATGGGGCACAGTGGGGTTTTCAATTTTCACCATATGCTTATTTTACAGAACATAGTATTGTTTTATCCGAACAACATGTACCTATGGAAATTAATAAAAATACTTTTATTAATTTGTTAGATTTTATAGATCAATTTCCTCATTATTTCATTGGATCTAATGCGGATATACCACTTGTGGGTGGATCTATTTTATCTCACAATCATTATCAAACTGGAAGACATGTATTTCCGATGGATAACGCTGCTGAAATAGATCAATTTACGATTGCGAATTATCCATCAGTGCATGCAAGCACTTTAAATTGGCCAATGAGTGTTATTCGTTTGAAAGGTGACAATAGAGCGCAGCTGATTGAAGCGGCTACTTATGTGATGACACAATGGAATCAATATTCAGATGAGAGTGTTGATATTAAAGCATTTAGTAATGATGGTGAGCGTCATCATACGATTACACCAATCGCAAGATATAGACAACAACAATATGAATTAGACATTGTCTTACGAGACAATCAAACTTCAGAACAATTCCCTGATGGCATCTTCCATCCACATAAAGACGTGCAACATATTAAAAAAGAAAATATAGGTCTTATTGAAGTAATGGGAACTGCCATATTACCGGGACGCCTAAAACAAGAATTACAACAAGTTAAAGATTATTTATTAGGTAAAACTCAAATAGATTTAGGTGTACATCAACAATGGGCTGAAGAAATGAAACAAGTATATAATATTAATGTAAATAATGTCGATGAAATTGTAGATAAAGAAGTAGGGTTTAAATTCAAACGTGTTTTAGAAGATGCGGGTGTATTTAAGAATACAGATCAAGGTCATCACGCGTTTAAACGTTTCATTGAACATCTATAAAATGGCATGTCATAATGATAAAAAATATACGTTTACAAAAGGCCTAAGTACTATCATTTAGGTCTTTTGTTTTTTTATGAATAAGAATATAATTATAAGTAATAGGAGTTGTTTTAGATGAAAATCAAATATTTAATTGTAATGTTTATGACGCTATGTTTAGTATTAGCAGGGTGCTCAAATGGAAACAGTGAAAGCAAGAATGACAGCAATTCTGATGGAAAAGAAAAAAAACAAGAATTACATATCTCAGCAGCAGCGAGTCTGACTGACACAACGAAAGAATTGAAGCGGGCATTTGAAGCACATCATAAAGAGGTAAATATTACATTTAACTATGGTGGGTCTGGTTCATTAAGACAGCAGATTGAAAAAGGTGCACCTGTGGATGCGTTTATGTCAGCAAACAAGAAAGACGTTGATGCATTACAAGATAAGGATAAAGCACAAAATACATATGAATATGCTAAAAATAAACTCGTACTTATTGGCGCAAAGGACGGTAATTATAAATCAGTTGAATCGTTACAAGAAGGTGATAAACTGGCCATTGGCGAAGTGAACTCAGTGCCAGCGGGTAAATATGCTCAGCAATATTTACAAGATAACAATTTATATGAACAAGTAAAACCTAATTTAGTATTTGCTAAAGATGTACGCCAAGTACTAAACTATGTTGAAAAAGGTAATGTCGAATTAGGGTATGTGTATAAAACTGACTTATATCAAAGCCAGCAAAATGGAGAGAGTCATGTTAAAGAAATTAATGCAGCTGATTTGAAGCAACCCATTGTTTATAAAGCAGCGACAACATCAGATAAACAACTAGCCAAAGCATGGATTGACTTTCTTAAGACAGAGCAAGCTAAAGAAATATTTAAAAAATATCAATTTGAAGCATAGGAGGTTTTAGCAATGGTAGATGTTACACCATTTTGGATATCACTCAAAGTAGCTGTTATTAGTACAATCATCGTTACTTTTATTGGTATCGTTATTTCAAGATGGTTGTATAAGCGACATGGTTTTATTGCTAGAATCTTAGAAAGTATAATTATTTTACCTATTGTATTACCGCCAACTGTTATGGGATTTATTTTATTAATTGTTTTTTCACCTAGAAGTTTTATTGGCGCGTTTTTTACGGATGTATTACATTTACCAGTAGTTTTCACACTGACTGGGGCAGTTATTGCATCTGTGATTGTAAGTTTTCCATTGATGTATCAGCATACTGTCCAAGGCTTTCGTAGTATAAATAATAAAATGCTCAATACTGCACGAACGATGGGTGCAAGTGAAAACAAGATATTTTTTAAATTAATTTTACCATTGTCAAAGCGTCCGATATTATCAGGCATTATGATGAGCTTTGCCCGAGCAATAGGGGAATTTGGTGCGACACTGATGGTTGCAGGTTACATACCTCATAAAACCAATACATTACCTTTAGAAATATATTTTTTGGTGGAACAAGGTAAAGAAAATCAAGCATGGCTGTGGGTGATTGTCCTTGTTGCATTTGCGATTACAGTAATTGGAACAATCAATGTGTTGAATAAAGACCGTTATCGGGAGGTAGATTAATTGTTGAAATTACATTTAGAGCATACGCTCAAAAACACACAATTGCATATGAATCTTCAAGATACTAAACCTAAAATTTATGCCGTTAAAGGTCCTTCCGGTATTGGTAAAACAACAATTTTAAATATCATAGCAGGATTAAAAAGTGCAGATAAGGCACATATAGAAGTTAATGAACGCATTTTAAGTGATACGTGCAACAATATTGATGTGAAAATTCAACAGCGTAACATTGGCTACTTATTCCAAGACTATCAATTGTTTCCTAATATGGATGTGTATCAGAATATAACGTTTATGGCGCAACCTTCTGAACATATAGAGACCTTGATGCACCAATTAAACATTACGCATTTAAAGTCACAGTTTCCAATGAGACTATCTGGGGGAGAATCCCAACGAGTGGCATTAGCAAGAACGCTAAGTACTAGACCAGACCTCATATTATTGGATGAACCATTTTCAAGCTTGGATGACGCGACTAAAGATGAAAGTATTTATTTAGTAAAGCGCATATTTAAAGAATGGAAAATTCCAATTATTTTCGTAACACATTCTAATTACGAAGCAGAGTCACTGGCTCATGAAGTGATTAACATTGATTAATTGATAACAAGGATTCACAGGCTCAAGTCATATTCTAGCTAAGTAGTACTTGCGAAATTATAAGATATTAAAAATAATACCAACCCATTGATAGTATTTTATGGATTGGTATTATTTTTTGACATGTCAATTTTATGATTTGTTTTCCGGAATTGGAAAATAATCAAATATTTCTCCTGAATTGAGCGCGTCAGTAAGTGTAGACAGCCAAGCATAATAGAGTTTAGAATGTTCTATTTGCTCAAAAATTTCTTGTGCTTCTTCAATGGTTTCAGGTGTAGCAGTTTCTGAATGAATAATGGGATTCAATAAAGATTCAGCTTTATATATTGCTTCTGAATTCAATTTGATTTCACGTTTCCATTTTTGTGAAAAGAAGTTTCCAAAAAACGTAAAAAAGTCTTTTTCAGCAGTAAAGTGTTGTTTTCTACTACCTCGAACAAACTCTTGTTTTACACCGTCAAATTCTTGCAGTCTTTTAACACCTGCACTCATACTGGGCTTACTCATTTGTAATTCATAGCGCATTTCATCTAGTGTCATACTACTTTGTTCAAAAACCATCGTGCCATATAGATTACCTACACTGCGATTGACTCCATATAGATCCATCGTTTCTCCAATTGAATTTATGACGATATCTTTTGCTTGTTCCAATAGTTGTTCATAGTCTTTTGAACGTGCCATTGATTCACCTCCATGTAATAGTTAACTTATTGTAACACGAACATATATTTAAAGGATACGCTTTATAAGCAAGGTACACCATGATCTAAAGGGTATTAAGTGTATTAATAAAACCTTTAACCAATTCTAGTTATATCCATCGTTTTTAGTGTTCAGAATAAAATTACTTACATAGGGAATTTACTACTTTTTCAAATATTGAATGCAAACCGTTGTTACTATCGTATGCAAGATTTATAATGGATACAATGATGTATAGAGAGGGTTATTGTAGTGACTAAAGACCGCTATTCAAGGCAAACGTTATTTAAACATATAGGTCCAAAAGGACAAGATAAAATCATGCAATCACAAGTGCTCATTGTAGGCATGGGAGCACTTGGTACACACCTTGCTGAAAGTTTAGTTAGAGCAGGCGTTGGTACACTAACTATCGTAGACAGAGATTATATTGAATATAGTAATCTTCAAAGACAAACGTTATTTAATGAATCGGATGCGCTAGAAGGCTTGCCAAAAGTTGTTGCTGCTAAACAAAAATTATTAGATATTCGACAAGATTTGAAGATTCATAGTCATATTGCACATGTAAATCGTCAGTTTTTAGAGGACAATGCTGATTCAACACACCTTATATTAGATGCAACGGATAACTTTGAAACGAGACAGTTGATTAATGATTTTGCTTTTCAAAAAAGTATACCATGGATTTATGGCGGAGTAGTCCAAAGTACTTATGTAGAAACTGCTTTTATTCCAGGGCACACGCCATGTTTTAATTGCTTAGTACCACAGTTACCATCTATAAATATGACATGTGATACGGTAGGTGTAATTCAACCTGCAGTGACGATGACAACAAGTTTTCAGATGAGAGATGCGCTGAAAATTTTAACAGAACAACACATTCCGACTAAAGTAACTTATGGAGATTTATGGGAAGGTACACACTTTACGTTTGGATTTAATAAACTGCAACGGAGCGATTGCAAGACTTGTGGCTGTGAGCCTACATTTCCATATTTAAATGAGACGAAAAGGCAGTTTGCTAGTTTGTGTGGCAGGGACACAGTACAATACGAAAACCCTGATATTTCCCAGGAAATGCTAGAATCATTTTTAACTCAGCAACATATTGCATACCGACGTAATCCTTATATGATTCACTTTGAATATAATGGCTATCGCATTGTTAGCTTTAAAGGCGGCAGATTACTGATTCATGGCATGACAAAGCCTCAACAAGCGATTACTTTAATAAATCAACTTTTTGGCTAAAGGAGTGTAAAAATGCATACAAATGTTAAGCTAGATCAAGATATAAGTTGTGCAGTATTAACAGTTTCTGATACAAGAGATTATAAGACAGACAAAGGTGGTAAATTAGTCATAGAGCTGTTATCGGAGTTGAATGTTTCAATTGATGAGGCGCATTATAAAATAGTAAAAGATGAACAAGAAGCGATTCAAACGCAAGTTGAGCAATGGTTAAGTGAAGACATCGATGTGATTGTTACTACAGGAGGCACTGGTATCGCACAAAGAGATGTGACAATAGAAGCAGTATCTTCATTTTTCACTAAAGAAATTGAAGGTTTCGGAGAGTTGTTTAGATATCTCAGTTACGCTGAGGATGTAGGTACGAGAGCGTTATTGTCTCGAGCAGTCGCGGGGACGGTAGGAGACAAGTTAATCTTTAGTATTCCAGGCTCTACTGGAGCTGTTAAATTAGCATTGGACAAGTTAATAAAACCAGAATTAAATCATTTGGTTAAAGAAATAACTAAATAAAGAGAGAGGGACAGATAGCAAACTACTAAATTTGATGTCTGTCCCTCCCTACAAGGTTTACTAGAAAAAGGAATATAAGGGCTTGAAACAAGTGTGTTTAGATGTCAAACAGCTACTGCCAATATAATTATTGAGGCTGAGACACGTATTTATGTTCTAGAGACTTTATTCGAGTTGAGCGCAAATATTAAATTATTCTTCACGTTGAAACTCACCGGATTTACCACCAGATTTAGATAGTAAATAAGTTTCACCAATGACCATACCTTTGTCTAAAGCTTTTGTCATGTCATATACAGTAAGTGATACAGCAGTTGCAGCTGTTAAAGCTTCCATTTCGACACCTGTTTTTCCAATAGTAGACACGGTTGCTTGGATATTCAAAGTAAAGGATTGCGCATTCTTTTGCCACTGAAATTCAACATCAATACCAGTGAGTGGTAAAGGATGACACATTGGAATAATATCGGCAGTGTTTTTAGCAGCCATAATACCTGCAATTTGTGCAGTATTAAGAACGTTTCCTTTTTTATTTGTATGATCAACGATTTGTTGATAGATTTCTGGGTTTACGGTAATGCTTGAATGTGCAATTGCAGTACGTTTAGTAATATTTTTTTCAGAAACGTCTACCATTTTAGCATTGCCCTGTTCATTAATATGTGTAAATTCAGACAAACATATCCCTCCTAATCGTTTTCTAGTATATCACGAAATTAATTTATATAAGGAGTAGATTTATATGCCAGTTGAGAAAAGAAATCCAATTCCAGTCGGTGAAGCCATTGACCGTGTTGTGAGTCAGAATATTTATATGGATGAGATTACAGTGTCACTAGATGACAGTTTAAACCACATATTGGCTGAAGATATTGTTGCTACATACGAAATTCCACGTTTTAACAAATCACCCTATGATGGATTTGCTATTAGAAGTAAAGATACAACGGATGCTAGTGGTGCGCATCGTCTAACTTTCAATGTGATTGACCATATTGGTGCTGGTACTGTTTCGGATAAAAAAGTTGGTGCGTTTGAAGCAGTTCGAATTATGACAGGCGCAGCGATGCCTGAAGGTGCAGATGCAGTCGTTATGTTAGAACAAACTGTAGAACAAGAACAAAGTTTCACATTACGTAAGGCATTTAAAGCTAATGAGAACGTTTCTTTAAAAGGTGAAGAAACTCAAATAGATGATGTGATCTTACAGAAAGGACAACAAATTAATCCTGGGGCGGTTGCAGTATTAGCGACATATGGTTATGCACAAGTTCCTGTTTTTAAAAAACCAAGTATAGCCGTAATTGCTACAGGTAGTGAGTTATTAGATGTGAGTGATGATTTAGAGCCTGGAAAAATAAGGAATTCAAATGGACCAATGATTACTGCACTAGCAAATAAATTAAACTTACAAGTAGAGGGGTATCAGATACAACAAGATGATTTAAAAAGTAGTATTCAAGTGGTTACGGAAGCAATGCAACAACATGATATCGTCATTACTACGGGTGGTGTATCAGTTGGGGATTTTGATTATTTGCCACAAATATACGAAGCATTAAATGCTGAAGTGCTTTTTAATAAAATTGCTATGCGCCCAGGAAGTGTGACGACAGTAGCAGTAGTAGAAGGTAAATATCTATTTGGGCTATCTGGAAATCCATCCGCATGCTTTACAGGGTTTGAATTATACGTCAAGCCAGCAGTTCAACATATGATGCATGCAAATGCACTATATCCTCAAGTCGTACAAGCTACATTGATGGAGGATTTTACAAAAGCTAACCCATTTACGAGATTTATACGCGCGACGGTCACTTTTAACGGGAAAGAAATGACAGCAGTACCTTCAGGATTTAATAAATCAGGTGCAGTCGTTGCAATTGCACATAGTAATGCAATGATTATGTTACCAGGTGGAACAAGAGGATATAAAAAAGGTTATACAGTAAATGTAATATTAACTGAATCACAAGCTTATGAAACGGAATGCTTTATATGATTTTACAAATTGTTGGATTGAAAAACTCTGGGAAAACCACATTAATGGCACATACAATTCAGATGTTAAAAACACAGCAACGCACAGTAGCAACGGTGAAACATCATGGACACCATAACTCTGAGGACAATCATGATATCATATTACAAAATAATCATGTGGACCATATGAAACACTTTTATGCAGGGGCAGATCAAAGTATTGTTCAAGGTGATGCTTACCAACAAAGTGTCACCAGAACACAAAGCAAAACGCTTGATAAAATCATAGATGAATCTGTTACAATAGACAGTAACGTAATATTAGTAGAGGGTTTTAAAGAAGCAGATTACGATAAAGTGTTAGTTTATCGTGATGAAAACGAACGAAATGCACTAAATCATTTAACACGTATTAAGTATGCTATTAATATATCAAAACCAGAGGCTTTACATGAGTATGACCAATGGTTATTATCTTTTTTAATATCAAAGGAATGAATTAAATGAAGCAATTTGAAGTGTCAAGCGAGCCGATACAGACTGAGCAATATAGATCTTATGTACTGAATGAACATCAAGGCGCAGTTGTTATTTTTACAGGTCATGTAAGGGAATGGACAAAAGGAATGAAAACAGAGTATTTAGAGTATGAAGCCTATATTCCCATGGCAGAAAAAAAGTTAGCTCAAATTGGTGATGAAATTTCACAGCAATGGCCAGGTACACAAACAGTAATCGTTCATAGAATAGGCCCGTTAGCTATTTCAGATATTGCAGTACTCATTAGTGTTTCTTCACCACATCGAAAAGATGCCTATAGAGCAAATGAATATGCGATTGAGCGTATCAAAGAAATCGTACCTATTTGGAAAAAAGAAATATGGGAAGATGGTGCTCAATGGCAAGGACATCAACATGGAAGTTATGAGGATGCGATTGAAGGAGGCCAATCATGAGAGTGCTTTATTTTGCAGAAATAAAAGAAATATTAGCGAAACAATCAGAAGAAATCGATTTGAGTTATGATATTACTGTAGATGAATTTATTACAGATTTATTTAAACGTTATCCTAGTATTAGCGATAAAAAATTTCAAATAGCGGTAAATGAAGAATTTGTGAAAAATGATGACATTGTCCAACCTAATGACACTGTCGCATTGATTCCACCAGTTAGCGGAGGGTAAAGAAGAGATGAAAGCAATTATACTTGCCGGAGGACAATCAGAGAGATTCGGTGAACCTAAAGCTTTTGCACAAATTGAATCGCAATCATTTTATAAGCGAATCATAGATGTGTTAGAAGCAACGAACATGTTTAATCAAATTATTATAAGTACAAATGAAACTCTGGCGACACAATTTGATTACCCTAATATAATTATAGATGAACACCAGAATAAAGATAAAGGGCCTTTGGCAGGTATTAGATCAGTCATGAGTCAATTCTTAGAAGAAGAACTTTTCTTTGTTATTTCCGTTGACACACCTATGATTACTCAAAAAGCGATAAGTAAACTATATCAATTTATGGTGGAACACCTTATTGAAGATCAGTTAGATATTGCAGGTTTTCAAGAAGCGGGTAGACCGATACCTACACTTGCCTTTTACAGTCCACATACTTTAACTCACATAGATAAGGCACTGGGTTCAGATGATTACAGTTTAAAGAATGTTTATACTAAAGTTGCAAGTGACTGGTTAGATGTTAACACAATTGAATCACCTAATTATTGGTATAAAAACATTAATTTCCAGCATGATTTGGACTCTTTACAACATGAAATTATAAATAGATAAAGGGGGGCTAACGATATGGTAGAACAAATCACTGATAAACTCGGGCGTCCGATACGTGACTTAAGGTTGTCAGTTACAGATCGATGCAATTTCCGTTGTGATTATTGCATGCCTAAAGAAATATTTGGCGATGATTTTGTTTTCTTACCTAAAGACGAGCTTCTTACATTTGATGAAATGGTACGTATTTCGAAAGTATACACACAATTAGGTGTGAAAAAAATACGCATTACAGGTGGTGAACCTTTACTCAGACGCGATTTATATAAATTGATTTATGAATTAAATCAGATTGATGCTGTAGAAGATATTGGTCTAACGACAAATGGCTTATTATTAAAAAAACACGGCCAAAAATTATACGATGCAGGTTTAAGACGTATTAATGTGAGTTTAGATGCGATTGAAGACAAAGTGTTTCAAGCGATTAATAATAGAAATATAAAAGCTTCTACAATATTGCAACAGATTGATTATGCAATTTCCATAGGATTCCATGTAAAAGTAAATGTGGTTATACAAAAAGGTGTGAATGATGACCAAATTTTACCTATGATTCAATATTTCAAAGAGAAAGATATTGAGATTAGATTTATAGAATTTATGGATGTTGGAAATGATAATGGATGGGATTTTAGTAAAGTGGTAACAAAAGATGAAATGTTAAATATGATAGAAAATGAATTTGATATTGAATCTGTTGAGCCCAAATATTTTGGTGAAGTCGCTAAATATTATCGTCATAAAGATAATGGTGCACAGTTTGGCCTTATCACTAGTGTATCTCAATCTTTCTGCTCTACATGTACACGTGGGAGATTGTCCTCAGACGGTAAGTTTTATAGTTGTTTATTTAGCACTGTAGATGGGTTCAATGTGAAATCATTTATGCGTGCTGGAGCAACAGATGACGAGCTATTTGAACAATTTAAAGTACTATGGAATGTTAGAGATGACAGATATTCAGATGAACGTACAGAACAAACCGTAGCAAATAGAAAGCGAAAAAAAATTAATATGAACTATATTGGTGGTTAGTATCATTAGATAATTGTAAATCTTACAATTAGACTCGATGTAGTTTTGACTCTGACATAACAATTAATATCGCAAAACGCTGGGGCAGCATAGATAAATATGCTCTCAGCGTTTTTTGTATTAAATCATAAACTAAATAAAAATCATTCTATTTATTTAGCAAAATAACAGTTAATATTAACCATTTTAAAATTTTAAAATAAAGCATTTCTTAAGAAGATCTATTAATAAAAAGTATTTATATTAACTTTAGGGATTTAAGTAAAACAAAAAAATGATTGGTATGTATAAGAAGCTATATAAATGAAAGGCAATAGTAAAAAATATTTATCTATTACTTTTAAAATAATAGATTTAATGAAGAAAATGTTATATAATATTTTCGAAGCTTATTCATTATAAAGCCATTTAAACAACAAGAAAAGACGATGAGGAGGCCATTATTATGGAAAGTAAAGTATCTTATTTTATAACTTCTGAAAGAGCATTGAGTCAATTAAAGCATTGGTTGAAAACAGTACATCATTTATCAATTGAAGAATTTGTTGTGTTGTATAAGGTATATGAATCTAAAAAAATCAGCGGAAAGGAATTGAGAGATGCACTTCATTTCGAAATGTTATGGGATACGAGCAAGATTGATGTAATTATACGTAAAATTTATAAAAAAGAACTTATGTCTAAAGTCCGTTCTGAAACAGACGAAAGACAAGTTTATTATTATTTCAATGATATTCAAATTAAGACTTTTGATGATATTATCCAAAAAATAGAAAATATTAAAGTAGCGCAATAATAAAGCATACATAAAAAAGAGAGCGGGACTACGAAATCAAAATTTGATTTCTTCCCGCTCTCTTTTTATTGAAATGAGTTAAGTTGTTTAACTTTTCTGCCATGTAAAAAGAAATAAATAATAGCTGCTATTAGCACGATGATGGCCATAATAGCATATAGCTGTGCATAAGATACAGAGGATGTCATGAACCCTAAAACATAAGGTCCGAATCCAACCCCTAAATCTAGTCCGATAAAATAGGTAGAAGTTGCAATGCCATATTTAGCAGGGGGCGATACTTTAATGGCAATAGCTTGCATACAGGATGAAATATTCCCATAACCTGCACCTAAGAACAAGCCCGCAAGAATGAGTAACCAGCCATTATTTGTAATACTTAAAGTAATGAATGTAAGGATTAAGAATACAAAAGCAGGATATGCGATAACATTCTCATTTTTTTGATCCATGAGACGACCTGCAATTGGTCGAGTAATCAGTGATGCAATGGCATAGAATATGAAGAAGTAACTAGAAATCGTTACTAAATTTATCTCTTGAGCAAAGAATTGCAAGAATGTAAGTATTGAAGAATAAGTTAAACCTGAAATCAACATAATTATGGCAACAGGTATAGCTTCTTTTGCAATGTAATTATTGATGTTGAATTTTTTACTCGTTGTTTTTTGAGTAGTTGTATTAGTTGTATCGAGCTTAAATTGTAGATTTACAAAGAAAGAAATTAATAAGCTTACTACACCACAAATGAGACAAATTAAAAATAATATATTAATTGGAAAAGTATTAATTAATAGTAAACCAAGGAAAGGGCCAATAGCTGCTCCCATGACAAGACTTAAAGAAAATAAACTAATACCTTCACTTTTTCTATCATTAGGCGTGACATAAGCAGCGATGGTACCTGTTGCCGTTGTAGTAATTCCTGTAGCAATACCGTTGATTAATCTAGTAAACATGAGTAATGCTAAAGAGCCTTCTATAAAATATAATAATTGGGTAATAAGTAAAAATGCTAATCCAATTAATAATATACGTTTAGGACCGATTTTATTTACATATTTACCAGTTACAAAACGTCCAATTAAGGAACCAATGATAAAGAGTCCTGTTACTAAGCCAGCTGTGCTATCTGAAACATTATATTCAGATTTAGAATAACTGGCAATAATTACTATAAGTAAGTACATACACAAGTATATTAAAAAATTAGTTATAAAGTTTATATTAAAACTTTTTGTCCATATGGGTGATTTTGTGGGTATTGCTTGGTTCATATTACGCTTCCTCCATTTTTGTTATAGCTTCATGTACTGATTGAATGGTCTTAATTGCCTGTTTAAGGTCGTCTTCAGATAAGCCTGTATCTTCAATAATCTGATCTTGTACCTTATCAACTCGAGCACTGATGTTGTCATACAATAACTGACCTTCTTTTGAGAAAGTTAACAACTTCTCTCTTTTATCAATTCCAGGTTCAATTGAAAGTAATGATTTTTCAGAAAGTACTTTTAAAATCTTACGTGTCGTTGGTTTCTCAATTGCACGGCGTTTTGATATTTGTACTAAAGTAGTAGGCGCATTGTAAGCTATATCTTTAAATACCAACCATTGAGCAGGATAAAGATCAAATTCTTCAAATATAGGTTGAAACAATTTGGTGTAAGGTCTATAAATCGCAGTAAGGGTATTAAATATAAGATTATTTTCCATAATAGTCTCCTTAAATAGTTAGCTTTGCTAACTTAATTTGCAACATACTTATTTTATTCCTTTTTAATTAAAAAATCAATAGTGGTGATGTAAAAAATACTGTTTAAAGAAAATGTTATGGAGCTAAGTAAATTATTCCGTAGCGTTAGTTAAGACAAGTAAAGAGGTATACAATTTGTTAAGATATAGTCAAAGCTAAAATAAGGGAGATACGTAATGCAATCTTTAAAATTAGATCATATGATTCATTATATTCATCAATTAGATAACTTTAAATATCCAGGGCATTTGTTTGAATTACATCAAGGTGGGCGCCATGAAAGGTTGGGAACTTATAACAGGTTAGCCTATTTAAATAATGCATATATAGAGTTATTAGACGTTTATAAACCCGATGTATTATTAAAAATAATAAAAACAGATGAAGGACGTGTATCATTCCCTTCAAAAATAGTACAAGATAATTATAGTCAAGGTATAAAAACATTAGCGTTTCGTACGCAAGATATTCATCAATTGAAAAAAGATTTGGAAACGAGAAATATAGAGGTCATTGGGCCTATAGATATGCATAGGGAAAACGTGAAAGGTGATAAAACATCTTGGAAATTGCTATATA
This sequence comes from Staphylococcus sp. NAM3COL9, assembly GCF_001431205.1. Classification (GTDB taxonomy): domain Bacteria; phylum Bacillota; class Bacilli; order Staphylococcales; family Staphylococcaceae; genus Staphylococcus. The sequence goes on along the minus strand of NZ_LGPC01000016.1, from coordinate 60,968 downwards.
TTGCAGATCCAGATTATAGAGTAAAACCACCATTTTTTATACAGTGGGATGTAGCTGAAGAAGTGAGAAATGAAAAAATCGAACCGCTGCAACAAAAAGAATTTACAATTAAAACAATTAATATATACAGCACAGAACGAGAGCATACTGTAAAAAAATGGGAATATTGGTTTGATATGGATAAAATAAGTGAAACTAAAACGTATACTGCATTAAAATTAAAAAATGATGATGTCGTTTACCACATTTATGATGGTGAACATTCAGGGTATAAATCAGTCACATTACGAGATGATAAAACTTCATCATCTTATACTTTAATTATTCGAGGAACAAGCTACCAGTTTGAAGCAAATTAATAAATATAAAGGTACGCGCTATGTGCAATAATGAAAATGTGTATCAAAGAAATAATAAGTGTTAAAATAGTTAAATACATGGCGAATTTATGTGTGCACAATAATAATAAGTATACGCATATAACAAGAGAGAACGCCGCTAAAATAACTCTTAAGCTTAAGTATGATATTGAAAGTGGTTCGATAAAAGCTTGAACTACAAAGATTAAATTAATAATCATTAATAATCCAATAATAAAAATACGCATGAAAACACCTCGTTTTTTCTTTTAATATCGTATAGCAATTGAATTGTTTATAAGTGAAATTATGAGCGAAGCATTGTATAATATCAAAGTATTGAATTGGTAAAGGAGACATCAATTGTATGGAAAAGATGAATATCACAAATCAAGCACATGATGCATTTGTTAAATCCCATCCACAGGGTGATTTATTACAATTAACACAGTGGGCAGAAACAAAAACACTAACTGGATGGTATTCAAAACGTATCGCAGTTGGAGAAGAGGGCGAAGTAATAGGCGTTGCTCAACTGTTATTCAAAAAGGTGCCTAAGTTACCATATACGTTATGCTATATCTCTAGAGGTTTTGTTACAGATTATAGTAATAAACTCGCATTAGAAACGCTTTTAGAGTACGCTATGCAAATTGCAAAAGAAGAAAAAGCATACGCTATTAAAATTGATCCAGATGTTGAAGTAGATAAAGGCGCTGACGCATTAACAAACCTAAAATCACTAGGATTTAAGCACAAAGGTTTCAAAGAAGGTTTATCTAAAGATTATATACAACCAAGAATGACTATGATTACACCAATTGAAAAGTCGGATGAAGAACTTATACAAAGTTTTGAAAGACGTAATCGTTCAAAAGTCAGATTAGCCTTAAAACGTGGTACGACTGTTGAGCGTTCTAATAGAGAGGGCTTAAAAATATTTGCTAACTTAATGCAAATTACAGGTGAACGTGACGGCTTTTTAACGCGTGATATTAGTTATTTCCAAAACATATATAATGCTATGAATCCAGATGGCGATGCAGAATTGTTCTTAGTTAAATTAGAGCCAAAGCCAGTACTTAAAGATTTAAGAGAAGACTTATTACAGCTTAAGCAAGAGAAAGTTAAATTAGCTGAAAAAAAACAAGATAAAAAAACACTGAATAAAATCAACGATGTAAATAATAAAATCGTTAAAACCCAAGAATTAATTGAGGATATGGAAAAATTAGAACTATCACACCCTGAAGGTATGTATTTGTCAGGCGCATTGTTAATGTTCGCAGGTAACAAATCATACTATCTATATGGTGCTTCTTCAAATGAATATCGTGATTTTCTACCAAACCACCATATGCAGTTCGCTATGATGCAATATGCTAGGGAACATGGTGCGACAACTTATGATTTTGGTGGTACTGATAACGATCCTGATAAAGACTCTGATCACTATGGCTTATGGACATTCAAAAAAGTTTGGGGAACATATTTAAGCGAAAAAATAGGTGAGTTTGACTATGTATTAAACAAACCACTTTATCAAATAATTGAAAATGTAAAACCAAAGCTTACTAAAACGAAAATTAAAATATCTCGTAAATTAAAACGCAAATAAAATCTAACGAAATAATTAAACATAGAAATGCACAGTATAAAGTTTTGATTTAAAATTTATACTGTGTTTTTATGAACTTTGACAGACAAACTGCTTACACAATCTTATAACATGTGTAAGCGGTTTTATTTATCGTTATATAGAAAAGGGGAGTATAAATCATTTATTTTTTAGAACTTATCTTGTTAGTTAACTAAAAATAATGCACTATGCAAAAAGAGTATTGAAATAGGCAACTACTTCAATACTCAATATTTAAATAATTAAAATAATACTAATGTTAAAATTGCGTATACCACAAATAATATGACAGTAATAATATTTAAGATTTGAACGGCTTTAGGATCTTTTTTACCGTTTTTGAAAGCTGTGATTTCTACATTACCAACGATAAGTAATAGTATGATGAATACCCACCAGTTTATTGCAAGGAACGATAATGTTGTAATTGCTACAACAAACAATAAGAGTAAAGCCATAATAATACGTAAAATGCGTGTAATAATTGTCGGCATTTTAAATATACTGATATAGCTTACTATAAGATATAATATTGGTAAAAAGATAAGATACAGTTGCATTGAATTACATCCTTTCTATGTATGCACTTAATCTTAGCATGTAAAAAATTGATTTACTAGGATGTTATTTACGTTTTTTTTGACTAATTTCTGAACGTACAGATGCAATTTCTTTTTCTATGTCTTCAAGTTGTCGTAATAATGGGTCAACTTGTTGATTGACGGATTCTCTTTTTTCAAGGTCACCTTGTAGTCTTACATAATCATATTTTAGTTCAGCTAATTTTTCTTTTAAATCCATTTTTGCACACTCCTTTTGTATGCGGTACTGACCACACTATATTAGTTTGAATTATAACATGAAATTGAAAGCTTCTAAAATAACCGAGTTATATGTTAAAGTATGAAAATGGAATGAAAACGAAATGATGAAATGAAAGAAGGTTTATTGTGACCCAACAATTTATCATAATTATTTTACTTATTGTATTAGGTTATGCACTTAAAAGAATTAATTACTTTAAGGCAAATGACAGCCAAGTCTTTGCAACATTAGTTCTAAACGTCACATTACCTTCGCTCGTGATAGTTAATTTAAACAAAGCGGATTTAGATTTATCACTTTCTATCTTACCTATAATGATGATTTTATATGGTGTAGTAACAAAAGTAATCATGGTATGGTTCTTTATGAAATATGATAATCAAGTGCGAGGAACAACTGGTATGATGATGGCTTCACTTAATATAGGCTTATTTGCTTATCCACTTGTAGAAGCAATATGGCCAAATACTGGAATGATTTATTTTGGTATGGCGGATATTGGTGGCGCCATTATTATGTTTGGGGTAACTTACTTTGTAGGAAGCTATTTTAGTAGTGCAGGTGATAGCTTTGACTTTAAATATTTAGGGAAAAATCTTCTTAAATCAGTGCCTTTAATGACATACATCAGCATGTTCATTTTAAATATGCTCAATATTCATTTTCCAGCCCCAGTCATTGATTTCTTCTCTGTATTATCAAGCGCTAATATGCCATTATCAATGATTTTGATAGGGTTAATGTTGAATTTTAGTATAGATAAACGATTTTTACCAATTGCGATGAAGTACATTTTATTACATTACGGTTTAGGTATTATCGCCGGGTTACTCGTATATTTCTTTTTACCAGTCGATGACCAAATGGTAAAAACAACACTACAAGTTGCATGGTTATTACCAGTAGGTGTGGCAATAATACCTTATGCGATTCAATTTAAATATAAGACATTACCACTAGTCGGTATGGTCACCAATTTAACTATTGTTATTAGTATAATTATATTATACATTTATCAAGCTTTATTTGTATAAATGAAAGCACTCCTGTTATTTACAGGAGTGCTTAGAACATAGACGAATCAAGTGCTATAAAAGCATTTGGTTTGTTTTTTTTATAGGTGTTTTCCCTGAGATAATGTTTGTTTTCATATGAGTTCAATCTATGAATATGATGAATGACTGATCACTAAATTAAATGTTAGTTTAACCTTTACCGCCCATAAATGAAGGGTAATTTGTCATGCCGCCATCGACATATATTGTTGTGCCATGGATATAATCCGCTAAGTCAGATGCTAAAAATCTTGCGACGTTAGCAACTTGACCAGCTTCGCCAATTATCTTAGATGGAATCATTTTTAATGTTTCTTCACGTGTTGTTGGATCAGAGAATTTTTCTTTCGTGTGTTCAGTAACGATAGCTCCTGGAGAAATATTATTAATACGAATACCATATTGTGCGTATTCCATCGACATTGTTTCCATCATTAATTTTAATCCGCCTTTACTCGCTGCGTAGTTTACATAGTTTGGCCATGGGATTTTATCATGAACACTAGAGGTGTTGATAATCACACCTTTTTTATCTTCTTTTAAAAATTGATTTACCGCTGTTTTTGAACCTATAAATGCACCAGTCAAATTGACATCAATGACTTTTTGCCATTCTTTTAAAGGCATTTCGTGTGTAGGTATCGGTTTTTCAAAACCAGCGTTATTAATTAAAATATCGAGTGTACCAAATTGATCTACAGCAGATTGAATTAAGCGTTCTACATCATCTTCTTTTGATATATCAGCTTGTACCTTGATTGCCTTGCCGCCTGCATCTTCAATTAATTGAATAGTTTGAGTCACAGCTTCTAGATGGCTTTTTGAGCGATAATTTATAACGACATTAGCTTTTTCCTCACCAAACTGTTCTGCTATAGCTTTTCCAATACCGCTACCAGCACCTGTAATAACTACAACTTTACCTTCTAAGTCTTTAAACATAATGTATGACGCCTCCTTAATAGTAATTGTATAAAACAAAAAGTCTAAGACAAATGATGAAAGATGATGATTATTAATCATCTAATATCTAATGAAAATTGTCTTTGTCTTAAACTTAATGTTGTTTATCTATTTGTAAAATAATATTAAAGGTTAATGTTAACCTTTAATATTTCCGAGTACAAAGGCAGCAATGACAATGAGAACAATACCAACCCATATGCCAGTCATTTGACGTTTGTCTTTACGCTCATTTAACAGGAAAATGCCGCCAAGTGTGGATACGATGACTAATAGTTGCGACAACGAAAAACTCGTTGCTACACCGACTTTTGGTTGTGAATAGAACATAAATAAATTACCTATTCCCCAAATAACACCTGGAATTAAATTCCATGCAGTACTTTTTATTGATGTTTCGTGTTTAGCTGATAGTATTAAGCCACCAATCGCCATACCTATAGATTGGAAGAAAAGGGCATTCATTCCATCTACACCGAAGATTTGAGCTATTACTACATATACGACGTAACCAACAGTAGAAATTAGTAAGATAGGCATTGCTTTACCAAAGTTTTTCGTATTTTCTGATGCTTCATTTTTGCCTTTAATAGACGTCATAGCAATACCAATAACGAGTAATACCATAGCGAGTATACCTAATACTACTTGAGTACCAGTACTCCATTCTCCTAAAAATACAGCACTAAACAATGTTGTACCTACTAATTGTAACCCAGTAGAGATAGGCATTGTTTTAGACACCCCAATTAAACTAACTGATTTCAATTGGTAGCCTTGACCAAGCGCCCAAAAAGCACCTGAAATTAAGCCGACAATAATAATAGTGGGGTCACCAAATTCAGCATTGCCAGTTAATAATAAAATGATACCAATAATTAATGCACCAAATGTAGTACCTCTAATTTGGTTATAGGGACCACCACCAACAAGCACATTAATTAAAACAACGCTTCCCCAAAATAACGCGGGTAAAAGGGCAATTAATATATCCATACTTTAAATTCACTCACTCTCTATTTATATAAAACTTTTCTTTCAAAAACTATCTGAAATTGCCCTTGTATGGTATTTTAAAGCAAAATATTAATATAGTAAAAAATATTAGATTATACGCAAAATTATTTTGTGTCATTGTGAAATAGGATGGTTAACTGTTTTGAGCATAAAAAAAGAATAATTAAAATAAGCTTAAAGTTTGAATGGATTACAAACTTTAAGCTTATAAAGGTATAGAGATGCATTAAATATGAGCAGCGACGTATTTAAATTTTTTATATTCATAATTAATATTAAAGCCTAGCTCGTTAAAACGTTCAACAAGTGTCGTGTTTTTACTACGTATTTTGAAAAAAACTTTTTCTATATCGTGATTAGTAAACGCGATGTGTATGGCGTGTGATAGTAAATCAAATGCTATACCTTTAAGTCTATAATCAGAGTGCGAAGAAAAATATTTAATTTCTGCCTTATGACTATTTTCAAATATTTGAAGATAGAGATAACCTTTCAGTAGTCCCTCAGACATAAACATAAATAGGCGATGATGCTCATCTAGTGATTCAACAATTTCATTGGCAGTCATTACACCATGTTTAAATGTGTGCTCGTGCAATTTACTAAATAAACGATAGTAAGCTGGCTGATACTCTGTGATGTTTTGTGCGTGCTCAATTTCACCAATATCTTGTGATGCTACTAAATAATAATCTGTAAAGCTGTAAGAAGATTGAATAGTTTTCATAAAATCTAAATAACTTTGTTCTGTTTCTTCAAAAGAAAAGTTAAAACTCGTAGACTCAGATTTACTCTGTGCTAATGTTTCAAATAAGTTTTGAAAGGCTGAAATTGATGGTGTAACTGATTTGTTTACGAAAGGACCAAGAACTTTATATTTATTTTGCTCAAATTGAAAGGCTGACATTAACATGATGATTTGATCTTGATCATCCATAAGTGCATAGACGCCAGGTTCTTCGATGAGTTGTTTTATATTAGATGTAATATCTTTATGTGCTGGTGGTAATTTGTATAAATAAGAAGCTGAACGATAATCTGCGTTAATTATAAACTGTTCTATCTGGTCATAATCGCTTAATTTGATAGTTTTCATAAAATACCTCCGTCTGTAAACTATTAAGTTAATTATAGGAACTTTTTGATAAAAATGGAAGTTTTGATGTGCTATATACATGTTACAATAAATATTATATTGAATTTGAAAGGGCGAAATTATGAAATCACTAATTATAGCTGAAAAACCTTCAGTAGGTAGAGACATTGCAAATACTTTGAATGTTAATGAAAAGCGCAATGGCTATTTTGAAAATAATAAATATATAGTTACCTGGGCGTTGGGTCATTTAGTAACGAATGCAACGCCAGAGCAGTATGATAATAATTATAAAGAATGGAAACTTGATGTTTTACCTATTATACCAAATAAAATGAAAACTGTTGTTATAAGTAAGACAAGAAAACAATTTTCAACAGTTCAATCTTTAATTAAGAACAATAATGTTAAAGACATCATCATCGCAACAGATGCTGGTAGAGAGGGTGAACTAGTAGCGCGATTAATATTAGATAAAGCACACAATCATAAACCAATTAAACGTTTGTGGATTAGTTCTGTAACAAATAAAGCAATTAAAGATGGTTTTAACAAACTACAAGATGGTCGCAAATATGATAATTTATATCATGCTGCATTAGCACGTAGTGAAGCAGATTGGATTGTTGGCATCAATGCTACTCGAGCCTTGACAACTAAATATGACGCTCAATTGTCACTCGGGCGTGTGCAAACACCAACAATACAATTAGTACAAATGAGACAAAATGAGATTAATCAATTCAAACCCCAAACTTATTTTACGATGAAATTGAATGCAGGTGGCCTTAACTTTCAATGTATTAAACCTCAGTCACACCCAGATAAAACTGTTTTTGAAGGTATCAAAAAGGAAATTGATGGACAAGTAGCAACGATTGAAACAATAACTAAAAGTCATAAAAAATCATATCCACAGCAATTGTTTAGCCTAACCGACTTACAACAAGAAGCTTATAAACGTTATCACTTAGGACCTAAAGAGACTTTAAATACATTACAAGCATTGTATGAAAGACATAAAATTGTGACGTATCCTCGTACAGATTCAAACTATCTAACTGATGACATGGTAGATACGCTCAAAGATCGTTTACAAGCAATTATGGCTACCACTTTAAAAGACATTGCAAAAGGGCAAATGTCACAATCGTTTTCTGCTAAGCAAAGATTTGTAAATAATAGTAAGGTATCAGATCATCATGCTATCATACCAACAGAAGTACGACCTGATATGAACCAATTAAGCCAACGAGAATCAAAAATATATATGATGATCGCTCAAAGGTACTTAGAAAATCTAATGCCACCGCATGAATACGAAGCAGTTTCTATAGAATTAAGTGTTGGTGGATATAAATTTACGTTTAAAGATAAAATTACTACTAAATTAGGTTTTAAAGCAGTCTATGATACACAAGAAAAAGCAAATGAACAAATTGCTCAAATGCAAAAAGGTGCAACACTTAAAATCAGTCGTGTGAACATAGAACAACATGAAACAACACCTCCTGCATATTTCAATGAAGGAACTTTACTCAAAGCGATGGAAAGCCCTCAAAAATTCTTTGCGTTAGATGATAAAAAACATAATGATACATTAAAAGAAACGGGCGGTATTGGGACTGTAGCAACAAGAGCGGATATCATAGAAAAATTATTTAATATGAATGCGATTGAAGCACGTGATGGCAAAATAAAAGTAACTTCTAAAGGAAAGCAAATTTTAGAATTAGCACCAAAAAAACTAACTTCTCCGTTATTAACAGCAGAATGGGAAGAAAAACTTTCACTCATTGAACAAGGCAAATATGATGTGAAGCAATTTATATCAGAGATGAAACAGTTTACTAACGACGTTGTATCTGAAATTAAGGAAAGTGAACAAAGCTATAAACATGACAATTTAACTACTACTGAATGTCCAACTTGCGGTAAATTTATGATTAAAGTTAAAACGAAAAATGGACAAATGCTAGTTTGTCAAGATCCTACGTGTAAAACGAAAAAGAACGTTCAAAGAAAAACTAACGCCCGCTGTCCTAATTGCCATAAAAAAATGACATTATTCGGAAGAGGGAAGGATGCCGTTTATCGCTGTGTTTGTGGTCATACTGAAAGTCAGGCTCAAATGGATAAACGACATAAAAATAAAAAGTCAGATAAAATAAATAAAAAAGATATGAAAAAATATATGAATAAAGATGAGGATATAGAAAACAACCCATTCCAAGATGCATTAAAAGGCCTTAAGTTCTAAAATAATCGAACAAATGAAATATATAATTTGACAAAGTTCGTGTTTACTATTGTAAAATAGTTGAATTGATATTAAAATATGAAAGTATTTTAAAAAAAGGAGAACTAACTGTGAAAAAGTATTTCAAGTTTGATAAACATGGAACAAGCTATAAGAAAGAGATACTTGGTGGGCTAACGACTTTCTTATCTATGGCATACATTTTAGCTGTTAACCCTCAAGTACTTAGTTTAGCAGGCGTTGATGGCGTGTCTGACGATATGAAAATGGATCAAGGTGCTATTTTCGTTGCCACAGCACTTGCAGCATTTGTTGGCTCACTATTTATGGGGCTAATTGCACGATACCCAATTGCTTTAGCACCTGGTATGGGTTTAAATGCATTCTTTGCGTTTACTGTTGTATTAACTATGGGCATTCCATGGCAAGTCGGATTAACTGGAGTACTATTTTCTGGTTTAGTATTTGCAGTCCTCACTATGACGGGGCTACGGGAAATAATCATAAACGCAATCCCCTTTCAGATGAAAATGGCAGTATCCGCAGGGATTGGGTTATTTATCACATTTGTAGGGTTACAAAGTTCAGGTATTATTGTTGCCAATGATTCTACGTTAGTTACATTAGGGCAACTGACTGACGGCCCTGTACTCTTAACAATATTTGGTATTATCATCACTGTTATACTTTATGCAGTTAGAGTGCCAGGAGCAATATTTATTGGTATGATGCTTACATCTATTCTTGGTATGATTACTGGTCTTATACACACGCCAAGTGGCATAGTAGGTCAAGTGCCAAGTATTGAACCCACTTTCGGCGCAGCTTTTGAAGCGTTTAAAGATCCATCGCAATTATTTACTGTTCAATTTCTAATTGTTATCCTAACATTCTTATTCATAGATTTCTTTGACACAGCAGGAACTTTAGTAGCAGTAGCTAGTCAAGCTGGTATGATGAAAGATAATAAACTTCCAAGAGCAGGACGTGCACTTTTCTCAGATTCATTAGCGACTATCGTAGGTTCGATTTTTGGTACCACAACAACGACTACGTATATTGAATCGACATCAGGTGTTGCTGTCGGAGCTAGGACAGGATTTGCAAGTGTAGTAACAGGTTTTTGCTTCTTATTAGCGATATTCTTTAGTCCGCTTATGGAAGTAGTGACGAGTGCAGTTACTACGCCTGCATTAGTTGTAGTTGGTGTCTTAATGTCTTCAAACTTTGCAGAAATAGATTGGAAGAAATTTGAAGTTGCAGTGCCAGCGTTTGTCACGATAATTATGATGCCTTTATCATATTCAATTGCGACAGGTATTGCTTGTGGATTCATATTCTATCCAATTACAATGTTAATTTCTAAAAGACATAAAGAAGTACATCCTATTATGTATGCTTTAATGGTATTATTTATTCTCTATTTCGTGTTTGTTCACGGATAAATCAAAAGCACATTGTTGAACGTCAAAGCGACGCAACAATGTGCTTTTATATTTATAAATAATTAACTAAGAATTGTTTATAAATTGTATGGAATATTGTGCATCAAATACATATTATACAAGAAGTGAAAACAAGTTTCTTCATTAAAAGGCAATTTTAGAAAAGATAATAAGATTTAAGCTTAAAATAAAGAATCGAATTATCAGATTGTTATGATTTACCAAATAAAGAATCATATAACATACACTCGATGAAAATAGTTAATCCAAACTAACAGATCTTATAAAACAATTAAAAAAGAAAGTATAATTACTTATGAGTTTCTTTATATTCTGTATATACTACTTTTGCATTTTTGTTAGCTACATACAGAGGAGTAGAAAAAAGTACGAATATAAAGAAAAGCATTAAAAAGAATAAAATCCAATGCACTACCATACCGACGAAAGGTAAAAATGCAATGAATGAACCAATAACACCTAATAAAGGAATAATCATCATAGGTTTAATTGAGTTTTGCTTATCTACTATAAGTATAATCATAGTTACAAGGTATAACAGCGCGTTGATAAGCAATGGCTGCCAACCAAAACTAAGAATAATGCTACCGCCAAGAAATGGAATACCATAAACAAACTCTCCTATAAGGAGTACAAAGCTCAAAATTATAAGTGTAGTACGAATACCGCTTTTCATATCATGTCACCACCTAATATCTATCATTATAAAACAAAACAATAGATTTCTATAATAATAAGTAATGATGAATTCTAGCGATTTAAAAAGAATTTCAAAAAGATTTTAAAAAAGGTTGAAGTGATTAGAGTATTCAAGTACAATAACAAAGTATGTGTTAGACAAAAAGTATAAAAACTTTTGCAGAAAAGCTTGATTAATCACTGCTTTTCATGTAACATATCTAATGTTGGACTTTAAGAACACGCGATGAAGCGAAAGGTTACTGACACACCCGGCCGCTTTGCCATGGCGCTGTGTGAGATAGTTTTCGTGGAGAAGTCTATCACTTAAATGTAGACGAATAAGGAGGGAAAATTATGGCAAAACAAAAAATCAGAATCAGATTAAAAGCTTATGATCACCGCGTAATCGATCAATCAGCAGAAAAAATTGTTGAAACAGCAAAACGTTCTGGTGCAGATGTATCTGGACCAATTCCGTTACCTACTGAAAGATCAGTTTATACTGTAATTCGTGCCGTGCATAAGTACAAAGATTCACGTGAACAGTTCGAACAACGTACACATAAGCGTTTAATCGATATTGTTAACCCTACACCAAAAACAGTTGATGCTCTTATGGGCTTGAACTTACCATCTGGCGTAGACATCGAAATCAAATTATAATAGAAAATTTTAGGAGGTGGACTTTCGATGACCAAAGGAATCTTAGGAAGAAAAATCGGGATGACACAAGTTTTCGGAGAAAACGGTGATTTAATCCCAGTAACAGTAGTAGAAGCAAGCCAAAACGTTGTATTACAAAAGAAATCTGAAGAGATTGATGGTTACAACGCAATACAAGTAGGCTACGAAGATAAACGAGCTTACAAAAAAGGTAGTAAAACTAGCAAATATGCTAACAAACCAGCTGAGGGCCATGCTAAAAAAGCAGGCGCAGCACCTAAGCGCTTCATTCGTGAATTCAAAAACGTTAATGTTGATGAATACGAAGTAGGTCAAGAAGTCTCAGTTAATACATTTGAAGCTGGAGACGTAATTGATGTAACGGGCGTATCTAAAGGTAAAGGTTTCCAAGGTGCCATTAAACGTCATAATCAAGCACGTGGTCCAATGTCACATGGTTCTCATTTCCATAGATCACCTGGTTCAATAGGTATGGCATCAGATGCTTCAAAAGTCTTTAAAGGACAAAAAATGCCTGGACGTATGGGTGGAGACACAGTAACAGTACAAAACTTAGAAGTAGTTCAAGTTGATACTGAAAACAATGTAATTTTAGTTAAAGGTAATGTACCTGGACCTAAAAAAGGTTTCTTAGAAATCTCTTCATCAATTAAAGGTAATAAATAATATAGAATGAAAGGAGGATATGCATAATGGCAAATTATGATGTATTAAAAGTAGATGGAACTAAATCAGGTTCAGTTGATTTAAACGATGCAGTATTTGCAATCGAACCAAACAATAGTGTTCTTTTTGAAGCAATTAATTTACAACGTGCTTCATTACGCCAAGGTACACACGCTGTTAAGAACCGTTCAGCAGTACGAGGCGGCGGAGCTAAACCATGGAGACAAAAAGGTACAGGACGTGCGCGTCAAGGTACAATCCGTGCTCCACAATGGCGTGGTGGTGGTATCGTATTCGGACCAACACCAAGAAGCTACTCATACAAAATGCCTAAGAAAATGCGTCGTTTAGCATTACGCTCAGCATTATCTTATAAAGTACAAGAAAAAGGTTTAACTGTTGTTGACACATTAAACTTAGAAGCTCCAAAAACTAAAGAGTTCAAAACTGTACTTTCAAATTTAGAACAACCTAAAAAAGTATTAGTAGTTACTGAATCAGAAGATGTAAACGTAGCATTATCTGCTCGTAACATTCCTGGTGTACAAGTTACTACAGCTCAAGGTTTAAATGTTTTAGATATCACAAGCGCTGACAGTGTATTAATTACAGAATCAGCTGCTAAAAAAGTTGAGGAGGTGCTAGGATAATGGAAGCAAGAGACGTTCTTAAGCGCCCCGTAATCACTGAAAAATCATCTGTCGCTATGGCAGAAGACAAATACACATTCGACGTTGATACTCGTGCTAATAAAACACAAGTAAAAATCGCTGTTGAAGAAATCTTTGATGTAAAAGTTGCTAATGTAAACATCATCAACTACAAACCAAAGAAAAAACGTATGGGCCGTTACCAAGGCTATACAAACAAAAGACGCGTAGCAATTGTAAAATTAAAAGAAGGATCAATCGATCTATTCAACTAAAACATTACCAATAAGGAGGTAAACGACAATGGCTCTAAAAAAATATAAGCCAATTACTAATGGTCGTCGTAATATGACTGGTTATGATTTCTCAGAAATCACTGAAACAACTCCAGAAAAATCATTATTACAACCGCTACCGAAAAGAGCGGGACGAAATAACCAAGGTAAATTGACAGTTCGCCATCGCGGTGGAGGACATAAACGTCAATACCGTGTTATTGATTTCAAACGTAATAAAGACGGCATCAACGCTAAAGTTGATTCAATTCAATATGATCCAAACCGTTCAGCAAACATTGCATTATTAGTTTATGCTGATGGAGAAAAACGCTATATCATCGCTCCAAAAAACCTTAAAGTAGGTCAAGTATTGGAAAACGGTGAAAATGCAGATATCAAATTAGGTAATGCATTACCATTAATTAATATTCCAGTAGGTACAGTAGTACACAATATCGAGTTGAAACCTGGTAAAGGTGGACAAATCGCTCGTTCAGCTGGTGCTAGTGCACAAGTACTTGGTAAAGAAGGTAAATATGTTTTAATCAGATTAAGATCTGGTGAAGTACGTATGATTCTTTCAACTTGCCGTGCTACTATTGGTCAAGTTGGTAACATCCAACATGAACTTGTTAACATTGGTAAAGCAGGACGTTCTAGATGGAAAGGCAAACGCCCAACAGTTCGTGGTTCTGTAATGAACCCTAACGATCACCCACACGGTGGTGGTGAAGGACGTGCACCTATCGGTATGCCATCTCCAATGTCACCTTGGGGTAAACCTACGCTTGGTAAGAAAACTCGTCGTGGTAAAAAATCTTCAGACAAACTTATCGTTCGTGGACGTAAGAAGAAAAAATAAAAATGACTTATTTGCGTGTGCGGCATGATTGCTGCACGCTCACAATAAGAAGGGAGGCGCCACTATGGCTCGTAGTATTAAAAAAGGACCTTTTGCTGACGATCATCTAAAGAAAAAAGTTGAGGCTCAAAGCGGAAGCGAGAAAAAACAAGTAATCAAAACTTGGTCACGTCGTTCAACTATTTTCCCTGATTTTATCGGACATACATTCGCAGTATATGATGGACGTAAACACGTACCTGTATTCGTAACTGAAGATATGGTTGGTCATAAATTAGGAGAATTCGCACCAACACGTACTTTTAAAGGTCATGCAGCAGATGACAAAAAAACTAGAAGATAACTTCTAACAAGTAGAGGAGGAAATTCGAATGGAAGCAAAAGCGGTTGCTAAAACAATAAGAATCGCACCTCGTAAAGTTAGATTAGTATTAGATCTAATTAGAGGCAAGAGCGCTGGCGAAGCTATAGCGATTTTAAAATTAAAAAACAAAGCTTCATCACCAGTAGTTGAAAAATTATTAATGTCCGCTTTAGCAAATGCTGAACATAACTATGACATGAACACTGATGAATTAATAGTTAAAGAAGCTTATGCTAATGAAGGACCAACATTAAAACGTTTCCGTCCACGTGCACAAGGCCGTGCAAGTGCGATCAATAAACGTACAAGCCACATTACAATCGTCGTAAGTGACGGTAAAGAAGAAGCTAAAGAAGCTTAATAATCTTTTAAGGAGGGAACACTGTGGGTCAAAAAATTAATCCAATAGGACTTCGTGTTGGTATTATCCGTGATTGGGAAGCTAAATGGTATGCAGAAAAAGACTTCGCATCATTATTACACGAAGATTTAAAAATCCGTAAGTTTATTGATAACGCATTAAAAGAAGCATCAGTTTCTCAAGTTGAAATTGAGCGTGCTGCTAACCGTATCAACATCGCTATTCATACTGGTAAACCTGGTATGGTAATCGGTAAAGGCGGTTCAGAAATTGAAAAATTACGTAATAAATTGAACTCATTAACAAGCAAAAAAGTACACATCAATGTTATAGAAATCAAGAAAATTGATTTAGATGCTAAACTTGTTGCTGAAAATATTGCAGTACAATTAGAAAATCGTGCATCGTTCCGTCGTGTACAAAAACAAGCTATTACAAGAGCTATGAAAAATGGTGCTAAAGGTATCAAAACACAAGTTTCAGGTCGTTTAGGCGGAGCTGACATCGCTCGTATTGAGCAATATTCAGAAGGAACTGTTCCACTTCATACACTACGTGCTGACATTAGTTACGCACATGCAGAAGCTGACACTACTTACGGTAAATTAGGTGTCAAAGTATGGATTTATCGTGGAGAAGTTCTTCCTACTACTAAGAACTCTAGTGAAGGAGGAAAATAATAATGTTACTACCAAAACGTGTAAAATATCGTCGTCAACATCGTCCTAAAACAACTGGTCGTTCTAAAGGCGGTAACTATGTAACATTTGGTGAGTATGGTTTACAAGCAACTACAACTTCTTGGATCACATCTCGTCAAATCGAATCAGCTCGTATTGCAATGACACGTTTCATGAAGCGTGGCGGGAAAGTTTGGATTAAAATCTTCCCACATACACCTTACACTAAAAAACCTTTAGAAGTACGTATGGGTGCTGGTAAAGGTGCGGTTGAAGGCTGGATTGCAGTAGCAAAACCAGGTAGAATTTTATTTGAAATCGCAGGCGTTGACGAAGAAGTTGCGCGCGAAGCATTACGTTTAGCTAGTCACAAACTTCCAGTGAAAACTAAGTTTGTAAAACGTGAAGAATTGGGTGGTGAAACAAATGAAAGCTAAGGAAATTAGAGACTTAACCACTTCAGAAATCGAAGAACAAATTAAATCTTCAAAAGAAGAGCTTTTTAACCTACGCTTTCAGTTAGCAACAGGTCAATTAGAAGAAACTGCACGTATTCGCACGGTAAGAAAAACGATTGCGCGTCTAAAAACTGTTGTTCGTGAAAGAGAAATAGAACAAGGTAAAGCTAATCAATAATTTAATTTAAAGAGGAGGTTACTATAGTGAGTGAAAGAAATGATCGTAAAGTTTATGTAGGTAGAGTCGTTTCCGATAAAATGGATAAAACTGTAACTGTACTTGTTGAAACATACAAAATGCACAAATTATATGGTAAACGAGTAAAATACTCTAAAAAATACAAAACTCATGATGAAAACAACTCAGCTAAATTAGGGGACACAGTTAAAATACAAGAAACACGTCCTTTATCAGCAACTAAACGTTTCCGTTTGGTAGAAATTGTTGAAGAATCAGTTATTATTTAATAAATAGTGAAGATAAAGGAGGTTTAACTCATGATCCAACAAGAAACACGATTAAAAGTAGCAGATAATTCTGGTGCACGTGAAGTTCTTACAATTAAGGTATTAGGTGGATCTGGTCGTAAAACAGCGAATATTGGTGACGTTATCGTAGTAAGTATTAAAAATGCTACACCAGGTGGCGTTGTCAAAAAAGGTGAAGTTGTTAAAGCTGTTATCGTACGTACTAAATCAGGCGTACGTCGTAACGATGGTTCATATATCAAATTTGATGAAAATGCATGTGTCATTATTCGTGACGACAAAGGCCCACGCGGTACTCGTATCTTTGGACCAGTTGCACGCGAATTACGTGAAGGCAACTTCATGAAAATTGTATCATTAGCTCCAGAAGTACTTTAATAATACATTTATAAATATATAAATTTAAGGAGGTGCCACACATGCATATCAAAAAAGGTGACAACGTAAAAGTTATCGCAGGTAAAGACAAAGGTAAAGAAGGTAAAGTTGTTGCAACTGAACCTAAAAAAGACCGTGTCGTTGTGGAAGGTGTCAATACAATCAAAAAGCACCAAAAACCAACTCAATTTAATCCTGAAGGTGGAATCTTAGAAACAGAGGCAGCAATCCATGTTTCTAACGTACAATTATTAGATCCTAAAACGAATGAACCAACACGCGTTGGTTATAAATTCGAAGATGACAAAAAAGTTCGTATCGCTAAAAAATCAGGCGAAGAAATCAAAACTAATAATTAATAACTAATTGAAAGGAGGACCCACTGTGAACCGTTTAAAAGAAAAATTCAACTCTGAAGTTGCTCAAAACTTAGTGAAACATTTTAACTATAGTTCAGTAATGGAAGTGCCGCAAATTGATAAAATCGTAGTAAATATGGGTGTCGGTGACGCTGTACAAAATACTAAAGTATTAGATGATGCTGTAGAGGAATTACAAGCTATCACTGGTCAAAAACCATTAATCACTAAAGCTAAAAAATCTGTTGCAACATTCCGTTTACGTGAAGGTATGCCAATTGGTGCTAAAACAACTTTACGTGGCGAAAGAATGTATGACTTTTTAGATAAATTAATTTCTGTATCACTACCTCGTGTACGTGATTTCCGTGGTGTATCAAAATCTGCATTCGATGGCAGAGGTAACTACACTTTAGGCGTTAAAGAACAATTAATTTTCCCTGAAATCGACTATGACCGAGTAAGTAAAATACGAGGAATGGATATCGTTATCGTAACAACTGCTAACACTGACGAGGAAGCTCGTGAATTGTTAACACAATTCGGTATGCCATTTCAAAAATAATCTCTAAAGGAGGCTAATTAAGTGGCTAAAACTTCAATGGTTGCTAAGCAACAAAGAAAACAAAAATTCCAAGTACGTGAATATACTCGTTGTGAACGCTGTGGTCGTCCACATTCCGTATATCGTAAATTTAAATTATGCCGTATTTGTTTCCGTGAATTAGCTTATAAAGGCCAAATCCCTGGCGTTCGTAAAGCTAGCTGGTAATATAAAAAGTCTGAAAGGAGGCAACAATCAATGACAATCAACGATCCAATTGCAGATATGCTAACTCGTGTAAGAAACGCCAACATGGTGCGTCACGATAAATTAGAATTACCTGCTTCAAACATTAAAAAAGAAATTGCTGAAATTTTAAAAAGTGAAGGTTTCATTAAAAACGTAGAATTTGTTGAAGATGATAAACAAGGGGTTATCCGTTTATTCCTTAAATATGGTCAAAACAATGAACGTGTTATCACTGGATTAAAACGTATTTCTAAACCGGGTTTACGTGTTTATGCTAAAGCTAACGAAGTACCTAAAGTACTTAACGGTCTTGGCATTGCATTAGTTTCTACTTCAGAAGGTGTTATCACTGATAAAGAAGCAAGAAAACGTAATATCGGTGGAGAAATCCTAGGTTACGTTTGGTAATAATAAATAACAAGGAGGTGCGATAACATGAGTCGTGTTGGTAAAAAAATTATTGACATCCCTAGTGACGTAACAGTAACTATTGAAGGCAATACAGTAACTGTTAAAGGTCCTAAAGGTGAATTGTTTAAAACTATGGATGAAAGAATGACATATAAACAAGATGAAAGTACTTTAGAAGTTGTGAGACCATCTGATTCAAAAGATGATAAAACAGTACATGGTACAACTCGTACTTTAATTAATAATATGATCATCGGTGTTAAAGAAGGATACCAAAAAACATTAGAACTAGTAGGTGTAGGTTACCGTGCTCAAATGCAAGGTGAAGACTTAATCCTTAATGTTGGTTATTCACACCCAGTTGAAATTAAAGCTGATAATGGTGTTAGTTTCGCTGTTGAAAAAAATACTAAAGTTACAGTAACTGGTATTTCTAAAGAAGCAGTTGGCGCTATCGCTTCAAACATTCGTTCAACAAGACCACCAGAACCGTATAAAGGTAAAGGAATTCGCTATCAAGGAGAATTCGTTCGCCGTAAAGAAGGTAAAACTGGTAAATAATAAATAACTTTCAGAAGAAAGGAGTAATAAAATGATCAGTAAAATTGATAAAAACCAAGTGCGTTTGAAAAGACATGCTCGTGTCCGTAATAAATTGTCAGGCACAGCTGAAAAACCACGTTTAAACATCTATCGTTCAAACAAACATATTTACGCACAAGTTATCGATGATGTTAATGGCAAAACATTAGCACAAGCATCAACACAAGAAAAAGACTTAGCAAATGAAACAGGTTCAAAAGTTGAACTTTCAGCTAAAGTCGGCGAAACTGTAGCTAAAAGAGCTAGCGATAAAGGTATTAAAACAATTGTTTTTGACCGTGGAGGATATTTATACCATGGCCGTGTTAAAGCCTTAGCAGATGCAGCTCGTGAAAATGGATTAGAATTTTAATTTGAAGGAGGGACATTTACATGGCTCGTAGAGAAGAAGTGAAAGAATTTGAAGAACGCGTTGTTACAATTAACCGTGTTGCTAAAGTTGTAAAAGGTGGTCGTCGTTTCCGTTTCACTGCTTTAGTAGTGGTTGGAGATAAAAACGGTCGCGTTGGATTCGGTACTGGTAAAGCACAAGAAGTGCCAGAAGCAATCAAAAAAGCAGTAGAAGCAGCTAAGAAAGACTTAGTAGTTGTTCCACGTGTTGAAGGTACAACACCTCACATTATTAATGGCCGTTTCAGTTCAGGTAATGTTTTAATGAAACCAGCTGCACCAGGTACTGGTGTTATTGCAGGTGGCCCTGTTCGTGCGGTATTAGAATTAGCTGGTATTACTGATATCTTAAGTAAATCTTTAGGATCAAATACACCAATCAACATGGTTCGTGCAACAATTAATGGATTAAAAAACCTTAAAAATGCTGAAGAAGTTGCGAAATTACGCGGTAAATCAGTAGAAGAATTATACAATTAAGGAGGGAAAATAAGTTATGGCTAAAGTACAAATTACCCTCACTCGTAGTGTTATAGGTCGTCCAGAAACACAACGTAAAACTGTTGAAGCTCTAGGTTTGAAAAAAACGAACTCTTCAGTAGTTGTTGAAGATAACCCTGCTATTCGTGGGCAAATCAACAAAGTAAGTCACTTAGTGACAGTAGAAGAAAAATAATTAAGGAGGTGCCGAAATGAAATTACATGAGCTAAAACCGTCAGAAGGTTCTCGTAAAGTACGTAACCGTGTTGGACGTGGTGCAGCTACTGGTAACGGTAAAACTAGTGGTCGTGGACAAAAAGGTCAAAAATCACGTTCAGGTGGTAGTGTAAGACCAGGTTTCGAAGGTGGTCAATTACCATTATTCCGTCGTTTACCAAAACGAGGTTTTACTAACATTAACCGTAAGGAATATGCTATTGTTAACTTAGACCAACTTAATAAATTTGAGGATGGTACTGAAGTAACTCCTGCTTTATTAGTAGAATCTGGTGTAGTTAAGAACGAAAAATCTGGTATTAAAGTACTAGGTAAAGGTTCATTAGACAAAAAGTTAACTGTGAAAGCTAACAAATTCTCTGCGTCTGCAGTAGATGCTATTGATGCAAAAGGCGGAGCACACGAGGTGATCTAATGTTTGAAACGCTTGTGAGCTTCTTTAAAACTAAAGAAGTTCGTAACAAGATCTTTTTTACTCTCGCAATGTTAGTTATTTTTAAGATAGGTACTTATATTCCAGCACCTGGTGTAAATCCAGCTGCTTTTGACAGTAGACAAGGTTCTCAAGGTGTCACTGATTTGTTAAATACATTTGGTGGCGGAGCCTTGCAGAATTTCTCAATCTTTGCCATGGGTATAATGCCTTACATTACTGCATCAATTGTGATGCAGCTATTACAAATGGATATTGTTCCGAAGTTTTCTGAGTGGGCAAAACAAGGTGATGCAGGTAGAAAAAAACTTACCAACATAACACGTTATTTTGCTATTGTACTCGCATTTATCCAATCAATTGGTATGGCGTTCCAATTTAATAACTATCTAAAGGGTCAATTGATCATTGATCAATCAATCCTTAGTTATTTATTAATTGCTGTTGTATTAACAGCAGGTACAGCATTCTTAATTTGGATGGGTGACCAAATCACTCAATTCGGTGTTGGTAATGGTATTTCAATTATCATCTTTGGTGGTATTTTATCATCACTACCTTCATCATTAATTCAGTTCTATCAACAGTCATTCGTAGGTCAAGATGATACTACAATGTCATGGTTAAAAGTACTAGGATTAGTTATAGGAATGATATTATTAACAGTCGGTGCAATATTTGTATTACAAGCTATTCGTAAAATTCCAATTCAATATGCGAAGAAGCAATCAACACAACGATTAGGTTCACAAGCAACATATTTACCTTTGAAAGTTAACTCTGCTGGGGTTATCCCGGTTATCTTTTCAATGGCATTCTTCTTGTTACCTAGAACATTAACATTGTTCTTCCCTGACGCTAGTTGGTCGCAGAAGATTTCAGACGTGGCAAATCCATCGAGTAATATCGGTATGATTGTTTATGTGGTGCTTATCATTGCATTCACATACTTCTATGCATTTGTTCAAGTCAATCCTGGAAAGATGTCAGATAATCTCAAGAAACAAGGAAGTTATGTTCCGGGTATTAGACCTGGTGAACAAACAAAAAAATATATTACTGGAGTACTCTATCGTTTAACATTTGTAGGATCAATATTCTTAGCTGTAATTGCGATTATGCCAATCATTGCTACTAAAGTAATGAGTTTACCTCAATCTATTCAGCTTGGTGGTACTAGTCTACTCATCGTAATTGGTGTAGCAATTGAAACAATGAAGAGTCTTGAAGCTCAAGTGACTCAGAAAGATTATAGAGGCTTTGGTGGTAGATAAATTGTAGGAGGGCACTTATGAATATCATTTTAATGGGTTTACCTGGTGCAGGTAAAGGAACTCAAGCGAGTGAAATTGTAAAGAAATTCCCAATTCCACACATATCTACTGGAGACATGTTCAGAAAAGCGATTAAAGATGGAACAGATTTAGGCAAAGAAGCTAAATCATTCATGGATCGTGGAGAATTAGTCCCTGATGAAGTAACTGTGGGCATCGTTAAAGATAGAATTTCTGAAGACGATGCAAAAAAAGGATTCTTACTAGATGGCTTTCCTCGTACTATTGAACAAGCTGAAGCATTAAATGAAATTATGCAAGAATTAGGTAGAAAAATTGATGCTGTTATCAATATAGAGGTAGCTGAAGAAGAATTAATGAACCGCCTAACTGGTCGTAGAATCTGCGAGAAATGCGGAACAACTTATCATCTTGTATTCAATCCTCCTAAAGTTGAAGGTATTTGTGATCTTGATGGTGGTAAATTATACCAACGTGAAGATGACAACCCAGAAACAGTTGCAAATCGTTTAAATGTCAATGTTAAACAGTCTAAACCTATCTTAGAATTCTATGATAATAAAAAAGTATTAAAAAACATTGATGGTTCAAGAGATATTAAAGTCGTTACTGAAGACGTTATCGATATCTTAGAAAACTTAAAATAATATCAACTTGTACGGTCTATGGAATGTCAAAAGTATAATTGAATAAGAGTGACAATACGATATAGTAATTCATTTTAATTTTGTTAAACTTATTAACAACACTTATAGACTCGTATGGTTAGAGTTGATTGTTGACGATAACCAACTATTGCAAAAAGGGGGAAGTTAATAAATGGCTAAACAAGATGTTATTGAATTAGAAGGTACTGTGTTAGATACTTTACCAAATGCAATGTTTAAAGTAGAATTAGAAAATGGTCATGAGATTTTAGCTCACGTAAGTGGTAAAATCAGAATGAATTATATTCGTATTCTGCCTGGCGACAAAGTAACTGTAGAAATGTCTCCGTACGATTTGACGCGCGGAAGAATTACGTATCGTTATAAGTGATCGTCACTCCATAATATAGGGAGGTATTAAAATGAAAGTAAGACCATCAGTAAAACCAATTTGCGAAAAATGTAAAGTCATTAAACGTAAAGGTAAAGTAATGGTAATTTGTAGCAACCCAAAACATAAACAAAGACAAGGCTAATAAAGAGAGGTGTAAATAATTATGGCACGTATTGCAGGAGTAGATATTCCACGTGAAAAACGTATTGTTATTTCATTAACTTATGTATATGGTATCGGTACTACTACAGCGAGTAAAATTGCTGAAGAAGCTAACGTTTCACCAGACACACGCGTTAACGAATTAACTGACGATGAATTAGGTCGTATCCGTGAAGTAGTAGATAGCTATAAAGTAGAAGGTGACTTACGTCGTGAGCAAAACTTAAACATTAAACGTTTAATGGAAATCTCATCATACCGTGGTATCCGTCACCGTCGTGGCTTACCAGTACGCGGACAAAAGACTAAGAACAATGCTCGTACTCGTAAAGGCCCAGTTAAAACTGTAGCTAACAAGAAAAAATAATAGGTAAAGGAGGCAAAATTTAAATGGCACGTAAACAAGTATCTCGTAAACGTAGAGTGAAAAAGAATATTGAAAATGGTGTGGCTCACATCCGTTCAACATTCAATAATACAATCGTAACAATTACTGATGAATTTGGTAATGCGTTATCATGGTCATCAGCAGGTGCACTTGGATTCAAAGGATCAAAAAAATCAACTCCATTCGCAGCTCAAATGGCATCAGAAACTGCTGCTAAATCAGCTATGGAACATGGTTTGAAATCTGTTGAAGTCACTGTAAAAGGCCCAGGTCCTGGTCGTGAATCAGCTATCCGTGCATTACAATCAGCTGGATTAGATGTAACTGCAATCCGTGACGTTACTCCAGTTCCACATAATGGTTGTCGTCCACCAAAACGTCGTCGCGTATAATTTTATTGTTATTGTCGCAGGTCACTGAGAAATTACAGTACAAATCAAGTCGACGTAATCAAGGAGGATATTTGTAAATGATTGAAATCGAAAAACCTAGAATTGAAACAATTGAAATTAGTGATGATGCTAAATTCGGTAAGTTCGTTGTTGAACCACTAGAACGTGGCTACGGTACTACACTAGGAAACTCCTTACGTCGTATCCTACTATCTTCATTACCAGGTGCAGCCGTTAAATACATTGAAATCGAAGGCGTATTACATGAATTCTCAGCTATAGATAATGTTGTTGAAGATGTTTCTGCAATTATTATGAACATCAAAAAACTAGCATTAAAAATCTATTCTGAAGAAGAAAAAACTTTAGAAATCGATGTTAAAGATGAAGGCGAAGTAACTGCAAGTGACATTACTCATGATAGTGATGTAGAGATACTGAATCCTGAGATTAAAATTGCAACTGTTTCTAAAGGTGGACATTTAAAAATCCGTCTAGTTGCTAATAAAGGTAGAGGCTACGCATTAGCAGAACAAAATAACACTAGTGATTTACCAATTGGTGTAATTCCAGTTGATTCATTATATTCACCTGTAGAACGTGTTAACTATACTGTAGAAAACACGCGCGTAGGTCAAAGTAGTGATTTTGATAAATTATCGTTAGATGTTTGGACTAATGGTTCTATAACGCCACAAGAGTCTGTTTCATTAGCTGCAAAAATCTTAACTGAACATTTGAATATCTTTGTTGGATTAACTGATGAAGCACAAAATGCTGAAATCATGATTGAAAAAGAAGAAGATCAAAAAGAAAAAGTTCTTGAAATGTCAATCGAAGAATTAGATTTATCTGTTCGTTCTTACAACTGTTTAAAACGCGCAGGTATCAACTCTGTACAAGAGTTAGCTGATAAATCAGAAGCTGACATGATGAAAGTCCGTAATTTAGGTCGTAAATCTTTAGAAGAAGTTAAATATAAACTTGAAGATTTAGGTTTAGGCTTAAGAAAAGAAGATTAATATAAAGGAGGTTAACTCATGGGTTACAGAAAATTAGGTCGTACTTCTGATCAACGTAAAGCTATGTTACGCGATTTAGCTACTTCACTTATCGTTAGTGAACGTGTTGAAACTACAGAAGCACGTGCAAAAGAACTACGTAGTGTTGTTGAAAAATTAATCACTTTAGGTAAAAAAGGAGATTTAGCTTCTCGTCGTCAAGCTGCTAAAACTTTACGTAATGTTGAAATCTTAAATGATGATGAATCAATTCAAACTGCACTACAAAAATTATTCGGTGAAGTTGCTGAACGTTATACAGAACGTCAAGGCGGTTACACTCGTATTCTTAAAGTAGGCCCTCGTCGTGGTGACGGAGCTGAATCAGTAATTATCGAATTAGTTTAATTTAAATATACGTACTACTATGTATAAAGCAAATGAGTGCAACGATAATGTTTGCCACATACAAATATTGTCTAGCTCAGAGTACCCCATCAAACTTAATAAACTTTAAAGCGTGAACTCAAAAAATATGATGGGGTGCGCGCTTTTTTTATTTATAAGGCCCTCTCAATTCTATCAGAATTGAGAGGGCCTTATGCATTTGTAAATCAATTGTGCCCCTCTCTACCTTAACGCTTTAGTAAAAAGATGAATAGCTAATCTAAAGCTTATGCGTAAGGTATCATTATCAAAGCAGAGTTTAGAGCGTTTTTTTAGAGTCACATGTATGTTAAAGCGCAAATGACAAAAGAAATATTTTATAAAATATTTAAAGTACTTCTTTATAGCAATGCTTCTTTAGACTTTACTAGTGCTTCTTTAGAAAATTTCATGTAAAATAGGTTAAGTATACAACAATGATGAATATAAATTTTTGGAGGCAATTGATATGAAAACGCGAGATAATATTATTACATTTAATCATGTTTCATTTAAATATAATAGTGATGAACGATTTGCGTTAAATGACGTATCTTTTGATATTCCAAAAGGTAAATGGACATCAATCGTAGGACATAATGGCTCAGGTAAGTCTACTATTGCTAAACTAATGATAGGCATAGAATCACCATTTAATGGTGATATTTATTTGCGTAATAGATTAATTCACGAAAATAATTTGAATTACTTAAGACAGTACATTGGCATCGTGTTCCAAAATCCTGAAAATCAATTTGTCGGCTCTACAGTGGAGTATGATGTTGCATTTGGTTTAGAAAATAATGGTGTTACATATGAAAGCATGCAGACGATTGTGCCTGAAGCATTAGCTGACGTAGAAATGTTAGATAGAGCTACATACGAACCTCAGTCTCTCTCAGGAGGCCAAAAGCAACGTGTTGCAATTGCAGGGGTTCTTGCTTTGAATACAGATATCATTATATTAGACGAAGCTACATCTATGTTAGACCCTGCTGGTAGAAATGAGTTACTGACATTAATTCATCGTTTAAAAGAGGAAAAAGATGTTACGATTATTTCTATTACACATGATTTGTCAGAAGCAGTAGAGGCTGACCATGTAGTGGTGTTGAATGAAGGTACTGTATATCAAACTGGGTTACCACAAGAAATTTTCAATGATGGTAAGGAACTCACAAAGATTGGTTTAGACCTTCCATTTTCGATGCGGATGAATTCTCAGTTATTAGGTGTTACTGATTACATAACTTATGAAGGGTTGGTAAGAAAATTATGACAGTACATTTTAACCAAGTTAGTTATGTATATCAAAATGGCACTCCGTTTGAGCATCTCGCATTGGAAAATATTGTAACTTCATTTGAACAAGGGAAATACTATGCTGTGATAGGACAAACTGGTTCAGGTAAATCGACATTGATTCAACATTTCAATGGCCTTTTAAAGCCAACTAGTGGCGCGTTAGAAGTCAATGATATAACAATCACCCATAAGACTAAAGATAAGATTTTAAAGCAAATACGTAAACGAGTAGGGGTTGTATTTCAATTTCCAGAGTCACAGCTATTCGAAGATTCAGTTGAACGAGAGATTCTTTTTGGTCCTCAAAACTTTAATATGCCTCTTAACGAAGTAAAAGAACGTGCATTTCGTTTACTATTAGAATTTGGGTTTAACAGGGATATATTGCAGCAGTCTCCTTTTCAAATGTCAGGTGGGCAAATGAGAAAAATCGCAATTACATCAATACTGGCAATGAATCCAGACATTGTTATTTTAGATGAACCTACTGCAGGGCTTGATCCAAAAAGTAGAAAACAAATCATGGAGTTAATAAAAAAACTTCAAGTAGAACAGCAGAAAACAATCATCCTTGTAACGCATGAAATGAATGATGTAGCAAAATATGTAGATGAAGTTAAAATTATGAGCGATGGCAAACTTATTGATTCATGTGCGCCACGTAAACTATTTAGTGATACGAATTATGTGAAGCAAATGCACTTAGATGTACCTAATATTGTGAAATTGCAAAGAGATATTGAAGATAAACATCAATATCATTTTAATAAAATTGCATTAACTGAAGCAGAATTTATTGAAATGTATAAGGAGTGGCAACAACATGAGAGATAAGTTTATCATAGGCCGCTATCTTCCGTTAGATACAATAATTCATCGTTTGGACCCACGTTCAAAATTGATCTTTGTCTTCTTCTTTATTGTATTAATCTTTTTTGCACATTCGTTTGCTACTTATTTTTGGTTGTTTCTATTAATATTAGTTTTCATGAAGTTAGCCCATATTAAATTATGGTTTTTAGTAAAAGGATTGACGCCAATTTGGATATTTCTCATCTTTACCTTTCTCATGCATTTGTTTCTAACCAAAGGTGGTACAAGAATATTTGAGCTTTCAATTATTTCTATCGATACACATGGTATTTTAGAAGGTATTTATATTGTCTTGAGACTAATGTTCATCATTATGATTTCAACGATATTAACATTAACGACAAGTCCAATTGACTTAACAGATGCATTTGAAAGGCTATTCTCACCATTGAAACTCGTTAAAATACCTGTGCATCTATTGAGTATGATGATGTCGATAGCATTGCGATTTATACCAACACTGATGAATGAGTTAGATAAAATTATTTTAGCTCAAAAATCTCGTGGCTCAGAAATAAGCGCTGGAGGGTTGGTTAATCGAGTAAAAGCATTTATACCATTATTAATACCATTGTTTATTTCTGCATTTCAAAGAGCAGAAGACTTAGCTATCGCAATGGAAGTAAGAGGTTACGATATTAAAAAACAACGTACGAGTTATCGTAAGTTGCAATGGCGATGGCCAGATGTATTAGTACTCACATTACTAATACCGATAGCAGTGATATTGTTTGTTTTAAAATATATAGGAGTGTAATGCAGGATGCGTGTTTTAGTAAATATTTCATATCAAGGAAGTCAGTTTCTTGGTTTTCAAATACAACAAAATGGTAGAACAGTACAACAACAGTTTGAGAAAATACTTAAAAGAATGCATAAACGTCATGTGCGAATTAACCCAAGTAGCAGAACAGATAAAGGAGTCCATGCGCTAGAGCAATATTTTCATTTTGATACAGAATTGAACATCGCTGCGTCACAATGGAAGTACGTAATGAACCGCGCTTTGCCTGATGATGTATATGTAAATGATGTAACCTTCATCGACGATGATTTTCATTGTAGGTATGATTGTGTTGCAAAGTCTTATCGTTATAGAATTTATCAATCTGAGCATAAGGATCCCTTTCAATGTGGTTTAAAAACATATATTACTGATTCATTGGATATTGAAAAAATGAATAGAGCAGCCCAATTATTTATAGGAACGCATGATTTTACGGGTTTTTGTTCACAAAAAACAGAAGTAGAGAGTAAAGTTCGCACGTTATATGAAAGTCGCATTAAAATTACAGAAAATGGTCTGGATTATATTGTCACAGGCTCAGGATTCCTATATAATATGGTACGTGTGCTTATGGCGTTTCTAATAGAAGTTGGAAAAGGAAAGCGTAATCCTGAAGAGGTACCTGAGCTTTTAATGATGAAAGATCGTAATCAGGTTCCGTTTACTGCACCATCAGAAGGATTATATTTAGAGCGGATTTATTTGACAACTTCAGCGTTAATCAATGACTTTGGTAGTGATATAAAAATACATCAAAAAAAATCATCACAAAATGATTAAATAAGATTGACAAAATGGCTTAAAAATTATACGATTACTAACGGTATTGTTTTATATCACCCACGATAAGCCCCGGAATCTTATTGTGTAACAAGATATAGAAGCACGTAGAACAAGAACAAAAAATTAACAAAATAAATGACATCTAAACTTAAAAGTAATAACTATTAAACAAGAAACATTTATTTATTCTAGGAGGACAATTATATGCGTCAAACATTTATGGCTAATGAATCAAACATTGAGCGCAAATGGTATGTTATTGATGCTGAAGATAAAACACTTGGTCGTTTATCATCAGAGGTAGCAACTATTTTACGCGGTAAAAATAAAGCAACTTATACACCACACGTTGATACAGGTGATTATGTAATTATCGTCAACGCTTCAAAAATACATTTTACAGGTAACAAAGAGCAAGATAAAATGTATTATCGTCACTCAAACCACCCAGGCGGAATCAAATCAATTTCTGCTGGTGAGTTAAAAGCTAAGAATCCAGAACGTTTACTTGAAAATTCAATTAAAGGTATGCTACCAAGCACGCGTTTAGGCGAAAAACAAGGTAAAAAATTATTTGTATATAGTGGCGCTGAACATCCACACGCTGCACAACAACCAGAAAACTACGAGTTACGTGGTTAATTAAAAGGAGGAAATTACATTGGCACAAGTTGAATATAGAGGCACAGGCCGTCGTAAAAACTCAGTAGCACGTGTACGTTTAGTACCAGGTGAAGGTAACATTACTGTTAACGGCAGCGATGTACGTAGCTACTTACCATTTGAATCATTAATTTTAGACATAAACCAACCGTTTGATGTTACAGAAACTAAAGGGAACTATGATGTTTTAGTTAACGTTCACGGCGGTGGATTTACTGGGCAAGCTCAAGCAATCCGTCACGGTATTGCTCGTGCATTATTAGAAGCAGATCCTGAATACAGAGGTTCTTTAAAACGCGCTGGATTACTTACTCGTGATCCTCGTATGAAAGAACGTAAAAAACCAGGTCTTAAAAAAGCTCGTCGTTCACCACAATTCTCAAAACGTTAATATTACTACTGCAACTGTTGCGAATTTTTTTGCTTCCAGATACAGTACGCAAATTAGTGTAGACAATTTGTGTTCGATATTAAAAAGCACTTTCCAATTATATTGGAGAGTGCTTTTTTGTATTACAAAATAAAATTTTATTTTAAAACGTTAAGTATGATAAGATGTTGGGTAATTAAAGAAAATAACTTTATAATATAGGGCGTGATTACATGGAATATAAAAAGAACTCTCGTAATTTTTATACAGTACTACTTATCGTTTTGCTCGTTGCCTTATTAAGTGTAGTGTTTTTAGTAATTAAATATTATGGAAATAACGAATATCCTGTCAGAAGTGATTCCGAGGAAGCAATACCTACATTTTACCTTCATGGATATAAAGGGTCAGCAGATTCGGGGAATTTTCTAGTAAATTCAGCTATTAAGTCAGGTGCCTCAAAAGAGGTTATTCAGGCCTATGTTTCAACAGATGGAAAGGTGACATTCGATGGAAATTTAACGAGTAAATCCAAGTATCCAATTATTAAAATTAAGTTAGAAGATAATAATAATGAAAATGTAGAAAAAAATGCGAAATGGATAAGAAATGCCATCGTTGCAACAAACTATCAATATAACTTTGAAAAATTTAATTTTGTTGCACATTCTATGAGTAATAAGTCATTTAGTTACTATATGTTAAATTATGGAGACGATGAACAACTACCAACTTTAAACAAAGTAGTAAATTTAGCTGGAAACTTTAATGGTAAGGTAGATGTAGATGGCAAAAAATTAAATGTTGAATTAGATAAAAATGGTAAACCTAATAAAATGATGGATGATTATAAAGAATTAAGAGCTATGAAACATAAATATCCTGATAACGTAAATGTATTAAATATATATGGAGATATAGAAGATGGCACTGATTCAGATGGTAGGGTGACGAATGTATCTTCAAAATCATTAAAATATTTATTAGGTGACAATGTAAAATCATATGAAGAATTTAAAGTGCAGGGCCCTAATGCAGAGCATGGGAAACTAGCAAATAATAAAAAAGTGCAAGATAAAATAAATGGATTCTTATGGGATAAAGATCTTTAGATTAAAATATCATGCAAAATAGCAACATATCAACCATTAAGTTAAATTTGGTTGATATGTTGTTTTATTTAATATTCTGTCATGTTTTGCTTAGCAATTAACTCTAACAATGTTTTTCGGTGTGTTTCACCAAAAACGTGTGGTTGAATCATAATTTCGTCAGCATTAAATCTTAAAGTAACATCATTCAATTCTTTCATAATATCATCAGGTAAACCTGAAATCACTCTATTTTGATTATGATTCTTTTTATCTTGTTCACGTGTTGACAGTTGTCGATTCATTGCTGATTCAATTGAAGGATAAAATTCAGGCTGATTCAAATAACCAATGCGTATTAACCATAAATGAAATGCATACTCTAATTGAGTAATTTGTGATTGATTTTCTGCTGTAATTACAAACGTAGAGATAATGACATAAGATTCGCTTTCAGGATGAAATTTTTTAAATAAATGACGATAATGATTAATAACATTTTCAGTATTATGGTTAGCTTGACCCATTAGCGCAACCACGAAAGGTAATCCCTTTTCTGCAGCAATTGTAGCACTTTGTTTACTCATACCTAATATATACATACTTGGTTTTGTATCGATTAATGGCGTTGCATGTAACCCTTTAAAACGATGATCATGAGTATTGTCACCATTAAAATAATGTATTAAATCATTAATTTGTGTTTTATAACTTATATCTTTTGTTTTAGTTTCATTTAAAGCATGATTTACATTTTTAAAGCTAGGCGAGTGTCCTGTCCCTAAATCGACGCGTCCAGGGTGACGTGCTTCCATTAATTTAAATTGTTCTGCAATTTTATATGCACTATAATGAGGCAGCATAATACCGCCACTTCCAATATGAATGGAAGTGGTTTGTTCTAAGAGTGACATCATAACCATTTCAGGCGCACTAGAGGCCACAGAGAACACTTGATGATGCTCTGCAACCCAGTAGCGATAAAAGCCTAATGACTCAGCTAATTGAGCTAATTCAATGGTATGATTTAAAGCTTGTGTCGGGTTGCGGCCTTCAAAAATTGGAACATAGTCTAAAATACTTAGTTTCACTTAAATATCTCCTTATTCTTTTACATTAGTCAGTATATGAATTTAAAGTAAGCATAACATAGCCATATAGAGCTGAATAAGCGATTTGATTGATTGCAAAGCTGTATCACTATAAAATGAAAGGAAATAGCGAATGGAGGCAATATAATGAATACAGAACAAATCGTATTAGCAAAGAGACCTGAAGGCATTCCTTCAGATGAGGTATTTAAATATGAAACTGTTGAAATAGATGTGCCGAAAAAAGATGAAATTCAAATAGAAGCGTTATATATATCAGTAGATCCATATATGCGTGGGCGTATGGATGATAGTGATTCTTATATCAAACCATTCCAAATTGATGAACCTTTATCAGGACATGTTGTTGGTAAAGTCATTGAATCAGAAGCAGATGATTTTGAAAAAGGTGACATTGTTACTGGTCAATTACCTTGGCAAAAACTAAGCAATGTTCCAGCAAAGCATGTTATTAAAGTATCTAATACAGATGTTCCACTACATTTATATTTAAGTGTATTAGGAATGCCTGGTCAAACAGCGTATCATGGTCTATTAAAAATTGGACAACCGAAAGAAGGCGAAACAGTTGTAGTATCTGCTGCATCTGGCGCAGTTGGTTCTGTGGTAGGGCAAATTGCTAAATTAAAAGGTGCTTATGTTGTAGGCATTGCAGGTGGCCCTGAAAAAACAACATACTTAACAGAAACATTAGGTTTTGATGTGAGTGTAGATTATAAATCAGATGATTTTTCAGAACAATTTGCTAAAGCAGTACCAAATGGTGTAGATGTATACTATGAAAACGTAGGTGGATCGATTGCTGACGAAGTAATGAAACACTTAAATCAATTTGCTAGAATTCCTGTTTGTGGAGCAATTTCTGGTTACAATGATACAACGATTGAACACGGACCACGTATTCAACCTATACTCATAAAATCACAAGCGTTAATGAAAGGGTTTATTGTGGCAAATTATGCAGATGATTTCGCAAATGCGAGTAAACAACTTGCACAGTGGGTACAAGAAGATAAAATAAAAACAAAAACGTCAGTCATGAACGGATTTGAAAATATACCAGAGGCATTTAGAAACTTATTTACAGGCGATAACTTTGGCAAACAAGTTATACAGGTGTCAGACAATATCTAAACATTAAAGGGGATATGTTATATGAAAGCAATAGGTGCAGATACTCGTTTTAATCTAGATGAAGGAAATCAGTTCTATGAATTTGAAGTTGAACGACCTGAACCAACACAATACGAGCTCTTAGTACGTGTACAAGCTATGAGCATTAATCCTGTAGATACGAAAATAAGACAGTCTCCTGTTGACCAACCACCACGAGTTTTAGGCTTTGATGCTGTTGGTGTTGTAGAAGCGATAGGTGAGGAGATTAATCATTTTAAAGTTGGTGACGAAGTGTTTTATTCTGGTTCTCCAGCATATCAAGGTTCTAATCAAGAATATCAACTTGTTGACGAGCGTCTTGTTGCTAAAAAACCTAAAAATATAAGTGCTACTGAAGCTGCAAGTTTACCTTTAACAGGACTCACTGCTTCAGAGACGTTATTTGATGTATTTAAAATTTCACATAACCCAGAAGATAATAAAGGTAAGTCTATTTTAATTATCAATGGTGCAGGTGGTGTAGGAAGTATTGCAACACAAATAGCCAAACACCATGGACTACATGTCATCACAACCGCTTCACGAGAAGAAACGTATAATTGGTCTAAAGATATGGGTTCAGATATTGTGTTAAATCATAAAAATGATTTAATTAAAGAGTTTGAAAAATATGAAATAAGCGAAGTTGATTACATTTTCTGTACGTTTGATACAGACCAATACTATGAAAAAATGATAGAACTCGTAAAAACAAGAGGAATCATTGCAACCATTGTTGCTTTTAAAAACAAACAAGATTTAAACCTACTAAAAGACAAAAGTATTACATTTACACATGAATATATGTATTCAAGACCACTACATGAGACTGAAGATATGACTTTACATCGTGATTATTTAACGGATATTTCTAAAAAAATAGAATCGGGTGTATATCAACCTACATTAAGTAAAGTGATAGATGGTCTAACAGCAAATAGTCTGTTCGATGCACATACGAAACTTGAAAATGAAAACATGATTGGTAAATTAGTAATTAAACTCAATCAAGGATCATAACTTATAAATGCTAGATAAGCCTTCCAATTACTTCATGGGTGAATAATTGGAAGGCTTTTAAATATGTAATTTTATTATAATTTAATCTTTAATAAATCGAATAATAGTATTTAAATAAGTTTTTATAATCTTTAAAAATGGTTACAAATATAGAATATATTAAGTATGATAGGGTATGTATGTTACATAAAGTAAAGGGAGTGTGTATTTTTGTTATGCATTTAAAAAAAATGGCGGTAGTATTTTGGGTGGCATTAGCTATCTGTACGTTATTTGTACTCTATGGTGCAATATTACCGAAACAATTAGAATCAGTTACTCAAACTATAACGAATTTTATAGCAGTTACTTTTGGGTGGTATTATTTATTACTTGTATTAGTTATATTAATTGTATGTATTTATCTATTATTTTCTAGATATTCATCTATTACATTAGGTGAAGAAGGCGAAGATCCTGAATTTTCATTAAAATCATGGTTCGCAATGTTATTTAGTGCAGGTATGGGGATTGGTTTAGTCTTTTGGACAACTTCTGAACCTATCAGTCATGCATTTACTTTAACCCCATTACATAAAGCAGGAACGCAAACTGCAATTAATGATGCGATGCAATTTTCATTCTTTCACTGGGGCGTGCATGCATGGGCTGTATATGGTATCGTGGGCCTCGTTTTTGCGTACTTTAATTTCCACAAAGGTTATCCGGGATTAGTCAGCGCTACGCTCATACCTGTTTTAGGTAGTAAAATGATGAAAGGTCCTATCGGTGGGGCAATTGATGTCCTTGCAATTATCGCTACTGTAACGGGTGTTGCTGCAACCCTTGGTTTTGGTGCGTTACAAATCAATGAAGGGTTGAACTTCTTATTTGAAATACCTTCTAATTTTGTGACTCAAGTTATTATCATTATCATAGCAACTCTATTATTTACTTGGTCGGCTTGGTCAGGAATTGATAAAGGTATTAAGAACTTAAGCAATATTAATATGGCGTTAGCGTTCATTGTATTACTCCTATTGTTCTGTGTAGGACCTACACTAACGATTTTAAATACATTTACCAATTCATTAGGAGATTATATTGCTAATTTCTTTAAGATGAGTTTACGTATACCGCAATCAAGTGGCGAAAAATTCCAATGGCTACAACAATGGACGATTTTTTATTGGGCTTGGTGGATTTCATGGGCTCCATTTGTTGGAATCTTTATCGCTCGTGTATCTCGTGGTAGAACAATTAAAGAATTTATATTAGGTGTGCTATTTGTACCAGCACTTGTATGTTTCCTATTTTTCGCAGTATTTGGTGCATCAGCAATTTACTTACAACAAAATGGTATTGCGAATATCGCGAAAGAGGCAACTGAAACAGCGACATTTGCTACGCTGGAACATTTCCCATTAGGATTTACATTGAGTATTATTACACTCATAGTCATTATGATTTTCTTTGTAACATCAGCTGACTCAGCAACATATGTATTAGGTATGTTGAGTTCTAAGGGTAGTATTAATCCTTCTGGTTTAGTCAAAGTCAGTTGGGGCATTATTTTAGCATTATTTGCAATGATTATGATTTACACAGGAGGAACACAATCGATTCAAAACCTGTTAATTATCGCAGCCTTACCATTCTCCATCGTCATTATATTAATGATATGTTCACTCTTTAAATCCTTAGCTATAGAAAAGCCGAGACCTAGCAATAAATTACTTGTCACGGATAATCAGCTTTTACAATATCGTAAAGCAAATCAAGACGATATAGAAGCGAAAGACAATAAAGAAATAGAAACGACTGAAAATCAGAACAGAAATAACTAGAGCAAACTTATTTTGCCATAGAAATTATTTAAAAAATACAATAAAAATGTTTTTAAGATTTTTATTAAGGGTATTAGTCTTATATGACAAGTACATAATTTAGAAACATAGGAGGTGTCATACGAGGTGAAGCGACTTAAAAATTTTATATTAGGACTTTTAATTGTAGTAATTGTTGGTGTTTTACTGTTTATGTATATCAAAGATTCTAGAATTACTCAGTATCAAGATTACTTAACAAAGTTTAATTGGTTTGAACCGACCTTAATAGGTTTGGCAGCGTTACTCATTTTAATTGGTCTGATACTACTATTCAGCTTGTTTAAACCTACGCATAGAAAACCCGGACTTTACAAAGATTTCAACGATGGTCATATTTATGTATCGAGAAAAGCAATTGAAAAATCAGCATACGATACACTTGTACAATATGAACAAATTCGTCAACCGAATGTGATTGCTAAATTGTATAACAAGAAGAAAAAATCACATATTGCTTTGAAAGCAGATTTTTTTGTACCAGGTGATGTTCAAGTTAAATCGTTAACGGAAGAAATTAGAAATGACATTAAGCAGAACGTAGAACACTTTACTGAATTACCAGTATCAAAACTAGAGGTCAACGTTAGAGATCAAAAAACCTCAGGCAAACGTGTGTTGTAAGGGAGGGTTATCATGGCTAATAATAATCACCAAAATGGACAAGATTCTACACAAGAAGTTGTTGATTTCTTAAAAGTATTTAAATGGAGAATCATTGGATTCTTAGCATTCTTGATTATCGCAATATTATTCTTAACACTAGGTTTCTGGAGTACAATATTAATCTTAATATTATGTTTGATTGGAATTGCAATCGGGTATACTAAAGACCGTAAGCAAGACTTTTTAAATTTCTTAAATCGATGGAGTTAGTATTTCCAAAGATTGAAAATGACTTAAAATTATATTTTTAAAAATTGAGAAGACAAAGGAGATTTTAATATGGCAGTAGATAATAATAAAGCAAAACAAGCATATAATAATCAAACTGGAGTTAATGAACAAGAAGTACAAAAGCAACAACAAGAACAAAAACAAGAACAAGAACCACAATTTTCAAATAAACTATCATTTTCTGATGAAGTAATTGAAAAAATTGCAGGAATCGCAGCGCGTGAAGTAAGTGGTATTTTAGAAATGAAAGGCGGATTCGTCGATAGTATTTCTAACTCATTCGGAAGCAACGAGAACGTTTCACGAGGCGTAAGCGTTGAAGTTGGAGAAAAACAAGCAGCTGTTGATTTGAAAGTGATATTAGAATACGGTGAGTCAGCACCTAAAATCTTCCGTAAAGTAACAGACTTAGTTAAAGAACAAGTTAAATATATTACTGGTCTTGACGTAGTTGAAGTTAACATGCGCGTTGAAGATGTAATGACTAAAAAAGAATGGTCTCAAAAAAATGAAAAAAGCCAAAACTCAAATAACGAGGAAAAAGGCTTACAATAGTTAAGAACATTCATTTTAATAAAAAATACCGATAAAGCTTATGCTTTATCGGTATTTTTATTTTGTATTTTAAGTGTAAGTATTAATCTAATATACGATATAGAGGATTATTGACTTGAATATAAGTATAGTAATCGGCTTCATCTTTAAGTCTCATGGTTGTTACACATTTATAGTCAATTTTAGGAGCAAATAAAATGGATTGTATATCATTGATTCTAGGTGTATTATTCATTGAATTTTCAATTTCCTGTAACTTTTTAAATATAATATCACTTATCATAGACCAAATGTTTTGTTCTAAATTTTTGTTATTACTTGATTGGGCTATGGTCAAAATTAATTCGCCAAGATGGTTCTGGATACTAGAATAAAACATTTTATTAAAGACAGTTTGCGATTGATCCGTAAGGATTAAAGATTTTTCATGGAAATTGCTTGTACTATACCCCATTTGATTTAAATAGTTTTTGTCGATGCGCAGTCCTTCGAAATCACGTATGTATAACGTGTGAATTAAACCGTCCTCCTTGAATGAGGCAATCGAATTTTGTAAATGAGCCTCCAACGCAATACCATATTTTGCATATAATGGGAGCGCTAAATCAATTAGTGCTTGACTATAATGTTGCATCCAATCGATACATGCATCTTCATAATTTTTAAAGTTATGAGTATTAGTATATTTCTTGATCAGTGTCACGATTGGTGTCTCTTGATTGTTTGCGTATTGAGCAACTAAGCTGGAAGGTATCATCGGCGTTGTATTTGGAGCGATTAAATTATAAATATTTTCTCTAAATAGTGAGCCTAATTGTTCACTTTTTACAATTTGTTTACCAGACGTATCTTCCTTATTATAAAAATGGATACCAGCTAATTCATCGATTGTATCTGCATTAATATTACTAAACAAAGGATCATGCTTTTTTATTTTGTTTATTATCGCTGTGACTTGCGGTCCATTAAAGGTTGTTTGTTCAGATAAGGTGCGTATTTCACCGGTGATATGAACATTTGTAGATAATTTAATATGTGGTGCAGTCTCTGGGTAATGCGGCATCAATGTTCTAAAAGATAAACCGGCAAAGTAAATTAAAGTATAATCTAAAGGAATCAGTTGTTGCTTTTTAAGTTCATTCGCATAATCGCTTGCTAATACAGCATCGTATTGCCATGGATGGACTGCCATGACATAATATGACTCTATTTCATCTCTGCTTATCGTATTACAAACTACCTCATACAATCCTTCAAATAATGTAAAAATAGTATCGTTATATGCTTTTGTTAATGTTTGAACTTTAGCAATGTCGCAATGTATTAAAATAAATTTCATGCTAATCTCATTAGCAAATTCGGACGAATATTCAATTGCTGTTTGGGGTGTCATACCTTTGCGTAATTTTGCGCCAGGGTGTAATGGATGACCTTCAATGACTGCTTGTTCAGAGCGTAAATAACTATCCTTTTCATTTATAATTAATTCTAAAAGCGGTTCATTATTTATTGATAATGTGATTAATTGATAACTAAGTGCAATCGCCATATTTGCGACACTATTATTCATATCGTCTTTAAATTGATTGCTAGCATCATTATCTAAAACAGGTGATTCTATTAAGATAGAATCCAATATTTCATTAGGATGTAAAATACGTTCTAATCTACTATTGCATTCAAAATAAAAAGGCCCTTCAACATCAATTCTATCGAATGCATGTTGACCCGAAATGGGTGCATATAGTGTTTTTTTGTCATTTGGAAAAACTATTTTTAATACATAAGGTTGTGGCATTTCGATGTTAAAGTCTAGCTGTCTTGTAGCTATAATCTGACTGTTTTCTCGACTATGAACTAAATCTTCTCTATGTAAAGAAGTGATTAAACGTTGTGAAATTTTATCACGACTTTTTAATAATACATTTTTAAAAGCGTTTGCCCACTCCGAGTTTGTACCGTGTAAATAAGACAAAGCATATGCTTCGTCATTTGTTAGATCCACAATTAAATTGCTATCATCTTTTTTGTAATTCATAATGCACCTCTAAAAAATTATTTTACAAATGTGTAATATATTTGTATAATCCATAATATCGATAATGATAACCATTATCAATTAAAAACAGGAGGAATTTTATGGCAAAGTATTTTTTCCCTAGTTCTTTCCTACTGTTCTTAGGAAATTGGATTGGCCAAATTACGCTAAACTGGTATGTGTTTACTATATATCATAACGCAATTTATTTAGGATTGATTAATTTTTTTCGACTCGTACCTATTCTACTCATAAGTGTATGGGCTGGGAGCTTAGCCGATAGATGTGATAGAGGGAAATTATTGAAAATATCAATAACCTCTTCATTTATTCTAACAACTATATTGTGTATTTTAACATTTCAAAGTGAACAGTTACCTATAATTGTTTTTTTGTTATATTCCTTAGGACGTGGCATAATGAGCGCAATAGAAACGCCGGTGCGTCAAGCGGTGTTACCAGATTTAACTCATCGTTTAACAACGACCCAAACCGTGGCTTATCATTCGTTTATTATTAATATTTGTCGCTCAATTGGTCCAGCAATAGCCGGATTTATTATGGCTACTTATAATGCACAAATTAGTTTTAGTGTGCAAGCGATTTGTTATTTCATATCGTTACTACTGTGCTTGCCTTTATCGTTCAGTCAGAATATGTTATCAAAAGTATCTTCAGAAGTGAGTTTCAGATATGTTATAGACTATTTTAAAGATAATCAAGTAGGCGCTAGAATATTTGTAACATCACTTTTAATTATGGCAACTGGCTTTACATATACTACGCTTTTGCCAGTATTAACTGATAAGACATTTCCAAATCAAGTGACAATATTTGGTAGTGCTATGACATGCTGTGCAATAGGGGGCATTATAGCAACAATAGTTTTACCTAATATTTTGGAAAAAATATCTATGGTTAAAATGTACTATATCAGTTCTATATTATTTGGCTTTGCGTTACTCTGCACCGTTAGTAGTAATATATATTTACTATTTACGGCTTTATTTTTTATAGGCTTATTTAGCCAATGGGCACGTACGACCAATAGAATATACTTTCAGCTTCGAGTAGAACCTGAACATAGAGGGAAGATTCTTAGTGTAGTGATGATGGATAGAGGTATGATTCCATTAGGAGCAATGATTATGAGTTTTTTAGCGGAACTTATAGGTATTATAGAAACATTTATTATCATGGGAACAAGCACATTTGTCATAGCATTGTTATTCAGTGTAATTACTAGAAGGCAAAGAAAAAATGGAGGAAGTACTGTATGATGCATGAAACATGGCAATTGGCAGATAGAAATGTACAATATCGTATTATTAACGCAATGATTAAAGAGCAAATTTTTTCAGACAATATGTTCTTTAAAGAATATGGTTATTGTGTTGAGATACAATATAAAGGCCAAGCGTTGCAATTAAATAAAACCAGAAAAAGTGCTATGGAACGTTATGAGTTTTATGGTGAAATTTCGTATATTAAAGGTAAATCACAAATATTTATTAAGTCGTTAGAGGAATTGTTTGAAATTTTAGAAACTTATTTTAATATTTCAATAAGTAGTCGGTTAATAGATGAGTTGCTATCGAGTAGAGAGGGCTTTGCGTTAACCTATGAACATTTTGAACAAAGACAATCATTGATACACGCTACATTAAAGTTTTCTAAGATGCCAGAAACAATTAATTTTTTCTCATGGCTACAACATATGGTCGCTTTGGAACAAATTAATGATTTAAATTATTCTGAGAGTCTCGTAGTTGAAGGACATCCTACACATCCTTTATCTAAAACAAAACTACCTTTAACAGTTGAAGAAGTGAAACACTATGCACCTGAATTTGAAAAAATAATTCCATTAAAAGTAATGCTTATCCATAAAGCATACTGTGTAACTACGTCTATGGAAGACGATCCTGAATATATGCTAAATGTTGTGGTTCCTGAATATCGATATAAATTAAAGGCATTTATAGCCCCACATGAATTAGAATTAAATGACTATAGAGTGATACTTATACATCCATGGCAATATGATAATGTGATTGCGCATAAATTTGCAGATTGGATAGTTGAAAAAAGATTATTACCGACGCCTTTTGAAGTTGAATCAAAGGCAACATTGTCTTTTCGAACAATGCAATTAATCCATAAGCCATTTCATATTAAATTACCAGTTAATATACAAGCAACTAGTGCTGTAAGAACAGTGTCTAGCGTAACTACGGTTGATGGTCCGAAATTAAGCTATGAATTACAAGATATGTTAAGTATTTATCCAGAGTTACAGGTAGCTATGGAACCCTTTGGTATTCACGCTAAAACGGAACCCGATATCGCACGACATCTAGCATGTATTGTTAGACATCAGCCGTATATTCCAGATAATGGGACAACTCTAGTAACTGCTAGTTTAGTTAATAAAAATCCAATTGATAATAATATAACCGTAGATAGTTACTTAAATTGGGTGAGTGATGGTGTAAAAGAAACGTCAATCAAAAAGTTTATATGGCAGTATAGCAAAACGTTGATAGAACCTTTAATAGCATATATTCAAGACTATGGTATTGCCTTGGAAGCACATATGCAAAATACAATTGTTAATCTTGGTCCAAACTATCAAATGAAGTTTTCTATCAGGGATTTAGGAGGATCTAGAATTGATTTAACAACTTTAAAAAATAAGGAGCCTAATATTGATATCACAAACACCAGTTTAATCGCAGAAAATATTGACGCAGTTATTGCAAAGTTCCAACATGCCGTCATACAAAATCAAATTGCAGAACTTATACATCATTTTGTTCAATATGAATTAGTGCCAGAAGCAACATTATTTGAAATAGTAGGTGATATTGTTGAGAATGCAATAGATCCAAATAAAGCCCATGCACAAAAATTAAAACAAGTATTATTTGGTCCTACGATAACTGTCAAAGCACTTTTACGTATGAGAATGGAAAGTAAGGTAAAACAATATGTAACGGTAGATTTAAGGAATCCGATATATAAAGAGGTGTAGTAGATGGCTGAAATAAAGATAAATTTATCAAAAATAAAATATAACGCCCAAATATTGTTATCAATTTTTCAACAGAATCATATACAATTTACACCAGTTATTAAATGTGTTGGTGGAGATAGTCAAATTGTGGAAACATTAAAACGTGTAGGCATAACACATTTTGCTGATGCACGTATAGAAAATATTACTAAGAGCTCTGATAATAATTTATCATTTACAATGATTAGAACAGCAAGCCAGAATGAACTTGAAGATGTCGTGAGGTTTACTGATATAAGTATCCAAACTGAAATGGCAACGATTCAGCGGTTGAATGAAATAGCAAGTCAACAACAAGTTAAGCATCAGATACTACTTATGGTTGATTGGAAGGATTCAAGAGAGGGCATACTTACGTATGATATTGTTGATAATATTAATAAAATTATGCAAATGGATCATATTAATGTGATTGGATTAGCTTTTAATTTCATGTGCTTTCAATCAGTTATTCCCACAGAAGAAGATGTGGCGCTGATCAATCAATTTGTTGATTCAGTTGAAATTGAAACACATATGCGTTTCAAAATAATTTCCGGTGGAAATTCTAGTATGTTACCACAAATGCTTTATCAAGATATGGGTAAGATAAATGAGTTGAGAATTGGCGAAACGCTCTTTAGAGGAGTTGAGACAACAACTAATCACCCCATCGCATCATTATATCAAGATGCTATTATTTTAGAAGCGGAAATTGTAGAAATTAAACCTCGCATTGATATTTTAACAGGAAAACAATATTTGCAAGCCATTGTCGATATTGGTAATCTAGATACATTCGTTGAAGATATTAAACCACTTCATCATTATGTTAAAGTAGTGGGGGGAACAAGCGATCATGTTATGATTGACTTATTAAATCAAGACCATTATCAAATTGGGGATAAAGTTCAATTTAGCTTAGGCTATAAAGCATTAGCCCAAAGCATGTATATGCCAAATTTAGAGAAGCACTATACCGAAGATAAAGTGATTGAAAGCCTTTGTTACAATTTTAATGTCCGAAAATCAAATAGAATATAAATTTCAACAAAAGTTTTTAAAATTTTTATTGACACCGATAATCATTATCAATAGAATTAGATATGTAAATATACATATCTAAGGAGTGAAAACGATGAAACATAGTTATAAAATTATGGGTATCCTGTTTTTAACTTTAACTGTTGTCTTATTGACTGCATGCGGTAGCGTTAGCGATAAGGATTCAGATAAATCCAATACAGACAAAGACACTAAAAATGGTGTTACAATTAAACATGACGGTGGCACGACAAAAGTTGCAAAAAATCCAAAACGTGTCGTAGCATTAGAGTTTTCATTTGTTGATGCACTTGCAGCATTAGATGTTAAACCTGTAGGTGTAGCTGATGATGGTAAAAAAGAAAGAATTCTTGAACCTATTCGCAAACAAATTGGAGATTATACATCGGTTGGCGCACGTAAGCAACCAAACTTAGAAGAAGTTAGTAATCAGAAACCTGATGTCATTATTGCCGATAGCAACAGACATAAAGG
This sequence comes from Staphylococcus sp. NAM3COL9, assembly GCF_001431205.1. Taxonomy (GTDB): domain Bacteria; phylum Bacillota; class Bacilli; order Staphylococcales; family Staphylococcaceae; genus Staphylococcus. Next base: position 16,217 of record NZ_LGPC01000016.1, on the reverse strand, counting down.
TATCCAAAAAGATTTAGAAAAAATTGCACCTACTATTATGCTACCAAGTTTTGATAGTGATTATAAAGATAATTTAGAAGCTTTTAAAACAATTGCAAAAACTGTAGGTAAAGAAGATAAAGGTAAAGAAAGATTAAAAGAGCATAACGATTTAATGGACAAATATAGCAAGGAAATTACTATGGATAAATCACAACCTGTATTACCTGCTGTAGTTGCAAAATCTGGTTTATTAGCACACCCTGATAATACATATGTCGGAGAACTTTTAAAAGAATTAGGTTTTAATAATGCACTAAACAAAACAAAAACAGATAATTTATCTAAATATTTAAAAGGACCTTATTTACAATTAAATTCAGAAGTATTATCAGATATTAACCCAGGTCGTATGTTTATCATGGCTGATAAAGGTGAAAATGATCCAAATCTTAAAAAACAAGAAAGTGATCCTGTTTGGAATGATTTAGATGCCGTTAAAAAAGATCGTGTATCTGTAGTGGATAGAAATACATGGGCGCGAGCTAGAGGTATTATATCTTCTGAAGAAATAGCAAAACAGCTTGTTGAAATTTCAAAAAACGAGCAAAATGACAAACAACAAAAGTAGGATGAACGGTAAATGACTAAATCACGTATCATTAACCCCACTAAGTCAACAGAACAAAAAACTCAAAAACGTACAACACTCACATTTATTGTGAGTGTGTGTGCGCTTTTTGTCATTATATACTTCAATCTTAGCGTAGGGGCATCACACATTACAATTCAAGATTTTATTGACTATAGCGTGAAACACATTGATACAAAACAAACTTTTTTAATACATAATGTACGCATGCCTCGGATGTTAGCTGGTCTTTTAATAGGGGCAGCACTTGGTATTTCAGGATTACTTATGCAAGCTATGACACGCAATCCATTAGCATCTCCACAAATATTTGGTGTTAACTCAGGTGCTTCATTTGTGATTGTATTTATTTCTATGATTGTTCCTGCCTTAACGGAATACGCAACGATTCTAGCATTTTTAGGGGCTTTTATAGGTGGTTTAACTGTTTACACTTTGTCAGGTTCTACTAAAGGAATGACCCCTGTTAAACTTGCACTTGCAGGTATGGCGATACACTTATTCTTTTCCAGTATGACACAGGGCATTATATTACTAAATGAGGATGCTACTTCGACAGTGATGTTTTGGTTAGTAGGTTCATTATCAGGTATACAATGGTCTCAAATTATAGGTGTTTTTCCTTGGTTAATGATTGCATTTATAGGAGCAATATTTATAGCTAAACAATTAACAATTATGGAACTAGGCGAAGATTTAGCTAAATCCCTAGGTCAAAATGTTAAAGTTGTTCGTATTATTACTGGATTACTTGTTATCATATTAGCTGGTGCATCCGTATCGATTGCAGGTCCTATTGGATTTGTTGGTTTAATTGTGCCACATATAGTGAAACACTATATTCGTGCAGATTATAAGTTAATGGTTCCATTAACTATGATTATTGGTGCAGATTTATTACTGCTATCTGATGTATTAAGTAGATTAATTGCGTTTCCATTTGAATCACCCGTAGGTATTGTCACATCTTTTGTAGGGGCGCTATACTTTTTATTCATTACAGTTAGAGGAGTTGATAGACTATGATTGGGAGATTAACTTTTCGTTATGGCATTGTCATCATATTAATCATTATCTCAGCAATTGCATCATTGTCTATCGGAGCAGTATGGATTAATCCAATTGAAGCGGTAAAAAGTTTGTTTATACAGGACAATTTTATTTTGAACGAATATCGTATACCAAGAATGTTACTTGCTATAATAGTTGGTAGTAGTTTAGCAATTTCTGGCTCTCTTATTCAAGGCGTTGTAAGAAATGCCCTTGCCTCACCAGATGTTATTGGTATAACTAAGGGCGCGAGTCTTTCAGCAGTATCTATTATAATGCTATTTCCATCTGCACCACTATTTATACTGCCATTTGGATCATTTGTAGGTGCGCTATGTGTTAGTTTGATTTTAACTGTTTTAATTGCAAAATTTAATGTTAAGGGTTCCAAATTAGCATTAATAGGTTTAGCGATTGGTGCTATTTGTACAGCGATAGTACAATATTTATTAATTCGTAATCCTCAAGATGCCAATACGGCATTAGTGTGGTTGACTGGTAGTTTATACGGACATAATATGTCTAATGTGCTGGTCATATTACCTTGGTTTATCATTGCATTACCAATTATATTTTATTATTGTCGTCAGCTAGATATATTAACATTAGGCGATGATATTGCTATTGCATTAGGAACAAAAGTGAAAAAAATAAAAATGATATTGTTACTTTTAGCAGTTATTTTAGCTGGAGCATCCATTTCTGTAGTTGGTGGTTTGAGTTTCTTAGGACTGATTTCACCACACATTGCACGAAGAATAGTTGGTCATAAACATACGCATATCACAATGATGTCTGGATTAATTGGTGCATTATTATTGTCTATAAGTGATTGTTTAGCACGAGGTATTCATCCACCTCTTGATATTCCAGTAGGAGTCATTGTTGCAATCGTTGGCGTGCCATATTTTTTATTTTTATTGAGAAAAATTTAATTAATATTTTTGCAATAAAAAATTGCAAAAGGAAACGCTTTCATATAAAGTATAATTGACCCTAAATAAGATTAGGGTCAATTATTTTATTTATACATAAACAAGAAGACAATAAAAACCTGAATTTATTGATTTACATATTTATACATAATAGGTTATAATTATTGCTGTTGCTTTTTTAAGTGTATATAAAAATATAAACACCTAAGGGGTGAATGAAATGAATAAATATAGTAAATCACAATTAGTGCGAGGTAGGTTAAAATTCATAGTCCTGTCATTTATTGGTATTATCTTGTTTTTGGTACCTATTACTGTGACTGAAGATGGTGTTAAACAAACCACATTACCCGTCGCGTTTTTAGCAGGACTATTGCAAGATGTTCTCGGGAACGCAATGCCTTTAATTATTGTTTTGATTATCACAATATCAGGCATATTAACAATCTTATGTTCCACAATATTGAAAAATAAATTAGAACCAGAGGGCCTTTTATATAACGCGTTTAATGTGAAAATCGTCTGGTTGTTATTAAGAATATTAGCAGTTGTCTTTGTATGGATGACTTATTTGAAAGTAGGTACTGAGGTAATTTATTCTGCAGACACAGGCGGACTTGTATTTGAAAGTCTATTACCAACATTAGTTGCTGTGTTCTTATTTGCAGCATTGTTTTTACCATTACTCATGGAATATGGATTGTTAGAATTTTTAGGACCAATCTTTAGACCTATTATGAGACCTTTATTCACATTACCAGGACGCTCTACAGTAGATAATTTAGCATCGTTTATCGGAGATGGCACAGTAGGGGTATTAATAACAAGTAAGCAATATGAAAGTGGCTTTTATTCTAGACGTGAGGCGACAGTTATTGCTACTACTTTCAGTGTAGTATCTATAACATTTGCAATCGTCATTGCAGATACAGTACATATGCAAAACCATTTCTTCTATTTCTACTTCTCAGTTATTGTTTCGTGTATTGTTTGTGCATTGGTTTTGCCAAGAATTTGGCCATTAAAATCTATCAAAGACGAATATTCAAAAGAAGTATCTGAAGAAATGAGAACTGAAAAATTACCAGAAAATAAAACTGCATTAAGTCATGGTTTTGATATGGCGACTGAAACAGGTATCAATGCGCCAGGGTTCAAATCATTTTTTAAATCAGGTCTTAAAACAGTTGTAGATATGTGGTTTGTTATTTTACCAGTTGTTATGAGTATTGGTACACTAGCGACAATCGTTGCGACTTATACACCAATATTCGCAATTATAGGTAAGCCGTTTGTACCATATTTAGAATTGCTGCAAATCCCTGAAGCTGCGCAAGCATCAGAAACAATATTAATAGGCTTTGCCGATATGTTTTTACCTTCTATATTAATTGAAGGCGTAGGCAATGATGTTACATTATTCGTTATCGGTGCATTAAGTATTAGTCAGTTAATTTACTTATCAGAAGTAGGTGGGGTGATACTAGGCTCAAAAATTCCAGTCAGTATCTTTAAACTATTTGTTATTTTCTTAATCAGAACGATAATTGCATTGCCAATTATTGCATTGATGGCACACCTATATTTTAATTGAAAATTTATAAAATAGAGAAAGCGCCATGTCGGGTTAACCGATATGGCGCTTTCTCTATATGCTATTTTATTTATATTAAATTAGGAAAATAGAAATTTAGTTCTTAAGTTCAGATATTACGTTCGCTTTAACAACTTTATTGCCTAATATAGGTGAATTTTCGTTTTTTGTTTTTGATCTGCCTTCGTGAGCTTCTTTGAAAGCGTCACTTTGAAGCCATCCTTTAAAGTCATCTTCAGTATTCCACCATGTATTAATGTACATTTGGTCATAATCTTCATCATCGTCAATTAACCAAACCTCAACTTTATGAAAGCCTTCTAATTCTTGAATCTTGCCACCCTGTGTAAATTTCGAAGCCATTTTTTCAGCAAAGCCTTTCTTAACATCAATTCTATTTGTGACTACATACATAAAGTACACCTCTTTCTAAATGTATTTTTATTATAGCATTGATAGTTAAAATACATAATTGAGAACCCTTATTAATTATATAATTGTAGACTATATTCTTATTATAAATAACAGAATAAGAAATGTGAAGGAGACTGGTACCATGAAAATGAGAGAACTGGTACTTTTAAACATCCAATAATTATAGTAAGATTCAGAAAATTAAGAAGTTAGTTATTAAATGTAGTCTGAAGATTTAATAAATGAGTAAACAAAGGGGTATGTTTATGAAAATTTCAATAGCACAAATGAGACCAATGTTAGGTGAAATAGCATTGAATGCAGATTATATTTGTCGTACATTGACAGATGAAAGCCATAAGAATGCAGATTTGGTATTATTTCCTGAATTAGCAGTCTCCGGTTATATACAGAATGAAGCATTATTAAATAAAGTAGCAATGTCGGATAATGCACAAGTATTAGTAGATATTATAGAAACATGTAAAAACAATGAAATTGACGCAGTAGTTTCATTTCCAGAAGTTGAGGATAAGCAATACTTTATAGCAACAATATATATAGATGCTAAGAGGGGAATTTTAGCAAAATATCGAAAAACACATTTATTCGCCGATGAACAACTTATTTTTAAGAAAGGCAATGAATTTCCAGTTGTAAATACTAGGTTTGGTAAAGTCGGTCTCATGATATGTTATGATTTAGAATTTCCAGAAGTGGCACGATTATTGAAACTGAAGGGTGCAGAAATCATTCTGATTTCTACAGCTAATATGTCACCTTATGAGTTCTATCAAGATATCTATTTAGCTAGTCGAGCATTAGAAAATGAATTACCAATAGCAATTGCTAATCAATATGGAATAAACGAACCACATTATTTCTTTGGTCATAGTAGTATATTAAATCATAAAGGTGAAAAATTATTATATATTCAAGAAGGACAAACCACTCAACATGCAAAAATAACTTTAAAAAATGATTTAAATAAAGATTTAAATTTAGACTATATTAACCAAATTCACTCAAGTATGTATCAAAAATTAAATGACGCGTTTAAGGAGAGTGAATAATGTGGAACAAGCAAATTTAAAGCAATCTCTGTCTTTATACCAAGTTATTATGTTTGGATTAGCATATATGGCCCCAATGATTGTTTTTGGAACATATGGCACATTGTATGAAGTCACGAATGGTTATGTACCATATGCATATTTATTTGCAACTATTGCAATGCTTTTTACAGCATATAGTTACGGTTTAATGGCAAAAGCTTTTCCTTCTGCAGGATCTGCATATACATTTGTTTCTAAAAGTCTCCATCCATCATTGGGATTTATGATTGGTTGGACAATATTATTAGATTATTTATTTTTGCCCTTAGTCATATGGCTTATTGGAGCAGAGTATTTGTCCACTGCATTTCCATTTATACCAAGTTGGGCATGGATTATAATATTTATAGTAATGACAACGTTAATCAATATTATAGGTATTAATACAACGACATCTATGAGTCTATTAATAATGATTTTTCAATTATTAGTGATTTCTATATTTATTATCTTATGTATTTGGCATGTTGTCCATGGAATGGGCGAAGGACAGCTTTTGAGTAGTCGTATTTTTACCATAAAAGAAAACCATATTTCTCCAATATTGGCAGGTGCAGCGATTGCTTGTTATTCATTCTTAGGATTTGATGCAGTTACTACTTTGGCTGAAGAAACAAAAAACCCTACAAAAACGATTCCGAGAGCCATTATGATTATTACTGTTGTAGGTGGATTTTTATTTGTTTCAGTTGGATATGTATTATCAATTACACTTCCTAATTTTAATGTTATTAATAATACTGATTCCGCTGCTTTTGAAATAGCTAAAATGGTAGGAGGAAACTTACTTTCTGCACTATTCTTAAGTGGTTTGATATTAGCACAATTAGCTTCAGGGCTATCAGCACAAACCAGTGGAGCAAGACTTCTTTATGCAATGGGGCGTGACGGTGTACTCAGTAAAAAAATATTTGGTTTTGTAGAAAAGAAAAGACAGACACCCATTTTTAATATAATGTTTATAGGTATTGTAGGTTTAATTGGTATCTTTATGAATGTAAGTACTTCAACTTCATTCATTAATTTTGGTGCATTTATTTCATTTACTTTTGTTAATTTATCAGTTATTGCTTTTTACTTTGTTAAATTGAAGCAGAGACAGGGAGTGAAGCTGATTACATATTTTGTTTTACCATCAATAGGAATGATATTAGATATATGTTTGTTTATAAGTTTAGATAAACATGCACTGATATTAGGTACTGCATGGACAAGTATTGGCTTTATTTACTTAATTTTTCTTACAAGAGGATTTTCAAGGTTACCACCAACTTTAGCATTATAAAACAAATACAAGCACTGATTCGCTCCAGTCATCTACTGACCATAAGATTAAAGAATTCGAGACAGCTACTTATGTCCCGGATTCTTTAATCTGTCGACAAATTTTTGTTCAAGCTTTCGACGGGTATTGCATTAACTTAAAAATATAAACTGTTTTTTATTAATTGTTGCTATTCATATAAAGTTAGATGTAAAGATATTATTATTTTAATGTGAAAAGAGCAGAAGTTTTTTGAAAAAGTATTCTCTACAAAAATTAAGGTTTATTTATAAAAAAACAAACCAAATGCTATTACTGCATTTGGTTTGACTCGGTTGTAAAGCGAAAGCATAATTAAAAAATCAAATTTTGGTTGTTAACATAAGCAAATGTTTTGATATGTGCACGCTCAAATATATTATTTAGTTACTTCATTATATACTTTTTGATCGTTTTGCGTATAAATAATGTATTCATGGTCATTAGTGTCGATGATAACACGGTTTGTTTTTCCGAAAGTAGAACCAATTCTTGAAACTTTGTTTCTATCTAATTTAGGGATTTCATGGATATTTTGATCTTGTGAAATGTTCTTAATATCACCTGTTGGAATCTTAATATCTGCAACTCTCCATTGAATTCTTACTTCATTGTTATCTTTTTTAACTGTCATTGCCATATCTAGAACACATCCTTTAATTAATTTATAGCTACATCATACAACAACATGCAATCGTTTTCAAGTAATTGTGTGATACTTTTTTGAATATGTTATACTCAATGTTTTTACGAAAGTATGTTCGCATTGGTGTAAAAGATATGATAAAATATATTGCGATAAGGAGAAGTGAAAATGACAGGTAAAACCCACGCATCATGCGGTTTATTAGTAGGCGCATTAACTATAGAATATTTTCATACAGATTTGTTTACATCAATTACGGTTATAACGCTTGCAATTATATCAAGTTTATTACCTGATATTTGTCATGCACAGAGTAAAATTGGTAGACGATTAAAAGTTTTGAGTTTTTTTATTAGAATATTATTTGGACATAGGACATTCACACACTCGCTATTATTTATTTCAATTATAATTTGCTTATTATATGCTATTCAAACGCCGATTTATTATTTGATTACCATTATATTAGGAATACTTTCTCATGTTATACTAGATATGTTAACACCTAGGGGAGTTAAATTTTTATATCCTATCCCAATCAGTGTGAAATTCCCTTTGGTTTTTAAAACAGGTGGTCTCGTTGATTTATCACTTGCGAGTGCGTTAACTATAGGCGCAACTTATGTATTTTTTCAACCGTTTATTAATCAACTGTTTTTTAAATGATTATGATTAAGGTTGTGCATATAATCATAATCATATAAAGTACAAATAGTGAAATTATATATTCAAGTCAGTAATAAGATATAATTTTTATCTAATATTTGAATATTAAGGAGAGAGAACATGCTAGATAAGAAAGGTTTAGAAAAGTTTAAACAAGACCATTTAATTGAATTTGAAAAACTCATGAGTACAAATGAGAGAGAACAATTAGCTAATAAAGTAGATTCTTTAAACTTATCTGATATTCAAGGTTTATATGAAGATTTGTATGTAAATAAAAAAGTAATTGATGATGTTTCTTCTATTAATGAAGTGAAATATGATGTTAAAAATAATTTTTCTGAAGAAGAAATCAAAAAATATGAAGAAGTTGGTTTAGAAGCAATTCAAAAAGGCAAATTTGCTGTTTTATTAATGGCAGGTGGGCAAGGGACGCGTTTAGGTTATAAAGGGCCTAAAGGTTCGTTTGAAATTGAAGGCGTTAGCTTATTTGAAATTCAAGCACAACAATTAATAGCATTAAAAGAGCAAACAGGTGTAGCTGTTGATTGGTATATCATGACTAGCAAAGTAAATGACAAAGAAACACAATTATTTTTCGAAAGTAAAGATTATTTTGGATATGATAAATCGCATGTGCACTTTTTCAAGCAAGAAAACATTGTTGCCTTATCTGAAGAAGGCAAGTTAGTGTTAGATGTCGATGGTAATATTCTAGAAACGCCTAACGGTAATGGCGGCGTGTTCAAGTCACTCAAAAATTCAGGCTACTTAGAAGAAATGACAGACAATGGTGTGGAATATGTTTTCTTGAATAATATTGATAACGTTCTTGTAAAAGTATTGGACCCATTATTTGCAGGTTATACGTTCCAAAAAAGTATGGATATCACTACGAAATCAATTCAACCTAATGAGGGTGAGAGTGTTGGTAGATTAGTTACAGCTAATCAAAAAGATACTGTACTTGAATATTCAGAAATAGACCCTGAAGTTGCTAATGAATTTAAAAACGCCAATATAGGAATACATACATTTAAACTTTTATTTATTAACAATGTAGTTGACTATGCATTGCCATATCATTTAGCGATGAAAAAATTAAAACAATTAGATGATGATTTTGGCGTAATAGAGCAAGCGACGCTTAAGTTTGAATTGTTCTATTTTGATATTTTTCAATATGCTAATAGCTTTATTACATTACAAGTACCGAGAGAAGAAGAATTTTCTCCTTTAAAAAATAAAGAAGGTAAAGATAGTGTTGAAACAGCTACAGCTGATTTGAAACGTATGAATTTGATTTAATAAAAGGGTGGTTACACTTATGTCTCATACAGTAGATGTAGATAATAGCAAAGTGGCTAAAACATTTAAAAATATTGTACCTTTAACATTTGGTGAGGAAATTGGAAACGCAGTTTCACATGGGGCAGCTGCATTCATTGCTTTATGCGTATTGCCGTATGCAGCGATACAAAGTTTTTTGGATCATGGCATATTAGGTTCATTTAGCGTTTCACTATACGTGATAAGTATTTTTCTAATGTTTATATCTTCAACGGTTTATCATGCGATGCCTAACAAATCTTCGCATAAATATATACTTAGAATTATTGATCACAGTATGATATATATCGCAATTGTCGGAACATATACGCCTATATGTTTAGTGTTAATCGGTGGTTGGTTAGGATGGACTGCAATGGCAGTGCTTTGGGGTATTACACTCTGGGGCATTCTATACAAATCTTTAGCTAAAAACGTTAGTCATAAATTGAGTCTAACAATGTATTTAGTTATGGGATGGATTGGTGTTTTATTTTTACCGACAATTATCTTTGATTCTTCGGTAACGTTTATGTTATTTATTCTATTCGGTGGTATTGCTTACACGGTCGGAGCATGGTTCTATGCACAAAAAGAGCGTCCATACTTTCATATGATTTGGCACTTCTTTATAGTGATTGCATCCGTATTTCATTTTATAGCTATTTTATATTTTATGTAACTTTAAGAAAAATACATTACGATTTAATAGTGTCTAGAACATAAATACTTGTTTTAAGTTTTTTAAGAATTACTTCTTCATTTATAAGACGAGTAGTTCTTATGCAAGAGCTCCGGCTCTCGTATTATTTTTTAGTAGGCTTTGTGGGGGCGGGAATATGAAATCAAATTTTAAATTTTGATTTCTATCCCGCTCTTTTTTTAAAACAAATTACGATAAAACAATAGTTTTAATTTGAAGTATTCGATTTGAAACTTATCACAACATAGTAATTGATCCGATTATGCTTAAAAGAATTTTAATTTATTATGCAAGGAGGTAAATTATGAATGTTAAGTCTTTAGGTATTGTAGTTGCATTAGTATTAATTATGTTTATGTCGGCTATAGAAACATCAATAGTTTCTTTGGCAATTCCTACTATAAGAGATGACTTAAATGTTACTTCATCTATTTCATTGATTTTTGCAGTTTATTTTATTGCAATTGTCATAGCTAATCCGATTGTGGGAGAATTATTAGATCGAACAAAAATTATTTATATCACGCTTTTAGGATTATTGTTTTTTATTATAGGTAGTTTCTTATCCGGAATAAGTGGTACTTTCAGCATACTTATCATGTCTCGTTTTATACAAGGTTTAGGCGCTGGTGTAATGATGGCACTGAGTCAAATCGTACCTAAACTTGCCTTTGAAATCCCATTACGTTATAAAATTATGGGAATTGTTGGCAGTGTATGGGGGATCTCTAGTATTATCGGTCCAGTTTTAGGAGGAACTATTTTAGAATTTGCAACATGGAATTGGTTATTCTTCGTGAATATTCCGATTGCAATTGCTGCTATGATATTGGTGATGATCACATTTCATTTTGAAAATGAAAGTACAACTGCAAAGAACAAATTAGACGTAAAAGGATTAACGTTCTTCTATGTATTGGTCTTCTTTTTAATGTTTGCAGTTATGAATAAAGCAAATTTATATTTAAACATAATCTCACTTATCTTAGCTTGTGTAATGGCAGTGATACTTTATAAAAATGAAAAAAATGTTAAAACACCATTTGTACCAGTTACAGAATTTAATAAGACGATTATTTTAATATTCTTCACCGATTTTGCTTATGCAATTATTCTGATGGGGTACAACTTATATATGCCCATTTATTTACAAGAAGAAATGGACCTCTCACCATTACAAAGTGGTTTTGTAATATTTCCAATTTCATTCGCTTGGTTAGCACTTAATTTTTCATTAGATAAATTAGAGGCTAGAATGAGTAGAAAAGGATTATATATATTTGCATTCACACTATTAATGCTATGTGGCATTTTAGTTTTTATAGGCACCGAATCACCATTATTTATAGCATTTAGTTTATTACTTGCAGGAGTTAGCTTTGGTACAGTTTACACAAAAGATAGTGTTATAACTCAGGAAGAGTCCTCACTAAATAATATGAAGCGGATGATGTCACTCTATACATTAACCAAAAGTTTGGGTAATTCAATAGGTTCTACCGTGATGGGTTATGTTTATGCTTTATCATTTACTTTTATCAGTCTACAAATACACAATGTTATTTTACTTAGTTTAATTATATTGATTATACTAACGATTTCATGGATTGTTTTTTATAAAGAACAGAAATAGGAATCGAATTAGTAAGCTATATTTATATAACCAAAACAGGGTACACTTCGTTAATAAACGTTATAATTTGATTAGTAGAGCTTCCTGTTAATTTGTATTTGGTGGTGGGTTATTATAATGGTAATATAGTTTATGCGATTACAGTTTTAATAAAAGAACAGTGAGATTGTAATAAAAGTTAGATGATTATTAAGCGGAATATCGAAATAGAGTAAAAAGGGAGGACAGTAAGCAATGAAATATATAAAATATTTATTTACAACGCTTATTGTACTTTCGGTATTTATTATTTCTGGTGCTATATTTTTAACATTTTTAGGATTTGGATTATATGGCTTGAGTAGAATCCTTATTTATTTCCACCTTGCGTATTTTGGATATAACAAAAACTTTTACGATAACTTAATTTATTATGGTAGTTATATTGTATTAGGTTATTTTAACTTGTTTATAATAGAGAATTTAATGGATTACTTTAGAAAAAAATTACCAGACAACCCATATTTTAAAGGATTAACTTATCACTTAATTACTTTCACAGTAACAACATTGCTATTTTACTTCATAGTGCATATCCATTACGCTTATATAAATATTGATTTTTGGGTGATTGTATTTATAGTTGGACTCTTATTTATATGTAAGGAAATATTTTATCCAGATAGTGAAAACTTAAATGGAAAATAAGCATAGTGCTTTAGAAAATCAATTCAGTTAATTGGAGTACTTTAACTGTTGTGATCATGAAGAGTGAAGATAGTGTTAATATATAGTAGAAACTGAAATACTTTAACTTTATGACTAATAGTTTAAAGTTACCATTTGGGAAGGCAAGAATTATATCAATGATATAGCAATTACTATAAGAAGTTAGTTTGTTTATTCTTTGATAGAGAGTGAAGTGAGCTAACTTCTTTTTTAATAAGTAGATTATATTTATACTGAATATAATCTATTTAAAGCAAACTTAAGTTTTGTTTGTTAAAATATAAATAATGATTATTTTATAAAGAGGGGGACGCATTGTGTTAACGACTGAGCAAGTTAAAGAACTTGTTGGAGAATTAAAAGATCCAATAATAAATGTACCTTTAAAAGAAACTGATGGGATAGTAGAGGTTACTATTAAAGAAGAAATAGAGCATGTAAGTGTCAAAATAGCTATGGCTCAATTAGGGGGACAACCTCAATTAGATTTACAAATGGCCATAGTAGAAGTATTAAAAGAAAATGGGGCTAATACGGTTGGCATTAGATTTGAAGAATTACCATCTGATGTAGTAGAACAATACAGAGGTACGAGCGATGACGAGCAACAAACAATAGAAGGTTTATTATCAAAAGACAATCCTGTTGAGTTTATAGCCATCGCTTCTGGTAAAGGTGGCGTTGGAAAATCTACAGTAGCAGTGAATTTAGCAGTATCATTAGCTAGAGAAGGTAAAAAAGTTGGTCTAGTTGACGCTGATATTTATGGCTTTAGCGTTCCAGACATGATGGGAATTGACGAAAAACCAGGTGTACAAGGCAAAGAAATCATACCGGTTGAACGTCATGGTGTTAAAGTAATTTCAATGGCTTTCTTCGTTGAAGAAAATGCACCAGTTATATGGAGAGGTCCAATGTTAGGCAAAATGCTTACGAATTTCTTTGTTGAAGTGAGATGGGGAGATTTAGATTATTTAATTTTAGATTTACCACCAGGTACAGGGGATGTTGCTTTAGATGTACATACGATGTTGCCATCAAGTAAAGAAATTATTGTAACAACGCCTCATCCTACTGCAGCATTTGTTGCAGCAAGAGCTGGAGCAATGGCAAAACACACTGAACACACAATTTTAGGTGTAATAGAAAACATGTCTTACTTCCAAAGCAAAGAAAGTGGAAATAAAGAATATGTATTTGGAACAGGTGGCGGCGAAAAACTTGCTGAAGAATTACAAACAGATTTATTAGGTCACCTACCATTAGAGCAACCATCATGGAATCCAAAAGATTTCGCTCCTTCTATTTATCAACCAGATGATAAATTAGGAGAAATATACCAATCAATGGCACAACAAATTATTGAAAAGACTAGAAAATAGTAGCATTTGAGGAGTGGGTAAAAATTAATTTGATTTTTATCCACTTTTCTCTTGCAATTTTTTTGAATGGTGGTAGAATTATTTCTTGTGACCAACGAACACACGTTACAGTATGAACGTAATAAATCACAACTAGAAAAATAAGGTGTTGACTTTTCCTTGTGGAATTGATATTATATAAAAGTCGTCAAAAACGACAAAAACATTATTTAATTCAATTTCGAAAAAGTGTAAAAAATATACTTGAAACTTTGTAAAAATTACTTTAATATTATTAAAGTAATGTTAAATGATTGTTAAAAAATATTAAATTTTTATTGACACAACGTCGATTGAAATGGTATAGTAATAAAGCAGTTATCCAAATGAACATTGAAAACTGAATTGCAATATGTCAACGTTAATTCCGAACGCAACATTAAATTGTTGGTTCAAACGTGTTAGAGATAACACACAAATTAGTATTTTATGAGCTAATCAAACATCATAATTCATTTATGGAGAGTTTGATCCTGGCTCAGGATGAACGCTGGCGGCGTGCCTAATACATGCAAGTCGAGCGAACGGATAAGGAGCTTGCTCCTTTGAAGTTAGCGGCGGACGGGTGAGTAACACGTGGGTAACCTACCTATAAGACTGGAATAACTTCGGGAAACCGGAGCTAATGCCGGATAACATTTGGAACCGCATGGTTCTAAAGTAAAAGATGGTTTTGCTATCACTTATAGATGGACCCGCGCCGTATTAGCTAGTTGGTAAGGTAATGGCTTACCAAGGCGACGATACGTAGCCGACCTGAGAGGGTGATCGGCCACACTGGAACTGAGACACGGTCCAGACTCCTACGGGAGGCAGCAGTAGGGAATCTTCCGCAATGGACGAAAGTCTGACGGAGCAACGCCGCGTGAGTGATGAAGGTTTTCGGATCGTAAAACTCTGTTATTAGGGAAGAACAAATGTGTAAGTAACTGTGCACATCTTGACGGTACCTAATCAGAAAGCCACGGCTAACTACGTGCCAGCAGCCGCGGTAATACGTAGGTGGCAAGCGTTATCCGGAATTATTGGGCGTAAAGCGCGCGTAGGCGGTTTCTTAAGTCTGATGTGAAAGCCCACGGCTCAACCGTGGAGGGTCATTGGAAACTGGGAAACTTGAGTACAGAAGAGGAAAGTGGAATTCCATGTGTAGCGGTGAAATGCGCAGAGATATGGAGGAACACCAGTGGCGAAGGCGACTTTCTGGTCTGTAACTGACGCTGATGTGCGAAAGCGTGGGGATCAAACAGGATTAGATACCCTGGTAGTCCACGCCGTAAACGATGAGTGCTAAGTGTTAGGGGGTTTCCGCCCCTTAGTGCTGCAGCTAACGCATTAAGCACTCCGCCTGGGGAGTACGACCGCAAGGTTGAAACTCAAAGGAATTGACGGGGACCCGCACAAGCGGTGGAGCATGTGGTTTAATTCGAAGCAACGCGAAGAACCTTACCAAATCTTGACATCCTTTGAAAACTCTAGAGATAGAGCCTTCCCCTTCGGGGGACAAAGTGACAGGTGGTGCATGGTTGTCGTCAGCTCGTGTCGTGAGATGTTGGGTTAAGTCCCGCAACGAGCGCAACCCTTAAACTTAGTTGCCAGCATTTAGTTGGGCACTCTAGGTTGACTGCCGGTGACAAACCGGAGGAAGGTGGGGATGACGTCAAATCATCATGCCCCTTATGATTTGGGCTACACACGTGCTACAATGGACAATACAAAGGGCAGCTAAACCGCGAGGTCATGCAAATCCCATAAAGTTGTTCTCAGTTCGGATTGTAGTCTGCAACTCGACTACATGAAGCTGGAATCGCTAGTAATCGTAGATCAGCATGCTACGGTGAATACGTTCCCGGGTCTTGTACACACCGCCCGTCACACCACGAGAGTTTGTAACACCCGAAGCCGGTGGAGTAACCATTTATGGAGCTAGCCGTCGAAGGTGGGACAAATGATTGGGGTGAAGTCGTAACAAGGTAGCCGTATCGGAAGGTGCGGCTGGATCACCTCCTTTCTAAGGATATATTCGGAACATCTTCCTTGAGAAGATGAGAAGGAATGACATTGACATATTG
>NZ_LGPC01000015.1:34766-111977 GCF_001431205.1 Staphylococcus sp. NAM3COL9 | reverse complement strand
CAATATGTCAATGTCATTCCTTCTCATCTTCTCAAGGAAGATGTTCCGAATATATCCTTAGAAAGGAGGTGATCCAGCCGCACCTTCCGATACGGCTACCTTGTTACGACTTCACCCCAATCATTTGTCCCACCTTCGACGGCTAGCTCCATAAATGGTTACTCCACCGGCTTCGGGTGTTACAAACTCTCGTGGTGTGACGGGCGGTGTGTACAAGACCCGGGAACGTATTCACCGTAGCATGCTGATCTACGATTACTAGCGATTCCAGCTTCATGTAGTCGAGTTGCAGACTACAATCCGAACTGAGAACAACTTTATGGGATTTGCATGACCTCGCGGTTTAGCTGCCCTTTGTATTGTCCATTGTAGCACGTGTGTAGCCCAAATCATAAGGGGCATGATGATTTGACGTCATCCCCACCTTCCTCCGGTTTGTCACCGGCAGTCAACCTAGAGTGCCCAACTAAATGCTGGCAACTAAGTTTAAGGGTTGCGCTCGTTGCGGGACTTAACCCAACATCTCACGACACGAGCTGACGACAACCATGCACCACCTGTCACTTTGTCCCCCGAAGGGGAAGGCTCTATCTCTAGAGTTTTCAAAGGATGTCAAGATTTGGTAAGGTTCTTCGCGTTGCTTCGAATTAAACCACATGCTCCACCGCTTGTGCGGGTCCCCGTCAATTCCTTTGAGTTTCAACCTTGCGGTCGTACTCCCCAGGCGGAGTGCTTAATGCGTTAGCTGCAGCACTAAGGGGCGGAAACCCCCTAACACTTAGCACTCATCGTTTACGGCGTGGACTACCAGGGTATCTAATCCTGTTTGATCCCCACGCTTTCGCACATCAGCGTCAGTTACAGACCAGAAAGTCGCCTTCGCCACTGGTGTTCCTCCATATCTCTGCGCATTTCACCGCTACACATGGAATTCCACTTTCCTCTTCTGTACTCAAGTTTCCCAGTTTCCAATGACCCTCCACGGTTGAGCCGTGGGCTTTCACATCAGACTTAAGAAACCGCCTACGCGCGCTTTACGCCCAATAATTCCGGATAACGCTTGCCACCTACGTATTACCGCGGCTGCTGGCACGTAGTTAGCCGTGGCTTTCTGATTAGGTACCGTCAAGATGTGCACAGTTACTTACACATTTGTTCTTCCCTAATAACAGAGTTTTACGATCCGAAAACCTTCATCACTCACGCGGCGTTGCTCCGTCAGACTTTCGTCCATTGCGGAAGATTCCCTACTGCTGCCTCCCGTAGGAGTCTGGACCGTGTCTCAGTTCCAGTGTGGCCGATCACCCTCTCAGGTCGGCTACGTATCGTCGCCTTGGTAAGCCATTACCTTACCAACTAGCTAATACGGCGCGGGTCCATCTATAAGTGATAGCAAAACCATCTTTTACTTTAGAACCATGCGGTTCCAAATGTTATCCGGCATTAGCTCCGGTTTCCCGAAGTTATTCCAGTCTTATAGGTAGGTTACCCACGTGTTACTCACCCGTCCGCCGCTAACTTCAAAGGAGCAAGCTCCTTATCCGTTCGCTCGACTTGCATGTATTAGGCACGCCGCCAGCGTTCATCCTGAGCCAGGATCAAACTCTCCATAAATGAATTATGATGTTTGATTAGCTCATAAAATACTAATTTGTGTGTTATCTCTAACACGTTTGAACCAACAATTTAATGTTGCGTTCGGAATTAACGTTGACATATTGCAATTCAGTTTTCAATGTTCATTAATGCGTTAATGTGTTACAAGAATTAATTATAACATTAAGTTTTTGTTAAGTCAATAATAAATTTCTTTTTTTATTTATTAAGTTTGTTGCGTTTGTTGCGTTTTTTAACTCAACATTTAATATTATATATCCTTTCAATCGATTTAACAAGTGTCAAATTTACACTTTATAATAACTTCGTTGAATCGGTTGTTTTGCTTGGCGTCTTGTTTCGACGACTTTTTTATAATACCAAGTTTATTCACAACCGTCAATAATTTTTGGTGATCTTTTTAGTTAAATTTTACCTTTGTGATGTCTATTTATTATTTTTATGTACTAAACGTTTGTTTAGTGTAAATATATCGGCATATTTCTTAACTTAATACGTTTGTATTACCTTCTGTTATATATAGTAGAATCTAGAATGCATATCAATCAGAAACGCCATCACTATCGAATATATTCAACTTATCTAGTTTAGCGCATCATTGATCATATTTAATATAGAGAAGTCAGAGCAAAGAAAAAGGAAAACTCATTTATTAAAAAAACGAGTTTTCCTTTTTCTTATATCATTAGCATAACAAAATACTAGATAATGTCTTCTATTCTATTGACTATTTCCTTTATCTTGGCAGTCTTTGCATAACCCATATATTTCCATACGGTGATGCGTTACATTAAAGTCTGTTACGTGCTGCGCTAATTGTTCTACTTCATCAAGTTGTGGATAATGGAAATCCACTATTTTTCCACAATTATCACAGATAACGTGATAATGATTATGTGTACTGAAGTCAAAACGGCTTGAAGAATCTCCATATGGTAATTCTTTTACTATATCAATATCTTTAAAGACACGTAAATTATTATATATTGTAGCAACACTTATATTTGGAAAATCAGGTGAAAGTGCTTGATAAATCTCATCGGCTGTAGGATGTGTCTCTGAAGCAATTAAAAATTTCAATATTGCTTGTCGTTGAGGCGTTATTCTAATACCGTTATTTCTTAAAGACGCAATTGAATTTTCTAATTGATGTTCAACTGTTTCCATCTCTGCACTCATTTCACTCACCATCTTTCTATTTAAGAATAATTATTACTTAATATTAATATAACTGTTTGATGTGTGAAATGTCAATCTTCATTACTTAAAAGTCTTTAATAGCCTTGTTTAGGATTAACCTCATTCTCAATTAAACTCTTGTTATTGAGAAAATAGTTGAGGTTTTTAATAAATATAGACGTAGCCTCGCTCATATTTTCTTTGCCATTACCCGTGATATGAGCGGTAATAGTAATATTATCTAATGAATATAGTTCATTACTTGGATTTAATGGCTCTTTTTCGAACACGTCTATATATGCGTGTCTAATATACTTTTCTTTTAATGCTTCAATTAATACAACTTCATCAACAATTGTTCCTCTACCTACATTTATAAATAGTGCTGTTTCATTCATTAACTCAAAATGTGCTTTCGTTATGAGATGTATGGTCTGCTCAGTCTCAGGTAGTGTGTTAACAATTATGTCCGCTTCGGTTAAAGCATCAGAAAGTTCATTTAATGCGAAGGTCTTATTAAATTTTTCTACCGAATGACCATTTGTATTGATACCAATAACTTTCATATTCATTGCATTTGCAATATTAGCTGTATATTGAGCGATTTTTCCTGTACCTAGAAACAAAATGGTTTCTCCATTTACTCTAGACCCCGTAAGTTTTGAATCATAATATCTATTTTGTTGGTTAATATAGGAAGCTCTCATTTTTTTATAGTCATCTAGTATATAAGCTATAATAAATTCTGACATTTGCTTTGCATGTATACCTTTGCCATTAGTAAGTAATATATCATGTTTATCAATATAATCTAAAGGTAAACTGTTCACACCTGTTGAATACCATGCTAGCCATTTAAGGTTTGGACAATTCTCTAAAAATGTTTGATTAAGTTTACCATCATAACCGAACATTATATCTAAATTTTGCTTATCTTGTTCTTCTATTTCAGAAACACCCTTTGTAAATACAAAATCGACAGTGGGATATGCTTCTATTAATTTAGACTCTAAATCTCCCATTCTTTTTAAACTGACAGCTTTCATCTATGTTCACCCCAAGATTTCTTTTAGTTCATTCATTTGTGTTTTAACTTTAACTTTTTCAATCACATCTATTATAATACCATCTTCATCAATAACAAATGTAGTTCTTACAATACCCATCGATTCTTTACCAAATGACTTCTTCAATTGATAGACACCAACTTCTCCAGACAGCTCATAATTCTCATCCACTAATAAGTCAAAATTTAAATCTAGTTTCTGACTGAAATTTTCGTGTTTCTTTTTAGTATCTCCACTAATACCATATACTTTGGCATTTAAATCATTGAATATTGCTAAATTATCTCTAAAATCACATGCTTCTATAGTACATGTAGGTGTATTATCTCTTGGATAAAAGTAAAGTACAGCTTTACTTCCTTTTACAGATTCATTAGAAATAAACTCCCCTTTTTGAT
Organism: Staphylococcus sp. NAM3COL9; assembly: GCF_001431205.1. Classification (GTDB taxonomy): domain Bacteria; phylum Bacillota; class Bacilli; order Staphylococcales; family Staphylococcaceae; genus Staphylococcus. Next base: position 107,716 of record NZ_LGPC01000015.1, on the reverse strand, counting down.
TTTCTAGTTTAAATGATGGAAATTGATCGCCTTTTCTTAACATTTAACTCACCCTATTCCTTTTTATTCTTAATTTTATGATACGATAATAGACGAAATTATTAAATTAAAAGAGGTTGATATGTATGAAATTTACTGAAAGTAAAAAACTTCAAAAATTGTCTAATGAGTATATTCTAGGTGGAGTCAATTCACCTTCTCGCTCATATAAAGCAGTTGGCGGTGGCGCTCCAGTTATGATGCGCTCTGGTCAAGGCGCATATTTGTTTGATGTAGATGGAAATAAGTACATTGATTACTTACAAGCTTATGGCCCTATTATTACTGGTCATGCACATCCACATATTACTAAAGCAATTCAAAATCAGGCTGCACAAGGTGTATTATATGGTACGCCTACAGAACTAGAAATTGAATTTGCTAAAAAATTACGCGATGCTATGCCTTCATTAGAAAAGATTAGATTTGTTAATTCAGGTACAGAATCAGTTATGACTACAATACGTGTCGCTCGTGCTTATACTAAAAGAACTAAAATCATCAAATTTGCTGGTCAGTATCACGGTCACTCTGATTTAGTTTTAGTGGCAGCTGGTAGTGGGCCTTCTCAACTAGGTTCTCCTGATTCTGCTGGTGTTCCTGAAAGTGTTGCTCAAGAAGTAATCACTGTTCCTTTCAATGATATTGATGCTTATAAGGAAGCTATTGACTATTGGGGTGAAGATATTGCTGCCGTATTAGTAGAACCAATAGTTGGTAATTTTGGGATGGTTAAACCTAAACTTGGTTTCTTAGAACAAGTAAACGAACTTACCCATAATAATGGAAGCCTGGTTATATATGATGAAGTGATTACAGCGTTCCGTTTCCATTATGGTGGTGCACAAGATCTTTATAATGTTTATCCTGATTTAACAGCCTTTGGTAAAATTGTTGGTGGCGGTTTACCTATAGGTGGGTATGGAGGAAAGCAAGATATTATGGAACAAGTAGCACCTTTAGGTCCTGCATATCAAGCTGGCACTATGGCAGGAAACCCACTATCCATGAAAGCTGGCATTGCACTTCTAGAAGTATTAGAACAAGATGGTGTTTATGAAAAATTAGATGCATTAGGTAAACGTTTAGAGGATGGTTTGCTTTCATTAATTAAAAAACATAACATTACTGCTACAGTAAACAGAGTATACGGTGCCTTAACATTATACTTTACAGATGAAATAGTAGAAAATTATGCTCAGGCTGAAAATACAGATGGAGACGCATTTGCTAAATTCTTTAAATTAATGCTAAATCAGGGTATTAATCTTGCGCCTTCTAAATTTGAAGCATGGTTTTTAACTACTGAACATACTGACGAAGACATTGATGCAACCTTAAAAGCTGTAGATTATGCATTTAGTCAAATGGTATAAACTTGAATTTTGTACTCAATCGTTGTATAACAAGTATAAACATTATTTTATTAAATATATTAAGGAGCGGTACATTTGAAATTAGGAGCCCGTATTCTCAAAACAGGTATCGCAATTATACTTGCTTTGTTTATCGCTTCTCTATTACCTGATGAAGCTGGTTTAAAAGCCATTGCTGCAGTCAGTGCTGTCATTGCAATGCAACCAAGTGTTTTTCGTTCAATAAAAACAATTGGGGAACGAGCAATAGGTAACCTTGTTGGTGCTGTTTTAGCAGTAGTGATGGTTACGATATTTGGAAATAATATTGTAATCATGGGTGTTACAGTAATTTTATTAATTGCAATCCTGTTTCGATTCAAATTGGAACATGTTGCTACGCTAGCAAGTATAACTGCTTTAATTATTATGGGACAACATACTGGCAACTTTTATGTTTCTGCCTTTTATAGATTTGTACTTGTTATGGTTGGCGTGCTTAGTTCTTCAGCAGTGAACCTTTTATTTCTACCACCTAAATTTGAATCTAAAATTTACTATAATTCATTGAATATCTGTTCTGATATTTTTGTATGGTTTAAATTAGTTTTAAATGACACCTCTGAGTATCATCATATTAAAGAAGATAGAGGGTTGATTGTTACTCGTATTGATAAACTCGAAGAAACTTTGGGTTATTATTCAGAAGAAAAGCCATGGACTAAGAAACAACTATATGCACAAAATAGGAAAAAAATTCTTTTTAAAGAATTGGTACGCAGTACTCGGCGAGCGTATGAAGTATTGAGAAAAATGAATCGTTATCAAAATGATCTTCATAATTTAAATAACGAATTACTTCTTCAGATTAAATTAGAAATCGATACATTGATTGCATATCACGAACAAATCTTCATCAGCCTTTCAAAAAAGGCGCGGTATGATGTAGATCAACTTGATAGTCAAATTTCAAATCCACAGAAAAAGAATTTGATGGATGCATTTCAAAAAGAAATTATTCAAAATCCTTATCAATCAATGTATTCATATACTAATATTATGCAAATTATTTCAGCAATCGAAGAATATCGTTATATTTTAGAGCATTTAGATAGACTACGAATTAGTTTCTTCACGTACCATAGTAATGATAATGAAATTGATATACTAGAAGAAGACTTCGATTTATAAATAAAATACCCGTTGAGCTTAATTTCTATCTGCTCAAAGGGTATTTTTATTGTTTAAAATAAAAGCACATTAGGTATACGTTAAAATACCCAATGCGCTTTTAAATATTTACTGACTATAAATTTTGAATGCTATATAGATGTTCATATGCACCTTTTTTAGCTAATAATGTTGAATGTGAACCACTTTCAACAATTTCACCATTTTCTACGACAACAATTTTATCGGCATGTGTAATAGTAGATAATCTATGGGCAACAATAAGTGTTGTACGATTTGCACTTAATACACTCAAGGCATCTTGAATGATAGACTCGCTTTCTAAATCAAGTGCGCTCGTTGCCTCATCTAATATAATAATTGGTGGATTATTTAGGAAGATACGGGCAATAGAAACACGTTGTTTTTGTCCGCCAGAAAGTTTAACGCCTCTTTCTCCTACTTCTGTATCGTAACCTTTAGATAATTCCATTATAAAATCATGAGCATTGGCCATTTTAGCAGCGTTAATAACTTCTTCATCTGAAGCATCCGGTTTACCTAATAATATGTTTTCTTTAATTGTATCCGAGAATAATATATTATCTTGTTGAACTAAACCAATTTGTCTTCTCAAGCTACCTGTTAAATATGACTTGATATTTGTACCATCAATTTTTATTTCGCCTTCGGTAACATCATAGAACCTAGGTATTAAATTGATTAAAGTAGATTTTCCTCCACCACTCATACCAACAAATGCCACAGTCTCACCTTGATTAATTTCTAAATTAATATCATTAAGGATAGTTCCTTCACTTTGATCATATTTAAAATGAACATTATTTAATTCAATGTGTCCTTGTTTTATTTCTATTGGCAATGCACCTTTTTTGTTTTTAATATCGTAATCTTCATCTAAAAGTTGGAATACACGGTCCATTGACGCAAAACTTTGTGTCAATGTTGTAAATGAAGAAACTAATCTACGTAGAGGACCAAACAGTTGTTCAAGATAGCCAACGAAAGCAGCTAAAGTACCTACTGTTATAGATCCATTAATTGCTAAGTATGCACCTGTACCAATAACGATTAAAGGTCCAACATCAGTAACCGTATTTATTGCTGAGAATGAATAAGCATTCCAACGTGTATGATTAAACGCCCTTTGTAAGAAATTTTGGTTATGTTTATCAAAGTTACTTGCTTCGTTATCTTCAATTGCAAAACTTTTTATAACTGACATCCCTTGTACACGTTCATGTAAGAACCCTTGTACTTCTGCTAATGCTTGTGATCTCTTTCTTGTTAAACTTCTCAAACGACCAAAGAAGAAATACACAGTTAAAATATATACAGGGAATATAATAATTGCTGCTAAAGTTAACTGAGCATCTAAGAAGAACATAATAGTTAATGCAATAACAATAGTTATACAGTCAAGCCATATATTCATTAAACCAGTTAATATAAAGTCTTTAGTTTGTTCAACATCATTAATAACCCTTGAAATAACTTGCCCTGCTTGGTTATTCGCATAAAATCTTGAACTCAAAGCTTGCAAATGATGATACAGCTTTTGACGTATATCATATAAAATTTTGTTACTTGTCCACTGTGCTAGATATTGTCTCAAAAACTCAATTGGTGGTCTTACTATCACAAAGATAAACGCTGCTATTCCCATTGCAACTAATAATCTTGTGATTTTTTCTTCTACTGTTATAGCACCATTATTAATAATATCGTCAATAACATATTTAATTAATAATGGAATCAGCATCGGAATACCAAATTTTAGAATACCTATAAGTATAGTGGCAATGATTCGCCATTTATATGGTCGAACAAATTGTAAATATCTGCGAATCATAAAACGATTCCTCCCTACACTATATTTGCAAATGAAACAGCCTATGTTGATGGTCCAACTAGGCTGCTAATTTATGCACTATCTAAAGTTGTTTGACAATTTCATTTGCGAATACGAATATTTTATAGCAAACTTAATTTTTCCTTGTTTGTATTGTTCACATTCATATTACTATAAATGAAAATTAAATTAAAAACATTAAATATGCTTAATAATTTCTAACTTTTTTATATCGTTCTCGCCAAACTTTAATGAAGTCTGGCGCAAATGGACCTTTCTTCTGTTCAATCCATTGCTGTAAAATATCTACATTTCTTCTTAAAATAACATCGATATCAGGTGAATAATTCATTTGTTTCATATGCTGCTCGTATTCATCTTCGTCTAGTAAATGATATTTACCGTTTGGATATACTTTAATATCTAAATCATAATCGATATATTTTATAGCTTCTTCATCACAAACAAATGGTGAAGATAAATTACAATAATAATAAACTCCATCTTCTCTAAACATACATATCACATTAAACCAATATTCAGAATGAAAATATATGATTGCAGGCTCTCTCGTAATCCATGTACGATTATCACTTTCTGTGACGAGCGTATGATCATTCCCACCAATAACAACATCTTCCGTACCTTTTAATATAGTAGTTTCAGACCAAACACGATGAATATTACCATCATGTTTATAACTTTGAATCATTATTGTCTGACCTTCTTTAGGTATGGATTCTTTTACCATGCTCCACACCACCTTTACTTAATTTCACATATAGAATTATAACATAACTCAAGATACAACACCGAACCTAACAATGTTTAGTTATGAAATTATATATTTTTGTCATACTTACAGGAAAATTAAAGTCTTCTTTTTCTGTTAACTGCATCCACACCATATTCTCAGGTAAGATGATGTCATCTTTATGTACATTTTCTTGAGACATAAACACCTCAATATCCCACGTGATATGTGTAAATTGATGTTTTAATTTAAATACAGGCACTTGATCAAATATCACTTGTGTCCCCAATACAGTGTTAATATACTTATTTTCCTCTACTTCGTACATTGGAAATTCCCACATATTATTTAATAACTTTTGTGTACGTTTTTCAATTAAATAAGCATTATCTTCATTTTTAAGTAGATAAACATGCTGTTTTATATGTTTCTTCTTAACTTTTGTTGTTTTTACGGGTAATGATTGAACTGTCCCTTTTTCAAATGCTTCACAATGATCTTGAACCGGACAGAATAAACATAACGGGGATTTCGGTGTACAAACCAATGCACCTAATTCCATCATTGCTTGGTTAAATGTACCTGCATCTTCCTCTACGTATGGTTGTAATTCATTCTCAAATGCTTTACGTGTTGATTGCAATTTCGTATCTCTCTCATCATTATTTAATCGAGACCATACTCTAAAGACGTTTCCATCCACAGTTGCTAAAGGTTTGTCGAAAGCAATACTCATAACTGCTGCTTGTGTATATGGACCTACACCTTTTAGTTTTCCAAATGTCACTGGTTCATCTGGTACTACACCGTGATAACTTTCATGTACTTCCTTTATTGCAGTGTGAAAATTACGTGCTCTACTGTAATAACCTAAGCCTTCCCAATATTTGAGTACTTCATCTTCATGTGCTTGACTTAACTCAGAAATAGTTGGGAATCGATGGATGAATCTATGATAATAATCTATAACTGTTTTAACTTGAGTTTGTTGTAACATCACTTCACTCAACCATATATAATATGGATTAGAGGTTTCCCTCCAAGGCATTTCACGTTGATGTTCATCAAACCATGTAACGAGATTATTCTTGAATTTTGACTCATTAAACATTTTACACATCTCTTTCTATTAGTAATTCTTAAAATTCAAAATAAATTTTAGTATGTTATTTTTATTATTTATAATATTAGATTATAATGAATATATTATTGACATGAAACGAGTTGAATATTTATGGATACAGGCACACATATTGTCATGGGTATCGGATTAACAGCATTAGCTACTCAAGATCCGGCAATGGCAGGTTCATTTGTAGCCACAGCTACCACATTAGTAGTTGGCTCTTTAATACCTGATGGCGACACTGTTTTTAAATTAAAAGATAACGCTACCTATATATCAAATCATAGAGGTATCACACATTCAATACTCTTTACGATATTATGGCCCTTATTAATTACTTTATTAATTTTTACATTTTTCAAAAACGTGGATACTACACATATTTGGCTTTGGACTCAACTTGCAGTATTTCTACATGTATTTGTAGATATTTTCAATTCTTATGGCACGCAGGCGCTAAGGCCTATTACTAACAAATGGATACAGCTCAGCGTAATTAATACATTTGATCCAATTATATTTGTTTTGTGGTGTATCGGAATACTACTTTGGTTAGTTGGAATTCATCCATATCTTGTATTTTTCCCAATCATCGCTCTTCTTGTAGTATATTATATCATTCGCTTTAGAATGCAAGCTGTTATTAAACAACAAGCTCTAAAGCAAATTCAACAAGAACATAATCCAGTAAAAGTATTTGTTGCACCGACGATTCGCTTCATGCAATGGCGTGTTGCAATACAAACTGAAGAATATGATTATGTGGGGCGTAGTTTTGGTAGAAATATTGTATTTAGTGACAAATCAAAACGTCATCCATTTCCAAGTGATGATTTAATGCAATATGTTGAGGGAGATAAAAATATTAAAACATTCCTTAATTTCTCAACTATTTATCGATGGGAAGCTAGGAAGTTAGGTGATGAAACAACCGAAATTAGATTAATTGATTTACGTTATTTAAAAAATGGACATTATTCTTTTGTAGCTATTGCCCATTTAGACGATGAAATGAATATTGACCATTCATATATCGGCTGGGTTTTTAGCGAAGATAAATTACAGAAGAAATTATTTGCTAAATAACACGTTAAAAAATATAATACTTCTATATAATAAGAACTGGAAAGCTTCGTTGATTGATAACGAAGCTCTCCAGTTCTTTTATTACTTTTAGTTTAATTAATAATAAGTAACCTTTGACCTTACTTATTTAAAATATTATTTTTTAATCTTTCTTTATTTTCACTTAAGTCATCCGCTTCAGTCGTATTTTCGTCTTTATCTGCATCTGAATGAGTAACAATTGTTTCATCAGACACTGCATATAAATATTTTTTGTGTGCCATTATTCGATATTCGGCAAAAATAACTACACAAAGTATTGCTAAAAACAATATATAATATAAATGATATGGTATATTATTCAAACTTAACGCACCAAGCACGACAGACTGTGAAATACCTTCAATAAGGTAATATAGTGGATTTAACATTAATATATGCGATACCAGTGACGTATTAGTTGTTGGTATATAGAGTATTGGAACAATAAAAAACATTACTAATGAAATTACGTAAAATATGACATTAATTTTTCGACGAATAATAGCTGATAGGCCTAATATTGTCGATACGAGTATCATGAATAGCATCGACATTACAACATAATAAAACGTAGATGGTATAGAACTTTCTATATTAACAGGTGTTGCATATATCATAATAATTAAAGTTATAAACATTGTTACACTTGTTATGATTGCTATGACAATATTTTGAAATATTGGATTCAGGTTAAATAACTTACCAGTAAAGTAATCAAATTTATAAGTGTTATAGCTACGATAAATAGCAATCCAAATATGAACAAAAGTTGTTAATCCTGCCAATCTAAAATAAGCACGAGCTTGAATTAATTCTTCGGTGCCGTTTATTTTAAATATTAACATTAATAGGAATAGCAACGCCAAGCTTGATACAAATGGTATAACAAGCCACATCCATTGTGATTTTAATCGATGATATGCTTGTTTGCTAAGATATGGCACGTTTTTAAAAAAACTAATTATACTATCAATCATTCTTTACACCTACAATTCAATATATATCCATTTATTATTTTTTAAATCAGCCATAAAATAGCCCTCTCCAGATTTAGTGATCCAGAAATTATTTTTGATATCAAACTTCTCTTTTAATTCTTCTTTCTTCTTAATAGGGAAAGTGAATCCATTGAGTTTATTTTGGTCATTAAAAATCATAGCAATAGGTTGTTGTACTATAGGTACTACAAAACGATTGTCCTTATTATTTTCTGGTACAAGTCCCTCTGTTACAGTACTATGTTTTTTATGCAAATGACTATTGAAAAATTCGTAAAAATTAATATAGTTATTATGCATGTATGGTGCTAATGATTTAGAACTATGCGCTTCATATAAAGCTGCAGGTTCAAAGAAACGCAATTTATTTTTAGCAACCTTATAATGCTTATTGTCTACGTCAATTCTATAATTCTTATTATTTTCAGCAGTGATTGTTACAAAACCATACTGATTTATTGTTTGTTTATCCTCATTATCCATAGCTTTCACAGTAATAGATTCATCTAATACGATACCGTAACCTAGCATTTCTTTATAAGGATCTTTATGTTGGTTTTGTATTGAGGCTTGATCAATATTTTGTCCAATCTGTAACTTCCCAATATTATTAAACATTAAAATTGACATAAATAATAAGCCAACTACCAATACCGAAAGCCATGTCCAAAACCTAACAAATGCAACAGGTGGTCTAACATGATTATATCTTTCTATACGTTTAAAATTATATGTTAATTCTGGGGTTCTTGTTCTGCTTTTTTTCCAATCTACGTCAAAGTTCGCTTTCTCTTGTTCATTTTCCAATGACAATCTATCTTTCTCATGATCTTTAAATACTGGTAAGACTTGATTTAAAGAGCCTTCCATTCTAAGTTGGCCATGAGAAACCCAAACAATGTAATTACTAGTCTGAGCTATACATTGAACATCATCATCGATTATCACAATTGTTAAATTTTGATTTATGTATTCTTCTGTAAGTCCAATTGCTTTTTCGATAAAAGATTCATCTAAGTATTGTAAAATATGATTAAAAATTATAATACTTGCTTTTGAAGTTCTTGCTAACGCAAATAATAATTGTGCATATTGTGACTCAGTTAATCGGCTAACTTTAACATCTGCTTTATCTTCAAGGTGTGCATACTTTATAATTTGCTCTACTTTATGATTCGAAGTCTTATATTGAAACAACATGATTGCATTAGCCACAAACTCATTTACAGAAGTATGTTGCAATAATTTATCTTCAATATCAGCAAAAAACAAGTCCTTTTTCTTAACGACTCTTCCTTTATCTGGTTGTATTTCACCACTTAATAATCGCCCTATTAATGATTTAGAAGAACCCGGTTCACCTATTATTCCTAAAGCTTCACCTTGATAGATATGGAGGTTAAAATTATTCAATTCTATATCTTCTTCATCATAACCAAATGGTAAATACCATTTGGAGGATTTTTTATTTCTATAATAATGAGTTACATTAAGTAACTTTAATATAATTGAACTACCCATCCTATCTTCATCCTTCTACAATTTTAATAATGCGAGTGGCAAACCCTCTTCAGGTTCTGAACTTTTAATTCTAAAGCCCCACGCGAAAACACCTTTTAACCGTTCAACTTTGAAATAGCTTTCTGTATCATCATTTAATTTGTATATTTTACCTAATTCTACTTTATTTCTGTCTACTAAGTAGCTCTCTGCAATAATTACTTTGCTTGCATATACGTCATATTCATTAAAAATGCCATTCATTTCTGCTTTACGCATTTTCTCTTTATAACTTTGTATCTCATGACGCAATTCAATTTCACTCATTTCACTCAATTTCTTCTGTGCCATCTACTATTCCACTCTCTTCTAATTTAGCTTTAATTTTATCATATTTATAACCTTTTCTCATAAGAGCTTCTATCGTTTTATTAATTAATTTTCTACCTGAAAATTTTTTCGAATATTTATTATATGCTTTTTCTAATTCATTTTGTAATAACTCATCTAATTCTTCTTCGGGTTGGGAAAAATCCATTTCCTCCATGACTTCTTTAATTTTCTCAAAAGAGTAACCTTTTTGCATTAATGATTGTGTCAGTTTCTCTTTTCTTTTTACCAATGGTCCCTTTTTCTGTTTCAAAATTTTATTTGCAACTTTTAATATATCCTCCATAGATTGCTCCTGTTCATAGATCTGACTATATTCTTCAATAATTAATTGTTCAATGCCAGCTTCTCGTAATTTTTGTTTATATATTCCAGGACCTTTATCTGTCGTTAAAATCATGGTATTTTTCAAACTATTCGCATAATCATTATGATCTATAAGCTTTTGCTCATGACAGTAATCTATGACTTTAGCAATGACTGACTCTGAAATTTCTTTTTTTGTAAGATGTTTTATTACTTCATGGTCAGTTCTTTTTCTATACGAAATATATTGAATAGCTGCGTTAACTGCTTGCCGGTATTGTTCATAACTTTGGATTTCTTCCATATCTTTAGCTTCAACAATTTGACCTTTGTTTAAATTAAAATAGACAAAGGTATCAATATCGATTCCCATTTCAAATTCATCATCTAAATATAGATTAAAACGTTCTTTATTCTTTTTTTGCACTTCTATCTTTGTTATTTTAGGCATATTATTCACTCCACTTATAAGAATAACTTATATTGATTATGAATGGAATTATAGTGTATAGCATATTTGAAATTGCTATTAATCCATGTATGTATATTTAAATTATAACATCAAAAAAGGAGCGGGATAGAAATCAAATTTTGATTTCTATCCTCGCTCCCACAGGGCTCCCTAGAAAAGGAATACACGAGCAGAAACTCTTGCATATGAACTATTTGTCTTCATCGTAGTTCTTTAAAGGCTTGAATCATGTGTGTTTAGATTCCTTACAGCTACTGCGCCACCTCTAATTCACACTAATAATATAGCATGCTGTATTTATGTTCTATTCTATTAGCTTATTACACACCGAGTTCTAGGGTTGCATTTTCATACTGTTCATCAGAAATATAATCTTGTTGTTTCATTTTCTCTAAATCTATTTTTACCCGATTGATGAAATTATCCGACATGTTATTCACATCGTATACACTTGGTGCATTAATCTTACTAGCTAGAATTGCACTTTGTAATACAGATATTTGAGGTAAGTTAGGATTGTTTTTATCTGCTGTTACTCCAAAAAAGTGATTTGCTGCTGACTCAACAGTGTATTGATCACTTCCAAAATAAATGTTGTTCACATAAAAACTTAAAATTTCATTTTTATCATAAGTTTTTTCTGCGCGATGTGCTACAAATAATTCTTTGATTTTTCTTGTTAGTGATTGTTCATTATCGTAATAATAGTTTTTCACTACTTGTTGCGTAATCGTACTCCCACCTTGCATGCTATTCTCACTTATTGTTGAAAATAGTGCACGCGACGTACCTTTGAAATCAAATCCATTATGTTTATAATATCTTTCGTCTTCCATTGCTATAAATGCCCCTTTGGTATATTCTGGCATATTTGAAACAGAGACAAATGTTTCTTTATCTTCAATACTTCTCAATTCATCCACATTTGCTCTTAAAGAAAATGCGTACATTGTAGCTATAAACGCAATGATTAAAATGATGATAGGTATTAATATCTTTATCAACAAACCTTTTCCTTTTTTCTTTTTTGGTGGTTTGTTAACTGGTTGGAAATAGGTATTGTGTTGCGGTATATTTGAATTATTTTGACTGGATTGTTTTTTTGTTTGCTTATAACGATCGTTTCTTTTCATGCGCTAGCTCCTTTATATTGCTCTCATATCATTATAAGTGAGTTTATCAATAGTTTAAACGTTTATCTACACCAAATTGAAAATATCAGTCCAAGGGTGTATGTCACGCTACGCATAGAGTTTCATTGTAAGCATATTTCATATATATTTTAGTTTATTAATCATTATACGACCGTAAGATATGTACTATAGCGCTAATTATCATTATAAAATACAAAAACTGGAAAAACCTATAGCATCAGAATATATCTTACATGTTGAACTTTAAATTCAATATATAAGATATATTCATTACCATACGTTTTTCCAGTTATATATTAAGGACAATGATGTCCAAAGTGTACGTTAATTAATAATTTTCAATTAATCTTTTAATTGATTTGCAATTTCTCTATTAAAATCATCTAAGTCATCAGGTGTACGACTCGTAACTATATTTTTATCTACAACTACTGATTCGTCTACTACTTGCGCGCCTGCATTAGATAAATCTTTCTGGACATTTAACACTGCAGTTAAAGTACGTCCTTTTAAATCATCAGTATCTATTAAAATTTGAGGTCCATGGCAAATTGCAAATGTTGGAACATCATTTTTTGTGAAATACTTAGCAAATGTACCATATCTGCCTTCTGAGTCACCACGTAGATGATCTGGAGAAAACCCACCCGGAATTAATAATCCATCGTAATCTTCTGGCTTAGCATCTGCAATACTAACTTCTACTGTAGCTTTTGCACCATGTTTACCAACAACTTCACTATTCGCTGTATCGCCAATAATTACTGTTTCATGTCCCGCTTCTTCTATTGCTTCTTGTGGACTAGTTAATTCAACATCTTCGAATTCATTTGTTAATATGATTGCTACTTTTTTAGCCATGTATAATCACCTTTCCTATTTGTGTTCTACATTATATATAGACAAAATCAAGAAAAGTTAAACATACAACAACTGAATCTAGCTTATGGTCAATCTGCACTTATTCAGATGTTTTTGATACAGTTTTGACTTTTTCTTCTAATTGATCTAATAAACCAATCCACTCATCAATATCTTCCACTTTTACTTCGTTTGGATTAACTTGGTCTATATCGTCAATAAACTTTTCTAATCTTTCTTTTATTTGATCAATTGTTTGATTTTCATTCATTTTCAATGAGACTCCTTTTTATAAGATATTATTATCCTAACATGGAATTAACAACTTTTGGTAGTATCAGAATAATATTATAATGAAATACTAAAACTAGTGTCTCAGAGTGTCAATAAAGTTTACGACTTTTGTTGGTAGTTTTTTAGTGCACGCTTTCCGAAAGCACAACCTAATACTGTAATCTTCAGCTAGTGCTTTATTAACTAGTCAGGAGTCTGCCAAAATCACTGCCATTTTCAAAATAATACCTTTAAAATGAAGAAAGGTACATATCGACTTTTATTAATCCCATATGTACCTTCAACTTGTTTAACCTAATTGTTGTACGCTTGATAAGAACTCAATTGTACTTTTACTTTCTTCTCTACGTTCTTTTCTTCTTTTAACTCGAGCAGGTGCCGTATCATAGAACCACTTTTCTGTCTCTGATTCTGGGTAAACTTGAGGTACTTCTATTGGCTTACCATCTTCACCGATTGCTACAAATGTTAAAAAACTTAGCGCTGCTAAATGTCTTTCATTTTTAAGTACATCTTCTATAATAATTTGAACGCAGACTTCCATTGAAGATTTTCCAGCGTATGAGACCATAGCTTCATAAGAAACGACAGCACCTGTTTTAATTGGTTTTAAAAAGTCTACCGAATCCGTTGAAGCTGTTACCACTTGTGAATTACTATGTTTCGTTGCTGTTATAGCAGAAATTTCATCAATATTTGCCATCAACATACCGCCAAACATTGTCTTTAGATGATTTGTTTCTTGTGGGAAAACTTGTCTCTCTTTAATACTTCGTGCTTCAGACATCGATTTACGTTTTGGTTTTTCCATAATTTAATCAATTCCTTTTCTTTTATCAGACAAAAAGTGTGTGCTCTGAATATAGCAAACTATTTCAGAACAATTTCACAAATTTCTCCTTAACAACGCTCTATTTTGCCCAATTACCATTTTCGAAGACAAGTTCTTTTTTATCCTCTTGAGTAATGCCATAAATTGTTAAATCTTTACTACCAATCATAAAGTCAACATGAATAAGTGAATCATTTAATCCTTGAGCTAACTTTTCATCTGTAGTCATTTCTGTACCACCCTCTACATTAAAACCGTAAGCTGAGCCTAATGCAATGTGACAAGATGCATTTTCATCGAACAATGTATTATAAAAGATAGTATTACGGTTAGAAATTGGTGAATCATCAGGCACTAGTGCTACTTCCCCTAATCGCTTAGCGCCTTCGTCTGTATTTAATAAATCACGTAAGACCGCTTCACCCTTCTCAGCTTTAAAATCAATTACTTCGCCATCTTTAAAAGTTAATGTAAAACCATCTATAATATTACCGTTATGGCTTAATGGTAATTTATTTGTTACATAGCCATTTACTTTTAATCTATGAGGTGCAGTAAACACTTCTTCAGTTGGAATATTAGCTACAAAGGCTTGACCTCCACTCGCATAACTTGTGGCATCTTCCCATATATGACCTTTTGGTAAACCAATTTCTAAATCAGTACCTTCAGAAATATAGCGAAGTGCTTTATAATTTTTACTTTGCAATTTATCTGCATGTTTACTTAGATTAGCAACATGGGCCTTCCAATTAGCCACTGGATCATTACCGTCTACGCGAACGATATCTAATACTTCATCAATGAATGTGTTGTAAGCATCTTCTTCAGATAGTTCTGGATAGACACGACTTGCCCAAGCTTTTGATGGATAGGCTGCCACACACCATGGAAATTGGTTTTTCTGACTTGCTTCCATATACCTTTTATATGCAGTAGCATACTGTCTTTGGAAAGTTGCTAATTTATCACGGTCAATGCCATTTAATAAATCAGGGTCTTGTGTTATAAGTGCTAAGTTTGCAGCACCTCTATCTACATAATCCATGCGTTTAGCTACTTCATAATCTTTCACTTCATTACTTTCAAAATGTTCTACTGTTTCATATTCAAATTTCAAACGAGAAAGTCGATCATCACTATAGTCAACTTTAACATCAGAAGCGCCTCGTTTATATGCAGCTTCTACTATGTAATGTGTTAATTCAATAGCATCAACACTTGAGCGAATAAATACTGGTTGACCTTCTTGTACATTCATTCCTACACCAACTAAAAGTTCGGCGTATTGTTTTAATTTTTCTTGTAATTGAGTCATATTTATACACTCCTTTTATTTGCGTATTTGCCCAAGTGCATCTGCAATTGCAGCTGCTTCACTTGGTGTAAATGACGCTTTTGATGTTACATATTCGTGAATTTCACTTATTTCTTGTTTATCTGCTTCTTCATATTTATCTGGATCAATCAAGCTTTGATTTACAAGATTTAAACGTTCTCTTATTTCTAATATCATTTGTTCATTATTATTTGTCACTTCGCTCACCCCTTTTATCAACTTATTTTATCAAATTTACGTTTCTTGTAAAACTTTTATAATAATAATGCTTTAGAAATGATTAAAAAAGCTTTAAAATGGGAATTAGCACTATATACTTTGGAGGTAGTCACATGATTTCAGTAGCATTCGTTTGTTTAGGCAATATTTGTCGCTCGCCAATGGCAGAAGCTATTATGCGACAAAGATTACTAGACCGAAAGATAACAGATTTAAACGTAACCTCTAGGGGTACAGGTGAATGGAACTTAGGTCAACCACCTCATGAGGGTACGCAAGATATTCTCATTAAAAATGATATACCGTTTGATAGCATGATCAGCGAACTATTTAAAGCTGATGATGACTTTGATTATATCATTGCAATGGATCAAAGTAATGTAGAGAATATTAAACAAATTAATTCAAACATTAAAGGACAGTTGTATAAGCTGTTGGACTTTAGTGATGTGGATGAGACTGACGTACCTGATCCTTATTATACAAATAATTTCGAAGGCGTTTATAAAATGGTACAATCATCTTGTGATAACTTAATTGATTTTATAGTTAAAGATGCAAATCTAAGAGAGGGGTAAAACATCATGCAAAATAAATTAATTCCGGGAATTCTATTAGGTGCCATAATCGGAGGCGCAGCAACATTAGCAGACAAATCAACACGCCAATCATTAAAACAATCAATCAAAGATAGAAAAGAAGGCAATCGTTCTCAAAAGCCTTCAGCTATCAACAACGTAAAAGACGAAGTATTATATTGGAAAGATGTGGTAGAAGAAATTCGCCGTAATAATCCAGAATTAGAACGTTCTTTAAAAGACGCGAAAAATACATTCGTTGAGCGTAAAAACAATCGCTTAAACAATTAATTTGTTTGTAGTATTGTATTTTTGACACCACATGTTTAAATAATTTAATTAAGGCAATACCTAATATTACATGTTTAGGTATTGTCTTTTGTATATAACTTGTAATGTGCGATATTTTAAAAACTAATAATCAATTTTAAAAAAAGAATATCAACAGTTATTTACCTTCTTTAACTTTTAAAGTATATTAAACAATATACTAAAAACATTAATACATAAGGAGATTTGATATGTCTAAAAAAGAGAAAACAACTTCAAAGTTTCTAAACTCAACTAAAAAGAATGAAGAGAAAGCGTCTAAGAAAACAAAAGATGAACAAATCGAGCGTGATCGTACGTATATCACACCTAATGAATTCAAATCAAAATCACCTAAGAAAGACAATCAAGAATTCTTTGTATCACGTATTAATAAACCAGCAAAATATACGAAAAATCCTAATTTTTTCTCTTATCTCATTTATAGAATCGGTAAAGATGATGCATCTGGTTTATCTGCCCAATTATCTTATTACTTCATGTTGTCACTATTTCCTATGCTCCTATTCTTATTATCAATAGTACCTGTAGTAGGTGTTCAACGGTCAACGATAAGAGATATGATTAAAGAGCACGTCCCACCAGATTATGCAGGACAAGTATCATCAATCATTGGTGATATTATGGGTAACGCTAGTGGTAGTATATTATCTGTAGGTTTGATTTTAGCACTTTGGTCTGCTTCAAACGGTATGACTGCAATTATGAACTCATTCAACGTCGCATATGACGTTGAAGATAGTAGAAACTTTGTTGTTTCTAAACTATTCAGTGTGTTATTCACACTTGCTATGATAATAGTCTTACCTATTGCACTGATATTACCGACCTTTGGTGAACAAATCGGTTCACTCTTATTTGGCCCACTTGGCTTAGGTGATCAAATCAAATGGATTTTTAATTTAGTGCGTGTTGTATTACCATTAATCATTATTTTTATAGCATTTATGGTTTTATATACGTTAGCGCCGAATGTTAAGATTAAAATGAAATCAGTAATACCAGGTGCAATATTCGCTACGATTGTATTTTTAGGTGGTTCATTCTTATTTGGTATTTACATTTCAAACTTTGCTAACTATTCTAAAACATACGGTAGTATCGCTGGTATCATTATTTTAATGCTATGGTTATACATCACAGGCTTTATTATTATTATCGGTGCTGAAATCAATGCGATTATCCACCAACGTAAAGTAGTCACGGGTAAAACCCCAGAGGAACATACAATGGCTGAGATTGAAGAAAACGAATCAACGCATGCTACTGACTCTGATTCCAATCATAATACTTCAGACTCAAACAACAAAAAAGTATAATTTAATATAAACTCAACTAAATAAATGTAATGTCTATTTTTAAAAGAAATAGCTGATATGTGTTTAAATCATGACACATATCAGCTATTTTTGATTTATAATTTAAATCTATCTTATTAAATGCTCTATAAGACGTAAAAAGGCTAAAACCGAAACGTAAATGGATCTAATCTACGTTTCGGTTTTAACCTTTTGGAAATACTTAAAATATAATTTATTACTGTATTAAATTATGCTGGAAAGCATAAATAACTGCTTGCGTTCTATCTTGTACTTCTAATTTACTTAAAATATTACTTACATGCGTTTTTACTGTTTTAATCGTTATGTGTGACGCACTCGCAATTTCTTGGTTTGAGTAACCTTTTGCGATAAGTAATAGAATTTCCATTTCTCGTTCCGTTAACATTTCATATAATTCGGCACGTTGTTTCATTCTATTCCTCATCTTCACAAGCACTTCAGCTTCAAACACAGATTCATTTTTATATGTTTTACGAATAGCCTCGGCTATATCGCTAGCACTAGTCGTTTTCAAAATATAGCTGTCTACGCCAGAATCTAAAGCGCGGTATACTTCATTGTCTTCAATGTAACTTGTTAACATCACAACTTTAATATGAGGTAAGTCTTTTTTAATTTGCTCAGTAGCATCGACACCATCCATATCGTCCATAAGCAAGTCCATTAAGATTAAATCTGGATTTAGTTGATGAGCCTTTTCAATCGCGTCTTTTCCTGACTCACCTTCCCCTACAATATCAATATCTGGTTGTGTAGATAAGTAACTAGAAATTCCAATTCGAACCATTTCATGATCATCAACAAATAAAACTTTAATCGTCATGTGAATCCTCCTTATTTAATGGTGCCTTTACTTCAATTCTAGTACCTGAATCTGGTAAAGAAACAATATGGAACGTAGCACCAATTTCAAGCGCACGTTCTCGCATGTTTTTCAAACCATAACTTTGTTCTACCTTATCATCAACATTGAATCCTTTACCATTGTCTTGAATGCGTAATAATAAGTAATCTGCCATATTAAACAATTCTATTGTTACTTTGGTACCTTTTGAATGTCTCAAAGTATTAGATAAGGCTTCTTGTGTAATTCTGAACAAATGATCTTCAATACCTTTAGGCACTTCAAATTCTTCAATATCATGTACAACTTTCATAGGTACTTTTTTCTTTAAATCAACGACTAAATCCTTAATACCTTCACCTAATGATTTGTCTTTTAATCCAATAGGTCTTAAATGTAATAGTAAGGCTCTCATCTCTAACTGAGAATCTTGTACCATTTTTTCTAATAATGGGATTTGTTGATCTAAAGGTGCCTCCAAGCGTGTTTCTTTAATAGCTGAAAGCATCATACTCGCTGCAAATAATTGCTGACTTACTGAATCATGTAACTCACGTGCAAGTCTTTGTCGTTCATCTTCTATAATCTTTTTAACTTTCACATCATTTATATTATATGATTCATTTGTTAGATTTTGTGTTTTCATACGTAATTTGTGTACTTCTTGATTTAACGGAACTAATGTTTGATATAATTCAATCGTTTCATTATATAATTCAATATTTTGGTCATTGATACCTACTGTTTGACCTTCAATAGAACGTTCAATTTGGTCTTGTAACCAGTGATTTTGTTGATTTGTTTTATATGCTAATACCGATCCTACAATAATACAAAGAAAAATAACTAATAAGTTTAAAAATAATAAAACTGGAATTCCAAAAATTTGTGTATAAAACATACCTTGAAAATACACTATGTTTACAAATACTTTATCGATAAAAAATAGAGCAAAAAATGTACTATAAACTAATATCAACATGGATCCTATTGCTCTTATGTAGTGATTCATTTATAAATCACCTCAATATCGCCAATTAGCGTCGAAACATAAATGTTTACAGCATAGTTTTCTTCTTTCGTTTCTTCCACGATTTTAATATTATTATTTTCAACTTTATAAGAGGATTCATTAACGTAAGCATTCCCGTACAAGGCAGTAAAGTTTAAAATAATATTATAATTTAAAGGTACAATAATTTGAACTTTTCCTATAATATGTCGTATCACTACAGTATTGTTTTCTTTAATATTAGCAGCTTTAGACATATCGATATGAATATCACCTATGCCATGTTGCACTTGTAAGTCTTCCCATTTGTATACATATACTGGTGTGCGTTGCTCACCAAACCATTTTTGTTTAATGAAGTTTGGAGACTCAACTTCTTCATCAGTAGCGACTACTTTTAATGGTTTAAATCTATAAATAATATATCTTATGATTAACATTATTAAAAAGATAAACAAAATGATAATTGTATATTTATTTGATAATAAAGTGAATGCAATCAGCAAAGCACCAATCCAAAATGATAAGAGACCTCGTATTTTATGGAAATACAAATAACCTACATAGACTAGAATACAGCCAAGTAATAATACGAGTAGGAAACCTATTTTTTCAAAGAATATATAGTAGAAATTGGCAATAATCAATATTGTTGTAAAAACAATTAACATCTCAGTCGATATATATTTATGAGTCATGTTTCGCCACCTTTCTTCAAGCGACTAAACTAATGCGTTCGATTAAATCACACTCAGTTTCAATATTAGCTCTCTCTGTTGCTTGTTGTGATAAATCTGCTTCAATACGAGCGTAGTCTGCTTCCATTTCATTTAATTCATACTTTATATGCTCAATATCTTTATGCTCTATTACTTCGGCACAATCAATGTACTCTTTATCCAATATATCAATATATTTATTTTCTAATGATAATGTCAGTCTATCAATTAAACTGCCTACATTGCCTTTTCTTTCAATTAAGTATTTAATATACATTTCAACACTTCTCAATTTTTTATCAAGAAATCTTTGGTACTCCACTATACTTATGCGAAATGTGTGTTTTGTCATTTTTTCTAAATAAGACGTAATATAATTCATAGAATCACCTCATGATCGATTAGACTCTATTATAAAAAATATCCGGAACCATTGGTATAGGCTCCGGAACCATCTTATATTAGGACTTTAGACCGAAACGCTATCTAATCTATTTTAGTAGTTAACACTGGTCCATCTTTGGTAACGATAACAGTATGCTCAATTTGAGCAACAAAACTTTTATCTTTTGTTTCAAACGCCCATTCATTTTTTCCTTCTGTCACAAATGTTGCTTTTGAAGAAATAAACGGTTCAACTGCAATCACTGTGCCCTCTTTAAGTAAAGTTTTATCTTTAGGGTCGTAATAGTTCATCACATGACTTGGTGCTTCATGAAGTGATTGTCCAACGCCGTGACCTGTTAAGTTTTTAATAACTGTTAAATCATTTTTTCGTGCAGTAGCATGTACTGCCTTACCAATTTGACTTAACTTTCCACCTACTTTAACTCTTGTCATAGCCGCATCAAATGCTTCTAACGCTACGTCACAGACTTTTTGTTTCAATGGGTTGTCCGATTCACCAACAACAAATGAAATGCCTGTATCGGCGTAATAGCCGTTCTTCAAAGCTGAAACATCGATATTAACTAAATCACCTTCAAGTATTTTACGTTTGCCTGGAATGCCATGTGCTACTTCTTCATTAACACTAATACACGTTTGTCCAGGAAATTTTTCATCATGGATTGGAGCAGAAAGTGCACCATTTTTTTCAAATAACTCTTTTGCAATATCATCTAACTCTTTTGTCGTGATACCTGGCTTTGTTTCTGCTTGCATAGTATCTCTAGTTAATGCACAAATATAACCAATTTCTTTTAAAGCTGTTAATTCTTCTTCTGTTTTTACGATCATATTATCCCGTTCCTTTTTGTAAATTATATTTCTTCTTATTATAGCAGACTTTTTTTGATATAATAAATTAGAATATTTGAACACATATAGTTTAACATTTTGAATATATGAATAACATGGCTACTTTTGTAATTCGTGTTAATTCTCTTCTTATACATAACATGACTAGGAGTTTTTTTATGAGCAACAATTGGTATAAAGGACTTATAGGTGCACGAACGATTAAAACTGGGTTAGCTACTTTTTTAACTGCGTTTTTTTGTTTAGCATTAGATTTAAATCCTATTTTCGCAATTTTAACTGCTATTGTCACAATTGAACCCACTGCAAAGGCATCATTAAAAAAAGGATATCGTAGACTTCCTGCTACGGTAATTGGCGCGCTCTTTGCAGTTGTTTTTACATTTTTTTTTGGCGATGAATCTGCTTTTGCATATGCTTTCAGTGCTACATTTACAATAATATTTTGTACTAAGTTAAAACTACAAGCTGGGACAACTGTTGCAACATTAACAGCAATGGCTATGATACCTGGTATACACGATGCCTATTTCTTCAATTTTTTCTCAAGACTATTAACTGCAATGATTGGTCTGGTCACTGCTGGTTTAGTCAACTTCGTTGTATTTCCACCCAAATATTATGATCAACTTGAATCTTCAATAAATAATGTAGAGTCTAAAATGTACGGGCTCTTTCATCACCGTATGCGTCAATTACTGTTAGGCAAATTTACTAAAGGTGCGCCTTACCAACAATTAAATGTATTGTTAGATTTAAATCAAAAGGTTGAAACCTTGCTTTCTTATCAAAAGGATGAGCTGAGTTATCACAAGCATCACGATTCAGAATGGATACGTTTAAAATCATTAACCACACGTACACATACAAATAGGTTATTCATCACGCATTTATCAAACTTAGTCTATTTACCTAAAGGCACGCATTTCCAATTTACGAATGAAGAAAAAATCGCTATCTTAAGTATTGCTCAAAGCATTAATGACATTTACACTACTGGATCTTTTGAGCGACAACAACAATCTGCTTCATTATTGAAATCTTCTGTCAAAGGGTTAGACGAATTTGATGACAACCAATTAAAAAGTCACCTTATTTATGAAATTCTATTAATCTATCGTATATTAGACCATCGTTTTGCTTAACACATTGTGTATATAAGTCTTTCGCATTGAAATTCAAAAGATTTTCAAAAATAAAAAAGTGGCTGTCAGATTTCCAATAGGTTTTCTAACAGTCACTTTACTTTATTAAGCTTAAATCTATTTTTGTGTTACACGATTAACGATTACTTGTTTGGCAGCCTCTTCTTCAGTATTATTTAACTGCTTGGGCGTAAATGGTATACCTTTACGTTCACATGCTTTTTCTAGTAAGTAATCAGTAATTTCATGGTTCTTAGGTAAAATAGGCCCATGTAAATAAGTTCCCAATAGGTTTTTATAATGTATACCTTCTTTAGCATCTTCATCATTATTACCATAACCATGTGTGACATTACCTAATGTGCCATACTGATGATACGTACGACCACCATGATTTTCAAAACCAACGATTGTACCGAACGTGTCGCTCTCGATTACTATATCCCCAGTTAGACGATCTTTCTGTGATTCAGTATAAAAATCTAAAATATTAAGTCCTTCAAGTTCGGTACCATTAGGTGTAATATATTTACTTCCTAAAAATTGATAACCACCACAAATTGTCAAACCAGGCATACCCTCTTCAATGACTTCTTTTAATGTTGCTTTGATTTTGCTTAATTCTTTAGTAGCTAATGCTTGTTCCCTATCACTACCGCCACCGATAAAGAAAATATCACATTGTTCAAAAGTAACGCCCTCTGTTTCATTTATATCTACAACATTCAATTTAATATAACGCAATTTTGCACGTTGTTTCAGCGCGATAATATTCCCAATATCACTGTATAAATTTAATTTATCAGGCATGAAATGATAAACAGTCAATTCATTCATCTAGCTTTGTCCTCCTCAAAAGAGTGATTTAATTGTTCTAACATAGGTGCTAGAGAAGTATAGTTAGGAATAGCTACTGTAAAGCTATCCCTATAGTCCATCGTTTTTGCTGTCGCTTTATATATGTCTCTTTCTAAAATGATTGGTGCTTCTACACCTGCTAATTTTAATCTTAACTGCAATTCTTCTGCACGTTGCCCTGTAACAATAATTGCTTCGATTTGTTGTTTTGCTAATTTTTCAAAATCAGCATCATAAATCCACGAAGTATCTCTACCATCAGCTGCATTATCATTCAATCCTAAAACATAGACTTTACTACCTTCTAGTTGTTCTCCTATAGAAAGGCTCGCATTCATCCCAGCAGGATTTTTAGCAAGGTTAATCATTGCTTCTTTACTGTCTTTTTTAAAGTACTGCATACGCCCGTTATTCGACGTATATGTTTCAAATCCACGTGCTATACCTTCATCATTGAGTCCTAATTCTTTTAGTACTGTATACGCTGCAATCGCATTATAAGCATTAAAATCTCCTGCGATTTTCATATTGAATGTAGCTGTATCTACATTTAAATTAATGAATGGATTTAAATTAAATTCAGACACTTCGTATTTAGTGTCCTCGCGTTTAAATCCACATTCACAATGATAATGCCCAATTTGATTATACTGAATATAATCATAATGTAATAAACGACCGCAGTTTGGACAATAGCGGCTCTCGTTCATTGTACTTTGTTCAAATTCATGTGCATGTGCTTTCATCCCATAATATACAACTGTATCACTAGCTATCTTCAATCTACTGACAAATGGATCATCTGCATTTAACAATAATTTAATCCCTTTATTATTAATCGCATCTGCAATATTATTTACCATAATATCTATTTCCCCAAAACGGTCCATCTGATCACGGAAGAAATTAGTAACCACCATCATTGTTGGTGTTACTTCATTGAGTACTCTTGGAATTGAGCCTTCATCAATTTCAATGACTGCAATTTTTGTACTTTGTTTAATTTGTAAAATAAATGCTGAAGTAATACCTGCAGCCATATTTGCGCCTTCATTATTATGTATGATATCAATATCATTTACTTTTAATGTATGGCCAATTAAATTTGAAGTGGTCGTTTTCCCATTTGTACCACTTATAAAGACAATTTCATCAACTTGTGATGCTAATTTTCTTAAAATATTTTTATCCACTTTTCTAGCAACTTGACCTGGCAAGTCTGTGCCCTTTTTCCCAGCAGCTTTACTTGCTTGCTTAGCCAATTTTGCTAAGTGGGTTGCAGTCCAATGTCTCATGTACTTCCTCCTTCACTCTTCACTCAAATATTATAACATGATTAAGTTGTATTCCAAACAATTCTCAATTGAAATAATCATGTCTTTTTTCTAGATTATAATTATTATTATTTACTAATGAGAATAGATTTGCTATACTGAAAAAAACATACATGGAGGCTATTACTTATGTTAAACAAAGAATTGTTAAATGCATTAAATGAACAAATGAACCATGAATATTTTGCAGCACATGCGTATATGGCAATGGCCGCTTTTTGTGACAAAGAATCATATGAAGGCTTTGCGAATTTCTATGTTCAACAAGCGAAAGAAGAAAGATTCCATGGCAAAAAAATATATGATTATATCAATGACCGTGGAGAACATGCTTTATTTGCATCGATTCCTGCACCGAAATCAGATTTTTCAAGTATTCTGGAAACGTTTCAAGATGGCTTAGCGCAAGAACAAGATGTTACACGTAGATTTTATAATTTATCAGATTTAGCTAATCAAGCGAAAGATTATGCCACTATTTCATTCTTAAATTGGTTCTTAGACGAACAAGTAGAAGAAGAGGCAATGTTCGATACACACCTTGATTATCTAAAACGTATCGGTGATGACAGCAATACACTTTATCTATACGAGAAAGAATTAGCTGCACGTTCATTTGACGAAGAGTAATCTTCATATTAAACTTAAGTTTATTGTCTCAATAAAAACTCATCCCAATTTAAATCTGGGATGAGTTTTTATGTTTAATATGCGCTTGTAATTCAGCTTATTAAAGTCTGATTAACTTGACTCTAAGCACATATTTATATAAAGTCATATCATATTCACACATGAGAAAGGAATCTTGCTTAATGAATTCTGATGCATTTATTGCCCTTGATTTTGAAACTGCTAATGGCAAACGTACAAGTATATGTTCAATTGGTATGGTTAAAGTTGTTGATCATCAAATCACTGAATCCTTTTACACATTAGTTAACCCAAACGATTACTTTTCACAACAAAATATTGCTGTACATGGTATACAACCAGATGAAGTCTATGATGCTCCAACATTTAAGAAAGTATACCCTTTTATGATGCAATTCATTGACGACTTACCAGTTGTCGCGCATAATGCTGCTTTTGATATGAGTGTCCTACATGAAAGTATTAAAGCTATAGGCAGTGATACGCCAAATATAAAATACTTCTGTTCATTACAACTATCTAGAAGAACGATAGAGAATCAGCGATACGGCTTGAATTATATGATGCAATATTATAATTTAGATTTTCATGGTCACCATGATGCGCTAAATGATGCGAAAGCTTGTGCAATGATTACATTTCGCCTTTTAAAACACTATGATGATTTAAATAGTATGCTTAATATTTATGGCAAAGATTTAAAGGATAAAAATTAAAGAAGTTAGCTTCAAATTTGAGCTAACTTTTTAAATATAATCATAAATTGTCATATTTTCATAAGATGCTTTTTCTAAATTACCTACCGTTACACCTACTAGTCTAATGGGGATATCTGGATTTTTTAATTCTGTATATAAAGTATAAGCTATATTATAAATATCCGTTTCATCTCTGACAGGATCTCTTAAACTTCGCTGTTTCGATAATGATTCAAATTTGTAAGTCTTTATTTTGACTGTAACTGTCTTACCGGATTTTTGTAACTTAGCTAAACGTTCAGCTGTTTTATGACTCAGTTCCCATATTTTTTGTAATATTTGATCATCATCATTCATATCCGTCGCAAAAGTACGCTCTGTACCAACTGATTTCCTTATTCTTGTTGATTTAACAGGATTATAATCTATACCCCTCGCTTTATTATACAACCCATGTCCTCGTTTACCAAAAAGTCTTATTAATTCTCTTTCTCTTTGTTCGTATAAATCTTTACCATTGTATATTGCGTTATCATGCATTTTCTGTTTGGAGGCTTTACCTACGCCAGGAAAATCGCCTATATCTAATCCCATTAATATATCGTGTACATTACGATAATCAATTACTGTTAACCCATTCGGCTTATTCATTCCGCTCGCTAATTTAGCTAAAAATTTATTATAAGATACCCCAGCAGAAGAAGTCAGTTGCGTAGCTTCAAAAATATCTTTACGTATATATTGAGCTACACTTGATGCAGGTAAATCTGCTCTAACTAAATGTGTAATGTCTAAATAAGCTTCATCTAATGACAAGGGTTCTACAACATCCGTATAACTCTTAAATATCTTCATAATCTTTTCTGAAGCTGTTTTATACGCTTCGAATCTTGGCGTAACATAAAAGCCATTTGGGCATAACTTATGTGCTTGTGCAGTGGGCATTGCAGAATGTACACCATATTTTCTAGCTTCGTATGAGGCTGTTGAAACTACGCCTCTGCCACTTGCTTTCCCACCTACAATCACAGGTTTCCCTTTTAACTTTGGATTATCTCTCATTTCTACTTGCGCAAAAAAATAGTCCATATCAATATGGATAATACGTCTTTCTGACAATGCACTCACCTCCTTCATCATCTGCATACAATGATTAATATTAGTTTAATCTTACCTTTTAAAATATGTATTTTCTTGAAATTTGCTCAAGTAACACGAAAAAGAGCCAGTTATCTCTTACCAGAACAAACGACTGCTGAACGCAATAATCAACATCTCTCTGTAAGTAAACAACTAACTCAGTTTAAAATTTACAAATTCAATTATTTCACTTATATTTATTTCACTTCAGTATGAGCCTTTATCTGTGCCACCGGACTCTCTGAATAAAATATAATACCTTCTTCTGTATCTTCAATATATTGCACTTTATTATTAAGTGCGCCTGTTAAGAAATACATGTCCATTACACAATATCCAATATGCAGACTCGCTATAAATATCATAGATGAATATGCAAAAAATGAGAATAATATAATCAACACAGTTGTAATAACGACTAAGGGAGCTAACATGATAGTGATGTATTGCCATTTTTTAAAATATACATTTGGCATATGGGTAGTAATTAAACCTTGGCGGATTTGGAAAGTAGGTTTATTACCTTTTGACAACAAGCGGAACATTATATTATGAATAAATTCATGTAAGAAATAAACAACTGCAAATCCTAATATACCGTATACTAAATTGAATATAATATTTTGTTCTATAATGTGTGTAAGTGAATAAGCAAATTTATAAGACAATAATATACTCACCATCACTATTGTAAATTGAAAAAGTATAAATCCTTCTAACATTCTCTTGCTAGAGAACAAATCAATCTTGAACATGTGTCAACCCTCCGTGTCATCGTCATCGTTATTACCTAGACTATACAACGATTGTAACCACTAATGATGGGCTTTTCAAGTAAGTTAGTTGCTTGTAATTGAATTTTAACAAACTTACTTATTTTGCAATATTTTGCAATAATTAGTAAACAACTTATTAATTAAATTCATACAAATCTTATATTCATGTTAAGTCACCTAAATATAAAACATTATAATTTAGCGTCTTTCAAACTGTGCCACTGTTTCAACATGTGTGGTATGTGGAAACATATCTACTGGCGTAATTTGTGTTAATTTATATTGTTGTGCTAATTGTTGCGCATCACGTTGTTGCGTTGATGGGTTGCAAGAAATATAGACAATCTTTCTTGGGTTCAATTCTAAAAGTGTTTCCAAGAAAGTTTCGTCACAGCCCTTTCGAGGTGGATCAACCATTACTACATCTGGTTCAATGCCTTGTGCTTTCCATTTTAGAACAACCTCTTCAGCTTTACCACAGACAAAAGTAGTATTTTCGAACTGGTTTAAGGTCGCATTTTGCTTTGCATCTGCAAT
This sequence comes from Staphylococcus sp. NAM3COL9, assembly GCF_001431205.1. GTDB lineage: Bacteria > Bacillota > Bacilli > Staphylococcales > Staphylococcaceae > Staphylococcus. Next base: position 78,702 of record NZ_LGPC01000015.1, on the reverse strand, counting down.
CGCTTCTGGGACGATCTCAACGCCATAGACATGGTGCGCTTTTGGCGCCATGTATAATCCAATTGTACCTATACCACAATAAGTATCTAATATAGTTTCTTCACCTTTAATTTCTGCATATTCAATTGCACGTTGATATAATTTTTCAGTTTGAATAGAATTAATTTGATAAAAAGATTGATCACTGATTTTGAATGTTACATCTGAAAGTGTATCTTGAATTTCATCTTTACCATATAGCGTATGTGACGTTTCACCCATAATGACATTCGAATGTGTATCATTCACGTTATGTTTTACGCTCACTATTTCTGGAAATGCTGCTACTAATTTTTCTACAAGCACATCACTTTGTTTGAACTTCTTCCCATTTGTAACAAATACAACCATCAGTTGTCTAGAATGGTGCCCTGTTCTAATTACGACATGACGCATAAGACCTTGTTTTTTACGCTCATTATATATACTGATATTTAATTCATTGAACCATAATTTGAGTTGATTCAGCACATCTTGATGCATATTGTCTTGTATTAAACATTCATCCATATCTATAATGTCATGACTTCTTTGACGATAGAATCCTGTAATCACTTTGTTTTCATTGTTTTTACCAACAGGAACCTGAGATTTATTACGATAAAACCAAGGATTATCCATACCAATTGTATCGTGGATAGTTGTGTCCTTAAAATCTGCTTTACGGTGGAACAAATTGACAACTTGCTCTTTTTTCATATTCAATTGTGCTTGGTAAGTCATATGTTGTAGCTGGCAGCCACCACATTTATGGTAATACACGCATGGTGGTTCTACACGTTCTTCACTCTCTTTTTTAATTTCGAGAAGCTTACCTATTGCAAAATTTTTCTTAACTTTTATCACTTTGAATTCTATCGTTTCATTAATTAACGCATTTGGTACAAATATAGGATAGCGATTTAATTTAACAACACCATGTCCTTCATGTGTTAAATCTATAACTTTACCTTCTATGACCTCATTTTTTTGAATTGTATCCATGACTTCACCCCATACTAAAAGAGATTAGGATATTTGATGTCTTTACCTAACCTCTCAATTTATTCTGTATCTTTAATTTTTTCGACTATTTATTTTAACTTGAAATAGTTAAGTTCTTCAAGTTAAATTTGTAATATTATACGAAGCCTACTTTTATTGTTCAACTATTTCATCATTATTAATATCACTTGGCGTAAATACTTCGATATGTTGTTTTAAATTCAAGAAATTACCTGGTAATTTTCCACCATATTCACCGTCTACATTTAATTGCATATCTACAAATGATGATACGCTAATGGATTTGGCTTTCTTATAATGTATCTTAGGATGCTTTGTATGTTCTCCTCTAGAAGCCAGCGTCATTATATGTCCTAATTCAGCAAGGTTTGCTTTTTCAACGATAATCAATGTAAAATAACCATCATCTAATTTAGCATCTGGCACTAATTTTTCAAAACCAGCCATAGAATTCGTTAACCCTAACAAGAACAACAGCGCTTCGCCTTGAAAAACTTCGTTGTCATATTCTACACGAATATCCACAGCTTTCATTTGTGGTAACATTTCAAAACCTTTTATATAATAGGCAAACGGTCCAACAATGGATTTTAATTTACTTGGTGTCTCATAAGAAACCTGTGTTAATTGACCACCGGCAGCTAAATTTATGAAATAACGACTATTCATCTTGCCAATATCAACACGTGTTGTATGGCCTTCTATAATCACATCAATTGCACTCATAATGTCATTTGGTAATTGTAGCGCACGTCCAAAATCATTTACTGTCCCCATAGGTATAATGCCTATATTAGGTCTATTCGGCTGCTCTGCAATACCATTTATGACTTCATTAAGTGTACCATCACCACCGGCAGCAATTAATACATCATAGTTTTGTTCTAAGCTGCGTTCTGCTTCAGAAGTTGCATCTCCAACTTTTTCAGTTGCATACGCACTTGTCTCAAACCCTGCTTTTTCTAATTTAATTAAAACATCTGGCAAGGTACGTTTAAACAATTCTTTTCCAGATGTTGGATTATAAATGATTCTAGCTCGTTTTCTCATATTTTATCCCTCGACTTCTTATACTCAATGTCTATATTATATGATTTAGATAAATGATAAAAGCATTTAGGCCAAATTTTACAGAATATATATAACATCGTATAAATAGTAAAAAAACCTGTAGACAAAAACGTTCTACAGGTTCTGCTATATCTATTGTTGTAACGCGTTATCTAATCATCACATTACACTAAAATCCAACACATTTTTAATTATCTTTTATCTAATTCTTGTTTTAACAATTGATTTACTAATTGAGGATTGGCTTGACCTTTTGAAGCTTTCATAATTTGACCAACTAAGAAGCCCATTGCTTTGCCTTTACCATTTTTGTAATCTTCAACTGATTGTGCATTATTATCTAACGCTTCATTTACAAATTTTAAAAGTGTAGCTTCGTCAGAAATTTGAACTAGACCTTTATCTTCCATAATTTGTTTGGCATCCCCACCATTTTCAGCGAGTTCTGGGAATACTTTTTTAGCGATTTTACTGCTCATTGTGCCATCTTCAATTAACTTAATCATTCCAGCTAAGTTTTCAGGCGTTAATTTTGTATCTAATAAATCAATTTGGTTTTTATTAAGATACTCATTCACGCCGCCCATTAACCAGTTAGAAGTTAATTTAGCATCTGCACCTTCAGCAATAGTACTTTCAAAGAAATCAGACATCTCTTTAGTAAGTGTTAATACATGCGCATCATAAGCAGGTAAGCCGAAATTGTTCACATATTTTTCTTTTCTTTCATCTGGTAATTCTGGGATTGTTTGACGCACACGCTCTTTCCAAGCTTCATCCACATATAAAGGTACAATGTCTGGTTCTGGGAAGTAACGGTAGTCATCAGAGCCTTCTTTAACACGCATTAAAATTGTTTTACCAGTTGATTCATCATATCTACGCGTTTCTTGTAGGATTTCTCCACCATTTAATAGTTCTTCTTCTTGACGTTTTTCTTCATATTCAAGACCTTTACGTACAAAACTAAATGAGTTTAAGTTTTTTAACTCTGCCTTCGTACCAAACTCTTCTTGACCATATGGACGTAATGAGATGTTAGCATCACAACGTAGTGACCCTTCCTCCATCTTACAATCAGAAACGCCAGTATATTGAATAATAGAACGTAGTTTTTCTAAGTATGCATATGCTTCTTCTGGTGAACGAATGTCTGGTTCAGAAACAATTTCAATTAATGGTGTACCTTGTCTGTTTAAGTCTACTAAAGAGTAACCATCTTTATGCGTTGATTTACCAGCATCTTCTTCCATGTGAAGACGTGTAATACCGATACGTTTTGTCTTACCATCAACTTCAATATCAATATAACCATTTTCACCAATAGGTTGATCAAACTGTGAAATTTGATATGCCTTTGGATTATCTGGATAAAAATAGTTTTTACGGTCAAATTTAGATTCTGTTGCAATATCCATATTGATTGCCATTGAAGCTCTCATAGCCCAATCAACAGCGCGTCTATTCACAACTGGTAACACACCAGGATATGCAAGATCAATTACGCTTGTGTTTGAGTTAGGTTTTGCTCCAAAATGTGCTGGTGATGCAGAGAACATTTTAGATTCTGTCTTTAACTCAACATGGACTTCTAGTCCAATAACTGTTTCAAAATGCATGATTTCCACTCCTTATAATTTTTCGTATTCATTATGAAAATTAAATTTTGTTTCATATTGGTAAGCGACACGATATAACGTCTTCTCATCAAATGGTTTTCCAATAAATTGTAAACCAATTGGACGTCCGTTTGATTTACCACAAGGAACAGAAATACCTGGTAACCCAGCTAAGTTTACTGGTGTTGTTAATAAATCATTCGCATACATTGTAAGTGGATCATCAATTTCTTCACCTATATTAAACGCTGGTGTTGGTGTCGTTGGTCCTACAATAACATCATAGTTTTCAAATATGCGGTCAAAATCATTTTTAATCAATGTTCTTACTTTTTGTGATTTTTTATAAAATGCATCATAATAACCAGAACTCAATGCAAAAGTACCTAAGAAGATACGACGTTTCACTTCGTCACCAAAACCTTCACTTCTAGACATTTTGTATAATTCTTCCAATGAGTTAGCTTCAGGTGAATGGTAACCATATCTAATACCATCAAAACGAGATAAGTTTGATGAAGCTTCTGATGAAGCAATAACGTAATAAGAAGGGATACCGTATTTAGTGTTTGGTAATGATACTTCTTCAACTGTTGCACCTAATTCTTTTAGTGTTTCAACAGCTTGTTTAACAGATGCTTTTACGTCTTCTGATACACCTTCACCAAGGTATTCTGTTGGTAACGCAACTTTAAGACCTTGGATATCTTTACCGATATCAGCAGTGAAATCTGACTCTTCAACTGGTGCACTTGTAGAGTCATTTTCATCCAAACCAGTAACTGTTTCTAATACCAAGGCATTATCTTTAACGTTACGTGTAAGTGGTCCGATTTGGTCTAATGATGATGCAAACGCAACTAATCCAAATCGTGATACACGACCATATGTAGGTTTCATACCTACGATGCCACAGTAAGCTGCTGGTTGACGAATTGAACCACCAGTATCAGTACCTAAACTGAAAGGAACTAATCCTGCTGCTACAGCTGCTGCTGAGCCACCTGATGATCCTCCAGGTACTGCAGTATGATCAAATGGGTTTACAGTCTTTTTAAAGTACGAAGTTTCAGTTGAACCACCCATAGCGAATTCATCTAAGTTTAGTTTACCGATAAGTACTGCTTGTTCATTTCGTAATTTATTCATTACTGTTGACTCATAAATAGGCACAAATCCTTCTAACATTTTACTTGCACAAGTTGTTTCAACACCTTCAGTAATAATGTTGTCTTTAATACCCATAGGAATACCAAAAAGTTTACCTTCCATTTGGTCTTTAGCTTGTAATTCATCTAGTTCTTGCGCTTGTTTAACCGCATTTTCTTTATCTAATGCAAGAAATGATTTGATTGTTGGATCAGTTTCTTCAATTGCATCATAAATATCATTCACAATTTGCGAAGGCTTAATTTCTTTGTTTTTTATTAAATTGATCAAATTTTCCACAGATTCATAACGGATGGTCATCTTAAGCGTCCTCCTCATTCATGATAGATGGGACTTTAAATTGTCCATCTTCCGTCTCTTTAGCATTTTTTAATGCAAGCTCTTGAGGAATACCCTCGTCTGCTTTGTCTTCACGTAATACATTTTGTAAATCTAATACGTGATATGTTGGTTCTACTTCACTTGTATCTGCTGTATCTATTTGATTAGCAAAATTTAAAATACTTTCTAATGTTTCTTGCATTTCTGCAGTTGCATCTTCAGTAATCTCAAGTCTAGCTAAATTTGCTATATGCTCTACTTCTTCACGTGTAACTTTAGCCATTAAATAAAAGCCTCCTTTTTACTCATTCATTACAAAATTGTACCAAAATTCCGCCCAAAAATCTAAGCTTTTCGATAATAACAGTAAATTATAGTGATTTATTTTTATACTTTTCAAAAAACCATATGTTTTCACAACCCTTTTATAGCTAGGTTTTCAAGATATAGGTAATTATTCATCGTTTTTACAAGTGTGATAATCTATTATTTACACAAAGATAGTATATGCGCCAAAACTATTGTGAAAATTCAACAATTAATATCTATTGAGTTAAGTCACAAACCCACTTAATATTCATCTCTACGCTATTATGAATCACTTGTATAACCAATCATATTTAAAAAAACAGAAGCCTGCATTTTCAAAATCGAAATATTTTAAAATAAAAAAGAGCAGGACAGAAACCAAATTTTAAATTTGATTTCATTTTCCCACCCTCACAATGTTGACTAAATATTAGTTATTGTTTTTATAAATATGAACTCGCGGTTCTTTATCTTCTTTTGTTTTACTGATTAGCGCTTTAGGGTTATTACCGTCTTTAATGTGAATTTCATACTCGTCTATATCATCGAAATATTTTCTTGCTTGTTCAGTGACATATTGCGTAATACCTATGGTTTCAGCTTTACCATAATAATCAATTGGTACATCTACAGATAATTGCTTAGCTTCCTTATTATCGAATTTAACAGTACCGACTGCTTGAGTGAAATTATTAAAATATGTTTGGAGATTATCATTAAACTGTTTGAAATCAGAGTTTAAACTTTCATCTAATTCTGCAGCCTCTCCAGATGGTAATAAAGCAGTTTTCTGTTGAATATCTTTCCATTCATTAATACGTGTTTTATCACCTTCAACTGTTGTTCCAGCGATAAACTCACCTGGTATAATCGAGTTTTCTCCAGACTGTTTATAAACAGCAAAATGAATTGGAATATCTTTCAATTCTTTATTTTCGCGTAATCTAGTAAGTATTTCTTCAGACATTTTCTTACCTTGTTTTTTAATTTCTTTGTCATCCAATTTCTTACTATAGGTCTCCCCATCTTTTTCTTTTTGGTAATAATATGTACTGTTCATCGCTAAACCGATTGTCATACCTTTAATTTTTTTACCTTTTGTATCTCCACTATTATAAAAATCTTGTTCTAAAATATTAGAAAGATATGCTGGTGAATTTTCTGCAATTTTCTTAGGATTCGTCTCACTATTATGAGATGGATTTAATCCTAAATTCTCATTTGCTTTTTTCTCTTTACGTTCATCTTCATCCATATCATCGATTTCACCTTTAGTATATTTAGGTCCTAAATATGCGTTAATCATACCTTTATCTAGATATTGGCCATCTTGATACAAATAATCTTCAGTTGGAAATACTTCTTTACTTAAATCTAAAAGACCATTCTCGAAATCTTCACCATTATAACTATTTGCCATATTTTCTTGTAATACACCGCGTGCTTTACTTTCTTTAAATGGTAATATTGTTCTGTAATTATCACCTGCTACATTTTTATCCGTTGCAATCTCTTTTACAGAACCAGATTCTTGCTGCTGCTGTTGTTCATTTCCATTAGATTGTTCTTTGCTTTTCTCATCATCATTGCCACATGCTGATAATAAAAAAACTGCTGAGATGAATAGTATAACCTTTCGTTTCATGCATTATCTCCTCTATCCCTCGATTTCATTTTGCTTCTGAACAAAGTCTTCTTCTGACCATATTGCTGTACCAAATTTTTCAGCTTTTGTTAATTTGGAGCCTGCATCCTCGCCAGCGATAACTAAGTCTGTACTTTTAGTTACACTGCTCGTAACTTTTGCGCCTTGAAGTTCTAACCAATCTGAAGCTTCGTTTCTTGTCATTTGATACAACTTACCAGTAAGTACAATTGTCTTATCTTTAAAGTCTGGGTGACCTTCCAAATCACTTGTCTTTATGCCTTTATATGTCATATTAACATTTTTTTCTTTTAATTTATTAATAAGTGCACGAATATCTTCATTTTCTAAATACGTGACTACAGATTGAGCTACTTTGTGTCCAATGTCATGTATACCAACAAAGTCTTCTTCAGTTACTTCGAATAATCTATCCATTGTGCCATATTTTTCAGCTATGACTTGGCTTGCTTTTACGCCGAGATGTCTGATACCTAAACCAAACAATAACTGTTCTAAAGAATTATTTTTAGACACTTCAATGGCATTAATCAAATTATCTACTTTTTTCTCTCCCATGCGGTCAAGCGGTAACAAATCTTCTTTTGTTAAGTAGAAAATATCTGCAATGTCTTTTATCTTTTCATTATCGTAAAGTTGTTGAATGATTTTTGTACCTAAACCGTCGATATTCATTGCTTGTCTAGAAACAAAATGAATCATGCCTTCCACAAGTTGTGCTTGGCACTTAGGATTGATACAGCGTAAAGCTACTTCGCCCTCTATGCGTACTAATTCATGTTCACAACTTGGGCAATGTGTTGGCATATGATAAACTTCCGCGTTATCTGGACGTCTATCTAATACACTTTTAATGACTTCAGGTATAATGTCTCCTGCTTTTTTAATTACTACACTATCACCAATTCTAATATCTTTGTCATGAATCAAATCTTCGTTATGTAAGGAAGCGCGAGAAACAGTAGTTCCAGCAACTTTAACTGGTTCAAGGATAGCTGTGGGTGTGACTACACCTGTTCTACCTATACTTAATTCAATATCTAATAAATCTGTAATTACTTCTTCTGCCGGGAATTTATACGCAATCGCCCAACGCGGTGATTTTTGAGTGAAACCAAGTTCCTCTTGGTGCTCCACCATATTCACTTTAATTACAATACCATCAATATCATATGGCAGCGCTTCTCTTTTTTCAGTCCAGTGTTCAATATATGCAATCACATCATCAATTGTTTGTACACGTTGACGTTCTTGGTTGGTTTTAAAACCTAACTCATCTAATTCGTCTAATGCTTCACTTTGTGTATTCGCATTAAATTGAGTGAAGTCATTAACACTATATAGAAAAACACTTAGTTTACGTTTAGCTGCAAGCTTTGAATCTAATTGTCTAAGTGAACCTGCTGCAGCATTTCGTGGATTAGCAAACGCTTGTTCATCGTTCTTAGCTTTTGCTTCATTTAAATTAAAAAATGATTGTCTAGGCATATATGCTTCGCCACGAACTTCAAATGTTCTAGTTTCTTTGATTTTCAAAGGTATTGCATGAATCGTTTTTAAGTTTTCGGTAATATCCTCACCTGTAGTACCATCTCCACGTGTTAATCCTTGTATAAATCGGCCATTTTCATATTTCAAAGATACTGCTAAGCCGTCTATTTTCAATTCACACATGTATTCTATGTCACCTATACGTTCACGTATACGTTGATCGAATTTTCTTAAGTCTTCTTCATTAAATGCGTTGCCTAAACTGAGCATCGGGGTATTATGTCTTACCTTTGCGAAAGTTGATTGGGCAGAACCACCGACTCTTACTGTTGGAGAGTCAGACGTTCGATATTCTGGGTGAGTCGCTTCAATGTCTATTAACTCATGCAACAATTTATCATATTCACTGTCCGGCACTGATGGATTATCTTGAACATAGTACTCATAACTATAACGATTTAATAGTTGATGCAATTCGTCGACGCGTGATTGTAAATCAGCCACATTTTATTCCCCCTTTTTCTCAATTGGCGCAAATTGTGCAAGTAAGCGTTTCGGTCCTTCTGATTTAAAGATGATATCTAGTTCTACAGAACCATTTTTTTCTTTTACATTACTAACCATGCCTTCGCCCCATGATTTATGAACAACTTTGTCTCCAACTTTCCAATCGGAAGACACTTGTGTTTTCTTAGTAGACGCAGCACGTTGGCTATAACCTCTTTTGGCTGGTTCTTTTGTTGCTGAACGGAAGCTATTGCCTTGTGTTTTAGATTTAGTTTCATTTTCCAATAGATCTTCAGGTATTTCTCTTAAAAATCTAGAAGCCATATTGGATTGTGGTCGTCCAAATAACATTCTGGATGTTGCATGTGTTAAATATAATGTTTCTTCAGCACGTGTAATAGCTACATAACAAATACGTCGTTCTTCTTGCATTTCATGTTCGTCATCGCTCTTAATTGCTCTAATATGTGGGAATAAAGACTCTTCCATGCCCATGATAAATACAATCGGAAATTCTAGACCTTTGGCAGAGTGCATTGTCATCAACGTGATACCATCTTCAATTTGTGCTTCATTTATATCTGCAACTAACGATAAATCCGTTAAGAAGTTAATTAATGACTGCTCTTCTAATGGTGTATTCTCTTCATAATCTTTTGGAACAGACATAAACTCATCAATATTTTCAAGTCTACTTCTAGATTCTAACGTTTGTTCACGTTCTAACATATCGCGATAACCAGATTTAACTAGCACTTCTTCAACAATTTCAGTGATTTCAAGAAATTCTTGTTGTTTGATAAGATTTTGCATTACATCGTAAAAGTTAATACATTCTTGCGTTACTTTTTTAGATAATCCAATGAAGTCTACTTCAGCTAATGCATCAAACATGCTTAAATCATTTTGCATTGCATAAGCCTGAATTTTATCTATAGAAGTTGGTCCAATACCACGCTTTGGAATGTTAATTACACGACGCAAGCTAATGTCATCATTACTATTGGCAATGATACGTACATAACTTAATAAGTCTTTAATTTCTTTTCTATCATAGAATTTTTGACCGCCAACCATTGTATAAGGAATGTTTGATTTCATAAACGTTTCTTCAAGTACACGTGACTGTGCATTCGTACGATATAAAATTGCCATATCTTTATATTTCTTTCCATTACGCTGATGTTTCATAATTTCGCGTACAACATATTCCGCTTCATCTCGTTCAGTTGTTGCTTCATAATAATGGATTTTATCGCCGTCTGTATTGCCTGTCCATAATCCTTTAGGTTTACGCTCTGAATTATTTTTAATCACTTCATTAGCCGCATTTAAAATGTTTTTTGTAGAACGGTAATTTTGCTCTAGGAAAACCGTTTTTGCTTCTGGGTAATCTTCTTCAAAAGAAAGGATATTTTGTATATCTGCGCCACGCCATCCGTAAATAGATTGATCTGAGTCACCTACAACACAAAGATTTTTAAATTTATTTGCAAGAAGTTTAACTAATGTATATTGCGCTTTATTCGTATCTTGATACTCATCCACATGGATATACTGGAATTTATTTTGATAATAATCTAATACTTCTGGAACACGTTCAAATAGACGTATTGTAACCATAATCAAATCATCAAAATCTAGTGCTTCGTTTCTTGAAAGCTGACGTTGATAACCTTTATAAACAGTAGCAACCATTTGTGCATGATAATCATTTGCTTCTTTTTGTGCATCTTCCGGCGTTTTTAATTCGTTTTTTAAATTACTAATAGCGCCTATAAACATTCTAGGCTCAAACTTTTTGCTATCGATATTTTCATTTTTTAATACATCTTTAATTACAGATTTTTGATCAGTTGGATCAATAATTGTAAAATTACGTTCTATGCCAACTCTATCTGCATCTCTTCGAAGGATTCTCACACACATAGAGTGGAATGTAGACATCCATAGCACTTGAGCTTGCTCTCCAACTAATGTCTCAACACGTGCTTTCATTTCTTTAGCAGCTTTATTTGTAAATGTGATAGCTAAAACGTTATATGGAGACACATCTTTCTCATCAAGCAAGTAAGCTATGCGATGTGTTAAAACACGTGTTTTGCCTGAACCTGCACCTGCCATTATAAGCAATGGCCCCTCTGTTGTACGTACTGCTTGGCTTTGTTCCTCATTCATCTTATTAACTAATGCGTTCATTTATGTGACTCCTTTATCTCAACTGTTTTTAATGCTTTTTCTATATCTTTATATATAATGTCTCCAACTATAATAGTGTCTGCGATTGAAGCCATTTGTTTTGCCTCGTTATAATCACTAATACCACCACCATAAAATAGTTGTGTATCTGTTAATTGATCTGCTGCTGTTTTCACTATTTCTACTTCTCCATATGTACCACTATATTCTATATACATAACTGGTAATTTGTACATATCATTAATCATTAATGCATAAGCTTCAATATCTTCATCCGTTAAGTTTGTATTAGCTTGCGTCACCTTCGCGACCTTACTATCAGGATTAAGTACGACATAACCTTCAAATATGACTTCATCAAAATCAATTATTTGTCCGAATGCCTTGAGTGCATCTAATAATATGCCATTATGATATTTAACATCTGAACTGTTTAGCACAGTAGGTACGAAATAAAAGTCGAAACCGAGCATTACGCTATCTACATTTGAAATTTCCAATGCTATGGGTAATGAATATTGCTTTAAGCGTTGCTTCAAATGAAAAACATTTTCTTCAGTAACATCATCTGTTCCGCCTATGATAATTGCGTCCGTGTTAGATAAACAAATTACCTCTAATTCTTCGTCAGATATTAACTTTGCAGGGTCTAATTTAAAAATATGTTCCCACTTTTTAATGTCATGCATGATATGTTACTCCTTTTTTAAACATACATATGATTATATCATTTTTAGTCTATGAGTTCTAAAATGATGTTAAAAAAAACACCTCAATATTTTTGAGATGATTTTTACAATTGAGTTTCCTTTTTGCTGTAATTATTTAATTCAATTGATAATAACTTTCTAAATTTGTATCTTGATTGTCAATAATTTTAGCTAATTCAGGCCCTACATATCGCAAATGCCATGCCTCATATGCATAGCCTGTTTGAGTTGATTGTCCTTTAGGATATCTGATAATAAATCCATATTTAGAAGCGTTTTGAGCTAGCCAGTGCGCTTCCTTTGTATGTTCAAAATCATCGTGAAAATCTTCAAGTGGCCTTTGTGTACCTACATCAAATGCTAATCCTGTTTGATGTTCTGAATGTCCTGGTTTAGCAGTATATTGTTTCGCAACTTTTTTCCCATCATTTTCAATATATAATTTCACTACTTTTTGTTGATCTTTATAACTTCTATAGCCACTAATATATTTTAAATCTAGTTCTTTTTGTTCAGCTTCATCTAACATTTCATTTAATTTATGTCTAGCTTTTTTATTTTCACCAGGTTTATAGTGTTGCGGTAATTGATACGTTTTGTTGACAATGACATGCCCATTCACCTTCGTCACACCTTGCCTTTCAACAATAATAGGTAATGCATTTTTAGGTTCGACGATATCTGAATGTCCAGGTTGTTGATGATTAGTAGTTATAATAAAAGACATTCGTATGACAATAACGCTAAATAATAAAGTAGCAATTACAATTATCCACTTCTTTAACACAGTTATCTCTCCTCCAACATGTATACATATAATAATATTTTCACAGAATTCATATAACAAAGATGCAGTTGATACGTCTCAATCACCATTCTATCACTTTACAAAACATAAAGAAGCTGCCGACAAAGTATCATACTCTATCGACAGCTAGGGTTAACTTCATGCATTAACCTTACTTCTCATATTAAATTATCTAATCAGCCGTTTCAATATTCATGCGGTCTAGAATCATAGTATAAGCATCATTGCCCCATTGCAACGATCTTTTCACACGAGAAATTGTTGCAGTTGAAGCACCAGATTCTTGTTCAATTGTCGCATAAGTGAAGCCTTGTTTAATCATTTTTGCAACTTGCAATCGTTGTGACAATGACTGTAATTCATTAACAGTACATAAATCATCAAAGAATTCATAACATTCTTCTCTATTTTCAAGTGTCAAAATCGCATCGAACAATTCATCTAATGCTTTTCCTCTTAATTTTTCTATTTGCATTCAAAACAACCCCTGTATCCTTCAATTTAATCTCAGTTTAACGTACTAACACATTAAAGTGTAACGATTTCCCCTGAAAAATTCAATTATTCTTGGTTATTCTAAACCAGCTCTTTCAAAAATAGTGTCAACTTGATTTAAATGGTGTTTTGGATCGAAGCATTCATCTAAGTCTGCTTCAGATAATAATGCTGTAATTGAACTGTCTTGTTCAATTAATGTTCTGAATGGTGTTTTAGTTTCCCAAGACTCCATCGCCTTAGGTTGTACTTTATCGTATGCTTCTTCACGTGCTAAACCTTTATTAATTAAAGCTAATAATACACGTTGTGAATATATCAAACCAAACGTTTTATCAATATTTTCAAGCATATTATCTTCAAATACTGTAAGTTTATCAACAATATTTGTAAAACGGTTCAATCCGTAGTCTAATGCAATCGTAACATCTGGAAGCATAATTCGTTCAGCTGAAGAATGAGAAATATCTCTTTCATGCCATAATGGAACATTTTCATAAGCTGTAGTTACATAACCTCTTATCACACGTGCAATACCAGTAATGTTTTCAGAACCAATTGGGTTACGTTTGTGTGGCATTGCTGATGATCCTTTTTGTCCTTTCGCAAATGCTTCTTCTACTTCACGCGTCTCAGTTTTTTGTAAATTACGTATTTCCACGGCAAATTTTTCCATTGAAGTACTGATAAGCGCAAGTGTCGCAATATAATAAGCATGACGATCACGTTGTAGCGTTTGCGTTGATACTGGAGCTGCATCCAGACCTAAATTTTCACACACATGTGCTTCTATTTCAGGTGGTATGTTAGCAAAAGTACCTACTGCACCACTCATTTTCCCAACTTCGATTTCTTCTCTTACACGCTTAAAACGTTCTAAATTACGTTGCATTTCTGTATACCAAAGCGCCATTTTAACACCAAATGTTGTTGGCTCAGCATGCACACCATGTGTACGCCCCATCATTAATGTATATTTGTAATCTTTTGCTTTTTTCGCTAATACTTCAATAAATCTTTCTAAATCTTTTTCAATAATGTCGTTTGCCTGTTTAATCACATAACTTAATGCAGTGTCTACTACATCCGTTGAAGTTAAACCATAATGAACCCACTTACGTTCTTCACCAAGTGTTTCAGAAACTTGTCTTGTAAATGCGACTACATCATGACGTGTTTCTTGTTCAATTTCCTGTGCACGTCCAACATCAACCTTGGCATTTTCACGAATTTTTTTGACGTCTGCCTCAGGTATATCACCTAGTTTACTCCAAGCTTCACAAGCAAGTATCTCTACTTCCAACCAAGCTTCATAGCGATTTTGATCAGTCCAAATATTAGACATTTCTTCTCTAGAATAGCGTTCAATCATTGAAATTAGCTCCTATCTTACATAAGTTTTATTTCACAAACCTCAAAACATGTACATTTAAGTTCGTTTTAACTTTAAAGTTCGTGTTTATTCTTTTCAATACTAGTTTAACAGAATTACTTTGAAATGTATAAGTCTTTTAAGACTACTATAGAAATTATTTAGAATCAAAGTATTAAAAAAGAGCCCGAAACATAAATACATGTATCAGACTCCCCCACTTATCATTCTTGTAATTTACCTACGAACTCAATTTCTTGTTTAAGTACCTCTAGGCTGCCATCTTTATTTTCTTTGTAAACGGGCTTTTCAAAACGTTTAACTGGTGTATAGCCAGCTTCACGCATGCGACCCAAACAATCTTGAATTGACTCGCGTTCTTCAACTTTGAATTTTTGTTGTTTTTTCATATGCTTTCAACTTCATCCGTATCATATTGTTTAAGTTTTTTACTTTTAACACCTTTCGCCCAGAACCCACCATGAATTGTACGAGGTTCATATGCGACCATAAATGCTTTTTCATCTATTTGTTTAATCGTCTCAATTAATTTAGCTTCAAAACGTCTCGGTGTAAGAATTTGTAAAATTAAACGTTTGCCATCTCGGCCGTATGCAGTATTATGTGTCACTCCATATCCTAAATCTCTTAATTGTCTTGGTAAATCTAACTCATACTCAGATGAAGTTACATTGACTACTGTATATCCAAGTGCTAGTTTTTCTTCAATCTTCATACCTACAATAATACCTATTGAAAAGCCAAAGGCATATGCAAGCACATTTTGAATTTGATCCAAACTAGACATTACCATACCTAAACCAATAACATATACAAGGACTTCCAAGAAGCTCACGATTGCAGCTACATAGCGATAACCTTTAAGGGTTAGTATCGTTCTCATCGTTAGGCACGTTACATAAGCAACGTTGATTATAAAAATGGCTAAAACCATTAACCATGGTGTAGATGTTATCACTGACATGTCCAATTTCCTTTCTGTTACATTAAATTCAAATAATTCTATAAGTAAGTTTATGGTATGTCACTAAAAAATGCCTGTTATACCAGTTGATTTTTGGGCCACGTGTGTCTTGTATAAGCTAATTCTCTTTTGTGCGCACTCTTTACATAATGACGCTCAATAACTTTTTGTGCATCATCTGGTACCGATTTGCCCTCTAAATAATCATCTATGTGATTATAACTTACACCTAACGCATCTTCATCAGGTAACTGTGGTTTGTCTTCTTCTAAATCTGCAGTAGGTACTTTTTCATATAAATGCTTAGGTGCTTCTAAATACTTTAATAATTGCCTACCTTGGCGTTTATTCAAACCAAATAGTGGTGCAATATCAGCAGCACCATCACCATATTTCGTATAAAAACCAGTCACATTTTCAGCCGAATGATCGGTACCAATCACTATACCCTGTTTGTTTGCAGCAATTGAAAATTGTGCTTTCATACGTTCACGGGCTTTTTCATTTCCCTTTTGAAAATCAGTAAGTAAAATGCCAGCATCTTTTAGTGATTGCACACTCTGATCTACCGCTGATTTAATATTGACCGTTACTACTTCATCCGGTTGTATGAACTTCAAAGCATCTTCAACTTCTGTTGCATCTTTTTGTTCACCATATGGTAATTTAATAGCAATAAATTGGCAATGAATTTTTTCTTCTTTTAATTCATTAACCGCAATTTGACATAGTTTGCCGGCTAAAGTGGAATCTTGACCACCTGAAATACCTAGCACTAAAGATTGGATAAAAGAGTGAGATTGTACATAACTTTTAATAAATTGAATAATGCTACGCGCTTCTTGTTTACTATCAATCATTGGTTGGACATTCATTTCTTTAACAATGATTTTTTGTAAATTACTCATTTTCTTCCATCTCCTTTACATGTTCTGCGACTTCAAATATACGTTTATGTTTATTTTCCCAACATGCTGTACTTAGATCTACAGGGTATTCTTGTGGGTTAAGATGACGCTTATTTTCATCCCATAAATGGGTGAGATTTTCTTTCAAATAATTTTGTGCTTCTTGCTCACTTGGTAAATCATATATCAATTTACCATCTTTAAAAATATCATGATGTAAATCTTTCGCTATAAATGATTTTATAAATTTCATCTTGTAGGTATGGACAGGATGAAAAAGTTTAAGTGGTGTCGTTTCATATGGATTTTCATGATCCAATGTAATGTAGTCACCTTCAGCTTTATTCGTTTTTTTATTAATGATACGGTATACCTTTTTCTTGCCTGGTGTCGTTACTTTTTCAGCATTATTTGATAATTTAATACGATCAACGTATGCACCTGAGCTATCTTCAACAGCAACGAGCTTGTAAACTGCACCAAGTGCTGGTTGGTCATAGCCTGTAATTAATTTAGTACCTACACCCCAAGAATCAACTTTTGCGCCCTGTGATTTCAAACTGGTAATTGTTTGCTCATCTAAGTCGTTTGAGGCAATAATCTTTGCATCTGTAAATCCAGCTTTGTCTAACATACGTCGCGCTTCTTTTGAAAGATAAGCAATATCCCCAGAATCTAATCGAATACCTACGAAATTAATTTTGTCACCTAATTCTTTTGCAACTTTAATTGCTGTCGGAACACCAGATTTTAGCGTATGGAATGTATCTACTAAAAACACACAGTCCTTATGTCGCTCGGCGTATTTTTTAAAAGCAATATATTCATCACCATATGTTTGTACCATTGCATGTGCATGTGTACCAGATACTGGAATGCCAAATAACTTTCCTGCTCTTACATTACTTGTAGAATTGAAGCCACCAATGTACGATGCTCTAGCACCCCATAATGCTGCGTCCGCTTCTTGCGCACGGCGTGTACCAAATTCCATTAACATATCGTCCAAAGCAACTTGTCGAATACGACTCGCCTTTGTTGTAATCAAAGTATGGAAATTTACTATATTTAATAGCATCGTTTCTATTAATTGAGCTTGTATCAATGGCGCTTCTACTCGCATTAAGGGTTCATTACCAAAACAAAGCTCACCTTCATGCATTGAGCGAATATTACCTGTAAATTTCAGATCTTTTAAATAACCCAAGAAATCCTCTTGATAGCCAATAGATTTTAAATATTCTATATCTGATTCTGAAAAATGAAATTGATTTATATATTCAATCACACGCTTTAATCCATTAAAAACCGCATAGCCACTGTCGAATGGCATATTTCTAAAATACAAATCAAAGACTGCTAATCGTTCATGAATACCATCATCCCAATAACTTTCAGCCATGTTTATTTGATATAAATCATTATGCAATACTAATGTATCGTCTTCGTATTGGTACACAAAAATCTCTCCAATCAGCTTTTCTATTAGTTTAGCATAAAAGAAACGTTGTTAGCACCTGAAATATCATCCTATTTAATAGCATTCGTGCAACATTCTCAGATTGCTAATGTTCATTATTTTAAATTTTGATAAAAGTGTGACATTACTAACGACAAAGTAGTGACATTTTTAGTTTTGTAATTATAAATTAACTTTAATCACTTATAATACTAAGTGAGGTGTTTATATGTTAAATGAAGCTAAATCATTTATTAAAACAATGTATAAAGAATTAAGTTACGATGAACATGTTACATTAAATAGAATTAAAGAAATTGAAATTGCTATTCATAAAAATGGCACGTATGAACATACAGTTGAAGAACTTACTTATGGTGCTAAATTGGCTTGGAGGAATTCGAATCGTTGTATTGGCCGATTTTTCTGGAACTCATTAACTGTAGCTGATGCAAGAGATATTCAAACTGAAGATGAATTTATAGCTACAATCGAAAATCACATAGCAACTGCAACAAATAACGGGAAAATCAAACCTTATATCACTATCTTTTCACAACATCATCCACCACAAATTTATAATAATCAATTAATCAGATATGCTGGGTATTCAGATCAAGGTGACCCTTCCGAACGAAGTATAACGCAACTTGGTGAACATCTTGGATGGAAAGGAGCGCATACTCACTTTGATGTCTTACCTTTAATTTATAAGATGCCTGAAGGTAATTTAAAGTATCATGCTTATAATCCGGAATTAATTAAAGAAGTTCCTATAACTCATGACCGCTATCCAAAGTTAAAGCAACTCGGTTTAAAATGGTATGCTGTCCCTATTATATCAAGTATGGATTTGAAAATTGGCGGTGTTACATATCCAACAGCACCATTTAACGGTTGGTATATGGTAAATGAAATTGCTGTTCGTAATTTTACAGATAGTTATCGTTATAATTTGCTAGAAAGTGTTGCAGATGCATTTGAATTTGATACACTTAAGAATAATTCTTTCAATAAAGATCGTGCACTTGTCGAACTGAATGATGCAGTATATCATTCCTTTAAAAATGAAGGCGTCTCTATTGTTGATCATTTGACCGCTTCTAAGCAGTTCGAACGATTTGAAAAGAATGAAACAAAAGAAGGAAGAGATGTTACTGGTAAATGGTCATGGTTAGCACCTTCGTTATCTCCAACATTGGTGGCAAATTATCATCATGGTTATAAAAATGAAATTCGAGAGCCTAATTTCTTTTATAAGAAATCAACATCTACGGGTTGTCCATTCCATTAAAAAACTCTATCCTTACACATATGAACGAGGGGTAACGTCACATGAAACTTTATTATTTAGGCCCAAAAGGGACATTTTCATACTTAGCAGCAAAACAATATAAATCAGAATCTGAAATGGATTTTGAAGCCAAATCTAACCTGTACGAAGTAGTACAAGCTGTTTCTAACGACGATAATAGTATCGCCGTAGTGCCAATTGAGAATTCAATTGAAGGGACAATTAATATTGTCGCAGATGCATTGACGCAACAAAATATTTTTGCACAAGGTGAACTTCATTTAGACATTCAATTCGCATTGTATGGTTCACAGGATGCCACAGTAAATGATATTTCAAAAGTTTATTCTATTGCGCCTGCGATTAGTCAAACGAGCCAGTATATACAAAAGCAAGGCTTCACGTATGACTATGTAGATAGTACGATTAAAAGTTTGGAAAAAATAACTGATCATGTTGGTGCTATTGCACCTTTAGGTAGCGGTGAAGCATACGGCTATTCACCTATCGCTGAAAACATACAAGACTTTCCACATAATGTAACACGCTTTTTAGTAGTGAGTAACCAACCGAGTAGTATCGAGAATGTAGAAGATGCGAGTGATACAATATTACTCATCACCCCTCAATTTGATAAACCTGGTTTATTAGCAAGCATATTAAATACTTTTGTCTTATTTAATATTAACTTGTCTTGGATTGAATCTAGACCTTTAAAAACACAACTTGGAATGTATCACTTTTTTGTGCAAGCAGACACACCAATCAATGAAGATTTGGCTAAAGTTATTAAAATTTTAAACACGTTAGACTTCCAAGTTTCAATTATTGGTTCATTCAATAAATTAAGCTAATTTTATTTTTACGTAAATCCATCAGACAAACCGAAATCCCCCGTTTCTAAATAATGAAACGGGGGATTTATCTATATAATTATTTAAGTGGCAATGGTTTGGTTACATCTATACCTAATACTGGAGGTACTAAGAAGTATACAACGAGTACAATAACTACAATACTTATTATGTTGGCCCAAAAGCCGACAGAGGCCATCTTTTTAATACTAATGCGCCCTGTACCAAATACAATTGCATTCGGTGGTGTACCTACTGGAAGCATGTATGCACAGTTTGCCGCCATAGCTGCAGGCACCATAAGTAATAATGGATGAACGTTTACAGCAACAGATAACGTTGCAAGAATTGGTAAAATCATCGTTGCAGTTGCAGTATTTGATGTAATTTCAGTTAAAAACAGTACAAATACGGTAATGACTATTACAATGATTAAAGGACTCACACCTTCTATCAGTTTCAACTGATCGCCAAGCCATACTGCTAATCCACTTGATGCTATACCTTTCGCTAACGCAAGCCCTCCACCGAAGAGTATTAGTACGCCCCACGGTAAATCTTTAGCCACGTCCCAATCTATAATACGTTTATGTTGTGCTTTGTTCTTCGCAGGAATTAAAAATAGTAATACTGCGATAAACATGGCTATGGTTCCATCTGCTATTTCTGAGGTGTATATCCAATTTTTCAATAAAAATTCTCTACTTATCCATAGGAAACTGGCAAGCATGAACACAATTAAAACTACTTTCTCTTCGTATTTCATCTTACCTAATTCATTTAGTTTCCTTTTAATTAACGCTTTACCACCTGGTAATTCTTTCATATCATGTCTAAAAGCTATATATCGTATGTATGCCCAAATTATGAATAATAAGACAATAACCGTTGGTACACCGATAATCATCCATTTAGCAAAACTAATTTCTTCACCAAATGCAGATTGATACTGTCCCTTCAATATAATTAAAGGTGGCGTTCCAATTAATGTTCCAAGACCACCGACTGTACCAGCATATCCGATTGCTAATACTAAAGATTGTTCAAACTTGGTGATACTTGAATCTTTAGTATCTGTACTTTTTAATTCATTTGCTTCTTTAATAATTGCTAACCCAATCGGAATCATAATCATAACAGCGGCAGTGTTCGATACAAACATAGATAAAAAACCGGTCGCAATCATGAATCCTAGTAAAATCTTTCCTGTACTTGTACCTAATGTATTAATAATTGTTAAAGCAACTCGAGTATGTAAGTTCCACCTTTCCATAGCAATGGCTAAAATGAAGCCTCCTAGGAATAAGAAGATAATATCATTACCATATTGCGATGAAACTTCTTCTGGACTCAATACATGTCCGATTGGCATCAAAATTAATGGTAATAAACTCGTTGCTGCAATTGGAATGGCTTCAGTAATCCACCACGTCGCAATCCATAGTGTTGTTGCTAAAACAAATATACCTTTAGTAGATAAACCTTCAGGCTGTATAAATAGTAATGTTAAAACAAATAATAGTGGCCCCAATATTAAACCTATTAATTGTCCACTGTTATAAGCCTTTTTTCCTTTCTTGTTAGAAAAAAACATTAAATATTGCGATCTTCTCATATCCCCTTTGTTCAAATCGTTCATATTCGTCCCCCTCTAAAGATACTTTTCTGAATATTCATAACATTACTTAGCTTATAACATAATATAATGCTAAGGAAATATCAATGGTAAATCGCTTACACACGAAGTTTTTATGGCATTCATTTAGCATTATAATCATGTTTAAATAGACTTAACAATATTTTAAAATTCATCACCATAAGATACAAATAAATTCTTAATGTCTTTCAAATACATTTCGGTTGGCAATTCATCAAACTCATTTTGAGCAATAAGAATATTTTTATGTTTTATATTATTATAACTTTGAATCCGAATTGCATATTTCTCCATTGCTCCAATAAATTTATTTTGATAAATATTTAAATTACTCCCAGCTTGAGTTGACCTTTGCTTTCCTTTTAAATCTTTTGCATTTTTACCATCTTTAACTGCTAAAAAACGGATGCCACCAGCACAGTTTTTAAAAATATTATGATGAATATACGTATCTTTATATTTTAAAGGTGTTAGCGCATATTGCTTTATTCCTTCAAATGTATTAAAACGAATATGAATATTTTGATAAAATTGATTATAACGACTTGCATGAGAACCTATAGCTCTGTTCCATGACTGCATCCTAGGCGTATCTGAGTTGCCAAAATAACAATTTTCTATTATTACATTTTTTGTAATCGTTCCGTCTGTCGTCCCAAATTTAGGAAAAGCACCTGGTACTTGAATATCCAACTGAATTGCTTCTGAAAAAGTTCTTGACCCATCACTATCATTGAATCCTAAAAATTTACAATTATTTATATATAATCCATTTACCCCACATGCATCCAGTCCGTGGCCACCTATAATATCTTTAAAGGTCACATCGACGATTTGAATGTCTTGGGCATGTCCCATACATATTGCTGTATTATTATATGGAAAATCATAGCCATTCATATCAAACGTCCCTCCTGCAATATGAATATGGCTGTTGCCGTTATAACCATAATATGGTTTAAATCTCCTACCATTTTTTAGTAGTGCATCTTTCCCACATCTTTTAAGAACTGCGCCTTCATCTAGCAATAATATTGTAGATTCATAAATAACCAATGACTTGCGTATATGAAATTCACCTTTAGGTACATATATCGTTGTCGAAGGATGTTTTTTGGCATAATTCAATGCATGTTGCATTGCTCTTGTATCTGCTCTTTTACTTTCACCTTTTAATCCAAATTGCTTTGCATTAATTATCATAAGACAATCTCCCTTTCTCAATACTTTATAA
Organism: Staphylococcus sp. NAM3COL9; assembly: GCF_001431205.1. GTDB lineage: Bacteria > Bacillota > Bacilli > Staphylococcales > Staphylococcaceae > Staphylococcus. Next base: position 55,529 of record NZ_LGPC01000015.1, on the reverse strand, counting down.
TAAACTTAATTAAGGATTTTCAAACGCACTTGTTGTAGCTTTATTGATTTATCTACTTAGTATATAATACTTATTATCTTTAATATTAGGAGTGTTCGCAAATTATGAAAAAAAGTGCACTGATTATAGTGGATTATTCAAATGATTTTGTTGCAGATAGTGGAAAAATGACTTGTGGCATTCCAGGCCAACAAATTGAACATTATATTGTCGAAAGAATTGAAGCATATAATAAAAAACAACAGAACATTTTCTTTATGATGGACTTACATTTTGAAGAAAATAGTTATCATCCTGAGAACAAGCTCTTTCCTCCTCACAATATTCTAGGAACATCTGGAAGAGAGCTTTATGGCAAAGTAAATGATATCTATCAAAATATATTATTTAATGATCACATACATTTTTTAGATAAAACACGGTATGATGCTTTTTGCGGTACTTCGTTAGATATTTTGCTACGAGAAAGAAATGTAACACATTTAGAAATTGTTGGTGTATGTACCGATATTTGTGTATTACATACAGCGATTACCGCCTATAACTTAGGTTATTCCATCAGCATCTCACATAAAGGCGTTGCTTCATTTAATCCAACAGGCCATGAGTGGGCTTTGGATCATTTTAAAAATTCCTTAGGTGCTGAAGTAGAATAACTATGCAAACTCATGATAAAATAATATTAACTATATAAATAAGGAGAATTTAGATATGGCAAAAACTTATATTTTCGGACATAAAAATCCAGATACAGATGCTATTGCATCTGCCATCATCATGGCAGATTTTGAACAACAAACAGGTAATTCGGAGGCTGCGTCTTATCGTTTAGGCGAAATAGGTCCAGAAACGCAATTTGCTTTAGATCATTTCAAAGTAGAAGCGCCAGAATTACTTAACGATAATCTAGCTGATCAAAATGTTATTTTAGTTGACCATAATGAATTCCAACAAAGCGCAGATTCAATTGCTGACGCTACAATTCGACATGTCGTAGATCACCACAGAATTTCTAATTTTGAAACTGCAGCCCCTTTATATTACCGTGCTGAACCGGTTGGTTGTACAGCAACAATTTTATATAAAATGTATAAAGAACGCGGCTTTGAAATTAAACCTGATATTGCCGGCTTAATGATTTCTGCAATTATCTCAGATAGTTTATTATTCAAATCACCTACATGTACTGAAGAAGATGTACAAGCTGCAGAAGCATTAAAAGCTATTGCTAATGTTGACTTAGAAGCTTACGGTTTAGATATGTTAAAAGCAGGTGCTTCTACAACAGACAAATCAATTTCAGATATATTATCTATGGATGCAAAATCTTTCAACATGGGAGATTATTCAACTCACATCGGACAAGTTAATACTGTGGATATTGAGGAAGTATTTGCACGTCAAGAAGAATTAACAAAAGCTATGTTAGAAGTAACTGCACATGAAAAATATGATTTATTTGTACTAGTCGTGACTGACATCATTAATAGCGATTCTAAAATTTTAGTGGTTGGTCCTGAAACAGACAAAGTAGGTAAAGCTTTCAATGTTGAACTTGAAAATAATACTGCATTCTTACCTGGCGTAGTTTCACGTAAAAAACAAGTTGTACCTCAAATTACAGAAGCTTTAAACGAAGTCGTTTAATATTATATGATAAGCACTGAATGGACAAAGAAACTAAACACCTGACCGATCAGTATTCTGGAACATAGTAAATATGTTCCAGTTTTTTATCCATTTGAATAAGCATAGCGACATCTCATACTAGGAGGAATATAATTTGAATTCAATAGAGCAAACTTTCCATAATAGTAAACAATATTTTAATACTCACGAAACCAAAGATCTTAAATTTAGAAAAAAACAACTCAAACTCTTGGGTAAAAGTATTAAAAATCATGAAAATGAATTACTCGACGCATTTCAAAAAGATTTAGGTAAAAACAAAGTGGAAGCTTATGCAACCGAGATTGGATTCACTTTAAAAAGCATTAAGTTAGCACGCAAAGAACTTAAAAATTGGGCGAAAAGAAAACAAGTTAACACGCCCCTTTATTTATTCCCTACTAAAAGTTATATCATGAAAGAACCTTATGGTACTGTCTTAATTATCGGACCTTTTAATTATCCTTTCCAATTACTTATTGAACCATTAATTGGCGCAATAGCAGCGGGAAATACAGCTATACTTAAACCATCAGAATTCACACCACACGTTGCAGATATAGTACAACAAATTATTGAAGATGTATTCAACACTGAATATATTAGTGTGTGTCAAGGTGACGCAGAGACTACACAATCACTTATACACCTACCTTTTGATTATGTCTTTTTCACTGGTAGCGAAAAAGTAGGACGTATTGTTTATCGTGCAGCTAGCGAAAACTTAACGCCTGTCACTTTAGAATTAGGGGGTAAATCTCCTGCGATTGTAGATGAGTCAGCAAATATCAAAGTAGCGAGTGAACGCATTTGTTTCGGAAAATTTACGAACGCTGGACAAACTTGTGTGTCACCAGACTATATTTTAGTTAACCGAAAAGTCAAAAACGAACTCATCGCGGCGCTCAAAAATACAATTACTGAATTTTATGGTAAATCTATACAAGATAGTCCAGATTTTGGTCGTATAATTAATCAAAAACATTTCGATCGTTTAGACCATTTATTAAATATTCATAAAACAGAAATTGCATTTGGTGGTCAATCTGATGCAGGTGATAAATACATCGCTCCAACTATTTTAGATGGTATTAGTTTCGATGCTAAAATAATGGAAGATGAGATTTTCGGCCCTATTTTACCAATCATTCCTTATGATGACTTTGATGAAGCAATTGATTTAATACGCACTAAACCTAAGCCACTCAGCTTATATTTATTTAGCGAAGATGAAAATGCAACAGAACGTGTACTTCATGAAATTTCATTTGGTGGCGGTGCGATTAATGATACGTTGATGTACCTCGCAAATCCAAACTTACCTTTTGGTGGCATTGGTGCATCAGGTATAGGACAATATCATGGTAAATATAGTTTTGATACGTTTAGTCATGATAAATCTTATGTATTTAAATCTACAAGGCTTGAATCAAGTCTCATATTCCCACCATACAAAGGGAAATTTAAATATATCAAAACATTTTTCAACAAATAAAAAAATCACCTAGTATGGCAATGTATTAACCATACTAGGTGATTTTTTATTTGTTTCAGTTGTCTTTATTTTAAAAATTGTAAACAAACGCCTTCTGGAGCTGATTTATGATGATCTACTTTTTCTAATTCTCCCGTAATTTTATCACGTTTGAAAACTGTCAATGTATAATCGCCTTCTTGGTGTGCACAAACTAAGAAATCATCTGAGTCAGTAATATTAAAATCACGTGGGAATTCGCCACCGCTTGATATAATATCAACGAATGAAATCGTTGCGCCATCGTCACTTATTTTAAAAATAGCGATACTATCGTGGCCTCTATTAGTAATATATAAGAATTTTTGATCATGCGACTGTCTTACTGCTGCTAATTTTGTATCGCCTTCAAAATTTTCTGGAATTGTTATATGTCGTTGGATTTCTGTAAATTTTCCATCCTCATATTTCACTGTACTTACGACATTTGATAACTCATGTACAACATAAGCAAACTTGCCGTTTTCATGAAAAGTAATATGTCTTGGTCCATCACCTGGTTCAAAATCAGTTACCGCATGTTCGCTAAAACCATGATCACCAAATTCATATGTTACTATTTTATCTGTACCTAAATCGATTGCAACTACATATTTTTCGTCTGGTGTTGTACTGATAAAATGCACATGTGGTTGATCTTGTCTTTCGTGTGGTCCAGTTGGATAATTGTGCTCTAACTCTTGAATCAAACGTATAATTTCACCTGTTTCAGGGTTTGCTTCATATAAGCGCGCTAATCCAGCACCGTAAACAGATTCAAAAACAAACTTGCCGTCTGGTGACACATCTACATAACAACCACTACCCTTTGTAGAAGCAAGACATTTATTAATTAAATTGAGTTTACCATCTTCTTCTATTTTGAGACTAGCAACACCACAATTATCTCCTTCACGTGTTACAGCATATAAAAATGAATTGTGTTGATTTACATAAGTTGATGCTTCTAATTCATATCCTGTTTCAACTTCTGTTACGCTTCCAATTTGTTCATCTAATTCAAAACGATAAACACCTTTACCCTCTTTTTTCGTATACGTACCAATATAACCTGTTGTCGTCATGTAAACCCCTCCATATTGTTATAGTTTCATTTTAATAAATATCTATACTAAATGACAATATAATGATTATTATCACTTTCTATTAAATTGCAATTAAACTTTTTATGGTTTATTAAATTAAGGAAAACTTCTTGCAATAATACGAACATATGTTCTATAATTGTATTGAGGTGATTTTATGATTCCGGAAAAATACCAAAATGAAAATGACTATAGAAATATACCAAGAGAATTTCTTAATGCCAATATTCCGCAAGGTCGTGGCATGGTTAAATGGGCGCCATTCGCTACTTTACCAGAACAATTCGAAACAATTCAAAAATATTTAGTGGATCAAAATAAAATTGACCGTCCAATATTATCAGATGATCAATTAAATGAATTAAATTTACAGCTTCATCAAGCGTTACATACAGATTCCTATATTCATATCGAATACTATCAAGCAGGTTGGTTGGAAACAATTCATATAAAAATTAAAAATATAGATATAACTCATATGTTTTTGGAAGGTTATCCAATCCATACACAAGAAACAATTAAACTTTCATTATTTGATATAACTAGAATAACTCCAGACAATGGTTAACTGCTTTTCTATACTTGAAGCGCGGAGTTACAGTTCGCAGTCTTTTCGACTGCATTAGCCACCGTAACAACTTCGTTGAACGGTGGCTAAAAAAAAAACTGTCAACGAAAGCCCTAAGACTTTGTCGACAGTATGAGAACACTCTAAAGTGCTCTATCAATAACTTAATTATTTGTTTCAATATCTGAAACAATTTCTTTTGTTTTACTTTCAATATCTTCGAAGTCTTTTTTAAAGATATACGCGAAAACTACTGCACCAACACCTGCTGCTAATGACACAGTAAGAATTGTACCTAATACAAATTTAAATAAACCTTTGATAAAATTACACATTCTGATTCACCTCAATAAATTATTAACATATCTATCAATAATGATAGCATACTTGAAAGCATCAATAAATATATACCCACTTTTCATTACTTTAATCTAAATATTAAAAAGTGAATTTATGATATTATTGAAGTAATGCAAAATCAATAAATTTTAGTCAATATGTCTTATTTATTTTAACATTTTCTTCTCATAATAATAAAGATAGATGTTATATTTATTATTAATATATGTAAAAAAGGGCTAATATCGTTAAATATTAGCCAATTCAATGTTAGTTATTCTCATTTTATTGACCCCACCAAGTGGAGACTGCATCTTTGAAAGCATCATAATAATTTGACATAATAATCACCTCATTGAATTTGTCTATCTGATCGTCCCTTGATGTTAACTTAAGGATAACTACTGGTCATATGTAATGCAATTAACAGCGCATTACAATAAAGTTACAATTTTGTAAGATTATACACATAAACAGGAGTTTTAAACTATGCAATCAGTAAAAACTGACATCTTAACACATCGAGGTTCACACTTTGATTTAGGTGTACAAACAGCACAGTGGATGCAGCAAACACCCTTGCTCAAAAACAGAGAGAAAGAATGGAAAAAGCGTATGCCCCGCTTTGATATCCATATCAAAGAAACATATGACATTTTTCAAACGTACGCTCCACAAATTTGGGAAGAAATTAGAGGCATGCAAGAAGTACTTAATCTGCCTACTCGCCAAATGATTCTTAACTTTGCTCACTATCGATTCACACCATTAAGAAACAGTGGCTGTACGGTCTTTTTAGGTCAGGACTATATGGTTCGAAATTATGATTATCACCCTGCAACTTATGATGGTCGTTACTTGTTGTTTCAACCTACTGATGGTGGCTTAGCACAAATAGGTCCTACATCACGCGTAACCGGAAGAATGGATGGTATGAATGAATCTGGTCTATCTATGGGCTACAATTTCATGCACAGAAAACACCCAGGTGATGGCTTTGTCTGCTATATGGTAGGCAGGCTCATATTACAATATTGTAAAGATGTACCTGAGGCCATACAATTACTAAAAGAACTTCCACATAGAAGCTCTTTTAGTTACATTGTCATGGACAAACATTTGAATCATGCAATTATCGAAGTTTCTCCTCGCTCCGTTGATGTTCGTTACGATCGCACTTGCACAAATCATTTCAAATTATTAACGCATGAGAATAGAAATTTTACAAAGGAATCTAAAGAACGTTTAAATCGACTTCTTAAAAAAGCACCTGCATCACTAGATAAAATGAGCGCATTTAATTTGTTCAATAACCCAGAATATGAAATTTATAGTAAGTTATTCAAAAGCTGGTCCGGGACAATTCATACAAGTATGTATGAACCTCAATCATTAACCGCGCATATCACTTTAGGTGAAAATAAAGCACCTACCATAATAGACTTTGGCAAATGGCTCGATGGCGAATCGTTAGATATTACTTCAATTAACGGTCATCTTGACACTGATTTAACCTTTGCTACTTATTAATATTTATGGTTTCAAATCATTTATACTATAAAATTATTTGGTATGTTTTTTTATAGATATTATTCTCTTGAGGCAATCTTTGTTCATTAATTTCATTGTTTAATTCTTATATGAATGCAATCAATGAATAATTGTGAATGATTGACTATACTATTTTTGTTTTGAAAATAGTTGTCCTTCTGACTAGTTAATAAAGCACTAGCCGAAGACTACAAGCTGAAACTGTACCCAAGGAAAACATACAAAAAAATGTCAACAACGTCAGAGACTTTGTCGACGCTCTAAAGCCAGAAAGTACTTAATTACATGTACTTTTTGGCTTTCTCTATTCATGACAACATAAATTTAATTTATATAAATATCACCATGATTTGTATAGAACTCTAAAATATGTTTTCCTGATCCTACTTTATTATTTTCAAAATTATTATTGATTACTTCAGAAGTCCCATCAGATGGATTCAATTTTAGCAACGTATCCTGAGGATCATCATCATATGACATAAAAATATCACCATATTGCGTAGAAGCTCTAAAGTATGATGCAATATCCATTTGACTCAAATCAATTTTGCCGTGGTCAGCTAACAATACTGACTTTTCAATTAATGATTTTTTGCTCGTTATACTCGCCTGTTTCGTTTTAATATTCGCATTAGTAATTTGACTGTGCTTAATATCAATGGGTGAGTTCACACCTCTATAATACATTTTGTCTAATGCTACATTCCTTAAAAATACACGTGCTGCACCAGTAGCCTTCATTGAAATATGTGAATCTTTTGCATTGATACTATCAATATTTATAACATTCGTCTCACTAGATACATTTAAATGATTTAGTTTTTTATCTGGCACAGTCACTACCATCTCATCGTCAAACTGTCTGAACGGATTAAAATTCAGTCCATAATGATCTTCTGTATTATCAGTCTCATGAACATTTAATGTCTTATTTTCATTCGTAATATTAATATTCTTTTTCCCTTTATAGGTCACTGAAAATTTGTCACCTTGCTTAACTTGAACCTTACTATTTTGACTATCTAAGTTTAAATTTTCTATATTTTTATCATTAACTTCTTTTTCAACAGAATTGAGTTGGTTGTTTTGTTTTTCAAATCCAAACCAAGTGACACAAGCTAAAAGAAAGCACACGATAAATAATGTTAAGCCGCTTAAAAATAACTTCTTCATTCGACTGCACTTCCTTTAATTGTTTTAATATTCCAACGTAAGTATTTTAAAATCACTCGATAAACAAATTGAGCGAATTTTGCAATAATGACAAATAATAAAAGACCTAATCCTGTATAAGAAATGGCAAATAAATAGTTACTTAAAGCAAAACTAAAATTATTATTAATTATACCGTTGATAATCAATAACAGCGGACTAAGAGAGAAAAATAATGCAACGAGTAATAGTACAAACATGAAAATGCCAACAAATATCATAGGGATCAAAATAATAATTAATGATAATATCCCCACACCCAGAGATGCCATAATTGCTCTCACTATCGTATTTATATTGGGGCGAAACTCCGCAGATACAATCGCATTTCTAGCCATAAGTTCTTTTCCTATCTTTTTAGGAGATTCAAGAGCTCCAATGATTTGATACTCATTTCTCCCTTCACTTTCTTGATCAAAAAAATATTCCTCATATTCATACATCACTTTATCGCGTTCACTTCTTGTTAATTTATCTAATTCTTGCTCTAATTCATTTAAAAACGTGATTTTATCCAAAATATCTACCGCCATTCAAACTTAAGATTCGAAGTAAAACGTATATGTAAAATCAAAAATGACATGCCCTATAGGAATGTCACTTTTAATTTTTTTATTTCTTGTATATTTCAATTTTCTTTATTTTATCATGTTTATAAATGATAAATAACTTTATTTGATTTTTCTTATCTTTATACATTATAGTATTAAAGCCTTTGCGCAACTTTTTTTGTTTATAACGTGTCCCTAGTGTCTGTGTAACTTTTTCAATATTATTATTGATAGTTCCATTAAAATTAGTTTGCACTGTAATATCGTTAGTTAAGGCTATACCTTTAAGTTGTGGATCCTTTTTACTCACTTTGAAAATTAAATTAGGATGCTCTCTTTTGGAATAAAGACGATATCTTTTTAAAATGACTTCGTCTTTTTCAACATATTCATAAATATTAATTTCAGACCCTATTTTGACACGATTAATAGATAGTTTTGATAAATCGGTCGTGTTTGCTTGCTTTGTATAGTTAACCAGTAACAATGTCCCTAAAGGCATTGTTATAAACATACAGAATATAAGGCCCTTAAGTAGTCTATGCATTTTCAATGTTGTTACCACACCCTACTTCACTTATTAAATATAGCATAGGTATTTGTTACTTTCATCCTTGAAGAAAACTTAAAACATATTACTTTTATATGTATTAATAATTTTCCTTCATATTAAAATATTGATATAATAATATCTAATCAATTAAAGGGGGAACTATTATGACAAGTTTAGAAACTTATTTCAAAAACAGTCAACCGCTTGATCAATATATTGAAGCTATGACTGAAAACAAAGAGAATTTACTATCAATATATAATTCATTCTCAACACCAGAGGATGATAGTCGTCTTGAAAAAATTAAAGCATCAAACTATAGTAAAGTCTTAGTTATCACTGAAGACTGGTGTGGAGATGCTATGATGAACCTCCCTATTCTTAAACATATTAGTGAAACATTAAATATAGAAGCTCGTGTCTTTCATCGTGATGAAAACACTGACTTAATCGATCAATACTTAACAAATGGTACTGCGAGATCTATACCTATATTTGTATTTTTAAATGATGATTTTGAACAGCAAACAGTTTGGGGACCTCGCGCAAGACAAGTTCAACATTTTGTAGAGGAAACACGTTCCAAACTTCCTGCAAAAGATGATCCTACATTTGAAGATAAATCGACTGAATCATATGCAATCATTTCTAATCGTTTTAAAACAGACTCACAAATGTGGAAATATGTTTATGATTCAATTCTAGATAAGCTAATTATAAATTAATAAAAGACGTATGAATTAAGGTGTTGTAACCGTTAATTCATACGTCTTTTTTTTGACTCAATCTTCGGTTATCTTTATTTTAAATATCTTTTTTAGATACATAGAATATATTAACTACGAATAGAACTACAATCGAGGCTGAAGTAATAAACCACTGCCAATTAGAGAAAGTGTAATCACCAGCTGTCGTTTTTGAAGTTAAGTAACTAAATGGAATATATTTCAAGGCATCTTGAATATTGTCACCAAATTTAGGAATCATAGGTATAAATGGTTCGGCAAAAGGAACAAGTAATATTAAGAATATACCTAAAGTAAAGATCAATGCTGTTTTTGGTACAATTAAAGAAAATAAATATAATAATAATCCAAAGAATAAATGGAATAGAATGAAGAACCAAAGTAACTCAAATATTTTATCAACGTTTATATTTTTACCGTCAACAATTTGTTGTACGATTAATACAAATCCAACAAGTATTGCCGTAATAATTATTGCAATCAGTATAATTGAAATCACTTTTGCAATAACATAACCTACACGACTTGATGTTTTATTCATATATAATTGAATGGTACCTTGTGAAATATCACGTGTGATTGTCTTAATTACAAATAGTAAGCCCATAATAGAAAAGAACCAACTACCTATAGAAAGCAACATATTGCCGTCTATTTTATCAGTTTGCTGAACAAATAAAACTGTAAATCCAATTAGTGGAAGTATTGTTAAAAGTAATGCTAAATATGTTAATGGACTTCTAATAATGCTATAAATATCATATTTTACGAGTTGTAAACTATTCATTATTGGCCACCTTTCTGATTAATATTGAAGTAAGTATCACGTAAAGAACTCTTACGTGTTTCAATAAATTTAGGGAAAATATCGATATCTGATAAACCTTTAAGCACTTTTTGATAACTTAATTGTGCTTTAATAATGATTTCTCCATTTTCTCTCTTAGATTGAATTACATCAAAATTTTCATTTAAATATTCTAAAGCACTATTGAAATTATTTTGTTCTACGATTAAAACTGTAGAATCTGTTGGTGTTCCTTCTTTCATATCAACATCTTGAACAAATTTACCATCACGTAAAAATACCGCTCTATCGCAAATTAATTCAATATCCTCAAGTTTATGACTAGAAATCAAAATTTTCATATCCAGTTCTTGCACAAGTGATTGAATTGTTTTCAATACATCAATTGAACCGTCAGGGTCCATACCATTTGTTGGTTCATCTAAAATGAGGTACTTGGGTTTGTTCATTAATGAAACAGCAATGGCTAACTTTTGTTTCATTCCCATTGAATACTTTTTAACTTTTTTCTTCGCATAAGGTCTCATACCAAAAGCATCAATAATTTGGTTTGCATATTTTTTATCAAACCCATTACCTAATACATTGGCAAATAATTTCAAATTATATAAACCTGATTTATTATCATACAACTTAGGATGTTCAATAAGGTAACCGATATTGTCTTTACTATCTATCTTTACCTCCCCTTTGTATTTGATAATATTTTCGTTCATGACTTTCATTAATGTTGTTTTACCGACACCATTTTTACCAATTAAACCTACGATTTGGCTTTGTCCAAAATCAAAATTGATGTGGTCTAAAACATTGTTACTACCATATGTTTTTGTTATATCTTTTAATTGCATAAATGCGCCTCCTTTTATTATTAAATTATTTTTTTATATTGAATCATATAGCTAGCTACAAAGCAAAAAATACTTAAAGTTAAAAACCCATAATTAAAAATAGTTTCAAAATAATTTAATATACCCAGACTATAATTAAATAATGTACATATTCCAACTACAAGTAGCACAATTATAACAGGTATTAAAATAACCATCGTGAGTAAATAAATTAAATAAGAAATGTAATCAGCTTTTTGTTCTGTATATTTTTTGAAAGCTATAGGTACTGCAAAGAAATTTACTGCAATGTATGAGAATGGCATTGAAATGTTAAAATTAATGTTACTTGTTGATATATTAGAATTCGGCATAGTATATAAAGATAAGACTGCTGCCCCAAGTAATGTAAAAATAATAACTGTTAAATAATTAGCATTCAATAATGACCTTTTAGAAACTGGTAAACTTCCAAAAAAGTCATAAGCCATTCTGTGCCCAAGCTTACTATTAAAACGAAAAACATGTCCAGAATCTAATATAGAAACAAAAAGTAATATCATCGCAACTGCAGAATATAACGCATTAGTTAAAATACTATTAGGTATTGTGATTAATTGCAGTGGAGAAAACAATAATAAGATTGCATATATTACGATTGTCCACTTACGTAATTTTAAATTTCTAATAAGTAAATTTTTCATCTAATGCCCCCAGTTGTTAAGTTTCATAATTTTTTTGTTCAGTCTTCTGGGTTCCTTTTTCAAGGTAAACCATTAATTCTTCAATCGTTGGCTTAGTTATTGCAACCTTGTTTCCTAAAATTTCATGAAATATATGAGCATACTCTGTAAGCGCGATATATCCTGTTCGGTTTTCTTCTATATAATATGTTAATTGAATCAATTCTTCGTCTAATTGTTGCATATCACCTTTAACTACTTTGAATCTATTTAAAATATCATCTAAAAATTGATTCAGTACAATTTCACTATCTTTTATATACACTAAATAATCAGCGATTTTTTCCAAATCAGAAATGATATGCGTGGAAATAAATACTGTTTTCTTTTCATCAATGAGTTCTTTTTGAATTACATCCAAAACTTCGTTTCGAACGATCGGATCTAACCCTGATGTTGGCTCATCTAAGATAAATAATTCAGCATGATGACTAAAAGCAATAGCAATAGACAACTTCATCTTCATACCAGTTGAGAATGTTTTGATTTTCTGCTTATCAGGTAAATCAAATTTTTCAAGATAATATGTAAATATTTGATGATCCCATGTACTATAAAATGGCGAAACATACTGTTCAATTTTTTGAATATTCCATTTATCATTGAGATACAGCTCGGAATAAACGAAACCAATTTTATTTTTTATAGCTTCAGGGTGTTCTTTCATTTTTTGATTAAAGATTAACACATCGCCACCATCAGGCTGAATTAAATCCATAATCATTCTAATAATGGTTGTTTTACCAACACCATTCGCACCAATAAATCCAGTTATAAATCCTTGAGGAACACGAAAACTAATATCATTTAACTTGAATTTTTTATACTGATAATCTACAGCATTTAATTCGATTGCGTTCATTCATCGTCCTCCTCAAAAATCATCACTAAAATTTCTTGTAATTCTGAAAGTGGCATGCCTATGGTTTTAGCTTCTTTGCTTATTGATTTAGCAAGTGTTTCAATCACCATGAACTGTTTTTCTTTTAAAATTGAACTATCTTGCTCTTTCACATATGTACCCTTACCTCTAATAGTAAATACAAAACCATCTTTTTCTAAATCTTCATATGCGCGTTTTGTTGTTATAACGCTAACGCTCAAATCATGTGCTAATTCTCTCATCGAAGGTAAGTGTTCACCAGGAGCAACGTATCCTTTCAAAATATTTTCTTTGATTTGTTGCTTAATCTGTTCATAGATTGGCTGTTCACCACTATTTTTCAAAAGTATTTTCATGGACGTCCTCCCTCACAACTGTGTATATACACTATACACAATGTATGTACAGTTGTAAAGTATAAATTTATTCAAACACCCATATAAGTAACCATTAACATAAAAAAAGCTATAAGTAAGATTTTGCATATCGCTTCATCTCTCTTATAGCATGTTCAACAATGTTATTTATTCTGTTTATCTTTTTTCTTACGCTTATTATTACGATCAATAAAAGCGCAAACCATAAACATAATTGCAGCAATTAATAATTTAACACCAGAATCTTCATGACCTATAGCCTGTAAATAATAGCCTACAACGAGTAATATCATTGCCATTATGACAAATATTTTAGTTAAATGTTTCACTCTCTTCACCTCAAACAATATCATTGTATCAAACTTTAGCGTTAATTTCTAAAAGCAATTCATTTCAGAAAAATTCTTGCTAATTATGTAACTACTTTTATGATTCACATTTAAATATATTGTTTGCAGTCTATTACCTATGATGATAAAATTGTAATTGTATCCACGGATTATACTACACAACCCCAAGTCTGCGTCATCAGACTTGGGGTTTTTTGTGCAAGGCCACCTATTTGTCCTTCCATTTACGCTCTAACCAAACACGGAATACAACAAGTAAGCTACCTGTTAATAAAGTTGTAATCATTTCTTGCCACCACGCTATCATACTACACCTCCCACAGAAAAAGTGCCATGTAGGATTTTTTTGATGGCCTATCCGTATTCTAACATAAAACGGAACGTATGTTCGTATAAATAACTAAATTTTGAAATTTTCTGTCTAAAACAGTCACAAGACTTTAATTTTATGCTATTTCGAGATAATATAAGGTTATCATTGAAAAAGTAAAGAGAGGTTGACCAACTATGAATCCTTTAGCTTTAGATTTAAACGAACAATTATCTAAATCAAATCCAGAAGTTGCAGACATGCTTTCCGACCTAGGAAAATTAATATATTACCCGAAAGGTATATTATCCCAATCCGCGGAAGCAAAATCCACACAATATAATGCCACGATAGGAATGGCAACATATAAAGATAGCAAGATGTACGCAAATACTTTAAATGACGTCTTCGATCATTTAGAGCCAGATGAAATCTTCCCTTATGCTCCACCACAAGGTTTAGAATCTCTTCGTGATTTATGGCAACAAAAAACATTAAAAGAAAATCCAGATTTAGATGCAAAAGACATGACAAGACCAATCCTTACTAATGCTTTAACACACGGCTTATCATTGGTCGGTGACATGTTCGTCGATAGTGGTGATACACTCTTACTTCCAACGCATAATTGGGGCAACTATAAACTCGTTTATAGTACAAGACATAGTGCTGAAATTGAAACCTATGATATTTTTGACGAAGCAGGACATTTTACAACAGAAAATTTAGTTAATACTCTAGAAAATTATAATAAAGACAAAGTCATCTTAATATTAAATTATCCAAATAACCCAACTGGTTATACACCAACAAAAGATGAAGTTCATACTATTGTTGCTGCAATAAAATCATTAGCAGAACGTGGTACAAACGTCATTGCTTTAGTTGACGATGCATACTATGGACTCTTTTATGAAGATGTTTATACACAGTCATTATTCACTGCATTAACGAATTTACATTTAGACAACTTATTACCAATTCGTTTAGATGGCGCCACAAAGGAATTCTTTGCATGGGGCTTACGTGTAGGTTTCATCAGTTTTGGTGTTGGAAACGATACAACAAAACAAGTTTTAGAAGCTAAAATCAAAGGATTAATTCGAAGTAACATTTCAAGTGGCCCATTACCTTCGCAAAGCGCAGTTAAATACGTGCTCGAAAATCACGAAACTTTTGATAAAGAAATTCAACATAATATCGACACGTTACAAGCTAGATATGAAGTAACAAAATCTGTTGTATATGATGAGAAATATGCATCATATTGGCAAGCTTATGATTTTAACTCAGGCTATTTTATGGCGTTACAAGTTAAAGACATTGACCCTGAAGAGTTACGTCAACACTTAATTAATAAATACTCTATTGGCATCATTGCCCTTAATACAACAGACATTCGTATTGCTTTCAGCTGTGTAGAAAAAGATGACATTCCACATGTATTTGATTCTATCGCTAAAGCAATTGAAGATCTAAAAAACTAAATCAAATAAAAAAAAGGATGAAATCGCTGTATACATGTGATTTCATCCTTTTTTTATATTAACGTTGCTGTTTCAATACACGTGCCATTTCTTCAATTTTACCGGCATGTAGTGGTACATGAATTGCATTTAAAACTAACAATTCATCTAACGTACTACAACCAGCAATCGTTTCGGTTAATTCAACTTCTAATTGTTGGTCAGTTAATTTTTTTGCACGTTCAGGTAACGTTTTTAAATTTTTGATAATTTCATCCACACTTGGGATATCTTCGTCGCCCCAATTAGCTGGATGAGAACCATAGCCAAATAAGCGTGTATATTTTTGGATGTCTACTTCATTTTGTTCACATAAAGATAATGCAGATTCAAAAATAGTTAACACGTGACCATATTGCCAATGTAACGTATTAGGGAAGAGTTCACTTTCATTATCTAATATACTTTCAATGTTCCATTTGTCATAGTCTGATATTAAATAATTAATACCTGTATCAATCACATCGTACACTGATTTTTTTGTCATAGTTAATCTCCCTTTCTTAAAAAACTTCACATAAATAATAATTATAAGTAGCAAATAATATTTATGCTTACTTTCTCTACCCTCAATAAGTTATTTTTACTCACTTAATACGTTTATATCAATAATTTTTTCATTATACATGTTAAATAATGCTATAAGTCACTTTCAAATTCAACTGTTTTATTTTAGTATTTAATGATTAAACCTTACTAAAGTACAGTGTATTTTTAATCATCCCATTTTGAACGTAGGACACAAGCTCAAAAATTTTTTTGAGGATATTCAAGCTCACAATATTTCACAACATCAGATTTAATATTGCCAAAAGTTGCTACAGGTTTATGCTTAAACCCTTCATAAAAAAGACGCCTTCCACTAAGTTTAATAACTTAATAAAAGACGTCTTATAAGTATTACTAAAATACTCTTTTTTTATAAACTTTATTTTAAAAGTTTATAATCTATTACATCATACCAGGCATGCCGCCCATACCTGCTTGAGCATCATTACTGCTTTCTTCAGGAATATGCGCAACAACCGCTTCAGTTGTTAAGAACATTGCTGCTACACTTGCTGCATGTTGTAAAGCTGAACGTGTAACTTTGGTTGGATCAACGATACCAGCATCCAGCATATTCACCCATTCATTTGTAGCGGCATTAAAACCAATACCTACATCAGCATTTTTAAGTCTTTCAACAATAATCGAACCTTCTAAACCAGCGTTTTCTGCAATTTGACGAACTGGAGATTCTAATGCTTTTAACACAATATTGATTCCTGTTGCAATATCGCCTTCAGCTTCAATTTTAGAAACTTTATCGTAAATATTCATAAATGCTGTACCGCCACCGGCTACAATACCTTCTTCAACAGCAGCTCTCGTAGAGTTTAAAGCATCTTCAATACGTAATTTACGTTCTTTTAATTCTGTTTCACTTGCAGCACCAACTTTAATTACAGCTACGCCTCCAGCTAATTTAGCTAAGCGTTCTTGTAATTTCTCTTTATCAAATTCAGAATCCGTTTCTTCAATTTGAGATTTGATTTGGCTTACACGTGCATCGATATTATTTTGGTCTCCATTACCATCAACCACTGTTGTATTATCTTTAGTGATTTCTGCTTTGCTTGAAGTACCTAACATATCAATTGTTGCATCTTTTAAATCCAAGCCTAAGTCATCAGTAATCACTTGTGCGCCTGTTAAGATAGCTAAATCTTCTAACATCGCTTTACGACGATCACCGAATCCAGGTGCTTTAACTGCCACTGCAGTGAATGTACCGCGCATACGGTTTAATACGATGTTTGTTAATGCATCACCCTCTACATCATCTGCTACGATTAGGATAGGTCTGTTAGATTGAACAACTTGTTCTAATAACGGCAGAATATCTTGGAAAGATGAAATCTTTTTATCTGTAATTAAAATATATGGTTTTTCAAGTTCTGCAACCATTTTATCTGAATCAGTTACCATATATGGAGATTGGTAACCACGATCAAATTGCATACCTTCAACGACTTCAAGTTCAGTATTAAAACCACTTGATTCTTCAATTGTAATTACACCATCGTTACCTACTTTTTCCATTGCTTCTGAAATATATTTACCAATTTCTTCATCAGCTGCAGAAATTGATCCAACTTGCGCAATTTCATTTTTATTATCTACGTTTTGAGAAATTTCTTGTAATGCGTCAATAGCTACGTCTACAGCTTTATCGATACCTTGACGTAAACCTACAGGATTTGCGCCACTTGTTACGTTTTTCAAGCCTTCTTGTATCATTGCTTGAGCTAATACTGTAGCTGTAGTTGTTCCGTCACCTGCGATTTCATTTGTTTTGTTGGCAACTTCTTGTACTAATTTCGCCCCCATATTTTCATATGGATCTTCTAATTCAATTTCTTTTGCAATCGTAACACCGTCATTTGTGATTAGTGGTGATGTATATTCTTTATCTAATACAACATTACGCCCTTTTGGTCCAATTGTAACTTTCACGGCGTTAGCTAATTTATCTACACCTCTCAACATAGATTGACGTGCGTCTTCAGAAAATTTTAAATCTTTCGCCATATTACTTTACCTCCATGATGTTCGTATTATTTGTATATTTTTTAGTTTTAATTTTGATTATTCTTCTATTACTGCTAATATATCGTCTTCGTTAACGATTAAGTATGTGTCGTCCCCACGCTTAACTTCAGTTCCAGCAAATTGTTGGAAAACAACATTGTCGCCTTCATTCACTTCAGGAGCAACTCGAGAACCATCTTTTAAAATACGTCCTGCACCTACTGCAATTATCGTACCTTCATTTGATTTCTCTTTAGCGCTATCAGTTAAAACGATACCGCTTTTAGTTGTTTGCTCTTGTTCTGTTTTTTGAATAATTACTCGGTTACCTAATGGCTTTAACATTGATTGTTCCTCCTTAAAATACTAAAATTTTTAGCACTTAAACATTGTGAGTGCTAATACACTTTCTATAATAATCAAAGTTGGTCAATATTTCA
This sequence comes from Staphylococcus sp. NAM3COL9, assembly GCF_001431205.1. Taxonomy (GTDB): domain Bacteria; phylum Bacillota; class Bacilli; order Staphylococcales; family Staphylococcaceae; genus Staphylococcus. The sequence goes on along the minus strand of NZ_LGPC01000015.1, from coordinate 36,878 downwards.
AGTTAAAACTATTATACTAAATTTTGTGTGAACAGCAATTTTACGATAAAATAGAGTATATTCTAATTTTTGGAGGTTTATTATGTCTCGTTTATGGGTGTCCATTTTGACATTAGTTATATATGGCCTTGCACAGTTTGGTCCGATTCTTCTACAAATGGCAGGCTTATTTAACAATTTAAGTGGCAAGGAAATACTCTTTGCTAATATTTATACACAAGTGATTTTGTTTATTATAGCTACTTTACTCATCATACTAATAAACTTTTTCATTACCAATCCTACACAACTAGAGCTACAGCCTAAGGAAAAGAAAAGATATGTTATCCTTTGGGCAATCGTAGGTTATATGATTGTTATGATTTATCAAGTTGTTGCAGGAATGATAAATATGCATGTATTCGGCGCACCTCAATCTAGCTCTAATACGGAAAGATTGATGAAAATAGCACAAGAAATCCCGACATTCATCATATTAATTTCAATTGTAGGTCCAATTCTAGAAGAATTCTTATTTAGAAAAGTGATATTTGGTGAGTTATACAATCTATTGAAAGGCAATAAAACTTTTAAATTTCTCATTGCTGGAATTGTAAGCTCCATCATTTTTAGTGCAGCACATGGAGATCCATCATTCTTTATCATCTATTTCGGTATGGGCTTTATTTTCTCAGCATTGTATGTATATACAAAACGTATATGGGTTCCTATCCTTGTACACATGATGCAAAATGGCTTTGTCGCCATTGTGCAAATTTACTTTGGTCCTGAAAAAATGAAAGAACTACAAGAATCTGCATCGTTTATATTTAACTTTATGTTTTAATTAAATTTTAAGTTATATAAAATAAATGGAAGAACTCAATGTTTATTACATGAGTCCTTCCATTTTTTATTTGTCTATGACAAGTTAAATGTCAAAAACTATTAATTTTCTTTTTTGTTTCTGCGATAAACAAAATAACCTACAACTATACCTATAAAAATCATCGTTATTGCAGTGATTAAAGCAAATAATGTCCGTTCGAATTTAATATCAATTGTGTCTTTTGATTTCTTGTTGTTTGTATGCGTCATTTCTTCATCACTACTTGAATGATATTCGTATTTTCCAGATGTGTCACTTTTGTTTTCTGGTGTTTTTAAGTCAGGCATAGAACCTATTTCGCCAGTAATTAATGCCAAAACTTGCTTATCTAAATTTTTATAGTAATTTCTTGATTTTAATGGGTTGAAATATTGAAATTTAAAATAATTTGTTCCCTTTTGTAACTCATTTAAAAATGAATTATCTGCAAAACTTTGACGTCTTATAATAGAAGAAATATCTTTATCAGATACACTATCTACATTATTATTAAGCTGTTTAACTTGGTTCAAAATAAAAGGATTGTATTTAAAAGAACCTGTAGACATTTGATTAAATCTATTAACTAATTTGCTGTCACCTCGATTTGAACTTTGACTTTTTTTCTCCGTCGTCAAATCTCCATAAGTCGTATCATTACTGTTATCCCCTGCAATATTTTCATTAGCTTGTGCATATTGCTTGTTTGTATTTTGATTCCTACCATTACTTAAGTTTGAAGATGTGTGTTCATTTTTAGAACTGACCGAGTTTGAATGATTCACTGAATTATCTGCTGAATTACTTTTACTGCCCTGATTTTGTTGGATAGATTCAGAAGGTATGTTAGGATTCGGTGATTTATTAGGCTTTGGAGATTCCGTTGCGTTATCTTCTCGTCCTTCACTCGGTTGCTCTGGTTTAGGTTTTTCTGTTGAACTTCCTTCACCATTTTGCGTTTTATCAGGGTTTGACGGTTCTGTTGAATTATCGTCTCCGTCTTCACTTGGTTGTTCTGGTTTAGGTTTTTCTTCTGAGTTACCTCCGCCACCTTGTGGGTTATTCGGATTTGATGGTTTCGTTGGATTATCGTCTCCGTCTTCACTTGGTTGTTCTGGTTTAGGTTTTTCTTCTGAGTTACCTCCGCCACCTTGTGGGTTATTCGGATTTGATGGTTTCGTTGGATTATCGTCTCCGTCTTCACTTGGTTGTTCTGGTTTAGGTTTTTCTTCTGAGTTACCTCCGCCACCTTGTGGGTTATTCGG
>NZ_LGPC01000015.1:34550-34741 GCF_001431205.1 Staphylococcus sp. NAM3COL9 | reverse complement strand
TCTCCGTCTTCACTTGGTTGTTCTGGTTTAGGTTTTTCTTCTGAGTTACCTCCGCCACCTTGTGGGTTATTCGGTTCTGATGGTTCCGTTGAATTATCGTCTCCGTCTTCACTTGGCTGTTCTGGTTTAGGTTTTTCTTCTGAGTTACCTCCGCCACCTTGTGGGTTATTCGGTTCTGATGGTTCCGTTGA
>NZ_LGPC01000015.1:0-34500 GCF_001431205.1 Staphylococcus sp. NAM3COL9 | reverse complement strand
GAGTTACCTCCGCCACCTTGTGGGTTATTCGGTTCTGATGGTTCCGTTGAATTATCGTCTCCGTCTTCACTTGGTTGCTCTGGTTTAGGTTTTTCTTCTGAGTCGCCACCATCACCTTGTGGTTTGTCAGAACTTGATGATTGATTATCTTCCTCTGGCTTATCAGGCTCAGCAGCATCATCTGAATCATTGCCACTTGGCTGTTCGGAGGATGGTTTCTCTTCAGCTCCATTATCACTGTTTCTTGTACTGTTTGAATCCGAAGATTGATTGTCTTCCTCTGACTTATCAGGCTCAGTACTAGTATCTAAATCGTCGTTGTCTGAGTTGCTATCATCTGGTTGTTTGGACGATGAATCTGTTGTAGCGTCACCACTGGTTTTATTATCAGTTCGATCAAAATTTGAAGGTACCTCATTCTCATTTGAATTATTTACTGGCTTAGTGTTATTTTGCACATTTTCATCTATATCTGATATATTGATACGCTTTTGATCTAAATCATCATTATTCATAGGCGTATTCTTATTGTATTCATTTAGTTCTGTCTCGGCCCCTTGTGTCGGTTTAGAAATTAATGTAGCACTAAGTGCGATTGCAAAGCTAGATACAATAAATTTATGTGAAATATAATTTTTCATAATCTCACCTCCAAATAATTTTTCTTACATTCCTTATCAGTATATTAGAAATCGTACTATTTTTCATTAAAATCAGGCTTTTGAAAGAAGAAATTAACCTATTTGAAATTTATTGTAAAAAGCTATTTACAAATCAAGGTATAATTATTATACTTAATATATAAAGTAAATTGATGTGAAGGAGTTTTCCGAATGGGACTTTTTAGTAAAAAAGAAGATACACTAGATGCATTTCAAAGTGCAGTAGAATCAAGACGTTCAATATATAGTTTAGGGCAAGAAATTTCAATATCTGATAAAGAGGTAGAGGGCATCATCGAACATGCAATCAAACATGTTCCATCTTCATTCAATGCTCAATCAACTCGTGCTGTATTGTTATTAAACGATAACCATAATAAATTCTGGGATATAACAAAAGAAGAACTAAAAAAATCAATGGGTCCTGATCGTGAATTCCAAGCAACTTCAGACAAAATTGATAACTTCAAACATTCATATGGTACAATTCTATACTTTGAAGATCAAGAAGTTGTTGAAGGATTACAAAATCAAATGCCTAACTACGCTGAGAACTTTACCATTTGGTCAAGCCAAACTAATGCAATGCACCAATTTGCAATTTGGACTGCATTAAGTACTAAAGGTATTGGCGCATCATTACAACATTATAATCCACTTGTAGACGTAGCAGTAACTGAAGCGTTCGATATTCCTGCCACTTGGAATCTTGTAGCTCAAATGCCTTTTGGTAACGTACGTGATGAGGCTGGAGAAAAAGAATTTCATGATGTAAGCAAACGCTTCTTAGTAAGAAAATAGTTTATTTGAATTTTTAAACATTAACAATAATACAAACGCTTAGGATATAAATCCTTTTCAACTTATAAAAACCAATTCATTTAAAATGAATTGGTTTTTATATTTAAATATTTTAATTTTGAGTGTGCATTTAGTAACATCATTGAAAGTTGCGCCTAATTTTGAATTTTCTGAATATATCTAGTATATTTATGCTAACAACAATTTAAGGGGCGATCGAGATGAATATAGAAATTTTTCAATTTAAAGTTGAACCAGCAAACGTTTCGTTAAATGAAGAAACAATTACGAATTGGTTTGCCGAGTATGTATCAGCAGAGACAGATATCGTAGTTTTACCGGAAATGTGGAATAATGGTTATGCCCTACCTCAGCTAAAAGAACTTGCTGATAATCAATTATCAAGAAGTTTTGAATTTATATCAAAATTAGCAATCCAATATAAAGTTGATGTAATTGCAGGTTCTGTTTCAAATAGTATGAAAGATAACATTTACAATACTGCTTTTGCCGTTTCAAAAAATGGTTATTTAATAAACAGTTATGACAAGGTACATCTTGTACCGATGTTAGATGAGCCTTCATTTTTAACACCTGGTAATGCAGTTCCAGAACCCTTCACTCTATCAGATGGAGCTAAAGTTGCACATATAACTTGTTATGATTTACGCTTTCCTGAATTGCTTCGCTATCCAGCCCGTAAAGATGCACAAATCGCTTTTTATGTTGCACAATGGCCAGCGGTAAGATTGAATCATTGGACTGCCCTATTAAAAGCACGTGCCATTGAAAATGATATGTTTGTAGTTGGTTGTAATGCTTGTGGAGACGATGGCAAGACTGAATATGCAGGTCATTCTATCGTGATAAACCCTAATGGTGAGGTTATAGCAGAATTAAAAGAAAAACCAGATCATTTAACTTGCGTCATTGATTTAGATGAAGTAACAAATCAACGCAACTCCATTCCAGTATTCAAAAACTTAAGACCACAACTATATAAATGATTTCATAATAAAAACCGTGAGCTTGGGAGGGGCTCACGGTTTTTGTAACTTATTATTAAGGGAATGTTTTTACAGTTATTTCTCTATCTATTTTTGGGGATGTTATTAATTATGAAAAAATTTTAGTGAATTTACCAATTTTAATGATAAATTGAATGATGTTTACGATAGCTTACATGTTAATACTTTAAATTGTCTCTGTTATAGACAATGTTAAAATGATATTAGATTCGAGACTGGGAAGGTTCTGCAAATCTAAATTGGGAATGCTTAAATTAATAAGCGCGTTGTGTACTCAGTAAGTACTATTTTACGAAATCACTAATTGCTGCTGAGAGATCTTTTGTCACTACATCAGCCTCCTCTTGTTTGTATTAAAATTGAAAAACGATAACTAATTTTTGTAACTATAACAACTATACGAAGAAAGTACAGTTACAATATCAGCGTATCAATTAAGCTCCTGCTCAAAAGCTTAATTAACTTCATCATTCGAATCAAAATTCAAACAAAAATTGATTAAATGATTTGTAAAATGCTATCACTTCTTTGTGATACAAGTACATTTAACCACGATTTTGAGTTTATTCGTTAAAAAATCCCTAACTCGTCATATTTCATTCCTAAATGTTCACTTTTTTATGTTAAAATTAAAGAGATAAAGATTAGCAACAGTTAGGAACACAAAATATACAGTTAAGCAATAAGACGCATAAAACTTAATTAAAATTGTATAATACGCATAAGGAGAGAAGCCCAATGTTAAAGTCTATAGATGGCAAAATTGATTGTTTTGCTAAATATCTACAACAACGTAACAACTTAGAACATATTGATTATTTAAAAATGCGTTTAGGTATGCAAGTATTTGTAGGCAATTTAACCAAAACAATAATAACTTATGGCGTTTCAATCCTTTGCCATCTCTTTTTTTACACACTAACTGTCCATTTATCTTACTTTTTAATTAGGCAATATGCACACGGTGCGCATGCAAAATCTTCTATCCTATGTCATGTGCAAAATTTATTGTTATTTGTTTTATTACCCTGGTTAATCGGGTATAAGGAAGTGGCTTCATTAATTATGTATCCATTAGCAATAATTGGTTTCATTATATTATTGATATACGCACCTGCCGCTACAAAAAAGCAACCTATACCGCAACGATTAGTAAAGGTTAAGAAATTAAAGACAGTCATTGTAACTTTATTATTAATAGTAATGTCTATGTTTTTCAATGAGCCTTACCAACAATTAATACTTTTAGGTATTATTTTGATTGCTATTGCTCAACTACCTATATTTTTCCCTAAGGAGGGCGTTTAATTATGTTTATATATGAAGTTTTTATTAATTTAATCACTAAAATTTTCTCAGCATTAGGAACAATTGCTGCTATAAATCCTTGTATGGGATATTTTGATGAACCAGAAGTTCCAAAAGAAATTTCAGAGTTACACGAATAATTGTTCTAGAGAGTGTGTAGAGTATGGCTATTTTAAACACAATAATATTATCAGTATCACAAGCAGTGTTACTTTTCTTAATCATTAAAATTTTAATAAGTGTAACTTATACTTTTAGGGGTTATTTTACCATTATTGGGATTATAATCCCTTCAACTATTTTATTCTTTTATTTTGATACACGATCAATGTTATTTTTGTTAATTGTTAGTGCTATATTTATGTATTATAAAAAACGTTTTGTAGGCGTTGCATCTGTACTTGTTGGTTTTTTCATCTTGTATACAGCTAACTTCTTATCAATTTGGTTAGCCACATTAATACTAGATTTAATTTCAGCACAATACATATTTGATATCATTTACTTATTTATTTTTATTACAATAACGCTTATCTTTTCATTACTTGGTAGATTTTTCTTTAAACAACTTTCTACTTCATATTTATCTTTGAATAAAATTTATCTAGTCCTTCTTTGTATTTTTCTGTTTACAGTTTTATTATTAATTTATTTGTACTTACCAAGTAGTATTGCTTCAGCTGGAGACGCGAAAATCTTTGTAGTCATGTATGCCGTATTAATCATTACGACTGCTGTAGTTATCGTTACGATTTCTTTTAGTATTATTCGCCAGATTCAGTACAAACGGAATATGCGTGAAATTGAAAATTACTATAAGTACACTTTACAAATAGAGAAAATCAATCATGAAATGCGCAAATTTAGACATGACTACGTCAACATATTATCAACGATGTCGGATTTTATTAGAGAAAATGATATGGAAGGTTTAGATCAATATTTCCATGAAGAAATCTTACCTATGCAAGACAGTATGCAAATGAATGCCATTAAAATTAATGGTATTGAAAATCTAAAGGTTCGTGAAATTAAAGGTTTATTAACAACAAAAATATTACAAGCCCAAGAAAAAAATATTAGAATTAGCATAGAAGTTCCTGAAACGATTGAAAAAATAGAAATGCCTATTATTAATTTAAGTAGAGTTATTGGAATTTTACTTGATAATGCGATTGAGGCTTCTGAAAAAATAGTGGATGATCCACTAATTCGAATTGCTTTTATCAAAAATGAAGATGATTCAGTCATGTTTATAGTCATGAACAAATGTGATATTGATATGCCTAGAGTACATACCCTATTCCAAGAAAATTTTTCTACAAAAGGTAAAAATCGTGGTCTCGGACTTTCAACATTAAAAGAGTTGACTGATACGACTTCTAATGTTTTATTAGATACAACGATTGATAATAACTATTTTATTCAAAAAGTAGAAATATTAAATACTGATTCATAAGGGTGTGAAAATATGAAAATATTCATATGTGAAGATGATGAAAGACAACGTGAGAATATGATTTCAATTATCAACAATTACATCATGATTGAAGAGAAGCCGATGGAAATTGAAGTTGCAACTGCCGATCCTTATGAAGTTTTAGAACGTTCAAAAAATTTAAGTGATATAGGATGTTACTTTTTAGATATACAATTAGAAGCTGACATTAACGGTATCAAGCTTGCTAGTGAAATTCGCAAGCACGATCCAGTAGGTAATATCATTTTTGTTACAAGTCATAGCGAGCTTACATACCTTACTTTTGTTTATAAAGTAGCAGCTATGGACTTTATTTTTAAAGATGATCCAGATGAATTAAAATCTAGAATCATTGATTGTTTAGAAACTTCGGAATCCAGGTTGAAATTACTTTCTAAAGAACGCACTGTCGAAACAATTGAATTAAAACGTGGTAGTAATTCGGTATATGTTCAGTATGATGATGTTATGTTTTTTGAGTCCTCTACTAAATCACATCGATTGATTGCGCACTTAGATAATAGACAAATTGAATTCTATGGTAATCTTAAAGAACTTAATCAGCTCGATGAGAGATTTTTTAGATGTCATAACAGTTTCGTTGTTAACAGACATAACATTGAATCCATTGACTCAAAATCTCGCATTGTTTATTTCAAAAACCAAGAACATTGCTTTGCTTCAGTGAGAAATGTAAAAAAAATATAATAAAAAGACTTAGCATAAATTAATATGCGAAGTCTTTTTATTCTTTATTTAATGCTTTATTTACTTCACTTAAATTTGGAATACTCTCTATTGCGCCATATTTTGTAGTAACCATTGCCGCTACATAATTACTAAATTCTAAAATACTTTGACCTTCATTTTTCAACAATTGATTTATATCCTTTGTATTTGAGGTTACGATTCTACTAATCAAAGCACCAATAAAAGCATCTCCTGCGCCTGTCGTATCAATCGGCTGTACTTTAAACCCTTGATGCGTAATAACTGTACCGTCCTTCAAATATATCATAGCTCCGTCTGCACCTTTAGTATAAATAACAGCTTCTACATCACCTTGAAATAACCATTGAATCGCTTGTGTTTCATCATTCTGATCTGTAACAAATGTCAATTCTTCATCAGAAATTTTAACGACATTTGCTAACGGGATAAATGATTGTATTGCTTCTTTACACGCATTCTCACTGTCCCATAATGGCAAGCGAACATTCGGATCAAATACAACTGTCCCCTCTGCTGCTTTAACTTTATCAATCAATGCTTTGTGTGCATATTTCATAGGACTTTCTACCAAATCAACCGAACAAAAATGTAACACATCGTTTTTTGTTACATCAATTCTTGCTACTGCTTCAGTTCGGTACAACATGTCAGCAGAAGGTTTGCGATAAAAGGAAAAATCTCTTTCACCATCTTTGGTTAAGCTTACAAAAGCTAATGCAGTATTAGCTTCATCTGTACGTTTTAGATACTGTGTACCGACATCTAAATTTTCTAACGTTTCAACTATTAAATCACCAAATGCATCATTGCCTAATTGCGTAATCATTTCAGCTTTGCCACCTAATTTAGTTGTCGTACATGCAACATTACAGGGTGCACCTCCCACTTGGCGTGAAAACCTTTCAACATCTTTCAATTTAGAGTCTGTCGTATTTGGTATAAAATCTATTAACGCTTCTCCTATAGCAAGCAGTCGTTTCATACTTTCCCATCCTTCAAATCATATTTTGTGAATTTTAAATATACTTGTCCAGATTCTGTTGATGTTTTAATTCCTGTAGCTTCGTCATCTGTAAAAATTCTAGAAGTCATGACACGTTCACCATCGTTGCAGAATATTTCGACACTCGATGTATCAATAAATAATTGTAACTGTGACAAAGGTGTATCTAAATAAGTAGTTCTTGTTGTACTCTCAACCGGATCCGGCAGCAAACCACTTTCACCACGATCTAATGTTAACTTCTGTTCTTTCTTATTATAAGTAAGCAGTGTTGTTTGTGTTTTAGAAGTTCGCACTCCAAAATATACTTCAGTTGAATCGTTTTCTAAAATATCGATAATCAATTCATATTGTTTTCCTTCATAAGGATACAATTGTCTCGTAAATTTATTCGCATATCCTAGTGCAGTTTCTTTATTCGTTCTTAATTGTTCAAGTGATTTCACAGGTCGTTGTTTTAAATTACCCGATTCAATCGATAGTACACGTGGAATAGTTAAACAATGTGCCCACCCATCAACATCAGATGGATAATTAATTTCCGGCAATCCCATCCAGCCAATTAATATCCGCTGTCCCTGTTCATCTATAAACGTTTGTGGCGCGTAAAAATCAAAGCCGTGATCAAGTTCAAAAAAGTCACCATGATTCATCGCTAAATTATTAATGTCATATTGACCCATAATATACCCTGATTGATAGATATTCTTAAATCGTTCTCCTTCTTCATCAATACCTTGTGGACAAAATAGCAACATATCATATCCATCCAAGTTAAAGTAATCCGGACATTCCCACATATAACCAAATGAATCTAGATTAGTATGAACTTCGCCTTGAAATTCCCAATTCACAATATCTGTTGAACGATACTGAATCACTCTACCTTGTCCTTGATCATTTTGAGCTCCAATGACAGCATAATAGATATCATCTTTTGAAAACACTTTAGGATCTCTGAAATGCTGTGTATAACCAAATGGTGGTTCAGCAATGACAGCTCTAGGAAACTTTTTAACTTCCCCTTGTGCATTTACTTTTGCAATATGTTGTGTAGAAATTCTATTCCAATCTTCATCGCGATGATTTGCCGTGTACATATAATACATATGGTTATTATACTCAAATGCACTACCACTATAAACACCATGACTATCATCTTTAGTGTCTGGATTTAATGATGGTCCCACATCATCAAAATGTACTAAATCCTTACTTGTATATGTATACCAATATTTTAAGCCATGTACAGGCCCTAATGGAAACCATTGATGCGATATATAATACGTCCCATTATAATATATCAGTCCATTAGGATCATTTAATAATCCTGTTTTAGGTTGTAAATGAAACGTTTGTCTATACTTAGATTGATTAACTTGAAGTGTTAAATCATCTAATGATTGCTGATCAACGTCTTCATATCTTTGATAACGTTCATCTCTTGTCCACTCAGCCATTACTATTTTCCTCCTACTATCCCATATTCAAACTTTATTTTACGATTTGGTACCGGTTCCATGATAATATATAGTATCATATTTCACTCAATTTTTAAATGAAAGGCTCACATCAATAGAGATACGTCGCTCTATCGGTTGATGTTGAATCATTTGATTAAGTTTGCTCATTGCTACTTCACCAGCATATTCAAAATGATAATTAACTGTATGAATTGAAGGCGAGACAATTTCCGTAACTGGATCACCACCAAAACCAACAATAAATTTGTCCTCATTTTGTGTAGCATCTTCTGAGGTGACTTTATGTACAGCTAAAGCGATAGAATCTGTGGCTCCCACAACTGCGTCATAATTAGTTTGAGCTTGCAATACTTTTGATACATCAATCATCGCTTCATTGTAATTAAATGAGGTTTTCGAAATACGTGGTTTGATATTATATTTCGCTAAGCCACTGATTAAGCCTTTTTTCCTATTTATACCTACAGCTATATCAGTTTCTGTAACTCCAAAAAATTGGATGCTTTTAAATCCCTTTGATCCGAGTGCCTTGCCTACCATATAACCTGCATGAAAATCATTATGAATAATACAGTGCAAGTCCTTATGTTCTTGACCGATAATGATAACAGGAACATCAATTTTATTTATCACTTCCATATGTCTATCTGTAATTTCTGTAGCCATTAGAATAATTCCATCAACTTTACTTCTATAAAACGTTTCTAATGCATCAATTTCCAGTTCTGTATCAATATTTGTATAATTAAGCAATAATCTATAGTTCAAATCATCACAAACTGTCTTAACACCTTTGATTGTTTCATCTACAGCGTAAGAGTTCATTCTAGGTATAATCGCACCTATCATATTGGTTCTATGCGCTCTTAGGCTTTGTGCAAACTGATTTGGTTGGTAATCATTTTCCTGAATAATTTTATCCAACTTTTGCTTAGTTTTTAAACTTACCGAGCCATTATTAAGATATCTTGAAACTGTACTCTTTGATACGTCAGCAATTTTTGCAATATCAGATATATTTTTCATATTTTCTCACTCTCATCAATAAGCTATTCTCAATATGATTAATTCTATCATATTGCAACCGCTTTAAATACTATTTAAAATAAAAAACCAACCTGATACCTTAGGTGTTTTAACCTAATAATAGCAAGTTGGTTGGTCTTTCATCTATTCAGCTTTTTGGATAGTAATCGTCCAAGAAGCATCATCTAATTGTTCATAGTTTGTTATCGGGTATCCTTTTTCAGCTGCCCAATTAGGTAGTGCCTCAGTTGCCTGAGTACAGTCAAAATCTATTTTTAATTCTTCACCGTTATCCATTGTTTCCATTTTCTTTTGTGCTTCTATAAGTGGAAATGGACAAACCATTCCAACTGTACCTAATTCATGTACCATAATTAAATTCCTCCCTAATATAATTAAGTCGTTTGTGTCTGTGTTGAGACCGTATTTTTATTTGCTTGTTGGCGTTGCGCTTTTTTCATTGGTTTTATAAATATAAAGTAACTCATAAACCAAGCTCCCAAAATCATAGACGCAAGTGCAATCCAACCTTTCCATGACATCGCTGCAGTTTCTACTAAACCATTACCTATCGAACAACCGCCAGCTACAGAAGCGCCAAATCCCATACATACGCCACCGATAACGCTATTACGTATTGTCTTTTTATCAGGCATTCTCCATTTAAATTCTTTAGCACCTTTCGCAGCAATATAAGAACCAACGAATATACCTAGAACAAGGAATACACCCCAGTCTATCAATTTCAAGTCACCAGTTACAAAGAATTGAACTATATTGGCAGATGGTGTTGTAATACCAAGACCAGACATTCTACCTGTTGATTCACTCATAGGCCATGCAAGAAGTGCAATTAGTCCAACAGCAATTGCAGCAACAAATGGATGATATTTCTTCTCGAATAAATAATGTCTTATACCTGTATATTTTTGCTTTAATTTAGGTATAGCAAATTTAGGTTTTGGTTTACGTAACGTTTTTACAACAAGAAGTATAGTGATTATTGTAAGTAACGTGACCCAAATCCATGTTGGTACACCAGTCGTTTGTGACATACTTGCATTAACATTTGTCGGTTTGTTCACACCATTCATTAATGGCAACAGCAAACCATATTTTGTTGCTGCTGCAGTAAAGCCATAAGCAATAAGTGCCATCCAACTTCCAATCAAACCTTCGCCAGCTCTATACCACGTACCTGTAGCACAGCCTCCAGATAAAATAATACCAATACCAAAAATAAATGAACCTATTACTGTTCCAATAATTGGATACGTAGATTCTGGAATTTCTACTAAGCCTGTTGATGTTAAAATTAATAACCCAATACTTTGTACGGAAATTGCAATTAACAATGCATAAAACATTTTATTGCTTTTTTGAACGTACATATCTCTAAATCCACCAGCTAAACAAAATCGCGTTCTTTGCATAACAAAACCTAAAAGCACACCAACGATCAGTCCACTGATTACTAACCACGTCATATCATTACCTCTTTCCCGATAAAATCAATATGATTTATCATATTAAACTTTCCGCTAAATATCAAGCCTGTTTGATCACATTTTATAAAGTATTAATTGTGACAATAACTATAGTTGGTAGTAATCATATAAATAAATACAAAAACTAGCTTTTTTAAACACTCACCACTAAACGTGTGTCTCGTGTATATAAAAAGCTAGCCTATTTTCATACGCTTTATTTGTTACTATAATTTTTCATAAAGAATAGTAAAGATTGTAATTCAATACCTAAATCAATATGATGTACTTGAACATCCGATGGTGTCAGAACACGACTTGGTGTAAAGTTTAAAATACCTTTTACACCTGTTTTCACTAAAGTATCAGCAACGTTCTGCGCTACTTCTTCAGGTGTTGTTAAAATCACTACATCAATATGTTCTTGTGCTAATATATCCGTAATTTTATCAAACGGACTAACTGTCACTTTCCCTATTTGCGTCCCTATAATTTCATCTCGTATATCAAAAGCTTCCGTTATTGTCATTTCATCATGTATTGAGAAGTTATATGTTAATAATGCTTTCCCTAAATTCCCAACACCTACAATTGCAATTTTTATCTCGTCATTTTCACTTATCTCATTTTTAAAAAAATGTAATAAGCTATCTATATTATAGCCATAGCCTTTCTTGCCTAATTCACCAAAATATGAAAAATCACGACGAATCGTTGCAGAATCAATGTTCAAGCCCTCACTTATAGTTTTTGAATTAACTCTATCTATGCCTTTAGATTTCAAAGTATTGACGAATCTATAATACAACGGTAAACGTTTCAATGTGGCACGAGGAATCTTTTCGCTTTGATTAGCCAAGATCATGTCCCCCTATTTCATTATCTATTGCTGATTTATCTTATAATCACTACAACATTATACATTAATGAATAATAAAAATAAACAATGATAGTTTTAACCATGCGTTGAATACTGTAGAATGATAATGAATAGAGAGGTGCAAATCGGATGATATTATTACAACTCAATGACTTAACTAAATCATTCGACGGAGAAGATATTTTTAATAATGTAGATTTTGAAGTTAAAACTGGTGAACGTATTGGTATCGTAGGACGTAATGGTGCCGGAAAATCTACTTTAATGAAAATAATTGCTGGCGTCGAGACATATGATAGCGGTCAAGTTTCAAAAAGCAAAAATCTCAAGCTTGGTTATCTAACACAACAAATGACTTTAAATACGAATCAAACTGTTTTTGATGAAATGTCGAAACCATTTGAAAGTATGAAAAAATTAGAATCAGAAATGAAATTTGAAACAGACTGGTTAGCGCAACACGCTGATGAATATGATACTGAATCATATAAGGCGCACATCGATCGTTATGAGTCGTTATCAAATCAATTTGAACAACAAGAAGGTTACCAATATGAGAGTAAGATTAAGACTGTACTACATGGTTTAAATTTTAGTGAAGCGGATTTTAATCGCCCTATTAATGATTTTAGTGGTGGTCAAAAGACCAGATTATCTTTAGCTCAGATGTTACTTAGTGAACCTGATTTGCTATTACTTGATGAACCTACAAACCATTTAGATATGGAAACAACTCAATGGTTGGAAAGTTATCTTAATTATTTCAAAGGCGCTATCGTCATTATTAGTCACGATAGATATTTCTTAGATAAAATCGTCAATCAAATTTATGACGTTGCGCTCGGTGACGTACAGCATTATGTAGGTAACTACGGTCAATTCATAGAACAAAGAGATAAATATTACGAAAAACGTATGCAAGAATATGAAAGTCAGCAAGCTGAAATTAAGCGACTTGAAACATTCGTAGAGAAAAACATCGCTCGTGCTTCAACTACGGGTATGGCAAAAAGCCGACGAAAAATGTTAGAAAAAATTGAAAGAGTTAACAAACCTATGATTGATGCTAAAAGCGCCAACATACAATTCGATTTTGATAGAAATACTGGAAACGATGTATTTCATATTAAAAACCTAGAAATTGGCTATGAAGAAGCTATAACAAAAGGGATTAACATCGAAGCCACTAAAGGAGACCATATAGCAATCATTGGTCCTAATGGTATTGGAAAGTCTACTTTAATCAAGACAGTCGCTGGCCTCCAACAAAAGATTAATGGAGAAATTACAACAGGGGCAAATTTAAAAGTTGGTTATTACGATCAAAAACAAGCTGAATTTAAATCAAACAAAACAATCCTTGATTATTTATGGGATCAATATCCAACGATGAATGAAAAAGATATTCGAGCTGTCTTAGGTCGTTTCTTATTTGTACAAGATGATGTCAAAAAAATCATCAATGACTTGTCTGGTGGAGAAAAAGCGCGCCTTCAACTTGCTCTACTGATGCTAGAGCGTAATAACGTGCTTATTTTAGATGAACCAACTAACCATTTAGACATAGACTCTAAAGAGATGCTTGAACAGGCATTGTCAGACTTTGAAGGCACAATTTTATTCGTGTCACATGATCGTTATTTTATAAATGAACTTGCAAATAAAGTTTATGACTTGGACACTACTGGTGGAACAATGTATTTAGGTGATTATCAGTATTACATTGAAAAATTAGAAGAAAAAGCAGCTATTCAAGCCAAAAAAGAATTGGATAATCCTACAAAAACAGAAGTAAGTACATCACAAAACCATACTTACGTTGACCAAAAACAGCAAAAACGAGAGCAACGACAAATTGAACGTAAAATAGAACAATGTGAAACAAATATTGAAATATACGAACAAGAAATAAATAATATAAATGAACAGCTCACACAACCTGATGTGTATTCTAATCCAGAAAAGGCAAATGATTTGGCAATTGAAAAAGAAATAGCCGAACAAAAATCAGAACAAGTCATGGATGAGTGGGCAGAATTACAAGAAATGTTAATATAGTCGTTATAAGTGCAATTGAGCTAAAGTATATTTTTCTACTTTAGCTCTTTTTTTATGCTCATTCTATTCACACTGCCTTTGCTGTTATGATAGCTATCCACAGAGTTATCCTAGTTATCAACAAGTAATAAGTAACTATAAGCTGTTTTCAATTTTCAGATATCAACCTATATCCACATACATAACCACTAGTTATCCACAAGTTATACACTGTTTGTTGATAAGTACGCATGTTCCCTATTGACATTCTATTCAAACTATAATTAATCCAGAGTAAAGCCATTTGTTTAAAATGGAAAGTCATGTCATAATTATTACGGGTTTAAAGCAAAATCGTGAAGGATGTACAAAATATGCTTACTTTACTATGGTTTCTAATTGCTTTTATTCTAGGTACGACAATACTAATTATTACTACGACGATTGTTGCTAATAAAAAATTAAAGTATGACTTACAAAATCTATGGTCTAACCAAAAACCACTAGAAAATTTTATTCGTTCTAACCATAACTATAGTTATGAGTTTGACACATATAAAAATAGCTTTGATGAAAATTTATTGTTAGATGATAAAACTTGGTCTGATTTAAATATGGAAAGTGTATTTCATAATATGAATTTTAATTTTACTGCAATTGGTGAAATGAGACTCTTTGCTACACTGAGAAATATGTATAAAGTAAAAGATGAAAATTTAATTCATCAATTTAAAACAAATATTTCATTTAGAAATTCCGTTTCTTTGCACTTAGCGCAAATTGGCAAAGCTATTTACCCTATTTTTCCAGATCAATTATTACATATTAAACGTAATAATTTTTTTATGATTTGTACATATTTACCTATTATTTTTATGATTTTAACTTTCTTTTCACCTATTAAAGGTATCGCTTTAACAATCGCTTCTGTCATTTTAAATATGATTCTTAGTGGCTCGTTAAAAAAGACGTATAATCAAGATTTAAATGCAATATTTTATACATCTACAGTAATTAAAAAAGCACATAACTTACAAAAAATTGAGGATACACCTAACATTGATGTCGATTTTAGCCATTTTCGTATAGCTCGTAGATTTAGTGGTTTATTAGGTCGTGTTAATTCTAGCGAAGATGCTCTTGTCGTATCTTTACTAGTTAAAATAATTTTTATGCTGGATTATCATATATTCCACTTAATTCAAAACAGTTTTAAAAAATACGAAGATGAAGTAATGACTTGTTATACATATATTTCGAGCATAGATAATCATTATGCCGTAGCACTTTGGCAAGAGACGTTGGATCATTACTCTCTTCCACAAATCAATAGAAAAGATCACCTTGAATTTGAAGAATTAACTCACCCTCTTATCTATGAAGCGGTTTCTAATGATATGAGTATAAATAACCATATACTTTTAACGGGTTCCAATGCTTCAGGTAAATCAACATTTATGAAAGCAATTGCTCTAAATTTAGTATTAGCTCAAGCAGTAAACACTGTTACAGCAACTAAATTCATCTATGAACCCGGCGTAGTTTATACCTCTATGGTTAACCAAGATGATATTTTAACTGGAGATAGTTATTTTATGACTGAAGTCAAATCGATACGACGTTTATTTGATATAACAACCTCCGACAAAATATATTGCTTTATTGATGAAATTTTTAAAGGAACCAATACTACAGAACGTATTGCTGCTTCAGAATCTGTATTAAACTACTTGAATCAACTACCTGGTTATAGGCTTATTGCTGCTACACATGACATAGAGTTAGCTATTTTACTAGAGAAAAACTATTCAAATTATCATTTCAATGAATCTATTTTAGAAAATCAAATTGCTTTTGACTTCAAGGTAAAACCTGGTAAAGCCGATACAAGGAATGCCATAGAGTTATTACGTATTATGCAATTTCCAAAACAAATCTATAAACGCGCAAATTCTTTCACCTCAAAAACCGATTAATCAAAAAGATGCCTAGCCTAATCAAATAGGTTATGGCATCTTTTTATAATTTATTCTGCATTAATCATCCAAGTTATACCAAATGGGTCATTAAACATACCGTATAGTTCAGACCACTCTGTCTTACCTAATGGCATCGTAGCTTTACATCCACCTTCTATCGCGTTATTAAAAAACGCTTCTGCTTGCTGTTTGTCCGCTTCATTTGAATAATCAAAAGTGAAAGCCACAATCGCACCGCTATTATCAATTTTTTTATTTTTCATTGTATCGCTACAATAGAATGTTTCACCTAAAATTTTAAACGATGCATTCATAGTAAAGTTCTTATCAATATCATATTCCTCTGGCATATCTGCAAACATTTCATGATCACCGCCAACACGTTGTATGTCTGTGGCCCCTAAGTGATTTTCATAGAAATTTAACGCTGCCAAACTATTTTGAAAGTTAAAATATTGAACTGATTTCATTAAAATATCCTCCTTTAAAAATAATATTTGTAAGTATCCTTAGACGCTATCGTTATTTGTTAATGTTTAACTAAATTACCTATACCCTTATTTTCGAAATGTAAATGAAAAATAACACCAACACATCGACAAAATGAACTGCACCTAGTCAAGTAGACACTTAAAAAGTAAAAACTTTGAAGGGAGCATATCAAATTTCAATGGTTTGATGTTATTATTTTAAGAAAATATATTTAACGTATATGTTATCCATAGATTTATCTTTTCAATTATTCACTAATGTTTAACTGAAAATTGTTCAATATCCATACTATTAAAACCATTTAACGTCATATCAGCAATAACACCAGCCTGATATAAATAATGGCCTGCTGAACCAATCATGGCAGCATTATCTGTGCAAAGTCTAGGACTTGGTATACAAAGTTTGATGTTATGTGATTCACAAGCTACTGCTAAATTTGCTCGTAATCCTTTGTTACTTGCCACGCCACCTGCAACAATTAGTTGCTTAACATCATAATGCTCGCAAGCTGAAATAGCTTTGCCGACCAAAACTTCTACGACACTATTTTGAAAACTTGTTGCTACATCTGCTTTATTAATTTCTTCACCTTTTTGTTTTAAATTATGCAACTTATTAATTACTGCACTTTTCAAGCCACTAAAGCTGAAGTCATAGCTATTTTTTTCAAGCCATACTCTAGGAAATTGATAATTATCTTGTCCTTCTGCTGCAAGAATGTCTACTTGCGGGCCCCCTGGATAACTTAGTCCAATTGTTCTCGCTACTTTATCATAAGCTTCACCTACAGCGTCATCTCTTGTTTCGCCTATAACTTCAAAGCTTAAATGATCTTTCATATAAATTAATTCTGTATGTCCACCAGAAACAATTAATGCCATTAAAGGAAACTGTAAAGGCGTTTCTAAATGATTCGCATATATATGACCTGCAATATGATGAACAGGAATCAAAGGTTTATCGTAAGCAAATGCCAAAGCTTTTGCCGCATTAATTCCCACTAATAATGCTCCAATCAATCCTGGCCCTTGTGTTACAGCAACTGCATCTATATCATGCATTGTTACATTTGCTTTAACTAATGATTCATCAATCGTTGTTGTTATACCTTCAACATGATGTCTACTTGCTACTTCTGGCACTACGCCACCAAAACGTTTATGACTCTCAATTTGACTCAATACGATATTACTGAGTATTTCTGTACCATTTTTAATAATACTTACACTTGTTTCATCACAACTCGATTCAATTGCTAATATTAATGTTGTTTCACTCATTAAAATCCACCCACATAACTAATGCATCCTCGCCTTCACCATAATAATTTTTTCGCTTACCACCATATTTAAAACCTAAGTTTGTATAAACGTGTTGTGCTACATTATTATCTACACGCACTTCTAAACTCATCATCTCACATTTTTCTCGGACGAAATTCATTACATATTTTAATAAAAGTTGACCTAACCCGTAACCTCTATATTCCTTATCAATAGCGATCGTTGTAATTTGTGCTTGATCAATTACTATCCATAAGCCAATATAACCTATTACCTTCTCATTAAATTCAATAACAAAATAATTTGCAAATTCATTTTGCTCTACCTCGTGATAAAACGCATCAATCGACCAACTACTATCATTAAAACTATTTCTTTCAATATCAAATACCTGTGGAACATCTTTTGCGTTCATTAATCTTATATTCAACTCTTGTTCTGTTGGTTTAGCCAATTTCTCTCAGCCTCTGATATTTTAATATAGTTTGGTTTAAATTGATGAATATTTTCTGATGTTTCAATGAGTGGTTTCATGTTTTTAGCTTGTGGCACATTCGCAACACAGGTACTATCTAATAGTTCTTCTAACTTTTCAGTGTCCATCCCTACAAACATATAAGGTTGACCCTTCTTGTACAATAAATCCAATAATTCTTCAATTGGTAGATACTGATCTTGTTCAACTTGAACTAATTGATCCTCTTCATATTGGTATACACCTGTATAAACCGCTTCTCGTCTTGCATCAAACACAGGTACAATCAACTTTGTGTCTTCTTTAATAGTTGCAGCAAGTGCCTTGAGTGACGACACGCCATACAGCTCAGCATTTAAAGCATATGCTAAAGTTTTTGCAACTGTTACACCTATTCTTAACCCAGTATATGAACCTGGTCCTTGTGCTACTACAATGACATCGATATTTTCTTTCAATACTTTACTTTCAGCAATAACTTGTTCGATTGCTGGCATTAATTGTACTGAATGATTTACTTTTTCATTTGAATTCAATTCACTTAACACCTTATCATCTTGCATTATAGCAACTGACAATGGCTGATTTGACGTATCAATCAACAGATAGTTCACGTTCAACTTCCTCCTTTATTTTTGCATAATGTACACCTTGTGCTTCTATTTCTACATTTCTTTCCGATTCATTTAATGTCGTTATATTAATAGTTAAATAAGACGGTGGTAAAAACTCAGAAATAAATATACTCCATTCAATTAAAATAACTGCTTCATCTTCAAAATATTCATCAAATCCTAAATCTTCTTCAGAGTCTTCTAATCTATAACAGTCCATATGATGTAATTTCAAACTTGACCCTTGATATGATTTTATAATATTGAATGTTGGTGAATTAATATTTCTTTTTACACCTAAGGCTTTTCCAATAAATTGACTTAATGTTGTTTTACCAGCACCTAAACCACCATTAAGCAATACAAGGTCGCCAGCTGATAAATACTTTGCTAGCATTGTAGCAAAAATCGCCATTCCATCTAAATCCTTTATCTTAATCATATTCCTCTCCTTTTTAAAGAACTACTCGCTTGCAAGATTAGTAGTTCTTATGCATGAGCTTCAGCTCAGTAGTACATTTTGAATTTCCTCAATTTAATGAATTAGTACTACTTATGCAAGTGCAATCAGCACTTGAAAACCTTTGATAGAGATTTTATAATCCATTATAAAAAATAAGTTTCTTCTATATTAACTATTCGTAATTTTTATTTGAGATAATCACTATCTATTACTTCAATTTATCTGTTCTATATAAATAACTCTTATAGTTTAACAAATTTTTCTCTATTTTACTTCATAGTGAAACAAGTTCTTTATTTTTTGCAATTGTGTGAATTTAGAGATAATTCGAAAAAGTTATTGACATGACCTCGTCGATGTAGTAAATTTAGTTTATCGAATTTTTAGACAATTCAATTAAATAAAACCATTCATTCGAGAGGAGTATAATAAAATGACCAAAAACCATATGCAATACAAACCAACAACTTCAAATATTTTAGTCATTTTATTATGCTATTAGGACTGGAACTTTAGTGAAGAATTTACTAAACGTTTAAGTCCTCTTTCTAGTTGAATGGGACTTGAAAACGTCCCAATAAATTATTGGGACGTTTTTTTATTTTCAATTTTAAGGGGGAAACAGTATGAGAAGCGATATGATCAAAAAAGGTGATCAGCAGGCTCCAGCAAGAAGTCTTTTGCATGCTACAGGTGCATTAGAAAAACCAACAGATATGAATAAGCCTTTCGTGGCAATTTGCAATTCATATATTGACATTGTCCCAGGACATGTTCACTTAAGAGAATTAGCAGATATTGCCAAAGAAGCAATTCGTGAAGCAGGTGCTATTCCCTTTGAATTTGACACAATCGGTGTAGATGATGGTATCGCAATGGGGCATATAGGAATGAGATATTCCCTTCCCTCACGAGAAATCATTGCCGATTCTGCTGAAACAGTAATTAACGCTCATTGGTTTGACGGTGTATTCTATATTCCTAACTGTGACAAGATTACACCAGGCATGATACTCGCATCAGTCAGAACCAATGTGCCAGCCATATTTTGTTCTGGTGGCCCTATGAAAGCAGGATTATCTTCAGAAGGTAAAGCATTAACACTTTCTTCAATGTTTGAAGCAGTTGGCGCTTTTAAAGATGGTTCGATTTCAAAAGATGAATTTTTAGATATGGAACAAAATGCTTGTCCAACATGTGGTTCTTGTTCTGGTATGTTCACCGCGAATTCAATGAACTGTTTAATGGAAGTTTTAGGTTTATCCCTCCCATATAATGGAACAGCATTAGCAGTGAGTGATCAACGTAGAGAAATGATTAGAGAAGCCGCATTTAAATTAGTAGATAATATAAAGAATGATATTAAACCAAGAGATATCGTAACTCGTGAAGCAATTGATGATGCTTTTGCGCTAGACATGGCAATGGGTGGTTCTACAAACACTGTTCTTCACACATTAGCAATTGCAAATGAAGCAGGCATCGATTATGACTTAACAAGAATTAATGAACTTGCTAAGAAAACACCTTACCTTTCAAAAATAGCACCTAGTTCTTCTTATTCAATGCATGATGTACATGAAGCAGGTGGTGTTCCAGCAATTATTAATGAACTATTTAAAAGAGATGGTACCTTACATCCAGATAGAATCACAGCAACAGGCAAGACCCTTCGCGAAAATAATGAAGGTAAAGAAATCTTAAATAGCGATGTAATTAGACATTTAGATAACCCTTACGACAAACAGGGAGGCCTTTCAATTTTATACGGTAATTTAGCTCCTAAAGGCGCCGTCATTAAAGTAGGTGGTGTAGATCCTTCAATTAAAGTATTTAAAGGTAAAGCAATTTGTTTTGATTCACACGATGATGCAGTAGAAGCAATTGATAATCACGTTGTTCGAGAAGGTCATGTTGTTGTCATAAGATATGAAGGCCCTAAAGGTGGTCCAGGCATGCCTGAAATGTTAGCTCCTACTTCTTCAATTGTAGGAAGAGGATTAGGTAAAGATGTCGCATTAATTACAGATGGCCGTTTCTCAGGTGCAACTCGAGGCATTGCTGTAGGACATATATCACCTGAAGCGGCTTCGGGTGGACCTATTGGACTAATTAAAGATGGTGATGAAATTACTATTGATTTAACCAACCGAACATTAAATGTCGAAGTATCAAATGAAACTTTAGAAGATAGAAAACAAGATGTAAAACCATTTAAAGCAAAAGTGAAAACTGGTTATCTTGCACGTTACACAGCACTCGTTACAAGTGCTAATACCGGTGGCGTAATGCAAGTTCCCGAAAATCTCATTTAAGGAGTGAGCACAATGTCTAAACATACTGAAACACTTGAAATAGAAAAATCAGAAAATTTTGAACATTTGGAAGCAGTAGAACCAATTGAACCTGAAGTTGAACTAGAACAAGAGACAATTGATGAAATGAGATCTGGTTCAGAATTATTAGTTGAATCATTGGTAAATGAGAGTGTTGATTTTATATTTGGTTATCCGGGAGGCGCTGTTCTCCCTCTATACGACACACTATACGATGGGAAAATAAAGCACATCTTAGCTCGTCATGAACAAGGTGCAACTCACGCAGCAGAAGGTTATGCACGTGTATCTGGTAATACAGGTGTAGTTGTTGTTACAAGTGGACCAGGAGCTACAAATGCGATTACCGGTATTGCTGATGCTTACAGCGACTCTTTACCTTTAGTAGTTATCACAGGTCAAGTTGCAACACCTGGTATTGGTAAGGATGCATTCCAAGAAGCAGATTTACTCTCAATGACAACACCAATTACTAAGCACAACTATCAAGTTAAAGATGTACAAGATATTCCAAAAATTATCCATGAAGCTTTTCATATCGCTAATACTGGAAGAAAAGGTCCAGTAGTAATCGATTTCCCTAAAGATATGGGTATCCTATCAACGAATGCACAGATTACTAATGAATTAGAATTACCTGGTTACACAATACCTAACAAACCCAAAAAAGATGATATACAAAAATTGAGAGATTTTTTAAAGAGTGCTAAAAAACCATTAGTACTTTCAGGTGCAGGTGTCAATCATGCCAAAGCCAACGATCTATTCACTGAATTTGTAAGTAGACATCAATTACCAGTAGTGAGTACGTTACTCGGTCTCGGCGCAATTCCTTACGAACACCCCCTATTTTTAGGTATGGGTGGTATGCATGGATCATACGCAAGTAACATGGCGCTAACTGAATGTGATTTACTTATTAACTTCGGAAGCCGCTTTGACGACAGATTAGCTAGTAATCCAGATGAATTCGCACCAAATGCCAAAATCGTTCATATTGATATCGATCCATCTGAAATCAACAAAATTATTAAAGTAGATTTGGGTATTGTTGCAGATTGTAAAGCGACATTAGAGTTTCTACTCGATTTCGATAGTTATTCAATTAAACATGAAGATTGGTTAGGAACATGTAATGAAAATAAAATACAACAGCCCTTTGCATACAGCGATGATGAAGATGGTGTATTTTCAAAACCACAACGCGCAATTGAATATATTGGAGAGATTACCAATGGTGATGCAATTGTAACTACAGATGTAGGACAACATCAAATGTGGGTTGCACAATACTATCCATTCAAAGACCATGGTCAACTTGTTACAAGTGGTGGTTTAGGCACAATGGGCTTTGGTATACCAGCAGCAATTGGAGCAAAATTGGCTAAACCAGACAAAACGGTCGTAGCTTTTGTAGGCGACGGTGGTTTCCAAATGACAAACCAAGAAATGGGTATTTTAGAAGAATATGACATAGATATTAAAATAGTAATCGTAAATAACGGTACGCTTGGCATGGTGAAACAATGGCAAGATAAATTCTTTAATAAACGTTTTTCACATTCTGTGTTTAATGGACAGCCAGACTTTATTAAGCTGTCTGAAGCATACAATGTAAAAGCCTATCTCATAGATGATCCTATGCACTTAGAACAAAAATTAGATGAGGCTTTCCAATATAACGGACCAGCCTTAATTGACGTTCGTATTTCACCGGTTGAAATTGTCTCTCCTATGGTACCAAGCGGTAAAGCAAACCATGAGATGGAGGGTCTAATATGAGAAGAACATTTAGAACAAAAGTAAGAGATAAAGCAGGTACATTAAACAGATTAACGAGTATTTTCGTACGAAGACAATTTAATATCGTTAATCTTTCCGCAACACCTACACTAGAAGAAGGAATTTCTGATATTACTTTTGTAGCAGAAATTCCTGATACAGATGTGTTACGCACGTTACTTCAACAACTTGAAAAGCAAATCAATATTATTGAGGTTGAAGATATAACAGATACAAATACCTACAATAGAGAGTTGGTACTTGTGAAATTACAAACACCAAACAATCACCAAGAATTACAAAATTTAATCAAACCTTATGATGCGCTAGTCTCTATATTGAAAAATGAAGAAACTTATACGTACCTTCAAGCCTCAGGTCCACAATATACAATGGATAATTTATTAGACGATCTATCATCATATAAAATCGAACAAGTCTCACGTACGGGTTCGGCAGGTATTATTTAGATTAAGCTTTAATTTTTTATCAAAAAATTCAAAACACATGGAGGATTATATTATGACAACAGTTTATTATGATGAAACAGTAAAGAAAGATGCATTACAAGGTAAAAAAATAGCGGTTTTAGGTTATGGTTCTCAAGGTCATGCTCATGCACAAAACTTAAAAGACAATGGCTATGACGTAATCATTGGTATCAGACCTGGACGTTCTTTTGATAAAGCAAAAGATGATGGCTTCGAAGTATACCCTGTAAATGAAGCAGCAAAACAAGCTGATGTCATTATGGTACTTCTACCAGATGAAACTCAAGGAAAAATATATAAAGAAGAAATCGAACCAAATTTAGAAGCAAATAATGCATTAGTTTTCGCTCATGGTTTTAATATTCATTTTGATGTTATCAACCCACCAGAAAATGTAGACGTATTCTTAGTAGCTCCAAAAGGTCCAGGACATTTAGTTCGTCGTACTTTTGCTGAAGGTAGTGCAGTCCCTGCCCTATTCGCAGTAGAACAAGATGCAAGTGGAGAAGCTACAGACTTAGCCTTAAGCTATGCTAAAGGTATCGGTGCTACACGTGCTGGCGTATTAGAAACATCATTCAAAGAAGAAACTGAAACAGATTTATTTGGTGAACAAGCTGTCCTTTGTGGTGGTACAACTAAATTAATACAAACTGGTTTCGAAACATTAGTTGAAGCTGGGTATCAACCAGAGATTGCTTATTTCGAAGTATTACATGAAATGAAGCTTATTGTAGACCTATTATATGAAGGTGGCATGGAAAACATGCGTTATTCAATTTCAAATACAGCAGAATTTGGTGACTATGTATCTGGACCACGTATCATTACACCAGAAGTTAAAGATAATATGAAAGCAGTACTTGAAGATATTCAACAAGGAAAATTCAGTGATCGTTTCATTAAAGATAATGAAAATAATTTTGAAGAGTTCCACAAACTACGTGAAGAACAACATGGACATCAAATCGAAGCGGTTGGTAAAGAACTACGTGAAATGATGCCATTCATTAAATCTAAAAGCATTGAAAAATAATTAGATTCCACCTTTAAATTAATCGTAATTGGAGAATCACACTCAATTAGGAATATGTGATTGCTTAAAAATGCAGCTACTTTTCTCATGAAAGTGTGTTTCTTCATTAATTACGGTTATATGAGTCTAAAATTCATTTATAGGAGATGTTGAAAATGAGTAGCCATATTCAAATTTTTGATACAACACTTAGAGACGGCGAACAAACACCTGGTGTTAACTTTTCATTCGATGAACGTTTGAAGATAGCTAATCAACTTGAAAAATGGGGCGTAGATATTATAGAAGCTGGGTTCCCTGCATCAAGTAATGGTAGTTTTAAATCAGTTGAAGCAATCTCAAAAGCATTAACAACAACTGCTGTATGTGGTCTAGCCCGTTGTGTAAAGAAAGATATTGATGCAGTATATGAAGCAACTAAAGAAGCAGCAAAACCAAGAATTCATGTCTTTATCGCAACAAGCCCGATTCACCGTGATTCCAAACTTATGATGTCTAAAGAAGAAGTTTTAGCATCTATAACAGAACATGTAACCTATGCGAAAAATTATTTTGATTTAGTTCAATTCTCCCCAGAAGATGCAACAAGAACAGAACTACCATTTTTAATAGAATGTGTTCAAACAGCTGTTGATGCCGGAGCAAGTGTAATCAATGTACCTGACACTGTAGGTTTCAGTTACCCTTCTGAATATGGTCAAATTTTCAAAACACTACAAGAAGCTGTCAAAACAGACCATGAAGTAATTTATAGTGCACATTGTCATGATGATCTTGGACTTGCAGTAGCAAATAGTATGGCTGCAATTGAAAATGGAGCCAAACGAATAGAAGGAACCTTAAATGGTATTGGGGAACGTGCAGGTAATGCAGCACTTGAAGAAGTAGCACTTGGCCTTTACGTTCGACAAGATCATTATGGTAATCAATCTAAAATTAACCTTGAAGAAACAAAACAAACTTCAGATTTAATTGCTAGATTTGCAGGAATTCGAGTCCCTAGAAACAAAGCCATTGTCGGCCAAAATGCATTTAGTCACGAATCAGGTATTCATCAAGATGGCGTAATTAAAAACCCTGAAACTTATGAGATTATGACGCCTCAACTTGTTGGTGTTAAAACAACAGAATTACCTTTAGGTAAACTTTCAGGTAAACATGCTTTTGCTGAAAAATTAATTAATTTAGGTTACGATGTTGAGCCAGAAGAACAAAAAGCATTATTTAAACAGTTTAAAACAATTGCAGATAAGAAAAAAGCAGTTACAGACCGTGATATCCACGCCTTAATACAAGGTACAGAACATGAACAAAATGCGATTTATCAAGTTGAAACTTTACAGCTACAATTTGTCTCAAATGGACTTCAAAGTGCTGTAGTCGTCATTAAAGATAAAGACGGTAATACGTATCAAGATTCAAGTATTGGCACCGGATCTATCGTTGCCGTGTACAATGCAATAGACCGTATTTTTGACCTCAACACTGAGTTAATAACATACCGTATTGATTCTGTTACTGAAGGTACCGATGCACAAGCTGAAGTACATGTACAAATTAAAATTGATAATCAAATCGTCACAGGTGTTGGTATTGACCATGATATTTTACTCGCGTCATGTAAATCATATGTAGAAGCACATGCTAAATATGTTGCTAATTCATCTG
This sequence comes from Staphylococcus sp. NAM3COL9, assembly GCF_001431205.1. Classification (GTDB taxonomy): domain Bacteria; phylum Bacillota; class Bacilli; order Staphylococcales; family Staphylococcaceae; genus Staphylococcus. Next base: position 7,950 of record NZ_LGPC01000015.1, on the reverse strand, counting down.
CGGAAGAAGGTATTCATTCATGAGTTATAAAATTGTAGCTCTACCAGGTGATGGTATTGGTCCTGAGATTTTGACAGGATCACTAGAAATATTAGAACTATTAAGCCAAAATTTTAATTTTAATTATGACATAGAAACACATGATTTTGGTGGCGTTGCTATAGACCGCCATGGTAAACCACTCCCTGAATCAACATTAAATGCATGTCAAAATGCTGATGCAATATTATTAGGTGCTGTGGGTGGACCAAAATGGACTGATCCTAACAACAGACCTGAACAAGGATTATTAGGCATACGTAAAGCATTAGGCTTATTCGCTAATATTCGCCCTACTACGGTGACAAATGGTACAAGCCATTTATCTCCGATTAAAGAAGAGCGAGTTGCAGACACAGATTTCATTTTAGTAAGAGAACTCACTGGTGGTATCTATTTTGGTGAACCTAAGAAATTGGGTGATGACGATGCACTCGATTCTCTTACTTATACAAGAACAGAAATAGAACGCATTGCCAGAGTTGGATTTGATTTAGCTCAAAAACGAAATAAAAAATTAACATCTGTTGATAAAGAAAATGTGCTTTCTTCTAGTAAATTATGGCGTAGAGTGATAAATGAGGTTTCACAAGATTATCCTGAAGTAGAAGTTAACCATTTACTAGTAGATGCTTGTGCAATGCATTTAATTACTAACCCATCACAATTTGATGTCATTGTAACTGAAAATCTATTTGGTGATATTTTAAGTGATGAAGCATCTGTAATTCCTGGTTCATTAGGTTTATCACCGTCTGCAAGTTTTAGTGAACAAGGGCCACGACTTTACGAACCTATTCATGGTTCAGCACCAGACATTGCAAACCAAGATATTGCAAACCCTTTCGGTATGCTTTTATCAGTAGTAATGTGTCTTAGAGAAAGTTTAAATGAACCAAAAGCAGCTGAAAAATTAGAATCAGTAATTTATCAACTCATTAAAGAAGGTAAAACAACCCGTGATCTCAATGGAAATTATAATACGTCAGATATTATTAATTTCGTAAAAGAAAACTTATAAAAAGGAGGAGATGTCATATGGGTAAAACACTATTTGATAAAGTTTGGAATAAACATGTCTTGACTGGTAAAGAAGGTGGCCCACAGTTATTATATATAGATTTGCATCTTATACATGAAGTCACATCTCCTCAAGCATTTGAAGGTCTAAGACTCCAAAACAGACAATTGCGTAGACCAGACTTAACGTATGCAACACTTGACCACAACGTCCCAACCGTAGACATCTTTAATATCAAAGATGAAATCGCAAACAAACAAATTACTACATTGCAAAATAATGCAAAAGAATTCGGCGTCCATATATTTGATATGGGGTCTGATGAACAAGGCATTGTGCATATGGTAGGTCCTGAAACAGGTTTAACGCAGCCTGGTAAAACAATTGTTTGTGGTGATTCTCATACTGCTACACATGGTGCTTTCGGAGCAATTGCTTTTGGTATTGGTACAAGTGAAGTAGAGCATGTATTTGCTACACAATCGCTATGGCAAACTAAACCTAAAAATCTAAAAATTGATGTAACAGGTAAATTGCCGACTGGTGTGTATGCCAAAGATATTATCTTACATTTGATTAGTCAATATGGCGTTGATTTCGGTACAGGTTATGCCCTAGAATTTTCTGGAGAAGCGATTCGTAGTTTAAGTATGGAAGCTAGAATGACGATTTGTAATATGGCAATTGAAGCTGGTGCTAAATACGGCATGATGGAACCTGATGAAACGACATTTGAATATGTTAAAGGTCGTCCATATGCAATAAATTTTGATAATTCCGTTGATGAATGGCGTGAACTCTACACAGATGACGATGCCGAATTCGATAGAGTCATCGAAATGGATGTCTCAGACTTAGAACCTCAAGTGACTTGGGGAACTAGTCCTGAAATGGGAGTGAGTTTTAATACACCTTTCCCTGAAATAGAGAATATAAATGACGAACGTGCATATAATTATATGGATTTAAAACCTGGTCAAAAAGCTGAGGATATCGATTTGGGTTATGTCTTCTTAGGTTCTTGTACAAATGCTCGTCTTTCAGATTTAGTTGAAGCGAGTCATATCGTTAAAGGAAATCAAGTACACCCTAATATTACAGCAATCGTTGTTCCAGGTTCTCGTACAGTTAAAAAAGAAGCAGAAAAAATAGGACTAGACAAAATATTTAAAGAAGCAGGGTTTGATTGGAGAGAGCCTGGTTGCTCAATGTGCTTAGGTATGAATCCAGACCAAGTACCCAATGGTGTTCACTGTGCTTCAACAAGTAATCGTAACTTTGAAGGACGCCAAGGTAAAGGTGCAAGAACACATCTTGTTTCCCCTGCTATGGCAGCAGCCGCAGCAATCAATGGCAAATTTATAGATGTTAGAAAGGTTGTTGTATAAGATGGAAATCAAACCAATCACTACGTATACAGGTAAAGTCGTACCATTATTTCATGACAATATCGATACCGATCAAATTATACCTAAAGTCCATTTAAAACGTATTTCAAAATCAGGATTTGGACCATTTGCTTTCGATGAATGGCGTTATTTAGATGACGGCTCTGATAATCCAGACTTTAACCCAAATAAACCAGAATATAAAGATGCATCGATTTTAATTACTGGAGATAATTTCGGATGTGGCTCAAGTCGTGAACACGCTGCTTGGGCAATTAAAGACTACGGTTTTGATATAATTATTGCTGGCAGTTACAGTGATATATTCTATATGAATTGTACTAAAAATGCGATGTTGCCTATTGTTTTAGATGAAGAAGCGAGAATACATTTAGCACATGCCGAATCGATTACGGTAGATTTACCGAATCAAACTGTTACTTCTCCTGATAAAACATTTATTTTTGATATAGATGAAACTTGGAAAAACAAACTCGTTAAGGGACTTGATGATGTTGCAGTAACACTGCAATATGAAGATGAAATCAATTCTTACGAAAGAGCAAAAACTTTTTAAAGATACTAAACTAACAAAGGTGTGAAACATATGACTGTAAAAACAACTATTTCTTCAAAAGATATCGATGAAGCTTACTTACAAATAAAAGATACTGTTAAAGAGACACCATTACAAAAGGATCATTATTTATCACTTAAATATGACTGTAATGTATATTTAAAAAGAGAAGACCTACAATGGGTCAGGTCTTTTAAACTTAGAGGAGCTTACAATGCAATTGTAGCCTTAAATAAAGAAGACAGAGAAACTGGCATCACATGTGCAAGTGCAGGTAACCATGCACAAGGTGTAGCTTACACTGCTAATAAATTACACTTAGATGCAGTCATCTTTATGCCTGTCACTACCCCACTTCAAAAAATTAATCAAGTTAAATTCTTTGGTGGGAAAAATGTCGAAGTCATTCTTACAGGTGATACATTTGATGATTGTTTAAAAGAAGCGCTCGTTTATACAGAAGATAACAAAATGAATTTCATTGATCCTTTTAACAATATCTATACTATTGCAGGGCAAGGTACACTTGCTAAAGAAATCATTGATCAATCTAAAGAAGAAAATATACAATTTGATTATTTATTTGCCGCAATTGGAGGCGGAGGTTTAATTTCTGGTGTTGGTACGTACTTCAAGGAAAATTCACCTCAAACATCGATTGTTGGCGTAGAACCTGCTGGAGCAAGCAGTATGTATAAGTCAGTTGTTTTAGAAAATCAAATCGTAACATTACCTGATATTGATAAGTTTGTTGATGGTGCTTCAGTTGCAAGAGTTGGCCAAATAACATTTGACATCGCAAAAAAGGTTGTTGATGATTATGTTCAAGTACACGAAGGCGCTGTATGTTCAACTATTTTAGATATGTACTCTAAACAAGCCATTATCGCAGAACCTGCTGGTGCATTAAGTATTACCGCTTTAGATAATTATAAAGCAGAAATTAAAGGTCAAACCGTGGTTTGTGTTGTGAGTGGTGGTAACAATGATATTAATCGTATGAAAGAAATTGAAGAGCGTTCACTAATTTTCGAAGAAATGAAACATTACTTCATTTTAAACTTCCCCCAACGTCCCGGCGCTTTAAGAGAATTTGTAAACGATGTACTCGGACCTAAAGATGATATTACTAAATTCGAGTACCTTAAAAAATCATCTCAAAACACCGGTACAGTTATCATAGGGATCCAATTAAATAACCATAAAGATTTGAATAACTTGAAAAAGAATGTAAATGAATTCGATGCTTCAAACATTTACATTAATGAAAATAAAATGCTTTATTCACTTCTTATTTAAAAGCTTAGCTATTGCGCTAAGCTTTTTTTAACATAAAAAAGAACCCATTAGGGTCCCTAATTGCCTTCTCGCGGAACGTAAGTCGGCTATCATCGGCGCTAAGGAGCTTTAAAGAACTACTTCTTAATTTATTAAGATTAGTAGTATTTATGCAAGAGCTAAAGTTCTTGTATACAATTATCCCTTGCTCACTTACCGCTTGTAAGCTCGTCGCGTCTTTCGCTAATTTCGTCAGCTTTAAACGCTTTCTTAAACCAGTTATTTTTTTGGAAGTTAAGCTCATTTTACGCATAAAAAAAGGACCCATTCGGGTCCCTAATTGCCTGGCAACGTCCTACTCTCGCGGAACGTAAGTCCGACTACCATCGGCGCTAAGGAGCTTAACTACTGTGTTCGGCATGGGAACAGGTGTGACCTCCTTGCCATTGTCACCAGACAATGAAATGTATAAAAATTATACATTCAAAACTAGATAGTAAGTAAAATTTGATAATGCCAAAACAAAACACTTTTAAATTTGATTAAGTCTTCGATCGATTAGTATTCGTCAGCTCCACATATCGCTATGCTTCCACCTCGAACCTATTAACCTCATCATCTTTGAGGGATCTTATAACCGAAGTTGGGAAATCTCATCTTGAGGGGGGCTTCATGCTTAGATGCTTTCAGCACTTATCCCGTCCATACATAGCTACCCAGCGATGCCGTTGGCACGACAACTGGTACACCAGAGGTATGTCCATCCCGGTCCTCTCGTACTAAGGACAGCTCCTCTCAAATTTCCTGCGCCCACGACGGATAGGGACCGAACTGTCTCACGACGTTCTGAACCCAGCTCGCGTACCGCTTTAATGGGCGAACAGCCCAACCCTTGGGACCGACTACAGCCCCAGGATGCGATGAGCCGACATCGAGGTGCCAAACCTCCCCGTCGATGTGAACTCTTGGGGGAGATAAGCCTGTTATCCCCGGGGTAGCTTTTATCCGTTGAGCGATGGCCCTTCCATGCGGAACCACCGGATCACTAAGTCCGTCTTTCGACCCTGCTCGACTTGTAAGTCTCGCAGTCAAGCTTCCTTATGCCTTTACACTCTATGAATGATTTCCAACCATTCTGAGGAAACCTTTGAGCGCCTCCGTTACTCTTTAGGAGGCGACCGCCCCAGTCAAACTGTCCATCTGACACTGTCTCCCACCATGATAAATGGTGCGGGTTAGAAATCCAACACAGCAAGGGTAGTATCCCACCAACGCCTCGACGTAAGCTGGCGCTCACGTTTCAAAGGCTCCTACCTATCCTGTACAAGTTGTACCGAATTTCAATATCAGACTACAGTAAAGCTCCACGGGGTCTTTCCGTCCTGTCGCGGGTAACCTGCATCTTCACAGGTACTATGATTTCACCGAGTCTCTCGTTGAGACAGTGCCCAAATCGTTACGCCTTTCGTGCGGGTCGGAACTTACCCGACAAGGAATTTCGCTACCTTAGGACCGTTATAGTTACGGCCGCCGTTTACTGGGGCTTCGATTCGTAGCTTCGCCGAAGCTAACCACTCCTCTTAACCTTCCAGCACCGGGCAGGCGTCAGCCCCTATACATCACCTTACGGTTTAGCAGAGACCTGTGTTTTTGATAAACAGTCGCTTGGGCCTATTCACTGCGGCTCTCCTGGGCGTTAACCCTAAAGAGCACCCCTTCTCCCGAAGTTACGGGGTCATTTTGCCGAGTTCCTTAACGAGAGTTCGCTCGCTCACCTTAGAATTCTCATCTTGACTACCTGTGTCGGTTTGCGGTACGGGCACCAAAATTCTAGCTAGAGGCTTTTCTTGGCAGTGTGAAATCAACGACTCGAGGAAAAAATTTCCTCTCCCCATCACAACTTGACCTTAAGAGTGCCGGATTTGCCTAACACTCAGTCTCATTGCTTGGACGTACAATCCAATAGTACGCTTCGCCTATCCTACTGCGTCCCCCCATCGCTTAAAACGAATTTTGGTGGTACAGGAATATCAACCTGTTATCCATCGCCTACGCCTATCGGCCTCAGCTTAGGACCCGACTAACCCAGAGCGGACGAGCCTTCCTCTGGAAACCTTAGTCAATCGGTGGACGGGATTCTCACCCGTCTTTCGCTACTCACACCGGCATTCTCACTTCTAAGCGCTCCACATGTCCTTGCGATCATGCTTCAACGCCCTTAGAACGCTCTCCTACCACTGTCCTTACGGACAATCCACAGCTTCGGTAATATGTTTAGCCCCGGTACATTTTCGGCGCAGTGTCACTCGACTAGTGAGCTATTACGCACTCTTTAAATGATGGCTGCTTCTAAGCCAACATACTAGTTGTCTGGGCAACGCCACATCCTTTTCCACTTAACATATATTTTGGGACCTTAGCTGGTGGTCTGGGCTGTTTCCCTTTCGAACACGGACCTTATCACCCGCGTTCTAACTCCTAAGATAAAATTGATTGGCATTCGGAGTTTGTCTGAATTCGGTAACCCGATAAAGGCCCCTCGTCCAAACAGTGCTCTACCTCCAATAATCATTACTTAAGGCTAGCCCTAAAGCTATTTCGGAGAGAACCAGCTATCTCCAGGTTCGATTGGAATTTCTCCGCTACCCACAACTCATCCGCTCACTTTTCAACGTAAGTCGGTTCGGCCCTCCATTCAGTGTTACCTGAACTTCAGCCTGGTCATGGGTAGATCACCTGGTTTCGGGTCTACGACCAAATACTCAACGCCCTATTCAGACTCGCTTTCGCTACGGCTCCACATTAACTGCTTAACCTTGCATCAAATCGTAACTCGCCGGTTCATTCTACAAAAGGCACGCCATCACCCATTAACGGGCTCTGACTACTTGTAAGCACACGGTTTCAAGTTCTATTTCACTCCCCTTCCGGGGTACTTTTCACCTTTCCCTCACGGTACTGGTTCACTATCGGTCACTAGAGAGTATTTAGCCTTGGGAGATGGTCCTCCCGGATTCCGACGGAATTTCTCGTGTTCCGCCGTACTCAGGATCCACTCAAGAGTGAACAAACTTTCGACTACAGGATTATTACCTTCTTTGATTCATCTTTCCAGATGATTCGTCTAATTTGTTCTTTTGTAACTCCGTATAGAGTGTCCTACAACCCCAACAAGCAAGCTCGTTGGTTTGGGCTCTTCCCGTTTCGCTCGCCGCTACTCAGGGAATCGATTTTTCTTTCTCTTCCTGCGGGTACTAAGATGTTTCAGTTCCCCGCGTCTGCCTTCAGATATGCTATGTATTCACATATCGATAACACGACATAACTCGTGCTGGGTTTCCCCATTCGGAAATCTCTGGATCAAAGCTTACTTACAGCTCCCCAAAGCATATCGTCGTTAGTAACGTCCTTCGTAGGCTTCTAGTGCCAAGGCATCCACCGTGCGCCCTTAATAACTTAATCTTTTCGACCTTCAACACGATAAAATCGGTTGAAAACCTAAAATGTTATTAATCTGTGAGTGTTCTTTCGAACACTAGCGATTATTTCTATTTTTTTGAATTCAAGCTTTTTAAAACTCTAATTCACTCGGTTTTGCTTGGTAAAATCATAAATTTTACTTACATATCTAGTTTTCAATGTACAAA
>NZ_LGPC01000014.1:11673-403148 GCF_001431205.1 Staphylococcus sp. NAM3COL9 | reverse complement strand
CAAAACTTGCGAATAAAGTTAAAGATTATGTAGATATCGTAGAAATTGGGACACCAATCGTTATTAATGAAGGTTTACCAGCGGTTCAACATTTAAATGATAATATAGAAGGCGTAAAAGTACTTGCAGATTTAAAAATTATGGACGCTGCTGACTACGAAGTAAGCCAAGCAGTTAAATTTGGTGCAGACGTAATAACAATTCTAGGTGTTGCAGAAGATGCATCTATTAAAGCAGCAGTTGAAGAAGCACATAAAAGTGGCAAAGAATTATTAGTAGATATGATTGCAGTACAAGATTTAGAAAAACGCGCTAAAGAGTTAGATGATTTAGGCGCAGACTATATCGCCGTTCATACGGGTTATGACTTACAGGCCGAAGGTCAATCTCCTTTAGAAAGTTTACGTAAAGTTAAATCAGTTATTACTAATTCTAAAGTAGCTGTTATTGGTGGTATTAAGCCAGATACAATTAAAGAAGTTGTAGCAGAAGGACCAGATTTAGTTGTAGTTGGTGGCGGTATTGCTAACGCAGACGATCCAGTTGAAGCTGCTAAACAATGTAGAGACGCGATTGAAGGCAGATAATATGACTGAGATTACAAATTATCGCTTAATATTAGATGAATTAGACCATACACTGTCGCATGTTAAAGATAGTGAAGCAAAAGCGTTTTTAACACAAGTGGTTGAAGCGAATCAAATATTTGTTGCAGGCAAAGGTCGTTCAGGCTTTGTAGCAAATAGTTTTGCAATGCGTTTAAATCAATTAGGTAAATACGCGCATGTTGTGGGTGAGTCTACGACGCCGTCTATTACTGAAAATGATTTGTTTGTTATTATCTCTGGGTCAGGTTCGACAGAGCATTTAAGATTATTAGCAGATAAAGCTAAAACTGTAGGTGCAGAAGTTGTATTATTGTCGACAAACCCGGCTTCAGCGATAGGTGAACTTGCAAATGCAGTTATTGAATTACCGGCAGGGACGAAATATGATGCTGAAGGTTCAGCACAACCCTTAGGTAGTCTATTCGAACAAGCATCACAAGTGTTTTTAGATAGTATTGTTTTAGACTTAATGACTGAGTTAAAAGTTGATGAAGAAGCAATGCAACAAAACCACGCAAATTTGGAGTAACTATAATTTGAGTGTTAATAAAAGTGAAAAAGTGTCGACAAAGTAACCTACTTTGTCGACACTTTTTTTGCTCCCTTTTCGCCGGTAAAACCTTATCCTGTAGTCTTCGGTTAGCGCGTTTATCTTAAAAGTAGGCGCAAGTCTCTGTTGTTTTTAATTAGTACCATAATTTATTTTAATATTAAAAATAATAAGTTTAAAAATTCAAAAGAAACTTAATTAGAATGTATAAATGAATTTTAAAATAGCAACTAATGGTTAAAAATAAAACAAACAGGGGATAATATAAAAAAATAGTTTAGTTATCTTTAGACTATTTTCACCTAAATCTATGACAATTTGATTTTAATACATTATTAAAGGGGAGATATAATGGAAAAAATCGTTGCTTTTTCAGATTGGCTTTGGGGATTTCCTTTAGTTACTTTACTATTAGTTGCAAGTTTGTATTTAACAATAAATTTGAAATTTATTCAGTTCAGACATTTCTTTTATATGATGAAACAGACTTTTGGGAGTATCAATAAAAAACCAAAAGGGGAAGGCACAATCACACCGAGGCAAGCACTGACTTCTGCGCTATCATCTACGATAGGCGCCGCGAATATTGTTGGGGTGCCTACTGCTATCATGATGGGTGGCCCTGGTGCTGTCTTTTGGATGATGGTAATTGCATTCTTAGGAATGGCTTTAAAATTTAGCGAAAACGTACTCGGTGTACATTATCGTGAAAAAAACAAAAAAGGCGAATTTATTGGTGGACCTACATATTATATGAAAAAAGGTTTTAAAAACAAAAAAATAGGTACCATTTTTTCTACCATCTTTGCTTTTGCGCTAATGATTGAGCTCATACCAAGTATTATGGTGCAAGGTCATTCGGCTGCAAGTACTGTTCATGATACATTCGATATACATATGGGTGTAACCGGTATTGTTTTAGCTATTCTTGCAGCATTAGTCGTATTTGGTGGTATTAAACGTATTGCATCATTTGCTGAGAAGATTGTACCAATTATGGTAGGTTTATATTGTTTCTTAGGATTTACTATTATTATAATGAATATCACTCAAGTGCCTCATGTCATTGCGCTTGTTGTTGAACAAGCTTTTAATCCTAGTGCAGCTTTAGGTGGAACATTCGGTGCAGCACTTGCAACTACAATTCGTTGGGGATTTGCTAGAGGAATATACTCTAATGAAGCAGGACTTGGTACGTCACCTATTGCCCATGCAGCTGCAAAAACGGATCATCCTGTACGTCAGGCTTTTTGGAGTGTTAGTGAGATTGTAGTTGATACGCTTGTCGTGTGTAGTACGACTGCTTTTGTTGTGCTTGTTTCTGGTGTTTGGAAATCAGAAGATGCAAAATCACAATCTGCAGCTCTCACAGCCAGAGCGTTTGAAGATGCTTTTGGACAATTTGGCAGTATGAGTGTATCGATATCGATGTTATTTTTCGTGTTTTCAACGGTTATCGTCGTGATTTTTTACGGCTCTAGAATGGCAGAATTTTTATTTGGATTAACAGGTGCTTGGATTATGAAAGTCGTTTACGTAATATCATTAGTCGTAGGTGCTTTGGGTGCAGCAACACAACTATGGGATTTATTAGATTTAGCACTTGCAATTGTACTTATACCTAACGTTATCGCTGTCCTCATACTTTCACCAAAAGTAAAATCGTTAACTATAGATTTCTTTGAAAATTATAAATAAATTTTCTATGTTAATAGAAAGGCCCTCTCTACAAATGCAGTGGGGGATTTTGGTATGCGTATATCTATATAATTGAGTTTAAGTAAAATATTAACGAAAAGTTAAGCGTGTTAATGGGATTTGAAATAATAGTTTCATCTAATCTTAAAGAATCACGAATAAAATTTATCAGTGATTCTTTAAAGCTAAACGACTATAATGAATGTTAACATGTATAGTATTAAAGTTTACAATTAGAAGGATGACATGCAAATGGAAATATTAGAAAAGATTGATCAACATGCACAATCACAGCCACATTGTCTTGCGTTGCAATTTGATGATTTAAAGTACAATTATAAACAGTTAAAGATCAATATCGAATTAGTAGTTGAAGATTTAGCGAATATTCCTAGTTATCAATTTGTAGCACTGGTTATGAAAAACCCTATGGAGACAATCATATATTATTGTGCATTGTTAAAGAGAAATTGTATTCCTTGCATATTAGATTTTCAATGGTCAAAAGGACAGATAGACACATTGTTAGAACATTATGGGATTGCTTATGTAATTAATGAGGAAAAAGAAGTAATAAGTGAACGCATTAAAGATAATCAATTAAAATGGGATGATGATTTATTACATATTGGTTTTACTTCAGGAACGACGGGCTTACCAAAAGCGTATTATCGCAATGAGAAATCATGGTTATATTCATACAAGGAAAACGAAAAGCTTTTAGAAGATCCTGTTAATATACTCGTTGCACCTGGTCCCTTATCTCATTCTTTGTCTTTATATGCTTGTATATATGCACTGTATAGTGGCAGAACATTTATAGGACAACGTCAATTTGAGGCGCCATTATTATTACAAACGATTGAAAAAGCATCTGAAACAGTTGCCATGTTTTTAGTACCGACAATGTTAACATCATGTTTGTCTGACAATTATAAAATGAAACAAGTGCGCTATATTTTTTCTACTGGTGATAAGTTACTACCAGATACAAGAAATAAAGTACATAAATATATGCCACAAACTATATTAATAGAGTTCTTCGGAACATCTGAAGCAAGCTTTATAAGTTATAACTACAATAATGAAGCTCCTTTTAATTCTGTTGGTTTACCTTTTTCAAATGTGCAAATACACTTGGCACATCAAGACGGACAAGGTGTAGGTGTGTTACATATTAAAAGTAATATGGTATTTAGTGGTTATGTAAATCATGATATTTCACAAAGTAAATCGTTAGAAATTGGTGATTTTGCTTCACTTGATCATAACGGATATCTCTATTTGCATGGACGTCAGAGCGACCGCATGATTATTGGTGGTCGGAATGTTTATCCATCTGAAATTGAAAGTGTAGTACAAGCATATGATTATTTTAATGAAGTATGTATAGTGAGTGAACCACATTCGAAGTTTGGAGAAATTGCAATACTACTTTATACAGGCAAACAAGATATGTCTTATCAGTCTTTGAAAAGTTTTTTGTCACCACATTTAGCAAGATATCAAATACCATCTAAATTAATTAGAATAGATAAAATGTACTATACAGAAAGTGGAAAAATAGCTCGTAGACTAATGAAGGAACGTTATTTAGAAGGAGAGTTTAAATGATGAAAGAAGCGGTAATCGTTGCAGCAAAACGTACAGCATTTGGAAAATATGGAGGAAAGCTTAAGCATATAGAGCCAGAAAACCTCATAAAGCCATTATTTACACATTTCAAAGAAGTATTTCCAAATTTGATGTCAGATATAGATGACGTTATTCTAGGTAATGTCATAGGTAATGGAGGCAATTTGGCTAGAAAGTCCTTACTCGAAGCTGAACTAAATCAGCACATCCCGGGTGTAACTATCGATAGACAATGTGGTTCAGGTTTAGAAGCCGTATTACAAGCTTGCCGTATGATACAAGCAGGAGCAGGTACGATTTATATGGCAGGAGGCGTAGAAAGTACGAGCCGTTCGCCTTGGAAAATAAAACGACCTCAATCTGTTTATGATACGCAATCACCAGAGTTTTTTGAACGTGCATCGTTTGCTCCTGAGAGACAGGACCCTTCTATGATTGAAGCAGCTGAAAATGTAGCTCGAACTTACAACATTTCAAGAACGGCACAAGACTATTATGCATGGATGAGCCATCAAAAAACGATGGCTGCATATGAAAATCAAATCATTTCTCGAGAAATAATTCCATTTCAAGTCAAGGGAGAAACATTTCAGCAAGATGAAAGTATTAAACCAAAGTTAACTGAACGGACTTTGAATCGTTTGAAGCCGCTCTTACCTGAAGGAACAGTTACTGCTGGAAATTGTTGTATGAAAAATGATGGTGCAGTGTTATTAATGATTATTGAAAAAGAAACTGCCAAAGCATATGGTTTTACTAACGGGTTGGCATTTACTGATGGTGTAACTGTAGGTGTAGACCCAAATGTATTAGGGGTTGGTCCTGCACCAGCAGTAAAACGGTTATTAGACAAAAATCAATATACTATTGATGAAATAGATGCTGTTGAATTGAATGAGGCCTTCGCATCACAGGTGTTAGCAAGTCAAGAAATGTTGCAATTATCTGATGTAAAATTAAATGTTTATGGTGGGGCGATTGCTACGGGACATCCATACGGTGCAAGTGGTGCAGCTTTAGTGACGCGCTTGTTTCACATGGAAGCATATCAAAGAACGATTGCTACAATGGGAATAGGAGGAGGAATGGGCAATGCATTATTGTTTGAAAGATGGACATGAAGAGAAAGAAATCATATTTAATAAAGATGAAGTCATGGCTTATAATCAATACTTTAACCAATATCCATTAAATAAAGTACCTCCTTTATACTGTGCAAAGTTATGGCCAAAATTTAAGTTGTTTCAGCAACATGCCAAGCGTAATATTTTGCTGAAAGAGACAGAAATTAATCAATTAAATTCACTTAAAATGAATGAAACGTATCTTGCGCATATGTATATTGCTGAGAAAAAGAAAATAAAAAAAATTATGAAATATACTTTTAAATTAGAAATAACTAAGAATAGTGAAAACTATATTTCGATTAAACAAATATTTTTGGAGCACATATAGCATGATACAAATAACAGCAGAACAAGTGAAGGAATATTTGAGTTTAATCAATGATAAAAACCCAGTGCATAAAAATATAGTACCTGGTCAAATGATTGTGCAATTTGCGCTCGCGAATAAAAAAATAGCGTGGGTATCGTACAAAGTGAAATACGTGGCATCGGTTGAAATGAATGAAACTTTAGAATTTGAACTTGTGTCACATGAAAAAGTGGTAATTTCTAATCAAAGTGGTGATGTTAAAATTTTCATTAATAAAATATAAAAGTGAGATTTAATATTTTATTATATTTATATTCAATTAAATGTAATAACACTCTTAAAATTATTAAAGATATAAAGTAATAAATAGATATCAATTTGACAATGCAAACTAACTCCGTATAATAATATAACATGTTAAAAGGAGTGAGTTATTCATGGATTTTGATAAAAGTAAAATAAATAAAGTGAATCCTAAAACGGCTAAAAAAACAGTGTTTGCCACAGGTATAGGTAATGCTATGGAATGGTTCGATTTTGGGTTGTATTCTTATTTAGCGGTAATACTCGGACAAAATTTTTTCAGTTCGGTAGAAAATGATCAACTCAAAACCATTTTTACATTTGCAACATTTGCAATCGCGTTTCTACTACGACCTGTTGGTGGTATTATCTTTGGCATTATTGGAGATAAATATGGTAGAAAAGTAGTACTAACCACGACCATTATTATGATGGCGTTCTCGACATTGTTCATTGGCTTATTACCTACATATGAACAAATCGGTATTTGGGCTCCAATATTACTATTACTAGGTAGAGTGCTACAAGGATTTTCAACAGGTGGAGAATATGCGGGTGCAATGGTGTACGTTGCAGAATCTTCTCCAGATAGAAAACGAAATACGCTTGGTTCTGGACTTGAAATAGGGACGTTATCGGGTTATATTGCTGCCTCGGTAATAACAGGATTACTATTTTTCTTTTTAAATGATGATCAAATGGCTACATGGGGTTGGAGAATTCCATTTATCTTAGGATTATTTTTAGGTATTTTTGGTTTCTATTTAAGAAGAAAATTAGACGAATCACCTGTTTATGAAAATGAAATTGCAACAAAATCAAAAAGAGATACAATTGGTTTCTTAACTATTATTAGATATTATTATAAAGATATCATTGTATGTTTCGTAGCAGTGGCGTTCTTTAATTGTACTAATTACATGGTAACTTCATACATGCCTTCTTATTTACAGCAAATTGTAAAACTTGATAGTACAACAGTTTCTGTAGTTATTACAATTGTAATGGCTGTAATGATTCCATTAGCATTAATGTTTGGGAGAGTTGCTGATAAAATTGGCGAGAAAAAAGTATTCTTAATTGGATTAATTGGAACAGCTGTATTGAGTATATTTGCCTTTTCACTTTTCCAATCAACTTCAATCATCTATGTAATTGTTGGTATCTTTATTCTAGGTTTCTTCTTATCAACATATGAAGCGACAATGCCTGGCTCCTTACCGACGATGTTTTATACACATATTAGATATAGAACATTAGCAGTAACATTTAACGTATCTGTATCATTATTTGGTGGCACAACACCATTAATTGCTTCTACACTTGTAGCGAAGACAGGAGATCCCTTATCTCCTGCATATTACTTAACTGCGATGAGTATTGTTGGTATTATCGTCATTTCATTATTGCATGTGAGTACTTCTGGTAAATCACTTAAAGGATCTTATCCTAATGTTGAAAGTGACGAAGAATATGAATACTATGCAGAAAATCCTGAAAAGGCGATGTGGTGGGCTAAAAATAAACGCGTATAAAACATGATTTTTAAAAATTTAGCTTATTTGGATCAAAACAATCGACGGAGTTATGAAACTTTGTCGATTGTTTTTTTATGTTAATTTAAAATAATACGGTACAATAATAAGTAACATAACGAGTGAATTTAGGAGGATAACTATGACAGTAGAAACATATTGGAGATCTTTTATCGAAGCATTTCCAGAATATAAAGGTGTGCAATTTGATGCATGGTCTTTTGGTGTCGACGAAGATGAATTAGCTAATTTAGTGAAAAAGGGTATCAAAACTGCGACGACAAGTGGATTAGCGTCTTATAAAGTAGAGGAAGAAACATTACCACAAGTCGGTGATATCAGTGTTGTATTAAATGAAAAAGGGAATCCGCAATGTATCATTGAAACTACACGTGTTTACCAAACGCCATTTAATGAAGTTACTGAAGAACATGCATATCTTGAAGGTGAAGGAGATAAGTCGCTGGCTTATTGGCGTCAAGCACATATCGAATTTTTCAAATCATATTATACTGAATTAGGGATTCATTTTGATGAAACAGAAATCATGGTGTGTGAAGAATTTAAGTTATTGTATGTATAAAAAGAGCGGTACATAAGTTAGAACTGCTTCGAGTATTCTCTCCAAGCACAACAAAGGGGACAATCTTTGTCTAACTATGTACCGCTCATAGGGTGAGTGTTTATAGGGTTGTGTTATTCAAAGGCAACATAAGGGGACAACTTATGTTGCCTTTATTCTTTTTAAATTTCTAATTTCTAAAGGGGAGTTAAGTGCATATATTCTTCTGAATACTTCTTAAAGCTAAATTTTGAAAAGTCTAAGGTGTAAAGTGAATGTTATTAATAGGTTAGTTTCACATTATCAACATTACTTCCAAGTAGAGAGAGTAACTTATATAATTCATTCATGCTGAAATTTTCATCAAATTTAACAGAAATTGTTTTGAAAGTTTTAGTGATAATTTCATATATTGGGTTACCATTTTCAAAAGCCTGTTTGTATATCATCATGCTGTGATTCCCTCCTTTTCTCTCTACACTTAATATACTAATAGATTTTCTTGAAAAATACATGAGTCTTCAGTATCAACTTTGTATCAGACTTATGTCGTATATGATTTGAAAGGTGAAAAGTATGTAAAAATGAATATTTAAAAATATATTTAATAGGAAAAATGATGAGTGAAATAAAGGGTGAGGATTGAACTTTTTTGAATTATAGTGTAAATTGTAACTGAGAGATATCATTTTTTAAAATTCAAGCTTGGAGTGATAATGAATGAACAAATTTGCAAAGACTTTTGTAGCATGTAGTGTCGTATTTGGTACTACAGTAGGCCTAAGCATTGCTAACGAAAACATATCACAAAGTGAAGCACAAGCAGAAACGACGCAACCTTATTATGATTATCACGGTTACACAGCTAAAGGCGGAGATTTTGTATTAGATCAATCCTTTTATAATGGATTAAAAGCAGGTAATGTGACTTTTAATGACATTAAAGTGAATAGCAAATATGATTCGGGTTCTGAAAGCAAAGTGATTTATGATCAAAAATTCGAAAAAGTAAATGGTAATAAAGCTAATTCAGTAGAATTTGATATAGCGGAAGATGCGGTAAGTTTACAAGATATGAGAGTGCAATTTGGACAAAACTTTGAATATCAACCAACGCTTCATGGGGATAAAGTAAACAGCTCCGATGGTTCATATGGGTATGAAGTAGGTGAAGGTTATATTGTATTTCATATGAATGATGGCTATGTAACGAGTGCGACTGTATCATAAAGTGTATATAATACACAAAAAACCAAGCAGAAATATATTCAATTTCTGCTTGGTTTTTTTAATTGATATCGTTGTTTTTAAACTTCTGTAACGTCAACATCGATGTGTTCAACACGGTTATATGCACCATGGTCAACGGGACCTACAAAGTCATTCATCTTCCAACCATTTTTAATTGCAGAAGCAACAAAAGCTTTGGCAGCAATAACTGCTTCTCTTGGTGTTTTCCCGTTTGCTAAATACGCAGTAGTTGCAGCTGCAAATGTACAGCCTGCGCCATGATTATAGCTTTGTTGGAACATATCAGTAGTTAATTGGTAGAAATGTTCACCATCATAGTAAAGGTCATATGATTTATCTTGATCTAAAGCTTTACCGCCTTTAATAATGACATGCTTCGCACCTTGTTTATGAATGATTTCAGCGGCTTTTTTCATATCATCTATTGACTTTAAAGTACCTAGATTTGCAAGTTGTCCCGCTTCGAATAAATTTGGGGTTACGACAGTTGCTTTAGGTAATAAATGCTCAATCATTGCGTCAGTGTTGCCAGGGTTTAATACTTCGTTTTCCCCTTTACAGACCATCACTGGATCAACGATAAAATAGTCAGCACCAGATTCTTCATATGCTTCACCAGCACGTTTGATAATTTCTTTTGTACCAAGCATACCTGTTTTCACAGCATCTGGGTGGATTGAGATCGCTGTCTCTAATTGTTTCTCAAATACATCAAATGGAATTGGCGTTACGTCATGAGACCATGTTGCTTTATCCATTGTAACGATTGATGTCAGAGCAACAATGCCGTATGTCTCTAACTCTTGAAATGTTTTTAAATCTGCTTGCATACCTGCACCTGCGCTTGTGTCTGAACCTGCAATCGTTAATGTTTTTTTCAATGCCATGAATCTTCACTCCTAAATTTCTTTTGTACATATCATACCACGTTTGTCGAGTATTCTAAATAATGACCTTTTAAATAGTGAACAATATTTAACGACTTTGTATAATGTAGGTTATTTTTTTATGAAGTGAAATAGTATTAATTATAATATGTTTGAAATATCTTAGAGAATTACCTGAGGTGGTCTAAAGGTTTACAAGTGCTAAGACACTTGCATAAGTAGTGCTAATCTTGCTAACGCAAGAAGTACTACTTTACATGCATAAGAACTACTATTTTCTCGTGCGCGAGTATTTAAAAAAATGATTACCTGAGCTGAAGCTCATGCATAAGTGTTACTAATCTTGAGTACAAGAAGTAACACTAAATATGTTAAAATGTTTACTGAGGTGAGAGGGAATATGGAATGGTCAGATGTTTTTCATGAAATTACTACACGACATGACTTTAGTGGGATGCACGAATTTTTAGAAAAAGAATATACTACAGAAATTGTATATCCAGATAGAGAGAATGTTTATCAAGCATTTGATTTAACACCATTTGAACAAGTGAAAGTTGTCATACTAGGTCAAGACCCATATCACGGACCGGATCAAGCACATGGCTTAGCTTTCTCAGTACAGCCAGATGCTAAGTTTCCACCTTCATTGCGTAATATGTATAAAGAACTTAAAAATGACATAGGTTGTGAAAGAACAACACCACATTTACAAGATTGGGCACGCGAAGGTGTTTTGTTATTGAATACAGTCCTGACTGTCCGTCAAGGCGAGGCACATTCACATAAAGAAATTGGCTGGGAACTTTTTACAGATGAAGTGATTAAAACAGTATCTGAACAATTAGAAAATGTTGTGTTTATTTTATGGGGAAAACCCGCACAACAAAAAATAAAATTGATAGATACGTCGAAGCATCATATTATCAAATCTCCACATCCAAGTCCTTTATCTGCTTATCGTGGTTTCTTTGGTTCAAAACCGTATTCTCAAGCAAATACGTATTTACAAGAAAATGGTCAAGCGCCTGTAAATTGGTGTGAAGGTGAGGCATAAACATGGAAAAAGATAAGATCATACAGTTAATTGAGCAAGAATTAGTAGCAGCGGATGAAGCAAATCATAATGCTGAATTTGAAAAGCATATTTATGCTATTCATACATTGACTTCCCTTATTACTGGGTCGACAAGTCAGCATAAAAGTTATAAAGATAATACGTATGATGTTTCTTCATCATTCCAAACATCTACTATAGTAAGTAATGGTATTTCAAATTCGCAATCAGCTTCTAAAAAACAGGATGTATCTGCAGAAGAGATTCGAGCAATGGGGGGTAGAACATCACAACCCGCCCCTCAAAGTAGCGTTTCTGACACGTCACTTACATCTAACAAGTTGGTTACTGATGATGAAATAGGTAATGGAGATTCAATATTTGATTTTTAATTAAGAAGGGAAGTAAATAGCATGATGAAAGTATTTATTATATTAGGTGCATTGAACACAATGATGGCAGTTGGAACTGGCGCATTTGGTGCACATGGCTTAGAAAATAAACTATCAGCAAAATATTTATCAGTATGGGAAAAAGCAACGACTTACCAAATGTATCATGGTCTAGGATTACTCGCGCTTGGAATCATTAGTGGTACAACTTCAATTAATGTGAATTGGGCAGGTTGGCTCATGTTCTTCGGTATCGTCTTTTTCAGTGGTTCATTATATATTTTGGCATTAACTCAAATCCGTATTCTTGGCGCAATTACGCCAATCGGTGGGGTTTTATTCCTCGTAGGTTGGTTAATGCTAATTATCGGAACATTTAAATTATAAATTTTTAATTGTTATAGAATTCATCTTGTGGGTATAATACAGTCCATGAGGTGAATTTTATTTATGAGTCAAAATGGTAAGGAAAAGGAAATAGATAGAGGAGATTTAAAACAAAACTTATCTGAAAAATTTGTGTGGGCTATTGCCTATGGTTCGTGTATAGGCTGGGGTGCATTTATCCTGCCTGGTGATTGGATTGGTCAATCAGGCCCTATATCTGCAGCGATAGGTATTGTAATTGGTGCATTATTGATGATACTGATTGCAGTAAGTTATGGTGCTTTAGTTGAACGTTTTCCAGTTTCGGGTGGAGCATTTGCATTTAGTTTTTTAGGATTTGGAAGGTACGTTAGTTTCTTCTCATCCTGGTTTTTAACTTTTGGATATATATGTGTTGTAGCTTTAAACGCAACAGCATTTAGTTTATTAATTAAGTTCTTACTACCAGATATATTAGAAACTGGTAAGTTATATACTATTGCAGGATGGGATGTTTATATAACTGAGATTCTTATCGCATCGTTATTATTAATTGTCTTTATGTTTATAGCAATTAAAGGTTCAAGTGTATCAGGGTCTCTACAGTTTTATTTCTGTGTAGCAATGGTTATAACAATCTTATTACTATTTTTCGGTTCATTCTTTGGAAATAACTTCTCTTTTGAAAATCTACAACCGTTAACTAATGAAAAAGAAGGTTGGTTCACATCCATTATTATGATCGTGGCAGTAGCACCATGGGCGTATGTTGGGTTTGACAATATTCCACAAACAGCAGAAGAATTTGATTTTGCGCCGAATAAAACATTTAAATTAATCGTTTATAGTTTGCTTGCCGCAGCATTTACCTATGTATTAATGATTTTATACACAAGTTGGTTAAGTAGTTCATCGACAAGTTTAAACGGTAATTTATGGTTAACAGGTGCTGTGACACAAGAAGCATTTGGTTACATTGGTTTAGCAGTGCTAGCAATTGCAATTATGATGGGGATATTCACTGGTTTAAATGGTTTCTTGATGAGTTCAAGCCGTTTATTATTCTCAATGGGACGTTCAGGCATTATGCCTTCTGTATTTAGTAAATTGCATAAAAAATATAAGACACCTTATATTGCAATTTTCTTTTTAGTTTCTGTTACATTAATTGCACCGTGGCTAGGTCGTACTGCATTAACATGGATTGTTGATATGTCTTCTACAGGTGTATCAATTGCTTACTTTATTACATGTTTATCAGCAGCAAGACTCTTTAGTTTTGATAAATCAAGTAACACATACGGACCTGTATATAAAGTTTTTGCGATATTAGGTTCAATCGTTTCATTTGTGTTCTTACTGTTATTATTAGTTCCTGGATCACCAGCGGCACTTTCAACACCTTCGTATATCGCATTAGGTGGTTGGTTAATCATTGGTTTAATCTTCTTTATTGTACGTTATCCAAAACTGAAAAATATGGATAATGACAGATTAAGTAAACTTATTTTAAACCAATCAGAAGATGAAATAGTAGATTTAATTAATAAAAATAAATCAGATAAAGCGAATAGCTAGTTGTTTTTGCGAATAATAATCATGTTTTTTGCATGTAAAATTATATAATTTCTAATATTTAAACTCGGATTATAGATTTTTATATGAGCCCTTCAATAGAGATACAGTAAAAGTGTCTATATTGGAGGGCTTTTATTATTATAAAAATGATGTGCAACAAAAAACCTGAGAAAAATCATTTGTATCAATGATTTTTCTCAGGTTTTTGATTTAGCATAATGTGTTTTAAATTCTTTTCTTACGTATTTTTGTGCCAGACACAATAAGTTTCGATATTTGATCAGCAAAAAGTAATCCTAAAGCGATAGCACCAGCAATTAAAGTCACTTCCAACATTGTATTAATTGCTTTACTAAACTCTAATAGAATCAAGTTTTTTGTTGCATCGAATGCAAGGCCACCAGGCACAAGGGGGATAATACCTGGAACCATAAATATAATTACGGGTTCTTTTTTATATCGTGCCATGATGTGACTTAGCATACCTAACGCAATGCTTCCAAAGAAACTAGAATATATAGTATGGAAATGAAAACCTTCATAAAATAAAATATAAAACATCCATCCACATGCTCCTACAATACCAACTGTATTGTATAGGCGTTTTGGCACATCAAATATCACACCAAAGAAAAGGGAAGCAGTATAACTAAATATTAAATTTAAAATCCAAAACATAGACATTGCTCCTAAAAAATAATGAGTATGGTACCTACACCGGCGCCTATACCAAAAGCAGTCACTAGGGCTTCTAATGATTTAGTGGTAAACATTAACATATGGCCACCAAATAAATCTTGAATAGCATTTGTTATTAAGACCCCAGGCACGATTGGCATCACTGAAGCTATTATGATAGTAGATATCGAACCACCAGGTATTAAATGGTGTCCCGAAACAGTTATGAGACCGATGACAATCGCGCCCATAAATTCTGGAATAAACTGGGCATGTAGTTTCCGTTGAAGCGTTTCTACAACAATGAAGCCAAAGGACCCAGCCAAAATAGCAGTAAGTACATCTGTTAAGATACCACCTTGAAGATATAAAAAACTCGCTGCGATAATAGCGGCAGCAATAAATTTAAAAATTAGATCATGGTTAATGCTTTGTTCATGATATATTTTTTGCAATTCTTGAAAGGCATCTTCAAGTGAAATGTCACCTAAAGCAAGCCGTCTAGAAATACCATTTGTTCTTGATATGCGATGAAGATTTGTATCTCGCGTTTTAATTCTGAAAATTCTAGGATAAGATTCGTTATGTAACATGAAGTTGATAACTGTATTTGTTACGAAACTATTGCTCTCTGGATAACCTAAGGTAGTAGCAATCCGAGTCATTGTATCTTCAACTCGGGAGCCTTCTGCACCGGATTCCAACAGAATGCGTCCTGCGAGCAAAATGACATCTTTCGCCATTCTTTCATCATAACTTTCAACTGTTTGATTGTATATTGTCATCTAATCACCAATAAAGAAGTATTTAACTAAAGCTATGTTTTTGTATTCATAGCATAGAAATAAGTTATTAAGTTAATAATTTTTATTGTAACACTTTACTCATAGAAATTGTTAGAAGAATCAGAAAGTAAGTTAAGCACTTTATAAATTTTAAAAAATAACATTTTATACAATTAAAGTAATTTAAATATGTTTCAAGTTTCGTAAATAGGCTAAAATAATATTAGTTAACTGTTTCAGACAAATATTGAGTAGCGACAATATTTAACAGTTAATACTTAAATTAAGTAGTGATTAAAGTTCTCCCAAACACACTACACAGACTCAGGCACACTTGTTCAATGACTAGTGTGCCTTTTTACTCGCTCTAGCTTTCAACTCGTTGAAAGCTAGAGGCGTAAGCATGGGAACTACAAGTAGCAACGAGTTGAAAGCTAGAGCGAGTTATGAGTTATGTAAAGACATAAAAAAGCCGACAAAGTTGGATACTTTGCCGACAGTCTTATAGGTTTTCATTAATATAAATGGACTTGTTTATTGTATTTTATATTGAAAATAGATTTTGTAAGACATCTTTTGTGATGATATTACCTACGAAGAAACTACCAAAGTCGCCATAGCGCGCAGTTGTTTCATCAAATCTCATTTCATAAACAATTTTTTTGAATTGAAGTGGGTCTTCTGCAAAAAGTGTAACGCCCCATTCATGATCGTCAAAACCAACAGATCCAGTGATGAATTGTTTGATTTTACCTGCATATTGGCGACCAATCATGCCGTGGTCATGCATAAGTTTCTTTCTATCTTCAAGTGGTAACATATACCAGTTATACGTTTCACCACGACGTTTATCCATTGGATAGAAACAGATATATTCAGTACGAGGTAATTCTGGGAATAATCTTGGTTTAATATGAGGGTTTTCATATGGATCTTCATCTGATTTTCCTGCAAGATAATTACCTAATTCTATGATAGAAACATAAGAATATGTTGGAATTAAGAAATCTGTGATTTTTAATTTATTAAATTCATTTTCAAAAGCATTTAAATCTTTCATTTCTGGACGTAATACCCATAAAAGAAGGTCTGCTTTTTGACCAGTAATATTATAAAATGCATGATCTCCTGCATTACTTGTGCGTGCTTCTTCATGCTTATTTAAAAACGATTGTAACTCTTCCACGAGAGATTGACGTTCTTCTTCTGGAACTAAACGTAAAGTAGTCCAATCAATAGCATATAATAAATGTAAACTATACCAACCGTCTAACGTTTCTGGTACTTGTGGCATTGTAAATCGCTCCTTTGTGAAAAATTCTATGTCTTCACTATAAAATTCTACCATAAAGGTAGTGTTAAAACATAAGTAAATGATTACAAATTAGTGACATGGAATTCTATAAAAAAATGACGTATACTATATAGTGTAAATAAATAGATTTAAATTTCGAGGAGGCCCCTATGTCTTTATTAGATGTATTACAAGAAAAAATTTCAGGAAAAAATGTGAGAATCGTATTACCCGAGGGTGAAGATGAGCGCGTATTAACAGCAGCAACACAATTACACAATACGGAATATGTTACGCCGGTAATATTAGGTAATGAAGCTAACGTGAAGGCTTTAGCTAATGATAAAGGATTAGATATCTCTAATATTGAAATTATCGATCCAGAAACAAGTGAATTGAAACAAGAGTTAGTAACTGCTTTCGTTGAACGTCGTAAAGGTAAAGCGACTGAAGAACAAGCGCAAGAAATGCTGAAAAATGTAAACTACTTTGGTACAATGCTTGTTTATACTGGTAAAGCTGAAGGGCTAGTCAGCGGTGCAGCACATTCTACAGGCGATACAGTTCGTCCAGCGTTACAAATTATTAAAACGAAACCTGGTGTTTCAAAAACATCTGGTGTTTTCTTTATGATTAAAGGAGAAGAGCAATATATCTTCGGCGATTGCGCAATCAATCCAACACTTGAAGCACAAGACTTAGCTGAAATTGCAGTAGAGAGTGCAAAAACGGCTAAAAGCTTTGACATGACACCTCGTGTAGCAATGTTAAGTTTTTCAACTAAAGGTTCTGCAAAATCAGACGATGTTGAAAAAGTAGCAAATGCAGTAAACTTAGCTCAAGAGAAAATTGAAGCTGACAATATTGAAGATGTTGTTGTAGATGGTGAATTTCAATTCGACGCAGCAATCGTACCAGAAGTTGCTAAGAAAAAAGCGCCAGACGCAAAAATACAAGGCAATGCTAATGTGTTTATCTTCCCAAGTTTAGAAGCAGGTAATATTGGATATAAAATCGCTCAACGTTTAGGTGGTTTTGATGCAGTAGGTCCAGTATTACAAGGACTTAATTCTCCAGTGAATGATTTATCTCGTGGTTGTTCAACAGAAGACGTGTATAACTTATCAATCATCACTGCAGCGCAATCATTACAATAATGGATTTAGCAAGCAAATACTTTAATCATATAGATTGGCGTTATATTGACCATTCTTCTGGGTTAGCGCCTATGCAATCATTTGCATTCGATGATACATTTTCAGAAAGTGTTGGTAAAGATTTATCATGTAATGTTGTACGTACTTGGATACACCAACATACAGTCATTTTAGGTATACATGATTCACGCCTGCCTTTTTTACAAGACGGCATTCGTTATCTTACTGAAGAACGTGGCTATAATGCGATTGTAAGAAATTCAGGAGGATTAGGTGTAGTCTTAGATCAAGGTATACTCAATATTTCACTCCTCTTTAAAGGTAAACACGATATTACAATAGATGAAGCTTTTACAGTGATGTATTTATTGGTTGCGAAAATGTTTGAAGATGAAGACGTAGATATTGAAACACATGAAATTGAACGTTCATATTGCCCAGGGAAATTTGATTTAAGTATTAATGGTCGGAAATTTGCAGGCATTTCACAAAGACGAGTACGTGGCGGCATTGCTGTACAAGTATATCTTTGTGTAGAAGGTGATGGCAGTGAACGCGCTGATATGATGAAATATTTTTATGAACGCGCATTAAAGGACGAAGAAACAAAATTTATTTATCCAAATATCGACCCACAATGCATGGCATCTTTAGAGTCATTATTAGGTAAAACCATCACTGTTCAAGACGTAATGTTTAAGTTGTTATATGCCCTTAAAGATTTAGGGGGACGATTAAATATGGAACCTATAACAGATGATGAATGGCAACGCTATGAAGGTTATTTTGAAAAAATGATTGAACGTAACGCCAAGATTAATCAAACAATGGATTAAATAATTATTAAGACCAGAAACGGTACTTTTTTATTAAAGTAACGGCGCTGGTCTTTTTTATAGTTAATATAAAAAATATTGACATAAATCTTTCTAATTGTTGAATTATAGAAACTAAATAAGTAATATAGGAAAAGTGTAGTTTAAAATTAGCTATTTTAAATAAAATTCCGTAAAATCATGTTAACTTTTTGAATATAAGGCTATAGAGTTTTATAATGGGAAGGTATTGATTATAATTAGTAGCAGGTATTAACTTTTGAACGGTGATTCTGTTATTTAAATAAAAATAAACAAAGCAACTATGACTAGAGTTGTATGGCATAATATAAAATTTATGAGATAATGTATAATAAAGTGTGTAAAATTAGTTAAGGTTGAGTATTTTCCTATAGAATACGAGCAGTCTTTTCAAATTAATAATGATAAAAGACATATTAGATTCGCTGACAAATAGACTTAAAACACAGAATTTCCCAGGAAATTCCAAGCAGAATTCATTATGGTGCTCTGAAATGATTAAAATAAGTGTGGTCTGTAATGTCTAGCGTACTTAAAATATAAAACTAAAGAAAATACTAAAGGTGATTGAGAATATGACACAACAAGGATATGGGGAAGCAAATGGAAAAGTTATATTAATTGGTGAACATGCTGTTACATTTGGCGAACCAGCAATTGCGATTCCATTTACGACCGGGAAAGTGAGAGCGAAAATAGAATCTATAGAAGAACCTCTTTCTTCATGTATTAAAAGTGATGTATATGAAGGTGAGTTAATTAATGCCCCAGAACATTTAAAGGCAGTAATAACTCGTTTTGTAGAAAAATATGAAATCCAAACACCTATAAAAGTTTCGATTGATACAAATTTACCACCATCTAGGGGACTAGGCTCAAGTGCTGCAATGGCGGTTGCTTTTGTGCGTGCAAGTTTTGATTATCTCGATAAACCATTAACTGATGAGGTATTGATAGAAGAAGCCAATTGGGCGGAACAGATTGCACACGGTAAACCAAGTGGTATTGATACACAAACGATTGTATCGAATAAGCCAGTATGGTTTAAACAAGGTAAAGTAACGACATTAAAGCCATTAGAATTAAATGGTTACATGATCGTTATTGACACGGGCGTACTCGGCTCTACGAAACAAGCAGTAGAAGACGTACATAATTTATGTAAAGCAGATAGTGAGTACCTAGAACATGTGAAACATATTGGTCAACTTGTATACGAAGCAAGTGACTCTATAGAGCATCATAACTTCGAAAAATTAGCCTCTATCTTTAATTTGTGTCAAGAAAGCTTACGTACATTAACGGTAAGCCATGATAAAATCGAAACATTACTTGAGGCAAGTAAACAACAAGGCGCTATTGCTGGAAAATTAACTGGCGGCGGTCGCGGTGGTAGTATGATTGTACTTGCTTCAACCTTAGAAGTGGCTGAGAAAATTGTTGAAAGTGCGCAAGACTTAGGTGCACATCACACATGGATTGAATATTTAGGAGGTTAATGACGTTGGTTAATAGTAGTAAAGCACGTGCACATACAAATATTGCGCTAATAAAATATTGGGGTAAAGCTGATGAAACTTATATTATTCCGATGAATAATAGTTTATCGGTTACATTAGATCGCTTTTATACTGAAACTAAAGTGACATTTGATGAGAGCTATACTAAAGATACGCTTATTTTGAATGGCCAAGCAGTAAATGACGCAGAAGCGGCTAAGATACACCGTTTTATGGATGTGTTCCGCGAATTAAGTCAAACCTCAATGTTTGCATATATTGAAAGTGATAATTATGTTCCTACAGCAGCAGGGCTAGCATCTTCAGCAAGTGCCTATGCGGCATTAGCAGCAGCTTGTGATGCAGCTTTGAATCTTGGGCTAACAGGTAAAGCGTTATCTAGATTGGCACGTAGAGGGTCAGGATCAGCTTCTAGAAGTATCTATGGCGGTTTTGTAGAATGGGAAAAAGGGTGTGATGATGAGACATCATACAGTTTTCCTATTGAAGCAGGTAATTGGGAAGACGATTTAGCAATGATATTTGTAGTCATTAATAATAAATCGAAAAAAGTTTCAAGTCGTGCCGGTATGTCACTTACACGTGATACATCACGTTTTTATCAATATTGGTTAGACCATGTGGATGAGGACATAGCGTCAGTTAAGCATGCAATAAATCAAAAAGACTTTAAACAATTAGGCGAAGTGATTGAAGCCAATGGTTTGCGCATGCATGCAACAAACTTAGGTGCACAACCGCCGTTCACTTATATGGTCGACGACAGCTACTTAGTGATGGATATTGTAGACCAATGTCGTAATGCGGGTCATCCTTGTTACTTTACGATGGATGCCGGTCCTAACGTTAAAATTTTAGTAGAACAGAAAAATAAACAAGCGGTTATTGATGCATTACATAAATCGTTTAAAGAAGACCAAATCATTGCGAGCGACATTACACGTACAGGTGTAGAAATTATTGAGTAAGGAAGAGATAAAATGATTCAAGTTAAAGCACCAGGGAAGCTATACATTGCAGGTGAATACGCAGTTGTCGAACCTGGATATAAATCAATATTAATCGCAGTAGACCGATTTGTAACTGCTTCTATTGAAGATTCAAATGCACCTAAGGGCACAATACATTCTAAGACCTTACATCATGAACCAGTCACATTTCAAAGACGTGAAGATAAAATTGTAGTTTCAGATTTAAATGCTGCTAAACAATTGAAGTATGTCATCACAGCAATTGAAATCTTTGAACAATTTGTAAGAAGTAATAATATGCCTTTAAAACATTTCAATTTAACAATTGATAGTAATTTAGACGATACAAATGGGCATAAATATGGTTTAGGTTCTAGTGCAGCCGTCTTGGTATCAGTTGTTAAAGCTTTGAATGAATTTTATGGTATGCATTTATCTAATTTGTATATTTACAAACTTGCAGTTATTGCAAATATGAAGTTACAAAGCTTAAGTTCTTGTGGTGATATTGCTGTCAGTGTTTATACTGGTTGGTTAGCTTATAGTACGTTTGACCATGAATGGGTATCACAGCAAATCGAAGATACGTCAGTCAATGATGTATTGAATAAAAACTGGCCTGGACTTCATATCGAACCGTTACAGCCACCAGAGAATATGGAAGTGCTTATAGGTTGGACTGGGTCACCAGCTTCATCACACCATTTAGTGAGTGAAGTAAAACGCTTAAAATCAGATCCTACCTTTTACGGTAAATTTTTAGAACGCTCTCATTTATGTGTTGAGAAGTTGATACATGCTTTTAAAACGAATCATATTAAAGGCGTGCAACAAATGATTCGCATCAACCGTGAGATTATTCAATCTATGGATAAAGAAGCGACAGTTGATATTGAAACTGCACATTTAAAAGTGTTGTGTTCTGTAGCTGAAAAATATGGTGGTGCTGCTAAAACATCAGGTGCAGGCGGTGGAGATTGTGGCATAACGATAATCAATAAAGGTGTTAATAAACAACGCATTTACGATGAATGGTTAGCAAATGAAGTAAAACCTTTAGAGTTTAATATATATCACGGTCAATAATGAAAATGAACAGTATGAAGCTGAGGCATAAATATATGTCCCACTCACTACTGTTTTTTATTTTTGTTGAAATTGAGTAAAAGTAAACTATGGAGCGACCAAATCATAAGAGACTGATAATCAACGCATAATACGTTGTTGTTAATTTGAATACCTCTAAATAAATCAATGGAAAATTTACCTCTTAATGAAAAAAAAACCAGTTGTAGAAATGAATTGCCTAAATATGCGGATGTTATTGAACTCATTGAGATTAAAGCATATTATCAACTTAAGAAAGCGTTTACAAATATGCAGTGATAGAAGGGTGATTATTATGAATTTTGGACGTATGTTTGGAGATGCGATTCGTAGGTTTGGTGGGGCAATGATTGTTCCAGTATTATTATTTCCATTCTTCGGGATTATTATTGGCATAGCTACACTGTTTAAAAACGAGGCGATTATGGGTCAGCTGGCTGATCCTAATGGTTTATGGTTTCAAATATGGTCATTAATTGAAAATGGTGGATGGACTGTATTTGAAAATATAGAACTTATTTTCGTTATCGGCTTACCTATATCACTAGCTAAAAAATCAGCTGGTCATGCAGTAATGTCTTCGGTAGTAACTTATATGATGTTTAATTATTTTATAAATAGCATATTAACAACATGGGGACCTGCTTTTGGCGTGGACTTTAAGGGTGATGTGGCAGAAGTCACAGGTATTACTGAACTCGCAGGTATTAAAACGTTAGATACAAATATTATTGGTGCACTAATCATCTCAGGCATTGCTATTTGGTTACATAATCGATATTATGATAAGAAATTGCCAGAGTCATTAGGAATATTCCAAGGTTCGCCGTTTGTTGTCATGATTTCATTCTTTGTAATGATTCCTTTAGCATTTTTAACAAGTTGGGGATGGCCTATAGTTCAAGGATGGATTGCTTCGTTACAAGTGTTTTTAGCCTCATCAAGTTACGTTGGCGTATGGCTTTTCCACTTTTTAGAACGTATTTTAATTCCTACAGGCCTACATCATTTCATATACACGCCATTTGAATATGGACCGGCAGTCGTTGATGGTGGTATTAAATCGTATTGGATTTCTCATTTAACTGAGTATTCTCAAACAACAAAACCACTAAAAGAAATTTTTCCAGGTGGTGGCTTTTTATTACAAGGTAATATTAAAATGTTTGGTTCAATTGGTATAGCACTTGCGATATATTCAACGGCAAAAGCACATAAAAAGAAAGAAGTTGGAGCATTATTATTAGCGGCTACTTTAACAGCCGTGTTTGCAGGTATCACAGAACCATTAGAATTTACGTTTATTTTTATAGCACCGTTTCTATTTTTAATTCACGCTATACTTGGAGCAACAATGGTGACAATTATGCATGGATTTGGTCTTGTAGGTAATTTAGGTGGTGGCTTTATTGAAATCGCAGCAACCAATTGGATTCCGCTGTTTGGTTCTCATTGGGGAACTTACGTTGCTCAATTTATTATAGGAATTATATTCATATTCATTTATTATTATCTATTCAGATTTATCATCCTAAAAATGGATATACCTATGCCAGGTAGAGAGAAAGAGGATGATATAGATACTAAGCTCTATACGAAGCGTGATTATAAGGAAAATAAAAACAAAAAAAACAGTGATAAAAACGAATATGAAAAAAAAGCTGCGATTTATTTAGAAGGCTTGGGTGGCACTGAAAATATTGCTGATATAACCAATTGTGCAACAAGATTACGTGTGACCGTCAAAGATCCTGAAAAAGTAGAAGAAGATGGCTATTTTAAAGCAGTAGGTGGTGCGCATGGACTCGTGAAAAGCGGTAAAAATGTGCAAGTTATCGTAGGGCTATCGGTTCCTCAAGTGAGAGAAGCGGTAGAACAAATTATTAAACACGAAGAATAAGAATGTAAAATTAAATATGATGTAAAACCAACCAGTATCGTTGTTTTACATCATATAATTTGTATCATTATTTTGAAATTTTGTAGTTGTGATATGTTCTAGCGATAAAATCAAAAACGACATAATATGGAGTGAAACTATAATATTCCGTGTTATTAAAAAAATGCATTGGCGCGCTGTTGACATAAATATTGAAGGCGGCATTTTTTGCAATATAGTTGTCATGCAATGTCGTGATGGAGACGTAATGCAATTCACGTGATTTAATGAGTTGGATAGGTTCTTTTAAATTTCTAGTTTCACCAGATAAAGAAATGATGAAAAGTAAATCTTCTGGTGACATTTGATCTATGGCTAAGCGCAATTCATTTTCATCATTAACTACAATAGAACGTTTAGAGATAGAAAGCATATGACGTTGAGCTTCCCGTGCCACATTTTGCTGAGCCATACCTGTGCCGAATATATAGACGAAAGGTGCAGCTTCTAATAAGTGGTTTAAAAGGTTATAGTCGAACATTTCAAGGTGTTCTACAGTTCTTTGCACATCTTCGACAATCGGATCAGTGTTTGCTAAATGTGGTGGTTGCGCATTGTTTTCCATTTTTAAGTAAAACTTAAAGTTGCTATAACCTTCAAAGCCCATCTTTTTAACGAGTCTATGAATCGTTGAGATGGAAGTATGCGTCAGTTTACTTAAATCATGTATTTTCATAGCTGACATGTCATCCATGTTTTGACGTATGATATTGATGATATGTAAATCATTTTCAGTTAACTGTTCAAAGTATTTATTTATAAGATGATCAAGTACCATATGTGTGGATTCCACCTATTCATTGGAAAATTTTCCGGAATTTGAAAATATATTCTAATGTTAATATATAAAATCTAAATACGTCAAATTTATTGGTGTTTTTAACATTGTATTTTAATATGGAATTAAGTATTAAGCTTTTAAATGTAATAAAGTTTAAATTTAATACGAGTTTTTGTAAGCGTTTACTTTAAAAGGTGGATAAATTTAATATAAAGGGATGAGTCTATGAATGTGAAAATTGGAATAATTGGATGCGGTGGTATAGCTAATGGTAAGCACTTACCAAGTTTAGAAAAAATCCCAGAAGCAACTATGGTCGCTTTTTGCGATATAGACGTAGCGAAAGCTGAATCTGCAGCAGCAACTTATGGTATAGACAATGCGGCAATATATGAAGATTACAAACAATTACTCGAAGATGAAACTATAGAAGTAATACACGTGTGTACGCCTAATAATACACATAAGGATATTACAGTTACAGCATTAAATGCTGGTAAACATGTGATGTGCGAGAAGCCAATGGCTAAAACTTCAGACGAAGCGCGCGAAATGATTGATGCTGCAAAGCGAAATAATAAAAAATTAACGATTGGTTATCAAAATAGATTTAGAGCTGACAGTCAACATCTTCGAAAAGTGACACAACGTGGAGACTTAGGAGATATTTATTATAGTAAAGCTCAAGCAATTCGACGTCGTGCAGTTCCTACATGGGGTGTGTTCCTAGATGAAGAGAAACAAGGAGGCGGACCATTAATTGATATTGGTACACATGCCTTGGATTTAACCTTATGGATGATGGATAATTATGAGCCAGAGTCTGTTATGGGATCTACTTTTCATAAATTAGGTAAACAAGAAAATGCAGCAAATGCTTGGGGGTCATGGGATCCAGATAAATTTACTGTTGAAGACTCAGCATTTGGCTTTATTAAGATGCGTAATGGCGCAACGATCATCTTAGAATCAAGTTGGGCACTCAATTCTTTAGATGTAGACGAAGCGAAATGTGCATTGTCAGGAACTCACGGTGGCGCAGATATGAAAGATGGTTTGCGTATTCATGGTGAAGCATTTAGTACTTTATATACATCTCAAATTGAAGTAGATAATGCAGGCGTTGATTTTTATGAAAGTGAAAAAATCGATGAAGCTGAAGCAGAAGCGCGTGCTTGGATAGATAATATTATTCATGATACTGAACCAGTCGTAAAACCTAAAGAAGCATTTATAGTGACTCAAATATTAGAAGCGATTTATGAATCTGCAAAAACAGGAAAAGCGGTATATCTAAATAATCATTAATCAAAGGGGATCTTACTATTGAATATTACAATTTGGAATGAATTTCGTCATGAACAAGAAAGCGCTGAAGTAAAAAAAGTTTACCCAGAAGGTATTCATAAAGCACTGGCTTCTTTTCTAGAGAGTGAACACCAAGTTAAGACGGCAACACTAGACGAACCTGAACATGGTCTGACAGAAGATGTATTAACAAACACAGATGTATTAGTTTGGTGGGGGCATAAAGCACATGATGAAGTCGATGATGTCATTGTAGAAAAAGTGAAACAACGTGTGTTGGATGGCATGGGGCTTGTTGTGCTACATTCTGGACATTTCTCGAAAATTTTCAAAAACTTAATGGGTACCACGTGTGATCTTAAGTGGAGAGAAGCAGATGAAAAAGAAAGATTATGGGTAGTTGATCCTTCACATCCTATTACTGAAGGCTTAGATTCATATTTTGAATTAGAAAAAGAAGAAATGTATGGAGAACATTTTGATATTCCTGCACCTGATGAAACAGTATTTATTAGTTGGTTTGAAGGCGGAGAGGTCTTTAGAAGCGGAGCGACTTTTAAAAGAGGTAATGGCAAAATATTTTATTTCAGACCAGGTCATGAAAGTTACCCGACATATTATAATACCAACATCCAACAAGTTATCAAAAATGCTGTGAGATGGGCATGCAATACCAATACACCGAAACATCAGTATGGCAATGCTCAACCGTTAGAGGAAATAAACGAAAAATAAGGTTGGGAGTTTGATTACTATGGAGTATATGGAAAAATTGAAAATCGGCATTATTGGTTGTGGTGGTATTGCGCAAGGCAGACATATTCCAGCATTTCAAAATTTAAGCCATCTTGCTGAAATTGTGGCACTGCAAGATGTTAATCAAACATTAGCAGAAACAGTAGCGGATAGGTTCGCAATTGATACAGTGTTTAAAAATTATGAAGCTATGTTTGAAAAGGTTGATGCTGTAGCTATTTGCACCCCAAATAAATTTCATGCAGAAATCACCATTGCTGCTTTAGAAGCAGGTGTGCATGTATTTTGTGAAAAACCAATGGCGATGAATCAATTAGAATGTGAACAGATGGTTAAAGCTGCTAAGCATGCTGGCAAATTATTGGCTATAGGCTATCACTATCGATTTACGGATGCTGCAATTACTGCAAAAAATGCCGTGGATGATGGCGTTGTTGGTGATGTGCTTGTCACACGTGTACAAGCTTTACGTAGAAGAAAAGTACCAGGTTGGGGTGTGTTTACAAACAAAACATTGCAAGGTGGTGGCAGCCTGATTGATTACGGATGCCACTTGCTAGATTTGTCATTGTGGTTATTAAAAGATGTTGAACCCGTTGAAGTGATTGGCAAAACATATAACAGACTAAGTAAAACACCGAATCAAATAAATGACTGGGGAGAATTTGATCATGAAACGTTTGATGTAGATGATCATGTCTCGAGCTTTATTACTTTTGAAGATCATTCAACGTTGCAATTTGAATGTTCCTGGTCAGCAAATATTAAAGAAGATACAAAACACATGAGTATTTCAGGTGTGGACGGTGGTTTAAGTTTGTATCCTTTTGAAATTTATCAACCACGGTTTGGCACATTTTTTACAGAGCAAGCTGATGCAGAACATGATGAGGAAATTGCTGCTCAGAGACAAGCGCTTAATTTTGTCAACAGTTGTCTAGGGCATGAAGTGTTAGTGGTACAACCTGAACAAGCACAAAAAATTAATGTGTTAATGGATGCAATATATCAGAGCAGTACAGAAGGACATAGTATTCGATTGTAACGTTTTAAAATTTTGAGGAGGGTTTAATTTATGAAAATTGGTGTGTTCTCAGTATTATTTCAAGATAAAAATTTTGAAGAAATGTTGGATTATGTAGCCGATGCGGGCGTTGACATGATTGAATTAGGTACTGGAGGTAATCCAGGTAATCAATTTTGCCCTTTAGATGAATTATTAGAAGATGAAAGTAAAAGAGCTGAATATCTAGAAAAAATTCAGCAACGTGGTTTAGGCATTAGTGCTTTCAGCTGTCACAATAATCCCATTTCACCAAATCAAGATAATGCACAAGATGCGCATGATACTTTGTTTAAAACAATAAAATTAGCGGCATTATTAAATGTACCAGTAGTTAATACTTTTTCAGGTGTAGCTGGCTCGGATGAAACAGCAAAATATCCCAATTGGCCGGTAACGCCATGGCCAACAGCCTATTCTGAAATATTAGAATGGCAATGGGAAGAAAAACTGATTCCATATTGGAAAAAAGCAGCATATTACGCAAAAGAACAAGGTATCAAAATTGCGATTGAACTACATGCAGGATTTTTAGTACATACACCTTATACTTTATTGAAATTAAGAGCAGCAACAAATGATGCGATTGGTGCTAATTTAGACCCTAGTCACTTGTGGTGGCAAGGTATCGATCCAGTTGCAGCAATTAAAATTTTAGGTCGTGAAAATGCAATTCACCATTTTCACGCTAAAGATACATACATTGATCAAGAAAATGTGAATATGTATGGTCTGACGGATATGCAACCTTATGATAATGTACAAACACGTGCCTGGACATTTAGAACTGTAGGCTACGGTCATAACCCTCAAGTATGGGGCGAAATGATTAGTACATTAAGAATCAATGGCTATGACTATGTCATTAGTATCGAACATGAAGATCCAATCATGTCGATTGAAGAAGGTTTTACTAAAGCAGTAAATAACTTGAAATCAATTAATATAGCAAACCCTGCACCAGATTTATGGTGGACTTAAAAGTCGATGAAGTGAACTTAGTATGCGAACATTAAAGCATCTACTAAGTTCACTTTTTTTATTTATAAGACAATTTAAATCAAGTCATAATAGGCAAACATATAATTAAAAACTTGAAATTTTCACTAAATAGAGTAAAATAATTAGAGTTGTAAATACAAAATGAACTGCAAATGCGTGCACATATACATATTAAATAAGTATTGGATTTTTGAGTCTGTATATTACTAGAAAGGTGAGGGTGTAGTTGCAAAATAAGTTTCTGATTTGTGATGATTGTCAGGGTGTAGATTGTAAATCATTAGAAAAAAAGCTGACGAAATTAGACCATGAAGCTGAAATAGAGATTGGTTGTCAGTCTTATTGCGGGCCTGGTAGACGAAAAACATTTGCCTTTGTTAATAACCGTCCGCTCGCTGCACTAACAGAAGAAGAACTCATGGAAAAAGTAATGAAACAGTTACAAAAATCGAGAGATCCAGAAGAAGAAGAGCGTTTGAGACAGCGTAATGAACTACGTAAACGCCGTAAAGAAGAACAAGATAGAAAATTGAAAGAGAAACTCGCACAGCGAAAAAGTGTGAAATAAAAGTAGTGTTTATATTGAGAAGATTTGAAAGCGAATCAACGGCAGTGAGACTTATGAATTTAAGTTGCACTGCTGTTTTTTGTATTTTTTATGGAAAATAGTGATAGTCTGGCCCAAGCAATTTATTTAATAAATTAGAACTATCATGATAAATTTTATGAAGATAGTATTATATTTGAATTGTTTGTTGATATAAGTAAGGAAATGGTTTGAAAATACAATTTATTTATAAAACAACTCATAAAATGATCTGAAAAGGGTAAATACAAATTATGACGTTAGTGAAGCATTAAATTTTAATCGTTTTGTACATCGATTTTTAGACTTTGATTTATTAAAGTGTGTATAGATGTACAATTTTGTTGCGAGGCTAATGAGAATAAATATAGAAATCGTATTTTAAAATACGTAATTCATATTTTATATAAGGAGCTGAAGAAGTTTGGCGGAAAAAGTACAATTAGGTAAATCAGATGTTAAAGTATCACCCATTGCTTTAGGAACAAATGCGGTAGGTGGTCATAACCTTTACAATAATTTAGATGAAGAACAAGGGAAGGAAACTGTACGTACAGCAATTAGAAACGATATTAATTTATTAGATACAGCATTTATCTATGGACCAGAACGTTCAGAAGAGCTTGTTGGAGAAACGGTGAAAGAATTCACTAGAGAAGAATTTGCGATAGCTACAAAAGGCGCACATTATTTTGATGAAGACGGAAATGTACAAATCTCTAATGATCCGCAATTCTTAAAAGAACAAGTATCACAAAGTTTAAAACGTCTAAAATTAGACTATATTGATTTGTATTATATTCATTTTCCAGATGAATCAACACCTAAAAATGAAGCCGTTGCAGCTTTAAAAGAACTCAAAGACGAAGGTAAAATAAAAGCGATTGGCGTTTCGAATTTTAGTTTAGAACAATTGAAAGAAGCGAATAAGGATGGCTATGTAGATGTCGTTCAAATGGAATATAATTTATTGAATCGTAAAAACGAGAAGATTTTTGAATATACTTCAGAAAATGATATTACATTTATTCCATATTTCCCATTAGTATCTGGTCTTTTAGCTGGTAAATATACAGAAAACACTAAGTTCGATGATCTTCGTGCTAAAAATCCAGAGTTTCAAGGTGAAAGATATCAAGAAAACTTAGAAAAAATAGATCAACTCAGAGTAATTGCAGATAACCATAGAGTAGATGTAGTACATGTTGTATTAGCATATTATCTTACTAAACCATCATTAGATGTGATTATTCCAGGAGCCAAACGACCAAATCAAGTTGTAGATAATTTAATAACCCTTGATTTTAAATTAACAAACGAGGAAATCAAAAAAATCGAACAATTATTTCCAATAGAATAATAACATTATAGTAGATGAACCACGTAGCGTTTATCTACTTTTTATATTTATAAACTTTAAATCCTAAAAATATAGATAAATAGTATGTTGGAAAAGTACTATTTTTGAGAAAATAATTTAATTTATTAATGTATTTTCATTTATCTGTTTAATAATTACATTATTTAGTGTAGGATTATGAATTAAGTTTACCTAAATAATGAAAATGTATAATTATAAAGTTCAACAGATATATTATTAATTTAGTAGTAGAAGGAGATTATTATGATCACAGTTTTATTCGGGGGCAGTCGACCAGAGGGAAATACTGCTTATTTAACTAAGGCGGCCATAGCAGGATACGACTACAAATGGATAGATTTAACACAATATCAATTAAATCCAGTTAGGGATGTAAGACATGATAATAAGATAATAGAATCATATAATGACGATTATAAAGAGATTATTGATAAAGTATTAGCAAGTGACACGATTATTATTGCTTCACCGGTGTATTGGTATAGCTTATCGGCATCGGTAAAAGCATTTTTCGATCATTGGTCTGAAACATTAATGGATCCGAATTATAAAAATTTTAAAGAAGAAATGGCAAAAAAAGATTTTAGATTAATCATCGTTGGTGGGGATTTCCCGAAAGTAAAAGGGAAACCATGTATCACACAAGTGAAATATAGCTTAGAATTTGTGGGTGCAACGTTATCAGGTTATATTATTGGTACTGCTGAAAAGCCAGGCGATATTGAAAAGGACGTTTACGCATTAAAACGTGCACAAGAATGGCAACAAACATTAGGTGAAAAGTAAATATATAAAAGATAGTTTGGACAAATGATTTATGTTGTTCAAACTATTTTTAATCTAGATAGATAAAGTATTTTGAATACTAAAATTATGTTATAATGTAGCTATTATTACCTATCTAAATAGGGGGAGAGCAACATGCATAAAGTAAGAAAAGCAACTGTAGAAGATGTTGTCAGTATCAGAGATGTAGCAACAAAAGCTTGGTATAATACGTATTTAAATATTTATGCAGCTAAGACAGTGAATGAATTGTTGGCTGCTTCATATAATGAACAGCATTTGCTTAAACGTTTGGAAGATCAATTATTTTTAGTAGTCGAAGCAGATGAAAATATTATCGGTTTCGCTATATTTATTTATGGTTCTGAATTATTCTTGTCTGCACAT
This sequence comes from Staphylococcus sp. NAM3COL9, assembly GCF_001431205.1. Taxonomy (GTDB): domain Bacteria; phylum Bacillota; class Bacilli; order Staphylococcales; family Staphylococcaceae; genus Staphylococcus. The sequence continues at coordinate 370,931 of NZ_LGPC01000014.1, read as the reverse complement.
TATGTGAGCCCGTCATGGCAACACCATGGTTATGGCTCTAATCTCTTATCTGAAGGCATTAGATATTTTAAAGATGAATATAATGAAGTTTATCTAGAGGTAGATAATAAAAATGATGAGGCTATGACGTTCTATCAACAAAAAGGTTTTGAAAAAGTACGCTCATACACACATGTAATGTACGGTGAAGCAATGGACTTAGCATTGTTACGTAAGCCATTAAAATGATCTGTAAAGTATAGGGTATGAATAGGAGGACTACATTGATATTTACAACTTATGCTACACAAAAGTTACCTGAAGAAAAAGTTTTTAAAGATCCGATTCATAGGTACATTCATGTCAGAGATCAAGTGGTTTGGGATTTAATCAAGACCAAAGAATTTCAACGCTTACGTCGTATTAAACAGTTAGGTACATTATATTTATCATTCCATACGGCAGAACATAGTAGATTTGGGCATTCGCTCGGTGTATATGAAATTGTACGTAGATTGATTGATGATTCATTTGATGGTCGAGAAGCGTGGAATAATGATGACAGACCCTTAGCATTATGTGCAGCATTGTTACATGATTTAGGGCATGGACCATTTTCACATAGTTTCGAAAAAATATTTAACACGGATCATGAAGCTTTTACACAAGCGATTATTACGGGACCAACTGAAGTAAATGAAGTATTGAAACGTGTCTCAAATGATTTTCCGCAACAAGTTGCAGATGTAATTAATAAAACGCATGAGAATAAATTAGTGATTTCTATGATTTCATCACAAATTGATGCAGATAGAATGGATTATTTACAACGTGATGCGTATTTTACAGGTGTATCTTATGGTGAGTTTGATATGGAACGTATCTTAAGATTAATGCGGCCGTCTAAAGATGAAGTGCTTATTAAAGAAAGTGGTATGCACGCAGTAGAAAACTTTATTATGAGTCGTTACCAAATGTATTGGCAAATTTATTTCCACCCAGTAAGTCGAGGTGGTGAAGTACTATTAAATAATTGTTTGAAACGCGCAAAGCAGTTATATGAGGAAAACTATACATTTAAAATGCATCCGACAGATTTCATACCGTTCTTTGAAGAGTCTATGACAATTGAACAATACGTGGATTTAGATGAAGCGGTGGTATTGTATTATTTGAAAGCATGGGTGAAAGAAGATGATGCAATCTTAAGTGATTTATCGCGTCGTTTTATTAATCGTGATTTATTTAAATATATGCCGTTTGACGGTTCTATTATTACAATTACAGAATTAACCGATTTGTTTATACAAGCAGGTATAGATCCAAATTATTATTTTGTAAGTGAGTCGTTCTCGGATTTACCATACGATTATGATAGACCAGGGTCAGATAGACAACCTATTCATTTATTGCGCCGTAATGGTGAAATACGTGAAATTAGTAGTCAGTCATTAATCATTCATAGTATTACTGGTATAAACAGAGAGGATTATAAATTATATTATCCTAAAGAGTTTATTACTGAAATTAAAGATGAAAATATAAGCAATGCGATTATCAGTATTTTAAACGAATTAAATTAGCGATTCACCAATGCTGGTAAAGTATCGGCAATTAAAATGTCGTTTTGAATACAACTTTTAAAAACCATTTAAGTATACATGAGGCATATTGGGGTTTTAAAATAGAACGTAGTTATTGCAATTAATTATGAAACTTATTTTATTGGAGGTGTTTGCTAGTGGCTGAAAGCAAAGGTTTTAAATTTAACATCATTAAGAATGATCCACTAGATGGACATAAAGGCACGAATATCGGTTCAATCAGTTTAGATAACGTAGCGCCTGTCTTTATTGATGTTCAAAATAAAGAAGCCTTTATTGATATTGGTGGTATGCATGCGCGCGCAAGTGTAGAAAAAGGTGTTAAGTGGATAAAAGAAAAAGAAGTCGTTGAAGGTGAAGAGGCTAAAGAGTATTGGTTGTGCTGGGTTACAACTGAACGAGGCGAAAACGGTCCGTACTATGCAGGTGTCACAGGCTGTTATTTAATGGTGAACAAAAGTATTCGTAGAGGCTATAAAAGTATGCCGGAACACGTCAACATGATGGATAAATCTATGAAACGTCAAATAGAAATTGAACACATCGGTGAAGAAAACAAACAAGTTTTAAAAGATTTTCTTAAAGTACATGATATTGAGATGTGGAATAATTCTGAACAAACATTGCATGATGCATTAGATACTAAGTAAATTTAATGTAAGTAACATCTAAGACATTTTGTTTTTAGATCAAGTAGACAGCCGAATTGTTTGAATTCTGGCTGTTTTATTATGTGAATTCAACTTAGTTCTAAGTGTTGCATGTAAAAAGAAATTTATACTTTCAGTTAGTATGAAATTAACGTTTTGAAAATTGTTTCCGCAACTGTATTGCTTATTTCAAGTATGCTATAATAGTTTGTATTATTTTAAAGATTAGGGTGAAATGCACATTGGAAAACAATGTTAATATCCAGACGAAGCAAATTGTTAAACAATTTGATAATAAAGAGAAATTTTCGCAAAAAACACAAGGATCTTGGCAAAAACGCAATGCTGAATTTATCCGATATCAAGAAGAAATTAATGATGTGACTGTAAATGTGACGGTGAAAATTGAGAAATCAGGTGTCAAAATCATTCGCAACGGTGAAATTAAAATGATTCTTCATTTTGTTGAAGGTGAAGATACGATTACTTTATATGAAATTAGTGGCGGACGCATTCCACTCACGGTACGTACACATTCCATTTTACATTTTGTTACTCCTGATGGTGGCAAATTGAAAGTACATTATGATTTAATTCAAGATGAAGAGAAAATGGGATCTTATCAATATGAAATTACTTATAAGGAGACACCATAATGAACATAATTGATCAAGTTAAACAAACGTTGGTTGAAGAAATTAATAACAGTATTCAACAAGCACAACTTGCTGATACGAGTGAAATTCCAGAAATAAAGATAGAAATTCCTAAAGATAAAAGTAATGGTGACTATTCAACAAATATTGCAATGGTCTTAACAAAAATAGCAAAACGCAATCCACGTGAAATCGCACAAGCTATTGTAGATAATTTAGATACAACAAAAGCTAAAGTAGAAAAAGTAGCTATCGCAGGACCTGGGTTTATTAATTTTTATTTAGACAATTCGTACTTAACTGCAATCATTTCTGAAGCAATGGATAAAGGTGACAAATTTGGCCATACTGAAGAAGCTAACGGTAAAAGTATCTTAGTAGAGTATGTTTCTGCAAACCCAACAGGAGACCTACATATTGGACATGCGCGCAATGCAGCAGTTGGAGATACGTTGTCCAATATCTTAGAAGCAGCAGGCTATCAAGTAACAAGAGAATACTATATCAACGATGCTGGTAATCAAATTACGAATTTGGCGCGCTCAATTGAATCACGCTATTTTGAAGCGCTGGGTGATGATTCTTTTGAAATGCCAGAAGGTGGTTACCACGGCAAGGATATCATTAATATTGGTAAAGATTTAGCTGACAAACAACCTGAGTTAAAAGACCTTTCAGAGGACGGACGTATAAAAACGTTTAGACAATTAGGTGTCGATTATGAAATGGAAAAATTAAGAAAAGATTTGTCTGATTTCAATACACACTTTGACAGTTGGTTTAGTGAAACATCTTTATACGAAAAAGGCGAAATTAAAAAAGTCTTAGATAAAATGACAGAACTTGGCTATACGTACGAACAAGATGGCGCAACGTGGTTACGTACAACTGATTTTAAAGATGATAAAGATAGAGTATTAATCAAGAAAGACGGCAACTACACTTACTTCTTGCCTGATATCGCTTATCATTTTGATAAAATAGAACGTGGCAACGATGTATTAATCAACTTATTTGGTGCAGACCATCACGGTTATATTAACCGTTTGAAAGCATCGTTAGAAACATTTGGTGTAGAAAATGACCGCCTTGAAATCCAAATTATGCAAATGGTTCGATTAATGCAAGATGGACAAGAAGTGAAAATGAGTAAACGTACAGGTAATGCAATTACGTTACGTGAAATTATGGATGAAGTCGGTGTAGATGCTGCACGTTATTTCTTAACAATGCGTAGCCCGGATACACATTTTGATTTTGATATGGAACTTGCGAAACAAGAATCTCAAGATAATCCAGTGTATTATGCACAATATGCACATGCACGTATTTGTTCGATTTTGAAACAAGCTGAAGATAGAGACATTAAACCTTCAAAAGAAGCGGATTATTCATATATAACAAATGCAAAAGCAATTGATTTATTGAAAAAAGTAGCTGAATTCGAAACAATGATTGAAAGTTCAGCAGTTCAAAGAGCACCTCATAGAATTACGAATTATATTCAAGAGTTAGCTTCTCACTTCCATAAATTCTATAATGCGGAAAAAGTATTAACAGATGATGTTGAAAAGACAAAAGCGTTAATCGCGCTTATTAATGCAGTCAAAATCACAATGCATAATGCATTAGATTTAGTTGGCGTTAATGCACCAGAATCTATGTAAGTAAAAGTCTAAAGTGATAAGATTCAATTAACGAGAGTGAGTAATAGATTTGTATGGATTAGATAGTTTAACAACTTATCCAACAACAAATCGTTGCTCGCTCTTTTTTAAAAATAAACTAACTTATAAGTAATTATAAAACTTAAAGTTGAAGAGAGGTGGGTATATTATGTTGGATACAAAAACGTTATATCAACTACTATATGAGCATATGGGACCGCAGGGTTGGTGGCCGGCAGAATCAAAAATAGAAGTTATGTTGGACGCGATTCTCGTTCAGAATACGAATTGGAGAAATGCAGCATATGCAATTGAATCTTTAAAGCAAGCAACACATCTAGAACCATATCACATCTTGAATTTAAAGTTAGAAGAGTTGCAAGTATTCATAAAATCAAGTGGGTTTTATAAAAATAAGGCACAAACAATTCTCTCTTTATTAAATTGGTTGGCTCACTACGATTTTGATTATCAGGAGATTAACGATTACTATAAGCAAGATTTGAGAAAAACATTGTTAGAAATTAAAGGCATTGGTAGTGAGACAGCTGATGTACTCATTGTATATATCTTTGGAGGCGTTGAGTTTATTGCAGACAGTTATTCTAGGAGACTCTATCGAAAATTAGGATATACGCAAACTGACAGCTATGAAAAATTAAAGCGGCACATTAAACTACCAAATGACTTTTCAAATCAAGATGCTAATGAATTCCACGCATTGTTAGATAATTTTGGAAAAAATTATTTTAACGGTAAAATAAATACAAAATATACATTTTTAGATGCTTATTTTGAAAATTAAACAAGGGGTTGACCTTCACATAACGTAATACGACATACTTCATTATAGGAGACGAGATAATTGAAATAACAATTTAGTCCGAAAGACATCGCAAATATTACTGGTGTAAGTACGCGCATATTGCATTACTATCATGAAATAGATATGTTAATAACCAATCAAATTTATGAGCAAGGTTACATATCATATAACATGGAAAATCTAACGAAACTGCAGCATATTTTATTTTTAAGAGTCCTAGAATTAACATTAGAAGAAATAAAACAATATTTTGAATGTACTGTAGATGAAAAAAATAAAATACTCGGTTGCAAAATGGGGGCATTACACCTAATCAAGCAGTTGACAACATTGAAGAATTCAAACGTATTTTATCGATTCAAGTGACTAATTGTGACAATCCATTTATCGAATATATGGCACATACGTATGAGCAAGATGAGCAGTTTATAAAATGTGGCATAAATGCTTAACTAGACATCAAATAACTAATAAAAGGCGTTTGGTTTTTTTAGGGATTTTACAATCAAATGCGTATTTATAGAAAAAAATTTAGCATTGTTAATTAAAATTGAACAGAATTTTGATATGATAAAGAAAAATATGAACTAGGAGATTACGATGTGAAAAGACCTCATAAAATGATTTGTCTTTTAATTGTTTTAGTATTTTTATTAGCAGCTTGTGAGATAAATGGAAATCAACCTAAAGAGAAATCGCAGAATTCGGACAAACGTTCTTACGATAGGATTATATCGTTGATGCCTAGTAATACTGAGATATTGTATGAATTAGGGTTAGGAAATAATATTGTGGGTGTCTCGACTGTGGATGACTATCCGAAAGAAGTTAAAGATAAGCAGCAGTTTGATGCAATGAAATTAAATAAAGAATCCTTATTAAAAGCAAAACCAGATTTAATTTTAGCGCATGAATCACAAAAATCGGTAAGTGGTGACATATTAAATACGCTTAAAGATAGTGGCGTTAAAATAGTCTACGTGAAAGATGGACAGTCGCTCACCGAAATGTATAGCACATTTAAACAAATTGGGAAGGTGACTGGTAAAGAGAATAAGGCAAATGCACTCATTAAAGAGACGAAACAAAATATTAAAGAAGTGAAAGCATCTGTACCGAAAGATGCTAAATCAAAAAAAGTATTTATGGAAGTATCTTCAGAACCAGAAATATATACAGCAGGTAAAAATACATTTTTTGATGATATGTTAAATCAATTAAACACAGCGAATAGTTTTTCGAATATGAAGGGTTGGCAAAAAGTAAGTAAAGAAGCAATTATTAAGAAAAATCCAGATGTTATGATTTCGACAATGGGTATTTCTAAAGATGAATACCAACAAGCGTTGAACCATCGTGGTGGATTTAGTGACATAAAAGCAGTGCAACAAAACCATGTTGAAGCTGTGAATGGCGATCAAATTTCACGTCCTGGGCCACGTATTGATGATGGATTAAAAGCTTTGAAAGAGGCTATTTACAAATAGTAGGAATTTGCCTATTTATCCATATAACTGTACAGTCTTGCGCTTATGAAATTCCAAGTGTTTATTTGGAGAGGTTTAGTGTTAAGCATAAACAGATGGTATTGTAATAATTGAAAGATTTCATTGAAAGCGTGGCAAAAAAATGAAGTACTATAAATCAATCATAATATGGCTAACAGTACTCATTGCTAGCATATTGCTAAGTTTATTATGGAGTATTGGGGATATCAGTGACACATTGACCCAAACAATTCTCTTTCAAGTTAGACTACCCAGAACACTACAAGCATTGCTTGCAGGTATTGGCTTAACACTAGCTGGCCATATGTTTCAAACGTTATTAAACAATCCATTAGCGGATAGTTTTACATTAGGATTAGCGAGTGGTGCAACATTTGGGTCAGGCTTGGCTGTCGTCCTAGGAATGTCATTTATATGGTTACCAATATTTTCAGTTGTATTCAGTATTATTACATTGGTTTTAGTTCTTGCTTTAACGATGTCGATGTCGAGAGGCTATCCTATTAGAACATTGATATTATCGGGTATTATGATAGGGGCTTTATTTAACGCTTTTCTATATATCCTCATTATATTTAATCAAAATAAAATGAATAATATTGTCAATTATATGTTTGGTGGCTTCTCTTCAGCTGAATATAACGAAGTGGTATACATTGGCACAGTGTTACTCATTGGTGTTATTATTTTGTTAAGCATGATTTCTAAAATTAAATTATTACAACTTGGTGATTTACGAGCTAAATCATTAGGTTTAAATGTTCAAAGCATGGCATATAGTGTGTTGCTGATTGCATCAATTTTAACTGCAGTAATCGTTGCGTATGTTGGTGTTATTGGCTTTATTGGTATGGTTATACCACAACTTGTACGGCGACATAGTGGTCATTATGATTTAGGGCAACAAATGGTACTTAATATGGTTATTGGTGGTACAATTATGGTGCTTTCAGATTGGTTAGGAAGTGTTGTTTTAGAACCATTCCAAGTACCTGCAAGTATTATACTCGCCTTACTGGGTATACCAGTATTGTTCTATGTCATGATTACACAGTCACGTATGTATGAATAACGAAGTAGCAATAGATGAATATGTATGCTGTTAAGCATAAATTAAAGCAAAAGTTTGAATAAAGAGGTAATGATGATGGACTTAACACAAGTGAAAGCGGTCGTCTTTGATTTAGAAGGCACACTTTTAGATCGAAAAAAATCACGCGAAAAATTTATAGAAGAACAGTATGAAAGATTTCATGACTATTTAGTACGTATACAACTTGCAGATTTTAAGAAAAAATTTATAGAATTAGACGATGATGAAGATCATGATAAACCAGAGTTGTATAAAGCAATTATTAAAGATTTTCATGTTGATCGCTTAACGTGGAAGGACTTATTTAATGATTTTGAAATGCACTTTTACCGTTATGTATTTCCTTATTACGACACGCTTTATACACTTGAAAAGTTAACAAGTAATGGCTATCTCACGGGTGTAATCGCAAATGGAAAGTCGAAAATCAAACAATTCCGGATGCATACTTTAGGTGTAGAGGATGCGATTAACTATTTGTCTACATCTGAAACAGTGGGCTACCGTAAGCCACATCCTAAGATTTTTGAAGATATGTTATCCCAACTAGGGACAAAACCAGAAGAAACGATGTATGTGGGTGATGATCCATTAAATGATGTTGCACCTGCGAGAGCAATGGGAATGATTAGCGTTTGGTTTAGGGAAGACGATGATGTTGAAGTAGAACCATTACCTGAAGAAATAGATTTTACGATTAGGAGCACTGAAGAATTATTAACAATATTATCTGTAGCGAAGAAAGGAAGATAATTAATGAATTTATTCACAACAAAAGATGGTGTCGCTTTGAATTACAGAACAAGTGGTGAGGGAGATGCTATAGCTGTGATACACACTGCTTTAGATAATTTATCTGTGTACAATGAGATTGAAAATACTTTAAATAAAACGCATCAGGTTGTGCTTATTGACTTAAGAGGTCATGGTTATTCAGATAAACCAAAGGATATTGAGTTTGAAACTTATGCAGAGGATATTAAAGCGCTATTAGATTATTTATATATTCCAGAGTGTTCATTAATTGGTCATGAGCTAGGTGGCTCAGTTGCGGCCTCATTTGTTGCTCAATATCCAGAAATGGCAACGACACTGACGTTAGTCAATCCAACGTTACTTAACGAAATAACACCTGAAGAACGTTTGTATCGTAAATATTCGGATAAAGTGCGTAATTGGGAACAAGAAGCGCAACAAAAGTTTTTTGACAAACATCTATATTATTCAAAACGCACTGCTAAAAAGTTTTTAAAACAAGTAGATGATACCAATGCGATTGCTACGAAAGCTGAACTAAAAGCAGTTAAGGAATCATTTAATAATAATAATATTATGCATTATTTAGGGAAAATCCATTTGCCAACTTTAATTGTCGCTGGGCAACATGGCGAAAGAACAACCGTTGTAGAAGCTAAAGAAGTGGGCGACTATATTGGAGATGTTTCGTTTGAAGTGTTCGAAAAATCAGGTTTATATCCATTTATAGAACAACAAGGAAAATTCCTCGATGTTGTAGGAGATTTTATTAAAGCAAATGAAAAAAACAAAAATATAGTATAGCCGCGTATTTATATTACGAAATGATATGGATATGTAATCTTTTTGTAACATCCCTGTTAATTACGTAATATTTATAGTACACTGTTAATAAGCATAAAATAACTTATAAATAAAAGGAGAGAGTGCTTATGAAAAAAATATTTGCGGCAGTTTTAGTTTCAGGATTAGCGTTTTCTGGAATTGGTGCAGGTAGTGTGGATGCGGCTTCAGGTAACTCTATCCAAAATGTTAAAGCATTGCAAGAAGGAGATACAACATTAGAAGGCGCAACATTAGGCGAGTCTATTCAAAGCGTATTGAAAAATAACGATACCCCAGTCTATTCTCATCGACCTGATGACAATGAACATTATTACGAATTTAAAAAAGAGAATGGTGTACTTATTGTAACTACTGATGGCAAGAAAAATGAAGGCGAAATTACTCGTATTTCTATGAGTTATAATGATACTGACGGCCCAGCCTATGATGAAGTTAAAAACGAATTAAGTAAAGATGCAGTCGCACGTGAGCATTATAATAACGTAACTGGTAATTTTGGCTATGTGCAAGATGGTGAAGCTTCATATCAATTCAGCTCGTCATCTCCAAGTGATAAAAATATTAAACTTTATCGTATAGATATTGGTGAATAAGTATTACTTGTAGCTTTTAAAAAGAATAATTTGACCGGCAAGTGTAAAGCTATATACTTGTCGGTTATTTTATTGTTAAAATAAGTGTAAGTATGAGATTATAAATTAAATTATAGTAGATATAGTTCAAATATTATTAAAGGAGCTTGTCATGAGAGTTAACGACAAAGTACTAGTGGAAAACATTAATGATTACTTCACTCATAAAGGTCTTTCTCCAAATTTAATAGATGACATTAAAGTGAAATTGAAAAAAGATTTTCAGAAATCCGAAGAAAAAGATGAAGATTATATTGAATATAGAAAAAAATCACCCGCTGAAGTTATTTTGACGATACAACGTAATTTATTTACATTGCAATTGAATCCTATTGTGTTTTTTATACTTAATTTTGTATTGTTATCGTATTTATATGATAAACAATTTGTGCCGTATCAAGCAGCAACAGGATTGTCTATCTTTTATTGTTTAATTATCTTACCAATTTCGATTTTTATATATTTGCGTATTGATTGGAAAAATTATCTTTATAGTAATAAATTCGAAAGAATTATAGGATTAGTTGTTGCAGGGGTGTCTTTAATTCTCATTATTGGGCACGCATTTAATATGAATTTAGGCATCGTAGCAATAACAGTATATGGACATCAAGCCGTCTTTTTTGTAGGTATTATATTTAGTATTGCTGGTCTTTATTTTAGAAGATTAGAATTTACTGGAATTGGTTTACTACTTTGTCAAAAAACGATAGACGCTATGATTAGTAGTCCTGAAATTGCTCAAATTGGTTCTATAATTATTTGGGTATTGTTATTGATTGTCATTATTTATTACACTATACGTATTTCATCTAGAAACTAAGGATAAATTAGTATATATAAATATATTTTAAAAACTCTCTTCAAGATATTAATTTGAAGGGAGTTTTTAAATAGTTGGAACAGAAAAATAATAAATTTATAAATGATATATTCTGACAAACAAAAATAATAGCGTAATAAACATGAAATAAGGGTATATTACTTCTGTAAAGGGAGGTGGCCCATAATGATAAAAATCGAAACAAGTTGTAACAACGAGATAGCATATATCCGTGAGGGTCAAGGTTTTCCTGTTATATTAATACATGGACTAGATAGCAATATGGCTTCTTTATATAACTTGAAAGATGCATTGAAAAATAAATTTGAGGTTATTGTCTACGATGTGAGAGGACATGGTAAATCTTCTAAGCCAAACTCCTTTAATTTAGAAGATCATGTTGAAGATTTGAAAATGTTAATGAAAAAATTAAATGTTGAAGAAGCGCATTTAATTGGACATGATATGGGTGGCTTAATAGCTAAAAGTTTTACTAATAAATATGAATCAATGGTGGCATCATTAACTTTAATTGCATCTAATTTGATAGACAGTGTACACGGATTAAATAAATTAATGATAGAACATCAAGACGAAATAGAAGGTTTTGATAAATCTGAAGCACTTATTTTATTATTACCGTATATGTATAAAGACCAAGGGAAAGCGAAAAAATGGTTTCAAAACCAGCTCATTTATAGTAGACAATCAGCCGAAGACAGTGCTGTTGCGACAAGAGCATTAATGGGATTTCCAGTTTTTAATAAAGATATTGTGATTAAACATGTTAATGTTCCAACACTTCTAGTTAATGGAAAATATGATCCTTTATTTATGGGAGAATCATCGGATAGATACGATTATGCGTTTCAAACTTTAACTATTTTAGAATTTAAGCAATCAGGTCATGCGCCACATGTTGAAGAACCCAATCATTTTGTGGAAGTGTATTTAGATTTTATTAGCACTTTGCAACATCAAAAGGATGATTTAATATAAATGTTTCTTGCAAAATCGTTTTAAAATACGCATTACTATTTTATATATATAGATACTGCAATGTTTTTATTAAATACTGTTGATATAATGTCTCAGGACTTTATATCAACAGTATTTTTTATTTTTGTAAGGAATGAAGATTATGAAGTGTAGTTGGTATCATGAAAAGGGGGAGTACATATAAAAAAGGGATTTCCAATATATTGGAAAATCCCTTTAAAAATAAGTTAGCAATATTATAGAAACTTGTGTGACTGTATAAATTTAAATTAACTTAAACTTCTTTTTCGTCGTTAGCTTCTTTAATACGATTATTAACGCGAGTTAATAATTCATTGATTTTTTTACGTTGCTTAGTGTTAACTAAGATCAATACAGTTCTTTCATCTTGTTCGTTACGTTTCTTATCAAAATAATCTTCTTGAGATAAGTTTTTAACAGCTTTAACAACTTGTGGTTGTTTGTAATTCAAGTGATTGATGATATCTTTTAAATAATATTCTTCACTTTCGTGCTCGCTAATGTATGTTAATACAGCGAACTCCTCGAAACTTACTGAAAATTCTTTTTTGATAATACCTTTTAGTTTGTCAGCATATGTGACCATAGCTAATAATTCAAAGCAATCATTGATTTTGGTGATAGCCATCCTAATTCCTCCCTATTCTAAATGCCCAATCAAATATACATATTAATAATTTTTTTGTATGATTATTTGTCTTAATTGAAAGTTAAATACAAAGTGTTTATCATAATTTGTGGCTCGATTATATTTAAGTGAAATATATTAAAACCTCTATTATTTAGTTTATTATAACTAAATAAAAATAGAAAGTAAACAAAAACATGTTTAAGCATTACGTTAATGATTTCTATTATTAATTCAATTCTTTAAACACCAATACGCTAATCAAAATTTATTCTTCTGTTTTTCAATTTACCGTCATATGATAAAAAGGCTAAATAATCTTATTGAATTTTAAAAATATAACTTTTTATAACGTGTACGTCTAATTTTTAGACAGCACAGTATCAGCATTTCTAGCTATGACACCTCCTTGATTTAAACCTTCAAGAATTAGTACATCTTTGTTATTACCCGAATTTTGTGTTTTAATAACCCGTTTTATAAATTTTTTATTTCTTTGTATGAAAACAAATTGCTCATCATGTATTGCTGTTTTAGGAACTTCAATGATGTGGTTAGGTATTTCTACTTTGAAATGCTTACCAAATACAGCGGGAAATTTTGAATTTATCTCAACTAAATATTTGGAATTTTTAGTTGATGTGTCTATATCTATTGGGAAATTAGAAATATAATTCACTTCACCGTCAAATGTTTTCTGGTTATTATCTTTAATAGAAACTTTGTCTTTTAAATGAAGCTTGTCAATCATCGCTTCATCAATTTCAGCTTTGATTATTGTAGTAGAATCATAAATTTGCATAACAGGAGATTTAGTTTGATTAGACCATGATTTATTAATATGGACGATGCCAGACGTTGGAGCATAAACTGTGATACGAAGTTGTTCTTGGAGTTGTGCGATTTGATTTTGTAGACGTAATATTTCTGAATGTATGGGTGAAGTGGAAGATTTACTGTTTGCCTTTAATTGTGCAAGGTATTTTTGCTTACTACTGATTTGATGTTCAATACGTGGATTGTAATATTCGAATAGAGGCTGGTTTTTTTCTATTTTGTCGTGTGACTTAACGAACCAATCGTTAATATAACCTTTATGGGGTTCATAATAAATTGGAAATCGTTGAGCAGGTTCTTGACTTCCTATAAAGGTATAGGGTTTATTATAGGTTATTTTCAAAGTGTCAATATGGTGCTCTGGTTTACTCGTGGCTATTTTAATTTTGAAAAAGTAAAAACTTAGGGCGCCGATACTACAAAGTATTATCAATACAGTAAATAAAATAATGATTTTCTTCAATGATGTCACCTCTTGATGTTTGATGATTAGATTATACAGCGAAAAGCAGGGGTTTTGTTATAAAAAAAGGAGTCATTTACTAAATGTTAAAAGTAAATGACTCAAGGGAACAATTTTTAAAATAATCTCAATAAAACAATACCAATCATTATGGCAATAATACCAAAAACTTTTCTCTTAGTAATTTTATTTTTGTATGTACCAAGCAAGCCAAAATGATCTATAATAATACCCATTAACATTTGACCTAGCATAACTATAATTGTAGTTAATGCAGCACCAAGGTGAGGCATTAAAATAATATTCGTAGTCACAAAAATCACACCTAAGATACCACCGATAAAGTAAATGGGCTTAAGACGTCCTTCTTTAGGTGTGAAAGTAGTAAGTTTAAGACTTCTATTGAAAATTAAAGTCAAAATAAATAATACGATTGTACCTACTGTAAATGAAATTAGAGAAGCCATTACAGAGGAATTTATTTGTTGACCCAATGCGCTATTAATAGCAGTTTGAATAGGTGGACAGAAACCAAATATAAAGCCAATGATTAACCAAATATAAATTGAATTATTTTTATTTTTGTCTTTAGGGTTTCTACGAACATAGTTCATCAGAATGATACCGAAAATCAAAAAGATAATACCTAGTACTTTAAATGCTGTAAAGGTTTCTTTATCGGCTCCAAACCAACCAAATGTATCAATTGTCACACCCATAATGATTTGACCAGCTACAGTGAGCACTACAGTAAGAGATGCACCCAAACGGGGTAAAAGAAGTAAGTTTCCAGTTAGGAAAATGACACCTAAGATACCGCCGACAAACCATATGTAACTAAAAGATTGATTACTGTAAAATTGTGCAGTAAAGGCATGAGGGTTAGTTATAAGATTCATTAAAATTAAAAAGATTGTACCTGTTGCAAATGAGATTGTTGACGCATAGAATGAAGACTTTGTATAAAGACTTAGTCTAGAATTGATTGAAGTCTGAAATGGTACAACCATACCTGCGATAATCCCAATAATATATAAAAGAAACATTAAATCACGCTTTCTATTAGGATAATTACATTATATAGGAAAGGTTATGTTTTTCCTATGTTTAAATTATTTAAAAGAAAATTAGCTTTTTAGTTTATTATAATGTACACAACACACAAAATATAATAGAATACGTATGTTAATGGTTTTTGGGAAATAAGATTAACAACTATGAAGTAGTAATAACTTTATAATAATAAAAGCTTTTGAAGAAGTGAGTGACTAATTATATTGAAACAGCTTTCCATAATTCGACTAACAGATGAAGAAACTTTTTTTGTTGGAGCAGGAAGTAATGATGGCATTAAGAAAAATCAATTTATAGAAGTGTTAAATCCAAGAAGATCTTATAAAAATTTAGCTCAAATTGTTGAAGTATATGATAAATATGCAATATGCAAGAAGTTAGGTAAGAAAAAGATATTTTTTGGTGATACGGTTAGATTAAGACCCTATAGAGATTAAGGGTATATTTCAATAATATTGTAGTTAATTGATGGACTGTATAAAGCGTCAATTATTCTACGTAAAAAGAAGGCCTGAAACAATTGTTTCAAGCCTTCTTTAGTTAATCATCTAAGTTAATAGATTTATAGTAGAATTAACTAATTTTCAAATAGAACATTTGTTGTCTTATCTATTACCTGTGCAGAATGAACTTTTGTGGGGATCCCTGTTTGCGGTCTCAAAATATCAAGCGTGATTAATTTATTCATTCCTTCTTTAACTGTACTTTCGTTTACTGAATGTTCGATCTTAGGTAGTTGTAATTTGATTGTTTTATTCACAGCATCATTGAAAATAAGTTCTAATGTTTGGGACATCATTTGATTTTCCTCCTTAATTAATTGTTTCTGTTTTAATAACTTCGATTGTGTCAAAGTGCTCTCCAGTAATTTGTTCAATAATAGACTTGAAGCTTTTTATTTGTTCAGGTGTTGATGCTGTATTTAAATTTGCGAAATGACGCTTGAACTTTGAAGCTTTTCCATCTTGATCGTACAAAACGCGGGATAATGTGACTGCAAGCTGTTTGATTTGGTTCATTTGCTTAACCTCCTTTCACTATATATATCGAATAAACATCCTAAAATGGTCAAATTTTTTTTGAGAAATTCGGTTTAAACACTTCCATGTGACATAAATATCATATATCATTAAATAAGAAACATTCAATTTGTTAAGAGGTGAATATATGAATCAAGTGGACCCTATAAGGGATATAAAAGAGATAAAGTCTATGTATGAAGTCTTAAGTAATAAGTCGAAACGAGATTATTTATTATTCAAATTTGCAATACATACTGGTGTTAAACTTTCCGAACTACTAAATCTTTGTGTGTCAGACGTAAAAGACGAAGACGACGATATTAAACAGTATTGGCTAGAGAATCATGCTCCCAATATTCATATTAGATTACCCGATACATTGAGGAATGAATTAATGATCTTTATTACCGAAGAAGATCTTAAAAATGATGAGTTATTATTTCGATCAAATAGAACTTTCAAAGGTTTATCAAGACAACAAGCATATCGTATTATCCATGCTGCAGCTGAAGAGCTAGGCATGTTACATATTGGTTTGACGACGTTAAGAAAGACATTTGCTTATCATGCTTATCAATCTGGTATTTCTATTTCTATTATTCAAAAATATTTAGGTCATCAAACAACTTTTGAAACTATGAAATTCATAGGTATTTCAGCGAAGACAACTAAAACAACAATAGCTTTAAATTTATAAAATATAATTAAAGGAGGGATATGATGAGTTTAATATATTTGCTAGGTGCCTTGATTATAATCATGGTAGCGGTATTGTTCACACTAATAAATCCTAAATCTCAGCGATTTGCAGGTCAAATTGCTTTAATTGCACCAATTATTTCTTCGATTTACTTCTTATGGCAAATACCTCGAGTGATGGCAGGGCATTTTATAACGATTAAGATCCCATGGCTAACACTCTTAGATATCAATATTGATTTTAGATTAGATGGATTGAGTTTATTCTTCAGTTTATTAATTTCACTCATTGGATTAGCCGTGTTTTACTATGCAACTCAATATTTGTCTAAAGAGCATGATAATTTACCACGTTTTTATGTATATTTATTACTGTTTATGCTCAGTATGCTAGGTATCGTTACTGCTAACAATACTATTCTGATGTATGTGTTTTGGGAGTTAACAAGTGTGTCCTCATTCTTGCTTATCGCATATTGGTACAATAAAGGTGATAGTCAATTTGGAGCTATACAATCATTTATGATTACAGTCTTTGGTGGTTTGGCATTACTAGCGGGCTTCATTATGATTTACACTGTAACAGGAACAAATTCAATAACTTCAATTATTGAACAGAGTGATAAAATTGCCCAAAGTGACTTGTTTATACCTATTATTATTCTCGTCTTAATAGGGGCATTTACAAAGTCAGCTCAATTTCCATTTCACATCTGGTTGCCGAAAGCGATGGCTGCCCCAACACCAGTAAGTGCATATCTACATTCAGCAACAATGGTTAAAGCAGGTATATTCTTGCTATTTAGATTCACACCTGTATTAGGTTTAAGTGATTTCTATATTTATTGTGTAACATTCGTTGGCTTAATCACAATGATTTTTGGTGCGGTCAATGCAATACGCCAAGTTGATGTGAAAGCAATATTAGCTTATTCTACAATTAGTCAATTAGGTATGATTGTATCAATGGTAGGACTTGGTGGAGGATTTGCGCAGCATCCAACAGGTGAACTTTCTAAAGTTTATGGTTTAATACTGTTCGCAGCTTTATTCCATTTAATGAATCATGCATTATTTAAAGGTGCGCTGTTTATGGGTGTAGGTATTATTGACCATGAAACAGGCACAAGAGACATTCGTCGCTTATCAGGTTTAAGAAAAGTATTTCCCATTACACATATAATAATGTTACTATCTGCCTTATCGATGGCGGGTATTCCATTTTTAAATGGTTTCTTGAGTAAGGAAATGTTCTTTGATGGGCTTGTGAGTGCACACCAATTACCCCAATTTAACATGTTCCTTACCGTAATTATTGCGGTAATAGGCGTTGTAGCAAGTATATTTACTTTGATTTATGCAGTTTACATGATTAAGGAAGTTTTCTGGGGGGATTACCAGAAAGCAGATTTACCACTAAAAAACCCTCACGAACCGTTCATGTTCACACTACCTTCTGCAATTATGATGATTTTGTTACCGATAATATTCTTTGTTCCAAATATATTTGGACATCATATTATTTTACCGGCGTTACGAAGTATCACAATTGGAGAAAATGTAGATAAAATAGCGCCACATGTTTCCCAGTGGCATGGATTTAATTTACCGTTGATTTTAAGTTTGATTGTAATGGTTGTTGGTTTTACAGCAGCATTTAAAATCGATTGGAAAAAATATGCTGATAAGATTAAAGTGAAATCAATTACAGATTTATATTTAGGGACATATAAACAATTTGAACTATATTCAGGACACGGAATTCGTACTTTAATGAATAACCGTTTAAATCATTACATCACATTAACTTTACTTATTTTTATAATGGTTGTGGTATATGGAGTTATTCAAGCAGGATTTCCAAAAGTGCACCAAATTCATGTGAGTGAATTTGGTCCGTTAGAAGTAATTACATTAATTGTCGTATTTGTACTAGGTATTGCTTTAACATTTATACGTCAACGTTTAACAATGGTTATTTTAAACGGAATTATCGGTTATTGTGTAACGATATTCTTTATATTAATGAAAGCACCAGATTTAGCATTAACACAATTAGTTGTAGAAACGATTACAACAATATTATTTATTGTTAGTTTTTCAAGACTACCCAACGTACCGCGTACAAAAGTTCACAAAAAACGCGAAGTGGTCAAAATTATTGTATCGCTCTTGATGGCAGTGATTGTAGTCATGCTCGTATTTATTGCACAACAAAGTGACTCGATGCCTACAATTTCGACGTTTTACCATGATGCATACAAATTAGCAGGCGGAAAAAATATTGTAAATTCCATTCTTGGTGACTTCCGTGCACTAGATACTTTGTTTGAAGGTATGGTACTCATCATTGCTGGTTTAGGAATTTATACATTACTTAACTTTAAAGAACGGAGGGGTCAAGATGAAAGAGAATGATGTTGTATTACGAACGGTAACCAAAATTGTCGTTTTTATATTGTTAACTTTTGGATTTTATCTGTTTTTGGCAGGTCATAATAATCCAGGTGGCGGCTTTATTGGTGGTCTTGTATTTAGCTCAGCATTTATTTTAATGTTCTTGGCCTTCGATGTTAAACAAGTGTTAGTCGCTTTGCCTTTAGATTTTAGAATATTAATGATTACAGGTTCATTAGTTTCATTTGCTACTGCAGTTGTACCTATGTTTTTTGGTAAACCGTTCCTTTACCAAACTGATGCATATATGGAATTACCTTTGTTAGGTGAAGTACATTTAACAACCGTAACGTTATTTGAAGCAGGTATTGTATTATCTGTTGTGGGTGTCGTCGTAACGGTTATGTTATCTATAAGTGGTGGTCGTTCATGAATCTTATATTATTAATGGTTATTGGCTTCTTAATATTTATCGGAACGTATATGATATTATCAGTCAATTTAATAAGAATCGTTATAGGTATTTCTATTTACACACATGCAGGCAATTTAATTATTATGAGCATGGGTCAATATGGAAAGAATATGGTTGAACCTTTGATCGGAGAAGGTAGTAAAAACTTTGTAGATCCTTTATTACAGGCAATTGTTTTAACGGCGATTGTAATCGGCTTTGCAATGACAGCGTTTCTATTAGTACTTGTATATAGAACGTATCGTGTAACAAAAGAAGATGAAATCGATGTATTGAGAGGTGATGACGACGATGCTAATGAGTAATTTATTAATACTACCATTACTACTCCCAGCAGTTTGTGCATTAGCCCTTGTCTTCATCCGTACACAAAGTAGGTTGTCTCGAATGTTTTCAATTGGAACGATGGCTGTTACAACAGTTATTTCATTGTTCTTATTAATTCACGTAATGTATAACAAACCCATTGCCTTAGATTTTGGAGGATGGGAAGCACCTTTTGGTATTCAATTTGTTGGTGATTCATTAAGCTTATTGATGGTTACTACATCCAGTTTCGTTGTTACCTTAATTATGGCTTATGGCTTTGGTAGAACAGAGAAAAGAGCAATACGTTATTATCTACCAAGTTTCATCTTATTCTTAACTGTAGGTGTCATAGGTTCATTCTTAACGGCCGACTTATTTAATATATATGTCATGTTTGAAGTTATGTTATTGGCATCTTTCGTACTAATCACATTAGGACAATCAATCGAACAATTACGTGCAGCAATTATTTATGTGGTGCTTAATATACTTGGTTCGTGGTTATTACTTCTAGGTATTGGGCTGCTTTATAAACTCACAGGTACTTTAAACTTTGCCCTTGTAGCACAACGTTTAAATGAGATGAATGACAAAAGCGCTATAACGATTGTGTCTATGGTCTTTTTAATTGCGTTTGGTGCTAAGGCTGCATTAGTGCTCTTTATGTGGCTACCTAAAGCATATGCAGTTTTGAATACAGAACTTGCAGCACTGTTTGCAGCATTAATGACTAAAGTAGGGGCTTATGCACTTATCCGTTTCTTTACATTAATTTTTGATGGTCATGAAGGCATTACGCATCCACTACTGGTATTTTTAGCTTGTATTACAATGCTGATTGGAGCATTTGGTGTACTTGCTTATCGTGATATTAAAAAAATTGCAGCATATCAAGTTATACTTTCTATTGGGTTTATCATATTGGGATTAGGATCAAATACTTATGCTGGTGTCAATGGTGCTATTTTCTATTTAGCTAATGACATTGTCGTTAAAACACTGCTATTCTTTATTATTGGTAGTTTAGTGTATATTACTGGATTCAGACAATATCGAAATTTAAATGGTCTAGCCAAACAAGAACCATTCTTTGGTGTGGCTTTTGTAGTTATGATCTTAGCTATCGGAGGCGTACCGCCATTTAGTGGTTTCCCTGGTAAAGTATTCATTTTTAAAGGTGCTATAGAAAACGGTAATTATATTGGCTTAGCGTTAATGATAATTACAAGTTTAATTGCAATGTTTAGTTTGTTCAGAATCTTCTTCACGATGTATCTGGGTAATGAGGAGAAAGCTGAAGAAACAGCATTTAAAAAAATACCTACGTATCGTAAAGGTCTCATTGGAATATTAACAGTAGTGATACTAGCTATGGGACTTGCAGCACCATTGATTTTCAAAGTGACGGATAATGCGACACATTTAAACATGGATGATGGATTATATGAAAAAATAGTTAACCCTCATTTAGTGAAGGAGGATAAATAATGCAACAAGTCTTGCTTAACATTGTCATTGCTTTTTTATGGGTGCTTTTTCAAGATGAAGAATCTTTTAAAGCATCAACATTCTCCGCAGGTTACCTTATTGGTTTATTAGTTATCTATATTTTACATCGCTTTTTCGGACAGCAATTTTATCTAAAAAAAGTTTGGGTAACGATTAAATTTTTAGCTGTTTATCTATACCAGTTAGTCACATCCAGTATGACTACAATTAATTATATTTTATTTAAAACTAAAGATTTAAATCCGGGCTTAGTAACTTATGAAACAACGTTAAGTAGTGATTGGGAAGTTACCTTTTTAACAATTTTAATAATTATAACGCCTGGTTCAACTGTAATAAGAATTTCAAAAGAGAAACAAAAGTTCTTTATACACGCAATTGATGTCTCAGATAAAGAGAAACAAAAATTGCTGAAAAGTATTAGACAATATGAAGGACTCATATTGGAGGTGGCAGAATGATTGAATCCCTTATTGATTTTTTTATTACAAGTGCACTAATTTTGTTTGGAATTGCATTATTATTAACTTTATTTAGATTGATTAAAGGACCAACGACTGCTGATAGGGTAGTTGCTTTTGATACCGCAAGTGCGATACTTATGTCTATGGTAGGTATGCTCAGTATCGTCTTTGGTACATTCTCATTCCTTGATTCAATTCTACTAATCGCTATCATTTCATTTGTAAGTACCGTTTCCATTTCTAGATTTATAGAGGGGGGGCACGTCTTCAATGCAAATAACAAGCGAAATCGTTAATTTAATAGCAGCATTTATGATGTTTTTAGGTAGTATTATTGCATTAATAAGTGCAATAGGTTTAATTAAATTTCAAGATGTATTTTTACGAAGTCATGCATCGACTAAAAGTTCTACACTTTCAGTATTACTGACGCTTGTAGGCGTTATTATCTATTTTATTTCTTCACAAGGTTATTTAAGCGTGCGACTTATTTTGGCATTGGTGTTTATTAATTTAACGTCACCTGTCGGAGGCCATTTAATATCACGTGCCGCTTATCGTACGGGGGCTTACATGTATCGTAAAAGTGATGCGCCAAGACAAACAAATATATTGTTGAGTTCTAAAGAAAATAATACATTTGATATGTTAAAAAAACGTGCAGAAGATCGTGAAGAACGTAGACGTAAAACTTATGAAAAAGAACAAGATTACTAATATATATTCAAATATTGATTTTATTGAAGTCGAAACATTCATGACTTAATTAACACTACTAATAAAAACTGAAATATTAATTCTTGAAAATGATGAGGTTGGGCCATAAGTATATGTCGCAGCCCCATCATTTTTTAGTTGTTTAGAGTACTTATGTATCATATTTATTTTATAGATGCATGTTATTGTGATTTTAATATTAAATTATGCAACACTATTTAATCGCGTATTAGACTATATATTAGAAGATAAAAAAGAAAATTTAATTTTCCAAGTGTAATACGTTTAAGCAAAGGGTAAAAAAATGATAAAATAATATATATTTGTAATTGTGTTAATTTTAAAAATATTAATCAAATAGGTGATAGAGATCATACTATTTGCTATTAGGGTGTAAGAGTTTGAGACACAGTATATTTATTTAAAAAACGATATTATTTATTGTTTCAACCTCAACAATTATGAAGAAATAATTAAACTGAAAAGAGGTGAAACTTTGCAAATATTTGAGACGATACTAATTTTTTTAGCACTGGTTATCGTTAGTTCACTTGTGCATATTTTTATACCGAAAGTGCCTTTAGCTTTCATTCAAATTATACTCGGTATGTTGGTGTATGTGATACCTGTGCCCGTTGAACTTCATTTCGATTCAGAATTGTTTATGGTTGCATTAATTGCACCATTACTTTTTGTAGAAGGGGTTAAGGTTTCGCGTGTCCACTTAAGGCGTTATATTAAACCGGTGCTAATGATGGCATTAGGTTTAGTTATTACTACTGTGATTGTAGTAGGGCTTTTTGTTCATTGGATTTGGCCTGAATTACCAATGGCTGCAGCTTTTGCGCTTGCTGCTATATTATGTCCTACAGATGCTGTAGCAGTTCAAGCTATTACAAATGGAAAAGTGCTACCGAAAGGGTCTATGACAATTTTAGAGGGTGAATCACTTTTAAATGATGCTGCGGGTATCATATCTTTTAAAATTGCTGTAGCAGCACTTGTTACAGGTGCATTTTCACTGACACATGCTGTTGAAGAATTTCTTGTTTCATCAATAGGTGGTTTTATTGTTGGGCTTCTTATTGGGGTAGCTTTAGTAAGATTCAGAGTGACGTTATCTAGACGTGGTATTGAAAATATTAATATGTTCACATTTATACAGCTTGTTACACCATTTGTGACATATATAGTGGCAGAAATGTTTCATGCATCAGGTATCATTGCTGCTGTAGTTGCAGGTTTAGTACATGGTTTTGAACGTGATCGTATTGCGCAAGCACGTACGAGATTGCAAATGAGTTATAACCATACCTGGAATATATTAGGCTATGCATTAAATGGTTTTGTATTTTGTATTTTAGGATATTTAATACCTGAAGTAGTAGGAAGAATTATAGAAAATGAACCACATAATTTGATTTTTTTAATTGTTGTTACTTGTTTAATTGCACTTGCGATATATTTATTTAGATTTTTATGGGTGTTCATATTATATCCTTACTTTTACTTACCGGTTAGCCCATTCCAAAAGATAATTTCTTATAATGAAGATAATCAAAAACCGACAGAAGCACCTCCAAAACGTGGCATGTATGCATTTATCATGACGGTTTGCGGAGTACACGGCACAATTTCCTTAGCAATCGCTTTAACTTTACCGTATGTGTTAGCGGATCATCATTCTTTTGTTTTTAGGGATGATTTGCTTTTTATAGCATCTGGAATGGTGATTATTAGTTTGGTTGTTGCGCAATTTATCTTACCATTAGTTACACCAAGTGCTAAAAAACCGAAACAAAAAGGAATGAGTTTCAAGCAGGCACGTGTGTTAATTTTGGAAAAAGTCATTGATAATTTAAATCAAATGTCTTCTGTAGAATCTAGTTTTCAATATGGTAATGTAATCAAAGATTATCATGAAAAATTAGCATTTTTAAAAACTGTGGAAAATGAAGATGAAAATACGAAGGAACTTCAAAGATTACAAAATATTGCATTTGCTGTTGAAAATAGTACGCTAAATAGTTTAGTAGAAAATGGGGATATTACTTCTAACGTTCTAGATAACTATATGCGTTATTCCGAACGTACACAAGTCTATAAGCAAGCTTCTTTACTTCAACGTATAAAAGTTGAAGCTAGAGCTTTGATTTTAAAACAAAGAATTAAACATAAAGTTAAAACCAATGCAGCTACTTCATTATCAATCATCGACAACTTGCGAGAAATCTCTAATGTTGTGCGTACAGTACATTACCGTGTTGTAAGTCGTTTAGGTAAAGAAACAACTGAAGATAATAAGTTAGAAGTAGGTATGATTTGTGATAGTTATCTTATACGTATAGATAACTTGACACCATCTAATTTCTTTAATGCAAAAACCGAGAATTCGATAACAAAAATTAAATTAACGGCACTTAAAGAGCAACGCCGTGTATTGAATCAACTGGTAGATGATGAAGAGGTAAGTGAAGTTACTGCTTTGAAAATACGTGAAGCAATCAATTATGATGAAATGATTATTGTAGATAGTTTAACGGATTAAGGAATGATTTTAAATATAATAAAAGAGGCTGAGACATGTATTTATGTCTCAGCCTCTTTTATTATATTGGCAGTTGTTAAATGAATTGAAAATGCGCTTATATTAAGTTATTAAAGAACTACTGCGTCATTTATGAAGACAAGTAGTTCTTATGCAAGAGCTTCAGCTCCTATATTCCATTGTATAGTCAGCTTTATAGGAGTCGCAAGACGAAATTTTGTTAGTAAAATAGGATTTTTGTCCCACTCCTTTCCGCTTACCAACAAAGTCTTATGACCTAGTTGGTACTTTTTTATGTGATTTATTGTGTACATGGATGCTTTATTAAATATGATTTGTTATAAGAAGTATAAAAGGAATATATGAGCATAAGCGGAACTATCTTCCTTTCAGGGGAGCAAAGGCACGCATACGCCAAGGCGCATGCATAAGAACCACGATCTTAACTTCGAAAGTAAAGCTATGGTTCGCTAAAAAAAGCTCCATCAATGGGGGAGGAATCAACCATTGATGGAGTTAAGGAGATGATTTAAGGCTTGAATACCACCATGCCGTACGTTTATAAGGAGGGTAACGTACGACATGGGGCTATTCACCTATAAAAAGGTTAAATAGCCTATCGACTTATTCCATGCTGCCATGTACTGTTTCGATATTTTCTTTCATCATATTGTAATAAGAATCACCTTTAGATCCTTTTTTACCAATTGAATCAGTAAAAACTTCGCCAAAGATGTCTTTTTTTGTTTCTTCACTTAAACTTTGCATACTCTTCTTATCAACGCTCGTTTCAATAAGTAAATGTTTCAAATTATTATCTTTTACGAATTGAACAGCTTGTTTCATTTGCTCAGGTGTACCTTGCTTTTCAGTGTTAATTTCCCAAATATAACCAGGTTTAATGTCATATTGTTTAGAGAAATACTTGAAGGCACCTTCACTTGTGATCATTGCGCGTTGCTTTTTAGGAATATCATTGAATTTATCATGACTTTCTTTATTAAGTTGTTCTAATTCTCCAATATACTTTTCACTTTGAGCTTTGATTTCGTCATTATGTTTTTTATCGTGTTTTAATATTGTATTTTGGATTGTTTCAACATATTTAATACCATTATCTAAACTTAACCAAGCATGTGGATCTTGTTTTGATTTGTCACCTTCGCCACCTTCTAAATACAGAGGTTTTACATTTTCAGAAGGCTTTACTACTGAATCATCTTTAGTTGCTTTATTGGCTTGACTTAATGCTTTTTCAAACCATCCATTTCCTGTTTCTAAGTTCAAACCGTTATAAAAAATTATATCTGCATCAGTTAATGCTTTGATATCTTTTGGCTTAACTTCATATTCATGAGGATCTTGGCCAATTGGCACAATACTATGTATTTCAACATTATCACCGGCAGTATTTTTGACCATATCGTATAATATTGAATTTGTTGTAACGATTTTTAATTTATCATTTGAAGTGGTATCCTTTTTTTCATTGCTCCCATTGCTACATGCACTTAATAAAAGGATGGAAACGAGTGCAATTGCTATTATTTTTTTCATATAATTTGTCCTCTCTTATTAAAAATTTGAAATTTACTTAATATAAAAGTAACGATGTAAATCAAGAATGCGCATAATACAATTGTTGCGCCACTTGGTAAATTATAAAGATAGCTAAAATAGAGACCAACAATCGCGCTGATCGTACTAAAAAGACTCGATATAATCATCATTGTATGTAATTTCTTGGCAATTAAGAATGCTGCTGAGGCTGGTGTAATTAATAATGCGACAACTAAAATAATGCCAACAGTTTGAATACTTGCTACAGTTACAAGCGATAGTAAAAGCATTACAAAATAATGAGTGATTGTAGTGTTTAGACCACTCATTCGGCTAAATACTGGATCAAATGTTGAGACCATTAGCGGTCTGTAAAATATTATAATTAATATCATAACAAGCAAACCAACAATAATTGTTGACCAAAATGTTGATTGAGTTACAGCGAGCAAGTTACCAAATAATATATGGTATAAGTCAGTGGTGCTGTTAATCAAACTGATTAAAATAATACCCATCGCTAAAAATGCTGTGAAACTGATACCGATAGCAGCGTCTGGTTTGGTTTTACTGTTTTTCGTAATAAAGCCAATGAATATGCTGGCAATCATACCTGTAATGAGTGCCCCGATAAACATAGGTATACCGAATAAGAAAGATAGGGCTACACCAGGTAACACAGCATGACTCATGGCATCACCCATTAGCGAGAGCCCTCTAAGGACGATGAGACAGCCAACTGTACCACATACAATTCCAACTACGATTGAAATAATTAAGGCATTGCTTAAGAATTTATAATCGAGTAAATGTTGAATAAAATCCATAATAAATTTTCTCCCTTCTGTTGTGTTAAGTCGCTTCAATTTTTGTGGTTGAATTTAAAAATGTATTATTCAAATTCTCGGGCAGCATTGCAGTACTACTATCACCAAAATAACGAATTGTTTTGTTTAGAAGTATGACACGATCAAAATACTCTTCAGTTTTTGATAAATCATGATGAACAATTAAAAGTAATTTACCTTCATTTTTCAATTTTTGTAGTTGTGCCATAATGATTTGTTCACTATGGAAGTCAATACCAACAAAGGGCTCATCTAACAAATAAAGCGTACTTTCCGTCATTAGTGCACGTGCGACAAGTACACGTTGTAATTGGCCACCACTTAATTGTGAAATTTGACGATGACGTAAACTTTCTAATTCCAAGGTTTTCATCAATTGATTTAATCGTTTTTTAGTTTCTGACGTTACCCATTTAATCCAACCAATATCTTTGTATGCGCCCGATATAACAACATGTTCGACATCAATTGGAAAATCTAAGTCAATATGTGCTTTTTGTGGAATATAGGTGATAGATTTTAATGAATTATGTATGTAATCATCGTTTAAGTGCGCGGTACCAGTAGATTTAAACTCCCCAATAAAAGATTTGAGTAAAGATGATTTTCCAGCACCATTTGGTCCCATTATGCCGATAATCTCGCCTTTTATAGGGATGCTTAGATTAATATCTTTTAAGACATGTTTATTCCCTAAAGTTAGATTTAGATTTTTAACTTTTAACATATTAGACCTCCTTAATAATATTTTTAGGTTAACCTAATTATTTTTATAATATACCATGAAGATTTAGCGTGTCAAGTCGATTCGTGATACAATGAAGCGAATGAGTTGAGAGGTGAGATAATGCTAACTGAAGAAAAAGAAGACTATTTAAAGGCGATTTTAACGCACAATGGCGATCATTTTTTTGTTTCAAATAAGACACTATCCCAATATTTAAACATCAAACCACCTTCAGTCAGTGAAATGGTTCACCGTTTAGAAAAAACTGGGTATGTTGAAACAAAACCATACAAAGGTGTGCAACTTTCAGATAAAGGTTTGACGTACACGCTGGACATTATTAAGCGTCATCGTTTAATTGAATTGTTTTTAATAAAAATATTGAAATATAATTGGGAAGAAGTACATCAAGAAGCAGAAGTTTTAGAGCATAAAGTATCCAATTTGTTTGTAGAACGGTTGGATAAATTATTGAATTATCCAATCACTTGTCCTCACGGTGGTGTGATACCACGTGATAGTAAGTACAAGGAACTTTATACCACGAATTTGCTTTCATTCGAGGCTAATGATAAGGTAACGATTAAACGTGTCCGTGATCGGACTGAATTACTAATATATTTATCAAGTAAAGATATATTAATTGACGAAGAAATTAAAATCATTAATAAAGATGATACAAACAAAGTGATTATTGTCCAAAAAGACGAAAATGTGACAATTTTAAGCTATGATAATGCAGCACATATTTACGCTGAAAAATAAATGGTATTTCTGGAGTGGATAGCTTTTAGCATCCACTTTTTTGTTTGAGAAAAATAAAAAAGCTTGAAGTAGACGTTAGAAACATCTTCTCAAGCTAAGTGATTAAGTAAATAAGTATCCATGAAATAATTGATAAATTGTGAAGACATTAATCGCTATCCATATAAAGCTGTAAATAAAGGTGGGGACATGTGTTAACTCTTTTAAAGTACTGCCATCCCAAGATACAGATTGTTGTGAAAAGTTCAGTTTGAAAATAGTGACTGAAGATTGCAAGACTTCACCTAATAAGACACCCAATATAAAGTGAGCTGTAAGGCTTACAATGTAAAATATCATCAATTGATTATCACTTCGGAATAAAAAATAGAGCAATGCAATAAGTAAAATAACCATGAAGATTGGCAGTATCTTTCTTGAGGTCAGTATTAAAAAATAAATAAATATAATTAAGTACGCACTTATAAATAAACTAGGGTATTGAAACTCAATAGCTAAGAAACCTAAAAATAACATGAGTGGTGGCATGATATAACCACCAAATGTAGTGATAGATTGACCGAAGCGACTTTTTGATTGTGTCACAGCAAATCCTTGTTGCGATGTAGCAATACGTTCAGTAGGTGATGCAACGATAACTAAATCTTTGGCTTTCCCACCACTTAATTTATTGAATAAAATGTGTCCAAATTCATGTGTTAATACAGGAATGTAATTTAAATAAATATCTAAAATTCGGTTTATCGGTTTATTACGATAATTATGAATAATTATATACAGTAGAGCTATAATCATAACCCAGTATAAATTGAGCTGAATAGCTGAACTGAAAAATGCATGTATTTTTGTCATATGATTACCTCGATTTAATATTTCAACAATCTTATATTCATCAAAGAAGTAAGGTTGTCATAGCATAATCTATAGTATAAAGTAATTTAGACAAGAAAGCATTTAGACTTTTGATGTATATTACAAGAATAAAAGTAAGAACAGTTTTAAAATATCTGTAAAACGCGTAATGTGTTAATATTACAATAATAATTAAACGTTAAATTACATTTGATGTATTTTGAGTTAGGAGATTACCAACAATGACGGAGAGCAACAAATTAAATAAAGTAAACGTCTTATCAGTATATTTTGATAATGTTACTTTAGAGGACATGCGAGAGAATGTTAAACAATTTTTCTTATCCAATAGTCCAGAAAATTTATTTATTGTTACTGCAAACCCAGAAATAGTAGATTATGCTACGGACGATATTACATATCGTAATTTAATTAATAGTGCGAATTATGTTATCCCGGACGGTACTGGCGTTGTAAAAGCTTCTAAGTTACTTAGAACTCCCTTGAAAGAACGTGTACCTGGCATTGAACTGATGGAAGAATGCTTGAAAATTGCTAATGCAAATTATCAGAAGGTGTTTTTACTAGGTGCTAAGAAGGAAATTGTTACCAAAGCACAACAAAATTTAGTACAAAAGTATCCAAACATTAACTTTGACTTTCATCATGGTTTTTTCGATTTAACAGATGAAATGGTATTAAGACAAGTAACCTCATTTAATCCTGATTATGTTTTTGTAGGGATGGGATATCCTAGACAAGAACACTGGATTGAACGGCACATGAATGCTTTTACTCAAACAGTATTGATGGGCGTAGGTGGCTCAATAGAAGTGTTTAGTGGCACGAAAAAAAGAGCGCCTGAATTATTTAGACGCTTGAATTTAGAGTGGGTTTATCGTCTGATTATAGATTGGAAACGCTTAGGAAGAATGAAATCAATACCTCGATTTGTATTTAAAGTAATTAAAGAAACGCGCAAGAAGTAAAAAGAGCGTAAACTGCAGTTTAAATTCACTGCAATTTACGCTTTTTTTACATGACATCAGTAGTAATTTTAGTGTTATTTAACTACAAACCTAGAATTATCTAAATCGCTTCTGAATTTCTTTTGATCTGCTTTAGAACGTTTCTTAAAATCATTCAAGAATTTTTCATATTCAGGTAATACGTCGTCTAATTCACCAAATTCTTTAAGTTTACCTGCTTCAATCCAAGCAATCTTAGTGCAAAAATCACGAACTTGTTTCATATTATGACTTACAAAGAAAATAGTTTTACCTTGCTTTTTGTATTCGAATATTTTATCTAAACATTTTTGAGCGAACGTTTGATCACCAACCGATAAAGCTTCATCAATTACTAGAATATCTGGATTAGTAGTGATATTGATAGAAAAGCCTAATTTTGCACGCATACCACTAGAATATTTTTTGACGGGTTGATAAATAAATTCTCCAAGTTCACTGAATTCAATGATTTCAGGTGTTAATTCTTTGATTTCTTTTCTAGTAAAGCCCATGCATAACATTTTGAATTCGATGTTTTCAACACCTGTTAATTGGCCGTTTAACCCTGCGTTAATAGCAATCACACTTACATCACCTTCACGTTTGATACCGCCACTTGTAGGAGATAATGATCCACCAATCATATTACTTAGTGTAGATTTTCCAGAACCGTTGATACCAACAAGGCCAATGACATCACCTTCGTGAGCTGTTATAGACAAGTCATTTAGGGCGTAAAAAGTTTTATTCTCATGAAAAGGAAGAAGGACATCCTTTAAGCGTTCTTTGTTATTACGATAAATACGATATTCTTTAGTTACATTTTTAATGTCAACCGATACATTC
Source organism: Staphylococcus sp. NAM3COL9 (assembly GCF_001431205.1). GTDB lineage: Bacteria > Bacillota > Bacilli > Staphylococcales > Staphylococcaceae > Staphylococcus. Next base: position 339,121 of record NZ_LGPC01000014.1, on the reverse strand, counting down.
ATAATTTTACCTTCCTTATTTACAGTTACTATTAGTATATTATATATTATATTAGTTGTTAAATTTATAAACCTATTGTAAAGTAAGTGAGTACAATTTAACGAAGTGAAGTTTTATACAGTTGTTAAATTTTACTGAACTTACGTTATAAAATCAACTATAAAGATAAATTAATGAAAAATATAAAGTTACGATAGCTTATATCTCATTTGCATTAACGTTGTTACATCACTTAGTATACAAAAATATATCATTTATAGCACTTTTTAGCTATTCTGATTTACGATAGTAAATGAAAGTTGTTAAGATAGATAATAAAGCGTATATTAAATTTAAGTGTAATATCGCAAATGAAGTGTGATAAGGTAAATCGATTGAAAGTGTGGTTTATTAAAATGAATGCAGTATGGGTAGTTTTTAGAGAGCATTTTAAAAATTTCTATCTTATTCAAAGATTGGCTCAGTTCCAAATGAAAATCACTAATACAAATAACTATTTAGGCACGGCCTGGGAACTGATTAATCCAGCAATGCAGATTATGGTTTATTGGTTCGTGTTTGGTTTGGGAATTAGAAATAATGGCCCGGTGGATGGTGTACCATTTATTTATTGGTTACTTGTAGGTATTAGCATGTGGTTCTTTGTTAACCAAGGTATATTAGAAGGTACAAAATCAATAGCGACTAAATATAATCAAGTGGCAAAAATGAATTTTCCACTGTCGATTATCCCATCGTATATTGTAATGAGTAGATTCTATGGACATCTTGCGTTACTTGTTGTAGTGATTTTATTGTGTATGTTAGCAGGTTACTATCCTACGATTTATACGTTGCAGCTGTTTTTATACGTGCCATTTGCACTAATTCTTACAACAGCAATTGCACTATTTACTTCAACGCTTGGTGTACTTGTTAAAGATACACAACAAGCGATTCAAGCATTGATGAGAATGGTATTCTTTGCATCTTCTATTTTGATTGTGCCACCAGAAGGCATTGTAAAAGATGTAATGAAATTAAATCCTATATATTATCTTGCAGAAGCATATCGTTCTGCAGTATTACATAAAGAATGGTACTTTATTACACATTGGGAACTAACGCTTTACAACATGTTTATTATTATCTTCTTATTTGTAATAGGTGCTATTATGCATATGCGTTATAGAGATCATTTCGCAGACTTTATGTAGTTTGAAATTTTAAAATACTAATTCATATTATTTGAACTGATATAAATCCTTTAATGACTTAAATAGTTGTTAAAGGATTTTTCTATAATTTTTAGTGTAAGACAGATATAATGTTAACAATAGGATTAGAAATTTAAATTGGCGGTGGAATTTGTGAGACAGATAATCAAAAAGCTTTATATGTTTATTATTAGCTTGTTAAATTTGATTTATAGTAAAAAAAAGTTAAAGAATAATCATATCGTGTTTATGATGACATTTGCAGAAGATGTATTGCCCATTGTAGAAGCACTAAATAGAAAATTATATAAAATTACAGTAATAGGTAAAGAAGAAAATAGAAAATATATACAACAGTTTGAAAATGTGACATTTCTACCTGCAGGTAATAAACAAGTATTTCATCATATTAAAGCTTTAAGTACAGCCAAGGTGGTTATAATAGATACGTATTATTTAATGTTTGGTGGTTTCAAGAAGAAAAAGCAGCAGACTATAATTCAAACGTGGCACGCTGCTGGTGCACTGAAAAATTTTGGACTCCAAGACCATCAAGTAGATTTATCGAATAAATCAATGGTCAATCAGTATAAAAAGGTTTATCAAGCTACAGATAAATATTTAGTGGGTGGAGAACCTATGGTCACTTGTTTTAAAGATGCATTTGAAGCTGAAGATGAACAGTTTTTAAAAACAGGTTTGCCAAGATTGGTACCTTATACATTATTAAACGTTGAAAAAAGACAGCAAGAGCTTAAGCAACAATATGGTATAGAAGGAAAAGTAGCAATATATGTGCCGACATATAGAGAATATAAGCAATCTAACCGTAATATTGATAAAGTAAATTTTGAAACTACTTTACCAAACTATACTTTATTGAGTAAATTACATCCTTCTATAGCAAGCGATAATCAAACAAAGATAAACTTGCATTCTCTTATGATTATGGCAGATGTGATTATAAGTGATTATAGTTCGTTGGCAATTGAGGCAAGTATTATGGATAAACCTACATTATTTTATGTATACGATGAGAAAGAATATGAAAAGGAACGCGGTTTGAATTCATTTTACTATGACATACCCGCTCAACATAAAGCTTATAGTGAGGATGAGTTAGTGCGTAAACTACAAGAAAATAGTATCGTATCGTCGCCATTATTTGAAGCGTGGCATGAATACAATACGAAAGATAGTTTAACGCAAGTCATTCACTATATAGAGAAAATGGTGAAACTATGAAAATATCAATAATTATTCCTGTATATAACGCAGCAAACACAATTCGTAGAGCGATTGCATCGGTAGATACGAAACAAAATTATGAAATTATCTGTATCAATGATGGCTCTATCGATGAGAGTAAAACAGTTCTAGAGCAACTACAAAAAGAGTACAAAAATATTACGCTAATTAACCAGGAGAACAAAGGTGCAGCTGCAAGTAGAAATAAAGGGCTTGCGCATGTGACTGGTGACGTATTTATGTTTTTAGATGCTGATGATGAATTTTTAACGAGTAGAATTGACTTTATGGCAGATTTTTACCAAAAAATGGAAGATGTGGATATCGTTTTAGGTCAAATAGCGAAAGGGAAATATGGTGAGTGGCAACCAATATATACGCATCAAGAGATTCAAAAGCTAGAAAAGGTAGAATTAGCACAATGCCCTGATATCATGCAGTCAATTGGTCCAGGTGGGAAGATGTTTAGTGCACAATTTGCTGATTTAAAATTTGATGAAGATGTTGTTTTTTGCGAAGAACATTGTTTTATTATAACAGCGTATAAAAAGGCAAGAAAAATTCAATTATTGCCCAACATTGTATATGGATATAATGAAGTAGAAGGATCTGTTACAAATCAACGTGCAGAGCAGTTTGAATCTTACATGTTAGATGCCTTAAAAGTGAGAACACGTGTAATGGATATGTTGTCATCCAAAGATGAAAGAACATATTATAGTTATCGTATGGACGAATTAATAGTAAGTTATTTACTACAAGCATATATCGAAAAAAATAATGTAATCACTAAAAACTTATTAGATATTGTAACAACATATATCAAAACGATGCAAAAAACAGATTACTCTGGTAAAGCTATGTTTAGAATTATTAAAGTGGTTGAGCAAGGAAGTAAAAAATGGAATAAAGTACTCTATCAACAATGGAGAGAAACACTTTTAAGCGTTGGAATTGGCAGACCTAATTATTATCGTTTTAAAGTAGAAGTACTTCCAAAGCGTGCAAAGTTAAGAGGAAAGATGAAATTAAAATATTATTTAAAACGCTAAAAAATGATAGAATTCGTAAACTTTTGAGCAATATGCTATAATTTTTAAAAATGTAAATTTTAAATTAATATTCTGTAAAGGGAGCATATACTTATGAAACGTGTTATTACTTATGGTACGTATGATTTATTACATTATGGACATATAGAATTATTGAGAAGAGCCAGAGAAATGGGCGATTACTTAGTTGTAGCATTATCAACAGATGAGTTCAATCGTGTGAAAAATAAAAAATCATATTACAATTACGAACAACGTAAGATGATGTTAGAATCAATTCGTTACGTTGACTTAGTCATTCCAGAAGGCGGTTGGGGTCAAAAAGAAATAGATGTTGACCGTTATGAAATAGATACATTCGTTATGGGTCACGATTGGGAAGGTGAATTTGATTTCTTGAAAGAGAAATGTGAAGTCATTTACTTAAATCGTACAGAAGGTATCTCAACAACTAAAATTAAAAAAGAACTTTATGGTGATGCAGAAAAATAAAGTGAGTTTGATGTTGATTTTATATCGAAGTCATCACTTTTTTAAACTGAATATTAAAGTTCACAAACCCAAGTCATCTCGTTTTTGTGTTTACACAAAACTGAGATGACTTGGGTTTTTATAATAAAAAAACCACTTTCATATCAATTCATTTTGAATCGAATTAATGGAAGTGGTTTTAAGTAGAATGTATTGAATAGGAGCAGTGCTATTCAACGATCAAAACTTAATTATTTACGTTTTGATTTTTTTCTAAATTTATCTATAATTAGATAAAAAATAATTGCTAGTGCAGTGATGATTAAGACCGTACCTAATAATGTGAGTATGGGATGTTCATCCCATGATGATTTTACAACTGTAGTTGTTTTATGAACGAGTGGTTTTTTCACACTTACTGTAGGTGGACCATATTTATCAGAAATAAATCCTCGATCGTAATCAACGTGTATTTTGCCATTGTCCACCACGAGTTTGTAATCATTTTTATCAAACTCTTTTGGTAACACATCATAAAGATCTTTTTCTACATAATACGTATCGCCATTAATTTCTTGTTCTCCTTTAGATAATATTTTTTCACGTTTATATTGATCAAAGGACATATTCATCAAGGCGTTCCCAATCTTATTACGTTCTTTCTCCCCGCCGAGGGACTTATAATTACCAGCACCCATGATAGCCTGATTAATTCTAAAACCATCACGTTCGGTTGTAATTGTGTGGTTGTAGTCTGCGATATCACTTGAACCGGTTTTCAAACCGTCAGTACCTTCTAAACTCATATCAGCACCTTCAAGAGAATGATTGAAAGTGTAATAGGTAACGCTGTGTTGTGTAGGTGCAAGTTGTTTTGTAAAGTGTAAGATTTTTGGTGTATCTTGAACTACACGTTGTGATAAAATAGCAAAATCTTTCGCTGTTGATGTAGAACTCACTTCGTTTTTATATTTCTCTGGTGCAAAATCTTTTAACAGATTATTTTCTGCACCTGTTGGGTTAACGAAATGAGTGTTTTTCATACCTAGAGATTTTGCTTTTTCATTCATTGTTTTTGTAAAATCTGAAGTATTACCAGAAACTTTTTTTGCTAAAATGAGTGCCGCAGCATTACTAGAGTTTGAGACTGTTATTTGAAGCAATTCCTTGATTGTGTATGTCTCACCTGGGTATAGTTTCGTGTTGCTGATTTTTGGTAAAGTGGACATTCGATAATGATCTTCTGTAATTTTTACAGTATCATCTAAAGATAACTTTCCCTTTTTGACTGCATCAAGTGTGAGGTACATCGTCATCAGTTTGGTCATTGAAGCAGGATACCAATTTTTATTCATCTGATACTGATAAAGAATTTGACCTGTTTGAGCAACATTAACTGCACCTTCTGGCTGGTAGTCGTCGGAAATACTTTGACCGTATTGGTTTGTCGCTTGCGTAGGTGTTATTGTTTCTGCATCGGCAAAAGGTGTTATAATTGTACCAACGAAAAGTACAGTTATGATTGTTAGAATTAACTTTCTCATAATTACATTCCCTCTTAATATATTCAGTTTTAGTGCAATAGAAATATCTTAGCACATTTAAGGCAATAATAAAATGTTAAGACAATGCTGTTTAGCCTTGTTGTGCTATAGAAAAATGATTGTATGAAATATAGTTGTGTGGATTTGTATGCGTGATATCTGTATTACTATGATGTTGAATTGCTCACTTTCATCAAATAGTAACTGAATTTCAAAATAATTTTAGAAGAGGTAATTAACATGAAGCAAGAGAATCCATTGTTTTACTTATTTAAAAAATTATCTTGGCCAGTGGGGCTGATTGTAATTGCTGTAACAATTTCTTCATTAGGTAGTATCACAGGCCTACTTGTTCCTTTTTTCACTGGTAAACTTGTTGATGAATTTTCTTTTGAAGATATTAACTGGATGTTCATTGCCGCATTTATAGCTATATTTATCATAAATGCGTTATTAAGTGGTTTAGGTTTATATTTATTAAGTAAGATTGGTGAAAAAACCATTTATGCCATTCGCTCAGTTCTATGGCGACACATTATTCATTTGAAAATGCCATTTTTTGATCAAAACGAAAGTGGTCAATTAATGAGTCGTTTAACAGATGACACTAAAGTAATAAATGAATTTATATCACGTAAATTACCTAATCTATTACCTTCTGTATTAACGATTATAGGCTCGTTAATTATGCTTTTTATAATGGATTGGCAAATGACATTATTAACTTTTATCACAATTCCAATATTCATTCTTATCATGATACCTTTAGGTAAGGTGATGCAAAATATATCTAAAAAGACTCAATCAGAAATTGCTAACTTCAGTGGCTTACTTGGTCGTGTATTAACAGAAATGCGTTTAGTTAAAATATCCAGCACTGAAAAACTTGAATTAGATAATGCGCATAAAAATTTAAAAGAAATTTATTTTTTAGGTTTAAAACAAGCGAAAATTACAGCTATCATCCAGCCTATATCTGGTGTAATCATGTTACTTACAGTAGCCATTATTTTAGGTTTTGGTGCGATTAGAATTTCTACTGGTGCGATTACAGCCGGAACATTAATTGCAATGATCTTCTATGTTATTCAACTTTCTGCGCCACTCATTAATTTATCTACTTTAGTAACAGATTATAAGAGAGCTGTAGGTGCTAGTAGTCGTATATATGAAATTATGGAAGAACCTACTGAACCATTGGAGTCAAATCAAGGAAGTAAAATCATTGATGGTAGCCTAACATTTACGAATGTTGATTTTAAATATGGGGTTAAACCGATACTTTCAAATATCTCTTTCGATATACCACCAAACAAAGTAACGGCGTTCGTTGGGCCATCAGGGTCAGGTAAAAGTACAATCTTTAATATTATAGAGCGTATGTATGAAATTGAAGGTGGTCACATTACATATGGTGGTAAATCTATTTACGATATCTCGCTAGGAGATTGGCGTGAGAAAATAGGTTACGTTATGCAATCTAACGCGTTAATGAATGGTACGATTAAAGATAATATTTTGTATGGTATCAACCGTGAAGTAACAGAGGATGAGTTAATCCATTATGCACACTTAGCCAATTGCCATGAGTTTATCGAACAATTTGATGATGGCTACGATACGATAGTGGGAGAACGTGGCTTGAAATTATCTGGTGGGCAGCGTCAACGTATAGATATTGCACGAAGCTTTGTTAAAAATCCAGATATTTTATTACTGGATGAAGCTACTGCCAATTTAGATAGTGAAAGTGAACGTAAAATTCAGGATGCCTTAGAAGAACTGATGGAAAATCGTACGACAGTTGTTATTGCACATAGACTTTCTACTATTAAAAAAGCAGAACAAATTATCTTTATTGATGGTGGCGAAGTTACAGGTAGAGGAACTCATCAAGAATTAATAGAGAATCACGAAAAATATCAACAATTTGTACGCACACAAAATTTATCAAAATAGTAAAAAGTGAAAATCGCGTTTGAAAACAACGCTTATGTATTCGCTTTCACAAAAAACACGGACATTTATCTTTTGGATTTATATTTTTCACTGCCATAATCGAACTATAAAATTGTTATTTTATATAAAGTCCATACATGCTATAATTATTGTGCATTATTAAGAAACAATGACTTGAGAAGTATATCTTTAAATTTATAAATAAGTGAATTAACTAAAAAGGGATAAGTAATATAAAAGTAAACACATTAAGGATTGTTATAAATGTGCAATTATTTAGTTTAGCAACCGCGTAATGTGTTTGCTTTAATTATTCCAATACATAGCAACAAGTTACTTTAGAAGTTCATTGTTATCATTGATTTAAAAAGGAATGGTGGGTGTATTATGTTTTTAGTGATCAACATAATTGGATTATTTGTTTTCTTAGGACTTGCTGTACTATTTTCTAGAAACAAAAAAAATATCCAATGGAAGTCGATTGGGATATTAGTCGTTTTAAACTTATTCTTAGCTTGGTTCTTTATGTCATTTACTTGGGGAAAAACGGCTGTACAAGGCTTAGCAAATGGGATTTCTTGGGTGATTGATTCTGCCCATGCAGGGACTGGCTTCGCTTTTGCGAGTTGGGTAGAACCTGGCGCAATGGATATGGCAGTAAGTGCGTTATTTCCTATATTATTAGTTGTTCCTTTATTTGATATTTTGATGTATTTCAATATATTACCAAAAGTGATTGGTGCAATTGGCTGGGTATTAGCTAAAATTACGCGCCAACCTAAATTCGAATCATTCTTTGGGATTGAAATGATGTTTTTAGGTAATACTGAGGCACTTGCAGTATCAAATGAACAATTGAAACGAATGAAAGAAACTCGTGTCCTAACGATTGCAATGATGTCGATGAGTTCGATATCAGGTGCGATTGTGGGCGCATATGTGTCGATGGTGCCGGGTGATTTAGTATTGACAGCAATACCATTAAATATTATCAATGCGATTATTGTGTCCTCAATTTTAAATCCTGTATCTGTAGAGGAAAAAGAAGATATTATTTACAGTATTCGAAATGATGAAATAGAGCGTCAACCATTCTTCTCATTCTTGGGAGATTCAGTATTAAATGCAGGTAAATTAATTTTAATTATCGTTGCATTCGTCATCAGTTTTGTAGCACTTTCTGATTTAATCGATCGCTTTATCAACTTGCTTACAGGTCTTATAGGTGGTTGGGCAGGTCTTAAAGGAAGCTTTGGCTTAGATCAAATATTAGGTACATTCATGTATCCATTCGCATTACTGCTTGGTTTACCGTGGGATGAAGCATGGATCGTAGCTCAACAAATGGCGAAAAAAATTGTAACCAATGAGTTTGTGGTAATGGGTCAAATTAAAGATGTAATAGATTCTTATTCTCCTCATAGACGTGCTGTCATTACGACATTCTTGATATCATTCGCGAACTTCTCAACAATTGGTATGATTATAGGTACTTTAAAAGGTATTGTTGATAAAAAAACATCAGACTTCGTATCACAATACGTGCCAATGTTATTACTTGCAGGTGTTCTAGTGTCATTAATGACTGCAGGATTTGTAGGATTATTTGCTTGGTAAGAAGTTGTAGTTAAAAAAGTATTCAATATGGAAATTATCAAAAACTACCAATAAAGTGTCGACAAAGTCTCCAACTTTGTTGGCATTTTTTTGTGAAGGGCTTTTTCGGGCACAGCCTCATCCTGTAGTTTTTAGCTAATACTATTCTCGCAGGAGACGGCTTGAATTACTGCGGTTTTTAAATAATATATTATAATTTGTCATTCATTTGCTGAACTTATATAGAAGAAAATGTAAAAAAGTGAGTATTAAATAATAAAATTAATGGATAAAGATTCTCTCAAGGAAAAACAACTATATACAACATAATTTTATGAGTAGTTTTTTCATTTTTTTAGAAATTACTTCGTGCCTTGATACTTTACATAAAAAATAAAGCCAAGTAAATGAAGTGAGGAGACACATTCATCATTACTTGGCTTTTACGGGAAATGAATTAATTATATACTAATAGTAAGGACTAGGTACCATTAATATACTCGAGCAAAAATTGTTTTGTTTGTTACTATAAACAACACAAAGGAGATGGCTTCTTATTGGTTATCAATAAGAAGATAAATTTTATTATAGCAAAGGAAAGTGCTAAAGTAAACCGAAAATTCAGAATTTTTAAAGAATTAAAAACTTCATTTTATAATTCTCTTTATGATTACGTTTTGAATATAATTTTTATAGATTTTTATGCTGGTGGATGTTGTGGTATTGCCCATTTTTTGCTAACATTCAATTGATTGAAGCAAATAAAAGGGGGTCGTTTAGGTGAATAAAACAGTACGTGATTTAATATTAGTCCTATTTGGATCATTTGTATTCTCGGCGGGGGTAAATACATTTATTATATCTGCTGATTTAGGTGAAGGAGGAGTGACCGGTTTAGCAATCGTACTATACTATGCCTTTCATATCTCTCCTAGTATTACTAACTTTGTACTTAATGCTGTGCTTATTGCAATTGGTTATAAATTTTTAAGTAAAAGAAGTATGTATTTAACGATTGTAGCTACAATATTAATATCAATATTTTTAGAATTAACAGCAAGTTGGCAAATTGAAACTGGAAATATACTAGTTAATGCTGTATTTGGCGGACTATGTGTTGGTTTGGGTATCGGCGTTATTGTGCTTGCTGGTGGTACAACAGCTGGAACAACTATTTTAGCAAGAATTGCTAATAAATATTTGGATATAAGTACACCATATGCATTGCTATTCTTTGATTTAATTGTAGTAGCAATTTCACTAACAGTCATTCCAATTTCTAGCGCGCTTGTAACAGTTATTTCATTATATATTGGTACTAAAGTAATGGAATATGTAATAGAAGGTTTAAATACGAAGAAAGCAATGACTATCATTTCAAGCAATCCTGATGAAATAGCAAAAGTTATTGATGAACAAGTTGGACGTGGACTGACTATTTTAAATGGTAGAGGTTATTTCACTAAACAAGATAAAGATATACTTTATGTTGTAATTACGAAAACGCAGGTTACCAAAGCAAAACGTTTGATAAGAAATATAGATGATGAAGCATTTTTAGTTATTCATGATGTGCGTGATGTTTATGGTAATGGTTTCTTGATTGATGAACATTAACTTATTTTAAAACATACATTTTTGAAATATAAAGCAAGTCCAATTAATAAATGAAGCTTCCATTTTTGGAAGCTTCATTTATTTTATATATAACACTATATAGTATTACAAATAGGGTGTTGTCTCTTTTTATGTATGTTAAATTCGTCGAAAACGGTGTTAGAAAGGATGAGATTTAATAGTCATAATATATAAAAAATGATATAATATCACCTGTGATAATGATTATCATTTATTAAATAGAACTTATGATATATACGATGTATTGAGACAAATTAAATGTAAAAACATATATAGTGCATTATGCTTATTTATATAGGAAGAAGGGAAATTATGAGTCGCTTAGAAGGAGAACAAGTTACTATTGGTTATGGGGAGAATGTAATTGTTGAAAACTTAGATGTCCACATACCTGATGGTAAAATCACATCAATTATAGGGCCAAATGGTTGTGGGAAATCCACATTATTGAAAGCGTTATCGAGATTATTACCTATTAAAAATGGCGAAATTAAGTTAGATGGTGAGAACTTACACGCACAAGCAACCAAAGATATTGCCAAAAAAATTGCGATTTTACCACAATCTCCTGAAGTTGCGGATGGTCTTACAGTTGGAGAATTAGTGTCCTATGGACGTTTTCCTCACCAAAAAGGATTTGGACGTCTTTCGGCAGAAGATAAAAAAGAAATCGATTGGGCGTTATCAGTTACAGGCACGTATGAATTTAGACTACGTCCAATTAATGATTTAAGTGGAGGTCAACGTCAAAGAGTATGGATAGCTATGGCATTGGCACAACGTACAGATATAATCTTTTTAGACGAACCAACGACGTTTTTAGATATTTCACATCAATTAGAAATTTTAGAGTTGATCACGCAATTAAATAGAGAACAAGGTTGTACTATTGTTATGGTTTTACATGATATTAACCAAGCAGTACGATTTTCAGATCATTTAATCACTATGAAAAATGGAGAAATTATTGCTAAAGGTGAGACTGAAGACGTATTAACTAAAGAAATTTTAGAAAAAGTATTCAATATCGATGTTGAAATTAGCACAGACCCAAGAACAGGGAAACCTATGCTAGTGACGTACGATTTATGTAGAAAAAGTTATTCGGAAGTTTAGAGGCTAATTATGACTACAAAGAAAAAGGGCAAATTGAATTTTACAACTACATTTATAATAGTGTTTATATTATTAGTAGTTGCTTTAATTGTGTCGATTCTATATGGGGATGCAAAAATCCATATATCTACTATATTCGAGGCAGTATTCAATTATAATCCTAAAAACCAACAACATAATATTATAAGTGAAATACGTATTCCAAGAGACCTCGGAGCAATCTTAGTAGGGGTTGCCTTAGCAACTTCAGGCGCTGTAATTCAAGGTGTTACTAAAAATGGTCTAGCGGATCCAAGTTTAATTGGTCTAAATGCTGGCGCTTCATTTATGTTGGCGCTTACCTTTGCATTTTATCCATCAGCACCGTTCATCATATTGATGTTAGCAGGTTTTATTGGTGCACTTATAGGTGGTTTTTTCGTCTTAATGATAGGAAGATCAAGAAGCGATGGCTTTAACCCGATGAGAATTATATTAGCCGGCGCAGCAGTTAGTGCGTTACTAACAGCCTTAAGTCAAGGCGTAGCGCTATTATTTAGATTGAACCAAAGTTTAACCTTTTGGAGTGCTGGTGGCGTATCTGGAACAACTTGGAATCAGTTGATGTGGTCAGCACCTTTTATTTTGGTGGCGCTTATCATTATGGTTAGTATGAGTAAGCAATTAACGATTTTAAATTTAGGTGAAACATTGGCTAAAGGGTTAGGGCAAAATGTGGCATTTACACGTGCAATCACTTTAATTTTATCTATGGTAATGGCTGGTGTAGCTGTAGCTATGGTAGGACAAATTGCATTTGTTGGCTTGATGGTGCCACATATTGTGAGATATATAGTCGGTACAGACTACGCCCGTGTTATTCCACTCACAGCATTGGTTGGTGGCTTGTTGATGCTTGTGGCTGATACGGTTGCACGTATGTTAGGGGAAGCACCAGTTGGAGCCATTATTTCGTTTATAGGTGTACCTTACTTCTTGTATTTAGTTAAAAGAGGAGGTCGCTTCTCATGATAGATCCAAAACTGAGATATAAACAATGGTTAACAATGGTGATTCTGATTATACTTGTACTTCTTTCTTGTGCGTGGAGTATGACATCAGGTGAGTATAAAATGTCGATTGGCACGTTCTTTAAGACTTTATTTGGTCAAGGAGCATATACCGATACTTTAATATTAATGGAATTTAGAATGCCACGAATGCTTATTACGATTTTAGCTGGTGCAGCATTAGCTGTGAGTGGTGCCATTATCCAAAGTGTTACCAAGAATCCATTAGCTGAGCCAGGTATATTAGGCATTAACGCAGGTAGTGGTTTCGCAATAGCGCTATTTATTGTTATAGGGGATGTAGATGCTGGAAACTTTGTCTATGTATTACCAATCGTAAGTATGATAGGCGGTATCTTAACAGCATTTATCATCTTCTCATTTAGTTATAATAAAGGCGAAGGCATTACACCTGCAAGTATGGTGCTTGTTGGGGTAGGTATGGCTACTGCATTAAGTGGTGGTTCACTTACTTTGATGTCCACATTTGATGAAGCTCAATCAGAGTTTATTGCATCTTGGCTCGCCGGTAACATTTGGGGTGATGAATGGGCATTTGTAATTGCATTTTTACCATGGGTTCTCGTATTGATTCCGTTTTTATTATTTAAGTCTAATGTTTTAAATTTATTAAATACACATCAACACATAGCTCAAGGTGTAGGTGTAAAAATTGGAAGAGAACGTATCGTATTATTACTCGTTGCAGTTATATTATCCTCTACTGCTGTTTCAGTAGCGGGGTCAATTGGCTTTATTGGCTTATTAGGACCACATATCGCTAAATCGATTGTTGGTCCAAGACACCAACTCTTTCTACCTATTTCGATATTAATAGGTGCATTTTTACTCGTGTTAGCAGATACGTTAGGACAAGTGATATTACAACCTTCAGGTATCCCAGCAGGTATCGTGGTCGCAATAGTTGGTGCACCTTATTTCTTATATTTAATGTATAAAACAAAATCAGTATAAAATATATAAATAAAAAGGAGCTTGGACATATGTCCCAAGCTCCTTTTTATTTATATATTTTAATAATTTCAAAAGAAAGCATTATCAATTTTTATATGTTAGCGTTTGCATTCGTGTGTAGGGTATACTATAAATGAACATTCAAATTAGGAGGTCATCTCTATGAAAAAACTAATTAAAGATAAAACGCAATTTTTAACAGATATGTTGGACGGACTTTCGATAACGAATAATGAAATTGAAGTCATTGCAGATACTGTTGTTGTGAGAAAAAATAAGAAAAAGCAAGGTGTTGCTCTAGTTTCTGGTGGTGGAAGTGGTCACGAACCTTCACATGCTGGCTATGTAGCAGAAGGTATGCTCGACGCCGCTGTCTGTGGTGAAGTATTCACATCACCAACACCTGATAAAATTCTAAGTGCAATTAAAGCAGTTAATAATGGAGATGGTGTATTACTTGTAGTCAAGAACTATGCTGGTGATGTTATGAATTTTGAAATGGCACAAGAAATGGCAGAGATGGAAGACATACAAGTGGCAACAATTATTGTTAAGGATGATATTGCAGTAAGCGATGATGATAAAAGAAGAGGTGTTGCTGGTACAGTATTAGCACATAAATATGCTGGATATTTAGCAGACCAAGGTGAGACGTTAACAAACATTAAAGAAAAAGTAGACCAATTTTTACAAAGTGTTAAAACATTAGGAATGGCTTTAACTGCGCCAATGGTACCGACAACTGGCCAATATGGATTTGATATTGAAAGTGATGAAATGGAAATCGGTATAGGTATCCATGGAGAAAAAGGCCTATCCAGAGAAAAAGTGGAAACTGTAGATCAAATTGTCGAGCGATTAATTAAAGCTTTGATGGAAGAAGTAAGTTCAGAAAAACTTATAGTTATGGTCAATGGTATGGGTGCTACACCATTATCTGAACTTAATATAGCAGCAAAATATGTAGCAGAAAATTTCCGAGAGAAGCATATTGATGTTGTACATTGGTTTGTGGGAGATTATATGACTGCATTAGATATGCAGGGGTTATCTTTAACATTAGTTCCATATACAGAAGAAGTGTTAACAGCATTAACTGAGCCTACAGCAAGTTCTTACTTTAATTAATAGTTAATAAGTCATTGATACGATAAGGAGTGGAACGCAAATGAATGTAAGTGAATTAAAGGAAAGATTACTTAATTTAGTAGAAGTATTTGAAGAAAAAGAAGTATTATTAACAGAATTAGATCGAGCTATAGGCGATGGCGACCATGGCGTGAACATGGTTAGAGGATTTAAAGCATTGCCAGAGAAAATAGATGATAGTTCCATGCAAAATTTATTGAAGTCTACAGGTATGACATTGATGTCTAATATCGGTGGTGCTTCAGGCCCACTGTATGGTTTTAGTTTTGTGAAAATGTCTCAAGTTGTTGGTGATGAGTTAGATGCTACAAACTTAAAAGAAGTGTTGAATTCATTTTCTGAAGCAATTAAGCAAAGAGGTAAAGTTGAATTAAATGAAAAAACAATGTATGACGTTATAGAACGTGCAAATGAAGCGGTACAGCAAGGCGAAAAATTAAATGCAGATGTGCTACAAACGTACGCAGACGAAACAAAAGATATCGTTGCTACAAAAGGAAGAGCATCGTATTTTAAAGAAGAATCAAAAGGGCACATTGACCCAGGTGCACAGAGCAGTGTTTATATATTAAATGCATTGATTGGAGATGAATAATTATGACGAAAATTGTAATTGTGAGTCATAGTGAAGATATTGCAAACGGTACAAAAACATTATTGGAACAAATGGCAGGAGATGTTCCAATATTAATACAGGGTGGGGTTGAAGGTAAGATTGGAACATCTTACGATCATATTCAAGAAATGATTAATGATTTAGACGATGATGCACTTTGTTTCTATGATATTGGTTCCGCAGAAATGAACTTAGATTTAGCTATTGAAATGTATGAAGGTAAATATCAAGTAGAAAAAGTCGATGCACCGATTGTTGAAGGTAGTTTTACAGCTGCTGTCAAATTATCAGTAGGCGGTTCTATCGAAGAAATTGTTGAAGATTTGAAACGCAATTTCGGATAAATCATTTACTTATTTATGTCAATAGTCTATTGATAAAGGTTAAGTAATTAATATATTATAAGGTCTTCAATTAATATGGCAAACAGATTCATTTTTATATGAATATATAAACGGTCTGTGGTAGAATAGAACCTAACTGTTATAGAAATCTGGATACCTAGGAGGACATTGCCATGAAAGATTTAATACAAAAGCATGTCTTAAACGGCGAATTCGAGTCAGTAAAACGTTTAATGTCCCAGACAGATTTTATGGAATTCGAAGAGGCTTACATTTCAAGTGCACATGAAGTAGAAAGTGTCATGTTTTATACATGTATTTTAGATATGATGAAAGTAGAAGAAACTGCAGAAATGCATGATTTGGCTTTTCTATTATTAGTTTATCCATTAAGTGAATTACAAGGTGCATTGGAGTCAGCTTATTATCATGCAGAATCATCCATAAAACTTACGGACAATAAAGAAGTGAAAAGTCTGTTACAAATGTTATTGTTACATGCAGTCCCCGAACCAGTCATTTCTGATAAAAAAGCATTTGATGTGTCTCGACAAATACTTAAATTAGATCCGTCTAATAGTGTTGCGCGTAATGTGCTTAAAGAAACGGCTAAACGTATAGATAATGTCGTTGTAGACTTCAATGAACTCAATCGCTATAAAAATGCACATTAATTAACATGCTTAGCAATAAAACATATTTAACCGAAAACCTCAGTTTTTAATTGTGGTTTTCGGTTTTTAATTTTATTTTTCTATAAAGTATTGTTAGGTATAATACACATAATAAAATTTCATTAAAATTATAAAAATACCGTGACGATTTAAATTATGTAATATATGGTTAACTTGAAAGCGATAAAAAATTTAAAAAATTTAGAGTTTTAAAATAGTGATAATGAGTGCATATTAAATGTATGAAATTACAAAAAATAAAAGTTTTAATATGGGATAAGCTTGATAATACAGAGTTTATATTTATATTTAGAAGTATAAATGAATTTTTAACTGTATGTAAATCCACTGGACATTTAGTGTAAAAAGTAATTAATGGTGTCGATTTAAAATTTGTCGTGTTGCAAAATAATGACAGTGCGTTATAATAATTCAATGTGTTAACTTAAGAGGAGGTTATAAATCACATGGGCTTGAATAAAGAAGCTATAAAAATTGGTTTCGCTTATGTTGGTATCGTAGTAGGTGCTGGCTTTTCAACGGGACAAGAAGTAATGCAATTCTTTACTCCTTATGGACTTTGGTCGTATTTAGGAGTTATTATATCAGGGTTGATATTAGGATTTGCAGGTCGACAAGTTGCTAAGATTGGTACTGCATTCGATGCGCAAAATCATGAATCCACTTTAGATTATTTATTCGGTGGTGTATTTAGTAAGATAATTGATTATTTACTTATCTTCTTCTTATTTGGTATCTCAGTCACAATGATTGCAGGTTCAGGATCAACGTTTGAAGAAAGTTTTGGCATACCAACATGGTTAGGCGCATTGATTATGGTTATTGCCATCTATATTACATTACTAATGGATTTTAACAAAATAGTACGTGCGTTAGGTATAGTAACGCCATTCTTAATTATTTTAGTTGTTATCATTGCAGTATTTTACTTATTTAATGGACATATTTCTTTCGCAGAAGTGAACCAAACAGTTCCAGAGGCGAGTATTTGGAAAGGTATTCTTTACGGTATTATTTATGGTGGATTAGCATTCGCAGTTGGTTTTAGTACAATTGTTGCTATTGGTGGCGATGCTTCTAAACGAAAAATATCTGGTGCAGGTGCATTATTTGGTGGTGTTGTATATACAATATTACTAGCGCTTATCAACTTTGCGTTGCAATCAGAGTATACGACAATTAAAGATGCTTCTATTCCAACATTAACGTTAGCAAATGAAATTCACCCTTGGATTGGTTTAGTATTATCGATTATTATGTTAGCAGTTATGTATAATACAATTCTTGGTTTAATGTATTCGTTTGCTGCAAGATTTACAGAGCCGTATAGTAAAAAATATCATGTATTCATTATTGCAATGGTGCTTGTAGCTTTTGCATTAAGTTTCGTAGGTTTCGCAGACTTAATTAACTTCTTATATCCAATCATGGGTGTAATTGGCTTAGTTGTAGTTATTGCAGTTGTTATTAAATACTACTCTAGAAAAAATCAAAATAAAGATCACATCGCTTAATTGTGATGAAATAAAGTATAAATAGATTTAATAAATGGCTGTTAGAATCCTATTGGATATCTAGCAGCCATTTATTGTTTTAAAATAAGGTATTAACCTATATAGAGACAAGTTTATGATTATAGATGATAGTTGCTCAATTTGATTTTAAAGTAAAGAAGATAGCAGTTTTCTCTATTATAATCGTTCAAATAAATACTACTACGTAATTATTAATTATGATACAATGCATGCGAAAGGGAAGATCGAGCATGAAGAAAAAACATAGATGGACAATTATCGCTATTGTTGTTTTTGTTGTCGTTGCAATTGTGATTGCAATATTACTTAAGCAACAATATGATCGACAAAATGCGCAAGAATTTAAAGAAAAAGTACAGATTAATAATGAAAATGTAAATGCATTTACTAATATAACTTATAGTAGTGGCATACCCAATAGTCGCTTAGATATTTTAACACCTACTGAATTAGATAAAGATAATAAATTGCCTGTCATTTTTTGGTTACATGGTGGAGGATTTATCGCAGGAGATAAACAATATAAAAACCCGTTATTATCAAAATTTGCTGAACAGGGTTATATTGTAGTAAATATTAATTATGCACTTGCACCTGACTATAAATACCCGACACAGTTAAAACAAATTGATCGCGCGGTTCAGTTTATCAAACAGAACAAACATGAGTTACCTATAGATTTTGATCAAGTTGTTTTCGGTGGTGATTCAGCAGGTGCCCAACTATCCAGTCAATTTACAGCTATCCAAACAAATAAATCATTGCGAAAAGATATGGAGTTTAATCAACAATTTGAACCAGAGCAAATAAAAGCAGCAATCTTTTTTGGTGGCTTTTATGATATGAAAACAGTGAAAGAAACAGAATTTCCTAGAATTCAACTCTTTATGGAAAGTTATACAGGCAAGAGATATTGGGAACAACAATTTAAATATATCAGTGAAATGTCTACGATAAACCAAGTTACAAAAGATTATCCACCAACATTTTTATCAGTAGGGGATGCAGATCCATTTTATAGTCAGAACATTGGTTTTTATAAAAAACTAAAAGAAAAAGATGTCCCAGTGGATAAACTGTTTTATGATGGATCACATAATTTGAAACACCAATACCAATTTCATATGCAATTACCAGAGTCACAGCAAAATATGAAAGACACATTGAGTTTCTTAAGTAGAAATACAAGTGCTTCTGGTGTAGAAAGAGAATTGAAACCCGAATCAAAAAATCCTGACGGTGTTCAATTGAATCCTTACTAATAAAATGACTAGAAGTAATAAAGTTATAAAAAAATTCAAAAAAACAGCTTATAGATTTCCTGTAACGGATTCTATAAGCTGTTTTTAGTTCTATCTTCTTTGTCGGACGGATCCAAACAACGGAAATTTTATTAGGAAAATTAGATTTCCGTTGTATTTCTATTTACTAATTTATAATTAAACTATCATAGTGAAACGTTTAATACATAAACATTGAGGTAGACTAAAGTAATAACTTAGACATTATATATTTATTGAAATAACGCCCATCGATATAAAGTTTATCTCGAAGTTCGCCGTCAATTTGATATCCAGCAGCTTTAAATAATGCGACTGCTGTTTCGTTTTCAGGGACTACAGAAACTTCGATACGGCGAATGTTATGGTTTAAACACCATGCTTCAATAGAATTAATAAGTGACTGACCAAGCCCTTTTTCGCGATAGTGTCTAATAACACCCATAGAAAAATGTGCTTCATGACGTGCACGTTCCAATTTTTCAGTTGTTACGATTGAAAAACCAACAAGTTCTCCGTTATTTTCGGCAACATATATCGCATTGGATGGTGACGTTATATAATGTTCCAAGTTTGAAACGGCATCACTATTAGATGGAGCATATTCACCAGGATTATATATTAAATATTCAGATTCATCATAGATAGTAGTTAATAATTTTACAAACGGATCTATATCATTGATACCGATTTCACGAATTTGATGAACCATATGTGTCCACTCCTCATTTCTATTTTGCTAATACTCAGTTATAGTATAACTTAACATCATTAGCATGATTTTACTAGGAGATATTTAAATTGAGCCAAATTAATATAAAGGAAGTATAACTATGAAACCTAATATTTTATTAGCAGGTGTGACAGGCTATATAGGGAAAAACTTAATACAATCTATTAAAGATGACGCGACGCTTTTTACGATGTCGAAATATCCTAAAGAAGATGAGTTTCAAGAAGTAACATGGTTAAAAAAAGATATTTATAATTATAATGATGTGCTTGAGTCAATGGAAGGTATGGATATGGCTATCTATTATTTAGATCCAACCAAACATTCAGCAAAGCTGACAAAAGCAACAGCTAGAGATATGAATTTAATTGCTGCTGATAATTTTGGGCGTGCGACGGCTAAAAAAGGAATTAAAAAAATCATTTATATTAGTGGTAGTCGTTTTGATAATGAGTCAATAGAGCGATTGTCGGCGTACGGAACACCTATTGAAAAAACAGAAGTAAAAGTTTCACGACCTCATGTTGCAGTCGAATTACAAGTTTCGAAGTATGATGATGTGCGCAGTGCACTTAACGTACAACTGCCAATGAACTGGACCTTAAATCAGATGGTGGAATATTATTTTGATTGGTTAAATAAAACTAAAGGAACGCTGTTACATACTTATAATGAAGGCGATAATTTTGTTATTTATATAAAAGATAAACGCAACCCCATACTTGTGCTTCATAAAACGATAACAGAAAGCGATATGATTACATTAAATTTAGTAGGTGGATCTATAGTGAAACCTAATCTAAGGAAACAAGGAAAGTTAGAATTTCGAAAATTAGAAGGAACACAAACTGTAATCGTTCATTTATATGATTATATTCCTAAAATTATCTGGCCAGCGTATTACTTGTTCCAATCGCCATTTCAAAATTTGATGATGAGAGGATTCGAAATAGATTGTCGTATTAAACATTTCAATGGTCGTATACAGTCAGGTGAAGAAATAAAATATACTAAATAAGTGAAAAGGTGATTATGTGGACATTTTATTAGTAGAAGATGATATGACATTATTTAAAGAACTGAGTGAAGAATTAGAACAATGGGACTTTCAAGTGTATGGCATCAGTGATTTTAATGATGTTATGTCAAAGTTTGAAGAAGTGAATGCTGCAATTGTAATTATGGATGTTAAATTGCCTAAGTATGATGGTTTTTATTGGACTCGAAAAATTAGAGAGGTCTCCAATATACCTATTCTATTTTTGTCTTCACGGGATAATCCGATGGATCAAGTTATGAGTATGGAATTGGGCGCAGATGACTATGTCCAAAAACCATTTAATACGAATGTACTTATTGCAAAACTACAAGCTATATATAGGCGCGTCTATCAATTCAGTATTGAGGAGAAGCGTGTATTGTCTTGGCGGAAAACAACTTTAGATTTGTCTAAAGATAGCATTAGTAAAGGTGATGCCCAAATTTATTTATCTAAGACTGAAATGATTATTTTAGAAATGCTAGTGAAAAAGCAAAATCAAATTGTTACTAGAGATACTTTAATTACAGCATTGTGGGATGATGAAGCATTTGTAAGCGATAATACGTTAACTGTTAATGTGAATCGTTTAAGGAAAAAATTAGCTGATATTGATATGAATGATGCGATTGAAACTAAAATAGGCAAAGGGTATATGGCGCATGGCTAACATTAGATGGTTACTTATCTTTCTTCGTTCTCGTTTAAATTGGATACTTTGGCTAATATTATTACATTTTATTTTTCTATTTATTGCGTATTTAGATTATAATATCAGTGTAAGTAGTATTTTTTATATTATTATTTTGAATTTAGGAATCTCAGTTATTTTTTTGTTATATACGTATATAAAGGAAGTAAAGTTTTTCAAACACTTGTACAATAATATCGAGCCTGAAGAACTAAAGCATAAATCACTTGCTGATACACCGTTCCAACAAGAGATGGTAAATTATTTATATAATCAAATTACCAGTCAGAAAATGTTAGTTACCAGTCAGAAAAAACAAATTCAAACAACTGAAGCGTCATTAACTGATTTTGTGCATGATATTAAGACACCAGTAACAGCGATGAAGCTACTTATCGAAAAAGAGCAAGACATAGATCGAAAGTATGCTTTGTTTTATGAGTGGTCGAGAATCAATGGAATGTTAGATAGACAATTATTTTTGACGAGATTAGAGTTTCAAAATAATGATTTATACTTTGAGCATGTAGCATTAAAACGTCTTATTATAGAAGAAATACAAATCACAAGGTATATTAGTCAATCTAAAGGTATTGATTATGATCTTGTCTTTGAAGTAGACTATGATATCTATACAGATACAAAATGGTGCCGGATGATGATAAGGCAAATTTTATCTAATGCCATCAAATATAGTGAAGATAGTACGATTCATATTAAAGCCCATATAATTAATAATCATGTAACACTTGAAATTATAGATGAAGGTAGAGGTATTAGTAAAAAAGATTTGCCAAGAATTTACGATAAAGGATTTACTTCCACTGCTTATCGTAATGAGACCACTTCATCGGGCATTGGTTTATACTTAGTAGGTAACGTAAAAGACAAATTAGGAATCCAAGTGGATATCACTTCAGAAGAACAAATTGGAACAAAGGCTACATTTATGTTTCCTAATCAAAATGAATTTGTTGCAAGATTATCTGAAAAGCTTTGAAATCTGCTGTGATTTCAAAGCATTTTTAATTATGAAGTTTATTAATTTGAAATTTGAGCTATATTATTTTTTTATGAAAATATAAATTGGATAAAGCTGTTGATTCAACAAATTTGTAATGTTAAGATATTGTAAATTTAATTGTGTAATTGTAAATTTTGTGCTATTTTCATATAAGGACAAATCAACATTTGTGAGATTTTTTAACCGGTATAGAAGCAAAGACTCATTTCCTTGAAGTTAAGGACACATTAAGTAATGAAAAGATGAGTGAATTGTAAATCTTGCCAATTTTAATTTGTCTTAAAAGAGTTTTGATTTTTTAAATTTATTGAAGTTGATTGGAAACAGTCGCTGTAAATGGAGGATTTTTTGGATGTTTAACAAGAAAAAAGATAAGTTCATGGTGCAACTTGAAGAAATGGTCTTTAATTTAGATCGAGCGGCAATTGAGTTTGGGAAAATGGATTTTAATACGCACTTAGATCTGAAAGCTTATTCAGACAATATTAAAAAATATGAATCACACGGTGACGAATTAATGCATCAAGTGATTTCAGATTTAAACCAAACCTTCATCACACCAATTGAACGTGAGGATATCCTTTCATTATGTAATGCAATTGATGATGTTTTAGATGCAATAGAAGAAACGTCAGCGATGTTTGAAATGTATTCAATTGAGTATACAGATGAATATATGGCTGAATTTGTTGATAATATCCAAAAAGCTATTGCAGAAATGAAATTAGCTGTTGGTTTACTTGTTGATAAAAAATTGTCTCATATGCGTATTCATTCTATTAATATTAAAGAATTTGAAACAAATTGTGATGGTATTTTACGTCAATCAATCAAACATATTTTTAACAGTGAAACAGATCCAATAACGCTTATTAAAATAAAAGAAATTTATGAAAGCATGGAAGAAATTGCAGATAAATGTCAAGCTGTAGCGAATAACTTTGAAACTATAATTATGAAAAATAGCTAAGGAGTCCTAACTAATGGAATATATTTTAATCATCACAGTAGCTATTATTATTTTTTCACTTATCTTTGACTTTATCAATGGTTTTCATGATACAGCCAATGCTGTCGCTACTGCTGTTTCAACCCGTGCATTAACGCCTAGAACTGCTATTATATTAGCATCAGTTATGAACTTTATTGGCGCATTAGCTTTTACAGGAGTTGCAGGTACAATAACTAAAGATATTGTAGACCCATTTAAATTAGAAAATGGGCTTGTTGTTGTGCTATCAGCGATCATTGCAGCCATTTTTTGGAACTTGCTTACTTGGTTCTATGGTATACCGAGTTCATCTTCTCATGCTTTAATTGGTTCCATTGCAGGTGCAGCTATCGCATCTCAGGGGTCATTTGCAGTATTACACTATGAAGGTTTCACAAAAATTATTGCTGTATTACTTATATCACCAGTAATTGCTTTTTGTGTAGGTTTCATTATGTATTCAATTGTTAAAGTTGTATTTAAAAATGCAAACTTAACAAAATCAAATAGAAACTTTAGATTCTTCCAAATTTTCACAGCGTCGTTACAATCGTTCTCACATGGTACCAACGATGCTCAAAAATCAATGGGGATTATTACATTAGCTTTAATCGTAGCAAACTTACAACCAAGTGGTACTGTTGAACCACAATTGTGGGTAAAAATTGCCTGTGCCACTGCTATGGGCATAGGGACAGCTGTAGGTGGTTGGAAAATCATTAAAACAGTTGGTGGCAATATAATGAAAATTCGTCCGGCTAATGGTGCTGCGGCAGATTTATCATCAGCTTTAACAATCTTTGTAGCATCTTCATTACATTTTCCGTTATCGACGACGCATGTTGTTTCTTCATCTATTCTAGGTGTAGGTTCATCTAATCGTATTAAAGGCGTGAAATGGAATACTGCTCAACGTATGATTGTTACATGGGTTATCACAATGCCGATTTCTGCAATTGTTGCGGCCCTTGTTTATTTCGTTATGAATATCTTCCTATAAGTAGTTATGTTATAGCGTAATTAGCGTTTGATATATAAAGTGTTTGACGTGATTGTCTATTCTTAAAAATAAGAACACCAAATTATTATTTTTTCTTATAATTTGGTGTTCTTTTATTTATAGACATGAGTGGCTTTGTCATGAGCATTTAATAAGAAATGTTAGATAATTAGGCAGTAAAGGTATTTATACGTCCATAAGACGACTGAGTGCGCTTATGAATGATATTATATGAAATCTTGTTTAAAAGAATTCAAAATAAAAGCAGTTAGATTTCTAAAGAGAAGTCTAACTGCTTTTTATTCAATATGAAATTCATGAATTAGTGAATATAATTATAGCTTGAAGCTTGTGAAGCTGGGATTGTACGATAATCCACTGTCCCTGGTGCTGTATTATAATTCATTTCTGAAATTAAAATACTACCATCTGGATTAACTTGTTCTACATAGGCTACGTGACCGATAGGTCCTTCGTAATTTTGCATAATTGAACCAACGCTTGGTGTATTATTTACAGTATAACCATCTGTTGCTGCATTGTTTGCCCAATGATCAGCGTTCCACCAATATGTGCTAATTGGTTTACCAGTCTCAGCTCTACGATTGAATACGTGCCATGTACATTGACCCCAATCGTATAGATTAGCATCACTTGCTGATGAACTACCTGTATTTGGGTCTGTTGTTGTTGTACCACCAGAACCGCCAGAACCACCTGTTGCCCCTGGAATTGTTAATGTTTGATTTGGATAGATTATATATCCGCTCAAATTGTTTGCTGATATAAGTTCATCTACTGAAACACCATAATTGTTGGCAATTGTGTTTAGTGACTCACCAGATTCTACAGTATGCGTTGAGCCGCCAGATGATTGTGAAGAAGAATTTGAACTTGCGCCTTGCTCTTGTGAACCACTTCCACCAATTTCAATAACTTGTCCCGGAAATACAATATTATTATTGATATCATTACTTTGTTTGATTTCATCTACTGATACACCGTATTGTTGTGAAATTGTCCAAAGTGACTCACCAGATTTCACTGTGTGTTGTGTTGATGCATCGGCTTCATGATTAGAAATAACCGCTGCAGCCCCTGAAACAGCTGTTACTGCAAATGCTAACTTTTTCAAAAGAACTCCTCCTTCAATTCTTATATATCCCAAAAACAGATATTTAAATATATACGATAGTTTATTTAATCTAAATTCACGTTCCATACTATCAAAAATCAGCTGTTTTGTGGGTATTGTTATAAAGATGTAATATTATTAACATTTGAGGGCAGAAAGGACTAAGTCCCTCAAAGCGTCTATTATGCGGTTTGTAAGACGTTAACGAGATAAAAAAGTATTTAATTTTTTCGTATTTGTAACAATTGAGTTGATTATAATTATAAATAAATAGACTCAGCTAAAGATATTTTGGAAAATTATAAGAATTATGTTTGGTATTGTTTGAAATAGTGAAAGTTAAAGTATTACGTTGATTGAAAGGTTATTAATGTTAGTATAATATTTAAGTATTTAAATATTATTTTTATAGTTAAGGAGTGAATCAATTGGCTGAAACAGCGCAACATATAAATAAGCATAAACAACAGTCTAAAGATAAGTCTAAGTCTCATGCCTATGGAAAAGTATGGCTCTTTTTTGTCTATTACTGGATTATTTTTGGCATTGGTTGTTACTTTGGACAATACTTGCCATTGGAATGGAGAAGACCTTTATCATTCGTATTACTTGGTTTAGTTCTTATCACTGTTATTTTTAACAGAGCTCGTAAATATGGTTTAGTAATTTCTCACATATATGCAATTGTAATAGGATTGCTATCATTCGCAACATTTACGACATATA
Source organism: Staphylococcus sp. NAM3COL9 (assembly GCF_001431205.1). Taxonomy (GTDB): domain Bacteria; phylum Bacillota; class Bacilli; order Staphylococcales; family Staphylococcaceae; genus Staphylococcus. The sequence continues at coordinate 312,319 of NZ_LGPC01000014.1, read as the reverse complement.
TGCAAAATTTAGGACCTGAAGTATTCTATAAAAATGTGATTCTTGCCATTGCAGGGTTTATGGTGTTCGGTATTATAGGCTTTTTTGTAATTGGTAATGCCGCAAGTATGGGTAAATATTTATTTGTAACATTAGTAGCGCTAATTGTTGCAAGCTTGATTGGTATGTTTATTCAAAATTCATTGTTCCACACGATTATTACTGTGGTAGGTCTATTATTGTTCCTTCTTTACACATTATATGACTTTAACCGTATGAAACGGGGACAATACTCACCAAGAGAAATGGGTTTTAATTTATTCATCAACTTATTACACATTATAAAATACGTTTTAAGACTAGCGAATAAATTTAGAAAATAAAGTGTGAAAATACTATCAATAAAGTACTTGTTTTTGATAGTTAATTATTTAACATGTTAACACCCTTAAAGTAGATTTTGGTATTAAACTTTAAGGGTGTACTTTTATATACAGCGAATATTTAGTGATGGCACTATTTAAAAAGAGTAATCTAATTAGTGTTTATTATAATTTAGTTAAGTTAATAAAAAGTGTATTGATTGAAATGAAAAGTACAAAAATAAAACAGTGTTACTTTAGTAGGTATTAGAAACATTCATCATAATTTCATTTGGAGGTGTGATAGCAATGAATGAAGAGAAAAAGGCTCAATTTTTAAATGTTTATAAAAAATATAAAAGTTTAACGCATTACATAGAACAAAAATATAAACTGACAATAAATGATGTAGCAGTTTTAGAACTGATACAGCAAAATTGTAGTGAAGAACATATGTTGATGCAGCCATTTTTAAAAATGGCTACTGTGGAATTGGAGTTGAGTAGAACCAAAGTGCTTGCTTCAATTCGTCGTTTGATTGATCAAGATAGAGTGGGCAAGATACGTTCAACAGAAGATGAACGTAAAGTATATTTATTAATGAACGAAAAAAACGCAGCACATTACAAAGCATTATTAGATGAAATTGAAGCATATACTGAATAAATTTATGAATCAAGTAAAGAAATGTCCCTTATTGATTCATATTTTAAGTTGATTTAAAAGACTAGTGGCACACATAAAATTCTATTGTGTATGACTAGTCTTATTTATTATATAAAATATAAGGTACAGTTATTTGTTGTTTATATACGTGGTTCTATGTAATAGAGCGAAATTATTGTATAATATATCATGTTAATAAAAATATTTTTCGAGAAAGTGTGATGAACGTATGGGACGTAAATGGAATAATATTAAAGAGAAAAAAGCTCAAAAGGACAAAAATACAAGTCGGATTTATGCTAAATTCGGTAAAGAAATTTATGTAGCCGCTAAATCAGGGGAACCAGACCCGGAATCAAATCAGGCGCTAAGATTAACCTTAGAAAGAGCTAAGACTTATTCTGTACCGAATCATATTATTGATCGAGCGATAGAAAAGGCTAAGGGAGCAAGTGAAGAAAACTACGTTGAATTAAGATATGAAGGTTTTGGACCAAATGGTTCAATGATTATCGTAGACGCATTAACAGAAAATGTGAATAGAACTGCTTCTGATGTACGTGCAGCTTTTGGTAAAAATGGTGGTAATATGGGTGTTTCTGGCTCAGTTGCGTATATGTTTGATCATACGGCTGTGTTTGGTATTGAAGGTAAATCAGCAGATGATACGTTAGAGGCGTTGATGGAAAAAGATATCGATGTGAGAGACGTCATCGAAGAAAATGGGTTAACTATTATTTACGCTGAGCCAGCTCAATTTGCTCAAGTTCAAGATGCTTTACGTGAAACAGGTGTTGAAGAATTTAAGGTCGCTGAATTTGAGATGTTGCCACAATCTGATATCGAATTATCTGAAGAAGATCAAGATGTTTTTGAAACATTAGTTGATGCTTTAGAAGATTTAGAAGATGTTCAAAACGTTTTCCATAATGTGGATTTAAAGTAATATGGACAAAAATATTCAGTATTGGCTTAACCAATTAGATTTACAGCCCCATCCAGAAGGTGGCTATTATAAAGAGGTTATCAAAGCGAATTCAAATTATCTAAATGAAAGAGCAGCATATTCAAGTATTTATTTCTTGTTGACACATGACAATATATCTCATTTTCATCGGATTGATGCTGATGAAATATGGTATTATCACGCTGGAGATTCTCTAACAGTGCATATGATCCATCCAGATGGACATTATCAAAGTGTGACAATAGGCAAAGACCTTGTAGCAGGTGATGTTTTACAATATGTGGTTCCAAAAGGAACCATTTTCGCTTCTTCAATTGAAGGTGAAAATGGTTACGCACTTGTTGGTTGTATGTGCCAACCTGCATTTGAATTTGAACATTTTGAACTACTTAGTAAAGAATGGTTAAATAATCAATTTCCAAGTTTAAAAGATATTCATGGGTGTTATGCTTTATCCGAAAATGATATAGCTAGAAATTAATTGCTTTTTAATTTAAAAAATTCGGATATCAATAAAGGCCTGTCAGATTTAAAAATCTGATAGGCCTCTCAATTTTAATATTAATACAGTGAAGTATGTTTATTTTGCTGTTCCAAAGACTTCGTTTGCAATTTCTACAACGTAAGCTAGTTTTTTCCATTGCTCATCTTCGGTCAATTTATTGCCTTCTTCTGTTGAAGCAAAGCCACATTGTGGACTTAAACAAATTTGATCTAAATCAACATATTGTTGAGCTTCTTTAATACGTGCAAGGATAGCAGATTTATCTTCTAAGTCTCCTGTTTTTGAAGTGAAAAGACCTAATACAGCTGCTGAATTTTCTTTAGGGAAGAAGCGTAATGGCTCAAAATCACCAGAACGATTATCATCATATTCTAAGAAAAAACCACCTAAATTTTCTTTGAATAAATAAGGTGCGACTGGCTCATAGCCACCTGAAATTGCCCAAGTAGATTGATAATTACCACGACAAATATGTGTAGTGATTAGTAGGTCTTCTGGTAAATCTTGGACTGCTTCATTTACAACGCGATATGCAAGTTGACGGGCTGCTTCTTTGTCTGCTTCAGTACGATCACGTCCACGTGTTTTTTGAGAACCAGAAGTTAGGTTAGCCCAATAAACATCATCTAATTGAATGTAACGAGCGCCTAATTCATAAAATTCGAGTAAACTTTCACGATAGGCCTGGGCCACATCGTGTGCATAAGCTTCGATATCTGGATAGATGTCTTTATTTAAGATATTTGGATGGAACAGTTGATTTGGACTTGGGATAGATACTTTTGCTGTTGCACGTCCGTTAACTTTGTCATACAAAAATTTGAAGTGTTCAAAATGTGGATGGTTTGGGTTGAAAGCGACTTTACTTTCAACTTTAACATTATGATTTCTTGTCTCAACGCCTTCAAATACTAAACCACGATCAGAAGTATAGCCTTTGACGCCATCTAAATTTTCTAAGAAATCAAAATGCCACCAGCTTCTGCGAAATTCACCATCAGTGATACTATGTAAACCTACTTCCAGTTGTTTCTCTATGATGTGCTCAATTTCTTCGTCCTCGATGTCTCGTAATGCTTGTGCATCGATGACTTCGTTTTGATAATCTTTACGTGCATCTTTTAGGCGCTGTGGTCTTAATAAACTGCCGACATGATCCGCTCTAAAAGGTCTTTGGATGACTGCCATGTTACTATCTCCTTTATTTATAGAATTTTCAGAAAAATATAGATAAAATCTATCAAACTTTATTATAATTGTCAATTTCGCTTTTACACTATGAAATATAGTACAATAATAATAATTAAATTCGTGATACAAAATGGAAGACGTTCAGTATAATCCATAAGATGACATAAAGTAAACAGTTTTATATAATAATGACAAGGAGTTGGTGACAGTGAAAGTAAAATATATTGATAAGCGTCACTGGCGTCGTATCATTGACAAAGAGTATACAGAAGTCAAAGTAAACAACAACAAGTTCAAGGGTATTATTGGTTTAGTGACGATGAAAAAAGTACGCGAACCATTAGAGGTGACAGTGGTGGGCCAAGATATTGTTGTTGCGGATGATAACTATCAATGGCTACAAATCTTGCCCGAAAAAAAACGATATAGCATTACAGTGATGCTAGATGACAAGGGCAACCCATTAGAATATTACTTTGATATAAATATTAAGAATGTTACACAAAAAGGAAACGCACGTACAATAGATTTATGTTTAGACGTACTTGTATTGCCAAATGGAGAATATGAACTTGTAGATGAAGACGATTTACAGCGTGCCTTAGATCAAGGACAAATTACTAAAAAGCAATATCATGAAGCATATATTATTGCACATCAATTAATGATAAAAATTGAAGATGATTTTTCAACTATGAAAGATAAAATTATGTATTGTTATTACAAGATTAAACAAAAATCAAAAAATCAAAACCTACCATTACATGGTAAAACCAAGCATAATGAGCAAAAGCATAAACATAAACAGAACAAACATAAACCGTACAATCCACAAGTCCATAAACATCCAAGTAAGCATATTAAAAGTGAAAACCACAATCAACAAAGTGACAATCAAAACCAAAATCATTCAACGCAGCGCGACTCAGAGCCAGAACATTAAACTAATATGTACCTATATAATTGAATGATACAGGGATTGTGAATCGGTGTATGAGTATTATGTGAATCATGTTATAGTGACACTGCTAGATGATAAATGTTAAAGAAGGTATATCATTTTAAAATTGAAATTATAATATGAAATGTTTTGTAAAAATGAATAATAATCAATAAATGAAGTGATTAAAAGTGCTTTTAAAATATAGGGGGATAATATGAAGATTGACGATTATCGCTTGTTAACCACTTTAGATGAAACAAGAACACTAAGGAAAGCAGCAGAAATATTATATATTTCACAACCTGCAGTAACACAACGTTTAAAATCAATTGAAAATGCTTTTGGTGTAAATGTTTTTATACGTACTAAGAAACAATTGATTACCACAACAGAAGGTTCTATGATTATAGAGCATGCAAGAGATATGCTGAACAAAGAGCGCTTATTTTTAGATAAAATGCAAGCGCATATTGGCGAAGTCAATGGTACGATTTCAATCGGCTGTTCTTCATTAATCGGACAAACTTTATTACCGCAAGTATTAAACTTATTTACACGCCAATTTCCTAATGTAGAAATTCAAGTTCAAGTAGGTTCGAGTGAACAAATTAAAGCAAACCATAGAGATTATCATGTGATGATTATACGTGGTAATAAAATGATGAACTTAAGTAACACCCATTTATTTAATGATGAACACTATTTTATTAATCCTAAGAACCGTTATGATGATGTTGATAAAATGCCCTTTATTGAATTTCAAGCAGATCCAATTTATATTAATCAAATTAAAGAGTGGTATGGGAGTCAAATAGGTCAAGATTATCATGCTATGATTACTGTTGATCAAGTGGCTACATGTAAAGAAGTGTTGTTAAATGGCGTCGGTGTAACAATTTTACCTGAAATCATGATGAAGCATCTAGACCGTGATCAGTTTGAATTTAGACGTGTAAATATAGATGAAAAACCATTAATTCGCTCTACATTTTTAAGTTACGATGCTAGCATGCTACAATTGCCTCAAGTAGAATCATTTGTTAATTTAATGATGGAATATGTTGAATAACATCAATGAGAGCTAATACATAAACAATTATACATTGCTTATTTAAGTGATATACAAGAATTAATACCTAATTTATTAGAATAGAGGTTTGTTATATGTTTAGTGCTTTATTACATATTAAGAACTACAAACTATTTGTAGTTAATATGATGCTTTTAGGTATGGGAATTTCAATCACTGTACCTTATCTCATTTTATTTGCGACCAATGATTTGGGTATGACTTCTACACAATATGGTCTGTTATTAGCATTAGCAGCAATCAGTCAATTTATAATGAATACGATTGTTGCACGCTTTTCTGATACACACAATATAAATAGGAAAGTCATAATTATTACAGCACTGTTAATGGGTGCTGTCAGTTTTTCTATTTATTTCTATATTCATCAAATATGGATATTTATTGTTATGTATGCCGTTTTTCAAGGGTTTTTCGCGCCTGCAATGCCTCAAATGTATGCTTCAGCTAGAGAGTCTATCAATGCTTCAGCTTCAAGAGATAGAGCGAAGTTTGCTAATGCCATATTGCGTTCCATGTTCTCATTTGGATTTTTATTTGGTCCGTTAATCGGCGCTTTATTATTAAATGTAAATGGTTACGCAGGGTTATTTATTGGAACTGTTACCATTATTTTATTTACACTGATGTTACAGGTATTCTTTTTTAAAGATATTAAAACAAAACAAACCACAACTGAAGTGACTCACGTTGAGGTGAAAGCCCCTAACATGTTACAGGATAAGGTATTATTAGTTCCATTTTTAGCCTTTATTTTATTACATATCGGACAATGGATGTATACATTGAATATGCCATTGTTCGTGACTAAATATTTGAATGAATCTGAAGGATATGTAGGCGGTTTAGCCAGTCTATGTGCAGGTTTAGAAGTTCCATTTATGGTTGTGTTAGGTGTTTTATCAGCGAAACTAACGACGCGTTTTTTACTGATGTTAGGCGGACTGTTTGGTGGACTGTTTTACTTTAGTATCGGCATATTCGAAAGTCTGGTGATGATGTTTGTGGGCCAAGTATTTTTAGCTATTTTCTTAGCAATATTACTTGGTTTAGGCATTAGTTATTTCCAAGATATTTTACCAGATTTTCCAGGATACGCTTCTACACTTTTTGCTAACGCGATGGTGATAGGTCAGTTATGCGGGAATTTATTAGGTGGAATTATGAGTCACTGGGTAGGTTTGGGTAATGTATTCTTCGTATCAGCGACAGCTATATTTTTAGGTATGATATTAATATACTTTACGAAAGATCAAAAATTCACAGAAGAAAGTATGGAGTAGATAAAAATGACAATAATTTTATGGATATTAATTATCGCATCATTCATCTTAGCATTTGTAGGTTTAATTAAACCTATTATTCCATCAGTGCTTGTATTATGGATAGGATTTTTAATTTATCAATTCGCATTTCATAATGGTAATTTATCATGGATATTCTATATATCAATGATTTTATTCACCGTGTTTATTCTAGTAGCCGATTTCATCATGAACAAATATTTTGTGAATAAATTTGGTGGTTCTAAGCTCAGCGAATATGCGGCACTCATTGGCGTAATCGTAGGTTGCTTTGTATTTCCACCATTTGGAATCATTATTATTCCATTTATTGCGGTACTAATCGTTGAAATGATACAAGAACCTAACTTTCCAAAGGCTTTAAAAGCAAGTTTTGGGTCCATCGTAGCGTTTTTAGCGAGTGCTGTTGCGCAAGGAATTATCATGTTTATCATGGTAGTGTGGTTTTTTATTGATGCATTACTAATTAATTAAAATTAGCGAGTTAGCTATTGTCATAAGAAGGGTGATTAAGTGTTCTAAGCACTTTTAACTTTCGTTTGACGATTGCTAACTTTTTTATTTTTTTAGTCGTATTATGATGTAAAGCGATCCATTAAATGAATACACTTAAATTGAATGTAAGCGAATTAATTTAAAAAACAGAAGAAAATCAAGCAATACCCTTGTTTTTGGTAACTGAATTTTAGTATAATCACAAAATGTGTGAAAAAATAAGAATTTGGAAGGGAGTCAAAATGAAATATCCAATTGCTATATGGATGCTTGCAATCGGTGCGTTTGCAATAGGTATGACAGAATTTGTAATTATGGGGTTATTACCTAATATTGCACGGGATTTTGACGTAACTGTAAGTCAGGCAGGACAACTTATAACTGGCTATGCATTAGGTGTTGCAATCGGCGGACCTATCATAGTTATGTTGACAATTAAATGGAATAGAAAATATTTACTACTCGCACTAATGGGTATTTTTATATTAGGGAATTTTGCTGCTTCATTTAGTACGAGTTATGGATTTATGATGACGAGTCGTATTATTACATCGTTAGCTCATGGTTCATTCTTTGGTATAGGCTCTATTTTAGCTGCGAATATGGTGCGGCCAGAGAAACGTGCAAGTGCAATGGCGCTAATGTTTATGGGATTAAGTTTAAGTAATATTTTAGGTGTACCATTTGGGACATTAATAGGTCAAAACTTTGGATGGCCGATGACGTTTATCATTATTTCTATTATAGGAACATTAGCACTTATAGGTATTATTATTTTTGTGCCTATGCAACGTGAAACGATAAAATCATCAATGAAAAAAGAATTACAAATTTTAAAAGAAAAACGTTTGTGGTTAACTTTAGCTGTGACATTATTTGGTTTCAGTAGTGTGTTTGCATACTTCACTTATATTTCTACAGTATTGACTGATGTATCAAATGTTCAAGAAAATCTAATTTCATATTTATTAATTATTTTTGGTGTAGGTGTTACATTAGGTAACGTCGTAGGTGGTAAACTTGCGGATTGGAATTTAAATAAAGCATTACAAATTATTTTTTCTATCTTTATCATTTACTTCTTACTATTATACTTTATACAAATGAATGGTTTCTTTATGGTAGCAGGTATATTCTTCTTTGGTTTAATCGGCTTTAGTATGAGTCCATCATTACAATTTAAAAGTACGATTATTTCTAAAGATGCACCTACGCTTGCAAGTACATTAAACCAATCTGCATTTAATTTAGGTAATGCACTAGGCGCCTTTATTGGTGGTGTCGTCGTGACGAACTTACCGATAGCATCATTAAGCTTAATTGCCCCAATATTGACTGCAATCGGTCTGGTATTCTTGTTTATCAGTATCGCTGTGGAAAGAAAAGAAGGCATGGCACCATAATAACAATGTATATCAAGTAACAAGAGGTATAAGCGCATAGGATAGAATTATCTGTGCTCAGAATAAAAAGTCTCAGACGTAGACAAACCAAATGCTATAAAGGCATTTGGTTTGTTTTTTTATGTGTTTTTCCTTAAGGTAAGCTTTTATTATTACTTAACAAAGTCTGAGGCTTTATGGGCACACTAAGACCTCATCATTAGTATTCGAAATAGTGATGAGATCTTTTTATTTTAAAATATTTCACTTTTGAAACTGGATGCGAGTTGCACGTATAAACTCAGTCAGTAATAATCATTAATAGGTGCAGACTTTATTAATAGGCTGGGAGTTGTATCAAATAGCCATCGTTATTCAAACACCAAGATTATAAAGATGTGTTTGTATCTTTATTTGTATAATGATGATCAATAAATAAAGCGATGGGTATAATGAAAAATGAGATTATAATAAAGGACCAATTACTTATTAATATATAAGGGCCAAATGCTAAAAATGATTGGGGAATGAAAAATACATAAAATATTGCGTATAATAGTAATAAAATGACGACATACGTTAATATCCATGTCCAATGTGATTTTGTAAAACATTGCATTTGAACAGTTCGGAATATCATCCATATAAATAGAAAAATGATACCAATACCAATAAGTATGACAAAAGGAAATGAATATAAATATAATCGCTTCGCCCCAATGAAAAAGCCAATAAATCCTTTGAGAAAACAAAATATACCAAATAATAAGAAGATATGCTGAATAATGTATTTGAAAATATTTAAAATTGTTTCATTCGGTAATTTTTTGAGCTCATTTTTGGCGTGTGACTTAGGATCATGTTCGAAGAAATCCATAGCGAGTATACCTTCTTTTTCAGCTTCCAATAATTGATTTAAAATACGATTCAACATTTTTTCAGAATCGTGAGGGTTAACACTTAAATCTGATCGGACGTATGTCATGTAATTTTCGAAAGCATCTCTATCTGTATTATTTAATCGCAAAGCTTTCACATTATTTTCTCGCATTAATTTGTCAGTAGATTTCATTTGAATTTCGCAGTCCTTTTTATAGAATGTAATGATAAGGCTTATTATGACGAATATAACATTATAAATCAACAGTACTTTTTAAAGGAGAAAATATGGAGAAACTTTTACTTAAACAAAAGCAATATATTACTGAAATCGCAGACATACATGAAAGTGAGCTTGCAAATCAAAATATAGATTATAGTAAAACTCGTTTATCTGTTGGACTACGTGAAGAAATGATAAATTATGGGCTTAAATATAATACAGATTTAATATGGCTTGAAACACAGAAGGAACAACTTATAGGTTTTATTTGGGCGCGCTATTTGAAAGATTATAATAAAGTGACCATAGAAATGCTATATATTAATGAAGCATTTCGTAAGCAGGGAATTGCTACGCGTTTTAAAAATGAAGTCGAAGCATGGGCACAAGCACAAGGCGCTCAAAAAATTGAAAGTACAGTGGCCAATCACAACGTTGGGATGCAACAATTAAATCTAAATATGGATTATCATGTAAGTAAAGTCATAATGACTAAAAATTTAAGGGTAAATAATGAAGATAATAGAGAAAAATGATAAAATTAGTTTATTATAATGGTATGAAAAAGGAGTATTTATATGAAAAAGTGTTTAGCACTCTTATTAGCATCGACGATTGCATTAACCGCTTGTGGTAAAGATGATGAAAAAGCTTCTTTAGAAAAAGATATTGATAAATTAGAGAAGAAGAATAAAGATTTGAAAAAAGAAAAAGAAAAACTGGAAAAAGAACAAGATAAACTACAAGATCAGTCGAAAAATTTAGAGAAAGAAATCAATGCTGAAACATAAAATATAGGATATTAAGGCATTATTTATTATTTTTTTCATGCTTAACCTAGAGTAATAAATAACGAATTTGATACAAATTGGCGAACAAATTTCCTGAAAAATGAAATATTAGTTGTATAACATATAGAAATCACATTTAATGATATTTTAGATGATATTTCTTTATTTCCTAGGAAATCATTGTATTATGGTTTTAGTAATTGCTATAATGGGTATCATTAAACATAATACAGATTAATATAAAACATACAAAATAAATTTTTAAAATATGAATTTTGGAATATGGTCGATTATTATTCAGTAATATTCACTACATAGGACAAATGTAAGAATGAAGTAGATTAATAAGTCGTCTATATAGAAAGAGAGGTAAGCATTATGCATGAACAAGATTTTAATTTATTAGAAGGTCGTTCAATTACTTTACCAGAACTAGGTAGAGAATTAGAAAATATTACAGGTAGAGAAATAAAAGATTCAACAGGTGAGATCAAACGCGTGATTGCGCATTTGCCTAACTTTGAATCTGATACAGATACGTTTGTTGCCACTTATAAATTAAACCATAAAAATGATTTTATCGATGCAACATTTACTGCACCAAAAAGTGAACGTAATCGATTAAAAGAAGTAGCTGTTAATCTTGAATTAATTAGCTATATTACAAGAGCATAATCAAATTTTAAAAAACGATGTGGTAGCGCGATATGAAAAGATTCATAACGCGTTACTTTTGTATAGAAAATTATTTTTCCAGTATAGAGGTGTAACATATGACAGTTTATATTGAAACTGAACGTTTAAGGTTACGAGACTGGCAAGAAGAAGACTTATTATCATTACAACAAATGAATGCGAATCAACAAGTTCGTAGATATTTTCCGAGCTTATTAAGTTATCAACGTTCAGAACACGATATGAATAAAATGAATGAAATGATATTAGATGATGGCATTGGTTTATTTGCTGTAGAACTTAAAGAAACTAATGGGTGGTTAGGTTTTATAGGATTGAATTATGTAACAAAAGCGTGCAAGTTCCCATTTGAAGAGTTGCCATTTTATGAAATTGGTTGGCGACTCATTCCAGAAGTTTGGGGTAATGGTTTAGCTACTGAAGGCGCAGAAGCGGTATTGAAGTATGCGAAAGAACAAGGTTTAAATGAGGTATATGCTTTTACTGCGGAAAGAAATGAACCTTCACTCAAAGTCATGGAAAAAATAGGTATGGAAATTTATGATTATTTTGAACATCCAGAGTTAAGCAAACATCATCCGCTTAATAGACATGTAAGATATTATAAAAATTTAGCTATGTCAGGTGATGAAGGCCTAAAGTCAAGTAGTTAAATGTGATGTGAAGTAAGCAGTTTATCTGAATATGTTAGCGGATATAAATGCGAGAATTTGTGAATATACATGAATTTAGTGTAAAAATAATAGATCTCATCATTAGTAATGAACCTAGTGATGAGATTTTCTTTTTTTAATATTACTTAATTTAAAGCAGTGGGTGTTTGAAATTGAATCAATTCACTTAATATTTTTAATGCCTTGTCTATATCATTGATATCTATATATGAATAAGAAAAGCGTATATAATTTTCGGATTTTGAATCATATATTTCTCCGGGATTTATTAAAATTTTGTGTTTTATGGCTTCATTAAACAATTTTTTCATATCAATAGGTACATTTAATTTAAACCATATATAAAAGGATCCTTTTGGTGTTTTCCAAGTGCCTAGAGAACTTAAATGATTGTCCAATGAATGTAAAAATACATCTCTTTTATTTAAAAGTTCTTGTTTCAATTTTATTAAATGTCCTTCATGGTAGGAAGGCGTATTTAGCCATTCAGTAGCTACGAATTGTGAAAGTGAACTTGCTCCATAATCATTTTGCATTTTTAAGTCAGCTAAATGTTGAACTACAGAAGGTTTTCCTATAATCCAACCAATTCTCAAGCCAGGACTCACAGTTTTAGACAAGCTATTGAGATATAATATATTATCGTTATCTTCAAAAGATTTTAAAGGAAGTGGACGTTCTTCATCAAAACATAAATCGCCATATACATCATCTTCTACAATTGGTATTCCAGCTTTTTTGCATTGAGTGATCAATTTTTGTTTTTCATCTATTGTATATGAATGCGTGGTTGGATTATGTAACGTAGGAATACAATAAAAAATACTATTATTGTATTCTGATGTTGCATTAAAAACATTATTAATATTTCTTTTTATTTCAAAAATAGGCATATATTTAATATTCGCTCTAATATTATGCCAAGTACGTATAGAATTAATGTATGATGGCGTTTCTATAATGATTTTGGATTGCGGGACGAGCAAGCCATCAGCAATTAACTTTAGGCCTTGCAAAGCACCGGAAGTGATGCAAATATTATCCTCATTACATATTATGCCTAATTCTTTTACATGATTTGATATAGCTTGTCTTAATTTTAAACTACCTTGTGGATGCTCATAGTTTGAATTAAGTAAGTCTTTTTCACCTGTAGAAATAATTTCTTTGAATTTTTCATTTGGAATTAAGTCTGGGCTAAGTTCTCCAGTACTTAAGCGAATTAAATCATCTTCAAACTCTAATTTATTAATCTTTTGTATAAAGTATTGGTTGTTTTTTGATCTACTATTACTGATATACTTTTGCCAATTTATATTGTTATTTATATAAGTGTTCCACTTGTTGTCTGAAAGATAAAGCCCACTTCTTTCTTTTCCTTCTATAACACCGTAACTTTGAAGAATATCTAACGCTTGTATAATAGTTGAACGATTTACATCGTAGTAGTTAGCCATTTCCCGTTGAGATGGCAATTTCATACCATGCTCAAATGTCTTATCATTTATTTTTGAAATGATATCATCGATAATTTTTTTGTATTTGGGTTTGAACATATATACGCTCCTATTTAAACTCTGGTTGGTATTTTAATTGATTTCTGGTTGGTCCGATTTTCTTGAATTTATTATAGTATAGTACTTATAGACCTTATAATCGTATATTATCAACGGAAAACATTTTAATACTGGTCTGGTTTAATTTTGAAAATTTAAAATTGAGAAACGAGGAATAAACATGTTTCAACCATTAGCTCATGGATTTTTACTAGCATTGGGATTGATTTTACCATTGGGTGCGCAAAATGTGTTTGTATTTAATCAAGGTGCCAACCATAAAAGTATATATAAAGCGTTACCCGTAATTATTACAGCAGGTTTGTGTGATACGTTACTTATTGTGTTAGCAGTGTTGGGTGTGTCGGTTATTTTACTCACATTTCCTATGCTGCAGATATCAATATATTGTATAGGTTTAGTTTTTTTAATATATATGGCATGGTCGTTATGGAAAGCAAGGCGAGATGAATTGAAGCGCTATAGACCAATGACAGCGAATAAGCAAGTTGGTTTTGCGATTTCTGTATCGCTACTGAATCCACATGCAATTATGGACACAATTGGTGTCATTGGAACAAGTGGGGCCGTTTATGATGGTATGGATAAAGTCTTGTTTACTATTTCAACTGTAGTTATATCATGGGTTTGGTTTTTCTTTTTAGCAATTTCTGGAAAAATGATAGGTCATATTGATAAAACAGGTAAATACATTATGATACTAAATAAAGTATCTGCTATTATAATTTTAATTGTTGCGGTTATGATTCTAAAGCAATTAATAACGCTTTTACTATAGGATGATGATGTGTAATGAGTGTTCGAACTTTATTATTAGAAAATACTTAATAAAATAAAAGTGGGAGCGGGACAGAAATAAAAAATAGATTTCTGTCCCGCTCCCACAAGGGTGACTAGAAAAAAGAATATAAGGATTAAAGCGCTTTTAAACAAGTGCATTTAGATATGAGACAGCTACCTTTATTGAAGTTTAGGATTGATAGCCTAACGTTATTTTTTAAATAAGGTATATTTAATCATAAGTTCTAATGCCGAGTGGTTTATAATGGTTTATCGTTTCGAATAGTGATTCTTTCGTATTGCACAAAGGGGCAAGGTTTTTGTATTTAGAATCTATAAAACCTTCTTGAATCATGTGATTTAGAAGTGTTTGTAAGGGATTGAAAAAACCATTGATATTAAATACGGCAATAGGTTTCTCGTGAATACCGATTTGAGACCAACTATACATTTCAAAGAATTCTTCTAATGAACCTGCACCACCCGGAGCCATTACAAATGCATCAGCTAATTCAGCCATTTTATTTTTCCTTTCGTGCATAGAATCTACTAATATCAGTTCGCTTAATTTTCCACTTGTGATTTCTTTTTCATTTAACATATTTGGCATGATGCCTACAGCACGACCACCATGGTCTAATACACCGTCTTGAATAGCACCCATGATACCTACAGAACCAGCACCAAATATTAATTCATAACCTTGTTCGGCCATATACTTACCCAACTGGTAAGCTTCAGTAATATAGGTATCATCGTTTCCTTTACTGGCACCACAATAAACCGCAATGCTTTTCATATTTATTCCTCCTTGTTCGACATTTGATTTGAAATTATAGATGAAAAGATGGATTCAAACTCAGCTACATCTTGTTCAGTAAAAGCTGAGGGACCTTTTGTGCGTCCGCCACTCCTTCTAAATTGAGCACTCGCATGACGTTGCTCTAATAATGTGTCTATGTTTTGGTGCGTGTAAATGTAACCTTTATGATGCATAACAATTTTCGTCTTGTTTAAAAGTAAGCTAGCTAAGCCGTAGTCTTGTGTGATCACAATATCACTAGGGCGTACTAGTTTTACAATTCTAAAATCAACAGCGTCTGGTCCGTCGTCTACATAGATAATATTCACGTGGTCTGGTTGTACTACAGTAGAAAAGTGACTGAAGCTGCGAACAACGGTAACAAAAATGCCTGTCCCTTCAGTCAATTCAATTACTGAATTGGTTACAGGACAAGCATCTCCATCAATAATGACTTGTGTCATTAGGGTTATTTACCATTTTCTTCTTTGTTTTGTTTAACAACACTTTTGGCCACGTAGTCTTTATATTTTTTGAATTCAGATAAGCGCGCTTTTTTGTTTTTCTCTTGCGCTTTTTCTTCTTCTTTATGACGTTTGTCTATATTTTTTTGCAGTAATTTATCAAGCTTGCTTACTTCTTTGCGATTTTCTTTTTCTAGTTTTTCGCCTTTTTTCTCTGTTTCATCATCAAGTTTACCTGGAGTTAATCCAACTTTTTCCATGTGCTTATTTGATTTTTTCATGTCTTTGATACGTTGTTTCATATTATCTTGACGTGCTTTTTCTTCTTCTTTATGACGTTTGTCTATATTTTTTTGCAGAACTTTATTCATTTTGTCTGCTTCTTTGCGATTTTCTTTTTCTAATTTTTCGCCTTTTTTCTCAATATAGGCTGGGTCATGTTCTTTCGCAATACGTTTAAGTTCACGTTTTTGATCCATGTCATGTTTTTTATCTGCAACATAGTCTTTTGCGTGAGAAGATTTTTCTACAACATTATCTTTAACGCGTACAGATTTATCTGCAACTGTTTTAGAAGCACTAACTGTTGCGTCACTTACTTTTTTCACATCAGGGTGATCCTTAATACGTTTGCGTTCAACGATTAGCGGTACTAAAAACACAGGTGCTATTGTGATGATTGTTTTGATTAATTGCTTTTTGTCCATACTCGTTGCCTCCATTTAATTTTATACTATCTACATATTACCCTATAATACACGAAAATAAACGATAAAAACAGTCTGTACAGAAAGATAAAAGCGATTTATGATAGCGATAATAAAAAGAAGAGGCTAAGACAAATACATGTCTTAGCCTCGATTATTAAATTGGTAGTAACTGACTGAACTAAAAATGCGCGTTTACTATGCGCTTGTATTTCTCTTTCTAGTCAACTTTGCCAATCTGGGTTCATACAACGAAATCTTATTAGGAACATTAGACTTCTGTCTCATTCTTTTAAAACATTAAGTTATATTGATTCTTAAGCACATACGGTTAATTAAAATATTATTCGCCTGTAATACCTTGTCCTATACCGAAACCGAAATAAAGGATAGCGATAATAATAACTAGAACAATTCTATATATAGCAAAAGGAATTAATTTAACTTTACTAATTAAGTATAAGAATGTCTTGATTGCAATTAAACCAACAACAAACGCTGCAATAAAGCCTAATGCATAAAAACCAATGTGGTCTAAATGAATATATTCAAAGTTTTTAACGAGTGATAAGCCACTAGCTGCTAGCATAACTGGTACAGCCATAATGAAAGTGAAGTCTGATGCTGATTTGTGATCCATCTTCATTAATACACCCGTAGATATTGTAGAACCAGATCTACTGAAACCAGGCCACATTGCGATTGCTTGTGATAGTCCAATTACAAATGCTTGGACATAATTGATTTGGTCAACTGATTGTGGGTTTGTAACTTTTTTACTATAAATATCGGCTATTATCATATAAATAGCGCCAATAAATAGTCCAATCATTACAGTTGGTACACTGAACAAGTATTTTTGAATAACGTCATCAAATAATAACCCGAGAATACCTGCAGGAATCATACCGACAATAATATGTAGTAAGTTTAAACGATTCGGTTTTTGGCCAACGCCGTCGACAGAAGATGCTCTATACTTACCAATATGTAGCATTTCGAAATAACGTTCGCGGAATACCCATGCCCCCGCAAAAACAGAACCAAGTTGTATTACAATTTTAAAGGTAAAAGCTGATTCTGATCCTAAAAATTCACTTGATTTTAACCACATATCATCGATAAGGATCATGTGACCTGTCGAAGAAACAGGTGCAAACTCTGTTAACCCCTCAACAATACCTAGAATAAGGCCTTTAATCAATTCTAGTATTAACATAATTTACCTACTTTCATATTACTAATTAAATTTCATACATTTTATTTTATAATGATAGCACAATAAAAATGTAATGTGCCACATATAAATGTAATTTTAGACTAAAGACTGAGATTAATATAATAAAAAGAATTCAAGCATTGAAAAAGAGGAATTTCTAATTATGTCTGAAATATGAAATTAACATAAAAAAGTACTAATAATAATGAGCGAATTCATTTAATTTTCACCGAATCAGTTTATAATATGTGGCAGGTGATAATTGTGAAAAGATTAACAAATTTAGCATTTAAATACAAAATATACCCAATGTTCATGTTTGTAATCAGTACATTATTAGCTATTACCGTGGTCGTTCAGAATATTTCTATTGCAGAAATTTTAAATGCAATGTTATTGGAAACGAACCAAAATTTGTTAATATTATTGCTGTTTACATTATTTATTTTAATCGCACGCGCAACATTTAATACAATAAATCAAATGATAGGTAATCGCATGTCTACAAAAGTGAAATATGATTTGCGACGCCAACTTATATTAAAACAGTCAAAAGAGCCAATTGGGGTTCAAATAAATACCTTGACTGAAAGTATTGATGGTATTGTTCCGTTTTTTAATAGTTATTTCCCACAATTATTTAAATCAATGATGATTCCATTATTTATCATTGTTTCTATGTGTTTTATTCATTTAAATACGGCTTTGATTATGATGGTCACTGCACCATTTATTCCTCTTTTTTATATTATTTTCGGATTAAAAACACGTGATGAATCTAAAGATAAAATGACCTATTTAAATCAATTCAGTCAGCAATTTTTAAATAAAGTTAAAGGGCTTATCACTTTAAAACTTTTTAATAGAACAGCGCAGACAGAACAAGAATTATATGAAGAAAGTACGACATTCAGAGATTTAACTATGCGTATTTTAAAAAGTGCTTTTCTATCTGGACTCATGCTTGAATTTATCAGTATGCTAGGGATTGGTCTTGTAGCTTTAGAAGCTGGATTAGGCTTGATTTTATTCAATAGTATTGATTTTAAAACAGCTGCGATTGCAATCATATTAGCGCCTGAATTTTATAATGCTATTAAAGATTTAGGGCAATCATTCCACACTGGAAAGCAAAGTGAAGGATCGAGCGATGTTGTTTTCGAATTATTAGATAAACAAGAAAAATCGCTGAAACCTGAGATACGTACTAATACACAACAATCCGCATTAATTAAATTGGCAAATGTAAGTTTTAAATATGATGATGCACAACAAAATGCTTTAAATGATATTAACCTAAATATTTTTAGAGGGGAGCAAATTGCGCTCATCGGGAAAAGTGGTGCTGGTAAATCTACACTAGCGCAGCTTATTGTACAACATTTTGATGCTCAGTCAGGTAAAGTGACTTATCAACATTCTAATTTGAAATTAGGTTTTTTAAGTCAAATGCCTTATATCTTTAATGCTTCTATACGCGATAATATTACTATGTTTCAATCGATGAATGAAAACAAAATATTGAAAGTATTAGAAGATGTTGAGTTAAAAGAAAAGGTACTATCTTTAAAAGATGGATTAGATACTTGGATAGGAGAGGGTGGAGAGATGCTCTCAGGCGGTCAAATGAGACGCGTAGAACTGTCTCGAGTACTAATGACTCAACCAGACGTACTTATCTTTGATGAGCCTGCTACTGGCTTAGATGTGAAAACAGAAAATATTATACAAGATATAATTGCGCAACAATTTGTGGGTACAACTGTAATCACGATTGCACATAGAGAAAATACTATTAAAAATGCCGATAGACGTATATATATTGAAAATGGTTATTTGACGTCAATAGATACACAAGAGAGAAGAAACAATAATAAAGGTGGTGATGTAACATGAAGCCACATATTCAATTTAAAATAGATAGAGATTTGATACTTTCGATTATTGTGGGTGTTATAGGAAGTTTAGTAGCACTTAGCATGTTCTTTTTAAGTGGTTATATGGTAACGCAAAGTGCACTGGGCGCCCCGTTATTTGCGTTAATGGTTCTGATAGCTTCAGTAAAACTATTTGGATTTGTAAGAGCAATTGCCAGATATATTGAAAGGTTATTATCACATAGAGCTACTTTTACAATGCTTAGAAATGTTAGAGTTCAATTTTTCAAGCATTTAATCCCAGTCGTTCCCGACGTATATCGAAAATTTAATTCTAGTGATTTAATCGCACGAATGATTGGCAGAGTTGAAGCTTTGCAAAATATATACTTGCGTGTTTATTATCCACCTGTAGTAATTGGTGTTACAGCAATCATTTCTACAATAGTAATGATCTACTTTTCATATGTACATGCAATTATCATTTGTATTAGCATGATTGCTACTTTAGTAGTTATACCATGGTTAAGTGCTAGACGTACACGTATACTCAAAAGACAAGTTAACGACGTTCAAGGCGATTTTTTAAACCAATTTTATGATTATAAAGAAGGGTATGAAGAGTTGGATCGTTTTGGCCGAACAGAATTTTATAAAAAACAAGTGCTTAATCAATTGGATGACTATGAAGCAGTTCAAGCAAAAGAGCAACGATTTTTATCACTATACGAATATAGTCTGAATATTGTTTCGATGATTGCATTATTTTTCACACTGTATTTGGGTGTCGTTCAAGTACAAAATCAAGAATTAGACGTTGTTTATTTAACAAGTATTGTATTAATGATGTTGACACTTTTCGAACAGGCGATACCTATGAGCAATGTAGCTTACTTTAAAGCGGATACTGATGAAGCTTTCCATGATATTAATAAAGTGATTGCGCATCCTATGAAACAAGGCGAAGAAGCAATGCATTTAGAAGTCTTACCAACCGAGCCGTTGTACGAGATTAGAGACCTCAACTTCAAGTATTGGAACCAAGCAAGTTATGTATTACAAGATATCCAATTATCAATTAATAAAGGCGAGCATGTTGCTATTATTGGACCTTCAGGGTCCGGTAAAAGTTCGTTATTACAACTCATGTTAGGTTTGTATCAAAGTGACAAAGGGGATATATTATTAAATCATCAAGATATTACAAATATTGTAGATGAAGAAAAATATAGTCAAATCAATGCCCTATTACAAACGCAACAGTTATTTGACGGTACAGTGAGAGAGAACTTGTTCACTAAAAAAGAGGATACTGAGCTTCACAGTGTTTTAGCTAATTTAGGTTTAGACCATATCGATTTAGATAGATATATTACTTTATCTGGTAATACATTATCAGGTGGCGAAATACAAAGACTTGGTATTGCAAGATTAATATTAAGAGATGTACCGATTTGGATAATGGATGAACCTACCACAGCGCTTGATATATATCATACAGATAGCGTAATGGATATTATTCATGCCAAAGCTCAAACCTTAGTTGTTGCAACACATGATTTAAGGTTGCTGCCGTATTTTGATAAAATTGTAGTTATGAGTGAAGGGGAAATTGTAGAAACTGGAAGTTATCAATCTCTAATTACAAAAAGAGGCTATTTATATGAAATGGTTGAAATGAATGTTTCATAAACGAAAAGTTACATTATTTTGCTTATAAGTTAAAAAATGGAGCTCAAACACAAATGTGTTTGAGCTCTCATTATAAATCAAGTATATTTAATGAATAAATTTGATAGAAGGACTATCTAATATTTACCATTGCCATTGAAAAATTATTTTGCTTTTTCTTCTGTGAAGGCAGTGATTACTTTTGAAAGTAATCGGTTTAATTCTTTAGATTCATCTGGGGTCAATGAAGATGCTACTGCAACATCTTGACAAGCTGTATCTAATTCAGGGCGGATTGCTTCGCTCTTATCAGTTAAATGAATGAATACTTCACGTTGATCAATTTCAGAACGCTCGCGTTTGATTAGGTCAACTTGTTCCATTCTTTTAAGTAATGGAGATACAGTACCTGTATCAAGTGCCAATTCAGTAACGACTTTTTTTACATTGACAGGTGAATCAGCCCATAAGATTGTTAAAACTAAAAACTGTGGATAAGTCAATTTGTATTTCTTAAAGACATTATTTGAGTAATAGCGATTTACTTGTCTTTGAGCATTATACAAACTGAAACAAAGTTGTTCTTTTAAATTAAGTGGTTCAGACATAAAGTTCTCCTCCAGACATTCTATCCGTTTTCTTCTGTATCGGACCTGAATCCGTCTTATGATGTGTGACACTTCCTCAAAACACTTTTGCACTGTGCCATGCTAAAATGTAGTGTACGTATAAAGTTTAGAAGAAATCTAATGTTTTATCAAGTGAAAGTTTAATTATACGAATAATTGTACTTTTATGCAGACATTTGTATTAAGAAATGAGTGATTATATGAAAAAAATTAAAGATCCAAAAACATCAATTACAATCATAACAGGTTTTTTAGGTAGTGGAAAAACTACTTTACTCAGTAATTATGTAAAATATTTACTAAGTAATGGTGAAAACCCGAGTATCATCGTAAATGAATACGGCAATTTAGATGTAGATAGCCGTGCAATCGGCGATGATATTGAGGTTGCGACAATATTAAATGGTTGCGTATGTTGTGACTTGCAACAAGATTTAATAAAACAATTAAAACATTTTCTAAACAAAAGTGCAATGCACCATATTATTATTGAAGCGACAGGTATAGCACACCCAATCGAAATTATTGCAGCATGTCAAGATCCTGAAATCGTCGCAAGCGTTAATGCACCAGTAGTTATTGGCTTAGTCGACGCTCCAAGATTTTTGGCCAGAGCTCAATATACTCATAGTACAACACAATTGATGGAAGAACAATTATCTGCGAGCCATACAATTGTAGTCAATAAAATAGATTTGATTGATGAAGTAGAGCGAGAACGAATGAATGAAACTTTTGAAATTAATCCATATGCACCGATATTCTATACGAGTTATGCAAATTTAGATATGGAGCAATTAATTTCAGTTACACAAAATGAAGGAAGAAATATGAAACAACATTCACATCATCATGGGATTAATAGTATGCAATATCAGTTTACTGGTCCAATAGATAGGCAACTATTCTATCAATTTATTTTACGGTTGCCAGATAATGTTTTAAGATTAAAGGGATACGTAAAGTTTCGTGATTTGCCAAATGATACATATGAATTTCAATATGCATTTGATTTGCCAGACTATCAAGTTATCGATGCATCCATGCCTTTAATCATTGTGCTTATTGGTGAACAAATAGATGTTAATCGCATACGCAATCAATTAGACATGCTACAATTCACTTAATTTTTTAAATACTTAAAGGGGTGTTGGTAATATGGATAAAGTAAAGATTAATCAACATGTTTCATTTTCAAAAGTAATACAAGGGTTCTGGAGAGCAAAAGATTGGCAGTGGACACCACAACAATTAAATCGTTATCTCAATGAGTTAGTAGAACGTGGTATTACTACCATGGATCATGCTGATATATATGGTGGGTACTCATGTGAAGGCATATTTGGAGAGGCATTGAAATTATCTCCACAATTACGTGAACAAATGGAGATTGTTACTAAATGTGGTATTGTGTTGCCATCAGAACGTATACATGAAGCAGACGGTCACCGTTATGATCATAGTAAGCATCATATTCGAACGTCTGTAGATCGTTCTCTGCAAGAGTTGCAAGTAGACCATCTGGATTCACTACTTATTCATAGACCGTCACCATTAATGGATCCTCAAGAAGTGACTGAAGCAATCACTGCTTTAGTTAATGAGGGAAAAGTGAAATCCTTTGGTGTTTCTAATTTTAATAAATCAGAATATGATTTGTTGAGCAGACATCTTGTTTCTGATAAGTTGCATATTACATTAAATCAACTAGAAATTTCGCCATATACTATAGACGTACTTGAAAATGGTATGATGAATCATATGTATAAAGATAATGTTAAAATGATGTCATGGAGCCCTATGGCAGGCGGTAAATTATTCGATTTAGAAGATGAAAAATCTGTTCGAATTATGGGCATAATTTCACCCTTAGCACAAAAATATCATGCTAGTGTGAATGGCATTGTCATGGCATGGTTAAATAAACACCCAGCAACAATCATGCCTGTATTAGGCACTCATAAAATAGAACGTATTGACGAAGCAATCGAAGGTTTAGAAGTAACAATTACAGATCAAGAATGGTTTGATATTTATACAGCTTCTCTAGGCCACGATATTCCATAAAGTACATGTTGAAGGAGCGTAACTAATGAATACACAGAATGAACAACATCAAAGAAACCAACTTAAATTTCAACGTAATTTTATTAATTTCCCGTTTTTAGGATTTGCACTTGTCATCGCAATTTTAAATTTAGCATTCCCTGATATAACTTTAATGATGACGCTATTTGGAATTTTTTTCTTTTATAACGCGGGTATACTATTTGTAGCATTTATAAAACATTACAAACGTACTGCAATATTATCGTTAATATTAACGATTTTATCTATGGCATTATTCGCTGCAACAGTTTATTTATATGCTACAACAAATAATTTGTTTTAATTTACGAACGTCCAGAGTAATAAATATAATGTATTATCGAACAAACTAGGAGGAAATAAATGGAACAGTGGATTACACAATTTATGGAGCACTATGGGTATTGGGGCATAGGCCTACTTATCTTTTTAGAAAATATATTTCCACCAATTCCATCTGAAATTATTTTAACGTTCGGTGGTTTTATGACTACCCAATCTGGATTAGGATTTACTGGCGTTTTAGTCACCTCGACAATTGGTTCTGTAGTCGGAGCGATTGTGTTATATGGTATAGGCGCTTGGATCGGTGAACGTAATTTGTACCGTATTGTAGATAAATATGGGAAAATTTTACGTTTAAAGAGGAAAGATTTAAATAAGACAATTCAATGGTTTGAAAAATATGGTTATTGGACAGTCTTTTTCTGTCGCTTTGTTCCTTTATTGAGAAGTTTAATTTCAATACCAGCTGGCTTAACGCGTATGAATATTCCTTTATTCATACTATTTACTACGGTAGGTACTATTATTTGGAACGCAGTGTTAATTTATTTAGGTCAAGCCGTAGGTGGTAATTGGCACGCGATTGTTTATTATATGGATATATATTCTCGTATTATTTATATTATTTTAGCTATTTTAATTATTTTTGTCATTTGGAAATGGTTCAAACGACAAAGAAATTAAAAATAAGATATATATCCCCCTAGATTAAATTTAAAATTTATGTGTTTTAAATAGTGTAATACATATTTTAAATGTTATAATAAACGTACAATATGTATTGACGATATAGGGGGATTGCATTATGACAAAGCAAAAAGTTTCGATTATTGGTGCTGGAAATACTGGCGCAACACTAGCTTTTATTGTGGCCCAACGAGAACTCGCAGATGTCGTACTCATTGACCGTCCGGAGAGTGAAGGTCTTGTGAAAGGAAAAGCACTAGATATATTGGAAAGTAGTCCAATATATGGTTTTGATGTTAATGTAACAGGTTCTATTGATTATGCTGATTCAGCGAACTCTGATGTAGTTGTCATCACTGCTGGTGTGGCACGCAAACCTGGTATGAGTCGTGACGATTTAGTTCAAGTCAACGAAGCTGTGATGCATGATGTAACGAAAGCAATTGTAAAACACTCACCGGAATGTAAAATAATTGTACTTACAAATCCTGTAGATGCCATGACTTATTCTGTATTACAAGCCTCTGGATTTCCAAAAGAACGTGTAATCGGACAGTCGGGTGTCTTAGATACAGCTAGATACCAAACATTTATTGCAGAAGCACTCAATGTATCGGTTAAAGATATCAGAGGATTGGTATTAGGTGGCCATGGTGATACGATGTTACCTTTAATAACATCAACAAATGTAAACGGCGTGCCTCTAAATAAACTTCTGAACGATGCGCAAGTTACACAAATTGTAGAACGTACGCGAAAAGGTGGCGCAGAAATCGTAGAATTACTGGGGAATGGTTCAGCGTATTATGCGCCTGCATCAGCGGTCTATAGTATGGTTGAAGCAATTTTAAAAGATCAGAAACGTTTATTACCAAGTATTGCACTATTAGAGGGAGAATACAGTTTCTCTGATATATGTTTAGGTGTACCAACAATTTTAGGGTCTAAAGGTATAGAGCGTATCGTAGAATTACAATTATCTGAAGATGAACAAGCACAATTACAAGTTTCTGCAAACGCAGTTACAGAAGTAAAACAATCACTCAAACAATAATTAATATTAAAATACACTAGGAAAGATTATTAGAATTATTTCTTCATTAATGAAAATGAGTAGTTCTTATGCAAGCGATTCAGCTCTTGTATTCCTTTTTCTAGTCAAACTTGTGGGTGGGTATATTAGGTCAAATTACAATTTTTAATGTTGTATCACCTTCCCGTTTTATTTCAATATAAAAAGAGGGCTGTTAAGTTTCTATTATGGAAACTTAACAGCCCTTTAATCAACTTAAAACTAGATTCTATGTTTACTTATATTTATAATCAAAATTCAAATTAATTACAATCTAAAAATACAGATGTATAAAGCAACATATTCAAAGAATGTTAATATATACATGTATTTTAGTCTTAATCTTATTTTTTTAGGTACGTTCCAATTAGGAAAATGGCGTTCGTAATAAAATAATTGTAGATAAAATAATCCAATACCTAACGGGAGACACATGAGTGTGATACTACGTGTATATGAAAATCCTATATCATGCAATAGATGCCCAATAATTAATTGAAATACGATAAGCACAATAAGCAAAATTATAATATTAAATGTCATCTTGCACTTCGTACTCCTTTCGCAAATAAAATTAATACGCCTTGTAATACTACAAGTAATAGTACAAAGCATATTGCTTCAAGATTTAAATTTGACCATACTTCATTGATAATGCGAAGCGGTTCATTAATAAGATAGACTGAATGTAAACGCAAGAAACGTCCAATATAAATGCCTAAACCGTTTAAAAACATCATTGCAATGATGATTGTTCTGTTTAACCAAAGGTAAGGTGTGAATTTTTCCATTTCTAAAAACATTAAAATTAATAAATATAATGCAAGTAACACCGCCGATACTAGAAAAGTGAAATATGCCCATTCTACTAATAATAAACCTTGATAGAAATTGAATGTAAATTGATTTAAGTGAATTAAATCTGTAACCATATAGAGTGTGTTAGGTACCATAAATAAGAAAATAAGAGCAAAAATAATAAATAGCGGCCATTCATATTTATGTACAGGTTTAAATAGATTTAAGAGTAAGCATAGTTCAAATGGCACATATGCTAGAAATAAATTTAAAGTCATAAATTGATAATAATCATTAAAGAAAATAGAAATAATCATTAATATTAGAAATACCGTTCTAGCGATATAACGAGCCTTCATACATACACCTACTTCCTTTCTGAATAAAGCATTTAAATATATTGTGAAAATTGCTAGTAATAGTAAATTTATTGAAAAATAAAAACTGCCGATAAAATTCCCTTTCTTAATATTAAAAAGCTAAAGGAAAATTAACTCGTATTTTTGAATATGAGATTATATAATACATTTTTTGAATGTTAATATCAATGATAATGATTAATTGTTATTAATTAAATGATTTACAGTTGAATAAAAAGAGAATGATTATAATCGTTAACATATTTTAATAGAATGATTAAATGATTTAAGCTAGACAAGAAGTAAAGACTGATGAATCACGTAAATGTAAAACTTTTCATCAGTCTTTAATGAGTAGATAGTGGAGCCAATCTGCGTACTATCCACTGATCAGTATACAATTATAAATTTAATAAATTAAGACCAATTGTTTCATCATGTTTACGGTTAATATCTAAGTCAGTCATGTTGATTACGATTTCGGCTGTAGCCGAAACAACCGCTTTCGTTAAATGACCACTAAGTGTTGTGTAAGTATTAGTTCCAAAGGATGCATGTAAATGCGCAAATGGTTTGTCATCGATGCGAGAGATATTACCTAAAAGACTAATTAATTCTAACGGTTCTTCAAAGGATTTTTTCTCATAAGTTTTCGTGTCGATGTTATAAAAATTAAGATCTACATTATCACAAGCACCGATGCCACTTACTGTACCAAATTTACCGCCTTGCTCTTTAGCTATATCTGTCACTGCTTCTACAATGTCTTCGCCTCGTTCTAAAACAAGAACAATTGTCTTTCCGTCAACTTGATATACCATGTGAAACCTCCATTCTTAAAATGAATTACAACTATAGTATACAAGTTCTTTTTTATAGTTTGTATAAAAGTGTTTAGAAGAACGTATTTTTCTATTGTCTTTTGATGTATTAATGTTATAAAATACTCTAATATTATATATATATTAAAAATATATCATGATATTAATGGTATGAACGAATGGAGTGAGAAAGGTGAACAAGCAATTTGTAATTTTATATTTTAATATTTTCTTGGTCTTTTTAGGTATTGGTTTAGTTGTTCCAGTTCTTCCTGTTTATTTGAAAGATTTAGGATTAAAAGGTAGCGATTTAGGGGTTCTAGTTGCCGTCTTTGCATTAGCCCAAATGGTTATCTCGCCATTTGGTGGGACGTTAGCAGATAAATTAGGTAAAAAATTAATTATTTGTATTGGGTTAGGACTCTTTGCTATATCAGAATTCTTGTTTGCTGCTAGTCATACTTTCTCACTCTTAATTGTGTCCAGAATTCTTGGCGGGTTTAGTGCTGGTATGGTTATGCCTGGTGTTACTGGGATGATTGCAGATATTTCAATAGGTAAAGATAAAGCTAAGAATTTTGGTTATATGTCAGCAATTATTAATTCGGGCTTTATTTTAGGGCCAGGTATGGGTGGATTTCTTGCAGAATTTTCTCATAGGCTACCATTTTATGTAGCAGGCTTCAGTGGCTGTTTAGCATTGGTGCTTTCTATTATCTTGATTAAAAATCCTAAAAATGAAACACAAGATGGATTTACAGTGTATCAACCTGAATTACTTACTAAAATTGATTGGAAAGTCTTTCTTACACCAATCACCTTAACACTTGTGCTCGCTTTTGGCTTATCAGCATTTGAAACATTATTCCCATTATATACAGCAGATAAAGCACATTATTCACCTTTAGATATTTCATTTGCAATTACAGGTGGAGGTATATTAGGGGCTGTATTCCAAGTCTTCTTTTTTGATAAATTTATGAAACATTTTAAAGAACTCACATTTATCAATTATTCGTTGATATATTCAGCAATTGTGTTACTCGCTTTGACATTTGTGGATAGTTATTGGTCTATCATGTTAATCAGTTTTATTGTGTTTATTGGTTTTGATATGATTAGACCTGCCATCACGAATTATTTTTCTAATATTGCAGGGGATCGACAAGGTTTTGCAGGCGGCTTAAATTCTACCTTTACGAGTATGGGGAATTTCATAGGTCCTTTAGTGGCCGGGACGTTATATGATGTTAACTTTGAATATCCTTTATATATGTCAGTTGTAGTAATGATACTTGGTATGTTTGTTATTCTAGTTGAAAAAATGATAAGAACGAACCTTAGAAAATCATAACTTAAAAAACGATAAATAAAGTAGAACGTACGTAGGGTCATTCACGTGCGTTCTTTTTAATATGTATAAAATTTATGCGATATATGACTTGCAATATGACATTAAGATTAAATAAAGTCATATTGCGTAATATAAATGTTACAGAGATTACGATTGCTTTAAATTGTGGTCTATATAAGTTTTAAGTTAATAAAATATGCTAGTATGTAGGAAATATTAAAAAGTAATGTAAGTAAGGGGATAAACTTGAAAAATTTAATTTTATCAATCACGGCATTCCTTCTTGCTTGTTGTTTATGTTTTCTTTTATTTATAGCTACAAATCAGCAAGCACTAGCAAAAGTTCACGAAACAATTTCTAGTTGTTCAGACAATGATAAACGAACTGAAACTAAAGTTGATGACAATCACAACAGTGATAATACTATTAGTGCAGCAGTGAAAGATGTTGAACAAGAAGAACCTTATAATGCCGAAGCATATGTACCAATAGCTAAAAAAACGACACACAATTTAAATAATAATGAAATCGGAGATTCTAATTTATCAAAGTTTTCCGATGCACAAAAAAAAGCACAAACACTTGTGAATAAAGATAATAATACTGCTAATGCATATAATGATTATGGCATTGATCGTACATGCCAAGGGGCTTATTATTATGTTTTTACTTTTGAAAACAAAGAACAACCCAACACTTTTTATAGAGTTACGGTAGATAAAAATAATAAAGCACACATTTTTGATGAGTCGTATCGCGTGAAAGATCAACAAACTTCTAATGCACCTAGTATTTCACCTCAAGAATCCAAAGTAATTGCTGAAAAGTATGCTAAAGATGAACTCGGTGAGAATGCAGTTCTCAAAAAAGTTAAAACGTCTAAAGAAGGTATGTTTTATACTTTTTATGAGTCTAAGTTAGAAAAAGAGTATAAGGTTGTAGTAAATAAAACGGGTGACGTAATTTGTCAACCATCGTTAAATTAAAAGTAAAATAAAAGTCGCGTAAACTGATGATAAAATGAAGTTGCGCGGCTTTTTTATGCTATGAAATTAATATAAAGCAATAAGTATCAATGTTATGATAATATTGTCAATTGAAATGAGTGAGTTCTATATAAATCAGAGTTAAAATATTTTAATGAAAAGGATGAGCATTTTTGAAAAAGATAAAAAAAGCAATCATACCTGCAGCTGGCTTAGGAACAAGATTTTTACCAGCTACGAAGGCTATGCCAAAAGAAATGTTACCTATATTAGATAAACCTACAATCCAATACATAGTCGAAGAAGCAGCGCGTGCAGGTATTGAAGATATCATTATAGTTACTGGTAAACATAAACGTGCAATTGAAGATCATTTTGATAATCAAAAAGAATTAGAAATGATTTTACAAGAAAAAGGAAAAACGGACTTACTAGAAAAAGTTAAATATTCTACAGAACTTGCCAATATATTTTATGTGAGACAAAAAGAGCAAAAAGGCTTAGGTCATGCTATTTATTCTGCACGTCAATTTATAGGTGATGAACCATTTGCTGTGCTTTTAGGTGATGATATTGTTGAATCTGATAATCCAGCGATTAAGCAGTTGATAGAAGCTTATGAAGAAACTGGAAAGTCTGTCATCGGCGTACAAGAAGTAGAAGAAGACCAAACGCATCGCTATGGTATCATCGATCCATTAGAAAAATCAGGTAGAAAATATGAAGTGAATCAATTCGTTGAAAAGCCAAAACAAGGCACAGCACCGTCTAATTTGGCTATTATGGGTCGCTATGTTCTTACAGCTGATATTTTCGATTATTTAAAAACTCAAAGCAAAGGTGCAGGTGGAGAAATTCAACTTACAGATGCAATTGAAAGATTAAATAAACACGATCAAGTATACGCTTATGATTTTGAAGGTGATCGATATGATGTAGGTGAAAAATTAGGCTTTGTTAAAACTACAATTGAATTTGCTTTAAAAGATGAAGCTATGCACGAAGAATTAACACATTTTATAAAAAACTTAGATTTAGATAAATAAATATTAGAGTTTAAATAAAAGTATGATTGAAATCAGAATAACATAATGAACTATCACCAACATATGATATGAGGTGTTGTAATGAAGGAAGTTAAAACGAATGCAATGCGTATGCTCCATCGCTTGAAAATTGAGTGTTGAGTCAATACTTACGAGGTATCAAAAAGTCATATGGATGGAAAGACTGTAGCTGAAAAAATCGGTGTAGATGTAGCACAAGTGTATAAAACACTCGTGTTAGAAAATGCTGAACATGTGCACTTTGTATTTATTATTCCTGTAAATGCCACTCTTGATATGAAGTCAGCAGCGCAAGCAGTTAATGAAAAGCAATTACATTTAATGCCACTTGATGATTTAAACAAAGTGACGGGCTATGTCCGTGGTGGTTGTTCACCGTTTGGTATGAAACGGCAATTTCCAACAATTATAGATCAGCAAGTTGAAAAGATAGATGCGATCTATGTCAGTGGTGGAGAACGTGGGACACAAATTAAAGTAAATGCAGCACATTTAATTAAAATAACGCGAGCAAAAGTTAAAAAAGTGACGCACGATGGACATAAACACAATTGAATATCATTAAGCTAATGACCATAAAGTAACGGATAGTTTCCTGCTTTATGGTTTTTGTTTTAAAAAATAAAGATAATTTTATTTTTAAGCAGATAGCAAGATAACGGGGTTTAGAAGAGAATGAGTCACTATTTGATTGTTTTTGACTGTTTTCGACAAATAATGATTGAAAAATGAAAGCGGGAACATTATAATGGTATTGAGATGAGGTGAAGCGATGATTACGGAAAAACGCCACGAGTTAATATTGGCTGAATTGTCACAAAAAGACTTTTTAACACTACAAGAACTGATTGATCGAACAGGTAGTAGTGCCTCAACAATTCGTCGCGATTTATCGAAATTGCAACAAATGGGAAAACTAAAAAGAATACATGGTGGCGCAACGCTTAATCAATCATCTTTATTAGAACCTAACTTAGCTGATAAAAGAAGTACCAATCTAAGAGAAAAACAAGAAATTGGGAGATTGGCAGCGAGCACAATAGATGATGATGATTGTGTGTTTTTAGATGCGGGTTCAACAACTTTAGAAATGATTCCGTATATTAATGCAAATGACATTATTGTAGTAACAAATGGTTTAACGCATGTAGAAGAATTATTAAAACGAGGTGTTAGAACACTAATTCTCGGTGGAGAAGTTAAAGCAACGACACTTGCGACAGTAGGTGCGAGTGCATTGAAAACGCTAAATCGTTATCGTTTTGATAAAGTGTTTCTTGGTATGAATGGTATTGACATAAAATATGGACTGACTACGCCAGATGAACAAGAAGCAATCATAAAGCACCATGCTATGGAATTAGGTACTCAAGTTTATGTATTAGTAGACCATGCTAAATATGAAAAAGTATATTTCGCACATGTGCCTTTACTAGAGAATGTGGCATTAGTCACTTCTAAAAAAGCGATGCAATGCGTGAATTTTCAATATTATGCTGAAAAATATAATTTTATTGGAGGAACATTATGATTTATACAGTAACTTTTAATCCTTCTATTGATTACATTATGTTTTCAAATGAATTCGAACTTAATGGGTTAAACAGAGCAACTGAAACAAATAAATTTGCAGGTGGTAAGGGCATAAACGTCTCAAGAGTCTTGAAAACATTAGGTGTCCAATCTACAGCGTTAGGTTTTAATGGTGGATTTCCAGGTCGATTTATAGAAGAAACATTAAAACAAGCAGGAATTGATACAGATTTTGTACATGTTGATGAAGATACACGTATTAATGTCAAATTGAAAACAGGTAATGAAACAGAAATTAATGCACCAGGGCCTCATATAACTAAAGTGCAATTTGAAACTTTATTAACGCAAATCAGAGATACTTCAGAACAAGATACAGTTATTGTTGCTGGTAGCATTCCCAAGAGTGTACCTGCTAACGCATACGAACAAATTGCTGCAATCACACAAGATACAGGCGCGAAACTTGTCGTTGATGCTGAAAAAGAACTCGTTGAATCAGTTTTAAAATATGAACCTTTATTTATCAAGCCAAATAAAGATGAATTAGAAGTGATGTTCGATACGACGATTACTTCAGATAAAGAGGTAATACGTTTCGGGCGTGAAATTTTGAAAATGGGTGCAACTTCAGTCATTATTTCTCTCGGTGGAGACGGAGCTGTATATGTAGATGAGCAACATAGTTATAAAGCACTTGTACCAAATGGACAAGTAGTAAATACAGTGGGATCAGGTGATAGTACTGTAGCGGGGATGGTTGCAGGATTAAATTCTGATTTATCTATTAAAGAAGCATTTAAACAGGCTGTATCGGCTGGGACGGCAACAGCATTTAACGATGACTTAGCAACGAGAGAGTCTATTGACAATATTAAATCACAAGTAATGATTACAACATTAGGTGGGAGTGAATAAGATGAGAATAACTGAGTTATTAACAAAGGATACAATAGCAATGGACCTTTCTTCAACAGAGAAAAGCGGTGTTATTGATGAGTTAGTGAATCAACTCGATAAAGCGGACAAACTCAATAATGTAACAACTTTTAAAGAAGCAATTCATAATCGTGAATCTCAAAGTACTACAGGTATTGGTGAAGGCATCGCGATACCTCATGCAAAAGTAGCGGCAGTAGACACACCGGCGATTGCATTTGGTAAATCAAAAGCAGGTGTTGATTATCAAAGTTTGGATATGCAACCTGCACATTTATTCTTTATGATTGCAGCGCCAGAAGGTGGGGCACAAACTCATTTAGATGCATTAGCTAAGCTATCAGGTATTTTAATGGACGAAAAAGTGCGCGAAGATTTACTTCATGCAAATTCTCCACAAGAAGTGCTTCAAATTATAGATACAGCAGACGATGAAGCAACTGAAGAAGAGGAAGCAGAAGCACAAGCAGCTGCGCCAACATCAGCAACAGATTCAGATGAACCATATATCTTAGCTGTTACAGCATGTCCGACAGGCATCGCACATACTTACATGGCTCGTGATGCTTTGAAAAAACAAGCTGAAAAAATGAATGTAAAAATAAAAGTTGAAACAAATGGTTCAGGTGGCATTAAAAATCACATTACGGATGAAGATATTCGTCGCGCAACTGGTGTCATTGTTGCAGCAGATGTAAATGTGGAAACAGACCGTTTTGATGGTAAAAACGTTGTGGAAGTGCCAGTTGCAGATGGTATTAAACGACCTGAAGAACTTATCAATATAGTACAAGATACTTCTCGTAAATCATTTGTAGCCAAAGGTAGTCATAAAGGTGCGAAACAGTCTGAGAGTAATGAAAAACAAGGTTTTGGTAAAACAATTTATAAACACTTAATGAATGGTGTTTCTAATATGTTACCACTTGTTATTGCCGGTGGTATTTTAATGGCAATCGCATTCTTATTTGGACCAAATTCGTTTGATCCAAATAGTTCTGAGCATAATGCGTTTGCTGAACAATTATGGAATATTGGTAATAAGAGTGCCTTTGCGTTAATTATCCCAATTCTCGCTGGTTATATCGCGCGTAGTATTGCAGATAAACCAGGTTTTGCAGCTGGTTTAGTTGGTGGTATGTTAGCAGTTTCAGGAGACGCAGGTTTTATCGGAGGTATTCTTGCAGGTTTCTTAGCAGGTTATTTAACACAAGGTATTAAAAAACTTGTCAGTGGTTTACCTCAAGCATTAGAAGGTTTGAAACCTACATTAATTTTCCCAGTATTATCGGTAACAATTACAGGTTTAGTAATGATTTATGTATTAAACCCTCCAGCATCGTGGTTGAATAATTTATTACTTAATGGTTTAGAAGGTTTGTCAGGAACGAATATTATGCTCTTAGGATTAGTCATTGGTGCAATGATGGCTATCGATATGGGGGGACCATTTAATAAAGCAGCATATGTATTTGCGACAGCAGCGTTAACAGAAGGCAATGCTGCACCAATTACAGCAGCAATGATTGGTGGTATGGTACCTCCAATCGCAATT
This sequence comes from Staphylococcus sp. NAM3COL9, assembly GCF_001431205.1. Taxonomy (GTDB): domain Bacteria; phylum Bacillota; class Bacilli; order Staphylococcales; family Staphylococcaceae; genus Staphylococcus. The sequence goes on along the minus strand of NZ_LGPC01000014.1, from coordinate 276,901 downwards.
GCAACAGCGATGTTGATTTTCCGCAAGAAATTCACTAAAGAACAAAAAGGTTCTATCGCACCAAACTATGTAATGGGCTTATCTTTCATTACAGAAGGTGCAATTCCATTCGCAGCAGCTGATCCACTAAGAGTCATTCCATCAATGATGGTAGGTTCAGGGGTTGCAGGTGCAATCGCATTAGGACTAGGTTCTTCAATTCAAGCGCCACATGGTGGTATCTTTGTTATACTAGGTACTGATTTCAGTCACGTGATACAATCACTCATTGCGATTGTTATAGGATCAATCATAGGTGCAATCATTTATGGTTTGTTAAAACCAAAAATGACAGAAGAAGAAATACAAAGTTCTTAAGTTATGGCTAACTAAAACATAAAGCTTTATAAAATGAATGAACTTATAAAAACCAGTAGAAGCTCACAAGTTAATGAGTATTTCTGCTGGTTTTTTATTTATATGTGATAGTGAAATTCAAAAACTTTTGAATATAATAAAGTTCTTAAGTTTGGTAAAATAAAAACGAAGTGCTGAAATAGACACATAGCGTAAAACAAAGAAAAGAAGGTAGAGAAAATGGCTCAATATGTGATTGAAAATGGGAGAATTTATACTGAAGAAGAAATCATAGAACGAGGATATATTATTGTTAAGGATGATAAAATTACTGACATAGGCAATGGGGATTATGAAGGTGCGTTAGTAACTTATGATGTTCAAGGTCAGCATGTTTTGCCAGGGTTTATAGATATTCATATGCATGGTGGCTATGGAGAGGATGCAATGGATGCATCATATGATGGATTGAAACATTTAGCAGAATCACTATTATCTGAAGGAACGACAAGTTTCTTAGCTACAACAATGACACAGTCTGATGAGAATATTACAAAAGCATTAGAAAACATCATTGAATATCAGAAACAACAAGACGTTCTAAAAGCAGCTGACATCGTAGGCATACATTTGGAAGGACCATTTATTTCTGAACATAAAGTAGGAGCGCAAAACCCAGCTTATGTGCAAAGACCATCTATAGAGAAAGTACAACAATTTCAAAAAATAGCGGACAACCAAATTAAAGTAATTACATTTGCACCTGAGGTTGAAGGTGCTCACGAAACATTAGAAGCGTTACATGAGCAAATACGTTTCTCTATTGGTCATACGGTTGCAACTTTTGATGAGACAAATGAAGCGGTAGCACATGGCGCTAAACATGTGACGCATTTATATAATGCTGGAACACCATTCGAGCATAGAGAACCGGGTGTTTTTGGTGCAGCATGGACAAATGATAGCTTAAGTACTGAACTTATCGTGGATGGTATTCATTCACATCCTACAGCGATTCAAATTGCTTATAAACAAAAGGGAAACACACGCTTTTTCTTAATTACTGATGCAATGAGAGCGAAGGGTATGCCAGATGGTGAATATGATTTAGGTGGCCAAAACGTTATAGTAAAAGGTTCTGAAGCTCGATTAGCATCTGGTGCACTGGCAGGTAGTATACTGAAAATGAATGAAGGACTGAAAAATCTAATACAATACACGGGTGATTCACTAGATAATTTATGGCGTGTAACAAGTTTAAATCAAGCAATTGCATTAAATATCGACGAAAAAAAAGGAAGTTTGAAGGTCGGAAAAGACGCAGATATCGTTATTGTAGATAATGAAATTACAGTGCAAACTACTGTAAAAGCAGGCGAAATACACAAATTTTCGTAATAACAAACTTGACTTCAATTCATTTTAAAACGTGTTATGTAAAGTGTAAATTGAATCAAAAAGTTGACGAGACTTAAAATTTGCGTTTAAATGTTAAGTTAGAGAAATGAAATTTCATTCGTACAAATTACATGATGACTTAACATTGTGATAAAATAGAAGAAATGCGTATTTTTCGGGAGGTGTCACAAATGGGAAGGATTTAGTATATAACATGAAAATGCAACATAGCAATAAATCTTATGTACGGTCATCTAATGTGACACGATATTTGGAGGTGAATCCCTAGAAATAGGGAACTAATTGGAAACTGTGACCATAATAAATTTAGTAATATTTGCTTTTTTAATAGCATTAACAACGGTATTCGTAGGATCGGAATTTGCATTAGTGAAAGTCCGAGCGACAAGAATTGAACAACTTGTTGCAGAAGGTAATAGTAGTGCACGTATAGTAAAAAAAATGATTAAAAACTTGGACTACTATTTATCAGCATGTCAACTAGGTATTACGGTGACATCTTTAGGATTAGGTTGGTTAGGTGAACCGACATTTAGTAAATTACTGCATCCACTATTTGAAGCAATTAATTTACCTGAAGCGTTAACGACGACAGTTTCATTTATTGTTGCATTTATTATTGTGACATATTTACATGTAGTACTTGGCGAATTGGCTCCAAAAACTTTGGCTATTCAACATACAGAGAAAATGGCATTAATATACTCTAGACCATTGTATTATTTCGGAGCTATTATGAAACCGTTGATATGGTTGATGAATGGTTCTGCAAGAATGATTATACGTATGTTCGGTGTAGATCCAGATGCGAATAACGATGCAATGTCAGAAGAAGAAATAAAAATTATAATAAACAATAGCTATAACGGTGGAGAAATAAACCAAACGGAATTAGCTTATATGCAAAATATCTTTTCATTTGATGAGAGACAAGCAAAAGATATCATGGTGCCACGTACACAAATGGCTACATTGAACGAACCGTTTAATGTTAACGAACTGTTAGACACAATTAAAGAACATCAATTCACACGTTACCCGATTACAGAAGATGGGGACAAAGACCATGTGAAAGGGTTTCTTAATGTAAAAGAGTTTTTAACAGAATATGCTTCAGGCAAACCTATTAAAGTAGGTAATTATGTTCATGATTTACCAATGATTTCTGAAACGACACGTATAAGCGATGCGTTAGTGCGTATGCAACGTGAACATGTTCATATCAGTTTGATTATTGATGAATATGGTGGTACAGCAGGTATCTTGACGATGGAAGATATCTTAGAAGAAATCGTTGGTGAAATTCGTGATGAATTTGATGACGATGAAGTAAACGATGTTGTAAAAGTTACCGACAGCAGATATCAAATCAGTGGTCGTGTATTAATAGACGATTTAAATGATGAGCTTGGCATTGAATTTGCTGATTCTGAAGACATTGATACAATCGGTGGTTGGTTGCAAGCACATAATACAAACTTACAACAAAACGATTATGTTGATACTGAATATGATCGTTGGATTATATCAGAAGTTGATAACCATCAAATCATTACTGTTTTATTAGAAGTTGAATACAATGCAACACGTCCAACACCTGATAATAATGAAGACGATGAAGATAATGATTAAGCATTGTTATATATATAAAGCTATCGATAAAGTCTCTGATTTTGTCGATAGCTTTTTTGTGTTTCTTTACATGAATCATCTAACATCACTGTCATTATACGAACATAATAGTGGTGGTGTTAATATTGAAATAAATATGCGTGATACATGTATTACATATTGCTATAATGATCAAAGTATAACGATATAGTTTTAAAATAATTTCAACTTAGTTGAAGGGGGATTAAATCATGTTAGAAGACATGTATTATTTAAATAATGGTTATCCAATGCCGAGAGTGGGTCTTGGCGTATATAAAATTACAGATGAAGAAATGGAACTTGCAGTAACAGCTGCTTTAGAAGCGGGTTACCGTGCATTTGATACTGCTTATTTTTATAAAAATGAAATAGCATTAGGTAATGCATTAAAACAATCTGAAATACCACGCGAAGATTTATTTCTTACATCAAAAATTTGGAATGATTACCAAGGTTATGACAATACAATCGAATTTTTCACAAAATCGATAGAAAACATAGGAACAAGTTATTTAGATTTATTTTTAATACATTGGCCATGTGAAGCCGATGGTTTATTTGTTGAAACTTATAAAGCGATGGAAAAATTATATGAAGAAGGCAAAGTTCGAGCAATAGGTGTTTGTAACTTTAATGCACACCATTTAGAAACATTAATGTCGCAAACTGACATCGTACCTGCTGTGAATCAAATAGAAGTGCATCCATACTTCAATCAACATGAACTACAAACTTTTTGTGATAAGCATGATATCGCTGTGACAGCATGGATGCCATTGATGAGAAATAAAGGGTTATTAGAACATGAATTGATTACAAATATGGCAAATCGTTATGGTAAAACACCAGCCCAAATTGTATTACGTTGGCATTTGTCACATGATCGCTTGATTATTCCAAAATCAAGAACACCAGAACGCATTAAAGAAAATTATGATATTTTCGATTTTAATTTAGAATTGACAGATATTGCTGAGATAGATCGTTTGAATTGTGATGACCGTCAAGGAAATGATCCAGATAAAGTACGTGTAGGTACTTTGAAATAAGAATTGATAAAATAACCCAGAAAAAATATTTCAAACTCAAAAGAAAGCATCAATGTTATTAGTTTTTTCTAGTGGCTTGATGCTTTTAATTTAAGTTTTTTAAAAGTGCATGCTTATCTGATTTTTTATAACATGGCTTGAGCTTATAGTCTTCGCTCATACTAATTCCCTAGGTGTTAATACTTTAAAAAAACGATGCATTTATATATGTAACAGATAAAAGGATTTTAAATCGTTATAGTAGCGATAATAAAGGGTTTTGTTTCCAAATTCATCAAATAGTTGATAGACTAAAATTACAAATTACAAATTATAACTTTTAATAATTTTAATGTTAAACAACATTAGTAACCACATTTAAATTTCAAAGTGTTTTCTTATTTTGTAACGCTTAAATCATTTTGCTCTTTTTCTAGGTGTACCTAACTTAAATAATTATATATTTTAAAAAAATAAATTGCCTGAGTTAAGTTTGAGCAATGAATATTAAGGCTATATAAAGATTGTGTAAATCTAATTGGTTAGTATAGCATTATAGTGATAAAAATTGATAAAGTGAAATTGAAGTAATTGAAATGAAGGTGTTTAATATGCAAATAAGAGTTATAGTACCCTGTTATAATGAAGGTGAAGTAGTATTAAAGACTTATCAACGTTTGACTGAAATATTATCAAAAGATAGTCAATATCATCAATATGACTACGATTTACTATTTGTAGATGATGGTAGTAAAGATCAAACAATAAAATTTATTCAAGATGTGGCGACTAAGGACGATCATGTGAAATTTATTTCGTTTAGTCGTAATTTTGGAAAAGAGTCTGCGATGATTGCAGGTTTCCAAAATAGTAAAGATTGTGACGCAGCAATTATGATAGATGCTGATCTGCAACACCCTCCAGAATTAATACCCCAAATGATTGCAGGTTATATGGACGGCTATGATCAAGTTGTTGCGCAGCGTGATAGAAAGAACGAAAAACCAACTAGAAAATATATGACGAAATTGTATTACAAAATGATTAATCATTTTGTAGAAGATATTAAATTACAAGATGGTGTCGGCGATTTCAGATTGTTGAGTCAACGTGCAGTGCATTCATTGACTGAACTAGATGAATATAATCGATTTTCAAAAGGACTATATGAATGGATTGGATATAACACCAAAGTGTTTACTTATGAAAACGTAGAAAGAGAAGATGGAGAATCTAAATGGTCATTCGGTAAATTATTAAATTATGGAATTGATGGGTTGATATCCTTTAATAACAAACCTTTACGTGCAATGATTTACCTTGGTTTTATTGTGTTCTTTGTCAGTCTGTTGTATATCGGTTATAGCCTTGCAGGGATTATGTTTAATGGCATTGAAACACCAGGTTATTTCTCAACTATTGCTGCGATATTACTACTAGGTGGTATACAAATGATTTCAATTGGAATTGTTGGAGAATATGTTGGACGCATTTATTATGAGGTCAAACAACGCCCAAAATATATCGTGCAGGCATCAAACTTAAATTGCTCGAGTCAAAGAGTAGAACGTAGCTTTGAAGAAGATATGAATGAGCGTTTCAAACAAGATAATCAAAATGATGAAAGTAAGAAAAAAGAAAACGAAGAAGAGAAAAAACTTGTTAAAAGTAGATGATAATTATAAAAAATGACACAAAACATGCCAACAAAGTCAGAGACTTTGTTGGCATGTTTTGCGACTACTACCTCAGCCTTTAGTCTTCGGCTAGTACTTTATTCACCTGTCAGGAGTCAATCCAAATCAATGCCACTAATTAATGAAATTAATGAACAAAGATTGACTCAAGGGCATTAATATCTATAAAAAATAAACCAAATGCTATAAAGGCATTTGGTTTATTTCTTAATTTTTTAGATTAGTAATTTTACTTTTTGCATTTATTTTTTACGTAATTTACCGAAAATAAATGAAACAATTGCTACTAGAATAATTGTCCCGATAAGTGCTGGGAATATCGCGATGCCACCCAAGTGCCAACCCCAATCACCCAGTAACCAAGAGCCTAGCGCTGAACCTATAATACCAGCGATAATATTACCTAAAATACCACCTGGTATATCTTTACCTACGATAGCACCAGCTATCCAACCGATTAAACCACCGACTATTAACATAAGTATAAAGCCCATATTGATTTGCCTCCTTTATTATTCATGCGACTTCTATTCTATACCACGAAATATAAAAGGTTAATCATTTATGTGAAGAAAATATATTCTGCCATAATAAGAATGATATAAATAATAAATGAATAATTACAAAAGCATACCAATAAGGTGTTAAAAGCGTCATCACTAGCGACGATGTAATAATTAATATTTGACCCACAAAGATAGGGCGTCGAATACGATTCATAAATTTAAGTTGTTCTTTTTCCTTTGGTTGAAATGTGCTATAAAAAAGCATGATAGCGCCTATGATAAAAATAGCTGGGGCTAAATAAGGAATAGACATATAAAATGAATCGTGACTTGTACTATAAGTAAGGATTAATGATGTGCTCATTATAATAGTAAGAACAACCGCAATGAATTTTTGGTCTGCTATCATGTATACAGTTACTTTTCTATTTATATACAATTGCAATATGGTCCAAATGATAAGTTGTGCACTTGTATAAAATGAGATGTAGTCGTATTCACCGACGAGAAATAAATTGATGAGACCATTTATAGATAAAGCAATGAGTATAGAGCTAAACTTAAGTTGTTTGAAATTCTGACGATATAGATCAATTCCAAGAATAATTAATACCGCAGCTATATTTATAATTATATTTATTAGCATGTTGCTCTCCTAACCTAGATACTTCACTGCAACATTATACCAATTAATATTACGTTAATCATTTAATAACAATTAATTATTTGAATTTACATAAGAATATTAGGTCAAATAGAAATAAATATTTTCCCTTTTATCTATTAGCAGTGATAATTATCCTAACGCATTAAAGTCACTAAAAATAGTGACACGTTATATGGATAAGAAGCATTATACAACGTATCGCAAGAAATACTCAATTTAAACACCTTTTTTATTACTCCATAGTAATGTGTGTAACTGTGGTAAGACATAAACATTATTCATATCACTGCTTGTCATAACACGATCGACGAGTGTTTCATATAATGATAACAACTTTTCAGTATGTGATTCGACGTGATCGCCATCTAGGTAAGGATTACCTACTTGTAAATAAAAAGGAATGGTAGGGTATCTGTGGTGTATCATTTTAGCAAATTCGTAATCTTGGTCATCAAATACTACAACTTTTAAATTTAAAGAAGTAGTTATACAATTTTCAATAACTTCATCTAAAATTGGTAGATTAGGTTTCATTTTTGAACTTGGAGGTTTCGGACTAATAGTTAAGTCATCGATTTGTGTCATCCAGGGTTGGAATTTACTCCCCTGTGTTTCTAATGCGCTATAAATATTTTTAGTTTCAAAAAGATCGACTAAATCCTGAACGCCTTTAATCAGAGCAGGGTTACCTCCAGAAATTGTTACGTGATTAAATGATTCACCAGCAATTTCATATAGTGAGTCGTATATTTCTTCAGCGGTCATCATACGTATATCTTCTTTAGCACTACCGTCCCAAGTGAAGCTTGAATCACACCAACTACAACGATAATCGCAACCAGCTGTGCGAACAAACATCGTTTTTCGTCCAATCACACGGCCTTCACCTTGAATTGTTGGACCGAAAATTTCTAAAACAGGAATTTTACTCATATTTGGACTCCTTTGGTCTATAGACAACATAACTTGTTGGTGTTTCCCTAACATAGACTTGTAGACATTTAGGTTGGTTGTCTTGATCATTTAATGAAGATTGCACCATTTCATAAACTGTCTGTGCAACGATTTCTGTTGATGGACTTTTGCCTTTGAATTGAGGTAGATCATTGAGTAAATGGTGATCGAATTGATCATGAACTAATTTTTTTAAGTCGCTAAAATTCACTAAAAAACCATTATGATCTAATGTATCGCCACCAATTGTTAAATTTACAAAGTAGGTGTGACCATGTGTACGCATACATTTTCCAGCATCTTCACTAGGAATATAATGGGCTGCAGAAAAGTTGAAGTCTTTATTAAGTTCAAAACTGTAAGGATGTTGAACGCTAGGATAATTTTGTTGGAACATGTTACTCAGCTCCTTTTTCTTTTAGATAAGCGTCTAAACCTCGTGCTCTTAATTCACAAGCAGGACATTCTCCACAACCTTCACCGATAATGCCATTGTAACAAGTGAGCGTATTGTATCTAATATAGTCTAGTACGCCAAGTTCATCACTTAGTGCCCAAGTTTCTTTTTTATCTAACCACATTAATGGTGTGTGTATAACAAAATCTTTATCCATAGATAGCGATAAAGTAACATTCATTGATTTAATAAAACTATCTCTACAGTCAGGGTATCCAGAAAAATCAGTTTCACAAACGCCAGTAATAATATGTTTCGCATTTGTTTGATATGCGAGCGCACCTGCAAATGATAAGAACAAAAGATTTCTGGCCGGTACAAACGTATTTGGTACACCGTCTTCGCCAACTTCAATATTCATATCATGCTGTGTTAATGCGTTGGGCGTAAGTTGAGAAAGTAAAGACATATCTAATATGTGATGTTTAACATTTTGTGTTTCGGCAATTTGCTTAGCTACTTTAATTTCTGTATCGTGTCTTTGTCCATATTCAAATGTTACTAATTCGACATCGTCGTAATGTTGCTTTGCCCAAAATAGGCAAGTTGTGCTATCTTGTCCACCACTGAAAACGACGATGGCTTTATTGTTGTTTAAAGATTGTTGCGTCATATATCTTGCACTCCTTAATAATGTCATACTAGCTTTTACTCATTTTCGCTATGACACCATAAAACAACGCCTATCCTTATAAAAAAGATAGACGTTGTTTACGTGTCTAGTTTTTTATAGAGGGTGTCAGCTAGGAACCTCTTTATATTCATTTATACGGTGATAAGAATAATACATTTAAACTGTAAAATCAAGTTGAGATTTGGGATAATGAGTATAATAGATAGTGAAAGATACATAAAGAGGTGATGAAATGATACTAATCATTGATAATAAAGATTCATTTACATACAATATTGTAGATTATATTAAGCAAAGTTTTAGTGGAGCAGTTAATGTGGTAGATGTTGAAGAGATTTCCACTGATAAGATTAAGCAAATTTCTCCTGATGCTATAGTTATTTCTCCGGGACCAGGATCACCTGATGATTATCCTATATTAAATGAGGTTATAAAAGTTTTTTTAGAACAAATTCCAATTCTAGGTGTATGTCTAGGATTTCAACAAATAGTGACTTATTTTGGTGGAGACATTATTAAAGGTTATAAACCGATTCATGGTCACACAACTCAAATTCAACATGATGACAGTGGTATTTTTAAAGGTTTAGCCGATACATTTTATGTTATGCGATATCATTCTTTGATTGCTGATACTAAGACATTTCCAAAAACATTGAAAATTACAGCAACGAATCAAGAAGATATCATTATGGCATGTGCACACAAAACGTTACCTATTTATGGTGTACAGTATCATCCTGAATCTATACTAAGTGAATATGGTATTGAACAAATAAAATTATTTATAGAAATCGTGGAGGGTTCTCATGCAAATACAATTTAACTATCGCTATTTATTAGACGAATCAGAATATGAAACCCACCAATACCAATTTACGCAGTGTAAAGATAAATTAATCGCATATCATTTAGATGAAGTAGGCAGCGTTATACAATTTGCAGAAATGCATCAACACCAAGGCGGTTATGTAGCATTGTATTTACCCTATGAAGCGGCATCTTTTTTTAATGAACAAATGGCTACAGTGCAAACTAAGAAGGAATATGTTTTTGCAGCTGCTTATGTTTTCGACAAAAAGGAAGATATGACATTAACTGAAAAAAAAGAACAATACATACCAAAATGTGATTTTAAATTTCAATTAAATAAATCTCAATTAATCACCCATATTAAAGCAGTTCAATCTGCAATTATTGAAGGTAATACATATCAAGTGAATTATACGACACGATTGACTGATGACATTCATTATCCGATTGCTACATTATATGAAGTGTTACAGCGTCAAAATCATGGCTTTTATTCTGCTTTAATAGATACAGATGAAGTACAGTTAGCCTCACTTTCACCAGAATTATTTTTCCAACGTGGGCCGTTTGAAAATCGGAACGATGTGTTATTAAGTAAACCCATGAAAGGCACTATAGCTAGAGGACATTCTAAAACACAAGATCAGCAAAATTTGCATACGTTAATGAATTCAGTTAAAGATAAAGCAGAAAATGTCATGATTGTTGACTTGTTACGAAATGATATTAGCCGTATTGCACAGACTGGAACTGTAAAAGTCTATAAACCATTTCATATAGAACGCTACAGCACTGTATTTCAAATGACGTCTATGGTCACAGGGACTTTACATCAAGAGACTAAACTCATGCATATATTAAAGGCATTATTTCCGTGCGGTTCTATCACTGGAGCACCAAAAATCAATACTATGAAATATATTAAAATGTTGGAGCAAACCCCGAGAAATGGTTATTGTGGTACAGTTGCCTTGCTGTTACCAGATGGAAAGTCCATTTTCAATGTGCCTATCCGAACGATTCAATACATGGATAACCAAGCTATATACGGTGTGGGTGCAGGTATTACCATAGACTCTAATCCTGAAGATGAAGTACAAGAATTTAATGATAAAACAAAAATATTGGAGAGATTATAATGCAGTTATTTGAAACGATGCGTTTGGAAGAAGGCAGGTTTCCGCGCTTACCTTATCACAAAAAAAGAATAAAACGGTCTGCTGAGCAACTTGAATTTAACTTGGATGAAGCGAATTGGAATCAATTAATTGAAATGTTAATGAATGACTATCCAACAGGTGTATATCGTATAAAAATATTATTAGATCAAGATGGATCACTAGATTATGTCGTTGCAGCATTATCTGATAAAAATAAATTCACGGGAAAATTAGTACAATTATCTGATAATGTAAATAAACTTGAATTAATAAATAAAACAACCATTAGAAAACATTTATCACATAATCATCATACAGATCTTGTTTTGTTATATGATTCAAATGGGAAATTATTAGAATTCGATATTGGAAATATCATGATAAAAGAAGACGGATACTATTATACGCCTATATATAATGAAGATTTCTTGCGTGGTTGTATGAGACAATCATTTATAGATGAAGAGAAATTGTCTCAAAAAAATTACAATATAAACGATTTTAAAGATAAAATATTAAAAAAACAGATACAAGTTTTTCTTATAAATAGTTTACGAGAGGTTGCCGAGGTTGAAATTTATCTATAGAATATAGAAAGTATAAACATTGAGTTTACCATGAATTCAGAGATGGTAACCATTATAGAAAACTGGCAACGTGAAAATATGTGATTTGTGATAAATTAGCCTTTAGTTTGAATACGCATGTTAAGGCGTATCAGTGATACACAAGTATTCCAATAGACTATATAAAGGGTGCACTTAAGTAATTATGCAATAGATTATAAACAGTGAGTGAGGAATAACGATGATATTGGTTTGGATACTGACAATGATTTTAATAACCTTGCTTTCAAAATGGTATGTAAACCATTTGCTGAAAAAACAACAGATTTATATTGCAAGATTCGTAATTACAATCTCTTGCATGATTCAATTTGTAGTAGTCTATTTTCTAGTGGAAGCACTTGTGGGTTATTTGGTACAAGGATTAAATGTGTTTTATCGTTAGTAAGAATATAAGAGGTGAGCCTATGAAAATTTATAGTCAGGGAGACCAAGCAATTGTAGTTTCTATTGAAAAAGAAGTCTCTAAGGATTTAACAGAAGATTTATTAGCATTAAAAACGTACTTATTAGAAAAAGACTATCCTTTTATAACCGGGATTGTACCTACTGAATCAGATATGATGATTTGTTATGATGCACGAGATATGATCAAACACTACAATATTAAATCACCATTTCTATATATGAATGCATTAATGCAAACCGTACAATTAAAGATTAATCATGAAGAGCAAGCGATTGAACCAATGGAAATTCCAGTTGTTTATGGTGGTGAATTTGGTCCTGATTTAGCGGCTTTATTGGCGCATTACAAATTAGATTTTGATAAATTTGTGAAGTTACATACTAAACACACGTATTTTGTCTCAATGATGGGTTTTACACCTGGATTTCCTTATCTTACTGGGATGGATAAGCGCTTATTTGTTAATCACACAGGTGGCAATAAAACGTTTATTCCAGCTGGTTCTGTCATTATAGAAGGGAAAAAGACAGGTATTACTACAATAGATACTTATGGCGATTGGTTAGTCATTGGCTACACACCCATTCGCTTATTTGACCCAGAACGCACTGATTTTACTAAGCTAAAATTAGGCGATAATGTCAAATTTAATGCAATAACAGAAGAAACGCTGGATTTAGGAGGCTTTGAACCATGTCAATCATAATAGAAGGTGAAGGATTATTCTCAAGTTTCCAAGATTTTGGTCGTAAAGGCTACGAGCACAATGGTGTTATTCCTGGTGGTGCACTAGATCCGTTATCTCATGAAATAGCGAACAGACTCGTGGCAAATGATAAACGTGAAGCTACGATAGAGATGACAAATAGAATGGCAAGTATTCGTTTTACTGAATCTACATTGATTGCATTAAGTGGTGGTAGTTTTAAAGCTAAAACAGAGCATATGAAAGTATTACCAAACAAATTATACTTAATGGAAAAAGGTGACGTGCTTGTATTTACAGAGACAAATCGCACTTCTAGAGTATATTTAGCAATCGGTGGTGGTTTGGAATTAGATGAGTGGTTAGATTCAACCTCAACTGACTTCAAAGTGAAAATTGGTGGTTTTCATGGGCGTAAATTGCAAAAAGGCGACGAAATTAATATGAAACGTAATTATACTGAACGCCATCTTAAATTGTTTGAAAACCTAGAAGAAAAACATCAAACAGACTGGGGCATTGATGGTTACGCACTTTCCTTTAATTATATGTCAGATGTTTTTCATGTCATTAAAAACAAAGGGACAGAAGACTTTGAACAAGAAGCGCTAAGTCATTTTACGCTTGGAGAATATAAAGTCACGAGTAAATCGAATAGAGTCGGGATGTTTGTAGAAGGACAACCCGTGAAGGCTTTTTATGAAGATATGCCAGCACATCAATCTGTACAAATAGGAACGATACAAGTTAAAAGAGATGGCACGCCAATTATTTTACTCAATGATCATTACACTATAGGCAGTTACCCACAAATTGGGACAATCGCGAGTTATCATTTAACTAAGTTGGGCCAAAAGCATCAAGGTACAAAATTAAAATTCCAATTTATAGATATTGAAACTGCAGAAAAGAATTTAATTAAATATACGAATTGGTTAAACCAATTGTTTCATGGTATTGAATATAGAATGCAGTTAGAGATGTTAAAATAAAAAATAGAAGGTCTATGCTATGTACATTAACTAATTAAAGGATAATATAATGGTTACTGATAAGCTGTAACGCCTCAAGTTAACTATGTGAGGGTTACAGCTTTTTTTACATAGCGCGCGTATAGAGGTATAACTTTTAAGATTTTTGCAGAAAGTTTTATAGAATTGCTTTATTATTTTGAGAAATATTAAAATAAAAATTTATTTCATATACGACTCTAGTCTGATTAATATAAAAAACAAACAGAGTATAATTAAAAAGCATATTATTTCTTAATGATATATTCACAGCGCATTAACATGCCTTTAACAAAACGAGAGCAGAACGTGAATTTACGTTTGAAAGTGTGTTTTTACTTGAAATTTGACCGAAATTGCTTTATATTTATACATTGAACTATATATGTTTTGTTACGGAAACGTTACAAAACGATAAAAATTGTGAAGATAACGTTAATCGATAAACGAAAAAGTTAACGTAATTTACGCTATTTAGACAAATAAAAAGTTTCTAATTAGAATAAATAAAACTTTAAATTTTAAAAACTATAGCCTTAGTTCGTAATTGAATAAGCTAGTAAAATTCTAGTGTATAGAAATTTAAATTACATACACCACTGTTTAAGATTTTAAAGAACTTAACCTAAAGAAGATAACTTTTGCCAATAACGACCTTTGTTTAGTTAGGGATAATAACATCGCTAACGACATATTGAACACAGTAACTTTGCCAATTTTTATTAGGTATGGATTATTTTCCAACCTATATTAATCTATATCGGGGGAACAAACATGAGTCTACACAAAAAGAAATTAACTCTTTTTGCGTTTTTTATTCTGACCGTGATTACTGTCGCATTTAAAACGTATTTTTCATATTATGTTGATTTTTCTTTAGGTGTTAAAGGGTTAGTACAGAACCTAATCCTATTAATGAATCCATACAGTTTAATCGCTTTATTATTAAGTATTTTCTTATTCTTTAAAGGGAAGAAAGCATTCTGGTTCATCTTTATTGGTGGTTTTATTTTAACTTTCCTATTATACGCGAACGTTGTTTATTTCAGATTCTTCTCTGATTTCCTAACGTTTAGTACATTGAATCAAGTTGGAAATGTTGACTCAATGGGCGGTGCAGTCACAGCTTCATTTAAATGGTATGACTTTGTATATTTTATTGATACAATCATTTACCTTTTTATCTTGATATTTAAACAAAAATGGATAGATAAACGTGTATTCAGTAAAAAGTTTGTACCAGTAGTTATGGCAGCTGCAATTGCTTTATTCTTCCTAAATCTAGCCTTTGCTGAATCAGACCGTCCTGAACTGTTAACACGTACATTCGATCACAAATATTTAGTTAAATATTTAGGGCCATATAATTTCACTGTCTATGATGGTGTGAAAACAATTCAAAACAATCAGCAAAAAGCTTTAGCAAATGAAGATGATTTAACTAAAGTGTTAAATTATTCGAAACAAAAACGAGTTGAACCGAACCAAGAGTACTTCGGCGCAGCTAAAAAGAAAAATGTTATAAAAATACATTTAGAAAGTTTCCAAACTTTCTTAATTAATAAAAAAGTGAATGGCGAAGAAGTAACACCATTCTTAAACAAATTGTCATCAGGTAATGCAGGTTATAGATATTATCCAAACTTCTTCCATCAAACGGGTCAGGGTAAAACATCAGACTCAGAGTTTACAATGGATAATAGTTTATTTGGTTTACCACAAGGTTCAGCCTTTTCATTGAAAGGTGATAACACTTACCAATCACTACCAGCAATTCTTGATCAAAAACAAGGTTATACATCTAGTGTAATGCATGGTGATTACAAAACATTCTGGAACCGTGATCAAGTATATAGACACTTTGGTGTAGATAAATTCTATGATGCGACCTACTATGATATGTCTGAAGAAAATCTTGAAAACTTAGGTCTTAAAGATAAAGAGTTCTTTAAAGAATCAGCAAATTACTTAGATAAAGAAAAAGAACCATTCTACAGTCATTTAATAACATTAACGAATCATTATCCATTTACTGTATCTCCAGAGGATGCAACAATAGAATCCCCAAATACTGGAGATTCAACTGTAGATGGCTATGTTCAAACAGCTAGATATCTAGATGAATCATTAGAAGAATTTGTTAACGAATTGAAGAAAAAAGGTCTTTATGATGATTCTGTTATAATGATTTACGGTGACCACTATGGTATTTCTGAAAACCATAATAAAGCTATGGAAAAATTATTAGGTGAAGAAATTACACCAGCTAAATTTACTGACTTAAACCGTACAGGCTTCTGGTTGAAAATACCAGGTAAGGAAGGCACAATAGATAAAACATATGCTGGTCAAGCAGACGTTATGCCTACACTGCTTCATTTAATGGGTATTGATACTAAGAATTACCTAATGATGGGTACAGACTTGTTATCGAAAGAACATAACAATACGGTGCCGTTCAGAAATGGTGACTTTATAACGAAAGATTATAAATATGTTAATGGTAGAATTTATGATAATAAAAACAATGAACCAGTAACAGAAAAACCTAAAGATTTCGAAAATCGTAAACAACAGGCTGAAAAAGATCTACAAATGAGTGATGATCTGATTAACGGTGACTTATTGAGATTCTATGACAATCCAGATTTCGATAAAGTGAAACCTTCTGAGTACGAATATAAGGCTGGTCCAAAAGGTAATGAGAAAAAATAATAGTTAAATATAAGAGCCAATATACCTAATCTCGGTGTGTTGGCTCTTTTAAACATTAACGTTAGATTAATTCGCGTACATATGTATATAAAAAAGAGACACAAAAATAGCTATGGGACTTTTTAGAGTGTCCATAGCTATTTATTTACTTATTAGGTTTATGTTTAAACCATTTTTAATATGAAATTTACGTCCTTATCCAAGTGCGACATCAAGTATCATCATGATTGTGAATCCTAACATCAGGCTTAACGTTGCAAGGTCTGTATTATTACTTGCCTGAGAATCTGGTATAAGTTCTTCAACCACAACGAATATCATTGCACCTGCAGCAAATGCTAAAGCATATGGTAACATAGGCGTAATCATTATCACCGCAGCAGCGCCGACTACAGCAAATATAGGCTCGACGATGGCTGAGGCTTGTCCATAGTTAAAAGCTTTCCATCTTGATGCACCTGCAGCGCGTATTGGCATTGATAAGGCTGCACCTTCGGGAATGTTCTGTATTCCAATCCCGATGGCTAGTCCAATAGCGCCTAAAAATGTTGCTTGGCCATTACCAGAAATAATACCACCAAAGGCTACACCTATAGAAAGGCCTTCGGGAATATTGTGTAACGTAATTGCCAATACAAGTAATGTGTTTTTGTTGAGTTTTTTAGTACCTACACCTTCATGAAATTGTTTGGTGTCTTTGGTATTTGGATGTATATGAGGAATAACTAAATCTAATCCACGAATAAATAATCCACCCAATAAAAAACCAATAGCAGCTGGCAACCATGGGAATGCTGTGCCTTCACCATAAGCAATGGCTGGCTGTAATAATGACCAAAAACTTGCAGCAATCATAATGCCTGCAGCGAAACCTTGCATTGAGTTCAGTAACTTATCGTTAACTCTTTTGAAAATAAATACTGATGCTGCTCCTAATGCAGTAAGTAGCCATGTGATGAGGCCAGCTATTAATGCTTGGATGTAAGGAGGTAAGTTTTGGAAAAATTCCGACATAAGCTTCTCTCCTTTGTATCATTTGAGTTCAAAAAGGTGTATAATATATAGAACTGAAATTAAGTTTAACAGATATAATTACTATTTTCGATATTTAAAAAATTCGATATTAAAAAGGATGTAGAATGATGGAAGCATACAAAATTGAACATTTATATAAGTCATATGCCGATAAGACTATTTTCGATGATTTACATCTCTCTATTTCTGAAGGAGAAAAAATAGGACTCGTTGGTATAAATGGGACTGGCAAGAGTACTTTGTTAAAAGTAATGGCAGGCCTAGACGAAGATTACGATGCAAAAATATCGCATCCCAATGCATATCGCATCCGTTATTCTTCTCAAAAACAAGATTTTGATCGAAATATGTCTGTTTTTGAAGCAGTATTGACCTCAGAAACTGAAACACTTCAAGTAATACGTGCATATGAGTTTGCACTGAATCAATATAGTACGACCCAGAGTGAGTCAGATTTACAAAAAATGATGCAAGCACAAGATGCTATGGATGCGAATCAAGCATGGGATTATAGTGCAGAAATCAAGACGATACTTTCTAAATTAGGTATTCATGATACGACAAAAGAAATAAGTGAGCTTTCAGGTGGTCAACAAAAAAGAGTGGGTCTTGCGAAGACACTTATTGAACAACCTGATTTATTACTTCTAGATGAGCCTACCAACCACTTAGATTTTGAATCTATCAATTGGTTAATCAATTATGTGAAACAATATCCTCACACGGTGTTATTTGTGACGCATGATCGCTATTTCTTAAATGAAGTATCCTCACGAATTATCGAATTAGACCATGGAAAATTACGTACTTATTCTGGAAATTATGAAGCTTATATTGCACAACGTGCGGAAAATGAAATCATAGAACAAAAGCAACAATCGAAGCAACAGTCATTATATAAAAAAGAACTTGCTTGGATGCGTGCGGGTGTAAAAGCACGAACTACAAAACAACAAGCGCGTAAAAATAGATTTAGCGATTTAGAACAAGATGTCAAAAATCAACATCAACAAGGTAAAGCATCTTTAAATCTTGCTTATTCAAGATTAGGTAAACAAGTTTTCGAATTCGATGCTTTGACGAAACGTATAGATGATAAGACACTATTCGAAGATATCACTCAAATTATTCAAAGTGGTCAGCAAATTGGTATTGTTGGTCCTAATGGTGCTGGTAAAACAACATTGTTAAATATATTGAGTGGAGAAGATCAAGCTTTCGAAGGTAATTTGAAAATTGGGCAGACTGTAAAAGTTGCTTACTTTAAACAAAGTGAAGAGCGATTAGATCGTGATATAAGGATGATTGATTATTTAAGAGAAGAAAGTGAAGTAGCTAAAGAAAAAGATGGTACTTCAGTTTCAATTACACAACTACTTGAACGCTTCTTATTTCCAAGTTCCACACACGGTAAAAAAATATATAAATTATCAGGTGGCGAACAAAAAAGACTATATCTGTTGAGATTATTGGTCCATCAGCCGAATGTCTTGTTATTAGATGAGCCAACAAATGACTTAGATACTGAAACGCTCACAATACTTGAAGATTATATTGAAACATTTGGTGGTGCAGTAATTACAGTAAGTCATGATAGATACTTTTTAAATAAAGTAGCCCAAGAATATTGGTATATTCACGATGGAAAAATGGAACGTATCATAGGGACTTTTGAAGATTATGAAGCATATAAAAAAGAACAAGATAAAGCCCAAGCACAACAAAAGCAACAGAAACAGCAAACAAACGTAAAACAAAATACGAATAAGAAAAAAGGGCTCTCATTTAAAGAAAAGCAAGAATATGAAACGATTATTGAACGTATTGAAACTACTGAGCAAAGATTAGAAGCCATCGATGAAGAAATGGTTGCAGCAAGTTCAGATTATGCTAAAATCAAAGAATTAAATGAAGAACAACGACGTCTTAATCAGACGTACGAAGATGATATGGCAAGATGGAGTGAACTAGAAGAACTAAAATAACAATGAGGGATTGTTAACATGGAATCAACATTATC
Source organism: Staphylococcus sp. NAM3COL9 (assembly GCF_001431205.1). Classification (GTDB taxonomy): domain Bacteria; phylum Bacillota; class Bacilli; order Staphylococcales; family Staphylococcaceae; genus Staphylococcus. The sequence continues at coordinate 257,056 of NZ_LGPC01000014.1, read as the reverse complement.
GCATTATTTTGGCTACGATACATTTCGTCCAGGTCAAAAAGAAATTATAACAAAAGTAATGAATCATCAAAATGCGCTAGGTGTATTACCTACTGGCGGGGGAAAATCAATTTGTTACCAAGTGCCGGGATTAATGTTGGGCGGTACGACAATCGTTATCAGTCCGTTAATTTCGCTAATGAAAGACCAAGTTGATCAATTAAAGGCCATGGGTATACGCGCGGCGTACTTAAACAGTAGTTTAACTCAGAAACAACAAAAAGAAATAGAGGCACAACTTAGAAAAGGTGAACTTCAATTTCTATATGTGGCGCCTGAACGTTTCGATAATGCTTATTTTGTTCAAATGGTACAACAATTAAATATACCGTTAGTTGCTTTTGATGAAGCGCACTGTATTTCTAAATGGGGCCACGATTTTAGACCGAGTTATCGAGATGTAATTCATAAGGTATTTGCATTGCCACAAGATTTTACAATTGTAGCTCTTACCGCAACTGCGACAATTGAAGTTCAAAAAGACATTATGGATCGCTTGAATATTAATAAAAATGATGAGATTAAAACAAGTACAAAACGTCGAAATTTAGTCTTTCAGGTCAATCCTACATATCAACGACAAAAGTTTGTGTTGGAATATGTTAAAAAATATCAAAAAGAATCCGGCATTATTTATTGTTCAACACGAAAACAAGTTGAAGAATTACAAGAAGCGTTAGCGATTAATGATATTAAGAGTACAACTTATCATGGTGGACTATCGAACAAAGAGCGTGAAGCTGCACAAAATGACTTTGTTTATGATCGTGTACGCGTAGTTGTAGCTACGAATGCTTTTGGTATGGGTATCGATAAATCCAATGTGAGGTTCGTTATTCATTATAATATGCCTGGCGATTTAGAATCATACTACCAAGAAGCAGGTCGTGCAGGTCGTGATGGGTTAAATAGTGATTGTATTTTATTATTTAGTGAACGTGACATCGGCTTACATCAGTATTTCATATCTTCTTCGAAAGCAGATGATGATTATAAAGATAAGATGGGCGAAAAATTAAATAAAATGATACTTTATACAAAAACTAAAAAGTGTTTAGAAGCAACGCTCGTACATTATTTTGAGCCGAATGAAAAACTTGAAGAATGTGAACAGTGTAGTAATTGTGTAAGAGAAAATAAAACGTACGATATGACGAACGAAGCAAAAATGATTGTGAGTTGTATCGCACGTATGAAACAGAAAGAAAGCTATAGCGTTATTATACAAGTATTAAGAGGCGAAGAATCTGATTATATTCGTTATTGTGATTATAAAGAATTGTCGACACATGGTATTATGAAAAACTATACTACATCAGATTTAAGTCATCTTATTGATGAATTGAGATTTAAAGGCTTTTTAAACGAGTATGATGAGATATTAACTTGTGATAACTCTGTGAAAAGTTTATTGAGTGATCAAGTGGCTATATTTACGACACCATTTAAACGCAAAACTACAGAAAAAGTTAATATCAATACTGTTGAAGGTGTGGATCGTGCATTATTTGATGAACTTATAGCTGTGCGTAAACAGCTGAGTGAGGACTTAAGCATTCCACCAGTAAGTATATTCTCTGATTTTACACTAGAAGAATTTGCTAAAAGAAAGCCAGAATCAAAACAAGATATGATTTTAATTGATGGTGTAGGTAGTTACAAATTAAAACATTACTGTCCAATGTTTTTGGAAACCATTCAATCATATAAAGCAAAGATTTAATCAACTTAGTTATTGTATCTCCACATCGCTTTCTACTTTTAATAAATATAACGATAACTGCGAAGTTTAATTTCAAAGTTTATATACTATGTAAAAAAATCATAGGTATATTTCTGATTTGAGTTAACTTCGCTTTTTTTTGTAAAAACAAGTTTTAATGAAGTAAAATAAAATTTTTGAAAATTGCTTGGTAAATACATGAATTATATGAAAATAGGGAACAGTTGTGGTAAATGTGAATATAATCAAATTTTTAAAAATAGAGGGTAGTAAAGTGAAGGTGACAAAGTGATAGAATTTAAAAATGTAGTAAAAAAATATGGTGATAAAATTGCAGTCGATGACATCAGTTTCAATATAAAAAAAGGCGAATTTTTTGTGTTAATTGGTCCTTCAGGTTGTGGAAAAACAACAACCTTAAAAATGGTCAATCGCTTAATATCTTTATCTGAAGGATATATTTATTTTAATGATAAACCAGTTAGTGATTATTCTGTTTATGAAATGCGTTGGGATATTGGTTACGTACTGCAACAAATCGCACTCTTTCCACACATGACAATCAAAGAGAATATCGCACAAGTGCCTCAAATGAAAAAGTGGAAAGAAAAAGATATTAATCAACGAGTGGATGAATTATTAGATATGGTCGGTTTAGAACCTGAATTATATAAAAATCGTAAACCAGATGAGTTATCGGGGGGGCAACAGCAACGTGTAGGTGTGGTACGTGCTTTGGCCGCCGATCCACCAGTGATATTAATGGATGAGCCATACAGTGCGCTAGATCCGATTAGTCGTGAAAAGTTACAAGATGATTTAATTGAATTACAACGAAAAATTAAAAAAACGATTATTTTCGTAACGCATGACATTCAAGAAGCAATGAAACTGGGCGACCGTATATGTTTATTAAATGAGGGACGAGTTGAACAAATTGATACGCCAGAAGGTTTTATTAAAAATCCTAAAAATGCCTTTGTGAAACAGTTTATGGGAGATAAAGTAAAACGCACGATTAATGATATGAAATTATCTGAACTGGTTAGCAATTTACCGAACGAGAAATCAGATATCTCTCATGAAAGTTATCCTGTCGTTCAAAGTAATTATTTTGTACGTGATATTTATGAGTATTTAATTGACCATGAAGCAATTATTGTCGATGACGAAGCAGCTTCCACACAACATGTGTTAAAACGAGAAGATATATTTAAAGTTTTGTCAGAAGGCAAAGGAGGTCATAATGGATGAATGAATTCATTAATACTCTTGTAGAGCGTAAAGGTCAACTATTAACTACGATTTTCGAACATATGCAAATATCTTTTATTGCTTTATTAATAGCGACACTGATTGGTGTTCCCTTAGGCATTCTGCTTACAAAAACACGTAAACTTTCTGAAGTAGTGATGAATATTGCAGCTATATTACAAACGATACCATCACTTGCTTTACTCGGTTTGATGATACCACTATTTGGTATAGGTAAAGTACCTGCGGTGATTGCTTTAGTGGTCTATGCACTACTACCTATTTTGAGAAACACATACACAGGTATTAACGAAGTTGATGCTTCATTAATAGAAGCAGCAAAAGGTATAGGTATGAAACCAGGACGCCGTTTGAGTAAAGTAGAATTGCCAATTGCGATGCCTGTAATTATGGCGGGTATTCGCACAGCTATGGTATTAATCATTGGTACTGCAACATTAGCAGCTTTAATTGGTGCAGGTGGCTTGGGTGACATTATATTATTAGGTATCGATAGAAATGATACATCGTTAATACTTATTGGTGCTATTCCAGCAGCCTTGCTCGCAATCTTATTTGATTTAGCCTTACGTTTTATGCAAAAAATGTCATATAAAAAATTACTGATTGCATTAGGTGCCATCGTACTGATCTTATTATTGTTTATAGTTGGTCCGATGTTAGCTCAAAAAGGAGATAAAGTGACTTTAGCAGGCAAGCTTGGTTCCGAGCCTTCAGTTATTACCAATATGTATAAGATTTTAATTGAAGAAGAAACTGATGATACTGTTGAAGTTGAAGACGGATTGGGTAAAACAGCATTCTTATTTAACGCCCTAAAATCAGATGATATAGATGGTTATCTTGAGTTTACAGGAACAGTGCTCGGTGAATTAACGAAAGAAAATCTAAAGTCTAAGCAAGAAGACAAAGTATACGAACAAGCTAAATCTAGTTTAGAAAATAAATTTGATATGACGATGTTAAAACCAATGAAATACAATAATACGTATGCATTAGCAGTGAAAAGAGACTTTGCTAAAGAGCATAATATTAAAACGATTGGTGATTTAAATAAAGTCAGTGGCAAAATTAAGCCTGGCTTTACATTAGAATTTAATGATCGTGAAGATGGATATCCATCTGTTAAAAAAGCATATGACCTTAATTTGGGAGACGTCAAAACGATGGAACCTAAATTACGTTATCAAGCGATTGAAAGTGGCGATATCAATTTAATAGATGCATATTCAACAGATGCAGAATTAAAACAATATGATATGGTTGTTCTAGAGGATGATAAATATGTCTTTCCACCATATCAAGGTGCGCCTATGTTTAAAGAATCTTATTTAGAAGAAAATCCCGAAATTAAAGCACCGCTAAATAAATTAGCAGGCAAAATTTCAGATGAAGAAATGCAACAAATGAACTACGATGTAACTGTGAAAAAAGAAGACCCGTATGAAGTTGCAAAAGCATATCTAGAAAAGCATAATTTAATAGATTAAACATTAACCATTTTTTTACGGGTTCGGATGATGAGCGATAGGAATAATGCGCGCTTAATTAATCTGAACTCGTGTTTTATTGTTTACAAACGAAACGGTTTGATGAGGACAGATTGATTTTAAACTATTATTGGGTTTATAATAGTTATTAAGTTTTGAAATTTCTGTAAATTTAAGGAGGCCCGAAGCAACAATGAAAAAGCAAATTGAACAATTATCAGCATATGAACCAGGTTTATCGCCTAGAGCATTGAAAGAAAGTTACGGGATTGAAGGTGAACTATATAAATTAGCTTCAAATGAAAACTTATATGGTCCGTCACCAAAAGTTAACGAAGCGATTCAAGCACATTTAGATGAATTGCAATTTTATCCTGAAACCGGTTCTCCATTAATCAAAGAAGCAATCAGTAACTACTTAAATGTTGATGCATCACGCATTTTATTCGGGGCAGGCCTAGACGAAGTCATTTTAATGATTTCACGTGCGGTACTTACTCCTGGAGATAAAATAGTAACAAGCGAAATGACATTTGGACAGTATTATCATAATGCAACCGTAGAAGCTGCAAATGTAGCACAAGTACCTATGCAAGATGGATGTTTTGACTTGGAAGGTATTTTAGCAGAGATTGATGATGATACGAAACTCGTATGGTTATGTAATCCAAATAATCCAACAGGCACTTATTTTACGCATGAGGAATTACAACATTTCTTAACACGTGTACCAAGTCATGTTCCAGTAATTATAGACGAAGCCTATGTAGAATTTGTAACTGCTGAGGATTTCCCTGATACATTAACCTTACAAGAACAATTTACCAATGCGTTTTTATTACGTACATTCTCTAAAGCGTATGGCTTAGCAGGCATGCGTATTGGTTATGTAGTTGCAGCTAAAGAAGCGATTGAAAAATGGAATATTATACGTCCGCCATTTAATGTAGGACGTTTATCTGAATATGCAGCGTTGGCAGCATTAGAAGATCAAGCATACTTAGCATCTATTCGCGAACAGAACGCGCAAGAGAGATCAAAATTCTTTGAATTAGCTGTTAGTGATAGATTTTATCCAAGCCAAACAAACTTTGTCTATATCAATACAGATAAACCACATGATTTATATGAAGCATTTTTAAATGTTGGCTGTATTACGAGAGAATTTCCTAAAGGGATTCGAGTGACAATTGGTTTTCCAGAACAAAATGATAAAATGATTGAAGTACTTAAAAGTTTTGACTTTTAATCATAATGCATGAGGATACGTTCAACAATACTAAAATATGTATGAAATTTTAAATATAATAACGCGATTCATTAAGATGCTATGAGGTATTATATAGATAGTATTTAACATGGTTTGAATTATATTTATAAGTACAATTTTGGTTTAGTTGAATGTTATTTGCTATACTTAGAAGTGAAGATAGGAGCTATATACAGTCACTTTTCACATAGAATGTTGGCTATATATAAGATTGAAGCTATTGAAAAGGGAGTAGTGTAGTAAATGACGAGAAAATCGATTGCTATTGATATGGATGAGGTACTTGCTGATACAGTAGGTGCATTACTTGAAGACGTGAATAAACGTACGGATTTAGGAATTACATATGAAATGTTAGATGGTATAAAGTTGAGACATGCAATGCCAGAGCATGATGGACTACTAACAGAAATTTTAAGAGAACCTGGCTTTTTCAGAAGATTACAAGTTATGGATGATGCACAAGATGTCGTTAAAAAACTAACAGAACATTATGATGTATATATCGCAACTGCAGCAATGGATGTACCGACTTCATTCCATGATAAATATGATTGGTTAAGACACTTCTTTCCATTTTTAGACCCTCAGCATTTTGTATTTTGTGGGCGAAAAGACATTGTTAAAGCGGATTATTTAATTGATGATAATCCTAGACAGCTAAGCATCTTTACAGGCACACCGATTATATATACTGCAACGCACAATATTAACGATGACAGATTTGATCGTGTGAATAATTGGAAAGATGTTGAGCGTTATTTCCTAGGAGATAGTGAGTACAACATTTAATCTTTCAAGTGTTTGTGTTTGAAATATGAGTTTTAAATATAAGATATAACAAAACACCAATCCATTCATTTTTTGATGGATTGGTGTTTTGTTATTTAAAATATGTGATTGCTTGTAATTTAAATCATAATGTAAAAGTTTAATTATTTTGATTCAGTATTGTCGACTTGTTTATCTTCTGGAAGTGTCAGTATTTGAATTGCGTTTGGCACAACTTCGATTTGAAGTGGCGTTTTTAAGTCAACTTCACCATCAATATCAACTTTCATCTGTGGGTCCGTAGCGATGGTGATTTTCTTCGCTAATACATGTTTAATACCATCGGTCATATTATTCCAATTCATGCTGTCACGTTGCTTAAACACATCGTTTAATACACTTGTTCTTTCTTCTGTGAATATAAACGTATTTAAGTAACCATCACTAGGGGATAAATCGGTTAAAGGTATACGACTGCCACCTATGAAGGGGCCATTCGCTACTACAAGCATTGTGGTATTACCTTCGATTTCTTTCTCATCGACAGTTATTCTATACTCAAAGTGTTCTGGGTTAAGTAATGTTTTCATTGTAGAACCAACGTAACTTAGTTTACCAAAGACATCTTTGTTTCCGTTTTGTACGTTTTCGGCATTTTGTACAATAAGCCCCATGCCTACAAAGTTTAAAGCATATTCACCATTAATTTTCATAACATCATAAGATTTTAGTTCTGCTTCTTGGAGTTGTTCACTTGCAACTTTATGACGTGGATGTAAATTTAATGTTTTCACGAAATCATTAAAAGTCCCTCCGGGTATAATACCGATTGGGATATCCAGCTGACTTTGCATCATTCCATTAATGAGTTCATTTACCGTGCCATCACCGCCTAAAATAAAGATAATATCTACATCATCACTGTAACTTTGTTCTTTTATTTTTTTACAATAAGTAATAATGTCTCCTTCATTTTCACTTAATTGGATAGATAGATGTTTACAAAATGTTGTAAGTGATGAGGTAACATCACCGAGACCTCTATAAATATCTTTTATACCTGAGTGTTCATGGTAAAATAATACGCCGTGTTTAAATTTTGATTGAGTCAATTTATTCACCATATTTCTTAGAATTTTGATTTACCTATTAAGTTTACCCGATTTTCAACAAAAATAAATAAAAAAGAAAGCGGAAGAGAAATCAAATTTGATTTCTCTTCCGCTTTCATAGGACTGACTAGATATCAGACAGCTACTGTGACAACTCAAATCATTAAACTATTATTTAACACCGCGCATACCTTTGATGATTTTTGGTACAAAGGCAAGGATGATTAGACTGACTATAATCGCAATTATTCCTAGGAATAGGAAATAATTTTTGTAGCCAAGTGGTTCGATAAGTTTTACTAAAGTACCATTAATGGCTTGAGCACAGGCGTTTGTGAGTAACCATAAGCTCATCATTTGCGTGTTGAAGGCTTTAGGTGCAAGTTTTACTGCTGCACTATTACCAGTAGGTGATAAACATAATTCACCAATAACACAAATAACATATGACAAGATAATCCAGTTTACACTTATCATTGCACCACCGGATGAAATGCCAATTAAGCCAATCATTATGTAAGAAGCACCTGCTAAAAACGCACCTAAGACAAATTTTGTAGCTAAACTTGGCTGACGTCTTGCCATTTTAGCCCAAATAATTGAAAGTACTGGAGCGAGTAATACGATGAATAGAGGGTTAATAGATTGGAACCAGGTTGGTCCAAAATCTGTTGTCCATCCAAATATATTTAATGACATATCACTACTCTCAAGAGCGAAAATGTTAAGCACATTAGCACCTTGTTCTTGAATTGACCAAAAAACCACACCTAAAATAAATAACGGTATGAAGGCAATTACACGTGAACGCTCATCAGATGTAACTTCTTTACTACGAATCATAATTGTAAAGTAAATGATAGGTAATGCGACCCCAAGTATCAATACAGTTATACTTACAATGTTAAATGAAAGTGTTCCAGTTAATCCAGTGATGATTAATACGGCTGCAATAACTACGGTTGCAGCTGCGAATATTAGACCGTATTTCTTTTTCTCACTTTGATTTAAAGGGTTCGTAGGTTTCGTTCCTACATTGCCAATATTTTTCTTATTGAAGATCATATACCAAATTAAACCTAATGCCATACCTACTGCAGCAATTAAGAAACCAGCATGGAAATCGCCTGATTTAACGAATTGATCTAATATTAATGGTGAAAGTAGTCCACCTAAGTTTACAGACATATAGAAAATAACGAATCCAGCATCCATACGTGTATCATTTTCAGGATATAGTCTACCTACAATATTAGAAATACTTGGTTTCATTAATCCTGAACCCACAATAATAAAGAACATAGATATAAATAAACCAACGATATCTAACGGTAAACTTAAAAATATATGACCAATGATGATTAATACGCCACCGTAAAATGTGGCTGAACGTGTACCAGTGATTCTATCAGATATCCAACCGCCAAGTACTGAAGTCATATAGATTAAAGAACCATAAACGGCCATGACTGACTGTGCAGTACCCTTGTCCATATCGAGTCCGCCGTCTTTGATTGCGAAATACATATAAAAGATAAGTAACGCGCGCATCCCGTAATAACTAAATCTCTCCCAAAATTCAACGAAAAATAAAACCCCTAGACCTTTCGGATGGCCAAAGAATCCTTTTTGTGGAACGGATTGAACGGCTTGGTCATGGGTTTTGTCCTGATTTTGCATAAAAAATTCCCATCCTTTCTTGCTCCCAATAAAAAATGTATAAAATAGATTTTACGCTTAATAAAACTAAATTTCAATAATATTCTCACAATAACAATATTTGGAAAATTCAGTTATTTTTTACGAGTTATTTTGTTTAATTTTAATTTTGAATATTAAAATTGAGTTAAAGTTATTTATGCTGGCGATGTACGCAAAAAAGTAGTGGCACAATGAAGTGCCACTACTTTTTAGATCGTATTTAGTTTTAATTTTTTAGTAAACGCCTTTCATAGCGCGTCTTACTTTTGGCGAAATAATCAGTAATAGAATACCAATTAATACAGCAATAAAGCCTGAGTACATAAAGTAATCACTTTGATTTATCTTTGTATAGACAACAACAAGTTGAGCGTTAAGCCCTTGCGCAGTTGCATTACTTAGCATCCATAGGCTCATCATACGTGCGGTGAACGTTAATGGTGCTAGTTTAGTAGTAGTAGATAAACCTACTGGTGAGACACAAAGTTCACCAATCGTAATTAGTAAGAAACTAAGTACAAGCCATAATGGGTTAATTAACGCGTTACCTGTAGCTAATGGAATAATCATAATTAAATAGGAGATGCCCGCGATAATCGTACCGATAGCAAATTTATGTACAGTAGGCGGGTTATATTTCCCTAATTTCATCCAAAGTGTTGCGAAAATTGGAGCTAAGAGCACAATGAAAATTGGATTTAATGACTGCGCCCATGCTGCAGGTATTGAAAAATCAATTAAACCATTTGTTAATTTAGACATTTCTAATTGCGTTTTTTTATCAGCAAATGTTGCAAGTATCGTTGAACCTTGTTCTTGAATCATCCAGAAAGCAACGGAAGTGATATATAAAGGCACATAACTATAAACACGTGAACGTTCATCTTTTGTTATATTTTTACTTAATATCATATTAAGGAATATGTATACCGGTAATACAATACCTAACAATGTAATTAAGAAACTAAAGTTACCTAACGTTAGGGCATTGTTTAAATGTAAGATCCATAAATATATTAAGAATAAAACGATAACACCAGCAGTAATAAATACGAAGTTTTTGATTTCTGGTCTTGTTAACGGGATTGGCACGTTACGCCCAGCTAACCCCAAATTCTTTTTACGTTTGATTGCATAAACAACTAGACCAATAAACATTCCAATTGCTGCTGCTAAAAAGCCAGCGTGGAAGCCAATTCTAGTTTGTAATCCTCCAGTAATTAAAGGTGAAAGTAAAGCACCTAAATTAATCCCCATGTAAAACAATGTAAATGCTGCATCGCGTCTTGGATCATTGCGTTCATATAATTCACCAACAGTAGTAGAGATATTTGGTTTTAATAACCCAGTACCTGCGATAATTAGAGCTAAAGCTATCATTGCGGCTATTAAATTACCCGGAATTGATAATAGGATATGTCCAAACATGATAAGGATCCCACCATAAAAGATAGCATCTTGCGTTCCAGTAATCCGGTCTGCAATCCATCCTCCGATAAGCCCAGACATATAAATTAAAGTTCCGTATATAGCAACAATTTGCATAGCAACAGCCTGACTAAGGCCGAAACCACCATCAGCAACACTATAATATAGATAGTAAATCAAAATGGCTTTCATACCATAATAACTGAATCTCTCCCAAAACTCAGTCAAGAATAGTGTGCTTAGTCCTTTTGGATGTCCGAAGAAACCTTTGTTTGGAATGCTTTTCATGATTTCTTCGTGACTATGATTATCTTTTTTCATAATTTCCCTCCCCTTAAATGGTTGGATTTATTCTATACTGTTTTCATAAAAAAAACAAGTGTGTCCCTGAATTATTCAAATCAAAGTAAATTTTACACTATACATTTAAAAAGTATGGAAATAGGGTGAAAATATCATGTTAAATTTTAGTGATTTAGTGATTTATGACCACAAAAAGGATACAAAAAACCATCGACTAAATCATAAGACTTAGTCGATGGTTTAATGATGACAGACATGTATTGATGCCCTAAAATTTCAATGATTGTAAGTGATGCGTAGATTTAAAAAATCGTAATCTATTATCTATTATCTATTTTCTCTGGATAAAGGTCGTGATTCATTAAACGATGTTCTGCCATTCTTTCATATTTAGAATCAGCACGACCATAGTTTGTATAAGGATCTATTGAAATACCACCACGTGGCGTGAATTTGCCCCAAACCTCAATATAATGTGGATCCATTAAATCAATTAGATCGTTCATTATAATGTTCATACAATCTTCATGGAAATCACCATGGTTTCTAAAACTAAATAAATAAAGCTTTAAAGATTTAGATTCTACCATTTTAATATTAGGAATATAAGAAATATAAATTGTTGCAAAATCAGGTTGCCCCGTAATAGGGCATAATGATGTGAATTCTGGACAATTGAATTTCACAAAATAATCGCGTCCTGGGTGTTTGTTATCAAATGATTCTAAAACATCAGGTCGGTAATCAAAATCATATTTATTGTTTTGATTACCTAATAACGTAATATCTTCTAACTCTTCTTTATTGCGTCCTTCAGTCATTGCATATCGCTCCTTTAGCGTTTAGGTTTTTGTTCTTCCTTTTGAATTGTAACGGGTTGCCGACGTGCTTTTTCAAACATATAGTAACTGGAACCTATAATAATAATATAGCCTAAGATAGCAAGTGAATCAGGTGTTTCACCGAATAAGATAAATCCAAATGCTGCGGTAAATATAATAGATGCATACGTAAATATTGAAATATCTTTAGCTGGCGCGTAACTATAGGCCAATGTTATACCGATTTGCCCTGCTGCAGCAGCTAATCCTGCACCGATTAAATAAACAACTTGCATCATAGACATTGGTTCAAATGTAAATATCGTAAAAGGTATTAATACTATAATGGAAAAGAATGAAAAATAAAAAACAATAGTATAAGGTGCTTCACGTGTACTCAATGCTCTGACACATGTATAAGCACTTGCTGCAAAAATACCGGAGAATAATCCGCCTAAAGCAGGAATCATAGTGGAGGAGAATTCTGGTTTAACAACAAACAACATACCAAAAATAGCCACAATCATAGCTACAAATTGATAATTTCTCACTTTTTCATTTAAGAAGATAATACTTAGTAGTATCGTCCAAAATGGATTGAGCTTCATTAATGTATCTGCGTCACTTAAAAGCATATGATCGATAGCGTAGATATTAAGTAACACACCAATCAAACCTAATGTAGAACGAGAAATTAATAAGGGTTGACTACTTAATTTACCAAATAAGGGTTGTTTATATTTTAAAATAAAATATAGCGGTATAAACATTGCTACTAAATTTCGAGCGAGAGACTTTTGAAATACAGGCAAGTCACCGGCTAATCGGAAGAAGACAGTCATAAAACTAAAGCCAACTGCTGAAACTAAGATAGCAATGATACCTTTAACTTTAGGATTCACATGTATCGCCTCAATTTTTAATTTTTAACGTATTCATATTAGCATATATACTTTGAAGATGTATATATGGTTGAAAGTTGAAGGGAAATATATTAAGATATAAATACGAACAAACGTTCTGTTTTATAAAGCCAAATCATTTACTTATAAGAATGTAATATATGGTAGTTGTACATTGTATTTCGCACAATTTATAAAGTGATTTTGTTTAAAAGACGACACACCAAGCATTGCAAGATTTTTATGAAAAGCAAATAATCAAACCTTAAAAACACAAAAAAATATTTTTCGTGACGTGAACATCACGTTAAGGTTGAATTGGTGCCATTTCTATTGATAATTCAATATTTTGTCATAAATAAAAGCCTTTTAATAATCTTCTGAGTTATGTATAATGAAACACATAATATAGTATTGATGACCAGGACGAAACACAATATATAGTGTTTTAGTACGTAGTCAATTAATTTATAATAAATCAAAATTTATGTAAAATCACACTGTTTTAGGCTTCTAAATATGACAAATCAAGCATTAATACTTAATTATTGAGTTTTTACATAACTACATATAGATATAAAAATCACTATATATTGTGGTTACTTCTATAAGCTAAGTTATTTTGATTTTTCAAAGTGCCTTTAAGCATTTAAATATGATACATGATTTTATCATAATAAGATAAATATATTTTAGAAAGTAGGTGATCCGATGAAGGTTGTATATTTTTCATTTTCTGGCAATGTGCGTAGATTCATAAAGCGAACTGAACTTACCAACGTAATGGAAATCACACAAAATAATTGTTCTGATAGGATGGATGAGCCTTTCATATTGGTCACTGGAACAATAGGGTTTGGTGAAGTACCGCCACCTGTTCAGTCATTTTTAGATATTAATCACGACTTATTACAAGCTGTTGCAGCTAGCGGAAACCGAAACTGGGGTCAAAATTTTGCAAAAGCTGGACGATCTATTTCGGAACGATATCATGTTCCATTATTAATGAAGTTTGAATTACATGGCACAACGAACGATATAAGCGAATTTAAAGACAAGGTGGGGCATTTCAATGAAGATTATGGACGAGAAGAAATACAATCATATTGAATTAAATAACGAAGTTACCAAGCGTAAAGAGAATGGCTTTTTTGATTTGGAAAAAGACCAAGAAGCATTAACAGTCTATCTAGAAGAGGTACAGGATACGACGATTTATTTTGATTCTGAACTTGAACGTCTTCATTATCTCGTTGATAATGATTTCTATTTTGATGTATTTGCAAAATATTCAGTAGAAGACCTAGAAGAAATTACTAAATATGCTAAAAGCATTCCATTTACTTTTGCGAGTTATATGTCCGCAAGTAAATTTTACAAAGATTATGCATTGAAAACGAATGACAAAACCCAATATTTAGAAGACTACAAGCAACACGTAGCAATCGTTGCATTATATTTAGCAAATGGACACAAAGCCACAGCTAAACAGTTTATTTCTGCAATGGTTGAACAACGTTATCAACCTGCAACACCAACATTCTTAAACGCTGGACGTGCACGTCGTGGAGAACTTGTATCTTGTTTCTTACTTGAGGCAGACGATAGTTTAAACTCTATCAACTTTATAGATTCTACAGCCAAACAATTAAGTAAAATTGGTGGCGGTGTTGCAATTAACTTGTCTAAATTACGTGCGCGTGGTGAAGCAATTAAAGGTATTAAAGGTGTAGCCAAAGGTGTATTACCTGTTGCGAAATCACTTGAAGGTGGTTTTAGTTACGCAGATCAATTAGGACAACGCCCAGGCGCTGGAGCAGTATATTTAAATATCTTCCACCATGACGTTGAAGAGTTTTTAGATACGAAAAAAGTAAACGCTGATGAAGATTTACGTTTATCTACAATATCAACAGGTTTAATTGTGCCGTCTAAATTCTTTGATTTAGCAAAAGAAGGTAAAGACTTCCACATGTTTGCGCCACATACAATCTACAAAGAGTATGGTGTGACATTAGATGATATTGATCTTGATGAATACTATGATGAACTTGTCGCAAATCCAAACATTGATAAAAAGAAAAAAGATGCACGTGACATGTTAAATACAATTGCTCAAACACAATTACAATCTGGTTATCCTTATTTAATGTTTAAAGATAATGCTAATAAAGTTCATGCAAACTCAAACATTGGCCAAATTAAAATGAGTAACTTATGTACTGAAATTTTCCAATTACAAGAAACTTCAATCATTAACGATTATGGTACAGAAGATGAAATTAACCGTGACATCTCTTGTAACTTAGGCTCATTAAATATCGTTAACGTAATGGAATTAGGTAAATTCAAGAATTCAGTACACACAGGTATGGATGCATTAACTGTAGTAAGTGATGAAGCAGACATTCAAAACGCACCAGGTGTAAGAAAAGCAAATAGTGAATTACATTCAGTTGGTTTAGGTGTAATGAATTTACATGGTTATTTAGCGAAAAATAAAATTGGCTATGAGTCTGAAGAAGCAAAAGACTTTGCTAACATCTTCTTTATGATGATGAATTATTATTCTATTGAACGTTCAATGGAAATTGCTAAAGAAAGACAAGAAACTTATAAAGACTTTGATAAATCAGATTATGCCAATGGTAAATATTTTGAATTCTATACTTCACAAACATTCGAAGCGAAATTTGAAAAAGTAC
The DNA here is from genome assembly GCF_001431205.1 of Staphylococcus sp. NAM3COL9. Taxonomy (GTDB): domain Bacteria; phylum Bacillota; class Bacilli; order Staphylococcales; family Staphylococcaceae; genus Staphylococcus. The sequence continues at coordinate 241,516 of NZ_LGPC01000014.1, read as the reverse complement.
GCAAATTATTTGATGGTTTAGAGATACCATCCCCAGAAGATTGGAAAGCATTGCAAAAAGAAGTTGAAGCAAATGGTTTATTCCATGCATATCGTTTAGCGATTGCGCCAACGCAAAGTATTTCTTATGTGCAAAATGCGACAAGCTCTGTGATGCCGATTGTCGATCAAATTGAACGTCGTACTTATGGTAATGCTGAAACATTTTATCCTATGCCTTTCTTATCACCAGAAACAATGTGGTACTATAAATCAGCATTTAATACAGATCAAATGAAATTAATTGATTTAATCTCAACGATTCAAACACATGTGGACCAAGGTATTTCTACAATTCTTTATGTTAATTCAGAAATATCTACACGTGAACTATCTCGACTATATGTTTACGCACATCACAAAGGATTAAAATCGTTATATTACACTAGAAATAAATTGTTGAGCGTTGAAGAATGTACAAGTTGTTCGATATAGGATTTTAAGTAACGGATAAGCAAAGTGGTTTTTTACAAGCAGCCTAGTCTTTTATATAGATTAGGCTGTAAATCACTGCTTAATTAAATTTTTACTGGATAGGGGAATTTATCTAAATGAAAGCAGTCAATTGGAATACGCAAGAAGACATGACAAATATGTTTTGGCGACAAAACATTTCACAAATGTGGGTAGAAACAGAATTTAAAGTATCCAAAGATATTGCAAGTTGGAAGACTTTATCTGACGCAGAAAAGAACGCCTTCAAAAAAGCTTTAGCAGGTTTAACAGGATTGGATACACATCAAGCAGATGACGGTATGCCACTTATCATGTTACACACAACGGATTTACGTAAAAAAGCAGTCTACTCATTTATGGGTATGATGGAACAAGTCCATGCTAAAAGTTATTCACATATCTTTACAACGTTACTACCTTCTAGTGAAACGAACTATTTATTAGATAAATGGGTTATAGAAGAACCGCATTTAAAATATAAATCAGATAAAATTATAAATAACTACCACAAACTTTGGGGCAAAGATGCGTCTGTATATGATCAATACATGGCACGTGTTTCAAGTGTATTTTTAGAAACATTCTTATTCTATTCTGGTTTCTATTATCCACTTTACCTTGCAGGACAAGGAAGAATGACAACATCTGGTGAAATTATACGTAAAATCTTATTAGATGAATCTATACACGGTGTATTTACAGGTATGGATGCACAAAGTATGCGTAATGAACTGTCAGAAAGTGAAAAACAACAAGCAGATCAAGACATGTATAAGTTGTTAGATGACTTGTATAAAAACGAAGTAGCGTACACACATTCATTATATGATGAATTAGGTATAGCCGAAGATGTGCTAAATTATGTTAGATATAATGGTAATAAAGCATTAGCTAATTTAGGCTTTGATTCATACTTTGAAGAAAATGAATTTAATCCAATTATTGAAAATGCGTTAGATACTTCAACGAAAAATCATGACTTTTTCTCAGTTAAAGGTGATGGTTACACTTTAGCGTTGAATGTTGAAGCATTAAAAAATGAAGACTTTATATTTGAAGATTAAAATAAATTTGTTGCAGATATGTAATTTGATTTAGTCTGATTAAGACTGTATCGATAACGTGACGCTACAAGATAATACTAGGGACAATGCTTCCTATTTTAAGAGCTGCTAGATTTTCCTAAGGGAGGATTTGGTGGCTTTTTATTTGGTGAAAAGTAATTTGAGCGTCATTTTTTCACTTAACTTACGAATAGTTTTACTAAAATGATCTATTGCTATTGAATTTACCGGCAAAAATGGTAAGATTTTAATATAACTATTGATAATGATTATCAAAACCAATAGTGTTTGTGAATTCATTGTACATCGAAAGGATTAGGTTACCTCATTATGAAATTTTTACTTAATGGTATTGTACTATTTATCATTTTATTATTATTAACTATCCTTTCTCTATTTATTGGTGTCAGTAATGTTTCAATTACGGACATATTCCACTTATCTAAAGAGCAAATAAACATTATTGTATCTAGTAGAATACCGAGAACGGTGAGTATATTAATTTCTGGAAGCACGTTGGCACTTGCAGGATTGATTATGCAACAAATGATGCAAAATAAATTTGTAAGTCCAACAACTGCAGGAACGATGGAGTGGGCTAAGTTAGGTATTTTAATATCGCTGATACTATTTCCAGAAGCAAATATCATTATTAAATTAGTCTTTGCAGTCGCGTTAAGCATTGGTGGCACATTCCTGTTTGTGAAATTAGTACAATATATTCGATTTACTGATGTTATTTTCATCCCACTATTAGGGATTATGCTCGGTGGTATCGTTTCTAGTTTTGCTACATTTATTGCCTTAAGAACGAATGCAGTGCAAAGTATCGGAAACTGGATGAATGGGAATTTTGCCATTATTACAAGCGGAAGATATGAAATATTATACTTAAGCATTCCTTTATTAGTACTTACATATATATTTGCGAATCAATTTACGATTGCTGGAATGGGAAAAGATTTTAGTAATAATCTAGGTGTTAATTATGAAAGAATAATAAACGTCGGTTTATTTATTACTGCAACAATTACTGCTTTAGTAGTTGTAACAGTTGGAACACTTCCATTTTTAGGTTTAATTGTTCCAAATATCGTTTCTATATTCAGAGGAGATCATTTGAAAAACGCATTGCCACATACAGCAATGTTAGGTGCTATTTTTGTAATGTTTTCAGATATAATCGGCAGAGTCATTGTATATCCTTATGAAATCAATATTGGATTAACAATTGGTGTTTTTGGCACTATTATTTTTATAATCTTGCTGATGAAAGGACGACATAACTATGCAAACTAGCCCTAAAACAAAATTATCCATTTTATTTGCAGTAACAGTGGTAGCTGCAGGTCTTTACCTTGTTATAGGTATTGATTTTGATATTTTTCAATATCAATTTTTCAGTCGATTAAGGAAACTGATACTGATGATATTAGTCGGGGGAGCAATCGCAGCATCAGTAGTGATATTCCAAGCGATTACGAGTAATCGGTTATTGACACCTTCAATTATGGGTCTTGATGCTGTATACATGTTTGTGAAGGTCCTAATCGTGTTTGCATTTGGTGTGCAATCTGTATTTGTTACTAACTTGTATCTCAGCTTTGCAATTTCATTGTTAGTGATGATTGTATTTTCATTACTGCTATTTCAAGGTATCTTCAGAATTGGCGATGTTTCCGTTTATTTCATCCTACTCGTAGGGGTTATACTTGGTACTTTTTTCAGAAGTATTACCGGATTTTTAGAATTAATTATAAACCCAGAAGATTTTTTGGCTGTACAAAGCGCTATGTTCGCAAACTTTGACGCATCCAATAGTAAATTAGTAACCCTTTGTGGTGTTATATTAGTTATTCTCATTTTGATTACGATGCGGGCCATACCATATTTAGATGTGCTTTTATTAGGAAAAGATCAGGCAATCAATTTAGGTATTTCATATAAAACACTAACAAGATTATTGCTAATACTCGTTTCAGTGCTTGTATCTATTTCAACAGCACTCGTTGGTCCAATTACATTTTTAGGATTATTGACTGTTAACTTAGCACATGAATTGATGAAGACATATGAACATAAATACATATTGCCAGCAACAATTTTGATGAGTTGGTTAAGTTTATTCATAGCACAAGGTGTAGTAGAGAATTTATTCCAAGCAACGACGCAAGTAAGTATAATTATTGATTTAGTAGGTGGAAGTTACTTTATTTACTTATTAATAAAAAGGAGACATGCGAATTGATACGAGTACAAGGGCTTAATAAAAATATTCAAGATAAAGAAATTTTAAAAGATGTTAATGTTGAAATAAATAAAGGACGTCTAACTTCTATGATTGGGCCAAATGGCGCTGGAAAAAGTACATTGTTAGCCGCAATTACGCGTCTAATGGACTTTGAAGATGGTTCTATAGAAATCGAAGGTAAATCAATTAGTGATTATAAAAGTAATGAATTAGCTAAAAAATTATCGATACTAAAACAATCTAATCATACAGAACTCAATATTACGGTAGAGCAATTAGTCAATTTTGGTCGATTTCCATATTCTAAAGGACATCTTAAAAAAGAAGATAAAGAACAAGTCGAATATGCGTTGGAGTTGTTGCATCTTAAAGAGATTAGAAATCGCTACATAAAAACATTATCTGGTGGGCAACGTCAACGAGCATATGTAGCAATGACAATTGCGCAAAATACAGATTATATCTTGCTCGATGAACCATTGAATAATCTTGATATGAAACATTCAGTTCAAATTATGCAAACATTACGTCAACTTGCAAAAGATTTAAATAAGACTGTAATCGTTGTTATTCATGATATTAACTTTGCATCATGTTATTCAGACGATATTATCGCGTTAAAAGATGGTGAAGTTGTCAAAGCAAGTACAAAAGATGAGGTTATTCAAACAGACACATTAAAAGCGTTATATGACATGGATGTAAGAATTGAAGAAATCCGCGGTCAACGTATTTGTGTTTATTTCGATGAGCTTACAGCAACTCAAGATTTAGAGCTTGCATATTCAATGTGATTCTATTTGTAATATTTGAAGGGAGTGATGCAGCTGTAACGTGGTTAAACTTTTTAAGGGCATAAAGGAATACATCATTAGGAAAATCAGGAGGCGTAACGAAGATGAAAAAGTTTGCTTTATTATTAGTTGTAGGCTTAATGTTTTTATTAGTAGCATGTAGTAATGGTGGATCAGAGGGTAAAAAATCATCTGATGCTAAATCAGAAAGTGAAGGTTCAAATAAAACTGTAAAAATTGAAAATAATTATCAGGCTAGTGGAGAAAAACGTGATGGCAGTGATGCTAAAGCAGTTAAAGAAACGGTAGAAGTACCAACAAACCCTGAAAATGCAGTTGTTTTTGATTATGGTACATTAGATACATTGAAAGAATTAGGACTTGAAGATAAAGTTAAAGCACTTCCTAAAGGTGAAGGTGCTAAGTCACTACCTGATTTCTTAAGCGAGTTTAAAGATGATAAATACCTGAACACAGGAAGCCTAAAAGAAGTTAATTTCGATAAAGTTGCAGAAGCTAAACCAGATGTAATTTATATTTCTGGTCGTACAGCAAATCAAAAAAATCTAGATGAATTTAAAAAAGCAGCACCGGACGCAAAAGTTGTATATGTTGGTGCTGACGATAAAGACGAAGTGAATTCAATGAAGAAAAACACTGAAAAATTAGGTAAGATTTACCAAAAAGAAGACAAAGCAAAATCACTTACTAAAAAATTAGATGATAAAATTGCTGGTATTAAAGAAAAAACAAAAGACTTAAAAGATGAAAAAGCATTATTCTTATTAGTTAATGAAGGTGAACTATCAACATACGGTGCTGGAGAAAGATTCGGTGCAATGATTTTTGACACAATGGGCTTCACGGCTGCAGATGAAAATATTAAAAGTAGTAAACATGGTCAAAATGTAACAAATGAATATATTGCAGAAAAAAATCCAGATATTATCTTTGCTATGGACCGTGGACAAGCAATCGCTGGCAAAGCAACATCTAAACAAGCGTTAGACAATGATATTATCAAAAATGTAAATGCTGTAAAAGAAGACAAAGTTTATGAATTAGATTCAAAACTATGGTACTTCGCAAGTGGTTCCACAACAACAGCAATTAAACAAATTGAAGAAGTAGAAAAAGCACTTGAAAAATAATATTTAAAAAGGATAAACGTGGGGGATGTAATTCCTTTCAGAAAGTCGACAAAGTCTTATGGCTTTGTCGACTTTTTTACATTTCAAGAAGATAGTTTACAGTGGATTAAAACTTTAGTCTCAACATTTTCTTTGTTACGCTAAAGATGGATTGAGCAAGTAAGTAAAAATTCATTTTTAAAACTTGTATAATGAAATGAAATAAAGAAAAGGGGAGTGAAGTACATGATTTTAGATAATGTAAATCCAAGTGATTTATTTCCAACTGAGAAAAAGGGGCCAAGTATATTAGGAACAATAGAATATTCAGTTCAAGGTTCTTCAGAATTTGAAGGTGCCTTTATTGCAACCAATGAACGTATTATTTTAAATGTTGATATGAATGGAACGTTTTATTACAGGAGCATTGCTTATAAAGAAGTAGAACAAATTAGTTACGATGATGAAAAAATAAACTTTACTTTTAATATTGGACCAATGCCAATGAAGCAAATACAAAAAGGTGACGCAGAAGCCTTTGTACAATTTGTAAACGAACAAATAAAATAGTATAAGAATTTAAAAATAAAGTACATAGTGTCAAGCTATTTCATACTCGTTTGCCTAGGCAAGTATATACGTGAGAATCGGTACAATTCTATTTTTAATATAGAAAAGGTACTAATCCATTAAATTAACGGATTAGTACCTTTTTCAATTCATTATCAAGCATAACGCATGAACTTTATATAGAAAAATAAAGATGATAATGATATTTACAACGATTATTAAAGTGGCCATCGCACATAGGACAGGCTTCAATCATCATATATTCATTGATTGTCATTTCATGTTTACATACACCACATAAAATTGCTTTTTCATTAAATTCACTAGAATCCCATCTTTTTATTGTATGTGATTCATGTTCATTATGACATTTATAGCATGGATAGTATTTACCGCAACATTTAAACTTAATTGCGATGATGTCTAATGGCGTTGGATAGTGCGTGCAACGTGCTTCATTGTCTACAATAGAACCATATATGTTAATCATAATAAAATCTCCTAATTATCGTTTGGATGTTCGCCAATAATTCTAACTTCTCGATGTAGTTCAACATCAAATTTCTCTTTTACTACTTTTTGAACATAGTGGATTAGATCTTCATAGTCAGTTGCGCTTCCGTTGTCAACGTTTACCATAAAGCCAGCATGTTTCTTAGACACTTCGACGCCACCAATACGATGACCTTGTAGCTCAGCATCTTGAATCAATTTACCGGCAAAGTGGCCAGGAGGACGTTGGAATACACTACCACATGATGGATATTCTAAAGGTTGTTTGGATTCTCTTCTTTCCGTTAGATCATCCATTTTTTCTTGGATAGCTTGTTTGTTACCAGGCATTAAAGTGAATGCTGCTTCAAGAACGACTAAATGTTCTTTTTGAACGATACTATTGCGATAATCTAACTCTAAGTCCTTATTAGTTAATGTGATAAGTTCACCTTTATCATTTACACAAAGCGCATAGTCAATACAATCTTTGACTTCGCCCCCATATGCACCGGCATTCATAAAAACAGCGCCTCCGATTGAACCTGGAATACCACAGGCAAACTCTAAGCCAGTTAGGGCACGGTCTCTAGCAGTACGGGATACATCGATAATCGCTGCACCACTGCCAGAAATAATAGCATCATCTGAAACGTCTATATAATCAAGTGAGAGTAAGCTAATTACAATACCTCTAATACCCCCCTCACGAATAATAATATTTGAACCATTGCCTAAATAAGTGACTGGGATGTCATTTGTATAAGCATAGTGAACGATAGATTGGACGTGTTCATTTTGAGTAGGTGATACATAGTAGTCTGCCTGACCACCAGTTTCAGTATATGTATAACGTTTTAATGGCTCGTCTATTTTAATAATTTCTTTTGGAACAATTGCCTCTAATTCTTTTAAGATGTCATCTTTATGCAAGTCTAGAACATCCTTTCCTTGTTGAATTCATTTAGTTTATTATACCAATGATTACCCGTCTTTGCTAAATAGTATAGCAATTTATTAAAGGTTTTATAGTTTTTTTCAAATTTTATACTTTTGATTAAATTAATAAGTCATCATAGATCACTTTAATAATGACTTCTGGTCTGTTTTCTTTGTTAATTGTTGAAATTAAGATTTGTTTGTGATTTTCATAATCACGAATTGTTACGTTATGACTTGCTAAGCGTTGTTTTTTACTAAAATGCTTAGCAATCATACTGTTTGAAGCCAGCAGATTTGAGATGATTATGTCGCTATGTGAAATGACTGTCATTATCTTCAGTTATAAATAATTGTATGCTTAAATACATATAGGTTGACCACGCCTTTAAATGTTATAATATAACTGTTAAACTGTAAATTCTGAAACAATATATCATATATCATTTTCAAGTTAAATAAGTTTCTGTATAATATGGAATGATAAGGAGTTCAGAAATGAAAAAAATACTGTACATTGTTTTATTAGTTTGTTTTTCTATTTCACTATCTGCATGTAACAATGAAGGAGAAAACGAATTCAAAGATTTTGACAGTTCGTTAAATGACGTGAAAAATAAAGAAAAAGAACTAAGAAATGTTATGGATGACATACAATTAAAACGTCTAGATAATTTAAGTAAGACAGATATGACAGATAAAAACAAGAAAGCATTTAATGATTTGCAAAATGAATTAAACAGCAAATTGATTCCTAAACTAGAAGAATACGAAACAGCAGCAAAAAAATTACCAACGGATTCAAATGAAACAAAAGAACTTAAATCTACTTATTTAGATTCAGTAAAAAAGAAAAAATTAGCAATCAATGAGTTGAAAACGTTTGTTGATTTGTGTAATCAATCGATTAAAGCAAATGAAGATATCTTAGAATATACAAAACTATTTGAGAAAAACAGATCACAAGTTGAGGACAATATACAAAAAGCTAGTACTGTTGGTAATAGTACAGATGTTACTGATTTTAAAAATAAGTTAGAACAAAACAATAAAGATTTAAAAAATACTGCAGAAGAAGAGACTGATTCTACAGATTCAAATGAAGTAAAAAAATCTATTAAAGAACAAATCATGCCATTAATCACTAGACAAATTAGAGACTTGAATAAAGCTGAAATAACAGATGGCTATGTGAATGACGCTCGAAAAAATGCTATTGAGATGTATTATAGCTTGCAAAATTATTATGAAACAAGAGAAGAAACTATTGAAATTAGTGAGCAATTAGCGAAAATAGATTACAATAAATTACCTCAAAAAGGTGCAGAACTAGAACAGTACGAAGCTACTTTTAATAAGAAGTATCAACAAGCTAATGATAACTATAATTAACAGGTGTATGAGTTGAGTTATAAGAATTTGAATAAACTGTTAACAATAAAAAGAGAATTGTGTATAATTGGAAATAATGATATGAGAATATCGTGGCACTTTCACACTTGGTGAGACTTAGGGTGTGTTAAATATTTTTAGAGGTGAATAGAATGGCTATAAAGCTGAGTTCGATTGACCAGTTTAAGCAAATTATTAAAGAAAACAAATATGCATTTGTATTGAAACATAGTGAAACATGTCCGATTTCAGCAAATGCAATGGACCAATTCAACAAATTTTTATATGAAAGAGATATGGATGGTTACTACTTAATCGTACAACAAGAGAGAGATTTATCTAATTATATAGAAGAACAAACAGATGTGAAACACGAATCACCACAAGCATTCTATTTTATTGAGGGACAAGCAATTTGGAATGCAAGTCATGATAAAATTAATGTTGCTTCTTTAGCAAGCGCTGAAGAATAAAATCAAATTTAAGTACATTTAGAAACGCTTGTTAATCTTTTATCAACATCAAGAGATTAGCAAGCGTTTCTTTTAATGTGAAAAATTTCCTAATGGCATGTATAATAAATGATTGAATGGGAAATATAGACTGCTATTTGATAGTGAGCGAATTTATAGAGCTCAACTTTATAGCGTTGATTATGAGTTAGAAAGCTTAATTGCAAAGCAATTGTGTTTTAAATGCTTCACATAGGATATAAGCATACGTGCATTCTATTATAATAAATAAGTCTACAGAGGGAAGATGATTTTCTTAGAGTTGTGTATAATCATCATACAATTACAGTTATTAACAAAATAATTTGAGGTGACAAATATGAAAGTTTTAGTAGCGATGGATGAATTTAATGGTATTATATCTAGCTATCAGGCCAATCGTTATGTGGAAGAAGCGGTAGCTAGCCAAATAGAAAAAGCAGATATTGTTCAAGTACCATTATTTAATGGGCGTCATGAACTTATGGATTCTGTCTTTTTATGGCAGTCAGGTACGAAATATAAAGTGCTAGTACATGATGCAGATATGAATGAGGTAGAAGCGGTTTATGGCATTACTGATAACCATATGACGATTATTGAAGGCAACTTGTTTTTAAAAGGTGACAAACCAATCATCGAGCGTACAAGTTATGGTTTAGGTGAAATTATGTTAGATGCATTAGATAATGATGCAGAACATATTATCATGTCTTTAGGTAGCATAGGTAGCTTTGACGGTGGTGCAGGTATGTTACAAGCACTTGGAGCTAAATTCTATGATGACGAGGCTCAAGAAGTGGATTTACGTCAAGGTAGTAAGATGTTGAAATATATACGTAAAATAGATATCTCTGATATTCATCCACAATTGAAAAATGTACGTTTTCAGTTAATGTCTGATTTTGATAGTAAACTATATGGGAAAAATAGTGAAATTATGCAAACATATGAGCTCTACGGAATGACACGTCAAGATGCTGCTGAAATAGACAATTTACTGTGGTATTTAAGTGAAATTTTCAAAAGTGAGTTAAAACTGACAATGGGTCCTGTTCAAAGAGGGGGCGCAGGTGGTGGTATTGCTGCAGCCTTAAAAGTACTTTATGATGCCGAAATTATGACAAGCCATGAACTTGTCGATCAAATTACACATTTAGATGAATTGATACAACAAGCGGATTTAATTATATTTGGTGAAGGTGTAAATGAAGCAGACCAAATTTTAGAAACAACAACAGTGCGTCTTGCAGAGTTAGCAAAAAAACATAATAAACCATCTATTGCCATATGTGCAACAGATGACAAATTTGATTTATTTGAATCAATGGGTGTCACTGCTACATTTAATACGTTTATAGAAATGCCTGAAAGCTTTACAGACTTTAAGATGGGTATTCAAATTAGACACTATACAGTACAAGCAATTAAATTATTGAAAACACAATTTGAAGTTTAAACAGATAAGTATTGAAAAATTTTCAACACCTACTAAATAAACGACCGTATGTTCACACGTAACGAATGTAAGTAAATATGAGAAATAGAAAAAGCGTAGATTCCTCAAAGTGAGAATCTACGCTTTTTATTGAGCTTGGATTTATATACCGAACTTATCTTACTTTTTATAAGTGCTTACGACTTCTTGTGCAATGCCAATAATGACCTCTACAGCTTTTTCCATAACATCAATGGATGCATATTCAAAAGGTCCGTGGAAATTAGCACAACCTGTAAAGATATTAGGGGTTGGTAGGCCCATATATGAAAGTTGAGACCCGTCGGTTCCACCACGTATAGGTGCTGTATTAGCAGGGATTTCTAACTTTTCAAACACACGTTTAGGTATATCAATTACGTGTGGATTGGGTTCTATTTTTTCACCCATATTATAGTATTGATCATTGATTTCGATTTCTATTGGTGCATCAGTATAATGAGTATTAATATCATTTTTAATCTCAATAAGAAGCTTCTTACGCAATTCAAAATGATTTCTATCATGATCACGAATGATATAGTGTAAGGTCGTTTTTTCAACATCACCGTTCATTTTCATTAAATGATAGAAACCTTCGTAATCTTCTGTCCTTTCGGGTACTTCATTTTGTGGTAATAAGGAATTAAATTGCTGACCCAAGATAATAGCGTTAATCATTGCATTTTTAGCAGAACCAGGATGTACATTGACACCGTGACACGTAACGATTGCTTCTGCAGCATTGAAACTTTCATATTGTAATTCGCCCAATTCGCTACCATCCATAGTATAGGCGAAATCAGCATTAAAACGCTCAACATCAAAGGCATGAGGGCCTTTGCCAATTTCTTCATCTGGCGTAAAAGCAATACGAATAGGTCCATGTTTGATTTCTGGATGTTCCGATAAATATTTAATTGCTTCCATAATTTCAACGACACCAGCTTTGTCATCAGCACCTAATAGTGATGTTCCATCTGTGACCATTAATGTATGTCCTTCTACGCGTTTCATAGCAGGAAATACATCTTGGCTCAATATACGACTCGTTTCACCTAATTTGATAGGTTGCCCATCATAATTTTCTATGATTTGTGGATTTACATTTGATGCATTGAAATCAGGCGAAGTATCAACATGTGCCAAAAAGCCAACAGTAGGTAAAATTTCGTCAACATTGCTTTCTAATGTTGCGAATAAATAACCTTGTTCATCAATGTCAGTTTCTAAACCTAAATCCGTTAACTCGTCATTTAACAAATTTAATAAATCCCATTGCTTCCCAGTGGAAGGCGTAGTATTAGACTCTGAATCAGATTGTGTATCTATTGTTACATATCTTGTTAATCTATCAATTATATCAGTTTTCAAAAAAACACCCCTTAAGCTCTATTATTCATATTGTAAGATTTTTTATATATTTTACCATTCATTCTACCATAATGTTGTTTGATCCGTGTATTGAGATGATAGATGATTTCTGCACATAGAATACCAAAAGCAATAGCGCCCGAAATCAATGTGACTTCAAGAAATGTGTTTGTAGCGAGCGTATATTGATTACTAACTAAATAACGTGTCGCTTCATATGCTAAACCGCCTGGTACTAATGGGATAATCCCTGGAACAATAAAAATAATAACGGGTCGTTTATAACGTCTACTCATTACGTGACTCATAATTGCTAAAATAAAGCTTCCTAAAAATGAAGCCATTACTTTACCAAAATCCATGTCTACAGTAAGTTTGAAGATAATCCAGCCCATTGCGCCAACGAAACCACAAGCTAAAAGGAGGCGACGTGGTGCATTAAAGATAATCGAAAAAAGCATTGTAGCTAAAAAGCTGACAATAAATTGTAAAACATAATAGCCGATGAGCATATAAGCACTCCTTTTTTAAAATATTAATAAAACAATGGCAACGCCGGCACCAATTGCAAATGCTGTGAGAGCTGCTTCAACGCCACGAGACATACCAGCAATCAATTCTCCAGCCATTAGATCACGAATAGCATTGGTGATTAATATTCCTGGTACAAGAGGCATGACGCCAGCTATGGTTATAAAGTCTTGGTTTTCTGCGATACCTAATTTAGTGAATGTGGCTGCAATCATTATAACAACTGCAGCACTAAGGAATTCTGAAAAGAATTTAATTTGAATATAGCGTTGTACAAAAGCAAAAGTTAAAAACGCACCAGCTCCGGCAATAATAGCGAAAAAGAAGTCGTTCATTCCGCCACCAAACATGATTAGGAAGAATCCACATGCGACTGCTGCTGCGAAGAATTTTGTAATAGATGAAAATTGTAAGGATGCATGGTGCAAATGTATGAGTTCTGACTTAGCTTCATCTATATCTAATTGATTGTTTGAAATTTTACGCGATAAGCTATTGGTTAAGGCGATTTTTTCTAAATCAGTCGTTCTCTCGCGAATACGTACGAGTCGTGTGTTCGTACGGTCATTAAGAGAGAAAATAATTGCTGTAGAAGTTACAAAGCTATATGTATCATCTAAGCCATAATTGGCAGCGATTCGTGTCATTGTATCCTCGACGCGATATGTTTCAGCGCCACTTTCTAGCAAAATTCTTCCCGCGATGAGTACGACATCAATCACTTTGTCTTCGTCGATGATCGTGACTGTATCTGACATAGTTGTTGGTCACCTCCTGAAATGATATTAGAACAATTGAAAGTTTACAGCGTACCACAGTAACTTTCAATAACAATTTATACTTCGTTATTAATTGTTAAACTTCCATTATATATTGTAACAAACATAATTTATAATTGTTGTTTTTAAGTTAAAAAGTAAAATTGAAATATGCGCTTCAATCTAGGTTTCAATTTTAACATATAGATTCTTTAAGTGTTGGCTGTGTCTGTTTTCAGAAATAGTTATTTTTGAAATTAGAGGGGAGTTCCATAATTTAAAATGTATCTACAGAAAGCGATCACAAAAAGGAAGAGAGTGGGTATATGAAATCAAAGTTTGAACTTTGATTTCATATACCCACTCCTAGTTTGAGCAGTTTTAAATTGGGAATATTTTTTATAATTTAACAATTGGATTAAACATGACTTGATTACGGCCTTCATTTTTTGCCATATGTAGCATGTCATCCGCAATTTTAAATACTTTACGTTGAGATTTGTAATCTTCTTGGGTTAAGTAACCTACTCCAATGGATACAGACAATTTGATAACTTCTTTATTTGGTAAATGGAAAGTGGATTGTTCTACCCCTGCACGAATATTTTCACTGAGCTTTACACATTGATCTAAAGTATAATCGTATAAGACAATTGAAAATTCTTCGCCTCCATTACGATAAATACTAAATTGTTGAGGTACATAATTTTTTAATAGTTGAGCAACTTGTCGAAGTACGGCATCGCCAGATTTATGTGAAAATTTATCATTTACATCTTTGAAACCATCTATATCAATGAGTAATAACCCTAAGCTCTCATTGTTTTCTTCAGCGATCCGCGTCGTTTCATTTAAATGTCTGTCAAATTCTTTAACATTACCTAAACCAGTTAAATAGTCTAGTTTATCTTCATTTTCATAACGATTTACTAATGAGAAAAAATGCCAAATATCAACAAATGTAATAGAAGAAGTAATCGTTAAAATAAAGGATAGTGGTATTAAGAACAATACCTCTATTAATTCATAATAAGGACTAATAAGTGATAAAATAACCAAAATAACTAATGTAATTGTATTAAGGATTTGTAATGAAACAATGTCGCTTTGTTTCAAAAATGGTCCGACTGCGCCGACCACGAATGATATAACAATGAGAATCGTAGCAATAATTATAGTGAAATCACCAATCAGCACATTGACTACAGATACAATAATCGCGGCTAGAACGGTGTATACCATATTTGTATATCTACCTAAGAATAAAATAGGTACGAATGATAAATAGAGTGCGTATTCATTGAATAGGGGCACTGGGTAGGCAGATAGTAAAAGTGCTACTATCGTCATTAAAATAGTGACGTATTCTTTTGAAAACACCATGTTTTTATTTTCTGAATACTGTAAGCGATGGAATAAGTATATTCCTGCCACAATAACAGAGATATTGTAGATAATAGCTTCAAACATTTAACGTTACACTCCTTTGAATAAACACTTAGTTATTGTAAGTGAAAACTTACATTTTGTCATCACTATATAAATAGAAATTTATAACATTCACTTAATATTCATGTTAAAATAATTGTCTGAGTGATTATATAAAAATTGCTTAGTTTATAATTAAAAATCAAAAAGAATTTGTTTGTAGAATGTTAATTATCTCATTACTATTTGTATAAGTAAAAGCGTATGAGGTATTATGGTATTAAGTGCATAAATATTTAGATATGTTAGGTGTACAATTTATTAGAGTTGTATCAACACCACAGACCATTTTATAGATAATATAAATTTGCAGTTTAAAGTAAAAATTATTTTCAATGTAACAACTTTGAAATTCGAAATAATCAAGAATTATATTAATGAAGGTGAACTGATGTATACATTATTATTAATCATTTTCTCAATGATTGTCAGTTTAATACTAACACCAATAATTATAAAGGTTTCTCATAAATTAGGCATTGTAGATAAGCCGAATTTTAGAAAAGTACATACAAAACCCGTTTCTGTATTAGGCGGCACTGTAATACTTTTTGCGTTTCTATTAGGAATATGGCTAGGACATCCGATAGAAACCGAAGTTAAACCTCTTGTTATTGGATCAGTATTAATCTATTTGGTGGGACTTGTAGATGATATCTATGATTTGAAACCAGTTATAAAATTAATTGGCCAAGTAATTGCAGCACTCGTCGTTGTCTACTATGGAGTTACGATTGATTTTATCTCCTTGCCAATTGGGCCTACGATACAATTTGGTGTATTTGGGATACCTATCACTGTGATTTGGATTGTAGCTATCACTAATGCAATTAACTTAATCGATGGATTAGATGGTTTAGCATCTGGTGTATCAATGATTGCGTTAATGACAATTGGCTTTATAGCAATATTACAAGCAAATATTTTTATTATGATGATTTGCAGTGTCTTAATAGGTGCACTTTTAGGATTCTTATTCTTCAATTTCCATCCAGCTAAAATCTTCTTAGGTGATAGTGGCGCTTTGCTTGTAGGGTTTATTGTAGGATTCCTATCATTGCTCGGATTTAAGAATATAACTTTTATTTCACTATTCTTCCCGATTGTTATCTTAGCAGTGCCGTTTATTGATACATTGTTTGCGATGATACGCCGTGTGAAGAAAGGTCAGCACATTATGCAAGCCGACAAATCGCATTTACATCATAAATTGCTAGAACTAGGTTATTCACACCGCCAGACTGTAATACTTATATATTCTATTGCATTACTATTTAGTCTTGCTAGTATTATATTATATTTATCCCAACCATGGGGTGTTCTCATGATGCTCATTCTGATTTTAGTTACGATTGAGCTTATTGTAGAATTCACTGGTCTCATTGATGATGATTACAGACCATTAATGAAATTAATTGAAAACAAACAACGAAATAAAGACGACGAACATCATTAATAAAGAGGCTTCCAAGTTGGAAGCCTCTTTATTTTACACTCAAATACGTATAATTTAGATTTCAAGATTAGGAAGTAGAAATATTGAAAGGTAAGCGTACAACTTCATTTTCTATTACATCATAATTTCCTGAAGTGTTACGATTTAAAAAATCTATAAATTGATCGTAGTCTGTTTTAACAACGTCTATACGATAACTCACTTTATCAGTATAATTCGTTTCGCGTAATAAGTAAGGTGTACTCGCAAGTTCATATTCAAACTTACCCGTTAAATCATAGGCGATGGTAACCGTTGTAGGTATAGCAGGACGCAAAGCTACTCTACCAATATCATAAATGACATCTCGTACTGCCCCACTATACGCACGGATTAATCCGCCACCACCTAATTTAATACCACCAAAGTAGCGTGTGACGACCACGGCAGCATTATGTATATCTAATTTCTTTAAAATATCGAGCATAGGAACTCCCGCAGTACCACTTGGTTCGCCATCGTCATTTGCTTTTTGGATATTCATTTGATCTCCAATTGTATATGCTGAACAATTATGTGTTGCTTCTCGGTGTTCAGATTTCACTGCCTCGATAAAAGCTTTAGCAGCATCTTCAGATTCCACAGGTTTAATATGCGCTATAAAACGTGATTTACTAATTATATTTTCAATTATATGTTCTTGTTTAACTGTGATTATTGCAGCGTCCATTTATCGTCACCTCATCTTTATATAGTCAGACAATCATTTATATATTTATTAAAATCATTAATTACACATATTATACACTGTATTGTATTATAGATTAAATACAAAAATAAATTTTCTTTTTACTTAAAATAGGGTATCATAGTCGTGAGTATAATTGAGGAGGATTAATATGAAGATTGCTGTCTTGACAGATTCAACGAGCTATCTATCTCAAACGCTAATAGAAAAATATAATATAAGAATTGCGCCACTAAGCGTAACTTTTGATAATGGTGAAAATTTTATAGAAAATGCAACAATATCAACGGAAGCATTTTATAAAAGAATGGAAACTTCAAATACAATTCCCACGACCAGTCAACCTGCTATTGGAGAGTTTATAAAACATTTTGAAGAACTCCGAGAGGAAGACTATACAGATGTCATAGCTATCTTCATATCATCTGGAATTAGTGGTAGTTATCAAACAGCTACGCAAGCAGGGAAAATGGTAGAAGGAATCAATGTGCACACATTTGATTCGAAATTAGCTGCGATGGTAGAAGGTGGTTATGTACTACGTGCAGTTGAAATGATAGAACAAGGATATAAGCCTCAAGATATCGTTAAAGACCTTGAAGCTGTGCGTGAAGTAACTGGTGCAATTTTAATGGTAGATGATTTAAAAAATCTACAGAAAAGTGGCCGTATCACCGGAGCTCAAGCTTGGGTAGGTACAATGTTGAAAATGAAACCTGTTTTAACATTTGATGATGGCAAAATTGTACCAGAAGCAAAAGTCCGCACGAAAAAACGTGCACTCAATGAAATTATTAATAAAGTTACCGCTCAAGTGAAGGATTATGAAGAAGTAACATTATATATTATTGAGGGGGATAAAGCAGAAGATGCAGTGTGGATGGAAAAAGAATTAAAAGAAAAATATCCGCAATATCATCTTCACCGCTCTAAATTAGGACCTGTTATTGCAGCACACTTAGGTTCTGGTGGCATGGGACTAGGGTTTACAGGGAGAAACATACGTATATCATAAATATTAATTCGTTTAAAGACATGTCATGCCAAGGATGGTGTACATGTCTTTTTTTATTGGAGGTTATCTAAAATAAAACATTATGGAAAAATAATTATCGAAAAAGATATGTTAACTGATGAGAAAATTAAACACATTTCTACTGGAGTGATAAACAAAAAAGGATGTTGGTATTGTATACAGTGTCATACACAAGAAAAACGTCATTTTTACAAATACTTTTCAACATTATTAGATAAAGAAGTTGTGTATTGCCGAAATTGTATCAATTTGGGAAGAATGGATAATATTAATGAAGTATATATTACTGGAACAAATGCGGATATTTCCCAGGGAATATATCATTTGCCATTTGAATTATCAGAACAACAACGCTTTGCTTCAATTAAAATTTTAGAAGCGGTTAAAAATTTTAATTCTATTTTATTGTATGCTGTGACAGGCTCAGGTAAGACAGAAATGATTTTTGAAGGTATTAGTTTTGCGAGAAGAGAAGGCTATAATGTTGCCATTGTATCGCCTAGAGTAGATGTTGTTATAGAAGTGAGTTTACGTATTAAACCAGCTTTTCGAGATGAAGCGATAGATATACTCTATCAAGGTCAGAGACAATGTCATAATGGTCACTTTGTGATTGCTACGGTACATCAATTATATCGGTTTAAGCATCATTTTGACTTGATTATTGTAGATGAAGTTGACGCATTTCCTTTATCAATGGATCCAATACTCTTTGATGTCATAACACATGCTTCAAAAGAACATCATTGCCACATTTACATGACTGCGACGCCGCCAACTGCATTACTTAGAAAAATGAAAGCAGATCATATAGTAACATTGCCTGCCCGTTTCCATAGGCAACCTTTGCCAGTTCCTCAGTTTAAATATTACAAAATAAAATTTCACAAAACGCAACGCTTTCTTATGAAACTATTGAAACATCAAATTGAATCAGGACGGTATACGCTCGTGTTTTTTAATCACATACATCTTATGAAACAAATGTATCATTGTTATAAAACAGAAATAACTTCATTGACTTATGTACATAGTGAGGATGTATTTCGTTTTGAAAAAGTGAGCGATTTAAGAAAAGGTGAATATAAAGTGATGTTTACCACTACAATTTTAGAAAGAGGATTTACTATGGCAAACTTAGACGTTATTGTGCTTAATAGTCATATGTTTGAAAGTAGTGCACTTGTTCAAATTGCTGGAAGAGTGGGGCGTAAATTAGAAGCCCCATCAGGATTAGTACTATATTTACACGAGGGAATTACGATGGACATGCTTAAAGCACGAAAGGACATTAAAAAAATGAACGTATTAGCGCAAAGCAGGGGATGGTTAGATGGCTAAATGTATTCAATGTCATCATACGTATTCTGAAGTATTTAATGCCTTCACATTTTTTAAAAAAGCATCTAAATTATGTGAATCATGCATAGAACAGTGGGCTGAGATCAATATTAAGCCCTTCAATCGATGTGTCAGATGTTTAAAGAAATTAGACGAAAGTGAGGAGAACTGCTTAGATTGTCTATTTTTAGCTACAAAATATCGTTTAATGAATCAGTTATATTGTCAATACCAATATAAAGGTATGATGAAGGCACTTATACATCAATATAAATTTAAAAAAGATGTCGCAATCTGTGAAATATTAGCAACACAGCTTAAGTTTCTTCAAATATTATATGATTATATTGTGCCGATACCATCTCCTTTAGTTAGAGATAAAGAGCGAACATTTAATCCCGTGTTGACCGTGTTAGATGAAATGGGCGTGAATTACGAGGCTTTACTATGTACGCGAGTTCGTCCAAAGCAATCACTTTTAGGAAAACAATTGCGCGCTCAATCAAAAAATCCATTTGAAATCGCAAAAAATATAGATTTAGAAAATAAAAATATTTTACTTGTAGATGACATTTATACTACAGGCTTAACAGTTCATAATGCTGCAAAATTACTTTTTGTTAGAAAAATCAGAAAATTCGATGTGTTTACGTTTGCACGGTAGGAGAAACGTGGTATTATAATAGTAAGCAATATTACCAATATAGAGGTTTTTAAAGGAGTCGATTATTATGATCAGATTTGAAATTCACGGGGAGAACCTCACTATTACTGATGCGATTCGCAACTATATTGAGGAGAAAATTGGTAAATTAGAAAGATATTTTAGTGATGTGCCAAATGCAATCGCACACGTTAAAGTAAAAACGTATCAAAATTCAGCAGCGAAAATCGAAGTAACTATTCCATTGAAAAACGTTACTTTAAGAGCTGAAGAACGCCACGATGATTTATATGCAGGTATTGATTCGATTAATGGTAAACTTGAAAGACAAGTTAGAAAATACAAAACGCGTATAAATCGTAAAAATCGAAGTCGTGGAGAACAAGAAGCATTTGCATCATTACCACAAGAAAGTGAAGCAGAAGAGATTCAAAATGATGATAATGAAAGTGATATCGAAATTATTCGTTCAAAAAATTTCAGTTTGAAACCTATGGATTCAGAAGAAGCAGTATTGCAAATGGATTTATTAGGACATGATTTCTTTATTTTTACAGATCGTGAAACTGATGGTACAAGTATTGTTTATAAAAGAAGAGATGGAAAATATGGTTTGATTGAAACAACTGAATAATTTGTTTTAATTAAGTCCAATATTAAACTAACCGTAGCGTTCATGATTGAGTTAAATCATGGACGCTCATTTTTTGTTGTGTTACTATGAAATAATTTGAAAGTTAGGTAAGAATTTGTGTATATTTTTATTGGATAAGAAATATAATAAAAAATGAAAACTACTAATAAATAAAAAATAGCAGTAACAAGCGAAAAACGGTTTAAATGGAAAGTTAATAAGTGTAAATTTAAGCTTATAAGTGATATCATAAATTGTTGTAAGCGAAGAGTTAAAAGCTAAAGGAGCGAACAAAATGGGTTTTTTATCAAAGATTGCAGATGGCAATAAAAAAGAAATAAAACGCCTTGGTAAATTAGCCGACAAAGTCCTTGCGTTAGAAGAGGATACGTCGATATTAACTGATGAAGAAATTAGGGAGAAAACAAAAGCATTTCAAAAACAATTACAAGCAGAAGAAGATATTAAAAAACAATATAAAATGCTCGATGATATTTTACCGGAAGCTTTTGCGCTCGTAAGAGAAGGTTCGAAACGTGTGTTCAATATGATTCCATATAAAGTTCAGGTTATGGGTGGTATTGCAATTCATGGTGGCGATATTTCTGAAATGAGAACAGGTGAAGGTAAAACGTTAACTGCAACAATGCCAGTTTATTTAAACGCATTGTTAGGTCGTGGCGTGCATGTTATTACAGTAAACGAATATTTATCTAGTACACAAAGCGAAGAAATGGCAGAACTATATGAATTTCTAGGGTTATCAGTAGGATTAAATGTGAACAGTATGACAACTAATGAGAAGAGAGAAGCATACGCAAGTGATATTACGTATAGTACGAATAATGAGTTAGGCTTCGATTATTTACGTGATAATATGGTGAACTATGCAGAAGAACGTGTTATGAGACCATTAAACTTTGCTATCATTGATGAAGTTGACTCAATTTTAATTGATGAAGCGCGTACGCCACTGATTATTTCAGGTGAAGCTGAGAAATCGACCTCACTTTATACACAAGCAAATGTCTTTGCTAAAATGTTGAAAAATGAAGACGACTATAACTACGATGAAAAAACCAAAGCTGTTCAATTAACAGAACAAGGTATTGATAAAGCAGAACGCATGTTTAAGATTGATAATCTATATGATGTTAATAATGTTGATATTATTAGCCACATTAACACTGCATTACGTGCACATGTAACATTACAACGAGATGTAGATTACATGGTTAATAATGGTGAAGTCTTAATTGTTGACCAATTTACTGGTCGTACAATGCCAGGACGTCGTTTTTCAGAAGGCTTACACCAAGCTATAGAAGCGAAAGAAGGCGTGAAGATTCAAAACGAATCTAAAACAATGGCTTCTATTACGTTCCAAAACTATTTCAGAATGTACAATAAACTTTCTGGTATGACAGGTACAGCTAAAACCGAAGAAGAAGAGTTCAGAAA
This sequence comes from Staphylococcus sp. NAM3COL9, assembly GCF_001431205.1. GTDB lineage: Bacteria > Bacillota > Bacilli > Staphylococcales > Staphylococcaceae > Staphylococcus. The sequence continues at coordinate 218,952 of NZ_LGPC01000014.1, read as the reverse complement.
CATCTATAATATGACAGTAACTCAAATTCCTACTAACAAACCGATACAACGTGTGGATAAACCAGACTTAATATACATTAGTCAAAAAGGTAAATTTGATGCAGTTGTTGACGATGTTATTGAAAAACATAAACTTGGACAGCCCGTACTATTAGGTACAGTTGCAGTTGAAACCAGTGAATATATTTCTGACTTATTGAAGAAACAGGGCGTACGTCATGATATTTTAAATGCTAAAAATCATGAACGTGAAGCAGATATAGTTGCTGGTGCTGGTCAACGTGGTGCAGTTACTATCGCTACTAACATGGCAGGTAGAGGTACAGATATTAAACTTGGCGCAGGTGTTGAAGAAATCGGAGGCCTTGCAGTAATCGGTACAGAACGTCATGAATCTCGTCGTATTGATGACCAATTACGTGGTCGTGCGGGACGACAAGGTGATAAAGGGGACAGTCGCTTCTACTTATCACTACAGGATGATTTAATGGTACGTTTTGGTTCGGAGCGTTTACAAAGTATGATGAATCGTTTAGGTATGGATGATTCTACACCAATAGAATCTAAAATGGTGTCACGTGCTGTTGAATCTGCCCAAAAACGTGTAGAAGGTAATAACTTTGATGCGCGTAAACGTGTACTTGAATATGATGATGTATTACGTAAACAACGTGAGATTATATATGGTGAACGTAACCGTATTATTGATAATGATGAAAGTGGAGATTTAGTAAATGAAATGCTCCAGTCTACATTAGATAGAAGCGTTCATTATTATATAAATGAAGACGAAGAAGATTTAGATTATGAGCCATTCATTAACTATATTGATGATGTATTCTTAAATGAAGGCGACTTAAAACTAGAAGATATCAAAGGTAAAGATCAAGAAGATATCATTGATATTGTTTGGTCAAAAGTTGAAGTGGCTTTAAAAGATCAAAAAGAGAAAATTGGTACACAATTTGATGAATTCGAACGTATGATTTTACTTCGTTCAATCGATTTACATTGGACAGATCATATAGATACAATGGATCAACTACGTCAAGGTATCCATTTGCGTTCTTATGGCCAACAAAATCCGTTACGTGATTATCAAAACGAAGGGCACGAACTTTTCGATACAATGATGCAAAATATCGAAGAAGATGTCAGCAAATATATCTTGAAATCAGTAGTAACGGTTGAAGATGACTTAGAACGTGATAAAGCTACAGATTTCGGTAAGGCTGAACATGTATCTGCAGAAGATGGTAAAGAAAAGGCTAAAGCATCGCCTTATGTTAAAGATGACCATATCGGTAGAAATGATCCTTGCCCTTGCGGTAGTGGAAAAAAATATAAAAACTGCCACGGTGCGTAATTTGAAAGTGATTTTAAATAAAACCGGAAGCCTTGATAAACTATATATCAACTTCCGGTTTTTATTTATCAAAATTAAAGTTAGCGTGTTTTGATAAATAAAAAACAGTGGCAAAGTTGTAATTAGGGCTCAAACTTTTGTAGAATAGATATATTGAATAAAATAACATAATTTAATAGTAGTATTTCAATCGTACGATAACAGGAGAGATGTATTGATGGAACTATCAGAAATTAAACGTAATATAGGTTTTTACAATGAAAAATTAGAGCAGCTTAGGGGGTCTCTTTGACTTAGAAGAAAAAGAGACAAATATTCATGAATACGAAGAAATGATGACTGACCCTACTTTTTGGGATGATCAAGATAAAGCACAGGAAATTATTGATAAGAATAATGTTTTAAAAACAATCGTAAATGCGTATCGAGGATTAGAATCTGAAATAGAAGACATGGAAACAACAAGAGAACTATTATTAGACGATGATGATGAAGATATGAAATCAGATCTAGAACAGAACGTATTAGATTTTAAAGAGAACTTAGATAAATTTGAACTACAATTATTACTTGATGGTCCATATGATGCCAACCATGCCATTATGGAACTACATCCTGGCGCAGGCGGTACTGAATCACAAGATTGGACAAACATGCTTTTAAGAATGTATCAACGCTATTGTGAACATAAAGGGTTTAAAGTTGAAATTGCAGACTATCTACCTGGTGATGAAGCGGGCGTTAAAAGTGTTACATTAATCGTTAAAGGTCATAATGCTTATGGATATTTAAAAGCTGAAAAAGGCGTGCATCGACTTGTCCGTATTTCACCGTTTGATTCGTCTGGACGTAGACATACTTCATTTGCTTCTTGTGATGTTATACCACAATTCAATAATACAGAAATTGAAATCGATATAAATCCTGATGATATTAATATTGATACATTTAGGGCGTCTGGCGCAGGCGGCCAACATATTAATAAAACAGAATCAGCAATTAGAATTACCCACCATCCTACAGGTATTGTAGTAAATAACCAAAATGAGCGTTCTCAAATTAAAAACAGAGAAGCTGCAATGAAGACATTGAAAGCTAAGTTATATCAATTGAAAATTGAAGAACAAGAGCAAGAAATGGCAGAAATTCGTGGTGAGCAAAAAGAAATTGGCTGGGGAAGTCAAATAAGGTCTTATGTTTTCCACCCTTATGCAATGGTTAAAGATCATAGAACAAATGAAGAATCAGGTAAGGTAGATGCAGTTATGGATGGAGATATAAGTCCATTTATAGAAGCATACTTACGTAGTCAAATGGAGCATTCAGAAAGTTAAGTAAATGTTCATCAAAAATCTTGTCATTAGTATTTAAACTAGTGACGAGATCTTTTTTTAATCAGTAAATAATATTTAAAAGCGTTAAAGCGTTGAATGGAATACGCATGGATAAAATGACTTGGAAACAATAACAGTTAGAGTCGTGAAATTACAGCGTGAATTGAAGTGTCTCATGATTAAATTAAATTTTAAAAATAAATAAAAAATATGTAAAATGCAATTTTAAATATTACATGTTAGATTTAACTGATGTCTATGTATGGTCTTTGGAAGGTCGTAATAGCAAGGTTTTAAACGCCATTTAAGCTAATGGAACAAACCCATATTTATCCTCAATTATCTATTGCATTACAGTATAATAACAATCGCAAAAGAGGAAATATTTTATGCTATATTATGATTGATTAAAATTCAAGACAGTAAAGGGTTGAACATGTAATGAAGAAAGGATTAACATTTTCTATAACATCGGCAGCATTGTTTTTTGGCTTTAATGGTATTGCATCAGCAGACCAAATTCACACAGTAAAAGAAGATGCTAAATTATCTGATATAGCGCAAGCATTTGCTACAACAACAAATGAAATTCAGTCATTAAATCAATTGAATGATAGAGTAGTTGTACAAGCAGGAGAACAATTAATTCTTCCAGACAAAGATATAGTAGAAGTAAAGCAAGGAGATACGATTTTAAATATCGCCGGAAAATATCAGCTTAATTTAGAACAAATTTATCAGTTAAACCCAAATCTAGGAGAAGTTATTTACCCAGGCCAATTAGTGGCAGTATCTGAAAAGGGTTCAGCACATTTAAACAACCAATTTCAAAATAGTTTTAACGAGCAACAAGTACAGAATGAAACAAGAGAAGATAATGATGTTCCAGTAATATTAAATCGCTTTGTACCGACGACACAGCATACCTGGGATTACGTAGAAAAAGAAGCAGCAATTAATCAAAATGAAAGTACACAAATGTATTCTAATCAATATAAACCAACACAAGTAGCTTCAAATGGTAGTAATTATTATAATTGGGGACAATGCACATACTATGCATTTGATCGTCGCCAACAATTAGGGAAATCAGTAGGTAACCTTTGGGGCAACGCGAATAATTGGGCTTCAGCAGCGAGTAATAGTGGCTACAAAGTCAATCATACACCTGAAGTGGGTGCGATTTTTCAAAGTAATGCAGGTAATTATGGCCATGTAGGTGTTGTAGAACGTAAAAACCCAGATGGATCAATTGTAGTATCAGAAATGAATTGGCAAGGTGTAGGACAAAAATCTTATAGAACGATTCACAACACTAATGAATATAATTATATTCATTAGTCAATCATATACCTGGAATATACATACAATATCAACTAAATAGATAAAGAAAAGGTGTTTAATAGTGAGATTATATTAGAGGTGAGTTTTGCTTAGTATAATGAATGGTACATCATAGAACCACTCCAGCATGTTTTGGAGTGGTTCTATGTTTATAACTCATTGCAGTTAATAAATGTCATTAATAAGGTAATGGCACAATAATATTTTTCTAATAAGATTTCTTAGTATATGTCCAGTCAATTACTGCCAAAATAACAACGGAGGCTGAAATATGAATTTATGTCCTAGAGACCTTTTAAATTGAATTAGTTAAATTCAATTACATTGATAAGACATTTTTATTGTTGAATGATATTATAAAATTAAGTATAATCATTCATTAAACAAACTAGGAGGCGATGTCATGGGAGTACATCAATATTTTAAACGCTTGTCTGATTTAGAAAAATTAATTAGATTACCGGGAAAATTTAAATACTTTGAGCATAATGTCGCTGCGCATTCATTTAAGGTGACAAAAATTGCACAATATTTGGCTACAGTAGAGGAATACCATGGTAATGAAGTAGATTGGAAGAGTTTATATGAAAAGTCGCTAAATCACGATTTTGCTGAAATTTTTACAGGTGACATTAAAACACCAGTTAAATATGCAAGTGGCGAATTAAAAAAACTCTTCTCACAAGTTGAGGAAGAGATGGTAGATCATTTTATAAATGAAGAAATTCCAGAAGCTTACCAAGATATATATCGAGAAAGACTTCAAGAAGGTAAAGATGACTCATTAGAAGGTCAGATACTTTCTGTAGCTGACAAAATAGATTTATTATATGAAACATTTGGAGAAATACAAAAGCGTAACCCCGAACAACTATTTTTCGAAATATATGAGATGTCCTTAGAAACGATTATGCAATTTGATCATCTAAGTTCGGTACAAGATTTTATAGATAATATTATTCCTGAAATGTTAACGGAAAAATTCATTCCAAGATCAGAATTGCGTGAAACAACAATGACTATTTTAAATAATAGGAATGGGTGAAGTGAATGGTTTGGTATGTGCTCGCATCCTTCTTTCCATGTATTTTCGTGGTGTTTTTCAGCGTACTAACACGAAGTAAATGGGTAGGAACGATTTTAACATTAATTATAATTGGTGCATCCGTTCAAAAAGGTTTTTTTCATAGTGAATGGATCATCTTTATAGATGTCGCCTCGTTGCTGGCTGGTTACCTTATTATCGATCAATTAGAATTTCATAAAAAAGAAGATGACTAAGCAATAAGTATTAAGCAACTTAATTGCTATAGTTAAATAAGCGTTTTATAATTGTATAACTTCAACAATATAGTTTATTTTAGGATAAACAGATACAACTTAGGCAAACATGGTGACAGAACTATGTTTGTTTTTCTTTATATATAGCAAGATAAAAAGCGAACAAATGTTTGCTTTTGTATTTATAAATCTGTTAAAATATGTTACGAGAATATGAATCTGCAAACTTGATTCAGACATACAACAACAGTGGTAAATACATTTTAAACATAGACACATCAGGTATGTTCGTATCGTTAGAAATTATATAGGAGGCATGTGTCACTATGGAACACCATCAATTTAAATTACAATCTGATTTTACACCTCAAGGTGATCAACCAGATGCGATAAAGAAAATAGTTAAAGGCATCAATGAGGGCAAACGTCATCAAACATTACTCGGTGCGACAGGTACAGGTAAAACTTTTACGATGAGTAATGTTATTAAACAAATAGGAAAACCCACACTTATTATCGCACATAATAAGACATTAGCAGGGCAATTATATAGTGAGTTTAAAGAATTCTTTCCAGAAAACAGAGTAGAATACTTTGTCAGTTATTATGATTACTATCAACCAGAGGCTTATGTACCATCAACTGATACATTTATTGAAAAAGATGCTTCAATAAATGATGAAATTGACCAATTACGACATTCAGCGACAAGTTCACTTTTTGAAAGAGATGATGTCATTATTATTGCGAGTGTCAGTTGTATATATGGTTTAGGTAATCCAGAAGAATATCGAGATTTAGTAGTCAGTGTTCGAGCTGGTATGGAAATGGATAGAAGTGAACTTTTAAAAAAATTAGTAGATGTTCAATATTCGAGAAATGATATTGATTTTAGACGCGGTACATTTCGTGTAAGAGGAGATGTAGTTGAAATTTTTCCTGCTTCGAGAGAAGAAATGTGTATTCGTGTAGAATTTTTTGGTGATGAAATCGATCGTATCCGTGAAGTGAATTATTTAACGGGTGAAGTTTTAAGAGAGCGCGATCACTTTGTGATTTTCCCAGCTTCCCACTTTGTAACACGTGAGGAAAAAATGAAATCTGCAATACAAAGAATTGAAAATGAATTAGAAGAACGCTTAACAGAGTTACGCTCAGAAAATAAATTATTAGAGGCACAACGTTTAGAACAACGTACGAATTATGATTTAGAAATGATGCGAGAAATGGGCTTTTGTTCTGGTATTGAAAACTACTCTGTTCATTTAACGCTAAGACCCATGGGGTCAACGCCGTATACGTTATTAGACTATTTTGGTGATGATTGGCTTGTGATGGTTGATGAATCACATGTGACATTACCTCAGATTAGAGGTATGTATAATGGAGACCGTGCACGTAAACAAGTACTTGTAGATCATGGTTTCCGTTTGCCGAGCGCTTTAGATAATAGACCTTTGAAATTTGAAGAATTCGAAGAAAAAACCAATCAACTCGTTTATGTCTCTGCCACACCTGGTCCATTTGAGTTAGAACATACAGATGAAATGGTACAACAAATCATTCGTCCAACAGGTCTTTTAGATCCTGAGATTGAAGTGCGACCAACCGAAAATCAAATTGACGATTTAATAAGTGAAATTCATGAGCGCATTGAACGTAATGAACGTGTGCTAGTTACGACATTAACTAAAAAAATGAGTGAAGATTTAACGACTTATTTGAAAGAAGCTGGCATTAAGGTCAATTATCTACATTCAGAAATTAAAACTTTGGAGCGTATAGAAATTATTCGTGATTTACGTATGGGAACATATGATGTCATTGTTGGAATTAACTTATTAAGAGAGGGTATCGATATACCAGAAGTATCTCTTGTTGTTATTCTTGATGCTGATAAGGAAGGCTTCTTACGTTCACATAGATCACTTGTTCAAACGAGTGGACGTGCAGCACGAAATAGTCGTGGTGAAGTTATTATGTATGGTGACAAGATTACAGATTCCATGCGTTATGCTATTGATGAGACGGAGCGACGTCGTACAATTCAAAAAGCATATAATGAAAAACATAATATTACGCCTACTACGATTAATAAGAAAATTCATGATGTTATTAGTGCAACAGTCGAAAATGATGAAACGAATGAACAACAACAAACTGAAGTACCTAAGAAAATGACGAAAAAAGAACGCCAAAAAACAATCGCAAATATAGAAAAAGAAATGAAACAAGCAGCTAAAGATTTAGATTTCGAAAAAGCAACAGAGCTTAGAGATATGTTGTTTGAATTAAAAGCAGAAGGGTGACAAATATGAAACAACCATCCATTGTAGTAAAAGGGGCTCGCGCCCATAATTTAAAAGATGTAGATATTGAAATACCAAAAGATAAACTCATCGTGATGACGGGGCTTTCTGGATCAGGAAAATCTTCACTTGCCTTCGATACAATATATGCTGAGGGGCAGCGTAGATATGTTGAGTCATTAAGTGCTTATGCAAGACAATTTTTAGGTCAAATGGATAAACCTGATGTTGATACGATTGAAGGTTTATCACCTGCCATATCAATTGACCAAAAGACTACAAGTAAGAACCCAAGATCAACTGTAGCAACAGTAACTGAAATATACGACTATATACGGTTGCTATACGCACGTGTAGGTAAACCATACTGTCCCAATCACGGTATTGAAATAGAATCGCAAACTGTGCAACAAATGGTAGACCAGGTGATGCAACTTGAAGAACGTTCTAAAATCCAATTATTGGCTCCTGTGATTTCTCACAGAAAAGGTGCACAAGAAAAACTCATAGACGACATTGGCAAAAAAGGTTATGTACGTGTACGTGTTGATGGCGAAATTATGGATGTAAACGAAGTGCCAAATTTAGATAAAAATAAAAACCATACCATCGAAGTGGTAATAGACCGCTTGGTAGTTAAAGCAGGAATTGAAGGACGTCTTGCTGATTCTATAGAAACTGCGATTAGACTTGCTGAAGGTACATTAATTGTTGATATAATTGATGGAGAAGAATTAAAATTCTCAGAAAACCACGCTTGTCCGATATGTGGTTTTTCAATTGGTGAATTAGAGCCACGTATGTTCAGTTTTAACAGCCCATTTGGCGCATGTCCAACATGTGATGGTTTAGGATTGAAATTAAAGGTAGATGTAGACTTGGTGATTCCTGATACAAACAAAACTTTAAATGAAGGTACAATCATAGCTTGGGAATCTTCAAGTTCTGATTTTTATCCAACATTATTAAATCGTGTTTGTGAAGTATATAAAATTAATATGGATAAACCATTTAAAAAATTAACAGATAGACAACAAGATATCATTTTAAATGGTTCTAAAGGCAAAGAAATTGAGTTCACATTCAAGCAACGTAATGGCCAAACACGTAAACGAACAATGGAATTTGAAGGTGTGCTTAATAATATTAATCGTCGTTACCATGATTCACCATCTGAACTTGTTAGAGAGATGATGAGTAAATATATGACTGAGCTACCTTGTGAAACTTGTAATGGTAAACGTTTAAGTCGTGAAGCATTATCTGTATATGTTTCTGGTCGGAATATTGGAGAAGTTGTTGAACATTCAATTAAAGATGCGTTGCATATGTATGAACACATTGAATTGTCAGAACAAGATAGAAAAATTGCAGATCAAATATTAAAAGAAATTAACTCACGTTTAGAATTTTTATATAACGTCGGTTTAGAATACTTAACACTTAATCGTGCATCAGGATCGTTATCAGGTGGGGAAGCACAACGAATTCGTCTTGCTACACAAATAGGTTCTAGACTTTCAGGTGTACTTTACGTGTTAGATGAGCCTTCTATCGGTCTTCACCAACGAGATAATGATCGACTCATAAGCACATTAAAAGAAATGCGTGATTTAGGTAATACTTTGATTGTCGTAGAACACGATGAAGATACAATGCGTGCGGCTGATTATTTGGTTGATGTAGGCCCAGGTGCAGGAGAACATGGTGGCGAAATTGTCGCGAGTGGTACACCTAAACAAGTAATGAATCAAAAAAAATCACTAACTGGTCAATATTTAAGTGGTAAAAAACTTATAGAAGTACCTGAGGAACGACGTGAAATAACTGACCGAAAAGTAAGTGTTAAAGGTGCAAGAAGTAATAACTTAAAAGATATCGACGTAGATTTCCCATTATCAACAATGACAGTTGTTACAGGTGTTTCAGGTTCAGGTAAGAGTACGTTAGTTAACGAAGTGCTGTATAAATCATTAGCAAAACACATTAATAAATCAAAAGTAAAACCAGGTGATTGTGACGAAATTCAAGGAATAGATCAACTTGAACGTATAATCGATATTAATCAATCACCAATTGGACGAACGCCGAGATCAAATCCAGCAACCTATACAGGCGTGTTCGATAATATTAGGGATATCTTCGCACAAACAAACGAATCTAAAGTAAGAGGATATACTAAAGGGCGTTTTAGCTTTAATGTGAAAGGCGGTCGTTGTGAAGCTTGTAGAGGTGACGGTATTATAAAAATTGAAATGTATTTTTTACCAGATGTGTATGTACCATGTGAAATTTGTGGTGGTTCTAGATATAATAGAGAAACACTAGAGGTCACGTATAAAGGTAAAAACATTGCAGATATTTTAGCAATGACAGCTGAAGAAGCGACTGATTTCTTTGAAAAAGTACCTAAAATTCATCGTAAATTGAAAACATTAGTTGATGTTGGACTAGGATACGTCACACTGGGTCAACAAGCGACTACACTTTCTGGTGGTGAAGCCCAACGTGTTAAACTCGCTTCTGAATTGCATAAACGTTCTACGGGACGTTCTATCTATATACTAGATGAACCAACTACTGGTTTGCATGTTGATGATATTGGTCGATTATTAAAAGTACTCAATAAATTAGTGGAAAATGGTGATACTGTAGTTATTATTGAGCATAATTTAGATGTTATTAAAATGGCAGATCATATTATTGACTTAGGTCCAGAAGGTGGCGATGGTGGCGGTATGCTTGTAGCTACTGGCACGCCAGAACAAATTGCAGAAATAAAAGAAAGTTACACAGGACAATACTTAAAACCTGTGCTAGAAAGAGATACAGTAAAATAAAAAGATAAGAAAATTGCTTATGTAACACCATCCGAAAAGGTGGGTTACATAAAGTATAAAGGCTCTCTTCGAAGTAAGTACTTTAATGTGCAAACTTTGAAGGGGGTATTTTTGTATTTAGAAGCAACAACTACACATAAAATGATTTGTAATAAATTAAATGAATAAATTGAAAATATAATCAGTCACTGATATGTGATATCGTTTATAATTGATATAATGACAGATATTATAGATATGTATTGAATTATCGATCTTCTACACTTTTTGATATGGATTATCATTTCTTTTTGATATGATAATATCATATTGTAAATGTAAGAGAAATATTGATAGAGGTGAACTATGTTAACTACAAAGAGTTTAGTAGACCGCTTTGAACTTGATCTCATTGTTGGAGAAGCAGGTTTAAACAAACAAATTAAAAATACAGATATTTCAAGACCAGGTTTGGAAATGGCAGGTTATTTTTCTCACTATGCTTCTGACCGTATTCAATTATTAGGTACTACGGAATTATCTTTTTATAACTTATTACCAGATGAAGAACGTAAAGGACGTATGAGAAAGTTATGTCGTCCAGACACACCAGCTATCATTGTGACGAGAGATTTAGAACCCCCAGAGGAACTTATCGCTGCAGCAAAAGAACTCGACACACCTTTAATTACGTCGACAATTGCTACTACACAATTAATGAGTCGTTTAACTACATTTTTAGAACATGAGCTAGCTCGAACAACATCACTTCATGGGGTACTTGTTGATGTTTATGGTGTAGGTGTACTGATTACTGGTGATTCTGGAATCGGTAAAAGTGAGACAGCATTAGAATTAATAAAACGTGGTCATAGATTAGTAGCAGATGATAATGTGGAAATTAGAGAAATCAGTAAAGACGAATTAATTGGAAGAGCACCTAAATTAATAGAACATTTATTAGAAATTAGGGGCTTAGGTATCATTAATGTAATGACATTATTTGGTGCAGGTTCGATTTTAACTGAAAAACGATTACGTTTAAATATTCATTTAGAAAACTGGCATAAAGACAAATTATATGATCGAGTTGGCTTAAATGAAGAAAAACTACGTATCTTAGATACTGAAATTACGAAAAAAACAATACCTGTACGACCTGGACGTAACGTAGCGGTTATTATTGAAGTTGCGGCAATGAATTACCGTTTGAATATTATGGGCATCAATACGGCAGAAGAGTTTAATGATCGCTTAAATGCTGAAATATTACGAAATGGTAGCAACAGTGAGGAGAAATAGGAAATGATGACATTAAATTATATCAATCCAATTGCGCTTGAGCTTGGGCCTATTTCTGTACGTTGGTACGGCATTATTATCGCTGTTGGGATACTCTTGGGTTATTTTATTGCTCAAGAAGGTGTGAAACGTATTGGCTTTGATAAAGATACATTAGTTGATATCATTTTTTGGAGTGCAATATTTGGATTTATTGTGGCGAGACTTTATTTTGTTATTTTCCAATGGCCGTATTATATTCAAAACCCCATTGAAATTCCGATGATATGGCACGGTGGTATTGCAATACACGGTGGTTTAATAGGTGGATTTGTTACAGGAATTATCATTTGTAAACAAAGAAACATTAACCCGTTTCAAATTGGTGATGTCATTGCACCAAGTATGATTTTAGGACAGGGTATTGGAAGATGGGGCAACTTTATGAATCATGAAGCTCATGGTGGCCCTGTTTCAAGAACATTCTTAGAAAACTTACATATTCCAGATTTTATTATTAATAATATGTATATTAATGGCAAATACTACCAGCCAACATTCTTATATGAATCTATTTGGGACATTCTAGGCTTTGTTATACTGATTTTGCTCAGAAAACATTTACGTATAGGCGATACTTTCTGTCTATATTTGATATGGTATTCAATTGGCAGATTTTTCGTAGAAGGCATGCGTACAGATAGCTTGATGCTAACAAGTGATATTCGAGTAGCACAGCTAATGTCTATTATACTGATTGTAGTAGGTATTGTGATTATGATTATAAGAAGAGTGAAATATAACGCACCAAGATATAAAAATGTTGGTCCGTTAACTTGGTCAAATCAAAAAGTGAAGTGATAAAATTTCATGCGTGATTTAAAAAAAGTGAAAGTTAAAGGTAATAACCCACTTTGGCATATGTATCGTTATATTAGATACTTTAAAATATTTAAACAAACGATAATAATTGAAATTTGCAGGTACTTGCCTCATGTAAAATTGAAACATTGGGTGTATCGCAATTTATTGAAAATGAGCATAGGTGAAAACACAGCATTTGCTTTTAAAGTGGTTCCCGATTTATTATACCCAGAGTATATTTCCATAGGAAAAAATTGTGTGATTGGCTATAATACTACAATTTTAACTCATGAATTTCTCGTTGATGAGTTCCGAACAGGCCGTGTCCAAATTGGTGATAATACTTTAATTGGTGCGAATGTTACGATATTACCAGGTGTAAACATAGGAGCAAATGTTAAAGTCGGGGCGGGGGCTGTTATTTCAAAAGACATACCTGATTCAGCATTAGCATATGGAAACCCCGTGCAAATAAGAACTTAATGAATATTTAGGAGGTGATAATGGATGGCGCATAACGGCAAAGTAATACCAATGAAATTAGATAGTCAATTTTATAAAAAATTGGGAGACCAAAAATTTCTGCACCAAGATTATAAAAAGGCAGCAGAATATTATGGCAAAGTGCTGGAAATGTCACCTCAAGATTTTGATGTAAAAGTAAAATACGCGGAATGTCTTGTGAACATGGGACTAAGTAGTAAAGCAGAGCATCTATTTTATGAAAGTATTGCGCAACAAGAGTTAGTAGAAGAAAGTTATTTTCAGCTTAGTCAATTAAACATTACACTAAACGAAGCAAATAAAGCATTTTTATTTGGTATAAATTATGTCACGATGTCTAAAGATGAAGATTATAAAGAAGAACTTGAAGACATGTTTGAAGTTTCTTATACTTCATCTGAAAAAATAGAGACAGAAAGCCAGCTATTTGCAGTACAACTTATTTTCCAATACTTATTTTCCCAAGGACGATTACCTGAAGCACGAACATTTATCTTAAATCAAAATGATGAAATTCAAGAACATCGTGTAGTGCGTAATTTACTTGCAATGTGTTATTTATACATGAATGAATATGACATTGCTAAAGAGATGTTTGAGCGATTGCTTAGTGAAGATAATACGGATGTACATGCATTATGTCATTATACTTTATTACTTTATAATACGAATGATAAAGAAAAATACCAACGCTATTTAAAAATTTTAAGTAAAGTCATGCCGATGAATGATGATGAGTCATTTAAGCTAGGTATCGTTTTATGTTACTTGAAACAATATGAAGCTTCGCAAAAAATATTACAACCACTTTATAGAAAAGGAAAATTCCTTTCCATCCAAATGTATAATGCATTAAGTTATAACAGTTTCTATTTAAACAATATTGATGAAAGTGAATATTTTTGGTCGAAGTTGCAAGAAATGACTAAAGTAGATGTAGGTTATGCACCTTGGGTTATTGCTGAGAGCAAAATATATTTTGATGAACAAGTATTACCATTGTTACTCCATGATGATAGCCACCATAGGCTATATGGTATTTTCTTATTAAACCAGTTAAAAGGACGAGAAGTGCTTTTGACACAAGAAATTTGGACAGTTCTAGAATCTATGGAAGATTACGAAAAGCTATATCTTACGTATATTATTCAAGATTTAAAGTTAAACAAATTAGATTTCATTCATAGAGGGTTATTGATGTTGTATGGTGTGAAATCATTGAAAAATAATGAAGAATTATTTATTGTATGGATTGATCAAGCAGAAGCGATTATATCTGAAAAAGTAGACCTAACAAATGTAAATGAATATATTGCAGCATTTGTGTATATGTATTATCGTAATGCTGATAGTAAAATAACAAAACAACAAGTAATCGAATGGTTTGATATATCTTCTTACCGTTTAAATAAAACGATAGATTATTTAGTGAGCATATAAGTTTAAGAAATGCAAGAAATCATATATACTGCGCATAATGAATTATTAAACAGGAGGCAATTTAAATGGCTGAACAAGTGGATTTTGAGGTAGCAATTATAGGTGCCGGACCAGCAGGAATGACTGCTGCAGTTTATGCATCACGTGCTAATTTAAGCACAGTAATGATTGAACGTGGTATGCCAGGTGGACAAATGGCAAACACAGAAGAAGTTGAGAACTTCCCAGGATTTGAAATGGTAACAGGACCGGATTTATCAACGAAAATGTTTGAACATGCGAAAAAATTTGGTGCAAAATATCAATATGGAGATATTAAATCTATAGAAGATAAAGGTGATCATAAAGTGATTAACCTTGGTAATAGTGAAATTACTGCTCGTGCAGTAATCATTTCAACAGGTGCAGAATACAAAAAAATTGGTGTTCCAGGTGAACAAGAACTTGGTGGTCGTGGTGTAAGTTATTGTGCGGTATGTGATGGTGCATTCTTTAAAGGTAAAAAATTATTCGTTATTGGTGGCGGAGACTCAGCTGTAGAAGAAGGAACGTTCCTTACGAAATTTGCTGATAGCGTAACAATCGTTCATCGTAGAGATGAATTACGTGCTCAAAAAATCTTACAAGATCGTGCATTTAAAAACGATAAAATTGATTTTATCTGGAGCCACACGTTGAAAACAATTAATGACAAAGATGGTAAAGTAGGTTCGGTAACATTAGAGTCAACGAAAGATGGCACAGAACAAACACTAGATGGTGATGGTGTATTTGTGTACATTGGAATGAAACCATTAACAATACCTTTCCAAGATTTAGGTATTACTAATGAAGTTGGTTACATTTTAACTAATGAAGATATGAGTACAAGTGTACCTGGTATATATGCAGCAGGCGACGTACGTGAAAAAGGTTTACGCCAAATTGTAACTGCAACTGGCGACGGAAGTATTGCTGCACAAAGTGCCATTGCATATATCGAACATTTAAACGATGTAATTGAAGCATAAATAAATTGATTCATTGATGAAATAAATTGATGAATTCAGTCATAGCTAGAATGTCATACTTACGATCTATAAGTAAGTTATAACATTCTAGCTTTTTTACATAAAAAAACAGCTATAGAGTTATAATATTAATAGATAAAACTACTACCTTAGTCGTTTTT
Organism: Staphylococcus sp. NAM3COL9; assembly: GCF_001431205.1. Classification (GTDB taxonomy): domain Bacteria; phylum Bacillota; class Bacilli; order Staphylococcales; family Staphylococcaceae; genus Staphylococcus. The sequence continues at coordinate 203,239 of NZ_LGPC01000014.1, read as the reverse complement.
CATGTAAAATATAATGTGATAGTATTAACTCGTTAAACTTATATTGAGAAAAATGAAATATATTGTATAAATGCCAATATAAATAAGCTATTAACAGCGTAGAACTAATTTTGCGATTAAAATAATCAATGGATGGTGTAAAGAGATGCAACGAGAAGAAAAAGAAATAGTAAAGAGTGAATTGTTGGTTGTAACTGGTTTGTCAGGCGCTGGAAAATCTGTGGTCATTCAGAGTTTAGAAGACATTGGATATTTCTGTGTAGATAACTTACCACCGATTCTTTTACCAAAATTTGTAGAACTGATGGGGCAAGGAAATCCTTCTTTACAAAAAGTAGCGATTGCTATTGATTTAAGAGGTAAGGAACTATTTAAGTCTTTAATTAAAGAAATGGATCAAATTAAAAGTAACTCAGACGTTATTGTTGATTTAATGTTCTTAGAAGCTTCAAATGAAAAACTAATCTCTCGTTATAAAGAAACACGCCGTGCACATCCTTTAAATGAAAAAGGTCAGCGTTCATTGATTGAATCTATTGAAGAAGAACGTGAGTTGTTGGCTGAAATTCAAAGTTTAGCGAACTATACAATTGACACATCGCAAATGACACTGAAAGAACTACGCAAACGCATGGGGGATTATTTTAATCAAAGTAACTTCCAAACATTTAATATTAATGTAATTAGCTTCGGTTTTAAACATGGTATACAAATAGATGCGGATCTTGTATTTGATGTGAGATTTTTACCTAATCCGCACTACGTTGATGAATTGAGACCATTAACTGGTGAAGATGAAGCAGTATATAAATATGTAATGAAATGGAAAGAAACAAATGTTTTTTATGAAAAATTAATGGATTTATTGAAATTTATGGTACCAGGATATAAAAAAGAAGGGAAATCTCAACTTGTTATTGCAATAGGTTGTACTGGTGGCCAACACCGTTCTGTCGCACTAGCCAAACGTATCGGAGCAGAACTCAGGGAGAGTTTTGACTATAATGTGTATGTGCAACATAGGGATGCACATGTCGAAAGTGGCGTGAAACCAAAAAATGAAAAGAATTAAACTTGTACTTATAGGTGGAGGTACGGGTTTATCCGTTTTAGCACGTGGTTTAAAAGGTTATCCGATTGATATTACGACGATTGTCACAGTGGCTGATGATGGTGGTAGTACGGGTAAAATACGAAGTGAAATGGATATACCTGCTCCAGGAGATATACGAAACGTTATTTCGGCATTAAGTGAAACAGAATCAACAATAGAGCGATTGTTTCAATATCGTTTTAAAGAAAACCAAGTCGAAGGTCATTCTTTAGGAAATTTACTCATTGCTGCATTAACTAACATCAATAACGATTTTGGACATGCAGTGAAAGAGCTAAGTGAAATTTTAAATATTAGAGGTCGTGTTATTCCTTCTACCAATACGAGTGTACGTTTAAATGCAGTAATGGAAGATGGAGAAATTGTATATGGCGAATCTAATATTCCGAAAAAGAATAAAAAGATTAAGCGTGTATTTTTAGAACCAGAAGACGTTGAGCCAATGGAAGAGGCAGTTGAAGCAATAGAAGAAGCAGATTTAATCGTGCTAGGACCTGGCTCACTTTATACGAGTGTGATTTCTAATCTATGCGTGAAGGGTATTTCTAATGCACTGCTAGGTGGAGACGTTCCCAAACTATATGTTTCAAATGTTATGACACAACCAGGTGAAACAAATAGTTACACTGCAATCGATCATGTGAACGCAATACATGATCATGTTGGTCAGAACTTCATCAATTACTCTATCTGTAGTACCCAATCATTTACTGAAGATGTGTTAAAGCGTTATAGAGAAGATGGGGCATCACCAGTAAAATGTGATATGAATCATATGGAAGAACAAAATATTAAAGTATTTACACATCCTAATTTAGTAGAAGTTTCTGAAGAATACTACGTGCGTCATAATACGGAAGTGCTATCTAAAATGATTTATGAAATAGCTATGCGAGAAACTGATACGATTGAATTTACGCGTAATAAAGAAAATGAGAATAATAACTAGATGGTATTATTTAGTTAAAGAAGGGACTGATTAATCTATGAGCTTTGCATCCGAGATGAAGAATGAACTAACTAGAATAGAAGTAGATGAAGAGAATGCAAAAGCAGAGCTCAGTGCGCTTATTCGTATGAATGGTGCACTCAGTCTTTCCAACCAACAATTTGTTATTAACGTACAAACTGAAAATGCTACTACGGCGAGACGTATATATTCGTTAATTAAAAAGGTATTTAATGTTGAAGTGGAACTACTTGTGAGAAAGAAAATGAAATTGAAAAAGAACAATATTTATATCTGTCGCATTAAAGTACGTGCCAGAGAAATATTGGATGAATTAGGTATTTTAAAAAGTGGTGTCTTCACGCACGAAATTGATGAAGCATTGATTCATGATGATGAAATGAGAAGAAGTTATTTACGTGGTGCTTTTCTTGCGGGTGGCTCAGTAAACAATCCAGAAACATCATCTTACCATCTAGAAATATTTTCATTATATGAAGACCATTCTGAAGGTATAACGCAGTTGATGAATAAATATGAATTGAACGCAAAGCATCTCGAACGAAAAAAAGGTAGTATTGCCTATTTAAAAGAAGCGGAAAAAATTTCTGATTTCTTAAGTTTAATCGGTGGATATCAAGCACTTTTGAAATTTGAGGATGTCCGTATTGTACGTGATATGAGAAACTCTGTTAACAGGCTGGTGAATTGTGAAACTGCTAATTTGAATAAAACAGTAAGCGCCGCTATGAAACATGTAGAAAGTATTAATTTAATTGACCAAGAAATTGGTCTAGATAATTTGCCTGAAAGATTACGTGAAATTGCAAGACTAAGAATAGAGCACCAGGAAGTGTCGCTTAAAGAATTAGGTGAAATGATGACTTCTGGTAATATATCTAAATCTGGTGTGAATCATCGATTAAGAAAGTTAAATGAAATGGCGGATAAATTAAGAAGCGGCGAACCGATTGAACTGAAATAATATGCTTCACAGTTTTAAAATTTACCTTTGACTCTTCAATACTGCCATTGGGAATTTTTAAGAACATTATTAAAACCATATCTAGTCATACGTGAATTAGTTATGCTAGAATTATTGTAATTTAATTTTAATTATTGACGCCTCTATAAAGAGGTGTTTTTTTATATAATTAAAGTGATTTATGATGCGTAATAGCGATAGAATAATGATTAAACCCTATTGTTGTTGGAATCGAAGGAGTGAGTTAATGTCAAAACTGTTCAATAAGCATTCTAAAAATATTATTCTTTGCATGATAGGGACGTTTATTAATGCAATAGGTGTCAATTGTTTTTTACTTGGATCTAACTTAGGAGATGGAGGTACTGTTGGTATCTCCCTAGCACTATTATATTCATTTGGATTGTCACCTGCTTGGACATCATTAATTATCAATACACTCGTTGTATTAATTGGTTGGAAATTTTTGAGTAAAACAACTGCAGTATATACGGTTATAGCGAATACGTCCCTGTCACTGTTTTTACATTTAACTGAAAATATAAATCTTGGTGTGGATAATTTCGTAATTAACGCTGTGTTTGGTGGGGCTATCATCGGTATTGGCGGAGGTTTAGTTATTGCGACAGGTAGTACACTTGGAGGCACCTCAGTTATAGCTAAGATAATTAATAAATATTCAGAAATTAAAACGTCTCAAGGCATCTTTGTATTGGATGCGCTCGTCGTGTTATCTTTTTTGATGGTGCTTCCGTTACAAAACGTATTATTTACAATTATTATGCTGTTTGTAACCGAAAGAGCGACATCGTTTATCATAGAAGGATTTAATCCTAAAAAAGCAGTTACTGTTATATCAAGTGAGAGTGAAACAATTAGCGATAAAATTAATGCTTTTACAGGTAGAGGTTCTACGATATTGACCGGTAAAGGTGGCTATGCTAAGAGTGAGACGCGTATGCTATACGTGGTCGTGCCACAATCTCAAGTAACGAGAGTGAAAAAGCTTGTGAACGAAGAAGATGAAAATGCCTTTTTAGTAATCCATGATGTGAGAGATGTCTTAGGTAGTAGTTTTATAAATGTAAAATAAAACTATCAAAGTCTTGTTTTAAAAATGAGAAACAATTGTCTTGCATAGATTTTTAGCATATTATAAACTACATAGATTACTAGATATATTGAAAAAGAGTATATGTTAAAAGTGTTAAATGGTTTGAGTGTTTTTAAATATTAAAAAACCCGAAATCATAGATACATAAAACCAATGACTTCGGGTGATGTTTAGATAATCTTATGTAAGTCCCCTCGAAGGGAATCGAACCCCTATTTTAAGAACCGGAATCTTATGTGTTATCCATTACACTACGAGGGGTTAAAAAACACGTTAATACAAGTGTACAAATCTTAGAAGTAACGGTCAATAAGAATAATGTAGTTTCGTGAAATTTTGAGCTTAATTTTTGACCATATTTGACTTTTGAGTTAAAATAAATTTATCAATTAGAAATGAGGAGGCAATATTAATGAATTTAATACCTACAGTAATTGAAACAACAAACCGTGGGGAACGTGCATATGACATTTACTCACGTTTATTAAAAGACCGTATTATTATGTTAGGTTCACAAATCGATGATAATGTAGCAAACTCTATTGTTTCACAATTATTATTCCTACAAGCACAAGATGCTGAAAAAGATATCTATCTTTATATCAATTCACCAGGCGGAAGTGTGACGGCTGGATTTGCAATTTATGATACCATCCAACACATTAAACCAGATGTACAAACAATTTGTATTGGTATGGCTGCCTCAATGGGTTCATTCCTACTTGCAGCAGGAGCTAAAGGTAAACGTTTTGCTTTACCAAATGCTGAAGTAATGATTCACCAACCACTTGGTGGTGCACAAGGTCAAGCAACAGAAATTGAAATTGCTGCGAATCATATTCTTAAAACACGTTCCAAATTAAACCAAATTTTAGCAGATCGTACTGGTCAGTCAATTGAAACAATTGAAAAAGATACTGATCGTGATAATTTCTTATCAGCTGAAGAAGCTAAAGAATACGGTTTAGTTGACCAAGTTATGGTTCCTGAAGCATAACACTAAAATTAATATAAAAGCTTAAGTAAAAAAGACAAGCCGCATGATGTGGCTTGTCTTTTTTTATCATTATTTTACTAAATCTTCTAACGCAATTTTTAAATCTGGATATTTAAATTTAAAATCTATAGCCTGTAATTTATTTGGAATTACTTTTTGTGTGTCTAATACAACTGTAGACATTTGGCCTAAAGCTAATCTTAAGGCTAATGCAGGTACCCAAGTGAAATGGGGGCGGTGCGTAACGCGTGCCAGTGTATAGCCAAATAAATTTTGATGTTCAACAATAGGCGCTGTAAAGTTGAAAACACCTTGTGCATTTTCATTGTTAATTGTATAGAGAATTGCTCTTGTTAAATCATCTAAATGAATCCAAGAATACCACTGTCTACCTGAACCGAGTTTGCCACCAAGATAAAATTCATAGGGTAGTTTCATCAAAGGTAAGGCGCCTCCACCTTCTGCAAGTATCATGCCAAATCTACCAATCACAACACGTGTGCCTAACGATTCAAACTGATGTGCGCGACGTTCCCATTGGTAAACTACTTCTGATAAGAAATCAAACGGGAGTGATTTATATAATTCTGTATAAGTTCGATCGTAATCTGGTTTGTAATAACCAACAGCGCTCGCATTAAAGAATACTGAAGGTTTTTGTGTGCGATTTTTAAACAAGTCGAATAATGCTTGCGTAGACTGTAAGCGGCTCAACATAATTGCTTTTTTATGTTCTTTTGTCCAACGTTTCATTAAGCTTGCGCCTGCAAGATTAATGATAATGTCAATATCAGGAATTTGAGATTCCCAATTTGTTTTCGACCAATTAACGTATGTTATTTTGGGATGTGAAGTTGATTTGTCTTGTCTAGTAAGTATCGTTATATGCGCGTCGCTTTGCTTGATAGCTTCAACGAGTTGAGTACCAACCATACCTGTGCCACCTGTTATTAAATAGTGTTTCATTATATCACCTCATAAAATAGTAATGCTTTAGATTGTAATGATTAAAAACGACTCAAGCTATTGCTTTTTTGACATAATTCTTTCGAAAATTGTTCAAGAATATGTCATTTAGTCAGCTTAAGAAGTATTTAAAATAATATTGTATGCCGTTATAATAAGGGTACCTTCGATATTAATTAATCATCTCTTAATTATTTCGAGTATACCCCATAATATACTAACGAAGGTAAAATTTTGACTCCCTTTAGTAGTGGCCTATGCGATTATCGTATAGGCCTATGTTTATATGCTAACGTAATTAAAGATTTATAACTATCTTTTTATTTATATATCGCTTATATAAATGTATACTCAATAAGATTTTTTTAACCTTTACAAATAGATGAAAAGAAAAATTAGACTGAAAATAACTAATAGAAAGAAAATATTAAAAATGAAGAAAAAACAACGCTTTTTTGAAGTGGGCTTTGGTTCATAGTTATCATTCTCAACCATCATTTGGCGAAGCCCTTTGTTGTCATGGTGACTGTGCTGCTCTAAATCATTTAATAAATCATGTTTATTCATATTTAGCTCACATCCTGTTATGATAATAGTGAAACATGTAAAGTAACATTTGAAATGAAATAAAAGTATTGAAAATATAGTTTGATTTAGATTAATATTAAACTGAAGCACTAATTATTAAGACATATTTGTATTTTACAATAGATATGACATCAAGATAACAGTTATATTAAAAAAGTTAATCGGTTTGATTAGTATGAAAAATAGTGTAAAATATACATTTGTTAATGAAAGTACCTTTAGAATAAATATAAAAGTTATGATATAAATTGAAGTGAGGGGAGCTTATGCCAAAGCATAATCAAGATAACAAGAAAATGAACAGTTTTGCAAAAATTGTGAGCGCGATTATTGTCTTGTTATTAGTAGGTGGATTAGTTTTTGCCATTTTTGCCTTTGTAGATCATTCGAAACAAGCCGATGAACGTTTAGCTGATCAAAAGCAAGAAGAAAAAGATAAGAAAAAAGAAAAGACTAAAGAAGAAAAAGATAAGAAAAAAGAGAAATCGACAGAAGAGTCACAAGAAACTCAACAAACACAAGAGACTCAACAAACTCAGCAAGTTCCAACTACGCAACAAACGCAAGAGACTCAACAAACACAACAACCTGCAACAGCTGAACGTACAACAGAAGAAAAAGACTCTCCTGAGAAAACAAAAGAAGCAACAACTGAAGAACGCTCTACCGAAGAACGTACGACAGAGGAAAAGACACCTGAGCCATCTACAGAAGAGAAAACACCTGAGCCATCTACAGAAGAGAAAACACCTGAGCCATCTACAGAAGAGAAAACACCTGAACCATCTACAGAAGAGAAAACACCTGAGCCATCTACAGAAGAGAAAACACCTGAGCCATCTACAGAAGAGAAAACACCTGAACCTTCAACAGAAGAAAGAAGTAGTCAAGCTGATACTCAAGAAAAATCATCACAAAACAGTAACTCAAATTCATCAGAAGAAGATTAACATTGTTAATAGCCGTTTAGTAGATAGAGTTGCATTATCTATCAAAAAGAAGCACTCGTTCTCACGAGTGCTTCTTTTAATATTGTCGACAAAGACTACGACGTTGTTAGCATTTTCTACAAACGCAGAATTTATTTTTAAGGATATATTTTAAATAACTCAAAGCACAGGGTATTTATAATTTTAAATAAAGTAAAAGTAAATGTGAATCGGGTTGAATTAAAATAGTAAGTTTAATAAGAAAGTAAGGAGTGATGACAAGAGTATTAAAGTGATGCAACCACTCAAACAACCGAATGGGCCACAACCGACGTTTTTTGTGTATTTATATGATTGGTGTTGGTGTGTACCAGCGTATGGTTTTTGACTATGCTTATTAAAATGATCTGAGTCCTTATATCGTTGGTCATCAGGATCGATAACTTCTGGTTGATCTTTTTGTGACATAGTTTTTCCTCCAAAATAGTATTATAAAGCTATTTTAATGATAATAGGACAACCATTCAATCATTCGCGCTTGCAAAAGCATATGAATGTGAATAATATGTGTTTATTTAATAGTATATACTATTAAAAATGATAAGTATGAATGATTAATTGCTATTTTTAACGGGTATTAAATTATTGTAGGCAGTTACAAAAGTAACTAAATTTGAGTGGTCAATAATTAATAACTAATAGATAGGTATTTCCCTTGCAATTTGAAAAATATAGTAGTAGTATTGCTGTTATAAGAGGTTATATTTTTTTGTCCCACTAGGGACGGAAAAAGTCAATCTATGGTTAGAACTTGACCCTTTAAATGGAAATGGAGGTGGGTAGTAGTGAAGGACTTGATGAAAATTCAACAAAAGTTAGTTCCAGAAATTGTTGGAAAGATGTATCGTCGTTTTTCAATACTCACTACTATCTCCAAGCATCAACCTGTAGGTAGACGTAGTTTAAGTGAATACATGGATTTAACTGAACGTGTACTGCGTTCTGAAACAGATATATTGAAGAAGCAAGAACTTATCAAAGTTAAACCGACAGGTATGGAAATAACTGAAGAAGGTGAAACAACAATTCGTCAATTGAATAGCTATTTCAATATTTATTCAGACGATCATCATCTTGCGCAAGTTATTAAAGAGCAGTACAACATCAAAGAAGTTTACGTCATACCTGGCGATTCAGATGCTGACAAAACAGTTAAGGTTGAGTTGTCACGTCAGGCGGGACAACTTGTAGAAGATATTCTTTACGAACACGCAATAGTTTCTGTAACTGGTGGTTCAACGATGGCATATGTCAGCGAAGCCATGCACAAGCAACCGTTTAATGTATTATTCGTACCTGCGCGTGGAGGACTTGGTGAAAATGTTGTATATCAAGCGAATACGATTGCTGCAAGTATGGCGCAGCAAACGAACGGTGAGTATACAACATTATATGTACCAGATAATGTAAGTGAGACAACATATAACACGCTTATGTTAGAGCCCTCAGTCATCCATTCACTTGAGAAAATTAAAGAATCCAATATTATAATCCACGGCATTGGTGATGCGCTGAAGATGGCGCGTAGACGTCAATCACCTAGTGAAGTTATAGGGAAACTTCAACATCACAATGCCTCGGGAGAAGCATTTGGATATTATTTCGATGATCAAGGTGATATCGTCCATAAAGTGAAAACGATTGGACTACAGTTAGAAGATCTTGAGTCGAAGAAGTTTATATTTGCCGTAGCTGGGGGTAAATCAAAAGGAGAAGCTATTAAAGCTTACCTTTCAATTGCACCCAATAACACTGTTCTAATCACAGACGAATCTGCGGCAAGAGTAATCGCAAAACAATAGTAATAAAAGGTGAAATACACTTTTTAAATATCATTTTAAAGGAGGCCATTATAATGGCAGTTAAAGTAGCAATTAATGGTTTTGGTAGAATTGGACGTTTAGCATTTAGAAGAATTCAAGACGTAGAAGGTATTGACGTAGTAGCAGTTAACGATTTAACAGATGACGAAATGTTAGCTCATTTATTAAAATATGACACTACACAAGGTCGCTTCACAGGAGAAGTTGAAGTAGAAAAAGACGGATTCCGTGTAAATGGTTTAGAAGTTAAATCATTCTCAGAACCTGAACCAAGTAAATTACCTTGGAAAGACTTAGACATCGATGTTGTTTTAGAATGTACTGGTTTCTTCGCTGATAAAGAAAAAGCAGAAGCTCACATTGACGCTGGCGCTAAAAAAGTATTAATCTCTGCACCAGCAACAGGCGACTTAAAAACAATTGTTTATAACACTAACCACAGTGAATTAGATGGTTCAGAAACAGTTGTTTCAGGTGCTTCATGTACTACTAACTCATTAGCTCCAGTAGCTAAAGTTTTAAATGATGACTTCGGCTTAGTTGAAGGTTTCATGACTACTATTCACGCATATACTGGTGACCAAAGTACTCAAGATGCTCCACACAGAAAAGGCGACAAACGTCGTGCACGTGCAGCTGCTGAAAACATCATCCCTAACTCAACAGGTGCTGCTAAAGCAATTGGTTTAGTAATTCCTGAAATCGATGGTAAATTAGACGGTGGCGCTCAACGTGTTCCGGTTGCTACTGGTTCATTAACTGAACTTACAGTCGTATTAGAAAAAGACGTAAGTGTTGAAGACGTTAACGCAGCAATGAAAAACGCTTCAGACGAATCATTTGGTTACACTGAAGACGAAATCGTTTCTTCTGACGTAATCGGTATGACTTACGGTTCATTATTCGATGCAACACAAACACGTGTTATGACAGTTGGAGATCACCAATTAGTTAAAATCGCTGCTTGGTATGATAACGAAATGTCTTACACTTCACAATTAGTTCGTACTTTAGAATATTTAGCTGACCAATCTAAATAATTCGGATTAAAAAATTAATTTAACAAGCTTAGATGTTGTTAAATTTAAACAATAAGCTTAGGAGTAAGCGGGGAGCACATCGCTTCTCCGCTTATTTTACTTTATTGTTCCATTCAGAGGAGGAAGCTTATATGGCTAAAAAAATTGTAACTGACATAGAATTAAAAGGTAAAACTGTACTTGTACGTGCAGATTTTAACGTACCAATGAATGACGGCGAAATCACTGATGCTAACCGTATCGTTCAAGCATTACCAACAATAAAATATATTATTGAGCAGGGTGGAAAAATAGTATTATTCTCTCACCTAGGTAAAGTTAAAGAAGAAAGTGATAAAGCAGAATTAACTTTAAAACCAGTTGCTGAAGCATTAACAGATAAATTAGGTAAAGAAGTTGTGTTTATACCTGAAACACGCGGCGAAAAATTAGAACAATCTGTTAAAGCACTTAATGAAGGCGATGTACTTTTAGTTGAAAATACACGTTATGAAGACGTTGATGGTAAAAAAGAATCTAAAAATGATTCTGAATTAGGCAGATACTGGGCTTCACTTGGCGATGTATTTGTAAATGATGCTTTCGGTACAGCTCACCGTGAACACGCGTCTAACGTTGGTATCGCATCTAATTTAGAAACAGTTGCAGGATTCTTAATGGAAAAAGAAATTAAATATATCGGTGGCGTGGTTGAAAACCCTGATAAACCTGTAGTTGCAATTCTAGGTGGCGCTAAAGTTTCTGACAAAATCGGTGTTATCACGAACTTATTGAAAATTGCTGACAAAGTACTTATTGGTGGGGGAATGTCATACACATTCTTCAAAGCGCAAGGTAAAGAAATTGGTTTATCATTATTAGAAAAAGATAAAGTCGACTTTGCTAAAGAATTATTAGACCGTGCTGGCGACCAAATTGTATTACCAGTAGATTGTAAAATTGCTAAAGAATTTTCAAATGACGCTGAAATTACAGAAGTATCTGTTGATGATATCCCAGCTGATCAAGAAGCAATGGATATTGGACCAAAAACAGTAGAATTATTCAAAGAACAATTACAAGGTGCGCATACAGTTATATGGAACGGACCAATGGGTGTATTTGAATTAAGTAACTTTGCTAAAGGTACTATTGGTATTTGTGAAGCAATCGCTGAATTAAAAGATGCTAACACAATTATCGGTGGTGGCGATTCAGCTGCAGCAGCAATTTCTTTAGGATACGCAGATGACTTCAGTCACATTTCAACTGGTGGCGGCGCTTCATTAGAATATCTTGAAGGTAAAGAGCTACCAGGCGTTATCGCAATTGCAAACAAATAATTGCACGACTAAACATACAATACATGATTAGAGATTTTAAAATATTAATCATAAATTACTAATAGGAGTGTTATATAATGAGAAAACCAATTATCGCAGGTAACTGGAAAATGAATAAAACAGTTCAAGAAGCTAAAGATTTCGTTAATGCATTACCAACATTACCAGACACTAAAGAAGTAGAATCTGTAATTTGCGCGCCAGCAATTCAATTAGACGCATTAGTTACTTTAGTAAATGATGGTAAAGCACAAGGATTACAAATCGGTGCTCAAAATGCTTATTTCGAAGATAATGGTGCATTTACTGGTGAAACTTCTCCAGCTGCATTAGCAGACCTTGGTGTTAAATATGTTGTTATTGGACATTCAGAACGTCGTGAAATCTTCAAAGAAACTGACGAAGATATTAACAAAAAAGCACATGCTGTATTTAACCACGGTATGACACCAATCATTTGTGTTGGCGAAACTGATGAAGAACGCGAAAGTGGAAAAGCAAACGAAGTTGTTGGCAACCAAGTGAAAAAAGCAGTAGAAGGTTTGTCTGAAGAGCAACTACAACAAGTAGTAATTGCTTATGAACCAATCTGGGCTATCGGTACTGGTAAATCATCAACTTCTGAAGATGCGAACGAAATGTGTGCATTTGTAAGAGAAACAGTTGCTGAGTTATCTAGTCAAACAGTAGCAGACGCAACACGTATTCAATATGGTGGTAGTGTTAAGCCTAACAACATTAAAGAATACATGGCTCAATCAGACATCGATGGCGCATTAGTAGGCGGCGCATCACTTAAAGTGGATGATTTTGTACAATTGTTAGAAGGTGCAAAATAATATGGCGAAACAACCAACTGCATTAATTATTTTAGATGGTTTTGCAAACAGAGAAACAGAACATGGTAATGCTGTGAAACTAGCTAATAAGCCTAATTTTGACCGCTATTACAGTAAATACCCAACAACTCAAATCGAAGCAAGTGGTTTAGATGTTGGTCTTCCTGAAGGTCAAATGGGTAATTCAGAAGTTGGTCATATGAATATTGGTGCTGGACGTGTAGTTTATCAAAGTTTAACGCGTATTAATAAATCTATCGAAGACGGTGATTTCTTTGATAATGAAGTATTAAACAATGCAATTCAACACGTTAAAGACAATAATTCAGCGCTACATCTCTTTGGCTTATTATCTGATGGTGGTGTTCATAGTCATTATAAACACTTATTCGCATTATTAGAATTAGCTAAAAAACAAGGTGTTGAGAAAGTCTATGTTCACGCATTCTTAGATGGACGTGACGTAGATCAAAAATCATCACTAAAATACATTGAAGAAACGCAAGCTAAATTCGATGAACTTGGCATTGGCCAATTTGCATCTATTTCAGGACGTTATTACGCAATGGATCGTGATAAACGTTGGGATAGAGAAGAAAAAGCATATAATGCAATCCGTAATTTTAAAGGTGAAACTTTTGAATCAGCTAAAGCTGGTGTTGAAGCTAACTACGAGAAAGATTTAACGGACGAGTTTGTTGAACCATTTATCGTAAAAGATCAAAATGACGGTGTGAATGATGGCGACGCAGTTATTTTTTATAACTTCCGTCCAGACAGAGCAGGACAACTTTCTGAAGTCTTTACAGACAAAGCTTTCGAAGGTTTCAAAGTTGAACAAATTGACGATTTATTTTATGCAACGTTTACAAAATATAATGACAATGTGAAAGCAGAAATCGTTTTTGAAAAAGTTGATTTAATAAATACAATCGGTGAAGTTGTTCAAGACAATGGTTTGAAACAATTACGTATTGCGGAAACAGAAAAATTCCCGCATGTCACTTATTTCATGAGTGGTGGACGTAATGCTGAATTTGAAGGTGAACGTCGTCGTTTAATCGACTCACCAAAAGTCGCAACATATGACCTTAAACCAGAAATGAGTGCATACGAAGTTAAAGATGCATTAATTGAAGAATTAAATAAAGGTGACTTAGATTTAATATTATTAAATTTTGCTAACCCTGACATGGTTGGACACAGTGGTATGCTTGAACCTACGATTAAAGCAATAGAAGCTGTAGACGAATGTCTAGGTGAAGTGGTTGATAAGATTACAGAAATGGGTGGTCACGCTATCGTCACTGCAGATCATGGTAATTCAGACATGGTATTAACAGATGACGAGAAACCAATGACTACACATACGACGAACCCAGTTCCAGTTATTGTTACTAAAGAAGGCGTAACATTACGTGAAACAGGTCGTCTAGGTGACTTAGCACCAACATTATTAGATTTACTCAATGTAAACCAGCCAGAAGATATGACTGGTGAATCATTAATCAATCATTAATTTAAAAACAGAGTTATATCAAGGTGTTATAAACTTGAATATTTTATAAAAATTTCCAATAACTTATAACACCATATACTCAATTAGATTTAGTTAAATTATTTTGTATTTATAGTATTTAAAGCTATAATGAAGAGGAAATTTAATATTTCTAAACTACTTATTTATAAAGGAGATTATAAACATGCCAATTATTACAGATGTTTACGCTCGCGAAGTCTTAGACTCACGCGGTAACCCAACAGTTGAAGTAGAAGTATTAACTGAAAGTGGCGCTTTTGGTCGCGCATTAGTTCCATCAGGTGCTTCTACTGGCGAACACGAAGCAGTAGAATTACGTGACGGTGATAAAGACCGTTACTTAGGTAAAGGTGTTATTAAAGCAGTTGAAAATGTAAATGAAATTATTGCACCAGAATTAGTTGAAGGTGAATTTTCAGTATTAGAACAAGTATCTATTGACAAAATGATGATCCAATTAGATGGTACTGAAAACAAAGGTAAATTAGGTGCTAACGCTATTCTTGGTGTATCACTAGCAGTAGCTCGTGCTGCAGCTGATTTATTAGGTCAACCACTTTATAAATATCTAGGCGGATTCAATGGTACACAATTACCAGTTCCAATGATGAACATCGTTAATGGTGGTTCTCACTCTGATGCACCAATCGCGTTCCAAGAGTTCATGGTATTACCAGTTGGAGCAGAAACATTTAAAGAATCATTACGTTGGGGAGCAGAAATTTTCCACAACTTAAAATCAATCCTTAAAAATCGTGGTTTAGAAACATCAGTTGGTGACGAAGGCGGATTCGCTCCTAAATTCGAAGGCACTGAAGATGCAGTAGAAACTATTTTAGAAGCGATTAAAGCAGTAGGTTTAGAACCAGGTAAAGATGTATTCTTAGGCTTTGACTGTGCAACTTCTGAGTTCTTTGAAGATGGCGTTTATAACTACGCTAAATTCGAAGGCGAAAATGGTAAAAAACGTAATGCTGAAGAACAAGTTGACTTTTTAGAAGAATTGATTAACAAATATCCAATCATTTCTATTGAAGACGGTATGGACGAAAATGACTGGGACGGTTGGAAAGTATTAACTGAACGTATCGGTGATCGCGTACAATTAGTAGGTGACGATTTATTCGTTACAAACACTGTTAAATTAGAAGAAGGTATCGAAAAAGGTATCGGTAACTCAATCTTAATTAAAGTTAACCAAATTGGTACTTTAACTGAAACGTTTGAAGCTATTGAAATGGCTCAAAAAGCTGGTTACACAGCAGTTATTTCTCACCGCTCAGGTGAAACAGAAGATACTTCAATTTCTGATATCGCTGTTGCAACAAATGCTGGTCAAATCAAAACAGGTTCATTATCAAGAACAGATCGTATTGCTAAATACAATCAATTACTACGTATTGAAGATGAATTGTACGAAACTGCTAAGTTTGACGGACTTAAATCTTTCTATAACTTATCTAAATAATACTGCTTAAAAATTAAAGAGTTCACGCGCTAACACGCAAGTCATTTATGGCTTGCGTGTTTTTTAAAGAAGACCTTACCACTTTATTGGTTAGGCCTTCTTATGCAATAGCTTTAGCTATTGTAATCTTCAAGAGTCCACTTTAGAGGTGCACAGTTAATGGATACGTCCGCTTAAACGGACGTATGAAAGTATATGAAATGCTAGACGAATAGAATTTGTAGTACTTTCTTACTGTGCCGCTATATAAATTATGTCATATAATTTATATAGTAAGACTTGCTTAAATTGTTCATCTTTCACTATGAAACTGATATAATTAAAGATGTAAATCATAGAAGGAGCCTTAATTTATATGGATGTAGAATCTAAATCAAGAGAAAAGAAAACGGCTCATCTGATTGCTTATAGTTCATTAATCATCGCTATTCTTTATGCAATACATTTATTTATTGTCTTAGATGATAGTGTAATTAAACAATTACTTTTAAATAGTGAACAAAAGCCTTCGGAAAATGCTGTTGGAACAATTAAAAATAGTTTTCAATTTACAGGCGTAATGTATATATTAGCTAACTTAGTAGGTATCATTTCCATTTGGAATAGACATACACACCTATGGTGGTTTATGTTTGCTGTGTTCCTCTCACAAATCTTGTATAATGTAGTTAATATCGGTCCAGTATATGCAGCAATATTAGATGTTAAAGCAGGTATCAATTTAATTCCATTAACGGTTGTATTGATTATGTCATTTGTATTAGCGATTTATATGTTAGCAGTATCTATTAAACGTAAGAGTACGTTCAATAGATAGTAGTTTGCTAAAGAAGACGAACGTGTGGTATAATGCGATTCGTATATAATGAATGGAGGACAATTTTCATGCATACAGTAGTGATGATTATTTTAGTTTTAGTATGTATTGCATTAGTAACTGTTGTATTACTCCAAGAAGGTAAAAGTAATGGACTATCAGGTGCGATAAGTGGCGGCGCCGAACAGTTATTTGGTAAACAAAAGCAACGCGGTGTCGATTTATTCTTGCATAGATTAACAATTATATTGTCTGTCATTTTCTTCTTGTTAATGTTAGGCATAAGTTATTTTGGTTTATAAGGTCCGACAATGTTAAAGTCGGGCTTTTTTATTTATAATAGATATATTGTATTCTAAAAGAAATTTATAAAAAATGAATTACTCGTAATTAAAAGCATAAGCGAAAGGGTTGAATCACGATGCAAATCAAACTTCCAGAGCCATTCTTTTTTGAAGAAGGTAACCGAGCTGTGTTATTATTACATGGTTTCACTGGGAATTCATCAGATGTAAGACAATTAGGCCGATTCTTACAGAAAAAAGGGTACACATCTTATGCGCCTCACTATGAAGGTCATGCTGCACCCCCTGAAGAAATATTGAAATCCAGTCCTTTTGTATGGTTCAAAGAAGCACTAGACGGTTATGACTTTTTAGTCGATAAAGGATACGATGAAATTGTAGTCGCTGGTTTATCCCTTGGTGGCTGCTATGCATTAAAATTAAGCTTAAACAGAGATGTAAAGGGTATTATAACTATGTGTTCACCTATGTACATTAAGACGGAAGGGTCTATGTTTGACGGTGTGCTAGAATATGCCCGCAATTTTAAAAAGTATGAAGGTAAAGACGAAACCACAATTAATAAAGAAATGGACGTTTTTCAACCTACAGAAACTTTAAAAGAGCTTCAAGGACAAATCCAAGACGTAAGAGATCATGTGGACGAAGTGATGGATCCATTATTGGTGATTCAAGCAGAACAAGATCAAATGATCAATACGGATTCTGCAAACATTATATACAATGAGAGCGAATCTGATGAAAAACATATTAAATGGTATGCGAATTCCGGACATGTCATTACAATTGATAAAGAAAAAGAATTAGTATTTGAAGATGTATACCAATTTTTAGAATCATTAGATTGGTCTGAATAAAAATTATAGAATTATTTAAAAAGAGAAAGGAGGGGCATAATGAATTTAAAACCATCCATTGAAGAAATTATTAAACAACCAGATTATGAATCCATGTCTGTATCTGATTTTCAAGATGCATTAGGTTTAAATAGTGCCGACTCATTTAGAGACTTAATTAAGGTGCTTGTTGAATTAGAACAAACAGGTTTAATTCAACGTACAAAAACAGATAGATATCAACGCAAGGAATCTAACAAATCCCAACAATCAAAATTGGTAAAGGGTAAACTAAGTCAGAATAAAAAAGGCTTTGCATTCTTACGTCCGGAAGAAGGTGAAATGGATGATATCTTTATCCCGCCTACAAAAATTAATAGAGCCATGGACGGTGATACGGTCCTAGTAGAAGTACAAAATTCAAAGGGTGAGCACAAAGGTAAGCTAGAGGGCGAAGTGAAATCGATAGAAACGCATTCAGTCACACAAGTGGTTGGTACGTTCAGTGAAGCACGCCATTTTGGTTTTGTGTTACCAGATGATAAACGTATTATGCAGGACATCTTTATTGCCAAAGGACATAACTTAGGTTCTATAGACGGCCATAAGGTACTCGTACAGATCACTAAGTACGCAGATGGTACAAATAACCCCGAAGGTCAAGTTTCGGCTATATTAGGCCATAAAAACGATCCAGGGGTAGATATATTATCAATTATTTATCAACATGGCATTGAAATTGAATTTCCAGACAATGTTTTAGCAGAAGCTGAAGCAGTGCCGGATGAAATTAAACCATCACAAATTGAAGGTCGTCGCGATTTACGTGATGAACTTACAATTACGATTGATGGCGCAGATGCGAAAGATTTAGATGATGCAATTGGTATTAAAAAATTAAGTAATGGTCATACACAATTAACAGTCAGTATCGCTGACGTTAGTTATTATGTCACTGAAGGATCAGCACTAGATGAAGAAGCATATAGTCGTGCTACAAGCGTCTATTTAGTTGACCGTGTGATTCCTATGATTCCACACCGTTTAAGTAACGGTATTTGTTCGTTAAACCCTGATGTTGACCGCTTAACATTGAGCTGTCGAATGGAATTTAATGAACGAGGAGAAGTCGTTAAGCACGAGATTTTTGATAGTGTGATACATTCAAATTATCGTATGACATATGATGAAGTAAATGAAATTATTACAAATCAAGATGCAGACACACGTGAAAAATTTAGTGAAGTCACACCAATGCTAGACTTAGCACAAGATTTATCACAACGTTTAGTTAACATGAGAAGACGCCGTGGTGAAATTGACTTCGATATCAGTGAAGCCAAAGTAATCGTTAATGAAGAAGGTATCCCAACAGATGTAGAATTGAGAAAACGCGGTGAAGGTGAACGTTTAATCGAGTCATTTATGCTTGCAGCAAATGAAACAATCGCAGAACACTTCGATCATTTAGAAGTGCCATTCATATATCGTGTGCACGAACAACCTAAATCAGAACGTTTACGTAAATTCTTTGATTTTATTACGAATTTTGGGCTAATGATTCAAGGGACAGGAGAAGAAATCCATCCTTCAACATTACAAAAGATTCAACAAGAAGTTGAAGGCCAACCAGAACAAATGGTTATCTCAACGATGATGTTACGTTCAATGCAACAAGCACGTTACGATGATGTGAATTTAGGACACTTTGGCTTATCAGCTGAATACTATACACATTTCACATCACCCATACGTAGATATCCTGATTTAATCGTACATAGATTAATTCGTAAATATATTGTAGAACAATCTATGAACAATAAAGAGAAGTCTAAATGGGAAGCGCTGTTACCAGAAATTGCTGATCATACATCTCAAAGAGAACGTAGAGCGATTGAAGCTGAACGTGATACAGATGAACTTAAAAAATCAGAATACATGGTACAACATGTTGGCGAAGAATTTGAAGGTATTATAAGTTCAGTAGCGAATTTTGGTATGTTCGTTGAATTGCCAAATACGATTGAAGGTATGGTACACGTTTCAAATATGACAGACGATTTTTACCATTTCGACGAACGTCAAATGGCAATGATTGGTGAGCGTCAGGCTAAAGTGTTCCGTATTGGTGACCCAGTTCAAATTAAAGTCATCAACGTGGACGTAGATGAGCGTATGATTGATTTCCAAATCGTTGGTATGCCATTACCTAAAAATGAACGTAGTCAAAGACCTTCACGTGGTAAGACAATCCAAGCGAATCCTCGTGGCAAATCATCAGATAAAGCTAAAGATGATAGCAAGGATAAAACGAAACACAAACAACGTAGAGGTAAAAATCAACGTAACAACGATAAATCAAATAGTGGTAATACAAAACACAAACCATTTTATAAAGATAAAAATGTGAAGAATAAAGCAAGTAAGAAGAAAAAATAACTCAACAAAGAGGTGAAACTCAATGCCAAAGAAAAAATCACCAGGAACACTAGCTGAAAATCGTAAAGCAAGACATGATTACGTCATTGAAGATACGATTGAAGCGGGCATTGTGTTACAAGGGACTGAGATCAAGTCAATTCGTCGTGGCAGTGCCAATCTTAAAGATAGTTATGCGCAAGTTAATCGCGGTGAAATGTATCTTAATAATATGCACATCGCCCCATACGAAGAAGGCAATCGCTTTAACCATGATCCTCACCGTTCACGTAAACTCTTATTGCATAGAAGTCAAATTGAAAAATTAGGTGAGCGTACGAGAGAAGTGGGTTATTCGATTGTGCCATTGAAACTCTATTTAAAACATGGACACTGTAAAGTATTGCTGGGTGTTGCACGTGGTAAGAAAAATTACGATAAGCGCCAAGCATTGAAAGATAAAGCAGTAAAACGTGACATGGATAGAGCGATGAAAGACCGTTATTAAGCTGATATATTGCCAAAGACTCTGATCTTTGGTAATATGATATGTGCTTTCTAAAAAGCTGATCGATAATCGTGAAGTGGACAGGAAGTGCATTTCATACTATTTAGGGGGCGTTTTTGGATTCGACAGGGGTACCATGAGCAGATTAAGCGTGTCGGAGGGTTGTCTCCGTCACTAACACACACAGTTATAATAACTGGCAAAGAAAACAATAATTTCGCAGTAGCTGCGTAATAGCACTCTGCATCGCCTAACGGCATCTCCTATGTGCCGTTAACCGCGATTCAACCTTTAATAGGATACGCTAGGCACTGCCGTTTGAAGTCTGCCTAGAAGAGATTAATCAAACTAGCATAATGATGGCCGTCTATCACTTACCATTATGTGAAACTCAATGATAGACTACACACGTAGAAAGATCTGTATCAGGACCTCTGGACGCGGGTTCGAATCCCGCCGTCTCCATCCTTGAGCCTTTAACCCTAGTGGTTAAGGGCTTTTTATTTTTACTGCTACAGATGGGTCACAAAAAAAAAATCAAAGTTATAAAATTGAAATTAGCACATAATTGGTATTTTGAAATAAATAAAAATAAATGCTATTGTGTTAATGCTAAGATGTTTATAGTGCGTCCAATTAATAATTTAAGTGAGGGGTTATAAAATGATTAAAGAACAATTTCAAGCTACGTATAATTTATTAAATAAGCATATAAAAGATATTGATGAGGAGAAAGCTTCATTTCAACCTGCCATGGTTAATAATAATATCAAATGGCAATTAGGTCACTTAATCTTGCTAAATGATTTTTTAGTATTTGAAACTATTAATGGAGAAAAGGTTTTAGAGCAAACTGCTGCAAAATATTTTCTGTGGGGGACATCACCAATAAATTTTGATGGAAATGAACCCTCTTTCGATGAATTAAAATTATTGTTAAATGAACAACTTGATAGAATATTTAATGTTTTAGAAAAACAATTAAAGAAAGATAGAAATGAACCAATTGTCCTTAAAGATGTAGACATCGTTATGGAAAATTTTAATGAATCTATCCATTTTGCTATTATTCACACTAATCGACATTTTGGTCAAATTGTATTGTTAAAATCTATGGTTAATAAATTAGATTAAAAATCACCGTCCAACTGTTGGACGGTGATTATAGATATTCTATTATTTATTTAGCGTAATAGGGTACAGATGGCCCTTACCGAGCAGTTACTTCTTCCGTAGATAATGGCCTAATCGTTACGCTATTATCCCATAGGTCTAGCATCAAGAATTACAAGGGTCGATGCATGTCTGTGCCTTAATTCATGGATAAGCTTACGAACGTTTGATCCCCCTTGCCCTATTTTTAATTGACATAAATATATTTAAATATTTACTTTTATTGTGAGCTATTGTATTATTGTTGATGGACATCTTAGGGTGTCTTATAGATAGAGTGGGTCTAATGCACGCCTTAGGGTGTCCATTCAGACATACTCTCAGATATAGCCATCCTTAGGGGTGGCTTTTTTTATGTTATCTAGTGAAAAGCCTCTAGAAATTTTTCTCGCACGATACTTGCATATTATTTACAACTATATATAAGAACAAGCGACCTATTGCATTCATGTGATGATTATATGAAATGAATTTAAGATTGAGATAAATATTTTTAAGGATTTTAAATTCAGACATTAATACAGAATGGCTATATAATGTAAAAATAATATGATTTTAAACCCGAATTATAAAGGAGAAGACCAATGTTTTTTACTAAAGATGTAACTAAAGCAAGTGAAATCATTCCATTTAATCGGGTGATTAAAATTATTATTAACTAAGACGCAATAGATGTAGTGGCGTATTTTTAAATTATGTTGCAATTAGGTCTCCTTGATTACGCTGCAAATGTATTTTCTAGAAAATTATAGAATACGATTCTACACAGAGGATGAACTGAAAATGTCAAATTACTGATAATCATACTATTATATAATAATTTAATTATATAATTAATAGTAAAATTTGATTATCAAGTAAAAAATTACATTTTGATGTATAATGAGAGTAACGAAGAAAAGGAGATTTATAAAATGAATATAAATATAGTGACTGATTTATTGAAAGAAGAAAACGTTGTAAGTATAGATTTATTATTAGTAACTGGTAAATTAGAACGTGCTAAAGAAATTGATGTTGATAAATCATCCGAAAATTTATTGTTTGTGACAAAACCAAAAAACAAAGTAATTAATTTGGATCATGTTGTTAAAATAGAAACTGTACTTAAATTTGAAGGCAATGTCACTTTTTAATAGTTATCTAACATGAGTATGAAAATACGTACAAAGCGCATCGGATTACGCTGTATTGTAATTTTTACATTTTACACTCAATTAGCAATACTAGGTAAGCATTGATATAGCATCACCTATAGCAGTTTCTAAAAGGTGTAAGCAACTCCCTTAGACGCTATATTAAAAGGCTTAGCCATGATGGCTAAGCCTTTTTTATTTGTGCTGATTTAGAAATGTCGCAGCCTTGAAGCTATTTAATCAAATTCGATTTCGTATAATGATTCGTTTATTTGTTCGTATAGCTCATACTTTTCCAAATAATCAATCCATACATCATTTGGTTTCTTTTCTCTTTCTTCAACTAAAGATTTAATTTTTTCATATATACCTTTCATCAAATCCTTGTACATTGCATTTGCTGCTCTCTCTATTTTTGCCTCTGACCAACGTTTTTTAGGTGGGCGTCTTTTATCCTTTTCTAATTGAAAGTTGATAGCTCTGTCGTAAAAACTATCTAACGCTGGTAATTTATCTTCTATATGTTCTTGAAATTCGTTTAAATTCATAAATATTCTCCTCTTTTAAGAAACAACGCTCTACATAATTCTAACAATAATAGGGTGAATTAAATACCTGATGAATGATTCATTTGTTTTATAAGGAACTGAATTATTGTTGGATAACTCAGTATCTGGGTCTAATTTATTATTAGAATAATAATTGACGGCTGATCGTTCTAAATTCTAGTATCTCTATTAAGTATACAGTGTAACCACGTTCTTTAGTGTACTTTTCACAAGTTTCTATTTTTCTTGGGCAATAGGTTCATTTTTTAATGTATAAACCTCAACTGTAGGTGTTCGTTATTGCGATTAAACGAGTTGTATGGTCATTATATTAATCTATTATAGTATTTTATTCTTATATACCAGTATTAAAGAAATTGAAAATTTTAGAATTAATATGGAAAAAAGCGATAATTAAAGCTAAAAAAATTACTATGAATTACTTTTAATTGTTACAGAAAGTGCAATGATTTGAGCCGAATTGAGTCGGGAAAACACTATCCGAAGGTTACAGGATGACTCTGTAGTCGTTAAAAGTACACAAAAAATGCTGACAAAGTCGGATGCTTTATCGATACTCTGAGACATCTTAATTCAGGCGTTTGTATTTGATTATCTAGATAACTTCATAATTAAATTAATTGGAATATTACAGATTAACAAAAAAATTAAAATGGAATTAATATTAGTGTAATGGTAAATTAAAAATTATATGATAAATTATTCTAAGATTGAATTATTTTACAATTTAACTTACAAGTCAACAACAATGATTCTTGTATAGATTAATCAGTAAAATAATAATTAGAAGGGACGATTTATAATTAAACATTACATACAAATTTTTACATATTTTATTATAGGCGTTTTAAGTATAATAGTATTTACACATTTGAACACTGTTTCTGCCGCGACGACTGCAACTCAAGAGGAAGCTATAACGCATATGAACATGTTAGAAGGTAAGGGGTGGGATTATGATGATGAATATGGTTGGCAATGTTTTGATTTAGTGAACGAGCAATGGGACTATTTGTATGGCCACGGATTAGAAGGTGACTATGCAAAAGAAATTCCAACAAAAAATAACTTTGAAGGTGAAGCAGCAGTCTATAAGAATTATGAAGGCTTTCAAGCACAAGCTGGAGACATCGTTGTATTCAATGATGAATTTGGCAATGGTGCAGGTCACACAGCAATCGTAACAGAAGGTAATTATAACGGTGCTAGTGATAAATTTGAATCATTAGATCAAAATTGGGATGGTGGCGGCGCTGAAAAAACAGAAGTAGCTCATAGAGTCGTACATGATTATGAAACTGAAATGTGGTTTATACGACCTCATCATGCTCAATAAATCACTTCATGATTAATGTGTGTTTGTTAGTCATTGAAATGATTAATAAGAACTTCGGAAAAGTGTTTGATCTATAAATTACTTCACATTGTGTTGCAACCATAACTCATTAGGTGGATAATAGAATTAACGTATGAAGAATCATAAAATATTAATTAGGGTGATCACACATGAGTGAAGTGTATGTATTCATAATAGAATGTAGCGATGGCAATGTTTATCGTGAGTATGTGGAAAATATATGGAAAATTGATAAGGCATTGGCACTTAAAAGATTTGAAAAAGGCATTCATAGATATAATTACTTTTATCTAAAAGATTGCGATCGCTATGTAAATGTAGGAAAGATTACTTCTATAAAGATTGACGATGCACATGGCACTTAATCAATCACTCATTTTTATTTAATTAATAAATAGTTAATAGATTATAATTTAAGGCGGGCGCAGCATTGCGTTAGCCTTATTTTTATATCTAAAAAGCGTGAAAATACGGTTTACGATAATAAATATAAATAATAGAATAGTTTAGTGTGTTATTTTGGGTATTTAGTGAGGGATTATAAATGTTGTTATATGTTAAGGCTCTTGGGATGAGTCTTTTGATTGGGATTTTAATCTTCTTATTAATGTTTATAGCAACAGGAAAAGAACAATTGCTTGGTAGTGTGATGATGTCATTATTAGGCTTTTTTGGAAGCTTTATTTCTTTCTTGTTTGAAAATAGACATAATAAAGAGGTTAAATAGAATCTATTTTAAGAGATCAATAAGAAGTTAAATAATTAAGTAAACAAGTTTGACTCGGCTTCACGTGTTCACGTATGAAACTGTGGTTTTATTTATGTTATTGTAATCTAAGTGTTAAATGTGAGAAGTTTACTGTTGTGACAGTTGCTTCTTTTTTGTTTACAAATAAGAACAAGAGTTCTATTATATCTTTGGGGTGATAAATATGGAGCCAAATTTAAATTGGAAAAAAGACTTTCAAGAATTCCAAGAAATACTAAATTCTGGCATTAATCCTGAATGGTTATATAGCGCTAAAGCCAATATGGTATTGAAACCTGCATATACTGGAGAAGGTAAACAATTCTTTTTTACAAAAGATATTATGAAAGCGAGTAAAACAATTCCATTCTTTTAATATGGTAAATGCTGTTAATATCAAACAATGATTATAAATACATTGCTTTAAGCAATATGAATATAGAATATTAAACAGGTATAAAGTTAAACGCTAGGTAGCCATAGATAACTTAGCGTTTTTTTCATTTTCTAGTTTCCAGTTTTTTGGATGAATGATACGTTTATACAAACAATGAATAAGTGTTATATGTTTTTTTGTCTAATCGTATAATTTATGCAGTATGTAGTTTAATAAAACTATTAAGTTATAGAAAATGGAGGATTATAGATGAAATCAGTAAAAGTGTATCATTATGATGCTTTTAGTAAAAAACCCAATAAAGGTAACCCAGCTGGTGTTGTTATAAATAGAGATGGCCTAACAGAAACGGAGATGCAGGACATTGCTTTTAAAGTAGGGTTTAATGAAACAGCTTTTCTAATAGCATCTGATAATGCAGACCTTAGAATGCGTTATTTTTCACCGAAACAAGAAATGGAACTCTGTGGCCACGCAACAATGGCAACAATTTATGCATTAAGGACAAACGGATGTTTAGAAAATAAAATAGAATTAACTATCGAAACGAAAGCAGGGGTCTTACCGATACGTATTATGGAGAATGAGCAAAATGAAATACATATAACAATGAAACAAACATTACCACAATTTAAAAAATTTGAAGGATCCAGATATGATTTAGCAAAAGCAATTGGCATTGAAGAAGTCGATATTGATGATGAATTACCCTTATTATATGGGAGCACAGGGGCATGGACACTTTTAATACCTATAAAGTCACTTGCTACTTTCAATGAAATGAAACCAAATAATAAGGCGTTTTCTTCAATTTTAAATGAAATACCAAACGCATCTGTACATCCATTTTGTCTTGAAAGTTATTATGAAGAAGCGGATATGCATGGACGTCATTTTTCTTCTGCTTTTTCTGGAACAGTAGAAGATCCGGTTACTGGCACAGCGTCAGGTGTCATGGGTGCGTATTTTGCTAAGTATATAAAAAAAGAGACTCATACACCGATCAATCTTATTGTTGAGCAAGGACAAGAAATGAATAGGGATGGACAAGTGATGGTGGGTGTTGCAGAAAATAATGAAATCGAAATAACTGGCAATGCTGTTTATGTAGAAGAAATTGATATATCATTTTAAGAATTAAGTACTTTTGTATTTGCTATATGGATCGTGTATCTCAAATTTTTAAATTTTACGTAATACTTAATAGGAGATATACAAAAATCCATAAAGTTAAAGTTACTATTGGAGAAAGAATATATTTTTCTTGTAACTCCAAGCATCTGGGTTACTATATAAATCAAAGTGCACAGGTACTTTCTCTAGTAAACTATTGTAATTTAAAAGTATAAAAAAAGCATGATCATAAAAATTAAACCAGTGAAATTCAAGGTTTTGTTGATCATGATGTGTCCTTTCAAAATTGAAATATTCGCAATTAACGTCGTATTATGAAGAAATTGCTCATAAAAAAGAACCAAATGCTTTTATAACAATTGGTTTGTCTGCGTTTTAAAATAAACACTTAGAGTGTTTATTATTAATTCATGTTTTATAATAAAATTATAGAAAGTACAAAAAACGCAACTGATAAAATAAATAAGACAGCACCAAAAAACACTAGTTTTCTAGACTGCTTTTGAATACCTAATTCATGATTATTGTCTAAGTTTTTTTCGTTGATAATTTTGCGTTCATTATTAAATTCATAAAATGAAAACAAACTAATGATCAATAAAATTAAACTGATTATGAATGTAATCGTGATTAATATTCCCATTTATGAGTTAGCTCCATCTACGTTGTTTGATAAAATTTCTAGATAGCGATATATATTATTTGAAGTGGTATCTTTCGGTAAACTGTGAGTGAATACATGACCATTTTCAGTTTCAACAGTATAAGTGACATGGTCAAGATTGATATTATAATTAATGATTTGCATAAATTTCTCCTCGGAAATTGATTTATATTTATTATACAATTAATTCGTAATTCTTCCTATCGGCCTAATCATTTTGGGAGATGTATAACTAATTATATTTAATTGTACTACACATAAAGTTAATTTGTTGTAAAAAAGGTAATAAAAGCTAATTTATTTAAATATTTATAAACCCCGGATAGTTTAGTTAAAATATGGAAACAAAAACTTTTATAGAAAATGTTGACAAAAAGTTATATCCATAGTATATTTGTACTCAAGTAATTTTTAATTCGGAAATTTTAAAAGTAGTCTTATTCATTGAATTTTACTCTTTGGATTTTTTAATAACAAGTTACAAATATATGTGCTAAAGCACACGGAGGTTTTCATATGAATAAAGGTACAGTAAAATGGTTCAATGCAGATAAAGGTTTCGGTTTCATCGAAGTAGAAAATAACGACGACGTATTCGTACATTTCTCAGCTATCAATTCTGAAGGTTACAAATCATTAGAAGAAGGCGAAACAGTTGAATTCGAAATCGTTGATGGCGACCGTGGTAAACAAGCTGCTAACGTTAACAAAGCATAATTTAAAACATTAAATTATCTTAAACACTCACCCTATGGGGTGGGTGTTTTTTTGTGTTGAAAATTAAAGCTTAAAAAACTAATAGCATAAATTATAATAAATATTTAGACAAGTATAAGTAGATTGCTTTGTAAGCGCTTAATTTAACTAGTATACTTAATTTACAGTAAAAGGAGCGGATATTATGCAAGGTTATAAAGGATTTGATAAAGATTTTAATATTACAGATAAGGTGGCTATCATTACTGGGGGTAACAGTGGTATAGGTAAAGCAATCTCAGATTTTTACATAGAAAAAGGGGCTAAAGTTGCAGTATTGGATATAAAAGAAAGTGTGAAAGCATTGAAAGGTGATCAAATTCTAGGTATTCAATGTGATATAACAAATGAACAAGATATTGATAATGCCATTCATTTAACAAAGCAGACTTTTGACCGTATTGATATATTGGTGAATTCTGCAGGTATTGCACTTTTAGATAAAGCGGAAACAATGTCTAGCGAGATTTGGCAAAAGCAAATTGATTTAAATTTAACTGCCTCTTTCAAAATGGCTCAAAAAGTAGGAAATGAATTTATTCAACAAGGTGAAGGTGGAAAAATTATTAACATGGCAAGTCAAAATGCTTTAATAGCATTAGATAAACATACGGCTTATGGAGTTACAAAAGCTGGAATTGTTAATTTAACTAAGAGCTTGGCATTTGAGTGGGCAAAATTTAATATTAATGTTAACGCTATTGCGCCAACAATTGTTGCAACAGAATTGTCTGATAAAGCATGGGTAGGCAAGGCGAGAGAAGATGCTTTAGCTAGTATCCCATTAGGACGATTTGGTGAACCTGAGGAAGTAGCAGCAATTGCTTTGTTTTTAGCAAGTGACGCGACCAATTTCATGACTGGTGAAACTATTGTATTAGATGGTGGAAATACGATTAATTAAAATAAGTAAAGCCTACAAGTTAATATTTGTAGGCTTTACTTATTTTACGTATATAACTAAGTTAGTAACGATTTTTTTAAGTGCTGAGGTATTAGGGAATAATATAAGCGAGAGACTACTGGCTCAATCCGTATGCCAGGTAAGATGCACTTTAAAATCATAATAATATGATTTACTAGCAAACATTATTACATGAAATTTATGTAAATAAAAAACACATCATTAACTTGGGATGTGTTTAATCATTAAGTATTTGTAAGATTTCATCGTATTTTTGTTCACTCAACATACCTAATGGACTTTCTTCAAATTTAAATATTAAAAAATCATCGTTTGAATTAAAGGAATTTTTAATACTTTCGTATATTTCATTTCTATCTAAATCGCTTTTCAAAAGCCATAACCCTCTATAAATATACAAAGCATTACCTAAGGCGTTTAATTTAGCAGGCAATTTTTCATAACCATATGAAATAGAATTCAAATTATACGATAATATATATTTTGACATTAATATCAGCCTCCTATATAAGCATATCATTAACTGTAAAATAAAAGTTGGACAAAGGTTGATATTAAACGAAATTAGAGAGATTCTTTATAAATAAATTAAAAAGTATTTAATTTAACGTTTTATATACTGAAGATTGATTTGTTTTTAGATAACTTAAGTTGTAGGGAATAGTTTATTATTTGCAAATGAATGCTTAAAAGTGAATAATAAGTGTAGTGATTTTATAAAATGACTTTGTTAGAGTATTCATAATCTGTAAAAGTAAGGGGGAGATGCATATGCAAATCTTCAGAATAAGCTCAGACCATAAAAAAAGTGCGCGTTTTTTAGATAATAGAAGGTTATCGAAACAAGTATTAGAATTATATCAAATTATTAGGGTATGTTTAGCAAAGTTAAACCTTGTTGATGTAAACAGTAATTACATTAAACACCCCATTGTTGCTCATGTTTATAACAATGGGGAACCCTATATTATAGATGCTTTCAACATTTTAGAAAGCATGAATGAAGAGCACATTCGACGGGGAGGAAAACGCTCTGTTGACTTTAAAAATGATATAGCACATTTGAGAAAAATTGTTTATACAGAAGAGTATCAAAAATATTTTTCACATGAAAAGCTACCTCCATTTTATGTTTTTGGTGATTGTAAAGTACATGGTGAAGATGCGTTTGAATTATATCAAGTACTATTATTCAATAAATGGAAAAAAGATAAAATACCGCCTCGATGTGGTATTAAAAAAGGTATGGATAAACATGAAACAACGTTATCAAATTGAACATTTATGGCGTCAGTATAAATATGAAGTTTTGTGGCACAATCAAAATAGTTACAATAACATTAGAGAAACAATGAAACAAAATCCGACATATGGTGATATCGCAACATTGATTTCGGATGCGTTAACAATAAAGCCAACTGAAGGTTCTATCACCAATGCTTATGATCATATGTGGGGGTATTTTAAAAAACTGCGAAGTACATCAGAAAATGAATTCCAGAAAGATTTAAAATATCAATTTCAAAAACATAAAATAGATGAAACTTATCTTTTAGAATTTCTCAAAAGTATGGCTGACTTTTACAATGTTGAATATATAAAGCAAACTTCAATTATTAAAAATTTGAAATAGGAGGAATTATAATGGAAATTATAAAAATGTTAACGAGAACATTATTACCTTTTGTGGGTGGCAATATGATAGGGAAAATTACTGCGAAAGAAGCACCAAAAGATTATGGTAAATTTGAAAAACCACCTTATTCTCCACCACGATATGCTTTTCCTATTGTATGGCCTATATTATATCTATGTATGGGCATAGCTTATAATTTGATTAAACGTAATGGAACACATACCAAAGCAGCAACTGCTACGCATTATACTCATCTTAGTTTGAACTTTCTGTGGTCATTATTGTATTTTAAAAAGAAAGTAAGGGGTATCGCGTTGATTGAGAGTTTTATTTTATTAATAGCAGTAACGACTAACGTTGTAGTATTTTTTAAAAACAGACCTATTTCAGGCATTTTGCTTTTCCCTTATGTCCTTTGGTCTAGTTATGCTAGCTATTTAAATACTGGAAATTGGTTGCTCAATAAAGATAACCCAGAATATTCAAATCGGTTCTGTAAATAAGATTTTAATTCGGAGTGTCAACAAAGTTTCTGACTTTGTTGACACTTTTAATTAAACCGTTTTTATATACTACGAAAGATAAAATATATTAGAAAATTAGGGGTATAGATACAATATATTAATGTTTATACGTAAGTGAATAAGCATATAGTCATTTTGTTTTAGAGCATCGTTAGAATGAAATTGTTATTCGAAAATAATTCAAAAGAAAAGGTGGATTTTATGAATTATATTAAATATTTAAATTCCAAAGATAGTACCCGAATTTATACTAAAATAAACGACGTTGAAAATGCACAAGCAAATATTATTATAGTACATGGTTTAGGTGAACATTTAGATCGTTATGATGAATTAACAGCACATTTAAATTTAAATAGATTCAATGTTGTCCGATATGATCAAAGAGGCCATGGACGCTCAGAAGGACCTCAAACCTATTACAGTAGTATGAATGAAATAGTGGAGGATTTATCGGAAGTTATGAATTATGTTAAAACAAATTTCGAGGGTCAAGTATACTTGATTGGCCATAGCATGGGAGGATGCATAGTGACGTTATTTAGCACTCAATATCCCAATTTAGTAGATGGCATAATCACCTCGGGGGCGCTTACACGTTATAATATTAAATTGTTTGGTGAGCCAGATAGAAGTGTTTCTCCTCATGAATATGTAAAAAATGAATTAGGTGATGGGTTATGTTCTGACCAAACAGTTGTGGAAAAGTATAAACTGGATGAATTAAATGCTAAACAAATATCCATGGGGCTAGTTTATACATTACTTGATGGTGTTGAATATTTAAAAAACAACGCAAAGCAGTTGAAGGATAATATATTAATCTTACATGGTAAAGAAGACGGTTTAGTTAGCTATAAGGACTCAATTCAATTATATGACGAAATAGGGTCTGAGCATAAATCCATTCATATTTTTGACGGATTGCAACACGAAATATTTAACGAATCTTCTCATAACAATAGTATATTTAATGAAATTATAGAGTGGTTAAATTATGAACTAAAATAGTTTTGAAACTTTAAAGTATACAGCGATATTATACATGCAATATGAAGAAAGTTTTGAAGCTTTTGATGAACGTGTAAACGATTCCTACAAGAAGTTAATTATAAGCAACACTGGGAACTTGTGAGCATTACACGATCTGTTACGAATATTTGGAAAGCGTAGATTATTTTATTACTATTATATTTAAAAAAATAACATGGAAAACGATTGTCGTTTTCCACGTTATTATAACTAAGAACGCCATATGAATTTCAGTCTTTTGATGAGTACTTGGCTTAATATCATAGCGTTATTATACATTAAATGTCTGTTTAGAAACTTTGAAATAATCTGCGAGAATGGCAATCTCATTTTCTGAAACATTACGGTATCCATTTTCCCAATCCCAAATCTGACAAATTCTAAAATCTTTGCCATAGTTATTATTTAAATTAACAACTAATTTAGAGATACTTAAATTATATTTTTCGCGTAATTCAATTAGTATTTTCACAATTAATCACTCCCAAACGAATTGTAATAAATTTCGTTTGTAATTGTAGTATACACACTACTTATTTTCAAATTAGTGAATTTATAAAGGCGTTATCATATACTGGTATTATGCAAATTAGCTTGCTAAATAGGAGAAGTATTAAGATGTACTAATATTATAAAAACAGAAAAAGAGAGAAGGTCGATCGATATGAAAATTATTGCTATGAGCATTTTTGTTGATAATCAAGATAAAGCAAAACAATTCTATACTGAAAAATTAGGATTTGAAATTAAACATGATATTGAAATGGGCGGAGAATTTAAATGGTTGACTGTAAAAGAAACTAATTCTAATAATCCAGTTGAAATTTTGTTAGAACCTAATGTGAGTGCAATCGCCAAAAACTATCAAGAAGGTTTATATAGTGCTGGTATACCCGTAACCATGTTTGGTGTTGAAAGCATGGAAGCATCGCATGAGCAGTTAGTTAATTTAGATGTTGAGTTTCATACTGAACCTAAGGAAGTTGATGGCACCAAACTTGCCATTATAAATGATACTTGTGGTAATTTAATTCAACTTGTAGAACAATAATATACGTAGAAATAAACTGTAACCAACTACGGAAATAGCGATATTAGTAATTCAGTCGATTTTCTAAGCATTATAGGAGGTATTTTATGGAATTAGTAGTTAAACGGACGAAAGATTTGTCGAATATTGAACTATTACATATTTTAGAAGAAAGAATAAAAGTATTCGTAGTAGAGCAAAAATGTGCGTACCAAGAAATAGATAAAGACGACGAAGAAGCTTTGAACATCATATTGAAGGATGAAAACCGTATTGCCGCATACACACGTATTGTAGAGCACGAGTCACATATTAGTTTCGGAAGAGTGTTGGTGGCACAAAACTATAGAATGCGAGGCTATGGACGTGACATTGTGCAGAAAACAATCGATATTATAAATGAAAAATATAGTGGGTCATTAATCAGCATTTCCGGACAAGCTTATTTAAAATCATTTTATGAATCATTGGGCTTTAAAGGGGTTTCTGATATTTATTTAGAAGACAATATTCCACATATTACATTCGAAATGATAGCAAGATATTAAGTAGTTTTTAATAAACGAAATGCGTTTGAACTGTTTAACATTAAGACAAAATGGATAGATAGATTTTTAAAAAAGTAGCTTCCAAAATGGAAACTACTTTTTAAATTTAACTAGGATTTTACCCAGATGTAATTTAGTTTTTTTGAACTCATCGTCTTTACAAAAAATCATTTAGAAAGCCATTCTTTTCAAACAAATGTGATAGCCCCTTAATGTCTATAAGAACGTCTATAGTCGATACACTAAATTAAATGTATATCGTTAAGCTTCTGATTTATTGTTTTTTCATTTTATCAATATCTTGAGAAACTAACATTAATAATTCTTCAGTTTCAGAGTCCGTCAAATCATCAGAACCTTTAATTCTAATAACAGAACCTTTATCTGTTTTGACATGGTAGATAGGCTCGTCATCTTTATAAACTTTACGTAGTACTTCCATTTCATCACCCTTTTATCTGAAACAATTCTATGTAATTAGTAACACATAACAGTTAAAAATAAAGAATTGAGTTGTTATCGTAACTTGCAATTACTTTTATAAAATAATTTGGTAGTTATTAATGCTTTAACTATAGGATAACTTTTTGTTGGATGCATTTCCAACAGTATGATTAATTTTATTTAAATTTATTAATATTTACATATCTTGATATATTCTTTATTGATAAATAAATTATAAGTTCGAAATAAATAATTTGAGAACGTTTTCTGAAATTTAGTTATTTGGGTTTTTATTATATAAAAACGGGTAAATATAACTAAGCACAAGAAGTCCTCCAAACTTTAGTGTGGAATATATTTTCGATTCGAGATTTCACGCCACTTTTCGAAGTGGCGTATTTCTTTTATAATAGCGATAAGTTATATTTAAAGTATCATTTAAAATAAAAGGATGTAAAAAATGAAGTTACTCAATATACTATCATTGGTTTGTAGCATATTTATAGCATTGATAATTATTTATGGTGTGATCATGATGGTTGGTGATGCCATGGGTATTATAGCTTTTAATCGTCAATTACTCATTGTTGGGCTATCATTAGTCTTACTTATTGGATTAGTAGGAAAGCAAAAACCTAGGTTATCTATGCTTATATTATTTGTAGGTTTTATTATAGTTGTTATGAATTAAAGTATATAAAGATACAGTCCAATAAGTTGAATTTAATTCAATTTATTGGACTGTATCTTTATTTGAGTAAATGGTATTGAGATAAATCGTTATTCAATATTATTTTTTAATTTTTCGTCCATATCTTTAGCAACGGCAGTTAATAAGTGAGTTATTTCAGCTTTATTCGATGTGTCATTGGTTTTGACTTTAATTAATAGACCTGAATTTGTCTTTATATGATAAATAGGCGCCTTGTTTTCATAAACTTTTCTTAGAATTTGCATTTTATCACCCCATCAAATAGAAATACGAAAGGAAAAGAAGTATGGAATAAAAAATGTAAAATGTTAACTAATAGTTATGTTAAAGCATTTTGGATTAAATAGAAAATAATTGGATTTTAAACAGGCTGATTAAACGATATAAAAAAGACTGAGTAATGTGTATATGAACTCAGCCTCGCTTTATATATTTCTAAAATGATTAGACAGCATTGCAGTGTTAAAATTAAAATTGATCGTTTGTTCTGTCTTCTTCAACAATATATTCGTCTGTTCCGTAATCAGTAGATGTACTAAATAAAGATTTTACTAATAGTGCAAATGAAACAACACCTAATAAGACTAATGCAATTTTTTTCATAACATCAAGCTCCTCTTTGTAAAATAGTTTACCATACAACAATCCGAACAAACCAATATATTTGATCGATTTTTAGTTATTATAATTAATTATATGAAAAAATGAATTGTTCAATACTTAAATGTCGAATTTAGAGATATAAATCTTCAATTTTAATCGGTTATTTTATAAGCTTAGGAATAATTTTAATGTAAACAAGTTCACCAATGAGTTCGGTTAATGTTTGAGTAATAATGACTGTTGTAGTGATTGTTACCCAATGATCTGGTAAGGAAAGAGCAAGGGGTAACACAACCAATGCGTTTCTTGTACTAGAACTGAAAGCTAATGTTCTTAAATTGGGTATGTCTAAATGAAACAACTTTCCACAGATTAACCCTATTAAAGGTGCAATAATCATAAAACAGATATAAATAGGTACGACACTTAATACGATATTTAAATCATTCGTAATCTTGTTTATTTGTGAACCTACAACAGAAAAAAGTACGAGTGACATGAAGAGTTCAGGCAACCAGGCAGTAAGACTTAGGACACGATTTATAGAGCTAGATTTTTTACTGAGCAGTTGTAATAATAATGCAAGTATCAAAGGGATAATGATAAATGTGAAAAAAGCATTAATAAATGGTCCTACATCAATGATTGATAATATTTCATTATTAAAAAAAATAGTGAAATAAACGGGCAGTAGAATAATTTGTAATACAAATAATATAGGTGTAGAAATAAGCATATACTGCGCATTTCCTTTTCCTAATGCAGTGAAGACGATAACGTAATCAATGCACGGTGTTAACAGTACGAGATACAGTCCAATTAATATTGGAGCAGAACTAACATCAAATAATTGTATTAAAGTATAAACAAAGGTAGGTATGATTATAAAGTTAGATAAAATTAATGCAATTATATATTTCGTATCAAAAAGATTTTGGCGGATATTGAAAAAAGGAATTTGTGAAAACATGGTAAACATTAAAACGCCAATAAAAATTGAGATTACTGACTCTAGAAAAAATGAAAATATTTGTGAGGTTAAACCAGCTAACATACCTAGTATAAGTGCTACAAAATATATATAAATTTGATAGTGTTCAATTTTACTTTTAAAGTGTTGCATAATGACCTCGCTTTTAAGATAATATATACAAACTAATTATAACTTAATGTGCTGCGCTATGAAATTTAATATACGCATTTGTCGACATAATATGTTTTTGATTGTATTGGCAAATTTTATTTCAATATAATAACCGAGGCATGTCTTAGGCCATGATAGAATGAAACGGAGATGGATTTTCTACGTGTTATTTGGCATGTGAAGATTCAAAACTCCATTATAGTCAAAAGCCCCTTTAACTAGGGTTTTTTTAAATGGCCAACGAAGTTTTATGGTTTTGTTGTCTTTTTTATGCAAATTTTTAATCCCAAAACAGTAGAGGATCCTCAAGAACGATCCAGCACAAATACTATTATTATTCGAAGTAAGAAGTTTGAGTTTTAACATACAAAAACTCATAATCGCTAAGCTATATAAATAGCGATTATGAGTACAGTTCATTTACATATTAAGATTTTTGTTTATCTTGTATAGTAACTTTATTTTCGACTTTTTCGTCAGTTGAGTTGTCTACACTTAATAATAACGCTCTTACTATAAGTGCACCAGTTACCAGTAAAAGTAAATTTTTGAATAATTTCATAAATATCACTCACCCGTCTTTATTAAAACGACTTGAATATCGCAACACATTTCTAATGCGTAATTGTCTTATTCATATCATACCCTTTATACAATATCGTAATTGAAAATTTGTATAAATTAATTTCAAGGGCTTGGCTTAATAATTAAATATCGATGATTTTAAGTTGTGATTGTGTTTCATTAATTTCTATTTTTAGATTTTTACTATTGTTTTCTACAGTAGTGCTAATTACTTCACCATTTTGTATAGAAAAATGAACTTGGCTTAAAATCCCCATTGCATAGTCATTAATTGGACTGACTAATGAAATAGAATTAGCATCTTCCTGTATTACAAATTGTTTCTGACTTTGATTAATAACCTCCCATTGAGGTAAATATGTTAATTTCAAAATGAACCCTCCTAGCCTTTGTTTTTCAAAAGTTATTATTTAATT
The DNA here is from genome assembly GCF_001431205.1 of Staphylococcus sp. NAM3COL9. GTDB lineage: Bacteria > Bacillota > Bacilli > Staphylococcales > Staphylococcaceae > Staphylococcus. The sequence continues at coordinate 165,088 of NZ_LGPC01000014.1, read as the reverse complement.
TACATTATAAACTACCATGCTGAAATTGGTACTAAACACAATTGAAAGTAAATACGACTCATCTAGTTAAAGTGTTAATTACAGGGAATAAGAATATTGAAGACATTGTTTAGTAGAGGTGAGGTTATGAATATTCTGATAGCAATAATATTAAGTCTTGTATTCGCGTTTTTAGGAACAATGCCATTTTTATTTATAAATACGAGGTTGCACGAAAATGTGAACCATCCAAGTGAAGCGGTTCGTCATGAAAAAAGGAGAGCGTATAAACGCTTTATATATTTTTTTATCTTAGGAATTGCTATGTTAACAATTTATCATTTTCTTACTGATTAATTACGATTACATCGAGTTATATCGAAAATTTAGTTTTATAATTATACATGCAATTTACGTTTACAATTTTATGAGAAATTGAAAAAGTCCTGGACACGATCTCTAATAATCTTTAAAGATTATTAGAGGGGTGATTAGGACTTTTTTGGGTTAACTAAATATAATTGAGCATAAAATGCCAGCAACACCTAAAAGGATTAACATAAATGTTGCTCCAAGTAATGATTCTTTAGCTTGCTGAGACTTTTTGTTTTTGTAAGTGATGAGTAACACGATACCACAAACTAGAAATACTAATGATAACCAGAATATAATCATGAAATGTAGACTCAAAGCACAAGACCTCCTTTAATATAAAAGTTAAATTGTCGATGATTTAAGACATAATATTATTGCTTTTTGTAATTTTAAATGTAGTAAATATATTTTTTTATTATAACAATATCAGTTTATCACTAAATACTTAACAGCAATAGTGTAAATATTTATCTACACTATATTGAAGCACAATTAAATGGATTAACAACTTTCAATTAATTAAAAGTTTCAAAATCTAAAATTAGGAAAGATAATACTATACAATTTAAATTAAGAACTTCTGGAAGAGGTGGTTATATATTGGAAAATATGAATGTGAACTTAGAAGAAACTAAAGAAACAGTTAATAGTTTGAAGTCCAAGAGGTACTCTGATAATAAAGAACAATATAATGAAACTGAAGCCAAAATCATAAAACAAAAAGACTATATACGAAATAAGCTAATGCCTGATGACAAACAAGAAGATGAACGTATCAAAGAAATAGCGAGTAAACTTAATTCACATATAGAAGTAGCCTTTGATGAATTTGACGATATGGATAAGGTTATTGATTATTTAATGCCGACTTTTCAACGGGGCAAAGTTGATAAAGTTTATGGGCGTGCGTTATTACTTATGGAAGAAAATACAATGATTGAGCAAGTGAAAGTACACTTTGACGATCCTAAAATAAATGCTAAATTAATGGACTATATTTTGACTGAATTAATTGAGTTAAGTGATGAAATTATGCCAAATGAATATAGCGAAATTTTAACAATTGAGAGGTCATATTTCGAACTATTATATAACGATAATTAATATTATTTAATTAATTAAGTAGTTTGATGTATAATGAAAGTGAATTTAGTAAGCAAGGAGGTTTATCTATGAATGAAGTAAATAAAGTGATTTATATCGTATTAGCATTGTTTTTGGGTAGCTTTGGTATTCATAAATTCTACGCTAGAAAAACAGGTGTAGGGATTTTGTACCTAATATTTTGTTGGACAGGTATTCCTCAAATATTAGCAATTATTGGTGCTATCCTTACATTATTGAAACCAGCTGATCAGAACGGTAATGTTTTAGTATAAGTATTATGAATATAAATAGGTCTAGACTTATTAAATGGATGTTAGAATTCTCCGGAAATCTAACATCCACTTTTTTGTTCAAAAAAATATAAGTTTAATGGACGTAAAAAGGTATTAACTGTAAATTACAGCATATTATAAAAATTTTGTATTTTTTGTTTGAAGTAAAAAAATGTCTACAAAAACAAAATTTTGTAGACAGTTTATAATGTAAACTTTAAATTAAAAAAACTTTATAAAGTTTACAATTTCAAATTAAATATGACTATAACAACAAATCTTTTTGATTTTTTTAATTAATAAAAAGAATAGTGGTAGACAAATATCTTATATTTGATATGATTAGACAAAAGTACGATATGGTAAATCATGTAACGATTAAAAATATATAAAATCGAGGTAATGCTTATGACATTTTATGATTTTGTAATTAGTTTTATAGAAGACGATACACCACTTGGACAACTCGCTCATAAAATTAAAAGGGATAATAACTTTCCTAAAGATGCAACTGGCTATAATGAATTAAACTCGTATTTTAATAGTAATTATATAAATCATGAAATATTAGCTTCTGCTAAACGAGCGCTTAGTTTATATCTTAATAATATAAATATAGCCTAAATACAATTAGTAACCTATGATTCGTAATACCAGTTTTGTTTCTTTAAGGCATCTTTAATATCTTTTGTTTTAAAATTAATTTCATTATTTCTAATAGAGAATGGTTCAAGTATACTTTGAGCCATCCATGAATTGATAAGCTCGCTAGGTAATCCATCTAATTCCATATCAGTCTTACTGACGACAAAGCATTCCCAATCAAGTGAAACTTTTGAAGGATTGATATAATTACACGCTTTGAGCTGATTCATAAATAACACTCCTTAATATTGTAAATCCGACATTAAGTTTTACCCATGTATGATATGTGTGAAACGATAATTGTGAAATAAATGAAATTTAATCATATTTTGTAGTCATATAATTTTAAAGTTAATAAACAGGTAATTCAAATAAATAAAGCTTGATGACGTGTAACGCAATGGGTTATGCGTTTTCTTATTATATACCCACTTTTTAGTATACGTTAATCAAAAAATATAAATATTACTAAATATAAAAAACTGGAAGCACTCAAAAGGAGTGTTTCCAGTTTTAATTTCAAACGTTGTTATACGCGTCAAAAAATTAATTCTACCAAGGTATAATACCAAGAATGCAAGCTACTAGAATCATAAATAAACTTGATCCTATTGCCCATTTAATAACAATACGTTGATTTTGTCCATATTCAATATCTAGCATACCCACCAGTAAGTAACCGGCAGCATACAGTGGACTTAATACGTGAAGTGGTTGTCCTAATACTGAAGCTCTGGCCATATCTACTTTAGATATACCAAATTGTTGTGCTGATTCAGCAAGAATTGGTAATACGCCATAATAGAATGGATCGTTAGCCATAAAGTAAGTGAATGGCCCACTAAGTAGTGCAGTAATTAAAGCAAAATGATTTCCTAAAGTATCAGGAATAATTTGTACTAATGTATTTGCCATTTCATCAACCATATGTGTTCCATCCATAACACCCGTAAAGATACCAGATGCAAAAACAAGGCTTATTACTGATAGTACATCGCCAGCATGTTTTTTTATTACTGAATTTTGAATACTTAGATTTGGATAATTGAGTACAACTGCAACACCGAACCAAAGCATGAACATAACTGGAATAGGCAACAGACCAATGACAAGACAAACAATTAAAGAAATTGTTAAAATTGCGTTTGGTATGAGCATTTTAGGTCTTTTTAATAATGACTCTTCTTTCGTATCTATGGGTCTTATATCATCTAAATCAATATGTGTATTAGAAGTAATGTATTTTCTTGCACGTTTACCTAGTATGTATGCTACGGCAAAAGCAAAAACGATACCTGCGATCATTGCAGGTATAATAGGTATAAAAACTTCCTCAGTGGTAACCTGTAAAGATGAAATTGCTCGTGCTGTCGGGCCACCCCAAGGTAACATGTTCATAACGCCAATTGATAATAGTGCTAATGTTGAAAGTGTATACAAACTCATGCCAATTTTTTTGTACAGTGGCATCATTGCAGTTACAGTTATAATGAATGTAGTAGTGCCATCGCCATCTAACGCGACCATTGAAGCTAAGACAACAGTACCCATTGCAATTTTAACTGGATCCCCTTTAACTACTTTAATAATTCGATTGATGACAGGTTCGAATAACCCGGCATCGATCATAACACCAAAATATAAAATGGCAAACGTGAGCATAATACCTGTTGGTGCAACTGTTTCAATGCCTTTGAGCATGTATTCTCCAAGACCAGAATAGAAACCGCCAATCAAAGCAAAAACAGTTGGTACAACAATTAATGCTGTTAATGCTGACATTTTACGGGACATAATTAATATCAAGAAAACGATAATCATAATGAAACCTAATAAAGCTAAATTCATATCTTTGAATCCCCCCTATCTGTCCAATTATAGCGCTTTCATTTGATTTGTAAAATGAAAAATAAAAACTTATATAAAAAATTTTAGAAAAGTTAATTTTAAAATAAAAGTGCATCTATTGATAAATTTGAATTTAACAATAGATGCACTTAATAGAAAATAGATGAAGTTATGTATAAAAAGGAAGCTAACCTAAAAAGCCCGTTACATATGTTTTCCACATTGGATAACTCATTAGAATGAATGAGAAAATGGATACCAACATAGCAAAGATATTAGCTATACGATCGCCACGTATACATGAGTATAAGTTAAATAATAAAACACCCAAGATAAATAAAGCGCCTGCTAATATTGCCATATCGTCTTCTATCACTTTGTTAACAGCTAGCAAAGGTGTAGCTAAAGTAATTAATGATAAGAACAAAGATAGTAATGTAGTAGCATATTTCAATTTGTTCAGTCCTTTCTATAATTGGAAAGATGGTATTTTAATGTGCATATTTTGGTTGTAAGTATAACTTATTAAAATAATATTTATAAATAATTTTGATTGCAAGACATTAAAGTGAAAACCTTTTTTAAAATTGCTTTAACTTGGTGATTTTGTTACATAAATCGAGTTATAGTGATTATGCAATAAATATAACATTATTTTATAGACAGGTATCAACAATTTAATTAAATAATTCTAGATCATTATCTTTAAAGTAATATATTAACCAATGTTCATCGACATAATAGTCATCATATTTTCTAGCATGTTCTTCTAAAAAAAGTGTATCAAAGTTGAGATTGCTGAAAAATACTTTTCCACTAATATTATTTGAAATGAGTGAAGTTAATAAGATTTCTATTTCTTTGTCATGACAAATTTGGAAAATATGACGCATTAACAATTTGGAAATAAAATCTCTTGAATTATCATCATTACCTTGGACGCACATGTTTTCCATTATTGCTTTATGAGATAGGCTATATTTTTGTTTGTGAATTAAAGTAGCAACACCGACTAATTCATCTTGTTCAAAGGCACCAAGCACTGCATAATCAGATGTTTGTGAAGAAAGTAGTTTTTGTGTATTTAATTCAACTAAGCATTTTTCATTTTGCAATTTCCATGCAAATACTTCAAGTTCTTTGTAGATACCCTTTAATAAAAAAGCACGATAAATAGATGAATCTTCACTGGTTAAGTAACGTATATCTGTCATTGAATGCCTCCTAAACTGTGCAAAGTATATATAGTAAAATAATTAATATTGTGACATTTTGATTATAATACTATAGTAAAAGAAATGATTGGGCAACTTTTCCCATGGCTAATGTTAAAATTCCTAGAATTAATAAATTCATCACTATAAAAATCATATTTTAATTAAATTTTAATTTAAATGAATTGAAATTAATTTGATGAATTATGATATAATATAGTAGTATAAACTAAAGTGGAGGCAAGACTTTTGGAGGCATTAATTATAATTATTGTTTCTCTGACAGCACTTATCCTGATTTCTTTTGCAATTTTAGTTGTTTGTTTTTTCACTCGATTTAGTGATGATGACAATTAAATACCCAGACAGAAAAGACTAAAGACATCAAGAAATAAGAGGGCAGAAACATCAAAGCACAAAATAACCCCCAAGCTCAAAATTGAGCCTAGGGGTTATTTGTATCTTAAAATACTAGTCAACAACTTCTACGTTTAAATCAACGTCGATGTTGCCGCGTGTAGCTTTTGAATACGGACAAAATTCGTGTGCGTCTTGTAAATATTTTTCAGCGTCTTCTTGAGATAATACGCTTTTAACTTTAGCATCAATTGAAACGCTTAATTTAGGACTTTCAGCATCTGGATCATCTTCTAAACGTACAGTTAAAGTTACTTCTGGTTCAGCGTCTCTCACTTTGTTTTGTTTTAAGATTAAATCGAATGCACCATTAAAGCATGAAGCATAACCTGCTGCGAATAACTGCTCAGGATTTGTACCTTTTTCAGCGTCAGCTTGTGCTGGTGGAACAACCGCTACATCAATTGCTTTATCATCTGTTTGAACGTGTCCATTACGGCCACCTGTATTTGTTGCTTTAGTTTCATAATTTACTGCCATGTTATTACCTCCTTAATGACTTACTATTACTGTATACCCGAAGAATAATTTTTAAATCATATAAAATTCACGCTTGGATTAATACTTCCACTTTATAAGTTAATGTATATTGATTGTTTTATTTTTGAAAATTGTTATACAATTATTTTAATCATATTAAATAAAGGAAGTAATAAAAATGACTGAAGTTGATATAGCTGTTACGATAGCGCCAGAAAAAGAACTTTCACAATCTACTATAGAAGACTTAATCAAATTTCAAGATGCAATAGAAATCATTGAATTTAGAATAGATCAGTGGGTGGATTTTGATGTGAATCATGTGTCTAAAGTAGTAGACAATATCTATAATTTGAATTTGGGGAAAAAAATACTCGTTACTTATCGTACTTCTTCGCAAGGTGGAGAGGGCACGTTATCATATGAATCATATCTAAATGCGTTAGCTGAAATAATAAATTTAACACATATTGATTTAATTGATATTGAATTTGAACCAGGCAAATCAACACAACCTTTCATAGATTTAATTGAACAATCTAAAAGCAAACAAATCCAAGTGGTATTGTCTTATCATGACTTTAAAAAAACACCAGCATTAGAAGCTTTAAAACATCTTTATTTTAAAATGCATCAACTTGGACCAGATTATTTAAAAGTTGCAGTAATGCCGCTTGGTAAACAAGATGTACTTAATTTATTAAGTGCGATGTCAGAAACATCTGATTCAGTACCTCAACAAGTGATTGGCATTGCAATGTCAAAATTAGGTGTTATATCAAGAACTGCGCAGGGATTATTTGGAGGCACTGTAACGTATGGTTGTCTTGATAGTCCTAAAGCGCCAGGTCAAATTCATGTTGAAACGCTAAAACAACAATTAAAGTTTTATGAGTAATTTGAAAATAAACTCGACCTATCTTATAATTGAAAATAGTTATCAATAGTGAAAGGGCGATATTATATGGAACTGCAAGATGCAATAGCACAACGTCGTAGTATTAAAGTGTTCAAAAGAGATATGAATATAGATGATACGGCTTTATATCAAGCTATTCGACAAGCTACTGATGCACCTAATCACGGTATGCGAGAGCCGTGGAGAGTTGTTCATATTGCTAAAGATAGATTAGGAGATATGAGTAAACAGCTTACAGAAATTGCTTTTCCTAATCTGAAGAAAAAGCAAGTAGATCATTATAATGTAGCAACAAATCTTGGGGGCATGCTAGCCCTAGTCTTAAAAGAAGATCCAAGACAAAAAGAAAATTTAGAAAATTATATGGCATTTGGAGCTTTTACTCAAAATTTAATGCTTCTACTACATGAAGTCGGCATTGGTACCTGTTGGAAAACGCCAGCATATATATTTCAACCTGAAATGCGTGCATTATTTGGAGTGAAAGATGATGAGAGTTTAGTTGGATTTTTGTATCTAACTGATGTAGAAGATGAAGTACCGCATAGAAAACGTCACGTAAATAATATAATTGATAAATTTTAACTATTATATAATAATTGCATTAAAGTAGATAAGCAGTCATTTAAGCGACTGTTAAGATAAATAAAGGCCGCATTGAATTTAAAATTCAATGCGGCCTTTTATCTTTGAAATGTATATCTCAAATTTCATCAAAAATACTTTGTGATTTATTTAAATGTTTCTGCTAAAAATGATTCAACTTGTTCTGGAGATTTTGCATTTGCTGAATGTAAATGTGCTAATTTTTCTCCATTTTTGAAAACTAACAAGCTTGGAATACCCATTACATCATTGTCAGACGCTACATCTTCTAATTCATCACGATTTACCGTGAACCATTGGTAATCATTATATTTTTCAGTGATTGGGTCAATCCACATATCCATGGCTTTGCAATCTGGACACCAGCCTGCTTCGAATTTAACAATGACAGGATTATCACTTTGTATTGTTTCTTTGAAATTGTCTGTAGAATTTATTGGTTGCATAGTATAACTCCTTTGTTTTAGATATTATTAAGCCTATTATAACTGACAATTAGCCATTATTAAAAAAATCAGCTTGATATTAAGAGCGTTTTACGTAGAAATTTGATATATTAGTGTTAACTAGACATAGGAGGTACAGCATAATGATAAAATTTTACCAGTATCCTAATTGTACAACTTGTAAGAAGGCTGCTAAGTTCTTACAGGAGTATGGTGTTAGTTTTGAACCTATTGATATCGTTCAGCATACACCTACTAAAAAAGAGTTTAAAGATATTATTGAAGCGACAGAAATTGATGTTAACAAACTCTTTAACACACATGGCGCAAAATATCGTGAGCTTGGATTGAAAGATAAGTTGGAAGATCTAACGAATGATGAAAAGTTAGATTTATTGGCTTCAAACGGTATGTTAGTTAAAAGACCACTAGCCATTTCAGGAAATAAAGTTACAGTTGGATTTAAAGAAGACCAATATAAGGAAACTTGGTTATAAAATAAATTTTAAATTTATATTTAAATAAGTGGTTACAATAGATTTGTGGAAACGCTTCATCTATTGCTGTGAAAACATCTGATTGAATTATGTTGTCAAGAAATAGTTGCTTGAAAGCTTTTCATATGGCATCATTAATATGTAAAATCATTTAGGAGGGGATTCTTGTGGCAGTACCGAGTGAATTTAAATATTCTAAAGAACATGAATGGGTTAAAATTGAAGGAAATATAGTAACAATTGGTATAACTGAATATGCTCAAGGTGAATTAGGAGATATCGTATTCGTTGAATTACCAGAAGTCGACGATGATATTAACGAAGGTGAAACTTTTGGCAGTGTTGAATCGGTAAAAACAGTTTCAGAACTTTACGCACCTGTTACTGGGAAAGTTGTCGAGTCTAACGAAGAATTAGAAGACAGCCCAGAATTCGTAAATGAATCACCATACGAAAAAGCATGGATGGTAAAAGTTGAATTAAGCGATCAAAGTCAATTAGATGAATTATTATCAGCTGAGCAATACTCAGAAATGATTGGCGAATAAAAAATAAAGTATGAACTCCATGATATAGACTATCTTGGAGTTTTTTTAATGAGCATAATCTCTTTCACATGGTTTTTTGTCAAAACAAACCATGTATAAAGTGAGATATATTAGAGCAATAGCTTAATAGAACTACAGAACAGTTATTATCTAAGAAAATGAACATTTGATTAGGCTTCTTTAAATGACAAAAATCATTTTCAATAATAAGATAAGATTAGGAATATGTAAATTGTGTTTATAGTCGCTAAGTATTGTGAAGAACTAAGTAGATTGAACAACTATCAACATTTAGAGGGTGGATGTCATGACGATACTAAACCAAGTGATTATTGTCGAAGGCAAGTCAGACAAGAAACGGGTAAAGCAAGTTATTGATCAGCAAATCGATATCATATGTACGAACGGTACTATGGGCATTGATAAAATCGATGAAATGGTTGAAATTTTATATGATAAACAAGTATATATTCTTGTGGATTCAGATAAAGAAGGTGAAAAGATACGTAAATGGTTCAAACGATACCTCAGTGAAAGTAAACACATACGCATAGATAGACAATATTGTGAGGTTGCTAGATGCCCTAAACCATATTTATCCAAAGTACTACGAAAACATGGTTTTTCTGTGAAAGATGCAGAAAAAGTAGCTAAAGCAAAATTAGATTATATAGCTGAAAGGGTAAGTTTATTAACATGAATGTAACAAGTGAATACTGTGCAGATGTGCACGAACATAAAGAAAAAGAAAAATATCTAATATTTGGTTATACACCAACGTGTGGAACTTGTAAAGTTTCAGAACGCATGTTAGATATAGCAAATGAAATTTTGAAACTACCTATTACAAAAATAGATTTGAATTTTCATCCTAATTTTAGCCAAGCGCAAGAAATACAATCTGTACCTGTGCTCATGTTGATGTCTAAAGGAAAAGAGCAGAAAAGAATTTACGCATTCCAGTCTGTTCCTTATTTGTTAGAAAATTTAAAATAGTTATTGACGAAATATGAGTGCGATGATAGGATTAAAAATAATTAAATAAATGATACTCTTATCAAGAGTGGTGGAGGGATGTGCCCTTTGAAGCCCGGCAACCGTCTGAATCAGAAATGGTGCCAATTCACATGAAGTTACTATTAACTTTGGGAGATGAGAGAAGCGATTAATGCTTTCTCTTTTCTTCACTGAATAAAAGGGAAAGCATTTTTTAATTGATAGTGTAATACAAGGAGGCAAGTGTGATGATTGAATTAAATCAAATAGTCAAAAGGTACAAAACAAAAAAACACGACGTACTAGCTGTAGATCATGTTGATTTAAGTATTCAATCAGGCTCAATCTTTGGAGTAGTTGGTTTTTCAGGAGCAGGGAAAAGTACATTAGTAAGACTTTTGAACAATCTCGAGCAACCTACTTCAGGTGACGTAATTATTGATGGAGATAAGATAGGTGATTTATCTAAATCAGATTTAAGAGAAAAACGTCAAAAAGTGAGCATGATTTTTCAACATTTTAATTTACTGTGGTCACGAAATGTATTAAATAATATTACATTTCCGCTAGAAATTGCTGGTGTTTCACGTCGTGAAGCGAAGCAACGTGCGTTAGAACTAGTGGAATTGGTAGGACTAAAAGGAAGAGAAAGTGCATATCCATCTGAATTATCAGGCGGTCAAAAGCAACGTGTCGGTATTGCTCGTGCATTAGCTAATGAACCTACTGTATTGCTTTGCGATGAAGCAACAAGTGCGTTAGATCCTCAAACGACAGATGAAATTTTAGAATTATTGTTAAAGATTAAAGAAGAACGAAATTTAACAATTGTAATCATTACACACGAAATGCATGTCATTCGACGTATCTGTGATGAAGTCGCTGTTATGGAAAGTGGCCGTGTAATTGAACAAGGCGAGGTTACAACTGTCTTTGAAAACCCACAACATGCAGTAACAAAACGCTTTGTGAAAGATGATTTAGACGATGATTTTGATGAATCTATCACAGATTTAATATCATTAAATGAAAATGATTATGTAGTTCGCTTGAATTTCACAGGGAGTAATACTACGGAGCCGCTAGTATCATACATAACTAAGACCCATAACATTGATGTAAATATATTGGAAGCTAATATTAAACATACGAAAGACGGTTCAATCGGATTTTTAGTAGTTCATTTACCAACAGTGAATTCAGAAAAATTCGAAAAATTCAAAAATGATTTAGAAGCACAACGCGTTTCAGTGGAGGTGTTAAAGCATGGGTAATTCGTTTGGTGACATACTCCGTGAGATGGTTACTATGCCAAATGTCAGTTGGGATGAAGTTTGGTTAGCAACATACGAAACAATATACATGACAGTAATAGCAACAGCATTTGCTTTTGTTTTAGGACTGACTCTAGGTGTTTTACTCTTCTTATCAGCTAAAAGTAAATCACCAGTGACAAGAGTCTTTTACAGTGTAGTTTCATTTATCGTAAACTTATTCAGAGCAATACCTTTTATTATCCTCATACTCTTGTTGATTCCATTTACAAGTTTAATATTAGGAACAATCAGTGGACCGACTGGGGCTTTACCAGCATTAATCATTAGTGCTGCACCGTTCTATGCGAGATTAGTTGAGATTGCATTTAAAGAAATTGACAAAGGCGTAATCGAAGCGGCTTGGTCAATGGGTGCGAATACATGGACAGTAGTGAAAAAAGTCCTTTTACCAGAAGCAATGCCAGCTTTAATATCTGGTATTACAGTTACTGCAATTGCTTTAGTTGGGTCAACAGCAGTTGCGGGTGTCATTGGTGCAGGTGGCTTAGGTAACTTAGCGTATTTAACTGGCTTCACACGAAATCAAAATGACGTCATATTTGTATCAACAGTTTTAATACTGATTATTGTATTTATCATTCAATTTATTGGTGATTGGTCTACAAATAAAATAGATAAACGATAATTTTTTAAAAAGGGGACTTTATTATATGAAAAAAATATTGAGTTTAGTTTCTGTAGCAGCTTTAGCACTTTTATTAGCAGCTTGTGGCGGTGGCGGAGATAAAAAAGATAAGACAATTACAGTCGGAGCTTCACCAGCACCCCACGCAGAAATATTAGAAAAAGCAAAACCATTATTAGAAGATAAAGGTTATAAATTAAAAATCAAAACGATTAACGATTATACAACACCGAATAAATTATTAGATAAAGGTGAACTTGATGCGAACTTCTTCCAACATACACCATATTTAAATAAAGAGAAGAAAGACAAAGGATATAAAGTGGAATCAGCAGGAAACGTCCACTTGGAGCCAATGGCAGTTTACTCTAAAAAACATAAAAGTTTAAAAGATTTACCTAAAGGCGCAACGGTATATGTTTCAAACAACCCAGCTGAAGAGGGGCGTTTCTTAAAATTCTTCGTAGATGAAGGGCTTATTAAATTAAAAGGCGGCGTTAAGACAGAAAATGCTACGTTTGATGATATTGTAGAAAATAAAAAAGATATTAAATTTAATAATAAACAATCTGCAGAGTATTTACCTAAAATTTATCAAAACGAAGATGCTGATGCTGTGATTATTAATTCTAACTTTGCAATTGATCAAGATTTAAGCCCTAAAGATGATTCGATTGTTCTAGAGAAAGCAAAAGACAATCCTTATGCGAATTTAATTGGCGTAAGAGAAGGTCATAAAGATGACGAGAAAATCAAAGCGTTAGTCGACGTACTCCAATCTAAAGAAATTAAAAACTATATCAACAAAGAATATGATGGTGCGGTTGTACCAGCAAAATAATACCCAGCTTTATGAAGAATCCTTAAACCATAGTGGTTTGAGGATTCTTTTTATTTGTTGTAAATAGTAAAAGTGGGTGCCTTTGTGCCGACAACTATATATGAATGTATTATTCAAGTTTATTCTGCTAGGTGTGATTAGACACTTATGAAATTTTTTGAGAACAGTTGTTGTGTATAGAATTCATAAAATAAATTGTAATAAATAATTGAAACATGTGACGTACACTTATCTCATATATTTGAAATAGTGGCCTCAGGTGAGTAAAATAAATAACGGAAATAAATTGATTGAGAAAATAATTAATTTAATTTTCAATGGGAGAACTAACAAATGAATAGTAAACTTTCTATAATAATAGAAGGTTTATGTATGGATTATATATAAAACCACTAAAATATCACTTTCGCTGTTGATATTTTATTTAATAGCTCGGAGGTTATGTGATGCTTTTATATCATTAAATGGTTTAAAAGTAATGGGACATATACTTTCGGGTTATTTTGTTTTAGGCCTTTATCTTGATTCTAACAAGACGCTTGAACAGGTAGTACTCATTTAGTGCTTGAAGCATTCTTCAATATGAAAGGCTGTAACCGTGTCTTAGCCAAACGACTCGGACATATAAAATAATAAGATTATACTTAAAAACTACAGCAAAAACCACCGACAAAGTCGCTTAACTTCATCGGTGGTTTGTCTACGTTTGAAATACTGTTTTAATTAAAGATTATATTTAGACTAAATCATGCTCATCTTTAATGTCACCTACTATATTTTCTAAAATATTTTCCATGGTAATCATACCAATTGGATTACGATTTTTATCTTCGACAAGTGCAATGTGGATTTGATGTGTTTTCATCAGCTCTAGTACATAATGATACTTAGTATTAAGACTTACTTTTAGAATATCGTTTGTAATATCTTCAAGTGTCGTTAAATCATCATTTAAAAAGTCCTTAGCATGTATATAGCCAACAATTTGAGTTGGATTATCTCTAAATACGGGGAATCTTGTGTAATTCGCATTATTTATATAAGCTTTTGTTTCATCTACATCACTTTTAATATCAATAACTGAAACTTTGTAGAGAGCAATATAACCATCTTTAATTGTCATTTCATCAAAAGCAAATGCACGATTAATATGTGTTAATTCATTTTCAGAGATTTCTCCGCCTTCATGACTTTCTTTAATCAATAATTTTAATTCTTCTTCGGAATGATAGAGTTCACTTTCTTTAGCAGGCTGCATACCAAACATTTTTAAAATTAATCGTGCTGAACCATTAAGTATATATATAAATGGATAAAATAATTTGTAAAACATGATCATCGGTTTAGCTATGATTAATGTAATTTGTTCGGCTTTTTGAATCGCGACTGTCTTGGGTGCCATTTCGCCGACTACAACGTGTAAATAGGTTGCAATTACGAAAGCGCCAATTAAAGTGAAGACATGTATCATCGAATTTGATAAACCTAAACTACTGAAAAGCGGGTGTAACATAAACTCAAAAGTTGATTCGCCGACCATACCGATGCCGAGAGCGGTAATTGTAATACCTAATTGACAGGCGGCTAAGTATTCATCTAAGTGTGTTACTACCTTTTGTGCTGAAAGTGCATTTTTGTTATTACCTGTTGCAAGCGAGTGGATTCTCGATGCTCGAACTTTGACTATTGCGAACTCTGAAGCGACAAAGAATGCAGTAAGTATTAATAAAATGATAAACGTGATTAAACTAATAAGGGTTCCCAAATATTAATTAATTCCTCCAATATTTTCTGATTCAATCTAAAAATGATTGAAAGTTGATTATATAAAAAATAAGTGTAGTTATCCACTATCAAGATTTATACATTTTTAATAAAATGAATTTATTTTTTGTGCCACTGGAAACTTTGTGAAAAAGACTTTTAAAAATGTCATCGAGCAATATCGACGGCGGATCAAACGTATGTTTCAATTTTAATCTTTTGTAGTGCTTCCTAATTTATAACTAATAATAAAGCCGCAAATTAGCGTTATGATTGAAATAATCCATAATAAAACAGAATTCGGGAGGCCAGGAAATACGGCATAAAGCGAACCTACTACGAAACCAATAATTAATGCATAGGTTAAGTAAGTATGGTAAGTCAGTAAGTGTTGGATGATTTTACTAGAAAATAAGAAACCAGCAATAACGCCTAATCCAACAGAAATTAATACAGGAACGGCATTAAAGTTTAGCGAAATAAATTCTGAGAGCGCATGCATTACTGTGCCGTATACTCCAAACACTAATAACATAAATGACCCTGATATACCTGGAAGCAACATAGCACTAGAGGCACACGCACCAGCAATAAAATATTTAATAAAAAGGCCAGTTGAGAGCTCTAGTGTTGCGCTTGCATGCTTATCGCCATTATTCAATAAAGTAATGACAACAATTATAATGATGCCTAAAGCTATAAGTGAATAGTGTTTAATATTAAAAGTTTGTTTAAAGCGAGAAGTTTTTAATAAATATGGAATGATACCTGCAATTAAGCCAACAAAAAAGAACATTGTAGGTACTGTATGTTCATTAAGTAAGTAATTGATAACTTTGCTTAATAAGCCTATAGCTAGGACCATCCCTAAACCAATGGGTATTAAAAATTTTAAACTTTCCAAAAAGCGTTTAGAAAAAAGCCCGCTAATAGAACGAATGAAGTCGTCATAAATACCAAGTAAGAGGGCAATAGTACCTCCACTCACTCCCGGAACTAAATCAGTTGTTCCCATAGCAAAACCCTTCACAATATTTGACCATTTTATTTTTGACATGATAGTCTCCTTTTAATTGAAAATACATAAATGATAATAGCATAAAAGTGAGTATGAGAATATTAAAACCAAAGTAGAAAAAAATTGCTTATCACATATAAATGAACAGTGACTCTTATTTTAAAAGATTGTAGGCATTGAGAACAATGATCCTATTATTATCAGTTACGAAAACCAGAGAATCCCTATCGAAAATGATTGTGTTTTAATAACGATTTTAATTTAGCTCCTGAAAAGGTTTATATTCAAATATAACTACGTTATAATTAGAAGATGTAACAAAGGCTCAGTCTTTTGACTGTAGATTAAAATTATTATAAACTAGATAAGAAAAACATATCATATAATACGGAGGGAATATGTATGCCATCAACATTAGAAATTAAGGACCTACATGTGTCTATTGAAGATAAAGAAATTCTTAAAGGTGTTAACTTAACAATTAACACAGATGAAATACACGTTGTAATGGGACCAAATGGTACTGGTAAATCAACATTATCATCAGCAATCATGGGACACCCTAGCTACGAAGTAACGAAAGGTGAAGTTTTATTAGACGGCGTTAACATATTAGAACTAGAAGTTGACGAACGTGCAAAAGCAGGCCTTTTCTTAGCAATGCAATATCCATCAGAAATCACTGGTGTAACAACTGCAGATTTTCTACGTTCAGCAATTAATGTTAAACGTGGAGAAGGTAATGAAATTAATTTGATGCAATTCATCAAAAAATTAGATAAAGAAATGGATCGTTTAGATATCGATCAAGATATGGCGCAACGTTATTTAAACGAAGGATTCTCTGGCGGAGAGAAAAAACGTAATGAAATTCTTCAATTAATGATGTTAGAACCAAAATTTGCAATTTTAGATGAAATTGACTCAGGTTTAGATATCGATGCACTAAAAGTAGTATCTAAAGGTATCAATTTAATGCGTGGCGAAGAATTCGGTGCATTAATTATTACTCACTATCAACGTCTATTAAATTACATTACTCCAGACCATGTACATGTTATGTATGCGGGTAAAGTGGTTACTTCAGGTGGACCTGAATTAGCAAAACGTTTAGAAGAAGAAGGCTATGAATGGGTTAAAGAAGAGTTCAACGCTTAATAATAAGTCTCAAATCATATGAAAACATTAATTTAGATGAAGATTTAAGGTTTTGATTTATACCAATGAATTAAATCATACAATCATCAAATGGGAGGAAAAAATAGTATGACGACTGAAACTTTGAACATTTCTGAAGCTCAACTTGTTGAATATTCACAAGCCCACAATGAACCTTCTTGGGTAACTGAATTACGTAGAGAAGCGTTGAAATTAACTGGAACTTTAGAAATGCCAAAACCTGATAAAACAAAAATTAACAAATGGGATTTTGATTCATTTAAACAACATGAAACAGTAGGTAATGTTTATGAATCACTAGAAGAACTACCTGCAGAAGTGAAAGAAATTATTGATGTAGAAAATACAGAGAACTTAGTAATACAACACAATAATACACTTGCTTTTACAAAGGTTTCTGATTCTGCAAAAAACGATGGCGTAATCATTGAAGGGTTATCAGATGCGTTGAAGAATCATCCTGATTTAGTAAAAAAATACTTTATGAATGACACAGTAACTGTTGATGAACATAGATTAACAGCATTGCACACAGCACTTGTTAATGGTGGCATGTTTGTATATGTACCTAAGAATGTAGTGGTTGAACATCCAATTCAATACGTCGTTTTACATGACGATGCGAATGCAAGTTTCTATAATCACGTTATCATTACTACTGAAGAAAGTGCAGAAGTAACGTATGTTGAAAACTACTTATCAAATGTAAGTGGTGAAGGTAACCAGCTTAATATCGTTTCAGAAGTAAGTGCTGCTGCAAACTCGAAAATCACTTATGGTTCAGTAGATTATTTAGACAAAGGCTTTACTGGTCACATTATTCGTCGTGGTATGACAGAAACAGACGCAACAATTAACTGGGCATTAGGACTAATGAATGAAGGTAGTCAAATTATTGATAATACTACTAATTTAATTGGTGATCGCTCAGAAAGTGAATTGAAATCTGTTGTCATTGGTACGGGCAGCCAAAAAATCAATTTAACCTCTAAAATCGTACAATATGGTAAAGAAACAAATGGATATATTTTAAAACACGGCGTTATGTTAGAAAGTGCTTCAACGATATTTAATGGTATAGGTTACATTAAACATGGTGGTACTAAAGCAAACGCTCAACAAGAATCACGTGTACTAATGCTTTCTGAAAACGCACGTGGAGATGCGAACCCAATTCTATTAATAGATGAAGATGACGTAGAAGCAGGACATGCAGCATCAGTAGGTCGTGTTGACCCAGAACAACTTTACTACCTGATGAGTCGTGGTATTTCACGTCGAGAAGCTGAACGTTTAGTTATTCACGGTTTCTTAGATCCAGTCGTACGTGAACTACCGATTGAAGATGTGAAACGCAAATTACGTGAAGTAATTGAACTTAAAATTAATAAATAATTAACGAAATTAATCATACTAAGGACAGTAGTAATTCAAGTGTTAGGAAGCGAATGATTCTTGTTAAGTACGTTTTAAATTTGAATTTAAAGTAGTCTTCCTAACTTTACTAAGGTCTGATTATAGATTTTTAATTAAGAAAGGTCTGTGGATAATTTGACCGAATCATTAAATGTTAGTGAAATTATAAAGGATTTTCCAATTCTTAAACAACAAGTACATGGTAATAGACTAGCTTACCTAGACTCTACAGCGACAAGCCAAACGCCTATCCAAGTGATTGATGCGATTGATGATTACTACAAACGATATAACTCTAATGTGCATCGTGGTGTTCACACACTCGGTTCATTAGCAACAGATGGCTATGAAAATGCACGTGAAACGGTAAGACGTTTTATAAATGCGAAATACTTTGAAGAAATTATCTTCACACGTGGAACAACAGCAGCGATTAATATTGTTGCACATAGCTATGGCGATGCGAATGTTACTGAAGGTGATGAAATTGTTGTTACTGAAATGGAACATCACGCCAATATTGTACCTTGGCAGCAATTAGCGAAGCGTAAAAAAGCAGAATTGAAATTTATTCCTTTAACTGAAGATGGAGAATTAGCGATTGAGGATGTTAAAGCGACTATTAATGAAAAAACAAAAATAGTTGCTATTGCTCACGTTTCTAACGTATTGGGCACTATAAACGATATCAAAGCTATTACCGAAATTGCGCATGAACATGGTGCAATTATCAGTGTGGATGGTGCGCAAGCTGCCCCTCATATGGATATAGATATGCAAGACTTAGGTGTTGATTTTTATAGTTTTAGTGGTCATAAAATGCTTGGTCCAACAGGTGTTGGTGTTTTATATGGTAAACGTACATTGCTAAATAACATGGAGCCAGTTGAATTTGGTGGAGATATGATTGATTTTGTTGATAAATATGAAGCTTCATGGGCAGACTTACCAACAAAATTCGAAGCAGGTACGCCACTTATTGCCCAAGCGATTGGCTTTGCAGAGGCTATAAAATATTTACAAAATTTAGGATTCGAAGCGATTCATCAACATGAAGCGACCTTAACACAGTACGCTTATGACAAAATGTCAGAAATAGAAGGTATCGAGATATATGGTCCAGCAAAAGATCGTCGTGCTGGTATCATTACTTTCAATATGACTGATGTTCATGCGCATGACGTTGCAACTGCAGTTGATACTGAAGGTGTAGCTGTTCGTGCAGGGCATCACTGTGCTCAACCACTAATGAAATGGTTAAAACAATCTTCTACAGCCCGCGCAAGTTTTTATATTTATAACACGAAAGAAGATATTGACCAATTAGTTGAAGCGTTGAAACAAACGAAGGAGTTTTTCTCATATGAATTTTAATAATTTAAATCAGTTGTATCGTTCAGTAATTATGGATCATTATAAAAGCCCTAGGAACAAAGGTACTTTAGATAATGGCTCTATGACGGTAGATATGAACAATCCAACGTGTGGGGATCGTATTCATCTTACGTTTGATATAGAAGATGGTTTTATCAAAGATGCTAAATTTGATGGAGAAGGCTGTTCAATTTCAATGTCTAGCGCCTCAATGATGACCGAAGCGGTTAAAGGCAATTCTTTAGCTGATGCCATGAAAATGAGTCAAGAATTCTCAAAAATGATGCTTGGCGAAGATTATGAAATCAGCGAAGACATGGGAGATATCGAAGCACTGCAAGGTGTTTCACAATTTCCAGCAAGAATTAAATGTGCCACGTTAGCTTGGAAAGCCTTAGAAAAGGGTACAGTTGAAAAGGAAGGTAATGCAGAAGACTAATTCGAGTCGAAGCATTGACATTCTGTAAAATCCCATTCAAACTAGTATGAACAACATGAATTTCATGAACGTATATAGATGAAATCATTATTCTTATAGCAGACAATTAAAAGAGAATAATACATTAAATGAACTTGCACGTAAGTCGTTTTTAATATATAAAAGGAGTGATTTAAATGGCTAAAAAAGCACCTGATGTTGGGACTTATCAATACGGTTTCCACGACGAAGATGTTTCCATTTTTAGATCAGAACGCGGTTTAACAGAGAATATTGTCCGCGAAATATCGAATATGAAAAGTGAACCTGAATGGATGCTTAATTATAGATTAAAATCATTAAAACAATTCTACAAAATGCCTATGCCACAATGGGGCGGGGATTTATCAGAATTAAACTTTGATGATATCACTTATTATGTTAAACCATCAGAAAATACAGAACGCTCATGGGATGAAGTGCCTGAAGAAATTAAACGTACGTTTGATAAATTAGGTATTCCTGACGCTGAGCAAAAATATCTTGCTGGTGTTTCAGCACAATATGAATCAGAAGTTGTTTATCACAATATGGAGAAAGAACTTGAAGACCAAGGTATCATCTTTAAAGATACAGACAGCGCTTTAAGAGAAAACGAAGATTTATTCAGACAGTATTTCTCAACAGTAGTACCTGCTGCAGATAATAAATTCTCAGCGTTAAACTCAGCTGTTTGGTCAGGTGGATCATTTATTTATGTTCCAAAAAACATTAAATTAGATACACCTTTACAAGCTTATTTCCGTATTAACTCTGAAAATATGGGCCAATTTGAGCGTACTTTAATCATTGCTGATGAAGGCTCATCTGTGAACTATGTAGAAGGTTGTACGGCACCAGTTTACTCAACAAGCTCGTTACACTCAGCTGTTGTTGAAATCATTGTACACAAAGATGCACATGTGCGTTATACAACGATTCAAAACTGGGCGAACAACGTATATAACTTAGTTACAAAACGTACTTTAGTATATGAGAATGGTAATATGGAATGGGTTGATGGTAACTTAGGTTCTAAATTAACTATGAAATATCCAAACTGTGTACTTTTAGGTGAAGGTGCTAAAGGTAGTACGTTATCTATTGCATTTGCTGGTAAAGGACAAGTACAAGATGCTGGGGCGAAAATGATTCACAAAGCGCCAAACACATCTTCTACAATTGTTTCTAAATCTATTTCTAAAGATGGCGGTAAAGTTGTTTATCGTGGTATTGTGCATTTTGGCCGTAAAGCAAAAGGCGCACGTTCAAACATCGAATGTGATACTTTAATTTTAGATAATGAGTCTACTTCAGATACTATTCCATATAATGAAGTATTTAATGACAATATTTCGTTAGAACATGAGGCAAAAGTATCTAAAGTTTCAGAAGAACAATTATTCTATTTAATGAGTCGTGGTATTTCAGAAGAAGAAGCGACTGAAATGATTGTAATGGGCTTCATTGAACCATTTACAAAAGAACTTCCAATGGAATATGCTGTTGAAATGAACCGTTTAATCAAATTCGAAATGGAAGGATCAATTGGCTAGTCTTAGCTACTGATTCAATAATTTCTTATAAAATAAAAGCACGAGAGATACGAATTCAATACCATTTATTCTTTAAATGTTATCGAAGCATGCGTATCATCTCGTGCTTTTTTAGATAGCTTTTCTATTTATGCATAACTATAGAAAATTAAAAGCTTCCATATTGGAAAAATAAAAAAAAGTGCTACCAGCGTTAACAATCACAGTAAGATATTTACGATGCGGTCATCATTAAAAGAGTGATGGTTTGACGAATTTCAAGAAGGATAAGAAATCAAGTGCCTAGCCATATGAATGGGTCGGGCACTTTTTTTATCTATAGCTAGTACCATATTGGATTGTACTGATATTTTCTCTTCGCTGGTCTGAACCTTTTCTGTACAAATAATAATCAATTTTCTATCCTGCTAATATGAAATTGGAGTTTGATAATTAACTTATTTAAAAGTTAATTTAGATAACGTATAACAATGAGATGATTCAAAATACTAATCCTTTTGTAACGTTTATAAATTTTGAAAGAAGGGAATTGATGTACAAATTATAAATTTTTTTATTATAAATTATACTAAAGGAGTAATGCATATATGATTATAGCGATAATCATACTTTTGTTTGCTTCATTTTTCTTTTCAGGCAGTGAAACCGCATTGACGGCTGCCAATAGGATGAAGATGCAAACAGAAGCCGAAAAAGGCGATAAAAAGTCTAAAAAATTATCACAACTATTAGTTAAACCAAGTGAATTCATTACTACGATTCTTATTGGTAATAACATAGCAAATATTGTCTTACCAACATTAATAACAATTTTAGCTGTAGATTTAGGCGTGAGTGTTAGTATTGCAACGGCTGTGACAACAGTAACAATTATTGTTATTTCTGAAGTTATTCCTAAATCGATTGCCGCTACATATCCTGATAGAATTTCACGTTTAGTTTATACACCGATTTCATTCTTCATAGTTATGTTTAAACCAATAACGTTAATCTTAAATGGTATGACTGATGCAATAAATAAGTTTCTTTCTAAAGGAAATGAAGACCAGCAACGATTTTCAAAAGAGGAAATCAGACAGATGGTTTCGATTGCCGGTAGTGAAGGTGCATTTAATGAAATGGAACGTAACCGTATACAAGGTGTTATGGATTTTGAAAAATTAAAAATTAAAGATATTGATACGACGCCTCGAATAAATGTTACAGCATTTTCATCAGATGTATCCTATAAAGAAACTTATGACACAGTTGTTTCAAACCCATATACCCGCTATCCCGTGTACGATGAAGATATAGATAATGTTATTGGTATTTTCCATTCGAAATATTTATTAGCTTGGAGCCGTGAGACTGGTAACAATATTTTACAATATACGTCTGAGGCTTTATTTGTAAACGAGCACAATAAGGCTGAGTGGGTGTTAAGAAAAATGACTGTATTGCATAAACATTTGGCAATTGTATTAGATGAATACGGTGGCACAGATGCGATTGTATCTTATGAAGATCTTATTGAAGAAATGTTAGGTATGGAAATCGAAGATGAAATGGACGAAGAAGAAAATGAAAAAATCAAAGAACAAATGAAAATATACAACAAGAAATAACACACTTAATAACATTTTTATCTCATTTTACAGTTAAGTATTGAAAAGGGGGCGTGCTAAATGAAATTATCATCAAGGATGACTGGAATTTTAGGTATTAGATTTCCGATTTTGCAAGCAGGCATGGCAGGTAACACAACACCTGAATTAGTAGCATCTGTAAGTAATAGTGGAGGGTTAGGCAGTATCGGTGCAGGTTATTTCAAACCTGAAAGACTCGAACAAGAAATTACCTATGTACAGCAACTAACTGATTTACCTTATGCAGTTAATTTGTTTGTACCTAGTCAAAAATTATATATTCCAGATAAGGTAGAACATATGAATGCTTGGTTAAAACCTTACCGGCGTGCGTTTAACATTGAAGAACCAGTATTAAATATGGATGAAACGCATCAATTTAATCATGCAATTGATATTGTTATTGAAAAAGGCGTACCGGTGGTTTCCTTTACATTCGGCATACCTGATCAAACAACTATTGCAAAATTAAAAGAAAGGGATATAACCATTGTTGGTACCGCAACATCTGTAGATGAAGCGATTGCTAATGAAAGTGCAGGGGTAGATGCTATTATTGCACAAGGTAGTGAAGCAGGTGGTCATAGAGGTTCGTTTACTGTGGCTGGAAGTAATCAGACGCCATTAATTGGAACGATGTCACTTGTTCCTCAGATTGCTGATGCAATTGATATACCAATTATTGCGTCCGGCGGTATTATGGACGGTCGCGGGCTTGTGGCAAGTATAGTTTTAGGTGCAGAAGCAATTCAAATGGGAACTGCCTTTTTAACTACTGAAGAAAGTGGCGCATCATCACTATATAAAAATATGATACAACAAAGTAAAGAAACAGATACTGTGGTCACTAATGTATTTACTGGAAAGCCCGCTCGAGGTATTGATAATGATTTTATCCATAAAATGAATGAATATGACGATGATATACCGGATTATCCAATACAACACCAGTTAACGAGTGCGATTCGCAAAGCAGCAGCTCAAAAAGGTGAGGCACAGTGGACACATTTATGGAGCGGTCAAAGCCCACGACTTGCTCAAAATGTTTCTGCTACATTGTTAATCCAACGTATAATGAATGAAACAAAAACACTATTGAATAGTTGAATTATTGTATTATTAACATAGATGACTTACGTTAAACGATTGCTCGTATCCTTACATTATGAGCAATCGTTTTTCTATAATATTTGAATTAGTAAAATAGGCTAAGTGAACTCTGTATTTTATAGTAATCTTTTATTCTTTAAAGTTATAGCAAATTAAATTTAATCAAGTGAATACAATAAAACATATATGGTATCATTACATTGGTGATACTATGATAAATATTGGATTAACGGGTTGGGGAGATCATGATTCATTATATGAAGACCTGCAGCGAAAAACAGATAAACTAGTGACATATGCTAGTCATTTCCCGGTAGTAGAATTAGATGCTACTTATTATGCAATTCAACCTGAAAGAAATATACGAAAATGGATAAGAGAAACACCTGAGCGTTTTGAATTTATTGTAAAGATACATCAAGCATTAACTTTACATGCTGATTATCATGATTATGCAGAAACTAGACAAATCTTATTTAATCAATTTAAAACGATGTTACAACCATTAAAAGACGAAAATAAACTTGCTATGGTATTAGTACAATTTCCACCATGGTTTGATTGTACAGTTCAAAATATTACATATATACGCTATATTCGTGAGCAATTAAAAGCATTTCCTATGTGTGTAGAATTTCGTAATCAATCATGGTTTAATGACTCGTATAAAGAAGAAACATTAGCTTTTCTAACGCAGCAACAAATAATTCATGCCGTGTGTGATGAACCACAAGCAGGTCAAGGTTCGATTCCATTAGTTAATCGAATTACGCATGAAACTGCATTTGTTAGATATCATGGAAGAAACGTTCACGGCTGGACTAAAAAAGATATGACCGATGAAGCATGGAGAGATGTAAGGTATTTATACGATTACAATGACCAAGAGTTAACAAGTTTAATAAATAAAGTCAAAGTACTAGAACACAAAGCTAAAAACATTTATGTTGTTTTTAATAATAATTCAGGTGGCCATGCTGCTCAAAATGCAAAAACTTATCAAAAAATATTAGGTATTGATTATCAAGGGTTAGCACCGCAACAATTAAAATTATTCTAGGAGAGATTACATGTTAACAATTATATTACTGATTTTAATTGGTGGGTTATCAGCAATTTTAGGTTCTATTGTGGGCATTGGTGGCGGCATAATCATCGTGCCTACATTGATATATCTTGGGGTAGAAAATAACCTTTTACAAGGTATTACGCCTCAAATCGCTATAGGAACATCTTCCGTTATTTTAATAATGACGGGTTTAATTTCAACGTTAGATTATTTAAAAACAAAGCAAGTAGATGTGAAAAATGGATCAATATTTTTGTTTGGCTTGTTGCCTGGTTCTTTAGTTGGAGCTCTACTAAGTCGCTATTTGACGTTAGAATCCTTTAATTTATATTTCGGTATATTCCTAATCATTGTAGCTATCTTACTTATTATAAGAAATAAGATTAAACCATTTAAAATATTTGATAAACCCCAATATGAGCGCAGTTATGTCGACGGTACTGGTAAAAAATATCATTATAGTGTGCCGCCGCTAGTAGCATTTATTGCGACACTATTTATTGGTACTTTAACTGGATTATTCGGCATTGGTGGCGGTGCATTGATGACACCATTAATGCTTATTGTATTTAGGTTCCCGCCTCATGTGGCAGTTGGTACAAGTATGATGATGATATTTTTTACTAGTATAATGAGTTCGGCAGGACACATTGCACAAGGTAATGTCGCATGGTCGTATGCTATCGTTCTAATTATTGCGAGTTATTTTGGCGCTAAACTAGGCGTGAAAGTGAATCAATCTATAAAATCAGATACAGTGGTATTTTTATTACGTACATTTATGTTAATTATGGGTATATATTTAATAATAAAATCATTCCTATAAAGTAAGAGGAGGGAAAGTATAGATGAAACTAACGATTTATCATACAAATGATATACATAGTCATTTACATGAATATGCACGAATTTCAAAATATTTAGCTGAAGATAGACCGAAAGGAGCTCATCCCTCACTTTATTTAGATGTTGGGGACCATGTTGATTTATCAGCGCCAGTTACTGAGGCAACGATGGGTATAAAAAATGTTGAATTATTAAATAGAGCGCAGTGTGATATTGCCACGATAGGAAATAATGAAGGTATGACAATTTCACATGAAGCTTTAAATACACTTTATGATGATGCGAATTTCGAAGTGACATGTGCAAATGTTTTTGATGAGCAAGGTCAATTACCGAATCATATATCACCATCTTTAATTAAAGTTATAGATGGTGTACGCATTTTATTTATTGCAGCTACTGCACCATTCACACCTTTTTATAGAGCGCTTGATTGGATAGTAACGAATCCCTTAGAAGCAATTAAAGATGAAATTAGTGCTAATGAAGGTGAGTATGATTTATTAATTATCATGAGTCACGTTGGTGTTTTCTTCGATGAAAAATTATGCCAGGAAATCCCTGAAATCGACCTTATTTTAGGTAGTCATACCCATCATTATTTTGAAAATGGTGAAATCAATAATGGTGTATTAATGGCAGCAGCAGGAAAATACGGCAATTTTTTAGGCGAGGTTACGCTTGAAATTGAAAATAAACAAGTTGTTAAAAAAGAAGCTACGATATATCCGGTTGAAACTTTACCAGAAGTTGAAACAGATTTTGAAGCTGAAGGTAAAGCACTTTTAAGTGATCCTATTATTGATCGACCAATAGAGCTACCACGTAGAACAGATGTTATAACGCAAACGACGCATATGCTAGCTGAAAGTATATTTGAATTTACGAATGCTGACTGTACGATTATCAATGCCGGTTTAATCGTTAGAGGTGTCATTGCTGATGAAGTCACTGAATATGATATTCACCAGATGTTGCCTCATCCAATTAATGCAGTACGAATTAAACTAAGTGGTCAAGAACTGAAAAACGTTATAATAAAAAGTCAGAAACAAGAATATATTCATGAGCATGCACAGGGTTTAGGTTTTAGAGGTGATATATTTGGAGGATATATATTATATAATTTAGGGTTTATTGAATCTGAATCACGTTACTTTATTAATGGTGAAGAAATTGAGAATGAAGCGACTTACATCATAGGGACAGTTGATATGTACACATTTGGTCGTTACTTCCCAATGTTAAAAGATGCGTCCATAGATTACTTAATGCCTGAATTCTTAAGAGATATTTTTAAAGAAAAATTACTAGAATATTAAAAAGTAACATTATACGTTTAAATTTAATGGGAATTTCGTTATAATGAGGACAGATTTCAAACTCAGGAGGATTGTGCGGATATGGCTACTAAAAATGAAGAAATTTTACGTAAACCAGATTGGCTGAAAATAAAGCTAAACACTAACGAGAACTACACTGGTCTAAAGAAAATGATGCGTGAAAAGAATTTGCATACAGTTTGTGAAGAGGCAAAGTGCCCTAATATACATGAATGTTGGGGGGAACGTCGTACTGCTACATTTATGATCTTAGGCGCGGTTTGTACACGTGCTTGTCGTTTCTGTGCAGTTAAGACAGGATTGCCTAATGAGTTAGATTTAGATGAGCCAGAACGTGTGGCTGAATCTGTTGAATTAATGAACTTAAAACATGTTGTTATAACAGCAGTAGCACGCGATGATTTAAGAGATGCTGGTTCAAATGTTTATGCTGAGACGGTACGTAAAGTACGCGAACGTAATCCTTTTACTTCAATAGAAATCTTGCCATCAGATATGGGTGGAGATTTTGAAGCATTAGAAACATTAATGGCTTCAAAACCAGATATTTTAAACCACAATATCGAGACAGTCCGCCGATTAACGCCGACAGTTCGTGCAAGAGCAACGTATGACCGTACGTTAGAGTTCTTAAGACGCTCAAAAGAGTTACAACCCGATATTCCAACTAAATCAAGTTTAATGGTAGGTTTAGGTGAAACACACGAAGAAATTTATGAAACAATGGATGACTTACGTGCAAACGATGTAGATATTTTAACAATTGGTCAATATTTACAACCTTCACGTAAACACTTAAAAGTTGAAAAATACTATACGCCATTAGAATTTGGTAAATTAAGAAAAATTGCGATGGATAAAGGTTTTAAACATTGCCAAGCTGGTCCGCTTGTAAGAAGCTCATATCATGCGGATGAACAAGTGAACGCAGCTGCAAAAGAAAAACATCGTATTGGTGAAGAAAAATTGGGTACTGATACAAAGATTTAATAGTAAAAAAAGACTTAGTTCATTTGTTAAGTGTGCTTAATTTAGCTTCACTTTATGGACTAAGTCTTTATTAGAAATATAAAGTATATATACATAGATGAGGCAGACTGTAACAGTTTTGTGATCATTGAAGGTATGGATAGTATACTTAGATTAGGTGAATGAAATGATAAAAGTGAATGAACACTACTTTGAAATCATGGAAGAGTATAGAGAATGTTTTGACGAGGAAACATTCGCAAATCGTTATTCTGACATATTAGATAAGTATGATTATATTGTAGGTGACTTTGGTTATGAACAATTAAGATTAAAAGGTTTTTATACTGATAAAAATAAAAAAGCAGAGTTGAGCAAACGTTTTTCGACAATACAAGATTATTTATTAGAATACTGTAATTTTGGTTGCCCATATTTTATCTTGAGACGTATTCCGGAACAAGAACTTAAAGAATATGTAGATGAAACTGAAGAGATTGATCCTGATTTTGAAGAAAATAAATTGCAAGACGTAAAAATTAAGCCGAGTATTCAAGATACAGAAAAATAAATGTTGATTAATAAAAAGGGAGCAGAACATAAATCTTCCGATGTAAAAAAGAACTCATTCGCTAAAATTTACGGATGAGTTCTTTTTCTATTTTATAATATTTTGATTTTGGTTATGCATGCTCAGGAATATGGAGTGAGTATGTAGTCTTTGACTCGCTTTTTTCCTCAAGTGTCTCATATGAAAAGGTGATATAAAGATAACAATGAAGTTTGTTAATAGTCTATAACTATTGGATGATTTCATTTAGATATTCGGTGATTTCATTTCCTTCATCTTCATTAACACCAAGTATGTATGAGATGTAACCTTCTTCTTCTAAATCATCTGTGCCAATAATCCCGAATTTATTTGTTTGCATATTTAATACGATAGTTTTGCCAAAATGGCGATTGGTTTGGACTAACATTAAATCGTAACGACTATGTTCGCCTACAAAACCGACAAATTGGACTTGAGCTGATTCATCGTCGTCATATAGATACATATCAATCATTTTATTACACTCCTCGTAGTGTGTGACTTATAATATAATGCAGTAGTTGATTTATGATTTTGTGGTTAAAAAGTCTTAATTCACAGTATAACGATAAATGAATTCGACTGCAAAGGTATGGTATGATTAGAGTGATAGGGGTGACGATGATGTATTTTGTTAATAAAGAAAAATTGAATACAAAGTTAAATTATTTACAACAATTAATTACAGATTATCCTCAAAGTAAAGATAATCACTATGCATTTGAACGTATTGCACAAATGTTTATAGAGTCTGCTGTAGATATTGGAAATATGGTTATTGATGGTTTTATATTAAGAGATCCAGGTAACTATAAAGATGTTATCGATATTTTAGAATTAGAAAAAGTGATTTCTAAAGACACACAAGTTCACATCAATGAAACGGTCGATGTAAGAAAACAATTCGTCCACTATTATGATGAACTTGATACGGCCAGTCTTATACCACTTTTTGATGAGACGGTGCCTTATTATCAACAATTCATTGAAGAAGTCATACGTTTTCTAAAAAGTGAAGATGTGCCAGTTACAGCTTTTGGTAAAAAAGGAGAGTAAGTATTAATGAAAAATTACAAAGCTTATCTTATTGATTTAGATGGCACGATGTATAAAGGTAATGAAACTATTGATGGTGCAACGCAATTTATAGAATATTTAAACCAACAACAAATTCCACATTTATATGTAACGAACAATTCTACGAAAGAACCAGAAGAAGTAGCTACAAAATTACATACAATGGGTGTAGATGCAAAGGCTGACGAAGTAGTTACTTCAGCACTTGCAACTGCTGAATACATTTCAGAAGAATCTCCAGGTGCTACTGTTTATATGTTAGGTGGTAGCGGACTTGAAAAAGCACTAACAAGTCATGGATTAATACTGAAAGACGATGAGTTTGTTGATTACGTAGTAATTGGATTAGATGAAGCGGTAACATATGAAAAGTTAACTACTGCAACATTAGGTGTACGCAATGGTGCGAAATTTATATCAACGAATCAGGATGTATCTATACCTAAAGAACGAGGTTTTTTACCAGGTAACGGTGCTATTACAAGTGTTGTAACAGTATCCACAGGTGTTCAACCGACATTTATTGGTAAACCGGAACCTATTATTATGAAAAAGGCATTAGAAATTTTAGATTTAGAGCGCTCAGAAGTAGCTATGGTTGGAGATTTATATGATACAGATATACTTTCAGGAATTAATGTGAACGTTGACACGATACATGTACAAACTGGCGTCACAACTAAGGAACAAATCGTACTAAAAGAAATACCTCCGACTTATACGTTTAAAGATTTGAATGAAGTGATCAAAGAACTCAAAATGTAGGGGTGATTGTATGAATAAAATAGTCGTTAGTAGAAAAATACCTAAGTCATTTATAGAACAATTAGAAACACTTGCGGATGTTGAAGTTTGGAATGAATCTTATACACCAATGCCAAGAGATAAATTTTTAGCATCTTTAAAGGATGCAACTGCTTGTCTTATAACTTTAAGTGAAAAAATTGACGAAGAAGTTATAGAAGCAGCACCTCATTTGAAAGTGATTGCAAATATGGCAGTTGGTTTCGATAATATAGATGTACAACTTGTACAAAGTAAAGGGATAGTTGTTACGAATACGCCTGGCGTGTTAACTGAGACAACAGCAGAGCTAGGCTTTACTTTGATGTTGACCGTAGCAAGACGCATTGTTGAAGCGGAGCAATACGTACAAAGAGGTGAGTGGCAAAGTTGGGGTCCATATCTTTTGGCAGGTAAAGATTTATATAATGCCAAGGTAGGTATCTATGGCATGGGTGATATTGGTAAAGCCTTTGCGAGACGCTTGAAAGGATTTAATGCAAATATTTTGTATCACAATAGGTCAAGACATAAAGACGCTGAAGAAGCATTAGGCGCTTTATATGTACCGTTTGATACATTACTTGAGCATAGTGATTTTATTATTTGTACAGCGCCACTTACTGAAGATACAAGAAATAAATTTAATACTGCTGCATTTAAAAAGATGAAAAATGATGCGATATTCATTAACATTGGCCGAGGCGCAGTTGTTGATGAGCAAGCACTTGTTAATGCTTTACAAGATGGAGAAATTGCTGCATGTGGCTTGGATGTCTTACGTCAAGAACCGATTGATATGACGCATCCATTGTTATCAATGAAAAATGCAGTTATCTTACCACATATTGGTAGTGCATCTGTAGTAACGAGAAATCGCATGATTCAACTTTGTGTAGATAATATACGTTTAGTGTTAAGTCATAAAAATGCTAAAACACCGATTTCATAAAATTAAATCACATCTTTTTCAGAACTGCTAATAAAGTCAAAGACTTTATTAGCAGTTTTTTGTACTCAATTTTGAATTGATTATAAAAAATGAATGCCACTTTTTTTATGCGTAATTCAATATAACATTTTTGTTATATATAAAATTGTTTATTCAATTGTCAAGCTGTGGTAAAAAATGTATAATATATTAGTAAAATGTTAATGCAATGTAAATTTCTTTAACTAATAAATTTTTATTTATTACATAATTTTATTATAGTGTAGTCCTAATTAGTATAGAAGAGGTGAACAATGAGTAAAAAAATAGAACAAGATTCATTATTTCATAAGTTAAAACCTTGGCTAATAACGCTGCTATATTTTTCTATTTTTATAGCGTTATATCTCATATATGGTACTGGCGATACCCATAACAACTTTATTTATAATGAATTTTAACTGAGGAGAGAAGCATGAAAGATATTATACATTCACTAATTGAAAATGCCCAAAATCACCCTGATCATAAAGCAATTCAACATAATAATGAGAGCTTGACGTATCGAGAATTAAACCAATATTCAAATATACTTGCTGAGATTATTAAAGAATCCAGGCGACCGATCATTTTATATGGTCACATGTCTCCATTTATGATTGTGGGAATGTTAGCAAGTATTAAAGCAGGTTGTGGTTATGTTCCAATCGATACATCTATCCCTAAGGATCGTATTCAGTCCATTATTGAAAAAATAGAAGGTCAATTTATATTCAATACAACTGACAATAATATAAATATAAAGGAAATTGATGTGATAGATCAGAGTATGATGACAAGCGCATTAAACATGAAACAATTTGATTCTAAAATGGTAAGTGAAGATATTGCTTATACGATATTCACATCTGGCTCTACAGGTGACCCTAAAGGAGTTCAAATAAGCTATGGAAGCTTAAATCAATTCACTGAATGGATAGTTGACCTTAATGTATTGGGTCATAAGCAACAATGGTTGAATCAAGCGCCATTTTCATTTGATTTATCAGTAATGGCTATTTATCCATGTATAGCAACCGCAGGCACATTAAATTTAGTAGATAAAACGATGATTAATAAACCTAAACGATTAAATGAGATGCTGGAGCACTCCAAAATAAATATATGGGTTTCAACGCCATCCTTTATGGAGATGTGTTTAACGCTGCCTAATTTATCAGAGGCATCATATGCTAGTTTAAAAGAATTTTTCTTTTGTGGGGAAGTTTTGGCGCATAGCACTGCCCAAATGTTATTACAGCGTTTTCCAAATGCTTATATATACAATACATATGGTCCTACAGAAGCAACTGTAGCTGTTACAAGCATATTGATTACTGAATCAGTAATTGAACAATATAATCCTTTACCAGTAGGTGTGCCAAGACCAGGTACATCTTTATCACTGACAGATAAAGGCGAACTTGTTATTTCTGGAAAGTGTGTAAGCGAGGGATACGTGAAAGATAAGGATCGTTCTAATGAAGTTTTTAAAATAAATAATAATAAAAAATATTACTACACTGGTGACAAAGCAGAAATAAAAGATGAGCAGTGGTTTATTAATGGTCGCATAGATTTTCAAATTAAATTAAATGGTTACAGAATGGAATTAGAAGAAATAGAATTTCAATTACGTCAAATAGCGTGTATCAAGGAAGCTATAGTAGTGCCAATATATAAAGGCAATAAAGTCATATATTTGAATGCTGTAATTGTAGTAAATGAAGATGAACGTGTTGAAAATGAACAAGAAGCTATTCATGACATTAAATATGTATTAAAACAGCATATACCAGAATATATGATACCAAGGAAAATTATATTTCAAGATAAATTACCTTTAACAGTAAATGGTAAATTAGATCGTAAAAAAATTGCTGAGGATGTAATATAATGATTCCATATGGCACATTTACGTTTTTTTTCATAGCAACTATCGTATTAATACCAGTCATTATTCTTGGTCTTATGGGTAAAAGAAGTCGTATATATAATGGCGTGAGCACTGCGTTAATGATTTTACTTATTTTCTCATCTGAAAAACACAATTTATTTGGACAGGACTATTTAAGTGTTCAAGTTATGAATTTTTTGCTCTATACGATTTGGCAAGTCGTAATTATTATGTATTATTGGAAATCTCGAGCTAAAAATAATACATTTAGTAAATTTTTTATGGTAATTACATTATCTATATTACCGCTAATTATTGTGAAAGTGATGCAAAGTTCTTGGTTTGGAGCTGCGCAGTTGAAACTTCATGAAAATAAAGTTATAGAATTTATAGGATTTTTAGGTATTTCATATGTAACTTTTAAAAGTGTTCAATTATTGATGGAAATACGTGACGGGTCAATTAAAGAAATAAAAATTTGGAAAGTCATACAATTTATTTCATTCTTTCCAACCATTTCATCAGGACCAATCGATCGCTATAAACGATTTGTAAAAGATGATAATAAAATACCTAATCGTGAGCGTTATTGTGAACTATTAGGTAAAGCAATTCATTTTATAATGCTTGGATTTTTGTATAAATATATTATTGCTTACTTAATCCAAACATATGCAATCAATCCACTCATGTTAAATTTTACGAGCGTTACTGCAAAATGGTTGTATATGTATGCCTATAGTTTATATTTGTTTTTTGATTTTGCAGGTTATTCATTGTTTGCCATTGCATTTAGCCATTTGTATGGCATACAAACACCTCAAAACTTTAAGCAACCTTTTAAAGCTAAAAATATTAAAGATTTTTGGAATAGATGGCATATGTCATTATCGTTTTGGTTTAGAGATTGTATATATATGAGATCTTTATTCTTTATGTCAAAGACAAAATTATTGAAAAGTCAATTTACGATGTCGCATATTGCGTTTTCACTCAACTTTTTAATCATGGGTGTGTGGCATGGTATTGAATTTCATTATATTTTATATGGTTTGTATCATGCGGGACTCTTTATTAGCTATGGTTATTATGAAAAGTGGCGAAAAAATCACCCCCCACGATGGCAAAATCAATTTACCACAATGTTAAGTATCATTATCACATTTCATTTTGTGACGTTTGGTTTTCTGATATTTTCTGGAAAACTGTTTTAAAAAATAGGAGGAATTTTTATGGAATTTAGAGAACAAGTTTTAGATTTATTAGAAGAAGTAGCTGAAAATAGTATCGTTAAAGAAAATCCAGATGTTGAGTTATTTGAAGAAGGTATAATAGACTCATTTCAAACAGTGGGGCTTTTATTAGAAATACAAAACAAATTAGATATTGAGGTTTCAATCATGGATTTTGATAGAGACGAATGGGAAACACCAAATAAAATTGTAGCGGTTTTAGAAGAATTAAGATGAAATTAAAACCATTTATACCAATCATCGCAAGTCTTATATTGTTTGGAATTTTCTTAGCTCTACCAGTGAATTGGTTTACAGGATTAATTAATTCAAAAATTTTAGAAATACAACGTATATCCTTATCAGACCAAGTGTTAAAAGGAACGTTAATTCAAGATAAGATGTATGAATCTAATGCATATTATCCAATTTACGGTTCAAGTGAACTCGAGAAAGATGATCCTTTTAACCCAGTTATATTAATAAACGATAATAAAAACATTTCTAAAAAACCATTTTTAATTGGAACAGGGGGTTCAACAGATTTGGTTAACGCTGTAGAACTTGGTTCACAATATGATAATCTTAAAGATAAAAAAATGGCCTTTATTGTATCACCACAATGGTTTACTAATAATGGTTTGACCTCTGAAAATTATAAAGCACGTATTTCTCATGCACAGTTAAATCAACTGTTTAATCAAAAAAATTTAAGCTCTAAACTTAAACAACGTTTTGCTAAAAGGTTGTTACAATTTAAAGAAGCTGAAAATAAACCATATTTGGAAAAAATAGCGCAACAACCCAAAAATGTTAATGATACCTATATTTCATCTTTCAAAGATAATCAATTGAAAAAAATTGAATTAATAAAAGGTAGGTTTCCGTTAACTTCCTCTCCACTATCGCAAGTTAAACCTGTAACTCAAGAAGGCCAGTCATGGAAAGATATTGAAAAGCAGGCAGAAAAATATGGTGAAGCACGCACAAAGTCAAATGAGTTTGGTATTAGAGATGAATATTGGGATTTAATAAAAAACCATAAACGTAAAATAAATAGAGATTATGAGTTCAATATTAACTCACCAGAGTTTAATGATTTAGCATTGTTAGTAGATACACTAAATGAAGCTGGTGCTGACGTTGAATATATTATCTTGCCTTCTAATGGTAAGTGGTATGATTATATTGGTATTGATAAACATAGAAGACAAGGTATTTATAAAAAAATCAATCAAACAATTGTAAAACATGGTGGGGATGCTTATGATATGTCAGATAAAGACTATGAACCGTATGTTGTAAGTGATGCAGTACATATCGGCTGGAAAGGTTGGGTATATATAAGTGAAAGAATTAATCAACACTTACGAGAATGACTTAGCCTTTATTAATGATTCTCAGAATTATTTTTATATTGCAGAATAGTTGACTGAAGTGAAAATGTGTTTATATTAAGCTTTTAAAGCACTACTTCTTCATAATTGAAGAAGTAGTGCTTGTATTCTTTTTTCTAGTCTGAATTATTCCCTATACTTATTTTTATGATACATTCACTAGCAATAAACGGTGAAAAAGTCCGGAATATTGTATAATCAGTCAGAAAATTGATATTATGACGGAGAATGCATCTCTATCAAAGCACTTGTAATTTTAGTGAAACAAAAAAAGCTAAACGATGTTATTCGTTTAGCCTACCTATGCTTTGAAACTATTCGCATTGTAAAAGTGAAATAGTTAGTTAAAGTGCTCGAAAGAAACTTAATCTTTAGATGTTATCTATATATGAATATATCAATTAGAATACTTGTTCTACTTCGATTACTCCTGGTACTTCTTCATGCAAAGCACGTTCAATACCTGCTTTTAAAGTGATTGTTGAACTAGGGCATGTACCACAAGCGCCATGTAATTGTAGTTTAACAATTCCATCTTCTACATCAACAAGTGAACAGTCACCGCCATCACGTAGTAAGAAGGGACGCAGTTTTTCAATTACTTCTGCCACTTGATCAAACATTGTTACATTTTCGGTTGGCATGGAAATGCCTCCTTTCAAGTGAGTTATTTCATATTCTGCTTATCTTTTTATTATAATAGAAATGTAAGGAAAAATCTATCAATCGATACAAAAGGGGAATGTTAAAATGAATAAAGCTAGTGTAATCGTTTATGGTGCAGATATTGTTTGTGCAAGTTGTGTTAATGCGCCAACATCACGCAATACTTATGATTGGTTACAAACATTGTTAAAAAGGAAATATCCAGATGTTCAGTTTGAATTCACATACATTGATATTGAAAAAGATACTGAGAACTTAACAGATCATGACCAACAGTACATTGAACGCATTCAAGAAGATGAATTATTCTACCCATTAGTCACTATAAATGAAGAATATGTATCAGATGGTTATGTACAATTAAAAGATATAACGAAATTTATGGATTCACATTAAGTAAATTCTATTTAGTTTTTAAATTAATATTACGTTTTAAAATGTAAAAAGCGCTTGAGACATCTAATAATGATGTCTCAAGCGCTTTATTGTTCAAATTTACTTTTCATGATAGTAAATTTGAGGAAAGAGGACTATTTAACCGTTATGGTATTTATATAACCACAGTACGCCTGATTTTAAAATAGAAGCCAAGCGGCCAGTAACAGTTCGGTCCATTATATAAGCAAACCCTTTTTTATCTCCAAGTGAGCCTAGGAAACCTTGAACTTTAATTTCTGGCATTTTTTCTGGAAGTGCTTTGCCTTGCCATTGTAATTTCATTACATCAGCAATTTGATCACCTTGTGCTTCAGCGAGCTGTGCACTTGGTGCATGTGGTAATTCTGCACAGTCACCCACCACATAGACGTTTTTGTAGGTAGGCACTTGGTGATATTGATTTAAAATAACACGGCCACCTTTACTAATGTCGATTGGAAGGTTTCTTACTACTTCAACAGGTTGAATACCTGCAGTCCATACGATTAAATCTAATTCTTCAGGTACATCATTATTATAGATACGGCCTGGTTCTACACGATTAACATCAGAGTTTGGTACTACAGTTACGTCATTTTTCTTAAACCAATTTTCAATATATTGACTTAACTTTTCAGGAAAACGGCTTAGAACACGTTCGCCTCTGTCATAGAGATAGATTTTTAAATCTTCACGACTTTCACGTAATTCACTGGCTAATTCGATACCACTTAATCCAGCACCAACGATACCTACTTTGGCACCATTTGGTAATTCGCTTAAATGGTGGAAAGTCTCACGAGATTTAGATAGCGTTTGAATACTATGAGTATATTCTTCTGCACCTGGAACACTGTGATACTTATCTTCACAGCCTAAACCAATCACTAATTCATCATAATCTACTTTCGTATTGCCAACTGAAATAATTTGATCGTCTAAATCAATATCATTAATTTCACCAAAAACATTGTTGATGCGATCAGAATCGGGAAAATTCATACGAACATCTTTATCAGATTTAGTGCCAGCAGCCAACTCATAAAACTCTGGCTTTAAACAGTGGTAAGGCATACGGTCAATTAAAGTAACCGAATAGTTTTCAGGAAGTGCAGATGGTAAAATGTGGGACATGATACGCATATTTCCATAGCCGCCACCTAATAATACTAAGTTTTTCATTTATGATACCCCTCTAGTAAAAATTGTATTGAGGATTAAGATAAAACGAGATGTATTTTATCATTAATTCTTCAATGTAAGTTATTAAATATAATGTGGTTAAATCATATTTCGTCTTTCATGGATATACCAATTTTTTATAATCAGCTTACTTAGATATATTATAAGCCTTTTTGAATACTTCTACAAATAAAGGAGATACTTTATTATTTGTAATTACATTTAATTTGTAACGAAATTTGTTATCCTATCAGTTTAAATAACAAGGGCTTGTTTTGATATGAACGATTTGATAAACAAACGTGTTTAATTAAATTATTATATTTCTATAATCAGCTGTTTATTTTCGTTTGATAGTGCTTTTTAAACGTGTAGATATTATAAGCTAGTATGTAGTCAATTATGGGCAGTATTTGTTATAATTGTTTAACTGATAATTTATGAGAGGGTGTATTATGAATCCAATAATTGAGTTCTGCATTTCGAATTTAGCGAAAGGCGGGGACTACGTATATAATCAACTTGAAAATGACCCTGAAGTAGACGTATTAGAATATGGTTGCTTACAAAATTGCGGACTATGTTCAAGTGGGTTGTATGCACTAGTGAATGGTGATATCGTTGAAGGTGATTCGCCAGATGACTTATTACAAAAAATTTACGCACATATAGAAGAAACATGGATTTTTTAGGAGGTAATTATAATGGCAGTAGTTGAAATAACTGAAGCAGCAGCATTTGAAGTAAAAGACATGTTACAACAAAATGATATGGTAGATGGTTATTTAAAAATTAAAATAAATGGTGGTGGTTGTACAGGCCTTACTTATGGTATGTCAGCTGAAGCAGAACCAGGTGAAAACGATGAAGTTTTGGAGGTCCACGGTTTGAAAGTACTTGTAGAAAAATATGACAAACCTGTATTAGATGGTACCAGAATTGATTTCAAACAGTCACTCATGGGCGGCGGTTTCCAAATTGATAATCCAAACGCAGTTGCATCTTGCGGTTGTGGTAGTTCATTTAGAACAGCCAAAGTTGCGGGTTCTCCAGAAAATTGTTAATTTGATTTTTAAAATTTAAAGGCTATAGTTCGCATAATATCTAAGGTGAGCTATAGCCTTTTATAAGTTTATGTGAAATAATAAACAATATGGGCATTAGCGCTTGAAAATAAGCTATAAAAACTATAAAATTAGTATTGGGTAAAAAATGTCTTTTTTGTGAATTACTAATTAAAATATAGGGTATAGCAAAAGACTATAGCAACAAAAAAATTATGAAAGCTTAGGTGAATGAAATGGCTCAAGATCGTAAAAAAGTATTAGTTTTAGGTGCGGGTTATGCAGGTCTACAAACTATTACAAAATTACAAAAGCAAATTTCAGCAGATGAAGCTGAAGTTACATTAATTAATAAAAATGATTACCATTATGAAGCTACTTGGTTACATGAAGCTTCAGCAGGTACGATTAGCTATGAAGATTTACTATATCCAGTTGAAAGTGTAGTAAACAAAGATAAAGTTAACTTTGTTAAAGCTGAAGTTACAAAAATCGACCGTAATGCTAAAAAAGTAGAAACTGACGCTGGTATCTTTGATTACGATATCTTAGTTGTATCATTAGGTTTCGAAAGTGAAACATTTGGTATCAAAGGCATGAAAGATCATGCTTTCCAAATTGAGAGCGTTTTAACTGCTCGTAAATTATCTCGTCATATCGAAGACAAATTTGCTAATTATGCATCTTCTAAACAAAAAGATGACAAAGATTTAGCTATTATTGTTGGTGGCGCAGGATTTACTGGTGTGGAATTTTTAGGTGAATTAACTGACCGCATCCCTGAATTATGTAATAAATATGGTGTAGAACAAGGCAAAGTTAAAATTACTTGTGTCGAAGCTGCTCCAAAAATGTTACCAATGTTCTCTGATGAATTAGTTAACCATGCCGTAAGTTACTTAGAAGATAGAGGCGTAGAATTCAAAATTGGTACTCCAATCGTTGCAGCTAACGAAAAAGGTTTCGTAGTAAAAGTTAACGATGAAGAGCAACAATTAGAAGGTAATACAGTTGTATGGGCTGCTGGTGTTCGTGGTAGCAAATTAATGGAAGAATCATTTGAAGGCGTTAAACGTGGCCGCATCGTTACTAAACAAGATTTAACTATAGAAGGTTATGACGATGTCTTTGCAATTGGTGATGTTTCTGCATTTATACCAGCTGGTGAAGAACGTCCATTACCAACAACTGCACAAATTGCTATGCAACAAGGTGAACAAACTGCTAAAAACATTAAAAATATTTTAGAAGGTCAACCAACTCAAGAATTTGAATATGTTGATCGTGGTACTGTATGTTCATTAGGTTCAAATGATGGTGTAGGCGTTGTTTATGGTAAAGATATCCAAGGTAAAAAAGCTGCATTCATGAAAAAAGTTATCGATACACGTGCAGTTTACAAACTCGGCGGTGTCGGTTTAGCATTTAAAAAAGGTAAATTTTAATATATCAATTAAATAATACAGGCGCATGCACTATGTGATTCTGTACTTAAAAAGACCTGTCTAGTAAATAGATAGGTCTTTTTATTAAATAAAAAAGCGTCAAGTCATATAAACCGAGGTATCATTTTTAATAAAAATAAGTGGTAGACTATGACACATTTAAAATTTAATTAAAAAAGAGGGATGCGCAATGCAAGTAACAATGCAAAGCAATACTAATATTAACAATAAAACTTTAGTAGTAGGTGTGCCAGAACACTTGAATCAAATTAGTGAGTTAACTGTAGAAGGTGAAAATATAATTGAAAAATTAGAAGAACTAAAACGTAATCAAATTATTAATACAAACGTTGGAATAATTTCTAGTACACTGTTTTCATTAAATGATAAAAAATTAAAACTCATTACAGTTGGTTTAGGCAATTTAAAAACAACGAACTATAGTGGTTTCTTAAAAGTATTTGGCAACTTATTCCAATATTTAAAAAAAGACAGAATTACTCAAGCTTCGCTCTTATTTGATACATTTGGCTCTCAGGTAATCACGATAGATACGGTTGCAGAAATTTTAGGACAGCAAAGTGAACAAGCAACGTATCAATTTGATGGTTATAAAACGAATAAAATGCCACCTTATCAACTTGATTTAGATATACATACAGAAAGTTCAGCAGTGCAATCATTTGTTAATCAAGGATTAATTATTGGTTCATCGATTAATTTGGCGCGCGATTATAGTAATATACCACCTAATATATTAACACCAGGTTATTATGCTGAATGCATTCAAAATCATTTTATAGATACAGATGTTGTTGTTGATATCAAAGATAGCGATACGGTACAACGTGAAGGATTTGGATTGATACATGCCGTTGGTAAGGGTTCAAAGCATGGGCCTAGAGTAATCACACTTACATATAATGGAGGCAATGCAGATGCCGAACCTATCGCACTTGTAGGTAAAGGTATCACTTACGATTCTGGTGGCTATTCTATTAAACCAAAAATAGGCATGCAAACAATGAAGTATGATATGTGTGGTTCTGCAAATGTAATCGCAATGATTGAAGCAGCACGCCAATTAGAACTTAAAGTAAATATTGTAGGGGTTATTGCAGCCGCTGAAAATATGGTGAATGAAATAGCTATGAAACCTGACGATGTTTATACAGCATTAAGCGGTGAATCTGTTGAAGTATTAAATACGGATGCTGAAGGACGCTTAGTATTAGGGGATGCAGTATTTTATGCAAATCAATTTCAACCACAAGTCATTCTTGATTTTGCAACTTTAACTGGCGCAGCTGTAGCAGCGCTTGGTGAAGATAAAGCTGCAGTGTTTAAACATAACGCAGAACAGCAACTTGAGTCTATATTGGCTAAAGCACAATTAGTAGACGAATATGTTTTTGAATTACCAATGACTGCTACAGAGCAAAGTTTAATCCGTAAAAGTGAAGTCGCTGATTTAGTGAATCATACAAATGGTCACGGAAAAGCTTTGTTTGCCGCTACATTTATTAATCATTTTGCAGGTGAAACACCTCATTTACATTTTGACATTGCAGGGCCTGCAACAACTAATAACAACACACATAAAGGGCCAAAAGGACCGACAGGTTATTTAATTCCAACTATTGTTCAATGGTTGCGCACATTAAAGTAAATGAAATGTTAAAGTAATTTAAATGTTTTTGTTATTATTATGATGGAAAACTCATAAATCATTTTATAGAGTTTTCCATTTTTCATTTATAATATGAAAAGCTCATTCAATATTCATTTGACAGTAGTTATGAATTATTAAGGAATTAAAAAACATGGAAACACTTTGGGTAAATGTCATTGACAATTGAAGTGGATATTGATATTATAAATCTCGTAATGCTTTAGTTCGATAACGTGGTAAAGGAGTTATGCTTTGTGATGAATGCAGTAGTTATAGCAGTAGTGCTGATGATTATCTTATGTTTATGTAGATTAAATGTAGTGATAAGTTTATTCGTGAGTGCGCTAGTAGGCGGCTTAATTTCAGGGATGAATGTCACTGAAATCGTGTCCGTATTTGGTAAAAATATAGTAGATGGTGCTGAAGTAGCACTTAGTTATGCTTTGTTAGGTGGTTTTGCAGCACTTATTTCTTACAGTGGCATTACCGATTATTTAGTGAATAAAATTATAGATGCTATTCATGCTGAAAATAGTAAAATGTCACGAGTAAAAGTAAAAATCATT
Source organism: Staphylococcus sp. NAM3COL9 (assembly GCF_001431205.1). Taxonomy (GTDB): domain Bacteria; phylum Bacillota; class Bacilli; order Staphylococcales; family Staphylococcaceae; genus Staphylococcus. Next base: position 121,247 of record NZ_LGPC01000014.1, on the reverse strand, counting down.
ATTATTATTGCATTATTAGCGATAAGTATAATGAGTCAGAACTTAATTCCTGTACATATTGCATTTATTCCAATTGTTATACCACCATTAATAAGTTTGTTTAATGAACTTAATATCGATAGAAGACAAATAGCAATCATTATAGGATTTGGTTTATGTTTTCCTTATGTACTTATGCCTTTTGGTTTTGGTCAAATTTTCCATCAAATTATTCAAAGTGGTTTTTCAAAAGCAGGCCACCCGATTGAAATGGGTATGATTTGGAAATCAATGCTTATTCCATCATTAGGGTATATTGTCGGTTTGGTTGCAGGTATATATTATTATAGAAAACCAAGAAAATATATCCAACGTGATGAAGTAAAAGAAACAACTCAAACTGAAATTAAACCCTATATACTTGTAGTTACGGTCGTTTCTATTATTGCAACATTCCTCGTCCAATTGTTTACGGATTCAATGATCTTCGGGGCATTAGCAGGTGTTCTAGTATTCTTTGTTTCTAGAGCGTATAAATGGACTGAATTAGACAAAAAATTTGTGGATGGTATACAAATTATGTCCTTTATCGGTGTCGTTATTTTATCTGCAAATGGGTTTGCAGGTGTGATGAATGAAACAGGGGATATTGCTAAATTAGTGAACGGTATAAGTGGTGTGATAGGAGATAACAAACTTATAAGTATTATCGTAATGTATTTGATTGGATTAGTTGTCACGTTAGGCATTGGCTCATCATTTGCTACGATACCTATTATAGCTACTTTATTTGTTCCTTTAGGTGAATCATTAGGATTAAGCACGATGGCGCTTATAGCTTTAATTGGCACAGCGAGTGCGTTAGGTGATTCTGGTTCGCCAGCAAGTGATTCAACACTAGGCCCAACTGCAGGTTTAGACGTTGATGGACAGCATGATCACATTAGAGATACGTGCATTCCTAACTTTATGTTTTATAATATACCATTAATTATTTTCGGTACAATTGCTGCTATGGTACTATAAAGCTATTAAGTGAAAAATGGAGTGACAGCAATGACTAATATGTTAGAAGCGTTAAATATGAAAGTAGAAAAAGAAGCACAGGGTTTATTAATCATGTCTATGCCAGTAACTGATCAAGTTAAACAACCCTTTGGCTATTTACATGGTGGTGCGAGTTTAGCATTAGGAGAGACAGCTTGTTCTATGGGGGCAGCATATTTAATCGATACGAATCAATATGTACCACTAGGATTAGAAATGAATGCCAATCATATTAGTTCTACAACAGAGGGCACAATTTACGCAACCGCATCTATCATACATGAAGGTAAGACAACACAGGTGTGGAATATAGAGATTAAAGATGATACAGATAGATTAATTTGTGTCATGCGCGGAACAATTGCTATAAAGCCTTTGAAACGTTAATGAAAATAAAAAGCGATATAAAGTTAATTATTTAACTTTATATCGCTTTTTTTGTTTTGATTTGATTTTCAATTTCATCATAAGCTTCTGCAATTCGAAGGGCTGCTTCTCGTCCGCCCATAATATTGCGTGCAAATGGACCAATCTCTAAATCAGCTAAACCACCTGTGACAAAGAGATTAGGTATCCATTCTAAGGTTGAAGAGATAAATGGCAAGCCGCACGATGTGATAGGTGCTTGGAAGTGATGCTTAAGTTGCTTAATAATAGGCTGCTGCATGATTGCTTCTTTAAATCCTGTAGCTAATAAAATGCGGTCATAGTGCAAGCAATAATTTTCAGTGCAAATGTGATGCTGCTGAATATCTGTAAGTTCATTGACATGCATACTCAATCTGTTTTGTTTGATGTACTTTTTAAGCCTTAATTCTAGTTCTTTAGGCATAGATCCTCTATGTCGCTCGCGTTTTATAATATCGAATCTTTTTTCAGAAGATTGAATCGCACTAAAAGAAGTCATGTTTTTAGGACCGAGCCATCCAGGATCTGCATCAAAATCATGTACATCTATGTGTTTATTCGTCCACAGGTGAATTTTATTATTATTTTCTTTTAATAGTCTTAAGCATAAATGCGCAGCTGATATACCACTACCGACGACATGTGAAGTTTCTGAATAATAGGATTCATTGTCATCGAACACATGTGATATATCGGGTTGTTGTGCAAATAGTTGAGGCGTGTAAGTATCATGATTACATCCAAAAGCAATAATTAAATTATCTGTATGTATCCATTCACTATTGCTTAGTTGTATTAACCATTGCTTGTCGTCTTTTTCTATTTTATTGGCATAACTTTGTATATGACTTTGGTTTAATTCAAAGTGATGAATAAGCTCATGTGTATGATCCATAAACATGTCACGGTTTGGTCGTTTGTAGGGACCATAAGCTGGATGTGTATATTGCATTTTCTTAGCATATTGTTTCAAATGAAAGGGATTAGGATGGACATGATGTACGCATGGAGAACGTAAATAGGGCATGTCTATACGTTTGGTATGATTATTGAATTGTTCACAGAGATTATGGTGAGGGTCTATAATTTTTAAATGGTCACTTTTTAATCCCTTTGATCTTAATTTAATAGCTATAGTAACAGCATGTAAACCACCGCCGATAATTGTCCAAGTTGTCATAATATTTCAATCTCCTTTTAAAACGTAATAATTACGATTTAATATATCATTTATTTCTCTCAATGACAAATAGGAATAATCATATTGGCATATTACGTAAGTCTCCGTCGATAAAATAAAAAAACGCTACTATCATTAGATAGTAGCGTTTTTTTATTTTAGATTTTGGTATCTTTTAATTCTTCTTTTAAATCGTTACGTTTTGTTCGTTTAGACGCGGGCGTATCTAAGTTATATGCAGCTTTAATAATAAGGTGACTTGATAGTGGACCGGTGATTAAAATAAATAATATACCAATAAGTAACTGCATACTTGCGTATCCTTCACGTCCAATAAAGAACAAGAATACACCACTAATTAATAACATCGCGCCTAATGTAGCAGCTTTACCAGCAGCATGTGCTCTTGAATAGACATCGTCTAAACGTAAAAGACCAATTGCTGCAAGTGCACTAATGAGTGAGCCAAGGATAATTAAAATAAGTGCGATACTAATGACTATCGTCGTTATCATATTCAATCACCTTACCTTTATCCATATATTTTGCGAATACTGCTGTACCTAAGAAAGCTAAAATACCAATCATTAGGATGACGACCATCATATATTTAGTGCCTAAGAACACACTAAATAATGCGACAATGGCCATAAGTTGAATACCTATTGCATCAAGTGCAACAACACGGTCAGCTAGAGAAGGGCCTATGATTACACGTACAAGCATACCTAGCATAGACAACGCTACGATGACTAATGCGATAATTAAAATTATATTGTAGTTCATCATTTTTCGCCTACCTCTCTAACGACTTTTTCAAGGGAAGATTTAATACCTTCGACTTCTTCCTCTTTAGTACTAAAATCAATGCAATGTATATAAATTTCAGTACGATCATCACTTATGCCTAACACAATTGTACCAGGTGTTAAGGTGATTAAGTTAGATAATAACGCAATTTCCCAATCTGTTTTCAAATCTGTATTATAGGTGAAAAATGCTGGTTCATTGTCTATCTTTGGCTTAATAATAATGCGGATCACATCGACATTCGCTTTTATTAATTCTATGATGAAAACGAAGAAGAGTTTAATTATTTTATAAACTGTAATAATGTAAAATCTTCCAGGTAAAATACCACGCATTAGGTATACTAATAATAGGGCGAATAAGTAGCCTAGTAAAAAGTTATTAAAAGTATAACTCCCTGTTACAAATAACCAAAAAACAGATAAAAGTAAATTCACTAATATTTGAACTGCCATACTATTTTCCCCCCAATACGCCATCAATATAAACACTAGGATTATAGAATGCCTCAGCAGCATCTTTTATAATTGGATGTAGAAAGTCAGCAGATAATCCGAAAACTACTGAAATTGCGACTGAGACAATAGAAATCGCAAGTATACCTTTATATTTTAATTTAGGATTCACTTTATATCCTTTTGATTCGCCAAAGAATCCTTGTAAGAATATGCGAATAACTGAATAAAGTACAACAAGACTTGAAAGTAGTATGACAATACCACTTAAATAGAAACCTTTTTCGAAGGTAGCCTGTACAATATAAAATTTACCATAAAAACCACTGAGCGGCGGTATGCCTGCTAAGCTAAGTGCCGCAATAAAGAATGACCAACCTAAAACTGGATAGTCTTTAATGAGACCGCTGTATTTGCGTAAATCATGTGTTTTAGTAATTTTGTACATAATACCAATTAAGAAAAATAGTGCTGCTTTAATTAACATATCATGTAGCGTGTAATAAATTGCGCCCATCATTCCAGTTTGGTTCATCATAGCTACACCGACTAAAATAACGCCGACAGCAATCATAATATTGTAGATAATAATTTTCTTAGTATCAAAATAACTCACTGCACCTACACAACCAAAGATAATGGTTAGTAATGCTAAGAAGAGAATAATGTAGAACGGAAAGCTTGATGTATCATGAATGAAAAGACTTGATGTTCTAGCAATTGCATAGACACCAACTTTTGTTAATAACGCACCGAAAAAGGCAATGATAGCAATTGGTGGGGCATAATAAGCACCTGGTAACCAAATGTACATTGGAAAAACACCAGCTTTCGTTGCAAATACAAAGATAAACATAATGAATATGATATTTACAATCCCAGTATCTTCAGCAGGTAGTTGTCCTAATTTTTCACCAATATCAGCTAGATTTAACGTGCCAACTACAGAGTAGAGCATTGCTACTGCAATAACAAAGAATGCGGATGATGTAACATTTATAAGTACATATTTTATAGTTTCACTTAATTGTACTTTCGTTCCACCGATTACTAATAGAATATAAGATGCCAGTAAGAATACTTCGAAGAATACGAATAAGTTAAAAATATCACCTGTGATAAATGAACCTATAACACCTGTTAGCATGAACATTACTGCGAAGTAGTAGTAATACGTTTCGCGTTCTATACCCACTGATTGATAAGAATATAAAATAATCAGCATTGTTACAATTAAACTTGAAATCACGAGAAGGATACTAAATATATCGAGCACTAATACGATACTATAGGGTGCTTTCCATGAACCAAGTTCTAAAGTTATAATCCCATTCTGTAATACGTTGTTTAAGTTAATAAATGCAAAAATTAATGTGATAGCTGTCCCGCTTAGTGCAACGTATCGTTTAATAATAGGGCGCTTACCAATGAAAATAAGTGCAATAATAGTCAACATTGGTATGACGAGTAGTGAAATAATGGGATTACTCTCGATCATCATCTAGCACTCCTTTCATACTTTCTACGTTGTCAGTTCCTAATTCTTTATAACTTCTAAAGGCAAGTACTAAGAAAAACGCAGTTACAGAAAATGAAATTACAATGGCTGTTAAAATTAACGCTTGTGGAATTGGATCAACATAGGAAGAGATACCTTTTTCATAAATCGGTACTTCACCTTTCTTTAATCCACCCATTGTAATTAAAAATAAATTGGCTGTATGTGTTTGCAAAGTAGTCCCAATAATGATGCGTATCAAACTCTTAGAAAGAATGAGATAGACGCTCATTGCAGTGAGAATACCACAAACAAAAATCATCACTATTTCCATTACTCATTCTCTCCAATCGATAAAATTATAGTCATTACTGTACCGATAACCGCAAACATTACGCCTAAGTCAAAGAACGTTGCCGTATGCATTTCCATTGGTTGTAAAATTCCCAAAGGTATTTCAAACGGTGTGTGTGTGAAGAAGTTTTTATTATAAAACCAACTCGCCATAGGTGTTGCTATACAAAACAGCAAACCAACACCTATTAAAAATTTGAAATCCCAAGGAAAGATTTTCCTCATAGTTTTAATATCAAAAGCTACAGCTATGATGACTAGGGCACTAGATAGTAATAGTCCACCTACGAAGCCACCACCTGGCGTGTAATGTCCTGCTAAAAATAATGATAGACCAAACATTACGATGAGGAAGAAGATAAGAACTGCTGAATATTGAAAGATGATATTATTCTTCTGTCTTTTCAACGTTTTTACCTCCTTCATCATTTGATTTATCATTTGTGCGGAGTTTAATCATCGTATAAACTCCCAAACCTGCAATACCTAGCACAGAGGATTCGAATAAAGTATCAGTACCGCGGAAGTCGACAAGTATGACGTTTACCATATTAGTGCCGTGTGCTAAATCATATACATGTTCTTTATAGAATTCAGCGATAGAACCAAAGTGTCTATTGCCATAAGTGATTAGTCCAAGCACAGTAACAACCACACCTGCACCAACTGAAACTAAAACATTCACAAGTTTGAACGAACGCGTCTCTTTATGTCTGTTTAAATTTGGTAAATGGTAGAAACACAATAAGAATAACGCTGTAGAAATTGATTCAACTACAAATTGTGTAAGGGCTAAATCTGGTGCGCCAAAGAATATAAAGAAGATAGCGACAGAATAACCTACAGCACTTGCCATAATAATACTGAATAGTCTTGAACGAGCAAATATAATCATAGAAGCAGATGTAATTATAAGTATTACAATGATTAATTCAAATGGACGTATTTCACTCACGTCTTTAAAGTTAATACTAAATGGTGTGACTAATAACGTAGCTAAAGTAATTAAGATTAAAGAGATAAAAATAATTACTAAGTTGTTACGCGTAAAACCAGTCACATAAGCATTTGTGAATTTACTTGTGTAACCTGGCGTATCATTACCGAACTTATCATACCAGTAATTGATTGTAAGTTTTGTAGGATGCGCACGTAATAAGCGAACCCAATAGCCAAACGATAAAATCAGTAATATACCGACAATATATATACCAATGGTAGAGAAAAATGCTGGTGTAAACCCATGGAACATATGGAATTCTGCATGCGTCCCAGTAGTTTGACTGATTGAGTTAACAGCAGGCTCAATAATTGATCCTGTTAATATAGAAGGGAAGAACCCAAATACAATAACTAATATTGCTAAAATAGCTGGTGAAACTAACATTAGTATAGAAGCTTCATGTGCTTTTTTCGGTAAAGCATCTGATTTATTGCTACCTAAGAAGATTTGCCCAATGAATCTTATAGAATATACAAATGTAAATATACTACCGATAATTGCTACGATTGGAATTAATAAGCCAAGCGTATTTAAACTAAATAGGTTAACATTTGTGATCTCAATCATACTTTCCAAGAACTTCTCTTTAGAAAGAAAACCGTTAAATGGTGGCACACCTGCCATACTGAGTGAGGTGATTATAGTAATTGTAAAAGAAATAGGCATTATTGTTAGCAATCCACCTAATTTTTTAACATCACGCGTACCTGTACTATGGTCAATGGCACCAGCAATCATAAATAACGCACCTTTAAATGTAGCATGATTAATAAGGTGGAACACGGCAGCCGTGAACGCAGCAACATAAAGTTGACTTTCAGCACCTTCAAAATGATAACTGACTGCACCTATACCTAACATAGACATGATCATACCAAGTTGTGAAACGGTAGAAAATGCTAAGATACCTTTTAAATCTTGTTGTTTAGTCGCATTTAATGACGCCCAAAATAGAGTGATTAAGCCTACAGCAGTTACTGTCCAAATCCACCCCTGTGAAAGTGCAAAGATGGGTGTCATACGTGCTACTAAGTAAAGACCTGCTTTAACCATCGTAGCTGAGTGTAAATAGGCACTGACAGGCGTTGGCGCTTCCATTGCATCTGGTAACCAAACATAAAATGGAACTTGAGCAGATTTTGTCATCGCACCAATTAATACAAATATCATTGCTAAAATGAAATATGGACTTGTTTGGATTTCAGATGCATTCCCAATAAGCGCTTGAATACTTGTAGAGTCACCTGCGAGTGATAGTAAAATAAGGCCACCCAAAAGTGATAACCCACCAAATACAGTGACAAGCATTGATTTTTGAGCACCATAAATAGATGCTTGTTTGTCACGCCAAAATGAAATGAGTAGAAAACTAGAAAATGAAGTTAACTCCCAAAATAGATATAACATAATAATATTATCAGATAAAACAACACCTAACATTGCACCCATAAAGAGCAACAGATAACAATAAAAATTCCCTAACTGCTCTTGTCGACTTAAATAACTTATAGAATATAGTACAATTAAACTACCAATGCCAGTTATTAACAAACTGAATAGTAATCCCAGACCATCAACGTATAAATCGAAATTCATACCAAAATGAGGCATCCAGTTTGCTTTCTCCATTATGGTATTTCCTGACATGGTTGTAGAAATATATGAGAGGAAATATATAAATAAGACGACGGGGATAGGTAACACAAACCATCCTAAATGTATTCGTTTATGAAACCGATATACAAATGGAATAATGAGTGCAAATATTAACGGTAGAAGAACCGCTATATGTAACAAACTCATTATTTTATCCTCCTTTAAAAATAGTATAAGGTTATTATACATGAATTAGACTATTCTGAAAAACATGGCTAACCCATGAAGCACATGAATTTAATGTTTATTTAAATAAGAAGAAACGCAGTATTTTTATTCAAAATTTTGTTTATATTGAATTGCGTAATCCTTCTTAAGTTGCTGTAAATTCTCGAGTGATTTCTTTGCATGTAACGTATCTTGATCTTTTAATTTCAGCTCGAGTTTAGTGATTGCTTGTTGTAGTGATTGCTCATAAGGCAATTCATCATCAGTAAATGGTTTGAGATGCGATTTAGTTGTATAGCGTTTTTCAAAATGACTTAGCGCTTTACGCTCATGAAAAAATACATTTTTAGTTTCTGTTGGGCTATGTAAATCACCTTGTTTAGGGTGTTTGATAACTTGTTCCACTTGAACTAAGACTTGATTTTCATCTTCTTCCTTTATTATGACACCGTAGCTTCCAGTTTTATGTGCAAAACGATATAACATAATTCAATACATCCCTTCATTTGTGTTAGAATACATATATCATCTTAACATGAAATGGAGAATAAAAATGACGAACTATCCTCAGTTAAATTCAGAAATAAACGGTAACGAAATTAAAATGGTATTACACACAAATAAAGGCGATATGACATTTAAACTATTACCTGATGTGGCACCAAAAACAGTGGAAAACTTTGTAACACACGCTAAAAATGGTTATTACAATGGTGTGACTTTCCACCGTGTAATCAACGACTTCATGGTACAAGGCGGAGATCCAACAGCAAGTGGCATGGGTGGCGAAAGTATTTATGGTGGTGCATTCGAAGATGAGTTCTCAATTGAAGCATTTAATTTATATGGTGCTTTATCAATGGCAAACTCTGGTCCAAATACAAATGGATCTCAATTCTTCATTGTACAAATGACAGAAGTACCTGAATCAATGCTAAGTCAATTAGCTGATGGTGGTTGGCCAGAACCGATTGTCAAAGCATATGGTGAAAATGGTGGTACACCTTGGTTAGATCAAAAGCATACAGTTTTTGGTCAATTAATAGATGGTAAAGCAACATTAGAAGATATTGCAAATACAAAAGTAGGACCTCAAGATAAACCAGTACATGATGTTACTATTGATTCAATTGATATTGAAGAAAAACAAAAGTAAGCGATTAAAAATGGTAGTATTACAATCACAAGTAGAATGTAAAATATAAATATATAAAACAGGTTCAATCGAACACCCAATTTAGTAACTTTATGTTGAGTGTGAAGTTGAACCTGTTTTTTATTGAACTTATATTAGAAATTAAATATTTGATTTAACGAAAAAAAGAGCTACCCATTACTATGTATGAATTTTTATAATCTAGTAATTCTAAGCGTTAAATGAGAGCGTATACTTGCTATATATAGAAGGTTAACACTTTTATTCTGTTAAATTATTGTATGAAATTTATAAAATGTGAAATTTTTCTATTAAATGTTAGTACCAAGTTATGATTTATGCTATTATAAAAGTGTTAAGTAAAACGAAATAAGGGGTTATCACGTTGAATAATCACTATACAGTAGGTCAACATGTCAAAGTTCGTGTGACTGGTATTCAACCGTATGGCGCTTTTGTAGAAACCCCGGACAATGCTGAGGGATTGATCCACATATCCGAAATTATGGATGATTACGTCCATAATTTGAAAAAGTTTTTATCAGAAGGACAAATTGTAAGAGCGAAAGTGATTTCAATTGATGATGAAGGTAAACTGAATCTTTCTTTAAAAGATAATGACTATTTTAAAAATTATGAACGTAAGAAGGAAAAGCAATCAGTGTTAGATGAAATTAAAGAAACCGAAAAATATGGGTTTCAAACAATTAAAGAACGCTTGCCGGTTTGGATTAAACAGTCCAAAAACGCGATTAAAGATGAAAAAACATCTTTAACAAGATACTGACACTTCGATAAGAAATGTCAGTATTTTTTTATTGCTCGCGCATGTAATCAAAATTTACATGCGTGAGCATATTCATTTATCTTTATAGTTTAGATAGTTAGAATTAACAAGCACTCAAATAGTGTGGAAAAAGCAATAAGGTATTTTACTTAGGAGGATTAATTGTAATGGATAAAAAATTTCAACCGTTATTTGAAAAGCTAACATTACCTAATAAAGTTGTATTAGATAATAGATTTGTTTTAGCACCACTAACACATGTATCTTCAAATGATGATGGCTCGATTTCAAATGAGGAAGTAGTGTATATGGAACAACGTTCAAAAGATGTGGGATTAGCTATTTCTGCTGCTAGTAATGTAACAGATTTAGGAAAAGCATTTCCCGGACAACCTTCTGTAGCGCATGATTCAAACTTAGAAGGATTGAAACGTTTAGCTGAAGCAATGAAGAAAAATGGGTCAAAAGCTATTGTTCAAATTCATCATGGTGGTGCCCAAGCATTACCTAATTTAACTCCTAATGGAGATGTTGTTGCACCTAGTCCCATTTCATTAAAAAGTTTTGGAGAACAGGAAGAACATCATGCACGTGAGATCACTGTTGAAGAAATAGATGAAGCGATTAAAGCATTCGGTGAAGCTACAAGAAGAGTAATTGAAGCTGGCTTCGATGGCGTTGAGATTCATGGCGCTAACCACTATTTAATCCATCAATTTGTCTCACCTTATTATAATCGTCGTAATGATGAATGGGCCGAAGATCCTTTTAAATTTGCAACTGCAGTTGTCGATGAAGTGACTGAAACAGTTAAAAGTCACGGGAATAAAGACTTTATTGTTGGATATAGATTTTCACCTGAAGAAGCAGAAACACCAGGAATAAGTATGGAAATTACAGAAACGTTAGTAAAACATTTAATTGAAAAACCATTAGATTATTTACACGTTTCATTGATGGATATACATTCGAAAACGCGTGAAGGACAATATAAAGATCAAGAACGTATCAAATTATTACTACAATGGATTAATGGTCGTATGCCACTTGTTGGTATTGGTTCAATATTTACTGCAGAACAAGCAATTGAAGCTATTGAATCAACAAATGTAGAACTTATAGCTTTAGGTAGAGAAATCTTATTAGATCACAATTTTGTTAGTAAAATTAAAAATGGTGAAGAAGATCAAATTATTTCTCACTTTGATCCAAATAGAAAAGATAAGCATCATCTGCCACCAAAATTATGGGAACAGTTTAATAAAGGATTCTATCCACTTCCAAGAACAGATAATAAATAGTGTATAGATAATTAAGTAGTGTACTATCACAATTATTTTACGATATTGTGATAGTTACACTACTTTTTTTATTTACAAATAAAAACAAGAGATTAGAAACTATTAGATGAGATAAAATGAAAAAATTCGAGAAAATAATTAAAGATTAAAGATTAATTTTATGGAAGAATTAAAGTGATTGATGTTGTGCGATGTATTATTCATTAGTAATTATATATAATTACGAGTAAATAATAGTGTATAATTATTAATTCGACTTATGCTATTATGCATGAAAAGATGATTGAATATGCAATTTTATGTAAAAATAATAAATGATATTTTATTTTTTAAATTAGACAAAATTAACTTGAATAAACATAGAGGATTATGTCATTATATATGTAAGGGTTTACATATGGATAGAGATTTTATAGACATGTTTAAAACTTGATTTATGTTGATGTACCAGCTTATAAGAAGCACTAAGTGAGTAGTTTTAGAAAATGGTTTCAGTTGAACTCTAAATACGTTATGCTATGAACAAGTACCGTTTTAGAGTTTAAAATACTCTTAAATATTTTCAAAGGGGAGATATCATGTCAAGATCAAAAGAAATCATAGAAGTAACAAATCATTACGGAGCACAAAACTATGTGCCACTTCCAATCGTCATATCTGAAGCAGAAGGCGTTTGGGTTAAAGATCCAGAAGGTAACAAGTATATGGATATGCTATCTGCATATTCAGCTGTAAACCAAGGTCACAGACATCCAAAGATTATCCAAGCATTGAAAGACCAAGCAGATAAAGTTACTTTAGTGTCTCGTGCATTCCATAGTGATAATCTAGGCGAATGGTATGAAAAAATTTGTAAACTTTCAGGTAAAGAAAAAGCATTGCCAATGAATACAGGTGCTGAAGCGGTTGAAACTGCATTAAAAGCTGCACGTCGTTGGGCTTACGATGTTAAAAATATAGAACCAGATAAAGCAGAAGTAATTGCATTCAATGGTAACTTCCATGGTCGTACTATGGCACCAGTGTCACTATCATCAGAACCTGAATATCAACGTGGATATGGTCCATTATTAGAAGGATTTAATAAAGTTGATTTTGGAGATATTGAAGCTGTTAAAGGCGCTATCAACGAAAATACTGCTGCAATTTTAATTGAACCAATCCAAGGGGAAGCTGGAATCAATGTTCCACCAGAAGGTTACTTAAAAGCAATTAGAGAATTATGTGATGAGCACAATGTCTTGTTTATTGCCGATGAAATTCAAGCCGGTTTAGGCCGTTCAGGTAAATTATTCGCTACAGACTGGGATGACGTTAAACCAGACGTATACATTTTAGGTAAAGCATTAGGTGGCGGCGTATTACCAATTTCAGTAGTATTGGCAGATGAAGAAGTATTAGGCGTGTTTACACCTGGATCTCACGGTTCTACATTCGGTGGTAATCCATTAGCTTGTGCAGTTTCAAATGCTGCATTAGATGTTATTATTGACGAAGATTTACCAGGACGTTCATTAGAATTAGGTAATTATTTCAAATCTGAACTAGAAAAAATAAATAACCCTGTAATTAAAGAAGTTCGTGGCCGCGGTTTATTTATCGGAATTGAATTAAATGAAGATGCGAGACCTTATTGTGAAGCATTAAAAGAAAAAGGTTTATTATGTAAAGAAACCCATGACACTGTGATTCGTTTTGCACCACCACTTATTATTTCAAAAGAAGAATTAGACTTTGCATTAGACAAAGTAAGAAGCATTTTCGAGTAAATTTACAGTTAAAAAATATAAGTTTTGAAAACTCTTTAAAAAGCAAAATGTTATGTTACAATAATCATGAAAGCGAAATCATTAGTTACGAAAAAGAGGCGAAATGAATCATGACTGAGAATAATAATTTAGTTACTTCTACGCAACAAATTATTAAAGAAGCATTGCATAAACTGGGATTTGACGATGGTATGTATGATTTAGTAAAGGAACCTTTAAGATTCCTTGAAGTTCGAATTCCTGTCCGTATGGATGATGGTACTGTTAAAACATTTACTGGTTATCGTGCACAGCATAATGATGCTGTTGGACCAACAAAAGGTGGAGTTCGTTTCCATCCAGATGTTGATGAAGAAGAAGTTAAGGCCTTATCAATGTGGATGACATTGAAATGTGGCATAGTGGATTTACCGTACGGCGGAGGTAAAGGTGGAATCATTTGTGATCCAAGACAAATGAGCATTCATGAAGTAGAACGTCTATCTCGTGGGTATGTGCGCTCAATTTCTCAATTCGTTGGACCAACTAAAGATATTCCAGCACCAGACGTATTTACAAACTCTCAAATTATGGCGTGGATGATGGATGAATATAGTTCATTAGACAAATTCAATTCACCAGGTTTCATTACCGGTAAACCAATTGTTTTAGGCGGTTCACAAGGCCGTGATCGCTCAACAGCTTTAGGTGTAGTAATTGCCATTGAACAAGCTGCGCAGAGAAGAGGACTAGAATTAAAAGGTGCACGTATGGTAATTCAAGGTTTCGGTAACGCAGGTAGTTTCTTAGCGAAATTCTTGTACGACATGGGTGCAAAAATTGTCGGTATCTCAGATGCTTATGGTGCATTACATGATCCAGAAGGTTTAGATATTGACTATCTATTAGACAGAAGAGATAGTTTCGGAACAGTAACAAATTTATTTGAAGAAACAATTTCAAATAAAGAATTGTTCGAACTTGATTGTGATGTGCTGATTCCGGCAGCAATTACAAATCAAATTACTGAAGACAATGCAGCAGACATTAAAGCTGATATCGTGGTTGAGGCTGCTAATGGCCCAACTACACCAACGGCAACGCGTATCTTAACTGAACGTGGCGTGCTACTTGTTCCTGATGTATTAGCAAGTGCTGGTGGCGTGACTGTTTCATACTTCGAATGGGTACAAAATAATCAAGGTTATTATTGGACAGAAGAAGAAGTAAATACTAAATTACGTGAAAAACTTATAACTGCTTTTGATACAATTTATGAATTATCACAAAACAGAAAAATTGATATGCGTTTAGCTGCGTTTATCGTTGGTATTAAACGTACTGCAGAGGCAGCACGTTACCGTGGTTGGGCATAAAACGTAAAATAGAGTATAAATGGTTTAGATAGTTATTTATTTAGATACAATTAAAAGAGCTTGAGACATAGATATCTCATTCTCAAATAGAAAGCACCAATCTATTAGTTGCTAATGGATTGGTGCTTTTTATTTAACATAAGTTCAGTTTGTAAGAGGAAAATTTTAAAAAAATAGCGACAGAATTTTATTATAAAGGCTAGATTATTAAGAAAATCACTGATGATATTTTTATGTAGAAAAGTTAGTTTAAATATTTTCGGAATTATCAGACTTGTTGTGCTTTTTTAGTTGTGCTATTGTAAAAAAGAATATTAATAGATAAATGATAAATTCCACCTTATAAACTATATAAAGAAAAGGATGACGATTCGATGTAAGATTACTTTTAATTTAAAACAAAAATTGAATAATAAATTAATTCAAAGCAGTAATATCTAATGAATAAATCATCATTTTGTTTTTTATGGATTGGTCAATCTCTCGCAAATAGCGGAGATGTTTTTTATATGGTGGGTTTAATAGCGATAATATACGAATTAACAGGCTCTGTAACTTATATGGCTTTCGTACCTTTTTTTATTACAACATCACGGTTTGTAAGTGGCATCGTGGCTCCTTTAATTATTGATCGAGTCAGGTTGAAGGCAATTTTAGCTTATTCCCAATTAGGCAAAACAATAGCTATCATTACACTTACGAGTTATATAGAATTCTTTTCTTCTTTCAACACTTCTTTTCTGATTTTTTTATTTGTTATTGCCATTTCTTTTTTAGACGGATGGGCAGTTGTGGAGTGTTTGTTGTTATTATGGGGGGAATAAATGTTATTTGGCTAACATTTTTCTTGTTTGTAGCATTAACTATTATGATGTTTTGAATTCCGAATATTGATGTAAATATAGTGAGTGATGAACAAACAAAAAAATCATCAAACTGGGAAGTATTAAAAAGGGTGGGTTACCATTTGGCAAACGCCCACTTTACGTACTATTAGTGTTGTAGAATTTTTTGAATCGATTGCAAATGTGGTGTGGGTAGCTGCAATTATGTACGTATATGTAGACCAAGTACTACAAACTGGAGAACAATGGTGGGGATATATAGACGCGACTTTCTTCTCTGGGTTAATGATAGGTGGCTTTTTGAGTTTGAAATGGTCACATTTAGTAGATTGACTTTCCAGTAAAGTTATTGTAATTGGAGCGCTCTTATCTAGTTTGACAACGCTAATGTTTGGTTTAACATCGACTCCATGGATGGCACTAGCAATATCCTTGTTATTCGGCATGGTAAATCAGATTAAGGATGTTGCCCAAGAAACCTTAGTACAGCGGAGTGTGTTTTATAGGCTGTTACCTAACATATACTCAGCAAAAGATGCTTTAATAACTGCAATTTTCGGTATTTCCTCATTAATTTTGAGTAATTTGACCGACTTATTTGGTGTAAGATTCACATTTATCTTAGCTGCAACACTGCTATTTATAACTTCGATTATTGTGATTATAAATAGAAAGGATATTTAATTAATCTAAAAAAATTAAAAGTGAAGTACATTTATTGGAAGTACTTCGCTTTTATCATATATATAATATCAAAGTATAAATAGACTTATATGATTTTAAAAGGAGGATTTTTTATATTTAAAACAAAGGTTAATGACAATTTAAGTCTTAAAATTTTAGAAGAAAGAGATACGCAAGCACTTTTTAATATAGTTGATAATTCGAGAGAATATCTAAATGAATGGCTTCCTTTTGTAAAATTTACGAAATCAAGTGAAGATACTAAGTACTTTATAAAATCTGCGCTAAATCAGTTTATAGAAAATAATGGGTTTCACTGTGGCATTTGGTATAACAATCAATTGATTGGAGTCATCGGATTACATTACATAAATTGGTTAAATGAAAAAACATCAATAGGGTATTATATTGATCAAAACTATGAAAATTTAGGAATAATGACAGAATGCACAAAATTTTTAATAGACTATTGTTTCAACGAAATAAATTTGAATAGAATTGAAATACAAACATCGACTAAAAACATTAAAAGTCAAAAAATCCCCCGAAAGTTAGGCTTTAAACAAGAAGGCATTTTAAGAGAAGATGAAAAATTGAATGGAAAATTCGCTGATAGTTACGTGTTTAGTCTGCTTAAATCTGAACATAATAATTAAAAACTAAAATTTTCAGCTTATTTGCTTTTTCCTTTAAATAAGTTCTATCAATAAAAATGCTGATTCATATTTTTTTCGTTTAAAAATGACAGCGCATTGGTCAGACTCTTACGGGATAAGCGCTAGTTGAAGCCAACAGGGTGAGGCTGTGAGCGCGGAATGTCTGCACAAAAAAATGCCAACAAAGTCGCATGCTTTGTCGACACTCTGAAAGTTAGTTTGAAAACTAACTTTTTAAGTAAATACTTTTAATAAATTTAATAGTTAAATCATATATATTCAGTAATGGGGTGGTTATTATATAATAATTTCTTCAACATTGTTATTTTTACCAACAAATTATTCTTTGTCATAAAAATTTGCTGGTAATGTTTTTACAAAAGTGAATAAAACTATCGTCTGTAACGTGACCATTATTAACAAACCCAATCTTATATAAGGATGATCTATCATGAAAATTGAAAAGCCGATAACTATATAAAGACTTAACAAAAGTTTGAACTTATCCTTCAAAGTATAACCTTTGTTTTCTTTAAAACTTTCAACATAATTCACATAAATTTTTGTTTGTACTAACCATTTTTCAAATTTATCAGAGCTTTTAGAAAAACAAAGTACTGCAACTAATAAAAATGGTGTAGTTGGTAATAAAGGTAATAAAACGCCAGCAAAACCAATGACTGTAAATAACACACCAATAATAATTAAAAAATATTTCAAAAAAACACTCCTATTGATAGCTATTATCAATAATAAACTAATTCATTACTATAGTAAATAACATAACATTTTACAGGATGGTTTTTATTATGGTTGTTAATATAAGCATTTGTTATAGCTAATAAAAAGTTTTATTTTGCTTGTGTTTCATTTTCGTTAATTACTTGTTTATATAAATCTGGATAATTCGTAAAGACGCCATGTACACCGTATTCATTTAGTCGTTGCATGTCTGCTTTTTCATTAACTGTAAAAGGATGAACTAAAAGATCTGCTTTTTTAAGGTTGTGCACATTTTGTTTTGTTAAATCTGTATATTCAGGGCCTACACCGACTGCATACTGTTTGATCGCATTAAAGTCTTGTTGTGTCATACTAGGCAATTCACCTTTATCTAATAAACGTACAAGGGGTATGTTAGGATTAAGGTTTTGTAACTTTAATAAGCTTTCTTGTGAAAAGGATTGAAGCATAACATGTCCATTTTCAAGGGATTTACTATTTAATAAATTATATTTATTTAATGTATCTAGAAGTTTTTCTTCCATGCCTGGATAAACATCGGGTGATTTAGTTTCAATATAATAATTGGCATCTGAACCATAGCGTTGGAAAATCTCATCTAATGTCGGTACTTGGGCGCCTTCATAGTTTGAATTTGCATATTGAGGATTTTCCGCATTAAATTTACTTCCTGCATCTAATTGTTTCAGTTCGTCAAGTGTATATTGATCGACTCTGCCTGTACCATTTGTTGTTCTGTCAACAGTTTCATCGTGCATTGCGACGAGGTGACCATCTTTAGTCATTTGTAAATCAATTTCTATATATGATGCACCTATAGCATTATGACTCTTATCATAAGCTGCTATCGTATGCTCTGGTGCATAACCACTTGCGCCTCTGTGAGCAATTGTTGTGAATTTTTCACCTGTTAAATTATGTAATTCGCTCTGCTTATTATTTATACCGTTTGAATGAGGGCTTTGTTGTGAATTAGAAGCATTCTGATTTTCTATCTGACTGACTTTACTACTAGCTTGAATTTCTGGAGATGCACCAAGACTCAATAATGAAGTTACCGCGATACTTGTAATGATATATTTACTGACGTGTTTCATAATGTTGTCACTCCTTAATATGAACTGTAATTTCATAGTACAAAAGAAAAGCAGAAATAAGAATAGGATTTACAACATATTCATTCAAACTAAATAATATTAAACATATAATTACAATGTATAATAAAAAATTATAAATAGAATAACGGTACTATACCTTGAACGGCTTAAACAAGCTGTTTTCCCGAGAGTTTCTGCTATTAGAATAAGTCAGCTAGCAATACTATCGTTGCGAGACAGAGGACTATAAAGGTGTTTAAAACAATTTAAGAATATTTAATATAAAAAGAACTGGAAAACCGCTTATTTAAGCATGTTTTCCAGTTCTTTTTTATTAATGTTGTTGCTTTATTATATTGATTTGTTGTTTTACTGCTTCTTGTCCTGTTGAACCATAACTGATTCTACGACTTACACAGTTTTCAGGTTTTAAATAATCATAAATATCCGCTTCGATACTAGCATGTGCGTTTTGATATTCTTCTAGCGGAACGTCTAGTAAATAAACGTTATGTTGTATAGACCAAAGCACAATTTTACCAACGATTTCATGTGCATTTCTAAATGGCACACCTTTGTTGACTAAGTAATCTGCAAGTTCTGTTGCATTTGAGAAATCATTGTAGACAGTTTCTTGTAAGTGATCCACATTCACAGTCATTGTATCAATCATTCCTTCGAAGATACGTAGTGAACCTTTAAGTGTGTGTACAGCATCAAAGAGACCTTCTTTATCTTCTTGCATGTCTTTATTGTAAGCTAACGGTAAACCTTTAAGTGTCATAAGCATGCTCATAAGATTACCTGTCGTACGTCCAACTTTACCTCTAATTAATTCTGCCATATCAGGATTTTTCTTCTGTGGCATGATGGAAGAACCAGTTGAAAATGCATCAGATAAAGTTATGAAATTTGCTTCTGCTGATGACCAAAAAATGATTTCTTCAGCAAAACGAGAAAGGTGAACCATCGTTAATGAAATGTTGTGTAACGTTTCAACAATGTAATCTCTATCACTTACGGCATCCATACTATTTTCATAAAGTGCACTAAAGTTTAATAAAGATTGCGTTTCATGACGATCAATTGGATAAGTTGTGCCACTTAATGCAGCTGCACCAAGTGGGGAGATATCAATACGCTTCAAACTATCTTGGAAACGTGATTTATCTCTTTCTAACATCCAATAATACGTCAAGATATGATGTGCAAACGAAATTGGTTGTGCTCTTTGTAAATGCGTATAACCGGGCATAATTGTATCGACATGTGCTTCAGCAACTTTTACAATTGTTTGTTGGAAAGCAGTGATGGATTCAATTAAGTAGTTAACTTCTTCTTTTGTATATAGATGCATATCAGTAGCAACTTGATCATTTCTACTACGGCCAGTGTGTAATCTACCACCTGCATCACCGATACGTTTAATTAATTCATGCTCGATATTTAAATGAATATCTTCTAAAGAGACGTCTAAGTTTAAATTACCTTGTTCATAATCAGCTAAAATAGCTTTTAAACCATCTATAATTTGTTCGCAGTCTGAATCAGAAATAATACCTTGTTTGGCTAACATCGTTGCGTGGGCAATACTACCTTGGACATCGTATTCAATTAATGCTTTGTCAAAGTGGATAGAAGCATTGAATTCGTCGACCCATGCTTCTGGTTGTTCACTAAATCTACCACCCCAAGCTTTACTGCTCATCGTTATATCCACCATGTAACATGGAATTTACTTTAGTAGGTAAGCCAAAGATATCGATGAAACCAACTGCTGATTCTTGATTAAACGCGTCTTCTTTTGTATAAGTAGCTAATTTTTCATTATATAGTGTATGTGGCGATTTTCTGCCATTAACGATTGCATTACCTTTGTATAATTTAATACGTACATCACCTGTAACATATTGTTGCGTACTATCGACAAATACTTTTAAGCTATCTGTTAATGGAGAGAACCATAAACCATTATAAATTTGTTCTGAAAATTGTTTTTCGATTACAGGTTTGAAATGTGCTACATCTTTTGTAAGGGTAATTGTTTCAAGTGCTTTGTGAGCTTTTACAATTACTTCTGCTGCAGGTGTTTCATAAACTTCTCTTGATTTAATACCTACAAGTCTATTCTCTACATGGTCAATTCTACCAATACCATGTTTACCAGCTAATTTATTTAAATATAAAATAAGTTCACTTAATTTATATGATTGACCGTCTAAAGCAGTAGGGATACCTTTCTCAAATGAAAGTACAATTTCATCTGAATCATCAGGTGTGTTTTCTAATGCGTTAGTTAAGTCGTATGCATCTTCTGGTGGTGTGGCATACGGATCTTCAAGAATACCACATTCGTTACTTCTACCCCATAAGTTTTGGTCTATTGAATAAGGTGAATCATGTTGAATTGGCACTGGGATATTATGTTTAATTGCATAGTCTATTTCTTCTTCACGACTCCAAGCCCATTCTCTCACTGGAGCAAATACTTTTAGTTCTGGATCTAAAGCTTTAATTGCTACTTCAAAACGAACTTGGTCATTACCTTTACCAGTACAACCGTGTGCAATACCAACCGCATTTGTTTTATTAGCAATTTCTACTAATTTTTTTGAAATTAAAGGTCTTGATAATGCAGATACTAATGGATAAGTACCTTCATACATTAAATTGCCTTTAATTGCATATGATACGAAATCTTGACTGAATTCTTCAGTAGCATCAATAATGTGACATTCACTTGCACCCATATCTAATGCTTTTTGATGAACGATGTCTAAATCTTTACCTTCACCTACGTCTAAACAACAAGCCACAACGTCGTAACCTTTATCTAATAACCATTTTACTGCAACACTTGTATCTAAACCGCCTGAATATGCTAATACTATTTTCTCTTTCATAATTTCCACCTCTAATTAATATTTTTAAATTTTGTTTTTTATTTGATATTGAATAGTATAGCAGATGTCTAATGAAAATAAAACCACTTTTATACATAAATATGCAAAAATATTTAGAGGTCTATATTTGTAAAAGGAAGAATTTTTGTTCTGACGGTTGAGAAAATTTGATTAAAGGATTATATATATATGTATATAATAATGAATAAAAAAACTGGGACGCTAAAGATAATTAGCAAAATCGTCATAATTTATGATTGATTATAGGCTAGTTGTTTGAATAGTAAAAATAAACTTAGTAGAATTATATTGAAAATAAAAACACTGGAGGCAATATCAAATGACTCATATTCAATTAGATTATGGTAAAACTTTAGAATTTTTTGGAGAACACGAACTACAGCAACAAAAAGACATCGTTAAATCAATTCATAAAACAATTCATGAAGGAACAGGCGCTGGTAGTGATTTCTTAGGTTGGATAGACCTTCCTGTTGATTACGATAAAGAAGAGTTTTCACGTATTTTAGAAGCTTCTAAACGTGTTAAAGAAAATTCAGATGTATTTGTAGTAATTGGTATCGGCGGTTCATATTTAGGTGCGCGCGCAGCTATTGAAATGTTAACTTCTTCATTTAGAAATAGTGATGAATACCCAGAAATCGTCTTTGTAGGAAATCATTTATCTTCAACATATACACAAGAGTTAATTGATTATTTAGATGGAAAAGATTTCTCAGTCAATGTAATTTCAAAATCTGGTACAACAACTGAACCAGCAGTTGCATTCAGATTGTTTAAACAATTACTTGAAAATAAATATGGTAAAGATGAAGCGAAAAAACGCATTTTTGCAACTACAGATAAAGCACAAGGTGCATTAAAAGAATTAGCTACAAATGAAGGGTATGAAACATTTGTTGTACCTGATGATATTGGTGGCCGTTATTCAGTATTAACTGCAGTGGGCTTATTACCAATTGCGGTTGCTGGAATTGATATTAAAGCAATGATGGAAGGTGCGGCTAAAGCACGTGAAGAATTGTCATCAGAAAACATAGAAGACAATATTGCTTATCAATATGCAACAATCCGTAATGTTTTATATGCAAAAGGTTATGATACTGAAATGTTAATTAACTACGATCCTTCAATGCAATATTTCAATGAATGGTGGAAACAATTATTTGGTGAATCTGAAGGTAAAGATTTCAAAGGTATTTATCCTTCAAGTGCAAACTATACAACAGACTTACACTCTCTTGGTCAATATGTTCAAGAAGGACGTCGTTTCTTATTTGAAACAGTAGTAAAAGTAAATAATCCAAAACATAACATTACTATAGAAGAAGATAATGATAACTTGGATGGATTGAATTACTTAGCAGGTAAAACAATTGATGAAGTTAATACGAAAGCTTTTGAAGGTACACTATTAGCGCATACAGATGGTGGCGTTCCAAACATTGTTGTTGATATTCCTCGATTAGATGAAGAAACATTTGGTTATATCGTCTACTTCTTTGAATTGGCTTGTACAATGAGTGGTTACCAATTAGGCGTGAATCCATTCAACCAACCAGGTGTTGAAGCATACAAACAAAATATGTTTGCTTTATTAGGTAAACCTGGATTTGAAGATAAAAAAGCAGAATTAGAAAAACGCTTATAATAACAGATGAATTTGTTTCGTTAAAAATAATGATTTAATTAAAGACACATTTCAAAGATAAATTTGGAATGTGTCTTTTTTGTATTGATAACGCTAAAATATATAATAATTGGCTATATTTTTTCAAGCACATCACGGTTATTAATACTATAAGTCTCTGATATGATGGTTTTTTCGTTCTTGAGACTGATTTATATTAACCCTAGTACTTTATAGTTTTAAAAACATGATGTTACACTTATAATTATAATCAATAGAAATGATGGAGATGGGTTATATGACAGAAGATCAAGTACAATATTGGTTTGATTTATTCGGAAACTTAGGATATATTGTAGGTTTTTTATTGCCATTTATTGAAGCTTTTATTCCTATTTTGCCAATCATTGTATTTGTCATTGTTAACGTTAATGCTTATGGTTTTATCATTGGAACCTTATTGGCTTGGGTAGGTACAGTAGCTGGTAGTTATATTGTATTCTTATTTTTCAGAAGGCTTACGCATACACGTTATATGAAGAAAATAAAACAACGTACCTCTGTTCAGAGATTGATACATTTCATTGATAGAAAAGGCGTCCTTCCAATTTTTATTTTATTGTGTTTTCCATTTACACCAAGTGCGCTAGTCAATATTGTCGCAAGTTTATCGCATATTAAAGCTCATGCCTATTTGACTGTACTTATAGCTTCAAAAATTGTGATGATTGGACTTGTAGGTTGGTTGGGAAAAGATATTACCACTTTATTCACAAGCCCTACAAGATTGATAACTATCATCATCGTTATTTTAATAGTATGGTTTGTGGGACGAAAAATAGAGAAATATTTTATGCATTCTTCAGAGGAGTGACAGCGTGCGATTCATATTAAAACATTTGATTTCCATAATATTTGCGATTATTATTGTACTATTGATACAAGCGTTTGTAATTACAGGCGCCGTCATTAATGATGATAAAATGGCACCAAACCTTAAACAAAATGATCGAATTATTGTGAATAAAATTAAAACTACATTTAACTTATTAGATAATAATGATATTATAATGTATCGTGAAGGTGATAAAATTAAATTTAGTAGAATTATCGGCAAACCTGGGCAATCTATTGCGTATAAGAACGCGACTTTATATAGAGATGACAGGGCAGTTGATGAGCCTTATGCGAGTAATAGTATAAATGATTTATCACTTAGAAATATTAAGCACTCTGAAGGAGATATCATTCCACCGAATGCTTATTTTGTACTCAATGATCATCGTGAAAATAAACAAGATTCTAGAACGACTGGATTTATACAGAAAGAAGACATTATTGGAAATGTAAGTTTAAGGTATTTTCCATTTGAAAAATTCGCAGTGAACTTTAATTAAATAGATGAGGTGTAAAAATTGAAAAAAGAGATATTGGAATGGATTGTGTCAATTGTCGTTGCAGTAGCGTTAGTATTACTAATTGTAAATTTTGTGGCAAAACCATATACAGTTAAAGGTGATTCCATGGACCCTACGCTAAAAGATGGCGAACGTGTTATGGTCAATTTATTTGGTTATAAATTTGGCGATATAAAAAATGGTAACGTCATTGTCTTTCATGCAACTAAAGAAAGCGACTATGTTAAACGTGTTATCGGAACTTCAGGGGATAACGTTGAATATAAAAAAGACAAATTATTTGTGAATGGTAAAGAAGTAGAAGAACCATATTTAGATTCAAATAAAAAAAATAAACAATATGAATATATTACAGGTAGCTTTGAAACAAAAGATCTAAATCAAGTAGATGGAAAAAATAAGATACCTAAAGACAAGCTACTAGTGCTTGGTGATAATCGTGAAGTAAGTAAAGATAGCCGTTCATTTGGTTTAATAGATGAAGATCAAGTAGTTGGTAAAGTATCATTTAGTTTCTGGCCACTTAATGAAATGAAATTTGGTTTTGATCCTGATACAGATCAAGATAAATAATAACTGAATTTAAGACATATTTACCTGATATAATTATTAAAGTGCTAATCTGTTAATTTAACAGATTAGCACTTTTTCTATATAAAAAGCTATGAAATTAAATCAGTTTCATTAATCGGCGTAATGGTAATTTAAATTAGAGGGCATTATTGAATTTGAAAATACATATGATGGTTCATATGGTTATTATAAACAACCGATTCACATACTTAAAAGAGTTGAAGCAATCAGGTGAAAGATTTACAATGTACAACCTTTTCTATGTTAAAATGTGAGTCAAAGGAGTGGAAGTATGCCATGGAATTAAATGCTTATATCGGAAGAGCAGGAACAGGGAAGTCACATGAAATCATTGAAGAAATTAAAAGTAAAATGAAGCAAGATCCACTAGGCAATCCCATTATATTAATTGCTCCTACGCAAAATACTTTTCAACTCGAACAAGCATTTGTAAACGATCCTGAACTAAGTGGTAGTCTTAGAACAGAAGTACTACACTTTGAACGTTTAAGTTACCGTGTATTTCAAGAAGTCGGTGGCTTGATGGAACAACAGCTATCAAAAGCAGGTACAGAGATGATGATTTATGATATCATCCAACAACATCAAACAGAGTTGAAACTTTATCGCTCTCAAGTTAAATACTATGGTTTTAGTGGAAAACTTTATGAACAAATACAAGACTTTAAAAAATATGCAGTTTCTCCAGAACAATTAGAGGAATATATAGCTACAAATCACTTACAAACACGCACAAAACATAAACTGCAAGACATCGCGCTCATTTATAAACATTTAGAAGATAGAATAAATGGTGAATATGTATCAACTGAGGATGCGCTTCAACGCTTTATAACGATGATGGATAAATCTGAGTGGTTGAAGCGAGCTGAAATATATATCGATGGTTTCCATAACTTTTCGACTTTAGAATATCAAATTATTCGTAGCCTAGTGAGTTATGCGAAAAAGGTTACCGTGGTATTAACTACAGACGGAGACAAAGATACGTTTAGTTTATTTAGAAAACCATCTGAATCTTTAACGCATATTGAAGACATCTCCAATGACTTAAATATTAAGATGAATACCAAATATTTTAATGAAGCAAAGCGCTATAATAATAATGATTTAAAACATTTAGAGCATAACTTTAATGCATTACAATTTGAGCCGATTCCGGTACAAGGTAATATTGAAATCTTAGAGGCATCTGTAATGCGCGAAGAAATTAATGAAATAGCTCGTCGTATTTTGAGAGAAAATCGCGAACAAGGTAGACGTTTTCAAGATATAGCAATATTATATAGAGATGAATCTTATGCATATTTAATGGAATCGATTTTGCCGCAATACGATATTCCATACAATATAGATACTAAAGAATCTATGACACATCACCCAGTTATGGAAATGATGCGCTCACTCATTGAAGTCATACAAACGAATTGGAATTTTGATCCACTTATGCGTCTTTTTAAGACCAATATACTGTCTAAAAAGTTTAAAGATAGTCATTATCTTATTGATATTTTAGAAAATTTTGTACTTGAACGTGGTATTTATGGCAAACGTTGGATTGATGAAAAATACTTCCATGTTGAACAATTTAGAAAAATGGGCTTAAAACGCCAACCATTAACTGATGAAGAACGTGAAACGTTTGAACGTGTAATTCAAATGAAAACAGACGTTATTGATAAAGTGATGATGTTTGAATCGAAAATGAATAATGCTACAACTGCAATTGAATTTGCGACAGCCTTTTACGAAGCTATAGAAGTATTTGATTTGCCAAGTCAATTGATGACAGATCGAGACACATTAGATGTTGAGGGTGAACATAAAAAAGCAGAAGAAATTGACCAGATATGGAATGGTTTTATTCAAACATTAGATGATTTAGTTACTGTTTTTGGTGAACAGACAATGACTCAAACACGTTTTTTAGAATTGCTTGACATTGGATTAGAGCAATTAGAATTTGTGATGATACCACAAACGATTGATCAAGTGAGTATAGGGACAATGGATTTAGCTAAAGTTGATAACAAAGAACATGTATACCTTGTCGGTGTAAATGATGGGGTCATGCCACAAACCGTTTCATCATCGAGCTTGATTACAGACGATGAAAAGAAGTACTTTCAAGAACAGTCAACGATAGAATTGAGTCCTACAGCAGATATATTACAAATGGATGAAGCATTTGTGTGCTACATTGCTATGACAAGAAGTCATGCAGCTGTGACATTTTCTTATTCTTTGATGGGAACAAGTGGAGATGAAAAAAACTCGAGCCCTTTTTTAAATCAAATTCAACAGTTATATACAAATTTAGACATTCAAAATATTCATCATCAACATCAAGCTAATCCATTGTCATTAATGGAACACCCGCATCAAACTAAAATTGCATTATTTGAATCTTTAAAAGCATGGTTAGATGATGAGATTGTCGCTGATACATGGTTAGACACATATCAAGTGATGAAAGATAATGATAACTTAAATGATGGTTTGAGTTACTTATTATCGGCATTAACGTATGATAATGAAACAGTGCAATTAAGTGAATCATTGTCTACAGATTTATATGGTAAGACGATTAATGCAAGTGTATCCAGATTTGAAGGATATCAAGCTTGTCCATTTAAACATTTTGCATCACATGGTTTACGACTCAACGAACGTACAAAATACAAACTTGAAAACTTTGATTTAGGCGATATTTTTCACCAAGTATTGAAATTCATTTCAGAAAAAGTGAATGGTGAGTTTAAAAACTTAAACACGAAACAAATTCATAAATTAACACTAGAAGCTTTATCGGAAATATTACCTGAGGTTCAATTTAACTTGTTGAATTCAACAGCTTATTATCGTTATTTATCACAACGTATTGGCGCTATTGTAGAGACGACATTGACTGCGCTCAAATATCAAGGTAGCCACACAAAATTTACGCCACAACGTTTCGAAGCAGGATTTAGAAGAAAACCACGTGATAATAGTGAATTGTTAGCTGAGCCATTGAAGACAACACAGGGCGTTCCAATCAATATTCGTGGACAAATTGACCGTATTGATACATATCAGCAAGGTGATCAAAGTTTTGTGAATATTATTGATTATAAGTCTTCAAAATTTAGTGGAACACTAGATTTGACCAAAGTTTATTATGGTATGCAAATGCAAATGATGACATATATGGATATTGTATTACAAAATAAATCACGACTTGGTTTAACAGAGATGACTAAACCAGGAGGACTTTTATATTTTCATGTGCATGAACCGCGTATAAAATTGGCATGGAACCAATTAAATGAAGATAAACGAGATACAGAGTTTATTAATTCATTTAAATTAAGTGGGTTATTAAATAGTGATGAATCTGTATTAGACGCTTTTGATACTAGATTAGAACCAAGTTATAATTCTGATATTGTACCGCTTGGATTGAAAAAAGACGGAGGAATTAAAAGTAACAGTAAAGTTGCTGATGAAGATACAATTTATAAATTAATAAAGCATAATAAAAAGAACTTTATTGAAACTGCGTCCAGTATTATGGATGGTCATACAGAAGTTGCACCGATGAAATATAATCAAACGTTGCCTTGTGAATTTTGTAATTATAAGTCTGTATGTCATGTAGATGGTGCTATTGATAGTAAACGTTATCGTACTGTAGATGAGTCGATTAATCCGTTAGAAGCAGTGCAAAATGTGGAGTTAGAAAGCGAGGAAGATGAATTATGAGTCAAATCCCAGCAAAGCCAGCTGATACAAGATGGACTGATAATCAATGGAGAAGTATATACGCCAAAGGTCAAGATGTACTTGTAGCTGCGGCTGCAGGATCAGGAAAAACAGCTGTTTTAGTTGAGCGTATTATTCAGCGAATTATCAATGATGAAATAGATGTTGACTGCTTACTTGTAGTGACTTTTACAAACGCCAGTGCACGTGAAATGAAACATCGTGTAGATCAACGTATTCAAGAAGCGTCTATGGCATCACCTGATAATGCACATTTGAAAAATCAACGTATCAAAATTCATCAAGCACAAATTTCTACACTCCATAGTTTTTGTTTGAAATTAATACAACATCACTACGATGTTTTAGATATTGATCCAAACTTTAGAACAAGTAGTGAAGCGGAAAATATTTTACTGCTTGAACAGACGATTGATGAAGTATTAGAAAGTCATTATGATGTGTTAGATCCAAGTTTCGTAGATTTGACTGAACAGTTATCATCTGATCGAAATGACGACCAATTACGAAATACGATTAAACAAATATTTTATTTTAGTGTGGCGAATCCAAATCCTTTAACTTGGTTGCAAAATTTAGCAGACCCTTATTACAATGGGGAGCAACAAGATGATTTACTACAATTACTGAATGATTTAGCAATGATTTTTATGAATTCAGCATTAGAAGCGTTGAATAAAAGTTATGATTTATTCATGATGCTAGAAGAAGTAGATAAACAAGTAGCTGTATTAGATAAGGAACGACACTTTTTAAATCAAGCGATGGAAGGCGGTCAATTGAATACACAAGTCATTGCTGAACACCAATTTGAAGCGCGTTTTCCAGCTAAAAACAAGAAGATTAAAGAAGCGAATGAGATGATGCTTGATGCATATGATGATGGTAAAAAGCACTATGATCAATATAAAGCATTGGTCTCAAAAGTTCGTGAAGATTATTTTTCACGTGAAGCAGAAGAATTGAAGCATGATATGCAGCGCTTAGCACCGAGGGTATCATATCTAACACAAGTGACCGCAGATGTAATAAAACAATTTAATTCGAAAAAAAGAAGTAGAAATCTCTTGGATTTTTCTGATTATGAACATTTTGCGTTGCGCGTATTAACGAATGATGACGGTACGCCTTCAGAAATTGCGGACATGTATCGCCAACAATTTGAAGAAATTCTTGTTGACGAATATCAAGATACGAACAGAGTTCAAGAGAAAATATTATCATGTATTAAAAGAGGTAATGAATCAGACGGCAACTTATTCATGGTAGGTGACGTGAAACAGTCTATCTATAAATTTAGACAAGCAGATCCAAGTTTATTTATAGGGAAATATAATCGTTTTTCATTAGATGGCTTAGAAAATGGCATGAGAATTGATTTATCACAAAACTTCCGTTCAAGAGAAGAAGTACTGACAACGACTAATTATTTATTCAAACATATGATGGATAAAGAAGTAGGGGAAATTGTATATGATGATGCGGCACAACTGTATTATGGTGCTCCTTACGATGATAAGCCTCATGATATTCAGATGAATATGCTAGTAGAAGAAGCTGAGTCAGATTTAAATGGCGCAGAACAAGAAGCTGAGTATATCGTACAACAAGTTGAAAAAATAATGGCTAAACATGAAATATATGATATGAAATTAGAGCAATATCGTAAACCAAGCTATAAAGATATCGTGATACTTGAACGTTCATACGGCCAGGCACGTAAGATTCAGCAGGCATTTAAAGACCACAATATACCGTTTCATGTAAATAGTAAGGAAGGGTATTTTGAACAAGTAGAAATACGGTTGATATTATCATTTTTAAGAACAGTTGATAATCCATTACAAGATATCTATTTAGTAGGTTTAATGCGTTCTGTGATTTATCAATTTACTGAAGATGAATTATCAAATATTCGCGTATTTAGTCCTAATGATGATTATTTTTATCAATCAATTAAAAATTATATGGCAAATGATGTTGCAAATAAAAAATTGATGGAAAAATTAGATGCGTTTTTAAAAGATATAGAAATGTATCAACATTATAGCCAAAGCCATCCGGTTTATCAGCTGATTGATAAGTTTTATAATGATCATTACGTGATTCAATATTTTAGTGGTATTGTTGGAGGAAAAGGGCGTCGCGCCAATTTATATGGATTATTTAATAAAGCAGTAGAATTTGAGAATTCCAGTTTCCGTGGTTTATATCAATTCATCCGTTTTATAGATGAATTAATAGAACGTGGCAAAGATTTTGGAGAAGAAAACATTATAGGTCCAAATGATGATGTGGTTAGAATGATGACGATTCATAGTAGTAAAGGGTTAGAATTTCCATTTGTAATATATTCGGGGTTATCTCGTAAGTTCAGAAGAGATGATTTACATAGACCAGTGATTTTAAATCAAACTTACGGCTTAGGAATGACTTATTACGATGTGGAAAGCAACTTATCGTACCCTTCGCTATCGTCCGTTACGTACAAAGCAATCGCAGAAAAAGAAATGGTTTCTGAAGAAATGAGACTCATATACGTTGCGCTCACACGTGCAAAAGAGCAATTGTTTTTAATTGGACGTGTTAAAGATGAGAAGGAATTAACTCAGTTTGAGCAAGTTGCTGTGTCGGATACTCATTTGCCTGTAAGTTATCGACTAACAGCGCAAAGACCGATTGATATGATTTATCCAATATTGTCAAAATATCAGTCATCTTCTTTACCGATTGAATTGCGTTTTGAACGCTCAATTGGAGACATCGATGCAACGATGAAACCCTATGTTCAATTGAATACAGATTTTTATCAAGATATTGCATCAGAAGCGGTAGTTGAAGAAAGTGAGCGTCGCACTATAGAAGATATTGAGACAATGAATACAAAGGATGAAGCAATTAAATTACAAATTCAGCAACAGCTAAGCTATAAGTATCCGTATCAAGACGCTGTTGATAAACCTTCGAAGCAGTCCGTATCTGAATTAAAACGTCAGTTAGATACGGAACAAGCAGATACAAATTATGATAGAGTAAGACAGTATCGTATAGGTACATCGTCTTATGAAAGACCCGGTTTTTTAAGTCATAGTTCTAAAAGGAAAGCAAATGAAGTTGGTACGCTGATGCATACAGTGATGCAACATTTACCATTTAAACGCGATGGACTATCACAAAGCGAATTACATGCACATATTGATCAAATGATTGAAAAACATATCATACCTGAAGATGCGAAAGAAGATATTCGCTATGACGATATCTACACTTTTATTGATAGTGAACTATACACAACCATCGCATCCAGTGATGAAATATATCGTGAATTACCATTCGTTGTGAATCAATCCAATGTGGATCATTTAAAAACAGATGATGAAGATGCTTCAATCATACAAGGTATGATTGACCTTATATTTTTAAAAGATGATCAATATTATTTTGTAGATTATAAGACAGACGCATTTAATAGACGTCGGAACATGTCAGATGAAGAAATTGGTGCTCAATTAAGAGAGCGTTATAAGATACAGATGGAATATTACCGCACCACACTAGAAACAATATTAAAAACCAAAGTTAAAGGATATTTATATTTCTTTAAATTTGGCCAACTTTCAATCGATACTTAAATTTCCAAAAAGAGGTGCTATATTGTGTCACCGCAACGCAGATTATTTGAATTAGATGCATTACGTGGTTTTAGTTTATTTGGCATCATATTAATGAATATTCTAGTTTTCAGTTTTCCTTATGAGGAGACTTATCTACCTGGAGTATTGCATGGTGCCAATGAAGGGCTATTCCGCATTGTTACACTTTTCGTTATCAGTTCATTTTATCCAATATTTACAATTTTATTTGGATATGGATTAGGTATTATGTATGAAAATAGTAAACGTAGGGAAATGTCTTATTATCCTTTTATATATCGAAGATTAGTATTTTTACTTATTTTTGGTGTACTACATGGCTATTTTTTATTTAATGGAGATATTTTATTTGGTTATGGTTTCACTGGTATGATTGCAGTGTTATTTATCAAGTTGAAACCTAAGACATTAATTAAATCAGCTGCTGGCTTATTTATAATGAAAATTGTCATATTGGTTATTCCAATTTCTTTAGCATACTGGAATAAAGGTCGCCATGAAGCAAGTAATTATTCAGGTAAGTCACTCGCACAATTGGTTGATATCAAACAAAATGGTCATTACTTTGAATTCTTGCAAGTTAATGGATTGGAAAGTAAATATAGTGTTATAGATATTGTTACAAGAGCTGCATATCTTGATCTTTTACCTTATATCCTTATAGGTATTGCCGCACAAAAGTTAAGTTTGATAACTAAAATTCAAAATAACCCACGTAGTGCCATGACTTGGGGGAGTACTTTATTTATTATTGGCTATTTTATTAAACTTCCATTTGCCTTAGATTATGCAAACAATACGTTTTCAGTTATAAGTTCAATGGTTGGCGGTCCGATCCTTGCGATGGGATACATTTTAATCTTTGTTCGTTTATGTCAATATGCCAAAATTGCAAAGGTACTAGACATTTTTAAATATCCTGGGAAACTCAGTTTATCAGTTTATATATCACAAAGTATCATTTTCACATTTATTTATAATGACATAGGATTAAGTTTATACAACAAGCTACCACTCTATCAATCCTATATTATCGTAGTAGTTGTATATAGTTTGCAACTTTTAGCTTGTTATTATTATTTGAAATTCTTTAAATATGGACCTATCGAGTGGTTATGGCGGAAAATTACTTACTTAAAATAAGACACAATAGAGACAAAACAATAGAATTTTGAAAATTCTAGTTATTTATTTGTTATTTAGTAGTAAATATAGTTATAATATGTAATAAGATATAGATGAGGAGCTGATATTGAATGAAATTCCTATCATTCAGACATGAAGGACAGACATCATATGGTGTGAAAGTAAAACGTGAAGAAGCTGCGTGGGACTTACAAAAAGTTTTTGCAGATTTTTCTGAGGGCGCGTTCCATCCTAAAACATTATTAAACGGCCTTCAACAAAACCAAGTCGTAGATTTTCAAGAAGAAGTTCGTAAAGCAGTTGTTGCTGCAGAAGATAGTGGCAAAGGCGAAGATTATAAAGTGCAATTTGCTGACATTGAATTTTTACCACCAGTAACACCAACTAATAATGTCATTGCATTTGGACGTAATTATCAAGATCATGCTAACGAATTAAATCACGAAGTTCAACGCTTGTACGTATTTACTAAAGCCGCTTCTTCATTAACTGGAGATAATAGTACAATTCCTAATCATAAAGATATTACAGATCAATTAGATTATGAAGGTGAATTAGGTATTGTTATTGGAAAATCAGGTGAAAAAATACCAAAAGGTTTAGCATTAGATTACGTTTATGGTTATACAATTATTAATGATGTTACAGACCGTAAAGCTCAAGATGCCCAAGATCAAGCATTCTTATCTAAAAGTTTAACTGGCGGATGCCCAGTTGGCCCTTACATCGTAACTAAAGATGAATTACCTACACCTGAAGACGTGAATATTGTTACAAAAGTAAACAATGACATTCGTCAAGACGGTAATACGAGTGCAATGATTCTTAAAATAGATGAATTAATTGAAGAAATTTCTAAATATGTTGCTTTACATCCAGGTGACATTATTGCAACTGGCACACCTGCTGGCGTAGGCGCAGGAATGAATCCTCCGCAATTTTTACAACCAGGTGATGAAGTAAAAGTTACAATCGATAACATTGGTACACTGACTAATTTTATTGCAGAAAAATAAATGATAGATATATTAACCGGGCTGACATTTGTGTTGCCCGGTTTTAATATGTATTAAATAGGATTAATATTGCAATAATAGAGATATTCAAATAAAATAAGTAGTGCAGAATTTCTTTTTTGAAAAATATACTTATTTTGAGTAAGATTAAGAAAGCCACCTTTTATTTTAGTAATTAAAAAGTGGCACATACTTCTGTTTTACATATTATTGAAGTGAAAATTGTGTGGGGGTTATATATTATGTTACACATGCATATTGCAAGTTGGGTGTTATTAATAATCTTGTTCTTTGCTGCTTATTTTAATTTTTCAGAAAAACAAGGTGCATCACCTTACTTTAAACCAATCCATATGCTCTTAAGAGTGTTTATGGTATTAGTTTTAATTTCGGGCTTTTGGACTTGGATTCAAGCATTTTCATCTGGTAATGCTGGCGGACATATGTTACTTACTTTGAAAATGCTTGGTGGCGTAGCAGTAATTGGACTTATGGAAGTTTCGATTGCAAAACGTAAAAAAGGTCAGCCAAGTCATAGTTTATTATGGACAACGATTATTGTTATTTTAATTACTATGCTTTTAGGTGTTATCTTGCCACAGGGACCAATTACGCAACTATTTGGTTTATAAAAAACTTAAAGTATAATTCAAGTTCAATTAAAAGGGAGCTTCCAATTTTGGAAGCTCCCTTTTAATTGGCTGAGAAAATACTACTGGTTTTCATATAGGGTTTTGTGCACATTTTCGATGGACAATACTTAATATTAATGAATTTCATACGCACTTGCAACAAAGTATTCGTCTGCAGGCTATTGCTTTATTTAAACAAGTGTATTGACTTAAACACTACCTCTATTTATTGCGTGCTTTGTAACCAATCATATTAATGATATCTTTAGGTCTACTATAAGGCGGGGCATAAGCAACTTCAAATTCTGTTAATTCGTCTATAGTTAATTTATGCATCATTGCCATAGAGAGTACATCTATACGTTTGTCTGCACCTTTCTTTCCAACAGCAGCAGCACGCAAGATACGTCGGTTTGTTTTGTCAAAATGAATGCGTAGATGTAACTTTGTATTACCTGGATAATAGCCCGCATGTTCTCCTTGTTTGGCTTCAACAGTTTCATAGTCGAAGTTCGAAAGTTCTT
This sequence comes from Staphylococcus sp. NAM3COL9, assembly GCF_001431205.1. Taxonomy (GTDB): domain Bacteria; phylum Bacillota; class Bacilli; order Staphylococcales; family Staphylococcaceae; genus Staphylococcus. The sequence continues at coordinate 84,993 of NZ_LGPC01000014.1, read as the reverse complement.
GTGGAGATATGCCGACACTTGCAAACGTGTAATCGAAAAATTTTACAATATTTGAACCTAAATAGCCTTTAAATGTTATAGATGGGTCCCCGGCTAATTGTTCTGCAATGATACTTGCACCACGATGTGCACCCCAAGCTAAAGGAATATGCGCATTTAAATCTACATGACGATAATGTGAAGTGATAATATCACCTAAAGCATAGATGTTAGGAATGTTAGTTTGAAACTTATCATTCACTGGCACATAGCCCTTATCATTTAGAATGACATTGGATGACTCAATAAAGGATGAATTCGGTTTAACGCCGATACCTTCTATTATAAGGTCGTAATCTTCGACTTTACCCGACTCAAAGTGTACCTCATTACCAATGACTTTGGACACTTGTTCATTTAAACGATAGTCGATATGTCTTTTTTCTATTTCGTCGATAATGGCCTGATTCATGTCTTCGTCCATTAATTTATTGAGATGTGTTGAACGATGGACTAACGTAGGTGCGATACCTCTTTCATATAAATTATCCAGAATTTCTAAACCAATATAGCCAGCACCGATTACGAGTGCTTTTTTAACTTGGTTTGCTTCTATATAGGCTTCAATTGCATCTGTATCTTCCATATTTCTTAAAGTGAATGTCATATCGCTATTTAATTTTAACGTATTCGCACTACAACCAGGGCTTAGAATTAATGTGTCATAACGTTCTTCAAAGGTTTTATCTTGGGTGTAATCATAAACAGTTATAGTTTGTGAAGTATCATTGATTGAGGTTACTTCATGATAAGGTTTCACTATAATCTGTTTAGCATCGTAAAATGATTCTGGTGTTGCTTCTAGTATTTGATCTCTTGATTCTACGACATTTCCTAAATAATAGGGCAATGCACAGTTCGCAAAACTCATATCACGATCTTTCTCAAAGACAACGATCTCACTTTCTTGATCTAATCTTCTAATTTGGCTGGCGACAGTCGCACCACCAGCTACAGCACCAACGACTACGATCTTATTCATAATAAATTGCCTCCTAGTGAGTAAATCTTATATTAAATATAAGATTTTACAGTTACTTCATACGGAATGTTTAATTGGAAGTAATCGTTTAAGTAACGACCAATACCATCATTATTATTTGAATGTGTGATTTCATTCGCAATATGTTTTAACTCATCTAAGCCATTTTCCATTGCGATACCATGTTTTGCGTATTTAATCATTTCTAAATCATTATCTTCATCACCGAATGCGATAATATGATTTCTATCAATGTCTAAATGTGTTTTAACATAATCAATACCTCGTGCTTTGCTGATACCTTGTTTTACAATTTCTATAACTGGGAAAGGTGAACCCCATCTGCGGTGTTCAATATTTTCTGCATAGAATCGTGTAAGCATTTGTTTAACCCTAGGAATCATAAATTCTTCTGCTTCTACTAAAATTGAAGTCGGTGATTCATTTAAATATGTAAGTAAATCACCTGTTTCAATTTTTGGAGTGCCCATGGAAAAGCCATCGAATAATTTTTGATCATAGCTATTAAGGAATACATAATCTTTCACTTCTGCAATAATATTAGTAACGCCAAAATCATTTAAGGATTGAATAATATTTCGAGCTAAATCAAAATCTAATCTTTCATGCATTGTTTCAAATTGATCATTTTTAGGATGATGTACAAACGCCCCGTTAAAGTTAACGACAGGTGTATTCATATTAAGTTCATGATAATAAATTTGACTTGCTCTGTAAGGTCGACCAGTAGCAATCATTAATTTGTGACCTTGATTTTGTAAAGTTGTTAGTACTTCTTTGGTATATGGTGTGATCACTTTTTCATCGTTCAAAAGCGTTCCGTCTAGATCTAGACAAATTAAATAAGGTTTCATGTAAATCTCCTTAATCTTTGATAATTGATGTATGAATATCATAGCATTTTATTGGCGTTTTGTAAGATATTTGATATATTGTAAATAAGATTAAATACGAAGAGGTGAAATTTATGGAGGAAGATTTAAAAGATAGCATATTAGGTGCTTTAGAAATGGTAATTGACCCTGAGTTAGGTATTGATATTGTGAACTTAGGCTTAATATATAATGTGAATGTTGATGATGAAGGCTTATGTACAGTAGATATGACACTGACTTCTATGGGGTGTCCAATGGGACCACAGATTATGAATCAAGTGAAAGAAGTATTAGCTGAAGTTCCGGAAGTTAAGGAAACAGAGATTAATATCGTTTGGAGTCCACCATGGGGCAAAGATAAGATGTCTCGTTACGCTAAAATTGCATTAGGCGTAAGTTAAGATTTAATATTTAGAATAAAAACTAGTCTAGTAAGTACGTTTTTTAATGTACTTTTACTTAGGCTAGTTTTTTGTATATTCGAATTTAAAGTCATTTAAAAGATTTATTGGTGATTCCGTTATGGTTGATATCGGACAACATTTAAACACGCATGTGCCTAATGCTGAAATTGATGGTAAAGTTGGACGGAATTTATATGCTGCTATACCGTTAGTAGAAAGACAATATAATAAAAAATATGACCACGTCGTAATAGAATTAGGTACAAGTGGGGATTTTTCTAAAGAACAATTAGATGAATTAATTGGCAAATTTGGTAGTGCTAAAGTTTATTTAATAAACACGCGTGTACCAAGAAATTATGAGAGTCACGTTAATACGTTGATGAATGATGCAGCTAAAAGCAGGATAATGTCACGCTCATTGATTGGTACAAACGTTCTGAAGGTCACGCTGAATACTTTGCACCAGATGATATTCATTTAGAAAAATCAGGTGTTAAAGCTATGACTGATGAAATATTACAACATATACATTCCAAAAAATGATAAATGAACAGAAAGTAATATGTAAAAGTTTATGATTAAAATCAATAAAAAAGCAATCCCAATTTTTGAGGACAATCAGAATGTCGACAAAGTCTTAGGTTTTGTCGACAATTTTTTGCATGTTTTCGAAGACTATACTTCAAACTGCAGTCTTTGTCTAGTGCTGTATTAATTAGTCAAGAGTGGTCATAAAGTACTGCATAATTAATTGAATACTTTATACTTTAATATTTTTTATCTTCTTCATGAATAGGGTAGTCATTTGCGCTCATATCACGTCTTGTCATGAGTCCACTGGCATTAAATTCCCAATGTTCATTACCATGTGTACGCATCCACTGATTTGTAATTGCATCGCGCCATTCATATTCAAATCTAACGGATATACGGTTGTCAGTATAGCACCACAATTCTTTCATTAATTTATAATCTAGTTCTTTATCCCATTTTCTATAAAGAAATGCTTTAATTTGCTCACGACCTTCGAAAAATTCGCTGCGGTTTCTCCAAATTGAGTCTTCTGTATATGCTAGGCACACTTTTTCTGGATTTCTAGTGTTCCATGCAGCTTCTGCTATTTTTACTTTTTCCAGGGCGGTCTCCGCATTGAAAGGTGGGACAGGCGCTTTGATTTCTTCAGTCATTCTCAAACACATCCTTCATTGTAAAGTTACAAATAGTCTAGCAGAGTATGTTTTTTAATCAAGTTTTTACAATGCTATTTAAAAGTATAAAAACAGTGTTTAAGCAAAGTGGAAAATGGGCAAAACACTGATATATATTGACTTAGAATTGAATAAGATAAATTTAGAAATGTAGACTAATTTGTTGATTATTTAATTGAAAAAGACTATAATTAAATTAAGGTCAAAGAAAGTCAAAGTCAAACTTGATTTGCTTTGATCAAACTCTTAATGGAGAGGTGAATCATTTTGGATATTAATCAAATGACTTATGCAGTTCAAGATGCTTTACAAAAAGCAGTTGAATTAGCAAAAGAAAACGAGAACCAAAATATAGAAATTGAAGCTGTACTTAAATCAGCACTTGAAGAAAATGAAAGCCTATTTAAAAGTGTTCTAGAAAGAGCAAATATTGATACAGAACAACTTGTTAAAACATACAATGAAAAATTAAAAAGTTACCCATCGATTCAAGGAGATAACGTTCAATATGGACAATATATTAGCCCTAAAGCAAATGAACTTATAAATAAAGCTGAAGTATATATGAATTCCTATGAAGATGAATATATATCTATGGAACATCTTATACTTTCAGCCATGGAAATTGACGATACGACACAACAGTTTGTTGGTAATAAAAAAGAAGTCATTGAAGAAATTATTAAAAAAATAAGAGGGGGCAATCACGTGACATCACAAAACCCAGAATCAAATTATGAAGCGTTAGAAAAATATGGTCGCGATTTAGTCGAAGAAGTCCGTAAAGGTAATATGGACCCAGTCATTGGTCGTGATGAAGAAATTAGAAATACAGTAAGAATTTTAAGTAGAAAAACAAAAAATAATCCAGTGTTGATTGGTGAACCAGGTGTTGGTAAAACAGCCATAGTTGAAGGTCTCGCTCAACGTATTGTGCGTAAAGACGTGCCAGATTCTTTACTGGATAAAACAATTTTCGAATTAGATTTAAGTGCACTCGTAGCAGGTGCCAAATATCGTGGCGAATTTGAAGAACGTTTGAAAGCAGTGCTTAAAGAAGTGAAAGATTCAAATGGCAGAATTTTATTATTTATTGATGAAATCCATATGCTTGTTGGTGCGGGTAAAACAGAAGGCGCTATGGACGCTGGGAATATGTTAAAACCTATGCTGGCACGTGGCGAATTACATTGTATTGGTGCAACAACGTTAAATGAATACAGAGAATATATCGAAAAAGATTCGGCTTTAGAACGTCGTTTCCAAAAAGTGAATGTATCTGAACCTGATGTAGAAGACACTATTTCAATTTTACGTGGACTAAAAGAGCGTTACGAAGTATATCACGGTGTCCGCATACAAGATAAAGCAATCGTAGCTGCAGCAGAATTATCAGATCGCTATATCACAGATCGTTTCTTACCTGATAAAGCGATTGATTTAGTGGATCAAGCTTGTGCAACAATCCGTACTGAAATGGGTTCTAATCCTACTGAACTAGATCAAGTCAATAGACGCGTAATGCAATTAGAAATTGAGGAAAGTGCCTTAAAAAATGAATCTGATAATTTAAGTAAACAGCGTTTACAAGAATTACAACAAGAATTATCTAATGAAAAAGAAAAACAAAATGCGATACAATCTCGTGTTGAAGAAGAAAAAGGTAAAATAGCAAAATTACAAGAAAAACGTACAGAATTAGATGAAAGCAGAAAAGCATTAGAAGATGCTGAAAATAATTATGATTTAGAAAAAGCGGCAGAATTACAACATGGTAAAATTCCTGAATTAGAAAAAGAATTACGTGAACTTGAAGACGCATTCCAAAATGAACAAAATGGTGATAATGATCGCATCATTCGTGAAATTGTAACAGATGAAGAAATTGGCGATATTGTTAGTTCTTGGACAGGTATACCAGTATCTAAACTTGTTGAAACTGAAAGAGAAAAATTATTAAATCTATCGGATATTTTACATGAACGTGTAGTAGGACAAGATAAAGCGGTAGATTTAGTTGCAGATGCTGTTGTAAGAGCGCGTGCGGGTATTAAAGATCCAAATAGACCCATTGGTAGCTTCCTATTCTTAGGCCCAACAGGTGTCGGTAAAACAGAACTAGCTAAATCATTAGCGTCAACTTTATTTGATTCTGAAAAACATATGATTCGTATTGATATGAGTGAATATATGGAAAAACACTCAGTTTCACGCTTAATCGGTGCACCTCCAGGTTATGTAGGTCATGATGAAGGTGGACAATTAACCGAAGCTGTTCGACGTAACCCATATTCAGTGATTTTGTTAGATGAAATTGAAAAGGCACACTCAGATGTATTTAATGTGCTTTTACAAATATTGGAAGAAGGTCGTTTAACGGATTCTAAAGGTCGAGAAGTTGATTTTAAAAATACAATTATTATTATGACAAGTAATATAGGCTCTCAAGTACTATTAGAAAACGTTAAGGATTCAGGTGTCATCACAGATGAAACTGAAAAAGCTGTGATGAATAGCTTAAACCAATATTTCAAACCAGAAATTATCAATCGTATGGATGATATTGTACTCTTTAAACCATTAACAATTAGCGATATGAGTTTAATTGTAGATAAAATATTGACGCAACTAAATATCAGACTTATGTCACAACGACTCTCCATTGATGTGTCTGATAAAGCAAAAGCATGGTTAGGGGAAGAAGCATATGAACCACAATTTGGCGCCCGTCCATTGAAACGCTTTGTTCAACGACAAATTGAAACACCACTGGCACGTAAAATGATAAAAGAAAACTTAACAGAAGGTACAAAAGTAAACATAGACTTATCTGATGATGGGTTGACATTTGAAGAAATTAAACCAGACACAGAATAAGAAGAACATTAATGAGCAAGCGTTTGATAAGTAAATCATTTAAATAGTGCATCGCCTTAAAATAATCATAACAACTCAATAACAGGATGGGTGTAGAATATAAACAAACCAATTGCTATAAAAGCATTTGGTTTGTTTATTTTATAGGTGTTTTTCTTTATTACATGACTTAGGAAGTTTTCTAAAAAAATAAAAGTTATCTAAATGTTTTATATTTTTAAAAATTTAGTACAAAAAATGCCAACGAAGTCAGGGACTTTGTTGGCATTTTATACGAGTCTAATTGTAGACGTGTTCTAATGTTGTTCCTTTGTATTATCATTATTGCCTTTAATAACCATCTCAAATAATACAATAATAATAGTGAAAAATATTGCGCCTACAATAGGTGTGATGAGGTTAAGCTCGCCACCACCTGCTAAACTATTAAGCACAAAGTTAATCATTTGCAATAAGACAATAGACCAAAATAAAGTTGCGAGGTATTTCATTATGTAATGCCTCCAATATAATATATATAAGTTCATTATAAATAAGAAAGCGTTATTTGTATAGTAGTAAAGTAAGATTACTAGTTTTATATTGTTATAATATAAGTTTTAAATTATAATTAATCTGTAAAACATCTTATATGTTAGGTGTTGTTCTTGTATTTGAAATGTGTATTATGTTAAATTAATACCTGGTATTAAAATTAAAAATAAGATTGAGAAGGTGTACAACCATGGACGTGGGTATTAAAGGTTTTGGTGCATACGCACCTAAAAATGTCGTAGACAATACCTATTTTGAATCATTTTTAGAAACTTCAGATGAATGGATTTCACAAATGACTGGTATTAAAGAGAGAAGATGGGCTGATGAGGATGAAGAAACTTCAGATTTAGCTTATCAAGCAAGTTTAAAAGCGATAGAAGATGCACAAATCGAAGCAAAAGATATCGATATGATTATAGTTGCGACATCAACAGGAGAATTTCCTTTTCCTACAGTTGCGAACCTGTTACAAGAGAAATTAGGTGTTGGTACAGTTGCCTCGATGGATCAACTTGCTGCATGTAGTGGCTTTATGTATGCCATGATTAACGCTAAACAATTTGTTCAGTCAGGAGACTATAAAAATATCCTTGTTGTTGGTGTAGATAAATTATCTAAAATCACAGACTTTACTGACAGATCAACAGCAATATTATTTGGTGACGGTGCTGGCGCAGTTGTAATTGGAGAAGTATCTAAAGGTCGTGGTATTTTAAGTTATGAACTCGGCTCTGATGGCTCTGGTGCTAAACATTTATATTTAAATCCCGAAAATGGGAAAATATTTATGAATGGTCGTGAAGTATTTAAATTTGCAGTAAGAATTATGGGTGAAGCCTCTAACAATGCTATAGCTAAAGCAAATTTAAAACCAGAAGACGTGGATATGTTCGTACCACACCAAGCAAATATAAGAATTATGGAATCTGCAAGAGAACGGTTAGGCATTCCAAAAGAAAAAATGAGTGTTTCTGTAGATAAATTTGGTAATACATCTGCAGCTTCGATTCCTTTAAGTATCGCTCAAGAATTAGAAAATGGTAAGATTAAAGACGATGATGTCCTAGTATTAGTAGGATTTGGCGGCGGTCTTACATGGGGCGCAGTAACACTAAAATGGGGAAAATAGGAGGATAAAATATGACCAAAGAACAACGTGTTGTAATAACAGGAATTGGGGCATTATCACCTCTTGGCAATGATGCTAAATCAACGTGGAATAATGCTTTAAACGGGGTAAGTGGTATCGATACAATTACACGAGTAGATACAACAGATTATAACGTTCATTTAGCCGGAGAGCTAAAGGATTTTAATATAGAAGATCATATGCCTAAAAAAGAAGCACGTCGCATGGACCGTTTTACGCAATACGCAGTTGTGGCAGCTAGAGAAGCGGTTAACGATGCTAAATTAGAAATTAATGATAATACAGCTAATAGAATTGGTGTATGGATTGGTTCAGGTATTGGTGGAATGGAAACTTTTGAAATTTCGCATAGCACATTAATGAACCGCGGTCCAAAACGAGTAAGTCCTTTCTTTGTACCAATGCTTATTCCAGACATGGCAGCAGGACAAGTATCAATTGATGTAGGTGCTAAAGGACCTAATGGTGCGACAGTGACAGCATGTGCAACAGGTACAAATTCAATTGGTGAAGCATTTAAAATTATTCAACGTGGAGATGCAGACGTAATGATTTCAGGTGGGGCTGAAGCGCCTATAACGCATATGGCGTTAGCAGGTTTCAGTGCAAGTCGTGCCTTATCTACAAACGATGATAAAGAAACAGCTTGTAGACCATTTCAAGAAGGTCGTGATGGTTTTATTATGGGCGAAGGCGCTGGTATCGTAGTTCTTGAATCTCTAGATTCAGCTCAAGCGCGTGACGCAGAAATTTATGCTGAAGTAGTAGGTTATGGCTCAACAGGTGATGCACACCATATTACTGCACCTGCCCCTGAAGGCGCAGGCGGCTCACGTGCTATGCAAGCTGCTTTAGATGATGCAGAAATAAAAGCTCAGGATGTACAATATCTTAATGCACATGGTACGAGCACACCTTTGGGTGACTTAACAGAAATACAAGCAATTAAAAATACTTTTGGAGAAGCTGCTAGATCATTAAAAGTGAGCTCAACAAAATCAATGACAGGTCATTTACTTGGTGCTACAGGTGGGTTAGAGGCAATTTTCTCTGCACTTTCAATTAGAGATAGTCGCATTGCGCCAACAATCCATGCAAATTCCCCTGATCCAGAATGTGATCTTGATATTGTACCAAATAAAGCAGAAGACTTAGAGATTAATTATGCAATGAGTAGTAGTTTAGGATTTGGTGGACACAATGCCGTACTCGTATTGAAAAAATACAATGACTAAATCTATAAACTTCATTTAATTTTAAAAATTAAATTTAATATGCCTGAGATATACGTCTACAAATGAACTAAAACAGCCGAAATTTTAAATTTCGGCTGTTTTTATATTGGATTTATATTGTTTTTCAGTAGTGTTCACAAGCTTTCGATATTTGCAATTATAAAAATTATATGTATACAACAAAGGATTAATGTATAATGGGAATAATTTAGCAGTCAGGAGGGGTGGAATTTGAAGAAATTTATGACGTTATCAACAACATTGAAAACAAGACTAATAGCAGATTTCATCTTGACTGTAGCGAGTCAAGCGATTTTACCCTTTATGGCTTTATATCTAACAAGCAAAACAAATGCAGTATTTGCCGGCACCTTTTTAATCACAAATATTGTAGTTAGTTTTTTCGTGTCTTTTCTAGGCGGATACTTAGGAGATAATTATAATAGGAAGAAAGTTGTTAATTATATACATTTCTTATATGCCATATGCCTAATTATATTAAGTATAACTGTAGATATGGACGGTATCGGTTTAATTATTTTTTGTGCCACAGTATTTATTTTTGAAATTTTATTTGCGGCGAGTCAACCTATTTTTGAAGCGGCCATCATGGATGCGATATACGAAGAGGTAAGGGAATATGTATATCAAGTCAATTATTGGATGTTTAATATTAGTACGGCGATAGGGATGATGTTAGGTGCATTACTATACTTAGGTCACAAGCATTTATTATTTATTATGTTTTTCTTCGCTATGATAGTGAGTTGGTATTTATTTGAAAAATATTATGATGTAGAACAAATTTATAATAAAAAAGAAGCACTGACATCTCGCTTTAAACATTTTGTGAATAGTTATCGTGTTGTGCTTAAAGATAGATATTATATGATTTTTAATTTAGGAATGATGCTGGTGTTTATGGCAGAACTTAGTTTAAATTCATATGTCGTAGTTAGATTGAAAAATGAGTTTGAAGCCTTTCATTTTTTAGGTTTTTACATAGATGGCGTAAGGATGTTTACTGTCATTATGATTATCAATACGATGGTGGTAGCAACGTTAACTTTTACAGTGAACCGACTGATAGCGCAAACTTCTAAAAGAGCTGTCTTTATCATCGGTATAGTGTTGTATACGATAGGTTATAGTATATTGACGTCAGCCAGTGCATTTTGGATATTGTGTTTCTTTGCAATCATTGCAACGTTAGGAGAATTAATTTATTCACCAATTCAAAATGCGCAACGCTTTTTAATGATACCTGACGACAAACGTAGTACATATTCTACATTTGGCATGGTATCTTTTTATGGAGCCAATGTATTATCTCGATTTGGATTAATTTTGGGGGCATTTTTACTGCCATGGATGATGTCAGTCTATGTTGCTATAGTTGTATTAATTGGTTTTGTTTTACTTTACTATGCTTTATTTTTTAACCCCAATATAGAAACAAGATAATAAAAAGACTGCATTAGATATTGTTGAAAAATGAACAATATCTAATGCAGTCTTTTATATTGCAAAAGAAATAACAATAGAGAGTAATAAATAAAATAAATTACAAACAAATGCAATTTTAACCCATGGCGTAACAAAATAATTTTCTTTTTTTGCTTGTGTTGGTTTGAAAAACGCGTCATTTTTGAGTGTGTCTTTATGTTTTTTGTTAGTAAGTTGATATTTCAATCTTCTAAAACCATAGCTGGTAGGATCTAAAATGCCTTCTTGAACAACGATAATGATGAAAAAGAAGATAGCCAATGAAATGGAAATATAGAAAAAAGTATTGATGTAAAGAACCAAAGTATGTGAAGCAAATAGCCAAACTAGCAAAGAAAGTAAAGGTGTAAAAAGTATCCAAAGTAGTAAACTTGTTATGTGCTTCATATTAATTCCTCCAATTATACAATAAATTTATTGTAACTTAATATATCTAAAAAATGAATAAAAACTTCTATAAATTCAATTATATCAACACTTGTATAAGATTATAAAATAAAATGTTAATAAATTCTTTAATAATGTAAAGCAAAACAATATTGCTTTACACGTAAAGTAAAAGTATAATGTTAATAAATATTCTGAATATTTCAAAGGGAATGTTAATTCTGAATTTAAAGGGGGATAAAATATGCTTAAGTATGTTTTAAAGCGTTTGGGATATATGATTTTATCATTATTCATAATCATTACGATTACATTTTTCTTAATGAAGCTTATGCCGGGTTCACCATTTAACGATGAAAAATTAAATGAAGAGCAGAAGCAAATTTTAAATGAAAAGTATGGTTTGAATGAACCTGTACCTGTACAGTATGCAAGTTACTTAAAGAATGTCGTTACAGGGGATTTTGGTAACTCATTTCAATATGATAACCAACCTGTATGGGACTTAATAAAACCAAGACTATTACCATCGCTTGAAATGGGACTGACAGCTATGGTTATTGGTGTGATATTAGGGTTGATTTTAGGGGTTATAGCAGCAGTACGGCAAAACAGTTGGGTCGATTACACAGCCACCGTCATTTCGGTTATTGCAGTATCAGTACCATCATTTGTTTTAGCAGTATTGCTACAATACGTATTTGCAGTTAGATTACAGTGGTTACCAGTTGCAGGTTGGGAAGGCATATCGACCGCGATACTGCCATCACTAGCACTATCAGCCGCAGTATTAGCAACGGTGGCAAGATACATAAGAGCAGAGATGATAGAAGTTTTAAGTTCGGATTATATCTTGTTAGCACGTGCAAAAGGTAATTCAACAATGAGAGTACTATTTGGACATGCATTACGAAATGCATTGATACCGGTTATTACGATTATTGTACCGATGTTAGCAAGTATCTTAACTGGTACTTTGACAATTGAAAATATTTTTGGTGTGCCAGGGTTAGGGGACCAATTCGTGAGATCAATCACTACGAATGACTTCCCAGTTATCATGGCGACGACAATTTTATTCAGCACATTGTTTATTGTCTCCATTTTTATTGTAGATATTTTATACGGTTTAATTGATCCGCGTATCCGTGTACAAGGGGGTAAAAAATAATGGCTGATAAAAGAGATGAAAAATTAACAGATGATCATTCAAATGCAGTTATGACACATACTTCAGAAGGGATACCGGCAACTGATTTTATTAGAAGTAAGAATGACATTGATAAAGAACCAGAAATGCAAAGAGAAAGTAAAAACTTTTGGCAAGATGCATGGACACAATTGAAACGAAATAAATTGGCCGTAATTGGGATGATTGGCCTAATCCTCATCGTACTACTAGCATTGATTGGACCTTTAATCAGTTCACATGACTATGCAGAACAAGATGTAGAAAGACGTAACTTACCAGCTAAAATACCTGTGCTAGATAAGATACCATTCTTGCCATTTGATGGTGAAGGCGCAAAAGGTATCGATGCTTATAAAGAAGCAGGCGTTTCAGAAAACTTTTGGTTTGGTACAGATCAATTAGGTAGAGATTTATGGTCAAGAACTTGGCAAGGTGCGCAAGTATCATTATTCATTGGTGTGGTAGCAGCTTTGCTCGACATATTTATAGGTGTTGTGTATGGTGCGATATCTGGATTCTTTGGAGGACGGATAGATAATGTCATGCAGCGTATTATAGAAGTGGTTGCTTCGATACCTACATTAATTGTAGTTATTTTATTCGTATTAATTTTCGAACCATCTATTTGGACCATCATTTTAGCCATGGCACTTACAGGTTGGATTGGTATGAGTCGTGTGGTACGTGGTGAATTCTTAAAATTAAAAACACAGGAATTTGTCTTAGCGTCTACAACATTAGGTGCATCAAAATTGAAATTAATATTCAAACATATTTTACCTAATACACTTGGTGTTATCGTAGTAACTTCTATGTTTACAGTACCTAATGCCATATTCTTCGAAGCGTTCTTAAGTTTCATTGGTATTGGTGTACCTGCGCCTAGAACGTCATTAGGTTCGTTAGTTAATGAAGGAAGAGCAATGCTGTTAATTCACCCGCATGAACTATTTATACCAGCATTAGTATTAAGTTTATTAATTTTATTCTTCTATTTATTTAGTGATGGATTACGCGATGCATTTGATCCTAAAATGCGCAGATAAAAAAGGGGGCAACATTTATGTCAGAACGAATATTAGAAGTGAATAATTTGCATGTTTCCTTTGATATCGATGCTGGGGAAGTGCAAGCGGTTAGAGGTGTTGATTTCTTTGTCGATAAAGGTGAAACACTCGCAATTGTTGGTGAATCTGGTTCGGGGAAATCAGTTACAACAAAAGCAATCACTAAGTTATTTCAAGGTGATTCAGGGAGAATTAAAAAAGGTGAAATTAATTTTCTGGGTGAAGATTTAGCGAAGAAATCAGAACAAGAATTAATCAAACTTAGAGGTAAAGATATATCTATGATCTTTCAAGATCCAATGACTTCTTTAAACCCAACGATGAAGATTGGAAAACAAGTTATGGAACCATTGATGAAGCATAGAAATTATAATAAAACAGATGCAAAAAAACGTGCTTTAGAAATATTGAATTTAGTAGGTTTACCAAATGCAGAAAAACGTTTCACTGCCTATCCGCACCAATTTTCAGGCGGACAAAGACAAAGAATTGTTATTGCAACAGCACTTGCATGTGAACCTAAAGTATTGATTGCTGATGAACCAACAACTGCTTTAGATGTAACGATGCAGGCTCAAATCTTAGAGTTGATGAAAGAGCTTCAAGATAAAATCAGTACGTCAATTATATTCATTACACATGATTTAGGTGTGGTTGCGAATATCGCAGATCGTGTGGCAGTAATGTATGGTGGTCAGATGGTAGAGACTGGAGATGTAGATGAAATATTCTATGATCCTAAACACCCATACACTTGGGGGTTATTATCATCAATGCCAGATTTAACAACAGGTTCAGAAACAGAATTGCTAGCTATACCAGGGACACCACCAGATTTATTACATCCACCTAAAGGAGATGCTTTTGCAGAACGTAGTCAATTTGCATTAGATATAGACTTTAAGACACCACCACCTTGGTTTCAAGTATCGCCTACACATTTTGTGAAATCGTGGTTGTTGGACGAACGCTCACCTCGTATTGAGCCACCAAAAATGGTGCAGAAACGTTTACGTAAAATGCCCAATAATTACGATAAACCTCAACAAGTAGAAAGGGTGTCGTTCGATGGAGAATAATAAAGATGTGCTATTACAAGTAAAAAACTTAAAACAATATTTTAATGAAGGTAAACGAAATGAAGTTAGAGCCATAGAAAATATTTCTTTCGATGTATTTAAAGGGGAAACATTTGGTTTAGTAGGAGAATCAGGTTGTGGTAAATCAACTACAGGTAAAGCCATTATTAAATTGAATGATATTACAGATGGAGAAATTCTATATGAAGGCGTAGATATTCAAAAGATAAAAAATCGTAAAGACTCATTGAAATTTAATAAAAAAATACAAATGATTTTCCAAGATCCCTATGCATCATTAAATCCGCGTTTAAAAGTTATGGATATCGTAGCTGAAGGTATTGATATACATAAACTTGCCTCTGGTGTTAAAGATCGTAAGAAACGTGTTTATGATTTATTGGAAACAGTAGGACTAAGTAAAGAGCATGCGAACCGTTATCCACATGAATTTTCAGGGGGACAGCGACAACGTATCGGTATTGCGCGTGCATTAGCAGTGCAACCAGAATTTATTATTGCTGATGAGCCGATATCTGCGTTAGACGTTTCTATCCAAGCGCAAGTTGTAAACTTGTTATTAAAATTACAGAAAGAGCGTGGCATTACATTCTTATTCATCGCCCATGACCTTTCAATGGTGAAATATATTTCTGACAGAATTGCAGTGATGCATTTCGGTAAAATCGTTGAGTTAGGCAGTGCTGATGAAATTTATCATCATCCTATGCATCCTTATACCAAATCTTTACTTTCTGCTGTACCACAGCCAGATCCTGAAAGCGAAAGAGTGAGAAAGAGAACGGTTTTTAAAGAAGATGCAGCGAACAATGACAAACGTTCATTGCAAGAAGTGCGACCAAACCACTATGTATTTACAACAGATGAAGAAGCGAAAGAACTGCAATCTGAAACACGTGAAACTTCTGTATAAAAGGGGAAAGGGGGATTATGATGAAAAAGTTTAAGTTATTTACGATACTTATTGCGTTAACAGTAGTATTAGCAGGTTGTAGTAGTGCTGAAGGTGTATACTCGGATAAAGGACAAGTATTTAGGAAAGTGTTACCACAAGATATTTCATCATTAGATACAGCATTGGCAACTGATACAGTGACATTTGATTTATATAACCAAATTTATGAAGGACTATATACATTAGATAAGGATGATAAAGCGCAACTAGGCGTGGCAAAAGCATTACCTAAAGAAAGTAATGATGGTAAAACACTAACGATTGAATTGCGTAAAGACGCTAAATGGTCGAATGGTGATCCAGTTACTGCGCATGACTTCGAGTTTGCATGGAAGCGGGTAGTTAATCCTGATACAGCATCTGAATATGCCTATATTATGTACGATTTGAAAAATGCGGAAGATATTAATATGGGCAAAAAAGATGTGGATGAATTGGGTGTTAAAGCACTAGATGACCATACATTAAAAGTGGAATTAAATAAACCCATTCCGTATATTAATGAAATGCTCGCTTTTGCTACATTTATGCCACAAAATGAAAAAGCTGTGAAAAAAGCGGGACAACAATACGGGACGACGGCAGATAAAACAGTGTTTAATGGCCCATTTAAAGTGAAAGACTGGAAGGTTGAAGATAAAATACAAATGGTTAAAAACGATAACTATTGGGATAAGAAAGAAGTTCATTTAGATCGCGTAAATTACAAAGTGTTGAAAGATCAACAGGCTGGAGCTTCACTGTATGATACTGGATCTGTAGATGATACTGTCATAACAGCAGATCAAGTAGATAAATATGCGGATAATCCAGGGTTGAAAAAACGTTTATTAGCAAGTACTTTTTATATTAAAATGAACCAAGACAATGTTCCGGCATTTAAAAATAAGGATATGAGACTTGCAATTTCACAAGCAATTAATAAAGAAGGCTATGTAAATGCTGTTAAAAATAATGGTTCGGAAGCTACAAATGGATTCACAGCGAAATTAACTGCTAAAACACCTGATGGAAAAGATTTTACAGAATCTATCGATTCACCATTAAATTATAATCCAAAAGTAGCAAAAAAGCATTTGGAAAAAGCTAAAAAGGATTTAGGCATCAAAGAACTGACATTTACGATGAATACAGAGGATACTGCAGATGCGAAAATATCAGCGGAGTATATCAAAGCTCAAGTAGAAAAAACGTTGCCTGGAGTTACTTTGAAAATAAAACAATTGCCATTTAAGCAAAGAGTAAATCAGGAACATTCAGAGACATTTGAAGCTTCATTATCTGGTTGGGGACCTGATTATCCAGACCCTTTGACATTTTTAAATATAATGACGAAAGGCAATCCATCAAACAATACGGGATGGGATAATAAAGAATATGATCAATTAGTTGAAGATGCGAATGGTAAATTATTGAAAAAACCAGAAGAACGTAACGACGCTATGAAGAAAGCAGAAGAAATTTTATTAAATGAAGCGCCTGTTGCACCTGTCTATCAAAAAGGGGAAGCGCATTTAACAAATCCACAAGTTAAAGGCTTAATCTATCACCAAATTGGTGGAGATACATCTCTGAAAAATGTAAGAATAGATAAAAGTATTAGTCGCGAAAGTGGTGAAAAGAAAGAATAAATAGTATTGATTTAAAAAATTGAAGCAAATATTATAAACAGCACATCAACCTAAGGTTGGTGTGCTGTTTGTTTTCATATTAAACTAAAATTTCACTAGTACACTAGTAAGTACTTATTTGAAATCGAGACAATCTTTCTTAATCATTTAGTTATACATTCGTTTTGCTTGTATCCCTTTAAATCAGTTCAATCGACTATGATGAATGAGTGATTATATTTTTTAATTGGCAGATAGTTTGGCCACTTCTGTGGAAAGAGTACTCGCCAAAGATTACAGGATGAGGCTGTAACCACGGAAAGTGAGCACAAAAAAATGCCAACAAAGTCACTGACTTTGTCGACACTTTAGCGGATTCTAATCAAATAGAATGTTTTTTAAATTATCTTTTGCGACCTAAGCCCATAGCTTTTTCCATTTTCTTCAATGTTTTGAAAGAAACTTTTTGTGCTTTATCTCTACCATTATCTAAAATAGTATCTAATTCATCTGAATTAAAATAGTAATCATATTTTTCTTGGAAATTTATTAAGAATTCTTTTACGATTTCTGCTAAATCTGATTTAAACACACCATAATTAGAGTCTTTATATTTAAGCTGTAGTGACTCTAGAGATTCATCAGTTAAACTAGAGTAAATTGATAATAAATTAGAAATACCAGGTTTGTTATCTCTATCAAATTTTATAATACCATCTGAATCTGTTACAGCACTTTTGATTTTTTTAGCTGCAGTATTAGGTTGATCAAGTAAAGAAATAAAGTTTTTTTGATTGTCATCACTTTTACTCATTTTTCTAGTCGGATCCTGCAAACTCATGACACGACCGCCAACTTTTGGTATACGAATTTCTGGTTTAATTAATATATCGTTAAAACGAGAATTAAATCTATCTACTAAATTTCTTGTTAATTCTATATGCTGCTTTTGGTCATCGCCCACAGGGACAATATTGGTGTTATAGATTATAATGTCTGCAGCCATTAACGGTGGATATGTAAGTAAACCCGCTGGAACGCCTTCAGACTGTTTTGTAGCCTTATCTTTGAATTGTGTCATACGTTCTAATTCTCCAATAGAGGAAATCGAAGTGAGCATCCAACTCGCCTGTATGTGCGCTGGTACTTCTGATTGTATGAATAATGTAGATTTCTCTGGGTCAATACCAGAAGCCAAATAAATCGCTGCAAGCTGCCTTGTTTGCTTACGTAACTTCAAACGATCTTGTGGAACAGTAATCGCGTGCTGATCCACGATGCAGAAGAAACAATCGTAATCGTCTTGTACTTCACCGAATTGTTTCAATGCACCAATGTAATTACCAAGTGTTGGAATACCACTAGGCTGGATACCTGAAAATAATGTTTCCATTTTTAGATGCCTACCTTCTAAAATTAAATTTAATATATATTACGTATATTATAACAGTATTTCAATCATTTGTAATTTATGTTAGACTGTAGACATATCAATATTTCTACCTAAATTTATGGAAATTGCTTTTATTTTAAATTTTTTGATAGAAATTAAAGAATTCTCATTTAATTTTAATGTTGAAAGGGTATACTTTAATTGTAAGGTTAAGGAAGACAAAGTTTAATTGAAAGTTTCTTAATCATATAAATATTGAAATCTAATGAATTTAAATTCATGAAAAATAGGAGAGTGAGATGTATGGTAACATTATTTACTTCACCAAGTTGCACATCTTGCCGTAAAGCGAAAGCATGGTTACAAGAACATGACATTCCGTATACGGAGCGTAACATTTTTTCAGAACACTTAACAATTGACGAAATCAAACAAATTTTAAAAATGACTGAAGACGGAACAGATGAGATTATATCTACACGTTCTAAGACTTACCAAAAGTTAAACGTTGATATTGACGCATTACCACTTCAAGATTTATATTCAATTATTCAAGATAACCCTGGTTTATTACGTCGTCCAATTATTTTAGACGAAAAACGTTTGCAAGTTGGTTATAACGAAGATGAAATTAGACGTTTCTTACCAAGAAAAGTACGTACGTTCCAATTGCAAGAAGCGCAACGTATGGTTGACTAAAACAAATCATAATTTACAATATTGGCCATAAAGTAGCACATTTATGATGTTGCTTTATGGCTTTATTATATTTAGTGTAACAAATAGACTCAGAGTGAAGTCAAATGAAGCGATTATTTTATATTTCTATACTTTCTTTTGAAAATAATTAGACATTTGACTAAAGGATAATAAAAGCGAAACAGCACTTGGTATTTAGTGCTGTTTTTTTGGCTTATGCTAGGGTATGTGTTAGTATAAGAGACCAATTAGGAAATAGTAAAAATCACTGAAACAAATCAATTGTAATTATTACTACGTTCTAATACAATAATGATTACTATTCATCGACTGTAAGGAGTGAGATGATATGAGAATAGAGCGTGTTGACGATACTACTGTTAAATTATTTATAACATATAGTGATATAGAGGCTAGAGGTTTTAAACGTGAGGATTTGTGGACAAATCGCAAGCGTGGTGAAGAGTTCTTTTGGAACATGATGGAAGAAATTAACGAAGAAGAAGACTTTGTAGTTGAAGGACCTTTATGGATACAAGTACATGCTTTTGAAAAAGGTGTTGAAGTAACAATATCTAAGTCTAAAAATGAAGATCTTATTAATATGTCAGAGAATGGTGATAACGAACAACTTGATTATCAAGTAAATGATTTATTATCACAGACGTTTGATCAAGATGATAGTTTAGAAGATTTATTTGAACAACGTCAACAACAAAAAGAAGGCGACCAAAATCAAGAAAATAACGACAACAAGCAACAAAGCACACGTACAGTAATTGTTAAATTTAACGATTTAGAAGAAGTGATTGATTACGCGCATCACAACAATCAATCGATAGATGACTTTGAAGATTTATTATATAGTTTTAATAATATATACTACTATGCTGTTCATTTTGATGAAACAGTGGATCAAGAATCAATTAATGATAGTTATAGTCAATTACTTGAATTCGCATATCCTACTGACAAATCAGAAGTATATTTAAACGACTATGCAAAAATTATTATGAGCCATAATGTCGCGTCACAAGTACGTCGTTATTTCCCAAGTGTGACAGAATAATATAAATGTTTTGAATTTAAAATTAAGACCTGCTGAAATATAATTTTCAGTAGGTCTTTTTGTGTACCTTATTTTATTTAATGTTCAGTTGTCAGTGGCAGATAAATATTTTTCTATAATCAACATATTTTAAAAGTAATTATTCATTCGTAACTGTGTAATGAAATGAGGTGGTAAATTTTTGTTATGTGCAAAAAATGAAAGTAACCAAATTATATCAGCAATCATTGCTCAAAAAGGTCATCAATATAAGTGTCCATACTGTAATAATAAAGTTATATTAAAAAAAGGCCAATTCGTTGCACCTCATTTTGCCCATGTAAATAAAAGTAAGCTTACATGCAATAAAGGAGAAACCTATGAGCACTATTGTCTTAAATATCAGCTTGCTCAATGGTTTGAAAAATATAATTATGAAGTTGCCATAGAACCTTATATAACAGAATGTTATCAATATCCTGATTTAATCATAAATAACAGTGTAGCAATTGAAATACAATTTTCACGAATTAGTGTACTAAATATAAAAAAACGCAGTATATCCTTACAAAAATGTGGGTTAGATGTTGTGTGGATTATTAATAATCCACATTATGATAAAGTAACACAAATTTTAAAGCTTACAACTTATGAACGTACTTATATTAATTTAAAAGAACGACATTTATTTGCTTGGAACGGTTACACACAAGAACTGTACAAATATAAGATTATACAATATCTAGGAGGCAAACGTTATGTTGCGATAAGGGATATTGTTTCAAATAATGCTTTGATACATACTTTGACTCACGTAAATATTCAACATAATAATTTAACTTTAAAATTAAGTGAAACAGCAGTCATTAAATACTTGAATCACTGTCGTAATAGACGTTCAGTACTTGAGCCAAGCCTTAGCGTTATGTACCAATTACAATTATCAGAAGCATGGATAAGTAAACATCTTGGCATAATTTTCCCAGAACAATTATATGTGAAATCTCATCCAGTATATTGGCAATTACAACTTCTATTTATGTTAGAGCATGTCCAATTTAAGTTAAGTGATTTTATAAAATTAATTGAGTATAATGAATTTTATACAGGTGATGTTAAAAAGGAAGAGATTGCTAGTGAAATGGTTAGAAAATTTCAGCAATTGAATTATAGAATTGGACGTAATAACGTGCAAAAATGATTGTTACGTGAGAAAATTATAATAATGAACTTTATAGGAGGTTTACTTAATATTATGACTGAACAATTAACAAGAGAAGAACAAGAACGTAAATACCCTGAGTATACTTGGGATTTAACTACTATTTTCGAATCAGATGAAGCTTTTGAAGTAGCATTTAAAAAAGTCGAAAATAACATAGGACAAGAAGAACAATTTAGAGGTCATTTAGCTGATAGTGCAGAAACACTTTATAACGCATTAGCTTTAGAAGATGAACTGGGTTCTCAATTAGAAAAAGTATACGTATATGCACATCTAAAACAAGATCAAGATACTGCAAATGATAAGTACACGGGGTACGAATCACGTGCGCATCAACTTATTATTAAATTCAGTTCTGGATGGAGTTTCTTGGTTCCAGAAATTTTACAAATTGATGAAGCACAAATCCAAACTTTTATTGAATCCAATGATGATTTAAAACGTTACGCATTTGATTTGAAACTAATTAATGAAAAAAGACCTCATGTTTTAAGTGCAGATAAAGAAAAATTACTTACTGAAGCACAAGATGCCTTATCAACATCAGATAATGTATATGGTATGTTTAGTAACGCTGATTTAGAATTTGAAGATGCGATTGATAAAGATGGTAACCATCATTCATTAACTCAAGGTACGTTTATAAAATGTTTAGAATCAGATGATCGTATTTTACGTAAATCTGCATTTGGAAATTTATATAAAGCCTATGGTGCATATAACAATACATTAAGCGCAACTTTAGCCGGCGAAGTGAAAAAGAATGTGTTTAATGCCAGATCACATAATTACGAAACAGCAAGAGCAGCAGCATTAAGTAATAATCATATTCCAGAGGAAGTATATGATAATTTAGTTAAAACTGTGCATAACTACTTACCATTATTACATCGCTATACGAAATTACGTAAAGACTTATTAGGTTTAGAAGATATGAAGATGTATGATCTTTATACTCCTTTAGTTAAAGATGTGAAATTTGAAATGCCATATGAAGAAGCTAAAGATTGGATGATAAAAGCTTTACAACCTATGGGTGATGAATATATGGAAGTTGTTGAAGAAGGATTAAATCATCGCTGGGTAGATGTATATGAAAATAAAGGTAAACGTTCAGGTGGTTATTCTTCAGGTGCGCATTTAACTAACCCCTTTATATTATTAAATTGGTCTAATACAGTGTCTGATTTATATACATTAGTGCATGAATTTGGTCACTCTGCACATAGTTATTTCAGTCGTCAAAACCAACCAGCCAATTCAAGTGGTTACACAATATTTGTAGCAGAAGTAGCATCTACATGTAATGAGGCATTATTAAGCGACTATATGGACAAACATTTAGATGATGAACGTAGACTATTATTACTTAATCAAGAACTTGAACGTTTCCGTGCAACATTATTTAGACAGACGATGTTTGCTGAATTTGAACATAAAATTCATCAAATTGAAGAATCGGGAGAACCGCTTACAGCAAACCGTATGAATGAAGAATATGCAGAATTGAACAGACAATATTTTGGTGATTCTGTTGAAACAGATGAAGATATTAGTAAAGAATGGTCAAGAATTCCTCACTTCTATATGAATTATTATGTGTATCAATATGCAACAGGATATAGTGCAGCGCAAAGTTTAAGTCATCAAATCTTGACTGAAGGCCAGCCAGCAGTAGACAGATATATTAATGAATTCTTGAAAAAAGGTAGCTCAGATTACCCAATTGAAATACTTAAAAATGCAGGTGTAGATATGACAACTCCTGAACCAATTGAACAAGCTTGCCAAGTATTCGAACAAAAATTAGATGCTTTTGAAAAGCTTATGAAAGCTTAGTATGAATGTATTCGTTTTCAATATGACAAGTTTGTGACAAAGTGAATTTATTTAATCTAAATGGTTGAAAGACGCATTTTACCGTGTTATATTATAAACATGAAATTAATCACATAACAAACATACCCCTTTGTTTGAAGTGAGGAAATTTCTCCCATCCCCTTTGTTTAGCGCCGTGTAATCAGACACGGCGTTTTTTTATACCCTTTTTAATTAAATTCAATAATATGAATAACTATTCGTTCGACTTTTAAAAATTAAAACTATAAAACTTACTTGTAGTTAAAGTAAATACAAGCAAGAGGTTGTATTTATGATATTAGCAGTTGTAGCAGCAAATGGTAAAGCAGGGCAGCTAATTACGAAAGAAGTTTATGATAGAGGACTAGACGTTACTGATATTGTAAGAAGTTCAAATAAAACAGTAATGGATCAAGCGATTCAAAAAGATTTATTCGATTTAACAATGGTGGACATTGCAGAATTTGATGCAGCTATCGATGCTTTGGACAACCTGATGAAAATAAAAAATCAATGAAACATCTGGGCCTTTTAGTAAGTAACAGCAACAAGCGTTTGTAAATTATTGGTGAGGCAGATAGTTGTATGTTGATGAAGTGCATACTATGAAATTGGTGGACACACCAGATTTTCATGAACAAATAAAAAAATTAACCAAGCATAATAAAGACACTAGAAGAAATATAAAAGTGAAAAGATGTAAAATGGACATTTGTTTGTCCAGCGCCAGATTTTCAATATGATGGTGAGAAAACAGGAGAATATCAATTGAGTGCAGATCTAGTTAATAAAAGGCGATTAAAAGATTATAGACTGAAGTTGTTCAAGTGAAAAGCGTGCACAAAAAAATGTCAACAAAGTGTCTAACTTTGTTGACATTCTGATATAGCCTTAAAGGCTATTTTTTATTTGTTAAAAGATGTGTAGTTATTTGTTTATTACACAATCAAATTTTAGATTTCCAAAATTTTCCATCTGGAGATTTAAGTTTTTCTATCTTTTGTTGTAGCGCTAATTTTTTAAGTTCTTTATTCATTAATTTTTCAGGCCATTCATAAATGGTAAGTAACTCTTCTTTGGTAACTAATTGCTGTTGTTGTATATAACCTTCTAGTGTAGGCGGTAAATTTTTTTCAATAGGTGTTCCAATTAGTTCATTTATGATATACGTATAGATGTGATAAGGATAGAGACCTTCAACTTTCAAACCTTCTTCGTGAACATCTTCGTTGAAGAATACGAGTGAAGGTGCTTCTTCAATCTCCATTTCTCGTGCAATATGCAAGTCTACTTGTAAGCTTTCTTTTAAATAACTACTATGCAAATCTTCTTTAAAAACTTCGTAATCTAACCCTGCGTTACTTATGCAATTATTGACCATTGATTCAGTGATTATATCTCGTTTTGGTATAATTTCATTTTGTACAAGGTGTATAAAACGTTCTGCACGTAAACGTCCTTGAAGTTCAGCAGCCTTATATGCGAGTGCAATATTATCTAAGTCTGATGTGCTCTGCGCTTGGCATTTTGTTAAGACACGTAAAGATGGGTTTAATATATGTCTTATACTGATATATTGCTTATACTCTATACGCAATTTAGAGAGAATTGCTGATAATTTAAAGCAATCTTTACTGAATGGATCGAAAAAAGAATAAATTTCTATCTTATTCACAGGTGAAAGATTCGCATCTTCACGACTATTAGCATCTATTAATTTTAATTCTTCAGTCATGTACATTTCACCTACAATTAGTTTTCGGTATTAACCATATGATTCGCTGTTAAACGTAATCTTTCATATAAATAATCGCCGACACCTGCTTGGAAATTTGCATGCTGAATAGCACTATACATATTTTCAAGCCATGCGTCGCGTTCGTTGTTTGTTATTATAAACTCTATATGACGTCTTTTTAACATTGGATGACCATGTTCTTCTGTATAAAGGCTTGGCCCACCTAAAAATTGAGTCAAGAATTGTTTTTGTTTTCTACTTGTTTCTTGAAAATCTCCAGGAAACAAATAATTAATTCTATCATCTTTTTCCACTAAGAAATAGAAATGGTCAATCATCTTATATAATGCGTCATGTCCAATGATTTCGTAAGGTGTCTGTGCCATTTTATCACCATATTCTCTTAATATATAACTAATATAACACGAATATTTACATTTGGAAGTAATTCGACTTTTTAAACTTGCGCACAATTAGTTATTGTTTAAATTTGATTTGCGATTGAAAAATCTTTGTACTTTATTTTCGGGTGTTTCATGTTTCATATTGAATGCTTCAAGAATCATTTTAAATTGAATTAAACCGTCATCATAATCTTCAACTTCATATTCCAATTCATAATCTTGATAATTTAAGTAGTCACTTCTATCTAAGACGAGTAAGTTGCCTTGTATCTCTTTTTCTAATCGTGAAGTAGTCAAAGCACCAAGAATCACAAGCTGATTAATGTCAACATTCATTTTATTTAATTGTTCGGTAATTTCTAATGGTAAATCATTCGAGACTAATTTTTTATTTAATTCGGGTATAACATGAGTTTCAAAATTATATTCCATCAAGCCAACTTCAGCAGGCACCTTTAAGGTCATTTCATAGTATTTATTTTTTACGCGTATTCTTAATGCAGACTTATGTGAGCGTAAGTCAAATTGCTGTGTATCTATATAATAGTTTGTTTGACTGAAGGGTTGCATGTCTGGAAAATACTTATTATATATAGATTGGTACTGTGATTGAGATAATAATTGTTTGAATTCAATTTCATTATTAGTTGCCACGAGAAACACTCCTTTAAAGCATATAATAATTTATTCTAAAACACTTACGACATAATTTAAATTGAACTGCATTTTAAAATTAAAAATACTTCAGGCATTATGCTAAATTGTTGTCATAACATTAGCCTTGTAACGTGTTATGTACGATAGAATTATGTTAAAATGATGGATAATAAGGAGGAACAAGCATGCGTATTTATGTGAATGAAATTAAAGTAACAGAAGATAGTATTAATTGTTATACAGAAGCATCTACAGAAGGTTTGGAAGAAGCAGGACAAATGCTTGTTGACAGTGATAATTATAGCTTTGCATACATCCTGGATGACGGACAATCGTATTCATATTTAATTTTTGTTCAAGAAACTTGGTCTATGCTACATGAAAACAAAGGTAAGAAAATAATAATAAATGATAAATTAGAATTACAGCAGTTCGAAAGAGAATTTAATTACATATTGGATAACATACAAGGTAATTTAAATTATGGTAAAGAGTTTGTTTCCGTTGTAGAAGATACTTTCGAATTAGAGTGAAGCGGAGTGAGGTATTATGAATCAATGGGATCAATTTTTATCTCCATATAAACAAGCAGTGGACGAATTGAAAATTAAATTAAAAGGCCTTAGAAAACAATATGAAGTAGAAGACAATGCTTCGCCAATTGAATTTGTAACTGGCCGTGTCAAACCAATGACTAGCATTATTGATAAAGCAAATAAACGTCAAATTTCTTTTGATCGATTACATGAAGAAATGTATGATATCGCAGGATTACGCTTAATGTGTCAATTTGTTGATGACATTGAAGTTGTAGTTAATTTATTAAGACAGCGTGAAGATTTTAAAGTTGTGGAAGAGCGAGACTATATTAGTAATACCAAACAAAGTGGTTACCGTTCATTTCATGTTATTATTGAATATCCTATTGAAACACTAAAAGGAGAAAAGAAAATATTAGCAGAAATTCAAATCAGAACGCTAGCTATGAACTTTTGGGCCACTGTTGAACATACATTACGTTATAAATATGATGGAGATTACCCACCTGAGATTCAACATCGCCTTGAACGGGCAGCAGAAGCAGCGTTTTTACTTGATGAAGAAATGTCAGAAATCAAAGAAGAAATTCAAGAAGCACAAAAATATTATTCTAAAAAACGCTCTAAGAAACACAATAATGACTAGGGGGTGTAATCATGCGTTATACGATATTATCTAAAGGTGATTCAAAATCGAATGCATTGAAATATAAAATGATTAACTATATGAAAGATTTTCAAATGGTTGAAGACTCAGATAATCCTGAGATAGTTATATCAGTGGGTGGTGATGGCACATTGTTACAAGCTTTCCATCAATATAGTCACATGCTATCTCGTTGTGCATTTGTAGGTGTACATACTGGTCATTTAGGATTTTATGCGGACTGGTTACCACATGAAGTAGAAAAGTTAATTATTGAAATAAATAATTCAGAATTTCAAGTCATAGAATATCCTTTGTTAGAAATTATTGTGCGTTATAACGATAATGGTTACGAAACAAGATATTTAGCTTTAAACGAAGCAACTATGAAAACAGAAAATGGTTCTACTTTAGTGGTCGATGTGAACATACGAGGTAATCAATTTGAACGATTTAGAGGTGATGGTTTATGTGTATCTACACCATCAGGTTCAACGGCGTATAACAAAGCATTAGGTGGCGCGTTGATTCATCCATCCCTAGAAGCAATGCAAATTGCAGAAATTGCTTCAATTAATAATAGAGTGTTTAGAACAGTAGGTTCGCCTCTAGTATTGCCTAAACACCATACATGTTTGATTACACCTGTTAACCATGACACGATACTAACTACTATTGATCATGTAAGTATTAAACATAAAAATGTTAATGCTA
This sequence comes from Staphylococcus sp. NAM3COL9, assembly GCF_001431205.1. Classification (GTDB taxonomy): domain Bacteria; phylum Bacillota; class Bacilli; order Staphylococcales; family Staphylococcaceae; genus Staphylococcus. The sequence goes on along the minus strand of NZ_LGPC01000014.1, from coordinate 56,922 downwards.
TACAATTTAGAGTAGCAAATGAAAAAGTAAGGTTTGCTAGATTTAGACCATTTCCTTTCTGGAAAAGAGTACATGATTCCTTCATCTCCAGTGGGGAAGATGAGTAATGAAATTTACATATGATATTGAATTTCCAGAAATGGTAAGAACATTTTTACAAAAAAAACACTATTCTAAGCGGACTATAAGCGCCATTAAACATAATGGCGCTTTAGTCGTTAACGGACAGCCAGTTACAGTCAGAAAACAGTTGGAAATTGGCGATGTGCTTCAAATTCATTTAGGGCAAGAAACGCCAAGTTCGAATTTGCTGCCATTTACGGATAGATTGAATATCTTATATGAAGATGAATATTTATTAGTTGTATCGAAACCTGCACTTCAAAATTGTGCGCCCTCGAGAGATCATAAACATTTGAGTTTAGTCGAGCAAGTATTAGGATATTTTAAGCAATCATCCCTCTCAATTACCCCTCATATCGTTACTCGGATAGATCGGAATACATCTGGCATCGTTATTTTTACCAAACATGGATTCATACATCATTTAATGTCTCAAACGAAGGTTGATAAACGATATTTATGTATATGCCACGGGGATTTGAAAGATGAAGGTTTGATTGATGCGCCTATTGCAAGGGATCCAGCTAGTATTATTCAACGCCAAGTCAACGCGATGGGTAAAGTAGCAAGAACGCGTTTTAAATGCCTTCAACGGTCTAAAGATTATAGTTTGAGTGAAGTACATTTATTAACTGGTAGGACACATCAAATACGTGTGCATTTTCAATATATAGGACATTCAATCGTGGGAGACGATTTATATGGAGAAGCGCATCCAATATATACACATCAATTATTACGTTGTGTACGTGTGTCTTTTATTCATCCAATCACGTATAAAAAGATTGAAATAAATGACGAGTATAGCGCAATAGAATCTATATTTAATATGATATAATTTTTAACATTCATGGAGGTGGGGCCCTTGGCTAATGAAAAGGATATAATCACTTTAGAGGACGAGCAAGTATATGATCAAGCGTTGTTAGATAGTTTGTTGTTTGAAAACCATATCGATGAATTTAGAAATGAATTCTTAGCGATGCATACATATGAGCAAAGTGAATACTTTGAAGACAGTAATGAAGAAATTCGACAAAGAATATTTGAAATATTATCACCAGAAGAAGTAGCGGATTTCTTTGAGCAATTAGAAATTGACGAAGATGAATATGAATCACTTTTTGACACTATGGATGCCGAATACGCGAGTAAAGTACTAGAAGACATGTCTTATGATAATGCTGTAGATATAATGAATCAGCTATCTAAGCAAAAAATTGTTAGCTTGCTTACTTTAATGAAACGTGAAGATGCTAAAGAAATCAAAGCATTACTACATTATGAAGAGGATACTGCTGGTGGTATCATGACGACAGAGTATATTTCTTTAAAAGCGACAATGCCAGTTAAAGAAGCAATGATGCATGTAAAAGAACAAGCACCAGATGCCGAAACAATTTATGTTATTTTCACAGTGAATGATAATAAACAACTCGCAGGCGTACTTTCGTTAAGAGATTTAATTGTGGCTGAAAATGATGCATACATTGAAGATATTATGAGCGAACGTGTAATCAGTGCCAATGCTGCAGATGATCAGGAAGATGTTGCTCAAAAAATGAGAGATTATGACTTTATTGCGATGCCTGTAGTAGATTATCAAGATCATTTACTTGGTATTATTACTATCGATGATATTTTAGATGTTATGGATGAAGAAGCAAGCGAAGACTACTCGCGCTTAGCCGGTGTGTCAGATGTTGATGCGACCAATGATTCCATTATTAAAACAGCTAGAAAACGCTTGCCGTGGTTAATCATATTAACATTTCTAGGTATGATTACTGCTACAATTTTAGGTTCATTCGAAGATACTTTATCGCAAGTAGCATTATTAGCTGCCTTTATTCCAATTATAAGTGGGATGTCAGGTAATTCTGGTACACAATCACTTGCCGTTTCTGTGCGTAATATTTCAACTGGTGAAATTTACGAGCAAAGTAAATTCAAAGTAGCACTGAGAGAAACAGGAAGTGGATTTTTAAGCGGTTTAATTTGCTCAATATTACTATTTTTAATTATAATGATAGTTTATGGTCAACCCATATTAGCAGTGATCGTAGGCGCTAGTTTGACGATAGCAATGACAGTTGGTACATTAGTAGGCTCAATGATACCGTTAGTTATGGATAAACTGAAAATCGACCCTGCAGTGGCGAGTGGACCTTTTATAACAACAATTAATGATATTGTAAGTATGTTAATTTATTTTGGTTTAGCAACGTCATTTATGTCTTATTTAACGTAGGAGGGTTATATGGAATTTCTATCGCTTGTTATCGTTGTGTTAGCGGCATTTTTAACACCAATTTTAGTCAATAGACTACGTGTTAGTTTTTTACCTGTCGTAGTTGCTGAAATATTGATGGGAATCATTATTGGGCGCTCATTTTTAAACTTAGTAGAGCGTGATGCCATGCTTAATATCTTATCTACTTTAGGATTTATCTTTTTAATGTTTTTAAGTGGTTTAGAAATAGATTTTAAAGCATTCAAAAAAGATAAAAGTTCAACTGCACAAGAAGAAAAATCTAAAAAACAAGAACCTGGACATTTACAATTAGCAGTTATTGTATTTATGGCTATTATGATTATTTCAATTGTATTTGCGTATATGTTTAAATGGTTCGGATTAATTGATGATGTCTTACTTATGGTAATTATTATTTCAACTATTTCTTTAGGTGTAGTAGTACCAACTTTAAAAGAAATGAACATTATGCGCACTACAATAGGACAATTTATCCTACTTGTTGCTGTACTAGCAGATTTAGTGACAATGATACTACTTACGGGTTATGGTGCAATACATGCTTCAGGCAACACATCACTTTGGTTAGTTGGTAGTTTAGTTGTATTTACGATTATCTTTTATTTCTTAGGAGGCATCTTCAAGAAAGCACAATTCCTACAAATATTGATGGATGGTACGACACAAATTGGAATACGTGCAGTCTTTGCATTGATCCTTTTATTAGTAGCTTTAGCAGAAGGCGTAGGAGCTGAAAACATACTTGGTGCATTCTTAGCAGGTGTCGTTGTATCACTCTTAGGTCCTGATGAAGATATGGTAGAGAAGTTAGACTCATTTGGTTATGGTTTCTTTATTCCTATATTTTTTATAATGGTAGGAGTAGATTTAAACATTCCAGAGTTAATTAAAGAACCTTCGTTATTATTAATTATACCCTTTTTAATATTAGCATTTTTAATCTCGAAATTAGTTCCTGTGTTTTACATACGTAGATGGTTCGATATGAAAACAACGATTTCTTCGGCTTTTCTACTAACTTCAACGTTATCTTTAGTAATCGCATCGGCGAAAATTGCGGAACAATTAGGTACTATTTCTACTGAAATATCAGGTATTTTAATACTAAGTTCAGTTATTACCTGTGTATTTGTACCTATTGTCTTTAAAAAGATGTTCCCAATGCCAGATGAAGCAACAAGACAAATTGAAGTTAGCTTAATCGGTAAAAACGAATTAACAATACCTATTGCTCAAAATTTAACTTCGCAACTTTATCAAGTTTCACTTTATTATAGAAATGATTTAAGTGATAAACGCAAGTTATCTGATGCTATTTCTATGATTGAAATAGCAGACTATGAAGAAGAGTTGTTAGAACGTTTGGGGTTATTTGAAAGAAATATTGTAGTCTGTTCAACTAATGACGATGATATTAACCGAAAAGTTGCTTTGATGGCTAAAGAACATGGTGTCAAACGTGTGATTTGTAGGTTAGAATCAAGCTCTAGTGATATTGAACTACAAAAAGAAGGCATAGAAGTATTCAGTAGCTATTTGAGTAACAAGATATTACTGAAAGGTTTAATTGAAACACCAAACATGCTTAATCTTTTAAGTAATGTTGAAACTTCATTATATGAAATTGCAATGTTAAATCATCAATATGACCAAATTCAATTACGTAATTTCCCATTCGATGGGGATATTATCTTTGTACGTATCATTAGAAATAATGAGTCTATCGTACCTCATGGTGATACACAATTACGTTATAGAGATAGAGTGATTGTCACTGGCTCTAAAGAATATGTAGATGAATTGAAACGTGAATTAGAATTTTATTATTAATAACGAGTATAGCGTTAAGTTGAAAAAGTAATTTATATATTTTGATACCTCTGACGTTGTACTTTTATATTCATGTTAAAAATGCCTTTTATTCGATAGAAGGGGTAGATATTTATTAAATACATTATAGGTAGCAAAAAAACTGTTTAAACAATCAAACCAATGTTAAAATAAAGGATATTGGAATTGGAATCGAGCTAATGAGTCAAAGCTATCTGATGATTTCTCGAACCGTTTTAAAATGAAAACTTAAATGAAGGAGTTATTCTCATGTTTAATTTAGAAAATAAAACGTTTGTCATTATGGGTATTGCTAATAAACGTAGTATCGGATTTGGTGTAGCTAAAGTATTAGATCAATTAGGTGCAAAATTAGTATTTACATATCGTAAAGATCGAAGTAAAAATGAGTTGGAAAAATTAGTAGAACAATTGAATCAAGAAACACATCATATGTACCAAATTGATGTTCAAAAAGATGAAGATGTTGTCGACGGTTTTGCTAAAATTGGCGAAGAAGTTGGAAACATCAATGGTGTCTATCACTCAATCGCATTTGCAAATATGGAAGATTTACGTGGTCGTTTCATAGATACTTCTCGCGATGGTTTTTTATTAGCACAAGACATAAGCTCATATTCTTTAACAATTGTGTCGCGTGAGGCTAAAAAATTGATGCCTGAAGGTGGTAGTATCGTAGCTACAACTTATTTAGGTGGAGAATTTGCAGTTCAAAATTATAATGTTATGGGTGTTGCTAAAGCAAGTTTAGAAGCTAATGTTCGTTACTTAGCATTAGATTTAGGTGAAGACAATATTCGTGTAAATGCAATCTCAGCAGGACCAATACGTACTTTGAGTGCAAAAGGTGTAGGCGGATTTAATACAATTTTAAATGAGATAAAAGAACGCGCACCATTAAAGCGTAATGTTGATCAAGAAGAAGTAGGTAAAACTGCGGCATACTTATTAAGTGATTTCTCTAGTGGTGTAACTGGTGAGAACATTCATGTAGATAGTGGTTATCATATCGTTAAATAATAAATCAAAACACCTCTAACGCGCAATGTGTGGCAATTAACATTGAACGTTAGAGGTGTTTTTCTAAAACTATGAAAAGTAGTACTATGATGACAAAAGAAAAAGCTGGAAAATCCTTATTAATTCAAAGGATTTTTCAGCTTTTTTGCTTAAATAACTATCAAATTTCAATTTTACAAACTAGCTAATCTTTGACATCCCTATTAGCAGCTTCAATGAGCTGTTGTCTATACCGGAATACATTACGAACGATAGATTTAATAACAGCGTATAATGGCACAGCAACAAGAATGAGTACAAAACCACCAAGGTTACCTGCTGCTAAAATCACAACAATGATTGTTAATGGGTGAATATTTAAAGATTTACCCATAACGTTTGGCGTAATGACATTTCCTTCTAGTTGTTGAGCAATCAGTGTAATGATACAGACCCATATAAATATCGTTGGACTTTGTATAATACCAATAATTGCAGCTGGTACAAATGCCATCCAAGGACCTAAGAATGGAATCATATTGGCAAGACAGGCAAACATAACAAGTAATAATGTATAGTTTAGTCCTAGAATAGAATAACCAATATATAAAATAATACCTAAAATGATACTTACAGTTACTTGACCTTGAATATAAGATTTAACGGTTTCGTTTAAGTCCTTTAATAATTCAACTACGAATACTTTTCTATCTCCTTTAAACAATCTTGCAATAAAAGGAATAAATCTTTCATGGTCTTTTAACATATAAATTAGGAAGAATGGCACCATGATGAGCAAAAACATAGTAGAAATAAATGATGTCACGAATCCTAATGAATTAGATAATATACTAGTAGCACCATCACTCATTGATTTAATCATTTTATTAATTCTATCTGTAACATCTGCTGGTAATCTTTCCATTTGATCTAAAGCAAAGTTAACAATGTGTTGAACTTCATTTTGTAGTGTTGGAATTTGTTTAATTAATTTTGAGATTTGATCTATTATAAGCGGTGCAATGTAACCTACAAAACTGCTTATAATAATAACTAGCGCAATCAAGATTATTGTTATACTTCCCCAGCGTGGAACTTTGTTTTTTTCAAGTATTTTTTGAAAAGGTAAACAAAGATAGAATAAGAAACCACTAAGTAACAATGGTAATAATACCGATTGAATAATAATCATAAATGGTGTGAAGACACTATGGACTTCCATTACTAATTTGATCAGTAAAAACAGGATGAGTAAGGCAACACCTGTTCTAAACCAAACCTTATTAAGCATAGGACTTTTCCTCCTAAAAATCGTATTTGAAGTACTATTTAGTATATCCTATATAGCCAGAGAACAAAAGATAAAAATTGATGTCAATCCAATGAATAATTAAATCGATTCAAATAACTTTATAGAATATTAAAGGAAATCACATTATGTATTAAATAGTGTAAAATTATTTCATCATAAAAATTAAATTATTAAAAAAATTTATTATTAATAGCAATTAGAAATATATAAAATGTTAAAAAGATAACTTATGAAATGCGTTGCGCGGAACCTTTTATATGTGTATAATGATAAAAAATATCATTATACACAATGGTACAACAAGGGGGATACGTTATGTTAGAGAGTTCACTTACGTGGTTGTATGATATTGTATGGAGTAAGCCTTTAGTCTATGGTTTGTTACTTACAGGGGTATTGTTTTCATTTATGATGCGCTTTTTTCAGGTTAGACATTTTAAAGAAATGATACGTCTAATGTTTCAAGGGGAGAAATCACCTACAGGTATATCTAGTTTCCAAGCGATTGCACTATCATTAGCAGGTCGTGTGGGTACTGGTAATATCGTAGGCGTGTCGACTGCCATATTCATTGGTGGTCCTGGCGCAATATTTTGGATGTGGGCGTCAGCATTTTTAGGAGCTGGGAGTGCATTTATTGAATCTACACTCGGTCAGATTTATAAAAGGGAAGAAAAGGGGCAATACCGAGGTGGTCCAGCATTCTATATCGAATATGGTATCAAAGGTAAGCTTGGTAAAATTTATGGTTTAATCTTTGCTGTAGTAACAGTAATTTCAGTCGGTTTATTATTACCGGGTGTTCAATCTAATGCAATTTCGAGTTCAATGAAAAATGCGTTTAGTTTTGATCCATGGATAGTAGCAATCATTTTGGCGATATTAATTGCCTTAATTATATTTGGTGGTATTAAATGGATTGCAAACGCGGCAACAGCAGTTGTTCCGTTTATGGCAATTTTATATGTTTTAATGGCAGTCGTTATTATATTTATTAATGTTGAACAAGTTCCAGCGCTCTTTGCTTTAATATTTAAATCTGCATTTGGATTTGAAGCAGCATTTGGTGGTATCGTTGGGGCTATGATTGAAATTGGTGTTAAAAGAGGTTTATATTCAAATGAAGCAGGTCAAGGGACGGGACCACATGCAGCGTCTGCAGCAGAAGTATCTCATCCAGCTAAACAAGGGCTAGTACAATCATTCTCAGTATATATTGATACACTCTTTGTGTGTACGGCAACAGGTTTAATCATTTTACTTTCAGGTACATATAACGTCACTGATGGCGGATCCATGTCAGATGGTAAAGCAAGTATGATTAAAGACAATGGTATATTTGTAGAGATGTCAAACGGAGATAAAGATTATTCAGGTACAGCGATGTATGCGCAAGCAGGTATTGATAAATCATTACAAGGTAGCGGCTATCAATTTGATCCTGCATTTTCAGGGTTTGGATCATACTTCATAGCAATTGCATTATTTTTCTTTGCCTTTACAACGATTTTGGCATATTATTATATTGCTGAAACCAATATTACGTATTTAACTAGAAAAAGTTCAAAAAAAATGACTTTTGTTTATATTAATATCACTAGAATTGTACTCATTGCAGCTACAGTTTATGGTGCAGTGAAAACTGCTGATGTAGCGTGGATGATGGGTGATTTAGGTGTGGGTATGATGGCTTGGCTAAATATCATTGCTATTTGGATATTGCACAAGCCGGCAATTAACGCGCTGAAAGATTATGAAAAACAGAAGAAAGCGCTTGGATCAGGTAGAAGAGCAATTTATAAACCAGATCCTAAGAAATTGCCTAATGCTGTCTTTTGGCTTAAAGATTATCCTAAACGACTAAAAGAAGAAAAGTTTAAAGAATAACACTGTATTCAATTTATAAAAATTTAAGTTGAAATATTTTAAAATAATGCGTCTCTTGGTACAATGTCATTAAGACTACTAGGGGGCGCATTATTTATGTATGATTTTCAACCAGGAAGAATTAATAAAATTAGTTTTCCTAGCGAACTATTAGAAAGAGATGTCACACTATCTATTTATTTACCAAAAGATTTTTCAGAATTATTTAAGTATAAAGTTATATTTTGTTTTGATGGTTTAGATTTTTTTAGTTTTGGAAGAATTCATAGAAATTATGAAAGTCTACGAGAAGAAAACGAAATTGAAAAAGCAATCTTTGTTGGCTTTCATTACGAAGATGTTGACAAACGACGCGCAGAATTTCACCCACAAGGTGCGCGTACGCATTTAACAGTTAAAGCAGTAGCGAATGAAATTTTACCTTTTATTGACCGAACGTTTCCTACATATAAAGTAGGTAATGCGCGCATATTACTTGGAGATAGCTTAGCTGCAAGTGTAGCCTTAATGACAGCTTTATCTTATCCAAGAATTTTTAGTCAAGTAGGCTTATTAAGCCCACAACATGATGAAGTGATTCAAACTTTAATTGAACGATGTCAATTTCAAGAGCAGTTAACCATATGGCATGCTGTTGGTTTAGAAGAAGACGACTTTGAGTTACCAACAAACGGCAAGCGTGCAGATTTTCTAACGCCTAACCGTGAACTGAAATCTATTATTGAAGCAAATAACTTCACACATCATTACATAGAGTTTGAAGGCGGCCATAGATGGAAATCATGGAAGTATTTACTCGATGATTTGCTAAAGTATTTTTTGTCAGATAATATTTCATTTTAATAAATTGAATAAAAGTTAGTTTAAAGTAACGAATTTTTCAGAAATTTGATATAATGTAATTATGTTAAACAAAGGAGGAATTTAAATGATTTTAGGATTAGCATTAATTCCGTCAAAAGCGTTTCAAGATGAAGTGAATGCATATCGTAAGCGTTATGATGCTCACTATGCGTCAATTATGCCGCATATCACGATTAAGGGGCAATTTAAAATAAACGATAGCGATTTAGAATCTGTCAAAGAGACAGTAAAATCTAGACTTGAGGGTATACCAGCAGTTGATGTTCATGCAACAAAAGCATCGAACTTCGCGCCGATTACCAATGTCATTTATTTTAAAGTTGAAAAAACTGAAACTTTAGAAAAATTATTCTACAAATTTAACAATGGTGATTTCCATGGCGTGCCAGATCACTCATTTGTACCACATTTCACAATTGCGCAAGGGCTAACAAGCCAAGAGTTTGAGGATATTTATGGACAATTGAAATTAGCGGGTATTGATTATAAAGAAACAATTGAACAACTTTCTTTAGTTTATTATGATGAGAAAGATGAAAAATGGAAAGTATTAGATAACTTTAACTTAGCTTAAAATAATACCCCATTAGTAGCATCTATAATTGCTTACGATTAAAAAGGAGTCACTAACATGTTGTTAGTGACTCCTTATTTTGTGATTATGATCTTAGTGAAGATATTATGAGCTTAGATGATATTTTCTTTTTCTAATAAAATATAAACCATAGAATATAGCTAAGAATAAGAATAATAGTGCTGAGAAATAAAATGTATTATTTACAGAAGCTGTGAATTGGGTGATTAAACCACCAACAAGTGGACCGATCATTGAACCAAAGCCTTGCACACTGTTAAATACGCCCCAAGTTTCTTCTTGTTCATCTAAGTGTATATGGCTTGCCATAAATGTGTTCCATGCAGGTAGTAAAATACCATACATCAGACCAATAAAGACTGCCAATACCCATACAAGTGCAATATCTGTAATCAGTGATAAAGCAAATATCATTATCGTATATAGTATAAACCCACCAAAAATGACACTGTACATAAATAACGTGCCATATTTATCAATGATTTTTGATAAGAAGAGCATTGAAACCGCACAACCAATACCTCCAAAGACAAGCGCCATAGTATATTCTACAGTAGATACGCCGACAACTTTCGTTGCATAAGTAGGTAGAATAGGCACTAATGCCGTAATTGAAGCGCCTTGTAACAAAATGCCTGGGAATAAAATTAAATGACGTTTTGTGACATCTACGATTTGGCCTAATTGTTGCTTAACCGGTCGAGTATTATAATTTGTAAGTCTTATCTTCACGAAGTAATACAAAATCCAAGCAATAAGTACGACCAATGACATCATAAACGCAAATTTTGTTGGATGGAACTTGAAGATAAGGTTCATACCAACCATGCCGACAAGTAAACCGAGGAGCCATGAAAAATAAACGTAACCCATTTGTTTGCCACGAGTTTTCTCATCAACGCTTGCAAGCATTATGACCCAAATAGGACTAACAGCTATACCAAGTAGTACTGCACTGATAATTAAAACAATCGGAGAAGTCGGGAACCAAATGACTAAGAACAAACTTCCGAATGCAAGTAGAAAACCTAATGTGAGTACGAGTTTCGTGCCTAATCGTTTAAGTAAAAAACCAATTACGAAGTTGGTTGTTGCATCAGCTATAAAATGAGCAGAAATAGCGATAGATGTGACACCTACCGCAATTGAGGTTGCTGTTGGAAGCAATGCTAAGTAACTTAATATATACATGCCTCGGGCAAATTCCATTAAGAACAAAATTACTAATAAGATTATAAAGTTTTTATTTGAATGATAATTATCTTTATTTAACGAAGAGCTTTGCATATAAAGGAACCTTTCCGTAAACTTCTTCATAGCGAGATGAATGATTAAGTAAATTTAACAAGTCATTACACAACTTATAAGTTGAATATGGAATTCGAGATTCATTCATAGACTGAGTCATTTCTGCTATTTTTGATGGTGTATTTGTTAATGTTGCAACTTGCTGAATTGCTTCTTCAGGTGTGTCAGCAATGAAACCAAATCCTTTTTCTTCAAAATAATTTGCATTCTCTAACTCTTGACCTGGAGCAGGATTCAAGAAAATCATTGGTATTTGACGTGTTAAGGCTTCGGATATTGTGATGCCACCTGGTTTAGTAAGCATTAATTGGCTTGAAGCCATCCATTCATTCATATGCTTAGTATAGCCTACGATGAGTACATTGTCATAATTTTTAAATTGCGCAGATAACGTACGTTTCAAATCTTTATTTTTACCACAAATCATTACGACTTGAGAGTGTGGAGTTCGATTTAATATCTCTTGTATCATTTGATCAAAGCCTTTTGATACACCGAAGGCACCTGCAGACATGAGTATCGTTGGTTTGTCAGGGTCTAAATGATTTTGACGTAGCCACGATGTTTTATCGATATCTTCTTCGAATTTATCTGCAATAGGGATTCCAGTAACTTTTAAATGTGATTGAGGAATACCTATGCTAGCAAACTCCTCTTTTAAATCTTCTGTAGCTAGATAATATCTTTGAGAATGGGGCGTTATCCAGTTCTTTTGCATTCTATAATCTGTCATTACAGTTGCAATTGGAATGTTCATGTCAAATTGTTCTGTCAAAACAGACATTACTGGTGTTGGGAAAGTAAGTAAGATTAAATCAGGCTTTTCCTTTAACAGTAAATTTATTAATTTATTAAGTCCATAGTATTTATAGAAACATTTGTCTAATTGGTCAGGACGACTATAGTAAAATGCTTTGTACATATTTCTGAAATATTTAAAACTATTAATGTACCACTTTTTACATATAGAAGTCAGTATTGGGTGAGCTTCTAAAAACAAATCATGTTCAATTACTGTTAAATTGTCTAGATTCATTTCGTTAAACTGGTTCACTACACTTTGAGTAACTTGTAAATGACCATTACCAAAGGATCCAGTAAGGATTAGTATTTTTTTATTTTGAGTAACCATTTAAGCCACCCTCCAATAGTATAAATTTAGCTCATGCTAAGTTTAACGCATTTCTTTAACATGCGAAAGAAAAAACATAATTACTGAAGATTATATCATTTTACATACTGATAGGAAATGATTCATACTGAATTCAGAAATGTGTATGCAGTAAATTAAGTCATTGTATATGAATACATTACCACGCTTAATATAAATGTATGCTTGAAAAGTAAAAATTAAGTGAAAATATAAAAAGTATTAACAAATTGGTTACATAAAATTAACAATGCTATTTAAAGCTAATTTAAATGCAAAAAAATCATGTATTTTTCTTATTACAAAAACACACATATAATAGGAAGAAATTATTATAGTCTAGATATTAGATTCTATAAAATCAAAGAAAAACGTGTATAATAGAAGTATTGGAAATAAAGGAGCGATAAATGTTGGATGCAAATTTGTTATTTGAAAAAATAAGAGTAAAACAAGTTGTCGGTACGTTAGAGAGAGATGTAACAGATATCACAACTGATTCTCGTACTGCACAACAAGACAGCGTTTTTGTAGCATCAAAAGGTTATACCGTTGATAGTCACAAATTCTGTCAAGACGTAGTAAACCAAGGTTGCCAAATCGTCGTTGTAAGTCAAGCGCAAGAATTAGACGGTAACGTGACACAAATTATAGTACCTGATACTTTACGCGCAGCAAGTCTATTAGCAAACCAGTTATTTAATTATCCAAGTAAACAACTTGTAACTTACGGTGTCACAGGAACAAATGGTAAGACATCAATCGCTACAATGATACACCATATCTATAGAAAATTAGGTAAAGGTAGTGCTTACTTAGGAACAAATGGTTTTCAGATTAATGAAGATAAATCAAAAGGCTCTAATACCACACCAGAAACTGTAGCTTTAACTAAAAAAATCAATGAAGCTGTTGAAAAGAAAGCGGAGGCTATGACTTTAGAAGTTTCAAGCCATGGTTTGTCATTAGGACGCTTAAGCGGCGTTAACTTCGATGTGGCAATTTTTTCAAATTTAACACAAGATCATTTAGACTTTCACGGTACGATGGAAGCATATGGCCATGCAAAATCACTGTTATTTAGTCAACTTGGCCAAGATTTGTCTCAAGAAAAATTTGTGGTGTTAAATCAAGATGATGAATTTTCCGAATATCTTGCATCAGTATCACCATTCGAAGCGTTTACTTACGGTATTAATAACAACGCACAATTTATGGCTGAAGATGTAAATGAATCATTACAAGGTGTGACTTTTAATTTCGTAACACCAGAGGGTGATTTTTATGTGAAATCACCATATGTCGGACTTTTTAATGTTTCTAATATTATGGCAGCAATGATTGCTATTTGGAGTAAGGGCGTCAAGCTAAGTGAAATTGTAAAAGCAGTTGAAAATTTAGAACCAGTCGAAGGCAGACTCGAAGTATTAGACTCAATGTTACCAATTGATTTGATTATTGATTATGCACATACGGCAGATGGTATGGATAAATTAATCGATGCAGTTCAACCCTTTACATCACAAAAATTAATTTTCTTATGTGGTTTGGCAGGAGAACGAGATATGGGCAAAGCGCCTGAAATGGGACGCATTGCGTGCCGTGCGGATTATGTGATTTTTACACCAGATAATCCTGCAAACGATGAGCCTAAAGTATTAACACGTGCACTGGCGCAAGGTGCGACACATCATAATTACATTGAATTTAATGATCGGGCAGAAGGCATACGCCATGCGATTGATATCGCTGAACCTGGAGATACAGTAGTGTTAGCTTCGAAAGGCAGGGAACCGTATCAGATTATGCCTGGCTATGTAAAAGTACCTCATAGAGATGATTTAATTGGTTTAGAAGCTGCATATAAAAAATTTGGTGGTGGGCCTGTTGAAGATTAGCAGTATAGATTGTAATGATATGCATTCAAATATATATATATATGAAAATACGAAAGCGGAAATTTACTTAATTGCGTTGCCAGAATTAAATTGGTCATTAGAAATAGATACAACATTAAATGAAGATGATATCAATGATGAACTTGTGATACACTTGTTTACGTTACTTGACGAGTCTACTGCAACTGAGATTGCCGCAGACATTGTCAAATCGATACTTGAGGATTAAAGGAGATTAAAAATGAGTATAAAGGAAGAAGTAGAATCAAGAAAAACCTTTGCAATTATTTCTCATCCTGATGCTGGTAAAACCACATTAACTGAAAAGTTATTATTATTTGGTGGTGCGATTAGAGAAGCAGGAACTGTTAAAGGTAAAAAGAGTGGGAAATTTGCAACAAGTGACTGGATGAAAGTTGAGCAAGAGCGTGGTATTTCAGTTACAAGTTCAGTGATGCAGTTTGATTATGACCACTATAAAATAAATATTTTAGATACACCAGGACATGAAGATTTTTCAGAAGACACATATAGAACACTTTTAGCAGTAGATAGTGCTGTTATGGTAATTGACTGTGCAAAAGGAATTGAGCCACAAACACTAAAACTTTTTAAAGTTTGTAAAATGAGAGGTATTCCAATCTTTACCTTTATTAATAAACTTGACCGTGTTGGTAAAGAGCCTTTTGAATTATTAGATGAAATTGAATCTACTTTAGAAATTGAAACATATCCAATGAATTGGCCGATAGGAATGGGGCAAAATTTCTTTGGTATTATCGATCGTGACTCACATACAATTGAACCTTTTAGAGATGAAGAAAATACGCTACACTTAAATGATGATTTTGAATTAGAAGAAGATCATAAAATGAAAAATGATAGCGCGTTTTCTCAAGCTATTGAAGAATTGATGCTAGTGGAAGAAGCGGGAGAAGACTTTGATAATGAAGCATTGTTAAATGGTGAATTAACACCTGTATTTTTTGGTTCGGCATTAGCTAATTTTGGAGTTCAAAACTTCTTAAATGCTTACGTAGACCATGCACCAATGCCGCATAGTCGTCAAACGAAAGAAGAAGTGGTAGTAAAACCCTATGATTTAGATTTTTCAGGATTTATTTTCAAAATTCAAGCGAATATGGACCCTAAACATAGAGACCGTATTGCCTTTATGCGTGTAGTGAGTGGTGCATTTGAACGTGGCATGGATGTTACGTTACAGCGTACGAAGAAAAAACAAAAAATCACACGATCCACATCATTCATGGCAGATGATAAAGAAACAGTAAATCATGCGGTAGCTGGAGATATTATTGGTTTGTATGATACTGGTAACTATCAAATCGGTGACACTTTAGTCGGTGGTAATCAAAAATTCAATTTCCAAGAATTACCACAATTTACGCCAGAATTATTTATGAAAGTTTCAGCTAAAAACGTTATGAAACAGAAACACTTCCATAAAGGTATTGAACAATTGGTTCAAGAAGGTGCGATTCAATATTATAAAGCACTACACACAAACCAAATTCTTATTGGTGCAGTTGGACAGTTACAGTTTGAAGTATTCGAACACCGCTTAAAAAATGAATACAATGTCGATGTAGTCATGGAGGCAGTCGGTCCGAAAATTGCACGTTGGATAGAAAATGAAGATGAAGTTAAAGATAAGATGAGTACATCGCGTTCAATTTTAGTTAAAGATATTTATGAAAATTATGTATTTTTATTTGATAATGAATTTGCAACAAGATGGTTTGAAGAGAAGTTTCCAGAAGTTAAATTATATGGTTTGTTATAAAACTATATTTTGTGTATAATAACGATATTAATAGAATACCTATGACTTTGTAGTCAGAGGGGAGTAACTCAACTGTTATTAAAAAGATATATGGAGTATGCATTTATATGCTTAAGGAAAATACTTTATATATCTTTTTAACATAGTCATTTTATCGTCATTACGAAGCTTGATTGCTTCCGGTAAAATGGGCAGATACAAACTGTCGAGTGAGACCTTTGCTAATAGTGAATAGCGTGATTGATTTGTTCTTTGGTGTATAAAAACTAAGGGAACTAAATTAAATAGCGGTAATACACTAACTTAGCTTAGGTCTCTATTTTTATGTTTAAAAATTTAAGGAGTTGTCCTATATGGATCCAAGTATGATTTTACCTTATTTATGGGTGCTCGTTGTTCTAGTATTTTTAGAAGGATTATTGGCTGCAGATAATGCTGTAGTTATGGCAGTTATGGTTAAACATTTACCACCTGAGCAACGTAAAAAAGCTTTGTTTTATGGTTTGTTAGGTGCATTAGTATTCCGTTTTATATCATTATTCTTAATCAGTATTATCGCAAATTTTTGGTGGATACAAGCACTTGGTGCGCTATACTTATTATATATGTCCATAACCAATTTGATATCCTTCTTTAAAGAGAAAGATAAGGAAGAACAAGAAGCTGGTGATGATCACCACTTTGATGAAGATGGTGGAGAGATTCATGCAAGCCCTAAAGCATTTTGGGGCACTGTTTTAAAAGTTGAATTCGCAGATATCGCATTTGCTATTGATTCAATGCTTGCGGCTCTTGCAATCGCAGTGACATTACCTGCAGTTGGCATTCACTTCGGTGGTATGGATTTAGGTCAATTTGCTGTTATGTTCGTAGGCGGTATGTTGGGGGTTGTAATTATGCGTTTCGCTGCAACATGGTTTGTAAACTTATTGAACAAATACCCAGGTTTAGAAGGCGCAGCTTTTGCTATTGTTGGTTGGGTAGGTATTAAATTAGTGGTTATGGTACTCGCACATGAAAAAATCGCTGTTTTACCTGAACACTTCCCACATAGTATGTTATGGCAATCTATTTTCTGGACTGTCATGATATTATTAGTAGTTATTGGTTGGTTAACTTCATTAAGAAATAACAAGAAAAAAGAAAAACAAAAATAAATGTTAACGTAACTGGAAAAGCTCATAGAGCTTTTCCAGTTTTTTATGTAAAACATGTGAAGACAATAATGTGTTATCCTAAAATTTTAATATTATCATTTAGTAATTCAGTAGCAAGTATCTAAATATTTGAGAATATCATTTAAAGTTAGAAATTCAGGGAGAAAGTGATTATAATCAGAATGTATCTGTTTTTATAAAAGAAAATAAAGAAGAATTATCTATTATCTTATGTCATAATAGATTGTGAAGGTTTATGTGAGATTAGGAGGGATTAAGGTGACTCAAAATAAAAAACACGTCATTCCTAAAGAAAAGTACGGACGTAAACGACGTGAGTTTTTTCATAATGAAGAACGGGAACAACGTGTTCATTTAGAGCATGAGGCCAGAGAACAACGTGAAGAAAAAGCACAAAAGTTAGCCAAAAATAATGAGGAGCGTGTGAAAGAAAATTTGAGAAAAGCACGTATCGAAAAGCTAACACAAGAAGAGATACAACAACAACAGGCTATGATGGCTAAACAAAGTGGCTCTAAAGAAGATATAGATACACCAAGCGAGAAACAGATATCAAATACCGAGCAGTCTTCAAACTACCCACAGAAGCAAAATACTAATTATCATAATCAAAGTAAGTCTGAGCAAGAAACAGATTATCGTCCAGATAATAAAGAAAATGATACTGTGGTTACTGACAAGAACGTATTATCAAACAATCAGTCGTCAAAAATTGATGAAGAAGATAACTTTTATTCAGAAGAAGCACAACAATCTCGAGTTGAAGCATACGTTGAAAATGATGATGTAGATGCAAAAGAACAGGACAAAGCGCACACAACAGAGCGTAATAAGCATGCATCTCAACAACAAGAACAAGAACCAAGTCACGCAAGTCGAAATAAACAATTAAGCGGCGTTGAAAAAGTTAAATATTTCTTTAAAGAACAATGGCCTAAAGTACTTATCGTTATTGCAGTTATATTATTATTAACATTGATGAATGCAATATTTACTAACGTTGATCAAAACGGTAATGAGAGGGATAGTATTTTCCAAAGTAATAAGAATAAAGAAAAGTCATATACAGCTACGATGAAGAGCGCAAATAGTGCTACACAATCAATAGTAACGGTTGAGAATGATACAAGCAACAAAGGTTCTTCTGCAGAGAAAGAGACACAAGAAGCAGGTAATGAAAATGAGCTAGGGTCAGGTGTCGTCTACAAAAAAGTAGGCGACTCTATTTTTATCATGACAAATGCGCATGTAGTAGGAGATAAGGCAGAACAAAAGATTACATATGGTAATGGAGACTACTCGATAGGAAAAGTCATTGGTACAGATAAATTTTCTGATATTGCAGTAGTTAAAGCCAAAGTTAAGTCTAGAAGCGACGTTAAACCAATCAAAATGGGTGATTCAAGCACTTTAGTATTAGGGGAACCCATTATTGTTGTAGGGAATCCTCTAGGTGTTGATTTTAAAGGCAGTGTTTCAGAAGGTATTGTATCAGGTCTTAATCGTCATATACCTGTAGATATTGATAAAGATGAACAATATGATGTATTAATGGATGCATTTCAAATCGATGCACCAGTAAACCCTGGTAACTCAGGTGGTGGCGTAATTAATAGAGATGGCAAATTAATAGGTATTGCATCTTTGAAAATTGATATGGATAATGTAGAAGGTATTGCTTTTGCGATTCCAGTAAATCAGGCTGAATCAGTAGCAAAAGAACTTGAAGCAAAAGGTGAAGTCAAATATCCTAATACAGGTATTCGTATCACTAATGTTGCCGATATCGATGATGAAACGCGTCAATCATTACAACTACCTGAAGAAGTGAAATCAGGTGTATTAATTGGTGAGGTTAAAGAAAATTCAACAGGTGAAAAATCTGGGTTGCAAAAAAATGATGTAATAGTAGAATTAGATGGTAAAGAATTAGAAGATAATCTAAGATATAGACAAATTATTTTTAATCATAAAGATGATTTGGATACATTACCAGCTAAAATATACAGAGATGGTAAGCTTAAGGATATCAAGATTAAATTGAAGTAGCGTTGGGGTGAATAAACGTTGTCCATTTTCAATCAATTGTTAAAAAAATCAAGCCCTCAACAAGGGATAGTAATGTATTATATTGTTGCAATTATCGTAGCATTTTTATTGCTTAATTTACCATTTGTTCATAAATCTGGGGTCAATGTTGACCCGATTGATTCCTTGTTTGTAGCAGTTTCAGGCGTGAGTGTGACTGGTTTATCACCTGTTAATATCGTCGAGACATATACTACTTTTGGACAAATCATAATTATGATTATTCTAAATATTGGTGGTATTGGCGTCATGGCCATAGGTACGATGCTGTGGGTGTTTTTAGGAAAACATATTGGTATGCGCGAACGTCAGCTTATTATGCTTGATAATAATAAAGATACAATGAGTGGTACAGTTAAACTGATTCTAGATATTGTCCGTACAATTTTAATTATAGAATTTGTTGGTGCCTCGTTATTAGCATTCTATTTTTATAGAGATAACCCAGATTTGCAATATGCAATTATGCAGGGCATGTTTGTAGCTGTATCTGCAACAACAAACGGTGGTTTAGACATTACAGGACAATCGTTAATTCCATATGCCAACGATTATTTTGTTCAGACTATAGTTATGTTTCTAATCATTTTAGGATCTATAGGATTTCCAGTATTAATCGAAGTTAAAGCATATATTAAAAATAGAATACCTAATTTTAGGTTTTCATTATTTGCAAAAATTACAACAATGACTTACTTAGTATTGTTTGTATTTGGCGCAATAATTATTTTGTTATTTGAACATAACCATGCTTTTCAAAATATGACGTGGCATAAATCGTTATTTTATGCACTGTTCCAATCTGCAACAACGAGAAGTGCTGGATTACAAACCATTGATGTAAGTGACTTTGGAGAAGGTACAAATGTGATTATGAGTCTTTTAATGTTTATTGGTTCTTCTCCGAGTTCAGTAGGTGGTGGTATTAGAACGACTACTTTTGCAATTTTAATCTTATTCTTATTGAACTTTAGCAATAAGAATGAAAAAACTTCGATTAAAGCATTTAATCGTGAAATTCATACGACAGATGTACAACGTTCATTTGCTGTTTTTACTATGGCAGGAATACTCACATTTGCAGGTATGATTACGATACTTGTGGTTGAAAATGGCAAAATATCATTTCTACAAGCATTTTTTGAGGTGATGTCAGCGTTTGGAACATGTGGACTGTCGTTAGGCGTTACTGATGACATAAGTGGGATGAGTAAGGTTGTGTTGATGATACTGATGTTTATTGGTCGTGTAGGGCTTATTAGTTTCATTATTATGATTGGTGGCCGAAGAGAGCCAGACAAATACCATTATCCGAAAGAACGTATTCAAATTGGCTAAAAATTCATTTTGATAGTTATATGGTGATTAAATATTAAGTTAACCCCCTTTCTTGTGAAAATAGTGCAAGAGAGGGCTTTTTAATTGCAATGTTCCATAAAATACTGTGAAACTATTAAAAATAAGGCTATTGGATGATTTAAGCAAAGTTTTTAAATTATTAAAGTTCTTAGAATGTAATATTTCTTTTTTGCTATCATGGGTATTTAGAAACATGTTAAACTAAAGTAAATGAGGGGAGAGGCATATGAAAAAAAGTGAGAGAATTACAATAGATGTTATCACAACTTCAGATATGCATAGTCATTTTCTAAACGGAGATCATAGTTCTAATATATATAGAGCAGGTACTTACGTTAAAACGAAAAGAAAAGAAAATGAACATGTGATTTTGTTGGACAGTGGCGGTAGTTTGGCTGGTTCATTGGCTGCATTTTATTATGCGGTTGTTGCGCCGTATAAGCGTCATCCTATGATAAAACTGATGAATGCTATGCATTATGATGCAAGCGGTATCAGTCCTAATGAATTTAAATTCGGTTTATCCTTCTTTTCAAGAGCAGTCTCTTTATCCAGGTTTCCATGGCTATCGGCAAATATTGAATATAAGCGTACACGAGAACCTTATTTTTCTACACCTTATACGATAAAAGAAATAGAAGGCGTCAAGATAGCTATTGTTGGATTGACTTCAGACGGTTTGATGAACCGCGAATATTTCGAAATGGAGAATGAGCTGCAAATTGATAAAACATTAGTGTCTTCTAAAAGGTGGATTCGTTTTATTCATGAAACTGAAATGCCAGATTTTCTCATAGTCATATATCATGGTGGTATAAACCAACTTAATAAATCTGCAAATGAACGCGAACAAAACGTGAATGAAGCGGAAAAAATTATGCAATCACTAGGAGTGATTGATTTACTGATTACTGGCCATCAACATCAAACCTTTATAGGTAGAGATGATCAAACATTGTATGTGCAAGCAGGTCAAAATGCGGAACAATTAGTGCATGTAAAAATTAACTTTAAGCAAAGAACTACCTCATATGAGTTAGAAGATGTAGAGTCACAGATCGTTGATTTAAATGAGTATAAGGAAGATGAGGATTTACTAAACTTAACATTTTATGACAGAAAAACTGTTGAACATTGGGGAAAAGAAGTTTTAAATGTTAAACCTATTTCTGCTCAAGTAAATGGTTTAGGAGATGTTATTACGAAACCTCATCCTTTCACACAACTTTTACACGACGGTATTCGATCAGAGTTTGATTATGATATTTCATGTGTACATTTACCTACCAGTGGGGAAGAAGGCTTAAAGGCAATAGTAACTAATGAAGCATTATATAAAGCGTATCCACATCCTGACGTGCCAGTTGATTTAACTATAAAAGGACAACAGATAAAAGATATTCTAGAATATGGCTATTCACATATAGAATTTAGCCAAGGTGAACTCAGTTTAACAATTATTGATGAAACATTATGCACGTTTTGGCAAGGCGTAGATTACACAATTGATATGAATGCTGCACCATTTAACCGTGTTAATTTAAAAAATATTAGGCTGAATCATATGTATCGTGTAAGCATGACAGATTATTGTTATAGAAATTATAGGCAGTATTTAGAAAATGCAGTTATTCATGAAACTGGAGAAATAACAATGGTAGAACTAATATCTAGAAATTTGAAGAACAAGCAGTATAAAATCAATCAAAAACAAAGCTTTAATGTAATAACATAGATTGAAAGATTGTAATATAAATATGAGTTCGTACTCGCTTGTATAAGGCAGACCCTCAGCCTCATCCTGTAGACTTTGGCAACCATCTCGTATGATATAGTGTAGGAATTACTAAAAATACTTAGCCTACTAATATAACTATTTCACATAACACAAAAAACTGGAAGATGCTCATTATTTTAATGAGCATCTTCCAGTTTTTAATTTTTAATAGAACGTATAAAGTTCCACAATAAGTTAAGCATGGAATATTAATAGAATTACAACTGCAACGATTTGTGCTATTACAGAGGTAGCAATTCTACGCGTATAAAAGTAGCTTATTGAGAGTGCAATTTGTACGATAAAGACGAAGAAAACAATCCATAAATTATCTAGATAGTAGAATAATGAAGCCGAGCAAAGCGCAGTAATTAAAATGCTTAGCCAACTTGGTATGTTTAATTTAATCAATTCTTTTTGTAAAACTGTTCTCATATAGAGTTCATGACAAGGAATAACAAAGACTAATGTTATTAACATTTGCCATTTAAAATATACGCCAGTACGTGTTAATTCTTTAATTAATTCAAGATATTTTATATCCGAAGAAATTGCTGCAATAATCAGCTGAATAATAATTAACACGATACCAGTAACAATTCCAACACCTAGAGAAGTAAGTAATCTTTTAGATCCTATATCTCTTTGATAAAAGAGATAACTAATACCAGCTATGAGCATAATGCCAGTATATAAATACCAATACTCTTGTTTTTCTCCCCACATAGCGAAGAGGATGATGTGGAATGCAATAAAGCTTAAAAGAAACCATATTAAAGCCTTTGAAATTCTATTCATTTTTTACTATCCTTCTTGTTCAACGATTGTATATCGCTTATGATTAATAACAGTTTTTTCAGGCAAGTCTAAATCATCGAAATTCTCCATAATTGTTAAATCAACAATTACTGAATTATCATTAATTTTTTCTACACGGCCTTTTAACCCATTATAAAATTCTACTATATTTCCAACTTCTGCAACAGTCATTTTTAGTCCTCCCTAGAAATGCTAACTAGATAGTATTATACAAAAAAACTGAGGACAAATAAACAAATAACCATTAAATTGTGTGATATAAACGGATTTTGAAACTTTTTATCATATTTAAAGTAAATGATTGGCATTTTCAGAGGAAATATAGCATAAATATGGTAAGGGTATATTTATAGGGAAAAGGAGTGCAATAGATGAAGTTTATTAATAATAATGGTATTACAGATCCAACATTAAATTTAGCAATGGAAGAATATGTTTTAAAAAATATGCCAAAAGACGACAGTTATTTTCTATTTTATGTGAATAGACCGTCTATTATAATTGGTAAAAACCAAAATACGATTGAAGAAGTTAACAAACCATATATTGATGCACATAATATTGATGTTGTGAGACGTATATCTGGTGGGGGTGCTGTTTATCATGATGAAGGCAATTTAAACTTCAGTTTTATAACAGATGATGATGGTAACAGTTTCCATAATTTTAAAAAATTTACTGAACCAATTGTTGAAGCATTAAAATCGCTTGGTGTTGATGCTGAAATGACTGGTAGAAATGATATTCAAGTAGGTAAAGCTAAAATTTCAGGCAATGCTATGGTAAAAGTGAAAGATCGTATGTTTAGTCATGGGACATTAATGTTAAATAGTGAATTGAGCGAAGTTCAGAAAGCATTAAAAGTTAATCCTGCAAAAATTAAATCTAAAGGGATTAAATCTGTACGTAGCAGAGTCGCAAATATTTCAGAATTTCTTGAAGCACCTATTGATATTGATGACTTTAAAGATATTATCTTAAAAACTATTTTTGGAGAAGTAAATCAAGTCGAAACATACCAACTCACAGATGAAGATTGGAAAAATATTGAAAAATTGAGTAATGAGAAATATCGTACTTGGGACTGGAATTATGGTAGAAATCCAAAATATAACTTTGAAAGAGAAGAGAAGTTTGAAAAAGGCTTCGTTCAAATTAAATTAGATGTTAAACAAGGTCGTATCGAGCATGCAAGAATTTTTGGAGATTTCTTTGGTGAAGGTGACATTATAGAACTTGAAAATGCACTAGAAGGTACGTTACACGAATTTGATAGTATTGAAGAAGCATTTTCAAATTACGATATTTATCATTATTTTGGTGATATCAATCGCCATGAACTAATTAGATTAATGTCATAAGTGATAGTTATTAATAACTATTAAACTCAAAAAGGTCTATTCTCTAACTTATTGGTGTAAGTAGGGAATAGACCTTATTTTAAATAATAAACTACAAAATTATCCAACGAGAAATTCCTCCAGGTTTTTGTATTCTTCAGTATAACGTTTAAAATCCTGCTCGTTTTTATTCTTAAGTGCGTGGTCAATGAGGTCTTCTAACTGCTGTTTACGGACATTTCTTAACGATTCATCAATGATTAACTCAATACCTAAATCATTAATCGTTGACACAAAAGATTCTAATGAATTGTATTTAACATTTGTATTGTTTTTCATTTTCAACACAGCCCCTCTATCTATATTTACATATAGTATACAGCCTTTTATTTTTGAAATCAATAAATAGTCAGACTTTTCCGAAAATATAAGTGTAATTTGCAACTTTTCAAAAAATAAGAAAATGCAAAAGTATAACAACTAAAAATCAATTGTAGAAAATTTATAATATATTTTATTATATAAGTTGATTTTAAAATCTTTGTGTTATATTATTTGTATATCACCGTAAGTTTTAAGGAGGCGTCAGCTATGATTCAACAATACATTATTAAAAAGGGTGATATGGTTCTTCAACCATGTAATTTAC
Organism: Staphylococcus sp. NAM3COL9; assembly: GCF_001431205.1. GTDB lineage: Bacteria > Bacillota > Bacilli > Staphylococcales > Staphylococcaceae > Staphylococcus. The sequence goes on along the minus strand of NZ_LGPC01000014.1, from coordinate 31,646 downwards.
CTATAGGACAAAATGAAGGCACTTGTGTATTAAAGTATAAGGAGGAGCGTGATATCGTAAAAGAACGGACACACAAGATTATAGATCGTTCATGTAGATTTTATGGTAGTAGTTATGTATTTAAAAAAGAAGACACAATGAGAATTACAGGTATTAATAGTAAACCCCCGATTTTATTCACTCCATTATTTCCTACTTATTTTTTTCCTACACATTCAGACCGAAAAGAAGAAAACACTTGGATCAATATTCATTATGTACAAACGATAAGAGCTTTAAAAGATAAAAAATGTAAAATCACATTTGTCGATAATCAGACTATAGTTGTTAATATTTCAGCACACAGTATGAATCATCAATACTTAAATGGTATATATTATTACTATATGATGGATAGAGCAGCTAGGGTGGCTACTTTTGATCCTGAATCTCCTATAGACTATACGAAACCCCAATTAAATATTTATGAAGCATTAGCAAAATATTCTCTATTTGAAAAATAAATAACAAAGCATTCCTTAATTTTAAATGTAAAAATTTCATATGTGGAATATTATATTAATTTAGTGTAAATATTCCGCATATTTTTTTGCTAAAGGTACTTGAAAATTTCTCAGTAGTTGATATAATAGTATTTGTGCTTGATTGAGATATCAATTATTCCACAGTAGCTCAGTGGTAGAGCTATCGGCTGTTAACCGATCGGTCGTAGGTTCGAGTCCTACCTGTGGAGCCATTGGAAACGTACTCAAGTTGGCTGAAGAGGCGCCCCTGCTAAGGGTGTAGGTCGCGCAAGCGGCGCGAGAGTTCGAATCTCTCCGTTTCCGTTAATGAAAAAGATTTTTAATACCGAAGTCCTTAACAGGATTTCGGTATTTTTTGTTTTGAAAAGAAAAATGTATTTAGAATGATGTCGAGCTATAATATAAGTAGTCGACTTTGAAATGAAGATACGTACAAACAAAGGAATCTTCCATAAATTTAGAAGGTTCTTTTGTTTGTACGTTTTATATTTTATATTTTAAACTTTGAGAAAACTAGCAACAATTTTTACTGTCTTTTTCCTTTTTTTCGTTATTATCTTCTTTTTCATCCATATGCTCTTCAATTTCTACTGAACAACATGATTGTTCTTGTGGTTTTAATTTTTTTAATACATCTTTGATTCCCATTTAGTACACCTCCTTAAATAATTAAGTTCACAATTAGACCAGTTGCAATTGCTACGACTAAAATTGCTATAACAAAAGATATTACAAATTTCTTTTTAAATAATTTGGACAACAATACGACTTCAGGAATACTTGCGCCTGCGCCACCTATAATTAATGCGACCACTGTACCTAAAGACATGCCTTTAGATACTAATGCTTCAGCTATAGGGAGCATTGTTTCTGGTCTGATATACATTGGAATACCAATAACAGAAGCAATAACAACTGAGATAATGCCATCGCCACTTGCATATTGAGTTATAAATGTTTCTGGAATAAATCCATAAATAAATGCACCTATAAATACACCAATAATTAAATATGGCAACATTGGATATAGGAAAGCCCAAGCATCATTTAACGCTTGCTTAATACGAGATCCTGATTTATTTGAGAAGAAACCATCACCTTTAACAGTAACGCCTTTATAACTCTCTGCCAAATTCATTTTTGAAAATACAAGACCTGTTAAAATACTGAAAATCGCTAAAACAACAAAATAAACAACAGCAACTTTCCAGCCTAATAGAATCCATAGCATAAATATCATGAGTGGATTCATGAGTGGGGAAGCGATTAAGAAACTCATAGCTGGACCAAATGGTACTTTTGAGTTTAATAATCCTGCAAGAATAGGAATAGTGGAACAAGAACAAAATGGTGTAATAGCTCCAAAAGCCATTCCTAATACATAGTTAGTTACTTTGTTTGGTTTGCTCAACAGCCTTCGTATTTTATCTTCTGAAACGAGTTGTTGAATTAAACTTACGATAAAGCTTACAACTATAAATAGTGCTAACAATTCAAAAAATAACATTAAAAATGTTTTTATGAATTCAATGATTGATTCTGTCATTAGTAAAGCTCCTCTATATTCATTAATCAAAAAAAGTTGATTAATATAACATGAAATAAGATGAAAACTACAATATTTTACAACAAGTATCTTCAGTTAATACGACTTGGATTTGTGCTTCGTTGATTTTGTAGTAGTTCCATGTGCCGTGCTTTTCAAGGATTAAAATCTGTGCACCAACCAATTTTTTTAAATGATAAGAAAGTTTAGATTGTTTTAAGTCTAATAACGTTTCTAAATCACACACACATAGTGATTTATTAGGACTCTGACTAATTTGATTAAGTATTTTCAAGCGGTTTTTGTCAGCGAGTGCATTGAACATAGTTTCATAATAGGTTAATTTATCATCTTCATTTAAATGATTTGCATTTTTTATAATGTCCATAAGTTACACCTTTCTAATTAATCAATTTTTTTTGATATATCAATTGTAATATATCCTAAACATTTTTTCAATTTATGATTTTATTAATACAAAATAGACATTTATATATATAGATGATATTCTATGTACTTGTGAAGGAGAGATAAGCGTGTCATATAAAGAATTATCGGCTGTATTAAAAGTTTTATCTGACCCTAGTAGGTTAGAAATTTTAGATTTACTTTCTTGTGGTGAATTGTGTGCATGTGATGTATTGGAACATTTTCAATTTTCGCAGCCAACGTTAAGTCATCATATGAAATCATTAGTAGTGAGTGAGTTAATTACTACACGAAAAGAGGGGAATAAGCGCATGTATCAGCTTAACCACGATGTATTTGAACAAATTAATCAAGGATTAAATCTAATAAATGCTTCGAATGAATTATGTGTCTGTATAGATATGAAGTCAGGTGAGTGTTAACGATGACGATATTAGCAATCACAATCTTTGTATTAACGTTAATTTTTGTTATCTGGCAACCTAAAGGTTTAGATATTGGAATTACAGCATTAATCGGTGCTGTAGTTGCTATAATTACTGGCGTTGTGAGCTTTTCAGATGTAGTAGAGGTAACTGGAATTGTTTGGAATGCGACCTTAACATTTGTTGCTGTTATTCTTATTTCACTCATATTAGATGAAATAGGGTTCTTTGAGTGGTCTGCTATACATATGGTTAGAGCATCAAAGGGTAATGGCTTGAAAATGTTTATCTTTATCATGCTATTGGGTTCAGTTGTCGCAGCATTTTTTGCAAATGATGGTGCAGCTTTAATACTTACACCTATTGTTTTAGCAATGGTACGTAACTTAGGTTTTGATAAAAAAGCAATATTTCCATTTATTATTGCTAGTGGTTTTATTGCAGATACAACTTCATTACCACTCATTGTTAGTAATTTAGTTAATATAGTTTCTGCAGATTATTTCGATATAGGGTTTATTGAATACTTCGGTAAAATGATTATACCTAATATATTCTCGTTGATTGCAAGCATTCTTGTCTTATGGCTTTATTTTAGAAAATCTATTCCAGGCAAATTTAACGAAGTAAATATTAGAGAACCAAGAGAAGCAATTAAAGATAAAAAGCTTTTTAATATCTCTTGGATTGTACTTGCTATCTTACTCGTTGGTTATTTAATAAGCGAGTTTATCAATATTCCAGTATCTATTATTGCTGGTATCATTGCTTTAATATTTGTATTATTAGCGCGTAAATCTAAAGCGGTACATACGAAGCAAGTCATTAAAGGTGCGCCATGGAATATTGTTTTATTCTCCATTGGTATGTACCTCGTCGTATTTGGTCTGAAAAATGTGGGTATTACAACACTTCTTGGTGATGTACTAACAAATATTTCAAGTTACGGCTTATTCAGTAGCATTATGGGTATGGGCTTTGTAGCTGCATTCCTATCCTCCGTTATGAACAACATGCCAACCGTATTAATAGATGCAATAGCAATTGGTCAATCGAATGCCACAGGAATATTAAAAGAAGGTATGATTTATGCCAACGTTATTGGGTCTGATTTAGGACCTAAAATAACACCAATTGGCTCTTTAGCCACACTTCTTTGGTTACACGTATTAACTCAAAAAGGAGTGAAAATATCTTGGGGTGTATATTTCAAAACGGGAATTATTATCACAATCCCTGTTTTATTTGTAACCCTATTAGGTTTATATTTAACACTAATTATTTTCTAAAAGAGAGGTAAAAATAAATGAATAAAAAAACAATTTATTTTATATGTACTGGTAATTCTTGTCGTAGTCAAATGGCTGAAGGCTGGGGAAGAGAAATACTCGGCGAAGAATGGAATGTTTACTCAGCAGGTATCGAAACGCATGGCGTAAATCCTAAGGCGATAGAAGCTATGAAAGAAGTTAACATTGATATTTCAGATCATACATCTGATATGATTGAAAGTAATATTTTAAAACAGTCTGATCTCGTTGTTACACTTTGTAGTGATGCTGATGAGAATTGTCCAGTCATCCTGCCTAATGTAAAAAAAGAACATTGGGGCTTTGATGATCCAGCTGGTAAAGATTGGTCGGAATTTCAACGTGTAAGAGATGAAATAGGGCATACAATCAAACAATTTAAAGAACTATAGATTGTTTGATTTTTGTTTTTAAATGATGAATTTAAAAATGAGCATGAATTAAATCAGAAAAATAATATTAAGCCTTCAAAGTAGACAACGAAAGTGAAAACTTTGAAGGTTTTTATATGTCAAAAATGGCAGTATAATTATAATGTTTTTAAATAAATAGTTAGGGAAGCGTGTATTATAAACAACAAGTTTATGTTAATTAGATATGATTAAATCTTTATAGACAATCTGATTCAATAAATATAATGAAATTTTGATTTTAATTTAAGATATTGCATGATTAATATATTTTGATATTGTAACGGAAATCTAAAACTTCTTATAAAACGCCTTTATAGCATATTTAAATATAGGTCTTTTGAGAAAAGCGACGTAAAGCTCTTTTGTTTTTTTACAATAAATATTTTTTGCGATATTGTATATAAATAAAAAAAGTGGTAAGCTATATAATGTGGTAAATTAAGAAAATAGGAGAGATATATATGGGCTTTATTATTATGATTATAGTAGGCGGTTTAATTGGCTGGTTAGCTGGCGCAATTTTAGGTAAAGATATTCCAGGTGGAATTATTGGTAATATTATTGCAGGTTTAATCGGTTCAGCTATAGGTAGTAAATTATTAGGAACTTGGGGACCAGTTTTAGGTGGCGTTCCAATCTTACCAGCTTTAATCGGGGCAATCGTATTAATCCTAGTTGTTTCATTTATTATTAAAGCAATTAGAAAATAGTGTATAATCACTCACCATTTGATGGGGATTAGAACGTAGACAAACCAATTACTGTATAAGTATTTGGTTTGTTTTTTTATAGATATAAATCTCTTGAGGCAACCTTTGAGCATAAGTAAAAAAGCTAACTGTTTACTATTTTAGAAACAATTAGCTTTTTATTATGTTCTTAAACTTTAATGTATGCGGAATCTATTTTTTACTTATTAAGTTTTTGATTCCTTTTATAATAAAGCCTACTACTACAGATCTGAAAACACGTGATATGATATTTTTCATTATTAATCCTCCTAAGTCACAATTCGATTTTCCTTAATTCGCTGTATAGTTTCTTTACCCAGTTTCAGATAAAATATGGGAGAAAGTAGAAATTTTTTTACTTTTAATAAAAAGAGGTTATTTTTCAAAAGAAATAAGCCCGTCTTCATCTGCTTTGTTAAAGAAAATCGTTATGATGCCACTAATTATAGCAATAACGTATGGAATGCCTGTCCAAAAGAACAGTAAATGTATAATACCTTGTAAAAGTTGATTTGAGTAAAATTTATGAATGCCACACCAACCGAGTATAAATGCAAGTATAACGTAAATGACTTTATTTACTTTCATATGTTTAGTCCTTTCATTTTAAAATTATTATCTTAATTATCTCTTATATTAAGCGATTCAACAATGGAAAACAATTAATGAAAAACGATTTCTCGTATAAACTAGTTATTACTTCGAACTTTTTATTCAAATCATATATAATATAGTTAAATAAACATAATAAGGAGAATACAAATGATTAGAAAAGCTAAACCTAACGATAAGCATGAAATTGCAAAATTATGTTATATCATTTGGAGTCAATTAGACATAGATTTAGTGGAATATACTGACAAAGAGAGATTACTAAAAATTATGGAACAAAGTATGGTTGATGTCCAATATAGAGGACATTATAGTAACACTTGGGTATACGAAATTGATGATGAAATTGCAGGCTGCTTAATTGCATACCCTGGTGACAAAGAGTTAGAGCTTGAAAAGGCTTGGTTAGATATGGAATTAGATGAAGACATTAGAGTTTATGGAACACCGATGCCAATGAAAGAAGCTAAGGATGATGAATGGTATATCGAAACAGTTGCTACATTCCCAGAATTCAGAGGGCAGGGTGTCGCTACTAAATTAATTCAACATGTATTAGAAACCTATCCAGATGAAAAGTGGAGCTTAAATTGTGATTTACTCAATGATGGCGCGTTATATGTTTATAAAAAATTAGGATTCCAACCTACAAGTGAGTTTGATTTATATGGTCATATGCATTGTCACATGGTACATGTAAAAGGCTGATCTTTTGTCTTTTTAAAAATACAAAAAAATCGATCTTCATGAGCATGAAGATCGAAAAGTAATACTTACTTTATTTGATTGCTTGGTTAAGCTTGTTTATTGAGAAATATATTAAATACCACCGAGCAAGGCACTAATATAAATACCAAGTGCATACAGTAGACCGAAGAATGTGTTCGTTTTTCCTGTTGCAGCCATTGCTGGCATCATAGTTGCTGGCGTGTCATTATTTTTGAATCTACGTACAGCTTTGATAGGTAGTGGGAATGACAGTAAAGCAAGTAAAAAGAAAATTGAACCACCAGGTTGGAAGAACGTAATATAGATGACTAATGCATACGCGACAATGTACATAAATGCTAAAAAGCGTATAGAATTATTTTTACCCAATAAAATAGGTAATGTCTTACGACCACTTTCCTTATCTTTAACACGGTCACGAATATTATTGGCCATATTGATTAAACCGATTGTTATAACAATTGGAAGACTGATCCAAACGACTAAACTTTGTAAATTACCTGTTTGAATGAAGAATGCAATTAAAATGATAATCATACCCATGAAAATGCCTGAGAATACTTCACCAAAAGGGGTCCAAGAAATAGGGAATGGTCCACCCGTGTATAAATAGCCAATTGCCATGCATACGAGCCCAATTGGTATGAGCCAGAACGAGCTGTTGATGGCTATAAAAAGTCCTAGTAACGCAGCAATTACATAAAAAGCAATAGCTATACTCATGACTAACTTAGGACTCATACCATTTCGAACGATTGCACCACCGATTCCTACAGAAGTGTGGTCATCTAATCCTTTTTTGAAATCATAGTATTCATTAAACATGTTTGTCGCAGCTTGAATTAATAAACAAGCGATTAACATGGCTAAAAGCAAAGCAAGATTTAGATGATCTTCACTACCAAGTAGGAATATTTTTGCAGTAGCAGTACCAACAAGTACTGGTACCACAGCAGCGGTTAAAGTATGTGGTCTCATTAAGTGCCAGTATTTTCTGACAGTAGAATATTGTTGATATTGAGATGCCATAAAGTTTTATACCTCGAATTCTTTTATATTAAAATATTTTTTATCAAATTTATTTTAATGGAAGAACTTGTAAAGGTCAAATAACGTGAAAAATTTAAAAATGAAATAGGCTAGATACCATACACATATTGTGAAAAGTGGTACAATATTATAATGAGTGAAAACTGATAAATGAAAGAAGTGAAATAGATGACTTTGGACGTCAAGGAAAGTGAAATTGTCGAAGCGGTATACGAAAGTAATCATACTTGGGTTTCTGTAGAAGCAAAATTAAATTATGAATTAGATCCTACTGTATTATTCCATATTACGGAAGACAGTGCAGGAGACCGTTTTTATTTTAAAAAAAATGACAACGAAACTTCATTCTTTGGCTATCATGCTATTAAAAGATTTAAAAATGACTTTGAAAGTAAACAATCTATTTTCCGAGAATGGGAAAAATATAAAAGTGATATTGATTTAATTCATCCAAATTCAGAACGACATCATTTAAAGATATGTGGTGGATTCCAATTTTCAACACATAAATCTGGAGATGAGTGGCGTGAATTTGGTATTAATCATTTTATATTACCTGAAGTATTGGTAACTATGGAAGAAGGAAACACGTATATTACCTATACTGTAGAAGCAGATCAATTTGAAATGGACTCATTTTTAGCGATTATAGATAATTTAACTCAAGAAAATGTTAGCCCAGATTTTGAAAAAGGTGAAATTAAACGCATTGAGGATATTTATAAAGATGAGTGGCGTGATTTAGTTAAAGATACAATAGATATATTAGATGAAAATAAAAAAATTGTGCTCGCAAGAAAACGATTGATTATGTTTGATAAAAATATAAACATCCCTTATATCTTAAGCCAAGCAACACAAGGTGAACATAATAGTTACTTATTTGTATTAGAATCACAAGACAGTGTATTCTTTTCACAAACACCTGAGCAGTTAATGGAAATTAATGATGAAATACTATCTACAAAAGCAGTTGCAGGTACGATTAAGCGTACTCACCAAGATGATGTGGATAATGATAATATAAATGCATTTTTAAGCGATGAAAAAAACTTAAATGAACATCGCTTTGTAGTAGACAGCATATTGAATGATATTGAATTATATGTGGAAGATATTACGTACAATAAAAAGCCGCAAATTTTAACAAATGATCATTTGTATCATTTATATACAAAGATCAAAGGACAACTGATTAGCGAATCTTACATTGGTTTATTAGATAATCTTCATCCGACGCCGGCACTTGGAGGTTATCCGAAAGAAGAAGCAATTGAATATATTGAACAAAATGAGTTTGGAACACGTGGGCTTTATGGCGCTCCAGTTGGTTATATTGACATGTATGATGATTGTGAATTTATCGTTGCAATTAGATCTATGTTGATTAAGAAAAATCAAGCAACGTTATTTGCTGGTTGTGGAATTGTAAGTGATTCTGATGCAGATAGTGAAGTAGAAGAGACTGCTGTTAAATTTAGCCCAATGATGAAAGCATTAGGAGTCGAGAAATATGAATAACCATACAACTGCATTAACAAAACAGGTATTTACTTTTGTTTCAGAATTATATGCATATGGAATAAGAGAAATAGTGATAAGTCCAGGATCTCGGTCAACACCAATGGCAATTGCAATTGAGGCACATCCTAAAATGAAATCTTGGATTCATCCAGATGAACGTAGTGCCGCTTTCTTTGCGATGGGATTAATGAAAGGTAGCGAGCGACCAGTTGCGATTCTTTGTACATCTGGTAGTGCTGCAGCGAATTATACACCCGCCATTTCTGAAAGTAGCTTGAGTCATTTACCATTAGTGGTATTAACAAGTGATCGTCCACATGAACTCAGAGGTATTGGGGCACCACAAGCGATAGATCAGATAAATATGTTTGCAAATTATACACAATATCAATTTGATTTCCCAATTGCTGATAGTAATGATGACCAAGACTTTATGACGAATACAGTTAAATTCCAATTGCAAAAAGCGAGTCAGTATTTATATGGCCCGCATCGAGGTCCGATTCATCTGAATTTACCATTTAGAGAGCCACTGACACCTGATTTAGAAAAAGTTGAATGGTTAACTTCAGATACAAAGATTATGCCACATTATCAAAAAACGACGAGTCTCAATGAAATAAATGTAATTGTTAAAAAACGTAAAGGTCTTATTATTGTTGGCGATATGCAACATCAAGATGTAGACCAAATACTTACATTTGCGACGATACATGATATGCCTATACTTGCTGATCCATTAAGTCAATTACGTCGTGAGCATCATCCTAATGTTATAACAACATATGACTTATTATATAGAGCCGGGCTGGAAGTGGATGCGGACTTTATAATTCGAGTAGGTAAGCCAGTTATTTCTAAAAAATTAAATCAATGGTTAAAAGAGACGAAGGCATTTCAAATCTTAGTTCAGAATAATGATCGACCAGATGCATTTCCAATAACAGCTCATGTTTCTTATGAGATGTCGGCCAATGATTTTTTTAGACAATTATCTGATACAACTACAGTTGAGCGTAAGCAATGGTTAGAAAAATGGCAATCATTAGAGAAACATGCCAAAGTTGAAATTAAAGATTATGTAAGAACTGCTACAGATGAAGCGGCATACGTAGCGAATGTATTAGACAAATTAACAACAGATGATGCATTATTTGTGAGTAATAGTATGCCAATTCGGGATGTAGATAATTTGTTTATTGACTGTGAAGCAGAGGTCTATTCAAATCGTGGAGCTAACGGTATCGATGGCGTTACTTCAACGGCATTAGGCATGGCGGTACACAAGAAAGTGACATTGTTGATTGGTGATTTAGCCTTTTATCATGATATGAATGGCTTACTTATGTCTAAATTAAATGATATCAACTTGAATATAGTGTTATTAAATAATGATGGTGGGGGAATCTTTTCATATTTACCACAGAAAGATACAGCTGAGGCATATTTTGAAAGATTATTTGGCACACCAACTGGGTTGGATTTTGAACATACTGCGCTACTTTACGACTTTACATTTAAACGATTTGAATCTATTGAAGCATTTAAGTACACTGAGTTATCCCAATTTGGCGCACATATTTATGAAATTATGACGCATAGGGAAGATAACTTGCAACAACATCTTAAACTCTATAAAAAGTTGAGTGATATTATCAATGTTACATTATAAATTTCATCGAGCAAATCAATCAACAAATCAATTATTAGTGATGCTACATGGTTTTATTAGTGATCATCAAGCATTTGATAACCATACTCAAATATTGAATGAAAGCGTGAATATCGTGACGATAGATTTGCCAGGACATGGTGTAGATGAATCTTCATTTAATAGTGAATGGGACTTTCATTTTATTAGCCAAGAGTTAGATGAAACGCTAAAAGTGTTTAAAGCATATCAAGTATTTTTACATGGCTATTCAATGGGTGGTAGAATAGCGTTGTATCATGCAATTCATGGCAACACTAAATTGACAGGTCTTGTTTTGGAAAGTACTTCTCCAGGCATTGAAGATAAAACAGCACAGATAGAAAGACAGCAAGTTGATAATGCACGTGCCAAAGTATTAGAAATTGCAGGATTAGAGGTTTTTGTTAATGATTGGGAAAAACTGCCATTATTTTATACGCAATATGATTTAGATAATGCTACTAAAGTAAGTATTCGTAATATGAGAATGCGTCAAAATGCATCACGAGTAGCAAAAGCATTGAGAGATTACGGTACTGGAAAAATGCCTAATTTATGGTCGGAATTGAATCAAATACAAATCCCAACATGTATTATTGTTGGGAATTTGGATGGTAAATTTTGTGAAATTGCTCAAAAAATGGTTTCAATTATACCTCAAACTGAGCTTTTTGAAATAGCACAAAGTGGTCATACTGTTCATGTGGAAGAAATGGCAGAATTTGATAGAATAGTATTAGGTTTTATTCAAAAGGAGGAGCAAAATGACTAGACAGTGGGAAACAATTAAAGAATATAAAGAGATTAAGTATGAATATTATGATGGAATCGCTAAAGTAACAATTAACCGTCCTGAAGTTCGTAATGCATTCACACCAAATACGGTACAAGAAATGATGGACGCATTTACTAAAGCACGTGATGATCAACGTGTTGCTGTTATTATTTTAACAGGTGAAGGAGATAAAGCATTTTGTTCTGGTGGTGACCAGTCAGTACGTGGCCACGGTGGCTATGTAGGTGAAGATCAAGTTCCTCGTTTAAACGTTTTAGATTTACAAAGACTTATTCGTGTAATTCCAAAACCAGTTATCGCCATGGTAAGAGGTTATGCAGTAGGTGGGGGTAACGTATTAAATGTTGTATGTGATTTAACAATTGCTGCAGATAATGCTATCTTTGGTCAAACTGGACCAAGAGTAGGATCATTTGATGCTGGTTATGGTTCTGGTTATTTAGCTCGTATCGTAGGACATAAAAAAGCACGTGAAATTTGGTATTTATGTCGCCAGTATAATGCACAAGAAGCATTAGATATGGGATTAGTTAATACAGTAGTACCACTAGATGAAGTAGAAGATGAAACTATTAGATGGTGTGAAGACATTAAGAAACATTCACCAACTGCTTTAAGATTCTTAAAAGCTGCTATGAATGCAGATACAGATGGTTTAGCTGGTCTTCAACAAATGGCTGGAGATGCAACATTACTTTACTATACAACGGATGAAGCAAAAGAAGGTAGAGACGCGTTTAAAGAAAAACGTGATCCCGATTTTGACCAATTCCCTAAATTCCCGTAAGGAATTATCATATTAACCCTTTATTGAGGGTTAGCCAAAAACTGTCGACAAAGTTTAATACTTTGTCGACAGTTTTTTTGTGCACTTTTCGAAAAATACAACTTCAACCTTACTATATAATTTTATATACAGTCACCTAGGACATGACCTCAGATTATTGCTATGTTACATATACTTCATTGATTTTGCACATAATAAAAGCATAAACAAAGATCAATGACTGGAATAATTACATGAATTGTATTGTTTTATAAAAAATCAAATAGCGCATCAATGTATAGGTATAAATTTGTTATTTTTAAAACTCTTTTAACATTTATAATATATTTGACTGTAATTTAAAAATATATTAATATTATAATGAAAAGAAATGAGGGAGAACAATGGCATCAGACACTAACGACCAAATAAGAAAAGAAATGTGCTACTTATTTTATATAACGAGTAAAGAAGTTGCAAATCGCTTTAACCGTTACTTAAAACAGTATGATATAAGTTTTCCTAACTATATTGTATTGCTTTATATTGAAAACGATAAGAATGTTTATATTAAAACGTTATGTGATGAACTCTATTTAGATTCTGGTACTATAAGTCCTATAATTAAACGTTTAGAAAAAAAAGAACTTATTAATCGTATCAGAACAGAAGAAGATGAACGTAGAGTTAAAGTGAGGTTAACAGAAAAAGGATTGAAACTTAAGGAAGAATTCAGCAAAATCTCCGAAGATGTTATTCAACAATTTGATATGGAAGGTGAAGAGTCGGTTACTTATTATCAAATTTTAAAAGCGTTTGCTGAGAAAAATGTTTTTAAGAAAAATGAAGATTTATAAATATAAAGCACCCGCTAAACATTGAAGGTAATTCAACATTTAGCGGGTGTTTTTATGTTTATAATAAAATATTTATTGTTGATAGTATTCGTTAAGAAATTCTTCTAGCCTTCTCATACCTTCTTTTAAGGCATCAAGGTCATAAGCATAGGATATACGTACATGGCCTTTACCTAAATCAGTAAAAGATGAACCTGGCACCATTGCTACATGTGCTTTTTCAAGTACATTAATACAAAATTCAAAATCATCATCAGTAAAATTTTTGATGCTAGGGAAGATATAAAAAGCACCTTCTGGTTTAGCATCAAGCTCAAATCCAAGGGACTCTAATTTTTGAATTAAAAAATCACGACGTTCAATATAAGCTTTATTCATATATTGTGGCGCTTCTAAACCTTCGTTTAAAGCAGCAATACAAGCAATTTGTGCAGGTACATTTGCACAAATACAATTATAAGCATGCATAAATGTTAACTTTTCAATTAAGTACTCAGGTCCGATTAAAAATCCAATACGAATACCAGTTGCAGAATGTGATTTACTTAAACCACCTACGAGTAAAAGTTGATCGCGGATTGCATTAAATTCTGCAAAAGAAGTATGTTTTCCACTAAATGTGTTTTCAGCATAAATTTCATCACTAATTATGAAAATTTCTTTATCTTTCAATGTCTCAGTGATTGCCTGAACCTCATCATACGACAATATGACACCAGTAGGGTTAGTTGGATAGTTGAGTAATATTGCTTTTGTATTGTTCGTAATATGAGTTTCTATGGCCTCAGGAGTGATTTTATACTTAGACTGAGTTGTATCTATGAAAATAGGCACGCCACCTAATGTTTTAATTAAGGGAATGTATCCTGCATAAATAGGGCCAGGAACAATAATTTCATCGCCTTGGTTAATAATACTTCGTAATGCTGTATCTAATGCTTCACTAGCGCCATTAGTAATAATAATTTCTTCAGCACTATACTTAAAATGGTAACGTTGCTCAAAATATTCACTTACAGCGTTTCTTGTTTCAATTAATCCTTTGTTATGCGAATAGGTTGTTTGATCTTCATTTATCGCGTTAATGTATGCAGATTTAACTACATCCGGCATAGGAAAATCTGGTTGGCCAATCGTTAAATTGATACAGTTATCAATGTTCTTAATACGACTTGAAAATTGACGTATACTTGGTGCACTTAAATATTTAGCATTATTGTTTAAAGAAAGTTTCATTGATTATTTCACCTCAAGATTAGAAAAACCGAATTGTATTTTTATATGTATGATTAATAGATATCATCAAAGTATTTCTATCATAACATATTTAAAATAAATACAATTCGGTAAAAGCCTTTATTAACCTTTAAATTTAGAAGGTGACTGCAAATTAATGACTGGATTTGTCCATTTTGATACAAAACGTGTCGATAAAATATAGACAATGATACATGTTGCACTTAAAAGATAAATATAAGTTAATACAGATATTTCATCTTTAAAGGGATGAAGACCAAAACCACGAACCACTCCGATTACAAGACCATGTAATAAATAGATATGCATTGTTCTACGTCCTATATAAGTGAAGAATTTTTCTTTTTCAGGTATTAAATTTAAGAAAGAAAACATAGTTGCTAAAATAATAAAATAAAGTAGTAATCTTTTAAAAGGACTGTAAAGATCTTGTTTTCCTTCTAATGAAATGTATGGTGAATCACCTAACAACCAGTCTGAGTTGATTGGATGAATTGTATAAATTATATAGAAAACTACTAAAATTGTAATAGCAATAGGGACGAACTTTTTATTTCTTAAAATTTGAGTATGATTACCTGTAAATAAATAACCTAAATAAAATATCGGAAAGAACATAATCGTTCTAGAAAAACTTAAATAATTATCAATATTGTCAGAATAACCAGCAAATAATGAAAAAATGATTGCTATTGGTAAGACAAAATAAGGTTTATAGTCTTTAACAATTACTAAAATCACGTGAAAGAAGAATAATGTAAGTAAAAACCATAGTGCGAACACCGGATCGAAAGGATCGAACTGAACGCTATCTTCTTTACCAGTTAAATAATAATATAAAGAGAAAAATCCAAAGAAAATAATATAAGGTATTAATAGTTTTTTAGAGACTTTTTCTAAATAACCAACTTCTCCTGCTTTTTTAGCAAAGTAACCAGAAATAAATAAAAATGCTGGCATATGGAAGCTGTATATTGTTAAGTACAACGAAGATAAATATGTGCTTGTTTCAGTGTAGGGTTGTAATAAATGCCCAAAGACAACAAGAAATATCAACGCTGCTCTTGCATTGTCAAAAAAGTAATCTCTTTTTTTTGCTTGTGCCATGCTTTTTCTCCTTTAAAAGTGCCGGATGAATTTTATAATCACTGATACTAATTTATTATAAATCATATGATAAATGCAACAAAATAGATCGATTTGTATTTTATTATTGTATATTATGTAGGATAATATTATAATATTAAAAAAAATAATAGTGTCGTTTGTTGGTGGTAACAAGTAAATTAATATAGTGGAGATGAAGCAACATGTACAAACAACTAGAAAAATTAATTACACTGACGAGTAATGATTTGAACTTAGTAAGTAGAAGGTTTGGCCAACGTACAGATTTAACTTCAGAACAATTAGAAATGTTGAGAATTTTATACAATTATGAAATTTTATCTCAATATGACTTAACTATGAAAATTAATAAAGAACAATCAATTGTTTCACGTTGGATAAAAAAACTTTGCCAAATGGGATACATAACTAGTAAACAATCTAATAAAGATTTAAGATGTAAAGATTTAATGGTAACGGATAAGACAAAGGAACTCGTACAACAAATTAATGAGGTGAGGGTAGCTTTAATTGAAGCGCGTTGCCAAAATTTAACTTCACAAGATATAGAAGATTTAAATCATTTGCTATATAAATTAAATGTTCATCAGGATTATTTACGCTAGTTTATTGGGACCATTAATTTATTTGAAAGCATCAGAATATAAAAATTTAAGAGTACATGTTTCACTTATAGAAAATATCTATTGAGTGATCATGTACTCTTATTTTAATTGTATAAAAGCAAGTATAGTATTTTAGGTGTAAATTAAGCTTTATAAGTATTTACATCAAAATATTTACCTAATTTATCCATTGAATCATAGAAACCTTTAATACGTGTCGCATTGTGATCTGCCCATCTTACGTCAGTTGCATATTGATGTTCACCTGGATTTTCGGGATTCCAACGCATTTTATAAAGTGTGTTTTGACCTTTGCTAACATATGAACTAGAGATAAATTTAGCACCACCAACGATTGCTTTTTTAACTGTATCCCAACCATTAGATTTGGCAGTAGCGAAACCTTGTTTAACTGCATCGCTATCAACTGCTCCGATACCAAACATATTATAGTATTTGTTTGGACCATCTGTTACAACTTTATCATCTACTACATCGCCACCGTTAGCAAGTTCTGAAGTACCATCACCTGTTTCTAATAGGGCATGTGAAATTAAATAAACTTCATTAATATTGTAAGTCTTAGCTGCTTCACTGAATGCTTCGCCTTGACCTTCTAAAATACCTTTACCGACTAAAAGTTTATCTAAATCTGTGGAAGCTATATCTTGAGATTTATCTAAACGCAAGAATTGATATTTTTGAGTAGAATCTTGTACTAATTTACCTGTATCCATAGCATTTTTTATCTCGATAGGAGTAGCATCTTCCCATTTACCAGGTGTGTGTTGAATTTGAGGTTTGGTTTTCAAACCTGCTTGCATTGCTACAGCATCATCTAGGGTTAAACCAGATTGATAATATTTGATTAATTCTTTGCGCAAGTCTTCTTCTTTAATCCAAACCATTTGGCCATTAGATAGTTTACCGTGATACCAAGTCACACCATTGACAACTTGTTTCTCGAATACTGAAAAGATACTTTCATAGAAATCTTTTAATGAGCCTGCCGATTGAGTAGAAGTAGGATCTAAGTAATAACTACCATCAGCATTATAAATTACATAATCAAAGTTTTGAGGTGTAACTGCCGATTGAGTTACGTCAGATGTTTGAGCTTCGGTTACAACTTTATTATTTTGGTTTATGTGTAAATCTTTAGCTGCAATCCATCCAGTCTTGTTATTGACATTACCGTATACGTATTCATCTTTATCAACTTGAACCGATTTAGAAGCATTAAATTGATTGTTGTTTACGTTTTTTAATGAATCTAATTGCTGAGCTTTTGTACCCCAAGGCACTGCATAAAGTCCGTTATTTGTGGATTTAACTGTGAACTGACCATTTTTAGCAGATGTTTTACTTAAATCACGTGTATTGATGTCTTTTGTATTAACCCAACCTAATGGTGTCTTTTGATTAGCGTTTTGAATTAATACGTAAGTGTTATCGCCTTGTGTACGTTGTTTTGTAACATTAAATGTACGACCAGATAATTTAGACGCATCTTTGGATTTTGTATCATGGACTGCGGTCTTAATGCCAGAATTTGTATTGTTTAATTGACCAATTTTACTTACCGATTGGGTTTGATTTGCTGTATTTTTAGTAGCAACTTCATTAACTGTAATATCATCAGTTTGCATCCAACCTAAATTAGTATTCGCTTTGTTATCTGTAATTAAGTAGAAACTATTACTTCCAAGTGTAGCTTTTTTACTTAATTTATAAGTATTGCCATTCACGTATGGTTTTTGTACACCTTGCTTGTCGTAAACTGACGTGTAAACACCATGATTTGTTTTGGCTACAGTACCTTGTTGGTTAGTAAGATTACTTACAGATAATTGACTTGTATTTGTAGATGTAGCAGCAGTTGAACTTGGTGTAGATAACTTGCTTAAACTTACCCAACCAGATAAATCATTTACAGAACCATAAAGATAGTTTGTTTGACCAATTTGCTGTTGTTTCGTTGCTTTAAATGTTTGATCAGCATTACCTGAAACAGTTCCCGTTTTTTGAGTACTAGTACCCCAAGGGACTGTGTATAATATTTCGCCTGGTTTAATATTAAAGGTTTTGTTTATTGCAGTAACAGGTTTAGCTGTATTATAATTCACATCATTTTGGTGAACCCAGCCAATTAAATTACCTTTATTATAATCAATAACTAAATAGAAATTTTCATCGCCGATTTTAGCGGATTTTGTAACTTTAAATGTTTGATTTGTGCGATCTGTTTCCTTACCTTGTTCATCGTACACGGTTGTATATAAACCATCATTTTTAGTATTGATACGGCCAACACCATTATTAGCTTCTACTGTTAAAGAACCTGTTTTTGGTGGAGTAACAGTGCCTGTATTTCCTGAATCACCTGTAGCTATAGAGTCGTCTGCACCACTAGTATTACCTGAAGAAGGGGTTCCCCAAGGTGCTGTTTGACCAGTTTTAATTAAATATTTTTCATAGATTAGGTCATATAATTCATCATAACTGTAGTTAAATGAAGCTAAATAACCATGTGGATCTGTATGATTAGACCCTCCTAAGAAATTACTAACGGCTTGGTGAGTCCAAACTGTACCTTGTCCATCGTACTCAGCACTATCAGGTGAAAGACCATAATATTGTAAGTTTGTTGCGGCATAGTCAGCATAATTGTTAATTGAATGTGCAAATGAATCATAATCATGCGTATGAACTAACTCAACATGGATAAAACGATCGTTTGCAGCTGGGCCGGCTCCCCAAGCAAGATAATCAGTATTTGCTGTTTCTATAATACGATCGCCATCGATATATGCATGAACGAAAGCACTATTGTAATTGTTCTTCATATAGTTAATTTCACCAGTAATAGTTGAATTATCATTTGCAGTATCATGTAAAACGATACCTTCCGGTTTACCATAACGATAACTATATTGTGGTAAAAAACTTGCAATATCTTGTTCATAGGTTGGAGATTCAAAATTATTATTACGAATATAATCGTTAAGTGATGAATTCACTTGTGGAGTATATTTTGGCAATGAACTTGTAGTACCTGTCTCTCTAGTCACTGCAGAACGCGTTGAAAATGTATTGTTTGTATCTGTAGATGCTACTCTAAGTTTAGGAGTCACTTCTGTACTTAATGTTGTTGCAGTAGCACTTGGCACATTTGATTTAGTTGCGACAGCTGTCGCAGTTGATGTAGTATTATTGTCTTCTTCAGAATCTTGTTCATTTAGGTCAGAAGAAGTATTATCTTCTTTATCTTGTTCAGGAGATTGATTAGCTTCATCATCTTGAACGTCTTTATCCGAAGTATCTTCTTCAGATTGTTGAGCATCTTCAGAATCTTGTTTGTTTAGGTCAGAAGAAGTATTATCTTCTTTATCTTGTTCAGGAGATTGATTAGCTTCATCATCTTGAACGTCTTTATCCGAAGTATCTTCTTCAGATTGTTGAGCATCTTCAGAATCTTGTTTGTTTAGGTCAGAAGAAGTGTTGTCTTCTTTATCTTGTTCAGGAGATTGATTAGCTTCATCATCTTGAACGTCTTTATCCGAAGTATCTTCTTCAGA
>NZ_LGPC01000014.1:0-11623 GCF_001431205.1 Staphylococcus sp. NAM3COL9 | reverse complement strand
ATTAGCTTCATCATCTTGAACGTCTTTATCCGAAGTATCTTCTTCAGATTGTTGAGCATCTTCAGAATCTTGTTCATTTAGGTCAGAAGAAGCGTTGTCTTGCGCTGTATTTTTTTCAATACTTTGAGTATCTTCAGAATCTTGAGTGTTTTTAGTTACTTCTTTAGTATTCGTTTGGTCTTCTTGATTTAGAGTTTGTTGATTATATGTATCTTGACTTGGTGTTTGGTCAGAGTTCAACTCATCTAATTCTGCATCGTAAGTATTAACTTCGTTTGCTGTGGTCTGTTGAACTTGTGTAGGGTCTTGGTATGATTGTGTACCTGAAATATTAGCGGTAGGTTTACTAACTTCAGATTTGATTTGCTCACTCTGTTTAAGTGTATTCTTATCATCTAACACATTCCCATTTGTAGATTGATTTTGAGCATCATCTGCAGCTTGTGCTTGATGAGATGTTAAAGCTGTACCTGCTAACGTAAGCGCTACCATCGACGGTACTTTATAAGTAAACTTTTTTCTAGTCATTAAACTGCCCCTTTAACTATATATATTTAACATCCATTATAATACGACTTTTATGAAGTGGTTTAAATTTTACTAATTTGTAATATAAAATTAATCTGATTAAGTTTTGGGGAAGCTATAATATCTTATTTAAAGCGTTATAAAGCTTAATTTAAAAAATATTGTAATATTACACTCAATGAAATATTACAAAACATAGTTGCAATATAAATATAAAAACATATTGAATTGTGTTAAATTAATTTTTCCATAGCAATATGTTCAATGTTTTCTTCAATAAAAATTTTACCAAACGGATTATACTCTAGAGACTCATAAAATGTTTGAGCGTGGCATTGTGCATTTAATATTAATGAATGATAGCCTTGATTTTTAGCAACATCTTCTATAAAGCGCATAAGTAATTTGCCATAACCAGATTTTCTATGAGACGCAATAATAGCAACTCTTTCTATTTTAACGCCATTGTCAAAAGAACGAAATCTACCTGTGGCGAAGGGGAGGTTATTTTCATCATATCCAACGATATGTGTAGCAATAGGTTCATATTGATCTATTTCATTTTTAAGCGGTACACCTTGCTCTTGAACAAACACTTGTTTTCGAACATTGTATGCATCTTCCATCATTGAAGGCGTTGTAACGATTTTAAACATAATGATTCCTCATTTCATTTATTTGGGTTTGAAAAAACGCCCTATCAAAGTTTTATGTGATAGGGCGTTGATTTAAAGATTATTGTGCTTCTTTTCTAATTATCGCAGTATATTGCCAAAAAATTCGCATTTGTGCAATATTCCAATTATTCATACCCATTGTAAAACCAGATGGCCTGAATAAACTAACATCTGTAACCTCTAATGCAGCTGCAATAAGATATTGGATGGGTACGCTAATTTCTTTCATTGTTTCTGTAATACCATTTTGATTATAAACCCAAGAAAACGGTAATTCTGATTCAAAAACATCAACTTTTTCGAATATTTCTGGAAGTCCAACAATATAACATGCACCATCAACGATAGGGTTATTTTCACTATCTTTATAATATATGCGTAAAGCTTCATAGTTTTCACGGTGTTCATGATTGACATAGAAAAATTCATTTCTAAAAAGCGCCATATCTTTACTGTGTATCATTTGTTGTTCTAAAACATTAAACATTCCGTTTACATGAGCAAGTTTTTCGTATGTTTTGCGTGACATATAGTGAGCTCCTCTCCACAGTTAATATTGATTAGTTGGTACTTCTTGAGCATTTTGTTGCTGGTCGTTATTCTGTTGTTGGTTAGGGTCTACTTGTTGTTGGTTAGGATCTATTTGTTGTTGGTTAGGATCTATTTGTTGTTGATTAGGATCAGTCTGTCGCTGGTCGCTATTTTGTTGTTGTGAATTATCGTTGTTTTCTGTGCCATTTAATTCAGATGAATTGTCTTCATCATCATTGGAACTATCATTTTGATTTTTTCTAAGTAGGCTACTGTCTAACTCTGTTTGTGGTACGAGTGTACCATAAAAATCAGTGACACGTTGATTTAAGAAATCATTTGTATCCTCAATTTTAGGTAAATTTAAATCATCGCGTAGTAAATTTGAAGTGTCTTGAATACTTTTAATATCTGGATTGTAATAATAGATTCCATTTAAGTAATCATCTTCGCCTTTAAGTTGTTTACTTTTGATTTCAACATCATCTTTTAAATAGGATGTTGCAAGTGCTTTTACCTCGTCATAGCTTAAATTATGTTTTGAATTATTCCCAACTATTTCAATAACATCATCTAGTTTACTAAAGGAATCAGCATTTTGTGCTTTAGCAAAGAGTTTTTTTATTAACTCCATTTGTCTTTGACCACGTTTTAAATCAGAATCTTGATGTCGTGTTCTAGCGACTGCTAATGCTTCATCACCATTTAGTTTTTGATATCCTTTTTTGACTTTAATTTTACCAGAGTCATCTGTATTTGGCTCACTGATATCGTAAGGTACATCAAATTTTATGCCACCAAGTTCATCAACAGCATCTACAAATGCGTCCATATTAATACGAACATAATAATCAACCGGTACATTTAAAGTAGCTTCTACAGAATCCATTGAAGCTGTAGGTCCACCATAAGCATGGGCATGAGTGATTTTATCGTAATAACCTACTTTTGGAATATAACTGATTGTATCACGTGGAATACTTAGCATTCTTACTTGCTCTTTATCGGAATTAAATGTTGAAAGAATCATTGCATCGGTTCTTGATTGTTCAGTACTTTGCCCATTTTTCTCTCGTCCGCTGTTTTCATCAATACCTAAAAATAGGATAGAAATAGGATCTTTAGAAGGATCGACTTTAGATTCACGAACGTTTGATTTCCTCGAGGAATCACCATCGTTAAAAGAATTTTCAAAAGCGCCTTGAGATGATTTGAGTAAAATGATAGCAAATATAACTGGAACAACGACAAGAACTAAAGATAAAAATATTAAAAAATATTTTAAAAATTTATTCATGTTTGAAGCTCCCCATGTATATGATTTTGTACATGTTACTATATTATCGTTAAATGTTATAGCTCTTTTAACTTTATTAAATATTTGTAAAGAAGAAAATGTACTATAACTTATAATTTTATTACTATAGCTAGTAAATATCAACTAAGAATGTGTTATTTGCAAGTTTAAAGTAAAATTAAATTAGGGTATGTGAAGTATAAGGCCTCTATATTGTATTTTATCAATAGAAACTAACAAAAATGTCATTTGCTTAGAAATGATTTATAGCGGTACATGAGATATAATATATAATAGAAATATCATCTTGTGAACAATAACTGTGTTACAAGAAAATGAAAAAGCAATTATAAATATAAGGAAAATGGCTTTGCTATGATTTAATTTAAGAACAAGGCTTTCTATAAAATATTTAAAAAAATTAATAATTGAAATGGATATATCTTTAGCAAAAGATATAAGGAGGAAATGTGAGTATGAAGCAAGAATGGTTAGATAACATAGATGAGAGTTTAGTGAAAGATTTTTATGAAATACAAACAGAAGCAGAAAAAAAAGAAGGGTTCAAAGGAAGTTTAGCTTTTGGAACAGCAGGTATTCGAAGTACTTTTGGCTTAGGTCCAGGAAGATTAAATGCATTTACGATTCGCAAAGTGGCTTTAGGCTTAGCTCAATATTTAAGTAATAAAATTAATTCACCAACAGTAGTTATACACTTTGATACGAGGTTTTTATCTAAAGCTTTTTCACAAGAAATGGCTAGTGTGCTAGCTAATAATAATGTTACACCTATTTTATCAGAAGATTATAAATCTACACCAGAGCTATCATTTGCTGTTAGACATTTGAATGCAGATGCAGGTGTGATGATTACAGCTAGTCATAATCCTAAAAATTATAATGGTATAAAAATTTACGATGAAAAAGGTGGTCAATTACTACCTGATGAATCTGAACAACTTAGTAACTATATTAATACGATTGAATCTCCATTATTAATTGAAAAGGGAGATTTTGAAGTATTAAAAGAAAATGACAAAATTAAGTATATTACTAGTGAAGTAACCGAAAAATATAAAAGTGAAGTTAAAGATTTAGTAGGTTCAATTGGTGAAAAAGATGCAAAAGTAGTATTAACCAGTTTACATGGTACAAGTTTACCGTTGGTTTCAAATATATTAATAGAATTGGATTACCAAAATTTTGTGATAGAAGAAGAACAATCTACACCGGATGGCAATTTCCCAACTGTAGAAACTGCTAACCCTGAAGATGAAACTGCTTTTAATTACAGCTTAGCACTTGCAGAAAAAACAGACGCACAACTTGTCATAGCTACAGATCCTGATGCAGATAGATTTGGTTTTATTGAGCGTTATGGAAAAAATGATTATAGATATTTTAATGGTAATGAAATTGGACTACTGTTTATGAAATTGAGATTTCAAGACTTAGTTGAAGCAGGCGCACCACTTTATATTATAAAATCTATCGTGACAAGTGAATTAGCAGAAAGATTAGCATTAGCATTAAATGTACAAGTTAACAATGTGTTAACTGGATTCAAATATATTTCTGATTTGCTTGAACAAAAAAGTGCAGACAATGAGACGCAATTATTACTCGCATTTGAGGAAAGTCACGGCTATTTGGCGAAATCAATTTCTAGAGATAAAGATGCAATTCAAATGGTACCTTTACTAGTTAAATATAAGAATCTATTATCTAAAAATGGTTTGACATTTAAAGACACTATGGAAGATATCTATCAAAATATTGGCGCATTTAAAGATAGAACACTTGCACCGTCATTTGAAGGTGCAGAAGGTGTAGAAAAGATTTCGAATATAATGAGTCAATTTAGAGATAAAGATATATTCTCAATTTGTGGTATGGATGTAAAACGAATAGAAGATTATCATACTGGTGAAAATAGAAATGTTATAGAAGATACAACAGAGGCATTGATATTACCCAAAACGAATCTAATTAGATTTATTTTTGAAGATGGATTTATTGCTCTTAGACCATCTGGAACAGAGCCAAAAATTAAACTTTATTTCTCTCTAAACGTAGAAGATATAGATGCAATTACAGATCAATTTGAAAAAGACTATATCCAAAATATAGATTAATTTATGTAGAGGCAGCAAGATGACAGCAAAAAAACTCAAACAATTTATAATTTTTTTAATCTTTATTTTAACAATAACCACTTTTACAATTGGATACAAACATTATCAAGATAATAAACAAGATATGAAATACCAAAGTATTCATAGGAATAATTTGAAAACAGTAATGGATAAAAACAAGCCAGAAATAAACGCGATTCATCAATATTTAGAACAATCTAATTTTAATGGGACTGCAGCTGTTTTTGAACGAGGTCAACTTAAATTAAATAAAGGATATGGTTTCAAAAATCTTGAAACAGATGAAAAGAATAGGGCAGATACATTATATTTAATTGGCTCATCTCAAAAATTCACTACAGGATTAATGCTTAAGCAATTAGAAAATGAGCAAAAAATAAATATGAATGATTTGATCAATCAATATTTACCATGGTTCAAAACATCTCAACCTATTACATTAAATCAACTTATGCTTCATCAAAGTGGTTTATATAAATACAAAGCTTCAACCTCTTATAAAAATTTAGATAGTGCAGTACAGTCAATACAATGCAAAGGCATTGAGACTAAATTTTATAATAACAATAGATATAATGATGCTAATTATTTAGTTTTATCTCGTGTGATAGAAGAAGTAACTGGTAAATCTTTTTCAAAGAATTTTGAAGAAAGATTATCAAGGCCATACCGATTGGAGCATACGGCATTCTTTAATGATGAAACTTTCAAAAAAGATATGGCTGAAGGATATAAAAAAGATGAAAACACAGGGGAACCGGTGAAGCAGAAGCCTAATGTTTTAAACCAATATTACGGTGCTGGTAATTTATATATGACTCCTCATGATATGGGAAAATTGATATTAAGTGTACAAAACAATGAACTGTTCAAAGAAAATATAACAACGCCCTTACTACATGAAAGTTTAACGCCACGTTATCCAATAGCGTATCGTTATGGTTTTTATTCACTTCCCAATAAAAATCGGATTAATGGTGGTTTTTTTGGACAAGTATTTACAGCATACTTTAATGATGATTATATTGTAGTGCTTGGCACAAATTATGAAAATAATGGTGTGAATAATGAGAAAAAGATAAAACATATTTTTAATAAATTATTAAAACAAGACAAGCCTTATAATATAGTAGGGCAACGTTATTAATTACTTGATTATTGTAGTAGCCTAAAATCATGAAATTTAAAACACTCCTAACTGCCAAAAACAAAGGTATAACCTTTAAGTTGATGACAGTATTAGGAGTGTTTTTTCTTAGATATAAGTAGTAGTTATAATGTGATATAAATCATATTTAATTTATTTACAGTATTTTAGCGCATTGACGAACATGTGCTCAAACGTATCTGGTTGAACAGACATGACAACCGAACAATTAGGGAAACGCGATTTGAAATCTGTTACTGTTGCACCCTTTGTAAACGTACCATTCGTTTCTATTTGAACATCGGCTTCCTGTACATTGAATTTTTCAGGATGAAGCAAATAAAGTACAGTATATGCATCGTATACATTAATCCCTTTTTCAAAATCATCCCCTTTGTAATGCTTGAAGATTTGATGCAACATATCACCAGTTTCATTCAGTGTTTGTAGTTTGTTTACAAAGGTATGGCTTAATGTTGAACTTCTTGCTACATCAAGTCCTACCATAGTTAAAGGTAAACCAGAATTAAAAACGATTTGTGCAGCTTCAGGGTCACAATAAATATTAAATTCCGCTAAAGGGGTGACATTACCACGGCTTGCACTTCCACCCATTAAAACAATTTCTTTAATATAATCTTTTACTTCTGGATAAGTAGAAAGTAATAATGCAATATTTGTTAATGGACCTATAGGTATAAGTGTTATAGGAACCTCACTATTTAATAAAGCTTTTCGCATCGCTTCTACAGCATGTGTTGAAGCTAAATCTTTTTCATTTACTTCAGGAAATAGATAACCATCCATGCCTGACTCACCATGAACTTTGCTTGCATCTACAATCTCGGAAACTAATGGTTGAGAGGCACCCCTATGAACGGGCACGTCACTTGCAAAAAATTGCTTGAGCTTCAATGTATTTGCTGTTGTTTTTTCAATGCCAACATTACCATTAATTGTAGTAATCATTCGTAGGTCAAAGTTAGGGTGATTCAACGCAATGCTTATAGCAGCGACATCATCAATACCTGGATCAGTATCTATAATGATTGGTTGTTTCATAATTATTAAGTCCTCCTAAGTCATTTTGGTATCGTGTAGTTCCATTTTACATTGTTTTCTTTTAAAAGTGTTGTATATAAAATGAAGGTGTATTTAAATCGAGCTTAAAAGTAGGGTAGAATCATAAAATTCAACGGAAATTAACTTTTATAATTTAATGAATAATAAAAAAAGACTTCTCTAAAAGAGAAGTCTTTTCTTGGATTATAAGTGAGCTGAGTGTCCACCTTGCATTACCCAATAAGTACCAATAACAGTAATTAAAGTAATGATAATCGCAAATACAACTTTAAATGCTTGTAAGTTTCCGTTTTTACCTTCAGTTAAGTGCATAAACATTAATAATTGAACTGCAGCCTGTATAAAAGCAAAACCAAAAATGATGGTAATCTTAACGTTAAGTTCCATAGATGTGTATAAAGTTACAAACACTGCTAATATTGTCAGAACGATTGAGGCAATAAAACCTACTGTGTGTTTTACTATTGTATTCATCCGCTAAACACCATCCCTATCATATATACGGCAGTGAAGATGAAGATCCATACAACATCTAAAAAGTGCCAATATAAACTTACTATAAATAATTTAGGAGCATTGTCTTTATTTAATCCTCGCATTGCGATCTGGATTAATAAACAGATAATCCAGACGATACCTAACGATACGTGGGCACCATGCGTTCCTAATAGTATAAAGAAACTAGACCAATAAGAACCAATCGAAAGATTAACACCCTCATGCACATAGTGTGTGAATTCATAGATTTCAAAGCCTACGAATACCATACCTAATAGTACAGTGATAATCATCCAAATCATCATTAATTTTTCTTTTTCTTTTCTCATGTAGTAAATTGCAATACCACATGTATAAGAACTAATTAATAAAGCAAATGTCATTATCAAAACGAGCGGTAATTCAAATAACTCGGTAGTCATTTTACCAGCATAATCGCCACCATGTTGCAGTGTTAGTAACGCTGCAAATAACGTACCGAATAATGAGAATTCAGCTGTAAGGAAAATCCAAAAGCCAAGCTTATTTAATTCACCTTCATGCGAACGTTGATCAATTGTGTTTGCATCATGACTCATGACTTACAGCCTCCTTTTCTTTTATTCGTGCTTCACGTAAACGTTTTTCAGTCTCCATTACTTCAGAAGCTGGAATGTGATAACCGTGATCTACTTGGAAACTACGATAAATCATAGTGCCAAAGATACCAATTAAGCAAAGAATAGCTGGTAGTAATGTTTCAAATACTAGGAAGAAACCACCAATAGTGAAGAATATTCCCATGAATACACCAACTGGGGTATTATTCGGCATGTGGATATCTGTGTAATTATGGTTATCTAAATAATGACGACCATGTTCTTTCATATCAACAAATGTATCGTAGTCGTTCCAATCTGGCGTGATAGCAAAGTTGTATTTAGGTGGCATCGCTGAAGCAGTTGACCATTCTAGTGTACGACCTAAACCATCCCAGTTATCACCAGTTAATTCACGTGGTGCTTTGAAGAAGCTGTAAACAATACTTGCAACTAAGAACATAAAGCCTAATGCCATTAATAGAGCACCGAAAGTTGAGATTACGTTTAATAACCACCAACCATCTTCTGGCATGTAAGTATATAAACGACGTGGCATACCGTCAAGACCAAGTATAAATTGAGGTATGAAACAAATGTTGAAACCGATTACAAAGAACCAGAAGCAGAATTTGTTTAACGTTTCGTTTAACTTAAATCCAGTCATCTTAGGCCACCAGAATATTAAAGCTCCTAGACAGGCAAGTACAACACTGGATACTAACGTGTAGTGGAAATGCGCCACTAGGAAGTATGTGTTGTGGTATTGGTAATCTGCTGCTGCCATAGAAAGCATAATACCAGTTACTCCACCTATTAGGAAGTTGGGGATAAATGCTAGTGAGAATAACATTGGTGACTCGAACGTAATTCGGCCTTGGTAAAGCGTGAACAACCAGTTAAATATTTTAACACCAGTTGGTATACCGATAAGCATGGTTGAAATTGAGAAGAATGAGTTGATTAACGCACCATTACCCATTGTGAAGAAATGATGAACCCAAACTAAAAAGCTTAAGAACGCAATACCTGCCGTTGCCCAAACCATGCTTTGGTGGCCGAATAGGCGTTTACGCGCAAATGTTGGAATAATTTCAGAGTATATACCGAATGCTGGAAGGGCAACAATATAAACTTCAGGGTGCCCCCATACCCAGAAGAAGTTAGCCCAAAGCATTGGCATACCACCATTTGCTACTGCAAAAAATGCAGTATCGAAGATTCTATCTGTTGTGAATAGTGCTAATGTAACTGTTAATACTGGAAAAGCCAAGATAATGAGTAAGGCTGTAATGAAAGTAGTAACCGTAAACATTGGCATTTCCATAAATTTCATTGTAGGTGTTTTCATTCTAAGTATGGTTACGAAGAAGTTAATACCTGTCATCAGTGTACCGATACCAGAAATCTGAATTGCAATTAAGTAATAATTGACACCTGGTCCGGGACTGAATTCACCTGCCAGTGGTGCATAGTTAGTCCAACCAGCTGCAGGTGAGCCCCCGATTATAAATGACAAGTTGAATAAAATCATACCTGAGAAGAATAACCAGAAACTTACGCTATTTAATACAGGGAATGCAACGTCTCGAGCACCAATTTGTAAAGGTACAATGACATTCCACAAACCAAATATGAAAGGCATTGCCATAAAGATAATCATGATAACACCGTGTGTACTAAAAACTTCGTTATAGTGATTTGAGTCCAAAAACGTATTGTTAGGAATCGCTAATTGTGTACGCATCATTAATGCGTCAATACCACCACGAACGAACATTAATACGGCACAGATTAAATACATTGCCCCGATTTTCTTATGGTCGATAGATGTGAACCATTCTCTGTATAAATATTTCCATAATTTAAAATAAGTAATTACTGCGATTAGTCCAATGATTCCAAATGGGGCACCGATTTGTGCCATTGTAATCATCCAAGAACCTTTAACGAGTAACTGATCCCATGGAAAATCCATTAATGTCCACCTCCAGATTCATGCTCTTTTTTCTCTAATTCAGATGCTTTTTCGTCTTTAGCACCTTTAGAGATTTTGTCCATTTCATCGACGTTATGTGTTTCCTCGTCTTTGAATTCACTATCGTATGGTTCGTTGTTGCCAAGAATCATGGCTTTCATACCATGTCTCTCATAGTTCGCATTTGTGATTTGCGGTTTACGTGCAGGTTGATCTGGTTTATCTAACACATCTTCAGTTAATTCTTTTTCAGTGTTAAAGTTTGGATCTTTTTGTACGTAATTGTAGCGATCATAAGCGTAGAAAATATACTCAGGATCTGCTGCAGCATCAACAAATGCTAGATGAGTACCACTGAAAGTTAAGTTTTCATTTTCAGTAGTTGGTAAAAGTTGCTTATCAAAGGTATCTTGATCTAATTCTTTTTTACTTTGAGCATCTTTGACCCAATCTTTAAATTCACTTTGACTTACTGAATTAACATCAAAAGTTTGACGAGCAAACCCTTCGCCGTTGAAGTTTGAGTTACGTCCACGGAACGTACCTTCTTCGCTAGCTGTTAACGTCCAGTCCATAGTCATACCTGTCATCGCATATTTCTGACCACCAAGTTGTGGAATCCAGAAACTTGTCATCATATCCATTGATTGGAGTTTGAAAACAACAGGGCGATCTTTCGGAATAGTTAAGTGATTAACCGTTTCGATTTTTTCTTCAGGATAACTAAAGAACCACTTATAACCAGCACTTGTAGCATAAACTACAATAGGATCATCCTTTTTATCTGGCGTTTCCTCATAATTGTAAAGTGATTTAACCGTTGGAATGGCTAAAGCAATTAGAATGATGACCGGAATGATAAACCAAATGGTTTCCATTAAAACACTGTGGTGCATCTTACCTGTTTCCTCAGTCTTACTGATTCTATATTTGAATAGAAAGACTGTGAACAAGAGAATTACGACGGCAACGATAACAAGCATGAAGATGATTGAATACATAATCAAGAACTTCGAATCACTTGCCATTGGCCCTTTTGGGTTTAAAACTTCTACATTCTCACAACCACTAAGTAAAATTAGCGAGCCAAAGAGTAGAAGCAAAGACTTAAATTTTGACACTTTTTTGACCTCCTAATACTACAATTGTA
>NZ_LGPC01000013.1:69083-96014 GCF_001431205.1 Staphylococcus sp. NAM3COL9 | reverse complement strand
CAATATGTCAATGTCATTCCTTCTCATCTTCTCAAGGAAGATGTTCCGAATATATCCTTAGAAAGGAGGTGATCCAGCCGCACCTTCCGATACGGCTACCTTGTTACGACTTCACCCCAATCATTTGTCCCACCTTCGACGGCTAGCTCCATAAATGGTTACTCCACCGGCTTCGGGTGTTACAAACTCTCGTGGTGTGACGGGCGGTGTGTACAAGACCCGGGAACGTATTCACCGTAGCATGCTGATCTACGATTACTAGCGATTCCAGCTTCATGTAGTCGAGTTGCAGACTACAATCCGAACTGAGAACAACTTTATGGGATTTGCATGACCTCGCGGTTTAGCTGCCCTTTGTATTGTCCATTGTAGCACGTGTGTAGCCCAAATCATAAGGGGCATGATGATTTGACGTCATCCCCACCTTCCTCCGGTTTGTCACCGGCAGTCAACCTAGAGTGCCCAACTAAATGCTGGCAACTAAGTTTAAGGGTTGCGCTCGTTGCGGGACTTAACCCAACATCTCACGACACGAGCTGACGACAACCATGCACCACCTGTCACTTTGTCCCCCGAAGGGGAAGGCTCTATCTCTAGAGTTTTCAAAGGATGTCAAGATTTGGTAAGGTTCTTCGCGTTGCTTCGAATTAAACCACATGCTCCACCGCTTGTGCGGGTCCCCGTCAATTCCTTTGAGTTTCAACCTTGCGGTCGTACTCCCCAGGCGGAGTGCTTAATGCGTTAGCTGCAGCACTAAGGGGCGGAAACCCCCTAACACTTAGCACTCATCGTTTACGGCGTGGACTACCAGGGTATCTAATCCTGTTTGATCCCCACGCTTTCGCACATCAGCGTCAGTTACAGACCAGAAAGTCGCCTTCGCCACTGGTGTTCCTCCATATCTCTGCGCATTTCACCGCTACACATGGAATTCCACTTTCCTCTTCTGTACTCAAGTTTCCCAGTTTCCAATGACCCTCCACGGTTGAGCCGTGGGCTTTCACATCAGACTTAAGAAACCGCCTACGCGCGCTTTACGCCCAATAATTCCGGATAACGCTTGCCACCTACGTATTACCGCGGCTGCTGGCACGTAGTTAGCCGTGGCTTTCTGATTAGGTACCGTCAAGATGTGCACAGTTACTTACACATTTGTTCTTCCCTAATAACAGAGTTTTACGATCCGAAAACCTTCATCACTCACGCGGCGTTGCTCCGTCAGACTTTCGTCCATTGCGGAAGATTCCCTACTGCTGCCTCCCGTAGGAGTCTGGACCGTGTCTCAGTTCCAGTGTGGCCGATCACCCTCTCAGGTCGGCTACGTATCGTCGCCTTGGTAAGCCATTACCTTACCAACTAGCTAATACGGCGCGGGTCCATCTATAAGTGATAGCAAAACCATCTTTTACTTTAGAACCATGCGGTTCCAAATGTTATCCGGCATTAGCTCCGGTTTCCCGAAGTTATTCCAGTCTTATAGGTAGGTTACCCACGTGTTACTCACCCGTCCGCCGCTAACTTCAAAGGAGCAAGCTCCTTATCCGTTCGCTCGACTTGCATGTATTAGGCACGCCGCCAGCGTTCATCCTGAGCCAGGATCAAACTCTCCATAAATGAATTATGATGTTTGATTAGCTCATAAAATACTAATTTGTGTGTTATCTCTAACACGTTTGAACCAACAATTTAATGTTGCGTTCGGAATTAACGTTGACATATTGCAATTCAGTTTTCAATGTTCATTAATGCTTCTATTGGAGCGGGTGATGGGAATCGAACCCACAACATCAGCTTGGAAGGCTGAGGTTTTACCATTAAACTACACCCGCATATTAATTATATGTAATATTTTTGATGCGGCCAAGAGGATTTGAACCTCCACGGGATTTCTCCCACTAGGCCCTCAACCTAGCGCGTCTGCCGTTCCGCCACGGCCGCTCGCAAAACGGTTTGTTTATTAAGTTAACATTTAATATTGTAATATATTTTTAATATCTTGTCAACATGTTTTTAAAGTTAATTTAATAAAGTTAATACTTACTTAACTCAATTGCCTATTAATTTCGCAACGTTTATTATCTTATAATATATTCGTGTCATCGTCAACAGAAAAAGCAAACAAAAATGAGTAAAATGATCTAGTTATATGTTGCATTTAACTATTGATGTTAAAATACACATTAAAAATCACTTAAATAGGTCTTTCTCACTTGAATTCCACCTTTATTTTTACTTCAAAATAAAAAAAGCGAGCTAAAATCAATATTTTTAGCTCGCCTTTTTATAATAACTATTATTATTGCAAAATATCATGTTGAATCAATTTACCTTTACAATGTCCACACGCCATTTTTTTCGTGTTTACTTTTCGTATTCTCGGAAATCGGGCACCGCATGTATCACATTTATAAATATACTTTGCTCGGTCTTCATATTTTTCTACTGCTGAACAGAACCTTGGAGCACCTGTTAACTTACTCAACGCTTTAAAATCCTTATCCTTGTGTTGATATCCCTTTCCTTGTATATGCAAATGATAATGACACAATTCATGTTTAATAATATCTTCAACTGCTTTTTCACCAAATTTAGTATACTGCTTATCGTTAATTTCAATATTATGAGAATGTAATAAGTAGCGACCACCTGTAGTTTTTAAGCGTTTATTAAAATAAGCTTTATGTTTAAATGAACGCTTAAAGTAAGTTTCAGATATAGTCTCCGTTAATCTTTGGAGAGTATCATTGTCCATGTGGATCAATCATAGTTAATGATACCTTACCTTTTTTGTCATCAATATCAAGTATCCAGACATCTACAATATCTCCAACACTAACAATATCCATTGGGTTCTTTACAAACTTCCTAGACAGTTTAGAAACATGTACAAGCCCATCTTGTTTGACTCCAATGTCTACAAAAGCACCAAAATCCACAACATTTCTAACTGTACCGCTTAGTTTCATATTTTTTGATAAATCTTCGATTGATAAGACATCTGATTTTAGAATAGGTGTTTCAAATTCATCGCGTGGATCCCTATTTGGGGCAATCAACGATTTTATAATATCTTCTAATGTCGGTTGACCTATATTCAATTTTTCAGCCATTTCTTCAGTATTTAAGTGATTTAATGCTGATTTCAAATTTTCTGTGCCAAGATCTTCAGCTTTCATATTGATTTCGTTTAACAATTGATACGTTGCTCTGTAACTTTCAGGGTGAATTGAAGTATTATCTAATGGTTCACTACCATCGATGATTCTTAAAAATCCAATACTTTGCTCAAATGTTTTAGCACCTAAACGCTTAACTTTCGCAATGTCTTTGTTATGTTTGATTGCTCCGTTTTCTTCGCGATAGTTGATTATGTTTTGTGCAATCGTTGGTGATAGTCCAGAAACATATTGGAGTAGTGAACGTGAAGCTGTATTAACATCCACACCTACTTGGTTCACTGCTGTTTCAACCACAAATGTTAATGCTGCTTCAAGCGCTTTTTGATTAACGTCATGCTGATATTGACCTACACCAATTGATTTAGGATCGATTTTAACAAGTTCACTCAATGGGTCTTGCACTCTTCTACCAATTGAAACTGCACTACGTTCTTCAACTTGGAAATCCGGAAATTCTGTTCTAGCGACTTCTGATGCAGAATATACTGACGCGCCCGCTTCATTCACAATAATAAATTGCACCTTCAAATGATGTTCTTGAATCATAGATGCTACAAATTGTTCAGTTTCACGACTAGCCGTCCCGTTGCCTATTGCGATAAGTTCTACATCATAATCTTTAACAAATTTAACGAATATTTTTTCAGCATCTGATTTTTTATTAATTGGAGGATGCGGATACATCACGCCTTTTGCTACAAATGTACCAAATGGATTAATAACTGCAAGTTTGCACCCTGTTCTAAATGCTGGATCCACCCCAAGTATTTGTTTACCTTTCATTGGTGGTTGTAACAATAGATTCCTTAAATTTTCACTAAAGACATCGATAGCATGGTTTTCAGCTTTTTCTGTTAAATCTCCTCTTATCTCTCTTTCGATAGAAGGCATGATTAATCTTTTCAAGCTATCTTTAATCGCATCTTCAATTATATAATTGCCTTCATGATTTGTAGTTATTTCATTTTTGCGAATGAAGTTTTCAATGCCTTGTGTATCCATTTCTAATTTTACTGATAATACTTTTTCTTTTTCTCCACGGTTCATAGCTAAAACTCTATGATTGGCAATTTTTTTCACTGGTTCGCTGTAATCATAATACATTGAAAATGTTTCTTTTTCGTCTTCGGCATTCTTTTTCTTTTGTGTAATGATATTGCCATGTTGAAAAGTATCTTTAAGGATTTTAGTTCTATATTTAGGCGCATCCGAAACTAACTCGGCAATAATATCTTGTGCACCTTTTATAGCAGCTTCAATAGTTTCTACTTCTTCGTTTAAAAATTGTTGTGCCTTATTTTCTATTGTTGTATCTAAATTAGATTGTTTCAGCCATTTTGCGAATGGTTCTAAACCTTTTCTCTTAGCTTCTGTAGCTCTTGTTTTCTTTTTTTGTTTGAATGGTCTATATAAATCTTCGACACGTTGGAGTTTTGTTTGTTTTAAAATATCATTTTTTAAGTCTGCTGTTAATAAACCTTGTTCTTCTACATTATGTATAACTTCTTCTTTTCTTTTTTGAAGGTTAACCATATATTGGTATTCATCATCTATTTGTTTAATTTCTACTTCATCTAATCCACCTGTTTGCTCTTTTCTATAGCGAGCTATAAAAGGTACCGTATTTTTATCTTCTAGCAGTGATAACACTGAATTAATTTGCTTTGTTGTGAAATTGTATTTCACTCTTATAGATTGTATTAGATTACTATCCATAGAATCCTCCGCTCATTTGTTTCTCTTTTATTTTACTTTCTTTAACATTTTAACATATTTAATAGTAACCTCTATTCAAAACGTCATGCTTTAATTAAAGCGTTAGCCATCTATTATATAAATTAAAATAAAGCAGCTTCCTAATTTATAGGAAAGCTGCTTTATTTTTTATTCAATCATTGATTAGCTGCTTCTTGTAATTTCAAGATTGCTGTTCTTTGCAATCTTGAAACATGCATTTGGCTTAAACCAATTCTTTCTCCTGTTTCTTTTTGGCTTAAACCTTCAATAAATGTACATTGGATAATTTGTCTTTCTCTTTCATTTAATATTGGTAAAATTCTTTCTAATATCATACGTTTTTCTGTTAAATCATAGTTTTCATCTTGTTGACCCATAATATCTAGTAAAGTAACTGTAGAGCCATCTTTGTCTGCTTCAATCGAATGGTCAACACTTAACGCATTATAACTTTGACCCATTTCCATTGCTTCTAACACATCTTCCTCGTTTACTTCAAGACGATCCGCTATTTCTGCAATAGAAGGAGAACGTTCTAACTCATTCGTTAATTCATCAGTTACTTTTTTAATACGAGGTCCAATCTCTTTGATTCTTCTTGGTACGTGGACACTCCATGTCTTATCACGTAAATAACGCTTGATCTCACCAATGACCGTTGGTACTAAAAAGGCTTCAAACTTTCTATCAAAGGATAAGTCAAATCGGTTTATTGCACCAATCAAACCAACCATACCTACCTGAACGAGGTCTTCGTGATGAGATTGACCTTTTGAATATTTATACGCCAATGATTCGATTAACTTTCTATAATGTCTTACGAGTTTATCTTGAGCATCTTTATTTTCGTCATTTTGATGCTGTGTTATCCATTGGTTAATTTGTTCAGGTGATACATCATTAACTGATTTCGACTCTTTCGCCATTATTTCGCACCTGCTCTTTTTTAATATACTTTATCATACTGATTGTTACGCCTGATTGTTTATCGACTGTAACTTCATCCATTAAAGATTCAATTAAAAACAGACCAAGACCACCTTCTCTTAGGAAATCTATGTTTTCGTTTTCTTTATATGGCCCTAATTGTGCTTTTGTCTCTTCATAATCGAAACTTTCACCTTGATCTGAAATTATAATCTTGATTTTATCATCGAAAATTTCAAAGCATAGATTAATCGTTCCCACATCTTCTGGGTCATCTTTATATGCATGTTTTACTGCATTCGTCACTGCTTCGCTCACTGCAATCTTCGCATCTTCTATATCATCATATGAAGCACCTGCACGTGAAAAAACGCCTGACAGTGTTAAACGTATTAAACTCACATACTCTGCAGATGCTGGTAAACGCATTTCTATATAGTCCTGTTTAAGTTGCATGTTATTCGACCTCCGTTCCTTCATTAACATGCATCAAATCTTTTAATCCCGTTATATCAAATAGTCGACTTATTCGATCTGAAACACCTAATATATATAATTCTTTATCATGTTGATTTAGCGCTTTTAATGTACCTACGAATACGCCTAATCCCGTTGAATCCATGTAACTCACATTTTCTAAATTTACATGTAAATCATGAGTTCCTTCTTGTTTCATCGGCGCTAAAACTTCTTCTAGTTCTGGAACAGTATATACGTCTAGTTCTCCGCCAACTTTAACCTCGTAATGAGTATCATGCGTTACCGTTTCGATATTAAGATTCATAACATTACACTCCTAATTATAGTCTCATAATAGCTTTCATACCCTTAAATCAAATAACTTAACCTTAACTATGTTAAATCTAATTAACTCTTTTTATAATTAGAATTGTTAAATCATCTCTCTTATCAGGGTTTTGTATTTTCAAAATCGCTTCATATAAAAGTTGAACGATATCTTGTGGATGCATGTGCTTATATTTATGAATCATAGTTAAAAGATGGTTTTTATCTAAGAAATCTCCTGCTTCATTTCTAACTTCTGTAACACCATCTGTAAATATAATAACTAAGTCATCTAAATATACAGGGATTTCTTGTTGTTTATATCTAGTTTGCTCGCTGACACCTAACACTCTACCTCTAACGCTGATTTCTTCAAATTTTTCAGTCTCTGCTCTGTATACATATCCAGGTTCGTGTCCAGCAGAGCTACAATATAATAAATGATTTAACTCTTCATATAGTCCGTAAAACATCGTTACAAACATGTTCTGATTAACGTTTTTCTCTACTACCCGGTTGAGACGCTTTAAACCATCACTCGGAAGTTGAGAGTGACCATAAGAGTCCATGCCAAATTTTATCATACTCATTGCTAGTGCAGCTGGTATACCTTTACCTATAACGTCTGCCACTGCAAAACTCATCGTGCCATCTTTATGGTCTATTAAGTTAAAATAGTCACCACTTACTTTTTGCGCTGCTACTGATATAACACCGATTTGTATGCTATCAAATTGAGGAATATCCGTTTTAAGCATTGTTTGCTGCAAACGAGAAGCTAAATCAATCTCTTTATCGTGATATTGTAGACGGTTTACTAATTGTTGATAATCTCTATAACTATACCCAAACCCTCTTACTACTTCTTTAAGTACATTAAAAGTTTCAAAAATTTGAGTTTCATTTAAATTTAAGACTCTGACATAATCTCTATGAATTTCAACTATATCTTCTGGTAAGAAATCTCTTTTTATCACTGCATCAGTAAAGCTTTCACACTTTTTCATTAAATCTGTAGCATCTACAGTGTGTAAACTTTCGTCAATTAGCGCTTTATATTGATTTTTGAATTCTTTCATGTAGTAATTCCTCCTAAAAATACAAATATAAACCGCATACATCGGTTATAACATGTTTAAACATACTATGTATGTAAGTAAAAATATCTTTTATAATGAACGAGCCTATTCAAACTTTGTACGTGTTTGTATTCGTTGCTTGCTATAGATGATAAACTCGCTCCAAATACCTAAAAAAGCTTTAGGATAACCTAAAGCTTTTGAACTTAAAACATCCGACTCAAAGGTATTAAACCACAAAACTAAAACCCTTAATTTTCCAATAACAATTATATTGCTAATTAAGTGGTAATTACATGTTATAAGCAATCGATATATAATTCACTATTTCACTATTTTATTAATTATTTCTTATAACCTTTGAAAATCAAGATTTACTATTTCTAACATTATGTAATCCTAAGCTTATATCAATGGCAACATTAACTTCTTTCATTTTACTATCAGAAAGGTATGTTAATTTTTCTTTCAGCCTATTTTTATCTAAAGTTCTAATCTGCTCAAGCAGTATTACAGAATCTTTATCAAGCTTATATTTACTTTTTTCTATTTCTACATGTGTGGGTATTTTAGCTTTATTAATCCTACCAGTAATTGCAGCTACAATTACGGTAGGACTATATTTATTTCCAGTATCATTCTGTATGATAACGACAGGTCTTATTCCCCCTTGCTCAGACCCTTGAACTGGTGATAAATCAGCTAAATAAACGTCTCCTCTTCTCATCATTCATTGTTATTCTTAGAGCTGAGGTAAACTTCATTGCAATCACAAGCTTCACATTCAAATGGAAATGCTTCTGCTGCAAGGGAGAGATTTAAATCGGCCATTTGAGAATAGCCTTCTTTTAATAGTTGTTCAATACTATGGTTTCTGCTTTGATTAAAACTTGCCATGAATAAAGACCTCCATGTTACTAAAATAGAATATATTGAGATTCGTTGTTAGACTCATAATAACAAATTTTACATTAAGTGACTATACTATTTTAGTAATTCATTGCGAATTTCTAGGTCTTGCGTCCCATGATATATTCGAGGCAGCCTTCTATTCAGTCTACATAACACTTCATAATTAATAGTTTGTTGCTGTCGTCCCAGAGCCTCTGCTGATTGTGAACTATCACTATGGTGATCCATTATAATGACTTTATTACCTGCATTAACTTCTTCAGGAATTTTAATAATTGTTTGATCCATGCACACTTTTCCAATTACTTCGCATTGATGTCCATTCACATTTACACTAAATCCTGTCATCATTCTTGGATAACCATCTGCATATCCTACTGGAATAATTCCAATTTTTGTAGGTTTTTTTGCTGTATATATACTTCCATAACTCACAGATTCTCCAGTTTGCAATACTTTAGTTTGAACGACTTCACTAATCCATTGTGCACTTGGCTTTAAATGTACCTTCACTTTTGATTTAACGTACTCTGAAGGATAGTAACCATATAATGATATGCCGATTCTAACCGTATTACAAAACTGACTGTCTTTCATTAATGCACCTGCAGAATTTTGAGAATGTATGTAATTCGGCTTTTCTAATTGCTCAACAATTTCTTCAAAATATACTTGTTGTTTATTCATCGAATCACCTGGCTCATCAGCACATGCGAAATGTGTAAACACGCCCTCAAAAACTAAATGGGCATGTGATTGAATCAAATCAATGACTTCTTTGTACTCATCTACATTTTTTATTCCTAACCTACCCATGCCAGTATCTAATTTAGCGTGAAGCCATAAATCTTTTTTATTATCAGTTGCAATTTCTTCAATAGCTTCAGCGAGCCACACTTTAGATGGCACCGTAATTGCTACACGATGTTGAATTGCTTTGTTTATGTTATATGTTGGAATAACTCCAAGTACAAGAATTTTTGCATTAATTCCATGCATACGAAGTTCAATTGCTTCATCTAATGTTGCAACTGCGAAAAACTCAGCCCCATTTTCCATTAATTGACGTGCAATTTTAATGCTACCAAGACCGTAACCATTCGCCTTGACTACCGGCATAACTGTTTTATTCGGGTGTAATGTTTGAAATACTTGAAAATTTGAAACAATAGCATTTAAATCTACGTTCAAGTACGTCGATCTATAATACTTATCAGACATTAAGCATATACCTCCTATTTCAATAAATAAC
The DNA here is from genome assembly GCF_001431205.1 of Staphylococcus sp. NAM3COL9. Classification (GTDB taxonomy): domain Bacteria; phylum Bacillota; class Bacilli; order Staphylococcales; family Staphylococcaceae; genus Staphylococcus. Next base: position 86,142 of record NZ_LGPC01000013.1, on the reverse strand, counting down.
TTTCGCTAGTTTTATACAATAACTCAATTTTATAACAATGATGATAGGATAACCAAATTAAACATACTAAAATATCGAAAAAATTCAATAAATTAAAGTTCTAAAATAACTTGGCTCATGGCATAATGTTCTGTATGTGTAATACTTACATGTACTTTAAAGCCTTCATAAGCAATACAAGGCTTGCCATTTTCATCGTTGAAACAGTCAATATCATTAAATGCTACTGTTTTACCCAGTCCCGTGCCTAATGCTTTACTAAAAGCTTCTTTACAAGCAAATCTACCTGCAAGAAATTCCATTTTACGTTGTTCATTTTTGAAACAATTAAACTTTTGTTGTTCATTGATAGTTAATATACGTTCTAGCAATTTATCTTGTCTGCTATAAAGATTTTCTATTCTTGTTATCTCTATTAAATCTATACCTATACCGTGTATCATAAATCTCCCCTCAATCATATAAAGATTATGATTTATTTTAAATTAATCTCATCTTTAGGATATTCAATATCTGAAACTTCATTTTCAGTTGCTTCAATTGTTTTATTAACATTTTTTATTTTGTACTTTAATGTAGATGCTATATCTTTGTCGATAAGTTTAAGCTCAGTATTCCCCCCTGCTGTCGATAATGTTAAACTTGCTAATTTATATTTGCGCATTAGAATACCTTCGTGTGTATCGACATTTTGAATTCTGAATAACGGAATTTTAATTACTGAGACAAACCACAATCCATTTCTTACAATGATTTCATTTCCATCTAGCTTATACCTAAAAATTCGATACCGGTATGTAGGAATTAAAATAGCACCCAGCAACAATTGAATTACGATAATAATTACACCAACAATTAAGACCCACATCAACGTTTTAGAATTAAACCATTCCAACCACATTGTATTAACAATATATATAGCTGCTAGAATTAATACAAATATCGTAGTTACGATATATGCCGAGAGACGCATGACTTTTTTTCCAGATCTATCCATATAATTATATTCATTCATGAGGCTCACCTCTCAAATACCAATTTTGAAGTGTTTCAACTTCTTTATAATTATTAAATTTCAAGCCCACAGATTCATTACCTGCAGCTTTTGCAATGATAAAATTGAAATTACCTAAGTCACTCTTAATTAAAAATGGATTTCGTTTAATTTCCATACCTAATATTTTATCATGCTTAAAATACGTGTTTTTGAATCCAAATATAGTTACATTGCGTACCACAAGTTCATCATTTCGTACTTTTAATCCAGATGATTTAATAACTATAAGGCTATGGATAATTAGTAGTAAAATCATAACAGCTGCAATAAGAAATGACCAAGATGACCAAAAATAATTAACGATAGTTGCAATCACTAGCAAAATGACTGTTTCTTGCCAAAAGTACCTATGGAAACCTCTCCAAGGCATACCCTGTTTCGCATTTTCAAACGCCATACTGGGAATAAGTGTTTTAATGATTTCAAATGCTTTTTTGCGTTTAATAAAAGGTAAAATCATAACATTTCCATCTAATGAAATATCACCTTTATCATTACCATTCATATCGCTCGTAATCACAAAATGTATAGACGTAAAACCGAATAGCTTTCTTAAGAGAGATTGTTTTTCGACTACAGCTTGAACTCTATCAGTTGGCACTGTGATGCTTTTAACATTGAATAAACCATATCGAATATTCAATTGATTATCATTTTGTGTCACTGTGTAATTATAGTTTTTTATAATTACTATCAATGTACCCAGTATATAACTTACGATAACGATAGTCGCAATCATTATTAACACAACCACAAAAATCGCTTGTGAAAACCGAGCAAATTCATCAGTGAGCCATTCCCATGGTATCACTTCTGAAAAGGCACCAATTATCGGTGAGATTGCTGCAAACGCCACACCTATTGCCCCACTCGTTAATGCCATAAACAGTAATTCTTTAAAATTAAGCTTATATAAACGCACCGGTTGTGATCGTTGTTCTGGAATATCTTCATTATCCTCTTGTTCAGGTATTCTAGTTAAATCTGGTTCTTCATTTTTACTAGTTAATTCTTGCTGCTTTTCTTTAATCGTATGTTGTATTAATTCACTTTGTTTTTTAGAAATAGTGTCCAAATCAATACCATCACTCGGTGTTTTGATTTGTAATTTCACGCCACCTACGATTTGATTTATAATCCCTTGTGATGTATCTAATGTTTGTATACGACGGATATTAAGTTCTTTTCTTTCTTTAGTAAAGATACCAGTTGCTAAAATAAAATGGTCATTTTCAATCCAATATGTCGTGTTATATACTTTTAATACTTGTGCTACAAATGAAAATAAAAAGAAAGCAAAAACGATAGCTGGAAATATGTATGAAGTTATACTTGTAAAATCAAAATCCTGAATATTAAATACTAAAAAAATAATAATTAAAAAGATATTTTGCTTAATAGCTTCAATAACACCAGTTAAATAAGAAATGGGATGTAACTTTTGAGGATTATACATCAAAATCAGCTCCTCTCAAGTAGTTGCGTGTTAGTAATTCGAATGACTCCGCATCATCTGTAGACATCAGCGGAAAACTAACTTTGTGACCAGCAGTAATTAATGTAGTTTTTGACAGTCCCATTTTTTTCAAAATAGGGTTATTCTGTCTTTCAATAAACTGTGTGCGTTCTAATTTTACTATTTTTTTAGATTTAAAAAAATAATCATATTTTACCTCTATATAATTTCCCTTTATTCTATAATATGTGTATTTAAATTTAATCCAGGGTCTAATCAATAAACACACAAAACCAAGCACTATAAAAGCAACGATTAAATATACAATAAAATGCCACCAATTAAAATGACTCCATAAAAATATTAAAATAACCGAAACGATCAAACTAACAATAAATTCTAGTCCTTCGATTATGTAGTAGTACTTCATAACTTGTTTAGGACTTCTCTTAAATAGTTGGTCGTTAGTCATATATACACTCCTTAATTAAGATTTAAATTTATTATAACATAGCTTTTACAGTCATTTCATTGTTCGTTTAAAACGTATAAATATCTTTTTATATTTTAAATATATTGCGCTTGACATTTATTATTCATCATAAGTTTTATGATAATTTTCTCAAAAAGTGCAAAAAAATCATTCCACGTAAATGGAATGATTAAACCTAAATTTCATATATGATAAATTATTTTTTATTTTTGGTGGTCGGCGAACGTGCGACCTTTCATTGATTTCTTGTTGTTATTGTTTCTGTCAGAAGATTTTTCATTCTTCTTATTATTGTTGAATCCGCCTTTTGAACGACGATTTTTGTTATCAAATTTATTATTGCCACGTTTATTGTTGCTTTGACCGCCACGTTTTGGTCCGCGGCCTTGACGACCACCTTTACCACGAGATAATGGTTTTTCAAATGTTAATTGAACATCAACTTCGTCATTTGATTCAACCAATTCTTGTAATAATGAAGCAACTAAATCAACATCACTATATTCTTCAATTAATTCTGAAGCAATACGTTGTAATCTTGGTTCATTTTCTCTAGACATCCACTTTTCAACTTTACCTTTAATATCGTTTTCACGTGCTTTAAGCACTTCTTTACGATGAGGTGGTCTCATTGCAGTCATTTGTCTCTTATTTGCTTGTTCAATTTGACGGATGTAATCCATTTCAATTGGGTTCACAAATGTGATTGCTATACCTTTTTTACCAGCACGACCAGTACGGCCGATTCTGTGTGTATAACTTTCAGTATCTTGTGGAATATCAAAGTTATAAACATGACTTACGTTTGAAATATCAAGTCCTCTTGCTGCAACGTCTGTTGCAACTAAGATATCTAATTGATCATTTTTGAATTTTTTCAATACTTCCAAACGTTTCGCTTGAGTAATATCACCATGTAAACCTTCAGCTTTGTATCCTTTAGAGATTAACGCACTTGTTAATTCATCTACACGACGTTTTGTACGTCCGAATACAATAGCTAATTCTGGTTGATGTACATCTAATAGATTCGTAAATGTATCGAATTTTTCTAATTCTTTTACGATTGTATAGTATTCTTCGATTTGTGGATTAGACATTTCATTATTCATTGTTTTAACAATTACTGGTGTTTTCATGAATTGTTGAACTAATGTTTGAATAGCTTTTGGCATTGTAGCTGAAAACAGCATTGTTTGACGTTGTGAAGCTGGAATTTTATCCATGATAAATTTCATATCATCGATGAAGCCCATGTTCATCATTTCATCCGCTTCATCTAATATAAGCGTATGAATATCATTAGTTTTTAATGTACGACGGTTAAGGTGATCAATCACACGACCTGGCGTACCTACAACGATTTGCGGTCCTTTTTTAAGCGATTTGATTTGACGGTCGATCGGCATACCACCAAATACAGTAACAACTTGTACGTTTTGACCTTTAGCAAATTCTCTGATTGATTCAGCTACTTGCATAGCTAATTCTCTTGTTGGTGCAAGGATTAATGATTGTACTCCTTCTTGGCCTGCCACTTTTTCAACTAGTGGAATACCAAACGCGCCAGTTTTACCTGTACCTGTTTGCGCTTGACCAAGAACGTCTTTGCCTTCTAAGGCAAGAGGGATACTCTCTTTTTGTATAGGAGTGGCGTCATCGAACCCCATTGATGCTAGGGTTTCTGCCATCTTATCTGAGAGCCCTAATTCTTTAAATTTTTGCAATATAATTCTCCTTTATTTATCTGTATTTCTATACATATATGTTCACTTAAGTTTCTTCAACTTCTTAATAGTACCACCTCAAGTATATAATCGCAATAAACCAAAATTGATTAAACGCAATAACTTTACCTATTTTTAAATATTTTAAAACACCAAAAATACCGAAATATATAGGTTGTAAGCGTTTAACTTTCTTTCATAAACTTACTTTATACTCTCTAAAAAAATTTATTAATTTATTTATTCTGTTAATTGTCAGAATATTTTACTTATGAGATATGGTTTATTCACCCCTTATTTAACTTAAAATTAGGAACTTCTATAACTGAACAATGCATTGGAACCGCAATTAAGCTTAACTGTATACTTCTTTTATGAAACATCGTTTTTTCGATATGAGTATATCAGTTACATACAAGTATTCCTAATTTATAAATATTTGTTTTCTTATATAAGATTTCCCTTTTTTAGCAAAATAAAAACCAGTTGTTAGATTTCTAATCGAATTCTAACAGCTAGTTATTTAGTTAATGTTTAAATTAATGATTCGACAACCTCTTCTAATTTCATTCCTCTAGAACCTTTGACTAATATTTTATCGCCAGATCGAACATAGGCTTGTAAAGTTGTTATCAAAGCTTGCTTATCGTCGTAATGTTCTGCCTGTGTTACATAAGCTTTGCCCATGTTGCTAATATAATTTGAAGCTTGCCCAAAAGTAAATAATGCATCGATATTTTTACCTTCCAAGTATCGACCTACATTTTCATGCATAATCTGACTATCTGGACCTAACTCTAAAACATCTCCAAGTACAATGATTTTTCTACCTTTCATTACTGAAAGGGTATCAATTGCTGCTTTCATACTTGTAGGACTCGCGTTATATGCATCATTAATTACTAATTTATTGTCACTGGTATAATGTTGTTCCATTCTCATACCTGTAAGTTCTACTTTACGTAGATTATTAAATATTGTGTCATAACTTAAGCCTAATCTTTTACCAACAGCGATAGCGATTGTTGCATTCTTCATATTATGTTCACCTAAAATTGGTAATTCGAATCTCTCTTCTCCGTTAATATTAAATGCGATACCTGTGTTTTCAATATCTTCAATCTGACAAACGAGTGTGTTGTCGTTGTCTTTACCAATACTTACTATATCTGCATCTTCTATTTTCGTAACGTGAGACTCTAATAATGGCTCATCACCATCATAAATAAAGACGCCATTTGCGCTTAATCCTATTGTAATCTCAGCTTTAGCTTGGGCAATACCCTCTCTAGAACCTAAATCTTGCATATGTGATTCACCAATATTAGTAATTACCGCTATATTAGGTTTCGCTAATTTTGACAATAACTCAATTTCATTGAATCCTGACATTCCCATTTCTAAAATTGAAATCTCAGTATCTTGATCTAATTCTAATATTGTTAAAGGTAAGCCGATTTCGTTATTATAATTGCCTTGTGTTTTTTTAACTTTAAACTGTGGTTTTAAAACACTTTCAATCATATCTTTGGTAGTCGTCTTACCATTTGATCCTGTTACTGCAATGACTTGGGGCCCAACAAACTCTAAATAAGCTTTAGCTAATTGTTGTAATGCTTTAAGTGTATTCTCAACCCATATCACTGGACCGTCTATGTTTTCATCTAAAGTTACATCTGTTTGATGAAATACTGCACCTGCGCCATCCTTCAATGCTTGTGCGACGTATTTATGTCCATCTACATTTTCACCTTTAAATGGGATGAATAAATTTTGATTATTGATTACACGTGAATCAATAGAAACACCTTTAATCGTATGATCTAAATATTCATTATCAATGTCACATGGAATCCAGTCTTGGATTTGTTCTAAAGTTACTTCAATCATTATTCATTCGCCTCAGTCAATTTTGTATTTATTTTGTTTCTTATCTTCATGCTTTTCTTTTGCTAATTCAATTAATCTTTCAATCAATTCAGCATATGTTACGCCCATATTTTCCCAAAGTCTTGGATACATACTATAAGCAGTAAAACCTGGCATCGCATTTGTTTCATTAATAAAAATTTGATTGTCTTCCGTGACAAAGAAATCCGCTCGTAACAAACCAGAACAATCTGTCGCTTTAAATGCTTCGACAGCCATATTTCTTAATGTTGTTTGCACTTCTTCATCTAAATCAGCAGGAATATCTAATTTTATTTTTCCATCTTTGTACTTCGCTTTATAATCATAGAATGCTACCTCTTTAATTACTTCACCTGGCGCAGTAGTTTTAGGATAGTCATTACCAAGTACAGCTACTTCTATTTCTCTCGCATCAATACCTTGTTCAATTACTAATTTACGATCAAATTGAAGTGCTTCTTCAATACCAACTTTCAATTCTTCTTCATTATTACATTTACTAATACCAACACTAGAACCTAAGTTTGCTGGTTTTACAAATACTGGATATTCTAACTTGTCATGTACAAGTTTCAAAATATTATTTTCATATTTATGATATTCGCTTCTTAAAAAACTCACATAAGGTAGTTGAGGTAATCCTCTATGTGCGAATAATTGTTTCATAACAAGTTTATCCATCGAACTTGAGGCAGCTAAAACACCGTTTCCTACATATGGTATATCTAATACTTCAAATAAACCTTGAATTGTACCATCTTCACCATTCGGTCCATGTAATACTGGGAAAACTGCACTATAGGCGTTCCCTGTGCTACCAATACTAAGTAGTTGAGAGATTTCACCTGCAGCAACATCTGTTAAACGTAAAGTGTCTATTTCATTTATAGTGTCTACGATATTTTCTTTCTTTTTCCAGTCACCTTCATTTGTTATGTAAATGATGTCTATTTGATATTGATCCTTATCGATTGCGTTCAAGACATTTTGTGCTGTTAATATTGAAACATCGTGTTCCGCGCTTTTTCCTCCGTATACGATACATACATTTTCTTTAGCCATACTTTATCCTCCATATACAATTCTTAAATTACATCATATCACGATTCAATATTTTTTTGCATTTGTTAAGTAGTATAAAAACTTTTTATTTTTCAATTTAGTAAATGGCACTTTACTATGCACTAAAAGTAAGCACTTTAACTCATCAATATATGGTTATCTTATTATAATTTTTCAATTTGGCACCCTACTTCTAGCAATATACATTAAAGTTCGGTAAAATCTATATATATTACAAAGTTAAAGAAAACTAAGCTTTTCAAAGGAGTAAGAAATGAGTACTTCACGTCAATTAAAAAACAATCATTGGATACGACGGGTCGACTGGACTTTAGTAGGCTTCCTCGTATTGTTAGCAATTATTAGCGTAACGATAATCAATTCAGCTATGGGTGGTGGCCAATATAGTGCCAACTTTAGCATTAGACAAGTTCTGTATTATGTTTTTGGTGGATTCATAGCATTTTTAATCATGTTAGTTTCACCTAAGAAACTAATGAAATATACATATTTACTGTACTTTCTTCTGTGTGCAGCCTTATTTATATTAATCATTATTCCAGAAACACCGTTCACACCTATTATAAATGGTGCGAAAAGTTGGTATAAACTCGGTCCAATCAGCGTACAGCCTTCAGAATTTATGAAAATAGTGTTGATATTAGCGCTTGCTAAACTAATTTCAAAGCATAATCAATTCACTTTCAATAAATCATTGGAGACAGATTTTAAATTACTACTGAAAATTTTTGGTATTTCCATTATTCCTATGGGTCTTATCCTACTGCAAAATGACTTGGGTACAACACTCGTTATTTGCGCCATTATTGTTGGCGTAATTATAGTAAGTGGTATCACATGGAAAATAATTGCACCATTATTTATCGCAGTATTTGTCTTAGCATCAAGTATCATCTTATCTATTATTTTCAAGCCATCCCTTATAGAGAATAGTTTAGGCATTAAAACCTATCAACTCGGACGTATCAGTTCATGGCTAGATCCTTATACTTATAGCAGTGGCGACGGCTATCATTTAACAGAGTCACTTAAAGCTATTGGATCTGGTCAACTATTTGGTAAGGGATTCAATCAAGGTGAAGTATATATCCCTGAGAATCATACTGATTTCATTTTCTCTGTTATTGGAGAAGAGTTTGGATTCATTGGCTCAGTCATTTTACTTCTAGTGTTCTTAGGATTAATGTTTCACTTAGTTAGACTTGCGACTAAAATAGAATTACCATTCAGCAAATTATTTATTGTTGGATACACAGCACTGATTCTATTCCACGTTTTACAAAATATAGGTATGACAATACAGTTATTACCTATTACTGGTATTCCATTACCATTTATAAGCTATGGTGGTAGTTCCTTATGGAGTTTAATGTGTGGTATTGGTGTATTATTATCCATCTCTTATCATCAACCAAAACAGTACTCACCTGACGTTCAAAAACTAGATTAAGAATGAAGTCACTTTATATTTCTACTTCTAACCAAAAGAACTGTTACAATCATCTCAATGATCGTAACAGTTCTTTTTTCATCCCATTTATTTAATAAAATAACTTCTATGTATAACAAAAAACGACTAGAGCACACTGCTCCAATCGCTTATTTGGGTAACTTTACTATTTCAATTCGTTAGCGGCTTTCACAGTTGTCGGCAAAGTTTGCATAACTTCTAGTCTTGATTTCGTTTTCTTTATGTTTACCCCTAATGATGATAATAGTTTAACTACATTTTGAATCTTTTCGTTATCTTTACTCATATCATCACCCCTAAATTACTTGCTTCTACTATATCTTACCCTATCTAATTACAAAATACTACATTATATTCAAAATTTTTTTATTATAATCAAATATTTAGTTAATTTTATTGTATAATTACATTGTAAAAACAGTTTTTCTTTGTGAAATAAGTTTTTTAAAATAACAAAAAACACTTAAAATGAAAGTATGATCTTTTTCAATATTTCATTTTAGTATAAAATTTCATATCCCAAATCATAAATTTCTTTTTCTAAATTATTTAAACTTGCTGGGGTTTCAAAATCAATGAAAATTTTGCCATTATTGCTTTCTATTTCTACGTTAACTTGGTGTACACCGTGTAATTGCATAAGCCACTGTTTGATATGTTTTTGTTGTATCTCATTTTCTATACCAGAAATATAAATTACTTTTCTTCCCACTACATTCACCTTGCCTAATCTTTCATTAATTTTTGAAACGTAACCAACAGTTCTTCCATAGCTTCTTGTTGTTGTCCTTGCTCTACTTTATCCATAATACAACTTTTCATATGATGGTCTAGTAATTTAGTAGCAACACCATTTAAAGCAGATCGAGTAGCTCTAATTTGTGTGAGCACGTCATCACAATATACATCTTCATCTACCATGCGATTTATCGCTCTCACTTGTCCTTCTATCCGATTTAATCTTGATTTTAAATTAGATTTAATTTGTTCTGAGTGATGCGCTTTTTGTATTTCCGCCATATAATACACGCCTCCTAATAATTTAAATTATATGATATACCCCTAGGTGGTATTAGTCAAATGATAAAACCTTATTTCCATGTTACAATAACTATGACTTTTATAGTATTTTAAATAACTGAAATGCATTTTGGAGGTTTAATATGATAGATATATTTTCTTTAACGTTTAACAATACAAACGTTATTCTTAACATCATTTTTATTGGAGCATTTATATTAAACCTAATCTTTGCCTTTACAATTATTTTTATGGAACGCCGTTCAGCTGGCTCTGTATGGGCGTGGCTGTTAGTTCTAGTTTTCATCCCCATATTAGGCTTTATCATCTATCTACTGTTTGGGCGACAAATTCAGCGCGACCGTATCTTCACCTTAGATGAAGAAGATAAAATTGGCATTGAAATGATTGTTAATGAACAATTAGAAGCTTTAAAAAACGATGAATTTTCAAAAGGTAATCATCAAATTGTTAAATTTAAAGATATGGTTCAAATGTTGTTATACAATAATGCTGCCTTTTTAACAACAGACAATGATATTGATATCTTTACAGATGGTAAAGATAAGTTTTATGCACTTATTAAAGATATAAACGAGGCAAAGGATTATATCCATATTCAATACTATATCTTTAGAAATGATAACTTGGGTAAACGTATTTTAACAGCGCTCGAACAAAAGCTTGAGCAAGGATTAGAAGTGAAAATGCTTTATGATGACATGGGCTCACGTAGTTTATCACTTAAAGATTTTAAATCATTTCGAAAAAAAGGTGGCAAAGTTGAAGCCTTTTTTCCTTCTAAATTACCATTAATCAATTTAAGAATGAACAACCGAAATCACCGAAAATTAGTAATTATTGATGGACATATCGGCTACATTGGCGGTTTTAACGTTGGTGATGAATATTTAGGATTAAAGAAAAAATTTGGTTACTGGAGAGATACACATTTACGAATCGTTGGCGATGCTGTCAATGCACTTCAATTACGATTTATGCTCGATTGGAATGTTCAATCAACACGTGATAATTTGAAATACGCTGAACGTTATTTTCCTGATGTAGATTCTGGAGGTACAATTGGTGTCCAAATAGCATCTAGTGGGCCAGATGAAGAATGGGAACAAATCAAATATGGTTATTTGAAAATGATTACTTCAGCTAAACAATCTATTCATATTCAATCTCCTTATTTTATCCCAGATCAATCATTCTTAGACGCGATAAAAATCGCAGCTTTAGGTGGCGTTGATGTGAATATCATGGTCCCTAATAAACCTGACCATCCGTTTGTATATTGGGCTACCTATAATAACGTAGCATCACTTTTAGATGCTGGCGCAAATATTTTCCATTACGATAATGGATTTTTACATTCAAAAATACTACTTATCGATGACGAAGTTGCGAGTGTCGGTACTACAAACATGGATCATCGAAGCTTTACTTTAAACTTTGAAGTTAATGCTTTTATTTATGACACATTCATAACAAAAGAACTTAAAGCTACTTTTGAAAAAGATTTAGCCGTATCCTATCGACTAACAAAAGAGCAGTATGAGAAGAGAAGTTTGTGGATTAAATTTAAAGAAGGTATTGCAAGACTCTTATCACCTATTTTATAGTCAGCTTTTCCAGGTGGGCCGGGACGACGACATCTATTTAGAAACATTAGATTTATGTCCCACTCCCCTTCTTTATTATAAAGTGAATGATCATATTAAATCACTAACTTATATAACTTTATTTCTATGGAAAGGGGGCGTTTAGATGAATACGCAAGAGATAGTCAATTCAGCGCAAATATATATGAAATCATTTCATGAAAATGATACAACTGGCCACGATGTCGCTCATGTGTTGCGTGTCGTCAAAATGGCAAAACACATTGCTCAACAAGAGCAAGTTGGAAATTTATTAACCATTCAACTAGCTAGTTTATTACATGATACGGTTGACGCAAAACTGACTGATGCTAGCAAAGCAAAGCATAAATTAAGACAATTTTTGACTCAACTTCATATACCAATACAACAGCAAGATGCTATTCTGCATATTATTGAACATATGAGTTATAATAATGGAGAAAATAATGATATTTCCATATCATTGGAAGGCCAAATTGTACGTGATGCTGATCGCCTCGATGCTCTCGGTGCAATTGGCATCGCTCGTACTTTCCAATTTGCCGGCCATTTTGAAGAGCCCATGTGGATAGAAGGAGAAAACCATGATAATTTATCTAACAAAGAGATTGATAATGATGCTTTGCCAGCATCAGCTATTAAGCACTTTTATGAAAAATTGTTTAAACTTAAAGATTTAATGCATACACCAACCGCTAAACGGCTTGCACAACAAAGGCATGAATATATGGAAGTATTTATAACTCAATTTTTTAATGAATGGTATTTCAATTAATACAAAAAAGTCGTCGTAGTTTTAAACTACGACGACTTTTCATTACAAATTTGTTTAGGATTCAAAAAAATTATTTTTTATTATTTTTCTTAGAAACAACTTGTGTGTTTTTACCTTTGCTCGCTGTTTCAGCTTTATTTTTCTCCATAGCTTCAATCATCGGTGCAACTTCTTTTTTAGCAAGTTTAGAATAATGCATATTCGCTACTTGTGTTTGCGCAATCAAGAATGCAGCACTGACTGACCAGTATAGACCTAATGCTGATGCAGAACTTAATGAAATCCACACAATCATAATTGGTGAAATAATCATCATCATATAACCCATTTGACGCTGTTCGTTTGGCATACTCTTACTTGAAACATAAGCTTGTAAGAAGTATAAGACACCTGCTATAATCGTAATCCAAATATCTGGTTGAGCTAAATTAAACCATAAGAAATCAGGGTGTTCAGTGAAACCACCACTTGAAGGATATTTCAATACGAAGAAAAGTCCCATGATGATTGGCATTTGAAGCAAGATTGGTAAACAACCTAACATGCTCTTCATCGGATTCATATCATATTTCTTGTAAACTTCCATCATTTCTTGGTTAGCAGCCATTTTTTCTTCTTGCGTACGTGAACGCTTAACCTTTTCTTGAATTGCATCAATATCTGGTTTAGCAACTTTCATTTTTTCACGCATCATGTGACTGTTTTTATAATTCGATAACATGAATGGTAATAATATGATACGCATCGCCAATACAATGACAATAATTGCTAGTCCATAGTCGTTATTAAAACTAGTTCCTAACCAATGTATAAGATTGTCCATTGGATTTACGAACGTATTATAGAAAAACCCATCTCTACTTTCAGGTTTAGAGTAGTCACAACCTGCTAAAAAGACCATTACACCTAATAATAAAGGGAGTAGCGCTTTCTTCTTCATTTTTCCACCTCTAATGATTTATTCACATAGAATTTATTTTATCATACTCGTAGGGAAGTAGAAAACAAAAAAGGAAATTTTTATACATTATTCAACAGTTTGTAAAAAATGTCTTACTGATTCAGTAATATTTTGACTTTGAGCAATAGCCGAAATAATTGAAACACCATCTGCCCCAGCTTGAATTATAGCTGGAGCATTATCTAAATTGATGCCACCAATCGCAACAATCGGATAATCATTAACGTAATCCCTTAATTGTGTTATCATTTCTGGACCAACTGGCAAACTTGCGTCGTCTTTTGATGACGTAGCAAACATTGGACCGACACCTATATAATCAACATATTTCAAATCAGAATTTTGGTATTCATCTACATCACCTACACTCAGACCAATAATTTTATTTTCAAATTGTTGAGCAAATTTATTCACTTCTAAATCATTTTGACCTACATGAACACCATCTGCATCAATATCCTTAGCTAAACTCACATCATCATTTACTATAAAAGGTACATCGTATTGATGGCATAGCGAAAGTAATTGTTTTGCCAACATTATTTTATCATCGCCAACTAACGCATTCTTCCCTTTCTCTCTAAACTGAAATAATGTTATACCTGCTTCTAAAGCTTCAGTTACAACATCAATGATCGATTCACCTTCTATAATATCTTGTGTTCCGCAAATAAAATAAAGTTTTAGGTTTCTTTTATCAAACATTATTGCACCTCTTGACTGCGTATTAAATTCAAATAGTCATTATATGTGACTTGATATAAAGCATTCATTAATTCAACTATAAATGCACCTGGTCCTTGATTATTTGAAATCTTTTCGGCATGTTCGGCAGCAATATTATATATAGCAACTGCTTCTACCAATTGGTTTAATTCTGGTTGCTGGTTGGATTTTAGAAAGCTAGCTATCACAGCACCTAATAAACAGCCTGCACCTGTCACTTTTGTAAGCATAGGCGATCCATTAGTAAGTTTCAAAATTTTATCTTCGTGTACTACAATATCTTCTTTACCTGTGATAACAATCGCTGTCCCAAATTGTATATGAGCTTTTTCAGCAATATTCATAGCATCCAGATTCATATCGCTATCTGTACCTTTCATCTGTGTATCATTATCAATAAGTGTTAAAATTTCTGATGCATTACCTTTAATAACTGCTACTTTCACTTCACTTAAAAACGCATCACAAAAATCTTTGCGATATTGTGATGCACCTACAGCAACAGGGTCAAAGACAATTGGTGTTCCAATCTGATTAGCTACCTTCGCAATTTTCAAAATGTCTGACTCTCTATCTTTAGTCAATGTGCCAATATTAATCAGTAAAGCATTCGCGTGTGTTAACATATCTGACGCTTCCTCTGGTGCTTCACTCATTGCAGGACTTGCACCTAAACTTAATAAGCCATTTGCTGTAAAATTTTTAACCACATCGTTTGTATAACAAATAACTAATGGGTTATTATTTCTGAGTGCTTCTAAATTATTCATCATCTAATCCTACCTCTTTCATATATGCAAAATGATTCACTGGTCCTCTACCTTGACCAATTTCAGGTGTGTGTTTAATACTTAAAGAAACGAACTGTTTTGCTTTTTTCACTGCTTCATATATTGTTTTGCCTTTTGCTAATTCGGCAGTAATTACTGCCGAAAAAGTACATCCTGTACCATGCGTATGTTTTGTATCAAATCGGGTTTCTTCAAAAGTACATACATTTTCTTTAGTGAATAAATAATCTTTAGCGAAGTCTAAATCCTCTGAATGTCCACCTTTGATTACAACACCTTTACTGCCAATTTCATTAATGAAAATGTTACCTGCTTTATAAATAGATGATTCATCTTGTATCGTTAATCCTGTTATTTCCTCTGCTTCTGGCAAGTTTGGTGTTGCAACAGCAGCATAAGGCAACAAGATGTTTTGCAAGTCAACTTTAGCATCCTCATCCATCAATGAGTCACCACTTTTAGCTAACATTACAGGATCAATGACATAAGGAATCTCTGGATATTGCTTTAAATAATATTGTATTAATTCCATCATTTCTTTTGAAGCAATCATGCCTGTTTTCAACGCATGGGGCCACTCATCATCAAATATGCTTTCTAATTGCTCGGACAACCAACTTGTTTCTATGTTATGAATATGTTGAACGCCTTTTGTGTTTTGCGCTACGATACTCGTAATCGCAGCCATACCGTATACGCCACAAGCATGAAATGATTTTAAATCTGCCATGACGCCTGCGCCGCCAGTTGGATCTGTACCTGCTATAGTTAAAGCAATTTTAGGTTTATTCATTATTAACCCCTCCATAAGTCCATTCTTCTTCTGTGAATGACATATTAAAAAAATTACGCTCATGAACTGTACTTTGTAAGAAACAATCTTTTATGTCAGCTTTCTCTTGTTTCGTACAATTTTGTGTCAATTTATCCATTAAATTATCAAAAATATGCACAAGTTCATCCATTTCAGTACTATAAAATTCAAACCATCTTGCCAAAATAGAGTTGGTATTCAAAGTACGATCTTGTAACGCTTGTTGTGCAATAATTTGATATACGTATGGACAAGGTGCCATGGCAGCAATTGTATATGCTGCATTTTCTTTAGCAAAAGCATTAAAATACATATGCTTAATATAGTGATCGCCGCTCGGTGGCCAAACTTTTTCTTGTACTATTTCATTGTAAGGTTCATTTACATATTCAGCCAATATTTCGTGTGCCTCTACTTCTCCATCAACAATAAATTGTATCTGCTCAACTAAAAATTTCACATCTTCCATTTGCTCCATTTTAGGTATAAGTAATGCGTAAATATTAGCAAACTCTTTTAAGTATGATGCATCTACTCTTAAATAAAATTTAGTAGCATCTTTCGATAATTGACCTTGTAACATTCCTTGTATAAATGGGTCATTATAAATGTAATCAATGATTGGTTTGGCATCTGTTTTTAACTCTTTTGAAAATAACACGTTTAGTCCTCCTAAATATAAAAAAACTACATTCCAAGTAAGAATGTAGTTAATTAATAGAAAGGCTAAGCAATTCAATTATAAATTAAACTACTTTCCTACGTTGGCATTAACCAAATCAGGTCGTAAGGGTCTGAACTAAATCATCTCAGCCATACAGGCTCCCCTAGTAGATTTTCATATATTATTATTTATTTAAACATAACAAATGTAGTGTGATATTGCAAAAGAACGTACTTCAATAAAGATACTATGTTGTAAACATGATTGATATTGTACAGTAGATAACTACAATATACGGTTGTGGCAGTAGATTGTATGCAAAAAGGCCAACAAAGTCTAAGACTTTGTTGGCCTTTTTCTATATTACTTATAATTAATTACTGACTAAATTATGCAGTAACCCATTGTGAAGCGCCTGCAGATTCGTAAAGATCCATTGCTGCTTGATCTTGTACTGATTC
>NZ_LGPC01000013.1:0-68835 GCF_001431205.1 Staphylococcus sp. NAM3COL9 | reverse complement strand
AGAAGTTGACTCTTGTTGTGGTTGTTGCGTTGCTTCAGTTTTTGGTGCTTCTTGTTGTGCTGGTGCTTCTTGTTCTGCTGGTGCTTCTTGTTGTGCTGGCTCAGCTGCTTGTTCTACTGGTGCTTCAGTTGACCCTCCACCAAAGCTCCAGCTAAAGTTTGTACCATCTGATTCAAAGCTATAGTCTGTACCATTATAATTAAAATCTATATTATAAGCGCCTTCTTGTACAGGTGCTTCATTTAATTGTTCTGAATTTGATTGAGCTAATTGAGCTAATTCCGCTTTGTCTACGCCTTGTTCTGAAGCGTCAGCTGAATTTACTGCTCCTGTTACGCCTAATCCTAGTGCTAAAGTTGATGCGATTACTGTTTTTTTCATTGTTAAAAAGTCCTCCTATAAGGTGATTAATTTATTTTATGATTAATTTGCAAGTACAACTATACCATTCAAAAAATCTTTGTAGGTTACAGATAAATAAAAAAAACAAGATTTTTTTTACAAACTAATTACATCACTAATACTCATTTTTATGTATAATTAAGCTGTAAACATTATCGTGATAACCTTTTGTACTATTATTGCTTATATATCTTCGTAATAGATTCGTAATTAAACTGATTATTCAGTATTCTGAAAATGAGATTTATAGCATTTTCAGAATACTTTGCGAATTGAAATTTACAGTACTTTTACATTCATTTTTTTAGTCGTATGTATGTATCGATATAATATGTAAAGCTATTCCTCTAGATTGGGCATTATTAAGAGGAATAGCCTGAAAGAAGTATAATTGATAGTAGGATTTAATGTATATTAATTAGAATAGTTTAATGTGGGATAATTTTTAAGTGGGAGTTTTATACAATTTCGTATATATCATTGTCTTAAATATTAATTTCATTGACTGATTCATGATCTTGCTCTAATGGAAATGGCTCAAAAAGTTCATCAGTTTCATTTTTAGTTCGTGGAGACATGAATTTAATCGTTTCTATATAAAGTTCTGATACAAAATGCATCTGTCCTTCTTTTTCAAATTTACGTGATTGCATTTGTCCTGTAATACCTACAAGTGATCCTTGATTGATATACTTTTCAATATTGTCAGCAATTTTACCAAATGCTTTACAATATAAATAATCACAGACTGTATTTTGATCTTTATCTTTATAGTTTCTATTTACTGCTACACAAAGGGTAGCTAACTTCTTCCCCTCCTTTTCATAAATTTTAGGATCTTTTGTTAATCGTCCTACAATGACGATGTTATTTATCATAGCTCACCTCCTTTGTGTTTTAATCATAATTAAATTTATAAATTGAGTCAAAACTCATATTTTCATAAATCAAAAAGTAAAGTACTACTAATTTCCACAAATTTCACCTTTCTCATTTAAAATTACGTTATAATGATTATATAAATGCAATTATAGTAAATTTTAAATTAATCAATTGGATGTGAAGACGATGAAAACATTTAAAGCCGTTCGATTTCAAATCGTATCAGAAAATGGCGGAGTTACTGAATATGAATTAGAAGATGGGGTCATTATAAATAAAGAAAATAGTGGTACTGGCTGGTTGCTTGAAATCGTCATTTCAGACTTCCATTATGAAACTATGAAACAGCATATGAATAATAAAGATCTCTTGGATATTCGTGTTGTCATTACACGTCCAGCCAATGATCCTGCGCTATTTGACGCAACTATTAAAAATATCAGCCAATTAGATGGCACTATTTCTGTAGTTTTTGAGTGTCACATCTATACTTTGAGACAAGTTTATGCAGAAAGCTTATTAGAACAGTTGATTGATGAAGGTTTAACTGGTGAAGAATTAAAAAAATCATTTAATCGTATGATGCAATCTAAACCAAGGCTTAAAGATGAAAGATTCGAAAAGTAAAGTAAATGCTAAACATAAAAATGCCTTAAGGATTTAGTGTAATTCACAAACCCTTAAGGCATTTTTTATTTACGCTTTATCTTGTATTGCAAATGTTAATTCACAACTACATGCAAGTTGACCATCAACAGTTGCTTTCGCACTCCCTTTTCCAATTGGCCCACGCATCTTCGTTATTTCAACTTCTAACTGTAAAGTATCACCTGGCGTTACTTGTTTCTTAAATCGACATTTATCGATACCCGCAAATAACGCAAGTTTGCCTTTATTTGCTTCACTATTTAAAATAGCTACCGCGCCTGTTTGTGCTAAGGCTTCTGTAATTAATACACCTGGCATAACTGCAAATTCAGGAAAATGTCCTTGGAAAAATGGCTCATTTCCAGAAACTTGTTTAATAGCAACACAACGCTTGCCCTCTTCATATTCAATCACGCGATCTATTAATAAAAAAGGTTGTCTGTGTGGGATAATATCTTTAATTTGATTATAATCGAAAATTGTCTCCATCGTTTGCTTCCTCCAAATCTTCATTCGTTACGAGTTCTATTTTAATACATTAAAGTATTAATTTTGTGTACGTTTGATATCTGCACCTAAAGATTTTAATTTACCATGTAAATTTACGTAACCTCTATCTAAGTGTATTAGCTCAGTAACTTGGGTTGTCCCACCAGCTACAAGTCCTGCTAAAATAAGTGCCGCTGCTGCACGTAAATCTGTTGCTTTTACTTGAGCGCCTTGAAGCTCGCTTTTACCTTCGATTTTTGCACTTCTGCCTTCAACCGTTATCTTAGCGTTCATGCGTTTAAATTCTCCAACATGCATAAATCTATTTTCAAACACTGTTTCAGTCACTACTTTATGACCGTCTGCTGTAAGTAATAGTGCCATCATTTGTGATTGCATATCTGTTGGAAAACCTGGGTGAGGAAGCGTCTTAATATCTACAGGATTTAATGGGCCATCTGCTGTAACACGTATCGTATCACCTTGATAATCTAGGTTTACTCCCATTTCTTCTAATTTATAAACTAAACTTGTCATGTGTTCTTTGATAGCTCCGTTTACAATTATATCACCACGTGTAATTGCACCTGCAATAAGTAATGTACCTGCTTCAATTCTATCAGGAATAATTGAATGTTCCACACCATGTAATGCTTCAACGCCATGAATCGTTATCGTATCCGTACCTGCGCCTACTACATTACCACCCATTTCATTGATATAGTTTGCTAAATCAACAATTTCTGGTTCACGTGCTACGTTTTCTAATACTGTTTTACCTTCAGCTAATGATGCAGCCATAATGATATTCTGAGTCGCTCCAACACTTGGAAAATCTAAGTGAATTGATGTACCTTTCAATCCATTTGCAGTGCTGGCATAAATAAAGCCACCATCCATATGGATATCGGCGCCCAACTCTTCAAAACCTTTGATATGTTGTTCGATAGGTCTTGAACCAATTGCACAACCACCTGGCAATGCAACTTTTGCATGACCTAGACGAGCTAATAATGGACCCATGACAAGTATACTTGCTCTCATTTTGCTCACATACTCATATGGTGCCTCTTCGTTTAATTCCTTTGTGGCATCAACAGTAACAGATTCTTCTTCTTTATTATATGAAACATCTGCATTTAATGTTGAAATCACATTATTAATCGTCTCCACATCACTAAGTGCTGGTACATTCATAAGCTTACTAACACCTTTTGATGCTAATAGTGAAGCAGTTAATACTGGTAATACAGCATTTTTTGCACCTGATACTTTTACTTCACCAGTTAATCTATTTCCACCATTAATCTCTATCATATCCATCTTAAATCCTCCACTTAACTACTTTTATATTTTATTAAAATTATTCTTTTTTTATGTACTCTTAAATTATTATATCTGTAATTCAATCAAAGATACAGGTATTTGGTTTATTGTGCTAAATATTTTATTTGAGTTGAAAATTGTAGTAAATCTACAATAAAATTACTTACTGCTGTTCCTAACAATATTGCTAAAAATATCATACATATTTGAACTTGTACTGGATATCCCTTTTTAAAAAATTGCTCTAACCTTATTGAATTAAGAGCCCAATAAGCAACACAAATACATAACACATGTAAGATAAGATGTACAACTGAGAATTGTCCTAAATACTCCATAAGCCATGCTCCTCACTTTATACTATTCAACTATTTTACACGATATTGGCTCTAAAAGATACTTAAGAACAGTAATCCAACCCTTAATATCACTAAATGTTATATTTTGCTATTCCCTAATTTTATAAAAGATATTCATATTAAATATAAGGATAAAAATTTTTATGTATATAGCGTAATAACATTTTCTATATAGTAATTAAAACGATTTATTTATAAGTCATCCTTCAATAAAATTACACATTGTAATAGCGTTCAACAATATTATAATCAAAAAAATGAAGTTCCTTTTATTAGGAACTTCAAATTTTAAATAATATTTATTGTAAGTTAGCGACACGAATACGGTTGTTAGCACGTTCTAATGCACGCTTAGCTCTACTAATGTCACTATTATCTTCTTCATTATTTATATGCGATTCTGCTCTAGATTTAGCTAATTCTGCTCTAGCTACATCTATTTCATTAGCAGGTTCTGCAGTTTGTACAATAACAGATAATTTATCTTGTCTAACCTCAACAAAACCTTCACTCACTGCAATATATTCTGAACCATTATCAAAGTTAATTTTGACATAGCCAATTTCAAGTGCTGCAACTGTTGGAATATGTCCATACATGACACCGATCTCACCTGCAGTTGTTTGGAATACTGCAAGATGAACATCTTCTCGGTTGTTAACAGAACCATTAGGAGTGACAATATTTAGGCTTAATGTGTTCATTATCCATACCTCCTAATTTTTAAACTTCAACACCCATGTCTTTAGCTTTAGCAATTACTTCTTCCATACTACCAACAAGACGGAATGCATCTTCTGGGATATGGTCATAATCACCATCTAAAATTGCTTTGAAACCTTCTACAGTTTTTTGAACTGGAACGTAAGAACCTTTTTGACCAGTGAATTGTTCTGCTACGTGGAAGTTTTGTGATAAGAAAAACTGAATACGACGTGCGCGTTCTACAGTTTGTTTATCTTCCTCCGATAATTCATCCATACCTAAAATAGCAATGATATCTTGCAACTCTCTATATTTTTGTAATGTAGATTGTACATCACGTGCTATTTCATAATGATCTTGTCCAACAATTGTTGGGTCAAGTGCTCTTGAAGTAGATGCTAACGGATCAACCGCTGGATAAATACCCATTTCAGTTAATTTACGTTCTAAGTTTGTAGTTGCATCTAAGTGAGCAAATACTGCTGCTGGCGCAGGGTCCGTATAGTCATCAGCAGGTACGAAAACGGCTTGGATTGAAGTAACAGAACCTTTGTTTGTTGATGTAATACGTTCTTGTAATTGCCCCATTTCCGTACCTAATGTTGGTTGGTACCCAACAGCTGAAGGCATACGACCTAACAATGCTGACACTTCTGAACCAGCTTGTGTAAATCTGAAAATGTTATCAACGAATAGTAGTACATCTTGTCCTTGTTCGTCACGGAAATATTCTGCCATTGTTAAACCAGATAATGCTACACGCATACGTGCACCAGGCGGTTCATTCATTTGACCAAATACCATTGCAGTTTTCTTAATAACACCACTTTCGCTCATTTCGAAGTATAAGTCATTACCTTCACGTGTACGTTCACCAACACCAGCAAATACTGAAATACCACCATGTTCTTGAGCAATGTTATTAATTAATTCTTGAATTAATACAGTTTTACCAACACCGGCTCCACCGAATAAACCGATTTTACCACCTTTGATATAAGGTGCTAATAAATCGATTACTTTAATTCCTGTTTCTAAAATTTCAACTTTAGTAGATAATTCATCGAATGCAGGTGCTTCTCTATGAATTGGATCACGTCGAGCTGAATCTTCGATTTTTTCATCTAAATCAATTGTATCGCCAAGTACATTGAATACTCGACCTAGTGTAATATCTCCAACTGGTACGCTGATACTTTCACCACTATCTCGAACTTCTGTACCACGTTTAACACCATCAGTCGAATCCATTGCAATTGTACGTACTACATTATCGCCAAGTTGTAATGCAACTTCTAATGTAAGCGTGACAGTACCTTCATCTTTTTCAACGTCGACTGTTAAAGCATTATTAATTTCTGGAACTTCATTGTGCTCAAAGCGAACATCAATTACTGGACCCATAATTTGTGTTACACGGCCTAATCCCATGCTTTTTTGCCTCCTTTAATAATTATTCAAGCGCAACTGATCCACCAACAATTTCAGTAATTTGTTGCGTGATTTCTGCTTGTCTAGCTCTGTTATATTCAATTGATAAATCATCAATAATATCTGTCGCATTATCTGATGCATTTTTCATAGCAGTCATACGAGTCGCATGTTCACTTGCTTTCGCATCTAAAATCGTTCCATATATTAAACTCTCTACATATTGAGGTAGAATAACGCTTAAGATTGCTTCTTTGTCTGGCTCAAATTCATATGAAGACATTTGACCATGTCCTAAACTTGAATCTTCTGGAGACAATGGAAGTACGGTTTTCATGGAAGGTTTATTTTCTAATACACTCACGAAATGGCTATAATAGATTTTAACCTCATCTACTGCTTCATCGCTATATAAGTCAATCGCCTTTTTAGCGATAGCTTGTATTTCTTTAAATGAAGGTTGATCAGGTACTTCCACAAGTGAATCATGAATTTCATAACCTTTATTTTTAAGAAAATCCACACCAGTTTGTCCTAAGACTAAAATTGAATATTCATCTTTGCTAGCATGCTTATTCTCAATATCGTTAACTAAATGCTTCAATACATTTGCATTATATGCGCCGGCCAAGCCTTGATCACTTGTAATGACAATATAGCCACTTTTCTTCACTTCACGTTGTTGTAACATTGGGTGATTTGAATTTTTATCTGCACCAGCAACCGCAGTAATTGCATCTTGCATTTTTTCCATATAAGGTCTAAATTGATTTGTATTTCTTTCAGCACGACGTAATTTAGAACTTGAAACCATGTTCATTGCTTTCGTAATTTGTTTCATTTTTTTAGTTGATTTTATACGTGTATCAATCTCTTTAAGAGATCCCATTATCTCACCACCTTTTATTTACTATAACTATTATGCTTCTGTTTTACTGAAAGTTTTTTTGAATTCAGTAATAGCTGATTCAAATGCATCATCGTTAGGTAAAGCACCAGAGGTTTTGATTTCGTCTAATAATTCAAAGGCATTTGATTTCGCCCATTGATTTAATTCTGATTCAAAACGAGTGATGTCTTTAACTGGAATATCATCTAAATAACCTTTAGTTAGAGCATAAATAATTAATACTTGATTCTCTACAGGTAGTGGTTGGTTTTTATCTTGTTTTAAAATTTCTACAGTACGTTTACCACGCTCTAATTTTTGTGCAGTAAATTCATCTAAATCAGAACCAAATTGAGCAAATGATTCTAACTCACGGAATGACGCTAAGTCTAAACGTAAAGTACCAGCAACTTTTTTCATTGCTTTAATCTGTGCAGAACCACCAACACGTGATACTGATTGACCAGCATTGATTGCAGGTCTTACACCAGAGAAGAATAAGTCTGATTGCAAGAATATTTGTCCATCAGTGATTGAAATAACATTTGTTGGTACATATGCTGCGATATCCCCAGCTTGTGTTTCGATAATTGGTAATGCAGTAATTGAACCGCCACCTAATTCATCGTTTAATTTTGCTGCTCTTTCTAATAATCTACTATGTAAGTAGAACACGTCACCAGGGTATGCTTCACGGCCTGGAGGTCTACGTAATAGTAATGATAGTTCACGATAAGCCGCAGCTTGTTTTGTTAAATCATCATAAACAATTAATACATCCTTGCCATCGAACATGAATTCTTCAGCCATAGCTACACCAGAATACGGTGCAATATAAAGCATTGGTGCTGGATCAGCTGCAGAAGCAGAAACAATAATTGTATAATCCAACGCGCCTTCTTGACGTAATTTTTCAACGTTTGCACGTACAGTTGAATCTTTTTGACCAATTGCAACATAAATACAAATCGTATCTTGATTTTTTTGATTTAAAATCGTATCAATTGCAACTGTCGTTTTACCAGTTTGACGGTCACCTATAATTAATTCACGCTGTCCACGGCCAATTGGTACTAATGCGTCAATCGCTTTAATACCTGTTTGTAGTGGTTCATCAACTGATTTACGATCCATTACACCAGTTGCTTTTTTCTCAACTGGGCGTGTTTTTGTTGTGTTAGCAGGTCCTTGTCCATCTATTGGTTGTCCTAATGGATTAACAACACGGCCAAGTAATTCTTCACCAACAGGAACTTCCATAATACGTCCAGTACGTTTTACTTCGTCCCCTTCTTTAATGTCGCCGTAAGGGCCTAAAATTACGACACCTACATTTGACTCTTCTAAGTTTTGTGCTAAACCTAGAACGCCGCTATTAAATTCTACTAGCTCACCAGCCATAACATCATTTAATCCGTGGATTAATGCTATGCCGTCACCTATTTGTAGTACTGTACCTACATCAGTAACAGCCATTTCTGACTCATAATTTTCTATTTGTGAGCGAAGTAATGCACTGATTTCTTCAGCTTTAATGGCCATCTATGTCACTCCTTAAATTTTTTATTTCACTCTAATAAATTGTTTCTCTAATTGTGCAAGGTCATTTTTAATACTTGCGTCCATGACTTTTGTTCCAACTTTAACTCGGACACCGCCGATAAGCTCTGGATTAATTTTATTTGTAATCATGATTTTAGAGTAATTTGTACGTGATTTGATTATCATATCAATATGTTCTAAATCTTCATCTGACAATTCATACACTGATTCAACTACAGCATATTCTTGATTATGATGTTGATTAAATAAAGCTTCAAATTCTATATATATTTCATGAATGTAAGAAAGATGACGGTTACTTGCCAGAATCGTTAACATGTTTTGTAAGTATTGATTGGCATGACCAAACACTACTTTTGCAAAACTGCGACGCTGTTGTACATCTTTTTGTGGGTCTGCATCCAATGCTTGTAATTTTTTTGTTTCAGGTTGTACTGCTTCGTTGATAGTTGAAAATTCTTCGTACATCATTTCAAGATTGTTTGTGTCTTTAGCAGTATCAAATAAAGCCTTGGCATATTTTTTTGCTATGATAGCCATTATTTATCGCCTGCCTCTTTAATGTACTTTTCAACTAATTCTTTTTGATCTTTGCCTGAGATTTCTTTTTGAAGTACTTTTGATGCAATCAATACTGAAAGCTCAGAAACTTGATTATTAATATCAGCAATTGCACGTTCTTTTTCACTGTTGATTTCATTCTGGGCTGTTTCAATCATGCCATTTGCTCTAATGTTTGCTTCATGAATAATTTCTTCATGCTGTTTGCGGGCTTGGACTTTAGAATCCTCTAAAATCTTTTGAACCTCATCTTGTGTTTCTTTTAGCGTTTGTTTGTTTTGTTCTTCTAACTTATGTGCATTTAATTTAGCTTGTTCAGCATCATCTATATCTTTATTAATATCATGTTCACGTTGATCCATTACACTTTTTAATGGGCCCCAAGCGAATTTTTTCAATAAAGCTACTAATATAAGAAAAGTTACAAGGGTAACAAAAATTGTTCCCCACTGAACACCACTAGTGTCAGCCGCACCAAGTACGAACATATTTGTCGTAGCAGTCACTTACATAGACACTCCTTTCATTCATTATAATTATAAGATATATTGATAAAAACGAACGGCGAAAGTCTACAAGACTTCGCCATAAAACTGGTTTAATTATAGTGACATGAAAGCGATAACTACACCGATGATTGGTAGTGCTTCAACTAAGCCAACACCAATGAACATAATACCCATTAATTGACCACGTGCTTCTGGTTGACGTGCTACACCTTCTACTGTTCTTGAAACGATAAGACCATTACCAATACCTGCACCTAGTGCTGATAAGCCGATTGCGATTGCTGCTGCGATTAAATTCATTTATAAATCCTCCTATTTTTCTTTTTAAATTTTTTTTAATTAATGACTGTCCTGAACTTTATGGGACATGTATACCATTGAAAGCATTACAAAAATATAAGCCTGAATCGTACCAATAAATATTGAGAACCCTTGCCAAACAATTAAACCTGGGATACCAATCAACCATCCCCATGCTGGGAAACCGATAACTAAACCTGCTAATAAACCAAGCAGCAACTCACCTGCAAAGATATTACCGTATAGTCGTAAACCTAATGTCAATGTTGAAGTGAATTCTTCAAAGATATTAATAGGTAATAAGAAAATAGGTTTAGTATAGTTCTGGAAGTATCCTTTTGGACCTTTAATTTTAACACCATAATAATGCGTTAAGAGGATAACTAAAGTTGACAATGTCAGAGTAACAGTTGCATCAGCTGTTGGTGATTTCCACCACAGTGTGTGACCTGAAATTAATTGAAAAGGTAATCCAATCATATTACTGACAAATATGAAGAATATTAATGTAACAGCAAGAAAATGGAATTGACCACCTTTAGACCATGCCATGTTACTTTCGATAACTCCTCTTACAAAGTCAAAAACCCACTCTATAAAGTTTTGCTTACCAGATGGACGTTTCTTGAGGTTGCGTGTACAAATAATAGCTATGACAAAAACAATAAGCGCTGTAATAACCAACATCATAATTGATGATAGATTAAACACGATGTCTAGACCGAACACATTCCAACTGACTAGAGGGTCTTTATGATCCATGCTTTCTCACCTCTTTCATATTAAGATTTTATTCCTTGTGTAAAAATGGTTTTAAAACCATTAAAACATAAGAAATCATTAAACCAACAACCACACCAATTATATTTATATAGTCCTTATAAAAATACCAAGTACAACATGCAAGTATCACAATCAAATATCTCCAAACGTTGCCCGTTGAAATATGTATATTATCTTTTTGTTTAGCTTTCGCTAAGTAAAACTCGAAAGTAAAAGTATTAATAAGTGATCCAATCATGCCTATGATAAGTCCTAAAATAAATGGCGAACTTGTGAAAATAAACACAAATAACAGTATAACTATACCATATAAATAAAATTGTATATACTGTTGAAAAATGATGTTGAAACGTTTCATTACTGTGCCTCACTTCATTTTTTCATTCAATGATGAAAACCATTTCAATCATACAGTTTTAATAATAATATAGGGCGGTAAAGGTGTCAATTCTATTCAAAATGTAGTTTAATTTTTTGCACATTTGTCACAGAAACGACACATTTACCACAATTAATATTTAAAAAAACTATGCTTTTTGGGAATTAAGTGAAAATAATACTTTATATTTTCACAAATTCTATTTGATGCATTGCCATCACCATAAGGATTGCGTGCTTCACTCATTGATTTGTACAATTGCTTGTCTTCTAATAATGATTGCGTAGCATCAAAAATCATTTGCGCATTTGTACCAACAATTTTCAGTGTGCCTGCTTCTACACCTTCTGGTCTTTCAGTTGCTTCTCTTAAAACTAATACCGGTTTACCTAGAGATGGTGCTTCTTCTTGAACTCCACCTGAATCCGTTAATATCAAATAAGACTGATGCGCAAAATTATGAAAATCAACTACTTCTAATGGTTCGATCAATTCAATTCGATCATGATTAGATAAGTATAAATCTGCAATTCTTCTTACTTTTGGATTTTTATGTACAGGGTAAACGACTACTACATCTTCATATTTATTGACAATATCTCTTACTGCTTTAAAAATATGCTCCATTGGCTCCCCAATATTTTCACGTCTATGAGCAGTTAGTAAAATAATACGTTTATCTTTATGTCTGTCGATAATATCAGATTGATAATGTTCATGTATGGTAGTCTTCATAGCATCAATTGCAGTATTTCCAGTTACAACTACAGTATCTGACGGTTTATTTTCCGCAATAAGATTTTCTGCAGCATTATTAGTAGGGGCAAAATTCAAATCTGCCATTACCCCTACCATTTGTCTATTCATTTCTTCAGGAAATGGAGCATACTTATCCCAAGTTCTTAAGCCTGCTTCCACATGGCCAATAGGAATTTGATTATATAATGCTGCCAAACTTCCAGCGAAAGTTGTCATGGTGTCACCATGCACAAGTATCATATCTGGTTGTTCTTCCTTAATAACGTCCTCTAGTCTAGTCAAAATACGAGAAGTAATTTCAGATAATGATTGGCCTTGCTTCATAATATCCAAATCGTAATCTGGTGTGATATGAAAGCTTTCCAGTACAGAATCTAACATTTCTCTATGCTGCGCAGTAACTACTACTATCGGTTCCAACTCAGCATCATCTCGCAATGCTAATACAAGCGGCGCCATTTTCACTGCTTCAGGACGTGTCCCGAATACAGTCATTATCTTCTTCATTCTACTCCACTCCTGGGTAAAACTATTTTGTTCCGAATAAACGGTCTCCAGCATCACCTAAACCAGGTGTAATATATGCATGATCATCTAATTTTTCATCTAATGCAGCTATGAAAATATCTACATCCTCATGTGCTTCTTGTAATTTTTCTACACCTTCAGGTGCAGCAACTAAGCACATAAAACGAATATTTTTCGCACCACGTTTTTTAAGAGAATTAATTGCTTCAATTGCTGAAGCACCAGTCGCTAACATTGGATCTACGACTACAATTTCTCTTTCTTCGATATCTTGTGGTAATTTCACAAAATATTCAACTGCATCAAGTGTTTCAGGATCTCTATATAGACCCACATGACCTATTCTCGCTGCTGGTACTAAGTTTAAAATACCTTGTGTCATACCTAAGCCAGCTCTTAAAATTGGTACAAATGCTAATTTTTTACCCGTTAATCTTTTAGCTACCATTTTAGTTACCGGTGTGTCTATTTCTACGTCTTGTAATTCTAAATCTCTTGTTACTTCGTAGGCCATTAACATACCTACTTCATCTACTAATTCTCTGAATTCTTTAGTCCCTGTATGTACGTCTCGAATGTAACTTAATTTGTGTTGAATAAGTGGGTGATCAAAAACATGTACTTTGCCCATAATTTACTTCCTCCAATTTTAATTATATAAAGGATGTTTTGTAGTTAATGCTTTAACTCTTTCTTTTCCTTCTTCTAATACTTTTTCATCTTCTGGATTTCTTAAAACTAAACTGATGATTTTTGCAACTTCTTCAAAAGCAGCTTCATCAAATCCACGTGTTGTTGCAGCAGGTGTACCTAAACGAACACCACTTGTTACAAATGGTTTTTCTTGATCGAATGGAATTGTATTTTTGTTACATGTAATACCTACAGCATCTAATGTTTCTTCAGCTACTTTACCTGTAATACCTACTGAGCCTTTAACATCTAAGGATACTAAATGATTATCTGTGCCGCCTGAAACGACTCTATAGCCTTCTTTAGTTAAAGTATCTGCTAATGTTTTAGCATTATTAATTACTTGTTGCTGATATGTTTTGAAGTCGTCTTGTAGTGCTTCACCAAAAGCAACTGCTTTCCCAGCAATAACGTGTTCCAACGGTCCGCCTTGAATACCAGGGAAGATTTTTTTATCAATTTGCTTTTTGTACTCTTCTTTACATAAAATCATTCCACCACGAGGACCGCGTAATGTTTTATGTGTCGTAGTAGTTACAAAATCTGCATATTCAACAGGGTTTTGATGTAAACCAACTGCAACTAAACCTGCAATATGCGCCATATCTACCATTAATTTTGCCCCTACTTCATCTGCAATTTCTTTGAATCGTTTAAAATCAATAGTTCGAGAATAAGCAGATGCACCTGCGACAATTAATTTAGGTTTATTTTCTTTAGCTACTCTTAACACTTCATCATAATCAATTTGTTCATTTTCTTTGTCTACGCCATACTCAACAAAGTTATAAAATTGTCCACTAAAGTTAACTGGTGAACCGTGTGTTAAGTGACCACCATGGCTTAAATTCATACCTAATACAGTATCACCGTGTTCTAATGCGACTAGATAAACAGCCATATTTGCTTGTGACCCAGAGTGAGGCTGTACGTTAACGTGTTCAGCACCAAAAAGTTGTTTGGCACGTTCGATAGCTAATGTTTCAGACACATCCACGTATTCACATCCACCATAGTATCTTCTGTTTGGATAGCCTTCAGCATATTTGTTCGTTAATACTGAACCTTGCGCTTCCATAACTGCTTCTGAAACAAAGT
The DNA here is from genome assembly GCF_001431205.1 of Staphylococcus sp. NAM3COL9. Lineage (GTDB taxonomy): Bacteria > Bacillota > Bacilli > Staphylococcales > Staphylococcaceae > Staphylococcus. Next base: position 54,531 of record NZ_LGPC01000013.1, on the reverse strand, counting down.
TCTCCGAAGCAATTAGCTCGATATTGTTATTTTGACGGTTAAATTCATTTTGAATCACTTCATATATTTCTTTATCTTGCTCTTGAATAAATGACATAGGTAAATCCCCCTCGTTCTGTATTAGTTATATTTTGCTCTTTCGCCACCAATTTTCTTAGGTCTTGAAGAAGCGATTGTAACAACTGCCTCACCAATCTGTTTAATACTTGTACGTTCTGGGATGGCTACATGCGCAATATGCATGCCAATTAATGTTTGACCAATATCAATACCTTTTGGCACTGTTATTTGTTCAACGACCATTGGATCTTGCATATGTTGGTAAGCGAAAGTTGCTAAGCTACCACCTGCATGAACATCTGGTATAACAGACACTTCTTCCATCGTAAGGGGATTGAACTTAGACCTTTCAATCGTTATTGCCCTGTTAATATGTTCACAGCCTTGAAACACAAAAGAAACATTTGTGTCATTCTCAATTTGCTTTAATGCTTCAAATATTTCTTGTGCTACATCCATAGAACCTACACTACCTATACGCTCACCAATTACTTCAGATGTAGAACAACCAATCACACATAATTCATCTGCTTTAAAGAAAGATTTAGTCTTTAACTCATTTAACAATAACTTTAGATCTTCCATTCTCCCACCCCTTTTAAAATAACGATTTTAAAAAAGTATTTAAACACCTTGATGCTATGAGACATACAAGATTAGACGATAGCAATTTTGCTATACGTATATTATTATAACGTATTTAGCTACTCACTCATACTAATTTAACAAAATTATTACTTTAATATTTTATTTTTTAAAGTATCTATCAACAGATTTAATTTATTATATATTTTATTATAATCATATAAAGTTCCGCCGTATGGATCAGTGATTTCTCCCTCTCGTTGAACATATTCAGTGATAGTAAAAACTTTTTTTGTTTCTCCATATGTTTGTCGTATAGTTTCTTTGTGGGATTGTGACATTGTTAATATTAAATCTGCATTTAAATCCTCAACTGTAAAACGTTTAGCATTATTCGGTAAGGGTAAATGGTGTTTATTTATAATGCTCATTGTATTTTGAGACGTAGGCTGACCATCTTGAGCAAAAACACCTCGTGATTCTATGATATATCCTGGCATTTTTGCTTTGGCAATACTTTCAGCCATTGGACTTCTACACGTATTACCAGTACAAACAAAGATTATTCTCATAGTTGATCTCCTTTAACAATGGTTTGGCTTGCAGCTTTCATCATTCTATTCATAATCGCTATGGTATGATCGTTGATTTCAAATCCATAAATAAATGCTGTTTTAATTCGTTCATCTTGGTCAATATGATGCAATATTTTATAAAGGTTATGATTCGCACCTTTAATATCATTCTCATTTTTACATAATTCTATAAAAATGGACCCCTCTGGCACAAAATCCCGCTTATCACTTGGAACGATAAATGCTGTTTGACTCCAATCTTTTTCTGCTGAAGGCTTTACATTGAATACTTGAACAATTTGTAGCGGTGTATCTGGCGCATAATGTTTATATTTCATTCCTGGTGCGATTGGTTTATCGTTATCCAAAGTCTTAGCTGCAGAAACACTATGAGGTAGCACCGCTTCAATCATCGGTTTCGTTATTGAACCAGGTCTAGCAATTCTAAATGGAAACTGTGTACAATCTAATACAGTACTTTCCAATCCTTCTTCACTTTGATCACCGTTCACCATGCCATCAATACGACCTTTTAAATCTGAATAAACGTGTTCAAATGTAGTAGGCGAAGGTCTACCGCTTAAATTTGCGCTCGGTGCCGCTATTGGTATATCTACGAATCGTAAAATTTGTCTACCGATTGAATGGCTTGGCATTCTAACAGCAATTGAAGATAAACCACCACTTACACTTTCACATAAATATCCTTTTTTAAGCGGTAATATAAAAGAAATTGGTCCAGGCCAAAAATGTTTCATCAATAATTTAATTTCGTCTGTTATATCATGTGTAAAATGCTCTATTTGTTTTAAGTCATGTATGTGCACAATCAACGGGTTATCTGAAGGTCTACCTTTTGCTTCATATATCTTTTTGATTGCTTCAGCATTTCTCGCGTCTGCACCAAGACCATATACTGTTTCTGTTGGTATTGCAATCAAGCCTCCTTGTTCGAAGATGTGCTTGATTTCATTTATATCCGGAAATTGATTGATTTCATTTTTATACTGTCGTAAATCCCAAATCTTCGTTTCCATTCAGTCCCGCCCTTTCTTCTCGTTATTCATTTTAGAATAAAATAAAAAGTTATGCACTCTCATGATTTACCATGTTCAGTACATAACTTCTTATCACCACTCGAAAGAAATAATTCTATCGTTATTATTAATATCTTTTATAATTTGAACATCTAATGAAGGATATTTAGATTGTATTTTTTGTTTCAATGTTTGACCTTGTTTATAACCAATTTCAAAAACGACCTTTGCATGCGGCAGAAGTACTTTTGGTAATTGATTTAATATTGCATCATAAACCTTATACCCATTGTCTTCTGCAAACAATGCAGAATGTGGTTCATATTTCAATACTGTGTCATCCATCAGTACAGCTTCACTATCATCAATATAAGGCGGGTTAGAAATTAAGCCATTCACTTTTATATCTTGTTCTATTAAAGGTTCTAACGCATCACCCTGCAAAAAGTTAATATCTACTTGATGGTTAAGCGCATTTTCTTGCGCTACAGCTAATACGGTATCATATAAATCTGTAGCATAGACAGTTAATGAACGATTCATCTTTTTGAGTGTAATGGGAATATTGCCACTACCTGTACCAATATCAACAATTATATCATCCGAATGAATCTCATTATAAAAGTGTAACATGACTTCCTCAGTTTCAGGTCTAGGTATTAAACAATCTTTTGTCACCTTGAATGTTTCACCATAAAATGATTGGCTTCCAACAATGTATTGAATCGGTTCACCTTTTAACATTCTAATTTCAGCGTCGTTAAATAATTTTAAATGTATATCCGACATTACCTCATCCTTATGCATCAAATAATCCGCTTTACTCCATTGCAATAAATCTAACATTAACCATTCTGCTCGAATAGTTTCAATGTCTAGTTCAATGCATTTTGTTTTTGCATTAGTCAGTCGTGTTTTATAATTCACCATTATTAAGTTCTTTCAATTTATCAGTTTGTTCAGCTAATGTTAATGCATCTATCACTTCGTCTAATTTCCCTTCCATTACTTGATCTAACTTCTGAATCGTTAAACCAATACGGTGGTCAGTCACTCGGCTTTGAGGATAATTATATGTTCTAATACGCTCCGAACGATCACCGGAACCTACTGCTGATTTACGTTGGGCTGCATATTTTTGTTGTTCTTCTTGTAATTTCATATCAAATAAACGTGCTTTCAAAACCTTCATAGCTTTTTCACGGTTTTGAATTTGCGATTTTTCTGAAGACGTCGCAATGATTCCAGTCGGAATATGTGTAATTCGTACAGCTGAATCCGTAGTATTGACATGTTGTCCACCTGCGCCACTTGAACGGTAAGTATCTACTTTAATATCTTCGTTACGCACTTCAATTTCTACATCTTCAACTTCTGGTAGTACTGCGACAGTAGCAGTTGATGTATGGATACGTCCGCCAGATTCGGTCTCAGGTACGCGTTGTACACGGTGGGCGCCATTTTCATATTTCAACTTACTATATGCACCTGATCCTGAAATTGAAAAACTGATTTCTTTATAACCACCATGGTCACTTTCAGCCGCTTCTACGATTTCTATTTTATAGCGTTGTGCTTCAGCATATTTAGAATACATTCTAAATAAATTTCCTGCAAAAATTGCAGCTTCATCTCCACCAGCAGCAGCACGTATTTCTACGATAACGTCTTTTTCATCGTTAGGATCTTTAGGGATAAGTAAAACTTTAAGGTTCTCTTCTAGTGTAGGAACTTGATTGTTAAGTGATTGGTACTCTTCTTTTAACATCTCAATTTCATCACTATCTTTTGTTTCTTTCAACATTTCTTCTATTTCAACAATGTCTTCTTTAACTTGTTTATAATTGCGATATACTTCTACAGTTTTTTGTAAATCTGATTGTTCTTTTGAATATTTTCTTAAGTTATCTGGATCACTTACTACATCTGGATCACTTAACAATTCATTTAATTGTTCATATCTTTCTTCTACAATATCTAATTGATCAAACACTACATTTCCTCCTTCATATTATTACTTGGTGCAACAATATGATGCGCTCTGCATCTTGGTTCGTAACTTTCATTTGCACCAACTAATATAACTGGATCATCTATTTTTGCTGGGTTACCATCAATCAACCTTTGTGTGCGGCTTGAAGATGCGCCACAAACAGCACAAACAGCTTGTAGTTTAGTCACTTCTTCACTTACTGCTAGTAGGTGTGGAATAGGTTCAAACGGTTCCCCTCGGAAATCCATATCTAATCCCGCTGTAATGACTCTATGGCCTTTTTTAGCTAATTGTTCAACAATATTAACTACACTTTCTTCAAAAAACTGCACTTCATCGATGCCTATAACATCTGTATCTGACAAATCGTGCTTAAGTATCTCAGCCGCTGTTGAAATATTAATTGCTTCAATAGCATTGCCATTATGAGAAACAATCTTATCTTTATGATAGCGGTCATCTATAGCCGGTTTAAATACAACTACTTTTTGCTTAGCATAAAGGCCTCGTCTTAATCGACGAATTAACTCTTCAGATTTACCACTAAACATGCTTCCAGTAATACATTCAATCCAGCCGGAATGATAAGTTTCATACATTATGCGTTCCACCTTTTTCAAAACATAATCGATTCATTATAGCATATTTTTTTAATTGAAATATGCTATTTCTTCAAGATATTGAGTTATTTTATGTATAAAAATTATTAAAATTGTAATGTTCTCAATTAGGCACTTATATTTATAAAACGCTAACTAAAACAAAAAAGCATTCTCATATAATGAGAATGCCTTATAACAACGATTACTCGTCGCTTGATTTGATTCCGAATTTTTTGTTGAAACGTTCCACACGGCCATCCGCAGCAGCGAATTTTTGGCGTCCTGTGTAGAATGGATGTGAATCAGATGAAATGTCTAAACGAATAACTGGGTATTCGTTACCATCTTCCCACTCCATAGTCTCTTTTGAAGATTTTGTTGAACCACTTAGGAATTTAAAATCCGTAGTCGTATCTAAAAAGATTACATTGTGATATTCAGGATGAATATTTTTTCTCATTATTTTCAGCTCCTTTGCCCTGAACCATCTGGAACAGAGTTGTTTGTGAGTTTTACCCAATACTTGATAATTATAATTGCTTTAAAACCAAAACGCAACCCTAAATCATATATTAACCTGATCAGCCTTCGCTAATTTTAACTTAAATAATTGGTTTGCCTGTTTTAGTGCTTTCTTTAGCAGCCTTTTGTAATTGCTCAAAAAATTCTTTGTTATTTTCTGTACGTTTTAATTTACGTACAAATCTTTCTGTAAAATCAGTTGAATCAGTAAACATATTACGTAATTGCCATAATGATTCTAAATCTTTTGGAGAAACAAGTAATTCTTCTTTACGCGTTGAACTACGACCGATATCAATAGCTGGAAATACACGGCGCTCTGCCAATTTACGGTCTAGATGTAATTCCATGTTACCTGTACCTTTAAATTCTTCGTAAATCATATCGTCCATACGTGACCCCGTATCAACTAAAGCTGTAGCTAATATCGTCATGCTGCCACCAGCTTCAATATTTCTAGCAGCACCGAAAAATGCTTTTGGCTTGTGTAATGATGCAGGATCTAAACCACCGGACAATGTACGTCCACTTGGTGGTATGACAAGGTTGTATGCACGAGCTAACCTTGTAATTGAATCCATTAATATAATGACATCTTTCCCTACTTCAACGAGTCTTTTTGCACGTTCCAATAAAAGCTCTGCAACTTTAACATGGTGTTGTGGTGGCTCATCAAATGTAGAGTGCACAACTTCAGCAGATTCAACAGAGCGTTCAATATCTGTTACTTCTTCTGGACGTTCTCCGACTAATAACACAAATAATTCTGCATCTGGTTTGTTGATAGCTATAGCGTTAGCAATCTCTTTTAATAAAGACGTTTTACCGGCTTTTGGTGGTGCAACAATAAGTCCACGTTGGCCCAAACCAATTGGCGTAATTAAATCCATAATACGAGTCGAAAAATTTTGTTTCGTTGTTTCTAATACGATTCGCTCTTCAGGATATAATGGTGTTAACGCTTGAAAGTGAGGTCTTTTTTTAACTTCTTCTGCATTCTCATCGTTTACAAAATCAACTTGTAGCAAACCATAATACTTTTCATTATCTTTTGGTTTTCTTACTTTACCAGTAACTTTATCGCCGCGTTTAATTTCAAAACGACGTATTTGGCTGGCAGAGATATAAATATCTTTTTCACCTTTTGAATAATTAACTGTTCTGAGGAAACCATAACCATCTTGTTGGATGTCATCTAATACACCCTCCATATAATAATTACCGTCTTTTTCCATTTGTGCTTCCATAATTGCAAGAACAAGTTCTTTTTTATTAAGTTTACTATAATTTGTTAGTTTTAGAGATTTTGCTTTTTGAGTGAGATCTTTTGTAGTGTAATTTTTGTATAATTCGTGGAACGATTCATACTGAGGTGATGTTCGTACTTTATCAGGCATTATCTTGCACCCATTTCATAAATAAGTTTTTAAATAACGCAACGTACTACGCTACTTACTTTTATAACTATAGCAAATTTCTTATTTAATTACAAAATGTATTTCAGTTTTCATAAATTATAAAAGCAAGACAGTTAAACTGCCTTGCTTCATTTAAATTATTTAATTACTGCTAAATTTTATTATTTATAATAGCCAGCGATAGACTTAACTTCTAGGAATTCTTCGATACCATAGTCGCCCCATTCGCGTCCAATACCAGATTGTTTATAACCACCAAATGGTAAGTCTGGTTTGCGACCAGCTTCATTAATTTCTACTGTACCAGCTTCAATTGAACGTGCTACTTTTTGTAACGTATCTTTATCATTACCGTAAACATATCCAGCTAAGCCATATTTAGTATCGTTTGCAATTTTAATTGCTTCATCTAAATCATTATAAGTGATAATTGACATTACTGGGCCAAAAATTTCTTCTTGCGCGATTGTCATACTATTATCAACGTTATTAAATATTGTTGGGCGTGCAAAGAAACCTTTTTCTATACCTTCAGGTTTGCCAGGTCCCCCATAAAGTAATTCTGCACCTTCTTCAATACCTTTATCAATATATGATTGTACTTGGTCAAATTGTTTTTTACTTATGATTGGACCAACTTGAGTGCCCTCTTCGCGTGGGTCACCAACTTTAACTTGGCTGAATTTTTCTTTTACAGCTGTTAAAAATTCTTCTTTTAGATTTGCTGGTACTAATGTTCTTGTACCTGCTGTACAAACTTGACCAGTGTTGTTAACAACTTTACCAGTTGCTGCACTTGCTGCACCATCAATATCTGAGTCATCTAAAATAATATATGGTGATTTACCACCTAATTCAAGTGATACTTTTTTGAAGTCTTCAGCTGCTTTTTTCATAATGCTTGAACCCGTTGGGCCAGAGCCAGTGAATGACATCATTCTTACTTTCGGATGTTCACTTAATGGATTACCTACACCTTGTCCATCACCATTCACTAAGTTAAACACACCTTTTGGCACGCCTACTTTATCAAAAATCTCAGCCAAAATAATTGCGGCAAATGGCGTTTCTTCAGATGGTTTTAATACGACTGGACTACCTGCTGCAAAAGCGGCAGACAATTTCAATGAAGTTTGGTTTGTTGGGAAATTCCAAGGTGTGATTAAGCCAGAAACACCAATTGCTTCCTTCACAACTAAATCATCACCACGACGTTCTTCAAATTCAAAATTATCTAATGCATCACGTGCTGCTTCAAAGTGATCTAGTCCCATTTGATAATGTACATTTTCAGATACTGATAAAGGCGCACCTAATTCATCTGTAATTGCATCTACGAGATCATCTTTTCTATTTTTATATTCTTGTACTATTTTATCTAATAATGTTGTTCTTTCTTCTATCGAGCTGTGTCTAAATTCTAGATAAACATTTTCTGCAGCGTCTACTGCTTTATCAACATCTTCTTTATTACCTTTCGCAATTGTACCTGCTACTTCTTCTGTTGCTGGATTAATAACTTCTAGTGTTTCTCCACTATTACTTTCAATCCATTCTCCGTTAATATATTGTTTAGTGAAATTTCTCATCTATAATTCACTCCCTAATTTGTATTGATAATTACATTCTAACCGAGATTCTATATTTTTAAACATTAATGCTCACTCTATATGACTACAAACGTTGTTATTAAACGTTTTCTAATCGTTTTTCATTAATGAATAAAATTGATAAAATACTTCCATCTCGCATATTATAAGTTACACAATGCATGTTTTGTATTTTTTTGAGATAAAAAAAGAGAAGAAGTCTATGACATAGACTTCTTCTCTTTTTATGCTTAAACATAACGTTTTAAAAAATTTATTCATAGGCTTTGATATTATTGATTTTCAAGTTCAATAAAATCTTGCGCCCACTTTTCCATTGGGACTAATGCTGCCGCTAGTGCGTCACCTTTATCTGTAAGTTGGTATAATATGTTCATCGGGCTTGTAGATACTATTTTTTTCTCTACAAGTCCCCATTCACTTAGGTCTGTTAATTTTATACTAAGTGCACGTGGTGTAATAGTTTTCAAGTCACGTTTCATATCCGAAAAATGAGCATATTTTTCTGGACACCTAGACAAATAATTAATAATAAGACCATTCCAACTTCTACCTACTATTTTAAAGGTTTCTTCAAGATAAGGGCAAACCTCCATGGTCATCACCTCATATCGTTTTTATTCTATAATCTGAGTTACAAAAAATATTTCAAGTTCCTAGTATATTAAGTATACCACATTTCCTAAATTTCTTCAGTCCAAATATCTGCACCTAATGATTTTAAGGTATTCACAATGTTAGTATAGCCACGATAAATATGTTTTACGTTGTAAATTGTGGTAACACCTTCTGCTAATAAACCAGCAACGATAAGAGATGCGCCTGCACGTAAGTCACTCGCATATACTTCTGCTCCTGTTAATTTAGATGGCTTAATAGTTGCTGTACCATCATCTGCATTGATGTTGGCACCCATGTTTTTTAATTCATCAACGTGTCTAAAACGCGCTGGGTATATTGTTTCAGTCACAAATGATACACCGTCTGCCATAAATAATAACGGCGTAATAGGTTGTTGTAAGTCTGTAGCAAATCCAGGATAAACTAAAGTCTTAATGTCGACGCTTGAATAAGGCGTACTACGTTTAATTTTGGCACTATCATCTCCAACTTGAATATCAGCGCCTAATTCTTTTAACTTTACAGTTAGTGGCTCAACATGTGTCGGGATAATATTATTAATTTGAATATCCTCACCACAAGCTGCAGCTATACACATATATGTACCAGCTTCTATTCTATCTGGAATGACCTGATGATGAGAACCATGAAGATGATCCACACCATTAATTTTAATCGTACTTGTACCTGCGCCTTTAATATCAGCACCTAAACCAATTAAATATGTTGCTACGTCTACAACTTCTGGTTCTTTAGCTGCGTTTTCAATGACCGTATGACCTTCAGCACGTACAGCTGCAAGCATAATATTAATTGTGGCACCAACACTCACAATATCTAAAAATATATTTGCGCCAGTTAATTTGTCAGCTTCAATTTTCATAGAAGTCTCACTAGATTCGTCAATCTTCGCGCCTAAAGCTTTAAAACCTTTGATATGTTGATCAATAGGTCTTGGTCCTAATGGACAACCTCCAGGTAAACCAATGACACATTTTTTAAATCTACCTAACATTGCACCCATCATATAATAAGAGGCACGTAAAGACTCGACTTTATTATTAGGTAATGGCGCATTTTCAATGTCAGTAGGATCAATCTTTAACGTCATACCATCTAATTCGGTTTTAATATTTAAATCACCTAATAAACTAACCAATGTTTCTACATCAGAAATTTCTGGAAGACCTTCAATTGTTACTTTGTCTTCAGCTAGGATTGCTGCAGGTATAATTGCTACTGCACTGTTTTTAGCACCGTGGATATCCACTTCGCCTTTCAGTGTTTGTCCACCTCTAATTTTTATCACTTCTTGAGCCATTCGCTTGTTCTCCTTTGACTTGCAATCATTATTTGCATTATAAATTACTTTTTCCAGTTTGCAAAGTACATCAGTCTACTAAAACTTTTTTCAAATTAAAATTAAGTGATGCAAGTTACATATAAATTATTTACTATAGTTTTTTAATTCCCATTATTTTATGTTTTAAATCATAATTATATATATTTTTTTTGAGATTTATGTAAATAGTTTGGATTTAATAATAACCTCTATACCAAACGATAGCAATTATAACATAAAAAAATGAGACTGGGACATAAATACATGTCCCAGTCTCATTTTTAATAAAGGTTAAATTATTTTGCTTGGTTAGATGTACCAAACTCTTTAATTTTACCAATAACTGTCGCTTTGATTGCTTCACGTGCTGGTCCTAAATATTTACGAGGATCATACACTTCTTGATCTTTGTCTAATGCTTCACGTACTGCTTTAGCAGAAGTGATTTGGTTTTCTGTGTTAACATTGATTTTCGCTGTTCCAAAAGGAATAGCTTTCTGAATATCTTTAGTTGGGATACCAGTACCACCATGTAATACTAACGGTAATCCTGTAGAAGCACCAATTTCTTCCATTTCTTTAAAGCCTAATTTAGGTTCACCTTTATACGGTCCATGTACTGAACCTAATGCTGGTGCTAATGTATCAATGCCTGTTCTTTCAACAAGTTCTTGACACTCTTTAGGATCTGCATAGATAACACCTTCAGCGATAATATCGTCTTCTTGTCCACCTACAGTACCTAATTCAGCTTCAACTGATACGCCATGTTCATGTGCATATTCAACCACTTTTGAAGTGATTTCAACATTGTCTTCAAATGAACCGTGAGAAGCATCAATCATTACTGATGTAAATCCAGCATCAATTGCTTCTTTACATTTTTCAAAGCTTGAACCGTGGTCTAAGTGGATTGCTACAGGGACAGTGATTTCTTTGTCATGCATTAATCCTTCAACCATTTTAACTACAGTGTAGAAACCACCCATATAGCGAGCAGCACCTTCAGATACGCCTAAAATAACTGGAGCATTTTCTTCTTGTGAAGCTTCTAAAATAGCTTGTGTAAATTCTAAGTTATTTAAATTGTATTGACCAACTGCGTAACCATTTTCTTTTGCGTCTATTAACATTTCTTTCATTGAAACTAAAGGCATGAAAGTTCCTCCTTGGTGCTTTAAGCACATATTTTTACAATCTAATTATATCAAAATTAGAAACCTTTTGCATTCTTCTAAACAATTGTAAGCGTTTTAAATCATTTTTTCTTTTTAAAACCTTTAAAATAGCTGTTTTTTTACTGATTATTGTAAATTTGTTATAGTTTACATCTATTTTTGCAGTAATTATAAAATCATTCAAAAATAGATAACATGAATTTTGAAACATTTATAAAAACTTCAATTATTATTTATGCATAATGCTATTTAACAATTAAGTGTTATAAAAAAGACGCATTGCTAACTGTAATCTTTAATTACTTAGCTAACATGCGTCATTTTTATTTTATGTTTTTATTTAGATTGTTTATTTTTTAAAGAAGCTTCAATAAACGCTTTGAAAATTGGCTGTGGACGGTTCGGTCTTGATAAGAATTCAGGATGGAATTGGCAAGCTATGAAGAAGTCATTTCCAGGAATTTCTACCATTTCAATTAAGCGACCATCAGGACTTGTGCCTGAGAATACCATACCGTTTGCTTCTAATTGTTCTCTATATTCATTGTTAAATTCATAACGGTGACGATGTCTTTCTTCAATGTTAGTTTCATTATATATTGAGTGTGCTAATGTGCCCTCTTTAATATGACAAGGATAAAGTCCTAAGCGTAATGTACCGCCTAGATCTTCAATATCTTTTTGTTCAGGTAGTAAATCAATGATTGGATAAGGCGTGTTTGGATCTAACTCTGCTGAGTGTGCACCTTCAAGGTTAAGTACATTTCTAGCAAATTCAACAGTTGCTAATTGCATGCCTAGACAAATACCAAAGTACGGCACGTTATTTTCACGTGCATATTTAATCGCAGAAATTTTCCCTTCACTTGCACGGAAGCCAAATCCACCTGGCACTAAAATGCCATCTACATCTGATAATATTTCTGAGACATTATCATCTGTCACTTCACTAGAATCAATCCATCTTACTTCAATATCTTTTTTATATGGATAACCTGCATGTTTTAATGATTCAACCACTGATAAATAAGCATCTTGTAGACTTACATATTTACCCACTAAGCCAATTGTCACTTTGCCATCTAAATTATTCACTGTGTCTAGTAAATATTGCCATTCATCTAAATGTGTTTCATATTTTGGATTTAGCTCTAAACGATCAATCACGATGTTTTCCATATCTTGTTTGCTTAACTGTAAAGGAATTTCATATAGTGATTCTGCATCACGACACTCTATTACACTTGCCTTGTCGATATCACAGAATAAAGCGATTTTATCTTTTAAATCTTGTGTTAATTCATATTCTGTACGAACCACAATCAAATCAGGCTGAATACCTAAACCGCGTAATTCTTTAACACTGTGTTGTGTTGGTTTCGTTTTCATTTCTCCTGCAGCTTTAATATAAGGTAATAATGTACAGTGTACATACATTACATTTTCGCGACCTAAGTCACTGCGAATTTGTCTAATAGCTTCAATAAATGGTAATGATTCTATATCCCCTGTTGTCCCACCGATTTCAGTGATAACAACGTCAGCATTTGTGCTTTCTCCTGCTAAAAGTAAACGTTCTTTAATTTCATTTGTGATATGAGGAATAACTTGTACTGTTCCTCCTAAATAATCACCACGACGTTCTTTTTTCAATACGTGAGAATACACTTTACCAGCTGTCACATTAGAATATTTATTTAAGTTAATATCGATAAATCGTTCATAGTGTCCTAAGTCTAAGTCTGTCTCTGCACCATCATCAGTAACAAAAACTTCACCATGTTGATATGGACTCATCGTACCAGGATCTACGTTTAAATATGGGTCGAATTTTTGGATTGTTACTTTTAATCCTCTATCTTTTAATAGTCGTCCTAAAGATGCTGCTGTGATACCTTTTCCTAATGAAGAAACAACTCCACCAGTTACAAAAATAAATTTTGTCATGTTCTGCCTCCTAGTTATTAAAACAGTTTTTTCAATCAATACCGATATTGACATCAAATTTTTAAACGCAATTTCTTAATTTTTTGTGTAATAGCGTGTTTTACATATTATAATTATCATTTATTATTTTCATATGTATAAATTGTTACTCTATGCAACTACCAAATTTCAAAGCACTTATAAAAATTTTTATAGTCATTTAAATAAAAAAATCGCTCCCTCTCACATCGTTGTAAGGGGGAGCGTATAATATTTATACACGTCGTCCTAATTAAAGGAGCCCGAATAAAATTTTATCATTTTCACGAGAAAAGTCAATTAAATCTCAAATAATTATTATTTAGTTTCTTCTTCGGCTTCTTCCTCTTCGTCGTCATCATCATCGAAGTCATCATCTTCATCTTCATCAATAACAATGCCTTCTTCTTCAACTTCTTCTTCTTTAGGTTCTTCAGGATCATTTAAAGTTTCTTGATCATCAGTTACAGCTGGGATGTCATCATCATCAGCAGCTTCATCTTCACCAAGTAATTTTAAGTTTTTATCTTCTTCTGCATCATCATCCAAAATATCGAATTTTTGAATCGTTGGCGCAATTTTTTCTTCAATATCGTCTACTGAATACCAATCGCGTAAACCCCAAATATTTTCTCCAACGTTTAAAAATCGACCGTCAGTATTTAAGTCTGTATAGAATTGTACAATTCTATTTTCTACTTCATTGTCTTCATAATGTCCAAGTGCTTTAAATTCATCGATGATATCGTATAAATTCATATTACTATTTTTTTCATTTAATAGCGTATAGGCCATATCGATAAATGATTTCTCATCAACCATTTCTTTTGTATAATCTTGAATTCTCATTATTTATTCTTCCTTTCAAAGGCATTTATCCAAATCGGTACTAAGTTCATCTTAAGTAATAATAACAAATGTAAATTATAAATGACAATTCGTGATTTCGCAATCTCTATTAATAATTTATATGCTTTTCAAATACTTTAAAATCATCCGCAGACTCAATTTCAACAAAATTACTATTGATACATAACGGTTTTAATTCATTATTCTCACCATATAGCGTAATTGTCAAAAGACTGACATCGTCAAAATATTTTCTAATATATGTTGAAAGTTGTCTCAAAGCACTTTCCGCAATACCATGATGCCTTTCTGATTTATTAACCTCTACAGAAGAAATATTCATACGTTGCTCATGTTTTTCTACTGCTATAAACCCTACTTTGTTTCCATCTTTATATAAGTCAATAATATGAATGTTAAAAGGCACATCTTCCGTATTTGGTTTTAACTTTAATGATGATACATGATTTGAATCTAAGTCTAAATAATATAATCTTTCTTTTCCTAGTGGTCCTTCTTCTTTCGTTGCAGTATGCATAAAACCGGCACGTTCATAAACATTCCAAGCACTCTCATTTTCTGCATCTACTACTAAATATAAGTGATTGAAATCTGGAAATAAAGATTGTACATATTGCGGAAGATACATCATCATTTTAGTGCCATAACCATAACCTTGAAAATTTTGGTTAACAGATAATGATCTAACATAAATCACTTGCTTTGGTGTATCGTACCCTTCATGTTGATAATACTGATGTAAAACAAAGAATCCTACAACTTCCCCTTTTTTATTCAATGCAATGTTTGCAATTCTATCTTTATCGTGCAATGCATCTTCTAATACTTCACTCGGTAAAGATGAATAAATTTGTTGGCGCTCATTCAATTTAAAATTATAAAGTGCATCTTTATATTTATCTTCATACACTTGAACTGTAATTCCTTCAAATTGTTTTTTAATAAACATATCTAATCCCCTATTTAAAAACTTAGTAATTATTTATTAATACCACTTTCTAACTAATTATAACCTATATTAAACAGTTTCGTTTAAAAAGCAATTCATGAGCCAATTCACGCCAAATTGATCTTTAACTTGACCATGTATTGCATTGAAAAATGTTTTTTGAAGCGGCATATGAGGGTCACCTGATTTACTCAAAGCTTCATACGCTTGTTGTTGCGCTTCTAAATCATCAAAGGTCAAAATAATATTAGTATTATCATTATGACATTCTTTTCCGTAGGTACTTGATATGTGTAATATCACTTTTGCATTCACATGCAATTCTACATGCAGTCGTCGTCCACTTGTTTCGTTTAATATTTTCACTTCTCCACTAAACGCATTTTTATAAATTTTTACAGCTTCATCAACGTCGTCTACTTTAATAAACGGGCTTAATTGCATCATAAAAGAACCCTCCTTTTAATTTCATATTTGATTTTCCCCAATTTTATTATAATATTAGTTATAATGTAATAATAAAATTGGGGGGAAATAGAAATGAAGATTGGCATTGATGCTGGTGGAACTCTAATTAAGATAGTTCAAGACAATAACGGAGAACGTGTATACACAACAAAATCAACTACTGAAATTGATGATGTTATCTCATGGTTAAATCAACAAGATTGTGAAAGCATTAGTTTAACTGGTGGACAAGCTGCAGTAATACAAGAACACTTAACTTGTCCTTCGCGTATTTTTGTCGAATTTGATGCGGCTGCAAAAGGGTTAAAAATACTTTTAGTAGAACAAGAGCACTTATTAGATGATTACATCTTCACTAACGTCGGTACTGGCACTTCATTACATTTTTCAGATGGTAATCATCAACAACGTGTAGGGGGCGTCGGTGCTGGTGGCGGAATGATTCAAGGACTTGGGTATTTATTAACTGGTATTAAAGATTATAAACAATTAACTGATACAGCCCAAAATGGAAATAGAGATATTATCGATTTGAAGGTTAAACATATTTATAAGGACAGCGAGCCACCTATTTCAGGTGACCTTACAGCAGCAAACTTTGGCCATGTCCTACATAATTTGGACTCCGATTTTACAGATGCTGATAAATTAGCCTCTGTTATAGGTGTTGTTGGGGAAGTTATTACCACAATGTCTATTACTGTTGCTAGAGAAAATAATACTGAAAATGTAGCTTATATTGGCTCATCTTTTCATAATAACGATCTATTAAAAAAAGTTGTTACAGATTACACAATACTTCGCGGGTTTAAACCTTATTATATTGAGCATGGTGCATTCTCCGGTGCATTAGGTGCAATTCATTTATGAATATGAAAAAGCAGTTTTCTACGTTTTTAGTAGAAAACTGCTTTTACTCTTAATTTAAACTATTCATGTTTCAAATTCCTATCTATATTTTCAAAACAACTCATCATAATTACCATTATTCAAATAATATAAAAACAAAATACTAGCGTAATGAAACGCATTTAGAAATAATTAAAATGTAAGTTGATTAATTACTTTTTGAGCAGATACAACTGTGCCTATGACACCTGATTTCAAGTCTATCGCTACAGCTTTATCATCATCTCGTAAGTCATCTAACCATTCGGCGAATACTTCACCTTCGATTTCGATAATTTCACATTCTTCAAAGTCTTCGTCCCTTACCTTCTCAGCTCTACTTTTAATGCTCCATACAGGCATAATTTGTGGTCTTTGATGTTCATCATCACTAATCAATATAAAATGCTTTTCTTTTTGATTAGATAAACCAAATACTGCATCCTCTTTAGCAACATCTTTTACGAATTCTTTCAAACGAATATTGTCTAAATCAGACATTAACTCATTTGCAATTTCTACAATATTAATTAATTCCCCATCCGTACTACCCGTAGGGTCAGTGAGTACTTCTTCGCCTTCTTCAAATAAGTTATCCATTTCGTATGTTACAAAACGGTCTATATCAATTTTCTTTACATTATCATAGTCGATATTAAGCTTCTTCAAAAAAGTTTCTGCTTTAGATTTTTCTGACCATGCACATACTACATTTTTTCCCAATACTTTATGTCTAATTAATTCTTTTGATTTTGTAGCTACGTAAAAGACTTCATTGACTAAAATTTCTTGAAAAAATGAATTTTGTTTATAAGACATCATAGCACCTTCAATTCATTTATAATATTTACCTATACTTAAAATATAAATGACTCTTATACTCTAGTCAATTAACGGCTAATGTAAGTCACTAGAGATATTCATTATATTTGTTAGTCGTTGTTCTATTTTGCTTCTAAATCTTTTAAAAATTGCTGCTCCATTTTTTCCACACATGCTTTATTTTCCCCATGCCATATGCAACCAAACCTTGATTTAACAACTTCTTTATCGAACCAATCTCCATCATAATAAGATAATGGTAATAATACACCTTTATTAACATACTTCATAATTGTGTTAAAAAATTTTGAATTATCAACATGTGACAAATAACTATAAAATTTATGATAACCTTCTTGAAGAAACGGTTCTAGCAACAACATACTTGTTGAACCATTCTGTCTAAAATTCAAATCTATAGCGTAAATGCCACCATTGCTATCTAACAATAGATCAAAACCAGCTATTCCAAAATAACCTTTCGATACACCGACTTCCATAATCTCTTTACCCGCTTGAATTACAGCATCAGGTACATCTTGTACATTTTCGTTTCCATTATAATATCCATATTCATTGGTTAACTGTTCAGAAGTACCAATATAACGCACGCCAGTATACTTTGAATATGCATATTGAACACAATAATTTGCAATTGCTTCTACTTTTTGTTCGATGATTATCGTATCGGTTTCGCTTTTAGCATTTTCAATTCGCAACTTTGCTTGTTCTAAATCATCATCATTATAACAAATCATCACACCATACCCACCCGCTGTTGGCAGGTCATCTCCAGGTTTCAATACAAATGGATACTCCCATTTTGCTACAGCTTCTACGAAATTATCTATATCAACAACTTCTCTAGTAGGTAGATATTTATGATTTGTCCATTCTGGTATACGTGCTTTATTATTTAAAGCTACGAAAACATCTTTATCCAACGCATAATACTTTTTATCCAAAATATCTTCACCATGAATGTACTGAAAGTAAACTTTTTTATAATCATGCGCCAAATCTTGTATTAATTGTTCATAGCTGCTTTGATCTTGAAACTTAAGAATATTTGTAGGCATAGGTTTACCAATTGCTTCAAATAGCATTTTTAATTTATCAGTTACGCTTGCTTCATGTACGATTACAGGCATCTCATTAGCAATAATCAGCTCTCTACCAGTCAAAAAATTAGATTGATGTACTTCGGGTTCCAACCACGGGTTTGATATATAAGATGGTCTAGAAGTATAAACAATATGTGAATCATAAAGATCACTAAGTGTTAATGTAGGTCTTAGAGAACTTTGATTTGTCATTTTTTGTGCCCCTTTGTATATTGATATTGTTCGATAATTTCTTCAAACAATGGTTTATTTTCTATGAGTTCTTGCCCCATTAAAGCGAGAATTTTTGCACCTCTAATTAATGCTTGATCGCCATGAGTACTACCAGCTGCTTCACGAAAACGATGTGTATGACCAACTAAATTTCGTGAACCAATTTTGATATGAGGATGAATCGTTGGTATACAATGACTGACATTACCGGTATCCGTAGATCCATATCCAAAATCATCATCTATAACTGCTTCACCCATTTCAGTAGCATATTTCGCAAATAAATCATCTAATTTAGAAGTTTTAATAAATTCATTGACTCCATTTTGTATTGGTCCAAATTCAAAGTCACAATCTGTTTGTATCGCTGCGCCTTTAGCTATCTGTCCAACACGTTCAGTTAAAACATCGAGCTCTTGTCGCGACGTAGCTCTCGTATAAAAACGAGCATGTGTAAAATCAGGTATAATATTCGCTGCTTTACCACCGTCAAGTATCACACCATGCACACGTTGGCGTCTTTTGATATGTTGTCTTAATTGCGCTACCCCATTGAAATAAGAAATCATCGCATCTAAAGCATTTTTTGCTTCATCTGCATTTTCAGATGCATGCGTACTTTTACCATAAAATTTTATATCTAAAACATCGACAGCTAATGTATCAATCGTTCTATATGTCTCATTTCCAGGGTGAACCATGAGCGCAACATCCAACTCATCTATGACACCTGCTTTAACGTATGTCGCTTTAGCACTACCGTTTTCACCACCTTCTTCTGCTGGACAACCTAAGACGATAATTTTACCACCAATTTTATCAATAACTTGTTTCAATGCAATACCCGCTAATACACTCGCAGTACCTATAATATTGTGGCCACAAGCATGTCCTAAGCCTGGCAAAGCATCGTATTCTGCTAAAAATCCGATTGTGGGTCCTTCTATACCTGAGTCATATCGTGCAATAAATCCTGTTGCATGTCCTGCTATATCTGTTTCTACATCAAAATCGTGCGCTATTAAATCTTCGATTAAAGTTCTCGAAGCAAAAATCTCTTCATTACCTAATTCTGGTCTTTGATGTATCTGATGACTCATTTCTAAGTATTTATGATTTTCATTTTCTATATAATCTAAAATAATTTGTCTTTTCTCCATCGTTTGCACTCTACCTCCTGAATTACCACATCATTGTCAACTTCCAAACTCTATGCATTAAGTAATTTTATAGATAACACCACATATCATGCTTAATAATTATATCGTGTTTAATTATTATTTATTCTATCGGGTTTGTCGTATTCTGTCATTCCTTTTCTGAATTTTAAAATAAATTATCATTTACCACTTTATATTTATACCCGTTTCAGAAATTGTAAATACATTGCGGTCTTGTTACAATTAACTTACTTAAAATATTAGGAGGATATGACATGCCAAAAATGAACGTTGAAAGCTTCAATTTAGATCATACAATAGTATCTGCACCATTTGTCAGACTAGCTGGCAAAATGGAGGGGGCTAACGGTGATGTTATTCATAAATATGATATCCGTTTCAAACAACCAAACAAAAAGCATATGGAGATGCCTGGTTTACACTCTCTAGAACATTTAATGGCCGAGAATATTAGAAATCATTCAGATAAAGTAGTTGATATTAGCCCAATGGGTTGTCAAACTGGCTTCTATGTCTCATTCATCAATCATGATGATTATGATGATGTCTTAAACATCATCGAACAAACAATCAATGATGTATTAAATGCTACAGAAGTACCTGCTTGTAATGAAGTACAATGTGGCTGGGCAGCAAGTCATTCTCTTGAAGGTGCCAAAGAAATTGCGCAAACTTTCTTAGATAAAAAATCAGTATGGAAAGATATATACGGAGAAAACAAATAATACGAATCTATAAATAAGCTTAAGGTGACAGTGACATCATTTAAATCCCTAACTTAATTATATTGCATAAAAAAGTGGCTGTTAGCTTTCCAATAAGGATACTAACAGCCACTTTCTTTATTTAAACTATTACAGCTTACTAATCATTTTTATCATGATCAATTGTAATGGTAAACGACCATACAAAGCCCATTTAGGTAATTGCTTACCAGCAAGTGGTAAATTATTACGTGCCATGTAAATATTAGCTGGGAATACAGCCCACAAAAAAGCATTTATCATTTTTTTCAAACATGTCGAAGGCTGCTTGATTAATAATAATAAACCAAACACTATTTCAAACACACCTGTGATTAAAACTGCTGCTTTTCTAAAGGGTAAATATTCAGGTACAATATTTCTAAAATTTTCTTCATCTTTAAAATGAAGTACGCCAGCTATACTAAAACCAATGCCAAATAAAATTCTAATTATTTTTTTCATTATTCAACGCCCATTTCTTTTAAATAGCTTTTTCCGTACTCTGGTAATTTCACATTAAAATTGTCAGCAATCGTTGCACCTAGCGAACTAAATGTAGCATCTACCGATAATTCATGATATTCAGCAATTTTCGGACTAAACATTAAAACTGGGATGTACTCTCTTGTATGATCTGTACCTTCAGCAGTTGGATCATTACCATGGTCAGCAGTGATAATTACTAAATCATCTTCTTGCAAATGCTCCATTAGTTCAGGTAAGCGCTCATCAAAATCTTTAATCGCTTGTGCATAACCTACTTTATCACGACGATGTCCAAATAAGGCATCAAAATCCACAAGATTTAAAAAGCTTAGTCCATTAAAATCACGTTGCACTGTTTCTATTAATTTGTCCATACCGTCCATATTATCTTTTGTACGAACCGCTTCAGTCACACCTTCACCATCGAAAATATCATTTATTTTTCCTAAGGCAATGACATCATAGCCACCATCTTGTAATTCATTCATGACTGTTCTACCAAAAGGTTTTAAAGCATAATCATGTCTATTAGATGTTCTTTTAAAGGAACCTGGTTCACCAAGATAAGGTCTGGCAATAATTCTACCAATTAAATATTTTGGATCTTTAGTCAATTCTCTTACTTTTTCACAAATATCATAAAGCTCTTCTAACGGAATAATATCTTCATGGGCAGCAATTTGGAGCACTGGATCAGCTGAAGTGTAGACAATTAAGTCTCCAGTCTTCATTTGATGTTCTCCCCATTCATCTATAATTTGCGTTCCAGAAGCAGGGCGGTTAGCCACTACTTTGCGACCAGTTATAGACTCGATTTCATCTATCAATGCTTTAGGAAACCCTTCAGGATATACTTTAAAAGGTTGCATGATATTTAATCCCATAATTTCCCAATGCCCTGTCATCGTATCTTTACCTACTGAAGCTTCACTCATTTTAGTGTGAAAAGCTTGCGGATTTGCTTCTTTTTCAATTACAGGTAGTGGCTCAATATTACCTAAGCCTAATTTTTGAAGATTAGGTAATGGTTGATTAAAACCTTCTAGCGTGTGTTTTAATGTATGACTGCCTTCATCGTTAAAAGCTTTTGCATCAGGACCTTCCCCTATGCCTACTGAGTCCATAACAATTAAGTGTACTCGTTTAAATGGTGTAGTCATTGTCTCAACTCCTATTCAGTAATAATTTTATGGATCAATGTTGGTTCTGCACCTTGTTCACTTACTGTGATACTTTGCTTTAATTTCTCTATTACATCATCAACGTTTTGGCGATTACTGTGTATTGTTAATAGCGATTCACCTTCATCGACTCTGTCTCCAACCTTTTTATGCAATACAAGGCCAACGCTTAAATCGATATCATCTTCTTTTGTTTGTCTACCTGCGCCTAACATCATCGAAGCAACGCCCATTTCATTCGCTATAATTTCAGTCACGAAACCAGATGATTCCGCTGGCAATTCTATTTGGTATTTAGCCTGTGGTAATTTTGATACGTCGTCTACCACTGTGCCATCTCCATCTTGATTCTCTAAAAATATTCTAAAACTTTCTAAAGCAGAACCATCTTGTATTGCTTTTTCTAACAATTCACGTGCTTCTTCTAAATCTTTCGCTTTACCACCCACTACAACCATTTGTGAACCTAAAGTCATTACAAGTTCAGTTAAGTCAACAGGACCTTTACCTTGTAGTGTTTCAATCGCTTCTTTCACTTCTAAGGCATTACCAATAGCATGTCCTAAAGGCTGACCCATATCTGAAATAATAGCCATTGTATTTCTACCTACATTATTACCGATGCTTACCATGGCATGTGCTAAAGCTTCAGCATCTTCAAGCGTCTTCATAAATGCGCCATTACCTGTCTTAACGTCAAGTACAATTGCATCAGCACCTGCAGCAATTTTTTTACTCATTATTGATGAAGCGATAAGTGGAATAGAATTGACGGTACCAGTAACATCACGAAGACCGTATAATTTTTTATCTGCTGGTGTTAAGTTACCAGTTTGTCCAATTACAGCAACTTTAGCTTCATTAACTAATTTAACAAATTTTTCTTCACTGATTTCAACATGGAAACCTTCAACTGATTCTAATTTATCAATCGTACCACCTGTATGACCTAGTCCTCTTCCGCTCATTTTAGCTACAGGTACACCTACAGCTGCAACTAAAGGGGCAAGTACTAATGTAGTTGTATCTCCAACTCCACCAGTGGAATGCTTATCTACTTTAGTACCGTGAATATCTGATAAATCAATGACATCACCTGAATTAACCATTGCCATAGTTAATGCAGCTCTTTCTTCATCATTCATATCTTGAAAGAACACAGCCATTGCTAAACTAGAAGCTTGATAATCTGGTATGTCACCATTTGTATAGCCATTTATAAAAAATTCAATTTCCTCTTTTGTAAGTACTTGTCCATCACGTTTTTTTTCAATAATATCTACCATTCTCATATGAGTTGGCCTCCCCTGTTTGTGTATAATACAAACTCAATAATATATTCCCTTTTTTACTTGTTAACTATTCTAGTAATCAGAATCGCTTTCTAAACCTTGAATAATTTGAACGCCTGCACTCGCACCAATACGTGTTGCGCCAGCTTCAAGCATATTGTTGAAATCTTCAAGGTTTCTCACGCCACCTGAAGCTTTCACCTCTAGTTCATTTCCAACAGTATCTTTCATTAATTTCACGTCTTCTGGAGTTGCACCGCCACCAGCAAAACCTGTTGATGTTTTAACAAAGTTAGCACCCGCTGCTTTACTTAGTTCACTTGCTTTAACTTTTTCTTCATCTGTTAATAGACATGTTTCAATAATTACTTTAACTGTTTTGCCATTCGCAGCGCCTACAACGCCTTCAATATCTTTTTGTACATCTTCATAACGTCCATCTTTTAAGGCACCCACATTGATAACCATATCAAGTTCAGATGCACCATTTTTCACAGCGTCTTCAACTTCAAACATTTTCGTTTCTGTAGTAGACGCGCCTAAAGGGAATCCAATTACAGTACAAACTAATACGTCTGTATCTTTAAGTTTTTCAGCTGCATATTTTACATGTGTAGGATTAAGGCACACAGATTTAAACTTGAATTCTCTAGCTTCCTCGATAATTTTGTCGATTTGAGCTCTAGTCGACTCCGGTTTAAGTAATGTATGATCTATATATTTTGCATAATTCATATTAAATCCTCCTAATTTTTGTTTACAATAAACATTCATTTCACTTATTATTATAAAGCAAAATTAAATGGATATCTTTATAAACACTCTCTTATTATCTATACTACAAAAATTCGCAAAAATAATAAACAAATGTTATCTTTAAATTGATAAAAGAACATAAAGGAGAAGATGATTATGACAAAATCCACACCTCATATTCAACCCAATGGAACTAAAATTGCAAAAACAGTATTAATGCCTGGAGATCCGCTTCGAGCAAAATACATAGCTGACAACTATTTAGAAAATGTTGAACAATTCAACGAAGTTAGAAATATGTTTGGATATACTGGCACTTATAACGGGAAAGAAGTATCCGTAATGGGATCTGGCATGGGCGTACCTAGTATTGGAATTTATTCTTATGAGCTATATAATTTCTTTGATGTTGAGACAATTATCCGTATTGGATCTTGTGGTGCATTACAAGAAAACGTTAATCTTTACGATATAATTATTGCCCAAGGAGCTTCTACAAACTCTAGTTATGTAGAGCAATATAATATTCCAGGTCATTATGCACCTTTAGCTGATTTCGATTTAGTTTTAAAAGCAAAACAAAAAGCGGATGAAATTGGGGCAACTACACATGTAGGAAATATATTATCATCTGATACTTTCTACAATGCAGATCCAACGTTTAACGAAAGATGGCAACGTATGGGCATCTTAGGTATAGAAATGGAATCTGCTGCATTATATTTAAATGCAACTTACGCCGGTAAAAAAGCTTTAGGCATATTCACAGTAAGTGATCATATATTACGTGATGAAGCAACTACAGCGGAAGAACGTCAAAATTCATTTACACAAATGATGGAAGTCGCACTCGAAATGGCTGAGTAATTGATATTTCAATAAAACAGGTCCTTCAAAACAACGCATGTTTTGAAGGACCTGTTTTTTTATGGAAAAATTGATAAGATATAAAAATTCCGAGTAAATAATAGAATGTTCTACTAGAATTGTTACAATAATACAATAATATGGTTAAGCCATTCTATTGTACAGACTCTTACCATTTATAAAAATTTTTTTCAAGGTTATGAACTATATATAAGTACTGATTTCCCTAATCGCCCATTATCATTGTAAGTTTTTTCTATAAACTTATTACCCTCTTTAATATCGTACTTGCTATATGTAGGAATAATAAAAGTATCTGGATTAAAAGCATCTAAAGATTTCTCTAAATCTTCACTAGTACCAATGCAATTTCCTATGATAGACATATTATTAATCATAACTTTCAACATTATTTCATATAGATTATTCACATTAAATTTATCATACTCGTCTTGAAAATTTTAATTTTGATTTTTATAGCCGCAAGTTATATATCGTCCTCCAGTATTTAGTTGTTTTTGATCCTTTTCTAAGTGAATATTAAAAAAAAGGATCAAAAACAACATCAAAATCACCTAGTCCCTCTATGTGCTCCCAATTAGGTTGTTTCTATCTATTTTTAGCAAGTAAATTATTTATGATAAACATAGAAGTATTTGAACGCGCGCTTAAAACTAAAGCACGTTCATTATCTTTTAAATTCACTCTTCTAACCATACTGGTATAAATTTGTCCCCCTATAGAATAACCTGAAGCAATTTCATCTGACATTTTATTTGGAATAGTTATTAATTTAGATTTATGTAGCCTTAGCCATCCCTTAGAAGCTTCGTTGGTTACTACTCCTGGAGCTACAGCAGGAAAAGGTTGTTCTGGAAAAGCACAATTGGGAATCACACGATCTCCTATATCAAAATCTTTCACTGATGTTCGCTTATCAATTATTGTTCCTACAAAGTCTGAACCGAAAAAGTCAAAAGGAGATAAACGACAAAACGTTTCTTGTATATATCTTTATTTTACATTTTTAAAAACATAAAATAAAAAAGCACCAATCCATTAAAAAACAGATCAGTGCTTTTGGCTAGGTAATAGATTATTTATACGCTAATCTATTACTCAGTCAAAATATAATATTTAATCGTTTATAAGACTGTATTATCTTATTTTCCTAAATAAGATTTTAACATCCAGTTATGTTTATCTATATTTGTTTTCATTCCAATGAACATATCTTCTGTTACATCATCTTCTGCAGCTGAAGCAATTTCAATTGCTGCTTCTAATTGTTTTGTAATATTTTCAAAGTCTTTAGATAGTTCTTCTACCATTTCTTCAGCTTTATAGCCTTTGCCAGCTTCATCAATGATTGCAAGGTCTAAACTTTCTTTTAATGTTGCTACTGGGTTGCCACCTGTTGCTAAAATACGTTCAGCTAAATCATCGATATACTGACTTGCTTCATCATACAATTCTTCAAATTTAGTGTGTAATGAGAAGAAATTAGGTCCTTTTACATACCAATGAAAATTGTGTAATTTAGTAAATGCTACTGTCCAGTTTGCTACTTGTTCATTTAATACTTTCACTACATCTTTATTACTGTTTGCCATGCTAAAATCTCTCCTTTAAGTTTATTTATCATTACAGAATGACAACTCAAATCATTGATTACATATATTATTATATAATAATCATTACAATCTGTAAAGCGATTCTTATTTATAAATTATAATTATTATAATCTGAGTTGTCGTTTCATAACTTCACTATATTATACCCAAGTTAAGGGAAATTAATCCAGTTCGTTTCTGTATGGCATTGCCCCTTGAGCACCTAATCCAGTCACAGAAAAACTACCAGCTAAATTAGCAAAATCAACCGCTTCTTCCAAAGTCTTGTTTTCAATTAGTGCAACAGCTAAAGCACCATTGAATGTGTCTCCAGCCCCTGTAGTATCAATGACTTGCTTTTTATACCCTTTAATAAGCTGTTGAGAATCATTATAAAACATAGCACCTGCTGCCCCTTTGGTTACAATGAGTTTACGGGGATATGCTTTGAGTGCTTCAACTACTTTATTTTCAAATAGAAGTTCACTTTCTGACTCATTAGGCGTAATCCAAGTCACTTTGTCTATGATTTCTTTATCAATTTTACGAAATGGTGCTGGGTTTAATATTACTCTTATATCACGTTTAACTGCGTAGTCAGTTACTTCTTTAATTGTTTGTTCTGGTATTTCATGCTGCATCAAAATAATATCTCCTACACCAAAGTGATCGAGCTTTGGCAACACTTTTTCTGGAGTTACATGATTATTAGCAGCAGGCACAACGATGATTCGATTATCATCTTCGAATAGTGTAATATGCGCTGTTCCAGAAGTTTCATTTTCGATTTTGTCTATGAAAGTTGTATCTACATTGTTTTGTTTTAAATTTTCTATAATCTTTTTCCCATTATCATCATCGCCTACAGCGCCTATCATATAGACCTTATCACTCAAACGAGCTGCTGCAACAGCCTGATTAGCACCCTTACCACCTGTAGTTGTAAAAAATGAATTACCCATAACTGTTTCACCCGCTTGTGGTAAAACGTCTGTTTTCACTACTAAATCAATTGATGAACTCCCTATTACAACAATGTTCTCCATATTTGCTTCCTCCGTCTATTCAATCAATAAAAAATGATTTTTCATAAGCATTAGGCTGATGCCAATGCGTTTTCCACATTTTATTTCTATTATCAGCAAAGAATTGATATCCTAAATCTCTAAGTGGTTTAGGTGTCAAATGTAGCAATATCCCGATCCATTTATAATTTGTCAGTGTTGTGATTAGAGTTGTGATTGCATCAGATTTATATTCGAAATAATCCCCTTCTTGTAATATAACACTGTCGTATTGTTTTGTTTTAGGATAATTCTCAAATAAATTTTGCGCTATTTCACCTTGTAATTCCGCAAATTGATAACGTCTTGATAACCCATTTTGTATTAACCAAATTGCATAATTATAGCAATATACACAATTGGCATCATAATATATTATTGGCATATACTTCACCCCTAACAGTAAGATATTTATTGTCACTTCATAAGTAAATATGATTTCTCCACATTATTATTATATCCTAAAATTATAAAATCAAATCATTATATCACTCGTTTTCTAGTTTGATTGACATTTATCTTTTAATTATAACCGATGTGGACATTTTAAACTCGATAGGACTAACACTATGAACACTAAGCATTAAAAAAAGAGCACCAATCCACTAAAAAAACATAATGAATTGGTGCTTCTATTTTAAGTATGGCTATGTCCATAGCTTATGTTATATCATTTAACTTTAAATACACTATGACTTAAAGATTATCCTTGATTTACTTTCACGATTCTTGTGTATTTCAAAAATTGCTCAGTATATTTTTGTTTAATTTCATTTAAATCATCATATGTGATACCCACAATATGCCAATTTGGATTAAAATGATAAAACGAATCTTTTTTTCTAGACCATTTAACCATACTACCGTCTCTATTATAGCGTGGTAATGTTACTTCATAACCTTCTAGCACATTAATATATGTTTGGAATATATCTGGATCAATGCGATTAAAGTTATCTATAACAAGATAGCTTTTATCTGTACGTGGCATAAGATTCGTTATGAATCCTTCTCTATAGTACAGTGCACCTGTTTCATTTGGTAAATATTTACCGTACAACATATCTTCAGAAAAGTCAGGATGACCAGAAGTTATAACTGGTTTCGCATTCGTTTTTTGTAATAAATCTTCAGCAGCCTTTAAGCCTTCGCCTTTATCAACTACGAGTAAAATCAACGGCTTTAAATCTTCAGTATGTTCATCAATCATCTGTCCACTTTTAACCGCTTCAAACTGTGATTTCATACCATCATTTTCACTTATTTCACGAATCGCATCGAATTGTGTTTTAGACATGCTAGCAATAGCTTGTTTTGCGTTTTCTTGAAGATAATATAAATTTTTTAATTTAGGATGTTTGTTTAATGTACCCAATGAGACAGGGTCTATTTCTTTTTCAAAATAAATCTCAATTGCAGTACTGTTTGTTCTTCCAGGTATAGGTGCTTTTTCATGTATATGCTTGCTCACTTCTCCTACACCAATGACGGACTGATCTCTATTTTTATTATAAAAAATAAGTTGATCACCTATTTCAAGTTGCGTGTAAAAATGATAACCATTTCGTTTAATACCGTTATATGTGTGCGTATATATTGTATTGTATGATTCAGGTTCAAACTCTTGTTCTTCAGATATAAAAAAGTAGCGAGGGATTTTTGTTTCTCCTTTACCTAAACTCACAATTAATTCAAATTCATCTTGTGTAATTTGATTGAATAAAGTTTCTTTCATGTTTCTCATTCTAAATTCTAATTGTTCGCTTCTTTTCAAATAATCTGCAGTTAATGGTTTAAGCTGTTCTTGTAATTGAAAATGAACGCGAATTTTATTTTGAGCACCTGTTTGTACATTTATAATTTCTCCAAAACCTAATAAACCAGTATCCATTTGTACTTGATAAAAGATAACACGGTCTCCTGCTTTAGCTTGTTTAAATGATCGGAAACCTTGTGAAGGATTAAATTGTGCACCTGATTCAAATAATGTCGTTTGACCTACTAATAGTTCATTATGGTTCCAGCGATTATATCCGCAGTTTAACCAAAAATAACTTGTTTCCTCTGCCATTTAGATACTCCTTATCTCATATAAAAATTCTATCTTACTATTATATGCAAAAAATTCCTTCTAAACAAATATTACAATAAGTTTATCAACTTCATTGTAATTAAACTTGAAATAATGACGACTATCCATGTTACTAGTCCAAGCATTACCGGTTTTATACCTGCTTGCTTAAATTGTTTGAAATCAACACTTAATCCAATACCAGCCATTGCCATTGTAATTAAAAACAATGAAATTTGTTGGAATACATGTATCACTGTAGGTGAAAAATTAAAAACAGTACTTATTAAAGATGCTACGATAAACCATACAATAAACCATGGAAATATTTTAGCGATAGATGTATCAGTTTGTTTCGCTTTTTCTTTACGTATCGTTCTATATGTAAAAAAGAGTACCACCGGTATAATCATTAACGTACGCGTTAATTTTACAACTGCGCCCGTTTCTAAGGCCGTATTGCCATAGTTTGAAGTTGCAGCAATCACACTTGAAGTATCATTAATAGCTGTTCCTCCAAAATATCCAAATGCAGTTTGCCCCATATTTAATACATGGCCTAATGGTGGAAATATAAATACTGCTATTAAATTAAATAAAAATATTGTAGAAATAGCGAATGCTACTTCACTTTCTTTCGCTTTAATTACAGGACTTGTTGCAGCAATTGCTGATCCCCCACATATTGCTGTTCCAACCCCTATTAGAATACTTAAATGTTCATTAATTTTAAATATCTTCATTAAGAAGAACACAGTTATAAAGGCAGCAAGTAAAGTAATGATAATGATTGGTAAAGATTTCCATCCAATTGCTCCAATAGATTGAAAGCTCAATGTAAACCCAAGCACAATAATGCTGTAATGCAAAATCTTTTTGCTACTATATTTAATACCAGCTTCATATTTTTTTGGAATTAAAATTATATTATTGATAATAATTCCTATAATAATAGCAAAAATCGCACCGCCAATGACTGGAAATTCACTTCCTAATATTGTTGCAACCATTGCAATTACCAAGGTCATCATGATTCCTCGCACTTTGTTCACACTTGCCACCTCCTAATTTAGTTCCATTTTAGCATATTTCTTTTGACATAAAACTGTAAAAACAAAGATTATATTTTATAATGTTTATTTAAATCTTTTCAGCTAAATACTTACAGCAAATACAAATCATTAATCATAAGATACTTCGTAAAGTATATTTCGAAATAATTTTATTCTGTTTATACTTTTTGTAAAATCACAAAAAAAGTATCTTCTACAATAATGTAAAGATACTGTACTTATTAGCTATTGCGCTACGGCAAACGCAGCCATAATCGGCATAATGTTAATCATAACCCCGCCTAGCTTTAATAAACCGCTTATCTCTTTATTAGGAATCGTGACCAATGCTGAAATTATCCCAATTATCCCTATAATGACTGGAAATGCCATAGAAGGAAAAATTGGTAATTTTAAAAATATGCCTGCACTTGCCAATATTCCACAAACTAATGAGATATACAAAAATTTATACATTTCAAAACACTCCATTTTTCTATAAGTAACTTACTATTAGTTCGTAGTCTCCTTCAAATATTGTATCTAAGTCGTCTGAAGTTAGAATAAAGTTTTGTCCGTGATTTAAATCATAAACTTCACCATCAATAATCACTTGTCCCTCACCTTTAAGTACTGATACGAGAACAAACTCTCTTGGTTTCATATAATTTAGTGTCCCTGAAATTTCCCATTTCACAATTGTGAAAAAATCATTAGATACGAGTTGTGTACGTTTGTGATTTTCTACGATTTCAGTGTCTGTAGAAATGTTTATATTATCATTGGCTATTTCAATGACATCTTTAGCTTTTCCTTGGTCAAGTTTGCGTTTATTCCCAGAGTCATATTCACGATCGAAATCATACACGCGATACGTTACATCTGAAGATTGCATCGTTTCATACACAAGAATACCTGCGCCTATGGAATGGATTGTACCTGCAGGAATAAAATAAAATTCTCCAGGTTTAACTTTAACTCTATTAAATAATCCATTAAACGCTTCGTCATTTAATTTATCTATGGCCAGCTCTTTCGTCTCTGCAGTAAGTCCATAGATAATTTCTGAATTTTCTTTAGCGTCGATTATATACCAACACTCAGACTTTCCATATTGACCATTCTCTTTTTCATAAGCATATGCATCATCTGGATGAACATGTACTGACAGTGCTTCTTTAGCATCAACAATTTTAGTCATTAACGGGAATTCCTTACTTGGAAAATCACCAAACAATTCTCTATGGTCATTCCAAACTTGGTCTAAAGTCTGACCTTGGTAGGGTCCATTTAATATCTCACATTTGCCATTTGGGTGCGCTGATATCCCCCATGCTTCTCCAATACAATCGCTTGGTAAATCATATCCTAATTCTTTTAATCTATTGCCACCCCATATTTTTTCATGGAAAATTGGTTTTAAAAATAATGGCATTAATCACACCTCCAAATTCTTAAGTTGCTTCATTTAAATTTTAAGTATTTCTATATAAAATACTTTCAACGGAAATTTGTATGTATAGTTTTGTATTTTTTATTTGAGCTATAAAGATTGTATCATATAACGATACGCGTTATAAACGCCTAATTCAGCGTTCAATGATACTAAAACCACTTGTTATTATATCAATTTTTTATAAAGCATAATAGATTGTTTTATTTGGCTCAATTACATGTTTTAGCATAGTAATGAATAATTATATTATTGCTGTAAAATTTTCACAAAAATACTTGCCATTATATACCTAAAAATATTATAATTACTATAGAGTCATGAAAACAGACTCTATTTGTTTTACATATAAGGTAATTAAAAGTTTATTATGATGTACTTGAAAAAGCTGATTACTTTTTCAAAAATATAAAATTTGCGATAAGGTCCAAACTATGGAAGTTTGGACTTTTATTATTGCACAACAACCTAAAGTGAAAAGCAT
Organism: Staphylococcus sp. NAM3COL9; assembly: GCF_001431205.1. Lineage (GTDB taxonomy): Bacteria > Bacillota > Bacilli > Staphylococcales > Staphylococcaceae > Staphylococcus. The sequence continues at coordinate 21,443 of NZ_LGPC01000013.1, read as the reverse complement.
GTGTAATAAACTTAATAAATATAAATAAAAGCTGAAACATAAATACATGTCTCAGTCACATTGTTGTATTTGCAGTAGCTAACTATTAAAAAACACGCTTATATTAAAGCTTTTTATAAAGTCTCAGCACTTTTATTCCTATTTCTAGTCATCTTTGCCGACTTAGATTCACACAACAAAAGCTAATTTTAAAAATTAGCTTTTCGCCTCACTTCTAAATACTTACCAAATATTATTGCTCTTTAAAATTAGCTAAAATAGTTTCTTTAACTTCTAATAAATGAGATTCCATGGATTTAACTGCGTAAGTAGCATTTTGTTCTATGATTGCATTATAAATAACCACATGTTCTTCATGTAATTTATTCATTGTTTTTTGTTTGCTATAAATAAAGATCTTCCTTGTTTCTTCCATTGAATCTTGCATTAATTCAGAAATGTTATTTAATAGCTCAACTAGCAATGAATTTTTTGCTGCCTTTGCAATTGAAAGATGAAATTGTAAATCTGCTTTTTCACCAGATGTGCCATCTGTTACCGCTTCACCCATTTCATCCAATGCTTTCTTTAAATCCACTAAATCTGCTTCATTGCGATATATGGCAGCCTTTTCTACCGTAGCACTTTCTACGATTTCCCTTAATTCTAAAAGTTCTGTAATTTGATCTAACGACGTGAACTTATCGCCTAATTCAAAAAAGGTAGGTTCTATTTGCTTAATAAATGTGCCATATCCTTGTTTCATTTCTATAATGCCAATTGTTCTTAAAGCATTTAATGCCTCTCGCACTGATGCGACGCTTACACCATACTGTTGACCAAGTTTTTGTATAGAAGGTAACTTATCACCTACTTGATACTCCCCTGATTTTATACTTTCTAAAATAATGTCAGCGATTTGTTCATAGATTTTCGTGTTTGAAATTTTCATAATTACCTCCAAACGATATCTATCATTGTATCAAATTTTTGCTATTCATTTATATTATAAGCTATATATTTCAAATAAAAAAAGAACCAATTTACACTTTCATGTAAATTGGCTTCTAAAACCAGCTCTATAATTGATAATTATTTATTAAAATTTGATAAAGCGTTTGAAATTGCTTCATTGCCACTAACAATTTGGAACTCAGTATTTAAGTAATCATCTGAAGTCAAAACCTCAGTTAATACAGATGCTACATCTTCACGAGGAATTGATCCTCTACCTTCAAAAAATGCACCTACTTCAATTTTATTCGTAGCTGCATCATCTAATAAACCGCCTGGATGCACAATTGTATAACCTACATCTGCTTGTTTAAGATATTCGTCAGCATAGTGCTTTGCAATTGTATATGATTTTAAACCTCCACTCGCTTCGAACGATTCTCTTCTAGAATCATAAGTTGAAACCATCACATATTGTTTTACGTTATTGGCTTCACTTGCTTTAATTGATTTAATTGCACCATCTAAATCCACACTGATTGTTTTATCTGCGCCTGTGTTTCCACCAGATCCAACAGAAAAGACAACTTTATCAAATCCTTTAACCTTTTCAGTCAATGTTTCGATATCATCCATTTCTACATCTATTAAAGTTGCATCTATGCCTTTATCTTTTAACGCGTCTACTTGTTCTTGCTTTCTCACAGCAGCTGTAAAGCTTTCACCGCGTTCTTTTAATTGATTTACTAGATGTTGGCCAACGCCACCATTTGCTCCAATTACTAATATACTCATAAATTATTGCCTCCTTAAATGTAGTTACTACTTGAAAGTCTACCACTTCTGTAGGATTTTAAAACTAAAGCGAATTATACTTTGACAATTAAATCCATTTATATTAATATATGAATAAATGTTCATGCATTAATATAAGGAGGCGTTACATAATGAATGAATCCTTAGATTCACAAACAATTGATAAAGTGACTGAAATTTTCAAAGCATTAAGTGAAGGCAATCGTTTACGTATAATGCACTTATTATCACAAGGTGAAAACAGTGTCGGTCATATCGCTCACAAATTAGATATGAGCCAATCAAATGTTTCTCACCAATTACGTGTACTAAAACAAGCTCATTTAGTGAAAGCAAATCGTGATGGTCAATCTATGATATACACCATGGATGATACGCATGTTACTAGCTTATTAAAACAAGCGATACATCACGCAACACATCAATAGTAATGAAAGGTGGCGTTTGACATGTCTGAATCTGAACACCATGGACACAATCATGCACATGGTCATGTACACACAAACAACAAAAAAATATTACTTATTAGTTTTCTAATTATTGGAACCTTTATGATTGTTGAGATTATTGGCGGCTTTGTTTCTAATAGTTTGGCATTACTTTCTGATGGCCTACACATGTTTAGTGATACTATCTCTTTAGGTGTAGCGCTTCTTGCATTTATTTATGCTGAAAGACATGCTAATAGTCATAAAACATTTGGTTATAAAAGATTTGAAATATTGGCTGCATTATTTAATGGTGTCACATTATTCGTTATTGGTATCATTATTATTGTTGAAGCTATCGGTCGTTTCTTTAATCCCCAAGAGGTTCAATCCACAGAAATGTTTATAATTAGTGTTACTGGACTAATAGTTAATATTATAGTTGCTTATTTAATGTTTAAGGGTGGAGACACATCGCATAATATTAATATGCGTGGCGCATTTCTCCATGTACTTGGAGATTTATTAGGTTCAGTAGGTGCAATTATAGCTGCTGTGCTTATCTGGAGTTTCAACTTAACAATTGCCGATCCTATTGCAAGTATCATTGTATCTGTACTTATTATTAGAAGTAGCTGGGGCATAACAAAATCTTCTCTCAATATCTTGATGGAAGGTACGCCAAGTGATGTTAATCTGAATCAAGTCTTTTCCATGATTACAGAAGAAGAAAAAATTAAAAATATACACGATTGTCATATCTGGACTATTTCAAACGAAATGAATGCTTTAAGTTGTCATGCTGTGGTGCCAAATACTATGACTATTGAAGATGGTGAAGTGCTCTTAAATAGATTAGAACATAAATTAGAACACCTAAATATTCAGCATATGACCATACAACTAGAAACAACTGATCATCTGCATGATAATAATATTTTATGTTCTGCAATTTATTCAAAGCAAACAACACATCATTCACACTCACATTAAAATTTAATATTTAAAAAAGTGATTTTCCAAATACAATTAGAAAATCACTTTTTCACTTATGAAACCTTATATTTTTTTAATAAACCGGTGATACTTTAAATAAACTTATCAAAAATTAGATCTTTTGCTGGTACTTGCTTTTCACTAAAGCCTCTAATGAATTCTTCATTATCATATGGAATTTTAACACGTTCACATGAGAATTCATTTTCATCAATCGTTATAATGCCATAAACTGCATAAGCCCCATTATTAAGTCCTACAGAACCAGGGTTAAAATACACAGTAGATTTGTCGTCATAAAAATGCACTGTATGATTATGTCCAAAAACAATTAAATCAGCATCCTTGTCTTCAAATAATGCTTTTACGTTTTCTTCGCTTGGCTCAACGATTGGACTATAAGGTTGCCCATCAATAGATGTATTTAATTTCTCATTGGCAATTTCATAATGAATAAACAATACTTTTTTATTATTAAAAACCTTCTCTATTACGCGTGGTAATTCATCTAATTTGTCATAATAACCTTCATCTAAATGACTTTCAATCCATTGATGATGCTCATAGAATTTGTGCTTTAAGTCTTCTGGATAAGGAGTATCATTTACGATTGACATAACCGCTTCATCATGATTACCTGCAATGATTTCCATATCATCTCTATCGAAAATTTCATCAAGCACTTTATTTGTTTCATGCCCTACTCCGATATTATCGCCTAGATTAAATATTTTATTGATTCCTTCTCTTCTATCAATATCATCCAAAACGGTTTCCAATGCATCAAAATTTCCATGTACATCAGTAATAATTGCAAATTTCATGATGATATCTCCTTTCAACTTTTTCTCATTAGGATATTTTAACATTTTATAGCCAATTTGTTACCTATTAATTTTAAAATCTTCATTTTTTTGATATCGTATTGTTATCACTAAAAAGGAGTGCTTAAAATTTGTTTAAATATCATAAACTAGCTTTGCAAAATGTAAAACCGCAAAATGCTAAAACAATACTGTTTTCAATTGTAAGTTTTATCATATTATTTGCTTTAACAATTTTATCGTTTATACCAGTTCAACCCGCAATTTATAAATTCGCAATGGCGATGTCAATGCAACAACCAATTGGTGGTTCAATGTTCATGTTGATACTAACAATTCTGATTCCACTATTGCTTTTTTTATTAATTGGTTACCCATTAATAGCTGGAACTATATACACTATAGACAAAGCATTAAATAAAGACAAGGTTAAATTAAAAGATTTATTCTCAGTCTTTAAAAAAGGTAAATATCTTAAAAGTTTAAAATTAGCTTTATTCACTTTATTATTTATTCTAATTTTATTCGCGCTTAATTTACTCATATCTAAAGTGCTTAATTTAGGTATCATGCAATTATTCACAGCACTACAAGGTCCATTAAGTAGTTCTGATCATGCACTTGGTCTTTCACTAACATTCCAAGTTATTGCAGCAACGATTACAGTCTTTATCCAATCATTCATTTATTGGTTCTTTGCTATTGTAATTATTAACTTTACTGTAGCATTTGTTAAAGATCCTAGTGTCGGTGCTTGGGCAGCTGTTAAACGTGGATTCAAAGGTGTTAAAAATGGTAAGAAAACTTGGTTTAAATTCTACCTTGGTATATTACTATTAAACTTAATTGTTATTATCCTTGCGAACCCTGTTAGTCAATTAATTTCAATTTCAACAGGTGGCATTTCACAAACTATCGCAACGATTTTAATTTACATTGTATCTGTTATAGTCATTGTCGTAAGATTAATCGTTTACTATATGAATATATTAGCGATTATTCAATATTATAACCGCAATGGTGAAGATGTAGATAAAGCTGAAATTAAAAAAGACAAAAAAAAATCTAAAAAACAATCAAACAATGATTCAAAAATAGAAAATAGTGTAACTAACACCACTGAAAAAACAAAATCTAATCTAAGTGATAAAAGTAATAATATCCAAGATAATACAAAAACTAACTTAAACGATAAAAGTAATACTATTCAAGATACTACAAAAGATAAAACTTCAGATTTAAAAGATCAAATTAACAAAACAGATAAATAATATATGTCACAATCACGAATTGCCAATGTAGCATTTAAAATGACTACATTGGCAATTTTTATATTTCGATACAATCATACCGTTTATTTATCCATTGAGTTTTAAAGCCCTATTATGTACTTCCTATTTGTATCGTGTATTATAAAATTCTTGAATATGTTAAAAAACTGATAGATAACCTTTTCAGGAAAACCTATCAGTTTTATGTTAATTATTTTATGAACAGTTAAATCTGTTATATCTAGAATTAAATTAATCAGCTTAATCTTTTATGAAATGTTCTTTTAAATATGCTGCCGCACCATTTTCTTCATTTGTTAAAGATGTTATGTCGTTTGCTAAAGCCTGAATTTCAGGTCTCGCATTTCTCATAGCCACAGTATAATGTCCAAATTCAAACATTGCTCTATCATTATCACTATCACCAATTACTAAAGTTTCTTCTTGATTAATGCCAAAGTGTTCAATCATTTCTTTAATGCCTGTACCCTTGTCTGTATTAAAAGCCATAGTCTCTGCATTAAAGCGTGATGAATTTGATACACTGATTTGTAATGCTGCATTATCCTCGATTAATTGAGTACGAAAATTAGTAATTTTCTCATAATCAGGTGAGAATAAATATATTTTTGAAAATGACGTATTAGGAATGGCGTCTTCCCAATCTACTTTGCCTTTTAACGACTCTCTTCTAGAAATCCATTCACTTTCTCCTACTTTGCCTGGTGGTGTTGGTGATTCAAATAACGCCTTCGCCCATGATGCGTCTTCTTTAAGCACGACACGGTCACTTCCAAATGGGAAGATTTCATAATATATTGCTTCTTGTTTTGCACGTTTAATAACTTCACTTACTGTATTATAAGAAAGTCCATGTTTGAAAATAGTCTCTTTTTCCACTACACCTAACGTTCCATTCGAACTTATAATGCCATCTACTTCAAAAGTTTCGGGTACCAAATAATGAATTTCATCATGTGCTCTACCAGTTGCTAAGAATACTTTATAACCAAGGTTTCGTAACTGTTGAATCACTTCAGTTGTTTCCGTATCTACTCGGTTATCTTTATGTAAAATCGTACCATCCATATCTAAAAATATTGCTCTCACATTATCCATTTAAAAAATCCTCCATCACATGTTATCGTATTAAATTATGGCATTATATTTCATTTTCCGCAACGCGTTATCCTTTTAAAAATAGTGAGTAGCGGTGATTTTGATAAACCACACTCACATCTCTATTGAAAAAATCACTTAAAATGTCACTGTTTAACACAGACTGTATTTCTCCTTGTTTATAGCATGTACCATCCTTCAATAAAAAGCCACGTTGGATATTTTGTGTGATTTCTTCAACAAAATGTGTAACATAAATCACCGCAAGTTTTGGATTTTGTTTATATAATTTATCAAGTGCACTGAGCAAATCTTCGCGTGCTATAAAGTCTAATCCCGAAGCAGGTTCATCTAAAATAAGCAATCTAGGATTACCCATTAATGCTCTAGCAATCAATACCTTTTGTCTTTCACCTGTTGATAAATAACCATAATATTGATTTTCAAATTGAAGCATACCCATTTGCTCTAAATATAGCTTAGCCATTTCAATATGAGTCGATTTCACTTCTTTATAAACGCCTATCGATTTAAAAATACCGCTAATGACTACATCTAGTACAATTTCTCCATCTTGAAATCGATTCATTAAACTGCTTGAAACAAATCCTATTTGATCACGTACATTATCTGCAGAATAACCTTTTTTTCCTGGTTGCATACCAAATAATGATAGCCCCCCTGATGTATGTGGTTCATAAGCATTTAAAATGTTTAGTAGTGTTGTTTTACCTGCACCATTTAATCCGTATAATATCCATTTCTCACCTTCATTTATTTGCCAAGTCACATTTTTAATTATTTCTTTCCCTTGTTTTCTTCTTGCAACATTTTTCAACTCAATAAGCATGAAATCGCCCCTATTCTATATACTTCAATTGATTTTTTAAAACACTTACGTAAATCATTTTCTGATTGAGCAACGCTAAATACATTTTCTGAAGTTTTACCTTTAGCAAGTTCATCAATCATTTTATCTAAGTATCAAATTTCTTTCATAATCAATGCCATCACTGTCAATTGTGCTTCCGTATATACTGTCATACAGCAATTGACTTCCTCTGCTTCATCTTTTTGACTTTCTTTATCAGATGCGGATAAACAGCGCCAAATACCATAGTATATATTTTCAGTTTCGTCATTTTAAAAACATCTCTTAGTTTCTCTTAATAAATTTTGTATTAATCTTAGCATAATAGAACGTCTTATAATTTGAAAATAATATGGCTAATATATACCTTTCAACAATAAAAAGCTGGTTTGCAAATGCAACCAGCCTTTTAGGAAGTAATACGTTCAATTACAGCAACAAAATTTTCTTTAATAGTCACTAATATATCATTGTAAAATTAAACTTACATCATTCATTTAATATTTCACAAAACAATGTAATACTATTCACCTACGACCCCATCATTATCTCGATCGTCCATATGCGCATATAACCAATGATCACTATTTATTGGCATATTGAACCCTGCAGCTTCTGCTTCTGCAATTGTTACTTGTCCATCACCATCAGAATCAACGTCCGCAACTGATTCTTCATCACCAGTTGAAGTTGCTGGTTCGGACTCAGGTTCCTTATTACCAGTTAATCCAAGTGACTCATTTAGTTCATCAGGGTTCACATTATCAAAGGAATCAGTTACTTCATTTCCATTTATAGTATAAGTATATTGATAGCTAGAAGGAATTTGCGTTTCGGTATTAGGATAGGTAATATTAGCTTCAAAATCAGTAGCTCCGTCCGCTTCTCGGATAGTCTTTTCGAGATAAGCTTGATCACCATGTCGGTTTAAAGTACTATCTTGCGGAGTAATATTATAAGCATTCGACACGCCACCAAGGGAGTCAGCAATAATGTGTCCTTCGTCTAAGACATCACTTTCAACACCAGGCACCTTTGCCTCATCAGCATAATATCTACCAGATGATAACACATCCTCTGTCTCATCATCTTGTACTTTAATTTCATCTGCGGTAACTCGCGTCAATTGCCCGTGTTCGTTAGTAAATGCCCAATATTTTCGATCGCCATAACCAATATCAACAACGACGTTCGCCTCACGATTCCCAGACAAATCACCACCATCGACTTTAATTTTTTCGTAGCCCGGGAACTTATCATCACTAGCTTCAGTTGTCGTTTCCCCTTCTACTTGAGGTTCCTCTGATTTTGATTCATCCTTTACCTTGGTAGTTGTTTCTTCTTTTTCACTTTTTAAATTTGTGACTACCTTAGCATCTGTATCTTTATCGGCAGAAGATGTATTTTCTCCGTTGGCACAACCAACAATAAAAACAGACATTAAAAGTAAGACTAAATATTTTATTTTCTTCATTTTAGTACGCTCCTATTATGTTACTTATTAATCATTCAAAACCCTCAAAATTATAAATTCAAATATTGTAACACTTACAACTTTTTATGTGTTTTTGTATGATATTTATTATTTTCTATTATACAAGAATAACATTACTTTTGTTTTAGTTACGTCACAATTGTTTATAATTATTTTGTTCCTAATACTTTTTTAATAGACCAATATATTTTATTAAGTTTATTGCATAATAAAAAGGCTGAATCACAAACGAATTCAGCCTTTTAATATATAAACAAAGATTTAAAATTTAATTTTTTTATTCTACTGTAACTGATTTTGCTAAGTTACGTGGTTTGTCTACGTCTAAATCTCTGTGTAATGATGCGTAATAAGAAATAAGTTGCATCGTTACTACAGAAACTAATGGTGTTAACAGTCCATGCACTTTTGGAATAACGTAAGTATCGTCTTCTTTGTTTAAGCCATCCATTGAAATAATACATGGGTTTGCACCACGTGCTGCAACTTCTTTCACATTACCTCGGATAGATAAATTAACTTTTTCTTGCGTTGCTAATGCGATAACAGGCGTCCCTTCTTCTATTAAAGCAATCGTACCATGTTTTAACTCTCCGCCAGCAAACCCTTCTGCTTGGATATACGAGATTTCTTTAAGTTTTAAAGCACCCTCTAGACTCACATTATAGTCTACTGTACGACCGATAAAGAATGCATTACGAGTAGTTTTTAAGAAATCTGTTGCAATTTGTTCCATAACATCTGCGTCGTCCACAATGGCTTCGATTGCAGTTGTTACTTTAGCTAATTCACGTAATAAACTTACATCTACTTCTTTACCGCGTGCTCTCGCTACGATTTTTGCAAAAATGGAAAGTACTGCAATTTGTGCTGTATAGGCTTTCGTAGAAGCAACAGCTATTTCAGGACCTGCATGTAATAGTAATGTATGGTTAGATTCGCGTGATAACGTTGATCCTGCAACATTCGTAATTGTTAATGATTTGTGGCCTAATCTGTTCATTTCAACTAATACTGCACGACTGTCTGCAGTTTCACCCGATTGTGAAATATAGATAAATAATGGTTTTTCAGAAAGTAATGGTGTATTATACACAAATTCTGAAGAAACATGAACTTCAGTAGGAACGCCAGCCCATTTTTCAATAAATTCTTTACCTACTAAACCTGCATGATAACTTGTACCTGCAGCAATAATATAAACACGATCCGCCGCTGCAACATCTTTGATGATGTCTTCATCCATTTTCAAGTTACCTTCTTCATCTTGGTATTCTTGAATAATACGACGCATTACTGCTGGTTGTTCATGAATTTCTTTTAGCATATAGTGGTCATAAACACCTTTTTCAGTATCAGCTGCATCAATTTGTGCAGTATATGCATCTCTTTCTTGAACATTGCCGTCTTGATCTTTAATAATAACTTCATCACGTTTAACGATAACAATTTCATGGTCGTGAATTTCTTTATATTGGTTCGTAACTTGTAACATAGCCATTGCATCAGATGCAATTACATTGAAATCATCACCTACGCCAATTAATAATGGTGATTTATTTTTAGCTACATAAATTTTATCTTTATCTTCACTATCGATTAAGCCAAGTGCATAAGAACCCTCTAATAAAGAAACTACTTTTGTAAATGCAGCTTCAGTAGCAAGTTCTGTATTTGAAAAATATTCTACTAATTGCACAATAACTTCTGTATCTGTTTCTGAGATAAATGAAACATCTTTTAAGTATTCATTTTTAAGTTCTTCATAGTTTTCAATTACACCGTTATGCACAAGTGTAAATCGTTCTGATGTTGATTGATGCGGATGTGAGTTTTCATGATTCGGCACACCATGTGTCGCCCAACGTGTATGTCCGATACCTACATTACCGTCTGTATCATCACTATCTGCAACTTTTCTAAGCTCAGCAATACGTCCTTTAGATTTAAATACTGAATTACCTTTGTCATTTACTACTGCAACACCGGCAGAGTCATAACCTCTATATTCTAATTTTTCTAAACCTTTTAATAACAATTCTTTGGCATTATCATGCCCAATATATCCAACAATTCCACACATTTAACTTTCCTCCAATGTAATGGTGATGGGCAAGGAACGTTCAGCGTGTACGAACCTGTTCAATTGCGTATATGCCATCATAAACGGACTAGTACCTTTGTTTTTAAAAGCAAATCCATGTCTAAGATAGGCATATTAGTCCCATACACCTTATAATAGTATTTTAATTTTGGCTATCTTATTAACTTTGTGCACTAGGTTGCCCTAATGTTTTCCTTAATAAGTTCACGAATGAGCCACATCCGGGATAGCATCCGCCGATGGTTCGATAACTATCCTCCTCGTCTACAAGTACTGATATCATGTCTATTAAGATTTCTGTTATAAACCTTAAATAATTAACATTTCATCCCTTCACTTGCACAGGCGCTATAATTGAACAAACGATTTAACTGTCCTCCTTTCCCTCAATAAATATTATTGTACAATGTAAACAATACTTATTGCAAATCATTTATTAATATTATTTTTACAACCACTTAAAAATTTATTTATATGTTGCCACACTACGTAATCCTCTTGATTTTTCATAATAGATAACTGTCATATAGTTGTCAAAAACTCTATGACAAAATTGAAATTACTTTAAGTTGTTTATTAATGTGAACAACCATACAATGAACATATAAATAAAAAGAGAAAAAGAGGTGCAATTTATGTCACAAACAGAGACTAAAGAAAACAAAGGTATTGGGCGCAAAGTCCAGGCATTTGGTTCGTTTCTTAGTAGTATGATTATGCCAAACATTGGTGCATTTATCGCATGGGGTTTTATCGCTGCTATTTTCATCGATGGTGGTTGGTGGCCAAATAAAGAGTTGAGTGAATTGTCTGGACCAATGATTTCATACTTAATTCCGTTACTTATTGCTTATAGCGGTGGACGTTTAATTCATGAAATGCGTGGCGGTATTATTGCTGCTGTAGCAACAATGGGGGTTATCGTTGCTTTACCAGATACACCAATGTTACTTGGTGCAATGATTATGGGACCTCTCGTTGGTTGGTTAATGAAAAAAACTGACGAATTTATTCAACCGAGAACACCACAAGGATTTGAAATGTTATTCAATAACTTCTCTGCTGGTATTTTAGGTTTTATAATGACAATCCTAGGCTTCAAACTTTTAGCACCAATTATGGAATTCATTATGTACATCCTTTCATTAGCAGTTGAAACGTTAGTACATGCGCATTTACTTCCATTAGTAAGTATTATAGTAGAACCTGCAAAAATCGTATTCTTAAATAATGCAATCAACCATGGTGTATTTACACCACTTGGTGCCGATCAGGCAGCTTCTGCTGGTCAATCCATTTTATATACAATTGAATCTAACCCTGGACCTGGTTTAGGTATTTTAGTTGCTTATATGATTTTTGGTACCGGAACTGCAAGAGCAACATCTTACGGTGCTGGTATTATCCACTTCTTAGGTGGTATTCATGAAATTTACTTCCCTTACGTATTGATGCGTCCGTTACTATTCATAGCTGTAATCTTAGGTGGTATGACAGGCGTTGCAACTTATTCACTATTCGACTTTGGATTCAAGAGTCCCGCTTCACCTGGCTCATTCATCGTTTATGTTCTGAACGCACCTAAAGGCGAATTTTTACACATGCTTATCGGTGTATTACTCGCAGCCTTAGTTTCATTCATCGTTGCTGCCATGATCTTGAAATTCACAAAAGAACCTGATGAAGATTTAGAAGCTGCCACAGAAAAAATGGAATCTACTAAAGGTAAAAAATCAAGTGTATCTTCTAAACTAACAGGGAATAAAGATAATAATAGTGTTGGAGCAAGTGGTACTGGTGCTGCTAGTACATCTGCAGATACTGAAAACAGTGAAGCACAATCTGAAGAAGACTTATTAGATAATTATGATACAGAAAATGTACATGCGCATGATTATAGTAAAGTAAACCATGCTATATTCGCTTGTGATGCTGGTATGGGTTCAAGTGCTATGGGTGCAAGTATGTTACGTAATAAATTTAAAAAAGCTGGTATACAAGATGTGGATGTTTCAAATACAGCAATCAATCAATTATCTGATGATGCACAACTTGTTATTACACAGAAGAAACTCACTGATAGAGCAATTAAACAAGCACCTAATGCAATTCATATTTCAGTAGACAACTTCTTAAATTCACCTAGATATGATGAATTACTTGAAAATCTTAAGCAAGATGAAAATTAATTAAAATTATATAGAATAACACTGGAGGGTATGACTATGTTTTTGAGTACACGTGAAAAAGAAATTATCGAAATGTTAATTAAATATCACGGTCAATATGTCACGATTTATGACATTGCTCAACATCTAGCTGTATCCTCTCGTACTATTCATAGAGAGTTAAAATCAATTGAGTCCTTTATAAATACCTTTAATATTAAATTAGAACGTGTGACTAAAAGAGGTATACAATTGGATGCAGATGAGCATGCAGTTACCTCACTGAAACATGTACTTTCACAACAAAATACGATTGATTTATCTCAAGAAGAACAAAAAGTTATTATTTTATATGCATTGATTCAAGCCAAAGAACCTATCAAGCAATATGGCTTAGCACATGAAATTGGTGTATCTACACAGACGTTAACCAAACTTTTGGATGAATTAGACATCGAACTTGATCAATATCAATTAAAATTACAGAAAAAACGTGGTGAAGGTATTCATTTAAGTGGTGCTGAATCAAAAAAACGTGAATTATTAAGTCAACTTATGGTCAATAATTTAAATAGTACGAGTGTCTATTCAGTAATTGAAAATCATTTTGTTTATCAATCCATTAACCAATCTCAACTGGCGATGGTAGATATGGATAAAATTTTCCAAGTAGAACGTATACTTATGGATCATTTAGATCAACTCCCCTATTCATTGACTGAATCTAGTTATCTTACATTGACTGTGCATATCGTATTAAGTATCGATCGTATGCTCAATGGTGAATACGTTGCTCTAAATAATGATATCTATAATAATGTTAAAAATTCGTTTGAACATAAAGTAGCTGCTGCACTCGCCTTACATTTAGAACATATTTATGGCGTTCAGTTCAATCAAGCAGAAATAACCTTTATTACGATCCATTTACGCGGTTCAAAACGTAAGGAATCCGTAGAAGTGTTTAAAGATAATAAGGATGAAGCTCGTATAGATCAACTTATCCACTCTGTAGCTAAATATTCACAACAAGACTTTAAAGATTGGGATACTCTGAGCGAGGGATTGAAATTGCATCTTATCCCCGCGATCAATCGATTGAACGCAAACATTGAGACATATAATCCATTAACAGAAATGATTAAACATAAATACCCTAGACTTTTTGAAAGTGTACATCGAGGTTTATCACATATTTGGCCGAATTTTAATTTTCCAGATAGTGAAATTGCATTTATTGTGCTGCACTTTGGTGGCGCTATTCAAAACCAAGGAAGTCCATTTTATAGCGTCTTAGTCGTTTGTAGTAGCGGCATTGGTACAAGCCGCTTACTAGCTACGCGGTTACAGCAAACATTCAGTGAGATTCAAAAAACGACCCAAGCTTCTGTTGGAGATTTAAATGAATTAGATCCAAGACAATTTGATGCAATTATCACGACGGTAGATTTGGACATTACAACACCTTATATCACTGTAAATCCACTATTGCCTGATTCAGATATTAATCATGTTGCTGCATTTCTAAACATGCAAAAAGATATACAACCAAGTCACACGTTAGATTATACACATCAAAATATAACAGACCCTGAAGTTAAACTATCTTATATCAGGAAAGGTTTAGAACTTATTGATTCAGTATGTTTTGATTATATAAGCGTTTCTAATTGGACTACATATTTAACCGAAACATTATTATCACATCAAATTATTACAGATGGTCAGTCATTCGCTGAACTTATTAAGCATCATATGGACACTCAAGGATTTGTCTTGGAACCATATCCGATAGCCATACCTCATTTAAAGAATGAAATAATTCAAAAACCTTTTATCTTAATTACGATTTTGAATGAACCTATCATGCTAAAAAGTAATCAAAATGACGATCTATCAGTAAATTATTTATTAAATATGTTTGTACCACATGATGATACGATGTCACAGCTTGTCAGTGATATATCAGGAAAAATGGTTGAACATTTAGACAGTATTGATGAATTTATGCAACATCCAGAACAATTGTTAGATATTTTAAAGCAAAGTTATCTTATACAATTACAAAATCTATTAAACTTGGAGTGAAGAAAATGAGCGAATTATTCAGTAATGAAAACATTTTTATTAACCAATCAATGAAAGACCAAAACGAAGCAATCGAAAAAGCAGGACAAGCCTTAGTTTCAAGTGGTGCCGTAACAGAAGCATATATTCAAGCAATGAAAGATCGTGAACAAGTCGTTACGACTTTCATGGGTAATGGTTTAGCAATTCCACATGGTACTGACGAAGCTAAAGCAAGCGTCTTAAAATCAGGTTTGACATTAATACAAATTCCTGAAGGTGTCGATTGGGATGGCGAAGAAGTTAAAGTCGTGGTCGGAATTGCAGGTAAAGACGGTGAACATTTAGACTTACTTTCTAAAATTGCAATTACGTTTAGTGAAGAAGAAAATGTAGAGCGTATTGTTAAAGCTTCATCTGCAGAAGAAATTAAACAAGTCTTTGAGGAGGCTGATGCATAATGAAAGCATTACACTTTGGCGCAGGTAACATAGGCAGAGGTTTTATCGGTTACATCTTAGCAGATAATGACGTTAAAGTAACATTTGCAGATGTGAACGCTGATATTATCAATGCTTTAGATGAAAAACAAGAATATGATGTAATTTTAGCTGATGAATCTCAAACAACAACTCGCGTGCATAACGTTGATGCAATTGATTCAGGTTCCCTTTCCGACAGTTTGAAAGAAGCAGTACTAGGAGCAGACTTAATTACAACTGCAGTTGGTGTTAATATCTTACCAATTATTGCTAAATCATTTGCGCCCTATTTAAAAGAAAAAGAAACACCTGTAAATATTGTGGCATGTGAAAATGCTATTATGGCTACGAACACTTTGAAAAAAGCTATTCTAGATATAACTGGACCTTTAGACGACCATATCCATTTTGCTAATTCAGCAGTTGATAGAATCGTACCAATGCAAAAAAATGAAAATATTTTAGATGTCGTGGTCGAACCATTTTATGAGTGGGTTATCGAAAAGGATGCATGGTTCGGTCCAGAATTAAATCACATTAAATATGTAGATAACTTAACACCATATATTGAAAGAAAACTGCTAACTGTAAATACTGGGCATGCTTACTTAGCATATGCCGGTCGATATTTTAATCAACCTACAGTATTAGATGCTGTTAACGATGAGCATATTAAACATGATTTAGATAAAGTTCTTAAAGAAACAAGCCAGTATATTACAAGTCAATTTGATTTCACAGAAAATGAACAAGCACAGTATGTTGAAAAAATTATTAGTCGTTTTAAAAACCCTAACTTATCGGACGAAGTTACACGTGTCGGTCGTGGCACAATCCGTAAAATAGGACCTCAAGATCGTATCATTAAGCCATTAAATTATTTATATCAAAATAATTTAGCGCATGATGGTTTAGTTAAAGCAGCTGCGTTGTTATTAAAATATGATGACACGAACGATCCAGAAACAGTAGAAAAAAATGATTATATTAAAGCACACGGTGTTGAAACATTCTTAAAAGATTATGCTAAAATCGATGAACAATTAACTACAGAAATTGTTCAAGCATACAACGTACTTTAATATTTTAAAATTGCTGTATAATAGCAACACAAAAAGCTGGCAACAAGATTAAAACTCTTGTTGCCAGCTTTTTTGTTTTTTATCAAAATTAGAATTTGTTTATTCGTCTAATCCCATTTTATCTTGTACAACATCTGCAATTGTTTGCGCGAAACGTTGTGCATCTTCATCAGTTGAAGCTTCGACCATAACACGCACAAGTGGTTCTGTACCTGAAGGTCTTACTAATATACGGCCTTCGCCGTTCATTTCCACTTCTACTCTTGTCATTACTTCTTGAACATCAATATTTTCTTCTACACGATATTTATCTGTAACACGCACATTGACTAATGATTGAGGATATTTCTTCATTTGGCCTGCAAGTTGACTTAAACTTTTACCAGTCATTTTAATAACACTTGCCAATTGCACACCTGTTAATAAACCGTCACCTGTCGTATTATAATCCATAAGAACGATATGACCAGACTGTTCGCCACCTAAATTATAATTGCCTCTTCTCATTTCTTCAACTACATAACGATCTCCAACTTTAGTTTTGTTTGATTGAATAGCTTCATTTTCTAAAGCTTTATAAAAACCTAAATTACTCATCACTGTTGAAACAATCATGTTGTTGTTAAGTTCACGATTCTTAGACATCGCTTGCCCGATAATAAACATAATCTGATCACCATCAACAATTTCTCCATTTTCATCAATAGCGATAAGTCTATCTCCATCACCATCAAAAGCAAGTCCAAAGTCACATTCAGATTCTACAACTTCCTTTGCTAAAGTTTCAGGATGTGTTGAACCAACCTCTTTATTTATATTATAACCATTTGGATTACATCCAACTGTCACAGTATCTGCTTCTAAATCTCCGAATAAAAATGGCGCTAATGATGAAGTAGAACCGTTCGCTCCATCTAAGCCAATTTTCATACCGTCTAGATTTACATCTACTGTTGATTTTAAATAACTGATATATTTTTGACTACCTTCAAAATAGTCAGAGCAATGAATGATATCTTCTCCAACTGGTCGAGGTAAATCAGGATTTTCTTGATCTAAAAGTGTTTCTATTTCTTGTTCTTGGTCATCTGATAATTTAAAACCGTCTGAACCGAAGAATTTGATACCATTATCTGGAACTGGATTATGAGAAGCAGAAATCATGACACCTAAATCAGCTTCCATTGCACGAGTTAAATAAGCAACTCCTGGCGTTGATATAACACCTAGACGCATTACCTCTGCACCAATTGAAATAAGTCCTGCAATTAAAGCAGATTCTAACATTTCTCCAGACACGCGTGTATCTCTACCAACAAGCACTTTAGGGTGCTTTTCCCCTTCATTATGTGCTAATACGTAACCACCGTAGCGTCCTAATTTAAATGCCAGTTCAGGGGTAAGTTCTTTATTAGCTACGCCCCTTACGCCGTCTGTTCCAAAATATTTTGCCATTTTATATATCTCCTTTATTTAAAAAAATCTATTTGATTGTAATTGTTGCAGTTGTATCTTTAGGACTTACTTTAGTAACCTTATCAGGTACTTCAAACGTAATATCTTTTTCAGTAGAACCTGCCACATTATCCAAATCAATATTGGCTGTAATTTCATCAATATCTTCTAGATCTTCTTTATTACCATAAATTTCAACTTCCTCATTATCTAATTTGATATTATCTACTTCACGACCGTTTGATAATGAGCCTACTGCTTTAGTTTTTACTTTCACTTTTTTACTATAGTCTTCTACTTTCACACTTAGATTAACTTCATTTGGTTGAACCATCACATCAATTTTATTTAAGTTTCTATCAAATGCAGTAATTTGTGCAACATCTGTCGTGTTTTTAGAAATTTCACTTTTATTTTTATATGTTGCTTTTAAATAAGCAATTTTATCAATTTGGTTTTTACCGCCTGTCACTTTAACAGTTTCTGGTGACACGCTCTGTTCACTAACTTTATATTCAGAATCCAAATCATTATTACTTACATCTGGTTCTACTTTTAATGTTTTACTTACTTTCTTTTCCAGATTTATAGTTGCTTCTTTCGGTTTTACATTATAATCAATATCTTTATTTAACCCATTCACTTGGAATTGTGTAGTATGCTTACCTGCTTTTTCCTCACTCAAGTCTAATACAGCTTTGATACTTTCTCCATTTTCAGCCTTCAGTACTTGAGATTGTGGCCCAGATATTTCAACATCTACTTTATTTGGAGCTTCACTTGCATACAATGATGTGTTGTCATACTTCACTTGAACAGGTACGTCTTCAATCGTTTCTGAAGATTTCTGTCCTAAGTTATCAGCATTAAAAATATTACCAAACATATTATTCACTGATAAGAAAAATACTAACGCTAATACAAGTGCGATTAACCTCAATCCCCACTTACTTTCTAACATATTATTTCACACCTTTCTTGTTAAAGTGTGTGCCAAACCAATGTTCAGCTAATAATTCTTCAAAAGCTTCGTTAGAAATATCTTTTCTTAATTTACCATCAAATGTAACAGAAATGGATCCTGTTTCTTCAGACACAATAACTGTAAAAGCATCGGACACTTCAGAAATACCAACTGCAGCTCTATGTCTTGTACCTAAGCTTTTAGCAATCTTGGCACTATCTGATAATGGTAAATAACTTGCAGCACTTGCAATTTTATTTTCTTGTATAATCATCGCACCATCATGTAAAGGAGTGTTAGGCACGAACACGTTTGTTAAAAGTTCCTGCGATATTTCCGAGTTCATAGCAATACCTGTTTCAATATAATCTTGTAATCCTGTTTCATTTTCAAAAACAATCAATGCACCAATACGTCGTTTTGCCATATACTGCACTGCTTTGGATACAGAAGATATAAGTTTTCCTTCATCACTATTTAAATTAGTTGAATAGCGTTTAAATAGACTTCCACGACCAAGTTGTTCTAATGCACGTCTAATTTCTGGTTGGAATATTACGATTAAAGCTAACACACCCCATTGAATAACTAAATCAAACAATTTGGCTGTGGCTGTTAAATTTAACATTTTACTCACTTGTTGACCAATAACTATTACCACAATACCTTTTAATAGTTGAATGGCTTTGGTACCTTTAAAAACTGTAATGAGAAGATAAAGTACATACCATACTATGAGCAAATCGAGTACACTAGCAATTATTTTCACTGTACTCCAGTCATCAAAAAAGTTGGATAAATCCATAACATCTCCTCCGGTTATCTGTTCCCATGTTATATATTATACCAATCATAAAGCCAACTGTCATATTTAGTATTTAATTTTATCATAAAAATTAAAAAAACTAACATGGATAAAATCCATATTAGTTTCGTTACTAATTATAGAAGCGTTTCTCCAAAGAAACTACCTACTAAACAAACCGCTTGTTTAGCTGTATCATTCGTATGATCTATTAATGGGTTAACTTCGACTATGTCCATAGAAGTCACACACTTTGAGTTATGTAATAACTCTAATGCAAAATGACTTTCTCTGTATGTCAAACCACCTAAGACTCTAGTACCTGTGCCTGGTGTTTCAACTGGATCCAACGCGTCGACATCTAATGATAAGTGTATACCGTCTGTTTTGGATTCTAAATACTCTACCGTTTCATCCATAACTTGCTTAATACCATATCTATCAACTTCCGCCATAGTATAAGTTTTAATATTATTTTCTTTTATGTAACGACGCTCGCCATCGTCTAAATCTCTCATTCCTATAAGAACGATATTTTCTGGCTTCACTTTAGGTGTATAATTTGAAATGTTAACTAAACGCTCATCTCCGTCTCCAGCAAGCACACGTAATGGCATACCATGTATATTACCTGATGGTGATTCTTCAGGTACATTCAAATCTCCATGTGCGTCATACCATATAACCCCTAAGTTATCATAATGTTTACTTACGCCAGATATTGAACCTATAGCAATTGAATGATCTCCTCCAAGAATTAATGGGAAATTATTTTTTTCAATACTATTTGACACAGCTTCACTTAAGTTGTTAGAAACAGTAATAATTTCATCTGAATTTCGTAAGCCTTCTTGCTCTGAATTAAACTTATCTAAATCAATTGATGGTACTTCAATGTTACCAGAATCTTCAACGGATAACCCTATCGCTCTAATACGATCAACAATACCTGCATATCGTATAGCATCGGGACCAAAGTTAACCCCTAATTTCCTTTGACCATATGTTGAAGGTGCTCCAATTATTTCTATTTTTTTATTCATGCTAAAAACCCCTTTGTTTTCATCTGTTACTAGAATAATCGAAAGCGCTTTATGTTTCAAGTTAATGTAATATCATAATTTTTTTATAAAATCGTCATTTTACATATAAAACCAGTATAGTGATTTATAATTCATAAAAAGTCCTTATATAGTCATTTACATATTATTCTAAGCATAAAAATGTATATAAATTATTTTAAGTTTTCTTTATTTTATTAGCATTTAAAGGTTTTCAGAAATTTTATTTTTCGACACAAAAAAAGCATTTCTCATAAGAGAAATGCTATAGAGTGAGCCATAGTGGGCTCGAACCACTGACCCTCTGATTAAAAGTCAGATGCTCTACCAACTGAGCTAATGGCTCTAAATGGCTGGGCTAGCTGGATTCGAACCAACGAGTGACGGAGTCAAAGTCCGTTGCCTTACCGCTTGGCTATAGCCCATTAATGGTGGAGGGGGGCAGATTCGAACTGCCGAACCCGAAGGAGCGGATTTACAGTCCGCCGCGTTTAGCCACTTC
>NZ_LGPC01000012.1:564-825 GCF_001431205.1 Staphylococcus sp. NAM3COL9 | reverse complement strand
TGCAGAAGTAGTTCAGCGGTAGAATACGACCTTGCCAAGGTCGGGGTCGCGGGTTCGAATCCCGTCTTCTGCTCCATTATTTTTGCCGGGGTGGCGGAACTGGCAGACGCACAGGACTTAAAATCCTGCGGTGAGAGATCACCGTACCGGTTCGATTCCGGTTCTCGGCATTATCATTTTAATATAGCGCCCGTAGCTCAACTGGATAGAGTACTTGACTACGAATCAAGAGGTTACAGGTTCGACCCCTGTCGGGCGCAC
>NZ_LGPC01000012.1:0-514 GCF_001431205.1 Staphylococcus sp. NAM3COL9 | reverse complement strand
CTTAGCTCAGATGGGAGAGCGCCTGCTTTGCACGCAGGAGGTCAGCGGTTCGATCCCGCTAGTCTCCACCATATATTTTTAAATACAATTCTAAATTACAACGGCGGCGTAGCTCAGCTGGCTAGAGCGTACGGTTCATACCCGTGAGGTCGGGGGTTCGATCCCCTCCACCGCCACTATTTATTAGTTGTAAATTATATTTAGGACCTTTAGCTCAGTTGGTTAGAGCTAACGGCTCATAACCGTTCGGTCGCAGGTTCGAATCCTGCAAGGTCCATATAATTTTTTGGAGGAATACCCAAGTTCGGCTGAAGGGATCGGTCTTGAAAACCGACAGGAGCTTAACGGCTCGCGGGGGTTCGAATCCCTCTTCCTCCGCCATTTTTATAATAATTGAATATAATTTATTTACCTAATATTTTTGGAGGAATACCCAAGTTCGGCTGAAGGGATCGGTCTTGAAAACCGACAGGGGCTTAACGGCCCGCGGGGGTTCGAATCCCTCTTCCTCCGC
>NZ_LGPC01000011.1:403595-746052 GCF_001431205.1 Staphylococcus sp. NAM3COL9 | reverse complement strand
GAAGTGGCTAAACGCGGCGGACTGTAAATCCGCTCCTTCGGGTTCGGCAGTTCGAATCTGCCCCCCTCCACCATATAACTTTAATTTAATAGGGGCATATTTCAACGGTAGAATACAGGTCTCCAAAACCTTTGATGTGGGTTCGATTCCTACTGCCCCTGCCATGGCGGTTGTGGTGAAGTGGTTAACACATCGGATTGTGGTTCCGACACGCGTGGGTTCGATCCCCACCATCCGCCCTTTGTATTTTTGGGCTATAGCCAAGCGGTAAGGCAACGGACTTTGACTCCGTCACTCGTTGGTTCGAATCCAGCTAGCCCAGTTTTTATTGGCGGCATAGCCAAGTGGTAAGGCAGAGGTCTGCAAAACCTCTATCACCGGTTCAAATCCGGTTGCCGCCTCCATCAATATGCGGGAGTAGTTCAATTCTTAGAACACGTTCCTTCCCGGAACGAGGTATAGGTGTAAGTCCTATCTTCCGCTCCATAATTAATATATTTGCATGCGGGAGTAGTTCAACTCTTAGAATAAGTTCCTTCCCGGAACGAGGTATAGGTGTAAATCCTATCTTCCGCTCCATATTTATTTATATCCCATGCGGGGGTAGTTTAACTTTTAGAACACGTTCCTTCCCGGAATGAGGTATAGGTGTAAGTCCTATCTTCCGCTCCATAATTAATATATTTGCATGCGGGAGTAGTTCAACTTTTAGAACACGTTCCTTCCCGGAATGAGGTGTAGGTGTAAGTCCTATCTTCCGCTCCATTGATACTTCCACATTGGGAGTTTTTTATTTATTAAATTGAGCCGGCGTGGCGGAATTGGCAGACGCGCGGGACTCAAAATCCCGTTCCATTATTGGAGTGTCGGTTCGATCCCGACCGCCGGTATATATAACGTACTTAGTTGTACATGTTAAGCAACCTCATATTATGAGGTTGCTTTTTTATGTTCGAAATTAATTATGAGTCAATGATTTTCATTATACTCAGTGTTTATATCTATTACTTATTAATAATGTACTATTTTACTCGATTAATAAAATACACTTTATAAAACCATGTATACAATATTAATATAATCAAAGTGAATATTGTAGTTTTAGCTAAAATATAATATTATTAGTCTAATGTTATATTTGGAGGAAAATTCAATGGTTAAAACTAAAACAACCGAAACTAAAATAAATAAACCAAAAGGAAAGCAATTTTTTGGTAATATCTTACAGGCTGTCGGTGCAGGGGTAGTTATTGCGTTAATACCTAATGCACTATTAGGTGAACTATTAAAGTTTTTTAAAGAAGGCAATGAGTTATTAGAAACAACATACCAATTAGTAGTTTTAATTCAATCATTTATGGCTTTTATTATAGGTGTATTAGCTGCTCATCAATTTAAATTTAATGGTGCAGGTGCTACGATGATAGGTGTTTCTGCTATGTTGGGTAGTGGAGCTGTTAAAATTACTCCTGATGGATTTATGCTAAATGGTATTGGCGATATTATTAATACTATTTTAGTTATAATTATTGCTTGTTTTTTATACTTAATATTGCAAAATAAATTAGGTTCATTAGAAATGATCTTGTTACCAGTTATTATTCCCGTAGTAAGTGGAATTATTGGTCTATATACATTAGGTTATGTGTCTAATGTTACAAAAGGTTTAGGCCACATAGTGCACTCATTTACTGAACTCAATCCATTATTAATGTCAGTGTTAATATGTGTGACATATTCATTGCTGATGGTAACGCCAATATCGGTTGTAGCTATTGCAACAGCAATTAGTCTATCAGGACTTGGAAGTGGTGCAGCTAATATGGGTATTGTTGCAGCTTGTGTTACATTCTTATTTGGATCAATCAGAGTTAATGGTGCTGGTGTGAATCTGGTATTAATTATTGGTGCTGCTAAGATGATGATACCTGTCTATTTCAGACATTTAATCATTGCGATACCTTTAACAATTAATGGTATTATAGGCGGTTTGATTGCTTACTTTATTGGTATTGAAGGTACACCGATGTCAGCTGGTTTTGGTTATACAGGACTTGTAGGTCCAATTAATGCCTTTAACCGTATGTCTGGAGATCCAACAATGAATATCATATTATTAATTTTTGGTTATTTCATTATTCCTTTTGTTGCAGCATTTTTTGTTCATGAATTATGTAAAAAATTCATTAGTAAATATACTGATGACATATACAGTTTTGAAATTCCTAAACAGTAAGCTAGGGAGACTTAATAGTTATTAGGTCTCTTTTTTTATACATAGATAATGCATAAATTGTAATTTTAATTAAAAAAATCTTTCATACATAGCTTTTATATAAAAAGTTATTGAATAATATTACGTTATTATGTATAATAATTAATTATATAGAGAGGGGATAAACAAGATGAAACACAGTATGAAACTATTTATGGCCTTTATTATATTAATTAGCGCCATAATTACATATATAAATCCAAATGCTCATGCAGCAGAAAATGATCAATGGGATAAAATTAAAGAACGTGGAGAATTGAGAGTAGGTTTATCGGCAGATTATGCACCTTATGAATTTGAACATAATGTGAATGGTAAATCTGAATATGCCGGTATTGATATAGATTTGGCAAAGAAAATTGCAAAGAATAATGATGTAAAGTTAAAAATTGTTAATATGCAATTTGATAGTTTGTTAGGAGCAATTAAAACTGGGAAAATCGATTTAATAATTTCTGGAATGACACCAACACCTGAACGTGAAAAGGAAGTTGATTTCTCAAATCCATATATGACAGTTGAACAAAAAATGATTGTTAAAAAGTCTGAAGCAGACAGATTTCAAAATATAGATGATTTTGCTAATCAAAAAATTGGTGTGCAAAAACAAACACAACAAGAAAAGATTGCTAAAACTGAAATTGAAAATGCACAGATACAATCTTTAACGAGAGTACCTGAAGTAATCATGTCATTGAAGAGTGGTAAAGTGAACGGTATGGTGATTGAAGGACCAGTTGCAGAAGCTTACTTGAAACAAAATGAAGATTTAGCATTTGCAGATGATGTGAAATTTAATGAAGGTACGAAGCAAACAGCAATTGCAGTACCTAAAAATTCCCCTGAATTGATGGAAAGACTTAATGCTACTATTAAAGATGTTGAAGATAAAGGGTTGCTAGCAGATTATAAATCATCAGCAGCAGAAGCGATGAAAAAGGATGATGGAAATTTCTTTACTAAATATGGAAACTTCTTTATAAAAGGTATTCAAAATACGATACTAATTTCAGTTGTGGGTGTAGTACTAGGTGCAGTGTTTGGTGCATTTATTGCGTTATTAAAACTAAGTAAAGTTAGAGTTTTAAGATGGTTAGCTTCAGCCTATATTGAATTCTTAAGAGGCACACCATTGCTTGTTCAAGTATTTTTAGTTTATTTCGGTACAACTGCAGTATTAGGTTTGAATATTTCCGCATTAATTTGTGGTATGATCGCGCTTGTAATTAACTGTTCTGCATATATTGCTGAAATTATTAGAGCCGGCATAAATGCGGTAGATAAAGGACAAACTGAAGCTGCACGTAGTTTAGGATTATCTTATGGTCAAACTATGAAATCAGTCATATTACCACAAGCTATTAAAAATATTTTACCTGCCTTAGGTAACGAGTTTGTTACAGTTATTAAAGAATCTTCTATAGTATCTGTAATCGGTGTTAGTGAGATTATGTTTAATGCACAAGTTGTTCAAGGTGCATCATTTGATCCATTTACCCCATTAATCATTGCAGCAATACTATATTTTATTCTCACATTTACGTTATCTAGAGTTATGTATTTCTTTGAAGGGAGATTGAAAGTTAGTGATTAATATTAAAAACTTATACAAGTCATTTGATGAAAATGAAGTTTTAAAAGGCATTAATTTTACTGTGAACCAAGGCGAAGTTGTTGCTATCATAGGTCCTTCAGGTAGTGGGAAAAGTACATTACTGCGTTGTATGAATCTATTAGAGACACCAACAAATGGTGAAGTTATATTTAAAGACAATAATTTAACGAGTAAAGATACAGAGTTAGAAAAATTGCGTCAACAAATGGGGATGGTATTTCAAAATTTTAATTTATTTCCGCATAAAAAAGTAATAGATAATGTCATTTTAGCTCCTAGTTTATTAAAAAAAGGGAATCAAAGTGACTTAAAAAAAGAGGCACAGTTATTGCTAGAAAAAGTAGGTCTAGAAGATAAATCTGATGCATATCCAGCACAATTATCTGGAGGTCAAAAACAAAGAGTGGCAATTGCTAGAGCATTAGCAATGAACCCTGAAGTTCTATTATTTGATGAACCTACATCAGCTTTAGATCCAGAGGTTGTAGGAGACGTATTGAAAGTTATGAAAGATCTAGCTAAAGAGGGAATGACAATGGTAGTTGTAACCCATGAAATGCACTTTGCTAGAGATGTAAGTGATAAAGTAGTATTTATGGCTGATGGTGTCATTGTGGAGTCTGGGACACCGGAAGAAGTCTTTGACCACCATCAAAATGAAAGAACGAAAAACTTTTTATCAAGAGTTTTATAATTATTAAATACTAAGAGCAAGTTGGTAAAATAGGATTGTTTAAAATCAATTTTATGCTATCGATTTGGTCTTTTGTTTTTTTATATTTAAATTATAATAAAAGTAATATAGCTAATACTTCAAAGCCATATGAATGTGTTAAACTGTAGAATGTATGTTTTTAAGGTGGGGTGTAAGAAAATGGATTTAAACCAATTAAAACAAGATGTTATAGACTATGCCCATTCAATTGGAATTGATAGTATTGGTTTTACGACGGCTGATCCTTTCGATGAAATGAAGCAGAAATTAGTGGACTATCATGCAAAAGGGTATGCATCTGGTTTTGAAGAATCTGATATAGAGTTAAGAACAGAACCGAAATTAAACTTGCCAACAGCGAGATCTATTATAGCAATAGGAGTTGGCTATCCAAATAAATTAAAAGGTGCGCCTAAAAGTATCCGGGGAGACAGAAGAGGAATGTTTGCCAGAGCTTCTTGGGGGCAAGATTATCATAGTATTATGAGGAAACGATTAGACAAATTAGGTGAATATTTAGAATCTAGAGTAGAAGACGTTGAAATTAAATCTATGGTAGATACTGGCGCATTATCTGATCGCGCTGTAGCAGAACGCGCAGGACTTGGGTTTGTTGGAAGAAATGGCTTTGTCATCAATCCTGACCTTGGTACATGGACGTATTTAGGAGAAATGCTAGTTAGCATACCTTTTGCACCTGATGACCCGTTAATCGATAGCTGTGGCGATTGTACGATTTGTGTCGATCGCTGTCCAACAGGAGCACTCGTTGGTGACGGACAGTTAAATAGTCAGAAATGTATCAGTTTTTTAACTCAGACGAAGGGCTATCTAGAAGATGAATATCGTTATAAAATTGGTAATCGCCTTTATGGATGTGATACATGTCAACAAGTGTGTCCTAAAAATAAAGGGATTAATACACAACATGACGATATAGAATTAGAACCCGAAATTTTAAAACCAAGACTAGTGCCTTTATTAAAAATGAGCAATAAAGAATTTAAAAATACTTACGGTCATTTAGCAGGTGCATGGAGAGGTAAGAAACCTATTCAACGTAATGCAATTATTGCTTTGGCACATTTTAAAGAAGAAACAGCAATACCAGAATTACAAGATGTTGCATTAGATGATCCGAGACCTATGATTAGAGCTACAGCATATTGGGCAATAGGACAAATTCAAGGCGAGGCTGCTAGACCATTTATTGACCAACATTTTGAAAATGAACTAGAAGAGGTTCAAATTGAAATGTTAAAAGGACTTGAAAGGAGGAGCGAAAAATAGAATGACAAATCACATAGTACTATTTCAACCACAGATACCAGGTAATACAGGCAGTATTGCAAGAACATGTGCAGGCACATATACACATTTACACTTAATTAAGCCACTTGGTTTCAGTACAGATGATAAGATGCTAAAACGTGCCGGATTAGATTATTGGGAAACTGTTAATATCACTTATCATGAAAGTATTGAAGACTTTTTTGAAGCAACAGAAGGTACTTATTATTTATTAACTAAATTTGGGAAGAAAACATATTCAGATTTTGATTTTACTGATACTACTCATGATCACTTCTTTATTTTTGGACGTGAAACGACAGGATTACCTGACTGGGTGAAAGAAACATATCAAGAAACGGCGTTACGTATCCCTATGAATGATAATATTAGATCATTAAACTTATCTAATACAGCTTCATTGCTTATTTACGAAGCATTAAGACAACAAAGTTTTCCAGAATTACATTAATAAATGCGCTAAATGAATGAAAATAATGTGATAGATTTGTATAATAGAGATAAGTCTTATAATTTAGCATTTAATTAATCAAATTGGTACATGAGTAATGTTGTGGTTTACCTCCATTACATCAAGGGTATTAATAAAAATAATGCTAGAACGCGTCTTAATAAAAAAGAGGAGTGTAATTACTATGGCAATGAACTTTAAAGTTTTAGAAAATGAAAAAAATGTAGCTGAATATACTGCAGATATCTTAAGAAAACAATTTAACAACAATCCGACAACAATTGCAGGCGTACACCTTTCTAATGATAATTCACCAGTATTAGATGAATTAAAGAAAAACGTAGATAATCATCCTGTAGACTTTAGTCAAATTAATATTTTAGATTATGATGATAATAAATCTTATTTTGAAGCTTTAGGTGTACCTGAAGGTCAAATTTATAGTGTTTCATTTAATGAAGACACTGAATCATTTATTGGTGATAAAATTAAAACAAAAGAAAATAAAGGTAAATTGATTACACAAGTACTGTCAATTGATACTAATGGTAAATTGAACGTAAACGTGAAACAAGGTCTATTTTCAGCACGTGAAGTTATTTTAATCATCACAGGCGCTGACAAAAAAGAAATTGTGCACAAATTATATGAAGAAAATGGTAAAACAAACTTCGAACCTTCAGATTTAAAAGCACATCGTATGGTAAATGTGGTATTAGATGAAGCGGCAGCAGAAGGATTACCTGAAGATGTAAGACATTATTTCACAGCACGTTTTGCTTAATATATAAATGTGGGGTGATAGGTATGGCAAATGAAAAGAATAATAAACATTTACAAAATGATTTATCTGAACCTGAGCCTGAAAATGAAATGGTCAGTGACTACGAGGATGTAGTAGAACTTGGTAAGGAAATGGAACAAATTTCTGAGGAAAATGATGAGGATAAGTTAAATAAATCTCATGACTCAGAAGTCCGTTCAGATTTAAAAAATTAGTTTTAAAACAGCACTTTGTGGAATCTCTATTCACAAAGTGCTGTTTTTTACGTCGAAATTTAGAAATGGAAGTTTAGAGAAAATGAAAATCAAACCGTTTCGATTATCAATAATACGATAAATTATTTTTAATTTAAAAAGAAATGCCAAGTTAAAAGTGAATGTGTTATTATTAAATCATTATGGGATTTAAGGAGACTTATACATATGTTAAGTAAGTATTGGAAATACATTATGATTAGTGCTGTCATTGTTAATTTAATTTCTATTAAAGGTTTTCCTATGGCGATTGGTGCACTCTACTTACCCGTGTTGTTTAAAGTTATAAAATTACAGATAAATTTATCTCGTGGACTTGTTGATCAAGTTAATGCTTCAACGTTCGTTAAAGGTAATCAAACTGGAATTATTATAAGTGTGATATGTTGTATTGTAATAAGTGTATTGTTGTTTAAACCATTAGGAGATTTTTATAGTGGTTTAACTGGATTCTTAGGTACATTAGTTATGATTAGTCCTGTTACTATGGTTATCGGTGCGATTCTACTTATATTAACGGCAGTAGGCGTAATACAAGCAGCAAAAGTACAATTCAACAAAATAAACATTACTAAAGAAAGCTAAACTTCATAGCTGTTGGATGATTTATAAAAAATAAGATAGTTAATAAAAATGCCGTAAAATCTCATTGATTTTTGACGGTATTTTTTATGAAAAAGTGAAGGGTTCTAGTTAATAAGGTAAAATAATAACTCATAAATTCAGTTTAAAATAAAATAATATGTAAACGCTCTATAATACGATTGCCCCTTTAAAATAATTAATGCTATACTAAAGCTGAATAACGAATAGTGAAGGGGAGAATATGAAATGTCAGTTAGAATTGAACATGATACATTCGGTGAAATTGAAGTACCTGCAGAAAAATATTGGGGTGCTCAAACAGAAAGAAGTAAACGTAACTTTCCAGTAGGTAAAGAACAAATGCCAATTGAAGTTGTTTACGGATTTGCTCAGTTAAAAAGAGGAGCAGCTTTAGCTAACAATGAATTAGGAAAACTATCAGATGCTAAAAAAAATGCTATTATTTATGCTTGTGACCGTGTCATTAATAAAGAGCTAGATGAACATTTCCCATTAGTGGTTTGGCAAACAGGTAGTGGCACACAGAGTAATATGAATGTAAACGAAGTTGTGAGCTATGTAGCTAATGAATATTTAAAATCACAAGGCAGTGATGAAACGATTCACCCTAATGATGACGTTAATAAATCACAAAGTTCAAATGACACATTCCCAACAGCAATGCATGTTGCATTATATAATGAAGTAGAAACAAAACTTGAACCAGCTTTAAAAGCGTTACGTGATACTTTTAAAGAAAAAGAAGAACAATTTAGCGATATTATAAAAATTGGACGTACGCACTTACAAGATGCAACGCCTATTCGTTTAGGACAAGAAATTAGCGGATGGCGTTTCATGCTTGATAAATGTGAAACGTTGTTAGGTGAATCAAAAGCACACATTTTAAATTTAGCGATTGGCGGTACAGCTGTAGGTACAGGTATTAATGCGCATCCTGAATTTGGCGATAAAGTAGCTAAATTCATTTCAGAAAATACAGGTTATGCATTTGTATCATCTGAGAATAAATTCCATGCTTTAACTGCACACGATGAAGTGGTTCAATTACATGGTACTTTAAAAGCATTAGCAACTGACTTAATGAAAATTGCTAATGATATAAGATGGCTAGCATCAGGCCCACGTGCAGGGCTTGCTGAATTATCTATTCCTGAAAATGAACCTGGTTCATCTATCATGCCAGGAAAAGTAAACCCTACACAATGTGAAATGTTAACAATGGTAGCAGTTCAAGTTATGGGTAACGATACTGCAGTAGGTATCGGAAGTTCTCAAGGTAATTTTGAGCTTAATGTGTATAAACCTGTCATCTTGCATAATACATTACAATCTATCTATTTATTAGCAGATGGCATGCAAACATTTAATGATAATTGTGCAGTTGGTATTGAGCCAATTCCTGAAAATATAGATAATTATTTAAATCAATCATTAATGCTAGTGACTGCTTTAAATCCACATATTGGATATGAAAATGCTGCAAGTATTGCTAAAAAAGCACATCGTGAAGGACTTACATTAAAAGAATCTGCGGTACAATCAGGTCATTTGACTGAAGAACAATTCGATCAATGGATTAAACCTGAAGATATGGTTGAACCAAAATAAATATAATATTAAAAAGCCAACGGTTCTCAAATAGAACGCGTTGGCTTTTTTGTATCCAATTCATATGATTTATATTTCATCGTCCATACTTACTGAAATCGTTTTTTGAGTAAGTGGATGAATAAATTCAATTTTATAACTATTTAATTGAAGCTGTCTTAATGTTGAATTACCATATAATGGATCACCAATTACTGGATGACCAATTTCAGCTAAGTGAACGCGAATTTGGTGGGTTCTACCGGTATCTAATTTCAAATCTACTTCACTTACATCTTCCTTAATCATTTTAGAATTAATGATATGTGTAATTGCAGTTTGTCCGGTAGGTGACACTCTACGTTTGTTAGAGTGGAATTTATCTTTGCCTATTGGCATATCAATCGTTTGTGGTTTGATAGGTAATAAACTGTGCACATTTGCTTTATAAACACGGTCTATTTCATTTTCTTCTAGCATACGGTCTAAAATTTTCTTCATTAATGGATTTTTAGCAACAATCAATAAACCAACCGTTTCTTGGTCTAAGCGATGTATTGGCTCAACGTAATCACTTTTGACTGTATAGATAACATGATTCATTAATGTATTACTTTCTTTTAAATCATTCGGGTGTGTTTTAACGCCTTTTGGCTTCATCACAACAGCGATGTCATCATCTTCGTAATAAATTTGAGCATAGCGATAACTTGGTAAATAATTGCTCACTTCTTCTGGTGTAGGAATATAAGCTACATCACCAGTGTTTACTTTAGACATTAAAGTTGCAGGTTCATCGTTAATTGTAATTGACTTAGACATATTTAAGTTATGTAAGTCTTTTTTAGGTAAGTGCAATTGTTGAAAAATTTCTCTCAATGTTAATTGATTATATTTAATAGGGATTTCAAATTTCATAGTATCCTCCTTGATTATCATATATAATCATACCATAAACAACGTGTTAAAAATATTAGACATAGTAATTCTATGAAATTTATTTTATTGTTATTTAAATCATTTTAAAGGTAAATAATAACTGTATTTTTCAATTAGTTTGTGAGGCTGTATAATGTATGTAAAGTAATATTGTATAAAAGAATGGACTGGTTAAATGGAAAAACCGACTAGACTTGCTTTATTAAAAGAAATTGCAGAATTTTTAAATGTGGAAACAGAAACATATAGTATGATGCAAGGTGCATTGAAGTCTTTAATTCAAGGAAGTGAATTTACAACAGGCTGGATTTTCTTTATCGATGATTCAGGTCAACATGAACTTGTATCTCATATAGATCTACCAGGCGCATTAGCTAAACAAAACTGTAAATATATGTGTGAAGGCACGTGTTGGTGTGTTCAA
This sequence comes from Staphylococcus sp. NAM3COL9, assembly GCF_001431205.1. Lineage (GTDB taxonomy): Bacteria > Bacillota > Bacilli > Staphylococcales > Staphylococcaceae > Staphylococcus. The sequence goes on along the minus strand of NZ_LGPC01000011.1, from coordinate 735,088 downwards.
GCCTATCAAAACAAGAAACTGACCAAAGCATCTAATATCATTAATTGTTCGCGTATCAACCTTGCAAACCGTGCATATCATGATGAAACTGATGGTGTCACGCATCATGCAACTGTACCGCTTAGATCAGGAGATGAACAATTCGGATTATTAAACGTTGCTACACCACATACAACGCATTATAGTGAAGAAGATTTGGAAATGCTAGAGTCTGTAGCGTTTCAAATTGGCTCTGCAATTAAACGTATATGGCTAACGGATCAAGAAAAAGAAGCAGCTCGTATAAGTGAACGAAATCGCTTAGCAAGAGACTTACATGATTCAGTGAATCAAATGCTCTTTTCTGTGAAATTAACAGCCCATGCAGCTGAAGGAATCACTAATGAAGAAGTATCACGCAAAGCTTTTCAAGTAATAGAACAAACAAGCCAACAAGCAGTTAACGAGATGCGTGCCTTGATTTGGCAGTTAAAGCCAGTCGGACTAGAACAAGGTTTAGTTAACGCTCTAAAAAAATACAGCAAGCTTTTACAACTTGAATTAACTGTTAAAGTAGATGGTCTGATTAATCTACCAAGTATAATTGAAGAAAATATTTACCGTATGATACAAGAAGCAATGAATAATACGAAAAAACATGGTGGTACCACAGAAATAAATTTATCGCTAGTTCAAAAAGATAGTTTTTTAACTATTAATATCGTAGATCATGGCAAGGGATTTAATATTAATAAATCCAATCCCCCAGATTCTCATGGTTTAAGTAATATGAGACAGCGTACAAAAATGATTAATGGTAAATTAGAAATAGATTCAACTCAAAATAAAGGCACTACAATTCATATAGCAGTTCCATTATAGTTTTTGAAAGGAAGTTTAGCATGCATCGAATTATACTCGTGGATGATCATCATATCGTAAGACAAGGATTAGAATTCCTACTATCTACTGTTGACGATATAGATGTAATAGGAGGATTTTCAGACGGTAAATCTTTCTTTGAATATTTAGAAACAAATGAATTACCTGATATTGTATTATTAGATTTAGTTATGCCTGAAATGAATGGTATTGAAATTACAGAAATAATGAAAAAAACATATCCAGAAGTGAAAATATTAGTACTTACAAGTTATGTAGACGATGAGCATGTAATTTCTGCTATTAATAAGGGTGCAGACGGATACGAGATGAAAGACGTTGAGCCTGATCAATTAATAAAAACAATTAAGAAAGTACTTTCAGGTGAGAAAATGATACACCCTCAAGCGCAAAGTGTCATAGAAGCGGTGAATAAAAAGCCGCACTTTACTAATAAATTATCAAAGCGTGAATCTGAAGTATTGGCAGAGATGGCTAAAGGTAAAACAAATAAAGAAATTGCAGAAACATTATTTGTTTCTGAGAAAACTATAAAAACACACGTAAGCCATATTTTTAACAAACTTCAAGTAACTGATCGCACACAAGCAGCGATATATGCGATGCAAAACAAACTCATTTAATATAGCGAAGTCACAGTATTGGAAGCGTATTCATTTTTTTGTCATTATTTTCAAATTTTGCTTTTAATTATATTATATTACTATATAATACAGAGTAATAAACAATAGGGGGATAATGCAATGAAAACTAAAAACCTTTCAATGAAGATTGTCATAGCATTAATATTAGGTATTACCATTGGTTCAATTTTTAATATGTTTGCACAGTCTGGATTCGTTATTAATGTTGATAAATACGTGTTTAATGTTATTGGACAAATTTTCTTGAATTTAATATTTATGTTAGTAGTGCCAGTAGTTTTTGTGTCAATCGTATTAGGTGTAGTTGGGGTTGGGGACCCGAAACTGCTCGGTGGTATAGGTTTGAAAACAATTACATTCTTTTTAACAACTACGGCTTTAGCAATTACAATTGGTATAGCTTTGGCATTAATATTTAATCCAGGGGAAGGTAAATCAGATTTATTAAAAAGCGACGACGTTTCTAGTTATCAAAAAACTTTAGATAAAGAAGAGGGCTCACAAAGCGCTGCAGCCGGTCAATCGTTTGATCAAACTTTAATTAATTTATTTCCAAAGAATCCATTACAATCAATGACTGATGAAAATATGCTTCAAATCATTACATTCGCTATTTTTATTGGGGTCGGTATTATTATGGTCGGTTCCAAAGCACAAATGGTACATAAGTTTTTTGAACAAACCAACGAGGTACTCATGTATATCGTGACAATGATTATGAGTGTCTTTGCACCAATTGGTACGTTTGGTTTAGTTGCACATGCTTTTACAGGGGCTGGTTTTGGTGCAATTAAACAATTAGGTATGTACTTCTTTATCGTACTGTTAGCACTCGCAATTCATTTCTTCGTGGTTTACGGTTCAGCAGTTAAATTCATGGGAAAAACAAGTCCATTACAATTCTTTAAAGATTTTATCCCAGCGATTTCGCTTGGATTTAGTGCTTCTAGTTCAACAGCAACGTTACCAGTTTCACTAAGATGTACGAAGAAAATGGGTGTGAGACCTGAAATTGCCTCCTTTGTTCAACCTTTAGGTGCGACAATTAATATGGATGGTACAGCAATTATGCAAGGGGTAGCAACTATTTTTATTGCTCAAATTTCAGGCGTGGACCTATCAGTTGGACAACTTATTACTGTAGTAGTGATTGCAGTTGTAGCATCAATTGGAACTGCAGGTGTGCCGGGTGTTGGTTTAATTATGCTAGCAATGGTATTAAATGCAGTGGGACTAGATCCAGCAGCAATTGGTATTATTTTAGGTATAGATAGATTGTTAGATATGACAAGAACTTCCGTAAATATTACTGGTGACGCAGCTTGTGCATTAATTATTTCAAACGCAGCAGACAGAAAAGATGCTGCTAAAAAAGCTCAAGCATAAAGCATTAATGATATTTTAATAAAAAAGCCTTCCATTCGATTATTTGAATGGAAGGCTTTTTTGAATGCCAATTTATAAATATATATAGCTACTAGTTTAGAGGATAGTACAAAACTTAATTTCTAATATTTGCTAATAGCTTCATACATGCTTACGTAGATAGAAATAGATTTATCATCGCTAAATACGTGACATCTGGTAATGTTCAGGATAGTACAAAACTCAAATTAAGATTGAAATATTAACAGTGGAAAATTTGAAAATCAGTGAGTAATATTATTACAGAGATGACCACTCGATTAACTGTTATAGAACAGATACTATTAAAATTAAAGGTATTCATTTGGATAGTGTTGAATTTAAAAAGATATAATTGCTTCACTCAATAGTGAGAAGGTAAATAAAAAACGAGATAATGCCTAAAGATTCTAGGTGCTATCTCGCTTTTGAAAATCATATTTATAATAGAAGGTATTGATATTTATTATTAAAAAAAGATATATGAGAATATGATAACAGCGAGTAGTACACGCTGTTTTTACTATTAATTAAATACGATTGTTTTATTTCCTTTTGTAACAATTACTTTGTGTTGTACATGATATTCAACGGCTTGTGCTAAAACACTTGATTCAACATGACGACCAATTTTTCTTAAGTCTTGAACATTATAACGATGATTAATACGCGTCACATCTTGGTCAATGATAGGACCTTCATCTAAGTCAGATGTTACATAGTGACTCGTAGCTCCGACAAGTTTCACTCCACGTTCCCAAGCTTGTTTATAAGGGTTTGCTCCAATAAATGAAGGTAAGAAGGAATGATGGATATTTATGATTTGATTTGGATATTGGCTCACGAAATCGTCACTTAGAATTTGCATATATTTTGCCAATACGATGAGTTCAATTTCGTGTTTAGCACAAATATCTAAAATGTTTTTTTCAACTAAATCTTTAGCATCGTTGCTAGGTACATAATAAAAAGGAATATTAAACGTTTCTGCAAAGTGTCTATTATTTTCGTGATTACTGACAACACAAACAATTTCCGCAGGTATTTCTCCACGTTTCACTCTCAGTAAAACTTCATTAAAAGCATGATCTTCTTTTGAAACAAATAAGGCAATTTTAGTTTTATGACTATTATCGAATAAGTTAAATTCAATACCATTTTCACTTAGTGTTTTGTCTAAAGCTTCTTTTACTAAAGGTACTTTATTAAATTCAAATCTTAAATATAATTTTCCATCGGCATCTTGTGCATGATCGTATTCAGTAAAATGATCTAAATGTAAAATATTAGAATCATATTGTGAAATGATATTTGTGATTAATGATGTAATTCCAACTTTGTCTGAACATGTTGCTAGTAATATGTATTTATCTTCCATTTTAAGCACCTCTAATTTTGAAAAGTAACTCAGAGTATAATGAAAATTCAGAAAAAAGTAAACGATTATAGCTTAATTTAATTACTTTAAAAATTTTCAATCTTTTTCTATGCGTAAAAAGGTAAAGTAGGCTATAATGATTAATAGTGTTTTTATCTTAAAAGAGTAATAAGTAATTTGAGAAAATAACACTTTTCACAAAAATAATACGCTTACAATTAAGATATTTTTTATTTGTAACTTATTTATAAGATATAAGATTGATTATTTTGATAATTGCGCCAATGATAAAAAACAATGAAAATTTCATTTCACTCTTTTATTTTCTTGAAAATTGTATTAAGATGTAATTTGTGTTTCAAGAAGCGTGTATTATTGCAATTTCTTGTGTCCGGATAAAATATTCTTTTATGAAAGGTAGATTAAAGTAATGGATAGACAGCATTTCACAGATTTAATTCAAACAAAATTTAAAATGGTACGTATTGAAGCAGGTTATACGCAAGATACGATGGCCCAAACTATTGGTCTTTCAAAAAAGACATTAGTTCAAATAGAAAAAGAGAGAGTATTACCTAACTGGACTACGTGTGTATCAATTTGTGCATTATTCAGAGATTCAGATGTTTTAAATAGTACTTTTGGTTGTGACCCTTTAGAAATGGTACAAACGATTTCTCGTAATCATTGTGCATACCCTAACCATTCTACAACAAGTGACATATACTGGAATACTATTGATAGCCGCAATGGTTTCATCTTACAAAGTAATAAAGTGAGTGATGTCTATCGTGTGCTTAATAACGAAACGCAACCAATATTTGGAACGTCTAAATTAAGAGAAGCTGAAACATACTTCGGCAGAATATCAAAAGAAGAATTAATGCACGTATAAAATTAATTCATTTTGTGATAGGAGAATCATTATTTATATAATTGGGTGACATGGGACTTTAAATTGTATATGAATGATTTAGTCACTTTACTCTACTTGACCTAAACAAAGATTTAGGTCTTTTTTTATTTGGTTGTTTTAGTTACTTGTAATATTTAAGATAAAAAGAGTAATTAAATATGAAAAACAAGGTATTTTTACTACACATTTTTATAGTAAGTATTGTACAATGTAAAAATGAGTGTAATTTAAAATAGTCTTTCAATAAAACAGAAATAAATCATAGAATTTAAAGGAGAAATCATCTATGCATACTTTTTTAATAATTGTATTTATGATGGTGATTGGAGCATTGATAGGTGGAGTAACAAATATTTTAGCAGTTAGAATGCTATTTCATCCATTTAAAACCTATTACATTTTTAATAAACGTGTGCCCTTTACACCTGGATTAATACCAAAACGTAGAAAAGAAGTCGCTGATAAGATTGGTCAAGTTGTTGAAGAACACTTATTAACAGAAAGTTTAATCCAATCAAAATTAAATGCACCATCTTCAAGACAAGCAATTGAAGAAGTATTACTTAAACAAATTCAAAAATTAAAACAAGAGCACATGACATTGCAATATTTCGCTGATAAGTTAGATTTAGATGTTGCGCAGTTAGCAAATGAAAAATTAGACTTAGTGATTTCAAATAAATTAGATGCGTTCTACCAAGATAATCAAACTAGATCTATCAAACACATTATTCCTGAAGAGATAGAGGCTAGCATTGATAGTAAGATAGATTTAGTTCCTGATTTATTGTTTGAAAGAGCAAGCGTGTACCTCAGTTCAGAAAAAGGTGCAGCTGACATTGCATCTATGTTGGAGACTTTCTTCAACGAAAAAGGTAAAATAGTCGGCTTATTACAAATGTTCATGACTAAAGAAAGTATTGCTGATCGAATACAACATGAACTTATTCGTTTAACTAAACATCCTAAAGCTAAGGAAATTGCAAAACAGGTCATTGATAATGAATATGAGACTATGAAATCTAAAAATTTAAATGAACTTGTTAGTGAAAGTCAGTACAAGTCATTTAAAACTTCTGTAACTGAGTTAGCTATTGGTTATTTAGATGTAGATAAAGTATCAACACAATCGTTTAATACTTTGATGCCAAGCTTTATTCATTTCTTAGAAAGCAAAGTTTCTCAAAAACTAACAGATGTTATTATTGAGAATATATCAAAACATATATCTCCAATCATGAGAAAGATTAATTTAAGACAAATGATTGAAGAGCAAATTAATACATTTGATTTAGCTTATATAGAAAGATTAATTATTGATGTCGCAAATAAAGAACTGAAATTAATTATGCTTTTAGGTTTTTTATTAGGGGGCATAATAGGGCTATTGCAGGGTGTAATTGCAATTTTTGTATAACATATTAAATTGTGTTATTGTAATACCGATGTGGTTTTCACATATATATATAAAAGGAGTGAAGTATAGTGGCAGTAAATTTACACGATCATGCAAATCAATTAGAACAAGCTTTAAGAGAAAGTGATGAATACCAAGCTATTCAAAAAGCTTATGCAAATGTTAAAGAAAATAAAGAGTCAAAAGAATTATTTGACGAATTCCGTGAAACTCAATTAGAATTCCAACAAAAACAAACGCAAGGTGAAGAAATCGGTGAAGAAGAGCTACAAAAAGCACAAGAACAAGCTCAAAAAATCGAAAATGATTCAAATATTTCAGAATTAATGGCTGCTGAACAAAATATGAGCCAAATATTCCAAGAAATCAACCAAATCATTGTCAAACCTTTAGATGAAATCTACGCTGACTAATATCAATTAATCAGATTTTTGATTTCTAGCTACAATACATTTTATGTATTGTAGCTTTTTTTGTTTTATCGACTGAATCTTAGACAATGTGGTAAAATGTAGAGATACAAGGTATTAGCATGCACATATCTTAAAATTTAAATGAACAATCAATTCATTTATAGATTGTCTTACATGTATCATCTTAAATAAACCTTTAGATAAAGGAGAACTGTACTGTATGGTGAAATTTATTCATTGTGCTGACTTACATTTAGATAGCCCATTTAAGTCAAGAAGCTATTTAAGTCAGTCGATTTTTGAAGATATGCAAAAAAGTGCGTACGAAAGCTTTAAAAAAATAGTGGATTTAGCATTGAATGAAGAAATAGATTTTATGGTTGTTTCTGGTGATTTATTTGACCAACAGAACCGGACATTACGTGCAGAAGTGTTTTTGAAAGAGCAATTTGAGCGCTTATCTAAAGAACAAATATTCGTATATATTTGTCATGGTAATCATGATCCTTTATCATCGAATATTGGTACAGAATGGCCAGATAACGTTTCAGTGTTCTCAGAAAATGTTGAAACTTATCAAACAATTACTAAAAATGGAGAAGAAATCTATCTTCATGGTTTCAGTTATCAAAATGATGCTAGTTATGAAAATAAATTAGATGCTTATCCATCAAGCCAAGGACAAAAGGGAATCCATATTGGCATACTTCATGGCACATATAGTAAATCTAGTGCAAAAGACCGTTATACAGAATTTAGATTAGAAGATTTAAACAATAAGTTGTATCATTATTGGGCACTAGGCCATATTCATGAACGTCAACAATTAAGTGATATGCCTCAAATTCACTATCCAGGTAATATACAAGGTCGACATTTTAAAGAATTAGGCGAAAAAGGCTGTTTACTAGTAGAAGGCGACGATCTAAATCTCGAGGCTAAATTCGTATCTACACAATTTATTCGTTTTGAAAAAGCAACGCTTGAAACAGATAAAACTTCTAAGCAAGGTCTTTTTGAAGCAATTCAAACTTTTAAAACTCAAGTGAGAAAAAATGGTAAATCGATTTATCAATTAAAAGTTATTGTTAATTCAGATCAATTGATACCTGAACAAGACAGCTTACAAGTTCATGAAATGATTAGTGATTATGAAGAAAATGAACATAACTTTGTATTTATTGAAAATTTAACAATCAATAATAAATATGAAGATCAAAATACATTAGTAAAAGAGTTTTCACCAGAATTAATTGATGACAACACTGTGTATGATAAAGCTATGAGCGATTTGTATTTAAATCCAAAAGCTTCTAAATATCTAGAAAATTATAACGATTTTGATCGACGTGGTTTAATAGAACATGCCGAAGGATTGTTAAAGTCAGATATGAGGGAGGAATAATATGAAAATTAAATCGTTAGAAATATATGGTTATGGCAGATTTATACAAAGAACAATCGAATTTGATGAGACTTTCACTGAAATATATGGTGAAAACGAAACTGGAAAGTCTACGATACAAGCTTTTATTCACTCCATTCTATTTGGTTTTCCGACAAAGAAAGAAAATGAACCACGTTTAGAACCACGATTAGGTAATCAATATGGTGGTAAATTAACTTTAATTCAAGATGATGGTACACGAGTTGATATAGAGCGTATAAAAGGTAGTGCAGTAGGCGATGTGAAGGTTTATTTACCTAATGGCACGATTAAAGATGAAAATTGGTTGAAAAAAGAATTGAATTTTATTTCTAAACGTACATACCAGGGTATTTTTTCTTTTGATGTACTTGGGCTACAAGATATTCATAAAAATATGGATGAGACACAATTACAAAATTATTTATTACAAGCGGGTGCATTAGGTTCTACAGAGTTTACTAGCATGCGTGGCATTTTAAATGAGAAAAAAGAAATTTTATATAAGAAAAATGGACGTAATCCAATTATTAATCAGCAATTAGAACAGTTAAAAGACTTAGAGGGTCAAATTAGAGCAGAAGAATCGAAGTTAACTACTTATAAAAGACTTGTGGATGATAAAGATAAATCAGAACGTAGGTTAGATAATATAAAGCAAAACCTATCACAATTATCTAAAATGCATAATGAAAAACAAAAAGAACTCACTTTGCATGAACAAACACAAGAGTGGAAAACGTTAGAATCTCAACTTAATATTGAGCCGATACTTTTCCCAGAACAAGGTATTGATCGCTATGAATCTGCAAAAATTCAGACGCAAAACCTTAAAAGAGATTTGGGCTTGAGAGAAGAAAAATTAGCACATCTTAAATCAGAAAACGAAAAAATTAATGTTCCACAACAAAGTGATATAGATGCTTTCAATCATTTACACCAACAAGAGAATGAAATTAAACAAAAAGAATACGAACTTAAAGCTATTGAAAAAGACATTCAAGATAAAGAACGCGAAAAGACAGGTCTGAAGTCTAATATTGGTTGGCATGATGTTCATCATCAAGCTGACAGTTCAGAAGCAATGAAAAGCTTTGTGAGTAATCAAATTAAAAACAAACAAGAACAAACTGCATTTGTACAACAACTTGAACGTAATATCGAAGAGAATAAAATTGATCAAGAGACCAATGCTACGGAAATAAATGCTTTAGAAGCAGATATTGTACCTGAAGAAAATTTTGAAAAGAAAAAACAATATAATAAACAAGTATTTGAGCTTCAAGAAAAGAATAACCTTTACCAAAAAATGAAAGAGGCTTTTGATAAAGATCAACGAGAAAATGAGAAAAAACAAAATCTATTACGCATAAGCTTAATTATATTAGCAGTAATAAGTATAGGATTAACCATTTTCTCGTTTGTATCTGCGAACATACTCTTTGGTGTTGTATTTGCGATATTGTCAGTCATATTTATCATAGGCGTTTTCTTTGTAAAATCTAAGGAAATAGGTCATAGTGAAACTTTCTCAAATGAAATAGATGATTTGCAACGACAAATTACGCATTTAGAAGATAATTATGATCTTGACTTTGATTTGGATGATCAGTACCGAGTGCGAGAACAGTTGTATAGTACAGTTAAGACAAAAGAAGCACTTGATAAAAAGGCCGAATATTTAGCAACGAGTTTAGACCAAGCTCAAAAACAATACAAAGAAGCACAAGACAATATTCATAAAGTTAAAACAGATTTACATTTATCTGATAAAATGTCAGATGAACTGATTATTGATAGTATTGGCACAATGAATAAGATTAAAGATCATGATAAACATATTGATGAACTTAAAGAACAAGCTCGACAATTGCGTGAATCAGTAGAAGCATTTTATGCGCATGCGAAAGAAATAACCAATAACCAATTTACGTATTTCAATGAATTATCACTATTCCATGACATTAGACAATGGCTCAAAGAAGAAACAAGTAATCTTGAAAAATGGAATAGAAACGATGAACAAATCAAATTAATTGAGAGTGAAGTATCACAACTACGCAGTCGATTAAACGAAAATAATAATGTGATTACACAGTTGTTTGGATACGTTAATGCTTCTGATGAAGAAACTTATTACCGACATCATGTACAATATAAAAATTATCAACAACAAATGACGAGATTTAATGATTTATCGAAATACCTAGAGAATCAAAATTATAATTATGATCTAAGCTCAAGGTTAAGTGAAAAGACTTATGCGCAATTAACGCATGAAGATGAAGTTTTAGCACGACAAGTAGATGAATATAATGATCAATATTTAGCAATGCAGTCAGAAGTTAGTGACTTGAACGCAAAAATAACTGATATGGAAACAGACAAGACATTAGCTGATTTAAGACATAGATTCCATATTCTTAAAAATAAAGTAAATGATGAAGCAAAAGATTGGGCAAGTTTGAGTTACTTACAATCTTTAGTAGAAGGCCATATTACACAAATTAAAGATAAACGTTTACCAGAAGTGATAAACGAAGCAACTGATATATTTACGCATTTGACAAATGGTCATTACGTACAAGTGACTTATGCTAACGATGAATTAATGGTAAAACAACAAAATGGTCAAATGTATGAACCAGTAGAACTTAGTCAGTCTACTAAAGAAATACTTTATATTTCACTACGTTTGAGCTTAATCAAAACGTTAAAACCATACTATCCATTTCCAATTATCATTGATGATGCATTTGTACATTTTGATAAGCAACGCAAAGAGATTATGATGAATTATTTAAGACAAATGCCAAAAGACTATCAAATTTTATTCTTTACATGTGTGAAAGATACAAGTGTGCCTTCAAAACAAATCATTACTTTGAATAAATTCGAGGAAGGCGGTAAATAATGAGAAACGTAGAAAATTTAAAGCCTGGAGATGCTGTAGATCACTTTTTTTTAATTCATAAAGCAATACAAGGTGTGACAGCTCAAGGCAAAGATTATATGACACTACATTTGCAAGATAAAAGTGGGGATATAGAATCTAAATTATGGACGGTTTCTAAAGAAGATATGAAAATATTAGAGCCTGAACAAATCGTCCATGTTACTGGTGATGTTATCAATTATCGTGGTAGAAAGCAGATGAAAATTAATAAAATACAGTTAGCTAAACCTGAAGATAATATGAAAACACAAGATTTTGTTGATGGTGCACCATTAACACCAGATGAAATTCAAGAAGAAGTTTCACATTATATGCTAGATATTGAAAATGCTACTTTACAACGCATTACTCGTCATTTGATACGTAAGCATCAGGAAGCATTTTTCACATTCCCAGCTGCAAGTACACACCACCATAACTTTTCTAGTGGTTTAAGTTATCATGTATTAACAATGTTGCGTGTTGCTAAATCTATATGCGATATTTATCCGTTACTAAACCGTAGTCTATTATATAGCTCAATTATCTTACATGATTTAGGTAAAGTAAGAGAATTAAGTGGACCAGTTGCTACGTCGTACACAGTAGAAGGTAATTTACTTGGTCACATCTCCATAGCGAGTGATGAAGTTGCAGAAGCGGCAAGAGAGTTGAATCTTGACGGGGAAGAAGTACTTTTATTGCGCCATATGATTTTAGCACATCATGGAAAGATGGAATATGGTTCACCTAAGTTACCACATATGAAAGAAGCAGAAATATTATTCTTTATTGATAATATCGATGCTAAAATGAATATGTTTGAAAAAGCATATAAGAAAACAGATAAAGGTCAATTTACTGAACGTATTTTTGGACTAGATGGCAGACAGTTTTATAATCCGACGTCACTAGACTAATCACGTCATTGCTTATATAAGAGGGTAGTTTGGAGCGTCAATATCTTATCCTTAAATTAAATACATCAAGCCATTAGTTTTGTGCTAGCTTGATGTTTTCTATTATATAAAAAAAAGGCTGATAGAATCTCTTTTGGAATCTATCAGCCTTTTTTTATTTTGCTAGCTACCTCAGTGACACTGTGCTGGCTTTTATTGTCCTGTAGACATTCCAGCTCCACCTTGTTGCATAGCTTGTTGTTGTTGCTGCTGTTGTTGTTGTTGTTGTTGTTGTTTTATTTTTTCTGGGTCTAAAATTGAATCTTCAATAGCTTTTTTAATATCTCTATCTTTATAGTCTACATTATATTCATCTAATAATTCTTTGTATGAATCTGTTAATAATTTAGGCTCTTTTTGCACTTTAGATTGTAATAATTGAGATTTAAGTTTATCTTTTTCTTTATCAAAGTCGTTTGCTTTGTCTGCTTTAATAATGTGATAACCATAATCTGTTTTCACTACTTTAGAAATCTCGCCTTCTTTAAGTTTAAAGAGGGCTTTTTCAAATTTATCTTCCATTTGGCCTTTCATTACATAGCCCAAGCTACCGTCTTTTTTAGCTGATGATTTATCTTCTGATTTTTCTTTTGCGATTTCACCGAATTTTTTTGGATCTTTATCGACTTGTTTTTTGATTTTTTCTGCTTTTGCTTTTGCATCTTTATCTGATAAACCTTCTTTATCATCTTTGTTTTCTTTTACTTTAATTAAGATATGAGAACCTTTTTTAGTGTTTTCTTTGATTTCTTTATCTGAAACATCGACTTTATCATTAAGTAATTCTTTTTGATAAGCTTGTGTTTTCTTCTGTTCTTTATAGTCACTTATAGACATTTTTTGCTGTTTTAACATACTTTCAAACTGTTCTTTACCGCCATATTGCTTTTGTTCTTTTTCGACTTCCTTGTCAATGTCTTTCGTATTAACATCGTCTTTATATTTATCTGCTAGTAATTTGTTTAATAAGATTGAGAATGAACTGTTGGCAATTTGTTCATCGCCCATTTTACTCATGACATCTTCTACTTTAACGTCTCCAGCTTTTGATGAAATAATCGTATCATCTTTTGAATCTGTTGCACTACTACCGCAAGCACTTAATAACAACGCGCTTGCCGTAACCGGAAGTATAACTTTTTTAAATGTTTTCATGGTTGGAAACTCCTTTTGTAATAATAACAACGTAAATATAACATATTATGCTGTGTGCACCAATAAGAAACCCTGTTTCTAGGACTATAGTATTAGTGAATATATATAAATAGATTATTAAAATTAATTTGAATAAAAAACAAAAAAGCGGGATAGAAATCAAATTTAAAATTTGATTTCTATCCTGACCACAAGACTTATTAAGTATCAGATAGTTATTATACAATATCTAATATCATAGCATGCTACTTTTATGTCGAAGACATTTTGCATTATTGTTCATATTTAGTTTCAACTTTATTTAAAATATTAATTCCAGTTTGATGTTCTTCTATATATGAACCTTCATTGGAAAATAGTATTATTTTTAAATAAAGAAAATCCATTACTGAATAACCCATATTTAATGCAAGAATAAACATAAAGTAATGACCGAATTGTGGAAACTGTATGCTGGCATATGCACAGGTGCTTGTAATGATGATTACAGGTGTCATTAAATCAAAGCAAAAGTAATATTTGTTTACAGGCGAGTTTACATAGGTGTTATAAAAAGGTACGGATTTATGTCGCACTAATTTATATTTTTTGAAAGATTTATAATAAGGAAACAAAAATACTAAATGAATTGCTTTATGAATAGGGTATAAAATCACCACTAATACTAAAAATACTAAAAAATATTGATCCGTTAATTTTGTATTGGAAAAAAAATACAAAATCTCATAGGCAATTAAGAATGTAATAATCGTTGTGACTAAACTTAGAAATGCGATTCTAGGTAAACCGAAACGTGCATTAATATCAATTTGGCGTGTACATAGATACATTACTAAATCATGCTCCTCTACTTAATAAATAACAGCACTTATATACTTTCGTATTATCTATCCTAATAGAAAAAAGGTCAAGATAATTTTGAATATGAAATAGGGCGTATATAAAAGAAGAAATAAATTATCACTTTAATATTTTTAAATGACGTTTTATCAGTATATAAAAAAGTGCTGTAAACCTCATTATGGACAATGTTTAGGTTTACAGCGCTATGTTATGTTTGTTAGATATTTAGAATGAAATTAATTTAATAACTGTAGGTTATTTATCTTTTTCAAAAGTTTTGCTAATTTCTTCGCCACGATTTTGTAAATTCTCGATATGAGACTGTAATTTTTCAATGTTAGGATTGATATCAGATTTGAAGTCACCAATCATTGTTTTTACTTCATCACCAATCGTACTACCAAATTCTGTACTTTCAGATTTAATTTGGGAAATATAATTCGTAATATCATTTATACTTTGCTTAATGGTATTTATTTCTCTATCAACTTCTGATTCAGCGCCGGCAGGTCTTTTTGTTTGCGCATTAAATTGATTAGAATCTCTTTTATCGCGATTCATCAAAGCGAAACCAAGACCAGTTGCAACGCCAGCACCAAGACCTAATAATATTTGAGCTGTTTTCATAAAAATTCTCCTCATTTCTAAATAATATCGCATTCTTTAATATGTTTTATATACCCCATATGAGATAAGATAAGCATGTTTAGTCGAATTGAGCTGCTATTTCTTGTGCGATTATAGCTTTTTGGTCATCATCAATTGTATCTTCATGCGTTTCCCATTTATAGCCAAAGCCATCCACATCATTTTCATATCTTGGTAAAAAGTGGAAATGAAGATGGAGGACAGATTGATCGGCAAATTCACCATTATTCTGTATAATATTTAATCCATCAGGGTTAAATGCTTTTTTAATAGCATTTGCCACTTTAGGTAATGCTGCACCAATATGTTTCATCGTCTCAGTATCTGTTTCGAAAATATTGGGTGATGCTTTTTTAGGAACTAATAGTGTGTGACCTTTTGTAACTTGAGAAATGTCTAAAAATGCGTAAACATAATTATCTTCATATACTTTATGGCTAGGTATGTCACCATCAATAATTTTACTAAAGACTGTTTCTGACATGAATCTTCACTCCTTGTAAGATTGTTACTGACTATTATAGCATTAGTATATTATTTTCGTCATTTTTCGCAGTAAATTTATGCCTATAGACTGATTTTTGATACAATATAATTTGTGGAGGTGCCATATGACAGTAAAAATAGAACATTTAACAGGCGGGTATGGTAAACGACCTGTAATTAAAAATATAAATTTTGAATTAATCCAAGGTGAAATTGTAGGGCTTATAGGATTAAACGGAGCAGGTAAAAGCACGACAATCAAGCACATGCTTGGTTTACTGACTCCTATGGAAGGTGAAATGACAATTTCTAATATAAATATAAAACAAGATGTTGAAACTTATAGAAGGAAGTTATCTTATATTCCAGAGTCTCCGGTTATTTATGAAGAATTAACATTGCAAGAACATATCTACATGACTGCTATGGCTTATAATATTAGCAAAGAATCTGCAATGGAAAAAGCACAACCTTTATTAAAAACATTTCGTTTAGAAGATAAATTGAATATATTTCCAAGCCATTTTTCTAAAGGTATGAAGCAAAAAGTGATGATTATCTGTGCCTTTATAGTAGATCCAGAATTATACATTATTGATGAACCATTTCTTGGATTAGATCCTCTAGGTATTCAATCAATGTTAGATTTAATGGTTGAGAAAAAAGACGAAGGTCGTACTGTATTAATGAGTACTCATATTTTGGCAACTGCAGAAAGATACTGCGATAGATTCTTAATTATGGATGAAGGTCAGATTGTCGCATTCGGAAACTTAGATGAACTAAGAGCACAAACAGGCTTAGAAGGTAAAACATTAGATGAAATATATATATATGTCACACAAGGTGGCCAACAAACATGAACCAAAATGCGAAACAATTATTTAGTACAAGAAAACAAGAGATAAGCAAAGAAAAACAATACTATAATAAATTCATATTTAATGGACATTTCTCTGTATTCCTTGTAATTATGTTCGGCGCCTTTCTAGTAGGCTATGGTGATTGGCTACAATCTATACCAAAACATTTTAATTACGCTTTGGTTGCTAGCATTGTCGTAGCATTAACATCTATGTTTCCAATTAGAACGTTGCTTAAAGATGCAGATAGGCTTTTTTTATTACCATTTGAAAAACACATGTCGGAATATATGAAACATAGTTTGATTTATAGTTACTTTTCTCGAATAGGGTTACAGGTAATAACACTAATTGTGTTATTCCCATTGTTTTTTGTAATTAATAATCAAAAGTTTGTTTTTTATATTTTGTTTGCTGTATTAGCACTCATTTTTCCATTATTAGGATTATTACTAAAATGGCAATGGTATAAATACCAATTAGAAGGTTGGTCTCTTTATGTATTACTCTTTATTATTTTTACCTCAGGATATTACTTAGCATTAGAACCGAAACAATTATCAAGTATTACTTCTGTTTTTGTACTTGCAGGTATAACGATGTTGATCCGTTATCAAAATAAGACACATTTATATCCTTGGGAACAAATGATTAAATCAGAACATCAACATCATATGAATTATTATAAATTTGTTAATATGTTCACGGATGTAAAATATCTTAAAGAAACAGCGGTAAGAAGAAGTTATCTAGACCCATTGCTAATTACGCCAAAAAGTAAAAGTTTTAATTCAAATTATATGTATCTTTATTTATTTATAAGAAGTTTTGTTCGTGGTAAAGATGCTTTTAATATTATTTTAAGGTTAGTAATTCTTGCGCTTGTTTTAATGTTTTGGTTAGAACAACCCATTATCATGTTAATTATTGGTAGCTTGTTTATGTACATTATCTTATTACAAATGGCACAATTTTATACACAACAAGCCTATGGTTTGTGGCCACAAGTATGGCCAGTTACTGAATCAAAAGTAATAAAAGGATATGAACAATTCTTATATAGATTAATGTTAATTGTAGGAGCGTTATTTATTATCGTTTATGCTTTTGTATTTCCACTCTATAGTTACTTTGGTTTGTTATTCTTCCTTGTAGGTTGGCTAACAATTATAAATGTCATTAAAAAACTTAAATATCAGGAAACATTGTTAAGAGATTAAAAAAGTCGTTTCTCGATGCGCTAGATAGTTTATCTAGCGCATAAGAAACGACTTTTTATTTTAAGAATTGTAATTTTCAATATTAATTGTCATCAATCGGGAATAAATGTCTTTCGAAATAGCTTGAATGTTGACGACTTGAGCCGAAGAATTGGCTTAATGCTAGCTTATCAAAGTTATCTTTGAATATAGATGAAGCTCTAAAATCTTCATAAGCATTTCTACTTTCGAAGCCAAAGTAAATCTTATATGTTAAACCTTGTTCCGGTTTTAAGAAACGATAACTTCTATAACCAGCAAATTGATTGAAATCAGTAGAAAAACCTTCCAATTTTTTCTCTAATTGATAAGCATGATCTTCTGAAGTCGGAATAAATAGTACTGAATAAAAGTTATTCTCATCTAAATCACCCTCAGCCTTTAGAACTTCATAAACTAAAGGTTGTTTTAAAACGGATTGATTATCTGTTTCTTCAATGATTACTGAAGAGTCAGAAGCTGAAAATTGTAATAAGTTATGACTAGGGTTATTAAGTCTGATTTGATTCAAATAACCAAAAGTACCATAAGATGCATAAATTTTCATAAGATTTCCCCCTTGCTTTGTTTAAGAAAATGCGTACAGCTATTATACTGTACTATAGATATATCTATTTTATCAAATAAATAGATATCTAAAAGAAAACAATAGTCAAATAATTAAGGTGATAAAAGTAGACTGTTTGTCTTTTTTATGACATTTTAACACAATGAACTACGGGGTATATAACAGTATGGTATTATAAATAAGAATGATTATAATGTAGGAGGATTCAAGGTGCATAATAAAAATAATACAATCCTAGATATGATAAATGGTGAGGCGGTAAACCACACACCAGTATGGTTTATGCGTCAAGCTGGTAGATCGCAGCCTGAATATAGAAAACTAAAAGAGAAATATTCTTTATTTGAAATTACACATCAACCTGAGTTATGTGCTTATGTTACACATTTACCAGTTGATAATTATAATACAGATGCAGCGGTGTTGTATAAAGATATTATGACACCACTTCAGCCGATAGGGGTAGATGTGGAGATTAAATCAGGTATAGGTCCAGTAATTCACAATCCTATAAAAAACATACACGACGTTGAAAAGTTAGGGAAGATTGATCCTAAGCGTGACGTGCCATATGTTTTAGATACAATAAAAATATTGACTGAAGAAAAATTAAATGTGCCATTAATTGGTTTTACAGGAGCGCCATTTACATTAGCAAGTTATATGATTGAAGGTGGACCTTCAAAGAATTACAATTTTACTAAGGCAATGATGTATAGTGACGAAGCAACTTGGTTTGCACTTATGGATCATTTAGTAGACATCTCCATCACGTATACATCTGCTCAAGTTGAGGCTGGCGCAGAAATAATTCAAGTGTTCGATTCTTGGGCTGGGGCATTAAATGTAAAAGATTATCGTTATTATATTAAACCAGCGATGGAGAAACTTATTAATGGTATAAAAGCTAAACATGATGTACCTGTAATATTATTTGGCGTAGGAGCGAGTCATTTAGCACATGAGTGGAATTCATTACCTATCGATGTATTAGGTTTAGATTGGAGGCTTTCTATCAAAGAAGCTGGAGATTTGAATATCACTAGAACCCTACAAGGTAATTTAGATCCATCATTGTTATTAGCACCATGGGATGTTATTGAAGAAAGACTAAAACCAATATTAGATCAGGGTATGGAACATGGACAGCATATTTTCAATCTTGGACATGGCGTTTTTCCAGAAGTTAAACCAGAAACACTTAAACGTATAACAACATTCGTTCATGATTATACAAAGAGATAGTAGACATAAACACACCTCTTCAAGAGTAACAACATATTATGTCATATACATCTAAAATTTATTATACAAAAGGATGATTTTAAAATGACAAAAACAATAGGCTTATTAGTTATGGCATATGGAACGCCATATCAAGAAAGTGATATTGAGGCTTATTACACAGATATTAGACATGGAAAAAAACCTACAGAAGCAGAATTACAAGATTTAAAAGATAGATACAAACATATCGGTGGGTTATCACCATTAGCTAATACAACAAATCGTCAAGCTGAAACTCTTTGTGATGCACTAAATGAAGCATACAGTGATGTTGAATTTAAATTATACATTGGTTTGAAACATATACATCCATTTATAGAAGATGCAGTTAAATCAATGCATGATGAAGGTATAGAAGAAGGGGTTACTGTAGTATTGGCTCCACACTATTCTAGTTTCTCTGTAGGTTCATATAATAAGAGAGCTCAAAAAGAAGCGGATAAATATGGTATTACATTGAAACATGTAGAACACTATTATCAACAACCTAAATTCATTCAATATTGGACAGAAAAAGTGAATGAATCATTATCAGAAATTCCTCAAGATGAACATGAGGAGACAGTGTTAGTTGTATCAGCCCATAGCCTACCAAAAGGGCTTATTGAGCAAAATAATGATCCATATCCAAACGAATTGCATCATACGGCACAATTATTAGAAGCACATTCTAATATTATCCATGTAGCCGAAGGATGGCAATCTGAAGGTAATACTGGTACGCCGTGGTTAGGGCCTGACGTTCAAGATTTAACTAGAGCATTATATAAAGAACATGGTTATAAAAATTTCATTTACACACCTGTTGGTTTTGTATGTGAACATTTAGAAGTGTTATACGATAATGATTATGAATGTAAAGTAGTCTGTGATGAATTAGGAGTTAACTATTTCCGCCCCTCAATGCCTAATACGGATCCATTATTTATTGGGGCAATCGTTGATGAAATCAAAAATGTTTATTAAAGGAAGCGTGAACTGTTTTGACTAAAAGTATTGCGATTATTGGTGCTGGTATTACAGGTTTATCAAGTGCATATTTTATTAAAAAACAAAGACCTGACATTGATGTCACTATATATGAAGCATCTAATAGAACTGGCGGTAAAATTCAAACATATAGAACTGAAGGTTACACCATCGAACTTGGGCCAGAATCCTATTTAGGGCGCAAACAGGTAATGACAGATATTGCTAAAGAAATTGGTTTAGAAAATGAACTGATTACAAACCAAACAGGTCAATCTTATATATATGCTAAAAATAAATTATTCCCGATTCCGGGTGGATCAATTTTAGGTGTACCAACTGACATTAAACCATTCTTAAAAACAAAATTAATTTCTCCTACAGGTAAATTAACAGCTGGATTAGATTTATTTAAGAAATCGATAGAAATGGAACATGATATTTCAGTTGGGTCATTTTTCCGTCAGCGCTTAGGGGATGAAGTGTTAGAAAATTTAATAGAACCTCTAATGGGTGGCATTTACGGTACGAATATAGATGATTTGAGTTTGATGAGTACTTTTCCAGAATTCAAACAAAGAGAAGAGCAATTTGGTAGCTTAATTAAAGGTATGCGATATGAAAAAGAACAGCGTCAGAAACAACGTCAACTATATCCAGGTTCGCCAAAAGGCCAATTCAAGCAATTCAGACAGGGTTTGAGTTCATTTATAGAGGCTTTAACAAAATATGTATTAAATCAAGGTGTGAAAATAGAATTTAATACGCCTATTCAAGATATTATTGTTGCGCAAAAATCTTATGAAATCGTCTCAGCAGAAATGAAAACTGAATATGATGGTGTCTTAGTTACTACGCCGCACCAAACATTTATGCAATGGTTTGGCAATGATCCTTCCTTTGACTATTTCGATACAATGGATTCTACAACTGTTGCAACAGTTGTATTAGCTTTTGATGAAGAAAATATTGAAAACACATATGACGGCACCGGATTTGTCATTGCGCGTACAAGTAAGACGAGTATCACTGCATGTACATGGACAAGTAAAAAATGGCCATTTACAACACCAAAAGGAAAAGTACTTATTCGTGCATACGTAGGTAAACCTAATGACACGGTCGTGGACGATCACACTGATGAAGAAATTGTGAATATTGTTAAAAAAGATTTGAGTCAAATGATGACATTTAAAGATGCGCCAAATTTCAGCATCGTGAATAGATTACCTAAAAGTATGCCACAATACCATGTAGGCCATATAGATTGTATTAAAGAAGTACAAGCACATATTAGAATAAGCTATCCAAGACTACGTATTACTGGAGCCTCATTTGAAGCAGTAGGGTTACCTGACTGTATTCAACAAGGTAAAAATGCTGTAGAAGAATTAATAGCTGAACTATAATAGAAAGTTTAAAGAGTCGTTTTTCGATATAATAAGTTATTATATCGAAGTAGCGGCTTATTTTTATATTTTTAATTGTTGGATAATTTAATAGTTATAACAATTGTGAGATACTTAATACATAGCGTAGTAGAAACGTAAGCAGTAGCAATTAAACAAGATATTATGAGCTATTGTACAGGGGGAGTAATGATGACAGATATTATAATAGTACATTCCAAAATTGGAGATGCTACAAATCATTGGTATAAATGGTTAGCTAATAATCTTATTTTAGAAGGTTACAACGTGACATTATTTGATTTACCAGTAGAAGAAAATGATAATCTTGAGCAGTGGGTGGAAAGAATGAAAGACCAGATCACTGTTAGAAAATATGAAACGTATTTTATAACACATGGTTTTGGTACTTTAGCATCACTAAAGTATATAGAGGATATGAATATAAGCCACATCGAAGGATTGTTTAGTGTTGCTGGCTTTATGGATGATGCGGAAGAAATAGATGCCTATGTCGATCCTGAAACGAAAGCAATTGATTATGAGATTGTTAAAAATAAAGTAGATCAATTTTATGGTTTATGTTCTAAAAATGATAAATATGTATCATTTTTAGAAACTAAAAGATTAATGGATACATTAAATGGTGTATGTAAAGTAACAGAGAATGGTGGCCACTTTATGGAAGATGATGGCTTTACTACATTTACAATTTTACACGGAAAAATGCAAGGTATCATGAGTAAGTAATTTACTATTTAACATTAAAGAACATTATTTAATTAGTTATTGTTCTTTAATGTACAATATTGAACGTAATGACATCACTATAAATGTAGTATTTAAGCGTGAAAACAATAAGTTTTTGTATAAATAAGGAACTAAAGATAAAATATTATTATTATATTCCTTTTTTACACAAAATAGTTTGTAAAAGTTATTGACTAAAGTGCTGGAAGTTTATATACTAAGTTAGTACTAATTGATAGGTGATGTGCAAACATTAATTATCGCATTAAAGTTTTAACGCCTGATTAAGCCAATGTAAATTACTTTTAAAAAGTTATTGACATTAAGTAAATATTCATGGTATATTAGTTGGGTAGGCGTCATTAATAATATTACCGCGGGATGGAGCAGCGGTAGCTCGTCGGGCTCATAACCCGAAGGTCGGTGGTTCAAATCCGCCTCCCGCAATTTTTTTATTTTAGGTCCCGTAGTGTAGCGGTTAACACGCCTGCCTGTCACGCAGGAGATCGTGGGTTCGAATCCCATCGGGACCGTCATTATTGTTATGGTTCAGTAGCTCAGTTGGTAGAGCAATGGATTGAAGCTCCATGTGTCGGCAGTTCGACTCTGTCCTGAATCATTTTTAATATTAGCTTTGGCGGTTGTGGTGAAGTGGTTAACACATCGGATTGTGGTTCCGACACGCGTGGGTTCGATCCCCATCATCCGCCCCATAATAATTAATAAGCGGGTGTAGTTTAATGGGAAAACCTCAGCCTTCCAAGCTGATGTTGTGGGTTCGATTCCCATCACCCGCTCCATCTTAATTATTCCACAGTAGCTCAGTGGTAGAGCTATCGGCTGTTAACCGATCGGTCGTAGGTTCGAGTCCTACCTGTGGAGCCATATGGCCCCGTGGTCAAGCGGTTAAGACACCGCCCTTTCACGGCGGTAACACGGGTTCGAGTCCCGTCGGGGTCATACAAACAGAAGTGAAATATCGCTTCTGTTTTTTTATATTCTATTGGAGAGTTGTCCGAGTTGGCCGAAGGAGCACGCCTGGAAAGTGTGTAGACGTCACAAGCGTCTCGAGGGTTCGAATCCCTCACTCTCCGCTATTTAGTTAATTCCCGTTAAGTTGACGTAAGTAAAACGTTGATTTGACGGGGTTTTCTTATACCTCGATATATACCGTAATTATACTTTTACGCCAACCGAACGCCAATATTGGCATTCAATTTATATCATTACTCCAACGGCTTCTAACGTAGTCATAGCCTTGTCTTTTTTAATTTCTGCCGTTTCATCTGGTAGAAATGAATAAACTTGAATATTGTAGCAAAGGTTCAAAAAATAGGTATAGATGGAACAACTAAACAAGATAGATTCACTGATAAAGAAGGTAATAATCGTTCAGGAGTACGTATTACAGCTAATTACAACATGACTGACTATAGCGGTAAAGTAAAGGGCGTTTTAATCCATAACACAGCAAGTAATGATGTGCCAGATAGAAACACAATACCTACTGAACAAGGTAAAAATGATTTTAATAAAGAAAGTGGAGATAAAGTAGATAATAGATGGAGAAAGAATAAACATAATATTCTTTGGAAACCTGAAAAGCTACATTTACTTGTAAAGCGCTAGACGAAAACGGTGAAGAAAGTTTTATTTATACAAGATACTATGGTCTATGGATAGGCTAGCCAGTAACTGTCCAGTTACATTACGGTCAATCAGTAAACTATGATGAAGTCTATGATTATGGTGGCTATATTCGTATTGCATGGACAGTAAATAATGGCGCACGTGTTTATATGCCGATTGGTTATTCAAATAGTAATGGTAGTTGGAGAGGAGACACAGGGGGCTTTAGTTAATTAAATTAATTATTGAGCAAACAATATAATAGCGTTAATATATAAATCGAGATAATTATATAAGTTATTTTTTACATTCATTAATTATTTACCTTTGGCGCTTCGGCGCCTTTTTTTATTTGTAAAAATACATAATTGGTACAAAAATGAAACAAAAGCTATTGGAGATAACGAGAGGGAGAGGAATAAATGGAATTAGGGATTATTTTTGTTTTGCTTTTAATAATACTCATTAGTATCGTTTTGACTGTTGTGTTTACACTATATAAATTGTTGATTTTATGTAAATTTTATATTAAAATGAGTGCCCAGACATAAAAATCTATCTATTTTGGGGTAAGCATTAGCGAGTGCTTGCTCTTTTTTATTATATAAAAGACTAAAAATTGATTTTAAAAAAGTTATATAGATTTCATACTCAAGGTAGATATTTATGCACAATGTTTTCACTTACTATGAAAGAACTGGAATAATTAAGATAAAATTAAGTGGAATAATTGAAATAAAATGAAGGGATTTCTTGTTGAGAGGCAATTGTCCTTTGTAATAAGTAGTGTAGTAAGTAGGTGGCAAACAGTGAACCGTTTAGAAGGGCAAGAAAACGAAGCGAAAATAGCTTTTGCTAACGAAGTGATTGAAAATAAAATCATAAAAATATTAAAAGTAATTTTTATGAAACCCACTCATTAATTTAGGTGGGTTGTTTTTACGCCAACGAAATAGCGAAAACGTTGGTATTATAGACTTCTTAAGTTCCCTCACTCTCCGCTACTTGATTATGATTACCTCATTACTCAACATTACTTAGAATGTTGATGTAGGGGGATTGTGCCTCATTATTAAAAAATAACAGTATTTTAATAGTGAAGGGTTTAAAATATGGCTGTTAAACAAAGAAATTGTGATTTTTAAACTTGAAAACTATACTGAATTAGAAAATAGAAAGATTGAAAATTATAATTATGGGGGCTCATACTTGGAAAATAGAATAGATTATTATGAAATTGCTGGAGAAGAAATGGCATTAATAATGGATTTGGAAAAACAACTAAAGAAAACATCTATTAATAGAAAGTTAAGAGAGTTGATTAAAATACGTGTCTCTCAAATAAATGGCTGCGCTTTTTGTATTGGTATGCATACTGCAGATGCTAGAAAAATGAAAGTATCAGAAGAAGAAATTTATTTATTAAACGCATGGCATGAAACTAATATATATTCTGAAAAAGATAAACTAGCTTTTAAACTTGCAGAAGCAGTGACGAATATTACTGTGAATGGCGTTACAGAGGATCTATTTAACGAAGTTCGTAAGAAGTATACAGAAGAGGAGTACACAGATTTAATATTAATTATTAATCAAATTAATATGTGGAATAGATTATCTATTTCTATGGGGAATAAACATATCATTTAAGTCATAATTTTATAGTAATAATGATAAATGAGGGTAATAATTTTTTATTGACCCTCATTTATTATTGAGTGAAGTTTAATCGTCTTGCTCATTCTTTAGTACTTTACCACTTTTAGCATCAATTGTGATTTCATGCTTAGTGCTGTTATTTTTTAGGTCTAAATCGTAAACGAGTTTGCCGTCATCTTCAGAAAGTGACCATTCCTTGATGTCACCATCAAATTCTTTTTGTCCTTTTTTGACAGCTTCTTTATAATCGATGGCATCACTATACTTAAAGGCTTCATTTTCATTTATTGAATCTTCTTTTTCAGTTTCTTTGTTTAAAACTTTTTTGTTTTTATCGGAAATGATAACTTCTGATTCTTCACCATTTTTTTGTTGTTCTATTTTATAAGCCCATTCACCGTTACTCTTTTCATAATTAATACCTTTTAAATCTTGTCCACTATATTCATCTTGTGCTTTTTTGATAGCATCTTTAGGACTTGTTTTGATTTTATCTAAAGCAATAACTTGTTTATCTGTGTCTTTATTACTAGAGTTCTCAGATTTAGTATCGCTTTCTGAATCTCCATTACCACATGCTGTAAGCAAAATACCTGATAGTGCAACCGCAGTCATTAATTTTAATTTCATATTTTAACACTCCTTGTAAATGATTCAATAATTATTCTATACCCATTAACAATACTTTTAAAATAAAAAATAAGTTTTCGAGGAATTTTAGTGTGAAAAACTTATAATCTTGAGTATAAATAACAAAAAAGTGTAAATTAAATGTTTTTCTATGACATGAAATCTTATTTATAAATTGTTCTATATAGCGTATAGCATGCAATGTGCAGCTACCTAATATATTATTTAAACGAAACGTTGTAAGCCTTAAGAAACTGCATTGTGATTAATTGTAGAAGCACCTAATCTGAATATATCTCGTCTAAATTAATAGAGAAATCATTTTCCCCTTATTATATATAGTCATAAAATTAAAGTGAAGATTTGGGCCATGTTAAATAATAATAAAAGCGTTATAATATAATATGATATGGAGGAATGTGGACGTGGAATTTTGGTTGAAAAAACAAGCAGAACTAAATGGTGAAAAGGTGTTTATAGATGATGGAATAAAGCAAATTTCATTTAATAAAACCTATCAATATGCTTCGAGATTAGCATACCAATTAAAAAAATTAGATAAGGAAAGAATTGGATTATATATCGATAATTCGATAGCATCCGTCATTTTAATTAATGCAGCGTGGTTAGCTGGTATTGAAATTGCTATGTTAAATACAAGGCTTACTAGAAATGAGATGCTTGCACAAATGGCATCCATTGAAGTTGATACTGTGATAGCGCGAGATCCTATAAAATTAGAAGGCATTCATATACTTAATTATGAAAACTTATGGACTAATTTGGATGATAATCAATTTGAAGCGTCATTTTCAATAGAACGTATTGCATCGATTATGTTTACATCAGGTACAACGGGATCTCAAAAAGCTGTGCCACAGACATTTAGCAATCATTATGCAAGTGCAAGTGGTTGTAAAAAAAGTCTTGGATTTGATCAAAATACTAAATGGCTATCGGTTTTGCCAATTTATCATATTTCAGGATTAAGCGTAATATTAAGAGCATTAATTGAAGGCTTTACAGTTCGTATAGCATCTAAATTTAATTCTGCAACTATGTTAAGTATTATAAAAGAAGAATTTCCTACACATGTGTCACTTGTGCCACAAACATTAAAGTGGTTAATGGATGAAGGATTTGACCATCCCTATCATGTTCAAAAGATATTACTTGGTGGCGCGAAACTCTCTAGTGCTCTGATTGATCAAGCACTTCAAAGTAAATTACCAATATATAATTCCTTCGGTATGACAGAAACGTGCTCACAGTTTTTAACTGCTTCGCCAGAGATGTTAGCACATCGTTATGATACAGTAGGTAAACCGAGCGAAAATGTTGATGTGAAAATTAAAGATCCAAATATGCAAGGTCATGGTGAATTGTTAATCAAGGGAGATAATGTTATGCAAGGTTACTTATATCCTGAAAATAAGCAAGATACCTTTGAAGCAGGTTATTTTAATACGGGTGATATTGCAGAAATAGATGATGACGGTTATGTAATGGTTTATGATCGCAGAAAAGATTTGATAATTAGTGGAGGGGAAAATATCTATCCCTATCAAATCGAGTCAGTAGCTAAGAATTATAATGGCATAGAAGATGCGATGTGTATCGGCGTAGAAGATTGTACATGGGGAGAGGTACCATATTTATATTACGTTGCGAATGTAACGTTATCCGAGCCGCAATTATTAGAGTATTTTGAACGAAATTTAGCAAAATATAAAATACCTAAGCAATTTGAACGTGTTAAATCATTACCTTATACATCAACAGGAAAGCTACAGAGAAATCGTTTGAAACTTTAATTCGAGGTGGATATGAAATTACAGACAGTGAAATTATACGAATATAATGCTAGTTTTAAACATACTATTGTGACACCGAAAATTAATTTGAATTATCGGAAAGTATTAATCATTGAATTAGTTACTGATACGGAGCAACATTATTTTGGAGAATGTAATGCTTTTGAGACGGATTGGTACTCATCAGAAACGATAGAAGTTGTGCGCCAACAAACTGAGAAATGGATTAAACAATACAAAAATAATACGTTTAATCATTTTGGAGAGGCACAAACAACATTAGATGGTTTGACGCCATATCCAGCTACAAGAAGCATGCTGGTAATGGCTTTTTATCAAATTTTTTATGAAATGCATTCATTTTATGTTCCATATGGTGCAACGGTAAGTGGTTTGACTGAAGGGAATTTAAAGCAACTTGTAGATACCCAACCACAACGTGTTAAAATAAAATGGTCACAGCATATACTACAAAATATTGAAACGTTAGAACAATTAGATTTTCAACCTAATATCGCAATAGATGCGAATGAAGCTATTCAAGATAATGAATCACACAAGTTAAAACAACTTGCTAATAAATCGTTACTTTATATCGAAGAACCTTTTAAATCATTAGAAAGACTGAGGGCTTTTACTAAATCTGAACTACCACCAATCGCAATAGATGAAAAAGCATTATCTAAAGATAAAATCTTGAAAATCATTGATAACAACCTTATTAATGTAGTTGTGTTGAAGCCATTTAGATTGGGTGGAGTAGACAAGGTATTAGAAATCATTAACGTATTAAAATCAAAAAACATCAAAATTGTTATCGGCGGTATGTATGAATATGGATTAAGTAGATATTTCACCGCATTGTTAGCTCAATATGCTGATTATCCAAGCGATATCACACCGGAAGGTTATTATTTTAAAAGTGATATAGTAAAAAATGCAGGTATATTAAAAGGAGATTCAATATATTTTGAACCTCCCGTAGTTAATACAGCACAATTACAGCGCGTTTATTAATCATTTTTTATTTTCTTTTTTCTTTAATGGTACTGGGTCAAAGCCACCTTTATGAAGTGGATGACATTTCGAAATTCTTTTAACACCTAACCATGTGCCTTTAAATGCACCATAGACTTGTATCGCTTCTCTCGTATATTCAGAGCAGGTAGGATAAAAGCGACATGTGGCAGGTGTCATTGGTGAAATGAAACGTTGATATATACGTATGAGTCCTAGGAACAATGTTTTCATTATAATTTTGCCTCCAACAAATAACTTAGCATAGACAGTTTAACATAATTAAAGGGAGAAGGATGAGCGTGAAGTTTAAAGATAGCGAAAATGATGATGTGTTTTTATCATATAAAAATGACGGAAATCGTGCTGATGGTAACCATGTCCTGATTATTCCTGTATTTCAAGGACAGTTGCTGTTTACTAATCATAAATTGAGAGGTATCGAGTTTCCTGGTGGCAAAAAAGAAGTAGGAGAATCCAGTGAAGTAGCAGCAGCTAGAGAATTATTCGAAGAAACAGGTGCAACGATAAAGCGGTGTAGTTATATTGCGCAATATCGTGTGGAAAGGCAAAGTGGATTAAGCTTTACTAAAGATGTATTTATGGTTGTCGTTAAGGATGCAAAGCAACAAAACGACTATTTAGAAACAAATGGACCTTTATTTTACAATAATGTATCTGATATTCCAGAAGAACGCAAAAGCTATTTATTGAAAGATGCAGCAATTTTACAATGTTTAGAGAGAGTGATGGAGCTTGGATTTTATTCATAGAAAACGTATGCCAGTTGAATCATCAACTCATTTTTTTGAAGAAGTCACATATAGTGTCGATGTGTTAAAAGTGCGTGGTCTTTTAATGTCACCTAAAGCCGATATTAAAAGAATTGTAATTTATTTACGCGGTGGAAAAGGGCAAGTTGGTAAGGTGCGTACAGGACGTTTGATGCAATTTGCAGACGATTATACATTAGTTTTCGGTCCTTATTATCGTGGGAATAATGGTAGTGAAGGAAAAGATGCATTTTACGGTGCGGATTTAAAAGACGTTACTGTTGCTATTAGAATGTTAAACCAAATGTATCCAGAAGCTTATATACATATGGTTGGATTTTCTAGAGGTGGTCTACAAGGATTGTTAACATTTCAAGAATTACCGATATCTAGTTATATTATTTGGGGTGGAGTCTCTGATATATATTTAATGTATGAAGAACGTGTTGATTTAAGAGGTATGCTTAAACGTATGATTGGTCATCCTAAAAAGAATGGTGATGCATATAGGCAGCGAGATGCAGTCTCTCAAATTACTGAGGATAGTCCACCAATTTTAATAGTACACGGTGGAAAAGATCATCAAGTTGGTATTCACCAAGCGTATTATTTAGCTGAACAATTAGATCATATAGGTACAACTTATCGCACATTTTATCAAATGGAAGAAGGGCATATTCCTAGACCCTTTGCATTACAAGCAACATTATCTACAATTAAACAATGGATGACGGATGTTGAACACCAGAAAATCAAACAAAATTATAATGAAAAATAAAAGGTATGAACTACAATTCTTTCGTAGTTCATACCTTTTTTATTAGTTTGAATTATTTGAAACCGCCATTGTAGGCTAAATCCTCTACTTCTGTACCGAATTTTTCAAAATTATGTTTAAAACGGTTAATTAAATCCTGAGCTTGCTCTCTATATGCTTCTGGCTTACTCCAAGCATTAATAGGGTTTAATAATGTCTGTGGTACACCTTCAATTTCTACTGGGATATCTAATCCGAACATATCATCTTTAATATATTCAATTTCACTTAATTGCCCAGTAATAGCTTGATTTACCATTTGTCTTGTATAGTTAAGGCTGATGCGACGTCCAAGCCCATATTGGCCACCCGTCCAACCTGTATTAACTAGATAAACATCTACATCATGTTTATCAATTAAATTTCCTAATAAGTCTGCATATACTTTTGCGTTGAGAGGTAGGAATGGTGAACCGAAACAAGTTGAGAATGATGGTTCTGGCTCTGTAACACCACGTTCTGTACCAGCTAATTTAGCTGTGAAACCACTAAGAAAATGATACATCGCTTGATCTTTAGATAGTTTGGAAATAGGCGGTAATACACCAAAAGCATCAGCAGTTAAGAAAATAATTGTATTCGGGTGTGCTGCTTTAGATGGTGTAACGATATTATCGATATGATCAATTGGATATGCGGCTCTTGTATTTTCAGTGTAGTAATTATCATCGAAGTCTACATCACCATCTTCATCGACAACTACGTTTTCTAAAATAGTACCATATTTAATTGCGTCGTAAATTTGTGGTTCTTTTTTATATGAAAGGTTAATTGCTTTGGCGTAACAACCACCTTCAATATTGAAGATGCCGTTTTCATTCCAGCCATGCTCATCATCACCAATTAGTTTACGTGTTGGGTCAGCAGAAAGTGTTGTTTTGCCTGTACCGGATAAACCGAAGAACAATGCAACATCACCCTTATCGCCAACATTAGCCGAACAGTGCATGCTCATGATTTTATCTTTAGGGAGTAAATAGTTCATTACTGAGAAGATTCCTTTTTTCATTTCTCCAGCATATTCAGTGCCACCAATCAATATCACTTTATGTTTGAAAGAGGTAATTATAAATGTTTCGGAGTTTGTGCCATCAACTTCAGGAACTGCTTTGAACGAAGGTGCTGAAACAATAGTGAAATCAGATTTGATTTCGCTAGCTTCTTCTTTAGTGCTTGGGCGAATGAACATATTTTGTGCGAATAAATTATGCCACGCCAATTCATTAATTACAGTGAGTTTTAATTGTGAATCTTCATCACTTCCTGCATAACCATTAAATACATAAAGTTCATCTTTTTTGTTTAAATGAGCTAAAACTTTATCATACAAATTTAAGAAAGTTTCTTCTTCGATAGGTTGATTTATGTTACCCCAATCGATGTCATCTCTATAAGATGGTTCATTTACAATAAACTTATCTTTTGGAGAACGACCTGTGTATTTACCTGTTTTAGCGTTAATTGCTCCAAGTTCAGTCAATGCACCTTCATCATTATTTAAAATTTTGTTATACAACTGTGTTGTAGATAATTGAAATAATGATGATGGTTTGTCCAATATACTTTCGATTTTGCTTGTGTATGTGTATGTATCTACCGCCATACTAATCCCTCCAACGCTATTTAGTTAATGTAAGCCTTTACAATTAAAAAGTATAACATATATGAAGTAATAGTCTACATCATATTAAAAGGAATTTTAAATAAATATTAATAATTGTTAAATTGACAATATATCATAGATTAGGTACTATAGGACTTAACGGATTCTCTTATCCTGAGTGGCGGAGGGACATGGACCCAATGAAGCCCAGCAACCTCTTCTTAATACGAAGAAAGGTGCCAAACCGTTTGCAGACATATATCGTCTGAACGATAAGAGCGAATGGACGTATAAGGGCCTTCTCTCTATTTAATATAGTGATGAAGGCCTTTTTTAATGAGCTCAACAGAGAGAGAATTTTCGTAATTTAAAACTAAAGGAGCAAATTATGACATACAATAGAAGATTATTCACTTCAGAATCTGTAACAGAAGGGCACCCAGATAAAATAGCGGATCAAGTATCTGATGCAATATTAGATGAGATATTAAAAGATGATCCTAATGCAAGGGTCGCTTGTGAAACTACGGTAACTACTGGTATGGCGTTAATTTCAGGTGAAATATCTACAACAACTTATGTTGATATTCCAAAAGTAGTAAGAGAAACAATTAAAGAGATTGGTTACACACGTGCAAAATATGGATATGACAGTCAAACCATGGCCGTATTAACTGCAATTGATGAGCAATCTCCTGACATCGCGCAAGGTGTCGACACAGCATTAGAATATCGTAATGATGTTTCTGAAGAAGAAATTGAAGCAACCGGTGCTGGTGACCAAGGCCTAATGTTTGGTTATGCTACGAATGAAACGGATACGTATATGCCATTACCAATCTTCTTATCACATCAACTCGCTAAGAAATTATCTGATGTGCGTAAAGATGAAATATTAAAATATTTACGCCCAGATGGAAAAGTACAAGTAACAGTTGAATATGATGAGCAGGATAAACCACAACGTATAGACACTATCGTTGTTTCTACGCAACATGCAGAAGATACTGAATTACAAAAAATTCAAGATGATATTAAAGCACATGTCATTTATCCTACAGTGCCTGAAAATCTATTAGATGAAGACACTAAATTTTATATTAACCCTACTGGTCGTTTTGTGATTGGTGGTCCTCAAGGAGATGCTGGACTTACTGGTCGTAAAATTATTGTAGACACATATGGTGGTTATGCACGTCATGGTGGCGGTTGTTTCAGTGGTAAGGATCCAACAAAAGTTGACCGTTCTGCTGCTTATGCTGCACGTTATGTAGCTAAAAATATTGTAGCTGCTAAATTAGCAGACAAATGTGAAGTACAATTAGCATATGCAATTGGAGTTGCTGAACCAGTTTCAATTTCTATTGATACATTTGGGACAAGTAGCGTAAATGAAAATGAATTAGTAGAAGCGGTACGCAAACATTTTGACTTAAGACCTGCTGGCATTATTAAAATGTTAGATTTAAAACATCCAATCTATAAACAAACAGCTGCCTATGGTCATTTTGGCCGCACAGATATCTTATTACCATGGGAAAAATTAGATAAAGTAAACCTATTAAAAGATTCTGTAGAAGCATAAAAAGCTAACATTTAATTTTGTGGACTTTTCTATCGAATGATGAGCTATTATCTATTATAATTAAGTTATTGAACACATAAAGGAGCGTTTTTGTTATGAATTCATTAGGCCCAATAGAAATTGGTTTAATCGTGGCAATCATCGTAGCAGTCATTTGTTTGATATTATTTATGCTTGCTTTAAAAAGTAAAAAGAAAGCGCAAAAAAAAGCTGAAGAGCAGTATAAATCTAGAGAACAAAAATTAAGCGATGAGCATGAGGAAGAGTTGGAAAAAGAAAGAATAGAAAATAAAAAAACTGTAACGAAGCAAAAGGAAGAATATGTAGCTACAGTTAGTTCTAAAGATAGAGAAATTGATGCCTTGAAATTATTTTCTAAGAACCATAGTGAATATGTAACTGACATGAGATTGATTGGTATCCGTGAACGTCTAGTAAATGAGAAAAGAATACGCCCTGAAGATATGCATATTATGGCTAATATATTTTTACCTAGAAATGAATTTAGTGATGTTCAACGCATCAGTCATTTAGTGCTGACACGTACTGGTCTATACATTATAGATTCACAGTTATTGAAAGGCCATGTATATAATGGCGTTAGTACAGCCCAATTCAAAGAACAACCAATGATGGAGCAAGTATTTAATACTTTAGATCTTGATAAGCGTACGCCACAAACACTTGTATTAGATCAGAATGAAGATGCGCAATCATTATCGTTTGTAAATTATACGTCGCACTTAAATGAAATAGAAAAACTTGCCGGTGATATTCAAACGGAGCTCAATTTAAAATTCACACCAACTACTATTTTGTATTTCAATCCTAAAAATGAAGGTGCTGTAACGATTTCAAATTATGCACAAAGTTCAAATACTAAAGTACTAGTGGGTGCAGAGCAACTTGATGAGTTCTTTAATAAATTTGTATTCCACGGGCGAATTCAATACAATGTTGAAGATTTGCAACGTGTTATGGATGAAATAGAAACATTTAATTAATGTGAAACACTTAATTTAAAAACAGATAGGTAGCCATATAGGTTATCTATCTGTTTTTTTGTTGGATTTTTTAGTACATAAACGATGTGTTTTAAGGGATGATTCAAGAAAATTTGGTTAATTAAAGTCCTTTTAATTTATAATTTAAAGAAAATTGATTAGTATAATAGTTATCTAAATAGAAAAGGGGTTTTTAATTTGGAACATATAACTTTTTATAATGGTAATGAAATGCCGATAGTTGGTTTAGGTACTTTTCGTGTCGAAAATAGTGATGAATGTAAAGCGTCAGTAAAACATGCGATAGAAAATGGTTATACACATATAGATACGGCAATGATATATGACAACGAAGAAAAAGTAGGCGAAGGTATCGCAGAAGGTTTAGCAGCTACTGGTAAAAATAGAAGTGATTTGTTTATCACATCTAAATTATGGTTAACAGATTATGGACGTGAGAACGTTGCAGATGCTTATGAAACGAGTTTGAATAAACTTGGATTAGATTACCTAGACTTGTATCTCATGCATTGGCCAGGTACAGATGAAGCTTTAATGATAGATACTTGGCAAGGTATGGAAGATTTATATAAGAATGACAAAGTGAAAAATATTGGTGTAAGTAATTTTAACTCGGAACATTTTGAAGCGTTGTTAGCCCAAGTTTCTATTAAACCCGTGATAAACCAAATTGAATTCCATCCATATTTATTGCAAGAATCATTAAGAAGATATTTAGAAGTACAGAATATTCATGTGGAATCGTGGTCGCCACTTATGAATGCACAAATTTTAGAAGATGATACTGTAAAAAGTGTTGCATCTGAAGTAGGAAAATCACCAGCACAAGTGATTATTCGTTGGAACATAGAACATGGTGTCGTAGTAATACCTAAATCAGTGACACCTTATAGAATTGAAGAAAATTTAAATGTATTTGATTTCCAATTAACGTCAGCACAAATAGAAAAATTAGATAAACTCAATGAAGATAGAAGAATTGGAGCAGATCCATCAAAATTTAGTGGACACTAGTATTAAAAAGAAGAGAGTAAGTTACAAATACGCGATTCTTAAATAAAAAAGGACCAATCTATTAGTTATTTTAAATAGATTGGTCCTTTTTAAATCTTTTAAAGTTGTATTTATATGCATCTGAATTTCAATCAATCAGCTAAACTATGACATATCCTAATAAACAAGCTAAAAATGAAACACCGTATTGTAATAAAGAATAAATTAAAAAGTTGAACATGTTCTTTTCGGATGTTAGTAATTTGACTAACTCTGAAGATAAAGTGGAAAATGTCGTTAATCCTCCGAGAACGCCGACAATTATAAAGGGATGGACCCAATCTATATTTAATGACATACCCATCAATAAACCGATTATAAAACTCCCTAATATATTAACAATTGGCGTTGCAATAGGTAACGTACTATTAAATCTACTTGTACAAACGTTAGTAACAAAGCCTCTGATTACAGCTCCGAGACCGCCACCTAACATAACTAACAGTAATTGTGTCATGATAAACGAGCCCCCAATTTCACACCAAGATAACAGGTCATTATACCTATGATATAACTACTTAAAGCGTATAAACTCATTAATAAATATGCTTGCTGTTCTAAAAATGAAACAAGCTCAAATTGAAAAGTAGAAAAAGTAGTGAGTGCTCCTAAAAATCCAGTAGTTATACCTTTTTTTAGTAATAGATTATTTCTAAAATACTTTATAGTCATAGTTCCAATAAGTCCCATTAAAAAAGCACCAACAATATTAGCGATAAATGTGCCTGTTGGAAATTCAGCAGTTTGATTAATGAATGTTAATAGATATCTTAGTAAAGCACCAATCGCACCGCCTATAAAAATATATAAGTATTGCATTGTTTTTATTCTTCCTCTCAACAAAAAATAAAAAACTACAAAAGTATTATAACTTTTGTAGCATTAATTAGAAAATAATACCAAACGTTGATAGTGAAGCAACAATATGGATAATAAGCACTACCAATATCACATAAGGTAATATTTTACTTGGTTTTCTAACCCAACCAGAATTTTCATGTAAGTGTTTAATTGATTTATCTGCAAAAATAATTGAAATTATTAAAATAATAGCGTTAATAATACTACAAACAAAAATTAATTTGATCATTGAACTAAAATGCATAGTAATTAGAGGATTTCTAGTATTAAAATACAAGCTAATAATAACCAATAAACTAGATAAATAAAAATAAAGTTTTGAACGTGCCATATTTACCTCCTAGTACAATTCATTAAATAATAATACCATAGATTTACAAAAAATTAACTAATTTGTAAATTTAGAATATATATTAAGATTTAGAGTAAATCATAACAACATATAGCTTCAAGTACGCTTAATGTTTCTTTTTACTCTAAAGATTTTGACAATTCAAGCAAAAAATTAGAATTTAGTGTTTAATGGTGGTATAAATGAGTTGTATGGTTAATAACCGTTATAAAAATAATTCTTTATTGAATTATTTATTTAAGTCAGGAGGAATTAGTAATGGCAAAATTAAATGTTGAAGTGTTTGCAGATGGTGCAGATATTGAAGAAATGAAAACAGCTTATAAAAATAAACAAGTAGATGGTTTTACTACTAACCCTAGTTTAATGGCAAAAGCAGGTGTAACAGATTATAAGGCTTTCGCAGAAGAAGCTGTTCGTGAAATTCCTGATGCTTCTATTTCATTCGAAGTATTCGCAGATGATTTAGAAACAATGGAAAAAGAAGCTGAAATTTTGAAACAATATGGTGAAAACGTATTTGTTAAAATTCCAGTTGTAAACACAAAAGGTGAATCAACTATTTCTCTAATTAAAAAATTATCAGCAGACAATGTACGTTTGAATGTAACTGCTGTTTATACTTTAGATCAAGTTAAAGAAATTACAGAAGCTGTAACAGAAGGTGTTCCAACTTATGTATCAGTATTTGCCGGTCGTATTGCTGATACTGGTGTAGATCCAGTTCCATTGATGAAAGATGCAGCAGAAGTAACGCATAGTAAAAAAGGCGTTAAATTACTTTGGGCAAGCTGTCGTGAAGTAATCAATGTAATCCAAGCGGATGAAGTTGGCGCAGATATCATTACATGTCCTGCAGACGTTGTTAAAAAAGTAAATAACAACCTTGGCCGTGATGTTAACGAATTATCAGTTGATACAGTACAAGGATTTGCTAAAGATATTCAAAGTTCAGGATTATCTATTCTTTAATAGAAAATTAAGAAATTTAAATTTCAAATAATAATAAGCTGAGGCAATTCATTCTAAATGAGTTGCCTCAGCTTTTATATTGAGTATAAGTATAGGATATTGAGATATCTGTTATACTGTTGAAGGCTTTAAACTTCAAATACATATATTTACTTGTTCGATTAAACTATGAATGATAAGGAGCCGAAGATTATTTATGAAAATACAGCAACCCAAAATTAGCGTAAATTTAGAACTTAAAGAATTAGAAGAAATTTTTCAAGACGAAGAGGATATAGTTGAAGTTGCAAAAATACAAAATGCTAATTTAAGTAATAAAGTTTTAGAAAGGTTTGTAGTTTATGGTTCTTATATCAAGGATTGTGATTTTTCTAACTCTGATTTAGGTCGTGCTGATTTTACAGATGTTATTTTTGAAAATTGTGATTTCTCGAATACGAAAATGGACCATGGCTCCATACATAGAGTGATATTTAAAAGTTGTCGTATGACTGGAACTTTATTTAACTATATGAGGTTTGGAAATATAGTGTTTGATGAAGTGAAAGCTGATTTTATAAGTGTTGTGGACTCTAAGATAGAAGCGCTGATGACACAAAAAAGTAACTTTGAAAATGCTGAATTTCATAATTCAAATTTGAAAAAGGTTGTTTTTGACAATAGTAATTTAGAACATTTATCTATTTACCAAACCTCATTAAAAGATTGTGATTTAAGCCAATCTTATTTTGAGTCATTTGTGGTTAATAAAGAAGACTTATATGGTTGCAAAGTTTCCAGAAATCAGGCTGTACAATTTGCTGCATTAATGGGGTTAGTTATCGTAGATTAGATAAAATAAAAATTAATACAAATATTTTAAAATTTAATTGAATAAACTAGATGATTGATTTATTATTTAATGAGTATAGAGCACTATGAAAGTTCTAAAGGAGAAACATTTATGAAACTAAATATCTTTAAACAAAAAGTTAAAAAGCAATTATGGTTTTTAAATAAGAAAGAGAAAAATCAATTAAATAAAATATTAGAGGAAGTTACTAAGTCTAGTGACGGACAAAATTTTAATCGTCCTATTGCATTTTCAAATCAATTTTTAAAGGAATATGTCTTTAGAGAGAAAGTCGTGTCATCGACACAATTATTTGCATTGCTTATAGGTATTTTAAGCACTTATATCGTGCTATTAGGCTTGTTTTTATTTGGTTTTTTGGCAAGTCTATCATCTGTGCAGTACTTTATTAAACCTGAAGTGCAATTAGCTACCACTACTGTTATTTTGACCTTGATTGGCTCAATATTACTATTAATCGTCAGTTTATATTTGATTAAAATTGTAACTGCTTATTTTACGAAAAAATTATTAGAATATAAGCATAATAAGGCGTTATAGTTAAATAATGCTACGTTAAATGGTGAGAAAGTGTTAAACTTTCTTGCCATTTTTTATAAATAAATACATAGGAGGCATTAATTGTAATGTAGGTAGCGTTTTCAAAGTGTATAATTGTTTGTGCTCCTTTTGACTTTAATCCAGTGATTGAGATTGCGTTAATATAATATTGTATTGGTGAGCGCTGTGGTTTTACTGGAAATAATGTTATATCGCTATTAATATATATTGGAACGAGCTTCCGTATTTTTAGTAATTGTTTAGCTTGTTTTGTCTGAAGTGTTAAGGATAAATGTCGTGATTCTAAAAAATAATTTAATGTGAGATTAATTGTAGTAGGGTAAGTGAATTGGTGTGTAGTATATTGGCATATTGTTAATATTTCTGGTCCAACAACTGTTTTGAAATAGAGCAATTTAGTAAGTGGAGTCATATCACATTCACCTCAATCTTAGGTATAAAATTTTAAATACTTTTGTTGAATTCGTTTTTGATAGTTTTTTAAAGTTGAGACAGAACAATTTAGAAGTTTTGCAATTTCATATTGTTTAAGCCCCGCAAATTTTAATAGTAGCCATTGCTGTTCTTTATCAGCCAATAACAATAAAAATTGTTGGAAGACTAGCATACTGTCATAATCAACATTATTTAAAGTAGTTTTAACTTCTTGCTCTAAAGCATCAATTAGAGGTAGAGCATGGTGTTTACGGAAAAGGTCTATCAAATAGAAATTTAACCGTGAATATAAGAAGGCGTTTAATGAGTTGCTCTTTTGTGAATTGTAGATTTTGCTTAGCTCCCACATTTTAATTAAGAGGAGTTGAGCATATTCATCATAATTGTACTGAATATTGTACTTTTTTAATAGATAATGAATAATATGTTTGTACTTTTTATAAACTTCTTCAAAGATCATTCATTCTCTCCATTGTCGTATATACAACATATATTTCCGGATATTATTATTTTATTATAAGAAATAGTAATTTTCATTTGCCAAATAGGCATAATAGGTGTTAAATAGTAGTCATAAGATAGATAAATTTTAAGTTTTATAACATTAGCGCGTATTCAACTTAAAGATATAACACTTTAGAGGTATATTATTATCTTCGGACAATTATCAGGAGGTTTATATGGATTACGCATATTTAAATTTAGAACATTTTTTCGCAAAGCATGATGATTTGGATATAATTAAAGACAAATCAGATTTTGTTATGATAAACAATATGGCAAATGAAATGATGTATCGAGATGGGGAAATAGAAGGTACGATTGATTTAAATCGTTATTTTTATAAAAATAGATCACAAGCTGTAAGCTTTATTATAATGGATTATTATAAAAGTCAAGAGTAATGAAATTAAAATTTCATTACTTTTTTTATGAATATGTAACAAAATTCATATTAAATTGTCTGTTCAAGTAATTAGTGTTAAACTTTATTATCGGATATCTTTAAAGCTATGATACATATGATGAAGGTGTGACCTTCCTAATTATTACCTAAGAGGTGTAAACATGACGAAGCATAAAAAAGGCTCAATTCTATCAATCATTGTTTTATTGATAGTCTTAGGTGTAGCTGTGGTTGTTGTTTTTTCAATGATCTCAGATCAAATCTTTTTTAAAGAAGTTGACGAACAAGAAAAAGTAGAAAATCTTAAAGTAACTTTGGATAAAGCATCTGAAAAACAAATTGATAATTATACAAGTCAACAAGTTTCAAGTAAAGATAATAAAACATGGAGAGATGCGTCGTCTACTGAGATAAAAGCTGCGATGAATAGTAGTGAATTTATTGAAAGTGATACGCAAAAATACCAGTTTTTAGAATTAGATAAATATCAAGGTATTGATGAAAATAGAATAAAACGCATGCTCATAGATAACCCTACGTTGTTAAAGCATTCAGATGATTTTATAAAAGCAGCACAAGACAAGCACGTTAATGAAGTTTATTTAATTTCACATGCATTACTTGAAACAGGCTCTGCTAAAAGTGAGCTCGCAAGTGGCGTAGAAATTGATGGTAAAAAATATTATAACTTCTTTGGTGTAGGTGCACTTGACGAAGATCCGGTTAAAACAGGTTCAGAATATGCAAAAAAACATGGCTGGGACACACCACAAAAAGCAATTAGTGGCGGCGCTAACTTTATCCATGATCACTTTCTAGCTAATGAAGATCAAAACACGCTTTATAGTATGAGATGGAACCCTAAAAATCCAGGAGAACATCAATATGCTACAGACATTAAATGGGCTGAAAGTAATGCGACTTTAATGGCTCATTTCTATAAAGATATGAAAACAGAAGGCAAATATTATAAATATTTTGTTTATAAAGATGATGAAAAGCACAAAACTAGATAAGTATTTGTGAAATATTAATTTCTAATACAATAGAGAACTAAGAGAACGTAGACAAACCAATTGCTATAAAAGCAATTGGTTTGTTTTTTTTATAGATATTATTCTCTTGAGTCAAAATTCGGTCATTAATTTTTATATGAAATAGAGTGAGTACCTTTCGCTTGTTCAGTTATATATCTATTTTTATGTGCGTTTGCCAATATATTTATTTTTTTTGAAAATGGCAGTGTTTAGAACCAACGCTTGACTAGTTAATAAAGTATTAGCTGAAGACTTTAGGATGAGGCTGTGCCAGCAGAAAGCGTGCACAAAAAATGCTAACAAAAGTGGAGGTTTTGTCGACGCTCTGAAAGAGGCTGAGATATAAATATATGTTTCGGTTTCAATTATTATATTGGTTGTGGCTGACTGAAGGTAAAATACGCTTATACTAAGATGTTGAAGAACTACTACTTCATTTAAGAAGACAAGCAGTTTTTATGCAAGAGACAGCTCTTGTATTTAATTTTATATAAAGAAAAGAGTCTCCATTTTTGGAAACTCTTTATAGTTATTCAACTTTATTTTTTTGGCTTATAAGTATGAAGAACATGAGTGCTGATATAAACACTTTTATAGTAAATTTCATATTATCACTTCCTAATCTATGCCAACATATTAACATTAATTTGATGTAAAGATATATCGATAACTATTGACAAGCGTATATATTGTGCATTATTCTTTGTCAAAATAATTGTGCTCTTTTAAAAATTCTTCTGCAACAACTGCTGGTTCTTTGTCTTCTCCATCTGCTTCATAATTCAATTTTTGCATTTGTTCAGTACTTATTTTATCGTTCAATTTATTGAGTGCTTTCTTAACTTTTGGTTGTTCTTTTAATAGTTTGTTTGGTGCTACAGCGCTTGCATCATATGTTGGGAAGAACTTTTTATCGTCTTTTAGTACTACTAAATCATAAGCTGCAATTCTACCATCAGTCGTATAGCCTAGAGCAACATCTAATTTTTTACTTTTCAAAGCATCGTAAACGAGTCCGATTTGCATTGGCTTAATAGAATCAAATGCAAAACCATAACGCTCTTGGAAAGGTGCATAACCATCACCGCCACGTTTAATCCAAGTGGTATCTGTGCCTACGTCTATTTTATCTTTTACTTTTTCTAAATCTGAAACAGTCTGTAAATCATATTTTTCTGCAGTTTCTTTAGTTACCATAAAAGCAAAGGTATTTTCAAAACCATATGAATCAAAAAAGGTCTGGTTAAATTTTTGCTGAAACAATTTTTTAGTTAAATTCATTGCTTTTTTAGGGTCAGTAATGGGTTCAGATTCAAGCACACCCACCAAATCTGTCCCAGTATATCTTGTACTCGAGATATCAGCGTCGTCATTCATTAGGGCATTATGCTGAATTGTGGCTGAGCCTAAGTTATTAATGATTGACCCTTTAATTTCACCTTTTGTATCATGTTCGATAAGATCTATTATCATATATGCCATGATTTGAGACTCACTCGTAGTCAAAGCTGAAACTTTAATTTCATCCTTTGATTGGCTTCCACCAAGTCCTGGCAATCCACAACCGGATAATAACATTGTACTCGCTATAATTAAGAATAATAAATGTTTTAAAAATTTCATTGTCTAGCTCCTTAAAATAATTACAGAAATAATATTTTTTCAATATATTAATATTAACATATTTATCAAAATATTATAACAACATTAAATTGTACAGTTATTGAATACATTAGCATGTAATATAAGGTTAATCATTGCTATAATGAATATAAATAATTTTAATAAGGA
Organism: Staphylococcus sp. NAM3COL9; assembly: GCF_001431205.1. Taxonomy (GTDB): domain Bacteria; phylum Bacillota; class Bacilli; order Staphylococcales; family Staphylococcaceae; genus Staphylococcus. The sequence goes on along the minus strand of NZ_LGPC01000011.1, from coordinate 691,103 downwards.
TGTGTACAATGCGAATAGCTATCATAGGAATGGGAACAGCGGGTGTAAGCTTGCTAAAGGAATTAGTGAAACATGATAATTTTGCAACGATGAATATAGACGTGTACGATAATCCTAAAAATATGGGGAAAGGTGTACCTTTTCAAAATGACAGTGATCAATTGTTAATTAATATGCCTGCCAAACAAATGTCTTTAAACTTAGAAAATCAAGGCGAGTTTTATGAATGGTATAAATCACAATCGATATTTAAGTTTTCTAATCCGGAGTATTTACCAAGATTTATATTTGGACATTATATGAAAGCTTTTTTAGAAAAATATAACCATCAATTTGAAAGTGTCCAGATGATTAAAGAAGAAGTGTCAGAAGTTTTTATTGAGGCTGATGTAGGTCAAACGGATGTTAAATATTATGTTTGTACGTCGAAAGACATGTCAAATTGTCAAAAGTATGATGCCGTATTTTTAACGATTGGTACACTGTCATACCATGATCCGTATCATTTGAAAGGAAATAAGGGATATATTCATACACCATATCCAACTTATAATACGTTAGACGATGTGAATGATACTGACAGAATAGCCATCATTGGCACAGGTTTAGCATCTTTAGATGTGATTCGTTATGTTACTGCACATCATCCTAAATTACCGATTACTATAACAAGTCGCAAAGGTCAATTACCAAGTGTAAGAGGTGAAATGCCTGACATTGAATTTAAATACTTAACACCTGAAAATTTCAATACAATAAAGAACGAAAATTTCGGAAATGTACCTTTGGAAAAAGCACTAAACTTATTTATGAAAGATTGTGCATATTATGATATTGCAATTAAAAAATTAGTGCACCGTAGACAAAATGATCCGGTGAAGGATTTAACATATGATTTAGAACACGAAACTGAAATAGGAGCATTCCAAAGTATACTTGAATTAGTAAAAGAAAATTTAAATTGGATATGGAATAGTTTCAGTAGAGAAGATCAAAAACGATTTTTAAAAGATTACCAATCTATATTAAAGGATAATTCTAACCCGATGCCTCCACGTACTGCTAAATTAATTATAGAGCATATAAAAAATGGGACTATTGAAATTAAAAGTGGTCTAGAGGATGTTCAATATGAAGCAAGTCAATTTTATTTCAAATATAAAAATGAAACAGGGGCAATCCATAAATTTGATGTCGTAATCAACGCAACTGGTTCAAAAACGCAACTTTCAGATCTTGATAGTGATGATCAATTGGTTTTGAACCTTGAAAATAGACAGGTTGTACAAGCACATCCGCTTGGTGGTATTCAAATTATTGCTGAAACAAATCAAATTATAAGCCCCCGCTATGGAACGCTTAAACATATGTACGCATTAGGTCAGTTAACAAATGGAATCAATCAGTCTAGAAATGGTGTAGCAATGATAGTTAAACAAGCAGTAAGCGTAGTAAATCAATTGTTAGCTGATAAGTAATTGTAAAAATGAAATCATTAACTGTATATTTTTGAAGATTTTAATTTTTTTAAAATGATAACTATAATATAAAGGTTAAAAAAGTCATAATACAAATTAATTTTATATTCATTAATTTAAGTAAAAAGCTTTTCCTATTAGTATTTAAAGCATTTTAATAATAATAATGCGTTGAAAATAAAGCCGACTTAGATAATATGAATTGTCATTCTGTTTAAAATGTAGTACGATATTGTTGTAACTTAGTAATAGTTACTTGACTCAATCATTAATTACAATTTCATAGATATTCTTTCGGGGCAGGGTGAAATTCCCAACCGGCAGTAAACAAAGCCTGCGACCTGCATTTGATTGTTCAAATGTGGCTGATCTAGTGAGATTCTAGAGCCGACAGTAAAGTCTGGATGGGAGAAAGAATGAAGTATAACAAAAATGACACTTTTTAAGTGTTTATTTGGCATACACTTATGTTTGAAAATAGATAAGTGTATTTAACTTGAAGCTAATGATGTTATATCAATATATCCCACACCTGAAATATTTTATTTCAGGTGTTTTTTTATTATTTAGAGGTGATAACGTGAGTCAATATTTAAATTATGCAATCCAATTAGCAAAAATGGTAAGTGGTCAAACGGGTGTAAACCCACCTGTAGGCGCCGTAGTTGTTAAAGACGGACGAATCGTAGGTATGGGTGCACACTTAAAAAAAGGCGATAAACATGCTGAAGTACAAGCGTTAGATATGGCGCAAGATGAAGCTGAAAATGGTACTATATTCATTTCATTAGAACCATGTACACACTTTGGTTCAACTCCACCTTGTGTGAATAAAATTATCGACTTTGGCATAAAGAAAGTTATATATGCTGTAAAAGATAAGACTTTACCATCTAACGGTGATGAAATATTACAACAAGCAGGAATAGAAGTTGAATTTCGTCATAATGCAGAAGCAGAGCACTTGTATAAAGACTTCTTTATAAGCAAAAGTAAAGAGGTACCTGAAGTGACAGTTAAAGTAGCTTGTAGTCTAGATGGTAAACAGGCTACTGATAAAGGTGAAAGCAAATGGATAACGAATAAAGCCGTCAAACATGATGTATTCAACCTGCGTCATACGCATGATGCTGTACTTACAGGCAGAGGCACATTAGATGCAGATAACCCTCAATATACAACACGAATTGAGGAAGGTAAGCATCCAATAAAAGTAATTTTATCGCAATCAGGCCAAATTGATTTTGAATTAGACATGTTTAAAAATGCTAATACACCTATATGGATTTATACACAAAATGAAAACTTAAAAACAGATATTGAACAAGTAGAAATTATTATTTTAACTGATTGTTCAATTGAAAATATTTTAACAGATTTATATCAAAAGGGAATTGGGAAATTGTTAGTAGAAGCAGGTCCAACCGTATCTTCAGCATTTCTACAATCTCAATATACGAATGAACTTATCTTATATTATGCCCCGAAAATTATAGGTGGTTCTGGTAATTATCAATTTTATCAAACTAAAAACATTTTTGGATTATCAGAAATACCACAATTCGAAATTGTTAATTCTCAAATGCTTGAGCAAAACATTAAATTAGAGTTGCGAAAGAAGTGAATAATCATGTTTACCGGTATTGTTGAAGAAATAGGCACGATTAAAAAAATAACGACACAACAATCTGTAGTTAACTTAACGATTGATTGCGAGACCATCTTATCAGACATGCATATAGGAGATTCTATAAGTGTGAATGGCGCATGTTTAACTGTAGTTGATTTTAATAAGCATTCGTTTTCTGTACAAGTGATTAAAGGCACAGAAAACAAAACTTATCTAAACCATTTAAACCATTTAAACCAATCTGCAGAAGTGAATTTAGAAAGGGCGATGAGTGGTCAAGGTCGTTTTGGAGGTCACTTTGTGCTAGGACACGTAGATGAAGTAGCTAAGATTACACGTGTTCAAGCATCAGATAATTCTAAAATTATAACAATAAAACCGAATACTACACTCATTAAACAAATGGTGCCGCAAGGTTCCATAACTGTAGATGGCGTGAGTTTAACTATTTTTCAATTAAAAGATACTGAATTCGACATCCATCTCATTCCTGAAACACGAAGATCCACTATTTTAAATCAAAAACGTGTAGGCGATCCGGTCCATATTGAAACTGATATGCTATTCAAATATGTAGAGAGAATTGTCAGTAATAATGAATCAGGGTTAAGCACTGAAAAGCTTAGAGCATTTGGATTTTAGGAGGGGTAATATGAAATTAGATAATATAGATACAGCGCTTGTGGAACTTAAAAAAGGTAAAAGTATTGTTGTCGTTGATGACGAAAACAGAGAGAACGAAGGCGACCTAGTAGCTGTGACAGAATGGATGCAAGAAAATACCGTTAATTTCATGGCGAAATATGCTAGAGGACTCATTTGTGCACCAATTAGCAAAGATATAGCAAGAAAATTAGAACTCAAGCCCATGGTCGATCATAACTCTGATATCTATGGTACAGAGTTCACTGTGAGTGTCGATCATATTAATACGACGACCGGTATCAGTGCCGGAGAAAGAACAATGACAGCAAAAGCGTTAATAGAGGAAAATGCCACAGCTAGTGATTTTAATAAACCAGGTCACTTATTTCCATTAATTGCACAAGATAATGGTGTGTTAGAAAGACGTGGTCATACAGAAGCATCTGTAGATTTAGCAAAATTAACAGGTGCTAAGCCAGCAGCATTAATTTGTGAAATTATGAATGAAGATGGTTCTATGGCTAAAGGTGAAGAATTAGAAGCCTTTAAGGAAGAACATGAGCTTGTAATGATTTCAATTGAAGATTTAGAAACATATAGAAAATCATTAACATCTAAGTTAGAAGCAAAAGCAAAAGTGAAATTGCCTACTAAACATGGTAAGTTTGATATGTATGGTTTTACTTCACAGACAAGTGGCGAAGAACTTGTGGCGATTGTAAATGGAGACATAAAGAAAACTGAAAACGTGCGTATTCATTCTTCTTGTCTGACGGGCGACATTTTTCATAGTCAAAGATGTGACTGTGGAGAACAACTTGAAGCTTCTATGAAATATATAAGTGAACATGGGGGTATCATTTTATATTTACCTCAAGAAGGTAGAGGTATTGGTTTAATTAATAAGTTGAAAGCATATGAACTAATTGAACAAGGTTATGATACTGTGACAGCTAATATTGCTTTAGGTTTCGAAGAAGATTTGAGAGATTATAAAGATGCCGCGAAAATTTTGAAATATTTTGGTATTGAAAGCGTGAATTTGTTAAGCAATAATCCCAAAAAATTCGAAAGTTTAGAAACTTATGGTGTGAATATTGCTAAAAGAATTGAGCTAGTAGTTCCAACAAATAAATTTAATCAAGATTATATGGATACAAAAAAGGAAAAAATGGGTCATTTAATATAGGAGGTCAATAAGATGAATTTTGAAGGTAAATTAATAGGTTCAGATTTAAAAGTAGCAGTTGTGGTAAGTAGGTTTAATGATTTTATTACAAGTCGTTTATTAGATGGTGCTAAAGATACTTTAGTACGACATGAAGTGCAGAAGGAAAACATTGATGTAGCATATGTACCAGGTGCGTTTGAAATTCCATTAGTAGCAAAAAAATTAGCTCAAAAAGGTGAATATGATGCTGTAATTACTTTAGGTTGTGTAATAAGAGGATCTACTTCTCATTATGATTATGTTTGTAATGAAGTGGCGAAAGGTGTTTCTAAGGCAAACGATGTTGCTGATACACCAGTTATCTTCGGTGTTGTAACAACTGAAAATATTGAACAAGCAGTAGAACGTGCGGGTACAAAAGCAGGAAATAAAGGTTCAGATGCAGCAATTAGTGCAATAGAAATGGCTAATTTATTGAAAGAAATATAATAGAACAAAACTGATAACCAACCATTTAAAAGGGATTTAGAAGTTTCTACTAAATTAAAAGAATTGGACAATAACGATTTCGTTAAGTCCAATTCTTTTTTGTATTAAAATTATTTTTTGAAAAGACGATATACTAAGGTACTTGATGCTCCAAAGGCTGCAACTACACCTGTAACGATACCCACTTTTTTCATTACTTCTGGTTTCATTAATTCTTTAAACATTAAATTTAAATTCTGAGGTCGTTCAGCTAGTCGTCTCATAAAGTAACTAAACCAATCATCACCATATGGTACATAAATACAGAAATTGTTACCTTCACCAGCTATTATTTCTGCTAAATCAGTACGGAAACCATATAACATTTGAAATTCGTACTGATCTTTTTCAATATTATTGTCTTTAATAAATTGTTTTATATGTGTAATAACTTTATCATCATGGGTAGCAATTGAAGTTACATTTTTAGCGTTTAATAATCTTTTTTCAATTAAACGTATGTAATTTTCGTCAATGTCTTCTTTAGTTTGATAAGCTATTGTATCAATTTCTTTATATGCGCCTTTAACCATACGCAATCGTAATTCTGGATATTTTTCTACAAGTGTATCAGCTTCATATAAATAACCTTGAATTACTGTACCTACATTTTTGAATTCGCCTTTTAAACGATCTAATACTTGCGTAATGTCAAATAAACTATCATACTTTTCAGTATCGATATTAATATGCATATTATTAAACTCATTAGCTTTTAATAATATTTCACGGAGATTGCGATAAGCAAGATCTAAATCAAATTCAGAGCCTAATTGGCTTAATTTAATAGACATGTGACCATCTAAGCTATGATTGTAAATAGCGTACATCACTTCTAATATTTGATCTTTTGATTGAATTGCTTCACCTTCAGTTACAACAAATTCTCCAAGGCAATCTACAGTAACTGTAATTCCCTTGCTGTTTAGACGTTCAATTGTGTCTAACAAGGCTTTGATTGTATTGCCGGCAACCACTTTATTAGCACCGAGCATTGGACCGATTTCCTTTGCAGTCTTATTTAAAAAAGGATTGTTAGATAACCCGATAAAAAATTTTTTCACAATTGGCATATTAATTCCTCCCATTCTGCTTACAGCTGATCTTTCAAGATAAGTGTAGCATGAATCTAAAAGGAATGAAAACGTTTACAATGGCATATATTACACCTTGTTTTATTTAATACACATATGGAGAAGTGTTGATTATAAGATGCGTTTAATTTTTAAAACAAATTGAGTTTTTCACATCCTTGGTTATCTTTAAAATGGAAAAAGCACCTCGTATTTTGATATAATATATATAATGAAATTTAACGAAAAGGGGAAGTATGTATTATGTGGAAATGGGAAACCGAAAAGGAAGCTAAAGGTGTCGTTGTAATTGCACATAACATGCTTGAACATACGGGAAGATACGCATATGTAATTACGATGCTTCGCCGAAATGGATATCATGTTATTATGGGCGATTTACCTGGACAAGGACAAACGTCACGTTCTAACAAAGGTCAAATCAACAATTTTGATGTATATCATGAACATATTTTAGAGTGGATTAGAATAGCGAATGAATATAAAATACCTACTTACGTGTTAGGCGTCGGTCTAGGTGGTTTAATTATTCTTAATTTACTTGAAAAAGTAGAAGTACCAATTGAAGGTTTGATGCTTTTATCTCCACTTTTAGAATTTAAGAAGAGTAATAAATCTCGTAAAGATAAAATAATTTCAAATATAGGTAAAGTAGCTAAAGATACAAGATTTAAAGTAGGAATCACAGTTGAAGACTTAACTCGAAACGAAGAAGTCATTGGAGAAACAAAAAATGACCAGCTGATGTTGCAGAAAGTTACTTATCATTGGTATAAACAAATCATAGAAATTATGCAAGAAACAGTAACACATTTAACTGATATTAAATCATTACCACTACTTTTAATGTATGGTCTAGAAGATCAAGTTGCAGATGTATCCACAATGAAATTAATTAAAGACAAAGTGAAAACGGATGAATTATATTTCAAAGCATGGAAAGGACTTTATCATGAGGTACATAATGAACCTGAAAGAGATGAAGTAATGAGATATATCTTGGCATTTTTAAATAATAGTGCAAGTAATAATGGTTTTATTGTTCATGATGAACATGAAGTATCTTAATTAAAAGCATCACCATATTAAAATAGGGTAAGAAAAGCATCGGAAAACATAAAATGTTATCTGATGTCTTTTTTTATAAAAATCATCGAGAATATGGAGTATGCACATCATTCTTATGGATGTTATTAAAAACGTTTGTGAAAAAAATAACAAAGTTATTGAAAAACTCGTAAAATACTGTTACATTTATATTGTGAAATAAATCACAATATGTGACTTAAAGATTGAATACGTGAGGAGAATTATATAATGAAACAAGTGAAAAATAATAAAGTAGTGTTAATAGGTGATGGGGCGGTAGGTTCAAGTTATGCTTTTGCATTAGTAGCACAAAGTGCTGCAGATGAATTAGTAATTATTGATTTAGACGAAGAAAAAGTTAGGGGCGACGTCATGGATTTAAATCACGGCGCGCCATACGGTGATTTACCAGTGAAAATTAAAGCAGGTACATATAATGAATGTACAAATGCAGATTTAGTTGTTATTACTGCTGGAGCAGCTCAAAAACCAGGTGAAACACGCTTAGATCTTATTGAAAAAAACACTAAAATTTTTAAAGGAATTGTTTCTGAAGTTATGAAATCAGGATTCAATGGTATTTTCTTAATTGCTACAAATCCGGTAGATGTCTTAACATATGTGACATACAAAGTATCTGGTTTATCGAAAGAAAAAGTGATAGGGTCTGGTACAATTTTAGATACAGCACGTTTTAAATATGAATTAGCTAAAGAATTTGGCATTTCACCAAACAGCGTGCATGGGCAAATCATCGGTGAACACGGCGATTCAGAATTAGCGGTATGGTCTCAAGCTAATATAGCCGGTCAGTCTTTGTATCAACTATTACAAGATGACCCTGAAAAACAACACAGAGTTGAAGAGATTTTTACAAATACGCGTGATGCAGCTTACGATATAATACAAGCAAAAGGTTCAACATATTATGGTATTGCAATGGGATTACTACACATTACAAAAGCAATTTTAAATAATCAAAATATTGTATTAACAATTTCAAGTTATTTAGAAGGTGAATATAACCAAAAAGATGTCTATATTGGTGTACCAACACAAGTAAATAAAGAAGGTGCTGTGAAAGTTTTTGAAATGTCTCTAGACAGCCACGAGCGCGAATTATTAGAAAAATCAGCTGCTATTTTGAAAGAAATGCAAAATAAAATATCTCATATAATTGCATAATTCATAGTTTAAATTTAAACTGTAAATGAGGTTAATTTTATTAAAAATTCAAATGTTATTTCAGTGAAGAATTTATTTACTAAGAATGATGTTTTTGATAAATTAATTTTACATGTTTAACTTTATACTATGATTGGGGGATTATTCTATGGGGAAGACATTTACTGATAATGTTGATGGCGTTTTAAGATTAGAAATGGTGCTGAATGACATCGAAGATATCTTTAACAAAGTTCAAAAGCAGTACAAGATGTCGAAAGAAGAAATATTGATTCTTTTAACGCTTTGGAAAGAAGGATCGATGACTTTAAAGGAAATGGATGATTTTGTACACATTAAATCTTATAAGCGTACAAGAACTTATAATGATTTAGTGGAAAAAGCGTGGATCATTAAAGAAAGACCACAAAATGACGAACGTACAGTTATCATTCATTTCAATGAAGATTTAAAAGCGCAACGGGAAAGCCTTTTAAATTTCTTCAAAGAAGAAATTGAATCAAAATCAACTAGCATTCAAACTAGTCTTAAATCTATCATTAACTTATAGGGAATAAGCAAGGCCTCGGTAGTCAAATACCGAGGCTTTTGTTTATCTTGTTTAATTTTATTGTAAATAAGATTTGTGCACGCTTTCCTCAGGTACAGCTTGAGCCTATAGTCTTTGGCTTGTGCTATTCCTATTGGAGTCAGCACAAATCAGTGATAGTAAATGGAAAATGGATTAAAATATAAACAAACCAAACGTTAGTATTTACGTTTGGTTTGTTTGAGGTTTAAAATAGCTATTTTGTCTTCGAATAAAATGTTAATAACCGTGATTGCGTTTAGAAATCATACCTTGAATCCATTAGGTATTAAAAGTCTGAATTTTTTCAAGTGCACAGATAAACGGCGGGTTATTCTGTTGATTAATAAATTGATATTGCAATACATGTGCTTTAGTTTGATCAAATTGTGATAAATATTCAATTATAGTATCACGTTCTAACTTGCCTTCATCATGACCATGATAAATCACTAATATGATGAGGCCCTCTGGAGCTAACATATCAAAAATTGAGTTGATAGCAGATAATGTACTTTCAGGGTGGGTAACAATGGATTTATCACCTTTAGGTAAATATCCTAAATTGAAAATTGCAGCATCCACTTCACTCTTTTGAATGTGTTGTTTTACATGTGCATGGCTATCTTGAATCAACGTTATATTGTGATAACCTTCAGTTTTTTGTTTTGTATTGTTAATGGCTTCTGTTTGGATATCAAATGCATATACTTTACCTTGTGGCACTTGTTGTGCAAGAAAAAGTGTGTCATTGCCATTACCACAAGTAGCATCTATGACAATGCTTTCTGATGTAATGTGTTGTTGGAGCAATGTTTTTGCAAATGGTAAAATACGTTCTAATTTCATGACTTTATCGTGCTTTCAAAATGTTTACCTTGATATGATTCTCTCCGACCAAGTTCATTGTCGATTTCGTTCAGTACTTCCCATTTATTAACGCTCCACATTGGACCTACCATTAAATCAATCGGGCCATCACCAGTAATTCTATGAATAATCATTTCTTTTGGAATGATTTCTAATTGATCACAAACTAATTTAGTGTATTCATCCTGTGACATAAATTCTAACATGCCTTTATCATACTGTTTCACCATTGGCGTGCCCTTAAGTAAATGAAGTAAATGGATTTTAATACCTTGGACGTCCATTTGAGCGACTTCTTTAGCCGTCTCCATCATCATCGTATAGTCTTCGCCTGGCAAACCATTAATAATATGCGTACAAATATTAATATTATGCTTACGTAATTTTGCGATACCTTCATAATATGTTTGCATATCATGCGCACGATTGATTAAATCTGATGTTTCTTGGTGGACTGTTTGTAAACCAAGCTCTACCCATAAATATGTACGCTCGTTTAACTCTGCCAAATATTCAACCACATCATCAGGCAAACAATCAGGTCTTGTACCTATAGAAAGGCCAACAACACCAGGTTCCTTCAAAGCAGTTTCATATTTTTCACGTAATTCTTCGACAGGCGCATGAGTATTTGTAAATGCTTGGAAGTAAGCAATGTATTGACCGTCACTCCATTTTTCGTGCATTCTATCTTTAATTTGTTGAAATTGTACATCGATTGGATCCACACGATTACCTGCAAAATCTCCACTACCTGCAGCTGAACAGAAAGTACATCCTCCATGTGCTACAGTACCGTCTCTATTAGGACAATCAAAGCCACCGTCAATTGCTACTTTGAAAATCTTTTGTCCGAATTTATTTTTTAAGTGATAATTCCAAGTGTGGTATCTTTTGTTTTCGAATGCGTAAGGGAAAAATTGTCCCATATAACATTTTCCTTTCTGAATTCATTCTAGTTAAAGATTTTAACATATTTTAATGATATAGTGTTTAGAGTAAAATTAGAAATTTTTAAAATAGAGAGGAGCTTACTGTTATGAAAATGCCTAAATCAGTGTGGTGGTTAGTTATTGGGATGGCATTAAATATCACTGGCTCAAGTTTTTTATGGCCCTTAAACACAATTTATATGAATGAACAATTAGATAAAAGTCTTACAATGGCTGGTTTTGTCCTAATGATTAATTCGTTTGGTATGGTCATTGGTAATTTATTAGGTGGTAATTTATTTGATAAATTAGGTGGCTATCCGACAATTATGATAGGTACTGTTATATGTTTAATTAGTACAACGTTATTAAATTTCTTTCATGGATGGCCTTGGTATGGAGTTTGGCTCGTTGCATTAGGTTTTGGTGGGGGGATGATTATTCCAGCTATTTATGCTCTCGCAGGAGCGGCATGGCCTCAAGGTGGACGTCAAACATTTAACGCAATCTATTTAGCGCAAAATTTAGGCGTCGCGATAGGAGCAGCATCTGGAGGTTTTGTGGCAGAGTTGAGTTTCAATTATATATTTATAGCCAACTTATTAATGTATGTAGCGTTTGCAGTGGTAGCAATGACACAATTTAATATTAAACTTGATGTGAAAGTAAAAGCGAATGATACGATGTCTTTATTATCTAAACAAAACAGAGTTCAATTTACTGCGCTATCACTTTTATGTGTGATGTTTAGTATTTGTTGGATTGCATATATTCAATGGGAGAGTACGATTGCTTCTTTCACTCAAGAAATTAATATGTCAATGAGCCAATACAGCTTGTTATGGACTGTTAATGGTATTATGATTCTGGTAGCGCAACCGCTAATTATGCCGGTAATCAGGTTACTAAAAGGTAATTTGAAATATCAAATGTTTGTAGGTATAGCGATTTTCATAGTGTCATTTTTAGTGACGAGTTTTGCTGAACAATTTTCAGTGTTCATGATAGGTATGATTATACTGACATTAGGTGAAATGTTTGTTTGGCCAGCCGTTCCAACGATTGCAAACCAATTAGCTCCAAAAGGAAAAGAAGGGGCGTTTCAAGGGTATGTTAACTCAGCAGCAACTGTAGGTAAGGCTTTTGGTCCGCTTATAGGCGGTGTTCTTGTAGATTCACTAAATATGAAAGCGATGTTTTTAAGTATGATGGTTTTACTTGTTATCGCAGTGTTTTTCTTAATGATTTATGATAGTAAATTACCAAAAGATGTGTAAGTTTTACGTGGAAAATAAAAAATATAGTGATTTGATCGAACAGGTATAAGGTTGCTTGTTCGATTTTTTTGTAAAAAACTAACAAATCGCAACACAGAAACTTTTAGTGCAGCTTTATTTCGCGTTTTCCACTTGAAATAAAACCCTTTTTCAAATATCATTAGTAATGTATAGGAGTAGTAACTTGATAGCTTTTCTAAAGAGAACTAGGAAAGGTGGAACCTAGTGTTAAGCATTAAGTGAACTTACCAGGACTTAAATGAATTTATAACATCTCTAACTATTAATTTAAATGAGCGCACATTTAATGTGAAACTGGGTGGTACCGCGGTGAAAGTCGTCCCTTTTGAAATCGATAATAGTCTGAGGTGTTTTTTTATTGAATAGGAGGAAAAGTAGTGAATTACAATCATAATGAAATTGAAAAGAAATGGCAGGATTATTGGGCAGAATATAAAACTTTTAAAACGAGCGATAATTTAGGTCAAAAAAAATTCTATGCGCTAGACATGTTTCCATATCCATCAGGTTCAGGACTTCATGTAGGCCATCCAGAAGGTTATACAGCTACAGATATTATTTCTCGTTATAAACGTATGCAAGGTTATAATGTGTTACATCCAATGGGATGGGATGCATTCGGCCTTCCTGCAGAACAGTATGCCTTAGACACTGGGAATGATCCTCGTGAATTTACTAAAGCAAATATTCAGACGTTTAAACGTCAAATTAAAGAATTAGGTTTCAGTTATGATTGGGATAGAGAAGTTAATACTACAGACCCAGAATATTATAAATGGACGCAATGGATTTTTATTCAATTATATAATAAAGGACTCGCTTACGTTGATGAAGTTGCAGTAAACTGGTGTCCAGAACTTGGAACAGTACTTTCAAATGAAGAAGTTATTGATGGTTTGTCTGAACGTGGTGGTCACCCTGTGGTAAGAAGACCAATGAAACAATGGGTATTAAAAATTACTGAATATGCAGATCGTTTACTTGAAGATTTAAATGACTTAGATTGGCCTGAGTCATTAAAAGACATGCAACGTAACTGGATTGGCCGTTCAGAAGGGGCTGCTATCTCATTCGATGTAGAAGACAGTGATGCCCAAATTGAAGTATTTACAACACGTGCAGATACTGTATACGGCGCAACGTTCTTAGTGTTAAGTCCGGAACATGAACTTGTAAACCAAATTACAACTGATGATCAAGAAGCGGCTATTAAAGATTATCAACATGAAGCGGCTAAAAAGTCAGACTTAGAACGTACAGGTTTATCTAAAGAAAAATCAGGTGTGTTCACTGGTGCATATGCAACGAATCCTTTATCTGGACAACAAGTTCCAATTTGGATTGCTGATTATGTACTTGCCACATACGGAACTGGTGCAGTTATGGCAGTACCAAGTGGAGACCAAAGAGATTATGAATTCGCAAAAACTTTTGACTTGCCAATTTTAGAAGTTATTGAAGGTGGAGACTTAACACTAGAAGCCTATGATGGAGATGGACCACATGTTAATTCAGGCGAATTAAATGGTTTGTATAACGAAGAAGCGATTGCTAAAGCAATTGAATTGTTAGAACAAAAAGGTTCAGGTACTCGAAAAGTAAATTATAAATTACGAGACTGGTTATTTAGTCGTCAAAGATATTGGGGCGAACCAATACCTGTAATTCATTGGGAAGATGGTTCAATGACCACAGTTCCAGAAGAAGAATTACCGTTGCTTTTACCTGAAACGGATGAAATTAAGCCTTCAGGTACAGGCGAATCTCCATTAGCTAACATTTCAGATTTTGTTAATGTAGTTGATGAAGAAACTGGAATGAAAGGTCGTCGCGAAACAAATACCATGCCACAATGGGCAGGTAGTTGTTGGTATTATTTAAGATATATTGATCCAGATAATGATCAAATGCTTGCAGATCCAGAAAAATTAAAACACTGGCTACCGGTTGATTTATACATTGGTGGTGTGGAACACGCGGTACTTCACTTATTATATGCGAGATTCTGGCATAAAGTTTTATATGATTTAGGCGTAGTCCCTACGAAAGAACCATTCCAAAAATTATTTAACCAAGGCATGATACTTGGTGAAGGTAATGAAAAAATGAGTAAGTCAAAAGGTAATGTAATCAACCCAGATGATATCGTAAAATCACATGGTGCAGATACTTTACGTATGTATGAAATGTTTATGGGACCACTTGATGCAGCAATTGCATGGAGTGAAAATGGTTTGGACGGCTCTAGACGTTTCTTAGACAGAGTTTGGCGCTTATTAGTTACTGATGATGGTTTGATTTCTGATAAAGTGGTAAACCATAACAGTAAAGCTTTAGATAAAAGTTATCATCAAACAGTGAAAAAAGTCACTGAGGATTATAATACTTTGAATTTCAATACTGCGATAAGTCAACTTATGGTATTTATCAATGATTGTTATAAAACAGATGAAATTTATAAACCATATATTGAAGGATTCATTAAAATGTTGGCACCAATTGCACCACATATAGCAGAAGAATTATGGACGCAACTTGGACATGAAGAAACAATCACTTATCAACCATGGCCTTCATATGACGAATCATTGCTCGTTGACGATGAAATCGAAATTGTTGTTCAAGTGAATGGTAAAGTGCGTGCTAAGATTAATATTCCAAAAGGCACTTCAAAAGAAGAAATGGAACAATTAGCACTTGATAATGATAATGTTAAAGCTGAAATTGAAGGTAAAGATATCAAGAAAGTCATTGCAGTACCAAAAAAATTAGTTAATATTGTAGCTAAATAATAGTAGGAGGAATTATTTTATGGAGTCTATTACAATTGATGAGTTGAAAGATAAAGTTTTGAATTCTGATCCAATTCATATCGTTGATGTTAGAACAGATGAAGAAACAGCTATGGGTGTGATACCAGGCGCAGAAGAAATACCGATGAGTCAAGTTCCAGATGAATTAAATCATTTTAACAAAAATGAAACATACTACATTATCTGCAAAGTGGGCGGACGTAGTGCACAAGTTGTTCAATTCCTTGAGCAAAATGATATACATGCAGTTAATGTTGAAGGCGGTATGGATGCATGGGGCGACGAAGGTTTAGATATCAAGAGTGTTTAAATTAAAAAAGCATATAATCTGGAATTAAAAAGTTCTTGATTTAATAAATTCTAGTTAGCTTTCTTTTTTAGAGGGTTAACTACAATTTTTAAAGTGTCGACAAAGTCTTTGACTTTGTTGATTTTTTTGTGCACGCTTTCTGCAAGCACAGCATCCACCTATAGACTTCGGCTAGTGCTTTATGAACTTATCGAAGTCAAAGAGCGCTCACAGAAAAATACTTATCAAAAAAAACAAACAAAATGCCTTTATAGCATTTTGTTTGTTTTTTGATTTGTGAAGAATAAATTTAAGCATTAAAGATGAAATTCACCTGCATTTGAACCTGCAATATTACCAGTGACTAAAGCGCTTGTGATATTATACCCTCCGGTGTAACCATGTATATCTAATACTTCACCACATAAAAATAATCCTGGTACGTATTTTGACATCATTGTTTTAGGTTGAATTTCTTTTAATGACACGCCACCACCAGTTACAAAAGCTTTGTCGATGGACAAAGTCCCGTTGACAGTAAAAGTAAATCCTTTAAACAATTCAACTAATTTACTAATTTGTGCGTTTGAAATGTGATGGGCAGTTAAGTCATCACTAATTTGTGCTTGTTCAATAATGAATAATAAATAACGTTCTTCGATTAATCCGTGCAAACTATTTTTAATATATTTGTCAGGTGTATCTTTTAATATATTTCTAATTTGTACTTCTACTTGAGCCACGCTCAAATTTGGAAAAACATCAAGTTGCATCTGAATATCTTTTTGTTTTTGACTTTTTTGCTCTTTATATACAAATTGACTACATCTCAGTGCGGCAGGACCACTTATACCAAAATGTGTGAATATCATATCCATTTGATGTGTGACACGTTGTTTGCCATTCTTTTTCAATACGGAAAGTGCGACATCTTTTAAACTTAATCCTTTTAAGCGTTTGTTCTTAATAAATGGTTCAGAAGACTTAATAGGGACCTCAGTTGGAAATAATTCTGTAATCGTATGTCCTAAATGTTTAGCGAATTTATAACCATCTCCGGTAGAGCCTGTTTTGGGTACACTAGTACCACCGGTCGCAATAATAAGACTCTTACTTTCAAATTGTTGTTGATCATTTAGCATGACTTCAAACGTTTCTTGGGGCGTATATTCAATAGATTGAACAGTGGATTCTTCTTTAACATTTACATTGTTTTGTTGTAACGTATGAATGAGTGCATCTACCACATCTTGCGCTTTATTAGATGTTGGAAACATACGACCATGATCTTCTTCTTTTAAACTTACACCTCTTGATTCGAAAAATTGAATGATGGATTCATTATCAAATACAGAGAAAGGACTGTATAAAAACTTTCCATTACCAGGTATGTTTTTAATGATTTCATCATAAGGAAGGCGATTAGTAACATTACAGCGGCCACCACCAGAAATTTTTAGCTTGCGCCCCAATCCTTTTTTCTTTTCAATTAATAAGACATTTTCACTATTTTGACTTGCTGCAGCGGCGGCCATGAGTCCACTTGGCCCACCACCGATAATAATTGTTTGATACATTTTATTGCCTCCCTTAGCTATATAGTGTTATTTTATAGTAATATACTTTTGAAAAAAAGTAGTTATAACGTTATTATTAAAGTTATGAGTGTAAAAATTAATTTGAGATAGGAAGATCTGAATGAGTGAAAGTAAAGAATTAGTGAGGGGCACCTTTTTAATTACGCTTAGTATTTTGATTACTAAGGTTTTAGGTGTTATATATATTATCCCATTCTACTCGATTATTGGTGGAGAGGAAAATTTGGCGCCTTTCAACTATGCATACACCCCGTATAATATAGCGATTGCTATTGCAACTGCGGGTGTGCCATTAGCAGCGTCTAAATATGTATCTAAGTATAATGCAATGGGCGCATATAGGGTAAGTGAAAAACTGTATAAATCAAGCTTTCTTGTTATGACTGTAACAGGCTTTATAGGTTTTTTCATCTTATATTTATTAGCCCCAACAATTGCATCCATTACTTTAGCAAATAAAGCAGGTACAAATGGCGGATGGACAGTAGATGAAATTACATGGATTATTAGAATTATTAGTATGGTAGTTGTTTTTATCCCGCTACTTGCTACATGGCGTGGAGTGTTCCAAGGTTACAAATCTATGGGACCAACGGCAGTGTCAGAAATTATCGAACAAATCGCACGTATACTATTTATTTTAATCGGTAGTTATTTAGTTCTTAATGTCTTTAAAGGTAGTGTACTTGCAGCTAATGGTATTGCTACATTTGCAGCGGCTGTAGGGGCAGTTGCAGGGATTTTCACGTTATGGTATTACTGGAGAAAAAGAAAACCTAATATTGAAAAAATGGTTGTAACGGATACAACAGGTATCGATGTATCATACGGTAAAATGTATAAAGAAATTATTTCTTACAGTATCCCGTTCGTCATTGTGAGTTTGAATTTTCCATTATTTAATTTAGTTGATCAATTTACACATAATAGCGCACTCGGTTTAGCTGGTGTGCCAACCCGTATGCATGACTATTTCTTTACAATTTTAAATATGACGACAAACAAAATTGTGATGATTCCAACAGCACTATCAGCAGGTTTTGCAGTAAGTTTAATTCCATTTATTACGAAAACGTATGCAACGGGTGAATTGCATGAGATGCACAGACAAATGCGTACGTCATTAGGTGTTTTAATGTTCATCACAGTGCCTGCAAGTTTAGGTATTATGGCATTAGCGTTACCATTATATACAGTATTTTATAGTTATAATGTTGATGGTAGCCAAATGCTATTCTACTATGCGCCAGTAGCTATTCTAATTGGTTTACTTAGTGTAACAGCTTCTATGTTACAAGGTATTGACAAACAAAAATTAACAGTATTTGTTATATTAGCTGCAGTTGTAATAAAAGTAGTATTAAATACGCCATTAATTTTAGCGTTCCATTCTGCTGGTGCGATATTAAGCACGGCAATTGCATTGTTATTTGCAGTATCATGTAATATGTATATACTTAAAAAACATGCTAAATTTGATTTTTCAGAAACATGGTTACACTTTGGTAAAATATTCTTATATAGCTTAATTATGATGATATCAGTTGAGTTAACATTCTTTATCTTACAATTATTTATTTCAACACAATCTAAATTTGGTTCGTTGATTATAATTATTGTTAGTGTGTTTGTAGGTATGTTAGTTTATGCTAGTATGACTATGAAGACAAGACTTGCAGATCAGTTCTTAGGAGATATTCCACAGAAAATTAGACGTAAGTTAGGTATCGCAAAATGAGAATAGATAAATTCTTAGCTAATATGGGTGTTGGAACACGAACAGAAGCCAAACAGTTATTAAAAAAAGGTAATGTTTCCGTAAATAATAAAAAAGAGAAATCACCAAAAACACAAATTAACCCAGAAACGGATATTGTAAGCGTTAATGAAACGCAAATTCATTATATAGATAAAATCTATTTGATGTTAAATAAACCCAAAGGGTATTTATCAGCTACTGAAGACAATAAGCAACAGACGGTTATAGACTTAGTAGAAGAATTTAAATATTTAGAACTATTTCCAGTTGGGCGTTTGGATAAAGATACTGAGGGATTATTGCTCATTACTAATGACGGGCAGTTTAATCATCAATTGATGAGTCCAACAAAGCATGTTTCTAAGACATATGAAGTGATTTCCGAAAAAAATATTACAAAAGATGATATAGAATCCTTCAAAGCGGGTATTGAATTAAGTGAGGGATTGGCGAAACCTGCTCAATTAATCGAAGGTGATGAAAAGAACAAATCATTTGTCACAATATACGAAGGAAGGTATCATCAGGTTAAGCGTATGTTTCATGCTATAGATAATGAAGTTTTAGCTTTGAAACGTATTAGCATTGGTGACTTAAAGCTAGATTCAGCATTAGCACCAGGAGAATATCGTCATTTAACTCAACAAGATTTTAAACAATTAGGATTAAAATAATGAAGAGGTGTTTTTATGTCAAATTTATTTAAAGTAGTATTAGGTGTCGGTGGAGCAGCGGCTGCAGTTGTTCTTTCTAAAAAAGAAAATAGAGATAGATTAAAAGACGAGTATGGTAAATACAAGTCTAATCCAGAATCATATAAACAAAACGCGAAAGATATCGCTAGTCAAATTAGTTCAAAAGCGGGCGAAACTTATAGCGAAGTAAAACAAGATCCTAAGGGTTACGCGTCAAAAGTAAAACAAGACCCTAAAGGTTACCTTAGAGATCAAAAAAATCATTTCAAAAATGGTGTTAAAAAAGAAGACGTAGAAATTGAAGAAGCTAGATTTGATGATGAAGGCGGAGACCCTTCTAATAATCTACGTGTTGTAACTGAAGAAGAATTAAAAAATAATAGTAATAAACGTGATAATTAGTAATAGATTACGATTTGACGACCTAGTTCATTTAAATGAACTAGGTTTTTTTATGTTAATACAGATTTTGATATATATTAATATACATAGGTTGAACTGTTTTATTTGTTAACGAAACAGTTAGAATTTTTAAATAATAACGACATCTCACTGTAGTTTCTTCCTCACTTCATGTAAAATATTAAATATATAAGTTTGGAGAAGGAAGTGGATCATAAATGTGGAAAGATAAAGTGAAAGAATATGAAGATCTAATCGTTGAAGATTTGAAAGGTTTATTATCTATTGAGAGTGTTAGGGAAGATAATAAAGCATCAGCAGAATATCCAGTTGGACCTGGTCCACGAAAAGCCTTAGATTACATGTACAAAATAGCTGAACGCGATGGATTTGGCACTCATGATGTAGACCATATCGCTGGTCGAATTGAAGCGGGTGCTGGAGAAGATGTTTTTGGTATATTATGCCATGTTGATGTTGTGCCTGCTGGAGAAGGTTGGGATTCTGACCCATTTGATCCAGTCGTGACAAACGATAAAATTATTGCAAGAGGTACGCTTGATGATAAAGGACCAACAATTGCAGCATATTATGCAGTTAAAATATTAAATGATATGAATGTAAATTGGAAAAAACGTATACATATTATAATAGGCACTGACGAAGAATCTGATTGGCAATGTACTGAGCGTTACTTTGAAACTGAAGAAATGCCTGCTTTAGGATTTGCACCAGATGCAGAATTCCCTGCAATTCACGGCGAAAAAGGCATTACTACTTTTGATGTGATTCAAAATGAAAAAGCAGAAGACCAAGACGAGCCAGAATATGAATTAATTTCATTCAATTCAGGTCAAAGATATAATATGGTACCTGATGAAGCTGTAGCGCATGTATCTGTAAAAGAAAACATGACCGATGTCATTCAAAATTTCGAACAGTTTGTTCACGAAAACAATATTGAAGGAGAAAGTATCGTTGATAGTGGCGTACTTGTATTAAAAGTTCAAGGAAAAGCCGTACATGGTATGGATCCTTCTATAGGTGTCAATGCTGGTTTATACTTATTAAATTTCTTGTCCAGTCTAGATTTAGATAAAACAGCAGCTAATTTTGTAGATTTCAGTGAAAAATATTTATTTAATTCTCATTTTGGAGAAAAAATGGGTATGAAATTCCACACAGAGGTTATGGGTGATTTAACGACTAACATAGGTGTTATGTCTTATAACAATGTTGAAGGTGGAACATTTGGTGTTAATTTAAGATACCCGCAAGGATTTGAATTTGAAGAAGCAATGACGCGCTTCAAGAGTGAAGTTCAATCACTTGGTTTTTCAATTGAATTAGGCAAAAATCAAACACCACATTATGTAGAAAAAGATGATCCATTCGTTCAAACGTTAGTACAAGCCTATAGAAATCAAACAGGTGACGAATCTGAACCTTACACAATTGGTGGTGGCACATATGCACGTAATTTAGATAAAGGTGTTGCCTTTGGAGCAATGTTCAGTGATTCTGAAGATTTAATGCACCAAAAAAATGAATATATAAGTAAAAAGCAATTATTTGATGCGACAAGCATCTATTTAGAGTCACTATATACTATATGTGTGGAGGAATAAATATGACAAAAGTATTAATAAATGAAAGATTACTAGAAGAAAAAGATGCAAATGTAGCTTATAACGATAGAGGTTATGTATTTGGTGATGGTATTTATGAATATATAAGAGTTTATGAAAATCACCCTTTTACTGCCAATGCGCATTTTGAGAGATTATTAAGAAGTGCTAAAGAAATTGGCTTAGAATTAAACTTTACTGTTGGTGGCCTTATAGAACTCGTACGAGAACTGATAGCCGCAAATGGTATAGTTAATGGCGGCGTATATATTCAAGTAACACGTGGTACTGCGCCTCGCGATCATGCTTTTCCTACACCATCAGTAAAAGCGAACATCACAGCTTTTACAAAATCTTATGACCGTCCATATAAGTTGTTAGAAGAAGGCATAAATGCCGTAACAACTGAGGATATACGTTGGTTAAGATGTGATATAAAAAGCTTAAATTTATTAGGTAATGTATTAGCAAAAGAATATGCTGTTAAATATAATGCACAAGAAGCAATACAACACCGTGGTGAAACTGTTACAGAAGGATCTTCAAGTAATGTTTACGCAATTAAAGATGGAGTGATTTATACGCATCCAATCAATAACTATATTTTGAATGGTATTACACGTATAGTAATAAAAGAAATTGCTGAAGAAAAGGGCATTTCGTTTAAAGAAGAAACATTTACTTTAGATTTTTTAAAAAATGCGGATGAAGTTTTGGTTTCAAGTACATCAATTGAAGTGATGCCAGTTGTTAAATTAAATGGTGAAGCTGTGGGTGATGGAAAAGTAGGACCCATCACTAAGTCGCTACAAGAAGGATTTAATAGATACATTGACACGCATAGTTAATAATTTCAATAAATGGATAGAAAATGTAACATATATTAAGGTCAAATTATGTTATAATTCTTACTGAGCCGTTTAATAGAATTCCATAAAGGTATGGAATCAAAATGTGAATTTTAATTTCTCATTTATAGTTGAAATAAAGTATAAATGATCATAAAACCTTTTATACGTCATGAAATTTGAAAGTAAAAAATTTCACAAAAAAATATAGAAAAATATTAAATTAATACTCTGTTAAGAGCTGATTTATGATATGATGTAAAAGTTATTGTAAATTAGCTCAGACAATATGAGTATTAATAAATTAAAAAGAACTTGAACCACGATGGGACAATGTGTCGGTCATAAAACTTGAGGCTGCACAATTTTGGTTGAAGTTTATAATTTCGAAGTAAAAAATTATTATATATGGCTCTCGAAAATTCTTTTCAGGAGCCATTTTCTAGTTGAAAGTGAGGTGAACGTGTTGGAGCAGTTTTATCAATTAGGATGGACGCTTGATTCAGCAGGTGGTGCATCTGGTGAAGCTTATATGGCTGAACAAGATGGGCAGAAATTATTTTTAAAAAGAAATTCAAACCCTTTTATCGCAGCCTTATCTGCTGAGGGTATTGTGCCAAAACTAGTTTGGACGAAACGTATCGAAACCGGAGAAGTTGTAACAGCGCAACATTGGAAAAATGGTAGAGAACTTACTTTCAATGAAATGCACGAACAAAGAGTAGCTAATTTATTGAAAAAAATTCATAGTTCTAGAACACTTTTGAATATGTTAAAACGAATGGAAATGGAGCCGATTACACCAGATATTTTGTTGAACAAAATTAACGCTTCATTATCTAGAGAAGTTTTAACGCATCATGTAGTAAGAAAAGCATTGACTTATTTAGAAGACCATATGCCTAATTTAGATCCGCGTTTCTTTACCGTTGTACATGGCGACGTCAACCATAATAATTGGCTACTATCAGATCATGATGAGCTTTACTTGGTTGATTGGGAAGGCGCGATGATTGCTGATCCTGCAATTGATTTAGGTATGCTGCTATACAATTACGTTCCTGAAAAGAAATGGCCTCACTGGTTAGATGTGTATGGAACAAAAGATTCAATGGACTTACAAAAACGTATGAAATGGTATACAGTTATCCAGTCTATAGGTATGGTCCAATGGTATGAAGAACAAAAACGCTACAAAGATATGAATATGTGGCTCAAATTCTTAAATGAAGTAATGAATAACAATGCTTTTATATAAGGAGTTATCAGAATGAGAATGCGTTACAAGCCTTGGGCAGAAGATTATTTGAAATCACATCCTGAACTAGTGGATATGGATGGTAGTCATGCAGGGTATATAAGTGACTGGTTTGATAAAGATCAAGATATATATATTGAAATAGGATCTGGAATGGGACAGTTTATTACAACACTTGCTGGTCAAAATCCTGATATAAATTTTATTTCTTTAGAACGAGAAAAAAGTGTAGTAGTTAATATTTTAGATAAAGTTAAAGAACTTGGTCTTACTAACATTAAATTGATATGTAATGATGCATTGGAGCTCAATGAATATTTCAAAGATGGCGAAATTGATCGTATATATTTGAATTTTTCAGACCCATGGCCTAAAAAACGACATACTAAGCGTAGATTGACGTATCATACATTTTTAGCACTGTATAAGCAAGTTTTGAAAGAAGATGGAGAACTTCATTTTAAAACTGACAATAGAGGTCTTTTTGCTTATAGTTTAGAGAGTATGTCTCAATTCGGCATGTATTTTACTAAACTCAATTTAAACCTTCATCAGGAAGATGATGAAGATAATATAGAAACTGAGTATGAAAGAAAGTTTTCTGACAGGGGATCAAGAATTTATCGAATGGAAGCAAAATTCCATAAAAATTTATAATGATTTTAAATTGAAGCTGAGACATGTAGTTATGTCCTAGCTTCATTTTTTTGTTATTCTAAATAAAATTGAATGTTTAATTACAAAAATATTTAAACTAAGTTGATAAAATTAATATGAAATTTAAAGGTTAGTATTTTTAAAAAGCATATCCTTTATTTTACGTAGTAAATGTATTGTATTACTATAGTAAGTAATTGAGGTTGTTAAATGTTAGATGAGGAGGAATTAAATGATGAAATTAGGTAATTATAAAGTCCATTATTTAAACGGGGGTATTACTCATATTGATGGGGGTGCAATGTTTGGCGTTGTACCTAAAGCGCTATGGACAAAGAAATATGAAGTGAATGAAAAAAACCAAATTCCATTACCTACGCACCCGATACTTATTCAAACTTATGATAAAAATATTGTTGTTGATACTGGTATTGGTGCTGGAAAATTAACCGATAAAGAACGAAAAATATTTGGCGTACATTATGAGAGTAATGTGGAAAATGATTTGAAAGCATTAAATCTCAGCCTAGAGGATATTGATTATGTGTTAATGACTCATCTTCATTTTGATCACGCTGCTGGACTCACGGACAATGATGGGCATGCTATTTTCAGTAATGCAATACACGTCATTCAGCAAGATGAATGGCATGAGTTCCAAAGCCCTAATATACGTAGTAAATCGACTTACTGGCAGAAAAATAACGGAGATTTTAAAAATAAATTAATGCTATTTGAAGAAACGTTTGAAATATGTCCTGGTATTCAAATTCGTCATACTGGAGGACATAGTTTTGGACATTCAGTAGTGACAATTGAAAGTGAAGGAGAAAAGGCCGTGCACATGGGAGACATTTTCCCGACACTGGCTCATAGAAACCCATTGTGGGTAACGGCATATGATGATTATCCTATGCAATCCATAAGGGAGAAAGAACGTTTAATTCCAAACTATATCATGAAAGATTATTGGTTCTTATATTACCACGATGCTAAATACTTTGCTGTGAAATTTGATAAGAATAAATTGAATGAGATAGAAACTTATATTATAAGAAGTTAAAAAGGTTAAAGTTATGAACGAAGAGATATGGATAATCACTGTTTTAGATAAGAAAGGGGTTAGTCCTTGTGTTTAAACAGCGTAAATCTTTTTCTCTTGTAATGTATAGACAGTGCTTTGAGCGATTGATACACTACATGTTCAAAACTTTAACCTTTTATGATTCACATTCAATAATATCTATAACTTCTCCGCTTTTTGCATCTGCAAAAAAGTCATAATATGTTAACATTTTATTGCTTTTTGTGGTAATGCCACCTTGAAAAACAATAAAACTATTATCGGATTTTTTATACGTAATTGGCTCATTCAATATATAAGACCCTACAACATTCATAAAGTATGTTCTTACTTCAGTAATAATTTTATCTGGATCGTGATATCGTAGATCTTTTTGACGTTTATAAAAATAAGTCGCTCCGACAATTGTTGTTAGTGAAATAAATAAGATGGTAAGCCAATTCTTTTTATTTAACATAACACAGTCTACCTCCAATAAAGTAATATTTATAGTTTACCATAATGAAGATGATATAATAAATAGTAAGGAGTGAGAGACAGTGAATATAGACAATAATAAAACATTAGCTAGAATGAAAACATTAACAGAATTACATGGGGCACCTGGTTTTGAAGATGATGTAAAAGCATACCTTAAATCAGAATTAGAACCATTTGTAGATGAGTTTGTTTATAATCGCATGGGTGACATTTACGGCGTTAAACGCTCGAAAGCAAAGAATCCAAAGCGTGTAATGGTGGCTGCTCACATGGATGAAATTGGCTTTATGATCACAAATATTACAGAAAACGGTATGATACAATTTACAAATTTAGGTGGCGTTGCTACAGATATTTGGCAAGGTCAACGACTTAAAGTAAAATCACGTAAAAATGAAGAAATCATCGGTGTGGTTGCAAATATTCCAAAACATTTTAGGACAGGTAATGAAGGTGCACCTAAAATAGAAGATTTACTATTAGATATTGGTTGTGAAGCTCAAAAAGATGTAAGAAAACGTGGTATTGAAATTGGAGACTCAATTGTTCCAGAAACACCCTTTACACAATTATCAGAACATCGTTTCTCTAGTAAAGCTTGGGATAATCGTTATGGTTGTCTGCTTGGCATTGAATTATTGGAATTATTAAAAGATGTAGAGCTTGGTTATGATTTATATGTAGGCGCTAATGTTCAAGAGGAAGTTGGTTTAAGAGGAGCTAAAGCTTCTGCTGAATTGATAGACCCTGATGTGGCTTTTGTAGTAGACTGTTCACCAGCCAATGATATGAAAGGTAAACAAAATTTATCTGGAGAATTAGGTGCTGGTACATTAATTAGAATTAAAGATGGTACGATGATACTTAAACCAACTTTTAGAGATTACTTATTAGATTTAGCTGATCAATTTAAAATTAAACATCAATATTACATTTCACCTGGTGGTACAGATGGTGGAGAAATTCACAAATCAAAAATCGGTATACCAACTGCAGTAATTGGAGTTTGTGCAAGGTATATCCATAGTACAAATGCAGTGTTTGATATAAGAGATTACGAAGCTGCAAGAGCATTATTAATACAGGCTACAACGCAATTAGATGATACTAAAATTGAAGAATTACAATATAAATAACACATTTAGGAGTGATTGGATGCGACAATTAGAAACTGAACAACAATTTGAACAACTTAAAAACGAACAAACAGTATTTTTATTTACAGCTGATTGGTGTCCTGACTGTAAAGTTATTGAACCAGAATTACCGCAGTTAGAAGAAAAATACACTAATTACAAATTTATCTCAGTCGATAGAGATAAATTTATAGATATTTGTGTGGAAAATGGCATTATGGGCATACCAAGTTTTCTAGTTTTTCGTAATGGATCACAAATCGGTAGTTATATTGGAAAAGAACGAAAATCCATAGAACAAATTGATAACTTTTTAGCATCTTTATAAAACAATTACTTTGTAAATAATTAAAGTTGAAATATAAAAATATATACCCTTAGAACTTACATTTTTTCTGTTCCTAAGGGTATATTTATTGTAAACTATAATAAGGCACGTAAATAGGAGTGTTAACAATGAATGTCTTTCAAATGAGAGATAAATTAAAAGATCGACTAAGCAAACCAGAAGTGAAGTTTACTTTTAATCGTGAAGATGAAACGCTACGTATATCTAGAG
Organism: Staphylococcus sp. NAM3COL9; assembly: GCF_001431205.1. Classification (GTDB taxonomy): domain Bacteria; phylum Bacillota; class Bacilli; order Staphylococcales; family Staphylococcaceae; genus Staphylococcus. The sequence goes on along the minus strand of NZ_LGPC01000011.1, from coordinate 663,409 downwards.
TAGACAATGGCAAAGGTGTCACTGTTAAAGTTGCTACGATAGTAGCTAAATATAAAGAACAAAAAGAAAATATAGTAGATGAAATTGTATATTATGTAGAAGAAGCAATTGAACAAATGAAAGGGGAGGGGCTATCAGAGGTTAATAGTGCTCAAATCATGCCAGTACTGAGATCCCCAAGCTTTGATAAAAAAGATAAAGATGGTAATGCATTTGTTATCGAAGAACACACAGCAGAAACAAATATTTACTACGTAGTTGATCTAGGGAAATCATATCGTCTTATGGATGAAAAAATGTTAGAGTCAATGAAGTTATCTAAGCAACAATTAAAAGAAATGGCTTTATTTAATGTGCGGAAATTAGAAAATAAATATACTACGGATGAAGTAAAAGGTAATATATTTTACTTTATTAACTCTAATGATGGCTATGATGCAAGTAGAATCTTAAATACAACATTTTTAAATGAAATACAAGATCAATGTGAAGGTGAAATGTTAGTAGCTGTACCACATCAAGATGTCTTGGTTATTGCGGATATTCGTAATAAGACGGGTTATGATGTAATGGCGCATTTAACTATGGAATTTTTTACAAAAGGTTTAGTGCCTATCACATCATTATCATTAGGTTACGACAGAGGTCATTTTGAGCCTATTTTCATTTTAGGAAAAAATAATAAACAAAAAAGAGATCCTAATGTGATACAAAGATTAGAAGCAACAAGAAAACAATACGAAAATAAAGATAAGAAATAAGGAGTATATTGATATGAATTTATTTTATAACAAAGAAGCAGTAGGAGACGTTGCATTTTTACAAGTTGAACCAGCTAGTGGTGAGTTCAACTATGAATATAAAGGTGATGTTGTTGAAATTAAAAATGAGTCACAAGTGGTAGGATATAATATTTTTAATGTGTCAGAAAAATCAACTATAAGTGGGAATGGACATGTTAAGTTAACTGAACCACTAGTTAATGAATTTCAAAAAGCCATTGAAGATGCTGGATTTACATTTAAATTAAATGCAGATTTTTCTCCTAAGTTTGTTGTAGGCTTTGTAGAAACTAAAGAAAAACATCCAGATGCTGATAAATTAAGTGTACTTCGCGTTGATGTAAGTACTGAAAAGTTACAGATAGTTTGTGGTGCATCTAATATTGATGCTGGACAAAAAGTAGTAGTGGCTAAAGTAGGCGCTGTAATGCCAAGTGGTATGGTTATTAAAGATGCTGAGTTAAGAGGCGTAGCTTCAAGTGGTATGATTTGTTCTATGAAGGAACTTGATTTACCAAATGCACCTCAAGAAAAAGGGATTATGGTCTTATCTGATGATTATACAGTTGGCCAAGCATTTTTTGAAGAATAAAAGGAGGTAATGTACGAATGAGCTGGTTCGACAAGTTATTTGGAGAAGATAATGATTCTACAGAAGATTATCTTAGTAAAAGAAATCAACGACGTCAAAAAGCTACACAACAAGAAGAACAAGATTCATTACTTCCTCAAAACAATGATGTTTATGAAAGACCCAAAGGAAAATTCAGGTTTCCAATGCGTATTTTAGAAGAAGCGAATGAAGCAAAGCATCCAGAAGAAGATTCAAATTCAAAAGATAGTTCGGATTATGGTAATCAACAACATAGTGACCGTCATGCTTCAGACTCTATAAATGTCAATCATAAGCAGAGAAGACGTAGACATATGTATGATAAGACAGCTTCTAATGATGTTAGTACACAAACAGAAAATCAGCAGTCACAAACAGAAACATATTCAGAACCAAAACAAGAATCAAAACCTCATAAAGGTCAACGAATGAGAATACAAACTGATGTTTTACGTGCAAACGCTTCTAAGAAAACTAAAAGAGATACGCCTATGTATCATGAGAGCGATTTTAAAGCGAGTGAAGTTCCATCTGCTATATTTGGTACTCAAAAACCACACCCGCTTGAAAACGGTGTTATAAAACCTTCAGATGAAACTCAAAACAAAGATAGCGAGCATGAGCAAGCGCCTAATATTGGAGACAATAAAACGCATATACAATCTCCAACACAGGAATCATCTGAAACACATGATAATAAAATTTATAATGACCAATTTGTAGCACAATTAAATGAATCAATGGATAACGACGAAGATCTACAAGTTGATGATAAGCAACAATCTTCGTTTGAAAACGATGATCATGTAGAAGAACAAGTGGCAGAAGATATCAATAAGCGACAACAATCTTCTGACCAGCAGCAATCATCAAACCAACAACCTAAAGTAAACAACACAATTAATATTGAAAATATTTATGCATCACAAATCGTAGAAGAAATTCGAAGAGAGCGTGAGCGTAAAGTACTTCAAAAACGACAATTCAAAAAAGCATTACAACAAAAACGTCAAGGAAATCAAGATAATAACGAAGACAGCGTACAAAAAGCAATAGATGAAATGTATGCTAAACAAGCACACCATTTTATTGGTGAAAGTTCTTTAGACGAAGAGAGCAAGGCTAAAAATGTTTCTGAAAATGAAACAGAAGCATCGGTTCAAGACGCTCAAATATCTGATGATAGTCAACAAAATGAAGATGATACACAAGTAGGTGCTACATCTCCATTTAATTATGAAGAAATTAATTTAGATAATGTGCGTGATGTACATACAATTAATGATGAATATGTAAATGTAGATTCTGAATCAATTGATAATAACATTGAAAATACACCACCAGTTGAGCACCAAACTATAAATGATAATGTCGAAACAACGATTTCAAATGATAATACTTTAAATACAGATAAAGATAATGAGAAAAGTATTTCTGATGAAAATCTTTACGTAGAAATAGAAGATAATGACGATATATCAGACGCTCAATATAGAGAAGTGACAAGACCGCAAAATGAATCAGTTGAAGCGGATGCAGTAATACCTGAGACCGAGAAGAATCTGCATTTTGAAGCGCACCAATCAGAGTCAGAGATGTCATCGGAACCTGTGTCTAATGAAATAGATGAAGTGCAACAAGATTCAGCCCAGTACAATTCAGAACAACTGGAGACTACTCAATTTGAAAGTAAAGATGAAGGGGCTGCTCAAGAATCACAGCTTAATTCAAGTAGTACGAAATCAAGTGAGTTTAATAATGAAACAATTAAATCGAGCGAAGTGACTAGAAACAGAAATCAAACATCAATTAGAAAAGGCGGCAAGCCATTTAATGTTGTTATGACACCTTCTGACAAAAAACGTATAATGGATGCTAAAAAACTTAAAAATAGTAATCAGCATTTTACAAATTCAAGTAACGCATCACAATCATCACAAAATGAAAGTAAAGAAATTGAAACAAATTATTTTGATAATGAAACAGTTGGGCAAGAGCAACAAGAGCAAAATCTGACATCGACGGCTGAAATAACTGAATATCCGTCAAATTCGATGGGTACATCAAATCATAGTGAAGAATCTATCAATCATGAAACGTCAGAAAAACTTGACAATGAAATGGATCCATCTTCAGTTGACTCTAGTCAACCTGCAGGACACGATAGAACTGAAATTAATAACGAACATGTGTCACAAAGTTCACAAAATCAAGAGCCAAAATTAAAACCTGAGATGGCACACAATCAATTAGACGCTAGCAAAACAACTGACAACAGTGGTAAGCCAACAATTAGAAGAGGGCCTAATATTAAGTTGCCTAACTTAGATTTATTAGAAGAACCTAAACAACATGAAATTGATAATGCTTGGATTGAAGAGAAAAAACAAGAACTTAATGATGCATTTTATTATTTTAATGTACCGGCTGAAGTTCAAAATGTTACTGAAGGACCAAGTGTCACACGTTTTGAATTATCAGTAGAAAAAGGTGTCAAAGTTTCTCGAATCACTGCATTGCAAGACGACATTAAAATGGCACTTGCAGCTAAAGATATTCGTATAGAAGCACCAATTCCAGGTACTAGCCTTGTGGGTATAGAGGTCCCTAATCAGAACGCTACAACAGTCAATTTACGTTCAATTATTGAAGACCCTACGTTTAAAAATGCAGAGTCTAAATTAACTGTTGCTATGGGACTTAGAATTAATAACGAACCTTTACTAATGGATATATCTAAAACCCCACACGCGCTTATAGCTGGTGCAACTGGTTCAGGTAAATCTGTATGTATAAATAGTATTTTAATGTCATTATTATATAAAAATCATCCAGAAGAGCTAAAATTATTACTTATTGATCCTAAAATGGTAGAATTGGCACCATATAACGGTTTACCACATCTGGTAGCACCTGTTATTACTGATGTAAAAGCGGCGACACAAAGCTTAAAATGGGCTGTAGAAGAAATGGAACGTCGTTATAAAGTGTTCGCAAAATATCACGTAAGAAATATTACTGCTTTTAATAAGAAAGCAACCTATGAAGATAGAATGCCAAAAATTGTTATAGTAATTGATGAATTAGCTGATTTAATGATGATGGCTCCACAAGAAGTAGAACAATCTATCGCACGTATTGCACAAAAAGCGCGTGCATGTGGGATTCATATGTTAGTAGCAACACAACGTCCATCAGTGAATGTCATTACTGGTTTAATTAAAGCAAATATACCTACAAGAATCGCATTTATGGTATCATCTAGCGTTGATTCAAGAACGATATTAGATAGTGGCGGTGCAGAACGCTTGTTAGGTTATGGAGATATGCTTTATTTAGGTAGTGGTATGAATAAGCCGATACGTGTTCAAGGCACGTTTGTATCGGATGATGAAATAGACGATGTTGTTGATTTTATAAAACAACAAAGAGATCCAGAATATTTATTTGAAGAAAAAGAATTATTGAAAAAAACAGAAACACAACCTCAGGATAGCTTATTCGATGATGTATGTAGATTTATGTTGAAAGAAGGTCATATTTCTACTTCATTAGTTCAACGCCATTTCCAAATCGGTTATAATCGTGCAGCGAGAATTGTAGACCAATTAGAACAGTTAGGTTATGTTTCTGGAGCAAATGGTTCAAAACCAAGAGATGTATACATTACAGAATCAGATTTGAATGAGAATTAAATAGAGATAAAGGAGTGTTACAATGACACATTATCATTTTGTCGGCATAAAAGGTGCCGGCATGAGTTCATTAGCACAAATAATGCATGATCTTGGAAATGAAGTACAAGGTTCAGATATAAACAATTATGTTTTTACAGAGGTGGCATTACAAAATAATGGTATTAAGATATTACCTTTTGACGAAAACAACATAAAAGAAGATATGGTTATTGTTCAAGGTAACGCATTTCCAAATTCACATGAAGAGGTTGTTAAGGCGAATGAATTAAAACTTGATGTTATTCGCTATCATGACTTTTTAGGCCAGATTATCAATCAATATACGTCTGTAGCTGTAACAGGTGCACATGGTAAAACATCTACAACTGGGTTATTGTCACATGTGATGAATGGAGATAAAAAAACATCATTTTTAATTGGTGATGGCACAGGTTTAGGTATTCCAGAAAGTGATTATTTCGCATTTGAAGCTTGTGAATACCGTAGACATTTCCTAAGCTATCATCCAGATTACGCTATTATGACAAACATTGATTTTGATCATCCGGATTACTTTAAAGATGTTGAAGATGTGTTCAATGCTTTCCAAGAAATGGCACATAACGTTAAAAAAGCAATCATTGCATGGGGCGACGACAATCATTTACGTAAGATAGAAGCAGATGTTCCAGTATATTATTATGGTTTTTCAAAAAATGATGATGTTTATGCTGATAACCTTAAAATTAGTGAAAATGGAACTAAATTTGATGTGTATATTAAAAATGAATACTATGATACTTTCCTTTCTCCTCAATTTGGGGATCATAATATTTTGAATGGGCTTGCTGTAATTACAGTTAGCTACCTTGAAAGTTTGAATGTAAATAATATAAAAGAAGCTTTAGAAACATTTGGGGGCGTAAAACGCAGATTTAATGAAACAAAAGTAGGAAAACAGGTATTAGTTGACGATTATGCACATCATCCTAGAGAGATTAGTGCTACAATTGAGACAGCTAGAAAGAAATATCCAAATAAGGAAGTTGTAACTGTATTCCAACCTCATACTTTTAGTCGAACGCAAGCATTCTTAGATGATTTTGCTGAAAGTTTAAATTTAGCAGATAAAACTTTCTTATGTGAAATTTTTGGTTCAATAAGAGAAAATACTGGTAATTTGACAATTCAAGATTTACTCCAAAGAATTGATAATGCAACACTAATTGATGAAACCACTGTGAATGCGCTAGAACAATACAGTGATGCAGTTATTTTATTTATGGGTGCGGGCGATATTCAGAAAATTCAACGTGCTTATATGAAAGAAATGGGTGTTAGTACCTCATTTTAATATGTTTATGTTAAAATGATTTGGGTATTTATATTAAATAACTACATATGATTAATAGGAGGCGTTTTAAATGGAATGGATTTTACCTATAGCTGGTATTATTGCGGCGATTGCTTTTCTTATTTTAGTAATTGGCATCGTTGTAATTTTACTTTCAGTTAAGAAAAACTTGGATCACGTTGCAAAAACTCTTGATGGTGTCGAAGGACAAATTCAAGGTATTACACGTGAATCTACGGACTTACTTCATAAAGCAAATCGCTTAACTGAAGATATCCAAGACAAATCAGATCGTTTGAATTCTGTAGTTGATGCAGTGAAGGGCATCGGTGAATCAGCTCAAACGTTAAATGGTTCAGTTGATAGAGTTACAAACTCAATCACGCACAATATTTCTCAAAATGAAGATAAAATTTCTCAAGTAGTTCAATGGTCAAATGTAGCAATGGAAGTTGCTGACAAATGGCAAAATAGAAGAAATCGTAGAGATAGTGCAAATTATAAAGCGAGCAGCGTAGCAAATGATTCTAATCATAGCTATACTACACGTGTAAATAATAAATAATTCGTATATTTAAACAAATGCACTTAAATGAGGTATGAAACTTATTTAAGTGCATTTGTTATAGGAGGCATTCAATTATGAAGTACTATAACCGTGATAATTACGAAAGAAATGTAGAAAGTTATGAAGTACCAGAATATTTTACTAAAGGTGCAAGAAATGAGTTTGTTTATGGATTTCTTATAGGCGCATTCATTGGTTCAGCTGTAGGATTAATCTCTATAAGCAAGTCACGCACAAAAGATAAATCTCAAGTTGATTTTGAAGATGAATCACGCTTTAAATCTAGTATCATTGAGCAATCTGAAAGCGAACAAGCGGACGCTGAACAACAAGTAGATGGTATTAAATCGACTATTGCAGATGCGCAAAATAAAGATACTGAAGCAACAGATTCTGAATTAGCTGCTCAAAAAATGGCGATTCAGCAAGAAACTTCAGACAATAATTTAGCAGATACGTCACCACAAGCACAAGACCTACAAGATGATAATAATTTGAATCAGAGTGACGATACAACAACACATATTGATACCAATTCAGAACCAACTGAGGACGAGGTTAATGCGCAACAAAATGCTATTAAAGATGAAGCAGCAGGTAATAACCTAGCTGATTCCACTGCTACACCTTCAAATAACAAAGGTGCACAAACTGCAGCCACAACAACAGGTGGTGCTATAGCTGCAGGTAGTTTAGCTAAAGTTGCACAAGATAAAAAGCAATCATTAAATGACGATTCACAAGTTGCTGAAAACACTGAGAATCTTTTGAAATCTGAAGAAACAGCAAAAGGTGATACTCAAAAAAATGCACCTAACTTAGTTACTAAAGACTCAAAAGAAGATGAAAACAAAAATAATAGTCATTTGAAAGCAGGTGCTTTAGCAGGTACTGTCACAGCAACTGGATTAGCATTAGCAGCTAAAAATAAAAATAAAGCTTTAAATGACGATAATAAAGTTGTTGAAAATACAGCAACTTTATTAAAACCAGAATCACCTAAACAAAGCACTCAAAAAGATGTGCCTAATTTAGTAACACCTAAAGCTAATCATGCTGTAGAATCAACTGATAAAGTAGATAACTCTGCAGATAAAAATAATAATACGAAGACAAAACCAGAAAAAGCAGAACAACGTGTAAAACAGACACATAAAACTGTAAGTTTCAAAGATGGTATTATTGTCCATAATGAAGCAGAATCTGGTATTAGCAATCAAACTGCAAGCAAAGAGCAACAGAACGAAGCCACTACAAATGCAACAGATAAAACATCATCATTTAAAGATGGCATCCTTGTGCATGATGATGTAGAGACTGATAAAACAATAGACAATAGTGAGCCACAACAAAGTAAAGCTGGACATAACGAGCCAACATACTCTAAAAACAGATCACAATTGAAAAAATCAGAAAAAGCTCAAAGTAAAATAGACAAAAGAACTTTTAATGATTAATCATTACTAAAACTAAAATATAATAAAAGGAATCGAACAAAACCTGTTCGATTCCTTTTTAATTTATAATTTCTATTAGTTAGGTCATGTAAAGTGTAATACGATTTGGAATTTATTATACTAATTGTGTTTCTTTAAATAACGATATTAATATTTTTGAAGTATTATAACTACACAAATAAGTATGATGCGCCTAGAACGTTATTTAAGTCATCTAGATTGCCTACAAATACTTATTGTATCATCTTGATTGATTAGACTATATGGCTACATTTTGACACCTCAAATTGCAATGTGTTTTAAAATTTATAATGGACGCTTAAAATTAATGACAAACCTTATTTCAAGTGTTTTAAAGCAAAAAATAAATGTATTTATTAAACAGATAAATGAGTAAATAATCATTTTAAAAATGCAATTCAGATTTTTTATGCAAAAATAAATTGAATTAAATGAAACTTAAGTTAATAAAGTATAGAAAATGAAAGAATAGTGTAAAATATTACTGGTAAATGACTGAAAATTCAGTTACCATTAGGGATATTCACTTGCAGAAAGTGAAATTTTTACAATCATTACTTGAACTTATAAGTAGTTATTGTTAGAATTACGTTTAACAAATATTTTATCGCTTTAAAGCAGAATAAAATATCGATTTTAAATTTTTCATAGAGGTGAATAAAATGACAGACAAATTACAAGAATTCAGAAGCGAGATTGTTGATATTAATGAAGAAATTTTAAATCTTTTATCTAAAAGAGGAAAAATAGCACAAAATATTGGTGAGGAAAAACGTAAGCAAGGTACAACTGTATACGATCCTCAACGTGAAAAAGAAATGATTAACAAATTATTAGATAAAAACGAAGGTCCATTTAACGATAATGTGATCAAACAATTATTCAAGGAAATTTTTAAAGCCTCTACTGATTTACAAAAATCTGAAAATGAGAAACATTTATACGTATCAAGAAAATTAAAACCAGAAGATACAATTGTACAATTCGATAATGGGGGCATCATTGGAAGTGGTAACAAATCATTCGTATTTGGACCATGTTCAGTTGAATCTCAAGAGCAAGTTGATGCAGTTGCAGCTAATTTACAAGCTAGAGGCGAAAAATTCATTAGAGGTGGTGCTTTTAAACCGCGTACATCTCCATATGATTTCCAAGGCTTAGGTGTTGAAGGTCTTAAAATTCTTAAAAATACTAAAGACAAATACGGCCTGAATGTAGTTAGTGAAATTGTAAATCCTGCAGATTTTGAAGTAGCAGATGATTATTTAGATGTGTTCCAAATCGGTGCACGTAATATGCAAAACTTTGAATTATTAAAAGAAGCAGGTCGTTCAAATAAACCAGTATTATTAAAACGTGGTTTATCTGCAACAATTGAAGAATTTATCTTTGCAGCAGAATACATTGCTTCTCAAGGTAATGAAAACATCATTCTTTGCGAACGCGGAATCCGTACTTACGAAAAAGCAACAAGAAACACATTAGATATTTCTGCAGTACCTATTTTAAAACAAGGTACTCACTTACCAGTAATGGTTGACGTTACGCACAGTACAGGACGCAAAGATATCATGCTACCAACAGCTAAAGCTGGTTTAGCTGTTGGTGCAGATGGCATCATGGCTGAAGTTCATCCTGATCCATCAGTTGCATTAAGTGATAGTGGACAACAAATGGACTTCGATGAATTCGATAATTTCTATAATGAAATTAAACCATTAGCTGATATGTACAATAACAAACAATTAAAATAGGAAATATAAAAAAGCCCTTGTTACGTTACTACTTAAGTAGTAACTGTAATAGGGGCTTTTTGTGTTTTCATAATTTTTTGAAATGAATGAAGAGAATTGTTGCAATTTATAAAATGCTCATGCTTTAGAGTGATATGGCAACTAAATAGAGTATTTAAATATAAAATAAAAAATAAGTAATGAATCATCATATTACACTTGATTTTAATGAAAAACATAAAAATTCAAACGAAAAAGGTTTGTTTTCATTGAAAATAAGAAATATAATACATTTAGCAGGTTTATATTTTTATAAAATGACATAATTATGACATTCAAAACAAAACTATTTTACATTTTGCAAAAATATGGTAAACTTTGAAAATGTTATGAAAACAGAGTATAATAATAAAGAAATCGCTTTCAAGGAGGAAATTATGACTGTAACTATATATGATGTAGCTAGAGAAGCAAGAGTTTCTATGGCAACTGTCTCACGTGTTGTTAATGGCAATCAAAATGTTAAACCCGAAACACGTGACAAAGTAAACGATGTTATTAATAAATTGAACTACCGTCCAAACGCAGTGGCAAGAGGATTAGCTAGTAAACGAACAACAACAGTAGGCGTAATTATTCCAGATATTTCTAATGTCTATTATTCGCAACTTGCTCGAGGCTTAGAAGATATAGCAACAATGTATAAATACCATTCAATTATTTCGAATTCTGATAATGATCCAAGTAAAGAAAAAGAAATATTTAACAACCTTTTAAGTAAACAAGTAGATGGTATTATTTTTTTAGGTGGAACAATTTCAGAAGAAATTAAAGAATTGATTAATAAAACATCAGTTCCCGTAGTAGTTTCAGGTACAAACGGTAAAGATGAAGGTATTTCATCTGTAAATATTGATTTTAAATCAGCAGCTACACAAATTACAAATCAATTAATCGAAAACGGCGCAAAAACATTTGCTTTTGTCGGTGGCGATTATTCTAAAAAAGCACAAGAAGATGTGCTAGTAGGATTAAAAGACGTCTTAGCAGAGCACAAACTTTCGTTAAATGAAGAATTGATTTTTAATGGTAATGAAACTTACAAAGATGGTCTACGTGCATTTGATGCTTTGAAGTCTGCTAAGCCAGATGCAATTCTATCAATCAGTGATGAACAAGCAATTGGTCTAGTTCATGCTGCTCAAGATGCAGGTATTAACGTTCCAGAATCATTACAAATTGTAAGTTTCAACAATACTAGACTTGTTGAAATGGTAAGACCTCAATTATCTAGTGTAATCCAACCGTTATATGATATTGGCGCAGTGGGTATGAGACTTCTTACTAAATATATGAATGATGAAGAAATCGAAGAGCCTAATGTGACTTTACCTCATAGAGTTGAGTATAGAGGTACTACAAAATAGATTTTTGTAGATTAAGTAAAGTATAATGAAATACAAAAAACGAAATTCTTATTAATTAAGAATTTCGTTTTTTATTTAAATTAAAAACTTAAATCAGTATAGGTAATGTTGGTTTATTTAAAACCAACTCAGCACTTGTTTAGCATATTTTGAATTTGTTTCCGTAATTTCTTTTTGTCTAGGTATTATTTGATAGTCAGTTTTTTCATCGATCCAAGTTTGTGGTAATTCACAAGGTGCATAATGTTGCCATTTTGTTAACCATTTATTAGGCAAACGACCAGTTTGTGGTTTTTCTCCGATTAAAGCTAAAAAAACGTGGCTCCAAGCTCGTGGGACAACTTTCCATATATTATAGCCGCCACCACCAAACATTAATACTTTACTATTTGTGTATCTATCTGCTAAATCTTTAATGATATATGGAATTTGATATAGTGATTCTAGAGTACAGTTTAAGTGCGTGAGTGGATCTAAGTAGTGAATGTCAACACCGTGTACACTCACAATGATATCTGGTTTAAATGATTCCACTATAGGCTCTATGGTCTCTTTAAATGTTTCTAGAAACGAATCATCTTCTGTATAAGGTTCAAGTGGAATGTTTACTGTATAGCCAAAACCTTGTTCGCTACCACGTTCCGTGTAACGTCCAGATCCAGGGAAGAGAAATTTTCCAGTTTCATGTATCGAATAAATTAAGGCTTGGTCATTTGTATAAAAACTCCATTGCGTCCCATCACCATGATGTGCATCTGTATCAATACATAGCACGCGTTGATTATATTTTTGTATGAGATAGGCGATTGTAACTGCAACATCATTGTAAATACAAAAACCATTTGCACGACCTGGTAGGCTATGATGTAACCCGCCACCTAGATGGCAACCGTTGGTGACTGTACCATCCATGATGTGATCAGCTAAATTCAATGCGCCACCCACAATACGTGCACTGTGCTTGTGCATCATTCTAAATTGCAATGTATCATCACCATCTAATCCATACTTCTTAGCTTCATTGTTACTTAAAATACCATGTGAAGCACGTCTGATGGCTTGAATATAATCATGAGAATGAATTAATGATAATTCGCTATCATTCGCTATACGTGGTTTAATAATATGATGTGATTTTAAATAACCTAAATCTGTTAATAATTCTGTTGTTAATTTTAATCTCATTTGATTAAATGGATGGCTATTACTAAAACGATATTGCAGTATTTCATTAGAATAGACAAAGCCCGTTGATTGTTGCATATTACTCATATGTTTCTCCCCTTTAAAAGAAAAAGCGATTCATGAAACGAATGTCATCAAATGCTTGTAATTGTTCTATAGAAATTCTTGAACCAATTCTTGCCATAAGACAATTAGCAGGATGACTTGTAATTTCTGGATCATCTGTTGCAAATACTTCCAGGCCCCCATAACCCATCAATTTTTGCATTAATTTTTTATATTCATAAACATCAAGTCCAGAATTTTTCAAATCCCAATGCCAATAATATTCAGTAGTTAACACGATATAATCTTCATATTCATCAGCTTCTAAACTGACTTTGATAAGTTCACTACCTAAATGTAAATCACGATAAGCTAGGCTTAACTCAATAGCGCCTAACTCTATTAGGTATTCCAAATCTCCGCTAGACCAACGTTCTAATGGGTCTGGATAATGATAAGTGACATAACCAATAATATGCTGTGAATTACGTAGTACAAAAATTCTTCCTTCCTCTAATTCACTAATTTCTTTTATGGCTTCAAATTGATCCGTAGGTGGGCGAAATGCAAAGAGCCCTTCATCAAATGTCATAGATTCAAGGTTATTTCTTGAAACAGGACCTTCTATCACAAATGTCCCTTGATCTAAGTGATAAGTTTGAGATTGATATGTTTTTATATGTTCCATTTTTTCACTCCAAACTACCGCATACACATACAGTAAACAATCTTATATAAGTCTATTATAAGTTAAAAAAGTTTAAAATAACACAATAATGTATTCGTTTACACACTATTATTTTGAAAATTTTGACAATATTAGTTATAATAATTTTTAAGCAAGCGATTTCATTAAGAGGGGGATTCAAAATGAAAGTAGAAGTATACAAAGGGAAAAATGGAAATTTTAACCTACAAGACTATGAAAAAGAGTACGCTAATTTTGACTGGAAAGAAATAGAAAAAGTATTTTCATGGTCAGAAACTGGTAAGATCAATATGGCGCATGAATGTATTGACCGCCACGTGGATGAAGGTAATGGTCAAAAAATCGCGTTACATTATAAAGATGATAAGCGTAAAGAAAGTTATACTTTTGAAGAAATGAAATCAAATTCTAATAAAGCTGCAAATGTATTAAAAGATAAAGCAAACATTGAGAAGGGTGATCGTGTTTTTGTATTTATGCCTAGAACACCAGAACTTTATTTTGCTTTATTCGGAATATTAAAAATAGGTGCAATTGTAGGACCGCTGTTTGAAGCATTTATGGAAAAAGCTGTTGCAGATCGATTAGAAAATAGTGAAGCGAAAGTAATTGTGACAACGAATGCATTATTGCCACGTATTCCTAAAGATAAATTACCACATTTAGAAACGATTGTAGTCGTAGATGATGAGGAAGTAGAAAGTGAATATGTTGACTTTAATAGTGAATTTAAAAATGCTAGTGACCAATTTGAAACAGAATGGCTAAACTTAGATGATGGTTTAATATTGCATTATACTTCAGGTTCAACAGGTCAACCTAAAGGTGTACTACATGCTCAAAAAGCAATGCTCGTCCATTATATTTCTGGTAAATATGTACTAGATTTTAAAGAAGACGATGTATATTGGTGTACTGCTGACCCAGGATGGGTAACCGGTACTTCATACGGTATTTTCAGTCCTTGGTTAAATGGTGTGACAAATTGTATCGTTGGAGGTAGGTTCTCACCTGAAACTTGGTACGGTATGATTGAAGAATATAAAGTTACAATATGGTACACGGCACCAACTGCCTTAAGAATGTTGATGAGCGCAGGCGATGATATTATAGACAAATACGATCTATCATCACTAAAAAGTATCTTATCTGTAGGAGAACCACTTAACCCTGAAGTAATTAAATGGTCAAAAGATGTCTTTGGTAAACGTGTCTTAGATACGTGGTGGATGACTGAAACAGGGGGACATATGATTGTTAACTATCCATCTATGGATGTTAAATTAGGATCCATGGGTAAACCGTTACCAGGTATAGTAGCATCTATTGTTGATGATCAAGGTAACGAGTTGCCACCAAATCGAATGGGTAACCTCGCAATTAAAAAGGGATGGCCATCTATGATGGTTTCTATTTGGAAAAATCCTGAAAAATATGATTCATATTTTATTGGTGATTGGTATGTTTCTGGAGACTCAGCTTATAAAGACGAAGATGGCTATTATTGGTTCCAAGGCCGTGTAGATGACGTTATCATGACGGCAGGCGAACGTGTAGGTCCATTTGAAGTAGAATCAAAATTAGTAGAACATGAATCGGTTGCAGAAGCAGGTGTGATTGGTAAACCAGATCCAGTAAGAGGAGAGATTATTAAAGCATTCGTTGCTTTACGACCAGAGTATGAAGCTTCAGATGAACTAAAAGAAGAAATTCGCGTATTTGTCAAAGAAGGTTTAGCCGCACACGCTGCACCACGCGAAATAGAATTTAAAGAAAAACTTCCTAAAACACGTTCTGGTAAAATTATGCGTCGTGTCCTTAAAGCTTGGGAACTTGATTTACCTGAAGGCGATTTAAGTACAATGGAAGACTAATTAAGCAAAATAGTGATTTTATTTTACTTAGTTTAATCATAACGAGCTAACCTCTATTTCCAATTTAAAAAAATGTTTTTTCCATACTTCCTTTATATCATCAACTTTAAGCATGTACTTTATTCTACATATTAGAGATTATGATGATAATTAGGAAGTTTTTGATGTAAAATAACATTTTAAGAGTAATAAAAGACGCAAAAGGTGAAAATATTCATTTATTATTTTGAAAGCGCTATCTCTATTAATCGACAACACAACATAAATTAGTTAATATTAATATGTAAGGATTTATTTTTATCAGTAGCATATATGTGAAATATATGTATTGATTTAAAATTTATTTAAGAAGGGACGAATGAATTTGGCACACTTATCTGATTTAGATATTGCAAATCAATCAACATTAAAACCGATTGGAGATATTGCTAAGCAGGCGGGTATTCCCGCAGATGCATTAGAACCATACGGGCACTATAAAGCTAAGATTGATATTAATCAAGTTCAACAAAAAAATGGTAAGGGTAAAGTAGTATTAGTTACTGCTATGAGTCCAACACCAGCAGGTGAAGGTAAATCAACAGTTACAGTTGGATTAGCAGATGCATTCAATGAACTTAAGAAAAGCGTCATGGTAGCGTTACGTGAACCAGCTCTAGGTCCTATTTTTGGAATAAAGGGTGGTGCAACTGGTGGTGGCTATGCACAAGTATTACCAATGGAAGATGTAAATTTACACTTCAATGGCGACTTCCACGCAATCACTACTGCAAATAATGCACTGTCAGCATTTATTGATAACCATATGCATCAAGGTAATGAATTAGAAATCGACCAAAGACGTATTGAATGGAAACGTGTTTTAGACATGAATGACCGTGCGTTACGTAATGTAAATGTAGGTTTAGGTGGACCAACGCAAGGGGTTCCAAGAGAAGATGGTTTTAATATTACTGTTGCTTCTGAAATAATGGCAATTCTTTGTTTATCTAATGACCTTAATGATTTGAAAGCGAAAATTAGTAGAATTACTATAGGTTATACTAGATCACGTAAACCTGTTACTGTAGCTGACTTAAAAGTAGAAGGCGCATTAGCGATGATCCTTAAAGATGCGATTAAACCAAATCTAGTACAAACAATTGAAGGCACACCAGCCCTTGTACATGGTGGGCCATTTGCTAATATTGCACATGGTTGTAACTCAATTTTAGCAACGGAAACTGCGAGAGATTTAGCAGATGTCGTTGTGACTGAAGCAGGATTTGGCTCAGATTTAGGTGCTGAAAAATTCATCGATATTAAAGCTCGTGAAGCAGGATTTGAACCTTCAGCAGTTGTAGTAGTTGCGACTGTTCGTGCGCTTAAAATGCATGGTGGTGTACCGAAAGATAACTTAAAAGAAGAAAATGTTGAAGCGGTTAAAAAAGGTATCGTGAACTTAGAACGCCACGTTAAAAACGTTAAAAAATATGGCTTAGAACCTGTAGTTGCCTTGAATGCGTTTGTACATGATACTGAAGAAGAAACACAATATATACAACAATGGGCAAAAGAGAACGGTGTGAGACTTGCTTTAACTGAAGTTTGGGAAAAAGGCGGTAAAGGTGGTATCGATTTAGCGAATGAAGTGCTAGAGGTACTTGATGAACCACAAGATTTCAAACATTTATACGAATTGGATTTACCACTTGAAGAAAAGATTGAAACAATTGTTAAAGAAATTTATGGTGGATCAAAAGTCACATTTAGCAGTAAAGCACAGAAGCAACTTAAACAGTTTAAAGAAAATGGCTGGGATGACTATCCAGTATGTATGGCTAAAACACAGTATTCATTCACTGATGACGCAACTCAATTAGGTGCACCTGAAGGTTTTGAAATCACTATTCGTGAATTAGAAGCTAAAACAGGCGCAGGATTTATTGTTGCATTGACTGGAGCAATCATGACTATGCCTGGCCTTCCTAAAAAACCAGCAGCATTAAACATGGATGTTACTAATGATGGACATGCAATTGGTCTATTCTAAATTTTAACTGTTATATAATACAAACATACTAAGATTAGCTGTGAAAAAATCTATAACGATAGATTTTTTCACAGCTATTTTTTATAATCTGAGAAGGTTATGTTCTTAACGCTTTATTTCGTCATTAAATGTTGTTTGATATCGTATTTTTCAGCATTTTTAAAATCATAAGCAGTAATTTCACCTTCAACCAACATCCGTTTGAGAACATAGTGTTGGCGATCCAAACCAATTTGTATCTGAGCATCAGATTTGAGTGAACCATCTGCTTCATAAGGGGTGTAATAATAAGGGCTTTGTAAAAGTCCAATCAGATAGGCTGATTCAGCAATATTTAAGTTTGTAGCTGCTTTTCCAAATAAACTATAGGATGCTGAAGCGATACCTGTAATATCAGTACCATTATAATCCCGTCCAAAAGGCACGATGTTCAAATAAGTATAGATAATTTCATCTTTGGTTAAAATCTTTTCAATTCGCATAGATAAGATGAGTTCATTAGCTTTACGATTATATGTTTTTTCGTTTGTCAGTAGTTGATTTTTTACGAGTTGCTGTGTGATGGTACTTCCTCCAGTTGCAGCCTCTGTATTAAATATATCTTGCCCAACAGCTCGAACGATAGCCTTTGGTAAAATACCATTATGATAGAAAAATAAGCTGTCTTCTGAAGAAGTTAATGCTTTTATCACGTTGCTATTTACATGTTTTGGTCCGACGATGAGAGAATTTGTCGATTCATTGTATTCTGTTAAAATATGTTTATTGTTATAATTTATATCTTGGTTACCAACAATGTTCAGCAATTTTGTACGTAATTCGTTATCTGACATGTTTACAGATTCATCAGTCAAACTTTGGAAGTAAAATACCGATATGGCTAATAAAATAATAAAGGTACATGTGAAAATTGCAAACAAGCCAATGAAAAGATGCTTTAATTTTTTATAGATAATTTCAAATTTAGAGAATTTAGGGTTATGTAAATGATTGTGAACATTATTTTCATGTGTTTGATTTTCCATGTCTGACCTCCTTATGTATGCAATATTATAACATAATATATGATGTTGACTTTTAAAATAGAGTTACTTATAATTAATATCAATTCGATATCGTTTTTGGATAAAGGAGAAGTAACATACAGTGTCATCTTCAGAGAGTTAGTGGTTGCTGTGAACTAACGATGATTGATATGTGAATACACCTTAATGATTTCAATCATCCAAACGTTTAAGTTAATGAACGTATCATTAATAAAGTTGTTTGACTTAAAGTATGGTGGTACCGTGCGCATGCGCCCTTACATTAATTTGTAGGGGCGTTTTTTAATTTTTTTTAGTGTTACTCGGTCGTACTTGCTAAAAGTAAATTAAACTGTGGACGGTATTTAAAATCTATTCAAAACAATATCTTAATAAATATAGGGGGTAAATACAATGACAAATGCATTATTAGAAGATTTAAAATGGAGAGGCTTAATTTATCAACAAACAGACCAATCTGGTATAGAGAATGTACTAAATAAAGAGCAAGTTACATTATACTGTGGTGCCGATCCAACTGCAGATAGTTTACACATCGGTCATTTATTACCATTTTTAACTTTACGTAGATTCCAAGAACACGGGCATCGTCCACTTGTATTAATAGGTGGGGGTACAGGTATGATTGGAGATCCATCAGGTAAATCTGAAGAACGTGTCTTACAAACGGAAGAACAAGTTGAATTAAACGTTCAAGGCATCAGTGAACAAATGCATAAAATTTTCGAATTTGGAACTGATAAAGGTGCTAAACTTGTTAATAATAGAGATTGGTTAAGCCAAATTTCTTTGATTGATTTCTTAAGAGATTACGGTAAACATGTTGGTGTAAATTACATGTTGGGGAAAGACTCAATTCAAAGTCGTTTAGAATATGGTATTTCATTCACTGAGTTCACATATACAATACTCCAAGCAATTGATTTTGGTCATTTAAACAAGACTTACAACTGTAAAGTACAAGTTGGTGGTTCTGATCAATGGGGCAATATCACAAGTGGAATTGAATTGATGCGTCGTATGTACGGTCAAACAGAAGCTTACGGACTGACGATCCCATTGGTTGTTAAATCAGATGGTAAAAAATTCGGTAAATCAGAAGGTGGGGCAGTTTGGTTAGATGCTGCAAAAACGAGTCCATACGAATTTTATCAATTTTGGATTAACACTACAGACGATGATGTAATTAAATTCTTGAAATATTTCACATTCTTAGAAAAAGAAGAGATTGAAGCATTAGAAAAATCATTGAATGAAGCACCACATTTACGTGAAGCGCAAAAAGCTTTAGCTGAAAATGTAACACGTTTCATTCATGGTCAAGCTGCATTAGATGATGCAATTCGTATCTCAAAAGCATTATTTTCTGGAGACTTACAATCATTGTCAGCTTCAGAATTAAAAGCAGGATTCAAGGATGTGCCACAAGTTGAATTGAGCAAAGAAAAAACTAATATTGTTGAAGTAATTGTCGAAACTGGTATTTCATCATCTAAGCGTCAAGCACGGGAAGATGTAAATAATGGTGCAATTTATATCAATGGAATAAGACAAAAAGATGTGAAATATGAATTGACAGCTGACGATAAAATTGAGAATGAATTTACAATTGTTCGTCGTGGTAAGAAAAAATATTTCATGGTTAATTATAAATAATATTTGAAGAAGTATAGAAGAATAACGCGATATTTAAATTATCGACAAAACGGCCGACAAAGCTTTACGACTTTGTCGGTACTTTTTTATGCACTTTCTGTAGTGTGGAATTGAATTCGTTTTTCTAATATACATAAAATGGAATAATCTTGATTTATATGTAATAAAAAACCGACTAAGTAAATTAACATTACTTGGTCGGTTCAAGATAACTATAAGTTATTGTTTTTAATTAAACGGTGAAGTACTTTCACTTTCTTTCTCAGATGACTCTGAAGATGTGGATTTTTGTTCTTTTAATGGCACTTCAACTGTTTGCGTTTTACCATTTCTTTCAATAGTCATTTTTACTGAATTACCAGGTTTTTTATTTTCATATAAATAAGAGCGTAAGTCAGTGTCTTCTTCAACTTTTTTATCGTCTATCGCAGTGATGATATCGCCTTTTTTAAGTTCATTATCAGCATGAACTTTGGCAACGTAGACACCGTCTTTGCGTTTTGTATTCAGATCTTCTTTATATTGTTCGGGAATCTCACTTACATTGAGTAAACTAATTCCAATAGAAGGACGCTCAATCTCTCCGTTTTCTACAAGTTCTTTAATGGTAACTTTAACTTCGTTACTAGGGATTGCAAAACCAATACCTTCAACTTGTTCACTTGCAATCTTCATTGAGTTAATACCTACGAGATTACCATTAATATCTACGAGCGCACCACCTGAATTACCAGGATTGATTGCTGCATCTGTTTGTAATACATTTACTTTATTCGTACCAGCAGATGTTTTCGTATCGATTGTACGTTCGCTAGCAGAAATAATACCTGAAGTCACTGAGTTAGCAAATTGTAAGCCAAGGGGATTACCCATTGCAAAAACACTGTCTCCTGTTTTTACTTTTGAAGAATTAGCAAAATCAATTGCTTTTGTACCTTTCGTATCATTGATTTTTAGTACTGCTATATCTGTTAACGCATCTTTGCCAACTAATTTAGCGTCGACTTGTTTAGAATTATGCAATTGGACTTTAATTTCATTTGCACCATCAATGACGTGGTTGTTCGTTACGATATATGCAGAACTATTATTTTTTTGATAAATGACACCTGATCCAACACCAGCTTCTTCTGATTTAGAAGATTCATCTTTTAGTAAACTATCTAAATTCTGAGCTTTTTGCATATTAATAACACCTACAATAGCAGGAGAAACATCGTTAATCATTTGGTTCACAGAATCATATTTTTCACTTTTTCCATCAAGTGTATTGCCACCGTTGCTACTATTAGAAGCTTCTTTAACGGAAGAGCCATTATCATTTAATCCTGTGCTTTCCATAATTTTTCCAATGCCTAATACCAAAAGTGCACCTATAATACCGGCAACTAAGGCCACAATTATCGTTTTAAACCATGGGAATTTGGGTTTATGTTTTGACCTTTTATTTTGAGCTTGTTCCGGTTTTTGAGATGGCCGAGGATTTTGAGTTTCATTAGAGTTATTATCGTTATTAAAATCTGACATACTTTACCTCCGATTTATTCTATATAACCTATTATTATAGGTTTATATAACTTTTTCTAGTATATCACTATACAACTTTAGACTGAAATATAAATATTCTTGTTCATAAGGTGACTAAATGATAGAATCAATAGGTAAATATAATGGAAAATGAAGTAGGTGGAGAAATGTATAAATTCATTAGCGGTTTGTTAGATTTAATTATTGTGAAAATATGTAAATCACTTGAAGTACAAGGTAAAGAAAATATACCTCAACTTCATAGATATGTAGTGACTTGTACACACGAAAGCTATAATGAAGTCATTATGTTAGGCACAGCAATTTACCCAAATCAAATTCATTACATGGCTAAAAAAGAGTTGTTCAACAAAAAAGGTTTTGGTAAATTTTTAACTTCTTTAAATGCTTTTCCTGTAGATAGAGAAAATCCAGGACCAAGCACATTGAAAAAACCCGTTAAATTATTAAAAGAAAATAAAACAGTAGGCATATTCCCAACTGGTCATCGGATGAAGTATGACGAAGGATCACCAATAAAACGTGGGGCAGTAACCATTGCTTTGATGGCCCAAGCTCCCATTTTACCAGCAGCATATGTTGGACCTAAAGAAATTAAGGGACTCATTACCGGTAAAGCAATTGTTAAATTTGGTGAACCTATCGAAACGAAGCATTTACCAAGGGATATGAAACGTAATGAAAAGTTAGAATACTTAACTAAAGAATTAGAAAGTAGAACGACACAATTACAAAATGAATTAAATGATTATGTGAATCATAAATAGTAAGTTTCAATATTTTTAAAATAGTTAGACATTTTAATTTATATACGAATTTTTAAAAACCTGTGTTATTATGTAACTGTACAATGACAACAAGTAAAGCGTTTGCAAACACCACGTGGACATATTGTGCATGTGGTGTTTGTTTGGGTAAATATCTATTTTGAAATGGGGAATTGTTATGTTTAGTTTCTTTCAACGTCTTGGTAGATCACTTATGCTTCCTGTTGCAGTGTTACCAGCAGCCGCAATTATTACGGGTATCGGTAACGCATTAACAGCAATGGGTGTCTTGCCAACGGTAGCAGCGTTTTTCTCTTCTGCCGGTTCGACGATTCTTGAACAACTAGGTATTCTTTTTGCGATTGGGGTAGCATTAGGAATGGCTAAGAAAAATGACGGTGCAGTAGCACTCGCTGCAGCGGTTGGTTTCTTTTTAACGACAGTTGTTTTAAGTCCTGTGAAATTAGCGCCAATATTAGGTGTTAAGGAGACAGGAGTAAACGCAGCTTTTGAACAGATGAATAATTCTAACGTATTTATTGGTTTATTGATTGGTTTAATCGCAGCGTATACTTACAACAAATTTAGTAAAACTGAATTACCAACAGCATTATCATTTTTTAGTGGTAAACGTTTAGTACCAATTTTAACGGCATTTTTTAGTATTATTTTGGCCGTATTAATGCTATTTGTTTGGCCAATTATCTATTCAGCAATCGTAACATTTGGGACGTGGATTTTAGATTTAGGTCCATTCGGTGCTTTCTTATACGGTTTCTTTAATAGATTATTGATACCAACTGGATTGCATCATGCATTAAACTCAGTATTTTGGTTTGATTTAGCAGGTATTAATGATATTGCCAAATTCCAAACTGGTGATGGTGCAGTACATGGTATTACAGGACGTTATATGGCTGGTTTCTTCCCGGTAATGATGTTTGGTATTCCAGCTGCAGCACTAGCAATGTATCATACAGCAGAATCTAAACAGAAAAAGCGTGTTTATGGTTTAATGTTTGGTGGCGCAGTTTCAGCATTCTTTGTTGGGGTTACTGAGCCAATAGAATTTTCATTCATGTTCGTTGCACCAGTATTATTCGTTATTCATGCATTTTTAACTGGTTTATCGATGTTTATTGCAGCATTGTTTGAGTGGACAGCAGGGTTCTCATTTAGTGCTGGTTTAATAGACTACGTACTGTCATTAATTAATCCTGTTTCAAGTCAACCATACATGTTATTACTACAAGGACTTGTATTCTTTGTAATATACTATTTTGTATTTAGATTTGCCATTAAAGTATTGAAATTAAATACACCTGGTCGCGGAGATAATTTACTACCAGATCCAACTTCTGATGAAGCGTCAACGGGGGATGCTGCACATTCAGAAGAAGCGACTACAGCTACATCTAATAAATATACAAGTACTGCAAGCCAAATTTTAGATGGATTAGGTGGCAAAGAGAATATTGCATCATTAACAAATTGTGCTACAAGATTACGCATGGAGTTACATGATAATAGTGTCATTGATGAAGCTAAGATTAAAGGCGCAGGAGCTGTGGGTGTAACGAAGAGTGGTAAACATAATGCCCAAGTTATTATCGGCACGCAAGTTCAGCAAGTAGCTGATGAAATTGAAGTACAAATGGAATCAGAATAGCAAAATCAATAGCAAAATAATAACATATAAATAAGTTTATTTTAGGATACGCCTAATCATAGTTATCACTGAAAAAGTGAATCTTTGTAAGGCGTATTTTTTATATAAAAAAATTAAATGTTTAACGATATAAATTGTTTACTAAAATGATGAAAATACATTGCTCTTTTCATGGGTAAATAGTACGATGAACTAGTATCAGAATTTTCTGATTTAAGGAGAGTAGATGAGATGAAGTCGGTATTATTTGATGTTGATGGTGTTTTTTTAAGTGAAGAAAGGTGTTTTGATGTATCTGCACTAACGGTTTATGAAATGCTTATGAGTAAAGATTATATGGGCTTAGATCCATCTATACAATTTGATGATTTAAGTGATCAACAAATTACTGAAATAAGAGATATCGTATTCTACCATGATGAAATTTTAACTAAGTTAAAGTCACTTGGATTAAATTCAAATTGGGATATGTTATTTGTAGTTGTAGCCATTCACTTTATTGAAATTTGTAAGACATTACCCCAAGAAAAATTAGAGGAAGTTTTAAAGCCAGAAAGATTTAATCAAGAAACATTGCAACAGATTGGTGAAAATATTTTTGATATAGAATTGAACTTTGAGTTACCGTTATCGTTTTTAGATGGTATAAGTTCAGGAAAAGACAATATTTATCAAACGCTTGTTACACATGCTGGTGATCAGTTAAATACAAAGCAAACAGCACTATTTGAACTGAAAAGTCCGTTTTGGACGCTTGCCCAAGAGGTTTACCAAGAGTGGTACTTAGGCTCCAAATTATTTAATGAAGTAGAACAAAAGCCTAATCGCACAGAATTTAAAGAAGGTTACATATATAACGAAGTCGTGTTAAGACCTGTACCTGAAATCAAACAGTTATTAACAGATTTGAAAGCTGCTGGCTATCATATAGCCATTGCAACAGGTAGACCTAGAACGGAAACGATAGTGCCATTTGATGCAATTGGTATCAAAGATTTATTTGATGACTTACATATTGTTACTGCAAGTGAGGTATTAATCGCAGAGAAACAATATCCTGAGTTAAAACCATTAGGGAAGCCCAATCCGTTTAGCTATTTAGCTACATTAGAAGGTAATCATTTAAAAAATTATGAGCAATATGCTACAAATCAGGAAAATCGTGTTAATAAAGATGATGTTTTTGTGGTAGGAGATTCATTAGCAGATTTGTTAAGTTCTAAGAAAATAGGGGCAACTTTTATTGGTCCGTTGACAGGTTTGAAAGGCCAGAATGCACGTAAAGAATTAGAATCTTATGACGCTGAATATATCGTAGACCATGTAGGAGATATCAGAGGAATATTATTGTAATTAAAAGATACTACGCTTATTATTTGATGATTAAATAATAATGCGTCAGTATTTTTTTTGCTAATAAAAAATGCCAATCTATTAGCTTTCTAATAGATTGGCATTTTTAATTTATGAATGAGATATTTAGCTTCCAAGTTCTTTTGTGATGATTCAATATTTAGATATTGTAGTTTGAATTACTATTAATATCGAGTTCAACGCTTCGTATCAAATTAAATCCTTCAATTTGATATAAAGCATCAATGACATCTGGTGTAACAGGGTGGTCGATTGATAATACCATTAGGGCATTACCACCTTGGTTTGTACGACCAAGATGCATTGAAGCGATATTGATATCATAAGTACCAAGAATTTGTCCTGTACGGCCTACAATGCCTGGTCTATCGTTATGATTTATTACTAGTTGGTGACGTTCAGGTTTAAAGTCTACTGGATAATCATTTATACGTACGATTCTTGGACCATAACCATTGAGTACAGTTGCACCAATTTTAATTTGAGTATCTTTATTGATTAATGTTAATTCTATATAGTTACTAAAACCTCGATGTTTTGTGTTTTTTTCAATATTATAAGACACACCTTGTTCATTTAAGAGTACTAAAGCATTGATTAAGTTTACACGTTCTGCTAAATCTTGACGTAAGACACCAGATACAAGTGTTCTTGTAATCAAACTTGTATCATCTAATGCAATGTCACCTTCGTATTTGATTTGTAGTTCGCGCGGTGCTTTTTCAAGTAATTGAATACCCACTTCACCTGTCATTTTACTTAATTCAATATAAGGTTTCAATTCATCATTGATTTCACTGTAAGTCATTTTTGGTGCGTTAATCGCATTTAAGACGTTACCATTTTCAAAAATATCAACGATTTCATTAGCTACTGAAACAGCTACTTTTTCTTGTGCTTCAACAGTCGATGCACCTAGATGTGGCGTAACAATAATTTTATCGTGATTAACAAGAGGGGACTCAGTTGCTGGTTCGCTTTCAAATACATCTATTGCTGCACTTTGAATTTGATCATTGTTCAAAGCGTCTAATAGCGCTGCTTCATCAATGATACCACCACGCGCTACGTTAATAATTTGTAACGTTGGTTTTGCTTTTTCGAAAAAGTCTTTACCAACGATACCTTTAGTTTTCGGAGTTAATGGTGTGTGTACAGTAACGAAGTCTGCTTGTTCAGCAATTTCTTCAACTGTTGCACGTGTTACATTTAGTTCCTTTGCTTTATCTTCAGATAAGTAAGGGTCAAAAGCTAGGATATGCATACCGAAACTTTGCGCACGTTTTGCAACACCTAAACCAATTCTACCAGCGCCTATGACACCAAGCGTTTTATTATAAAGTTCTGTACCTCTATACGTTTTACGGTCCCATTTTCCATTTTTCAATGATTGATGTGCTTGTGGGATATTACGCGCCATTGATAAAATCATAGCCATAGAGTGTTCAGTTGCAGAGATTGTATTACCATCGGGTGCATTAATTACAATAACACCATTTTTGGTAGCTGCATCGACATCAATATTGTCAACGCCGACCCCAGCTCTAGCAATAACTTTTAGATTTGGAGCTGCTTCAATCATTTCTGCAGTCACTTGTGTCTGGCTTCTAACGATTAAGCCTTGGAAGTCACTAATTTTTTCAACGAGTTCGCTTTCATTTAATTCTGTATTGATTTCGACTTCGAAGTCATTATGGTCAATTAAACTTTTTAAACCTTCTGGTGAGATTGGATCAGATACTAAAATTTTATACATATGCTTTTACGACCTCCATGTACTGAGTAATTGCTGTACCAATATATGATTCTTTTCTAAATTCTGTTAACAGAATTTCTAATGCTGATACGACTTGTAAAATATCAAATGGTGAAATTTGACCCATATGGCCTATACGTAGAATTTCTCCTTTTAGATGACCTTGTCCACCTGCAATTGTTATAGCAAAACGGTTTTTAAGTTCTTTTTTAATGAAGTTGAGTTCTTCTTTTGATTTAGGCACAAAAGCAGTAACAGTAGGTGAGGCATACTCATCTTGGACTAATAAATCTAAATCTAATGATTTGAGTGATTGTCTTAAAGCATCACGTATTGCGTAGTGACGTGCAATAACTTGGTCAAATCCTTCTTGTTCAACTAACTTGGCATATGCATTTACACCTCTAAATAACGAAACGTTTGGTGTGAAAGGTGTTGAATTTGCTTCTAATGATTTCAAATATTTATTTAAATCTAAATAAAATCTCGGTGTCGTGACTTGGCTAAAACGTTCTTTAGCACGATCATTATAAGCTACAAACGCCAAACCAGGAGGCAACATAATAGCTTTTTGACTACCAGAAATAAGAACATCAATCTGATCACGTTGTAAGTCTACATCAACTGCACCGATACAGCTCACACCGTCAACGATAAAGTAAATGGATTCGTCGTACGCTTTAAGTGCATGACCTAATTCATTGACAGGGTGCAAAACTGCAGTGGATGTTTCACAATATTGACTATAAACTGCTGTAATATCTGTGTTCAATGTTTTTAAAAAGTCTATAAATTCAGGCACGTTTACAGCTTTGCCCCATTCAACTTCAAAAATATGTACGTTATCGTAGTATGTTTCAGCAATTTGTTTGAAACGATTACCGAAAGCACCTGAAACAATGATAACAATGTCGTCGTCAGGATTTGCAATATTTAACATACTTGCTTCTAAGGAACTTGTCCCGCTAGAAGTTAATATCATTACGTCATTTTGCGCACCAAATATTGGTTTTAGCGCACGAAACGCTTCTTCAGCAATTGTTTCAAAGTCACTTGATCTGTGTCCGACCATTGGTGACTGTATTGCGTGTAGAATTTCTTCTGGTACTGGCGTTGGTCCTGGTGTAAGTAACATAGGACGATAATATTTCATATGTGATTCCCCCATTGCTTATGATTGTCTTAGTTTAGCAAATTTTCAGAAAATATAAAAGCGCAAAAGTTAAAAGAGAATGTAAATAAATAAAATAAAATATCATGAAAGGGCATACATTGTTATCGCATTCATATTCCGTCATATATAAAATTATTTCAAATTATTTTATTTTTGGTTCTATTTTTACAGTAACATTACCTTTAATTGAGTTTGAAATCATACAATTATTGTCCGCAACCTTTAAGAGTTTAGGCAATTTTCTAATTAAACTATCTTTTTGTTCAGTTTCAACTTCAATAACAGGGTAGTGGATAATGTTGTCCATACGAAATTTTGCGTTTTCAAAAATAGCTGTACCTATAGATGATTGTTGAATTTCTATATTATTAAAACCAGAACGTTCGAGTACAGCTGCAAGTGAAATAATATAGCAAGAAGATGCAGCTGAAACTAATAATTCATCTGGGTTTGTACCAGTTCCATTACCACCTAAACCTGATGGTATAGATATTTGTTCATCTAATACGTCTCCGTTAAGTTGACCTACAGCTTCACGACCACCAAACCATTGTGTGTTTACTTTGAATTCATGTTGAACCATAACGATTGACCTCCAGTTGATTTGTGATAATTTAAGTTTAGATGAAAATGAGATATAAAGAAAGAGGAGAGCGACTTTAATGACAATATATAATACTGACAACAAGCTCATGTTAGTAGCACATCGTGGCATTGCTGCATATTTTCCTGAAAATACGATGAGCGCTTTTAAAGCTGCACTTGTAAGTGATATTGATATATTAGAAATAGATATACACAGGACATTAGACAATCATCTTGTAGTTATTCATGACGATTCGATTGACCGTACTTCTAATGGATCAGGAAAAATCAAGGATATGACTTTAGCAGCATTGCAACAATTTGATTATGGTATAATTAAAGATAGTAAATTTGAAGGAGCAACATTACCAACATTGGATGAAGTAATTAAATTAATCCGAGACTATCCCCAAAAGTTATTAATAGAATTAAAACAACCACAGAATTATCCTGGTATTGAAAGCGAATTAATAGATACGTTAAATGCATGGGGATTACCGAAAGATAAAGTCATTGTACAATCATTCAATCAAAAAAGTATAAAAAAATTTTTTTATATGAATGAAGGATATGAGCTAGGTGTCTTGATTAGTAAAAAGAAGTATTGGTATAAATTACCTCCATTCAAAAGCATTGCGGCCTATGCCAATTATGTGAACCCTAATTATGCATTAGTTACAGAGAAGTTTTTAAAAAGTGCACATCAGTATAGATTGTCAGTGATGCCCTATACAGTTAACGAACATGAACAAGCGAAATCATTACAGGAATTAGGGGTAGACGGACTGATTTCAGATGATCCAAATGAAATTTTATAAAATAAAAATGTCAAAAAAGCTTAAATGAATTTTAAGAATTCGTTTAAGCTTTTTATGGTTTTAATAATGATGAAAGGTATATTATTTAATATGAGATAAATCATTATCGTGATGATTTACCCAATTCTTTTTTAATAACCCCATCACATGACAATCACTATATTCACCACGAGTATAAAAATGTTCTTGTAATGTACCTTCAATTGTGAAGTTTTGTGCTTTATAAATATGAACAGCTTTTTCATTGTTTACATCAACAAATAAATATATTTTGTGGAGATTAAGTACAAGGAACGCATAATCAATAGCCATTTTAAATGCATTTTTGGCATACCCTTTACCACTATATTCGGAATCAATGATAATTTGAATTTCACAGTTACTATGTATAAAGTCAATTTCAACTAATTCGACAACACCGATACGCGTTTGATCTTTTTCAATAATAAATCTACGTTCAGTTTCATCTAACAAATGTTTTTTATATAGTGATTGAAGTTCGCTTAATGATTGGTAGGGCTCTTCAAACCAATAAGACATAATGGAATATTCATTATTTAAGTGATGTACAAAATCTAAATCTGTCTCCTCTAATGCTCTAATAATCAAATCTAACACTCCTTTATTCATAGCATACATTAATTATTATAAGAAAGTAAAAAGATATTGTGCAATGAGTGGGGGAGTCAAAAAGATTTCTATTTATAATTAAATAATTGGATGAAGTTTTTTACTTTATATAGAAATAAAAAAACCAAGAAATCCTCAAAAGGACTTCTTGGTTTGAAATTAAAACGCTTATCTTGAGTAGTACTCAACGATAAGTTGTTCGTTGATTTCAGCAGGTAATTCACTACGTTCAGGGACACGTACATATTTACCTTTTAAGTTGTCTGCATCAAATTCTAAGTACTCAGGTACGAAGTTGTTGATTTCAACAGATTCAGCAATGATATCTAATTTTAAAGATTTTTCACGTACTGAAATTTCTTGACCAGGTTTTAAAGTATATGATGGAATATCAACGCGTTTACCATCTACTAAAATATGACCGTGGTTAACAAGTTGGCGAGCTTGGCGACGCGTACGCGCTAAACCTAATGAATATACAACTGCATCTAAACGAGCAGCTAGTAATTGCATAAAGCTTTCACCATGGACACCATGTTGGTTACCAGCAATTTCAAATGAGTTACGGAATTGTCTTTCAGTCATTCCGTATAAATAACGTAATTTTTGTTTCTCACGTAATTGTAATGCATATTCTGATAATTTTTTACGTTGGTTAGGACCATGTTGGCCTGGAGCGTATGGACGCTTCTCTAATTCTTTACCAGTACCACTTAATGAGATACCTAAACGACGTGATTTTTTCCAGTTCGAACCTCTAAATCGAGCCATAATAGACTCCTCCTTTTTCTTTTTTGTTGTTATGAAAAAACAAAAAAGAGTGTTGCATGCTTATTTGGATATATTGTTTTATGTATCTTCACCTCATAGCTACGGTTACACGACACGTCCGCGTTGGGAACAACATAGAGCCAATTAATACGCAACTGCTAATTTCGTTTATTCACACAAAGAACATTGTACCACGTTATGAATTACTGTCAATAGTAAACGAAGATTCACCTATAGAAAGTAAGCGCTAAACGTTAAGCTATTTGCTGTTCAATAATGCTTATGATTTCTTCTAAAGCAACTTTATCTGTGTTTGAAAAGCGATTTGTAATTGGGGCATCAATATCTAAGACACCAATCACTTGATTGTCTTTATGAATAGGAACAACAATTTCCGACTTACTATTCGCATCACATGCGATGTGTCCTGGGAAAGCATTAACGTCTTCAACGAGTTGTGATTCGTTTAATTCTACAGCCGTGCCACATACGCCTTTGCCGATAGCAATATGCACACAAGCAGGATGACCTTGGAATGGCCCTAAGATTAATTCATTATTTTCCATTAAATAGAAGCCGACCCAATTAATTTGATCTAATGAATCATTTAGTAAAGCAGAGACATTGCTAAGTATAGCTATTAAATTTGATTCATCTTCGATTAGACTAGCAACTTGCTTTTGTAATAAACCGTAATTTGTTTCTTTTACCTCTGTCATATTAATAAAACCTCACTTTTTACTTTTCATTTAGTATAAAGACTGTTTTAATAGTAATCAATCAAATGATTTGTAAGGGCTTTTTTAGTGTCAACATGATACATAATATTAATAGAGATAGATTTACTATGAAATTTAAAATATTATCACCGATTAATTCATTTTCTCTTTTAATGCATGGGTAAATTACGTTATAATGAATAGTGATAAAATAGGAGGAGAAAACATATGGTATTGTATATCATTCTAGCAATTATTGTTATTATACTGATTATTGTCGGTGTATTATTCTATATGCGTTCGAATAAAAGCCAAATGATAGAAAAGGCTGAAGAACGAAAATTACAAGTAGAGCAATTACCCTATGATGAAAGTTTATCTCAATTATCTGATTTAACTTTAACAGGTGAAACAAAATCTACTTATGATAGATTAAAGCAAACGTCATTAGATAGTAAAAATCAATATTTGTTACCAGTAGAAGAAAAGATTCACAATGCGGAAGGTTTACTTGACAAATTTAAATTTTCGCAAGCGCAAACTGAAATTGATGAAGCACACGAATTGATGGATAAATACGAAGAAAACTATAATGTATTAACTACAGATGTCGAAGATATTATGGGAGTACATAAAGAAAGTGATCACTTATATGATGAATGTAAAGTGGATTACCGAGAAATGAAGCGAGACGTGTTAGCCAATAGACATCAGTTCGGTGAAGCAGCAACGCCATTAGAACATGAGATTGAAGCATTCGTGCCTGAAATGGAAAGCTATGAATCATATAAAGCAGAAGGTAATTATATTTACGCACATGAACATATCAAAACTTTAAATGAAGATATGAACTTTTTGAAAAAGGATATGTCAGAAATTCCAGAGTTAATCAGAGAAGCACAAAAAGAATTACCTGGACAGTTCCAAGATATGAAATATGGATGTAGAGATCTCAAAGTAGAGGGTTACGATTTAGATCATGTTAAAATTGATAGTACTCTACAAACG
Organism: Staphylococcus sp. NAM3COL9; assembly: GCF_001431205.1. Classification (GTDB taxonomy): domain Bacteria; phylum Bacillota; class Bacilli; order Staphylococcales; family Staphylococcaceae; genus Staphylococcus. The sequence goes on along the minus strand of NZ_LGPC01000011.1, from coordinate 630,411 downwards.
CTTAAAACAGAACTTAGCTTTGTGGAACCGATGATTAGTAGATTGGAACTTGATGAAGCAAATGAAAAATTAAACAATATTAATGATCGACTTGATGAAATGTATGAATTAATTGAGCACGAAGTTAAAGCGAAGAATGAAGTAGAAGAATCAAAAGAAGTCATTACAGATAATTTGTTTAGAGCAAAAGAAATGAATTATACATTACAAACTGAAATTGAATATGTACGTGAAAATTACTACATAAATGAAAGTGATGTACAGAATGTAAGACAGTTTGAAAATGAAATTCAAAACTTAATAGCTGTTTATGATGAAATTCTAAAAGAAATGGCTAAATCTGCAGTACGTTATAGTGAAGTTCAAGATAACTTGAAATATATCGAAGAGCATGTAGCTGTAATTAATGAAAAACAAGAAAAATTACAAAATCACTTAATTCAACTACGCGAAGATGAAGCAGAAGCAGAAGAAAATATTTTACGCGTACAAAGTAAAAAAGAAGAAGTTTATAGAAAATTATTAGCTTCTAACTTACCTAGCGTACCGGAACGTTTCATTATAATGAAAAATGAAATTGATTATGAAGTGCGTGAAGTAAACAAGAAATTCACTGTACGTCCAATACATGTTAAACAATTGAAAGATAAAGTATCTAAAGTAGTACTACAAATGAATAAATTTGAAGATGAAGCTACGGATGTACTCGTTAATGCAGTTTATGCTGAGAAACTTATTGAATATGGTAACCGTTACCGTAAAGATAGTTCGAATATAGATAAAAGCCTTAATGAGGCTGAAAGACTATTTAAAAATAATAGATACAAACGTTCAATTGAAATATCTGAACATGCTTTAGAAAGTGTTGAACCAGGAATTACACAACAAATAGAAGATCAAGTTATTGGTTAAACTATTTAATTATTAAAAAACATGAGTAAGACACGAAATGAATTATGATTTCGTGTCTTTTCTTTTTATTAAAAGCGAGTATAATGCTTAAAGAAGTATTAAATTAATTTTTAAAATTACAGAAAAGTATTGTTGTTAATACAATGATTTAAGTATAAATATAAAATTAGTATCACTTCTTATTATAAGTGTGTATGATAAAATGAAATGGAGTGAAAGAATTGATATATCTTGATAATGCCGCAACTACAAAGCCGAACCAAGACGTGTTGGATACTTATGTAAAAGTAAATCAGTCATTGTATTTTAACCCTAATAGTCCACATCAAGCAGGCTTACAAGCAGACCAATTATTACAACAAACTAAAAAACAAATAAAAGATTTGTTTAATTTAGATAAAAAATTTGATATCGTTTTTACAAGTGGTGCGACTGAATCTAATAATATGGCGCTTAAAGGCGTAGCATATAAGAAAAAAGCGTTTGCTAATGTAATAATCACTTCAGTACTTGAGCATCCTTCTGTATTAGAAGTTGTACGTTCTTTGGAAATAGAAGGGTTTTTTATTAAATATGTTGATGTGAGTGATGATGGACAAATAGATTTGGATCATTTAAAAACATTGATGTCAGATGATGTTGCTATAGTAACCTGTATGCACGTCAATAATATCATGGGACAAATACAGCCTTTAGAGGCAGCAGCAGAAATCGTACATCAATACCCTAAAGCGCATTTTCACGTAGATGCAGTACAAGCAATTGGTAAAGTTCCATTATGCTTTGAAGGTGTAGATACGTTGAGTTTAAGTGGGCATAAATTTCATGGTTTAAAAGGACAAGGTATATTATTTGTTCGAAATATTCATCAACTTGAACCCATTATTCACGGTGGTGGACAAGAATATGGTGTGAGAAGTGGTACAGTTAATTTACCAATGAATATTGCAATTGTTAAAGCAATGAAAGCAGCTGTGAATCATACAGCAGAACTTAACCATACTTTAAGTGAATTCAATGCTGACCTATGCCAATTTCTTACAAGTTTTCAGGGTATTAAACTGAATTCACCCCAAAATTCAGCACCACACATCCTTAATGTAGGGTTACCGGGTGTGAAAGGGGAAGTATTGGTCAATGCATTTTCAAAACATAGCATCATGTTATCTACAACAAGTGCATGTTCATCTAAAAAAGCGAGTCTAAACGAGGTGCTTTTAGCGATGAATGTGCCAAGAAAACAAATTGAAGGTAGTATTAGAATTTCAATGGGAGCCAATACGACTCAAGAAGATATTCAAACATTTAAAGATAATTTTAATAAAGTATATGAAGAAGTAAGGGAGCTGTTAATATGATTTATGATCATATATTAGTAAGGTATGGCGAATTAACATTAAAGGGCGCAAATCGTAAAATGTTCGTGAATAAATTACGCGCAAATGTAAAGCGTTCATTAATGCCTTTACAAGGCTATAAAGTAAAAGCGAATAGGGATAGAATGTATATTGAATTAGATGACGGCGCAGATATAGATGAAATGTGTAATAGACTAAAAAAAGTATTCGGCATTTATTCTATTAGTCCTGTGTTAAAAATTGATAAAACTGTAGAAGCGGCAAATGGACAAGCCATCCAATTTGCAAAAGATTACGCAAACGGAGATACATTTAAAATAGACGTAAAACGTTCAGATAAAAACTTCCCTTATGACACATATCAATTACAACGTGGGATTGGTGCTGCGGTATTAAATGCAACAGAGGATTTGACTGTCGATGTCCACAATCCGGATCACAACATAAAAGTAGAAGTCCGTTTAGATGCTATATATGTTTATGACAAAATAATAGCGGGACTTGGTGGCTTGCCAGTTGGAACGGGTGGCAAAACATTACTTATGCTCTCAGGTGGCATAGATTCTCCTGTAGCAGGTATGGAAGTTATGCGTAGAGGTGCGATGATTGAAGCAATTCATTTTCATAGTCCACCTTTTACAAGTGAAAAAGCTAAAGAAAAAGTTATTGAATTAACACGTATTTTAGCTTCTCATGTAGGGCCAATTAAATTACACATTGTGCCTTTTACAGATTTACAAAAACAAGTTAATAAAGTTGTACATGAACGTTATACAATGACATCTACACGTCGTATGATGATGAGAGTCGCAGACAAACTTCTTCATGAAATTGACGGACATGCCATTGTAAATGGTGAAAATCTTGGTCAAGTTGCGAGTCAAACGTTAAAAAGTATGTACGCGATTAATAGCGTAACTTCAACGCCAGTATTACGTCCATTACTCACATTAGATAAAGAAGATATTGTGAAAAGAGCTAAAGAAATTGGAACTTTTGATGTCTCTATTCAACCTTATGAGGATTGTTGTACTATTTTTACACCAAAAAATCCTGTAACTGAACCTGATATTGAAAAAGTGGAAAAATATGAAAATATTTTTGATTTTGAACCATTGGTACAACAAGCTGTGGATCAAATCGAAACAATAGAAATTTCAAATGACTACCAAAGTGATAAAGACTCAGAGACACAAGCTTTGGCAGACGATTTATTTTAAATATAAGTTTAAATTATAATAAGCATCATTTTAGAAATAGAAAACTTCGTTTTAGATGTTCAATTTATAATGAATAATCGGTTAACATGATTTAAACAGACAGGGGTTGGCGCATGTTAGAGTGGGACATTTCAATTGTAATTATCATCATACTGCTTGGATTTTTAGCAGCGTTTATTGATGCAGTTGTCGGCGGTGGAGGGTTGATTTCTATCCCTGCACTTTTAGCAGTAGGTATGCCACCATCTATGGCGTTAGGTACAAATAAATTAGCCAGTGCATTTGGATCGATGACTAGTGCATTTCGTTTTCTTAGATCAGGCAATATCGATTTGAAAATTGTTGGGAAGTTATTTCCATTTGTATTCCTAATGGCTATGGGTGGTGCGAGTGTTGCGACATTTTTACCGTCTGAACTTTTAAAGCCAGTCGTAATCATTATCTTAACGCTTGTAATGATTTATACATTAATGAAAAAAGATTGGGGTAGTATACGTACTTTTACAAAACTCACTACCGGTAAAGCAATATTATTTGCAGCTTTAATGTGCTTAATTGGTCTATATGATGGATTTTTAGGCGGCGGCACAGGTTCATTTATGCTTTTTGTGTTATTAATGTTTGGATTTGATTTTCTAGGCGCAGCAGGCAATGCTAAAGTATTAAATTTTGCATCCAATTTAGGGGCATTAATATTATTTATTTTCTTAGATCAAGTCGATTATTTTTATGGCTTTATCATGGCTGGCAGTATGATTTGTGGGTCATATTTGGGTGCTTTATTTGCAATTAAAAAAGGCGTTGGTTATGTCAAAGGTCTGTTTATTGTAGTTACTGCTATTTTAATTTTGAAAAATGCGTACGATTATTTAATGCAAATCATGTAGCACTTACAAAAAGTATATTAAAATAAAAATTATATAATAATCTTCTGCAAGAGCTTCAACTCTTGTCTTTCTATTTCTGGTCAGCCTTATAGAAGCGAGAATACGAAATCAAATTTTGACTTTGTATTCTCGCTCTTTTATTTTTATATTTGAGATAAGGTATACATAGCTTAATTGGTTATGGTTAAATTGATGATGGAGTCAAAAGCAAAATAAATTATGGGAGTGAGTGTAAATGTCGAAGAAAAGGATTATCGCAATCATACTTGCGGTCGTCATTGTATTAGGCGGCATCGTGATGAGTTCGATTTCAGCGGTCTTTTCATCTTTATTTGATGAACAAGCTACATCTAAAATGGATCCGTTTACAGAAAAAGTAGAAAAAGAGGGCAATTCAAGTAAACGAATTGCACATTTAACATTAGATGGCCAAATAGCTGAAGGTACAGGCGGAGGTATGTTTGGTGGCAGTGATTACAACCATGAGGCGTTCTTAAAACAATTAGAAAACGTGAAAAATGATGACACTGTCAAAGGTCTATTATTATCTGTAAATACTCCTGGTGGCGGCACATATCCTAGTGATGAAATTTATCAAAAGATAAAAGAAATTAAGCAAAAAGATAAAAAGGTTTATGTACATATGGGTAGTATGGCAGCATCCGGTGGATACTACATTTCAGCACCTGCAGACAAAATATACGCAGGCCCTCAATCAACGACAGGATCAATCGGTGTTATTATGTCTAGTACTGATTATTCAGGATTACAAGAAAAATTAGGTATTAAAGAAAATGTTATAAAATCAGGAGATCATAAAGACATATTAAGTAGCTCAAGAGCTATGACAAGTGAAGAGAAAGATATTTTACAATCTGTATTAGATGATAGTTTTGATCGATTTGTAAATATAGTTAAAGATGGTAGAGATATGTCTGAAAGTAAAGTTAGAAAGTTAGCTGATGGACGAATCTACAGTGCACAACAAGCAGAAGATAATGGTTTAATCGACGAAATTGGTTATGAAGATGAAACTTTAAAAGCAATGAAAAAAGACATGAAAGCAAAAGATGCAGAAGTATTTGAATATAGTGAAGAAGGTAGTTTATTCTCATCGTTTAGTAATACAAAAGCGAGTGTCAATCAATTTAAAAATGAATTCAATGAAGTTAAAGCAATAATTAAAAATGATACTGAAACTGAACCTATGTATCTATACGAAGGTTAGGTGTAATAATGGACAATATGAAACAAGATTATACTGCACATTCGGTTGCAGATTCAAAGGAAGCTCAAACAGAGTCAGATGCGCTTGCTCATCATCAATTAGCCAAAGCACTATATGCGGGGTTTGGTATAAGATTTTGTAGCTTTCTCGTTGATTTACTTATTATTTTTGGTATTCAAAGTATTATATTGAAGCCAATTTATCATTTCACACATATAGATAGTGCTAGGTTGTGGATTGATTATTTTAGTGTAGGTCACGTATTAAACGTACTTGTATTTTATTTGTATTTTGTGTTATTAACGAAATATTTTAAACAAACTATTGGTAAAATGATTTTAAATATTAGAGTGGAACGTACAGATAGACAACCGTTAACTTGGGTAGATGTATTATTTAGAGAATGGATTGGTCGCATTATAAGTGGTGTATTTGCTAATTTACCTTATTTAGTAACAATATTTACAGATAAACACAAAGGTATACATGATTATTTTGCTGATACAGTCGTAATAAAAAATAAATTTGAAAAATTGTTTTATTTGAAGTAGATTGTCACCATTCAAAGGGTTTAAAGTTTATTTCATCAGTTTAAACAGTTATAATTATCTAGTAAGCACTTTTTATAGGAGGCATTCAAATGGCGCAAATTACATTTAAACAAGAACCAATTACATTATTAGGATCACAAGTAAAAAAAGGTGAAACAGCACCAGATTTTACAGTGTTAGACAATGATTTAAATGAAGTAACTTTATCAAATTATGATGGTCAAAAGAAATTAATCAGTGTAGTACCATCTATTGATACAGGTGTCTGTGATAAACAAACACGCAAATTCAACGAAGAAGCAGCGCAGGAAGATGGCGTCGTGTTAACTATTTCTGTTGACTTACCATTCGCACAAAAAAGATGGTGTGCATCAAATGGCTTAGATAACGTGGTTACCTTAAGTGATCATAAAGAACTTTCATTTGGAAAAAATTATGGCGTAGTTATGGAAGAATTACGTTTACTTGCACGTTCAGTTTTTGTTTTAGATGGAAATAATAAAGTAGTATATACTGAAGTTGTTTCTGAAGGCACTGATTTCCCCGACTTCGATGCTGCTTTAGAAGCATATCGTACTATTTAAATTAAATATATGTAATATAAAATTTGTCATTTGATTTGAAGTTAAACAATCAAACAGTATCATTGACATTATAAAGTATACTGTCCATAATTATTTGGTAATATAAGTTAGCATGAACTGACTTAATTTCAAACAAATTATGGACAGTTTTTTTAGAAAGGACTATTAAATGACACAAGAAGAAACAGTAATGGAAAAGTTATTCCAAACACTCGACGAAAAAGCTAAAGCTTTAAATGAAAATAATGGTCAAAGTTTTATTGAAAACTTAGGTCTAGCAATGGAACATATTTATACAAGTAAAAGAGATTTGTTAGAACAAGCTACACTGCAGGATAGAAGAAAAGCATTTCAATTTGCTTACTTAAGCTTAATGCAAAAAGAAGATATCCAAGCTAATCATCAAATTACACCAGACACTATTGGCTTGATTTTAGGATTTTTATCTCAACGTTTCTTAAAAAACAAAGAAGAATTACATGTTGCAGATATCGCAAGTGGGGCAGGTCATCTAAGTGCGTCTGTACATGAAGTATTAACAGAACATACGGTGATGCATCATCTTATAGAAGTTGATCCAGTATTATCAAGAGTCAGCGTTCATTTAGCCAATTTTTTAGAAATACCATTTGATGTTTACCCTCAAGATGCAATAATGCCATTACCTTTTGAAGATGCAGATGTTGTTATTGGTGATTTACCTATTGGCTATTATCCGGCAGATGAGAGAAGTAAGGAAATGGCTTTAGGATTTAAAGAAGGTCACAGTTTTTCACACTTTTTATTAATTGAACAGGCTGTTGTTGCCTTAAAACAATCAGGATTTGCATTTTTAGTTGTTCCAAGTAATATATTCGAAGGTTCAAATGTGAAACAGTTACAAAACTTCATTGCTACAGAGACAGAAATGCAAGCATTTTTAAATCTACCATCAACATTATTTAAAAATGAAAAGGCACGCAAATCTATACTTGTGCTACAGAAAAAAGAAACAAACGTTACTAAACCAGTAGAGGTTTTGTTAGCTAACATTCCTGATTTCAAAAGTCCTCAACAATTCCAAGCATTTTTACAAGATTTAAATGCGTGGATGGAAGAAAATCATCCTGGAAATTAATCTGTATTATTCTTGAAAATAAACTGTATTAATGATTAAATAGATAGGTATATTAAAACTTAATTGAAAATGGAGGCAACAAGCTTATGTCAAAATTAATTTTGGCCATTAACGCTGGTAGTTCATCACTGAAATTTCAACTTATTGAAATGCCGGAAGAAAAAGTTGTTACTAAGGGACTAATTGAACGTATTGGGTTAAAAAATTCTATCTTCACTATTGAAGTGAACGGGGAAAAAATCACTGATACAAATGATATTGCTAATCATGAAGTGGCAGTAAATATTATGTTAGAAAGCTTTAAAAATCATGGAATCATTGAAAGTATTAATGATATTGATGGCACAGGACACCGTGTCGTACATGGTGGTGAATTGTTCCCAACTTCAATTTATGTAACAGATGAAGTGGAAAAACAAATTGAATCGTTAAGTGAATTAGCTCCGTTACACAACCCAGCAAATTTAATGGGAATTCGTGCATTCCGAAAACTTTTACCAGAGACACCTCATGTTGCTGTGTTTGATACTTCTTTCCATCAAACTATGCCGGAGAAATCGTACCTATATAGCTTACCGTACCAATATTATGAAGACTTCGGAATTCGTAAATATGGTTTCCATGGTACAAGCCATAAATATGTTTCGCAACGTGCATCTGAAATTTTAGGGAAACCAATTGAAGAATTACGCATTATTTCATGTCATATTGGTAACGGTGCTTCAATCGCTGCTATTGATGGTGGTGAATCTGTAGATACATCTATGGGCTTCACACCATTAGCAGGTGTTACGATGGGCACACGTTCTGGTAATATTGATCCAGCTTTAATTCCATTCATAATGGAAAAAACTGGTAAAAATGCTGAAGAAGTTTTAAATACATTAAATAAAGAATCAGGATTATTAGGTATTTCGGGTACTTCAAGTGATTTAAGAGATATCATTGAAGATTCTAAAGAAGGTAAACAAAGAGCCCAATTAGCACTTGATGTATTTGCATCTCGTATCCATAAATATATTGGATCATATGCGACACGTATGCATGGTGTTGATGTCATTGTGTTCACAGCAGGTGTAGGTGAAAACTCTGATCCTATAAGAGCAAAAGTCTTAGAAGGTCTAGAGTTTATGGGTGTTTATTGGGATGCTAAAAAAAATGAAACGATTCATGGATCTGAAGGTTTCATTAATTACCCACATTCACCTGTGAAAGTCATCGTTATTCCTACAAATGAAGAAGTAATGATTGCTCGCGATGTTGTTAACTTTGGAAACACTAAATAATCTGGAAGTAAACCCAGGTTCATTAAATAATATTAAGTTATAAATATTTGTACTTAGATTAAAAACACCCATTCTTTAGAAGAACTAATGAATGGGTGTTTTTATTATATTGTCAATCAATTGATTAAATGGATTATTTTTTCTCTGGTTTAACCTCAAAAACAATGATTTGAGATTGTTGCGTTTCATTAAAATTATTATCAGCTGTCAATACTAGACTGTCATTACCATTGTGTAGTTTTTTACCAAAAGTCATACCTTCAATGTTATCAACTTTACCAATGTCTTGTTCATTTAAATCAGCAACCAGTGTTTTATTTAGAGATTTTGTGTTTGTTTCCTTGAGTGAATCAATATCTTTAATATCGGTACCTTTACTAACATCAATTTTATATATACGTACATAATTATTAAATGAGCCATCTTCCTCTTGTACAGATGCACGCTCTAAAGTAAGGAATTCGTGATCATTGATGGCTAATATTTCTGTAATCCCATTATTAGCTTGTTTGTCTTTGCCAGGATTTTTAGGAATTGCATCAAGAGGATATGCAAATTCAGATAATATGTTGCCTTCGCGGTCATATTGTGTGATGCGTGTTAAGGCGCCCGATTCAGGAGTTGGTTTTTTATCATCTTGTAATAGGGGGCCTTCCATAGAAGTCCACAATGTATTTCCATCTTGAGAGAAAGTGCTACCTTCAATAGCTTGATTATTGCGGAAACCTTTCTTATTTTGCTTGTCCATTTTTATTGTATCTTTAATAGGAATTTCAGCTGAGTATTCTCCATCTTCAGTTGCTTTACGAATAAATGGATTTAATCCTAACGAACGATCTCCCTCACTAGTATATAGAATCTCATTATTATATGGGTCGAACCGTATCGATTCTGGATCAGCAACAATATTATTATTGTTGTTCTTATATTGTTCTTTATTGATGTAATCTTTGCCATTCGGTTGTTTCAATTTGTGCACGTCATTGAATTTGATGCTTTTGAATTCGTTGCTATTATAGTCAATATCACCTTCGTAAAACCTTGCTGAATTGTGTTCTGAACGATCATCACTAATAAGTAGCCATTTATCATTTTTAGGGTCATACGTTATACCAGACAATCCACCAACTTTCGTATCTTTGTAAGTTTTATCAAACGGTAAGATTTTAGTATCTATTAATTTGAGGTGACCTGCGGTACGAGTTGAATCGTCTTTTTCTGAAGCAATTATTTCACTATGTAATGTTGAGCTCGAAATGAATAATGTAAACATGCTTGTTATAAGTGCTTTATGCATTGGTTTCATAAGTTGTTCATACTCCTTTCATTATGCTTTTCAACTTCAATCATATATGTTTTGTTTAAAGTGCATATGAAGTTTTGATAAGGAGTTTGTAAAAATCACTTAGAATGTATAATATAACTTGGTATGTTCATTTCTATAAATATTAAAAAGGATAGATTGCTCTAAATACATGAACAAGCTATCCTAACGAAATAAACTAATTATCTTTGTTTAGTCTTTAAAGGTAATTAAATCATTTTTATAAAATTAATTTAGTATATTTTTAGTGAGCTTGGTGTTGTGATCTAAGTTCGTCTGTTGCTACTTGTGGTTGGAAATCTGCTGGCAATTCTTCAGTACGTACAACGAGCACATCACAAGGTGAGTGGCGTACGATTGCTTCAGATACGGAACCAACAATAAATCTTTCTACAGCATTTAAACCAGAAGTACCACACATAATTAAATCAGCTTCTACTTCAGTCGCTAATTTTTTGGGAATAATTGCTTTCGGAGAACCAAATTCTAAGCGAGTTTCAACATCTTTAATACCAGCGTTTGTCGCAACATCTTTATAACCTTTTAACAAATCGTCAGAGAAATTTTTAGATTTCTCAGTGAACTGTGCATCATAAACCTCGTATGATGAATATGTTCGTGAATCAATGACGTTCACAACTGTTAATTTTGCTTCGTTACGATTTGCAACATCTACAGCTTTATTAAACGCCCATTCAGCCTCGTGTGAACCATCTACCGCAATTAAAATGTTTTTATAAGTTAGCATATCAATGACCTCCTTATTCTTCTTACATATATTATACCACCATTTACAGAATATTAACACAATTCACTGTTGTAAAAGTACTCTAAACTTTGATTGCGCTTTCATAGAATACACGTTACTATAAATTTGGAGGTGGATGAAATGATTATAGGTATTCCTAAAGAGATTAAAAACAACGAAAACAGGGTGAGTTTGTCTCCAAGTGGTGTGCATGCATTAGTTGAGCAAGGTCATACTGTTATTGTTGAAAATTCTGCTGGTTTAGGCTCTTATTTTGAAGATGTGGATTATACTGAAGCTGGTGCAAAAATTGTAAATGAACAAGCTGAAGTATGGAACGTAGATATGGTTATGAAAGTTAAAGAACCATTGGAAGAAGAATTCCAGTTCTTTAAAGAAGGATTAATTTTATTTACTTATTTACATTTAGCAAATGAAGAGAAATTGACTAAAGCTTTATTAGAAAACAAAGTAATTAGTATCGCTTATGAAACAGTGCAATTGCCAGATCGTTCTTTACCATTATTAACACCAATGAGTGAGGTGGCAGGTCGTATGTCTGCTCAAATTGGTGCTGAGTTCTTACAGAAATATAAAGGCGGTATGGGTATTCTACTTGGTGGCGTACCTGGCGTAGAAAAAGGACGCGTAAGTATAATTGGTGGTGGCCAAGCTGGTACAAATGCTGCGAAAATTGCTTTAGGTTTAGGTGCTGATGTTACAATTTTAGATGTTAACCCTAAACGATTACAACAATTAGAAGACTTGTTTGGTGGTCAAGTACATACAATTATGTCAAACCCATTAAACATAGAGCAATGTGTTAAAAACAGTGACTTAGTCATTGGTGCAGTACTTATACCAGGTGCAAAAGCGCCAAAACTTGTTACTGAAGAAATGGTTAAACAAATGAGAGATGGGGCAGTGATTGTTGATATTGCTATCGACCAAGGTGGCATTTTTGAAACAACAGATCGTATTACTACACACGATGACCCAACTTATAAAAAGCATGGCGTAGTACATTATGCAGTAGCTAATATGCCTGGTGCAGTGCCACGTACGTCAACAATCGCATTAAACAATGCAACGTTACCATATGCGCAACAAGTAGCTAGAAAAGGCTATTTAAAAGCACTACAAGATAATCCAGCATTATCTTTAGGTTTAAGTACGATTAATGGTGAATTAACTAATAAAGGTGTTGCAGATGCATTAAACTTATCATATAAAGATATTGAAAGTGCTTTAAAGTTATCATATAAAGATATTGAAAGTGCATTAAAATAAAAATACCTATAATACAACTCAACCATAATGAATTAGTTGTATTAAATTGATGTAAATAAAAATGGGAGTATGACATGTGTTTATGTACCTTACTCCAAAATGCCGACAAAGTCAGATACTTTGTCGGCATTTTTTTACATTATGTCTAGTGCTGTTATAGAGCTAGTAGTGTTTGGTTCAGATTCAGTTCTTTCAAAATCGTAAGACTTTAGAGATGAAAAATGACTAATCCATTGAAAACGGATTAGTCATTTTATTTTAAGAATGCCTATTTATATCCTAGCCTGTTTTATTGAGTCTATAAGATTTTAAGTCTTAGGCAGTTAAACTATGAATGAAATGTTTTAAACGATTTTTGTACCATGCACTTCTTGGAAAGGGAAAGAAGATATTAAATCTTGCAAATTATCTTTATTCAACCCGCCACCAGGCATAATTTCGATACGCCCATCTGTATTAACCACAAGCTTGCCGAGTTGATTTAAATTATCGAAAATATCAGTGGCTGAAGGGCCACCATGTGTTAGTAATCTAACAAAGCCAATATCAATCAGTTGGTGTAGCGCTTTGATTTGACCATGCAAATGGATTTCATCAAATGCCATATGACATACGGACGGAACAGGTAGTGCTAGGTTTTTTAAAGTCTTCATTTGCCATTCATTTAAAACATTATCCTTTGTTAAACATCCGAATACAAAGTAATCTACGTTGAGTTGCTTGATTGCTTTCATGTCTCGTTGCATGATTTCAAAGTCATATAAATTATATACGAAATCACCACCGCGAGGGCGGATCATTACTGCGATTTCAACAGCATTGGTATGACAAATTTCTGTTGCGATTTCAATCATTCCAATGCTAGGTGTCGTACCTCCAACACTTAAATTATCACATAATTCTATACGATTGGCACCATTGCTAATTGCTTGTTCAACTTGTTGAATCGATTCTACAACCGCTTCTTTTATCATTTTTCGTAACCTGTTAAACTTTTATTACCATCTTCAGTTACTAAAATATCGTCTTCAATACGTACACCTGCAACGCCAGGAACGTATATGCCTGGTTCAACAGTGACAACCATTCCAGCAACAAATTGGTTAGTGTTTGAACTAGAAACATCTTGATACTCATGTTCTTCTAAACCTAATCCATGACCTAAACGATGAGGGAAATAATCACCATAACCTGCATCACTGATAATGTTACGTGCAATATCATCTACATCTTTAATTGTAACGCCTGGTTTGATTGCTGCAATCGCTTCTTGTTCAGCTTTCAAAACAACATTATATATTTCTTGAGCTTTGTCATTTGGTTCACCAAATTTAATGGTTCTAGTCATATCACTACAATAATTGTTATAAATAACACCAAGATCAAATAATACATACTCATCTTTTTGTAATTGACGATCACCAGGAGTACCATGTGGTGAAGCAGCGTGATCGCCGAAGAGTACCATTGTATCGAAACTCATTTCATTCACACCGTAATATTTTATTGCATTCTCAATATGATTGACAACTTGGCGTTCCGTGACACCTTCTTTTAAAAAGTCTACACCGATTTCAATGCATTTGTCAGCAAGTTCACATGCTTTTTGGATACTAGCAATTTCATTTTCGCTTTTAACATTACGCAAGTCTTTAATTGTTTGATCAATATCACCAAAAGTTTGTACGTTAAATGCTTCAACGAGTTCGCGTTGACGTTTTACTGTTAAATGTTCAGCTTCAACTAATAATTTATTTACAGTGAACGTATATTTATCCAATGCATTTTCTGTGTCTAAATATCCAATTACTTCGCCTTCAAAAGGAGAGGTTTTTACTTCATCAACTTCTAATTGTGGACAAAATAATACTTGTTCACCATTTTCTTTGATTAATAATGCGAGTAAACGTTCATGAGGATCACTTAGATAGCCTGTAAAGTAAAAAATGTTTAATGGTGTTGTAATCCATGCTGCTCCAGCTTGTTGTGATTTTAATTCTGTGGTAATCTGTTCTAATTTCATTTATCATCATCCTCCTAAAAATACTATCAATCTAAGTTTATGTTAGTTCATTACGGAATTCAAAAATAAAATATTATAATGATGCTGTTTTAGCTAAATGTTTTAAAATAAGCTTAAAAGCGTTATATAAAATGCATAGAGATGTTATATAACGGTATTAATGTGGTATGTAGTAAATAAATAGATTTATGGGAGGAATTTATATAATGAACTTATCATTTCATGGACAATCAACTATTTATTTCGAAGCGAACGGTAAAAAAGTAATTGTAGATCCATTTATTACTGGCAATGGCCAGTCAGACTTAGATGCAAATACTTTAGAAGTAGACTATATCATTTTGACGCATGGTCATGGTGACCATTTCGGAGATACAGTCGAGTTAGCTAATAGAAATAATGCAACTGTAATAGGTTCAGCAGAACTGGGGAATTATTTAACTACAAATAAAAATGTTGAAAACGTAAGACCAATGAACATTGGTGGTAAAGCTGAATTTGAATTTGGTACAGTTAAATTTGTACAAGCTTTTCACAGTTCAAGTTTAACTGACGATAATGGTATTCCGGTTTATCTTGGTATGCCGATGGGTATTATTTTAGAAGTTGAAGGCAAAACAGTTTATCATACTGGAGATACAGGATTATTCAGCGATATGCAATTAATTGCAGAACGTCATCCTGTCGATGTTTGTTTTGTACCTATTGGTGATAACTTTACTATGGGTATTGATGATGCAAGTTATGCAATCAACACATTTATTAAACCTAAAATCACTGTACCTATACATTACAATACATTTGAATTGATTGAACAAGATCCAAATACATTTAAATCTGCTGTCACAGTAGGAGAGGTGCAAATTTTAAAACCTGGAGAATCAGTTAAGTTTTAAAATATTTAAGGACTTAGAATTTGTAATAAATTAAAAATGTCGACAAAATTTTATTATTTTGTCGACATTTTTATGTTTTTGTAAGAAAAATTCAAAGTATTCATTTATATTTTGTGTTTTTTAGAATATAAATCAAAAAACAAACCCAATGCATTTGTGCGTTAGGCTTGTTTTGTCGTTAAACTCGAATTAATATAAAGGTTTTGAGTTTCATATTATTTTACAATAAGAACAGGGATGTTTGCTCTTTTAGCCACCTTATGGCTGACGCTACCAAGGACAAATTTTTTCCTCTCCTCAGCTTTGCGGTTACTGAGGACGACGATTTCATATTTGCCACTATTAGCCTGTTTAACTAATTGCTCTTTGGCACTGCCACGAACGATAATTTCATCATATTTGATACCATATTCATCTAAAGCCTTACGTGTAGGTTCAAGTCCTTTGCTGCGCTTTTCAATTAGTTTATCTAAATGAACACCAGATTTAATTGAAGTTTGTGCATCTTGTTCACTAATTGAATTTAAAATAGTGACCGTTGTTCCTTCACCGGCTAATTTTGATACTTCTTTAAGTGCTTTTTCGTTAGTAAGTGTTGTATCTACACCAAGTAAAATATTTTTGAACATTGTTCATCCCTCCTTGATATCATTCTAATCAAATTTTCTTGATAAATCCAATTATAAAATAACATATTACATATTAATTTCTTAAAAAGAATTATTTATATTATTTAAAAGGTGCGATTCAACATTATAAAGTTATAAACTACCATAATTTGAATTGTTACATCGCAATTTTATATATAAGAAGTTATAATGGCATAGAAACTGTTCAATATAAATGAGGTTATTTAAATGACAAAGCATGAGCAAATTTTATCATATATAGAATCTCTAGCAGTAGGACAAAAAATTTCTGTTAGAAAAGTAGCGAAAGATTTAAGTGTATCTGAAGGTACAGCATATCGTGCAATTAAAGACGCTGGTCAAATTGGCTTGGTAGCAACAATTGATCGCGTAGGTACTGTTCGTATAGAAAAGAAAACCCGCGAGCAAATTGAGCAACTTACATTTGGTGAAATTGTAAAAATTATAGATGGTCAAGTATTAGGTGGCAGAAACGGTTTAATTAAAACACTTACAAAATTTGCTATAGGTGCGATGGAGATTGACGATGTAGTAAAATACTTAAGTACGCATACATTATTGATTGTAGGTAATCGTAAAGATGTTCAATTAGCAGCTTTAAAAAGAGGAAGTGCGGTGCTGATTACAGGTGGTTTTAAAACTTCTGATGAAATTATAAAGTATGCGGATGAACATGATCTACCTATACTTTCTTCTAATTATGATACATACCTAGTAGCAAACATCATTAATAGAGCAATGTATAATCAAATGATTCGTAAAGAAATATTGGTCGTTGAAGATATTGTGAAATCAGTAAAAGAAAGCACAGTAATCTTCGAAAATATGAAGTTGATTGATTATAAAGAAAAAGCAAGAGCTACTGGACATTCAAGATTTCCAGTTATTGATGAACAGTGGAAACTAGTAGGTATTATTACGAGCAAAGAAATTATTAAAATGGATGATTATGACACAATAGCTCAGTTTATGACGAAGTCTCCTATAAATGTCCAATTAACTACCACGGTAGCAAATTGTGCCCATATGATGATTTGGGAAGGCATAGAACTGTTACCAGTTACTACAGCTAGCAAGAAACTTATAGGTGTTATAACTAGAAAAGATGTATTGACAGCGATGCAATTATTAAGCCGACAACCTCAAGTGGGTGAAACTATTAATGATCAAATTGCAAAACACATCAACATTACAAATAATGGCATTCAAGTACAAACAACACCGCTATTAACGAATCAATATGGTACTTTAAGTAAAGCTGTATTCGTCGCTATAATTGAAGAAACAGTACGTTATGAAATGAGAAAGTTAAAAAAACTTGAAGTGATGATAGAAAGTTTGAACATCATATATATTAAGACAGTTCAAATCGAATCAGAAATTGATGTACATTATGATATGTTAGATGTAGGGAGAAACTTTGCTAAACTAGAAGTGACAATGTCTACTGATGAACATCATGTCGCGAAAGCAATGATTATCTGCCAGATGATAGATTAAACGAATTTTATATAACTAATGAAAAGGAAGATATAAATGACTAAAGAATTCAATCAAATTATGAGTGAAATTAACGAAGCTGAAACAGTTATTATACATAGACATGTCAGACCCGATCCAGATGCTTATGGTTCACAGCTTGGTTTGAAACATTATTTAACATTAAAATTTCCAGATAAAAACATATATGCAGTTGGAGAGTCAGAGCCTTCGTTAGATTTTATTGGAACTTTTGACGAAATTACAGATGAACAATACAAAGACGCACTAGTGATTGTTTGTGATACGGCTAATTCACCAAGGATTAGTGATGAACGCTTTAATAAAGGTCGTTCTTTAATTAAAATAGACCATCATCCTGCAGTAGATCAATATGGTGATATTAATTATGTGAACGCACAAGCTTCTTCCACAAGTGAAATTATCTTTGACTTTATTGTGCATTTTAATGACACAACTGTGATAGATGCATCTGTTGCACGTGTACTTTATTTAGGTATCGTTGGTGATACAGGGCGTTTCTTATTCAATAATACGACATCGCATACGATGGAAGTAGCAAGTCAGTTACTTAAATATCCATTTAAGCATAATGAAGAACTTAATAAAATGGGCGAAAAAGACCCGAAACTCTTACCATTCCAAGGGTATGTATTACAGAACTTTGAGTTAGATGAAAATGGATTTTGTAAAATAATTATCACACAAGATGTACTTAAGCAGTTTAATATTGCGGCAAACGAAGCTTCATTATTTGTAAATGCGATTGCGGATATTCAAGGGTTGAAAATATGGGTCTTTGCTGTGGATGAAGGTTCTGAAATAAGATGTCGCATCCGTTCAAAAGGCATTGTAATTAATGAGATTGCAAGTGAATTTGGTGGTGGAGGTCATCCAAATGCATCAGGTGTTTCTGTTGCTAACTGGAACGAATTTAATTCATTAGCTGAAGCTTTAAATAATAAGTTATAAGTATATAGGAGGTGTTTGCTGATGGTTACGCATTTAAATATTCATACAACATATGACTTGTTACATTCTAGTTTGAGAATAAAAGATGTTGTGGCTAAGGCCGCTAAAGAAGGGTATACTGCGCTAGCGATTACAGACACAAATGTCTTATACGGTTATCCACAATTTTATGACGCGTGTATTGCAGCAAATATTCATCCTATTTTCGGTATGACAATTTTTGTGACAGATGGTTTAGAGTCAGTGGAAACGATAGTGCTAGCGCAAAATGAGCAAGGGCTAAAAGATATGTTTAAGTTGTCGTCTGCTATAAAAATGAAAGGAAAAACGGAAACACCTATAGAGTGGCTGAAAAAATATCTACAGCATATTGCTGTTATTTTTAAAGATGTATCATCATCAAATGAAGCTATTGTAGCTGAATTTACTGACGAAACACATGTTTATGTGAATCATACGAGTGAAGTAACATTGGAATTACCAATGGTTTGGGCGCAAAGTACACGTTATCTTAATCAACAAGATGCTGGGACACTTACTGCGCTCGCTGCAATCAGGGATAACGCTAAATTAGATTTAGTGAGTGAACAACCAGATTATGATGCACATTTATACGATGATAACGATTTGACTACACTTCATTTAAGTAAGGAAGTATTGGATAACACAAATCAACTTGCAGCAGTATGTCAGGCTGAAATGATATATCATCAGTCTTTATTACCTAAATTTAAAACGCCTAATAATCAACAATCAAAAGATTATTTATGGCAAATATTACAAGAAAACTTAAGTCAACTCAATTTAGATTATAACCAATTGGAAACATATAGAGAAAGGCTTGTTCATGAGTATCAAGTCATTACTCGTATGGGATTTGAAGATTACTTTCTTATAGTAAGTGATTTAATATATTATGCGAAAACACATGATGTGTTAGTAGGACCGGGCCGTGGTTCTTCTGCAGGGTCACTGGTAAGTTATCTATTAAACATTACTACGGTCGATCCCATACAATATAATTTACTGTTTGAACGTTTTCTTAACCCGGAACGTGTAACGATGCCGGATATTGATATTGATTTTGAAGATACGCACAGAGATAAAGTTATTCAATATGTTCAGGAAAAGTATGGAGATAATCACGTTGCAGGTATAGTAACGTTTGGTCATTTGCTAGCCAGAGCAGTAGCTAGAGATGTTGGTAGAATTATGGGATTTGATGAGATAACTTTAAATGAAATTTCTAAATTAATACCACACAAGCTAGGTATAACTTTGGATCAAGCTTATGAACAAAATGATTTTAAACAGTTTGTACACCGAAATCATAGGCATGAACGATGGTTTGAAATTAGTAAAAAATTAGAGGGTTTACCTCGTCATACCTCAACACATGCTGCAGGTATCATTATTAATGATCATCCATTATATGAATATGCACCGTTGACATTAGGAGATACTGGATTATTAACACAGTGGACAATGACGGAAGCAGAGAGAATAGGCTTGCTAAAGATTGACTTCTTAGGTTTACGGAATTTATCCATTATTCATCAAATTGTGAAACAAGTGAAAAAAGACATGAATACATATATTGATATAGAACAAATACCTTTTGATGATAGCCAAGTCTTTCAATTGTTGTCACAAGGTGATACTACAGGTATCTTCCAACTAGAATCAGATGGTATTAGAAATGTATTGAAAAAATTACAACCAGAACATTTTGAAGATATTGTAGCTGTAACGTCTTTATACAGACCGGGTCCAATGGAGGAAATACCTACCTATATTGCGAGAAGACATGATCCATCGAAGGTACAATATTTGCATAGTGATTTACAGCCGATATTAAGTAACACTTATGGCGTTATCATCTATCAAGAACAAATCATGCAAATTGCCAGTAAGTTCGCAAACTTTAGTTATGGAGAAGCGGATATTTTAAGACGTGCGATGAGTAAAAAGAACCGTGCTGTATTAGAAAGTGAACGTCACCATTTTGTGGAGGGTGCTATAAAAAATGGCTATGATGAAAGCTTAAGTAAGCAAATATTTGATTTGATTCTAAAATTTGCAGACTATGGATTTGCACGTGCCCATGCCGTAAGCTATTCTAAAATCGCTTATATTATGAGCTATTTAAAAGTACATTACCCTAACTATTTTTACGCTAATATTTTGAGCAATACTATTGGAAGCGAGAAGAAGACAGCACAAATTATTGACGAAGCAAAGCACCAATCAATAAATATTTTAACGCCGAACATTAATCAAAGTCACTGGTTCTATAAAGCAACTAAACAAGGTATATACTTGTCAATTGGTGCAATTAAGGGTGTAGGTTATCAAAGCGTTAAGTTAATTGTTGATGAACGCATAACGAATGGGCATTTCAAAGACTTTTTTGATTTCACTAGACGAATCCCTAAAAGGATTAAATCCAGAAAATTACTTGAAGCGCTCATATTAGTAGGAGCTTTCGACACCTTTGGCAAAAACCGTGCTACGCTACTCCAATCAATTGATCAAGTACTTGATAGCTCATCTGATATTGAACAAGACGGCTTTATATTTGATGTATTAACTCCTAAAGCAACATATGAAGACAAAGAGGAATTGCCAGATAAAGTATTGAGTGATTACGAAAAAGAATATTTAGGTTTTTATGTTTCAACGCATCCTGTCGAAAAAGCCTTCGAACAAAAACAATACCTTGGTATATATAAACTCACTAATGCACGAGATTATCAACCGATTTTTGTTCAAATTGATAATACTAAACGTATACGTACAAAAAACGGTCAGAATATGGCTTTTGTAACACTGAATGATGGAATTAATAGCTTGGAGGGCGTCGTTTTTCCAGATGCATTCAAAAAATATGAAACAGATTTAAAAACGAATGAAACAGTCATCATAAAAGGTAAATTTGAAAATAGAAATAATAACAAGCAGCTTATTATTAATCAATTAGAGACGGTTGATGCATTCGAAGTTAGTACATTTGAACATGCGAAACAAATTGTGATTAGAAACCTTAGCGATGAAACAGAATTAAAGCAATTTTTAACACAAACAGAAAACAGCAATAATATTCCAGTTAAATATTTCCAAGAAAAGCAAAATAAGTTCAAAACTCTAGGGTATATCACACGGGATAACGACTTATTAAATACATTTATACAACGCTTTTCACCTCGGGATATAAGAATTATTTAACTTTAATAGCGCTATGAACTATGGTATAGTAAACTGATGGTTAAGGATAAACTTGCCGTCAGTTTTAATTTTAACTAAATTAAAGTTAATAATTATTTAATGTCAAATCAATCTATATATTTTTATTACAAATATTAACTTTATGAGTGAAATCGACATCTTGTTAGTAATATCATTTGTAATTTGAGTTAGATTGTAATAAAAATATATATGAACTGATTTTTATACTAGTTGAATGTAAAGGGGTAGATTTACATGACATTGAGAGACGAAGCATTAGAAATGCATAGACGAAATCAAGGTAAGTTGGAAGTAACACCAAAGGTCCAAGTTACCAATAAAGAAGAATTAAGTTTAGCTTATTCACCAGGTGTTGCAGAGCCTTGTAAAGAAATACATGAAGATTCTAGAAAAGTTTTTGAGTATACCATGAAAGGCAATACTGTTGCTGTTGTAACAGATGGCACAGCTGTTTTAGGATTAGGCAATATTGGTGCTGAAGCGAGTATTCCAGTAATGGAAGGGAAAGCAGTACTATTTAAAAGCTTTTCTGGTATCGATGGTGTACCTATTGCATTAAATACTACAGATACAGATGATATAGTTAATACTGTGAAATTATTAGAACCGAATTATGGTGGCATTAACTTAGAAGATATTTCAGCACCACGCTGTTTTGAAATTGAAGAGCGTTTAAAAAAAGAAACTAAAATACCAGTATTTCATGATGATCAACATGGTACAGGAATCGTAACAGTAGCTGGTATGATCAATGCCTTAAGAATAGTGGATAAAGATTTATCAGACATTAAGGTCGTTCTCAATGGTGCTGGTGCAGCTGGTATGGCTATCGTTAAATTATTATATTCTTATGGTGTTCGAGATATGATTATGTGTGATTCTAAAGGTGCTATTTTTGAAGGACGCGCTTTCGGTATGAATGATACAAAAGCATACGTAGCTAAGTGGACTAATAGAGAAAAAATTGAGGGTAGCTTAAATGATGTCATTAGAGATGCTGACGTATTTATAGGCGTTTCTGTTGCAGATTTATTAACAAAAGAGATGGTTGAATCTATGGCTGATGATCCTATTATCTTTGCTATGGCAAACCCTGACCCAGAAATTCAGCCAGATGTTGCTAAAGCAGCAGGTGCAAAAGTAATAGGTACAGGTCGTTCAGATTTTCCAAATCAAATTAATAATGTCTTAGCATTTCCAGGTATATTCAGAGGTGCTTTAGATGTAGAAGCAACGCAAATTAATGAGGCAATGAAGCAGGCTGCGGTTGAAGCGATTGCTAATTTAATTAATCCAGAAGAATTGAACCCTGATTATTGTATTCCTGGACCGTTTGATAAGCGTGTAGCACCGTCAGTCGCAAAAGAAGTTGCAAAAGCAGCGATGGAGTCTGGTGTTGCTAGAAGTGATGTGAATCCAGAGGAAATTTATGAAAAGACAATGAAATTAACAGATTTAGATAAATAATATTCGTTAATACTGAACTCAATACGTAACTTACAGTTAAGTATAGAGAAAGATTGCGATATTTATGTGGAGGTTTACCAATGTTTAAAGATTTTTTCAATAGAAGTAGTAAAAAGAAAAAGTACGTGACCGTATCGGATTCAAAACAAAGTGATGTTCCAGCAGGTATTATGACGAAATGTCCTAAATGTAAAAAAATTATGTATACGAAAGAATTAGCTGAAAACTTAAACGTTTGTTTTAACTGTGATCATCATATTTCGCTTACAGCTTATAAACGTATTGAAGCTATTTCTGACGAAGGTACATTTAAAGAATTTGATAGTGGCATGACCTCAGCAAACCCATTGGACTTCCCAAGTTATGAAGAAAAAATCCAAAAAGATCGACAAAAAACTGAGCTAAACGAAGCAGTAGTAACTGGAACGGCAAATTTAGAAGGTATAAGTTATGGTGTTGCTGTTATGGATGCTAGATTTAGAATGGGCAGCATGGGTTCTGTAGTAGGCGAGAAAATTTGTAGAATTATTGAGCATTGTATTGAAAATCGTTTGCCATTTATTTTATTTTCAGCAAGTGGCGGAGCTAGGATGCAAGAAGGTATCATATCGTTAATGCAAATGGGTAAAACGAGTGTGACATTGAAGAAACACGCGGATGCTGGGTTATTGTATATTTCTTACATTACTAATCCAACTACTGGTGGTGTTTCTGCAAGCTTTGCTTCTGTAGGTGATATCAATCTTAGTGAACCCAAAGCGTTAATTGGATTTGCTGGGAGACGTGTCATTGAACAAACTATTAATGAAAAATTACCAGATGATTTCCAAACTGCAGAATTTTTATTAGAACATGGCCAATTAGATAAAGTAGTACATAGAAAAGAAATGAAAGCAACGTTATCTAGTATCTTAAAAATGCACCAAGAGGTGAAAACAAATGCTTGATTTTGAAAAGCCGCTTTTTGAAATAGAAAATAAAATCGAATCATTAAAAGAATCTCAAGAGAAGAATGATGTAGATCTGCAAGAAGAAATTGATATGCTTGAAGCTTCTTTAGAGAGAGAGACTGAAAAGGTATATACAAACCTTAAACCATGGGATCGTGTGCAATTAGCACGTTTACAAGAAAGACCTACATCTTTAGATTACATACCTTATATATTTGACTCATTTATGGAACTTCATGGTGATAGGAATTACAGAGATGACCCTGCAATGATTGGTGGTATTGGTTATTTGAATGGCCAAGCAGTTACTGTAGTTGGACAACAACGTGGTAAAGACACCAAAGATAATATTTATCGTAATTTTGGTATGGCACATCCAGAAGGTTATAGAAAAGCAATTAGATTGATGAAACAGGCAGAAAAATTCAATCGACCTATTATTACTTTTATCGATACTAAAGGTGCTTATCCAGGTAAAGCAGCAGAAGAACGTGGGCAAAGTGAATCTATTGCTAGAAACTTAGTCGAAATGGCTTCGTTAACAGTACCAATCATTTCTATTGTGATTGGTGAAGGCGGTAGTGGCGGAGCTTTAGGTTTAGGTATTACAAATCGTATATTGATGCTTGAAAATAGTACGTATTCAGTTATTTCACCTGAAGGTGCGTCTGCACTGTTATGGAAAGACAGCAATCTCGCAAAAATTGCTGCAGAAACAATGAAGATTACTGCTGAAGATTTACGTGAACTCAATATAGCTGATGATGTAATTAAAGAGCCATTAGGTGGGGCACACCATGATGTTGAAATCCAAGCACAAAATATCAAAAAAGGTTTTGAATATTATTTATCAGAATTAAGTCAGCTAAGTAAACAAAAACTTGTTGATGACCGATATGCAAAATTTAGAAATATTGGATCATATCACGAATAATAATAAACACACTAAGATTAGCTGTGAAGAAATCTATGACGATAGATTTCTTCACAGCTATTTTTTATAGTTATAGACAAGTAGATTGAGTAGACCAAATGTTATATTAACAATAGCGCTTTGATATATAAACGCACTTGTTTCAAGCTTTTAAAGAACTGCTACATTATATATGATGCCAAGCAGTTCTTATGCAAGCGTTTCAACACTTGTATAACTTATGGAGGCGAGATTACGAAATTAATTTTTTGATTTCTGTCTTACTTCCTTGCCATACCCTATATTTATTTAAACAATAAATGTATTGTTTAAGAAATATAATTTAAAGGTAAATACAAAAGAACGCTCATTTCATTTTTGCCGAAAAATCATAGTAAACGCTTACTATATAAAATTTAATAGTCTAGATTAATTTAAAACGTTTACATTCGGCACAAATCCTCATTTTAATGGCACCATTGTATAATTTATGGTATTTTTAGAATAAGAAATACATGTTAGAAAGGTTTGTCGTCATGAAAAAAATTGCAGTGTTGACAAGTGGTGGAGATTCTCCAGGCATGAACGCAGCTGTAAGAGCTGTAGTTAGAAAAGCGATTTTTAATAACATTGAAGTCTATGGTGTTTACCAAGGCTATCAAGGTTTATTAAACGATGATATCGAAAAGCTTGAACTCGGTTCTGTAGGGGATACAATTCAACGCGGGGGCACTTTTTTATATTCAGCAAGATGTCCTGAATTTAAAGAAGTAGAAATGCGTAAGAAAGGTATAGAGAACTTACGTAAAAGAGGAATCGAAGGTCTTGTAGTTATCGGTGGAGACGGTAGTTACAAAGGCGCGCAACGTATAAGTGAAGAATGTGAAGAAATCCAGACAATTGGTATACCTGGTACGATTGATAATGATATTAATGGTTCAGATTTTACAATTGGATTTGATACAGCATTAAACACGATTATTGATTGCGTTGATAAAATCCGTGATACAGCATCGAGTCATGCTAGAACCTTTATTATAGAAGTTATGGGACGTAATTGTGGAGATTTAGCATTATGGGCAGGTATGTCGGTTGGTGCAGAAACAATTATCGTTCCAGAGGTAGAAACAGACATTAAAGATGTAGCTGAAAAAATCGATAATGGTATAAAAAGAGGCAAAAAACATTCAATCGTCATGGTTGCAGAAGGTTGTATGTCTGGAGAGGCATGCGCACAAGAGTTAACTAAGTATATTAATGTTGATGCCCGTGTTTCTGTATTAGGTCATATCCAACGTGGTGGTAGCCCAAGCGGAGCAGATCGTGTGTTAGCGTCACGTTTAGGCGGTCATGCAGTAGATTTATTATTACAAGGGAAAACTGCTATCGGAGTAGGTATTCGTAATAATGAATTAACTGATACACCATTTGAAGAAATATTTAGATCAGATCAACATGAGTTCGATTTTGAAACTTATGAATTAACAAATGAATTATCTATATAAAATACTTGGAGGCATTATTAATGAGAAAAACTAAAATTGTTTGTACTATTGGACCAGCGTCAGAATCGGAAGAAATGCTTGAGAAATTAGTGAACGCCGGAATGAATGTTGCCCGTTTAAACTTTTCACATGGTGATCATGCAGAACATAAAGCAAGAATTGATTCGATTCGCAAAGTATCTAAAAAATTAGATAAAACTGTTGCAATCTTACTTGATACTAAAGGACCTGAAATTCGTACACATAGTATGAAAGATGGCGGTATTGAACTTAAAAGAGATACTGAAGTCATAGTAAGCATGACAGAAGTAGAAGGTACACCTGAAAAATTCTCAGTAACTTATGATAATTTAATCAATGATGTAGAAGAAGGGTCATATATTTTATTAGATGATGGTTTAATTGAATTGCAAGTTAAACGTATCGACAAAGATAATGGTGAAGTTGTTTGTGATGTATTAAACACTGGCGAATTAAAAAATAAAAAAGGTGTTAACTTACCAGGCGTTAAAGTAAATTTACCTGGTATTACTGATAAAGATGCTGAAGATATTAATTTTGGTATTAGCGAAGGCGTTGATTTTATCGCAGCTAGTTTTGTACGTCGTCCAAGTGATGTACTAGATATCCGTAAATTACTTGAAGCACAAAAAAATACAACAATCAGTATTATACCTAAAATTGAAAATCAAGAAGGTATCGATAATATCAAAGGTATTCTTGAAGTTTCAGATGGTTTAATGGTTGCACGCGGTGACATGGGTGTTGAAATTCCACCAGAATCAGTACCTATGGTGCAAAAAGATCTAATCAGACAATGTAATAAATTAGGTAAACCTGTTATTACTGCGACTCAAATGCTTGATTCTATGCAAAGAAACCCACGTGCTACACGTGCCGAAGCAAGTGATGTTGCCAACGCAATATATGATGGTACAGATGCAGTAATGCTTTCTGGTGAAACAGCTGCTGGACTTTATCCTGAAGAAGCAGTTAAAACAATGCGTAATATCGCAGTTTCTGCTGAAGGTGCACAAGATTATAAAAAATTATTATCAGACCGCACTAAATTAGTAGAAACGTCACTAGTTAATGCAATTGGTGTTTCAGTTGCACATACAGCATTAAACTTAAATGTAAAAGCAATTGTTGCTGCTACAGAAAGTGGTTCAACTGCACGTACGATTTCTAAATATCGTCCTCAATCAGACATTATCGCAGTAACACCTAATCCAGAAACTGCACGCCAATGTGCGCTAGTTTGGGGAATTCACCCAGTAATTAAAGAAGGACGTAAAACTACAGATGCATTATTAAATAATGCTGTAGCTACTGCAGTTGAAACAGAAAAAGTTCAAAATGGTGATTTAATTATTATCACTGCTGGTGTGCCAACAGGTGAAAAAGGTACTACTAACATGATGAAATTGCATTTAGTAGGAGATGAACTTGCAAAAGGCCAAGGTATTGGTAGAAATTCGGTTGTTGGTCAAACACTTGTTGTTAATAATGCAAGTGAGTTAGAAGGTAAAGATTTATCTGAAACTATTATTGTAACGTCTTCAGTAGACGAAACACTTGTACCTTATATCGAAAATGCAATTGGTTTAATCACAGAAGAAAATGGCATTACTTCACCAAGTGCAATTATTGGTTTAGAAAAAGGTATTCCTACAGTTGTTGGTGTTGAAAACGCAACTAAAGAAATACAAAATGATGTTTTAGTTACTATTGATGCAAATCAAGGTAAAATCTTCGAAGGTTATGCTAACGTTCTATAATAGAATTACGAATATAAACTAATAAGTAGTTGTAAATTCCTATTTAAATTACTAAAAGTAAAAGAGAGTTAACTGAAGTTAAAATTCAGTTAACTCTCTTTTTTAATTTTAACCCAACTTTATATAAGGTTATTAAGTACTCATGTTTTTAATCATTATAAAAACTATCCATACACATTGCTTGCGAACCAATATGTATGGATAGTTCATTTTGAAACGCTCTTTTTTATTTATCTTGAGTACGTGCTATTTTTTATATCTTAGGTACATTATACTTAAGGCAACGAACCATATCGGAGTTAAAAATACTGCTGTTCTCGTAACTGCATTTACGAATAATAAACAAAATACTAACAAGAAGAATATTAAGATGATATAACCCATATATTTACCACCTACTAATTTAAAATTAGCCTGTTTGTGAGCTTCTGGGTTACGTTTAGTATAATTGATGTAAGCAACAATGATTAACGCCCAAACAGCTAAAAACAACACTGTAGATACAGTTGTGATATAAGTGAAGACGAGTGTTGCATTCGGTACAATATAGTTTAATAAAGCTGCAATCATCAGTAAAGCACAGGAGACAAATATTGCAATGTGCGGAACGCCATTTTTATTCGTTGATGCAAAATAAAGTGGTGCTTGTTTTTGATTAGAAAGTCCAAAGAGCATACGACTGTTAGAAAAAATACCGCTATTACAAGAAGATGCCGCTGCAGTTAGTACAACGAAATTAATAATGCCTGCTGCAAATGGAATACCAATTAACGCGAATAATCTAACAAATGGACTATCATCAGGATTGATAGCCTCCCATGGGATGATTGACATGATCACAGCTAATGCGCCTACATAAAAGACTAATATACGCAAAGGTACACTATTAATTGCTTTCGGTAAGGTTTTAGTCGGATCTTTAGTTTCACCTGCAGTAACACCTATTAATTCAATACCCACAAATGAGAATACAGCCATTTGGAATGACATTAAAAATCCATTAATCCCTTTAGGGAATATGTCATTATTGTATAAATTAGATAACGAAGCATGGCCAAATTGTGTATCATAGGCCATAATAATCATAATTACACCAACAACAATCAAAGCGAGAATCGTTACAATTTTAATGATTGCAAACCAAAATTCTAACTCACCAAATAGTTTAGCGCTTAATAAATTAAGTGACATAAGTACAAGTACACAGAACAAAGCACTGATCCAATTTGGAATGTGAGGAAACCAAAAACTTACATATTTTGCAACCGCAGTTACCTCAGCCATACCAGTAATAATCCAACACAACCAATAAGTCCAACCAGTCACAAAACCCGCAAATGAACCAATATATTGATTCGTGACATCTGCGAAAGACTTGAAATTAGTATTTGTTACAAGCATTTCTCCCAAGCCACGCATAAACATAAATAGCATAAAACCAATGATGATATATGTAAGTAAAATAGAAGGGCCAGTTAACGCGATTGTTTGACCAGCTCCTAAAAACAGACCTGTACCAATTGCGCCACCAATTGCAATCAGTTGGATATGCCGACTGCTTAGTTCTCTCTGTAATTCATTGTTTGACATAATCTACTACTCCTTCATTTTGTCGTTTTATTATTATGCAACTGTCTTTAAAATATTACAACTGTTATTTAACTGAATCGTAAAAAAATTAAGGATAAAACTACATTAATAATTAGTTATTAATAATGATAACCAAATGAAAAGTAATAAAAATTGAACTGTAAGACTTTCCATACTAAAATGAAGTTATAACACCATTTCATATTATGGCGTGTTTAAGGGTATATAAACAAATACTTATTTCTTAGTGTTTTGGCAAGAGGGTTAAACTTTAAATATTCACAAAAGAGACGAAGTTGGATATAATGGTTAATGAAAGCCATTTCATAACGAAATAGAAAAGGGGAATTTATATATGGCAGAGTTACAAAAAGGTTTAGAAGGGGTAATTGCATCTCAAACTAAAGTAAGTTCTATCATTGATAGTCAATTAACATATGCAGGTTATGATATTGATGATTTAGCTCAAAATGCTGAGTTTGAAGAAGTTGTCTTCTTGTTATGGCACTACCGATTACCTAATGAAAAAGAATTAAAAGAATTAAAAGAAAAGCTTTTTGAATACATGACACTAAACCCTAGAGTGTATAATCACTTTAAAGAATACGCTACTAGTAATGTGCATCCAATGACAGCGTTAAGAACATCTGTATCTTATATTGCCCATTTTGATGAACATGCTGAAACTGAAAGTAATGAACAGACAATGGAGCGTGCGATACGTATTCAAGCTAAAATAGCTTCTCTTGTTACAGCATATGCAAGAGTTAGAGAAGGTAAAGAGGTTGTAAAACCAAATAGCGACTTAAATTATGCAGGAAATTTCTTATATATGTTAAGAGGAGAATTACCTACAGATATCGAAGTTGAAGCGTTTAATAAAGCGCTTGTATTACACGCAGATCATGAGTTGAATGCCTCAACATTTACAGCAAGATGTGCTGTTTCATCATTATCTGATATGTATTCAGGTATTGTTGCTGCAGTTGGTTCATTAAAAGGTCCACTTCATGGTGGTGCAAATGAACGTGTCATGAGCATGCTATCTGAAGTGAAATCAATTGATGACGTTGATCATTACATCGATAAAAAAATTGAAAATAATGAAAAAATTATGGGCTTTGGACACCGTGTGTATAAAGATGGTGATCCAAGAGCGAAATACTTAAAAGAAATGAGTAGAAAAATCACAGCAGAAACAGGTCAAAGTCAATTATTTGATATTTCCGTTAAAATTGCTGATAAAATGAAAGAAGAAAAAGGCTTAATAGCCAATGTGGATTTCTTTAGTGCAACAGTTTATCATAGTATGAACATTGAGCATGATTTATTTACTCCAATTTTTGCAGTAAGTAGAACTTCTGGTTGGATTGCACATATCTTAGAACAATATAGAGATAACAGAATTATGCGTCCAAGAGCTGAATATATTGGCGAAACAGATAGAAAATATGAACCAATAGAAAAAAGATAATAAGTGTAATCATTTTTAGTGCAATGTTTATCGTAATAATGAATGTACAAACAATAATTTTGGAAATTATTTAATAAACAAAACAAAACACGGAGGTTTTTTTACATGTCAGGAGAAAAAATAGTAAAATCACAAGAAGGTTTAACAGTTCCAAATAATCCAGTCATCCCATTTATTATAGGTGATGGTATTGGACCAGATATCTGGAATGCGGCTAGTAGAGTAATTGATGCAGCTGTTGAAGATGCTTATAATGGTGAAAAGAAAATCGAATGGAAAGAAGTATTAGCTGGACAAAAAGCTTACGATGAAACTGGCGAGTGGTTACCTAAAGAAACGCTTGATACGATTAATGAATATTTAATTGCTATTAAAGGTCCTTTAACAACACCGATTGGTGGCGGCATACGTTCACTTAACGTTGCGTTACGTCAAGAATTAGATTTATTTACATGTCTACGTCCAGTACGTTGGTTCCAAGGCGTTCCTTCACCAGTTAAACGTCCTGAAGACACTGATATGGTTATTTTCCGTGAAAATACTGAAGACATTTATGCTGGTATTGAATTCCAAGAAGGTACACCTGAAGTTAAGAAATTAATTGATTTCTTACAAAATGAAATGGGTGCTAAAAATATTAGATTCCCAGAAACATCAGGTATTGGTGTGAAACCAGTTTCTAAAGAAGGTACGGAGCGTTTAGTACGTGCTTCTATACAATACGCTTTAGAAAATAATCGTAAATCATTAACATTAGTGCATAAAGGCAATATCATGAAATTTACTGAAGGCGCATTTAAACAATGGGGTTATGATTTAGCACATAACGAATTTGGTGATAAAGTATTTACTTGGCAACAATATGATGAAATTGTTGAAAAAGAAGGTAAAGACAAAGCAAACGAAGCACAAGAAAAAGCAGAAAAAGAAGGCAAAATTATCGTTAAAGATTCAATTGCTGACATTTTCTTGCAACAAATCTTAACACGTCCATCAGATCATGATGTAGTAGCTACAATGAACTTAAATGGTGACTATGTATCTGATGCATTAGCAGCACAAGTTGGTGGCATTGGTATTGCACCTGGTGCAAACATAAACTATGAAACTGGTCATGCTATTTTTGAAGCTACACATGGTACAGCTCCCAAATATGCTGG
This sequence comes from Staphylococcus sp. NAM3COL9, assembly GCF_001431205.1. GTDB lineage: Bacteria > Bacillota > Bacilli > Staphylococcales > Staphylococcaceae > Staphylococcus. The sequence continues at coordinate 597,779 of NZ_LGPC01000011.1, read as the reverse complement.
ATTAAACAAAGTTAACCCATCATCTGAAATTTTAAGTGCAACACTAATGTTAGAACACTTAGGATGGCAAGAAGCTGCAGACAAGATTACTGAATCAATTGAAAAAACAATTGCTTCTAAAGTGGTAACTTACGACTTTGCACGTTTAATGGATGGTGCTAAAGAAGTTTCTACTTCTGACTTTGCAGATGAACTTATTAAAAACATCAAATAATATAAATTAGTATTGGATCATTAATGCTACAATACTAATTGATTTTTAAAGTCACCAACATTATCTGAGGATTCTGTTGGTGTTTTTGTTTTTTATGAGTTAGTAAAAAGTGCACTAAAAATCGTTTTTAATCTACATTTACTTTTTAATGTAAATTGTAAATTTTAAAACACTATTTGATGTAAATTAACACGAACTATTTCTGTGAACTGCATATTTTCAATGATATAAGTGTTCATGTTGTTAATTAAATGTTAAGATTTCGTTAACGTATAATTTTAAAAAAATTCAGTGAAATGAAATCAGCAGCGTAACAGATTGTTAACAGCACAATTACATTAAATTCAGGAATGCTTAATTTGATCCTGTATTTTAGCTATTGTAAAGTTTATGTGAAAAGAATTTAAAGTATGTTATTTTTATTTAAATATAAGTTATAATTAATTTGTAAACACAAATATGGAGGTATACTATGTCACAAAAAGTACTTGTAGTAGATGATGAGCAATCAATCGTAACCTTATTAAAATATAATTTAGAGCAAGCTGGATATATAGTGGATGTAGCTTATGATGGCGAAGAAGCACTTGAGAAGGTTAATGCTACAAACCCCGAATTAGTTGTGTTAGATGTCATGCTTCCTAAAAAAGATGGAATAGAAGTTTGTAAAACAATCCGTTCTGATAAAAACCGTGTGCCTATCTTAATGTTGACAGCTAAAGATGATGAATTTGATCGTGTACTAGGACTAGAACTTGGTGCAGATGATTATATGACTAAACCATTTTCACCAAGAGAAGTAGTAGCAAGAGTAAAAGCTATTTTAAGAAGATCTGCGATGGTTACAGAAGCAGCTCAAATTGAAAATGATGAAGATGACATACTTATTGGTTCAATCAAAATTAGACCGGAATATTTCGAAGTGTATAGAGAAGATGAATTATTAGAATTAACACCAAAAGAATTTGAGCTGTTATTATATCTTATCGAAAGACAGGGTAGAGTAATCACGCGTGAACATATGTTAAATTCAGTATGGAATTATGAATTTGCGGGTGACTCTAGAATTGTGGATGTACATATTAGTCATTTAAGAGATAAATTAGAAGAAAACCCAAAACAGCCTAAACTTATCAAAACAGTACGAGGTTTAGGATATAAGTTGGAGAGACCTAAGGTTTAATGCTGAAGTTTCATCACCGACTCTTATTTTTATTATGTACCATCGTTATTATTAGTTTTATTATGCTAGGCGCAATCATAACACATGTTATTTATAACACGGTTGCTACGGGTCAAGAAGGTGACCTAGAGCATCGTTCAGAGCATATCGTTAGTTTGTACAGCCATGATAAAATAGCTGAAATCAAAGATATTGCTGAAAGTGAGAAACTTACTGTAGTCATTGAAAAAGGTAACGATGTCTTGTTGTCCACAAAAAAAGGAACTGAGATAAATGAAAATATAAGAAATGAAGCTATTCCTTCGAAACTAATTTATGATAAGGTAGCCGATGATCGAAGATATACCTTCAAAACTTCAATCAAAGATAAAGACATTTTGATTAGTGGTGTAAATAATGAAATCTTAGAATTGCAAATTGAAATTTGGAAATACACTGCTTTAATTGGTTTAATTGTTTTAGTGATTATTTTCTTTGTAGTTCGAAGCATTAATAGAACATATATTAGACCTATTAATGAAGTAACTTATGCCACGAACCTTTTGGCCGAAGGTTATTATCACGTGAGGGTACCTGAGAGTAACGTAAAAGAGACGAGAGAGTTGTTCGTTACTACAAATGAATTAGCTAGACGTTTACAACGTTTAAACCATAAGCAAAAACTACAATCCAATAGGCTGAAAACAACTGTTGAAAGTATTCCGAGTTCCATATTAATGATTGATAAATATGGTGAAATTGTTGTAGCAAATAAAGCATATTATGAGCTGTTTACGCCTGAAGAAGCGGTAGAACATAAAAGCTATGTTGAGTTTATCGATGTTAAAATTCAAAAACTTATCGCTGATGCTTTTAAAGTAGAAAAACCTATTTATGAGCAAGTGGAATTAACTATAGATCAAGTGCATCAAAAATATTTTGATACTGCTTGTGTTCCAATCTTGTCAAAAACAAAGAAAAATTTATACGGCATGGTTATAGTTATGCATGATATCACAAACCTTAAAAAGCTTGAAAATTTACGTCGTGAATTTGTAGCGAATGTGTCACATGAGTTAAAAACACCTATTACTTCAATAAAAGGATTTGCTGAGACATTACTAGATGGGGCGAAAAATGATGAACAGGCATTAGATGATTTCTTAAAAATCATTTCTAAAGAATCTGATCGCATTGAAACCTTAGTTTTTGATTTACTAGATTTATCTCATGTTGAACAACAATCTGAAATAGAAACTGAATATATCAGTTTGTCTGACATTGCTGAGATAACGATTAAAAACATGCAGACGATTGCTGAAAGTAAAAATATAACAATTATAAATGAAGTGGCGCCTGATATTGTCATTGATGCAAATAATGATAAAGTTTCACAAGTTGTTATCAATTTATTATCAAATGCAATTAGTTACTCTAAGCAATCGGATGAAGTAATTGTTCGTGTATATAAAGAAGGGAATAAACGTATACTAGAAGTAGAAGATTTCGGTATGGGTATAAGTGAAGAAGATCAAAAACATATTTTCGAACGCTTTTATAGAGTAGATAAAGCGCGCAGTAGAGATTCAGGTGGCACAGGCTTAGGCTTGTCGATTACAAAACATATTATGGAAGCCCATAGTGGTAGAATCAACGTAATTAGTAGTCCAAACGAAGGCTCAACATTTAGAATTACATTTTTTGAAACCGAGTAAGTATACTTTAAAAGAACAATTGTTGTATGACTTCATATAATATTAAATTGATAGTCGAACTAATTAACTTATGTTATTAGGTCGACTTTTTATATTGCTATAAAAATCAGAAGATATGTCGTATCAATACGGATAGTGTCATAATTTATGATAAAATGGAAAGTAAATATGTGTTGGAGGTTAAAACATTGAATAAATTAATTTTAGTTGATGGTAACAGTCTTAGCTTTAGAGCTTTTTACGCTTTGCCATTATTACAAAATAAGGCGGGTATTCATACTAATGCCGTGTATGGTTTTGCGATGTTGCTTGAAAAAATTATAAAAGAAGAACAGCCTACACACTTCTTAGTAGCCTTCGATGCTGGAAAAACAACGTTCAGACACTCACAATATAGTGAATATAAAGGCGGACGTCAAAAAACGCCACCTGAATTAAGTGAACAATTTCCTTATATCAGACAATTATTAGATGCTTATCAAATTAAGCGCTATGAGTTAGAAAATTATGAAGCGGATGATATTATCGGTACGCTGAGTAAACAAGCAAATGAAGAAAAATTCCAAACGATTATCGTAACTGGTGACCGAGATTTAACACAACTTGCTACAGATGACGTGACAATCTATTATACTAAAAAAGGTGTAACAGACGTTGATCATTACACACCGGAATTTATTGCCGAAAAATATGATGGTTTGGTTCCAGAACAAATTATTGATATGAAAGGCTTAATGGGGGATGCTTCAGACAACATTCCAGGTGTTGCAGGTGTTGGTGAGAAAACAGCAATTAAATTATTGAAACAATTTTCAAATGTAGAAAATGTCTATGAACATCTAGATGAAGTCTCAGGTAAGAAATTAAAAGAGAAACTTGAAAATAGTAAAGATGATGCTTTAATGAGCAAGGAACTTGCAACAATTAATTGTGAAAGTCCAATTGAAGTATCTTTAAACGAGACTATGTTGCAAGAAAACTCAGATACAAGTGATAAAATTGAATTATTTAAAAAATTAGAGTTCAAACAAATGTTAGACCAAATAGATGTTGATGGTAGTAGCTCGAGTGTTGAAGAAATGGAAATCAATATAGCAAGTGATTTTGCACAGGTTGATTTTAAAAACTTAGCTGCTGCATCTATACATTTTGAATTAGATGGTTCTAATTATTTAAAAGATGACATATTAAAATTTGCTTTATATGATGGCACACACCATGTTGTTATTGATGCGCATAAGATGCATGATTATCCAGCACTTATTGCATGGTTAGAAGATAGTACAACAAAAAAGAATGTATATGATGCCAAAAAATCATATGTCGTTGCGCATAGATTAGACATTGCACTCAAACACATTGTGTTTGATGTGATGTTAGCAAGTTATATTATTGACCCATCACGTACAATAGATGACTTCAATTCAGTTGTTACGAATTATGGTCAATATTACGTACAACAAACCATTGCAATTTATGGTAAAGGCAAAAAAAGACAATTACCTGAAGATGAAGTTCTGAATCATCATGTAGCAACAATTATAGAAGCAATTAGTGCGACTAAACCTAGAATGACAGAACAATTAAATGAATATAACCAAACAGATTTACTATATGATTTAGAATTACCATTGGCACGCATTTTAAGTGAAATGGAAGAAACAGGTATTTATACAGTTGCTAATGATTTAAAAGAAATGGAAAAAGAGATTCAAAGTAAACTGGATGTGTTAATAAAAAATATACATGAAGCTGCAGGAGAGCCATTTAATATCAATTCACCAAAACAGCTAGGTGTTGTATTATTTGAAACATTAGAGTTACCTGTAATTAAAAAAACTAAGACAGGTTATTCCACAGCAGTAGATGTGTTAGAACAATTACAAGGTAAACATCCTATTATTGAGTATATCCTTGAATATAGACAGCTTGCTAAATTACAGTCTACTTATGTAGAGGGATTGCAAAAAGTGATTGCCGAGGATAATCGTATCCATACACGTTTTAATCAAACACTAGCACAAACTGGTAGGTTGTCATCTATTGATCCTAACCTACAAAATATACCTGTTCGTTTAGAAGAGGGTAGGAAAATTAGAAAAGCTTTTAAGTCTACAGATAAAAACAATGTCATATTTGCAGCCGATTACTCGCAAATTGAATTAAGAGTATTGGCACACATCACACAAGATGAAAGTATGAAACAAGCATTTATTAATGATGAAGACATTCATACAGCTACAGCTATGAAAGTATTCAATGTGCAACCGGATGAAGTTGATAGCACGATGCGTAGGCAAGCGAAGGCAGTGAATTTCGGAATTGTTTATGGTATAAGTGATTATGGTCTAAGCCAAAGTTTAGGCATAACAAGAAAACAAGCCAAACAATTTATTGATGATTATTTAGATAGTTTCCCTGGCGTTAAGCAATATATGGAAGATATTGTTAAAGACTGCAAAGCTCAGGGCTATGTTGAAACGTTATTACATCGTCGTAGATATATACCAGATATCACAAGTAGAAATTTTAATTTAAGAGGTTTTGCAGAAAGAACCGCAATGAATACACCAATCCAAGGGACAGCTGCAGATATAATTAAATTGGCTATGGTAAATTTCGCAAATGAAGTTAAAGATACGGACTTCCATGCACAACTATTATTACAAGTGCATGATGAATTGATTTTCGAAGTACCTAAAGAAGAAATAGAAGCATTTGAAGAATTCATTGAAAGAATTATGGATAATGCGATAGAGTTAGACGTACCATTAAAAGTTGAATCTAGCTATGGTCAAACATGGTACGATGCAAAATAGAAAGAGGGTATTATATTGCCTGAGTTACCAGAAGTAGAACATGTAAAAAGAGGTATTAAACCTTTTGTTAAAGGACAAACAATTGAATCAGTTACTTTTTCTGACAAAGTGCATGAAGGTAAAGCAAACCAACGTGAAACGATAATTAAAGGTTTAGCATTAGATACGTTTAGACACTTTACTGAGCATTTTACAATTATTGATATAGATAGACGAAGTAAGTATATCGTTTTCTACTTAGAGAAAAACGGTGAAAAAAGAATACTCATTAGCCATCTGGGTATGGCTGGTGGTTTCTTTGTGGTCGATAAAATAGAAGATATTAGTGTTCCGAATTATCGTAAACATTGGCATGTTATATTTAAATTAAATAATGATAAATTGCTTGTCTATTCTGATATTCGTCGTTTCGGTGAAATTAGAAATGTGCCATCGTTTGAGGCGTATCCATCATTTTTAGAAATTGCCCCAGAACCATTTGATGAAGAAGCAATGCCACATTACTTATCATGGTTTAATAAAAAACCATACCAAAACAAGCCAATTAAACAGATGATTTTAGATCATCGGGTCATTTCGGGTTGTGGTAACATTTATGCGTGTGAAGCTCTTTTCAGAGCAGGTATCCATCCAGCGCGTCTATCAAAAGAGTTAAATGACCAAGAACGCGAAACATTATTTTATTATGTTCGTGATGTGCTAGAAGCGGGTATAAAATATGGTGGAACGAGCATATCTGATTATCGTCATGCAGACGGTAGTACAGGAACGATGCAATTGCATCTTAATGTTTATAAACAAAAGATATGTAAGGTGTGTGGAAGTGACATTGAAACTCAAGTTATTGCAACGCGAAATAGTCATTTTTGCGCTACATGTCAAAAATAAAGGAAGAGTGAAATTATGCCAAAAGTTATAGGACTAACAGGTGGTATCGCATCAGGCAAATCTAGTGTTTCGGAATTATTAACCGTACATGGTTTTAAAGTCGTAGATGCAGATATTGCATCACGCCAAGCAGTAGAGAAGGGTACCAAAGGTCTAGAACAAGTTAAAGAAGCATTTGGAGAAGAAGCAATAGATGAAGATGGCAATATGAATAGATCATATGTAGGAGATGTCATATTTAATCATCCAGATAAAAGATTGGAATTAAATGAAATTATTCATCCTATTGTTAGAGACATCATGGAACAAGAAAAAGAAACTTATCTTGAGCAAGGCTATAACGTAATTATGGATATTCCATTATTATTTGAAAATGACTTGCAAGAAACTGTGGATGAAGTTTGGTTAGTATACACTTCTGAAAGTATACAAATTGATAGATTGATGGAACGTAATGATTTATCAATGGAAGATGCGAAAGCACGAGTCTATAGTCAAATTTCAATTGATAAAAAACGTAGAATGGCGGATCGTGAAATTGATAACCGTGATACGAAATTAGAATTGAAACAGAACTTAGAACAATTGCTTGTAGAAGAAGGTTATATTCACAACAATACTGAAGAAGAAGCGCAATAAATTATCTTTTTAAGTGAGTCTTCGAATGATGATTATAGTATGCTTGATTTAATATACATTAGTATGGTTTAATAAGTGTATTCAGAAGTACTACCCAACTTATAATTTAATGTTGAGTAGTACTTTTTCAATATGAACTTAAATTATGTTGTAAACTTATCTCGAAAAGGGCTCTTTAAGCTCATAGGTAAGCGATTTTTAAATTTTTTTAAATTTATTTTAGAAAACGCTTTCTTGTACTTTTATTTATGTTATACTATTTCCATAAAGTATAACACAAAAACGAGGGGTGCTTTGAATGACGACAAATATTGCAATTAATGGAATGGGTAGAATTGGAAGAATGGTATTAAGAATCGCTTTGAAAAATCAGGAATTAAATGTAGTAGCAATTAATGCGAGCTACCCACCTGAAACGATTGCCCACTTAATTAATTATGATACAACTCATGGTGCTTATGATTTAAAAGTAGAGCCTATAGAAAATGGGGTTAAAGTCGATGGCCATGAAATCAAGCTTGTTGCAGAAAGAAATCCTGAGCACTTACCTTGGGAAGCGCTGAACATCGATATTGTTATTGAGGCTACCGGAAAATTCAATCATGGAGATAAAGCCGTTGCACATATTGACGCAGGTGCTAAAAAAGTATTGCTCACTGGTCCATCTAAAGGTGGAGAAGTCCAAATGATTGTCAAAGGCGTTAATAATAATCAATTAGACATTGAACAGTATGACATATTTAGTAATGCTTCATGTACGACTAATTGTATTGGTCCAGTTGCTAAAGTATTAAATGACCAATTTGGTATCCAAAATGGTTTAATGACAACAATTCATGCCATTACGAATGATCAAAATAACATTGATAATCCGCATAAAGATTTGAGACGTGCGCGTTCTTGTAATGAAAGTATTATTCCAACTTCGACAGGTGCTGCAAAGGCACTAAAAGAAGTACTACCTGAATTAGACGGTAAATTACATGGTATGGCATTAAGAGTGCCAACGAAGAATGTTTCATTAGTCGATTTAGTCGTTGATTTAGACACGAATGTAACGGTTCAACAAGTCAATCAAGCATTTAAAGACAATGACTTAGATGGTGTGATTGCAACCGAAGATGCACCTTTAGTATCTATGGACTTTAATACAAATCCACATTCAGCAATTATTGATACACAAAGTACAATGATTATGGGCGACAATAAAGTCAAAATAATCGCTTGGTATGATAATGAATGGGGTTATTCAAATAGAGTTGTAGATGTGACTGAACAAATAGGTCAATTACTCAAAAATGATGTTGGCGCTGTCACAAATTAAAGTACACATTTATAACAGTTAATAATTATCTATTTGATTAAATTCTGAGAATTCACAAAGTATAGTCCGTTTGATATTTTGGTAGAGAATATTATGTATACTCCTTTTGAAGTGATGCACATTGATAGTGCTACTTGGAAAGGAGTTTTCATTTTGTCTTTTAAACCTATATACTAGATGATTGTAGAAAAAGACAATGATTAAATCGCTTATCATGTTAAACTTACTGACAGTGAGATACAGTAAGTATTTTAATTTCTATCAATATTTGGGATGTAAGTGATAAAAAATACATAAAGCTTTAAGTTGTTCAAACGTATTACAGTGATTCTTTTGTGACATACATATTTATAGTATAATGATAAGTAATCAAAACGAGAGGGTGATAATTCGATGAAATGCCCGAAATGTAATTCGACTCATTCTCGTGTTGTAGACTCTAGACATGCAGATGAAGTTAATGCGATTCGACGTAGAAGAGAATGTGAAAAGTGTAGTACGAGATTCACAACTTTTGAACATATAGAAAAAAGACCACTCATTGTGGTAAAAAAAGATGGCACACGGGAACAATTTTCACGTGAAAAGATTTTAAATGGATTGGTACGTTCATGTGAAAAAAGACCAGTACGTTATCAACAATTAGAAGATATTACGAATAATGTTGAATGGAAGTTACGTGATGAAGGACATGCAGAAATTTCTTCAAGAGAAATTGGAGAACATGTGATGAATTTGCTTATGCACGTAGACCAAGTATCATATGTAAGATTTGCATCTGTATATAAAGAATTTAAGGATGTTGATCAACTATTACAATCAATGCAAGGTATTTTAGCTGGAAATAAACGGAGTGATTCTTAAATGGGGTTACAATCATATGATTATGGTTTAAGACCACATGATAATTTTACTGTTGTGCGAAATTTCTATTTGAACAGCAAGCATCTAGAAATTTTAAATAGATTGTTTACACCAATGATTGGTGCAAATGCAATTGGTTTATATCATTATTTGAATCAGTTTGTAGAATATGAAGCGGATTCTGTATTGACGCACTATATAATTATGAGTGAGTTAAAGATTAATTTATTAGAATTCAGAAAAGATATGGACTTATTAGAGGGTATTGGATTAGTTAAAACATTAGTGAATCATGATGCACAGCATTCATCCTTTGTTTATCAGCTTGTCCAGCCGCCATCAGCAAAACAGTTTTTCAGTGATCCAATGTTATCAGTGTATTTGTTTAGTGAAGTAAGCAAACAACGTTATCAACAATTGAAACGTCATTTTGAACATAAAAAGCAAATTGACTTTAGTAAGTATCAAGATGTGACACGCAATTTCACCGATGTGTTTAAAGTACCTAATAAGCCATTAGATAACGATACAAATGAAATACTAAGTGAAACTGCATATCAAGGTTTAAACTTGTCACAAGTGCACTTTGATTTTGAAACATTATATGATTTATTACAAAGTCACTTTATCAGTACAAAAATTATAGATAAAGAAGCCAAAGCTTTAATTACACAAATTGCGACTTTATATGGTTTGACGCCGGAGCCGATGAAACGCATCATTTTAAAATCTATAACAAGCGCACAAGAACTTTCGTTTGAAGAATTAAGAAAACATGCAAGAACTTATTATTTGATGGAACATGAACAGCAAATGCCATCTTTAAATAGTAAAACTAACAATTATGTAGATAACACGGGCCAAGTTGGTCAAACGCAGAATAATAACCAAACTCAAAACCAAACGCAAAACGAAGATAAATCTGCTACATGGCTAAAACAGTTAGAAGAAACAAGTCCAATAGATATGTTAGCATCTTGGTCAGAATCTGAACCAACAACACAACAAAAATATATGATTGAAGAATTAGTAGAACGTGAACAATTGTCATTCGGTGTCATTAATATACTGTTACAATTTGTGATGTTGAAAGAAGATATGAAGCTACCTAAAACTTATATTTTTGAAATAGCATCAAATTGGAAGAAAAAAGGTATCAAAACAGCTGAACAAGCATATAATTATGCGATAAAAGTGAATCAACCTAAGACAGAAAACAAGTCATCTAAGCCGTATTATAAACAAAAACAATTAGCATCGAGAGAGATGACACCTAAATGGTTAGAAGAACGAGATAACAAAGTAGAAACTGACACTTCAAGTAATAATGAAGATGATGAAAAACTGAAGAATGATAGAGAACAGTTTTTAAATCAACTTAAAGATAGATGGAAGGAGGACAAATAAATGAAACCTTTTAATCAAATCATGGGCGATTCAAACGATTTATCAAAAAAAATTGCCAAGATAAAAAAAGATGTCGTCAATGATCCAGACGTTAAACAATTTCTACAGTCGCATAAAGCTGAACTGACGAATGCGATGATAGATGAAGATTTAAATATTTTACAAGAATATAAAGATCAAGAAAAGCGTTATGATGGTCATAAATTGAAAGACTGTCCCAATTTTGTTACAGGTCATATTCCTGAATTATATGTCGAACATAATCATATAAAAATTCGCTACTTACCTTGTCCTTGTAAAATTAAACACGATGAAGAACGGTTTAACAAACATTTAATTACATCGCACCATATGCAACGTGACACATTAGATGCAAAACTTGAAGATATATATATGGATAGAAGAGATAGATTAGATGTCGCAATGGCCGCTAACCAAATTTGTGAAAAAATAACGAATAAAGAGACACAAATTAAAGGTTTATATTTACATGGTCCATTTGGTACTGGTAAATCATTTATCCTCGGCGCAATTGCTAATCAATTAAAAACTGAAAAAATACCATCTACAATTGTCTATTTACCAGAATTTATCCGTTCGCTTAAAGGTGGATTTAAAGATGGTACTTTTGAAACGAAACTCTCTAGAGTGAGAGAAGCCAATATATTAATGTTAGATGATATAGGCGCCGAAGACATTACACCATGGGCACGCGATGAAGTAATTGGACCATTGTTACATTATCGTATGGTTCAAGAGTTACCTACATTTTTCAGTTCTAATTTAAGTTTTGAAGAATTAGAGTATCATCTCTCTGTCACGCGAGACGGTACTGAAAAAACAAAGTCTGCAAGAATAATGGAAAGAATCAAAACATTATCAACACCTTATTTCTTAGAAGGAAAAAATTACAGGAACGATTGAAATCTAAAATAAATGTTGTATAATAAACTTAAATCTAAATCATAAAAAATGAAATGAAGACGAGATGAATAAACCACTACTTCACAGAGAGCTAGTAAAAGATGAGATGCTGGTAAGTAAGTTAATTCGTTACTACTTTATAATTGATATTGTAATGAACATCCGGCTCAAGACCGTTATCTTACGTAGAGTAAAGTTATGTATGTCAAATACATCATAACTTTAATTTAGGGTGGTACCGCGAAGACCTCGTCCCTTTTTAGGGATGGGGTCTTTTTGTTTTTGAGTCTAATTCAGTATAAACATCATTTCTTTTTGATTTAAGTGCTTGAATAAATAGGAGGGTTTTTTATGGAGCAAATAAATATTAAATTTCCAGATGGCAATTCAAAAGTGTTTGACAAAGGTACAACTACAGAAGATATTGCACATTCTATAAGTCCAGGATTAAGAAAAAAAGCTGTAGCTGGTAAATTAAATGGACAATTAATAGATTTAACTAGACCCATTGACGAAGATGGATCAATTGAAATCGTAACACCTGGCTCTGATGAAGCGCTAGAAGTGTTACGTCATTCCACTGCACATCTTATGGCACAAGCTTTAAAACGATTATATGGTAATGTTCATTTTGGCGTTGGCCCAGTAATTGATGGGGGATTTTATTATGACTTTGATATGGAAGAAAGTATTTCATCAGATGATTTTGAAAAAATAGAAAAAACAATGAAACAAATTGTTAATGAAAACTATTCAATTGAACGTAAAGTCGTTTCAAGAGAAGAAGCTAAATCATTTTTCTCAGACGATCCATATAAGCAAGAATTAATCAATGCTATTCCAGAAAATGAAAATGTGACTTTATATTCTCAAGGTGAGTTCACGGATTTATGTCGTGGTGTTCATGTGCCATCTACTTCTAAAATAAAAGAATTCAAATTATTATCGACAGCTGGTGCTTATTGGCGTGGAAACAGTGATAATAAAATGTTACAACGTATATACGGCACAGCATTTTTCGATAAAAAAGAATTGAAAGCACATTTGAAAATGTTGGAGGAACGCAAAGAACGTGATCACCGTAAAATTGGTAAGGACTTAGAACTATTTGCTAACAATCCTTTAGTAGGTGCGGGTTTACCACTTTGGTTGCCTAACGGTGCTACAATTCGTCGTGAAATTGAACGTTATATTGTAGATAAAGAAGTAAGTATGGGTTATGACCATGTTTATACTCCTGTGATGGCTAACGTTGATTTATATAAAACATCAGGCCATTGGGATCATTATCAAGAAGACATGTTCCCAACAATGAAATTAGATGAACACGAAGAAATGGTATTAAGACCAATGAACTGTCCACACCATATGATGATTTATGCAAACAAACCCCATTCATATCGTGAATTGCCTATTAGAATTGCTGAATTAGGTACTATGCACCGTTATGAATCTAGTGGTGCGGTTTCTGGTTTACAACGTGTCCGCGGAATGACATTAAATGATGCACATATTTTTGTACGTCCCGACCAAATTAAAGAAGAATTCAAACGTGTTGTAAATTTAATTATTGATGTTTACAAGGATTTCAACTTTGAAAATTATAAATTCCGTGTAAGTTATAGAGATCCTGAAGATAAAGAAAAATACTTTGATGACGATGACATGTGGAATAAAGCAGAAAGTATGTTAAAAGAAGCGGCAGATGAACTCGGCTTAGATTATGAAGAAGCAGTAGGAGAAGCAGCATTCTATGGTCCGAAACTTGACGTACAGGTTCAAACTGCTATGGGTAAAGAAGAAACATTATCTACTGCCCAATTAGACTTCTTATTACCAGAAAAATTTGATTTAACTTATATTGGTAATGATGGAGAACAACATAGACCAGTAGTCATTCACCGTGGTGTAGTTTCTACTATGGAACGTTTCGTTGCATTCTTAACTGAAGAAACAAAAGGAGCATTCCCTACGTGGTTAGCGCCAAAACAAGTAGAAATCATACCTGTTAATGTTGATTTACATTATGATTATGCTAGACACATTCAAGACGAGCTTAAATCGCAAGGTGTTAGAGTTGAAATTGATGACCGTAATGAAAAAATGGGTTATAAAATTAGAGAAGCGCAAATGCAAAAAACACCTTACCAACTTGTTGTAGGGGACAAAGAAGTAGAAAATAATGAAGTGAATGTACGTAAATATGGTTCACAAGATCAAGAAACACTAGAAAAAGAAGAATTCATTTGGAATTTACTTGATGAGATTAGATTGAAAAAGCAAAGATAGTCTTGAAACTCCAGAGGAAATCATGTATATTACAGAATAGTGAAGTAATATACATTCATATTAAAATTAAATTTGAGTTAGAGGTTGCATTTTCAATGAGTAATTATTCAGAAGCCGAATGGGGCATATGTTGAATAATAGAAAGGTGAAGATGCCGAAACTTGTATTGTCCATTAAATATACAGGTTGGGCCAGTTATCGAAAGAAACTGGACTGTCACATACGTGATGTGCTACCTATATAAATGCTATTATTAAAATGGTTGCATATCTAATAGGTATGCAACCATTTTATTTTTAGTCGAATGATTATCATAAATACGTTAACGGGAAAGAGCGAAATTTATAATTGTTGTGTAATTTATATATTTGATTACAATGAAAAACTGCTCAAACTATAAATAGTATGAATCTTAATCATATAGTAAGTTAACCTCTATATTTAAGGAAAGGAAGCGTCTATGGCAAAACAAGTGAATCAAAATGATGGAGTTCAAAGGGGTCTGAAAGATCGCCATATATCCATGATTGCAATTGGAGGTTGTATTGGGACTGGTTTGTTTATGACTTCTGGTGGTGCAATACATGATGCAGGTGGTTTAGGTGCGCTTTTAGCCTTTGCAATTATTGGAGCGATGGTATTCTTCCTTATGACTTCTCTAGGAGAAATGGCAACATATTTACCTGTGTCAGGATCATTTAGTACATATGCTACGCGTTTTGTTGATCCATCTCTAGGATTTGCATTAGGTTGGAACTATTGGTTTAACTGGGTAATTACAGTTGCAGCCGATGTAACGATTGCAGCACAAGTAATACAGTATTGGACACCAATGTCAGGTATTCCAGCATGGAGTTGGAGCTGTCTATTCTTAATTATCATATTTGGGCTGAATGCATTGTCTGTTAGAGTATTTGGCGAAAGCGAATATTGGTTTGCTTTGATTAAAGTAGTTACTGTGATTATCTTTATTGCTATCGGTTTATTAACAATAGTCGGTATTATGGGTGGAGAATTTGTTGGTTTTGACACGTTCACTCAAGGTAATGGTCCTATTTTAGGTGATGGCTTTGGGGGAAGTATCTTAGCGATTTTAGGTGTGTTCTTAGTAGCAGGTTTTTCATTCCAAGGTACTGAACTCATTGGTATTACAGCAGGAGAGTCTGAAAATCCAGAGCGCGCAGTTCCTAAGGCGATTAAACAAGTCTTCTGGAGAATATTAATATTCTATATTCTTGCAATCTTTGTAATCGGTATGTTGATACCATATGATAGCCCATCACTTATGGGTGGCGGGGATGATATTTCAACTTCACCATTTACACTTGTATTTCAAAATGCAGGGCTCGCATTTGCAGCCTCATTCATGAATGCTGTTATACTCACTTCAGTATTATCAGCAGGTAATTCAGGTATGTATGCTTCAACTCGTATGCTATATTCAATGAGTAAAGATAAACTCGCATATCCAATATTTGGTAAAACAAATAGAAGTGGCGTGCCATACGTATCATTACTTGTTACGGCAGCAATCGTTGTAATTATCTTTGTACTACAACATTTAAGCGGTGATGCTTATGAATATATAGTTGCTGCAAGTGGTCTGACTGGTTTTATTGCTTGGGTTGGTATTGCAGTCAGTCATTACAGATTTAGAAAAGCGTTTGATAAACAAAACTATGATAAATCGAAATTAAAATATAAAGCTAAATTATTCCCGTTTGGTCCTATTTTTGCAGGTATCTTGTGTGTGCTTGTAATTATTGGACAAGATGTTGATTTCATCCAATCAGGAAAATTTAATCTCAATAGATTTGTTATCACATATATGGGTATTCCAGTATTCTTAGCATTCTTCTTTTATCATAAACTACGTTATAAAACAAAAATAGTACCATTGGAACAAGTAGATTTAAGACAAAATGTTAAAATGGACGATAAATAAATAGAAAAATCTATTGACTTTCCAATCAATTGTTGCTAAGATAGGTAATGTTGAATACGAAACGAACCAAGTAGAAGCTCCCGCTTCTCACCTGTTGCGACACTGATAGTAGTTGGCAGGTCTATATATATACGACATTGTTGTGTATAAAGAAGAGCGGGTATATTATATACTCGCTCTTTTTCTTGGGATAATTTCGTAAAAATCTTGGAGGTGTCAACCATAGCAAAAGATCAGACTCAAGTTAACGAAAAGATTCGTGCAAAAGAATTACGTTTAATCGGACATGACGGAGAACAGATTGGTATTAAATCTAAAACAGAAGCTTTAGAAATGGCAGAGCGTGTAGAACTTGATGTAGTTATTATGTCGCCTAATGCTAAACCACCTGTTGCGAAAATCATGGATTATGGTAAGTACAAATTCGAACAACAGAAAAAAGAAAAAGAAATGAAAAAGAAACAAAAAGTTATTAACCTTAAAGAAATTCGTTTGAGTCCTACAATTGAGGAACATGATTTCCAAACTAAATTGAAGAACGGACGTAAATTTTTAGAAAAAGGCGACAAATGTAAAGTTTCAATTCGTTTCAGAGGGCGTGCTATTACGCATAAAGAAATAGGCCAACGCGTATTAGAAAAATTTGCAGAAGAATGTAAAGATATCGCTACGATTGGGCAAAGACCTAAAATGGATGGACGCCAAATGTTCATCATGCTTAACCCACTCAACGAAAAATAAAAAAGATACTACAGGAGGAATTGAATCATGCCTAAAATGAAAACACACCGTGGAGCAGCAAAACGTGTTAAAAGAACTGGTTCAGGTAA
Source organism: Staphylococcus sp. NAM3COL9 (assembly GCF_001431205.1). Classification (GTDB taxonomy): domain Bacteria; phylum Bacillota; class Bacilli; order Staphylococcales; family Staphylococcaceae; genus Staphylococcus. The sequence goes on along the minus strand of NZ_LGPC01000011.1, from coordinate 580,759 downwards.
ATTAAAACGTTCTAGAGCTTTCACTTCACATATGTTTGCAAACAAAACGACTAAGCAAAAACGTAAATTACGTAAAGCTTCATTAGTGAGTAAATCAGATATGAAACGCGTTAAACAATTATTAGCTTATAAAAAATAAGTAACGACAGATAAAAATAGATTGAAGATATTTTGAGGAGGAATTTATTATGCCACGTGTTAAAGGTGGAACGGTAACAAGAGCTCGTCGTAAAAAGACGATTAAATTAGCTAAAGGTTACTTTGGTTCAAAAAGAACTTTATATAAAGTAGCAAAACAACAAGTAATGAAATCAGGACAGTACGCATTCCGCGACCGTCGTCAAAGAAAACGTGATTTCCGTAGATTATGGATTACACGTATCAACGGAGCTGCACGTCAACATGACATGAGCTATTCAAGACTAATGAACGGTTTGAAAAAAGCTGGAATCGATGTTAACCGTAAAATGCTTTCTGAAATTGCTATTGCAGATGAAAAAGCTTTCGGTGAATTAGTTGCTAAAGCTAAAGACGCTTTAAAATAATTCTCAAATAAAGAGATGTACAAATCTGTACATCTCTTTATTTTTGTATCGATTAACATTTTGATAAATAACTATCATTTGATAAAATGGCTAAGAAGTCATATATGAAGGAGAAACTTATGTCTAAATTTGATGAAATGATTACAGTAGTACCAAGAACAATTTTATTTAATAGTGAGAAGAATCAATTTAACGGTTTTCTTGATAAAAATTCTGAAAAGGGTCAAGACATCTTTGACGCACTTTCAAAGTATGAAATTAAGCGTCGTGGAGATATGGAGGAAGACCCTACATATAAACAATTGGTTTCTTATTGTATTTTAGAAAATGAGAATGATGAAATTTTAGTATATGAACGCTTATCAGGTGGTGGAGAATCACGTTTGCATGGTCAATCCTCTATCGGTGTTGGTGGACATATGAACGATGTTATTGGTGCTGGATCTATCAATGAAGTCTTACGAATTAATGCACAAAGAGAACTTGAAGAAGAAGTAGGTCTTTCAGAAAGTAAATCACAAAATTTAGCATACATAGGTTTTATTAATGATGATACCAATGAAGTTGGTGAAGTTCATTTAGGCGTAGTGTTTAAAATTAAAGTGAATAGTAATGATGTGGAAGCTAAAGAAACAGATACATTAAAAATAAAATGGGTAAATCAAAGCAAAATAGATAATTATGATGACTTTGAAACATGGAGTACATTAATATTACAGTCAATACAATAGAGGTGCATAAAAATGTCTGATATCATTCCTTTTCCACGTTCAAAAGATAAACTAATAAGAGAAATCAAACAATCTTTTAACAATAATGAATTAGATCAAATGTATGAACTGTTTGAAGATTTTGAAAAGCAATTTGAATTAGATGAGCCAATGTCTCTATTGAAATGTGGCATGCTATACAAGATGGGGCATTATCTTGAACTGCGTGAAGAAGCTATCATATTACTTAAACAAGGTATTACTAAGTATGATGATCTTATGGTTTATTACGTGAAAAGTTTAAACGGATTAGGACAATATTTTGAAGTCGTTGACGTCATTAATCAAATTATTGATGAAGTCAATGATCATAAAACGAGAATGGAACTATTTCCATTAAAAGAATATGCCTTAAGTCAAATTGATAAACATAATGCGCATGCAGCAGAAATGCTCCGTGATTTTGAGTCGTTGTCACTACGTGAACAAATTCATACAGTCTTAACTTTAATAGATCATAATCAGTATCGTTATCAAGAAACAGTGGTAAATATTATTAATGAAATTGAACTTGCACCGAATGTTGTGAGTATAATGCTTGAATATTTACGTTTTGCCGGATACAATCAAAACATTCGCGTTCAGAAATTTGGTTATACAGTTGAAGTAAACCCAAATCATCTTTCTGGTCTTGAACAAACTTTGTTTAAGATTAAAATTATTCCAGAAGTCATTAATCAAATGGAAGATGATGCGGCACAAATTGTAGAGGAAGCACTTCATCTAATGAACAACCATGCTATTTTACTTTATCCGTTAGATATAGAAGGCATAGCATCTGAAAATGAATGGATTGAAGCTTACACAAACTATTTCAAATCAATGTTAGGCTTAGAAAGTTTAGACACAACTAATTCTATTGTTAATTTAATTACTTCAATTGATATGCATGAATAATTAATATTTATATTTTTGGGTAATAAATAATAGTAGTAAAATAATAATTAAATTAATTTCAATTATTCATTCAATATGATTTGTAAACTCAGTGTTTGTGTAGAGCATTGACGTATGATATAATAATGAAGTTGAAAAAATAAAATAGGATATTCATGGAGGTTTTTATACATGACAGCAACTTGGGAAAAAAAGGAAGGTAACGAAGGAGTTTTAACCGTTACAGTTCCAGCAGAAAAAGTAGACAAAGCAATTGATCAAGCTTTCAAAAAAGTAGTTAAACAAATAAACGTGCCAGGCTTCCGTAAAGGAAAAGTACCTCGCCAAATTTTTGAACAACGCTTTGGCGTAGAAGCACTATATCAAGATGCCGTTGATATCTTATTACCAGAAGCTTATGGTGAAGCTATTGACGAAACTGGAATTAAACCAGTTGATCAACCAGAAATCAATGTAACTACAATGGAAAAAGGTAGCGATATGACATTCGAAGCGAGTGTAGTAGTTGAACCTGAAATTGAGTTAGGAGACTATAAAGGTCTTGAAATTGAAAAACAAAATGTTGAATTAACTGAAGAAGAATTACAAGAATCAATTGATCATCAATTAGGCCACTTAGCTGAAATGGTAGTTAAAGAAGATGGTGCTGTCGAAGATGGTAACACAGTTAACATCGACTTTGATGGTTACGTTGATGGCGAACAATTTGAAGGTGGACAAGCTGAAGGCTATGATCTTGAAATTGGTTCAGGTTCATTTATTCCAGGATTCGAAGAACAATTAGTTGGTGTTAAAATTGGAGAAGAAAAAGATGTTACTGTAACTTTCCCAGAAGAATACCATGCTGAAGAATTAGCTGGAAAAGAAGCTACTTTTAAAGCTAAAGTAAATGAAATTAAATATAAAGACGTTCCAGAATTAACAGATGAGATTGCGAATGAATTAGACGCAGAAGCGAACACTGTTGATGAATATAAAGAAAACTTACGTAAAAAACTAACTGAGCAAAAAGAAACTGATGCTGAGAATAATCAAAAAGAAGAAGCTATTAGCAAAGCATCAAATAATGCTTCAGTTGAAATTCCAGACGCTATGATTAACACTGAGTTAGATCGTATGGTTCAAGAATTTGGTCAACGTATGCAACAACAAGGTCTTAATTTAGAAACTTATTATCAAATTTCTGGTCAAGATGAGTCGCAATTAAGAGAACAAATGAAAGATGATGCAGAAGAACGTGTTAAAACAAACTTAACATTAACTGCTATTGCTGATGCTGAAGAAATTGAAGTAACTGATGCTGATATCGATAAAGAATTAGAAAAAATGAGTGGACAATTTAATATGTCAGTAGAAGATATTAAACAAACACTTGGTAATACTGATATTGTTAAAAATGATGTTCGTATCCAAAATGTTATCGATTTATTAGTTAAAGAAGCAAAATTAGTAGAACCATCTAAAGATGACTCTGAAGCGTAACTAAATATAAAAAGAGCAAATTATTTTGTGAATTATATGTTGGTCGTTTAATATAGTAAACTAGTAGCAGATGCATTCAAATAATGTATCTGCTACACTATTTTTAAAGCAAATAACTTGTGAAAGTTGTAAGTTGCATATTAAAATGCTATTTAGTATATTTTTTAGGGAATAGGGGTGTAAATAGAATGTTTAAATTTAATGAAGATGAAGAAAATTTAAAATGTTCTTTCTGTGGCAAAGATCAAGATCAAGTTAAAAAGCTAGTTGCAGGAAGTGGCGTTTATATTTGTAATGAGTGTATAGAGTTATGTTCAGAGATTGTAGAAGAAGAATTAGCTCAATCAGAAACTGAAGGATTAACTGAATTACCAACTCCAAAAGAAATTATGAACAAATTGAATGATTATGTAATCGGTCAAGAAAAGGCTAAGAAATCATTAGCTGTAGCTGTTTACAATCATTATAAACGTGTACAGAATATAGGACCAAGTGAAGATGAAGTTGAATTACAAAAAAGTAATATCGCTTTAATTGGACCTACAGGTAGTGGTAAAACACTCTTAGCACAAACATTGGCTAGAACATTAGATGTACCTTTTGCAATTGCTGATGCTACTAGTTTAACTGAAGCTGGTTACGTAGGTGACGATGTTGAAAACATCTTACTACGCTTAATGCAAGCAGCTGATTTTGATATTGATAAAGCTGAAAAAGGTATTATTTATGTCGATGAAATTGACAAAATAGCTAGAAAATCAGAAAATACATCTATTACACGTGATGTATCTGGTGAAGGTGTACAACAAGCATTGCTTAAAATCTTAGAAGGCACAACTGCGAGCGTACCACCTCAAGGCGGTCGTAAGCATCCTAATCAAGAGCTAATTCAAATTGACACAACAAACATTTTGTTCGTTCTTGGTGGCGCCTTTGATGGTATAGATGAAGTAATTAAACGTAGATTGGGTGAGAAAGTAATTGGATTTGCAAGTAGTGAAGCTTCAAAATATGATGAAGATGCAATACTTGAACAAATCAGACCTGAAGATTTACAATCTTACGGTTTGATTCCAGAATTTATCGGTCGTGTACCTATTGTTGCTAATTTAGAAACATTAGATGTAGACGCACTTAAAAATATTCTAACTCAACCTAAAAATGCCTTAGTGAAGCAATATACTAAAATGTTAGAGCTTGATGATGTGGAATTGGTATTTACTGATGAAGCATTATCTGCAATTAGTGATAAAGCAATTGAACGTAAAACAGGCGCACGTGGTCTTCGCTCAATTATAGAAGAAGCATTAATTGATATTATGTATGATGTACCTTCATCTGAAGGTGTTGTAAAAGTCGTGATTACAGAAGAAACAATTAATGATGAAAAAAATCCTGAACTATACGATAAAGAAGGTAACCTTGTAAACAAGGAACAAACTTCTGCTTAAATTAGGTGAATCGAATGCCCTAAGTTGTATATATGCAACTTAGGGCATTTATTTTTTAAAATGAAAGCATAGATAATATAAAAATACATATTCATAGAACTCATAGTGTAATATAATAAACAATGAGTTCAGAAGAAAAGAGGGACGATAATGAAAGTTAATCCTAATGAAATAGAATTATTAATTAGTGCAGTAAAACCGGAACAATATCCAGAGACTGGTTTAAGTGAAGTTGGCTTAAGTGGTAGATCTAATGTTGGTAAGTCAACGTTTATCAATAGCATGATTGGTCGGAAGAATATGGCAAGAACATCTCAACGACCTGGTAAGACACAAACCCTTAATTTTTATAATATAGATAATCAACTTGTATTTGTTGATGTGCCTGGTTATGGGTATGCGAAAGTAAGTAAATCACAACGTGAAGCATTTGGAAAAATGATAGAAAGGTATATTTCTCAAAGAGAATCATTGAAGCTTGTAATTCAACTTGTAGATTTACGACATAATCCAACCGAAGATGATATCATTATGTACAATTATCTTAAACACTATGAAATCCCGACCCTTATTGTAGCTACAAAAGAAGATAAAATTGCTAAGGGTAAAGTACAGAAGCATTTAGCGAAGATTCAGCAAAAATTAGAAATGGAAGCTGAGGACGAGATTATAAGCTATTCTTCAATTAAAAAAGACAAGCAACAAAAAATTTGGAATATGATTGAAAGTTATTTGTAATCATTACAGTGAAATTATAAGTTTTGATTTAAATAGGTTGAGTTTAGTACAATTATGACAACATTTTGAATGTAAATTAGAAGAATTATAATTTACTCGAGCAAGATGGTTAACTCATGACGTAATTGTGTTATAATTTATTTATTGTAATATGTATGGAGGGCGTTATAAATGCATTTAATTGCGGTTAGCATAAATCATCGTACAGCAGATGTAGCATTGAGAGAAAAAGTTGCTTTTAAAGATGATGCCATACGTTCAGCCAATGTTGATTTATTTGAAACAAAATCTATTTTAGAAAATGTTATATTATCAACTTGTAATCGCACAGAAGTATATGCAGTTGCGGATCAAATTCATACTGGTCGTTATTATATACAACGTTTTTTAGCGAGATCATTTGGATTTGATGTTGAAGATATTAAAGAAATGACTGAAGTAAAAGTGGGGGACGACGCAGTAAATCATTTATTGCGTGTTACTTCAGGTTTAGATTCTGTTGTTCTTGGTGAAACTCAAATTCTTGGACAAATTAAAGATGCATTCTTATTAGCTCAAGAAGAAGATACAACAGGTACTATATTTAATCATCTTTTCAAACAAGCAATTACATTTGCGAAAAAAGCTCATAATCAAACAGATATTGCAGACAATGCAGTAAGTGTTTCTTATGCGGCTGTTGAACTAGGTAAAAAAGTATTTGGCAAAATTAACAACAAGCAAGCTTTGATTATCGGTGCAGGGGATATGAGTGAATTATCACTCTTGAATTTAATTGGTTCAGGTGTCACAGATATTACAGTTGTTAATAGAACGTTGAGTAAAGCTCAAAAATTGGCAATGAAACATCATGTGAAATTTGAATCAATGGAATTATTACCCAAACTTTTAGCTAATGTGGATATTGTTATCAGTTCAACAAGTTCAGACGAATATATTGTGACAAACGATATGATACGTACTATTTCAACAGAACGTAAAAGCGATTCACTTGTTTTAATAGACATTGCTGTTCCACGAGACATAGAACCTAATATTAATACAATTCAAGATGTATTTAATTATGATGTAGATGACTTGAAAGGATTAGTGGATGCTAATCTCAGAGAACGTCAATTAGCAGCGAATGATATTATGCAACGAATCCCAGGAGAAATTGTTGCACATAATGAATGGGTAAGTATGTTAGGCGTTGTACCTGTTATTCGTGCCTTAAGAGAAAAAGCAATGAATATTCAGGAAGAGACTATGGATAGTATTGATAGAAAATTGCCTGCCCTAACTGAGAGAGAACGTAAAATCATTTCAAAACATACTAAAAGTATTATTAATCAAATGTTGAAAGATCCAATCAAACAAGCTAAAGAATTGAGTAATGATAGAAATAGTAACGAAAAATTAGAGCTATTTCAAAACATTTTTGACATTGAAGCTGAACAGGCTTATGAAACTAAAAAAAGAAGAAGTGAAGTGGCAACTAGTCAAATCTTAAGTTTTGAATAAGCACATGCAAATGGTGATAATATGCAAGAATTTTCATTTATAAGATTAAATGAACTTATATTATTAATTTATTTATTTAGTATTGCTTGTTACTTTTTTGATTTTGTGAAAAAGCATTATAAAGTTAGAAAAATTGGTTTTGTTACATTAGGGATTGTTTGGGTGTTACAAACAATCTCTTTATCTATTTATGCTAATGTAACGAATCAAATTCCATTAGGTAATGTTTTTGATGTGTTTTTTGCATTAGCTTGGTTAATTATCTCTATTTCTATAGTGATTAGTGTCATCAAGCAAATAAATTTTTCGATATTTTTATTTAATTTAATTGGTTTTGTATTAATTGCTATAAATACGTTTCAACCTATGCATTATCAGAGTGCAGGAGCTAAATTAAGTATTATAAACGAATTGTTAATAGTACATATTGCCTTTGCAATTATAAGTTACGCCCTGTTTGCTTTTGCATTTGTTAATTGTATATTATATTTAATACAGTATAAAAATTTAAAGCAAAAACGATTTAATCAAAAATATTTTAGAATCGGTAGTGTAGCTACACTAGAGCAAGTTGTGTTTTATAGTAGTTTGATTGGTTTTATATTTATCATATTAAGTATCATTTTAGGTACACAATGGGGTATAAACACTTTAGGTATACACATATTGAAAGATCCTAAAGTAGTGATGTCTATAATTATTGCATTGCTGTATGGTTTGTATATCATCTTTAGAGTAAGACGTACGTTAAGCAAACATAATTTGATTTATTTTAACCTCAGCTTATTTTGCTTAAGTATGATTAACTTGATTTTTGCTTCTCATATATCTGATTTTCATCAATGGACAGGAATGTGATTACTGAAAAAAGTTGATTGTTAAATATAGTCATTTCTAGGAGGTTGCGCCTAATGCGTAAGTTAATCGTTGGTTCACGTAGAAGTAAGTTAGCTATAACTCAAAGCCAACAATTTATTGAAAAATTAAAAGCAGTTAATCCAGAATTAGATATTGAAATTAAAGAAATAGTAACAAAAGGCGATCGTATTATAGATAAACAATTATCTAAAGTAGGCGGTAAAGGGCTTTTTGTAAAAGAAATTCAAAATGAATTATTTGATTATGAAATAGATATGGCGATACATTCCTTAAAAGATGTACCTAGTGTCATACCAGAAGGATTAACACTAGGTTGCATACCGGATCGTGAAAATCCATTTGATGCGTATATTGCTAAGAACCATGTTCCTTTGCATGAGCTTCCAGATAACAGTATCGTAGGTACAAGTTCTTTACGCCGTGGTGCTCAAATACTTGCAAAATATCCTAAATTACAAATAAAATGGATACGTGGCAATATTGATACACGTTTAGGTAAGTTAGAAACTGAAGATTTTGATGCAATTTTACTTGCAGCTGCTGGTTTGAAACGTATGGGCTGGTCAGATGATATCGTTACAACTTATTTAGATAAAGAGACTTTAATACCAGCCATCGGACAAGGCGCTTTAGGTATTGAATGTCGGGCGGATGATGAAGAGCTGTTAGCATTACTTAACCAAGTTCACAATGAAGATGTAGCGGATTGTGTTACTACTGAAAGAACATTCTTAGAGCGCATGAACGGCAGCTGCCAAGTTCCAATCGGTGGCTACGCTACGAAAAGTAGTGATGGTACAATCGAATTTACAGGCTTAATTATGTCTCCTGATGGTAAAGAACGTTATGAGCATACTGAGCGCGGAGAGAATCCAATTGAAATCGGTGAAAAAGTAACTGAAGTACTAAATGCACAAGGTGCATATGAAATAATAAAGGCACTAAACGAAGAACAATAATCGTTTGAGGTGAAAATAATGAGACCAGTGATAGTAATGACGCAAACTAGTGAATTTAACAAAAAAGATACATGTATTCTACACAAGCCCTTCATAGATGTAGAACCGTTATCCTTTGATTTGAATTTGCTGGATGTTAACTATGACTGGCTTATTTTTTCGTCTAAAAAAGCTGTGAAACATTTTCAACCGTATTTACCTAAATTAAAAATACAAAAGATTGCAGTAATTGGTGAAAAAACAGCTGATTATTGTAAAAGTTTAGGATTAGATGTTTCATTTTGTCCCACAGACTATTCACAAGAAGGCTTTCTTGAGGAGTTTGAAGCGATAAAAGGTAGTCGCATTTTATTACCATCAAGCGCAGCAGCAAGAACCGTATTACAAAATGGTTTAAAACAACAAGACTATTTAGTTAGAAAAATTGACTTATATAAACCTGTTCCACATACTGTGAATATAAACGAAGTCTTAAATCTCATAGCTGAAAATAAAGTGGATGCTATTACTTTTGCGAGTTCATCAGCTGTACGATATTTTTTTGAAAGTCATCAATATATACCTTTTAACAATTATTTTGCCATTGGCCAACAAACTTTGGACACATTAAATATATTTAATGTTCAAGGCACGATGTCAGAAATCCAAACCTTAGAATCATTAGTTCAAAAAACTTTAGAAAGTTGGGAAGATAATGCAATTTGATAGACACAGAAGATTACGTAGTAGTAAATCACTGAGAAACATGGTGAGTGAAACGCACGTTCGCAAAGAAGATTTGATTTATCCAATATTTGTAGTTGAACGTGATAATGTGAAAACAGAAATTAAATCCATGCCTGGTATTTACCAAATCAGTTTGAATTTATTAGATGAAGAAATTAAGGAAGCGTATGATTTAGGCATAAGAGGCATCATGTTTTTTGGTGTGCCAAATAAAAAAGATGAAGTTGGTACAGGTGCTTATGATCATAATGGCATCATACAAGCAGCGACTAGAAAAGCGAAGTCTATGTACAGTGATTTATTAATCGTTGCGGATACCTGTTTATGTGAATATACAGACCACGGTCACTGTGGTGTGATTAATCATGACACGAATGATGTTGATAATGATAAGTCACTACCATTACTCGTTAAGACTGCAATTTCTCAAGTTGAAGCTGGTGCTGACATTATTGCGCCAAGTAACATGATGGACGGCTTTGTTGCTGAAATTAGAGCAGGTCTAGATGAAGCTGGTTATTATAATGTGCCAATTATGAGTTATGGTATTAAATATTCTTCTAGTTTCTTCGGGCCTTTCCGTGATGCAGCAGAATCTACACCACAGTTTGGTGATCGCAAAACATATCAAATGGATCCTGCAAATAGAAGAGAAGCACTTAGAGAACTTGACAGTGATTTAAAAGAAGGCGTTGACATGATGATTGTTAAACCTGCTCTAAGTTTCTTAGATATCATTAGAGATGTTCGAAATACTACAAACGTACCTATAGTTGCTTATAATGTAAGTGGAGAATATAGCATGACAAAAGCAGCTGCACTTAATGGTTGGATTGATGAAAAAGCAGTGGTTATGGAACAAATGGTTTCAATGAAGCGTGCAGGCGCGGATTTAATTATTACGTATTTTTCAAAAGATATTTGTAGATATATTGATGAACAATAAGGAGGTTATATAGAATGCGTTACACTAATTCTGAAAAGGCGATGGTAAAAGCTGAACAATTGATGCCCGGTGGTGTCAATAGTCCAGTAAGAGCTTTTAAATCAGTAGATACACCAGCAATATTTATGGACCATGGTGAAGGTTCAAGAATTTATGATATTGATGGTAATGAGTACATCGATTATGTTCTAAGTTGGGGGCCTTTAATTTTAGGACATAAAAACAAGCAGGTAATTGATAAAATTCATGAAGCAGTGGATAATGGTACAAGTTTTGGCGCTTCCACACTACAAGAAAATAAATTAGCTGAACTCGTTATCGATCGTGTGCCATCTATTGAAAAAATACGTATGGTATCATCAGGTACTGAAGCAACACTTGATACACTGCGTTTAGCACGTGGTTATACTGGTCGTAATAAAATCATTAAATTTATCGGTTGTTATCATGGTCATAGTGACTCACTATTAATCAAAGCAGGATCCGGCGTTGCAACGCTTGGTTTGCCTGATTCTCCAGGAGTGCCTGAAGGTATTGCGAAAAATACAATCACAGTTCCATATAATGACTTAGATGCGTTAAAAGTTGCATTTGAAGAATTTGGTGACGATATTGCTGGCGTAATAGTAGAACCTGTAGCTGGTAATATGGGGGTAGTACCTCCAGTTGAAGGATTTTTACAAGGTTTAAGAGACATCACTACAGAATATGGTTCATTGCTTATTTTTGATGAAGTGATGACAGGATTTAGAGTTGGGTACAATTGTGCGCAAGGTTACTTTAATGTCACACCAGATTTAACTTGTTTAGGTAAAGTAATTGGTGGTGGCTTGCCTGTCGGTGCCATTGGTGGTAAAAAAGAAATTATGGATCAAATTGCACCAACTGGTGATATTTATCAAGCTGGTACGCTATCAGGTAATCCATTAGCTATGACGAGCGGTTATGAAACATTAATTCAATTAACTCCTGAATCATATGATTATTTTAATAAATTAGGTGACAAATTAGAAGAAGGTTTGAAAGAGGTCTTTGCAAAACATCATGTGCCAATCACTGTAAATCGTGCTGGTTCTATGATAGGATATTTCATAAATGCAGGGCCGGTTACAAACTTTGAACAAGCAAATAAAAGTGACTTAGAAATGTTTAGTCAAATGTATAGAGAAATGGCAAAAGAAGGCGTATTCTTACCGCCTTCCCAATTTGAAGGAACATTTCTTTCAACAGCACATACAGAAGCTGATATTGAACAAACAATACAAGCATTTGATATTGCTCTAAGTCGAATTGTATAAAGTTTATTTTTAGCCCGAACAACCACGGTGTTGATCGGGCGCTTTTATATGTAAAGGACTATGAAGTATAATGATTCCTATGAAAGTTGTGAGTACATGAGTAAGCAATTAAGAAACAATATCATCGTTTTAGCGTTATCTTTATTTTTAAGTTTTATACTTAATGCAGCCCACATATTATTGCCATTTATGTTTGGTCCTATTATTGCCAGTGTTATCTGTGTAAGGTATTTGCATTTAGAAGTAAATTGGCCATTTTGGCTAAGTCAGATTGGTTTAGTGTTATTAGGTGTTCAAATTGGCTCTACTTTCACTAAAGAGGTTATTTTAGATATTAAAGATGATTGGTTTACCATTGTAATAATTACTGTATTACTGCTTGGTCTCGCATTAATCATTGCTTATTTTTTCAAAAAAATAGCAAAAGTGAATACTGAAACAGCAATACTTAGTGTCATTCCAGGTGCGTTGAGTCAAATGTTGATTATGGCCGAGGAAAATAAAAAAGCAGATATTATGGTAGTGAGTTTGACTCAAACTTCGAGAATTATATTTGTGGTTATTCTTGTGCCTTTTATTTCATATTTTTTTAAAGACTCACAAGAATTAGCAACCGGTGGATCTGAAGTTACAGCAACATTAACAGATGCTTTATCGATTTCTAGTATTATCTTTTTGACATTAGCTGTAATCGCTGTATATATCGTAATGGGTAAAATTAATTTTCCGACAAAACAGATACTTGCACCGATTCTTGTGTTAATATGTTGGAATTTGTTGACAGGTGCTAACTTTACATTAGATAATTATATTATTGCAGGTGCACAAGTTATTTATATGATTAGAATTGGCGTTCAAATTGCACTATTATTAGATCAGATGAAAGGGCGGATTGCCGTCGCAATTGCTTTTCAAAATACATTGCTCATATTATTAGCTTTCGTAATGGTGCTAATCATTTCTACATTTTCGACTCATTCAGTAAATGAATTGTTCTTGGGCGCTGCTCCAGGTGGTATGAGTCAAATTGTTATAGTGGCGTTAGAAACAGGTGCGGATGTCGCATTGATTTCTAGTTACCATATCTTTAGAATATTCTTTATTTTATTCTTAATTGCACCAGCGATAAACGAGTTCTTGAAATATCGTGAAAAAAAACTTAAATAAACAGATGGTATTTTTTAATTAGAAAATTGAACAATAGCATCACAATGATATATTACGACTTTTATAGACAATATGATGTTATAGAGAGGGTGAAACCGTGTTAGAAAATGTGATATAGACATATCAAATAACTTTTTAGTTTAAGTGACTCTAGCGTTTGAGCCAAGAAAGTAAAGAAAAGTCACAACTAACAAAGCATTTCTAACATATATTTTATGAAAATTATTTATATAATGGTCATCATTCTTCTATGGGTCAATGTCATACTAACCTACGATATTGTTAAGGTTATTGTTGCAATGCTATTGACTTTACTTATAATCAGATTGTATAAAAACAAAGAAATCATTAAAAATAGTCACAAAAGACGAGATTTATAAAAGGTTTAAATTTTTCAACACTTTAATATTCATTTTAAAAAATAGATTCTTTACCTGTGAACTTACAATAAAAATGCCAACAAAATCTTATGGATTTGTTGGCATTTTATATATCTTCTATTGAAATATTTTGGTTTTTAGGCGTAGAATATTGTTGTATTATGCTGAAAACATCAAAAAACGAACTTTTCTTGAGAGTAATTAACCTATGACTAATTGAAGCCTATGCCTTGATAATGATTTGGATTATTAGGACATGCTTGCATATGTGCATTATACAAACCAGCAGCTTCTAAAAATGAATAGACTGTCACTGGCCCTAAAAATTTAAAACCATAACGTTTTAATGTTTTCGATAATTCCGTTGCGCGTGTGTCTACAGTTATACGATCACTTGGCTTTGTATATCCGCAATCGATAGGTTGGTGATTTACATATGACCATAGAAAATCGCTAAAACTTCCGAAGTCTTTTTCTATTTCAAAATATCCTTTTGCTTGTCCAACGATGGCCTCTATTTTTTTCCTATTATGAACGATATTAGGAAATGTCATTAAGCGGTCTATATCATTAGGTGTCATTTTAGAAATAAGCACTGGATCAAAGTCATAAAAAGCTTCTTCATAAGATGTTTTTTTCTTTAAAATTGTTAACCAATAAAGACCAGCATGTTGTGATTCTAGTGCCATCAGTTTAAATAGTTTCAAACTATCATAAAGTGGTTGACCCCACACTTCATCATGATATTCGAGGTAGGTTGGATCATTTGTGCCAAATGCGCATTCATTCATATATTTTCACTCCATTCCATTGACTTATCTTAACATCCATTATACTATAATTAAGTAAAGAAATATTGTCTACTGGGAAGAGTAAATAGGCTTAGATTTATCAGAGAGTACATGTGTGCTGAAAATGTACAGTTTAACTTATTGAAAGTAGCCCACATTGAACTTTAGCTGAAATACTGCAATATAATTGTTTGTAAAATAGGTTGAAGCGTGTTTGAGCGTTAATCATAATTTTAAGTGCTTGAAATTAGTGAACTAATTTCTTGAATTTAGGTGGTACCACGGGAAATCCGTCCTATATATTTATAGGGCGGTTTTTTTATTTTAAGGAGGATTTTAACGAATGGAAATGAAACCAAAATATAATCCGAACGAAGTTGAGTCTGGGCGCTATGAAGAATGGCTTGATAAAGGCTATTTTAAAGCGTCTGAAGATAATAAAAAAGAAACATACACAATTGTTATTCCACCACCCAATGTAACTGGTAAATTACATCTAGGGCATGCATGGGATACAACGTTACAAGATATACTTACACGTATGAAACGTATGCAAGGTTATGATACTTTATATTTACCTGGTATGGACCATGCTGGTATAGCAACACAAGCAAAAGTAGAAGCTAAATTAAATGAACAAGGATTATCTCGTCATGATTTAGGACGTGAAAAATTCCTTGAACAAGCGTGGGACTGGAAAGAAGAATATGCTACATTTATTAGAAAACAGTGGGCCAAACTAGGATTAGGTTTAGATTACAGTAGAGAAAGATTTACATTGGATGATGGATTGAGTAAAGCAGTTAATAAAGTATTCGTTGATATGTATAAAAAAGATTTAATCTATCGTGGAGAATATATTATAAACTGGGATCCTATCGCTCGTACTGCATTATCAGATATTGAAGTTATTCATGAAGACGTACAAGGTAAATTCTATCATTTTAAATACCCTTATGCAGATGGCGAAGGGTATATAGAAATCGCTACGACGCGTCCTGAAACAATGTTAGGTGATACTGCGATTGTTGTAAATCCTAATGATGATCGTTATAAAGATATCATAGGTAAAAAAGTTATTTTACCTATACTTGGTAGAGAATTGCCTATCTTAGCAGACGATTATGTGGATATTGAATTTGGTAGTGGGGCAATGAAAGTGACACCTGCGCATGATCCAAATGACTTTGAAATCGGTAATCGTCATGACTTAGAGCGCATTATTGTAATGGATGAATCTGGTAAAATGAATGACAAAGCTGGTAAATACGAAGGTTTCGATAGATTTGACTGTCGTGAACAGCTTGTAAAAGATTTAAAGTCTGAAGGTTTAGTTATTAAAATAGAAGAGCATGAACATTCTGTTGGTCATTCTGAACGTTCTGGTGCAGTTGTAGAACCTTATTTATCTACACAGTGGTTTGTAAAAATGAAACCTTTAGCAGAGCAAGCATTAGATAATCAAAAAACAGATGATAGAATCGATTTTGTACCTGCAAGATTTGAAAAAACATTTAACCGTTGGATGGAAGAAATTAGAGATTGGACAATTTCACGTCAATTATGGTGGGGACATCAAATTCCTGCATGGTATCACAATGAAACTGGCGAAATTTATGTCGGCGAAGCAGCACCAGAAGATATTGAAAATTGGACACAAGATGAAGATGTATTAGACACATGGTTCTCTAGTGCATTATGGCCATTTTCAACGTTAGGTTGGCCAGATGTTGAAGCTGAAGACTTCCAACGCTACTTCCCAACGAATGCATTAGTTACTGGTTATGACATTATCTTCTTCTGGGTGGCAAGAATGATCTTCCAAGGATTAGAATTTACTGGAAAACGTCCATTCGATGATGTATTATTACATGGATTGGTTCGTGCAGAAGATGGACGTAAAATGAGTAAATCTCTAGGTAATGGTGTTGATCCAATGGATGTTATCGATGAGTATGGTGCAGATAGTCTAAGATATTTCTTAGCAACTGGATCTTCACCAGGTCATGATTTACGTTATTCTACTGAAAAAGTTGAATCTGTATGGAATTTTATCAATAAAATTTGGAATGCAGCTCGATTTAGTTTAATGAATATTGGCGATGACTTTAAAGTGGAAGATGTAGACTTATCAGGTAATCTATCACTAGCAGATAAATGGATTTTAACCCGTTTAAATGAAACGATTGCTAACGTTACGGATTTAAGTGACAAGTATGAGTTTGGTGAAGTTGGGCGTACGCTTTATAACTTCATTTGGGATGATTTCTGTGATTGGTATATTGAAATGAGTAAAATACCAATGAATAGCGATGATGAAGCACAAAAACAAGTAACGCGTTCTGTACTAACTTATGTTTTAGATAATACAATGAGAATGTTACACCCATTCATGCCATTTGTTACTGAACAAATTTGGCAAAATCTGCCACATGAAGGTGAAACAATTGTTAATGCGCCTTGGCCTAAAGTGAACGATGCGTTGATTTTTGATGAAAGTAAAGAAACGATGCAACAACTGGTTGAAATAATTAAATCTGTTAGACAATCACGCTTGGAAGTAAATACACCATTATCTAAAGCAATACCTATTTTCATTAAAGTAAAAGATGAAAATATTAAAGATACGCTATTAAATAATTCAAATTATATAGATAGATTCTGTCATCCTAGTGAACTTACAATCGATACAGCAGTTGTAATACCTGAAAAAGCAATGACATCTATTACTACAGCTGGTGAAGTTGTCTTACCACTTGAAGGTTTAATCGATATGGATAAAGAGATTGAAAGATTAGAACATGAACTTGGGAAATGGGAAAAAGAATTGGATCGTGTTAATAAAAAATTAGCAAACGATAACTTCGTTAATAAAGCACCTGAAAAAGTAATCAATGAAGAGCGTGAGAAAAAACAAACGTATCAAGAAAAATACGAGGGTGTTAAATTACGAATTAATCAATTAAAAGCATAGGAGTCCTAAACATGAATTACCTAGATAGCTTATATTGGATACATGAAAGAACTAAATTTGGCATTAAACCAGGCGTTAAGCGTATGGAATGGATGTTGGAACGATTAAACAATCCTCAATTTAATATAAATGGTATTCATGTAGGTGGCACGAATGGAAAAGGATCCACAGTTGCATATTTAAGATCAGCACTTGTTGATAATGGATATGAAGTTGGTACTTTTACTTCGCCATTTATTGAAACCTTTAATGAGCGTATAAGTTTAAATGGGATACCGATTAGTGATGACAATATTGTTGAATTAGTTCAAAAAGTAAAACCAATAAGTGAAGCATTAGAAGTTGAAACAGAGCTTGGAACAGCCACTGAATTTGAAATCATTACTACGATGATGTTTTTATATTTTGGTGAAATACATCCAGTTGATTTTGTAATAGTTGAAGCGGGGTTAGGGATTAAGAATGATTCGACGAACGTTTTTAAACCGATATTAACAATTCTCACAAGTATAGGACTAGATCATATTGAAATTCTAGGAGATACTTATACTGACATAGCAAAAGATAAAGGTGCAATCGTCAAACCTGACACACCAATCATCTATGCAGTGAAAAATGCAGATGCGCTTAAAGTGATTCGTGGTTGCGTGGAGCAACAGAATACTGAAGGCATAGAGTTTGATCGCGATATTAGTATCGTTTCACAAGGAGAAGAATTTACTTATCGTTATAAAGACTATGAATTAGAAACCTTACTATTAAATATGTTGGGCGAGCATCAAAAAGAAAACGCAGCTTTAGCAATAACTGCACTTATTGAACTAAACGAATCAGGCATTGTTGATTTAGATTTCAATAAGATGATAGATGGTATTGAATCAGTAAGCTGGACAGGGAGAATTGAGCAAGTTAAAGAAAAGCCCTTGATGATTGTTGATGGCGCACATAATGTTGAAAGTGTAGAAGCTTTAATTAGTACAATGAAAGATTATTACCACGTTGATCGTTTGGATATCTTGTTTTCTGCAGTGAAAGGAAAACCAATTAATACGATGGTAGATCAACTTAAAACAATCGCTTCAACGTTTTATGTTACTGATTTTGATTTTCCACGAGCATTAACTAAAGACGCTATTTTTGAAGAAATAAGATTTGATCAAAAAGAACTTGTTGATGATTATGTGAAGTTTATTGAAACTTACGAAGGTGATGGATTAATCATAACTGGAAGTTTATATTTTATTAGTGAAGTTAAAGCAAAAGTTAATTTTTAAATTTTATTAAACAGCAGTGAATCTAAACGGATTTTAATTAAATATAGATTTACTCAATAAGAAAGCTAGTTATTATTTAGCGTTATTGGGTCAGGGTTAATGATTTATTCTGACTTTAATGTAAAAGTAACTGGCTTTTTTATATAGTAATTTTATGAAAATTTTTAAAAAGTAAAGATTTGTTCGATGATTTGTATGAATTTTAATCAATACATCGTTTAACACAAATAATTATTGTTGTTATTTTATCTATTTAGCAATTCCTATTTTAATTTGTGATAATATGATAGTATTTAAAAAAGGGAGGGAAAGATTAACATGACAGAAAAGAAATTTCCAAAGGATGCAATGCGCGTACTAAAAGAAACAAGTCGTACATTTTATATTCCGATTACCTTTTTAGAAAAAGAATTAAAACACTCAGTAGCATCTGCATACTTAATACTACGAGCAATTGATGAGATTGAGGATCATGAAGAAGTAGATAATGATTTAAAATATAAAATTTTAATGCAAGTGAGTGAATTATTTAAAGAACCTTTCGATGAAGAAAAATATCTAGAGATTCTTAGTCCTGTGAAAGATATCATGCCTGAAGTTACACTCCGTTTAAGTGAGTGGATAGACGCATGTCCCGATAGAACTTTGCCAATCGTTTTAGATTCTTCGAGCGAGATGGCATTCGGCATGGCTAAATGGGCGAAAGCAAACTGGGATGTTCATACACGAGAAGATTTAGATGAATATACATATTACGTTGCAGGACGTGTTGGTGTCATGCTGTCAGAACTATGGGAATTGTGTGCTGGTGAAAAAACAGATCACGATTTAGCCATTTGTTATGGACGTGGACTGCAAGCCGTCAATATTTTACGAAATGAGAAAGAAGATTTAGATGAACGTGGTGTGAGTTTTGTACCGGACGGTTGGAGTCGTGCAGATCTTTTTGATTATGCAGATGAAAACTTATCAAAAGCAGACGCGTATATTGATTCAATCCATAAGAGGACGATTATATTATTTGTCCGTTTACCTTTAGCGCTTGCACATAAATCTTTAAAAGCTATGCAAAATGGCCGTGAAAAAATAACACGAGAAGAAGTGGAAGAAACAGTGGAAGAAGTTAAGAAAAAATAGTATCGAAAAATGATGATTAACTTTCTTATTAATAATTAACAACAACACATAACATTTTAATTAATGAATACAGAGGGGCTGATTGTGTCTTACTGTGTTTCATAGTTAAATGTACATATAATTATTATACATAAGCGCGTAATCTCTATTTTATTTAAATGATTATCCATTTAAATTGTAGTGGTTATTGCGCTTTTTGTATACTGAAATTTTATTTTAACAAACTTACAATTGAAAATTTTAACTAAGTGATAATTTTGTTATTAAGTTAAAACGGACGTGATATAATTTTTATAAGGAGGTAGATCAATGATTAAACAACTTTTATTATGTCCAGTTCTATTTAGTTATTTATATCAGTTGAGCTATGTGAATCAATTAAAGTTAAATTACTTTGTCTTACGTTCCCGTTGTGATTATTGTCATAGAGGGCTTAAATTCACCGAAATGATACCAATTATAAGCTTTTTGTGTTTAAAAGGGAGGAGCAGTTGCTGCCAAAGTAAGTTGAGTTCTTTATATTTAATTGGAGAATTTTTATCTATTGCTCCTGCATTTGTACTTTCTTATTTATCAATCCCTTTAGATCAAGCCACTTTTTTACTTATTTATATATTTCTACTTGTATTTACTATGTATGACATTAAAACTTTTGCGTTGCCCCTCCCTCTGTATATTATATTTTCGTTATGTTCCTACTTTATTACACAAGGTAATGTATACCACTGCATAATCATGACTACGGTATTGCACTTTTTCTATTTTTTAGTACGTCACGGGATTGGTTATGGTGACATACTTCTCTTTTCATTGCTATCTTATTTATTACCATATCCATATTTTGTGTTAACAATGCTTTTCACGTTTATTTGTGGAGGCGTTTTTGCTTTAGTTAGTATGATATTTTTTCGTAATATAAAACAAAAAACCCCACTTATACCTTTTATTTTTGTTGCTTTTAATTTAACAATAATATCTCATCAATATTTAACTTTAGGGGTGGGTCTTATTTGAGAATAAATGAACTTGCAGATAATCAGAAGCCGAGAGAACGTTTGTTAAGCCATGGTGCCTCGCATTTATCACATGCTGAGTTATTAGCCATACTAATAAATACTGGTCGAAAAGGGAGCTCGAGTTTAGATATTGCAAACGAATTGTTGAAGACAGTTGATAGCTTAAAAGAATTAAAAATGTTATCTATTAGTGACTTAAATAAAATCAAAGGTGTAGGTTTATATAAAGCGCTTATTTTGAAAGCAGCGTTTGAGTTAGGAGAACGCATGCATTCAGGTAGTGTAGATGATAAGATTCAAATTTTAAGTCCTAAAGATGTCGCGGATTTCATGATGGGCAAAATGGAGCATTTGACCCAAGAGAAATTTATAGCGCTATTTTTAAATTCTAAAAACGTAGTTATTAAACAAAAAACTATATTTGTTGGCACTTTAAACAGTTCAATTGTACATCCACGAGAAATATTTAGTGAAGCTGTTAAAAGTGCAAGTAATGCTATTATTGTGCTACACAATCATCCCTCTGGCGATGTTACTCCTTCGAATGAAGATATTAAAACTACTGAAAGATTAAAAGAATGTGGGCGATTATTAGGGATTGATTTATTAGACCACATTATTATAGGTGACCATACTTATTTAAGCATGGTTGAAGAAGGGTATATTGACTGAAGACTACTTTTAAGTGAATTTATAAACTTACTTAGAATAAGAATGTTTTTGCAGATTATTAAATCGGTAAAAAGGGTAGAAAAAGAAAGTGACGATTAAAAAACAACATATTTATTCTGATTTTTAAATATATGGAAGAAGGGTAGGATTATTAATGACAATGTATGATGAGTTTCGTTTAAATGATGGATCAACTTTACCTCATATAGGGTTAGGAACGGTTAATATCCAAGGTGGAAAAGGTGTTAATCAATTACTAAACGCAATTAATATGGGCTATAGCTTAATAGATACTTCAACTAATTATAATAATGAAGGTATGGTAGGCGAAGCAATTCGTCGTTCGTCAATACCTCGAGAACAGATTTATGTAAGTGCTAAGTTACCAGGTGCTGCACATGAATATGATAAAGCTATAAACCTAATTCAAGAATCACTTTATCGTACTGGATTAGATTATTTTGACAAATATTTAATACATTGGCCGAATCCCAAACAAGGTAAATACGTGGAAGCTTGGAAAGCATTAGTTGATGCACAGAAATATGGCTTAATTAAAACGATTGGTGTTTCTAATTTTATGCCTGAACATTTAGATGAAATTATTGAGGCAACAGGAGTTACACCCGCTACAAATCAAATAGAGATACAACCGTATTTCAACAATAGAGATTTAATAGCAGAAAATGACAAAAGAGGTATTTTATCAGAAGCGTGGAGTCCTTTAGGACGTGAGATTAATGACGTTCTTACGAACGATACGATTAAAGGTATTGCTGATAAATATGATCGTACACCTGCCCAAGTAATTATTAACTGGGTTAATCAAAATCATGTATTTCCAATTGTTAAAGCAAGTGATGACCTACATCAACAAGAAAATTATAATTATCTTGATTTTGATTTAGATCAAGAAGACTTAGATAAGATTGACGCTTTAGATAAAGGCGAAAGCGGTCGTGTTGAAGGTCAAAACCCACGTGAATATGAAGAATTTGTATAAGAATTTAAATTAACATTATATATTAAAGACATCCTGATAATGAAAGGATGTCTTTTTACATATGACTGATTTATTTTATGAGTCACATTAATCTTCCGGTATGCCTCTAGGTATTGTATAATCAAGATGTTATATAAGGAGGATTATATATTGGGAAGTATTTTATTAATCGGTTTATTGTTACCTGTAGTGTATCTCATGCAACTTACAAAAAAGCGCCGAGCAATTAATTTGAAAAGAACAGGTATTGCAATAGCTGTTTCAGTTATCGGAGTTGTTGTTACAACTATATTATTCGTTGTATTTAATCACACATCAACTTCAATTGGGGTTTATTTATTGAGTGCTATAGCAGTATCGATAATATGGGCACTGTTATTAAGTGGTTGTTATTATATTTATCAAGTGTTGAGTAATGGTGTGGGAAAGTAAGTAAATGACAAGTTTCTCTAGTATATGTTAAGTTTTGTTAGTAGTGCTTTATATTTTTTACATATTTGAAATAAAGGTATCGAAATTTTAAATTTAATAACACAAAAATGCGCTTAATGGATAACGTAATCCTTAAGCGCTAAAATTTTAATTTATGAAATTGAAATAAGTGTTAAAATTCTCCATTAACCAAAGAATACCTTGGTAACCTAAATATATACATAACACAATAATCCCAATATATATAATAAATCTTAAAATTGATAAACCTACTCTAAATAGTAGTATGACTAAGAGTGCAAGCAGGATTATAGATAAAATACTCATTCTGTATTCACTCCCTTTAAAAACATTGTACTATGAAAATAGGGCGTATGCATCAGTCTATAGATAAATTTTAAATACTTCTAGAGACTGATGATAATTTAACAATGAAAAATTATAATATAGAGTGACTTAATAGGAGGATGGTTCATGCGGTTTATTTTCAGTATTGTAAAAAACATTATAGCTGTCATAGCGATTGTAGCAATTGTACTTTTCGCATTAAAATATGCACCTTTTTTAAAAGACCAAGAATGGAACCCAGTACATGATGATAAGCCATCTATGAATGATGAAGCACCTCAACAAAATTTGACTGGTGGTAAACGATATTCAGTAGAAGATAATGACATCCTTAATAATGTACCATTTAGTCAAACGAAAAATGTGTTTGATTGGATTAATAAAAAAGAGTTTATGTCAGTCTCAGGTTTAGAAAGAATGGGTTACACTGATGAATACTTAGCTGGGCAACGTGGCGATGAGTTTATTATCTATAAATTTGGCTCAGATTCACTTCGTGTTTACAAGACAGAAATTGAAATGGAACAAGATTTAAATCAATTAGGAGTGCATATTGAATTACAACCACAATCTAACTACGAGTAATGCGTTTGAATTATAGGGTGAAATGCGTTAGCCTTAGATAAGTAAAAACGTTAAAGGTTGGTGTCCAATTATGAGTGAACAGTCTAAAGATAAGAAAATGGCTGAGCAAGCTAAAGCACAAAATTTATTTGCACGTTGGCGTAAAAAAGAAACATTATATGAAGAAGATGAGAAAAAAGCTAAAAAATCAACTGACGACAAAAAATCAGATGAAAAAGAAAATAACTAAAGTAAGTTCACGTCTCTTATAGTAGAGGCGTTTTTTTTATGCCTTGAAAACTTTAATACAATCGCAATTTTAAATAAGAGAATAAAAAAAGATTAAGGGTCTGTGATATAAATACATGCGTTAGCCTCAAGCGTTATTTGGCAGTGACTGAATTGAAGATGCCCGGATATAACTTTTGAAGAATTACTACTTTATTTAGGAAGACAAATAATTCTTATGCAAGAGCTTCATCTCTTGTATTTCATTTTCTAGCCATTTTGGCTGACCTTGTACAACATGAATTCAAGCAGTATTTAAGTTTAAATTTTAAATAAAAAATAATATGTTGAATTATGATTCGCAAAACTAACACTTTTTAATACACTAATGACTATAAGTATTGTTATAATACAATGTATCGTTTAATTTATTACATTTTAATCAAACCTTAGAACGTATTCGCTTAATCTAGTTAAACTGTTGATTCAACAAAGGATAAATTTTGTTATGTAATATCAGGGTTCGTGCTTTATTTCGTAACACTAGTGATATAAAATGATAATAAGAATATAAAATAGTTGGTTAATAGAGGTGTTCAGGTTGTCAAAGTTTTTTAAAAACAACAAACTGATTGTTATACTGTGTGCAATCATTGTGTTTATAGCCTTAATTGGTGTATCTTTGCGTTCACAAACGCAATCACCAGTAGAACAGTATGTGGGAGATACTGTTGCTTTTGGTCAAAAAGCAGTCAGCTATCCTGTACAATTTGTAACAGGATCTATCGGTAATCTCTTTGCAAAAAATAGTTCAGAAGAACAAAATAGTAAAGTAAAGCAATTAGAATCTGAAAATGAAAGACTGAAAACAGAAAATAAAACTTACAAAAAAGAATTAGATATTGAAGATATTTCAAAATATGAACCGATTTCTAGCACAGTATTATCTAGAAATCCTGATCAATGGATGAATACATTGGTTATAAACCAAGGTTCGAAAGACGGAATAGAAAATAATATGGCTGTGATGACTTCAGAAGGATTAGTTGGCCGTATCTCTAAAGTGAATCAATTCTCGTCTCAAGTAGATTTAATATCAACGAACACACGTGCTAGTCGATTGTCTGTAAACATTCAACATGATGGCAAAAATGTTTTTGGTTTAATAGATCATTATGATGCTAAGAATGAAGAACTTGTAATTACAGATATAAATAATAAAGATGGTGTTAAAAAAGGAGATAAAGTTGTTACGAGCGGCTTAGCAGATCAACTTCCTAGTAGTATTTACATAGGTGAAGTATCTAAAGTTGAAAATGATGAGTATGGTTTATCTAAAGAAGTAAGAGTGAAGACAGCTGCAAACTTAGCAGACTTAAACCAAGTCTATGTTGCTAAAAGAGACCCTAAAACAATACCAGATAATGAAAGCGGGGATAATTAATGCGTGCATTATACTACTTTCTTATTGGTATTGTATTGTTTTATATTGATACTGCTATTGGGCTCGTTATACCAATGCAAATAGGAGACAAAGATATTATTTTCGTGCCACATTTAACAATCATGTACATTTTGATGCTAAGTGTGTATAGAAGTTTTGGTGTAGCGATGGTTTTATCGGTAGTATTAGGTCTAATCACAGATTTATATTTCGGCAGTTTTTATGGTTTATACCTATTTGGTTATATTTTATTTGTAGTCATCATGGACTTTTTCTTCAAAACATTTTATAGAGATCATACAATGCTGTTTATCATTATTTTGCTTAGTACAGTTTTCTTAGAAATTTATGCAGCAATTATGTATAGTATTTTAGGGCTTATAAATTTTGAGTTTATAGACTTTATGATATTTAGATTAATACCCACATTTATATTGAATTTAATTTTACTAACAATTTTATTTCCGATTATAATGAAATTCTTAAGAAAAGTGCAATTGAAGATTGACAGTAAGAAATCCTAATGCTAAAATGCAGTAGTTGAGTAGTTCATAGCTACATACAACCGCTCAGGTTCAGGTTCAAGTACAATTATGTCACCTGTATTTGGCGTGACTTAAAATTATAGGAGGTGCAAAGTATGTTTGCTATTATCGAAACAGGTGGAAAACAATTAAAAGTTGAAGAAGGACAAGAAATCTTCGTTGAAAAATTAAATTTAAACGAAGGTGAATCATTCACTTTTGACAAAGTATTATTTGTAGGTGGAGACTCAGTTAAAGTTGGTGCGCCAACAGTTGAGGGTGCTACTGTTACTGCTACTGCTAATAAAGAAGGACGCGGTAAAAAAATCACTGTATTCACTTACAGACGTCGTAAAGACTCAAAACGTAAAAAAGGTCATCGTCAACCTTACACTAAATTAACTATCGACAAAATCAACGCTTAATTATGATTACTGTTGATGTTACATTGAACAAAGCTGGTCAAGTAACTGATGTTATTATGGATGGTCATGCAGAATATGGCGAATACGGGCATGATATAGTTTGTGCTGGTGCATCCGCAGTTATTTTCGGAAGCGTTAATGCTATCATGGGATTAACAAACGAAAAACCAGACATTGATTACAATGATGACGGTGGACATTTCCACGTAAGAAGTGTCGATGCTACAAATGAAAAAGCGCAATTAATTCTTCAGGCAATGTTAGTATCATTGCAAACAATTGAAGAAGAATATAAAGAAAATATCAGACTAAATTATAAGTGAGGTGCAACCCAATGTTAAAATTAAACTTACAATTCTTCTCATCTAAAAAAGGGATAAGTTCTACAAAAAACGGTCGTGACTCTGAGTCAAAACGTTTAGGAGCGAAACGTGCTGATGGTCAACACGTTACAGGTGGTTCAATTTTATTCCGCCAACGCGGTACTAAAATCTATCCTGGTGAAAATGTTGGTCGTGGTGGCGACGATACATTATTCGCTAAAATCGACGGCGTTGTTAAATTTGAACGCAAAGGTCGCGACAAAAAACAAGTTTCTGTTTACGCAGCAGCTGAGTAGTTTTTGTTATCATTAACACCAGAAGTTATGACTTCTGGTGTTTATTTTTTGTCTTTATTTTCTAGTAGGCAAGATAATGATATAATATAAAAGATATAGAAATTAAGTTTTTAGAAAAAGAGGTGAAATCATGTTTGTCGATCAAGTTAAAATATCACTTAAAGCAGGTGATGGCGGTAATGGTATAACAGCCTACCGTAGAGAGAAATATATTCCATTTGGTGGCCCAGCTGGTGGCGACGGTGGTAATGGTGCGTCAATTATATTTGAGGTTGATGAAGGATTAAGAACTTTATTAGACTTTAGATATCAAACACATTTCAAGGCTAATAGAGGTGGCGCTGGTCAAACAAGTAATATGCATGGTAAAAATGCAGATCACTTAGTTCTAAAAGTACCGCCAGGCACAATTGTTAAAAATGTTAAAACAGAAGAAGTTGTTGCAGATTTAGTTGAAGATGGTCAACGTGCAACTGTAGCAAAGGGTGGTCGTGGTGGCCGAGGTAACTCTCGTTTCGCTTCTCCAAGAAACCCTGCCCCTGATTTTAGTGAAAATGGAGAACCAGGTGAAGAAATAGGTGTCACGTTAGAATTAAAATTACTAGCCGATGTAGGATTAGTAGGTTTCCCGAGTGTTGGTAAATCTACCTTGCTCTCAATAGTATCTAAAGCAAAACCGAAAATTGGTGCTTATCATTTCACTACAATTAAACCTAACTTAGGTGTTGTTTCTACTCAAGATCAAAGAAGTTTTGTAATGGCAGATTTACCTGGTCTTATTGAAGGTGCGTCTGAAGGTGTAGGATTAGGTCATCAATTTTTAAAACACGTTGAGAGAACAAAAGTGATTGTTCATATGATTGATATGAGTGGCTCTGAAGGTCGCGATCCATTCGAAGATTATAAAGTAATTAATGAAGAATTAAGTGCTTATGAACATCGCTTAGAAGAGAGACCTCAAATCGTTGTAGCAAATAAGATGGATATGCCAAACGCTGAAGATAACTTAGAAGTTTTTAAAGAAGAATTGAATGATGATAGTATTCATATTATTCCTTTATCTACAGTGATGCATGATCATATAGATGAACTTTTATATGCAATTGCAGATAAATTAGAAGAGGTAAAAGACATTGACTTTAGTAAAGAAGAAGAAGAAGACTTAGGTGTTAACAGAGTGTTGTACAAACATACGCCTAGTCAAGACAATTTCACAATTACTAGAGATGATGATGCTGCATACGTTGTAAGTGGAAAAGCAATTGAAAGAATGTTCAAGATGACTGACTTCAATAGCGACCCAGCAGTACGTAGGTTCGCACGTCAAATGCGCTCAATGGGCATCGATGAGGCATTGAGAGCACGCGGTTGTGAAAATGGTGATATCGTAAGAATACTTGGCGGAGAATTTGAATTTGTTGAATAGGAGTGCTTAATTTGGACAAAAAAGACTATAAAAAGTTTTATTTAATTAGAGAAGATGTTTTACCAGAATCAGTTGTAAAAACTTTAAAAATTAAAGATGTATTAAAAAATGATCCGTCATTGTCCATATTTGAAGCAGTCAAACAGTTCGATTTATCTAGAAGTGCATTTTATAAATATCGAGATACTATATTTCCGATTGATGAAAAGATGGAATCAACGAGAGAATTCACATTAATATTGTATGTTAATGATATCGTAGGCATGTTGGCACAAGTATTAAATACATTATCTAGTTTACGTTTATCTGTATTAACAATTCACCAAAGTATTCCAATGGACGGTAGAGCAACAATCACACTTTCTTTAGATGCCAAGGGTACGGATTTGGAAATTGATGATGTAGTGGAAGCTCTAAGAATTATTGATCACATTTCTAAAGTTGAATTAATTAGTATGACTATATAAGGAAGTGTATACGTGTACGCATATATTAAAGGCACATTAACAGTATTAAATCCTACGCACGTGGTAGTTGAATCATCAGGCGTAGGATACGAGATTCAAACACCTAATTCTTATCGTTTTCAAAAGCACATGGAGCAAGAAGTCGTGATTCACACTTCGCTTATCGTAAGAGAAGATGCACAGTTGCTCTATGGCTTTATAAATCAAGAAGAAAAAGATATGTTTTTAAGCTTGATAAAAGTAACTGGCATTGGTCCGAAATCTGCATTAGCAATTTTAGCAAGTAGTTCTCCGAATGACGTCAAAATTGCCATAGAGAATGAAAATGATGCTTACTTAACACAGTTTCCTGGTATAGGTAAAAAAACTGCGCGTCAAATTGTATTGGATCTTAAAGGCAAAGTACAGATTAACGAAGTAGATAGCAGTCAACTATTAAACATGGGAATTGATAGTAATGGTGCAACTGCAATTGTTAAAGAAGCAATGCTAGCACTAGAAGCATTAGGTTATTCTAAACGTGAATTAACTAAAGTCGAAAAAACATTAACTAAAGAATCATTTGAGTCTGTAGATGATGCAGTTAAAAGAGGATTACAATTACTTATATCATAAATATTACTATATTTAAAAAGGGGGGAATGTAATGGATGATAGAATGGTAGACCAATCAGTACATGAAGAGGAAACTTCATTTGAACTTTCTTTACGACCAACAAGGTTACGTCAATATATTGGACAATCAGCGATTAAATCGAATTTAGAAGTATTTATTAAAGCAGCTAAAATGAGACAAGAACCGTTAGATCATGTCCTATTATTTGGTCCCCCCGGATTAGGTAAGACGACTTTGTCTAATATCATTGCGAATGAAATGGAAGTAAATATTAGAACGATTTCTGGACCATCTGTAGAACGACCGGGTGATTTAGCTGCGATTCTTTCTAGTTTACAACCAGGAGACGTTTTATTTATTGATGAAATTCACAGGCTAAGTAGTGTTGTTGAAGAAGTATTATATCCCGCAATGGAAGATTTTTTCTTGGATATCGTTATTGGTAAAGGAGAAGAAGCGAGAAGTATTCGTATAGATTTGCCACCATTTACTTTAATAGGTGCTACTACAAGAGCCGGTAGTTTAACAGCTCCTTTACGTGATAGATTTGGTGTTCATCTCAGATTAGAGTATTATGAAGAGCCAGAATTAGAAGAAATCATTGTGCGTACTGCAGAAGTATTAGGTACGTCTATCGATGAAGAAAGTGCCACAGAACTGGCTAAACGTAGTCGAGGTACGCCAAGGGTTGCTAATCGTTTGTTAAAGCGTGTACGTGATTTTCAACAAGTGAAGGAAGATGAATCAATTAACATAGATACTACAAAGCAATCTCTGCAGTTATTACAAGTAGATGATGAAGGGCTAGATTACATTGATCATAAAATGATGAATTGTATATTGAAGCAGTATAAAGGTGGACCTGTTGGTTTAGATACGATTGCTGTTTCTATTGGTGAGGAACGTATTACAATTGAAGACGTATATGAACCCTTTTTAATTCAAAAAGGATTTATTGAGCGTACGCCAAGAGGACGGAAAGCGACTCCTTATGCATTTGAACATTTTAGCAAGAATGGAAAGAAGGAATAAGTTTGAATATTGAAGCATTTGATTATCATTTGCCAGAAACATTGATAGCACAAACACCTCTGAAAAACAGAGATGAGAGTAGATTATTAGTTCTTGGCAGACAAACTGGTGATATTGAACATAAACATTTTAAAGATGTCATTGATTACTTAGATAAAGGTGACACGCTTGTATTAAATGATACAAGAGTAATGCCAGCTCGTTTGTTTGGTTTAAAAGAAGAAACTGGTGCAAAAGTAGAAATGCTAATGCTGACACAAATCTCTGGTAATGATTGGGAAGTATTACTAAAACCTGCAAAAAGAATCAAAGTTGGGAACAAATTAACGTTTGGTGATGGTAAAATAGTTGCTGAATGTATTGAGGAGTTAAACCAAGGTGGTCGTATAATGAGACTACATTACGAGGGTATATTACAAGAGCGCTTAGATGAGCTTGGTGAAATGCCACTACCTCCTTATATTAAAGAACGTTTAGATGATCAAGATCGTTATCAAACTGTTTATGCCAAAGCATCTGGATCTGCAGCCGCACCAACTGCAGGGTTACATTTTACTGATGAATTATTAAATCGCATAAAAGAAAAGGGTATTAACATCGCATTCATTACATTACATGTTGGTTTAGGTACATTTAGACCTGTAAGTGTAGATAATATTGACGATCATGAAATGCACAGTGAATATTATCAAATGGACCAAGAAACAGCAGAGTTGTTAAATGAAACCAAGTTTAAAGGTCATCGTGTAATTTCTGTAGGTACTACATCTACAAGGACACTAGAAACAATTATGCAAACAAATGAGGTATTTAAAGCTCAAAGCGGCTGGACAGATATCTTTATCTTCCCAGGCTATACGTTTAAAGCAATTGATGGTTTAATTACAAACTTTCATTTACCAAAATCAACGCTTGTTATGCTAGTATCTGCTTTCAGTAGTAGAGATTATATTTTAAATGCATATCAACAAGCGGTAAAATCAGAATATAGATTCTTTAGTTTCGGAGATGCAATGTTAATTATTTAGGGAATGAAAGGAGATTTTATATGCCAGCAGTAACATATGAGCATATTAAAACTTGTAAGCAATCGGGTGCTCGTTTAGGCATTGTACACACGCCACACGGATCATTTGAAACACCAATGTTTATGCCAGTAGGTACAAAAGCAACTGTAAAAACAATGAGCCCAGAAGAATTACATCAGATGGAAGCAAAAATCATTTTAGGAAACACTTATCATTTGTGGTTACAGCCTGGAAATGATATTATCAAAAAGAGTGGGGGCTTACATCAGTTCATGAACTGGAATGGTCCTATACTGACTGATTCTGGCGGTTTCCAAGTATTTAGCTTAAGTAATTTGAGAAATATTACTGAAAAAGGCGTAGAGTTTCGTCATCACAAAAATGGATCGAAGTTATTTTTGAGTCCTGAGAAAGCTACAGAGATTCAAAATGATTTAGGTTCAGATATTATGATGGCATTTGACGAATGTCCTCCAATGCCTGCTGAGTATAAATATGTGAAAGATTCTATTGAAAGAACCACTAGATGGGCTGAAAGATGTTTGAAAGCACATAAGAGACCTGAAGATCAAGCTTTGTTTGGTATTATACAAGGCGGAGAATATAAAGATCTTAGAAAACAAAGCGCTGAGGAATTAGTTGCTTTAGATTTTCCAGGATATGCAATTGGTGGCTTGTCTGTAGGAGAGCCTAAGCCAGTGATGTACGATATGGTGGCACACACTGAACAATTTATGCCGAAGGATAAACCGCGTTATTTAATGGGTGTCGGTTCGCCGGATGCATTACTTGAATGTAGCATTCGAGGTATGGATATGTTTGATTGTGTACTACCGACACGTATTGCACGCAACGGCACATGTATGACTTCACATGGACGAGTGACTATTAAAAATGCTAAATATGCAGAAGATTTAGGACCACTTGATGATAATTGTGACTGCTATACTTGTAAAAATTATAGTAGAGCTTACATAAGACATTTAATTAAAGCAGAAGAAACATTTGGTATCCGTCTTACTACTTATCATAATTTACATTTCTTGCTAAAATTAATGGAAAATATCCGACAAGCTATTCGTGAAGATCGACTTCTAGACTTTAAAGAAGAATTCTTTGAACAGTATGGGCTTAATGTAGACAACCCAAAAAACTTTTAAAAAGGGAGAAATAAAATAATGCAATTTACTTCATTAATATTACCAATTTTATTATTAGCATTAATGTGGTTTTTCTTAATCAGACCACAACAGAAAAAAGCGAAAGAGCATCGTCAAATGATTAGCCAAGTAAGCTCTGGCCAACATGTAACTACAATCGGTGGTATCAAAGGTACTGTTCGTGCAGTAGATGAAACTACAGTAGTATTAACTTTAAATGGCAATGGTACTGAAATTACGTTAGAAAAACCTGCTATAAAACAAGTTGATCCTTCATAATAAAGTAACGAACTGATATGAAAATATCAGTTCGTTTTTTTATTAACATATTCTACTGAAACATTAATAGTAATCCTATATACTTTCTTAAACAATATGATCATATAGTGTTATAATTTAAAATGACCTTGCATATAATAATCATAACTCAACGTATAAACGAGTAATATTTTCGAAACAATTTAAATTGTTAATAACCCTTGCAATTAAGTTATGAATACAAAATAGTTGAGTTAGTTTTTACACACGTTGTAATATGTTAAAATAATAAGGTCGTTTAGAAGAAAGTATAGATTGTATAAATTGCATTAAATTGATTTAAACAAGTATTCTTATAACATAAGCTTACAATGAGGTGTTCAAGTGAAGAAGAGTAGTAGAATAGTTGCATTCATAGTGCTCGTAGGTCTGTTGTTGGGAGCTATGGCATTTACTTATAAGAGTGTACTTAAAGACGTTAGCCTTGGTTTGGACTTACAAGGTGGGTTTGAGGTCTTATACCAAGTAGATCCTTTGCAAAAAGATGATGAAATTGACGACAAATCGGTTAAAGCAACAGCAAAAACGCTTGAAAACCGTGTCAACGTCTTAGGTGTTTCTGAACCAAAAATTCAAGTCGAAGATAAAAATAGAATTCGTGTTCAACTTGCTGGTGTCAAAAACCAGTCTGAAGCTCGAGAGGTATTATCATCACAAGCAAATTTAACAATTCGTGATGCAGATGACAATATCAAATTGACTGGTAAAGACATTCAGCAAGGTTCAGCAAAACAAGAATTTAAAGAGAACACGAATCAACCAGCAGTTACTTTCAAATTAAAAGATAGTGATAAATTTAAAAAAGTAACTGAAGAAATTTCGAAAAAAGATGAAAACGTCATGGTTGTTTGGTTAGACCACGAAAAAGGTGACACTTACCATAAAGAAATGGCCAAAAAAGATCCTAAATACGTTTCAGCTGCTTCAGTAGATAAACCAATTAACTCTGATAGTGTTGAAATTTCAGGTGGGTTTAATGGTGAAAAAGGAATTAAAGAGGCAAAACAAATTGCTGATTTATTAAATTCAGGTTCCTTACCAGTTGATTTAAATGAAATTTATTCTAATTCAGTCGGTGCCCAATTTGGTCAAGATGCTTTAGATAAAACAGTATTTGCTGCTGTCATAGGTATTGCAGTAATTTATCTATTCATGTTAGGCTTCTACCGTTTACCAGGTTTAGTAGCAATTATTGCGCTAACGGCATATATATACTTAACAATGCTAGCATTTAACTTTATATCTGGTGTGCTTACATTACCAGGTTTAGCAGCCCTAGTGTTAGGTGTTGGTATGGCTGTTGATGCGAATATCATAATGTATGAGCGGATTAAAGACGAGCTCAAAATTGGACGGACACTCAAACAAGCTTATAAAAAAGCGAATAAAAGTTCTTTCTTAACCATTGTCGATGCACAGTTAACAACTGTTATTGCAGCCGCAGTGTTGTTCTTCTTTGGTGAAAGTTCAGTTAAAGGTTTCGCAACTATGTTACTCATTGGTATCTTAATGATCTTTGTAACAGCAGTGTTCTTGTCAAGATGGCTATTATCATTACTCATATCATCTAATTACTTCAAAAAATCATATTGGTTATTTGGTGTAAACAAAAAAGATATTTACAATATCAATGAAGAAAAAGACGTACATGATTTGAAAACGCCATATGAACGTTGGAACTTTATGAAATTGGCTAAGCCATTGTTATCATTGAGTATTCTTATTATCGTTGTAGGTGCTATCATACTCTTTATTTTCAAATTAAATTTAGGTATTGATTTCACAAGTGGTACGAGGGTTGATTTTGAATCTGAAAATAAAGTGTCAGAGGAAAAAGTGACTCAAACACTTGAAGATAAAGATTTCAAACCGACTCAGGTTTCATTAGGTGAAAATGGTCAAAATGCTACTGTACAATTTAAAGATGATTTATCTAAAGATGAAGTTGCTAAAATTAAGAGTACTATAGATAATAAGTTTGGTAATGATCCAACAGTTAATACAGTTTCACCAGTGATTGGTCAAGAACTTGCTAAAAATGCCATGTTTGCACTTGTATATGCTGCTATTGGTATTATTATCTATACTACATTTAGATTTGAGTGGCGTATGGGACTATCATCAGTACTGGCACTACTACATGATGCGTTTATCATTGTTGCTGTATTTAGTTTATTCAGATTAGAGGTAGATATTACCTTTATCGCAGCAGTATTAACGATTATTGGTTACTCTATCAATGATACGATAGTTACATTCGATAGGGTCCGGGAAAATTTACACAAAGTAAAAGTGATTACGAGGAATTCTCAAATCGACGATATTGTTAATAGATCGATTCGTCAGACAATGACACGTTCTATCAATACTGTTTTAACGGTAGTTATTGTAGTTATTTCATTACTTGCATTTGGTGCACCAAGTATCTTTAACTTCTCATTAGCCTTACTCATCGGTCTGATTTCAGGTGTGTTCTCATCTGTATTTATTGCAGTACCGTTATGGGGTATTATGAAGAAACGTCAACTTAAAAAATCAGATGATCATAAGATTGTCGTTTATAAAGAGAAAAAATCAAATGATGAAAAAATCTTAGTATAAAGTTATACAGGATGAATGGTATATGAATTATATTGGCAACTATAGGTGAAATATTTCATATAAACTGAAACAGCTCGAATTAAAAATTCGAGCTGTTTTTTATGTGTTTTAAAAGTTATTTACTAATAAAGTAATTATAATTACGAATTATTTATGATTAAGCTAAAGTAGAATACTTTTCATGTTAAGATGTATTTGTGAATTTTATAAAATGGTATTCGCTGCATAAATTTAATAGAAAGTCTTGTTTAAATGTAAGTGCTTTTTATTTTCGAATATCTTTTGTATAATTGCTTGTGGAAATGAGGGAGAATAGTATGATTAAATCCAAGTATACTTGGGATGTTAACGCACCAGAAATTGAGATTACAGAGGAAGTTTCATCAGATTTAAAGCTAACTCCTATTGTAAAGAAAATCTTAGAAAGTAAAGGATTAACTGATAAACCATCAATTGAGGCTTTATTAAAAGGAACTCAAGTCACACATGACCCATTATTAATGAGCGATATGACTAAAGCTATCGAACGCATTAATTTGGCAATAGATCAAAATCAAAAGATTTTAGTATATGGTGATTATGATGCGGATGGCGTAACATCTACGACGATACTCGTTAATACATTAAAAGAATTGGGCGCACATGTGGGTTGGTATATACCGAATCGCTTTTCGGAAGGATATGGACCAAATGAAATGGCGTTTAAAAATGCTTACGAAGAAGAGATTTCATTAATTATAACCGTAGATAATGGCATACAAGGCCATGAAGAAATACAGATGGTACAAGATTTAGGTGTCGATGTCATTGTGACAGACCATCACGAAATTGGTAGAACAATGCCTAATGCCTATGCAATTGTACATCCGATGCATCAGGAATTTGATTATCCTTTCAAATATTTATGTGGGGCAGGCGTAGCTTATAAGTTAGCGCAAAATTTATTGGATGAGCCACCTGCATATTTCCTTGGTTTAGTTGCTATAGGAACAATTGCTGATTTAGTATCTTTAACGGATGAAAATCGAACTTTAGTTCAAAAAGGGTTAGAAGTTCTTAATAGTCATTGTCCTCCATCTATTAGAGCAATTTTAAAACAAGCTGGTTACAGTGATGAAATTAATGAAGAAACAATCGGTTTTATCATCGGCCCTCGTTTAAACGCAGTAGGCAGACTTGAGGATGCTGCGCTTGCTGCAGAATTATTAATGGCTGAAACAGATGAAGAAGCAGATTTTTTAGCTGAACAGGTGGAATTCTTTAATCAAGAACGTAAAGACATTGTTGCACAAATTTCTGAAGAAGCATTACAAGTTGCTGAAGCACAAGTACAACAAGGCGCTAAATTCTTATTATTAGCTGAACCAAATTGGCATGAAGGTGTTTTAGGCATAGTGGCCTCTAAAGTTGTTGAAACGTATAGTTTACCAACACTTATATTAAATATAGATGAGGCTCAAGGTCATGCAAAAGGTTCAGCTCGTAGTATAGCCCAAGTCTCAATGTTCGAAGTTTTGAATGCGCATGGTGATTTAATTTCGAAATTTGGTGGTCATCATATGGCTGCAGGTGTGACGATGCCTATAGAACATATTGAAGCACTGAGACAAGGATTAAATGATTGGATGACTCGACTTGCTGAAACAACATCACTCGAGCCACGTAAAAAAGTAGACGTCAAAATTTCAGAAGTTGATATTACAATAAAGAACATTCAAGATATTCAAAGGTTGCGTCCTTTTGGCACAGACTTTTCTAGTCCATGCTTTGAATTACAAGATGTCATTGTCAATCAAGCAAAAGGAATTGGCCAAGAACAGAAACATCTAAAACTCGTAATGGGTGAAAGTCAATTACAGGCCATCTTTTGGCAAAACGGTCACCTTGTTAAAGAATTGGGTGAACAACAACCAATTAATTGTATTGGTACGTTGCAGATTAATGAATGGAATGGTTTTCAATCACCTCAATTCATGATACAAGACTTATCAAGTAATAATTTGCAAATTCTTGATTATCGAAGTAAAAGTAAAGTGAGTGGCTTTGAGCAAGATTCAAAGGATGTAGCTTACCTTATTCATAAAAAAAGTGAAAAACTAAGCGAGAATTATTACTTTTATGGTGATGAAATTCAGCAAAATTACGATAAATATGTTTTCCGTGATTTGCCTGCTTCGATACAAGAAATTAAAGATACTTTGAAAACCATAGAAGCTTCCCAAATTTACCTTGTTTTAAATCATGAACGCTCGATTTATTTCGAAGGCATGCCCAAAATGGAAACGTTCAAACAATGTTTTAAAGCGTTGGCTACGAAAAAAGAAACTAATTTAGCAAAAGACGGTATGCAACTTTGCCAATACTTAAATATACAGTCTAGTATGCTTAAATTCATTTTGAAAGTTTTCCTTGATTTAAAGTTTATCAAAGATGAAAATGGTATAATTAAGATAAATAGCGACTCCACTAAGAAAGTGATTGAATCGAGTAAGTATTATCAAGGTCGTTTAGAAAGAATTGAAGTTGAAAAAATGTTGCTTTATGAAGATTTTAATAATTTAAAGCAATGGATTAAGTCTGAACTGGTAGATAAATAGGAGGAAGTTTGAATGGATTTAAAACAGTATGTGTCGGAAGTAGAAGATTGGCCAAAGCCTGGGGTTAACTTTAAAGATATTACAACAATTATGGATAATGGTGAAGCATTTGGTTATGCTACAGATCAAATTGTTCATTATGCAAAAGACCGTGATGTGGATGTTATAGTCGGGCCAGAAGCACGTGGCTTTATCATAGGCTGTCCAGTAGCTTATTCAATGGGTATTGGTTTTGCGCCAGTTAGAAAAGAAGGCAAATTACCAAGAGAAGTAATTCGCTATGAATACGACTTAGAATATGGTACAAATGTGTTAACAATGCACAAAGATGCACTTAAACCAGGTCAACGTGTGTTGATTACGGATGACTTATTAGCTACAGGTGGAACGATTGAAGCGGCAATTAAACTTGTTGAACAATTGGGTGGCATTGTTGTAGGTATTGCATTTATCATTGAACTTAAATATCTTAATGGTATTGAAAAAATAGAAGATTATGACGTAATGAGTTTAATCTCATACGACGAATAAAGTATAATGGTAAGATAATAAAAGAGGCTCAGACATGTATTTATGTCCTAGCTTCTTTTTTATTTACAATATTATCTAATTTATTACAATAGAGCGTAACGTCGGTGAGTTATCTGAGACCTATTGTCCTAACCTATTTCATCTTTTATCTAAATTTCAAAATATTTGTGTCTTTGTTATGAATGCCATACACTTGAACACACTATATAATATTTAAAAATAAATTTTATTTTCCTAATACTCACATGAACTCATTTATTTATTTAATAACATGTAGTATCATATAACTATTATACAAAATTTGACCTAATAAAATGAAAACACGTTACAATCGTAGTAAATGAAATTAGATAAAATTAACGGAATATAATACTGGGTATCTAATAGCGATTAATATTTAGTATGGGGGTGTCTTAAGTGAACAACGAATATCCATATAGTGCTGATGAAGTACTATCTAAAGCCAAATCATATTTGTCAAAAGAAGACTATGAATATGTGTTAAAAAGTTATCATATTGCTTATGAGGCACATGAAGGTCAATTTCGAAAAAATGGTTTGCCATACATAATGCATCCAATTCAAGTTGCTGGCATATTAACTGAAATGCATTTAGATGGGCCAACGATTGTTGCAGGTTTTTTGCATGACGTAATCGAGGATACACCATATACATTTGATGATGTTCAAGGTATGTTCAATGAAGAAATAGCAGTTATTGTAGAAGGTGTAACAAAATTAAAAAAAGTGAAATATCGTTCAAAAGAAGAACAACAAGCGGAGAATCATCGAAAACTATTTATCGCAATTGCTAAAGATGTACGTGTGATTTTAGTTAAATTGGCAGATCGTTTACATAATATGAGAACGATAAAGCCGATGCCAAGAGAAAAACAAATTAGAATTTCTAAAGAGACACTTGAAATTTATGCACCTTTGGCTCATAGATTGGGTATCAATACCATTAAATGGGAATTGGAAGATACAGCGCTTAGATACATAGATAGCGTTCAATATTTCAGAATTGTTAATTTAATGAAGAAAAAACGTAGTGAAAGAGAAGATTATATTCAAAATGCTATAAACCGCATACAAGCAGATATGTCTAGTATGAATATTGTTGGAGAAATCAATGGTCGTCCTAAGCACATATATAGTATATATAGAAAAATGGTTAAACAAAAGAAACAGTTTGACCAAATTTTCGATTTGTTAGCCGTTAGAATTATCGTAAATTCTATTAACGATTGTTACGCTGTACTGGGCTTAGTACATACACTTTGGAAACCGATGCCTGGTAGATTTAAAGATTACATCGCGATGCCAAAACAAAATATGTATCAGTCACTACATACAACGGTTGTTGGTCCAAACGGCGATCCACTTGAAATACAAATTAGAACTTCTGAAATGCATGAAATCGCTGAACATGGTGTAGCAGCACACTGGGCATATAAAGAAGGCAAGAAAGTAACAGAGAAAGCACAAAACTTTAATAAAAAGTTAAATTGGATTAAAGAGTTTGCAGAAACAGACAATACCACATCGGATGCCGAAGAATTTATGGAAACACTTAAATTTGATTTACAAAGCGACAAAGTATATGCATTTACGCCAGAAAGTGATGTTGTAGAATTACCTTATGGTGCGGTCCCTATTGATTTTGCATATGCAGTTCATAGTGAAGTAGGCAATAAAATGATAGGGTCAAAAGTAAACGGTAAAATTGAACCTATAGATTATGTCTTGCAGACTGGAGATATTGTTGAAATTAGAACAAGTAAACATTCTTATGGTCCAAGTAGAGATTGGTTGAAAATTGTTAAATCATCAAGTGCTAAAAGTAAAATTCGTAGTTTCTTTAAAAAACAAGATCGTTCTTCAAACATTGAAAAGGGTAAATTTATGATTGAAGCTGAAATAAAAGATCAAGGTTTTAGAGTAGACGCCGTTTTAAATGAAGAAAATATCGGTGTAGTAAATAATAAATACAATTTTGCTAATGATGATGACTTATTTGCTGCAGTTGGTTTTGGTGGTGTAACAGCCTTACAAATAGTGAATAAATTGACTGAAAAACAACGTATCCAAGATAAGCAAAAAGCATTGAATTCAGCACAAGAAATTTCTAAATCAGTACCTATTAAAGATGACATTACAACGGATAGTGGCGTTTATGTTGAAGGTATTGAAAATGTCTTAATCAAATTATCAAAATGTTGTAATCCAATCCCAGGTGATGATATTGTTGGTTATATCACTAAAGGGCATGGCATTAAAGTACATAGAACGGATTGTCCTAATATTAAAAGTGAAAAAGATCGTTTGATTCACGTAGAATGGGTACGTTCTAAAGATGCTACTCAACGTTATCAAGTAGATTTAGAAGTTTCGGCTTATGATAGAAATGGGCTGTTAAATGAAGTATTACAAGCTGTAAATTCAACTAAAAGTAATTTAGTGAAAGTATCTGGTAAGTCAGATATAGATAAAAATGCTGTGATTAATATTAGTGTTATGGTGAAAAATGTTAACGAAGTTTACCAAGTTGTAGACAAGATCAAACAACTCGGCGATGTATATACTGTCACAAGAGTATGGAATTAGAGGTGCAACATACATGAAAATAGTCTTACAAAGAGTAAAGGAAGCTTCGGTTTCTAATGAAAATATAGAAAATAAAATAAAAAAAGGATATTGCCTATTAGTTGGTGTTGGCAAAACATCTACGGAGGCTGATATTTTAGCATTGGCAAAAAAAATTGTGAATGCACGGTTATTTGAAGATAATGATGGAAAGCTTAACTTAAATATTCAACAAGTAGAAGGTGAAATCTTATCTATATCACAATTTACATTGTATGCAGATGTTAGAAAAGGGAACAGACCAGGATTTTCTCATTCTATGCCTCCAGAACAGGCAAATGAGTATTATGAAATGTTTAACGAGGCATTACGTTCTTATGGAATAAACGTGTTAACAGGCGAATTTGGTACTGATATGTTAGTGAATATTGCTAATGATGGACCTGTAACAGTGATTTATGAAAGTCAGGATGGCAAAATAGTATGAAAAGACTCGATACTTGGTTAGAAAAACATAATCTCAGAAACATCCCCACACTTATTGTCATAGTAGCATTTCTCATTTTCATCATTATGATTATTGCTTTCTTAAATCATAATGATGAAAACAGTAGTACGATTTATATTACTGAAAATGCAGAATTAAGAACAGGCCCTAACGCAGTTTATCCAGAAATTGATTCTATCGAAAAAGGACAAAACTTCCATAAAATTGGCAAATCTGGTAAGTGGATTGAAGTAGAATCCGGCAATAATAAAAAAGGTTGGGTAGCAGGTTGGCATACGAATTTAAATATTCAAGCAGACGCTAGCAATAATACTAAATCTTTAAAAGATAAAACAATTGTACTTGACCCTGGCCACGGTGGACGTGATCAGGGTGCATCAAGTAATACAAAAAAACACAGTAAAGAGAAAGTATATACTTTAAAAACCGCTCAAGAGCTTAAAGCACTTTTAGAAAAAGAAGGTGCAACGGTGAATATGACACGTAGTTCAGATGAATACGTCAGTCTTAGCGATAGAAATATTAAAGGTGATGCTTATATTAGTATACATAATGATTCATTAAAATCAGCTAAAGCAAATGGTAGTACCGTTTATTGGTTTAAGAAAAATCAAAAAGCATTAGCAGAGACATTGAGTGCGAGCCTACAAAAGAAAGCATTATTAACAAATAAAGGCGCACGGCAAGAAAACTTCCAAGTATTGAGACAAACAGATGTACCAGCAGTATTATTAGAGTTAGGTTATATTAGTAATCCTACAGATGAAGATATGATTAAAGATCAATTACATCGACAAATTGTAGAAAAAGCAGTCGTTGATGGGCTACGTGCATACTTCTCAGAATAAAAAGGTTGCATATTAATCATATACTCGTTATTATTAAATATGAATTCTATATTAAAACCGCTATGATTCTTGAAAGTTCTAAACGAAATGTTAGCATTTAAACAATGTGAAGAGACATAATTCCTGGCTGAAAAATTATGCTTAGTAATTTAGAAATTTAACACAAGAAGAGGTGCTTTAAAAATAAAGCCGCGTAACGAACGTTATTCGTATGAAGAGGGTTATAAATTTAAATGTTTATAACCAATTAGGGTGGCAACACGGAAATTCGTCCCTTGTATGACTATTAGTCATGCAAGGGTTTTTTTATTGCTTAAAAAGGAGAGGTTCTATGATAAATATACCTAGAGGGACTCAAGACATTTTACCAGAGGAAACAAAGAAATGGCGTTATATTGAAGCAAAATTAGATCAGCTCATGGAATTGTATAATTATGAAGAAATTCGTACACCAATTTTTGAAAGTACTGAATTGTTTGCACGCGGTGTAGGTGGTTCAACGGATGTTGTTCAAAAAGAAATGTATACCTTTAAGGATAAAGGCGACCGAAATATCACATTGCGTCCAGAGGGTACAGCAGCAGTTGTGCGTTCATATATAGAAAATAAAATGCAAGGTATTCCGAACCAGCCTATTAAATTATATTATAACGGACCAATGTTCCGTTATGAACGAAAACAAAAAGGTAGATATCGCCAATTCACTCAGTTTGGTGTAGAAGCTATTGGCGCTGAAAATCCAGGTGTAGATGCAGAAGTACTAGCAATGGCAATGCATATTTATCAGTCATTTGGATTGAAACACTTAAAACTCGTTATTAATAGTATTGGTGATATA
This sequence comes from Staphylococcus sp. NAM3COL9, assembly GCF_001431205.1. GTDB lineage: Bacteria > Bacillota > Bacilli > Staphylococcales > Staphylococcaceae > Staphylococcus. The sequence goes on along the minus strand of NZ_LGPC01000011.1, from coordinate 537,011 downwards.
AATTCTCGTAAAGAATATAATGATGCACTTGTGAATCATTTTGAACCTGTAATCGAACATTTTTGTAGTGATTGTCAATCACGTATACACACAAATCCGATGAGAATTTTAGATTGTAAAATCGATAAAGATAAAGTAGAAATAAAAACAGCTCCAAGCATTACAGAATTTTTAAATGAATCATCAAAAGCTTACTATTCAGAAGTCAAACAACATTTAGATGATTTAGGTATTCCATACGTAGAAGATCCAAATTTAGTTAGAGGACTAGATTATTATACACATACTGCTTTCGAGTTAATGATGGATAACCCTAATTATGATGGTGCAATTACTACATTATGTGGTGGCGGACGATATAATGGCTTATTAGAATTGCTAGATGGGCCAAGCCAAACTGGTATAGGATTTGCGTTAAGTATTGAAAGATTGTTACTTGCACTAGAGGAAGAACAAATTGAGCTTAATGCGACTCATGAATTTGATTTGTTTATTGTAACAATGGGCGATAAAGCGGATCGTTATGCTGTAAAACTATTAAATGATTTACGTAAAAATGGTGTGAAGGCAGATAAAGATTATTTACAACGTAAAGTTAAAGGCCAAATGAAGCAAGCAGATAGATTAAATGCAAGATATACAATAGTTGTTGGCGAGCAAGAGCTAGAAGAAAATAAAATTAATGTGAAAAATATGGAATCAGGTGAAACTGAAACTATTAAATTAGATGAAATGGTTAATTATTTCAAAAATTAAGGAGAGATATCATGAGTAAACGTACAACATACTGTGGCTTAGTAACTGAGTCGTTATTAGACCAAGAAGTAACATTAAAAGGTTGGGTACACAACCGTAGAGATTTAGGTGGCTTAATTTTTGTTGATTTACGTGACCGTGAAGGTTATGTTCAAATCGTATTTAACCCAGATTTTTCAGCAGAAGCATTACAAATTGCAGAAACTGTTAGATCAGAATACGTGGTAGAGATTAAAGGGATAGTTAAGCAACGTGACCCTCAAACGGTAAACCCAAAGATTGAAACTGGACAGGTTGAAGTACAAGTTTCAGACATACAAATTATTAACAAATCTGAGACACCTCCATTTGCTTTGAATGAAGAAAACCAAAATGTAGATGAAAATATCAGATTAAAATACAGATACCTTGATTTACGACGTCAAGAGTTAGCACAAACATTTAAAATGAGACACCAAACAACACGTTCTATTAGACAATACTTAGACCAAGAAGGTTTTTATGATATAGAAACACCTGTATTAAATAAATCTACGCCAGAAGGTGCACGTGACTATTTAGTACCATCACGTGTACACGGCGGTGAATTTTATGCTTTACCTCAGTCGCCACAAATATTCAAACAATTATTAATGATTAGCGGTTTTGACAAATATTATCAAATTGTTAAATGTTTCCGTGATGAAGATTTACGTGCTGATCGTCAACCAGAATTCACTCAAGTAGATATTGAAATGAGTTTCGTGGATCAAGAAGATGTGATGGACATGGGCGAAGAAATGTTACAAAATGTTGTTAAAGATGTGAAAGACATTGAAGTACCGCGTCCATTCCCAAGAATGACGTATAACGAAGCTATGAGTCGTTATGGTTCAGATAAACCAGATACACGTTTTGGCATGGAATTAATCGATGTTTCAGAACTTGGCGAAGTTATGGACTTTAAAGTATTCAAAGATGCTATCAATAAAGATGGTCAAGTTAAGGCAATTGTAGCTGAAGGCGCTTCTGATAAATATACAAGAAAAGACATAGATGCTTTAACTGAATTTGTAAACATCTATGGTGCTAAAGGCTTGGCGTGGGTGAAAGTTGTAGAGGATGGTTTAAATGGACCAATCGCTAAATTCTTTGAAAATGATCACGTTGAAAAATTACAGTTACTAACTGGAGCGCAAGCAGGAGATTTAGTCTTATTCGTTGCAGATAAACCAAGTGTTGTTGCACAAAGTTTAGGTGCTTTACGTCTTAAACTTGCTAAAGAATTAAATTTGATTGATGAAACGAAATTGAATTTTTTATGGGTTACAGATTGGCCATTACTTGAATATGATGAAGATGCTAAACGCTATACTGCAGCACATCACCCATTCACTTCACCAAAACAGGAAGATATTGAAAAATTGAGCACCGAACCTGAGAATGTTCAAGCTAATGCATATGATATTGTTTTGAATGGTTATGAATTAGGCGGCGGTTCTATCAGAATCCATGATGCTGATTTACAAGCTAAAATGTTCGAAGTTTTAGGTTTCACAGATGAACAAGCAAGAGAACAATTTGGTTTCTTATTAGATGCCTTTAAATATGGTGCACCACCACATGGCGGTATCGCTTTAGGTTTAGACCGTTTAGTTATGTTATTAACGAATCGCACAAACTTACGTGATACAATTGCCTTTCCTAAAACTGCGTCTGCGACATGTCTATTAACAGATGCACCAAGTGAAGTATCAGAAAATCAATTAGAAGAACTTTCATTACGTATTCGTCATTAATTTTCGTAAGAAGCTATAATTCTTGCTAATTTAAGAATATGTGTTATGATAAGCACATAAGATAGTCATCTGAAGTGTTCGTAAGTTTGCTTAATATTTGGGCCTAACACTCTTTGATCCGGGAGCCCAATGGGTTTTCTTGCAGCGTACACGCCTCAATAGGAGGACTTGCAAAACAAGAAACAGGGCACCCACCTGTTATAAACAGGCCGAATGATCAAGCACTATATAACTACGGCACTAACGGACTCTATCGTACGCAAGACTTCGGTCTTGCGTATTTTTTTTGCTGAAATTTAAAATGTGAATGCTATGATTTCAAATAATAAAAGATATATATGATGCATTTTGTAAATATAAATATATGATAATGTTATAATAGTTTTGTTATAGCATATTATTAATAATAAGGAGTATTTAGATGAGACATCAATTTTCTAGAAATGAATTAGCCTATGGTCAAGAAGGCTTGGAATTATTAAAAGAAAAGACAGTTGTTGTTCTTGGTGTAGGTGGCGTAGGTTCATTTGCTGCTGAAGCTTTGGCACGTACGAATATAGGTCATATTATTCTTATCGATAAAGATGATGTAGATATCACCAACGTCAATCGTCAATTGCATGCGCTTACCACTACAATCGGTCAGAGTAAAGTGACTTTGATGGAAGAACGTATTAAATTAATTAACCCTGATTGTAAAGTGACTTCTTTGCATATGTTTTATACGGAGGAGACTTATCAAGCATTGTTCAGTGAGTATGATATCGATTATTTTGTAGATGCAAGTGATACAATCATTTATAAAGTACACTTAATGAAAGAGTGTTTGGATAGAGGTATTTCCGTGATTTCAAGCATGGGTGCTGCCAATAAAATTGATCCAACACGTTTTGAAGTTGCAGATATTTCTAAAACACATACAGATCCTATGGCTAAAATTATAAGACGTAAATTAAAAAAATTAGGCATTCATAAAGGAATACCTGTTGTATTTTCAGATGAAAGTCCAATTGTAATCAGAGAAGATGTTAAGGATACAGTGGGTGATGCTAATGCACCAACAAGAAAAGGGCAGATGCCACCATCATCAAATGCTTTTGTACCTAGTGTAGTTGGTTTAATCAGTGCCGGTTATGTAATTAATGATATTTTAAAAGACATTCCCATTACTCGCATTAAAGACAAAAAATAAAAATAAATGCTCTTTTATCAATAATTATTTTAAAAAGGTAGCTTCCCGTTTTTGGGAGCTACCTTTTATTAATTATACTGATATATTTCATATTTAATTCTTTGTTTGTGAATGGCTAATATTGTCATAGACAGACTTAAATTGTTGTTCACTTTTAGATGTTGTTTTGGGCTCATAATAAATTCTATTTTTAAGTTTATCGGGTAAATATTGTTGTGAAACGAATCCGCTCTCATAACTATGTGGATATTTATAACCGATTGCACGACCCAATTCTTTAGCACCTGCATAATGACCATCTTTTAAGTGGTCTGGAATTTGACCAACATGACCCTTACGTATATCTGATAAGGCAGCATCAATAGCTGAAATTCCTGAGTTAGATTTTGGTGATAAACAAAGTTCTATTACAGCTTGGCTTAAAGGAATTCTAGCCTCAGGGAAACCTAAACGCTCAGCTGACTCTATTGCTGCTAATGTACGTTGACCAGCTGCTGGTGAGGCTAATCCGACATCTTCAAAACTAATCACTAACAAACGTCGTACGATTGTTGGTAAATCTCCAGCTTCGATTAAACGTGCTAGGTAATGTAATGCAGCATTGACATCGCTACCTCTAATTGATTTTTGAAATGCACTCATCACATCGTAGTGCATGTCTCCATCTTTATCACTTACAAAAGCACCTTTTTGCAAACAATCTTTCGCATCTTCTAGTGTGATATGTCTATTGTCATCAACAACTTTAGAACTTAATACAGCCAATTCTAAAGCATTGAGTGCACTTCTTACATCGCCTTGACTTTGTGTAGTAAAGTAAGTCATTGCTTCATCATCAACAATAGGATTGTAAGTAGCGAGTCCACGTTCAGCGTCATTGATTGCTCTCTCTAATGATATTCTGACATCTCCATCATCTAATGGATACAATTCGAAAATTTGAGCTCTCGAACGTATAGCAGGATTAATTGCATGGTAAGGATTAGATGTTGTCGCGCCAATTAATACAATTTTCCCATTTTCTAAGTGTGGCAGTAAAAAATCTTGTTTGGCTTTATCTAAACGGTGTATTTCATCTAATAGTAGAATTACTTGTCCAGACATTTTAGCTTCTTCAACAATTAACTGCATATCCTTTTTTGTATTTGTTACAGCATTGAGCTGTCGAAACTTAAATTGTGTACTACCAGATATCGCTTTTGCAATACTTGTTTTACCTATACCGGGAGGTCCAAAAAATATCATTGAAGATAATCTTTTCGTTTCAACCATTCTTCTAATAATCCCTTTTGGACCTACTAAATGTTTTTGAGAAATAATTTCATCTATGTTATTCGGACGCATTCTTGATGCAAGTGGTTCGTTCGTCACAATCTGTCACACCTTTCTAATTCTATATTAACGTAAAAAATGATAGAATGTTAATATATAGTATTTGAATTAAGTGAGGTAATATAATGAAAATTTCAACAAAAGGAAGATATGGGTTAACATTAATGATTTCCCTAGCTAAAAAACAAGGACAAGGGTGCGTATCATTAAAATCTATAGCAGAAGAAAATAATTTAAGCGATCTATATCTAGAACAATTAGTCGGCCCTTTAAGGAATGCTGGGTTAATTCGAAGCGTTCGTGGTGCAAAAGGTGGTTATCAATTAAGAGTACCAGCGGAAGAAATTACAGCTGGTGATATTATACGTTTATTAGAAGGTCCGATTACGTTTGTAGAAAGTATTGAATCAGAGCCACCTGCGCAAAAAGAACTTTGGATTAGAATGAGAGATGCTGTAAGAGAAGTACTTGATAATACAACTTTACAATATCTAGCTGATTTTAAAGAAACTGATGATTTAGACGGTTATATGTTTTATATTTAAAATGAAATATAATTTATAATTTTATAGTTCACAATGATTTCTTTTAATGAAGATATTAGATTTATTTTCTTTTTCATGTTTAGACATAATGATTAGTGGTATTTAGTTTATATACATTGCTAAGGAGGTATTTAACATGGCAGATGAAAATAAATTCGAACAAGCAAAAGGTAATGTAAAGGAAACATTCGGTAATGTAACAGATAATAAAGATTTAGAAAACGAAGGCAAGGAAGATAAAACTTCGGGCAAAGCTAAAGAATTCGTAGAAAATGCAAAAGATAAAGCGAATGACGCTATTGATAAATTCAAAAAATAATTAAAGTTTTCATTAACTTTCAAAGGAGTAATTACTATGGCTGAAAATTTTTTAGATAAAGCAAAGGATGTTGCGAAAACTGTATCTGATAAGTTAAAAGATTCTGATAACGAAAAAGCAAAACAAGCTTCAGAACAAATTGATAAATTCACTGGTGGCAGTGATGATAAAGACAATAAAGACGAAAAATAGTTTTTACCAATTTTTTTGTAAAACACATTAAAATCCCAATCTACAAATTTGTAGATTGGGATTTTAATGTTTCATTAACTTGAACATTACAGCGTATCTATTACATTTTTTAGTTTACGGTAAGAATCAAGTTGGGCTTCTTGCTCATAAATATAGCTGATAGCCATTAATTCATCAATATGACCATGTTCATCTATAAATGTTTTAATTTTATTTTTTACAGTTTCTTCTGAGCCGATAAGTGATGAGCCCATACGTTGTTGCGCAACTTCAAATTCAGTAGGTGTTAAAATGCCTTTTAAATCATCAGTAGGTGGTTGAAGTGGTTGCATTCTACCTCTAGTAATACTGACCATAACTTGTGCTTGAGTTGTTGATAAGTATTTAGCTTGTTCATCAGTATTAGCAACAATGGCATTCAAACAAACGATGACATAAGGTTTGCTAAGTGCATCAGAAGGTTCGAATAAATCTTTATATATTTCGATTGCATCTTTCATTTGTTGTGGTGCAAAATGACCAGCAAACACATAAGGAAGTCCTTTTCGGGCTGCTAAATGGGCAGAGTCAGTAGATGAACCTAGGATATAAAGTGGTACATGTTTATCTACAGCGGGGTAAGCTCGCACATACGCTTGTTGATTGCCTGGGCCGAAATATTTAGCGAGTTGTTCTACTTCTTCTGGGAATTCATAAACGCCATTATGTTGATCTCTACGTAGGGCACTAGCTGTCATCATATCAGTGCCAGGAGCACGTCCTAAACCTAAATCTACACGTTCTGGAAATATTGTTTCCATCGTACCAAACTGTTCGGCAACTACTAATGGTGCATGATTTGGTAACATAATACCACCTGAGCCTACTCGGATTTTAGATGTGTGCTCTAATGTATGTTGGATTAACAAAGCAGTAGCAGAACTTACTAAGTTTGGTGCATTGTGATGTTCTGCAATCCAATAGCGCTTATAATCTAATGTTTCCAAATTTTGAGCTAATTTGACCATATCTTTAATCGCAGTTTGATCATCTTCTCCTTCTCGAATAGGTACAAGATTAAGCGCTGATAATTTTAAATTGTACATGTTTATTATTATCCTCCTTAGTGATTGTTATTATATTGAAGTATAACAGTCGCTATAAAACTTGCGTAAGAAACTGCTCATTGTTATAATGAATAAAATTAAAAACGTTAGGTGGCTTAATTAAGGCGATGAAGACATTGGATAAATATCAAAAGGATAAATTAGCAAAGCTACATTTAAATGAAAAAGATATAGGATATGTCCATGTCGTAAATAATATGAACTATTATTAAGTAATCGCATATATTGATTGCAGTATGATATTTATGGCATGTCATATCCTTGGAAGCGAGGAGATTGGTATGTCTTTTTATTATGTTCAAAAACCATTTGAAAAATATGGTAGAATGCTGATAACTCACGTGAATATAAGTGCTGAAATAGGAGAACACCTAGCACTCGTGGGTGATAATGGTGTTGGAAAAACAACCTTACTGAATGAGTTATATTTAAAGTATAGAGATAATGCATATCTTATGAAGCAAGATATGCTAGATTATTATAATGAAACTGGAATGGAATTCATTTTATCTTTATTTCCAGAAATATTAAAATTAAAAAAAGAAACAACTTATAACTATGAAAAAATAGCTGATTATATAGCATATAATGGTTATGAATTAGAACAAAAAATTATTACTCAAGCGAATTTATTTAATTTAACCGAAACTGATTTAGACAAGAAAATCGCCCTTTTAAGCGGAGGTCAACAAACACGCGTCGCATTATTACGTGCAATTATTTCAGAGAAAGATTTAATACTATTAGATGAACCAACTAATCATCTTGATCAAACTATGCTTAATGATTTGATAACTCATATGAATAAATCAAAGTGTACAATCATTTATGTATCTCATCACCGTGGCTTTATCAATGCCACTGCGAGTCATATCGTAGAGATAAATCGAACACAGACTAGGAAATTTACGGGTAACTATAACCAGTATAAAGAAATTAAAGATTTAGAGTTCCAAACACAAGTGAATGCTTATGAAAAACAGCAGAAAGAAGTTAAGAAGCTTGAGGATACTATTAAAAGAGTTAAAGAATGGCATGCTGCTTCTAAGCAATCAACAAGTGTTCGCAATCCATCTGGGCAAAAGCGATTAAGTAAATTAGCAAAAAAATCAAAAGTGAAAGAATCACAATTAAATCAAAAATTAAACGAAAATAATCTGGAAGAACCTGAAAAAGATAGCAGGAAATTTTATTTTGATCAACATGAAAACATACACAAACGTTATTTATTAAGGTTAGAAGATTTCAGCATTTCAATAAAGGGTCTTTGTATTTATAATCAAACCAATTTCGAAATTAAGAATAATGAAAACATTTTACTTACCGGACCCAATGGTAGTGGGAAATCACTATTAATCAGCTTGATTAGACAAACATTAAAACCTGATCAAGGTCATATCCATATTACACCTTCACTTATAATAGGTTATTTTGATCAACAAAATGATAATTTAACATATCGCGAGACACCTTTAAATATGTTGTTATCACTAGCAGGTATGACATGTAGTTATGCCCAAACGATTTTAGCTTCATTCGGTTTCAATCAAGATAAAATTAGGGAACCTATTACTTATTTATCAATGGGAGAGAAAAGCCGGCTTCAGTTTGTATTATTATTTTTCTCGAGGCCCAATTTATTGATATTAGATGAACCGACAAACTATTTTGATATCGCAACACAGGACTTAATCATGGACATGATTCATAGTTTCACTGGCCAAGTGTTCATAGTTACACATGACCAGTACTTACAATCACGATTCACAGCAACCCATTGGGAAGTATCTAATAAGCAACTTCATAATTTAACATTTAATCAATATCGTAGGTCCAATTCAGAGGATACATTGAAACTATTAGATGATTACAAAACAATTGATGAAAGTGGACATTTTGAAACAGACAACTAGAAAATTTGATTAGATGGTGCTATCATTGGAACATTGATAAAATTGTTAGGAGTGTCAAACATGGAAGTATATGCAGATTATGCTGCAACAACACCAGTCAAACAAGCAGTTATAGATAAGATGATGGATGTTTATAGCATTCATTATGGTAATCCATCTTCTGTTCATAGTATGGGTAGAGATGCAAGAAAGTATCTCGATGAGTCGCGTAGAACTGTAGCGAAGATGTTTAATGCTAAGCCAAGCGAAGTTATATTCACGAGTGGCGCTACTGAATCTAACAATACTGCAATAAAGGGCATTGCATACGAACATCAACATAAAGGTAAACACATCATTACATCTAAAATTGAACATCACTCTGTACTCCATGTATTTGAACAACTTGAAAAAGAAGGCTTTGAAGTCACTTATTTAGATGTAGATTACGAAGGCTTAATACAACTAGACCAATTAAAAGCAGCACTCACGGATGAAACAATTTTAGTGTCAATCATGTTTGTTAATAACGAAATCGGCACAGTTGAACCTATGTATGAGATGGACGACATCATTGCTGAGTCTAACGCTTTATTTCACGTTGATGCAGTTCAAGCAATAGGGCATCTAGAAATAGATTTTCATGAATTTAACATTGATGTGATGAGTATCACTGCACATAAATTTGGAGGTCCCAAAGGTGTGGGTGCGTTATTAGTTAAAGATGAAACAATATTGCAGTTCCCACAATTAGGAGGAGAACAAGAAGCAAAACGAAGAGCAGGCACAGAAAATCTCCCACAAATTGTAGGATTAGCTGAAGCTTTGACTTTAGCTTATAATCAAATAAACGATAATAACGTTCATTTAATGAATTTGAAAAATCAATTTCTCGTTACATTACAAGAGCGATCAATTCCATTTGAATTGAATGGTTCAATGACAGATTCAACAGGGCATATCGTTAATTTATATTTGCCTTTCATTGATGTAGAAACGATGCTTACCTTATTGGATTTATCTAATATATATGTCTCGTCAGGATCTGCATGTACAGCAGGAACTACGACACCATCGCACGTTTTAGTAGCAATGTATGGCAATGAAGAACGTGCAAAACACTCTGTAAGATTTAGCTTTAATGAACAAACGACTGAACAAGAAATTAAATATATAACTGCAGAAATACACAAAATTTATCACAAATTTAAGGAGGAAATATAGTTGTCAAATCAAGATACGCGTGTGGTAGTCGGTATGTCAGGTGGCGTAGACAGTTCTGTAACGGCACACATATTAAAAGAACAAGGTTACGATGTCATAGGCATTTTTATGAAAAATTGGGATGATACTGATGAGAGTGGATTTTGTACGGCTACAGAAGATTATAACGATGTAATCGCCGTATGTAATCAAATCGGTATACCTTATTATGCTGTTAATTTCGAAAAAGAATATTGGGATAAAGTGTTCACTTATTTCTTAGATGAATATAAAAAAGGGCGCACGCCTAATCCAGATGTAATGTGTAATAAAGAAATAAAATTCAAAGCTTTCTTAGAACACGCATTAAAACTTGGTGCAGATTATGTTGCAACAGGTCATTACGCTCGTATACATCGCCATGAAGATGGCCACGTCGAAATGTTGCGTGGCGTCGATAATAATAAAGATCAAACTTATTTTTTAAATCAATTATCGCAAGACCAATTATCTCGCGTCATGTTCCCAATAGGTGATATTGAAAAGAAAGAAGTACGTCGTATTGCTGAAGAACAAGATTTAGCTACCGCTAAAAAGAAAGATTCTACAGGCATTTGTTTTATAGGAGAACGTAATTTCAAAGAATTTCTATCACAATATCTACCAGCTCAGTCTGGTGATATGGTTACACTAGCAGGGGATAAAATTGGTACACACGCAGGATTAATGTACTATACAATTGGTCAACGTCACGGCCTTGGCATTGGCGGAGATGGAGATCCTTGGTTTGTAGTTGGTAAAAATCTAGATGACAACGTGTTATATGTAGAACAAGGTTTCCATCATGATGCATTATACAGTGACTATTTAATCGCTTCTGACATTTCATTTGTGAATACGGTTGATTTAGAAGAAGGGTTTGAATGTACTGCTAAATTTAGATATCGTCAAAAAGATACTAAAGTATTTGTTAAAAAAGAAAATGACAATGCAATTCGCGTTTCATTTGCTGAACCAGTTCGTGCAATCACACCGGGTCAATCTGTCGTACTTTACGATGGTGATGTATGTTTAGGTGGCGCTACAATTGATGATGTCTTTAAAGAATCAGGTCAGTTAAGTTACGTCGTATAATACATTTTACTTAGAAATCGTTAGTAAGCTATATATTATAGTAACTAACGATTTCTTTTTCTAAAATATGATTTAAAAAAGATAAGCAAATGTTATAATGAATAGTCAGAAATGAGGGTTTAAATTGGATCAAGAACAAATATATAAATTAATTAAACGAGGTAATATTGAAGAAGCATTAACAGCACTATTTGCAAATATTGAAGAAAATCCTAAAGAAGTTGAAAGTTACATAAATGCAGGTATTTTAATAGCTGAAGCGGGTGAAGTTGAAAAGGCTGAAAAGTTTTTTCAAAAAGCAATAACGCTCGATCCAGAGAATGGTGCGATTTATTATAATTTAGGTAATGTATATTATAATGAAGGACGATTTAGTGAAGCAATCAAACTATATCAACAGTCTCTAAAATACAAAGTAGATTTAGTGGATACGAATTATATGATTGGTATGTCATTTAATCAGCTAGAGGCATTTAAAGAGGCGTTACCGTTTCTAATGACTGCTGCTGAAAAAGATGACCGTAAAGACGTAGAAGTTCAATTTCAATATGGTCTTGTATTATGCCATTTAGAAATGTTTGAACAAGCAATGACTCAATTAAACTATGTATTAACTATAGATGAGAAGCACTCAGATGCTTTATATAATCTAGGTTTAGCCACTTATATGCAAACTGAAGATACAACGCAAGCAATTCAAATTTTTGAACGCGCAGTAGAGGCTAATCCAGAACATGTGATGAGTCAACACGCAATCAAAACTTTTAAATCTATAGCAGAGGAGGAATAACTAATGGAAGACCCTACATTATTTAATAATTCAATGATTAAAGGAACCGTTGATGCTATTTTATTTCAAAATAAAGAAAACTTTTATACGGTTTTAAAAGTAGATACAATTGAAACAAATGAAGAATTCGATTCAATGCCTACAATTGTAGGGTTTTTTCCGGAAATTGCTGAAGGTGATGTCTATACGTTTAAAGGCCAAGTTGTAACACATTCTAAATATGGTAAGCAACTCAAGGCTGAAACGTTTGAAAAAGAATTACCACAAACAAAAGAAGCAATTATTAGTTATTTATCCAGTGATCTTTTTAAAGGTATTGGTAAGAAAACGGCACAAAGCATTGTAAATAAATTAGGCGAGAATGCTATTAGCGACATATTAAATGATCCTACTGTTTTAGAAAAAGTACCAAGTCTACCTAAAAAGAAACAAAAGCAAATTGCAGAACAAATCGCCAGTAATCAAGAAACAGAACAAATCATTATTAGACTTCACGATTTAGGTTTTGGTCCGAAACTCGCAATGGCAATATACCAAGCCTATTTAGGTGAAACGCTTAAAGTTGTTGAAAACACACCATACCAATTGGTTTATGATGTGAAAGGAATCGGTTTTAATAAAGCAGATACATTAGCACGCAACGTGGGTATTCAATTTAATGATGATGAACGCCTGAAAGCGGGTTTATTATACGTTCTAGAAGAAGAATGTATTAAACAAGGCCATACATATTTACCTACAAGTAATGTTCTGGAAATGGCACAAGATATGTTGTCTCAACCACCAGCAGAAATGATTGATGCACAACAACTTATAAATATATTGCAAGATTTAGTAAATGATACGAAATTAATCCAACAAGAAAATGAAGTTGCTATACCAAGTTTGTATTATTCAGAGTTAAAAAGTGTTCAAAACTTATATCGCAATTTTACGCATACAAATAAATTAAAAGAAATTGAGCAATCAGAATTATTGCTTGAAATTGGTGAAATAGAGAACCGTAACGAAGTAACATATGCCGACTCTCAAAGAGACGCGTTGCAAACTGCAATCAATACTAAAACCATGCTACTCACTGGTGGCCCTGGTACTGGTAAAACGACAGTAATTAAAGGTATTGTAGAATTATATGCAGAGATTCATGGGTTGTCATTAGATTATGATGATTATCAAAATGATGATTACCCTGTTGTACTTGCTGCACCTACAGGCAGAGCATCGAAGCGGTTAGTGGAATCTACAGGTTTAGAAGCAATGACGATACACCGACTAATTGGCTGGAATCAAGATACACAACCTGAAGATATATTAGATAATGAAATTTCTGCAAAACTTATTATTATTGATGAAATGTCGATGGTTGATACATGGCTATTTCATCAATTTTTGAGTGCAGTACCTATAGATGCACAAGTTATTTTAGTAGGTGACGAAGATCAATTGCCATCTGTTGGCCCTGGACAGGTATTTAAAGATCTAATTGATTCAAAAGTAATCCCGCGCGTTAATTTAACTGAAGTATACCGACAACAAGACGGCTCTAGCATTATTGAGTTGGCGCATAGAATGAAATTGGGCGAAGCGATTGATATCACACAGCGTTTCCATGATCGTAACTTTATCAAATGTACTACTGAACAAATACCCATAGTAGTTGAGAAAGTAGTGACAAGTGCAGTGAATAAAGGATATGACATGAGTGATATCCAGGTATTGGCGCCTATGTATAAAGGTTCTGCAGGTATAAAAAAACTGAACACTGTCTTGCAAGATATATTGAACCCTAAAGATAAAGATACTCGAGAAATCGAATTTGGTGATGTTGTTTTTAGAAAAGGCGACAAAGTTTTACAACTTGTAAATCGACCTAGTGATAATATTTTCAATGGTGATATCGGAGTAATCGTAGGCATATTTTGGGCGAAAGAAAATGCATTAAATAAAGACATACTTGTTGTTGATTTTGATGGCAATGAAATTACATTTGTACGAAAGGATTTATTAGAATTAACACATGCATATTGCACATCCATTCATAAGTCTCAGGGCTCTGAATTTCCTATAGTTATTATGCCAATGGTCAAACAATATTTTAGAATGTTACAAAAACCTATTTTATACACAGGACTTACCAGAGCGAAACAGTCGCTTATATTTTTAGGTGATCCACAAGCATTTGATATTGGATTAAAAACGCACGGTCAAGTAAGAATGACACAATTGTGTACATTTCTGAAAAGTTATTTCAATAACGAAGTAACTGAAGACGTTGAAGATAGTATTGAAATCAGTAAAACAATTGATGCAGATATCATTTTGACTGAAGATAATATCTTTAAAATTAACCCTATGATTAACATGGGAGACATTTCTCCATATGACTTTGTAGAAGATTGACATTAGTAACGAAAGTAAATACAATATAATTAACTTAGCATAAAGGTGAGTAGACTCTATTAGACAAAAAGAGATGTACTGGTTGGTGGAAAGTACAGATAATACAGTTGAACGCTGCTTTATGTCAGTATAAATATTAACTAATTAAGTGATAAGTGTGAGTTAGTAAATTTTAAGAATAACTATCGTCTGATATGTAAATCTTTAAAATTTAGATAGAAATAGATTTACTAATGCTTATAACCAGGGTGGTACCGCGAAACGTTCGTCCCTTTTATGAGGATGGGCGTTTTTTATTTTCAATTTTTTCTTATAACTGTTATAACTTGATTTGAGATGGAGGAATTTTAAGGATGAAAAACTTAAAAGCTAGTGAAATTAGACAAAGTTTTATTGATTATTTCGTTGAAGAGGGACATATGGTTGAACCTTCAGCGCCGTTAGTCCCTATTGATGATGATACGCTACTATGGATTAACTCTGGTGTTGCTACATTGAAAAAGTATTTTGATGGTAGAGAAACACCGAGAAAACCTCGTATTGTGAATTCACAAAAAGCGATTCGTACAAATGATATTGAAAATGTTGGATTTACTGCCCGACACCATACGTTCTTTGAAATGTTAGGGAATTTTTCAATTGGTGATTATTTCAAAAAAGAAGCAATCCAATTTGCATGGGAATTTTTAACAAGCGAAAAATGGATGGCAATGGACCCGAAATTACTTTATGTCACAGTTCATCCTGAAGATGTGGAAGCATATAGAATATGGAATGAAGAAATGGGTTTAGAAGAAAGTAGAATCATCCGTATTGAAGGTAATTTCTGGGATATAGGTGAAGGTCCATCTGGTCCAAATACTGAAATATTCTATGATCGTGGCGATCAATTTGGTCATGATGATCCTGAAGAAGAAATGTATCCAGGTGGAGAAAATGAACGCTTTTTAGAAGTGTGGAATTTAGTGTTCAGTGAGTTCAATCACAATAAAGATCATACTTATACACCATTACCAAATCAAAATATTGATACAGGTATGGGTCTAGAAAGAATGGCATCTATCGCCCAAAATGTGCGTACAAATTATGAAACTGATTTATTTATGCCTATTATTCATGAAGTTGAAACAGTTTCGGGCAAAAAATACTTAGAAAAAGATGCTTATGATGTTGCCTTTAAAGTGATTTCTGATCATATACGTACAATTGCATTCGCAATTGCTGACGGTGCATTACCAGCTAATGAAGGCAGGGGTTATGTATTGCGTAGATTGTTGCGCCGTGCTGTAAGATTCAGTCAATCTTTAGAAATTAATGAGCCGTTTATGTATCAGTTGGTTGATATCGTTGCAGATATTATGGAACCGTATTATCCAAATGTAAAAGAAAAGTCAGATTTTATTAAACGTGTTATTAAATCAGAGGAAGAACGTTTCCATGAAACTTTAGAAGAAGGACTTGCGATATTAAATAATTTAGTTGCAAAAGCTAAAGATTCAACTCAAGAAATAAATGGTAAAGATGCGTTTAAATTATATGATACTTATGGCTTCCCAGTTGAATTAACTGAAGAGATCGCAACACAAGAAAATCTTTCTGTTGATATGCAGACTTTTGAAATTGAAATGCAACAACAAAGAAATAGAGCAAGACAAGCACGTCAAAGTTCTCAATCTATGCAGATCCAAAGTGAAGTATTGAAAAAATTAACCACCGAAAGTAAATTTGTGGGTTACGACATCATGGATAAAGCAACAACAATCACTGATATTATCTATAACGGAGAATTAGTAGATACGGTTGAAGCTGGAGAAACAATTCATTTTGTATTAAAAGAAACACCTTTCTACGCTGTAAGTGGTGGACAAGTTGCAGACCAAGGTATAATCAGTAACGAACAATTTGAAATTGCCGTGACTGAAGTAACGAAGGCACCAAATGGACAGAACCTACATAGAGGTGAAGTTCAGTTTGGAACTGTTAGAAAAGATGTTGAAGTTTCTGCGAGTGTGAATCACGAAGACCGCCGTGCAATCAAAAAAAATCACAGTGCCACACACTTATTACACGCTGCATTAAAAGAAGTTTTAGGTGATCATGTAAATCAAGCTGGTTCTTTGGTTGAAGCAGACCGTTTAAGATTTGACTTCTCGCATTTTGGTCCTATGAGCCAAGCAGAAATAGATCGTGTTGAACAACGCGTTAACGAAGAAATTTGGAACAGCATCGACGTTAATATCCAAGAAATGCCAATTGATGAGGCTAAGCAAATAGGCGCTATGGCATTATTTGGTGAAAAATATGGTGATGTTGTAAGAGTTGTAAACATGGCACCATACTCTATTGAATTATGTGGTGGTATCCATGTGAATAATACTTCTGAAATTGGATTGTTTAAAATCGTTAGTGAATCAGGTACAGGTGCAGGCGTGCGTCGTATCGAAGCATTTACAAGTAAATCAGCATTTCTTTATTTGGAATCTGTTCAAGAAAAATTTAAAACCGTTAAGTCTCAAGTTAAAGTTAAAACCGATGAGCAAGTATTAGAAAAAATAGTGCAAATGCAATCTGATGAAAAAGAACTTACAAAACGATTAGAGCAAAAAAACAAAGAAGTTACAGCCTTGAAAATGGGTGATATCACTGACCAAGTTGAAGATATAAATGGCTTGAAAGTTTTAGCAACAGAAGTTGAAGTAGCAAATGCCAAAGCCATTCGTGAAACAATGGATGACTTTAAATCAAAATTACAAGATACAGTAATTGTATTAGTAAGTAACGTGGATGGAAAAGTATCATTAGTTGCCACTGTACCAAAAGAATTAACTGCTAAAGTGAAAGCAGGAGATATTATTAAAAATATGGCACCTATAGTAGGTGGAAAAGGCGGAGGCCGTCCTGACATGGCTCAGGGTGGAGGTACTCAACCTGAAAACATCACAGAATCATTACGTTTCATTAAAGAATACATTAAAACTCTATAACTTCAGTGCATAGTAATGTAGAATGTAAATAAGAACTTTTTTACTTGATACGAAGGAGTGCTAAAAGAATGGAAAATTTTGATAAAACAATGAAGTTTAATTACGATGAAATTCCAAAAGAGGATGTCAAAACAGTATTGCAAAATGTCTATAATACGCTGGACGAAAGAGGATACAACCCTGTAAATCAAATCGTAGGTTATTTACTATCAGGTGATCCAGCTTATATACCTCGTAATAACGAGGCCAGAAACCAAATACGCCGTATAGATCGTGACGATATTATGGAAGAACTTGTTTCGAATTATTTACAAGAGAATTCAAAATAATATATGTTAAAGCATAAAATATTAGGTTTAGACGTTGGAAGTAAGACTGTTGGCATTGCAGTAAGTGATTTAATGGGCTGGACAGCTCAAGGATTAGACACACTCCGTATAGACGAAGAAAACAATGAACTAGGTATTGAACAATTATTGAAAATTATAAAAAAAGAGAATGTTGGCTCTGTTGTAATAGGTTTACCTAAAAATATGAACAATTCTATTGGATTTCGAGGCGAGGCTTCGTTACAATACAAGGAGCAACTTCAAGAAGCACTGCCATCTGTAGAGATAATTATGTGGGATGAACGATTAAGTACCATGGCTGCAGAACGTTCTTTACTGGAAGCAGATGTTTCTAGACAGAAACGAAAAAAAGTAATAGACAAAATGGCAGCAGTTTTTATATTGCAAGGCTATTTAGACTCTATTCAATAAAAAGGAGCGTTTAATAATGACAGAACAAAATAAAGATGCAGAATTAGAAATCAACAACGAAGAGGAATTATTAACACTATATGATGAAGAAGGTAATGAAGTTTTATACCGTAAAGTTCTAGAATTTTTCCACCCAGAATTCAAGAAAGAATATGTCATTCTTGCTGAAGAAGGCGCTGAATCTGATGATGAAGATTTAATTGAATTAGTACCAATGATCAACGAACCAGACGAAAATGGTGAAGGTGGTAAATTCTTACCAGTTGAAACAGATGAAGAATGGGATATGATTGAAGAAGTAGTTAATACTGAAATGGATGATCATGACCACGATCATAATCACGAATAAAATAATTATAGAGGCCACATATAGCCTTGTGTAGCGATAAAGAAAGGATGATTTCTAGTGAAATCATCCTTTCTTGCTGTCAACAAACGTGTGAGGTTTTGTTGACAGCTTTTATATTGTTGGCATAAGTACGAGTTCAGTTAATAGTCTAAACAAATGCTTTCAATGTTTAAAACAACAATATAAGTGTTGTACTACTTTAAAGCGCAATTTACACTTATATTTTGTGCGAGTTTATGGTAAAATATATAAAGTTAATTTCAATCGTACGTTTTGTATATTTATGGTATATCTATATAGAAATACTTGAACGCGTACCCTTATAAAAAGCTAGTAGCGATTACTTTTATTACAGACAATCAGTCAATTTATTCTGACTGATTTATTTTATTATTTAAATAAAAAGTGTCATTTTACAACAAAGGAAGTTATGAAAATGGATAATAATCAGTTATATTTATTAAATTTGCATAAGCAAACTGATAAAAATATTGAATCATTAAGAACCTATGCAGAGGAAAATCAAGTGCCCATCGTTGATAGGCTCACTTTAGAAATGATAAAACAAATTATTAGATTACATAAACCTATTAATATCTTAGAAATTGGAACTGCAATTGGTTATAGCGCAATGCAATTTGCTTCTATTTCTGAGAAAATTAATGTGACTACAATTGAGCGTAATGTAGAAATGCAAGATAAGGCGAAAGAAAATATTGAGTTATTTCAATATTATAACCAAATTAGATTAATTAAAGGCGATGCATTAGAGCAATTTGAAAATGTGAGCGATTGCAGTTATGATCTGATATTTATTGATGCAGCTAAGGCACAATCTAAAAAGTTTTTCGAACTATATACGCCGTTATTAAAAGTAGAGGGGATCGTTGTTACTGACAACGTACTTTACCACGGATTTGTATCTGACATCACTGTCGTTCGTAATAGAAATGTCCGACAAATGGTAAAGAAAGTGCAAGATTATAATGAATGGCTAATGAACCACCCGGGCTATACTACGAATTTTTTGAATATGGATGATGGTTTGGCAATTTCAATTAAAGGGGAATCAAAATGACAGAATTATTAGTAACACCAAAATCTGTTGAACATATTGAAACATTAATTGAAAAAGGTGCTGATGCTTTTGTAATTGGCGAACAAAAATTCGGCTTAAGGCTCGCAGGTGAATTTAATAAAGATGACATGATAAAAGCTGTGGATTTAATACATAGTCAAGGCAAAAAAGCTTATGCAGCTGTTAATGGCATTTTTCATAATTATCATCTGAACGCGTTAGAGTCTTATATTAATTTTTTGCATGAAATTAAAGTAGACCGTATTATATTTGGTGACCCAGCAGTGGTTATGTTTGTAAAACAGCAAGAACTTCCAATCCCTTTAAATTGGGCTGCTGAAGCACTAGTTACCAATTACTTTCAATGTAATTATTGGGGTGAAAAAGGTGCTCAACGTGCTCAATTAGCTAGAGAACTTAGTTTAGAAGAGATTATCAATATTAAAGAAAACGCTAATGTTGAGATTGAAGTTCAAGTGCATGGAATGACTTGCATGTTCCAATCCAAACGTATGTTATTAGGCAATTACTATATATTTCAAGAGCGACAAATGAAAATAGAAAGAAATAAAGAAGCAAATGAATTATTATTATACGATGAGGAACGTGATAATAAATATCCCGTTTATGAGGACTATAATGGCACGCATATCATGTCACCTAATGATATATGTCTAATTGAAGAGCTAGAACCACTTTTAGCAGCAGGTATAGATACATTGAAAATAGATGGTGTATTACAATCAGAAACATATATTAACGTATGTACAGAACAATATAGAGAAGCCATTGATTTATATAAAGAAGATCCTGAAGTTTATGAAGATGAAAAATTTATGCTTGTCGATCCAATTGAAGCTATACAACCAGAACATCGTCCATTTGACGAAGGCTTTTTATTTAAACAAACAGTATATTGATGGAGGTTTAACAGTGAAAGTTTTAGAAGAAGTTAAATTACATAATAAAACTAAAATGAATAAACCTGAACTTCTTGCTCCTGCTGGTAATTTGGAAAAATTAAAAATTGCAGTACACTATGGGGCAGATGCTGTGTTCCTTGGTGGACAAGAATATGGTTTAAGATCAAATGCAGATAATTTCACAATGGATGAAATTAAAGAAGGCGTTGAATTTGCACAACGCTATGGTGCTAAAATTTATGTCACTACGAATATCATTGCGCATGATGAGAATATAGATGGATTAGATACTTATTTGCGTAATATAGCCTTAACTGGTGCAACGGGCATTATCGTTGCTGATCCTCTTATTATTGAAACATGTAAACGTGTAGCACCTAAATTAGAAATACATTTATCTACACAGCAATCACTTTCAAATTATAAAGCTATTGAATTTTGGAAAGAAGAAGGATTAGATCGAGTGGTATTAGCCCGTGAAACTGGCGCAATGGAAATGAAAGAGATGAAAGAAAAAGTAAATATTGAAATCGAATCTTTTATACATGGTGCGATGTGTATTGCTTATTCAGGAAGGTGTACTTTAAGTAATCATATGACTGCGCGCGATTCCAATAGAGGTGGTTGTTGTCAAAGTTGTCGTTGGGATTATGACTTGTTACAAGTAGATCAAGACGGTGAGTTAGATTTATTTTATGGCGATAATGAAGTTGCACCATTTGCAATGAGTCCTAAAGATTTAAAACTAATCGAAGCTATACCAAAAATGATGGATATTGGCATTGATTCTTTAAAAATTGAAGGACGTATGAAATCGATTCATTATATTGCGACAGTTGTTTCTGTGTATCGTAAAGTTATCGATGCTTATGCGGAGGATCCAGAACATTTTAAAATCAAGCCAGATTGGTTAATCGAATTAGATAAATGTGCCAATAGAGATACAGCTTCCGCGTTTATTGAAGGCACGCCAGGATATGAAGAACAAATGTTTGGCCAACAAAATAAAAAGAATGCTTCATTTGACTTCTGTGGTTTAGTATTAGATTATGATAGTTCTACCCACATAGCCACAGTGCAACAACGTAATAAATTTGAACCTGGACAAGAAATCGAATTTTTTGGTCCTGAAATTGAAACATTTAGACAAGTTGTGGATACAATTTATGATGAAGAAGGTAATGAACTTGATGCTGCACGCCACCCATTGCAAATCGTGCAAATCAAAGTCGATCATCCAATTTATGCCAACAACATGATGAGAAAGGAAATTGGATAATGAATAGTACGACAATTATAGGAATTGCAGGCGGCTCCGGATCAGGGAAAACATCAGTAACAAATGAAATTATGAAGAATTTAGAAGGTCATAGTGTTGCACTATTGGCTCAAGACTATTATTATAAAGACCAATCACATTTAACTTTTGATGAACGCTTGGAAACCAATTATGACCATCCATTCGCATTTGATAATGATTTGCTAATCGAGAATTTGAATGATTTGAGAAACGGGAAACAAATTGAAGTGCCAACGTATGATTATTCAAATCATACGAGAAGTGATAAAACGATTGCATTTGAGCCAAAAGATGTTATTATCGTGGAAGGTATATTTGCGCTTGAAAACAAAACATTAAGAGATTTAATGGATGTCAAAATTTATGTTGATACTGATGCTGATTTGCGTATCTTAAGACGGTTACTTCGAGATACTGAAGAAAGAGGCCGTACTATGGATTCTGTTATAAATCAGTATTTAAATGTGGTGCGACCTATGCATAATCAATTTATAGAACCAACTAAAAGATATGCAGATATTATTATTCCAGAAGGTGGCAGTAATAAAGTAGCAATCGATATAATGACGACAAAGATTCAAACTTTAGTAAGTAAACAATAGTATGTATATGTAAAGGAAGATGACATAATGGAAAATCAAAAACAATATCCAATGACTCAAGAGGGTTTTGAGAAACTAGAACATGAGTTAGAAGAATTAAAAACAGTTAAACGACCAGAAGTCGTTGAAAAAATTAAGGTAGCACGTTCTTTTGGTGACTTATCTGAGAACTCAGAGTACGATGCTGCTAAAGACGAACAAGGATTCATCGAACAAGATATTCAACGTGTAGAACATATGTTACGTAATGCACAGATTATCGAAGATACTGGTGATAACAATGAAGTTAAAATTGGAAAAACAGTAACAATTGTAGAATTACCAGGTGAAGAAGAAGAAGAATACCAAATTGTTGGTTCAGCTGAATCTGATGCATTTAATGGTAAAATTTCTAATGAATCACCAATGGCTAAAAGTTTAATTGGTAAAAAATTAGAAGATGAAGTACGTGTCCCATTACCAAATGGTGGCGAAATAAACGTTATTATTAAAAATATTAAATAAAATGAATCCCCCTAAACATTTATATATGTTTAGGGGGATTTTACACTATATAAAAGCATTTATATACTTGTTAGTAATATTTTGTTAACTTTATGATAAGAATAAAATTTTAGAATAATATTGCTGTTTTATTTACTAATATACTTTGTTTAATAAACCTTTAGTTATTATTAGTAATAACTTTTTAGTATTAAACACAATTTTAAGATAAATGATATACTATCAATAGCATGTGCACAATATAGTTTATTTGAAGATAAACTGTGTTATAAATGTAATAAAGGGGGCATAATCTTTGAATTATAAATTAATTAATGAACAAACGATTATGATTTATTTTGAAGAGCGTATTGATCCTGATACGTTTCAAAAGGTACAACGCGTTGAACAATATATTAAATCACAAAGCAATCGAGCTATTATTGAAGTAGTTTCTTCATATCGTGCAATTATGTTAACCATTGATATCAGTAAAAGTGATTTATCTCAGATAATTAAAGAACTTAATTTAAATCAAATGGACATAACAAAATTTAAAAATCCAGCTACACAAACACAAACGGTTTATATACCAGTATTATATGGAGGTATTTATGGACAAGATATTCAAGAAGTTGCGTCACACAACCATTTAACTTCTAAAGAGGTTATACGTATACATACTGAAAATATTTATTTAATTTATATGCTAGGATTTATGCCTGGTTTTCCTTTCTTAGGAGGATTAGATAATCAATTACATACGCCAAGACGTCAAGAACCAAGAACAAGCATTCATGCTGGTTCTGTAGGTATTGCTAATAATCAAACAGGTCTATACCCAAAACAATCGCCTGGTGGTTGGCAAATTATAGGACGTACACCAATTAAAGTGTTTGATATTCATAGAGAACCTATGTGTCTATATGGCGCAGGAGACTATATAAAATTTTATGCTATTGAAGAAGAAACATACCATCATATATTAGATGAACAACAATATGACGATTTTGATATAGAAAAGTGGGTGAAAATTTAATATGTCTATAAAAATTTTAAATCCTGGATTATTTAGCACAATACAAGATCAAGGTAGAATTGGTTTTCAAAACCAAGGATTTTCGAATGCAGGCGTATTAGATCAATATGCATATAGATTAGGTCAAACACTTATTGGAAATGAAGGACCTGCAATTGAATGTACAATCATTGGTCCAACACTCCAATTTTTAGAAGATAATACTTTTATTATCACTGGTGCGCAATTTAATGCCAAGATAGATGGAAAGGTGATTGATGTTCAAACAGTAACTTCAGTGAAAAAGGGCGATGTATTGGAAATAGGTGCCGTAGTTAATGGTGCGAGAGGTTATATTTTGTTTGGTAAACCACTTGATGTCCCAATAGTAGCTGGTAGTTATGCTACTCATACACGCAGTCATATCGGAGGATATAAGGGACGTGCTTTGAAAGGAGATGATGTGATTTTGTGTAAACAAGATGATACATACCTTTCTAAAGTAGGGTACAGTTTAGAATTAAATCCTGAGTTATTTAATAAAGATATAATTCAAATAATCGAAGGGCCACAAATAAATCGTTTCACTCAAGATGCGCAAGATAATTTAATAGCAGTTGATTTTAAAATTTCAGAAAAATCAGACCGCATGGGGTATCGATTACAAGGTAAGACAATTTCACCAATAGATTCTGCTGATATCATTTCTGAGCCAGTAGCTTTAGGTAGCATTCAAGTTCCAAACGATGGTAATCCAATTATTTTATTGAATGATAAACAAACAGTCGGTGGTTATACAAAAATTGCTACAGTATGTGCTTCAGATTTACATATTTTAGCACAGAAACAACCGGGGGACTTGCTACATTTTGAATGGACAACGATTGATGAAGCAACAGAAAAATTAAAGAATCAAGAATTAGATTTCAAGAAAGTACTAGAAAATACAATCGATACACCTATTTATAATATGTCTCAATTCAGACCAACGGCTTCACGTATCAAAAAATTACTAAAAGGGGAATTATAATGAATTTTGAAAAAATCGAACAATTAATTAAATTAGTAAAAGAAAATGAAGTTAAAAAATTTGAATACAAAGATAGTAAAAGTGAAATATCTATAGACTTTAATGATAATAAAGTACATTCATTTCCTTCTGATAAAAATGTACAAACTGTAGCAAGCCAAGAATCTAATCAAAATCAAAGTGTGGAAGATGGTCAAACAAAGACCCATGACAACTTTAAAGAAGTCAAATCTCCAATGGTAGGTATGTTCTTCCTACAAGATGAAAAAGAGCTTACTGAGCCAATCATTAGTGTTGGGGATGAAATAAATAAAGGTGATACGATTGGTTTTATTGAAGCGATGAAAGTGATGAATGAAGTAAAAAGCGACGTAGATGGTGTAGTGAAAGAAATCATAGTAGAACATGGTGCGAATGTCGAATATAATCAGACGATTATTAAAATAAAATAAGTGGAAGAAAGGGGTGTTTGCTGTGTATCGTTGTTTAATAGCAAACAGAGGAGAGATAGCTGTTAGAATTATCCGAGCGTGTAGAGAGATGGATGTTGAAACAGTGGCTATATATGCATTAGGGGATGAAACGAGTTTACATGTCAGTTTAGCTGATCAGGCTATTTGTATTGGTGAAGCAAATCCACTGGAGAGTTATTTGAATCAGGAGAGAATTATTAGTGCCGCCAAAATCAGTGGCGCTACTGCAATACATCCAGGATATGGCTTTTTATCAGAGAGTACTTCTTTTGCACAAAAAGTAGAAGAAAATAATATAGATTTTATTGGTCCAACACGATTGACGATGGAAATGATGGGTGATAAAATCACCGCACGTCAAACAGTTGATGATGCGGGTGTGCCAATCATTCCAGGTTCTACGAATGCTGTGGAGTCAATTGACGAAGTGAAAAAAATATCACAAGATGTTGGTTTTCCACTAGTTTTAAAAGCCGCTAGCGGTGGCGGTGGTAAAGGCATTAGAATCGTTAAAACAATTGATGAATTGGCTAAAGCTTTTAAAGAAGCCAAGAGTGAAGGCGAGAAGTATTTTGGTGATAATCGTGTTTATGTTGAATCGTTTATTCCTGTAGCGAAACATGTAGAAGTTCAAGTCATTGGTGATGGTAAGAATAATTACATACATTTGGGAGAAAGAGATTGTTCTGTACAAAGAAAAAACCAAAAATTAATTGAAGAATCACCTTGTGCAGCAATATCTGAAGAGACGAGAAATGCAATGTGTAACGATGCTGTCAAAGTCGCAAAGGCTTCGAATTATAGAAGTGCAGGTACAATCGAATTTTTAGTAACAGACGAAGCATATTATTTCATTGAAATGAATGCTCGTATTCAAGTAGAACATACTGTGACTGAAATGAGAACGAACAGGGATTTACTACAAGATCAACTATACTTGATGATAAATGGTGAATTGCCTTTCACACAGGAAGATATAGTTTTTAATGGACATGTAATCGAAGCACGAATTAATGCAGAGAATCCAGAACGACAATTCCAACCTTCACCAGGCAAAGTAGAAGTATTACATTTACCACAAGGATTTAACGTACGTGTAGATAGCTTACTTTATCAAGGATATACTGTCTCCCCTTACTATGATTCTTTAGTAGCAAAAGTGATTGTAAAAGCACCCGATAGACAACGCGCAATCAAAAAATTACAAGTCACTTTAGATGAAATGGTGATAGACGGTTTTACAACAACTGCTGACTTTTTATATGCAGTATTATCTTATCCATTGTATGCAGATGGGGATGCAAAAGAAGTAGATATAAAATTCTTAGATAGGCACCAAATTATCAAGGGGGTATCTTAATGCAAGTAGACTTAAATTGTGATCTCGGTGAATCATTCGGTAATTACTCATTTGGAGGGGATGAACATATCATTCCGCTTATTACTTCAGCAAATATTGCTTGTGGTTTCCATGCTGGTGACCAACATGTAATGAATGAAACAATAAAATTAGCCAAAGCACATGGTGTAGGTATTGGTGCTCATCCAGGATTGCCGGACTTACAAGGATTTGGACGTAGAAACATGGATTTATCACCAAGTGAAATTTATGATATTGTTGTTTATCAAATTGGTGCGTTGAGTGGATTTTGTAAAATTCATAACGTGAAGATTAATCATGTAAAACCGCATGGTGCACTTTATCAAATGGGAGCAAGAGACAAAGATATAGCTCGTGCAATTGCACAAGCAGTATTTGATATTGACAAGACCCTAATATATGTGGGATTATCTAACACGTCATTAATTTCTGAAGCCAAATCAGTTGGTTTAACAACAGCCTCAGAAGTTTTTGCAGATAGACGTTACGAAGACGATGGCCAACTTGTAAGTAGGAAAGAGCACGATGCATTAATTACGGATATAAATGAAGCAATAGAGCAAGTAGTTAACATGGTGAAATCACAAACCGTTGTCGCAAAAAGCCAAAAGACCATTAGCATAGAAGCTGATACAATTTGTGTGCATGGAGATGGTGCACATGCTCTCGAGTTTGTAACACAAATTAGAGAAAGATTAACGAAAGAAGGCGTTTCTATAAAAAGTCTAGGGGGCTAACCTATGAAAGAAAGATTAGGTTCTGAAAAAAAAGATTTTGAGTTCACAAAAAACCATAAAAGATTATTATTAGGTTCGGTATTTTTAATGGCAACATCTGCTATAGGACCAGCGTTTTTAACTCAAACTGCGGTATTTACTGCACAATTCGCTTCAAGTTTTGCATTTGCTATTCTATTATCTATTATTATAGACATTGGTGCGCAAATAAATATTTGGAGAGTATTAGTAGTTACAGGTAAACGTGGTCAAGAAGTAGCAAATGAGATTTTCAATGGACTTGGTACAATTATTTCAATATTGATAGCCATTGGAGGATTAGCTTTTAATATCGGTAATATAGCAGGAGCTGGACTTGGTTTAAATGCCATTTTCGGTTTAGATGTGAAAATTGGTGCTGCAATTACAGCAGTCCTATCCATCGGTATCTTTATTAGTAAAAGTGGTCAAAAGGTTATGGACGTTGTCACAATGTTTTTAGGAATGCTCATGATTGTAGTCATAGCGTTTGTAATGTTTAAGGCAAACCCGCCATATGCAGAAGCGGCTAAGCATTTAGTCATGCCTGAACAACCATTTGCACTTGTATTGCCGATTATTACTTTAGTAGGTGGCACAGTTGGTGGTTACATTACTTTTGCTGGGGCACATAGAATTTTAGACTCTGGAATTAAAGGTAAAGAATATTTGCCATTTATAAACAAAGCCGCTATCTCTGGCATATTGACTACCGGCGTTTTAAGAAGTTTACTATTCTTAGCGGTCCTGGGTGTGGTTGTTACAGGTGTTACTTTAAGTTCAGAAAATCCACCAGCTTCAGTCTTTGAACATGTACTCGGACCAGTTGGACGTAGTATCTTTGGTGTCGTATTATTTGCAGCTGCAATGTCATCTGTGATTGGTTCTGCTTATACGAGTGCGACATTTTTAAAAACACTACATAAATCGGTATATAATAAAACCAATTTAATCGTAATTAGTTTTATTGTTGTTTCTACACTAGTATTTTTATTCATAGGTCAACCAGTTACTTTATTAATTGTTGCTGGAGCACTTAACGGTTTTATTCTACCAATCACTTTAGGTACGATTTTAATAGCGAGTAAACGAAAATCGATTGTCGGAGATTATCATCATCCGACATGGATGTTAGTCTTCGGTATAGTGGCAGTGATAGTTACAATTGCTGCAGCATTATTCTCACTACAAAGCTTATCAGGTTTATTTGGTAGCTAATATATCAATAATTTATCACTCTGAACGATACACAAGGATAATGTATTGTTCAGAGTTTTTATTTAGAAAAATAAGTAATTCAAATGTATAGAAAAAGTATTATTAATTACTTAAAAACAGGGAAAATATCATATAGAATTTAATATAAAAAGTTGAACAATGATCGAGCTATGAACATAAATGTGGTAGAATAACTAAGGCTAGGATTTTAATATGAGGTGAATTATAATGATAGGTATTATAGGTGCTATGGAAGAAGAAGTAGCAATCTTAAAAAGTAAACTTGTAACATTAGAAGAAATAAAAATTGCGCATGTAATATTTTATAAAGGTCGTTTACATGATAAAGAGGTAGTACTTTCACAAAGTGGTATTGGTAAAGTGAACGTTGCAATTTCTACGACATTATTAATTGAGAAATTCAGTCCTGATGTAATTATTAATACGGGATCTGCAGGAGCTTTAGACAAATCATTAAATGTTGGTGATATTGTTGTCAGTGATATGGTTTCTTATCATGATGCAGATGCAAGCGCATTTGGTTATCAATTAGGACAAATACCGCAAATGCCAGCACAATTTATTGCTGATGAGCATTTAATTAAAAAGGCAACAGATGCAATTAATGAACAACAACTTATTGCTAAAACTGGATTAATTGTGAGCGGAGATAGTTTTATTGGTACAACTGAGCAGCGTGCGACGATTAAAACGAATTTTCCACAAGCAATGGCTGCAGAAATGGAAGCTACTGCAATTGCACAAACCTGTTATCAATTTAATTTACCATTCATAATTACACGTGCAATTTCAGATTTAGCTGACGGCGATGCTGGTATTACGTTTGATGCATTTTTAGAAAAAGCAGCAATATCTTCTAGTGAAATTGTTGAGCGTTTAATTAAAACTATATAAAAAGGTGAAAATAAATAATGGGTATAATAAAAAACTATTTTATGCCAAATGAATATGTGCAGTCTGTTTTTCAAATCGACATTGATAAACTTGCAGCTTCTGGCGTGAAAGGAATTATTACAGATTTAGATAATACACTTGTAGGATGGGACGAAGCAGACCCCACTGCTGCAGTAAAACAATGGTTTGAGAAAGCAAATGCATTAGGTATTACAATTACGATTGTTTCTAATAATAATGAAAAACGTGTTGGTAGTTTCTCAAAATCATTGAATGTTGATTATATCTTCAAAGCCAAAAAACCAAGAGGTCGCGCTTTTAATCAAGCTGCACAATTAATGAACTTACAACCTGCTGAAATTGTAGTAATTGGTGACCAAATGCTTACAGATGTATTTGGAGGTAATAGACGTGGACTCTTCACAATTATGGTTGTACCGGTGAAACAAACAGATGGTTTTATTACGAAATTCAACCGAATGATTGAACGAAGATTACTACAACACTTTAGAAAAAAAGGCTATATTAAATGGGAGGAAAATTGATTGACTGAAATTTTAAAATGTATCGGATGTGGTGCACCACTACAATCTGAAGATCCAGATGCGGCAGGCTATGTGCCAGAGCATAATTTACATCGTGAAGATGTCATATGTAAAAGATGCTTTAGACTAAAAAATTATAATGAAGTTCAAGATGTTGGATTAGACAGTGAAGACTTTTTAAATTTGTTGAATGGTTTAGCAGATGAAAAAGGAATTGTAGTAAATGTCGTAGATGTTTTTGATTTTGAAGGATCTTTCATTAATGCAATCAAACGCATTGTAGGAAATAAAAAAATAATTTTAGTAGGCAATAAATTAGATTTATTGCCTAAACAGATTAATAAACGCCGTGTTAAAGAATGGTTGAAGAAAACAGCTAGAAAATATGGTTTAGAAACTGAAGATGTTGTATTAATATCTGCAGAAAAAAATGAAGGCATAGATGATTTATTAGCATCAATTAACACATTACGTAATAACGACAATGTGTATATTGTAGGAACTACAAATGTTGGTAAATCTACACTTATAAATAAATTGATTGAACGCAGTGTTGGTGAAAAAGATGTCGTTACTACTTCTAGATTCCCAGGAACAACGCTAGATATGATTGACATACCGTTAGATGATACATCATTTATGTTTGATACTCCAGGTGTAATCCAAGCACATCAAATGACACATGTGGTAACGGATGATGAACTTAAAACGATTATGCCTAAAAAAGAAGTTAAGCAGCGGGTATATCAATTGAATGAAGGTCAAACTTTGTTCTTTGGTGGGATAGCGCGTATTGACTATGTTAGTGGTGGCAGACGTTCATTAGTATGTCATTTTTCAAACGAACTCAATATCCATAGAACTAAAACTGAAAATGCCAATGAATTGTGGAAAAATCAGTTAGGTGCATTATTGTCACCACCTCATAACCCTGATAATTTTGAATTACAAAATGTTAAAGCAGTAAGATTAGAAACGGGTAAAGAGAAGCGAGATGTGATGATTTCAGGTTTAGGTTTTATCACGATTGATGAAGGTGCCAAGGTTATAGTTCGAGTACCTAAAAATGTAGATGTTGTATTAAGAAATTCAATAATGTAAGGTGTGTTTAATATGAAATATGCAGTAATAGGCAATCCTATAGATCATTCTTTGTCACCCGTTATGCATAATGCTAACTTTGAGACTTTAAATGATGCTTCGACATATGAAGCGATTAATATTCCTGAAGAACATTTTCATCTTATTAAAGAAATCATAGAAGACAAAATGCTTTCTGGATTTAATGTTACAATACCTCATAAAGAACGTATTTTACCTTATTTAGATGAGATTGATGACCAATCTAAAACGGTTGGTGCAGTTAATACAGTTAAAATTGAAGGCGGAAAATGGATAGGCTATAATACAGATGGCATAGGCTATGTTACAGGTCTTAAAGAGGCTTATACGGATTTACAAAATGCTTATATACTTATTTTAGGTGCAGGCGGTGCCAGTAAAGGTATTGCAAATGAACTAAATAAACACGTTCGACCTAAGTTAACCGTTGCTAATAGAACTATGAGTCGCTTTGATAACTGGGATTTAGATATAAATAAGATTAGTTTATCAGATGCAGAAAAATCATTGTCTGAATTCGACATTATTATTAATACTACACCTGCAGGTATGAATAAAAACAAAGATGTAGCCATAAGTCTCAATCAATTAGCGTCACATACATTAGTAAGTGACATTGTTTATATTCCTTTTAAAACGCCAATTTTAGAAATAGCAGAAAAAAATGGCAATCCTATACACAATGGATTGGACATGTTTGTATATCAAGGCGCAGAAAGTTTTGAGATTTGGACTGAACGAACACCAGATATTAAAGTAATGAAAGAAGCAGTACTAAAACATTTATAAAAGGAGCATATTATGCTAACAGGTAAACAAAAAAGATTTTTAAGAAGTAAAGCAAATAACGTAGATCCAACTTTTCAAATAGGAAAATCAGGTATTAATGATAATATGGTTAGTCAAATTAACGATATTTTAGAAAATAGAGAGTTAATTAAAGTACATGTTTTACAAAATAACTATGAAGATAAAAATGATTTAGCACAAAGCTTAAGTGATGCGACAAGAAGTGATGTCGTACAAGTAATCGGGTCTATGATTGTATTGTATAAAGAATCTCAAGACAATAAACAAATTCAATTACCATAATGACTGAGTCAATTGTATTATATGGTGGGCA
Organism: Staphylococcus sp. NAM3COL9; assembly: GCF_001431205.1. GTDB lineage: Bacteria > Bacillota > Bacilli > Staphylococcales > Staphylococcaceae > Staphylococcus. The sequence goes on along the minus strand of NZ_LGPC01000011.1, from coordinate 504,312 downwards.
ATTTAACCCGATTCATACAGCTCACATGGTTGTTGCAAGTGAAGTGAATAATGTAATAAAACCAGATAAGTTCTATTTTATACCGAGCTATATGTCTCCATTAAAAGATCATAATGATTTTTTAGACGCACAGTTTAGAATAGATATGATTCAGTGTGCTATTAATGAACTTGGATTTGGTACAATTTGTCTTGATGAAATTGAACGTAAAGGGCAAAGCTACACTTATGATACAGTAGAGCATATTTTAAATCAGCATCCTCGATCTAAGCTATACTTTGTTATAGGTACTGACCAATACAATCAACTTGAAAAGTGGTATAAAATTGATGAGTTGAAATCATTAATTACTTTTATAATTGTTAATAGAGATAAATCAGCTCAAGAAGTGGAGCTTGGTATGTTAGCAATAAAGATACCGCGTATTGATATTAGTTCAACATTAATCAGGAATAGAATTAAAAACGATGAAAATATTCAAGTTTTAGTTCCTCCTAGTGTAGAACAATATATCCGAGAGGAAGGATTATATGAAAATTGATCAAGCAGTTACTTTAGTTAAAGATAAATTACCTGAGAAAAGGTTTGACCATTCATTGAGAGTTGCAAAAACTGCTGTGAAATTAGCAGAAATCTATGATGGTGACAAAGACAAGGCTGAACTTGCAGGTATACTACATGATTACTGTAAATATGATGATTTAGGATCAATGTATCAAATCGTTACACAGAATGAATTAGATAGTAATTTACTGAGTTATGGTTCTGAAATATTACATGGCCCAGTAGCAGCTATAATAATGAATCAACAGTTTAATGTCACTGATAAAGAAGTCTTGCTAGCGATTAAAAATCATACAACTGGACGCGCTCAAATGACAAAAACTGAGAAGTTGATATTCATAGCAGATTATATAGAGCCAGGTCGTCAGACCCCAGGCGTTGAAGAAATTAGAGATTTAGCATACAATCAAGGTAGCTTAGATAAAACCATTTATGAAATTTCTAAGCGAACAGTTCTATACTTAATTAATAAAGATATTAATGTTTATGAAGCAACGATTGCATGCTTGAATTATTACAACTACAGTGACGAAAGAGTAAAGGATGATTAAATGAATTCAGATCAATTATTAAACATTGCTGTCGAAGCAACAGAGAATAAAAAAGCAGAAGATATTATTTCTTTAAAAATGAAAGGCATTAGTGACATGACTGATTATTTTATAGTTTGTCATGGTAATAACGAAAAACAAGTTCAAGCTATTGCTCGTTCGGTAAAAGATGCAGCAGGCGAAGCTGAAATCGAAGTAAAACGAATGGAAGGTTTTAATGATGCCAGATGGATTCTTATTGATCTATCTAATGTAGTTGTTCACGTATTCCATAAAGATGAACGTGATTACTATAATATTGAGAAATTATATCGTGATGCGCCTCTTGAGAGTTATAGACAGGTTGTTTATTAATTATGGTGCAATATGAAGAAATGAGCTTGTTTTATGATCAACTAACGTTAGATCAACCCTATGAATCGTGGTTAGAAATTGTAAACCATTTTGCTGAAAATAGGACATCTATATTAGATATTGGTTGTGGCACAGGGAGTTTAACATCATTGCTAACAGACTTTGACCAAATCACAGGTATGGATTTAAGTGTTGATATGCTTTCGATAGCAACACAAAAATCTAACAAAGTGAATTGGATAGAAGGTGATATGACTGAATTTGAATTGAATCAGAAATTTGATGTAATTACAATTTTTTGTGATTCTTTAAATTATTTACCTGTAAAAGATAACGTCTTCACCACATTTAGTCATGTTTTTAACCATTTAGAAATAGAAGGTGTGTTTATGTTTGATGTTCATACACCTTTTAAAATGAATACATTATTTAATAACCAAAGTTATATCGATGAATCTGAAAAAGTTTTTCTTGGTTGGGAAGCCGTGCAAGGTGAGGAACCACTGAGCGTTTGGCATGATATGTCATTCTTTATTAAACAAGATGACAATCAATATGCAAGGTTCGATGAATCACACTATCAGCGTACTTACACAGAATCAGATTATATTGAAATGCTTAATAATGTAGGGTTTAGACAAATTACTACGTTTGTCGACTTTGATATTAAGAATAATAGTAATGAAGGACATCGACTGTTTTTCATTGTCAAAAAATAAAAAGTAAAATCACTCCCTTGTACGTGTATAGTACAAAGGAGTGATTTTTTATTGTTAGATCAGTGGAACAATCTAAAAGAAATCATTTGTAAGTACAAAGCAGTTGCTATAGCAATTTTAATTCTCGTGGTGTCTCTGATAGTTTGGTTGCTGCATAGTAGTTTTACAAACGAAAATAATCACAATATAATAAATTCGAATGACGACATTACCACAACTGCACAATCACAATTAGAGACCAATGTAAGGCATATGAAAAATAGTTCTGAACAACCAAAGAAGATTAAAACAGAAGACATTTTTGTGGACATCAAAGGTGCAGTGAAGCATCCTGATATTTATAAAATGAAATCTTCTGATAGAATTAAGCAGCTTCTAGATAGGGCAATTGTTACTGATGATGCTGATTTGTCGAAAATAAATTTAGCTGAAAAATTAGTAGATCAAAAATTAATTTATGTGCCGAAGAAAGAGGAAACAATAAATTTAAATCAACAAGCGAATGAAAATATTAATAATAGTACTAATAGAAGCACAAGTTCAAACTCAACAAAAGTTAATGACAATAGCACTAATAAGGAGAAAATAAATATTAATAGTGCTACAGAAACGGAGCTGTTAACCGTTCCGGGCATCGGTCCTACAAAAGCTAAATCTATTATAGAATATAGAGAACAAAATGGTGCTTTTGAATCTATCGAGCAATTAACAGAAGTTAAAGGAATTGGAGCAAAGACACTTGAAAAATTCGAAGCATATTTTACGATATAAATTTTTATTGCAATATAACTCAATACAAATTAACCTATAGATACTTATAAAATAAATAATTACTATTAATGGAGGTATAACATCATGGATCGCATTAAATGGGAAGAATACTTTATGGCTCAAAGTCATTTATTGGCGTTACGTTCCACTTGTCAACGATTATCTGTTGGCGCAACAATTGTTAAAGATAACAGAATCATCGCTGGTGGCTACAATGGCTCAGTTTCAGGAGAAGTTCATTGTATAGATGAGGATTGTTTATTAGAGGATGGTCATTGTATACGTACAATTCATGCTGAAATGAATGCGTTACTACAATGTGCTAAACAAGGGGTGTCCACAGACGGAGCAACGATATATGTTACACATTTCCCTTGCTTAAATTGTACGAAATCAATCATCCAAGCTGGTATTCAAACAATTTATTACGCTGAAGACTATCACAACCATTCATATGCGTTAAAGTTATTAAAGCAATCAGGTATCGATTATAAAAAAATACCATTTAATCAAGAACATGTAGCACAATACCTTACCAATAAATAATCACTGATTTACTATGCAATTGCCTATCTAGTCGGTATCCTATGGCTACATGTTAAATTATTATCGATATTTTTATGTGCTATTTTAATTTTTTTAGTAATACGCAAAAGATTAAAGTGGTTTCAAATTTTATTTCTTTTAATCGTACCATTCATTAGTTATTTGATGCTTCAGAGTAATTTAGTAAGTGAGAATAAAGCACGTGCAGCCTACTTAAATCAAAATATTGAAGTAGATGCACAATTTGTGACTAAACCTATTTTGAAACATCAAAAACTACAAGGTAAAGCAAAAATCAATAATAAAAAATATAACTATTACTTTTATGTTAATAACAACATTAACAGTAATAAATACATACAGTTCTATCAAAAGACATGTAATGTGAAAGCAATATTAAAACCGTTAAATCAGTCCCCATATAGCCCTATTTCACTTTTTATTAATACAATAGATTTCGAAAGTTGCAAACTAAACAATTCGAATTATTATGCTATTTTAGATAGGCATAAACAATATATTTTCGAACGTTTAGTTCATACCAAAGTCAAGCATCCAGAGAGAGTTATTGCATTAATTAATGGAGATACCTCGAAAATTAATAATAATGAATTAGATAAATTTAAAGAAATTGGCATATATCATTTATTAGCAGTAAGTGGCACACATATTGCAACGATTATAGGCATTTTAATATATGTATTAAACATTTTTAAGTGTCCGTTAGCTTATATCAAAATAGTATTATTTATCTTACTACCAATATATGCTTTTTATACTGATTTAGCTCCTAGTGCAGTAAGATCAATTTTAGCAGCTTTAATAATCATTTTAATTCCTAAAACAATTATAAAGAATTCAATGAATATACTCGCACTTTTATTTATAATATTAACGATTATATATCCTGCTTATGTCTATAATATAGGCTTCCAATTTTCATTTTTAATGACATTTTTCATACTTTTTTCATTACCATTAATAGCTCAATCCTCAATGGTAAAATCGCTTCTAATTATTACTATAATAGCTCAGTTAGGCTCATTTATGATTAGCGCTATTAACTTTAACCAGATCCAATGGATTGGTTTTTTAGCAAATCTTATTTTTGTTCCTTTTTATACCATAATACTCTTCCCACTCGCAATTTTATTTTTTATTGTAAGTCACTTTCCATTTGAAATCGTACCTTTAACTTATTTGCTTAATTTAATTTTAAAAATACATGATTTTATTTTGGATATGTTTGTTGATTTAAGCTCATACAAATGGTATATACCTGAGTTAAAGGATTTAAATATTACTTTAGGGTTTGCGCTTTTATTTGCGTGTTTAATATTATTTACGCATAAATTTTATAGCTTATTTATTTGTTCATTTCTTTTATTATATATAGTCGTTACGGTATTGCCATTATCTAATGATTATAAATTGACAATGCTTGATGTTGGTCAGGGAGATGCTATTTTATTTGAGACAAACAGACAAGAGAGTTTATTGATTGATACGGGGGGCAAGTTATTACAAGAAGGAGAATCAAGCCAACATAATATATCAAAATTTCATATATTACCGACTTTGAAAAAGCATGGTATTAAAAATATAGATTATTTAATTGTTACTCATCCACATATAGATCATATGGGAGAACTTAACTTTTTGATTGAGAATTTTTCTATAAAAAATCTAATAATTAATAAAAATAGTTACCACTTGAAAGAACTGAAATCATTAGTTAATATATGCAAAGGTTTTAACATAAAATTATTAGACTTTAAATCAATACAAAGTTTTTCACTTAACAAAGCGAAAATCAAATTATTAGATGCCACAATTACAGCATCGGATGATTTAAATGAACAATCAATTATTACATTAATTGAATATGATAAATTCAAGATTTTACTTATGGGTGATGTTTCAAAAAATAACGAACAGTTGTTGTTGAATAAGTATCGCATTGAAAATATTGATATTTTAAAAGTAGGACACCATGGTAGTAAAACAAGTTCTAGCGCATCTTTTATAAATACACTTCACCCGAAAATAAGTTTGATTTCTGTTGGTAAACATAACAGATATAAATTACCCAACGAAGAAATAGTAGATCGTTTGAAAAATATAAATTCTCAAGTTTTACAAACAAGTGAAGTTGGAGAAATTTCTATTACATTAAATTCAAATTTTAATCTTAGTGCTAATATAAATCAATGATTTTATGTAGAGAGATAAAGCACTGCATGATATAATGATTAAATGTGTAATAGTGATGAAAGGGTGCTACATATGAGCGATAATATAATTACAATATACGGAGAAGTGCCTGAATTAATTGAAAAGAAATCTACAGAAGTAATAGAAAAATATTTAGATACTCCAAAAGATGATTTCAATTTTGTTAAATACAACCTATATGAAAGCGATTTATCTCCAATAATAGAAGAAGCTTTAACGATGCCATTTTTTTCAGATAAAAAAGCAGTGTTAGTACAAAATGCATATGTATTCACTGGTGAAAAAGCGCCTAAAGATGTAAATCATAATATAGATCAACTCATGGAATTTATAGAAAAATACGATGGCGAGAGTATGATTGTATTCGAAGTTTACCATTCTAAACTTGATGAACGAAAAAAATTAGTGAAAACTTTGAAAAAGAATGCTCAATTGAAAAAAATTGAACAAATGTCTGAAGATGAAATTAAAAATTGGATTAAAAATGAATTACATGGAAATTATAAAGATATAAAACAAGATGCTTTAGATTTATTCATAGAATTAACAGGTATTAATTTCAATATAGTAAAACAAGAAATTGAAAAATTGATTCTTTTTCTAGGAGATAGACCAACGGTAAACAAACAAGATGTCCAACAAATTGTAAACAGGAGTCTTGAACAAAATGTGTTTTTACTGACAGAATACATCCAAAAAAATAATAAGGCTAAAGCAATGCGATTAGTGAAAGATTTGATTGCAATGAAGGAAGAGCCTATTAAATTATTAGCACTTATTACGAGTAATTATCGTTTATTTTATCAAAGCAAAATATTGAGTCAAAAGGGTTATAGTGGACAACAAATTGCAAAAACAATAAATGTACATCCTTATAGAGTGAAATTAGCATTGAATCAGGCAAGGCATTATCAGTTGGAAAGTTTATTGAATATTATTGATAACTGTGCGGAGACAGACTATAAATTAAAATCTTCTTATATGGATAAGCATTTAATATTGGAATTATTTATTCTATCACTTTAATTTTAAATGCTTGCATTAATATTTTTCGAAAGTTAATACAAATTTAAAATCATATAATAATACAAAAAGCCTGAAACCATAGTGGTCAGACTTTTTTGTTATACATATAATCATTTATTTATGTAAATAAAAAAAGTTCAAGCCAAGGCTTGAACTTTTTTATTATTTAGCAACTGTCATAAGTGAAGATTTGATACGACCAGCTTTGTTTGTGTGGATTAAGTTGCGTTGAGCAGCTTTATCTACTTTTTTCAAAGCGAAGTTTACTAAGTCAGCTTTGTTGTCAGCATTTGATTCAATTGCTGTGTGTGCTCTTTTTACTGCTGTACGCATTTCATTTTTTTGTGAAATGTTACGCTCTTCAGCAGTACGGTTTGTATTAACACGTTTAATTGCAGATTTGATGTTTGGCATGTGTGTCACCTCCTAATAATGATTTCGCTATCAAAATGAATTTGATTACAACAAGAAATATTTTATCAAAACGAGCGCCTTTCTGCAATCATTTATTTATCGCATGCGCATAGAATCGATGAAAATGGTACAATACTATTTGGAAAAGAAGAACATTCACTCTATAATGCAAAGTAGAATATAATATCAAGTATAGCAATGATTTATAGAAAATAGTAAAAAATCGTAGTAAGTTTGCAATTACCTAGTAAAAACGTTATTATATCAAAGAATGTCATACATATTTACGGGCTAGAATTATGAAAGTGAGAAGGATAATACATGGATAAACAAGACCGTTTCAATAAACGCGAAAATATTAGGAACTTTTCTATTATCGCACATATAGACCATGGTAAATCTACGTTAGCTGATAGGATTTTAGAAAATACGAAATCAGTTGAATCGAGAGAGATGCACGCACAATTGCTAGATTCCATGGATTTAGAACAAGAACGTGGTATTACAATTAAATTAAATGCAGTTCGCTTAAAGTATGAAGCTAAAGATGGTGAAATATACACATTCCATCTTATTGACACACCTGGACACGTAGATTTTACATACGAAGTGTCTAGATCATTAGCCGCATGTGAAGGTGCAATCTTAGTAGTTGATGCAGCGCAAGGTATTGAGGCACAAACATTAGCTAACGTATACTTAGCTCTAGATAACGAATTAGAGTTACTGCCTGTAGTTAACAAGATAGATTTACCTGCAGCAGAGCCAGAACGTGTGAAACAGGAATTAGAAGATGTCATCGGTATCGATAAAGAGGAGGTTGTGCTAGCAAGTGCAAAATCTAATATTGGTATAGAAGATATTCTTGAAAAAATTGTTGAGGTTGTCCCTCCACCACAAGGCGATCCTGAAGCACCTTTGAAAGCACTTATTTTTGATTCTGAATATGACCCTTATAGAGGCGTTATTTCATCTATAAGAGTTATGGAAGGTACGGTTAAACCTGGAGATCGCATTAAAATGATGGCTACAGATAAAGATTTCGAAGTTACTGAAGTTGGTATTAATACGCCAAAACAGTTAGCAGTTGAAGAACTTACAGTCGGCGATGTAGGATACATTATAGCTAGTATTAAAAATGTTGATGACTCACGTGTTGGTGATACAATCACGCATGTAAACCGCCCTGCAGAACAAGCACTACAAGGTTATAAAAAAATGAACCCGATGGTATTTTGTGGTTTATTCCCTATAGATAACAAAGATTACAATGATTTACGTGATGCATTAGAAAAATTACAGTTAAATGATGCCTCATTGGAATTCGAACCTGAATCATCACAGGCATTAGGCTTTGGTTATCGTACCGGTTTCTTAGGTATGCTTCATATGGAAATTATCCAAGAACGTATTGAACGTGAGTTTGGTATTGCACTTATCGCAACGGCACCGTCAGTAATCTATCAATGTATTATGAAAACAGGTGAAGAAGTTACTGTTGATAATCCAGCTAATATGCCTGAAAGAGATAAAATTGATACGATTTACGAACCATTTGTTAGAGCTACTATGATGGTACCTAATGATTATGTTGGTGCTGTAATGGAATTATGTCAGCGTAAACGTGGACAGTTTGTAAATATGGAGTACATGGATGATATTCGTGTAAATATTATTTATGAAATTCCATTATCAGAAGTGGTCTTTGATTTCTTCGATCAACTTAAATCTAATACAAAAGGTTATGCTTCTTTTGATTATGAATTTATTGATAACAAAGAAAGTGACTTAGTAAAAATGGACATATTGTTAAATGGCGAAAAAGTAGATGCTTTAAGCTTTATAGTACACAAAGAATTCGCATATGACCGTGGTAAAATGTTAGTCGAAAAATTAAAAACACTTATTCCAAGACAACAATTTGAGGTGCCTGTTCAAGCAGCAGTTGGCCAAAAGATTGTTGCACGTACAAATATTAAATCGATGGGCAAAAACGTATTATCTAAATGTTACGGCGGCGATATCAGTCGTAAGAAAAAATTACTAGAAAAACAAAAAGCAGGTAAAGCTAAAATGAAATCTGTAGGTAATGTTGAGATTCCTCAAGATGCATTCCTAGCAGTCCTTAAGATGGATGAAGATTAATATAAATTAAACATTGGGGCCTTAAATCCATTCGATTTATGCCCCAGTTTTTTGTTGTGTTCTCACATCTTCAAAAAAAGAAAGTAGGTGAACGCAATATGGAAGTGAAAAGTGCTTATATCCATATTCCTTTTTGCGTGAGGATTTGTACGTATTGTGATTTCAACAAGTACTTTATACAAAACCAACCAGTTGATACGTATTTAGATTGTTTAATCACAGAAATGAAGCAAAGTGAAGTAAGAAAATTAGAAACAGTTTTTGTTGGCGGTGGCACGCCTACAGCACTTGATTATCAACAACTCGAAAAATTATTAGTAGCTATTACAGATACTTTTGAAATTAAAGGTGAATTTAGCTTTGAAGCAAATCCCGATGAATTAACAATTGAAAAAGTTCAATTACTTAAAGATTACGGCGTCAATAGGTTATCTATGGGTGTTCAAACTTTTAAACCAGAATTATTAGAAATACTTGGTAGGACACACAAAACAGAAGATATTTATCAATCTGTTGCTAATGCTCGTCAGGTTGGCATTCCGTCTATTAGTTTAGATTTAATGTATCATTTACCGAACCAGACTCTAGAGGATTTTCAAGATAGCCTAGAAAAGGCTTTGTCGATGGATATTGATCATATATCTAGTTACGGTTTGATATTAGAACCCAAAACAAAATTTTATAATATGTATAGAAAAGGCCAATTGAAAGTTCCTAATGAAGATATTGGTGAAGAAATGTATGAATATCTATTAGGAAGAATGGAACAATCAGAGATGCATCAATATGAAATATCCAATTTTGGTAAAGTTGGACATGAATCCGAACACAATAAAGTATATTGGAAGAATGAAGGTTATTATGGCTTTGGTGCTGGTGCAAGTGGTTATGTAAATGGAGAGCGTTACAATAATGTAAATCCAGTAAATCATTATATTAAAAAAGTACAAAACAATGAAAGACCAGTATTAGATTCAACGTTTCCTACTGAAACAGAGCAAATGGAAGAAGAAATGTTTTTAAGATTAAGGATGAATGTTGGTGTTGATAAAGAAAATTTTTCACAAAAGTTTGGGAAAACCTTAGAAGAAGTATATGGTCAAACTATAGAAGACTTAATTCAACGAGAACTCTTAGTTGATCAAAACGGACATATCACGATGACTGAACGTGGAAAAGTCATTGGAAACATTGTCTTTGAATCGTTTTTATTAAATGTATAAAAAGTTTAAAATTTGAGTGCTTTAACATTGACTTACTTTGACCAATTTGATAAATTATAATTAGCACTTGGAACAAAAGAGTGCTAATGAGGTGAAAACATGATTAGCGATAGACAATTGAGCATACTTAATGCAATTGTTCAAGATTATGTTGATTTAGGTCATCCAATTGGTTCAAAAACACTGATTGAACGACACAAATTGAATTTTAGTCCTGCAACTATTCGAAACGAGATGAAACATCTCGAAGATCTTGAATTGATTGAGAAGACACATACTTCATCAGGGCGATCACCATCACAGTCAGGCATCAGATATTATGTGAATCAATTATTGCAACAAACATCTCATCAACAGCAAACAAAAATTCAACGTTTGAGTGATTTACTAATTGATAATCATTACGACATTTCCTCAGCACTGAGTGAATTTGCAAATGAACTTTCAATTGCGTCTCAATATACAACGTTGGTAATGCGCCCAAATCACAAAAAAGATATAATTAATAACATTCATTTGATTCGAGCAAATGCCTACTTGGTTATAATGGTAGTTGTGTTCACATCCGGTCATGTAGAACATCTGCATTTAGCATCCGAAGTTCCGTTATCTAATGACGAACTGACAAAAGTTTCGAATTTTGTTACTGCTAAATATGATGAATGGAATCATCATCGTTTTGAAAATGAGTTAGATGCTTTTGTTAATTCTGAATTAGAGAAGCATTTTATCAAAGATATGCTAAGCACAATCGAGATTCATTTTGATAATCAAAGTAATGGCATTTTTATGGGCGGAAAGGTTAAACTAATTGATGCGTTAAATGAAACGAACGTGTCATCGATTCAACCTATTTTGCAATATATAGAATCGAATAAAATCACACAATTGCTTGATGATATGTCTAATTCGGCAATAAACGTCAAAATTGGACATGAAATAGAATCAAGTTTGAGTGGTATTTCTATCGTCACAAGTCAATATCACATTGACGATAAATTAAAAGGTCAAATTGCGGTTATCGGACCAACAGCAATGAATTATCAGAACGTAATACGATTACTAAATACGATTTGGTAATTAAGTATTGTATTGGAGGGCGGAAAATGACAGAAAAAAATGAATCAGTATTTGATCAAGAAGCAAATGAAGATGTAACTGATAACGAGAAAAATACATCTTCTGTAAATACTGATGAAACTACAGAAGCATCACAAGATAATCTGCAGGAGAACGATTCACAAGAAACATCAGAAGACGTAGATCCTAAAGATGAAGAAATTCAACAATTAAAGCAAGATGTTCAAGAAAATGAAGAAAAGTATTTAAGATTATACGCAGAGTTTGAAAATTATAAGCGTAGAATCCAAAATGAAAATCAAACAATGAAAGCATATAAAGCGCAAGATGTGCTTAATGATATTTTACCAACAATTGATAACATTGAGCGTGCGCTACAAATTGAAGGCGAGAATGAACAATTCCAATCACTTAAAAAAGGTGTAGAAATGATTCATGAAAGCTTAATTAATGCATTAAAAGAAAATGGTTTAGAATTAATTGAAACAGAAGGTCATCAATTTGACCCGAACTTTCACCAAGCTGTAGTTCAAGATGACAATCCTGATTTTGAATCAGGCGAAATCACTCAAGAGCTACAAAAAGGTTATAAACTGAAAGAACGTGTATTAAGACCTTCAATGGTTAAAGTAAATCAATAGGATTTAACATTGATGAAAACACCAATTTATATAAACAAACAGGAGGAAATTATTTATGAGTAAAGTAATAGGTATTGACTTAGGTACAACAAATTCATGTATTTCAATTTTAGAAGGCGATGAGCCAAAAGTAATCCAAAACCCCGAAGGTGCTAGAACTACACCATCAGTAGTTGCATTTAAAAATGATGAAACTCAAGTAGGTGAAGTTGCTAAACGTCAAGCAATCACAAACCCTAATACGATTCAATCAATTAAGCGTCATATGGGTACGAATTACAAAGTTGATGTTGAAGGTAAATCATATACACCTCAAGAAATCTCAGCAATGGTATTACAAAACCTTAAAAGTACAGCTGAAGATTACCTTGGTGAAAAAGTAGAAAAAGCAGTTATTACTGTTCCTGCATATTTCAACGACAGTGAACGTCAAGCAACTAAAGATGCTGGTAAAATCGCTGGTTTAGAAGTAGAACGTATTATTAACGAACCAACTGCAGCAGCTTTAGCATATGGTTTAGACAAAACAGAACAAGAAGAAAAAGTATTAGTATTTGACTTAGGTGGCGGTACGTTTGACGTTTCAATCCTTGAATTAGGTGACGGCGTATTCGAAGTACTTTCTACTGCAGGTGACAACAAACTAGGCGGAGATGACTTTGACGAAGTAATCATTAACTATTTAGTTTCTGAATTCAAAAAAGAAAACAGCGTAGACTTATCTAAAGATAAAATGGCTTTACAACGTCTAAAAGACGCTGCTGAAAAAGCTAAAAAAGATTTGTCTGGCGTATCTCAAACTCAAATTTCACTACCATTTATTTCAGCTGGTGAAAATGGTCCATTACACTTAGAAATTAATTTAACTCGTGCTAAATTTGAAGAATTAGCTGATGATTTAATCAGAAGAACAATGGTACCAACTCGCCAAGCAATGAGCGATGCTGGCTTATCAAGTTCAGAAATTGATGAAGTTATCTTAGTTGGTGGTTCAACAAGAATCCCAGCAGTTCAAGAAGCTGTTAAAAAAGAAGTAGGTAAAGAGCCTAATAAAGGTGTTAACCCTGATGAAGTTGTTGCTATGGGTGCAGCGATTCAAGGTGGCGTAATCACTGGTGATGTTAAAGACGTAGTATTATTAGATGTTACACCATTATCATTAGGTATTGAAATTATGGGTGGACGTATGAATATACTTATCGAAAGAAATACAACAATCCCAACATCTAAATCACAAGTATACTCAACAGCAGCAGATAACCAACCAGCAGTTGATATTCACGTATTACAAGGTGAACGTCCAATGGCATCAGACAATAAAACACTTGGTAGATTCCAATTAACTGATATTCCAGCAGCTCCACGTGGTGTACCTCAAATCGAAGTTACTTTCGATATCGATAAAAATGGTATTGTAAACGTTACTGCTAAGGACTTAGGTACAAACAAAGAACAAAATATTACAATTCAATCTAGCTCTTCACTATCAGATGATGAAATCGATCGTATGGTTAAAGATGCTGAAGAAAATGCTGACGCTGACCAAAAACGTCGCGAAGAAAGTGATACAAGAAACGAAGCAGACAGCTTAGTATTCCAAGTTGAAAAAACGATCACTGATCTAGGCGAAAACATCAGCGAAGAAGATAAACAAAATGCTGAAGATAAAAAAGAAGCATTAAAATCAGCACTTGAAGGCGAAGATATTGAAGATATCAAAGCTAAAAAAGAAGAATTAGAAAAAGTAGTTCAAGACTTATCAACAAAAGTATATGAACAAGCTGCTCAAGCTCAACAACAAGCACAAGGTGAAGAAGCAAATGCTTCAGAAGATAGTGATGTTGAAGATGCTGATTTCAAAGAAGTAAAAGATGACGACAACCAAGACAACCAAAAATAAGTATAGTCATTGACTAATTAATTGTTATTAATAGAAAAATATGACACAATTGCTTAGCCAAATTAAGTCAAAGTCAATTGAACATTGGCTTTGACTTTTTCCTTTTTTTAAAATGATTTAATAATACAGTAAAAGGAGAGATATTAGTGGCCAAAAAAGATTATTATGAAGTCTTAGGTGTCAGCAAAGGCGCTTCTAAAGATGAAATTAAAAAGGCTTATCGTAAATTATCAAAGAAGTATCACCCAGATATTAATAAAGAAGAAGGTTCTGATGAGAAGTTTAAAGAAATCTCTGAAGCCTATGAAACATTAAGTGATGAGAATAAACGCGCAAATTATGATCAATTTGGTCATGATGGTCCTCAAGGCGGCTTTGGCGGTCAAGGATTCGGTGGACAAGACTTTAGTGGATTTGGTGGCGGCGGTTTCGAAGACATATTCAGTTCATTCTTCGGTGGCGGACGTCAACAACGTGATCCTAACGCCCCAAGAAAAGGCGATGACTTGCAGTATACGATGACAGTGACATTTGATGAAGCTGTCTTTGGTAGTGAAAAAGAAATTTCAATCCGTAAAGATGTGTCTTGTCACACTTGTGATGGTGCAGGCGCTAAACCAGGAACTAAAAAGAAAACTTGTCAATACTGTAGTGGTGCTGGACATGTGTCTGTAGAACAAAATACAATACTTGGCAGAGTTAGAACTGAAAAAGTTTGTCCAGTATGTAGTGGTTCTGGCCAAGAGTTTGAAGAACCATGTCCAACATGTAAGGGTAAAGGTACTGAGAACAAAAATGTTAAAATTAATGTCACAATACCTGAGGGTGTTGATAACGAACAACAAATTAGATTAGCTGGTGAAGGTGCTCCTGGAGAAAATGGTGGACCTCAAGGTGATTTATATATTGTATTTAGAGTTAAACCTTCGGAAAAATTCGAAAGAGATGGCGATGATATTTATTATTCACTTGATATCAGTATCGCTCAAGCATCACTAGGCGACGAGGTTAAAGTGCCGACGCTTAATAGTAGCGTAGTGTTAACAATTCCAGCAGGTACACAAACTGGAAAACAATTCCGTCTAAAAGAAAAAGGAATTAAGAATGTTCATGGCTACGGCTATGGTGACTTATTTATAAATATAAATGTTGTAACACCAAGTAAAATGAGCGATCGACAAAAAGAATTATTAAGAGAATTTGCCGAGATTGATGGCGAAGACATTTCTGAGCAAACATCAAATTTTAGAGACAAAGCTAAAAGATTCTTTAAAGGAGATTAGAATATGAACTGGACCGAGGTATCAATCATTGCTAATCATGAGGTAACGCCTATAATCACTAATATATTAGAAAATTTTGGTTCTAATGGTGTCGTTATAGAGGATTCCCAGGACTTAAATCATGACTTTGAGGATAAATATGGCGAACTATATGCGCTTAATGCCAATGATTATCCTAAACAAGGGGTTAGGATAAAAGCGTATTTTAATGAACTGAAATACACTGAAACGTTTAGAAAAGAGCTTTTAAATGAAATTTCGCAAGTTGAATCTATAGATAATATTATTTTCAACTGCGAAGAGCAAATGCTTCAAGAACAAGATTGGGAAAATGAGTGGAAAAATTATTTTCATCCATTTCGCGCATCAAAACAATTTACGATAGTCCCTAGTTGGGAAACGTACCAAAAAGAAGATGATAGTGAATTGTGCATAGAATTGGATCCAGGTATGGCATTCGGTACAGGCGACCATCCTACAACGAGCATGTGTTTAAAAGCAATTGAAACTTATGTGAAACCGAGTGATTCAGTCATAGATGTTGGTACAGGTTCAGGGATATTAAGTATTGCTTCACATCTTTTAGGTGTTAAACGTATTAAAGCATTAGACGTTGATGAAATGGCAGTAAAAGTTGCTAAAGAAAATTTTTCAAAAAATAATTGTGACAAGGCAATTGAAGCAGTTTCTGGTAACTTATTAACAGAGGAAACTGAAAAATTTGATGTTGTTGTCGCCAATATTTTAGCTCACATTATTGATGAAATGATCGAAGATGCCTATAATGTTTTAAACAAAGATGGTTATTTTATAACTTCTGGTATTATAGAAGAAAAATATGAGTCTATTGTAAATCATATGAAGCATAGTGGTTTTGAAATTATTTCTATTAATCACGATAACAGTTGGGTTTGTATCGTTGGACAGAAAGTGAGCGAATAACAATGCAAAGATACTTTATTGACCAAAACGCTGATGCAAATCAGCGTTTTTTCATTACTGATAAAGGTGACATACATCATATATCTAATGTGATGCGTCATCAGACTGGCGATAAAATAATCATTACATTTGTGGATCAGAACGTATATAAATGTGAAATTATCGATATAGCTACTGAAGGTGTTGAACTTTCATTGGTTGAAAAAATTGATATTGATACTGAATTGCCACAATATATTACAATTTGTAGTGGTTTAATTAAAGCTGATAAATATGAGTGGATGCTCCAAAAATCGACGGAATTAGGCGCAAATCATTTCATAGCTGCTGGTATGAAACGTTCAGTGGTTAAATTAAATGATAGTAAGATTGATAAAAAATTAGAGCGTTGGCAAAAGATTATTAAAGAGGCAGCTGAACAAAGCTACCGATTAGCTATACCATCCATAACTTATGAAACAAGTTTAAATGTAGTTTATAATTATATTGATGAATACGATTATGTACTCATCGCTTATGAAGATGCTGCCAAAACAGGTGAAACGTATAATTTTAAGTCTGTAGTTCGTGAAATGAAACCTAGTGCGCGTGTGTTAGTTATTTTTGGACCAGAAGGTGGCTTATCAGAGGAAGAAGTAGCATTGTTTGATGGTAAGGCATATCAAATTGGTCTAGGTCCTAGGATTTTAAGAGCAGAAACTGCACCACTTTACGTATTAAGTGCTGTAAGTTTTCAAAAAGACTTATTAGATTAATATTAAAAATGATAGTGTATTAAGTAATACAATACTTACATTTTAGTACAAATTTCGCTTTAAATTAAAAAAATGTAAATTTTACTAATTGACCGCTTTAATCAGATATATTATACTGATTAATACATGGTCATAACCATGAAATGATAATAAAGTTTCGTTGATATTTGGAGGGAGGGAAATACACATGTCTAAAACAACAGTTAAGAGTAATGAATCACTTGAAGATGCGTTACGTCGTTTCAAACGTACAGTTTCTAAAAGCGGTACAATTCAAGAAGTTCGTAAGCGTGAATATTACGAAAAACCTAGTGTTAAACGTAAGAAAAAATCAGAAGCTGCGCGTAAACGTAAATAGCATTTACTAACGGTAGCTTGCACGTAAACGAATATTCTAATAATTAATTGTGTCGTTGACTCCCTCAACACCAACATTAATTATAAATAGTAATAGCCTTAGTTGTTGAACAACTAAGGCTATTTTTTATAAATTCAGGTTCATGATTTGAAAAAAATTAATATAATTAACATTTATGCTATAAACGCTATAATCATACATTCATTTCATGTATAATTAAGTTGAGAGCGAGGTGATAGAGTGATTCCTTCGAGTAGTATACATACAATATTTTCAGTCAACTTTGTTGAAAAAGGAAATTGGATTGATAATGTTGCAAGCGTTATCGTCAGTCCGTTTGGGGCTTTGATTTTAACTTGTATTATCTTCCTAGGATTTTTATTTCAATTATACTCTAATAAGATAAATATTGTGGGTATTGTTGCCACATTAGCCTTATTGATACTCTTTTTAGGGTTTTTTGTAAAAGGCGATGTCAACTTGTATTCAATCATCTTATTTGGAATCGGTGTCATATTGGTAATAATAGAACTTTTTGTTGTTGGTGCGATTATCGGTATGATAGGTATGGGACTAATAATTTTTAGTATTATTACTTTAGGTGACAATTTAATTTATATGATTGCTAGTGTGGTTGTAGCATTGATATTATCAATCATAGAGTGGGTGATACTAGTGAAAATTTTCAAACGTAAGATACCGTTTTTAGATAAAGTAGTTTTGAAGGATTCTACAAATGCAGAGGCAGGCTACACTTCACATGAAGATCGCTCTCATTTAGTTGGTCTTACTGCTAATACATTAACAGATTTAAGACCAGCAGGAATCATTACCCTCAATAACGAGCGTATCGATGCAGTTTCTGATGGATCATTTATTTTGCGAAATAAATCAGTGACCATTTTAGAAGTTGAAGGTACGAGAGTTGTTGTTAGAGAAAACGAATCATAAAGGAGAGAAAGTATGATCGGATTAGTTGTTATCGTCGTCATAGTAGTAATAGCTTTGTTATTACTATTTTCATTTGTTCCAGTCGGATTATGGATTTCAGCAATAGCTGCAGGCGTTAAAGTAGGTATTGGAACATTAGTTGGTATGAGACTTCGTAGAGTTTCACCACGAAAAGTTATCTCGCCATTAATTAAGGCACATAAAGCTGGTTTGAATTTAACAACAAACCAACTTGAATCACATTACTTAGCAGGAGGAAACGTTGACCGAGTTGTTGATGCTAACATTGCAGCACAAAGAGCGGACATCAATTTACCATTTGAACGTGGTGCAGCTATTGATTTAGCTGGCCGTGACGTATTAGAAGCTGTTCAAATGTCAGTTAACCCTAAAGTAATAGAAACACCATTCATCGCAGGTGTAGCGATGAACGGTATCGAAGTAAAAGCTAAAGCGCGTATTACTGTTCGTGCTAACATCGCTCGTTTAGTAGGTGGTGCTGGTGAAGAAACAATTATTGCGCGTGTTGGTGAAGGTATCGTATCAACAATTGGTTCTAGTGAACACCATACACAAGTTTTAGAAAACCCAGATAATATTTCTAAAACAGTACTTAGCAAAGGTTTAGATTCTGGTACAGCGTTTGAAATCTTATCAATAGATATTGCTGACGTTGATATCAGCAAAAACATTGGTGCAGACTTACAAACTGAACAAGCACTTGCTGACAAAAACATTGCACAAGCTAAAGCAGAAGAACGTAGAGCAATGGCTGTAGCGCAAGAACAAGAAATGAAAGCTAAAGTTCAAGAAATGCGTTCTAAAGTTGTTGAAGCAGAAGCAGAAGTTCCGCTTGCTATGGCAGAAGCTTTACGTTCTGGTAACTTAGGCGTTAAAGATTATTATAATCTTAAAAATGTTGAAGCAGATACAGGCATGAGAAACTCAATCAACGAACGTACGAACCAAAAAGATGATGAATCACCGGAAAATTAATTAGGGGTGATTAAATGAATATAGCTATTATTATCTTTGTAATATCTGTGATTGTTACAATAGTCAGCGCTATTAGCGATAATAGTCATAAAGAAAGAAAAAACCAAAAACCACCAATTAACAATCAACCTAATCGAAATGGTCAGCCACCTAAAAAAGGCGGTTTTCTTGAAGAAATTGGTAAAGCATTCAAAGAAATCGAACAACAAATGAATGAAGGACCAACGAGTAAAGATATTGAACAACAACCGCAAAAACGTGCGGAACCTACAAGACCAGTTGAAACTAGAGTTGAAAAAATGGAATCGCCAAATCCTCAACAATCGACTCGAACAATGCGTACAGATAACGAGACTGAAGCAGAAAAGCTAAAGCGTTCGCAAGAGCAAAAAGAGGATAAACTGCGAAAAGAACTTGAAGCAGATTTAATGGGCGAATTACAAGATGTGCGTACAGAAATAGATCGTGAAAACGAGAAAAAACTGAAGAGAACTGAAAGACGAGCACGTGCTATTATTTCAGATAAATATTTATCTGAGAGAACAAAACGTTTTCGTTTAAAACAGTTAATGGATGCACAGTCAATTCAGATTCCAATTACCAATGAAAAATACAGGTTTGCAGAAGATGAAGTTGTAAATGGTATTATTTGGTCAGAAGTATTAGAAAGACCAAAAAGATTATAGCACAGTATAGTCTATAAATTAAACGCCTTATGGAGTCGATATATGATAACTCTGTAAGGCGTTTTTGTGTTTTTACAATAATTTCAATGAAAATATAACCATGATAAATTAAACTAATAGCTCACGACTAATAAAAATGTAAACTTCATGTAAAATTTGATAAATGAGTCTCTATTTTAATACACTTTGAAATAATATATAGTTAATTCGTGATACAATGATGGTGTAATCATCAATATATGATTGAATTGTTAAATGTTTAAAATAATATAGTGAATGATAATAATTTTTGTAAGTTAAAATCTAACAAGATAAAATAAGAGAAACGAATATATTTGTAAAGGAGCACCTATATGCCTGGAATTATTCAAATAGATGACATCAATGAAGCTCAAGCGCTCATTGGTAATAACGATGATCACCTTAAATTAATTGAGGAAGGGTTTGATGTCATTGTACATGCTCGAGGTCAAGAAATTTCCGTAAAAGGAGAGCAAGTAGAGCATGTTAAAAAAGCAGAATCAGTACTCATTAACCTTTTGAAAGTCATTCAACAAGGTATTTCAATCTCTTCAAAAGATGTTGAAGCAGCAGTGAAAATGGCGAATAATGGTACGATTCAATACTTATTAGATTTATATGAAGAAGAAATAACTAAAGATGCATATGGAAAGACCATCCGTGCAAAAACAATGGGACAACGTATGTATGTAAATGCTATGTATCACAATGATTTAGTGTTTGGCGTAGGACCAGCTGGTACTGGTAAAACCTTCTTAGCTGTTGTTTATGCTGCGAAACAGTTAAGAAAAGGAAATGTTAAACGTATTGTACTAACAAGACCTGCAGTGGAAGCAGGAGAGTCTCTAGGCTTCTTACCAGGAGATTTAAAGGAAAAGGTAGATCCATACTTAAGACCTCTATATGACGGTTTAAACACTGTTTTAGGAAGAGAACAAACAGCTCGCTTTATAGAAAGAGGCATCATAGAAATTGCGCCCCTAGCTTATATGCGCGGAAGAACATTAGATGATGCTTTTGTTATTTTAGATGAGGCACAAAATACTACACAAGCACAAATGAAAATGTTCTTAACGCGACTAGGTTTTGATTCGAAAATGGTAGTTACTGGAGACCAAACTCAAATAGACTTACCTAAAGGAGTTAAAAGTGGTCTTAAAGAAGCAGT
The DNA here is from genome assembly GCF_001431205.1 of Staphylococcus sp. NAM3COL9. Classification (GTDB taxonomy): domain Bacteria; phylum Bacillota; class Bacilli; order Staphylococcales; family Staphylococcaceae; genus Staphylococcus. The sequence continues at coordinate 482,983 of NZ_LGPC01000011.1, read as the reverse complement.
TAAAAAATTAAAAGAAGTTAAAGGTTTAAGTGTGCATTATCTAGATCAAAGTGATGTTGTACGTCACCCATTAGTAAGTAAAATTATTGAACGCTATGAAGGAGAAGAGTAAATGTTTACAATAGACTTTAGTGATCACACTGAAATAGTTAAAAGTGAATGGTTAACTCAAATTGACAAACTCCTCACTTTTGCAAAAGAACAAGAACAAATTGATAGTGATGCGGAGTTATCCGTAACTTTTGTAGATAAAACTGAAATTCAAGAAATTAATAAAATATATCGTGATAAAGATAAAGTAACAGATGTTATCTCATTTGCTTTAGAAGAAGACGAACCAGAAATTATTGGTCTTGATATGCCAAGAGTATTAGGCGACATTATTATTTGTACTGACGTAGCTCAGGAACAAGCTGATTCTTATGGTCATTCTTTCGAAAGAGAATTAGGCTTCCTTGCGCTCCATGGTTTCTTACATCTATTAGGTTATGATCATATAGATGAACAGGACGAAAAAGAAATGTTTGGACTACAAGATCAAATTCTAAATGCTTATGGTTTAACAAGGGATTAGAGGTAGACATGAAACGTTTTAAATACGCTTTTCAAGGTATGTTAGTACTATTAAATAAAGACAGTAAATTTTTAATGCATCTTTTATTAGGGCTTGCCACTGTCATTTGTGGTGTTGTTTTTGGTATTAGTCAATTAGAGTGGCTTTTTATTATTATAGCGATAGGTATTGTACTTGCTTTTGAAGCTATCAATACAGCAGTAGAATATGTGGTTGATTTAGTTACAGGTGATTATAATATATTAGCAAAAAAGGCTAAAGATATCGCTGCTTTTAGTGTTGTGATAGCTTCTATTACTGCACTTGCTGTTGGACTCGTGGTTTTTTTACCATATGTGTTCTAAATTGTAGTGCAATTTTATAGAATTTGTTTATACTTAAAGAACAAAGTAATTAAACATTAAACAGATAATAAAGTGGATTTTTTTAAATAACACTTAATATTTGAATAGGAGCGTGTTAACTATGGCTTATCAATCACAATATTTTACAGAAGTAAGAAATGCTCAAGCCAATTCGTATTCACCATATAGTAATTTTAAAGTTGGTGCATATTTAAGAACTAAAGACGGTAAAGTTTATCATGGAGCAAATGTTGAAAACGCAGCATACTCAATGGCAATTTGTGCAGAGAGATCAAGCTTGGTTGCTGCAATATCAGATGGTTATAGACCAGGTGATTTTGAATCAATAACAGTTACTGTTGATGCAAGTTCGCCAGCTTCACCATGCGGCGAATGTCGTCAGGTGTTAAAAGAATTATGCGATGATGATATGCCAGTATATATGACTAATCATAAAGGCGATATGATAGAATCAACCGTAAATGACTTATTACCATTAGGATTTTCTGGAAAGGATTTAAATTAATGACAAGACATAAATCAGGATTTATATCAATTATAGGTAGACCCAATGTTGGGAAATCTACGTTTGTTAACCGTGTAATCGGACATAAGATAGCTATTATGTCTGATAAAGCACAAACCACTAGAAATAAAATTCAAGGCGTTATGACACAAGAAGATGCTCAAATCATTTTCTTAGATACACCTGGTATTCATAAACCGAAACATAAATTAGGAGACTATATGATGCGTGTCGCTACGAACACGTTATCTGAAATAGATGCTATTATGTTTATGGTAAATGTAAATGAAGATATAGGTCGTGGTGATGAGTATATTATGGATATGCTTAAAACGATTAAAACACCTGTCTTTTTAGTATTAAATAAAATTGATTTAGTACATCCAGATAAACTTATGCCAAGAATTGAAAAATACAAAAAATATATGGATTTCACTGAAATTGTACCGATTTCAGCACTAGAAGGTTTAAATGTAGATCATTTTATAAATGTAATAAAATCATATCTACCAGAAGGACCTAAGTACTATCCAGACGATCAAATCTCTGATCACCCAGAACAATTTGTTGTTGGAGAGTTAATTCGTGAAAAGATTTTACATTTAACGAGCGAAGAAATCCCTCATGCTATTGGTGTAAACGTAGATCGCATGGTTAAAGAAGATGAAGATAGAGTTCGAATTGAAGCAACGATATTTGTTGAACGAGATTCACAAAAAGGTATTGTTATTGGTAAAGGCGGTAAAAAACTTAAGGAAGTTGGTAAACGTGCACGCCAAGATATCGAGATGTTACTAGGATCTAAAGTTTATCTAGAACTTTGGGTGAAAGTTCAAAAAGATTGGCGCAATAAAGTTAACTTCATCCGTCAAATGGGTTATTTAGAAGATCGAGATTAATTTGGGAGTCGGTGAGCTAATGTGTTAATCAAGCAAAAAGGTATCATTATTAAAACGGTTGATTATGGCGAATCCGATAAAATTATCACAATTATAAATGAGCATGGTGCAAAAGTACCGCTAATGGTGCGAAGAGCTAAAAAAAGCAAAAGTGGTTTACAAGCTAATACACAATTATTTGTGTATGGCTTATTTATTTATTCTAAATGGAAGGGCATGGGAACACTGAGTTCTGTTGACGTAATAGACCAAAATTACAACCTTCGTTTAGACATTTATGAAAGTAGCTTTGCGAGTTTAAGCGCTGAAACAATTGACCGCTCGATTGAAAGTGATGAAATTTCTCAATATAGCTATGATTTATTACATTTTGTATTGTCGAAAATTAAAGATGGTGTATCTGCCCAACTCATGTCAGTCGTTGTTCTATTAAAATGTATGACAACATTTGGTTTCAATGCAATTTTTGACAAATGTGTAGTTACTGATAATAATGATCAATCTATTTTAATTGGTTATAGTTTTAAATTTGATGGTGCTATTTCCGCGAATGTACAACATCAAGATCCACATGCACTAATTTTAATGAATAAAACACTTTATCTATTGGATATATTGCAAAAATTGCCAATTAGTCAAATGAGTTCTTTGAGTATTCATGATGATGTGGTAGATGAAATGTCAGAATTAATGATTATGCTATATAGCGAATATGCAGGTATGTTTTTTAAAAGCCAAAAGTTAATTAACCAGCTGCATAGATTAGATAATAATCTGTAATTATCTATGTATTAGGAGAACGTAAATTTTAAAAAGAGTGCACCTTGGATTTTATTCAAGGTGCACTCTTTTTATATTGATAATATAAATTATTTCAGTTTGTTGAATACATGAAAAATGATGAATTCTATTGAATTAAAATAGAATTCATCATTTTATTATTTATCAGTTATATCACAGATGTGTATTTTATTATAAATTTAGAATTTCACTTTTTCTGTTAAGAATGCTTCTAATTCTGAAATTGGCATACGTACTTGTTCCATTGAATCACGGTCACGTACTGTAACTTGTTGATCTTCTAATGAATCAAAGTCAAATGTAATACAGTAAGGTGTACCGATTTCATCTTGACGGCGGTAACGTTTACCAATAGATTGTGATTCATCGAAATCTATTGCAAAGTTAGCACTGAGTTCTTCAAATATTTTAATTGCTTCACTAGATAATTTTTTACTTAATGGCAAGATAGCCGCTTTATATGGAGCTAGAGCAGGGTGGAAGTGTAATACAGTTCTAGAATCTTTACTTCCTTCAACGCCTTCCTCACTATATGCATCACATAAGAAAGCTAATGTAACACGATCAGCACCTAAAGAAGGTTCGATACAATATGGAATATATTTTTCGCCAGATTCTTGATCGTGGTATTGGAAATCTTCACCTGAATGTTCACTGTGTTGTTTCAAGTCGAAGTCTGTACGACTTGCGATTCCCCATAATTCACCCCAACCGAATGGGAAACGATATTCAATATCTGTTGTAGCATTAGAATAGTGAGATAATTCATCTGCGTCATGATCACGTAAACGTGTAGCTTCTTCGCTTAAATTCAAGTCTTTTAACCATTGACTTGCAAATGTTTTCCAATAGTTATACCATTCAATTTCTTCACCAGGCTTACAGAAGAATTCTAATTCCATTTGCTCGAATTCACGTGTTCTGAAAATGAAGTTACCAGGTGTAATTTCGTTACGGAATGATTTACCAACTTGACCAATACCAAATGGTAATTTTTTACGCATTGTACGTTGTACATTTTTATAGTTTACGAAAATACCTTGTGCAGTTTCTGGACGTAAGAAAATTTCATTTGTTGAACTTTCAGTTACGCCTTGGAACGTTTTGAACATTAAATTAAATTGACGAATATCAGTCCAATTGGCTGTACCACTTACAGAACAAACAATACCTTCTTCATCGATAATACGTTTCATTTCGTCAAAACTTAAACCATCAGCTACAAAGTTTTCATCGCCTTTAACATTTGCCATATGATCTTCAATAATTTTGTCAGCACGATAACGAATCTTGCTGTCTTTGTTATCGATCATAGGGTCATTAAAGTTACCTAAGTGACCTGAAGCTTCCCAAGTTTTTGGGTTCATTAAAATGGCTGCATCAATACCAACGTTATATGGTGATTGAGTGATGAATTTTTGCCACCAAGCTTTTTTAATATTGTTTTTTAATTCTACTCCTAGTGGACCGTAATCCCATGTATTTGATAAACCACCATAAATATCACTACCAGGGAATACAAAACCTCTATGTTTCGCTAATGAGACAATTGTTTCCATATCTTTTGTCATAAAAAACACTCCTTTTTAACATAAAAACGCCCCAAGACAAAGAAAAAGCCAAAAAAACTTAATCATTGTCTTGGGACGAGTTAATCATTTTTAATCACATATAAAATATACATGTTTACTTAAATTATTCTTGATAACCCGCGGTTCCACCCAACTTAGTGTGTACACTCGCTTTTATCTGTCATTTAATTGTGGCCAATGAGTCTTGTTAAGCTTTCACTATCCCTAACTCGCTTTGATTTTAATATTAATGTATTGTGTGCTTATTAGCAAGTAATTATACGTATTTGTAGCAATTAAAAATTCCATGTATAATTAAGAAGAATGAGTGAAGGGGTGAAGTACAATAGAACTAAGTAAAAGACAACAGCAAATAGTTGAAATTGTCAAAAACAACGGTCCTATAACTGGTGAGCATATAGCAGAAAGACTTAGTTTGACACGTGCAACATTAAGACCTGACTTAGCCATTTTAACAATGTCCGGTATTTTAGAAGCTAGACCACGTGTGGGTTATTATTATTCTGGTAAGCCAAAGAATAAATTGTTAGCTGATCAATTAAAACAATATATAGTGAAAGATTATGCATCGCATCCTGTTGTGGTTAAAAATGAGATGTCAGTTTATGATGCAATATGTACAATATTTTTAGAAGATGTCAGTACGTTATTCGTAATCAATAGTAATGGAGATTTTATTGGTGTTTGTTCGCGCAAGGATTTACTAAGAGCATCAATGATTGGTGAGGATATACACACAATGCCTGTAAATATTATGATGACACGTATGCCGAATTTAAGCTTTGTTCTTGAAGATGAAAGGGTCGTTTTTGCAGCCAATTTAATGATTGAAAAAGAAATTGATTCATTACCCATCGTAACAAAAAAAGAAAATGGAAAGTATGAGGTCAAAGGACGTATATCAAAAACTACAATCACAAAAATCTTTGTATCATTATTAAACGAATAGGTGGTATTTAACTTATGGAAAATATAAAAATGATAGTCGCATCAGACTCGGTAGGAGAAACAGCTGAACTTGTTGCAAGAGCGTGTATTTCACAATTTAATCCAAAACAATGCGATAGTGAAATTAATAGATATCCCTATATTGAGACTTTAGAAAATGTAGATGAAGTTATCCAAGTAGCCAAAGATACAGAAGCTATTGTTGTTTACACACTAGTTAAACCTGAAATAAGAAAATATATGGAATCAAAAATTAAAGAAGAGGAAATCAAATCTGTAGATATTATGGGTCCACTAATGAATATCCTCTTAGACAAAATTGATGAACAGCCTTATTTTGAACCAGGTTTAGTACATCAATTAGACGAAGCCTATTTCAAAAAAATTGATGCAATTGAATTTGCTGTAAAATACGATGATGGCAAAGATCCAAAAGGACTAACAAAAGCTGATATCGTGCTCCTAGGAATATCTAGAACTTCAAAAACCCCACTATCACAATATCTTGCTCACAAAAGTTATAAAGTGATGAATATACCTATCGTCCCAGAAGTAACACCACCCGATGATTTATTTAACGTGGACCCATCAAAATGCATTGCTTTAAAAATAAGTGAAGAAAAACTAAACCGTATTCGCAAAGAACGTTTAAAACAACTCGGTTTAGGTGACAGTGCTAGATATGCAACTGAGCAACGTATTGAAGAAGAATTAAATTACTTTCACGAACTCGTGGATAAGATAGGGTGTCCAGTTATTGATGTTTCTGATAAAGCGATAGAAGAAACTGCAAATGATATTATTAGCATTATTGAGCAAAATAGTTTCAAAAATCAATAAAAAAAGCTATAATGTTGTAATTAATGTCTAATAGGTGATTAAGTTGCGAATAGAACAATCAACAATAAATGAAATAAAAGATAAGACTGACATACTCGACTTAGTAAGCGAGTATGTCAAATTAGAAAAAAGGGGACGCAATTATATTGGTTTGTGTCCTTTTCATGATGAAAAAACACCGTCATTTACAGTGTCAGAAGACAAACAAATTTGTCATTGTTTTGGTTGTAAAAAAGGTGGGAATGTTTTTCAGTTTACTCAAGAAATTAAAGATATACCTTTTACAGAAGCAGTAAAAGAATTAGGTGAACGTGTAAACATTGAAGTTGAAACTGACCAAAGTGCTTCAGGGCAAGATGATACACATCAAGTCGCGTCTGAAGATTTGCAAATGATTGAAATGCATGAACTTATGCAAGAATATTATCACTATGCATTGAAGAAAACAGTTGAAGGTGAAGCAGCTTTAAATTATTTAAAAGAACGTGGATTTACAGATGCATTAATTGATGCAAGAAAAATTGGATATGCACCAAAGAATTCTCATTTCTGCCATGATTTTTTACAAAAGAAAGGTTACGACATTCAATTAGCTTATGAATCGGGTTTATTGTCTAGAAATGAAGAGAACTTTAGTTACTATGATCGATTTAGAGATCGAGTTATGTTTCCACTGATGAACGCTCAAGGTAGAACAGTAGGTTATTCCGGTAGAACATATACCAATCAAGAACCCAAGTATCTTAATAGTCCTGAAACACCCATCTTCCAGAAAAGAAGATTGTTATACAATGTTGATAAGGCTAGAAAGTCGATACGAAAAAATGATGAGATTATATTATTAGAAGGATTTATGGATGTTATTAAAGTTGACCAAGCAGGAATCAAACAAGTCGTTGCCAGCATGGGTACACAAATTTCACAAGAACATATTGCCTTCATAAAAAAACTTACATCTAATGTAACTTTAATGTTTGATGGCGACTTCGCAGGTAGCGAAGCAACATTGAAATCAGGTCAAGCATTATTAGAACAAGGGTTTAATGTTTTTGTGGTACAACTTCCAAAAGATATGGATCCAGATGAATATATTGGGAAACACGGCGCTGATGCATTTAACTATTATGTAGAACATGAAAAGAAATCATTTATTTTATATAAAGTGCATATACATCAAGATGAAATAGACAATAATGATTTATCTTATGAAAGATATTTAAAAGAGATAACAAATGACATATCACTCATGAAGTCATCGATACTTCGTAAAAAGATATTGCAAGAAGTATCGGAATTGTTTAAAGTTAGCTTGGATAGTCTAAATAATGAAGTAGGACAGCAACAAGATTATTATCAACCTCAAGTGTATCAATTACCAACAGTCCCACAATTTAATAACTTAAACAAAAACGAAAAAGCAGAACGTGCTTTATTAAAACATTTTATGAATGATAAAGACACTTTCTTGAATTATCACAAATTACTTCAAGTAGAAGACTTTACAAATGAGTATTTTAAGCGTATATTTAATATTTTACACCAGTTTTACTCTGAGAATGATATATTTAATATTAGTGACGTTTTACAGTACATTGATTCCAATGAAATCAAGGAAGCATTTATATCATTAGACAACTATATGATAAATGAAGAACCATTTGAATATGAAATTGATGACTATGTAAATACACTAACATCTAATAGAAATGAAGAAACGATAGAATCGCTTAATCATAAGCTACGGGAGGCTTCAAGGTTAGGTGATTTAGAATTGCAAAAATATTATTTAGAAAAAATTGTAAATCATAATAAAAATAGAATGAATTAATTCAATAATGAATGTATGTGTATATTAATAGGATTAACAGCCTGTATACTAAAATGTGATTTTAATTCAGTTTTATAAATTTTGACTATAAAATATTTTGGTATCAAGTTGATATTATATATTCGGGAGGCCTTTTCATGTCTGGAAATAAAGTTAAAGTTAAAAAACAAACCATCGACCCATCTCTAACTTTAGAAGATGTAAAAAAACAATTGATTGAAAAAGGTAAAAAGCAAGGACACTTGAGTCATGAAGAAATTGCTGAAAAAATGCAAAACTTCGAAATGGATTCTGATCAAATGGACGAACTTTTTGACCAGTTAACAGATAATGACATAAGTTTAGTTAACGAAAAAGATAGTTCAGACAAAGATTCAAAATTAAATCCCAATGATTTAAGTGCACCTCCAGGTGTGAAAATAAATGATCCAGTCCGTATGTATTTAAAAGAAATCGGACGAGTAAATTTATTGAACGCACAAGAAGAAGTTGAATTGGCTAAAAGAATTGAAAAAGGCGATGACATTGCTAAATCACGTTTAGCTGAAGCAAATTTACGTCTCGTAGTAAGTATAGCCAAAAGATATGTAGGCCGCGGTATGCTCTTCCTTGACCTGATACAAGAAGGTAATATGGGACTTATTAAAGCCGTGGAAAAATTCGATTTCAATAAAGGTTTTAAATTTTCAACATATGCAACATGGTGGATACGTCAAGCTATTACGCGTGCAATTGCTGACCAAGCACGTACGATTCGTATACCGGTTCACATGGTTGAAACAATTAATAAATTAATCCGTGTACAAAGACAATTATTACAAGATTTAGGCCGTGATCCAGCACCAGAAGAAATTGGTGAAGAAATGGATTTACCACCTGAAAAAGTAAGAGAAATACTGAAAATAGCTCAAGAGCCAGTTTCTTTAGAAACACCTATAGGTGAAGAAGATGACAGTCATTTAGGTGACTTCATAGAAGACCAAGAAGCCCAAAGCCCTTCAGATCATGCAGCTTATGAGTTGTTAAAAGAACAGTTAGAAGATGTGCTTGATACACTAACTGACCGTGAAGAAAATGTATTACGCTTACGTTTTGGATTAGATGACGGTAGAACTCGTACATTAGAAGAAGTTGGTAAAGTGTTTGGAGTAACTAGAGAACGTATTCGTCAAATCGAAGCTAAGGCACTTAGAAAATTAAGACACCCAAGCAGAAGTAAACGTCTAAAAGACTTTATGGACTAACTTTTTAGCTCTTTTGTACAACGTTGTACAAAAGAGCTTTTTACATATACATAGAGGAGAACTTTTATGATTCCATTAAATCAAAGATTAAAAAAAGTAAGTACTTATATACAAGGTTATTGTCTAGCGGACATCGGTTCAGACCATGCATATTTACCAATTTTTGCAATTGAAAATAACTTAACGCAAAAAGCAATTGCTGGTGAAGTAATCAAAGGACCGTTTGAAGCATCAAGGCGCAATGTCATTGAACAACAACTACATTCAGTTATTGATGTTAGACTCGGTGACGGTTTATCTGTAATTCAAACTAGTGATGATATTTCATCGATTACTATTTGTGGAATGGGGGGGCCTTTAATTGCTAAAATACTAGATGAAGGTTCTGAAAAATTAACAAATCAACCAAGATTAATTTTGCAAAGCAACATCCAATCTAGTGCTATACGAAAACAACTTATCAAAATGAATTACAGTATTATAGCTGAGGATATATTAGAAGAAAAGGGCCATATATATGAAATTATTGTTGCAGATTATTTAGAAGGTGTTGAACCTTTATCATCACAAGCATTGAAATTTGGTCCTGAATTATTAAAACATAAAAATAATTTGTTTTTTAAAAAATGGAAACGCGAACGAGAAGCATTATATACAATACAGCAGAATTTAAATCCGCAACATCACGCCGAACGCTTAAATGAAATCAATCATGAAATTAATTTAATCAATGAGGTGATATAAATGAATATTGAACAATTACTTCACAATATTAATAAGCATATACCATTGAATACGGCTGAATCATGGGATAATGTGGGCTTACTTATTGGTGATACATCTTCTACAGTTACAGGAGTTCTGACTGCGCTTGACTGTACTGATGATGTAGTTGAAGAAGCATTGACAAATCAATGTAATACAATAGTTTGCCATCACCCGCTTATATTTAAAGGCGTTAAAAGTATTACACAGCAAGATGGTTATGGTGCTATCATACGTAAGTTAATTCAAAATAACATTAACCTTATTGCCTTGCATACAAATTTAGACGTCTATCCAAAAGGTGTTAATGCGATGCTTGCCAATAAAATCGAATTAGGCAACCAACATATTTTAAATCCAGAAACAATTCCGTATTTTAAAGTCCAAGTGTTTATTCCAAAAGTGAATTTAGAAACTTTCAAAAAAAGTCTGAGTGAAGCTGGTTTAGCACAAGAAGGCGAATATGAGTATTGCTTCTTTGAAAGCCCGGGGGATGGACAATTTAAACCCATAGGTAATGCGAATCCACAAATTGGTGAATTAGGTTCTGTAGAACATGTTGAAGAGTATAAATTGGAATTTATGATTGAAGAAGATCAACGTGTTTTAGCACAACAATTAATCGCACAGTATCATCCATATGAAACACCGGTTTATGATTTTATAAAAATGGAAAAAGAGGCAAATTATGGTTTAGGTATGATTGGTGAACTTAAAGAATCTATATCAGCAGAATCATTTGTGAAGCACGTTAAAACAAAATTGAAAATGCCAAGTGTCCGATTTACTGGTGACTTAAATTCACACATCAAAACGGTCGCTGTTATTGGTGGATCGGGTATTGGTTTTGAGTATATTGCAGCTAATAAAGGCGCAGATATATTTGTGACTGGAGATATTAAACATCATGATGCTTTAGACGCTAAAATTGCAGGTGTTAATTTATTAGATATTAACCATTATAGTGAATATGTGATGAAAGATGGATTGCGTCAACTTTTAATAACATGGTTAAACGACGAAGAAATTGATTTCAATATAAACGCATCCCAATTAAATACTGATCCATTTGAATATATATAATACGTGAATAACTCGAATTTACTTATGACAAGTAGGTTCGAGCTATTATTATTTACAATAAATGATTACGATATGCAGTATGATTAAATAATTTAGTTCAAAATTATAAGCTAATGCTTTATAATAGATAAGATGAAGATTTAAGGAGGCCAAGACATGGCGAATCACCCATTTGAGAAATTTAATTTAGAACCAAGTCTATTAGACGCTGTGAAGGATTTGAATTTTACTCAACCAACTGAAATACAAAGTCGAGTAATTCCAAAAATATTGAAACAGGTAAATTTAATAGGTCAATCACAGACTGGTACAGGAAAATCCCATGCATTTTTATTACCATTAATGAATGCAATCAATACAGAATATAAAGAACCACAAGCAATTATCGTAGCCCCTACAAGAGAGCTAGCACAACAATTATTTGATGTAGCTAGTCACTTAGCCAAATTTAAAAATGAAGTCTCTGTAAAGCTATTTATTGGTGGTACAGATATAGAAAAAGACCGTAATCGAGCAAAAAACCAACCACAACTTATTATTGGCACGCCAACACGTATAAATGATTTAGCTAAAAATGGGGATTTACATGTTCATTTAGCTTCCTATTTGGTTATTGATGAAGCAGATTTAATGATTGATTTAGGTTTAATCGAAGAAGTAGATTATGTGGCTACAAGATTAGATGAGAATGCACATATTGCAGTTTTTAGCGCCACTATACCCAAATCATTACACCCATTTTTAAACAAATACTTAGAAAACCCTGAGTATGTTGAAATTGAAAATACTCAAAAAAATAAAAGGAATATAGAATTTTATTTAATTCCAACAAAAGGTGAAGCAAAAGTTGAAAAAACTTTAAAACTTATTGATATTTTAAACCCTTATCTATGTATAATTTTTTGTAATAGTCGTGATAGTGCGGACGAATTAGCAAAACAATTAGCTGCGTCTGGTTTGAAATTAGGGATGATTCACGGTGGTTTAACACCAAGAGAACGTAAGCAACAAATGAAACGTGTTAGAAACTTAGAATTTCAATTTGTTATAGCAAGTGATTTAGCTTCACGTGGTATAGACATCGACGGTGTGAGCCATGTAATTAACTTTGATGTGCCAAGAGATATTGATTTCTTTACCCATCGTGTAGGACGTACTGGACGTGGGCAATATAAAGGTGTCGCAATTACATTATATAGCCCAGATGAAGAAGAAAATGTCACTTTGATTGAACAACGTGGCTATGAATTTGAAAATGTTGATATCAAAGATGGTGAATTAAAAGCTGTAAAAGCCCACAACACCCGTCGAAAACGTAGAAATAAAGATGATCATTTAACAAACGGATTAAAACATAAAGTAAAAAGTAATAAGAAAAAGGTTAAACCTGGTTATAAAAAGAAATTTAAACGTGATTTAGATGATTTAAAAATTAAAGAGCGTAAACAATTTAGTAAACAAGAAAGTCGACAACAGAGGAAAAATAAAAAAGGATAGGTGACTAGTATGTTATTGGGATCTCATGTATCTATGAATGGTAAAAAAATGTTAGAAGGTTCAGCTGAAGAAGCACATAAATTGGGCGAATCTACTTTTATGATTTACACAGGTGCGCCTCAAAATACTAGAAGAAAGCCCATCGAAGAATTAAATATTGAAAAAGGTCACGAAATTATGGAACAACATGGTCTTTCAAATATTGTTGTTCATGCGCCATATATTATTAATATTGCTAATACTATAAAACCACATGTTTTTGATTTAGGTGTGGAATTCTTACAAAGTGAAATTGAACGTACACAAGCGCTAGGTGCAAAGGATATCGTACTTCATCCTGGGTCACATGTAGGTGAAGGCGCTGATGTAGGTATTAAAAAAATCATTGAAGGCCTTAATGAGGTCCTAACTAATGATAATAATGTAAGAATTGCTTTAGAAACAATGGCTGGTAAGGGTTCAGAAGTTGGAAGAAATTTTGAAGAAATAGCTCAAATTATCGATGGCGTTAATCATAATGAAAGATTATCAGTGTGTTTTGACACTTGCCATACGCACGATGCAGGATACAATGTTAAAGAAGATTTTGATGGCGTACTAAATGAATTTGATAAAATTGTAGGCGTGGATAGAATTAAGGTTGTACACGTGAATGATAGTAAAAACGATATTGGTGCTCATAAAGATAGACATGAAAATATTGGTTTTGGTTATATTGGTTTTGACGCTTTAAATTACATCGTTCATCATGAGGCGTTTAAAGATGTACCTAAAATTTTAGAAACACCTTTTGTAGGCGAAGATAAAAAAAGTAAAAAACCTCCTTACAAACTAGAGATTGAAATGTTGAAACAACAACAATTTGATCCTGAATTACAAAACAAACTTTTAAATCAATAAAATTAATATAAAGTACGAACACTTTTATTTAACAAAAGTGTTCGTTTTTTTAATAAGTCGTAAAGATTACTATTTACATAATTACATCTACGTTGTATAGTATAAAACGAGGTGAAAACATGTCTACGCCAGTATTCGAATTAAAAAATATTGATTATTATTTTGACAATAAACAAGTACTTGAAAATATAAATATTAAAATTAATCGCGGTGAATTTCTAGCAATTGTCGGCCCAAATGGGGCAGGGAAATCAACTTTGCTAAAAATTATACTTGGATTATTGTCTATACAAAAAGGACAAATTTATGTTGATGGTAAAGATTACAATGGAAAACAGTCTATGCTAAAAATCAGTTATGTTTCCCAGAAAGCGCAAGCTTTTAAAGCTGGTTTCCCAGCAAGTGTGAAAGAGGTTGTAATTAGTGGTCTAACTAAACGTAAAAAAATGCTTCAATGGTTTAATAAAACTGATGAAGGCAAAGTGAAAAAAGTATTAAAAAGATTGAATATTGAACACTTGATAGATAAAAACATAGCTGAACTCTCAGGAGGACAACAGCAACGTGTATTAATAGCTAGAGCGCTAATTAGCGAGCCGTCAGTGTTGATATTAGATGAACCTACAAGTGGAATCGATGCCAAGCATGTAAGTGAATTTTATGAAACACTAGAGACACTTAAACATGAAGGTGTAACAATAATTTTAGTGACGCATGATATTGGCGTTGTTGCTGATACAGCTACTGAAGTAGCGTGTCTAAATAAACATTTACATTTTCATGGTTCTACTGAAGATTTCAAATCATTGGATGAAGTTGAAATATCGAAGATATATGGACACCCTATTCAATTTGTAGATCACCAACATAGTAGGGAGTGTTGTTCATCATGATAGAAGCGTTACTCAATTTTGATTTCATGCGGTACTCTTTAATAAGTGGTGTCCTTATTGGTCTTATTGCACCATTAATCGGTGCTTTTATTGTTGTACGAAGGTTATCACTTATTGCTGATGCATTAAGTCATGTCACTTTAGGTGGTATTTCATTTGGCATGTTTGTAGTTACGATTATACCAGCTTTCACATTTATAAATCCTATGTGGTTTGGTATTCTTTTTGCTATTATAGGAGCACTATTAATTGAAAACCTTAGAACTTCTTACAGTAATTATCAAGAAATTGCAATTCCTATCATTATGAGTGCAGGTATAGCACTGAGTGCGATTTTTATTTCTCTTGCTGATGGTTTTAATCAAGAGATTGTTGGTTTACTCTTTGGTTCAATTAGTGCAGTAACTGAAAGTGATTTAGTTACTATAGTTGTTATTGTAATCATTGTGATTGCCTTCATATTATCTTTTTATAAAGAATTATTTATATTGTCATTTGATGAGGAGTACAGTAAAGTCATTGGTATCCCTAAATGGATACAGTTTCTATTTATAATTATTGTGGCTATGGTCATATCAGCTTCAATGCGTGTCGTAGGCATCTTATTGGTAAGTGCGTTAATCACATTACCTGTAGCTATCGCAATGCGCATGACGAAAGGTTTTAAACAGTTAATCATCTTAAGTGTTGTTATTGGAGAACTGTCAGTCATAGGAGGGTTAATCTTAGCATTTTATATGAACATTTCTCCTGGTGGTGTGATTGTAGTGTTACTTGTGCTTATCCTTGCAATAACGATGATGTACCAGAAATTTAAAATAAGAGCGGTAAAAGGGGCTGTTAAAAATGAAAACTGAAGAAGCCATTGATATAATTAAAGCAAACGGTCATAAGTATACAAATAAAAGACGAGAAATGGTAGATATCTTCGTTGCTGAAGACAAATATATTAATGCAAAGCATATTCAACAAAAAATGGATGAAAATTATCCGGGTATTTCTTTTGATACCATATATCGAAACTTACATCTTTTTAAAGATTTAGGAATTGTAGAAGGTACAGAACTTGATGGAGAGATGAAATTTAGAATTGCTTGTACAGATCATCACCATCATCATTTTATTTGCGAATCATGCGGTGACACTAAAGTGATTGATTTTTGCCCAATTGAACAAATTAAAGCTTTTTTACCACAAGTAGATATTCATACACACAAATTAGAAATTTATGGTGTTTGTGAATGTTGCCAAAAAGCTTAAGTTAATTTTAAACTAACTCAGAGTATAAAAAATAAGCCAATGTTAATAAAGACATTTGGCTTGTTTTTTAGTTTGAAATTATTATTCTAAGTTGATTTATAAGGAATTTAATGGTCTGTATATTTAATTATCGTTATTTATGTGCTAGGTAAACAGGAATGAATAAATTACACAATAGAAAATCCTACAAAAACGAATTATTTATAACTTGTAAAAAATCACAAAATAATTCTTTGTACTAAAAATTAGTTGATTAAATATAGGCCGTTAGTATGAATTAAATTGAATTTTTAAAATAGTTCGTCAAAGATGTTTAAATAGGTCTGATTTGAGATATACTAATAAAGGAACTAAAGATGACAAATATTATTTTATGGCGATATATATTGCTTTCACAAGCATATTAATTGTTGTCATTAATATAACTTGTTATGCTTTATTTAAGATTAATTAGGAGGATGATTATTTATGGCTTTTGAATTACCAAACTTACCTTATGGTTTTGATGCATTGGAACCACACATTGATCAACAAACAATGGAGATTCACCATGGCAAACACCATAACACTTATGTAACTAAATTAAACGCAGCAGTTGAAGGAACTGATTTAGAATCTAAATCAATCGAAGAAATTGTTGCAAACTTAGACAGTGTACCAGAAAACATTCAAACAGCTGTTCGCAATAATGGTGGAGGTCACTTAAACCACTCATTATTCTGGGAATTATTAACTCCAAACTCTGAAGAAAAAGGTACTGTTGTTGATAAAATTAAAGAACAATGGGGTTCTTTAGATGCATTCAAAGAAGAGTTTGCTAACCAAGCTGCAGCACGTTTTGGTTCAGGTTGGGCATGGTTAGTTGTAAACGATGGTAAATTAGAAATCGTTACTACACCTAACCAAGATAACCCATTAACTGAAGGTAAAACTCCTATCCTAGGCTTAGATGTTTGGGAACATGCTTATTACCTTAAATACCAAAACAAACGTCCAGACTATATCAGTGCATTCTGGAACGTTGTAAATTGGGAAAAAGTTGACGAATTATATAACGCTGCTAAATAATTAAGCAGGCGATTATGACGGCCTTTTCAAAGGTCGTCATTTTTTTTAACTAAAATAATAGAAATATTGTCTGATTTCATATATCATTTGTAGTGAGAACTTTTGAATAGAGGTATGTTGTTTTGCTAAAAAGACTAAAAGAAAAATCAAATGATGAAAAGATTAGAAATACAATGAATAAAAGAATCAGTTTTATTTTTGGTGTTATTGTATTCATTTTCGCAGTAATTGTTTTAAGATTGGGTTATTTACAAATTGCTGAAGGATCTCGTTATGAGCAACTTATTAAAAATAGTGAGAATTTAACTGTTAATGAAGCTGTGCCAAGAGGTCGCATTTTAGATAGAAATGGTAAAGTTCTCGTTGATAATGCATCTAAAAAGGCGATTACATATGCAAGGGGCCGAAAAACAACCCAATCAGAAGTTTTAAAAATTGCTAAAGACTTGTCTCGCTTAATTGAAATGGATACAGATAAAATTACAGATAGAGATAAGCAAGATTATTGGATTCAAATTCACCCTAATAAAGCTGGAAATTTGATGAAAGAAGAACAAGCGTTATTAGAAGATGGTAGTATTTCTCAAGATGACTATGATGATTCATTATATAAAAAGATTGGTGCTAAACAAACCGATTCATTAACTGATGAAGATTTGCAGATTTTATCTATATATAGAGAAATGATGTCTGGATCGGCTTTAGATCCACAAATGATTAAAAATGAAGACGTTAGTGACGAAGAATATGCAGCAGTATCTCAAAAATTATCAGAATTGCCAGGAGTAAATACTACGATGGATTGGGATAGAAAATACCCATATGATGATACATTGAGAGGGATATTTGGTGATGTTTCTACAAGTGAAGAAGGAATACCTAAAGAATTAACAGAAAAGTATTTATCTAAAGGGTATTCACGTAATGACCGAGTAGGTAAATCTTATTTAGAATATCAATATGATGACATTCTAAAAGGTAAGAAGAAAGAAATGAAATATACTACGGATAAATCTGGAGATGTTATTGACTCGAAAGTTATAAATCCGGGCTCACGTGGTGATGATTTAGTTCTTAGTGTTGATATAGAACTGCAGCAAAAAACTGAAGAGTATCTAGAAAAACAAATTGACAAATTGCGTAGTGAAGGTGCTAAGGATATGGATAATGCAATGATTGTAGTCCAAAATCCCAACAATGGTGATGTCTTAGCAATGGCGGGTAAACAAATTGATAAAAATGGCGATTTAACAGATTATGACATCGGTGCATTCACTTCACAATATGCAGTAGGCTCATCTATAAAAGGTGGTACGCTATTAGCTGGATACCAAAATGGTGCAATTGATGTAGGCGATGAAATGATTGACCAGCCATTAGAATTTTCTGGTGGACTTAAGAAAAGTTCTTACTTTAACCAAGATGGTAAAGTGACTATTAATGATAAAGAAGCATTGATGCATTCTTCCAACGTCTATATGTTTAAAACAGCATTGAAAATCGCTGGATCTGCTTATACACCAAACATGACATTGCCTTCAGATATTTCGGAAGCAGGTCAAAAATTACGTAAAGGTTTAAACCAAGTTGGATTAGGTGTTAAAACAGGTATTGATTTACCTAACGAGACAAATGGACAAATTGAACCTTTAACTAATAATCCAGGTAACTTTTTAGATTTAGCAATTGGTCAGTACGACACATATACACCGTTACAATTATCACAATACGTTTCTACGATTGCTAATGATGGCTATAGAGTACAACCACATATTGGTTTGGAAGTAAGGGATGCTACTAATAAAGACACACTTGGTCCAGTAAAAGAGAAATTCAAAGGTGATGTGCTTAACAAGGTTAATAATACCGAAGAGGAAGTTAACCAAGTGCAAGAAGGGTTTAAAATGGCATTTAATAAAGAAGAAGGTACAGGGTATGCAAGCTTTAAGGATACCGTAGTTCCTTCTGCTGGTAAAACAGGAACAGCAGAAGTATTCCAAGATGGCAAGCCTAAAGTGAATGCAACATATGTTGGCTATGCACCAATTAAAAATCCAAAATTAGCATTTTCAATCGTATATACCAATCAACCCGTACCTGAACCTTGGTTAAACGGAGGAGATTTAGGTAAAGATGTAATAAACTATTATTTTAAAGAAAAAGACAAAAATTAAATCATCTTAAGGCACTATTTATCAAAAATACCGACATAGTGGTGTTTATTGAAAAATTAATACTTTTCAATTTTATAACTAAATGGTATGATTAGTAGGTCGTATTTTGAAAAGGTAAGGAGGAATTAGCATGCGCGTAAACGTAACTCTAGCTTGTACTGAATGTGGAGAAAGAAACTACATTACTACAAAAAATAAACGTACTAATCCTGAACGTATAGAAATGAAAAAACATTGTGCTCGTGATAATAAACACACTATGCACCGTGAAACAAAATAATTTATATTTTGAACCAGATTCTTTGATTAGAATCTGGTTATTTTTTTATGCAGACTAAATTAATTATTTTTTTAAAAAATGCAGTTTAATGACATTGTAATTCATTAACGTTATAATAACAGGAGTATAATAAACGGGAAGGTGTATGTTATGAATAAAAAAGTATTACGCCAAGATAAAATTGGATTAATGAAATCTTTTATGTCGAATAATCAAAAAAACGCTTCAGATGAATATCTTGCAAATCATTTATTTGATACGAGTGAATATAAATCAGCAAAGTGTGTAGGCATTGTATTATCTATGCCACATGAAGTAAATACATATTCTATCATTGAACAAATGCTTAATGAAGGTAAGACTGTTTTTGTACCTGAAACAAACTATCAAAGTAAAGAAATGACATTTAAAAATGTAGATAGACTTGACCACATCGGGCCAGATGATAAAGGTATTAATCATGTAGAAGCTGATACGAAAATTTCAAATCAATTAGATTTATTAATTGTACCTGGCGTAGTATTTAATCATAGTGGGTATCGCATTGGATACGGAGGTGGATATTTTGATAAGTTTTTAAGTCAAAATACACAACCGACGATAAGTTTACTTTATGACTTCCAACTTGGTGACTTTGAGGTTGAAACACATGATCAGCCCGTTGAAAAATTAATAATAGCAACAACTTAATTATGGAGGCAGAAATGATTACAGAAAAACTTTATTGGAAGTGTATCTACACTTGGATTAAATATTTTAATTATCATATTGTTCATCGTAATCAAGATGATAGTGAAATTTGGTTAGCAAACAAGAAAAAACAATCTGTTGTTATCTTTGAAGTTGGTGCTAATTCCTCTCAAGAAGTTAGGTTTGCTAAAAGTAGAATTCAAGAAAACGAAGAGAATATCGTTTCATTTTTAGATTTTTTACCTAAAAATTATGAATTATACATATTCACTGATAAAGCTTTTACTGATGAAAATTTAAATGAAATACAACCACTTAAATTTAAAGTGAAAATTATTAGAGAAGCAAGTCACGCTGAAAGAATTATGCCGAATTTCATAATGAAGAAAATTTATAATCGAGATAGTAAACTTACAAAATATCAATATAAACAACGTGCATTAAATAATAATCCTATTGAGAAACATATGTTGAAGTTTTCTCCTGTTACCTACACATTAATTGCAATCAATATTATCATCTGGCTTGCAATGGTTCTATTTTTAAATCGATTTTCAGACTTGAAAATGTTAGATGTAGGTGGACTTGTGCACTTTAATGTGGTGCATGGTGAATGGTATAGATTGATTTCATCTATATTTTTACATTATGATTTTGAACATATTTTAATGAATATGTTGAGTTTATTCATTTTTGGTAAAATTGTGGAATCAATCGTAGGTCATTGGCGAATGTTTGTCATCTACATTGTTGCCGGACTCTTTGGTAACTTTGCATCATTGTCATTCAATACTGACACTGTTTCTGCAGGTGCGAGTGGTGCAATATTCGGATTGATTGGCTCTATATTTGGATTTATGTATGTAGGGAAACAGTTTAATCGTAAACTTATTGGTCAGTTGCTAATTGTTCTTGTAATAATGATCGGATTATCTTTATTTATGCAAAATATTAACATTGTCGCACACATAGGTGGCTTTGCAGGTGGCCTTTTTATTACATTAATCGGCCATTATTATAAAGCGAATCAAAATCGCTTTTGGTTCTTGTTAATTCTAATGCTTATATTGTTTATTGCAGCACAAATTCGTATTTTTACGATTAATGAAGATAACATATATAATACAATTATTTCGAATGAAATGAAGCAAGGTCAATATAATGAAGCTAAAGATATGGTTGAAGATACGATAGATAAGCACTATGCAGATGATGAAACGTATTATTTGCATGGACTAATTATTGCAACTCTAAACTCAAAATCTGAAGGTGTCGCAACTTGGGAAAGAGGTTTAAGGTATTTTCCTGACTCCGGTCTATTAAATTATCAACTAGCGATTGCAAGTAGGTCTCTTGAAGATAATGATAAAGCAAAAAAATATATTAAAGCTGCGCTAAAGGCAGATTCAAGTAATAATGATTATATTAATTTAAATAAAGAATTGAGCGATGATAGTGAATCAAAAGATTAATAATTTTTATGATGTACTTCAGCTTTTAAAAAAGTTTGGCTTTATTATATATTTTAAAGACAAAAATGATATGTATGAAATGATGGAACAAGAAATAAAATCATTGCACGATTTTAAATTATTAACAAATGATGAATATTTGAAATGTATATTAATTATAAATCAAAGAAGAATGAATAAATAAGATCCCCCCGGCAACCACTGTGCTTATGGGGGTTTTAATTTGTTTATGGATTAAAAAGACGTAATTTGTTACTAGATATGCTTTCTAGATTTTTAATCAAATGTTTGTTCATTTTTCATATAACAGAAGTATATATTTGTAGCGTTGTCTTTTCGTGCGTATGATTTATACATTTTACAAGTAAACGAATAAGAGTGAGGCTGAATGTATGTGATGTAACGCTTTTATTTATGTCTAATTTCAACATATCCTCTTTTTGAGAGGCTTTATTGAATAGTAAGTGGCACGGTTAGCACGAAGTGTTACTTATAATATGCTAAATGCTTCAGACATAATTCCTTCATAAACTGATTGAACAGAGTGATATAATGCAGAAAACGATGGACGAAATCATATAATTTTTGAAGAAATATTCAAAGTGATTTTTGTAAAATATAAAGGTGAACAAGATAGATAGATGGTAGCTAATCTCATTATAAATGGAGTGATACTTATGAAATATGGTTTAACTGCTAGAAATAAGTAATATTTTAGAAATATAAGATAGTGATTTGTAAAAGTTAATATACGAAAAGGAGATGCTCATCAGCAATTACTCTATTTGTATGAAGTTAGATAAATATTAGTAAAGTCCTACCTAGTTAAATAGCTGGGTTTTGTTCATTATAATTGCAATTGAGAATTGATTAAGATTAAAATGTATATAAGGAAATATCTAATGATATTTTAAGGGCAAAAAAGGGCGTATTATTTTAAAAACGGTAAAAAATCATGAGTACATATTGGTGTAAAATCTCCAAAACCCTTGATGTATAAGCGCTTTTGAACTACAGTGAAAGACAGCAAACCCTTTCAAAAAAACAGAGAAGGATGAATAAATAAATGAATAAAATCATATTAGCAGCAGATATTGGTGGAACAACATGTAAATTAGGTGCTTTTGACGAAAATCTTGATCGCCTAGCAAAATGGTCAATTGATACTGATACGTCTGATGCTACTGGCTATTTACTACTAAAAAACGTTTATGATTCTTTCGTAAATTATATAGACGAATCTGAATATACTTTTTCAAACGTCATTGGTGTTGGTATAGGTGTCCCAGGTCCAGTGAATTTCGAAACGGGTGAAGTAAATGGAGCAGTTAATTTATATTGGACTGAAAGTGTTAATGTACGACATATATTCCAACAGTTTATAGATTGCCCAGTTTACGTTGATAATGATGCAAATGTTGCAGCATTAGGTGAAAAACATAAAGGTGCTGGAAATGGTTCAGATGATGTTGTGGCTATAACACTAGGAACTGGCTTAGGTGGCGGTATTATTTCTAATGGAGAAATTGTACACGGTCATAACGGTTCTGGTGCAGAGATCGGACACTTTAGAGTAGATCATGATCAACGTTTCCGTTGTAATTGTGGCAAGTCAGGTTGCATTGAAACCGTAGCGTCTGCAACTGGCGTAGTTAATTTAGTCAATTTTTATTATCCTAAGTTAACATTTAAATCATCAATTTTGCAATTAATTAAAGATAACGAAGTAAGTGCAAAAGCGGTATTCGATGCAGCTAAGGCTGGAGACCAATTCTGTATTTTCATTACTGAGCGTGTAGCAAATTATATTGCCTACTTATGTAGTATTATTAGCGTTACAAGTAACCCTAAATATATTGTTTTAGGTGGTGGCATGTCCACAGCTGGCTTGATATTAATTGAAAATATTAAAACAGAGTATCATAATTTAACATTTACACCAGCACAACAAGGTACAGAAATAGTTCAAGCACAACTTGGAAATGATGCTGGTATCACCGGAGCAGCTGGGTTAATTTATACTTATATAATTGAAAAGGATGGTGTTAAATAATGGCTATTGTTGATGTAGTTGTTATACCAGTTGGTACAGATGGTCCAAGTGTTAGTAAATATATTGCAGAAATACAAACAAAATTAAAAGAATATAAAGCCCAAGGCAAAATAGATTATCAATTGACACCTATGAACACATTAATCGAAGGTGACTTAAAAGATTTATTTGAGGTTGTTCAAGCAATTCATGAATTACCTTTTGATAAAGGCTTAGACCGTGTCTGCACGAATATAAGAATTGATGATCGTCGTGATAAATCTCGTAAAATGAATGATAAGATAAAAGCTGTCCAAAATCATTTGGAAAATGGAGGCAACTAGGGTGAGGATTTCGAGTTTAAGCTTAGGTTTAGCTGATACAAACACGTATTTTATTGAAAATGATAAGCAAGTTATTTTAGTAGATCCTGCTAGTGATAGCGAGTTAATTATTAAAAAACTAAATCAAATTAATAAATCGCTAAAGGCCGTATTGCTAACACACGCACATTTTGATCATATTGGTGCGCTAGATGATATTATAAAACAATATGATGTACCAGTTTATATGCATAAATCAGAATTTGATTTTTTAACAGATACAGAAAAAAATGGTTCTGAAAACTTCAAACAATATGGCATGCCCATAATAAAGAGTAAAGCGACACCGATAGAACTTAAAGAAGGTAAAGTACAAATCGCTGACTTTAATTTCGAAGTTCTTCACACGCCTGGACATTCTCCAGGTAGTTTATCATTCGTTTTTAATGAATTTGCGGTTGTTGGTGATACATTGTTCAATCAAGGCATAGGCAGAACTGATTTATATAAAGGGGATTATGAAACTTTAGTTAATTCAATACTAGAAAAATTGTTCGAACTAGACGATGATTTACCATTATTCCCAGGTCACGGGCCACATACTACAGTAGAGGATGAGCAATTAAATCCTTATTTACATGGTTAATATATCGTCTTGTTAATTAAGATTATAAAATGGTTGAAAAATAAAATAAATAAAGTAATTCTATCATCTCCTACGTGTTTATAAGTAGGAGGTGATTTTTTTGAAGTTATTATTCAACAATATGCTTGAGAAAGCAATTCAGAGAAATGCTACTGATATACACTTTATACCTTCTGAAAAGGAAGTGCATATCAAATTTAGAATTCAGGAAGAACTAATTTTTATTGAGTCGATTCAGATACATGTTTATAGAAAACTACTTACTTATATGAAATATCACGCTGGATTAGATGTATCAAAACATAATTCTGCACAAAGTGGAAGATACATATATAAACTAAAACAAATATTTTATTTAAGAATCTCTACGTTACCATTGTCTCTCGGTAATGAAAGTTGCGTTGTTAGAATCATTCCTCAATATTTTCAAAAGCAAAATATCTCCCATAATATTGAAAAATTGTATACATTAATGAATAAAAAGCAAGGTTTAATACTATTTAGTGGTCCAACTGGATCTGGTAAAAGCACGTTAATGTATCATATGGTTTTGTATGCAAAAGAAAAGTTGGGTTTAAATATCATAACAGTAGAAGATCCGGTTGAGCAGTTAATTGAGGGTATTACTCAAGTTTCTATCAATGAAAAAGCAGGTATTAATTATGAGAGTTCTTTTAAGGCTATACTAAGGTGTGATCCAGACATTATACTTATTGGAGAAGTTAGAGATTCTACGATAGCAAAATATGTAATACAGGCAAGTTTAAGTGGTCACTTGGTACTAAGTACAATACATGCTAACAATTGTAAGGGCACGTTATTAAGATTATTAGAAATGGGAATAACAAAACAAGAAATTAATCAATCTATTTTGAGTGTGTTAAATCAAAGATTGATTACAACGTACAACAGTGAAAGAAAATTAATTTATGAACAGTTACTGCAACATGAAATAAGTTATTTTTTTAATAATGATTACACATTACCAAAGCATTTTCATAATTTATCATTTCATTTAAACCAAATGTCTAAAGAAGGTATGATTTGTGAAGAAACTGTTGATCGCTATATTTAAAATACCTAAATATAAGATAATAACCGAGAAAAATCAAATAGAACTTTTAATAAGATTGAAAGATTTACTAGAACATGGATTCACTCTTTCTGAAGCCTTTAGCTTTTTATTAAAACATATTAAAATTAAATCACCTAAAGTAACTGCATTAATTGAAGAAGAATTAAAAAAAGGTGCAAACTGTCACCAAATACTTCACATATTAAAGTATCCACAACCTGTTGTGATGCTTATTTATTTCTCAGAGATATTTAGTGATTTACCTATGAGTTTAGCTCATGCACATGATTATTTATCGAGAAATTATAATGCTAAAAAAGCGTTATTAAAAACACTACAATATCCATTATTATTATTAACAGTATTCATAACAATGTTAATCGTTTTAAATCACACTATTATTCCAGAATTCCAAAATCTATATAATAATATGAATGTCCAAATATCGACTTTACAACAATTTTTAGCGACATTTATTGTTTATTTTCCTACTTTCATAACTTACCTTATTATATTTCTATTATTTACTTCAATAGCATTAGTTCTTTATTATAATACTTTATCAATACAGCAAAAACATAAGTTTGTTTTAGCAATACCTATCATACGTAAATTTTTCAAACTTTATAAAACATATCGAATTGCTTCTGAATTCTCTTTGTTTTATAAAAATGGAGTGAACTTACAAAAAATAGTGGAAATTTATGCGCAACAACACAATGATAATTATTTAAAATTTTTAGCTGAACGAATAGCATTTGGAACACAAAACGGATTAACACTCAGTAAAATTTTAACTAGAATCTCTTGTTTTGAAAAAGGGTTAACAGAATTTATAGAAGAAGGCGAGAAAAAAGGTAGAGTTGAAATAGAATTAAAATTATATAGCGAGATGGTTATTGTACAAATAGAACGTTATTTGCACCTCCTCATAAAATTCATCCAACCTTGTATTTTTACATTATTAGCTTTTCTCATCGTATCTTTATATCTCGTTATTATGTTACCAATGTTTGATTTAATGCAATCAATTAAATGAAAAGGAAAGAGGCATATGCATTTTTTTAAAAACTATAAAAAACTATTTAATAAAGAAGCATTTACACTTATTGAAATGTTGCTTGTTTTATTAATCATAAGTTTATTACTTATTTTAATCATACCTAACATTGCAAAACAATCTTCACATATACAATCTACTGGTTGTGAAGCTCAACTGAAAATGGTAGACAGTCAAATTGAAGCTTATTCATTAAAATATAATAAAAAGCCAACATCAATTAATGATCTTGTATCAGAAGGATATATTAACGAAAGTCAAAAGCGATGTAAAACCGGTTCAACTATTTCGATAAATAATGGTGAAGCAGTTGCTGACTAGTAAGGCGTTTACTTATATAGAAATGATATTGGTTTTAGGTATAGTGAGTTTGTTATTACTTTTACAAGTAAGACACATCTCTATAAATAATTCCTCACTCCAATCAAATAATCATTCTATGACTAATCTAATTATGCAATTTAATTATTTAAAATCAAAAGCAATTAAAGATAATAAACCAATTACTTTAATATTTAACACTTTTTCCTCGAAAATTATTGTTAGAGAACCTCAACATGAAAATTTTCCTATAAAATTAACTAAAAATACTTATATTCATCCGAAAACAAATATAAACTATTTAACCTTTGATAAAAATGGAGACACTAATAAATTCGGAACACTTTACCTATCTAGAAACAACCGATTATATAAAATTATTTTCCACATTGAAAAAGGAACGATAAGATTTGAAAAAATATAATGTCAATGCTTCATTATTTTTAGATGCTATTATCTCTTTCTCAATCATCACTACTATCTGTATATTGTTTTTACCAATGTTATTACAACTAAATCAAGCTACAAAAGAAAAATTATCAGAAATTGAAATGAAAAGAATCCTATTACTTTCAATTCATAACTACAGTACATCTGAATTAAAAAGAGGTATAATTTTGGACGTATATAGTTTAACTCTGAAAGAAAATAAAATTTGTATAATAAAAAAGGAAACAAAAAATGAAATTTGCTATTATAAAAAAATAATGCTTTCACTTATATCGAGGTGCTTTTTGCATTAATGATAACTATATTATTACTAACTATAATGCCCCCATTATTCAAATCAACTACAGCCTTTAGTGTTCTAAATAATGATCATCTTAATATAGAAAGTGAATTTTTTGCGAGAGATTTAACTCAAGATTTAATGGATAAAAGGGCTGATATAATTACAGATAAATCAAAAGAAACTCAACTTTTGATTAAAGAGAAAAATAAACTTATATCTTATAACTTTAAAAACAACAAAATTATTAAGTCCATTAATGGAAATGGAAATATCACGTTACTTAATAACGTAAAGACCATAAAATATCGAATTTTAAAAAATAAATCTTTACTTGTTAACTTGAAAATATTTGATAAGGACAAGACATTTGAAAAACAAATTTATTTTTAACATATCGGGCTACATATATCCTTTTGTGATGGTAATATTTATGCTATATTTATCTTTAATAGCAAACTACACTTTTCAATTTAGCATTCAGCTAAAAACGTTAGACAATATTGAATCTTATTATGAAAAACAAATCAACTTATTTATAAAAAAGGAAGATATTTTTGAAAAATAACATTTTAGAGCCAATTATCCTTATAGGATTTATGGGGACTGGCAAAACAACTTTAGGTAAATATCTTGCTAAAGCTGATCATCTCACTTATGTTGATTTAGATGCCTATATCATTCAACAAGAGAACAAAACAATTCCTAATATTTTTGATCAACTAGGTGAAAGTGGTTTTCGATCACTAGAATATAAGTATTTAAAACAATGTATAGATTGTTTTGATATCATTTCTACTGGTGGTGGGATTATAGAAGGCGATAAATCATATGCTTTTTTAAAGCAACAAACTAAGATTGTTTGGTTAGATTGTGATTTGACAATTGTTTACAATAGAATCAAGAATGATAACAATAGACCGAATGCTAATAATAAATCACTTTTCGATTTAAAAAGCTTGTATTCATCTAGGGTTTCAAGATATAATGAAATCGCATTCATAAAAGTGAATAGTAGTAATTCTCTTTCAGATTTACACAAAGAAATTATGGAAGAGTTAACATGCGAATGACCAGTATTAGAGAGAATGGCAGGTTATATTATATATAACATTAGACCATCGCCGAAGGTGCAAGTTTAACGAAACTCTCAGGCAAAAGGATAATACTGTGACGCATTCCTGGAGTATCTTAAACAGGGTAGATTAATCTACCCTGTTTTTTTTTATAAAATTTTTAGGAGGTTTCTTCATGTCTAACGAACTAAAACATACACCGCTTTATCAAAATTTTGTTGATAGCGGGGCTAAAATCGTGGAATTTGGTGGCTGGGCAATGCCAGTTCAGTTTTCAAGTATAAAAGAAGAGCATAATGCAGTAAGAACTGAAATTGGCTTGTTTGATGTAAGTCATATGGGAGAAATTATTATTAAAGGTTCTGAAGCAAATGTATTAGTGCAATATCTTCTTTCAAATGATATTGAAAACGTAACTACTACTAAAGCTCAATATACCGCGCTATGTAATGAAAACGGTGGAATTATTGATGATTTAATTACTTATAAATTAGATGAAAAAGTTTATCTATTAGTAGTAAATGCTGGCAATACAGATAAAGATTTTGAATGGATGAAAGAAAATGCTACAAATTTTGATGCAGAAGTGATTAATGTGTCAAATGATTATGGTCAATTAGCAGTTCAAGGTCCAAAAGCACGTGATTTAGTTAAACAACATGTCAACGTTGACATAGCAGAAATGAAACCTTTTGATTTTAAACAAAACGTTGAATTCTTTGGAAAGAATGTAATTCTTTCGCAGTCAGGTTATACAGGTGAAGATGGGTTCGAAATTTATTGTAATGCAGAAGATACATCTTACTTATGGGAAAGAATTCTTGAATTCGATGTACAACCTTGTGGCTTAGGTGCAAGAGATACATTAAGACTTGAAGCTGGACTGCCCCTACATGGTCAAGATTTAACGGAGTCTATAACACCATATGAAGCTGGTATTGCATTTGCTGCAAAACCATTAATCGAAGCTGATTTTATTGGTAAAAGTGTACTAAAAGATCAAAAAGAAAATGGTTCTAAACGCAGAACTGTTGGTTTAGAAATGATAGACAAAGGTATTCCAAGAACTGGTTACACAGTCTATGATTTAGATGGCAATGAAATTGGTGAAATCACTTCTGGTACACAGTCGCCATTGAGTGGTAAGTCAATTGGACTAGCTTTAATCAATCGCGATGCTTTTGAAATGGGAAAAGAAGTGATTGTGCAAGTTAGAAAAAGACAACTTAAAGCTAAAATTGTTAAGAAAAACCAAATTACTAAATAATCCAAAGGGGTGTTACTATGAGTCACCGTTATATTCCATTAACAGAGCAAGATAAAAAGGAAATGTTAGATACTATTGGAGCTAGTTCTATTGAAGAACTTTTTGGAGACGTTCCAAAAGATATCTTACTGGGAAGAGAATTAGCTATACCTGATGCTGAATCAGAAACAACATTAAGTAAGAGATTGAGCAGAATTGCAAACAAAAACGTTACTAAAGAAACGCATTCATCATTTTTAGGCGCAGGGGTGTATGATCATTATGCTCCAGCAGTTGTTGATGC
The DNA here is from genome assembly GCF_001431205.1 of Staphylococcus sp. NAM3COL9. Lineage (GTDB taxonomy): Bacteria > Bacillota > Bacilli > Staphylococcales > Staphylococcaceae > Staphylococcus. The sequence continues at coordinate 452,492 of NZ_LGPC01000011.1, read as the reverse complement.
AATGATTTCACGTTCAGAATTTTATACCGCGTATACACCTTACCAACCAGAAATCTCTCAAGGTGAATTACAAGCAATTTTCGAATTTCAAACGTTAATTTGTGAATTAACTGATATGGATATAGCTAACTCATCAATGTATGATGGCATTACAAGTTTTGCGGAAGCATGTATTTTGGCGTTCAACCAAACACGCAAAAACAAAGTTGTTGTATCAAAGGGGCTACACTATCAAGCTTTAAAGGTATTAAGAACTTATGTTAAAACACGTGAAGAATTTGAAATCGTTGAAGTTGATTTAGATGGTACGATTACAGATTTAGATAAACTAGAAGCAGCGGTTGATGATGATACTGCAGCAGTTGCTGTACAATATCCAAATTTCTATGGTTCTGTTGAAGATTTAGAAAAAATTAATTCATTTATTGAAGATAAAAAGGCTTTAATGATTGTATACGCAAACCCACTTGCTTTAGGTTTATTAACGCCTCCAGGTAGTTTCGGAGCAGACATTGTTGTTGGAGATACACAACCATTTGGTATACCTGCACAATTTGGTGGGCCGCATTGTGGTTTCTTCGCAACAACTAAAAAATTAATGAGAAAAATACCTGGCCGTTTGGTAGGGCAAACTGAAGATGGAGATGGCAATCGTGGTTTTGTATTAACTTTACAAGCACGTGAACAACATATTCGTCGTGATAAAGCGACATCAAATATTTGTTCAAACCAAGCATTAAATGCTTTAGCTTCCTCAATCTGTATGTCAGCTCTAGGTAAACAAGGTATTTATGATATCGCGGTAAGAAACTTTGAAAATGCTAATTATGCTAAAGATCAGTTCAAACAAGCTGGTTTTGAAGTTGCTAAAGGCACATCTTTTAATGAGTTTGTAGTTAAATTCGATAAACCAGTTAAAGCAGTTAACGATGCACTAATTGAAGAAGGAATTATTGGAGGATTTGACTTAAGTGAAGCTTCTGGAGACTTTAATAATCATATGTTGATTGCGGTAACAGAATTAAGAATGAAAGATGAAATAGACACATTTGTTAAGAAAGCGGGTGAATTAAATGGTAGTAAGTAAATCTAGTCCCCTAATTTTCGAACGTTCTAAAAAGGATCGTTATGCATATTCGTTACCACAAAAAGAAATTGATAATGGTGCTGTGAATAAATTACTAGATGATAAATTCATCAGAAAAAACAAAGCAGAGTTACCAGAAGTTGCAGAATTAGATTTGGTACGTCATTATACCGAACTCTCAAACAAAAACTTTGGTGTTGATTCAGGATTTTACCCATTAGGTTCATGTACGATGAAATATAACCCTAAAATTAATGAGAAAATTGCTAGAATACCAGGATTCGCAGAATCACATCCATTACAAGATGAATCACAAGTACAAGGTTCATTAGAAATTATTCATAGTTTGCAAGAAGAGTTAAAAGAAATTACAGGTATGGATGAAGTTACATTACAACCAGCTGCTGGTGCGCATGGTGAATGGACTGCATTAATGATTTTTAAAGCCTATCATCAAAAAAATGGCGAAGGTCACCGTGACGAAGTGATTGTTCCTGACTCAGCACATGGTACAAACCCAGCTTCAGCTGCATTTGCAGGATTCAAAGCAGTTACAGTTAAATCAAATGAACGCGGTGAAGTTGATATTGATGATTTAAAACGTTTAGTTAATGAAAAAACGGCAGCAATTATGCTGACTAACCCTAATACTTTAGGTATTTTCGAAAAAAATATTATGGATATCAGAAATATCGTTCATGAAGCAGGAGGCTTATTATACTACGATGGTGCAAATTTAAATGCAATTATGGATAAAGTAAGACCAGGTGACATGGGTTTTGACGCTGTACACTTAAACTTACACAAAACATTCACAGGTCCTCACGGTGGCGGTGGACCAGGCTCAGGTCCAGTAGGTGTTAAGAAAGAACTTGCTAGTTTCTTACCAAAACCTATGGTTATCAAAGAAGGTAATGAATATAAATATGATAATGATATTGAAAATTCAATCGGGCGTGTTAAACCGTTTTACGGTAACTTTGGTATTTATTTAAGAGCTTATACTTACATTCGTACAATGGGTAATAAAGGTCTTGAAGAAGTTTCAGAAGCCGCTGTTTTAAATTCTAACTATATTAAAGCTCGATTAAAAGATCACTTTGAAATTCCATATGAACAATATTGTAAACACGAATTTGTTTTAAGTGGTTCTAAACAAAAAGAACACGGCGTGCGTACATTAGATATGGCTAAACGTTTACTAGACTTCGGTGTTCATCCACCTACAATTTATTTCCCGCTTAACGTGGATGAAGGTATGATGATTGAACCGACAGAAACTGAATCTAAAGAAACTTTAGATTATTTCTGTGATAAAATGATTGAAATAGCTAATGAAGCTAAAGTAGATCCGGACAAAGTATTGGAAGCACCACATACTACAATTATAGATAGATTAGATGAAACAAAAGCTGCACGTCATCCAGTATTGAAATTTGAAAATTTACGTTCAGAAAAAGAATAGAACGTCTGAGTAATGAATGCTCATTTTCATAAAAAAAGTGCTACTCCGTTAAAAACATAATAGAGTAGCACTTTTTTATTATTAAAATCCTATGCTTAATCAAAATCGTTTCATTATAAAACTTTTTAGATACATTTATAGATATTAAAAATAGCTGATTATTCACCCAATAAGGTCAATAATCAGCTATAAAAATAAGTATGTAGAGTTAACTTAATGTAAATAAATTCTATAAACTTAATAATTGTTTATAAAATTTATTTTTTTGACTTAATCTTACCAGTCCACTTTTTATATCCACCTTTTAACATATAGATATCTGTATAACCATTCTTCTTTAATGTTCTAGCAGCACGATAACTTGCAATGCCATTTGCATCACATAGATAAATAGGTTGATCTGTTCTCAATCCCTGATATCTTTGCTTAAACGTTGTAATTGGAATGTTACGTGCACCGTTAATGTGTCCGTAATCATAATCAACTTTTTCTCTTACATCAATAACCTGAGCTTTGCGCAGACCATTATGGAATTCATTTTGGCTTAATTCTGTGACTGCTCTCTTGTTAAGAAGATAATTGATTAGCATGTAAGCGATGATTATTATTAATGCTGCTAACGCTATAAACCAAAAATTACTCATCTTGCATCCTCCCTCATTAACCGATATTATATATTATAAGACTGTTAGCACAATTTATCAAAATTTTTCCATTAAATTTATTGGATAGTGCTGACAAACTTAGACAATTAGTGCAAACGATAACACAAAATGAGTGTTAGCACAATTTAATTTATTGATTGGGGTTTTTAGTGTGACTGAATCTTGGAATTTTATAAATACAGGAAGTAACGATCCATATTTCAACATGGCAATGGATGAAGCGCTGCTTAATTTTGTTTCTAGAGGAGAAATTGATCCGGTTATTAGATTTTACACGTGGAACCCAGCAACATTATCTGTCGGATATTTCCAAAGATTGATGAAAGAAATAGATATAGAAAAAGTACAAGAAAAAGGATATGGTTTAGTTAGACGTCAAACAGGCGGTAGAGGCGTGCTACATGACAAAGAACTTACATATAGTGTTATCGTACCAGAATCTCATCCGGAGATGCCTTCGACCGTAACAGAGGCATACAGAGTGATATCTGAAGGTTTGTTACAAGGTTTTAAAGCTTTAGGTTTCGAAGCATCCTTTTCGATTCCACGTTCGAAAGAAGAACGAGAAAAATTAAAACAACCAAGAAGTGCTGTATGTTTTGATGCTCCTAGTTGGTATGAGTTAGTTGTAGAAGGACGTAAAATAGCAGGTAGTGCGCAGATACGTCAAAAAGGTGTCATTTTACAACATGGTTCATTGTTACAAGACGTCGACATTGATGATTTATTCGATATGTTTCTTTTTAAAAATAAGCGTTTAAAAGATAAAATGAAAGAGTCTTTCGTAGAAAAAGCAGTGGCAATTAACGATATTTCAGACCGACATATTACAATACCTGAAATGGAAGAGGCGTTTGAGATAGGTTTCAAGAAAGGGTTGAACATTGATTTTAAACCACTAAATTTAACGCATAAACAACAAGAAGAAGTGAATGAACTCATTGAAAAATATAAAGCTGACGAATGGAACTATCGTAAATGATATGTTTGAAATCAAAAAATGTGAGGATACAGTCTTTAATGACTGCATCCTCACATTTTTTTGATTACATATAAAGTTAGATAGATTTGAATAAAAGTTTTAAAAGTAAGATAGCACAATAAAATTATTTTTTTCTATTGCGTCTTTTATATTTTCTTTGTGCTCGTTTATACTTTCGTTGATCTTCTGTTAAAAAGAAGAAGTAATATATCGCATATATAATCCCTGCAAATACAGCAAAACTAATTGCCATACTTACAAAACTAAAGATAAACGCATCTAAATTGAGGATTAACCCAATTGCTGCGATTGCGATTATTATATAAAATAATGCTCGTTTCAATTTATAACACTCCTATTTAGTTGTTAACTTTGTTTATTATCGATACTAATAGTTGATAAGGCTTTTTGTCCTTTTTTAAGTTTCTTCTGATCTTTCTCGCTATAACCATCTCTAATATCATTCATTGCTGAACTAAGATCCTTATTTAATTTAGTGATGTTTTTCTTTTTAATCTTGTCTTCATCATTCATTTTATCTTTATCAATATCATTTTCATATGTAGTGTGCGCAGAATCGATTTTATTAGTAATGTCAGTCAACTTATCAAGAATCATTTTATCATTTTTATTTTTTGTTACATCACTTTCAATATCATTATACTGATCAATTGCTTTTACTATATTTTGATAATATTTAGAAGATGCTTTTAAATTTGTTACTTTCTCTTTATTACTTTTAGCCTGCTTAATGTTTTCTTTGTCTTTCTTTAGTGAAGTAACGCTTGTTTTTTCTTTGTCGATAGTTTGTTCTAATTCTTGAATGTTACTTTTTAATTTATGATTTTCATCACGGAGTTGTGTGGTCTTTTCTTCTAAAGGACCTAAATTTTGACTACCACAACCTGCTAGTAAACATGAAGCACTTAATATAGCTACAATTTTTTTCTTCATAATTTTCTCCTAATTTTCTCCTAATTCAAAAACTATATATTAACATAATAATTATGCTATCATTTTAATGTATAAAAAGAAAATGTACAAATTTATTGAATGGGAGGAAGATGGATGACTAGAGTAGATAAACTGAATTCTGCCTTAGAAACAAAGCATTTGGAAGCAATTGTTGTATTAACCGATTTTAATAGAAGATATTTATCAGGATTTACAGGCACGAGTGGTGCACTTGTTATTACGAGAGATAAAAACATATTAATTACAGACTTTAGGTATATAGAGCAAGCAACTTCCCAAGCTACTCAATTTGAGATTATTAAACAAAAAGGTGGTCTCATAGAAGAAGTTAAAGCACAATTAGAAAAGTTAAACGTGCAGAATGTTGGCTTTGAAGGTGATTTAGTCAGCTATGATACTTACTTACAATTAAGCAAATCCTACATCAGCTTAATCAGCGTTTCAGGTTTGATTGAAAAAATCAGAGAAGTAAAAGATGATAGTGAGATTAAACTTATTCAAAAAGCTGCTGAAATTGTAGATGAGACGTATGAATATATCTTAACTATTGCAAAAGCAGGTATGACTGAACAGCAATTAAAAGCTAAATTAGAAAGTAAAATGTTAGAACTAGGGTCAGAAGGTACTTCATTTGATACAATTGTTGCCTCAGGACATAGAGGTGCATTACCACACGGGGTCGCAAGTGATAAAGTTATTCATCAAGGAGAACTGATTACTTTAGATTTCGGTGCGTATTATAAAGGCTATTCATCTGATATCACACGTACGTTTGCTATAGGTGAACCAGATGCTAAACTCAAAGAGGTATACAATATCGTCTTAGAAGCTAATATTAAAGGCATTGAAGCTGCTAAACAAGGTATTACAGGCAAAGCTTTAGATGCTGTCGCTAGAGATTATATTACTGAACAAGGATATGGTGAAGCGTTTGGTCATTCCCTTGGACATGGGATAGGGTTAGATGTACACGAAGGACCCAATCTATCTAGAAAATCAGAAGTTAAATTGGAGATAAATAACTGTGTTACAATTGAACCTGGTATTTATTTAGATGGATTAGGTGGCGTTCGCATTGAAGATGATGTATTAATAACAGAAAATGGTTGTGAATGCTTTACTAAATGCGCTAAAAACCTTATTATTTTATAGAAGACCTTATAATTGAGGAGGAAACTGAATGATTTCGGTCAATGATTTTAAGACAGGCTTAACAATTGCGGTAGATAATGGTATATGGAAAGTAATAGATTTCCAACACGTAAAACCAGGAAAAGGATCTGCATTTGTGCGTTCAAAATTACGTAATTTAAGAACTGGTGCTATTCAAGAGAAAACATTCAGGGGCGGCGAAAAAGTCGAAACTGCTATGATTGAAAATCACCGCATGCAATATTTATATGCAGATGGTGATACACATGTTTTCATGGATAATCAAACATTTGAACAAATAGAATTAGAAGCCGATTATTTAGAAAATGAATTGAATTTCTTAAAAGCTAACATGGAAGTTCAAATTCAAATTTACGAAAGTGAAACACTTGGCGTTGAATTACCAAAAACTGTGGAACTTACAGTAACAGAAACAGAACCTGGTATAAAAGGTGATACTGCTAACGGAGCAACAAAATCAGCTACAGTAGAAACTGGTTATACTCTAAATGTGCCGTTATTTGTAAATGAAGGCGATACACTTATAATTAACACAGGTGACGGTAGTTATATTTCAAGAGGTTAAAACTTAAAAAATGATTATAGTTATTATTTTTTAGTTTATACCATATCTATTAATAACCTTTCCAATTCATGAAGTGTTGGAAAGGTTATTTTATTTTTTCATTTTATAATAAAACAAATGACTGTTATAGTAGTGTTATTCAAAAGAATTTAAAATTAATATCAATTATTTACAATAACATGGCCCTATTCCATAAAAAAAACGTTATAATAAATAGAATTATCATTAAATTATATCTATATAGTACTCTATAATAGATAAATACTTTATTATTGAAAGCATGTATATGCTTGAATTGAACATTTCACTAAAGTAAAATAAACTAGGTAAATGAAAACAATCTGAAGGAGTCAGTACTTATGAATTTTAAAGAAATTAAAGAATTAATAGAAATTCTTGATCAATCTAGCTTGACTGAAATTAATATAGAAGATAAAGGCAACATTGTTAATTTAAAAAAAGAAAAAGAAACTGAAATCATTACACCTCAAATTTCACAACAACCAATGCAACAAGTTTTACCGCAACAAGGTGTAATGTCAGCTCCTGTAAACACGCAAAGTTCAGAGGAAGTAAATACAAACGCAGTGGAAGACAACTTACTAACAATCAATGCACCAATGGTAGGGACATTTTATAAATCACCATCACCTGAAGAAAGTGCATATGTGCAAGTTGGAGATTCAGTTACAAACGAATCAACAGTGTGTATATTAGAAGCAATGAAATTGTTTAATGAAATACAAGCTGAAGTAACTGGAGAAATTGCTGAAATTCTAGTAGAAGACGGTCAAATGGTAGAGTATGGCCAACCGTTATTTAAGGTGAAATAATGAATAAAATATTAATTGCAAATAGAGGAGAGATTGCGGTAAGAATCATTCGTGCATGTCACGATTTAGGATTACAAACTGTGGCTATTTACTCTGAAGGAGATAAAGACGCATTACATACTCAAATTGCTGATGAAGCATATTGCGTTGGCCCAACACAATCCAAAGATTCTTATTTAAATATCCCAAACATTTTATCTATCGCAACTTCCACAGGTTGTGATGGGATACATCCTGGCTACGGATTTTTAGCGGAAAATGGTGATTTCGCTGAACTATGTGAGGCTTGCCAACTGAAGTTTATTGGACCAAGTTATGAATCTATCCAAAAGATGGGTATTAAAGACGTTGCTAAAGAAGAAATGAAACGTGCTGAAGTACCTGTTGTCCCAGGTAGCGAAGGTCTTGTAAAAGATATCAACGATGCAAAAGGCATTGCCGATAAAATCGGTTATCCTGTTATTATTAAAGCAACTGCTGGCGGTGGCGGTAAAGGTATCCGTGTCGCTCGTAATGAAAAAGAATTGGAAACAGGCTTTAAAATGACGCAACAAGAAGCAGAAACTGCATTCGGTAATAGCGGACTTTATCTTGAGAAATTCATCGAGAATTTCAGACATATAGAGATTCAAATAATGGGTGACAGTTTTGGTAACGTTGTCCATTTAGGTGAACGTGATTGTACAATACAACGTAGAATGCAAAAACTTGTAGAAGAAGCGCCATCTCCAATTTTATCTGAAGAAAAACGACAAGAAATGGGTAATGCCGCAGTCAGAGCAGCAAAAGCTGTTAATTATGAAAACGCAGGTACAATTGAATTTATATATGATTTAGATTCTAATGATTTTTACTTCATGGAAATGAATACACGAATCCAAGTTGAGCACCCAGTAACAGAAATGGTTACAGGTGTAGATTTAGTTAAATTACAATTGAAAGTTGCAATGGGCGAAAAATTGCCTTTCAAACAAAAAGATATCAAAATAGAAGGTCATGCGATGGAGTTCCGTATCAACGCAGAAAATCCATATAAAAATTTCATGCCTTCTCCAGGTCAAATCACCCAATATTTAGCACCAGGTGGCTTCGGCGTAAGAATTGAATCAGCATGTTATACTAATTATACGATTCCACCATATTATGATTCAATGGTTGCTAAACTCATTGTACATGAGCCAACTAGAGAAGAAACGATTATGACAGGTATACGCGCGTTAAGCGAGTTTCTCGTTTTAGGTATAGATACTACAATTCCATTCCATATTCGTTTATTAAACAATGAAATTTTCAGAAGTGGAGAGTTTAATACTAATTTTCTTGAAAAATATAATATCATGGATGATCAAACTAAATAGGAGGTATGTGAAATGGTTAAAGTATCAGAAACCTCACATTCCAATTTAGGAAAAATAGAAATTGCACCTGAGGTATTAACAGTTATAGCAAGTATTGCAACAGCTGAAATAAAGTGCATACAAGGTCATTTCAAAGAATTAAAGAATAGTAGTATTGAAGGATTTACTAGAAAGCAGCTGAGCAAAGGTGTTAAAGTTGATACAAGAGAAGATGGTATCTATATCGATGTATATTGTTCATTGTCTTACGGTATCAATATTTCAGAAACAGCGAAAACAATCCAAAGTACTATTTTTAATTCTGTAACAACAATGACCACAATTGAACCTAGCCAAATCAATGTTCATATTACACATATTGAACCAACAAATTAAAATTATATAAGCAAATTTACTTTAAATACATTTTGTAGGAAAGTAATAGCGAATATTATAATATATTTGTTATTACTTTCCTCAAATGATTTACAAAAATACAATGCTTGAAGGAGTTTATAATGAGTCGAAAAGAATCCAGAACACAAGCCTTTCAAACTCTTTTTCAACTTGAAATGAAAAATAGCGAATTAACAATTGAAGAAGCAATTAGTTTTATTAAAGATGAAAACCCAGATTTAGAATTCGATTTTATCAGCTGGTTAGTAACTGGAGTAAAAGATCATGAAACGATTTTAGATGAAAAAATCCAACCAAACTTAAAAGACTGGACGCTAGACCGTTTATTGAAAACAGATCGCATTATCTTAAGAATGTCTACTTTTGAATTGTTACATAGTTCAACACCACAAAAAGTAATTATAAATGAAGCTGTTGAATTAGCGAAACAATTCAGCGATGATGATCATTATAAATTTATCAATGGTGTATTGAGCAATATTGAATAAAAGAGTGATATAAAATGGCAGACTATTTAAGTGTTTCCGCATTAACTAAATATATTAAATATAAATTTGATCAAGACCCACATCTGCAATCTGTATTGATTAAAGGTGAACTGTCTAACTTTAAAAAGCATAGTAGTGGTCATCTTTATTTTAATGTCAAAGATAAAAACAGTGTCATTAGTGCAATGATGTTTAAAGGCAGTGCTTCTAAAATTGATTTCGAACCTAAAGAAGGTGACGAAGTATTGCTAGAAGCACGCGTTTCTGTTTATGAGCGTAGAGGTAATTATCAAATTTATGTTAATAAAATGCATATTGATGGGATAGGTAATTTATACCAAAAATTAGAACAACTAAAAAAGAAATTAACTAAAGATGGTTTTTTTGAACAAAATCATAAAAAGTTAATTCCTAAATTCCCCCAAAAAATAGCAGTGTTAACTGCAGGTACTGGAGCGGCAATTAGAGATATTCATACTACGATAAATAGTCGATATCCACTAGCTGAACAAGTTCAAATTAATACTTTAGTACAAGGTGAACAAGCTAAAAATGATATAGTTGAAAAGATACAACAAGCTGATCAATTAAATGTTGATACAATTATCATAGGTCGTGGTGGTGGTTCTATAGAAGATTTATGGAACTTTAACGAAGAAGATGTAGTACAAGCGATATATTTTTGTGAAACGCCAATCATATCCGCTGTTGGACATGAAACCGATTTTACGTTAAGTGACTTCGTAGCTGATGTACGTGCTGCTACGCCAACTCAAGCAGCAGTAATGGCTACACCAGATCAATATGAATTACGTCAATATTTAAAGCAAACGAACCTTTCGCTCACTCGTTTTATCAAACAGCATATGCTACAACAAAGAAAATATTTGGAACATGTGTCTTCATATTATAAATTTCAAACACCAACATTGTTATATGACCAACAAATTCAAAAACGTGATGATTTAGAAAAGCAGTTAAGCTTAGCAATGAATTTAAGAATTAAAAATGAACAGCAACAATTACAACTATTAACTAATAAGTTTAACTTGAGGAATTTTAAACAAAATATTGATAGAGAACAATTAACAAATAATCAAAAGCGCACAGATTTAAATAAAGTCATGAATAATTTTATTGACAATCAACAAAATAAACTTGCTAGTAAACTAGAAAGTTTAAATAATCTAAGTCCAACAAACACAATGTTACGTGGATATACAATTGTGAATAAGGATGATGATGTAATAACGAGTACGAACGACTTAGCTGAAAATGATAACATTGTATTAACAATGAAAGATGGCGTTGTTGATGCACAGGTTAAGAAAGTAAGGTGTAAAGATGAGTAATAGTAATACACAAAGTTTTGAAGAAATGATGAAAGAACTCGAAGGCATCGTTCAAAAACTTGATAATGAAAATGTATCATTAGAAGAATCTTTGAATTTATATCAACGTGGTATGAAATTATCTGCAACTTGTGATGAAACATTGAAAGATGCTGAAAAGAAAGTCAATGAGCTCATGACTGATGAAAATGTTAAAAATGAGGAGACGATTGATAACGATGGCGAATAACAAAATGAATGATTTAAAAGAAGAAATTAATCAAAAGTTATCTACAACTGTTCCAGAGTCTTCATTCAACACTAATATAGAAAAGAGTATGCGTTACTCTTTAGAGGCAGGCGGTAAACGAATAAGACCTGTCTTATTATTATTAACTTTAGATATGTTATCAAATGAATATAAATCCGGATTATCATCTGCCTTAGGATTAGAAATAGTCCACACATATTCATTAATTCACGATGATTTACCACCGTTTGACAACGATGATTATCGTAGAGGCAAGCTTACTAATCATAAAGTTTTTGGTGAATGGAAAGCGATACTTGCTGGAGATGCACTACTTACAAAAGCTTTTGAAATCATTTCCAATGACTCTAATTTAACTGATACTGTTAAAATTAAGCTGATTAAACGTTTATCATATGCAAGTGGTCACTTAGGAATGGTAGGTGGGCAAGCATTAGATATGCAAAGTGAAGGCTCATCCATAGATTTAAATACACTTGAAAAAATTCATAATGCTAAAACTGGGGAGCTACTTAAATTTGCAATTATGGCTGCAGTTGATATTGCTGAACCAGAGCAATCTGTGGCAGATCTTTTAGAAACATATAGTGAACATTTAGGCTTAATGTTTCAAATTAAAGATGATTTGCTGGATGTCTATGGCGACGAAGCAAAATTAGGAAAAGCGGTTGGTAGTGATATCGAAAATGATAAAAGTACTTACGTATCTTTATTAGGTCAAACTGGTGCAGAAGAGAAGTTGAAGTTTCACACTGATGCTGCATTTCAGTGCTTAAATGAATTGCCAAAATCATATAATATTCAAGATCTTGAAAGTATTATTGAATTATTTAATGATCGTGAATCATAATACGATGCTTTAGATAATTATTTATAACGATTTTCCATCTTTAATATATGTTCAGTTAATAAATTACTTAACACCCAATAAAAAATCATGCTACGTATATGTAGCGTGATTTTTTATTGGGTGAATATATATTATTCAATAATTATTCACTCATTTAATAATTCTTTAAATAATATGATGAATTTTTACAATAATTATATGTATAACTTATAGTGACATTTTGTTGATGTATTGCATAATTAACGTAATATATTTAGCGCTATTTGAAATTAACTTTAGTAGTAGAATTCACAGGCTTGTGGTAAAATAAATGTATAAATATTCGTTTACAGAGGTGCTATACATGGCTAAAAAATCAGTGAGACATATAAAAATACGAGAAATCATTTCAAATGAAAAGATAGAAACACAAGATGAATTAGTAAAGCGTTTAAATGAGTACGAATTGAATGTCACTCAAGCAACAGTTTCAAGAGACATTAAAGAGTTACAACTTATAAAGGTACCGACTCCTGCTGGACAATATGTCTATAGTTTGCCAAATGATCGAAAATACCATCCTTTAGAGAAATTAGGACGATATTTAATGGATTCTTTTGTAAACATTGACGGAACCGACAATTTATTAGTCCTAAAAACATTACCTGGTAATGCTCAATCAATCGGCGCAATTTTAGACCAAATTGATTGGGAAGAGGTTTTAGGAACTATTTGTGGCGATGATACTTGTTTAATTATCTGTAGAGATAATTCTGCGAGCGAAAAAATTAAGACACGCATCTTTAATTTATTATAAGTATAAGGAAGTGATATAAGGATGCTACAAACTTTATCTATTAAACAATTTGCAATCATTGATGAATTAGAAGTGCATTTTGGAGAGGGCTTAACAGTATTAAGTGGTGAAACAGGTGCAGGGAAATCAATCATCATTGATGCCATTGGCCAACTCATTGGCATGCGTGCTTCTTCAAATTATGTGAGACATGGTGAAAAGAAATCAATTATAGAAGGTATCTTCGACATCGATGAGAGTAAAGAAGCCATTTCCATATTACGTGATTTATCAATTGATATAGACGAAGATTTTTTATTAGTTAAAAGAGAAATCTTTAGTTCTGGAAAAAGTATGTGTAGAGTTAATAATCAAATTGTTACACTACAAGACTTGCGAAAAATAATGCAAGAATTGTTAGATATACATGGTCAACATGAAACGCAATCATTATTAAAGCAAAAATATCATTTACAATTATTAGATAACTATGCAGAGGATACATATAAATCTTTGCTTGATGATTATGTATCTACTTTTGATCAATATAGAGCTAAAAAGAAAGAACTTGAAGATTTGGAAACTGCAGATCAAGCGCTACTTCAACGATTAGATTTACTTAAATTTCAATATGAGGAATTACAGGAAGCACAATTAACGGATGGAGAAGTTTCACAACTTGAAACAGATATTAAACGCATTCAGAACTCTGAGAATTTAAGCTTAGCACTAAACAATGCACATCTAACATTAACTGATGAACACGCAATTACCGACCGTTTGTATGAATTAAGTAATCAACTTCAGTCAATTAGTGAGATCTTGCCTGATAAATATGATCGACTTAAAGAAGAGGTAGATCAATTTTATTACACTTTAGATGATGCGAAACATCAGCTATATGATGAACTCACAAACACTGAATTTGACGAACAGTATCTTAATGAACTAGAAGCTAGAATGAACGTATTAAATAGCTTAAAACGTAAATATGGTAAAAACATTAGTGAACTCATTGTTTATCAAGATAAATTGGACAATGAAATCAACAAAATTGAGAATTATGAAGAAAGTACTTCACAATTGCGCGAAGAAATAGAATCACTTTATGATATAGTTTTCAAGTTAGGTAGAAAATTATCTCAAGAACGTCATGTCGTAGCTCAATCGCTACGAGACAATATTGTTGATGAAATTCAAAACTTACAAATGAAAGACGCGAATTTAGAAATTTCCTTTAAACCATTAGATACACCCAACCGTGAAGGTATTGATTTTGTAGAATTTTTAATTAGTCCTAATAAAGGCGAGCCGCTTAAAAGCTTAAATAAAATCGCTTCTGGAGGAGAATTATCTAGAATTATGCTGGCGCTCAAAACAATTTTTGTGAAAACAAGAGGCCAAACAGCAATTTTATTTGATGAAGTAGATTCTGGTGTTTCAGGTCAAGCAGCACAAAAAATGGCTCAGAAAATGAAAGATTTAGCACAACATATACAAGTAATCTGCATTTCTCACTTACCACAAGTAGCGACAATGAGCGATCAACATTTATTTATTAGTAAAGCTTCTAAAGATGATAGAACAACTACTCATATCAAAGAATTATCTGGTGAAGAACGTATTGATGAAGTAGCTAGAATGATTTCTGGAGCAAGTGTTACTGAGCTTACACGTCAGAATGCTAAGGAAATGATAGAACAAAATCACCTTAATGATTAATAATGCGAACTTATAAATACTACTTTACTTATAGGGAAAGGTGTTGTTTTTCATGCAATATCAACATTTAATTGATCCGTCTATAACTTTAAAAGGTAATATAGCCATTTTATATGCAAACGATGAAAAGATGCTCTCAGTCGTGTTAGAAGCACTTACTTTAACAGATATAGAAGTATTTTTATATGACACACATGATCCAACCGAAATCATAAGATCTTTTAATATAGATGCACGATTATTAAATAGAATTCACATTTATACATTTTATGATGAAAATGAATTATTTAAACAATGTGCACAAGATTTATCACGCGGTAAAGTTTCGATATTAATGAAAGGTGATTTAACGTCTTCATCATTACTATCTTTTGTCTTAAGTAATAAAAATTTTATAGAAAATCATGGCTTTCTAAGTCATGTCGCATGTTTCGATATACCAAATTATCATAAAACATTAATGA
Organism: Staphylococcus sp. NAM3COL9; assembly: GCF_001431205.1. Taxonomy (GTDB): domain Bacteria; phylum Bacillota; class Bacilli; order Staphylococcales; family Staphylococcaceae; genus Staphylococcus. Next base: position 437,092 of record NZ_LGPC01000011.1, on the reverse strand, counting down.
TGAGTGATGTTTCTTTAAACATTTCACCTTCAGTAGAAGAAAAAAGAAAAATCATTAAAAATTTATCAGTATTTAGTAAGGCATTAGGTTATGAACAGTTTAAAGTAGGTTTATTATCATCTGTCGAAAAAGTTACAAGGAAAATCCCATCTTCTACAGATTCTGAAAAAATTAAAAATATTTTTATTAGAGATTCAGATGATTATTTAATTGTTGACGGTCCTCTAACTTTTGATAACGCAATAAGCATGGAAAGTGTTATTAAAAAGAATATAAAGTCTACTGTAGCCGGCGACGTCGATGCATTGCTTGTATCGCATATTGATGTTGGCAACACGTTATACAAGTCATTCACATACTTTGCTAGTGCACGTGTAGCAAGCCTAGTTTTAGGCGCAAAATTTCCAATTGTACTTACTTCTAGAGCTGATAATAAACAAAACAAACTCGATTCGTTATTGTTAGCCTTAAAAGTTTTAAATTAACCTTGTTATGAAAGACTCTTTTTGCTTGATGCAATAAAAAATAGGTTATTTATTTTATATTTTGTCTATTTGATGTAAAATATAAGTGGATATTATAAATAGTTTATTGTAATACTTTTATGTGCGATAACTTTTCAATATTGACGCTTATTTCAACTTTGACGCCGTTAAACTAACCGTTGTAGAATAATGAATCTATGTTCCATGAGCAGATAAAGTTGATAACTTTCTATTTTATTTTCAATAATGAAGGTGAGGCAATGTCTCAAATTTTAGTGCTAAATTTAGTAAGCGCATCTTCTAAGGTTGCTATTTATACAGATGTGTATTGCAATTACAACTAAGCAATACGGCATGACTATGAAATTACTTCCTTAAATCTGATAGAACAAATCAAACATCGACGATTTGAAATTGAACGTTTTGTAAAAAAGTAGCTGACTTACTTTTTAGTGACTTTGATGGTATTTCGTGTAGAGGAGGCTAATTAAAGCCTATACGTGGTGGCGTCTTTACAATCAATGAAACGATATATAATGACCTTCGAATATTTAAATACGGCGACCATGTATCTAATTTAAGTGGTATTATCGGTTGCGTATTAAGGCAATATCTTCAAATGCCTGTGTTTACAATTGACCCTGTAGTTTTAGATGAATTAATGGATATTGTTAGAGTTACAGGTATCAATGGTATAAAATGAAGGAGTATTTTTCATACATTAAATCAAAAGTCTGTTGCAAGCTTATAAGCAAATTTATCAATTAGAACATACCAACAAGTTAACGTTTTTGTTGCTCATATGAGCGGTGGTATAACTGTTGGAGCACATAAACAGGGGTTTGTGGTTGATGTGAACGAAGGCTTGCTAGGTGAAGTCCTTTTAGTTCTGAACGGGTAGGTTCTATATCATATAATTTGTTATATGAATATGGTGATAAATGCAATTTTACTCCGCAAGAAAAGATCACTTATTAAGCAAAGAGGCGTTCTTGTAAATATGTTTAAACGAGATGATATAAAAGTGGTATCACTTAAATATGAATCGTATAGTGATGTGAAATTAGCGTTTGATACTTTAGCATATCAAGTTGCGAAAGCGATTGGCGAACGTGCAACTGTTTTTAAAGGAAATGTTGATCAAGTTATCCATGCTGACAGACTGAGTTATAATAAAACATTAACACCCTTATTCCAACCTTATGTCGATTAGATAGCACCGTGGTAATTTATTCCGATGAAAAAGAAATGGACCTTTAGCGACTCGCACATCGCTTGTTTTAAAAAATATAGAAAGTAACAAAGTTTATAGTTAGGAGTGCAAACATGTCAGAAGAAAAATATGATTTAGTAATATTAGGCGGAGGTACAGCTGGGTATGTCTCGGCAATCCGAGCATCTCAACTAGGAAAAAAAGTTGCACTTGTAGAAAAGTCTTTACTTGGGGGAACTTGTTTACATAAAGGATGTATCCCGACAAAAGCACTTTTAAAATCAGCTGAAGTTATGCATACAGTTAAAAATTCAAGTGAATTTGGCGTTGATATAAACAATTTTAAATTGAATTTTTCACGCGTTCAAGAACGTAAACATGAAGTCGTTAATCAAATGTTTAAAGGGGTAAAACATTTGATGGACCATAATAAAATTGATGTGTTTAATGGTACTGGTCGTTTATTAGGACCTTCAATTTTTTCACCTCAAAGTGGTACAGTTTCAGTAGAATTTGAAGATGGTGAGTCAGAGTTAATTCCGAATAATAACGTGCTGATTTGTACAGGTTCTCAACCAATGGAACTACCATTTTTGCCATTTGATAATAATATTGTTCTTTCTAGTGATGACATTTTAAATCTTGATCATTTACCAAGTTCAATCGCAATTATTGGAGGCGGTGTAATTGGTTTAGAATTTGCATCATTGCTTGTAGATTTTGGTGTCGAGGTATCAGTGATTGAAGCTGGAGAACGTATTCTACCAACTGAAAGTAAATCAGTAGCAAAAGTATTAAAACAAGAATTAACTGAGCGAGGCGTAACATTTTATGAAAATACGCAACTAGGTGAAGAAAATATTGTAATTAATGAAAATAAGATTACAATAACACTGAATGAAACGTCAGTTAGATTCGACAAAACACTCGTTTCGATAGGTCGTAAACCGAACACTGATGATATCGGCCTACTTAATACTAAAATCAAGTTAACTGATAAAAACCATATCATCGTTAACAAATATCAACAAACTGAGGATAAGCATATATACGCTGCTGGTGATTGTATCGGTAAATTGCAACTTGCACACGTGGGTTCAAAAGAAGGGATTATTGCCATTGAACATATGTTTGACGCATCTCCATTACCTGTAGATTATCTAAAAATGCCAAGATGTGTTTATAGTCAACCAGAAGTAGCGAGCATTGGCATAAATTTAGAAGAGGCCAAAGCAGAAAATATTAAGGCACGCGCAGTAAAAGTACCGTTTAAAGCAATAGGTAAAGCTGTAATTGAAGACACACAAAATCAAAGTGGTTTTTGTGAAGTCGTAATCGATCAAAAAAATGATACTGTATTAGGGCTGAATATGATTGGACCTCATGTCACAGAACTGATTAATGAAGTATCATTATTCCAATTTATGAATGGTTCAACATTAGAACTCGGTTTAACAACCCATGCACATCCTTCTCTTTCTGAAGTGTTAATGGAATTAGGATTAAAAGTTGAGAATAGATCGATTCACGTTTAATAAGGAGGTAATAAAATGTTTGATTATAAATCAGTAGGTTTAGAAAAAGAAGACCTACAAGCAATGTACAAATGGATGGACTTAGGTCGTAAAATAGACGAACGTATGTGGTTATTAAACCGTGCAGGCAAAATCCCCTTTGTCATTAGCTGCCAAGGACAAGAAGCAACACAAATAGGTATGGCTTACGCTATGCAAAAAGGTGATATTTCCTCACCTTATTATAGAGATTTAGCGCTCGTAACTTATTTAGGTATGACACCTCTAAATTCTATGTTAGCCGCTTTTGGTAAACGTGATGATATCAACTCAGGTGGAAAACAAATGCCTTCTCATTTTGGTCAAAGTGACATAGGCATGCTTTCTCAAGGTTCTCCAGTAGGAACTCAAATTTTGCACGCTGTTGGTGCTTCTTTAGCCTTAAAAATGGATAACAAACCGAACATAGCAATGACAACTGTCGGTGAAGGTAGTTCAAACCAAGGGGATTTTCACGAAGGCTTAAACTTTGCAGGAGTACATAAATTACCGTTTATTTGTGTAATTGAAAACAATAAATATGCGATTTCAGTTCCTGACTCACTTCAATATGGCGCTGAAAAACTTTCTGACCGTGCTATTGGCTATGGAATACATGGCGAGCACGTGGATGGAAATGATCCAATAGCTATGTATAAAGTAATGAAAGAAGCTAGAGAACGTGCTTTAAACGGTGGAGGATCAACACTTATAGAAGCTATGTGTACGAGAATGACTGCCCATTCATCTGATGATGATGATAAATACCGTTCAAAAGAAGAACGCGATGAACTTAAATCTTTAGATTGTAACCTTAAATTCAAAACATTTTTACTTGAAGAAGGTTTTATTGATGAAAGCTGGTTAAATGAACTAGAAAAAGAGCATAAAGAAATAGTCAATCAAGCAACTAAAGAAGCTGAGCAAGCACCTTATCCATCAGCGGAAGAAACTTATACACATGTTTACGAAGAAGGAGGCTCAAACAATGGCTAAATTATCCTATTTAGAAGCTATCCAGCAAGGGCTAGACCAATCAATGGAAAAAGATAATGACGTTTTCGTATTAGGAGAGGATGTCGGCATAAAAGGTGGCGTATTTGGGGTCACTTTAGGATTACAAGAAAAATATGGTGAAGCGCGTGTTTTAGACACGCCATTAGCAGAATCTAATATAGTTGGTACAAGTATAGGCGCTGCAATGTTAGGTAAACGTCCTGTTGCTGAAATTCAGTTCGCTGATTATATTTTACCAGCTACAAACCAAATCATTAGTGAAGCTGCTAAGATGAGATATCGTTCCAATAATGATTGGCAATGTCCGATTACAATTCGTGCGCCGTTTGGTGGCGGAATTCATGGTGCGCTTTATCATTCACAAAGTGTTGAAGCGATATTTGCATCGACACCTGGTTTGACTATTGTTATACCTTCTACACCTTATGATGCAAAAGGTTTACTATTGTCATCAATCGAGACGAATGATCCAGTGCTATTCTTTGAACATAAAAAGGCATATCGATTACTAAAAGAAGAAGTACCAGAAGACTATTACACTGTGCCTATAGGTAAAGCCGATGTTAAACGTGAAGGCGATGATATTACTGTTTTCACTTATGGTTTATGTGTGAATTACTGTATCCAAGCCGCAGATATGTTATCTGAAGATGATATTAATGTAGAAGTTGTTGATTTACGTACAGTTTACCCGTTAGATAAAGAAACAATTATTGAACGTGCTAAATTGACTGGCAAAGTATTATTAGTTACAGAAGATAACTTAGAAGGTAGTATTATTTCTGAAGTATCTGCGATTATATCTGAAAACTGTTTATTTGATTTAGATGCACCTATAATGAGACTTGCGGGACCAGACGTTCCATCAATGCCATTTGCACCAACACTCGAAGACGAGTTTATGATCAATCCAGATAAGATAAAAATTAAAATGCGAGAACTCGCAGAATTTTAAGGAGGCACAATCATGGAAATCAAAATGCCTAAACTCGGTGAAAGTGTGCACGAAGGAACAATAGAACAATGGCTTGTATCTGTAGGTGATACTGTTGAAGAATATGATCCATTATGCGAAGTTATCACTGATAAAGTGACAGCAGAAGTGCCATCTTCATTTTCAGGAACAATTAAAGAAATTATAGTAGAAGAAGGCACAACAGTAGCGGTAAATGAAGCCATATGCCTTGTTGATATTGGTGATGAATCACAAGAAACAAACAATTCAAATACACAACAATCAACAGAATCTAATGAAGTTCAAGACGTTGCTTCAAATGATATAGATAATAATGTAAATAGTGCTTCAAATGTAGATAAACCCAAAAACAACGGTCGCTTTTCACCAGTGGTATTTAAACTTGCTTCAGAAAATCAAATCGAGTTATCTGAAGTAATTGGTACTGGTTTTGAAGGTCGAGTTTCTAAAAAAGATATTGAAAAAGTAATTAAAGAAGGCACGAACAAAACGCCTTCAACGGTTGTAGCACCAAAAGATTCACCTAAAGTTACAAAACAAGCGTATTACAATGAACCTTCTCCAGGATCATCAATTCCAGTTAATGGCGTGCGTAAGCAAATCGCTCAAAACATGGTAAATAGTGTCAATGAAATACCGCATGCATGGATGATGGTAGAATCGGACGCTTCAAATTTAGTGAAAACACGTAATTATCATAAACAAAGCTTCAAAGATAGTGAAGGATATAATTTAACTTTCTTTGCATTTTTCGTAAAAGCTGTAGCGGAAGGCTTGAAAGCGTATCCGTTATTAAATAGTAGCTGGTCAGATTCAGAAATCATTATGCATAAAGATATAAATATTTCTATAGCTGTCGCAGATGAAGATAAATTATATGTCCCTGTAATTAAAAACGCAGACGAAAAATCAATTAAAGGTATTGCTCGTGAAATTAATGAGCTTGCAAATAAAGCGCGTAATAAAAAATTACGCTCTGACGATATGCAAGGTGGTACATTTACTGTGAATAATACAGGAACTTTTGGTTCTGTTTCATCTATGGGTATCATCAACCATCCTCAAGCGGCAATATTACAGATTGAATCTATTATTAAAAAACCTGTCGTTATCGATGATATGATTGCAATTCGCAATATGGTTAATTTATGTCTATCGATTGATCACCGTATATTAGATGGCCTTCAAGCTGGTAGATTCATGAATTTTGTAAAAACACGTATTGAACAATATTCAATTGAACATACAAGCATATATTAATATATTTAGCGCTGTAGTCTAATTGATTTTCAAGTTTAAAAAACGAGTGTGAGACAAACGTTTCACACTCGTTTTTATTTTATTTGTTGATTTTACACGTGTTTCATCAACTGTCCGCGATATAATTTTTATGAATTTAAGCAATATTATTATACATAATAAACACACATGTTGAAGTATTGCGCATATATTAGTAGAATAAAAGTAAGAATTCAGAAATGAAAGGTGACGTTATTATGGATTTAAATTTTGATTTATATATGACAGATGTTGTTAATCAAGCAAGAAATGAAATAGAACAAGCTGGATACGAGCAATTAACATCTCCAGAAGAAGTAGATAAAGTAATACAACAAGAAGGAACGACACTTGTGATGGTTAACTCAGTATGTGGTTGTGCTGGCGGTATTGCTAGACCAGCGGCAACACATGCTTTACATTACGATAAAACACCTGACCGCCTTGTAACTGTATTTGCTGGCCAAGATAAAGAAGCAACGCAACAAGCAAGAGATTATTTTGAAGGTTATGCACCATCAAGTCCATCGTTTGCATTAATCAAAGATGGTAAAATCACCCAAATGGTAGAACGTCACCAAATTGAAGGTCATGACGTAATGGATGTCATCACTCAATTACAAAACACATTCGACACTTATTGTGACGAAAAATAGAGGGACTAACACATGACACGTTTGAATCCATACCGCATCGGATTTAGAACGATAAAGACTGCAATTGGAATGGCACTGGGTATTATTATTGCAAAATTAATCGGTTTAGATAATTTTGCATCTAGTGCCATTTTAGTGGTACTTTGTATTAAACATACAAAGGTGCATTCGCTACAAGCAATTGTATCTCGTTTTGTATCTTGTCTTATGATACTCGCACTTGGCTCTATTGTTTTTAATTTATTAGGACAAAACGCAATTGTTTTAGGTATCATTGTATTACTTTTTATTCCTTTAACTGTTGTATTTAAAGTTCAAGAAGGTGTTGTTACAAGTTGTGTTATTTTACTTCATGTGTTCAATGCTAAAACGATTGATATAGATTTATTTTTCAATGAAATTATCTTATTAATTGTTGGGCTAGGCATCGCATTCTTAATGAACGTTATTATGCCAAGCTTAGATAGTAATTTAAAACAATATAAACAACAAATCGAAAACCAATTTACGGAAATTTTTCAAATGTTCAGTAAGGCTTGTAAAAACCCAAGCCCAAGTTTAGACATATCCTTTGAGAAGTTAAAAGTTACGATTCGCAAAGCTAAATCAATCGCATTTAGAGATGTTAAGAATCACTATGTTAGAAATGAAAACTCTTATTATCATTATTTTGATATGCGGGAAGAACAGTTAGAACTATTACGAAGAATGGCTCTAATCCTTCAAAATATTGAAACAAAAGATTGCTTATTATCCAAAATATCTAATTTATTTGCTGAAGTAGGGACAAATGTAAATAGTAATGATTATACTGTATTAAGATTGCATTCGTTATATGAAATTCGAATAGAATTAAATGAATTAGACTTACCTGCATCACATGAGGCTTTTCGAACACGTGCCAATTTATTACAACTTTTAAATGAGCTTGAATCATATTTATTATTAAAATCACAATTCGGCTCTTTAAGATTACATAGTGATCCTAAAATCGCAACATCCTAATAAATATAAAAGCCATACAAAATTCTTATGAGTTAAGGATCTTGTATGGCTTTATTCATTTTCAACTATACAAATATTAGTGGTTTATCACTTTCAATAATAAAATAATTTTTAATTAAGAATTGATACTTTCAAATACCATTATGATTAATTCACTAATGGAACGACACTAGTCAATACCAATGCGAGTATAACAGCTACTAACATGACTATAATAATGACTCTTAGAACTTTGTTGTTACTCAAAGATGATTCCTCCAAATCTAGAATATGGAATTAAAATATAGATTAAACACACTGTATATATCAATATAATTCAATCATAACACATTCAATTTCAAACTATTTTATCATATTATTTTATCATACAAACCCTCTAGAATTGAAACATATTAGTTTTGAATATGGACACATTCCGTTACACTTAAAGGTACGGCATATAAATAATGGAATGGAGATTTTCAAATGATAAATAAACAACGACTCCTAGATACTTTTTTGGAATTAGTACAAATTGATTCTGAGAGTGGAAATGAGAATGAAATTCAACAGTTACTCAAATCTAAGTTTGAAAAATCTGGATTAAAGGTAGTGGAAGACAATGCTGGCCAACATGAAAATTTAGGAGCAAATAATTTAATTTGCACATTAAAGGCTACGACAAATGATGAAAACATAGATAATATTTATTTCACAAGTCATATGGATACAGTTGTACCGGGCGTTAATGTAAAACCGATAATTAAAGATGACGGTTACATCTATTCAGATGGAACTACAATTTTAGGCGCTGATGATAAAGCTGGATTAGCTACTATTTTAGAGTTAATTTACATATTAAATGAACAAGACATACCACATGGTAACATTCAATTTGTACTTACTGTTTCTGAAGAATCTGGTTTGGAAGGTGCAAAAGTACTAGATACTTCTTTACTCGATGCTAAATATGGCTATGCTATTGATGCAAGTGTAGATGTTGGAACAACTGTTATTAATGCACCCACGCAAATGAAAATCAACACTACAATTCATGGTAAAAAAGCTCACGCGAGTGTACCTAACAAAGGTGTGAGTGCGATTAATATTGCCGCTAAAGCTATAAGTGCGATGAAATTAGGTCAGATAGACGAATATACAACAGCAAATATAGGTCGTTTTGAAGGTGGATCTGCAACTAACATTGTAGCTGACAAAGTAACACTTATGGCTGAAGCTCGATCACACTCAGACGAAAGTATAAACGCTCAAGTGGCTCATATGAAATCTGTTTTTGAAGAAACAGCAGAAAAATATGGTTGCTCGGCTACAGTTGAAATTATTAATAGTTATCCTGGCTTTAAAATTTCACAAGATGCCACAGTTACTAACGTAGCTAAAGCCAGTGCAATTGCATTAGGATTAACACCGAACACAGTTATGGCTGGCGGCGGGTCTGATGGTAATATTATTAATCAATTAGGTATTCCTACAGTTATCTTAGGTGTAGGTTACGAGCACATCCATACAACTGAAGAACGTATGTCAATTGACGCTTTAAATCTTTTAGCAGAACAGCTTTTAAAAATAGTTGAAATAATTACTCAAAAATCTGAAAACTGATTAAGTGAATATGAGTGATGCTTTATGATACAATATATGAGAAAACTTTAATAAGAGAGGTTAGTTAAATGACACAACAAATTGGTGTAGTAGGTTTAGCCGTAATGGGTAAAAACCTTGCTTGGAATATTGAATCACGAGGATATAGCGTTTCAGTTTTTAACCGTTCATCTTCTAAAACAGATGAAATGGTAACTGAATCAGAAGGTAAAAATATACATCCGACGTACTCTATAGAGGAGTTTGTGAATTCTCTAGAAAAACCCCGTAAGATTTTATTAATGGTTAAGGCAGGATCAGCAACAGATGCAACAATCGATAGTTTATTACCATTACTAGATAATGATGATATTTTAATCGATGGTGGTAACACTAATTATCAAGATACAATCAGACGTAATAAAGCACTAGCTGAAAGTGGTGTTAACTTCATCGGAATGGGCGTTTCTGGTGGTGAAGTTGGCGCGCTTACTGGTCCTTCATTAATGCCTGGTGGGCAACAAGAAGCATTTGATAAAGTAAGTGATATTGTAGAAGCAATCTCTGCTAAAGCTGAAGATGGCGCTGCATGTGTAGCTTATATTGGACCTAATGGCGCCGGTCACTACGTTAAAATGGTACATAACGGTATTGAATATGCAGATATGCAGTTAATTGCTGAAAGTTACGCAATGATGAAAGACTTACTTGGTATGTCTCATGAAGAAATTTCACAAACATTCAAAGATTGGAATGCTGGCGAACTTTCAAGTTACTTGATTGAAATCACAGGTGACATCTTCACTAAATTAGATGATGATGGTAATGGTCCATTAGTTGAAAAAATCATGGATACTGCAGGACAAAAAGGTACAGGTAAATGGACTTCTATTAATGCTTTAGAATTAGGTATCCCATTAACAATTATTACTGAATCAGTATTTGCACGCTTTATATCTTCAATCAAAGAAGAACGTGTGAATGCTTCTAAACAATTAAATGGACCAAGTACTAAATTTGAAGGTAATAAAGCAGAATTCCTTGAAAAAATCCGTAAAGCACTATATATGAGTAAAATTTGTTCATACGCACAAGGCTTTGCTCAAATGAGAAAAGCTAGTGACGACAATGAATGGAATTTAAAATTAGGAGAGCTTGCTATGATTTGGCGTGAAGGTTGCATTATTCGTGCGCAATTCTTACAAAAAATTAAAGAAGCTTATGATAATGATACAGAATTACAAAATCTGTTATTAGATCCGTACTTCAAAGATATCGTAACAAACTATCAAGATGCATTACGTGATGTTGTAGCTACTGGTGTACAAAATGGTGTTCCAACACCAGGTTTCTCTGCAAGTATTAACTATTATGATAGTTATCGTTCAGAAAACTTACCAGCTAACTTAATTCAAGCTCAACGTGATTATTTTGGTGCACATACTTACGAACGTAAAGACCGTGAAGGCGTATTCCATACACAATGGATTGAAGACTAATATTCATTTGTATATAACATTACAAAAATCACGATACTTTTTTCGTGTTTGGAACTACCAACAAAACCCTAGGGCCTTTGTTGGTAGTTTTTTTACAATTTTTTCAATTACAGTCTTAGTATGACGTTAATTTCCCAATGAATAGTATTTTCAAAAGAAATCTTAACTCATGGTTGTAGAGAAAAAAACAACTTTATGCAATCGTTTGCACAAATACCTTTGACTTTCCCTATATACTTATTTATCATTATAAATATATCTTTGAAAGCGCTTTAATTATAAACATTAAAAGGATGAGCCAACTTGGTAACTATAAAGGATGTTGCAAAAGCAGCAAACGTATCACCATCGACAGTTTCACGTGTCATTAGTGGTAATAATCGTATAAGCGATACTACTAGGGTAAAAGTATTATCGGTGATGAAAGAATTAGATTATCAACCAAATCATGCAGCACGAACATTAGTTACAAAACAATCTAATACAGTAGGTATCATTCAAAAAAGCGAGAACAAAGAAACAAGGCAAAATCCATTTATCATAGATGTCCTTGCGGGTATATATAAATCATGTAAAGCACAAGGTTATGCAACAATATCAACCACAAGTGAGCAATACGAAAATATAGAATTAGAAGTGAGTCACATGATTTCTTATCATGCAGTAGATGGCTTTATTTTATTATATTCAAAAGAAAACGATATGATAGAACAATTACTCGCCCAACATAATATGCCGTACGTCGTTGTGGGGAATCCTTTATTGGATCAACAAGTCATTCATATAGATAATAATAATGTTGAAGCAGCGGAGCAATTAACGCGCTATCTTGTAAGTATTGGTCATACTAATTTTTTATTTTTAGCTGAATGTGGAAATTATGAAGTTGTAAAAGATCGAATTAAAGGATTTTCCAATATACTTAAACAACAAAAGCAAACAGCTCTTATCGAATATTTTGATATGAACTACCAAAGCATAAAATCATATTTCCATCATTTAATCATACATAATGCACTACCTTCTGTCATTATTACATCAGATACGATGCTCAATCATATTTTGTTAAGCGTATTGTATGAATTACAGCTTCATGTACCAACAGATATTCAGACAGCAACATTCAATGATTCTTACTTAACTGAATTTGCAGCGCCCCCACAAACTGCAGTCGATATACATCCTGACTTATTAGGTGAAGTAGCAGGCGACTCAATCATCCAATTAATGCGTAGAGAACATATCATCAATTTTAATAAAGTTATTCCAACAGAGATTATTAAACGGGTCTCAACTCAACTAATAAAAAGGGAGCAATAATATGAATAAACAGTGGTGGAAAGAGGCAGTAGCATATCAAGTTTATCCTCGAAGCTTTAATGATTCAAATAACGATGGTATTGGAGATTTACAAGGGGTTATTGAAAAGTTGGATTATATACAAGATTTAGGTATCGATATCATCTGGTTAAGCCCTATGTATAAATCACCAAATGATGATAATGGTTATGATATTAGTGATTATCAAGATATAATGGACGAATTCGGAACGATGGAAGATTTCGATCAATTATTAGATGGTATACATCAACGTGGTATGAAACTCATTTTAGATTTAGTAGTCAATCATACATCGGACGAACATCCATGGTTTATAGAATCTAAATCTAGTAAAGATAATCCAAAACGTGACTGGTATATCTGGGAAGATCCAAAAACTGATGGATCAGAACCTAATAATTGGGAAAGTATTTTTAATGGTTCTACATGGGAATATGATAAAACAACAGGTCAATATTATTTTCATTTATTTAGTAAAAAACAACCTGATTTAAATTGGGAAAATAAAGACGTTAAAGCAGCTGTATTTAACATGATGAACTGGTGGTTTGAAAAAGGTATTGATGGCTTCAGAGTGGATGCAATTACGCATATTAAGAAAACATTTGAAGCAGGGGATTTACCAATTCCTGAAGGAAAAACTTACGCACCTGCATTTGATGTAGATATGAATCAACCTGGCATACATGATTGGTTACAAGAAATGAAGGATGAATCCTTAAGTAAATACGATATTATGACAGTGGGAGAAGCAAATGGTGTAAATCCTGACACTGCTGATGAATGGGTTGGCGAAGAAAAAGGTAAGTTTAATATGATTTTCCAATTTGAGCACTTAGGTTTATGGAATACTGGTGATATTAAATTTGATGTTAAAGCATATAAAGATGTATTAAATAGATGGCAAAAAAACTTGAAGATGTAGGCTGGAATGCATTATTTATAGAAAATCATGATCAACCTAGACGTGTATCTACATGGGGAGATGATGAAAAATTTTGGTATGAATCTGCTACAAGTCATGCGGTTGTATATTTCTTACAACAGGGCACTCCATTTATATATCAAGGTCAAGAAATCGGTATGACCAATTATCCATTTGAAAGCGTGGAAACATTTAATGATATTGCTGTAGTTAATGAATATAATATCGTTAAGAATCAGGGGGGCGATTTAACCGAACTGTTAAATAAACACAAAATGGAAAATAGAGATAATTCTCGTACACCAATGCAATGGACTAACGCTACAAACGGTGGTTTTTCTGAACATGAGCCTTGGTTCCCAGTTAACCCTAATTACACTGAAATTAATGTATCATCACAGCAACAAGATTCTGATTCAATATTGAATTTTTACAAATATCTGATTCAAGTAAAAAAATCACATGCTATTTTTACATATGGTACTTTTAATTTGATAGATGCTGAAAATGAAAGTGTATTTGCCTATATTAGAGAATTAGATGGTAAACGTGTACTTGTAATAGGAAACTTAACTGATAAGACAGCCTCATTGGAATTCAATGAAATTATAAATGAAAGTAATATTGAACTCCACAATTATAAAGATAACAAATTGAATTTAGATGCATTACGTCCGTTTGAAGCCTTTGTAATAGGTTTATAAAAAATTAATATACTTAACTCTAAAAACACCTCTAACGATATTTGAATTATTTTAAATTCAAATTATGTCAGAGGTGTTTTTAGAGTTCGTTGTTATGATATTGTTCTTGATCTACAGGCATCCATAGCTGAACTTTAGTGACAGCATCATCAAATGATAATTCCAAAGGATAAACTTCCACATACAGGCTGTTATGCTCATATGGCAGGGTCATTTGAAGGCTTGTTTCAATATAATACCAAGCTTCGTTAATGACATAGTCTAAATCACCTTGTAAGTTAAATTTAGCATATTGCCTTTCTGGTAGGAAACGACTTTCTAAGTGTGCAGGGTATCTTTCACTTGGTACACCGACAAATATTTCCATACCTTGATCTAATGGACAATTGACTACAAATAACTCGTGTGGACTTACATCATTATAACGTTGAAGCTCTTTTATTTTTCCATCGACTAATAAATCTTCTAAAAAATCAGGTACTTTATATGGATTTTCTAATTCATCTGCTTCTAAAAATTGATTGTAACCAACTAATGACAGGCCTCGCGTATCTTCTAATCTGTAATTATAAGGTGCAGTTTCTGTTGTTGTCAGTTTTATGTAAAGTCTTGGCTGCATTTTAAGTTCGTCACGTTTGGTATTCACTTGGATGGGTGACACACCGTGAAAATCACTGAAATCATTTGCGAATGTATTTGTATCACTATAACTGTATTTTTTAGCTACATCCATTAAGCGACTTGAACCACTAATAATCTCTTTTGCTGCTAAAGTCATTCTACGTGACCTCGCATACCCACTTGGAGGCTGGCCAACGATCATTTTAAATGATTGGTCAAGATGATAAGGTGAAAGACCAACGTAATCACTGAGTTCTTGCAAATGAAAAGGCTCTAGCAAATGATCTTCTATATAAACAATTGCCTGTTGTATTTGCTTGATAACGTCCAAAACCTTCACTCCTAATTTTCAAATGACTCATTCGCCATCATTGCTTTTAAATTTATTGTTGGAAAACGTTAGCATCGTTTACCTAATAAATTATATTCTACATCATTTTACTTATACTTACATCTCAAAAATATTGAATAGAGTAAAATGTAAATAAGTAAAATTGCAAATATTACTTTATTTGCTCAATAAATTAAATCATAACACAAAAAAAGGTTAAGAAAAAAGCAACAACAGAAGTGGTTTTTTACACTCGTGTTGTTGCTTCATGTTATAGAACGATAAACATATTAATGAATATCGTCCCACCAATGGAAACCATCTCTACTTAAGAGTAATTCACTTTCTAATGGACCATTTGATCCCGCTTCATAATTAGGGAATTCAGGTTCATTTTGGTCCCACTCTTCTTGTATTGCATCTACAAATTTCCAAGTAGATTTTAACTCTTCCCAATGGGTGAAGTTAGTAGCATCACCATTTAAACAATCAAACAATAAATTTTCATAAGCATCGACAGTATTCATTTTATCTTGTGCACTCATTGCATAAGATAATTGAACAGGTTCTGTTTCAATACCTTGAACATTTTTCTTCGCATTTAAATGTAATGATACACCTTCATTAGGTTGGATGTTGATGACAAGTAAATTTGAATCTAATTTTTTATCTGTTTCATAATATAAATTCATAGGCACTTCTTTAAACTCAACAACAACTTGAATCGTTTTACTCTTCATTCGTTTACCTGTTCTAATATAAAATGGAACGCCAGCCCATCTAAAGTTATCGACAGTCAATTTACCTGAAACGAAAGTAGGGGTTGTTGAATCTTCAGCAACACGGTCTTCATCTCTGTAACGTCTTACTTTTTGACCATCAATTGTACCTTCGTCATATTGTCCACGAACAAAGTTTTGACGAACTTCTTCTGATTCTAATTTACGTAGTGATTTAAGCGCTTTAACTTTTTCAGCTCGTATATCTTCACTGTGTAAACTAATTGGTGCTTCCATTGCTAATAATGCAACCATTTGTAACATATGGTTTTGAACCATATCTTTTAAAGCACCACTTGATTCATAGTAACCACCTCTATCTTCAACACCTAATACTTCTGAAGATGTTACTTGAATGTTAGAAATGTATTTATTATTCCATAATGGTTCGAACATCGCATTAGCAAAACGTAGTACTTCTATATTTTGTACCATGTCTTTACCTAAGTAATGGTCAATACGATAAATTTCTTCTTCTTTAAATGAACGACGTAATTGTTCATTTAATTGTTCTGCTGACTCTAAATCAGTACCGAATGGTTTTTCGATAACTAAACGTTTGAAACCAGCAGTCTCAGTTAATCCAGATGATTTCAAATAATCAGAAATCACACCGAAGAAATTAGGAGCCATAGCTAGGTAGAATAATCTATTACCCTGAAGTTGGAACTCAGTATCTAATTTATTACTCACTTCTAGTAGTGATTGATAACTTGCTTCATCACTAACATCATGTTTATGATAAAATACATGCTCCATAAATTTATCAAGATGTTTTGTATCTTTAACATGTTCTTGAATTGATGATTTCACTTGACTACGGAAATCATCGTTTGTTAAGTCTCTTCTACCTATCCCAATAATTGCAACTTGTTCATTCAAGTTTTCTTGTTGATATAAATGGAATAATGATGGGAATAATTTTCTGTGACTAAGATCACCAGTTGCTCCAAAAATTGTTATTAAGCATGGAATATCTTTGTTTCTAGTATTCAAGATCAAAACCTCAATTCTTTTTATAAATCTCTATTTATTATAGACCAATATTCAGTATTATTCCTACAATTTTGCTTGGAAGTATTTAATTTTAATATATTTCTTATTCTTTTGTGTGATAAAATATGAATAAGAAGAGGAGGCATATGCATGGAAATCACATTTTTTGGCACGAGTGCAGGTCTACCAACCAAAGAAAGAAACACCCAAGCAATTGCATTAAATTTAGAACCTTACTCAAATAATGTTTGGTTATTTGATGTGGGGGAAGGGACTCAGCATCAAATACTGCATCATTCAA
This sequence comes from Staphylococcus sp. NAM3COL9, assembly GCF_001431205.1. Classification (GTDB taxonomy): domain Bacteria; phylum Bacillota; class Bacilli; order Staphylococcales; family Staphylococcaceae; genus Staphylococcus. The sequence goes on along the minus strand of NZ_LGPC01000011.1, from coordinate 419,831 downwards.
TCAAATTGGGTAAGGTTGATCATATTTTTATTACGCATATGCACGGGGATCATATATTTGGTTTACCCGGACTATTAACGAGTCGTTCATTTCAAGGTGGAGAAGGTAAGCCACTCACAGTAGTTGGACCAAAGGGTATTCAACAATTTATAGAGACGGCATTACAACTATCTGAATCCAGATTAAATTATCCAATTACATACATAGAAATTGAAGATCAATTAAATTATCATCACAACGGCTTTAATGTGAACGCATATCTATTAAATCATGGCATTACATCTTATGGCTACAGAATTGAAGCGCCGTATACGCCAGGTAAAATTGATGTTCAAGCTTTAAAAGAGATTGGTTTGGAACCAGGACCTAAGTATCAAGATATTAAAATTAATGAAACTTTTGAACATAATGGATTAATTTATGATTCTAATCAATTTAAAGGAGATGCTGTTAAGGGTCCTGTTATCGCTATATTTGGCGACACGATGCCTTGTAAAAATGAGTTGTTAATTGCTCAAGATGCAACAGTAATGGTACATGAAAGTACTTATATAGAAGGTGATAAAATGTTAGCAAACAATTATCATCACAGTCATATTGACGATGTGTTTGAGTTAATTCATGAAGCCCAAGTTGAATATAGTTTAATTACACACATAAGTAATCGCTATACAAAAGAAGAAGTGGAAACTATCAGTCAGTCATTAAAGTCACGAGATACAACACCACCATTCATGTTTGTTAATGATTTTGATTCATGGTCATTTTAACTGTAGATAATTAAAAATAGTAGTATAGGTATATCACGAAAGCGTAAGTTCTTTATATAGGAATTTGCGCTTTCAACCTATTTACAATACCTTTAATATAGATTGATAATATGTTGTTTCATGTTGAGTGTACACATTCAGTGAGCTTAATCACAATATAAAGTGTTAAAAGATTGTAAAATTAAAATAACACCCATTCATACGTAAAATGCAATGAATGGGTGTTATTTTTTATATTTATAAGTTAGTTAAAATAGCGCTTGTATTCATGCTTTAATTCAACTAATCGTCATCTCGACTTGATAATTCAATACTTCTATCAACAGCAGCGCGTAAACAATCTTCGAACACACCTTCAATATCATGTTCTGATAAAGCATTTAAGCCTGCTTGGGTAGTGCCACCTTTAGAAGTTATATTTTTTCTCAATTGCTCCATACTCAATTCAGATCGTTCAATCATTTTACTTGTGCCTATAATTAAATTACGGATAGATTCTTCAACTTGAGATTTCTCTAAACCAAGTTGCGTGCCCGCTGTCACATATTGTTCGAATACGTGATATAAAAAGGCTGGACCGCTTCCTGTAATTGCAGTAACTTGATGTAAGTTATCTTCAGAAACTTCTATTGCTGACCCAAATGCATTAATTAAATCATCAACTTCTTCTTTAGATTTTGGTCCAAAATTATTAGAAAAACTGATACCCGTTACAGAATGACCTACATGCGCATTTGTATTTGGCATAATACGAGCAATTGGATTATCAACACCTATTTTTTCACGAATATAGCTTATAGGTAAACCAGCCATAATAGAAATAAATTTATTATTTTCTGTTACGTTCGGTCTAATTCGGTCAGATAATACATCAAAATCATAAGGTTTTGTACCTAAAAATACATAATCAGCATCTTTTAATAATGCTTCGTCATCATAACTATAATTCACACCTAATTTTTCTGCATAATCTTTAAGTGCAACTTCGTTAGAGCGATTTGTTAAATAAATATTGTTAGAATCAATCACTTTTGAATTAACGATACCTGTAAAAATGGCATGAGCCATGTTACCAGCACCATAAAATACTAGTTTCATGTGAATACTTCACTTCCTCTTAGTTTTTATGTTTCTATACTAACATAGATTTATAATATAACTAATATTTATATTATATGCATGACATATCATAGCCATTTCAATTATACTGACTATACATTGATAAAGGGTAGGGATAATTATGATTGGCAAACATTATATTTTAACTGGTGGAACGAGTGGTTTAGGTAAAGCAATATTAAAGATATTGTTAAAGAAAAAGGTGTTTGTGACAGTAATCGTGCGCAATCCACAAAAACTAGATGACATTATTGCGCAATATGGTGTGGAGCATTTGTCTATCATACAATGCGACTTACAATCACAAGCTCAAATTCTAAAGCTTAGTCATTATTTTCAAGGGCAATCAGTTGATGGTTTAATTTATTCATCTGGTTTAGGTTATTTTAAAGCAATAGGCCAACATAGTCTTGATGAAATGTTAGAAACTTATACTTTAAATGTAGTGAACTTTAATATACTTTTGACTACAATACAACCATTTCTAAGGACTAATCCATCCATCGTTGGTATTGGTAGCCAGTCTGCTTTTTTAACACAAGCTTATGCCGCACATTATGGGGCAAGTAAAGCCGCTTTTAACCAAGTCTTGAATGCCCTTCGCATTGAAAGGCCTAACTATCATGTTCTAACTGTAAATACTGGTCCAATTGCTACACCATTTCATGAAAAGGCAGATCCATCATTAGCATTTGCACAAAAATATAAAAGTATTATGTTAGATTCAGATAAATTAGCACAGCAAGTCATAAAAGGAATGCTTACAAGCAAAACAGAAATCAACGAACCTAAATGGATGCATTTTATGTTAAAGATTTATCAACTTGCACCACGCTTTATTGAAAAGCATTTCACTATATTCTTTAAGAATAAAACTTAATTACTACTATTCTGTTTATCTATTATTGAAATTAAATTGCAATATAAAAAAGAGTTAGTTGAACTCAAACGATAATAGATGATGAATATGACATCTACTTTCATAAGTATCAAACTAACCCTTTTATTTAATGGTGTGATTTTTTATTTTAAATGTTGTGTATATTCTAGATTCTTAACACGATTACGTGCAACTTTTAGTTTTTCTAAACTAATTTCTTTTGATAATTCGTAATTTTTCACATTTTCATCTAATTGGTCGATACTGCTTGCCCCCATAATAATAGAACCTAAAGCATCATGTGATGTAAGATAGTTAAATGTTAAACCAGTTAAATTATTTTCAATCTCTTTAATAGAAGCTATTGTCGCACCTAATTCTTGGTAAGTATAATCAAATATACCTTCTTTAAATTTAGAATCTAATACTTGATTACTATTAGTAGTTAACAAACCTTTGAAAACAGGCCCGCGTGCAAGAACTTTAACCTTCTTAGCATGCACATCATCTAATAATACTTCTGGTCTATTATCAATTAAGTTAAATTGAGACATTAAAGTTTCGATGTCGCTGTGTTTTAAATAATAATCAATGACATTAGGTCGAATTGAAGATATGCCATATGCACGAACAATACCTTCTTTTTTTAATTCATCAAATGCACTAATTGTTTCATCTAGTGGATCATCAATCGTGCCACCATGTAATTGATATAAATCTAAGTGATCTAACCCTAGTCTTTGTAAAGAGTCCTTCACAGCAGCTTTGATATATTTTTTAGAAGGATCCCAAAATGTAGTACCATCATCAGCTAAATGATTACCTACTTTTGTGCCAATAACAATATCATCTCGATTTTGATATTTTTTCAAGGCTTTTCCTACAATATCTTCGTTTACACCTTTATCATAAATATCAGCTGTATCAAAATATGTGATACCTTGTTCAACCGCACGTTCTATAATTGGTTCTGCTTTTTCATAATCTGTGCCTAAACTCATACAACCTAAACCTAATTCTGAGATTTCAATACCACTTTTTAAAATGTTTTTTTGCATGTCGTTTCTCCTTTCGATACACTTGATGATAGGGCATAGACGTAACAAAGTAAGTCGTTATGAATTACTTATATGCATTGCGTAAAAACTTTAAATATTCATGAAATATTAGCACTTATATTTCCATGAGCATTGTTTTTTTATCGCTTTCGCTATTCCTTGAAACACTATCATGTTAATATTAACAATATCCTAATCCAAATAAAAGGAACGTGATTATAATGAATCTATTCGAGAAAACATTACATAAAGAGTCCATTTACAAAGGTGCAATTATTGATCTAGAAGTCCATGACGTAGAATTACCCGATGGACAAACGTCAAAACGTGAATTAGTCTACCATAATGGGGCAGTTGCAGTATGTGCAATCAACCCAGAAAACCAAGTGATTCTCGTCAGACAGTATCGCAAACCTGCTGAAAAAACATTATTAGAAATACCAGCTGGAAAATTAGAAATAAATGAAGAAAGAGAATTAGCGGCCAAAAGAGAATTAGAAGAAGAAACGGGCTATATTGCCGAAAATTTAGAATTGATTACTGAAATGTTTGGTTCCCCTGGCTTCTCAAATGAAAAGATCTCCATTTATCTTGCCAAAGACCTTAAAATAGGTGAAATGAATTTAGATGATGATGAATTTATTGAAATCGAAACATATAATATTGAAGAAATAACACCCATGCTCCAAAATCAAGAAATCGAGGATGCTAAAACGATTATTGCTTTACAATATCTATTACTTAATTATAATCATTCCAAATAACTTGCCTACACACTTGCGTATTTTATCAATTATTGGTATTTTATATATAAATCATTATGTAAATTGAAATGATTATAATTATTAGTAGGGGAGTGAGGCTTCCGTGGAAGAACGATTAAATCGCGTGAAGCAACAATTACAACAATCATCTTATAAATTAACTCCGCAGCGCGAAGCAACGCTAAGAGTTTTAATTGAAAATGAGAAAGATCATCTAAGCGCTGAAGACGTTTATTTAAAAGTTAAAGATAAAGCACCTGAAATAGGACTTGCGACTGTCTATCGTACGCTAGAATTATTAGCAGAATTGAAAGTTGTGGATAAAATTAATTTTGGTGATGGTGTTGCCCGTTTTGATTTACGTAAAGAAGGCGCTAAGCATTTCCACCATCATCTTGTTTGTATGGAATGCGGTAAAGTAGAGGAAATCGAAGAAGATTTATTACCTCAAGTGGAAGAAAAAGTAGAGCAAGATTTTAACTTTAGAATTTCAGACCATCGCTTAACTTTCCATGGTGTATGCTCAGATTGCCAAGCTCAAGGTAAGTAAGCTCAACATCATACACTATTTTATAAATAGAGGTGGTTCCATTGGATACTATAATTGAAGAATATTTGAGATTCATCCAACTAGAAAAAGGGTTGAGTTCAAATACAATTGGCGCATATAGAAGAGATTTAAAAAAATATGCTACATTTTTAGAAGAACAAAAAATAGGGCATATAGATTTTGTAGACAGACAATTAATCAATCAATGCCTTGGTTTTTTACACGATGATGGTGCTTCTGCAAAATCATTAGCACGTTTCATATCTACAGTACGCAGTTTTCATCAGTTCGCATTACGAGAAAAATATGCTGCAAAAGATCCAACTGTATTAATCGAAACACCAAAATATGATAGAAAATTACCGGACGTCTTAGAACTAGATGAAGTACTTACTTTACTTGAGACTCCGAACTTATCAAAAATTAACGGCTATAGAGATCGTACTATGTTAGAACTATTATATGCTACAGGCATGCGCGTTTCTGAACTTATACACATTGAGCTTGAAGATATCAATTTAATTATGGGCTTCGTCAAAGTATTTGGTAAAGGGAACAAAGAACGCATTATCCCATTAGGTGATGCAGTAATAGAATATTTAAATACATATTTAGATACAACACGTCCTCAATTATTGAAGCGTACTGTGACAAATGTATTGTTTTTAAATATGCATGGTAAACCTTTGTCAAGACAAGCTATTTGGAAAATGATTAAACAAAATGGCGTAAAAGCGAATATTAATAAGACTTTGACACCACATACATTAAGACATTCGTTTGCTACACATTTACTTGAAAATGGTGCTGACTTACGTGCTGTACAAGAAATGTTAGGTCATTCTGATATTTCGACAACTCAACTTTATACACACGTCTCAAAATCACAAATTCGTAAAATGTATAATGAATTTCATCCACGTGCATAAACACAAACCAGTTTATTCGTTGAATAGCTAGCTTGTGTTTTTTGTTTGCGTCGTCATTTTAATATGACTTGGTTTATTCATTTAACTTAAGTTTATTCTTTTTTTGAACGACGTATATCAAGTGCTTGTTGTCGCGCTTTGTCAACTTCTGAACGATCTCTTTCTAAATGATGATTTACAATATAACTATCTTCAATCATTTGTGGTGCTCTGACAAAATCAGGATATTTTTTTAAAATATCCTGTTCCATTTCTTTTGTTATTGGTAATTGAATTGGCACAAATTGATTTGCATTAGCCACAGACTGAATTAATTCTATAAGGAGTTTTTTATATTCATCTGTATAGATACCTAAATCGATGAATTGTTCACTTTGTTCAATGACACTTAACGCTTTTTTAAAAGATCGTAACGCGCCAACATTGTTATGTCTGCGATAATGATAGCAGCCTGTTGCTAACAAAATCAAACTAACAATCGCATCATCTTTACTAAATTGCGGATTTTCTTTCCAAGCTTCTTCTAAAATGTCATGACATAAAAAATAATGTTGTTCAGTATGAAATTGATAATAAAAATCTTGCAATGCATTTTTCATAATTAAAACCGCTCCAAATTTAAATGTTTTCATTAAACATGCTATAATATTTTAGTGAAATACGCACATAACTTGCTATATGAGGTAGATACTATGTATGAAGTGAAACTAGATGCTTTTAATGGTCCTTTAGATTTATTATTGCATCTCATTCAAAAAATTGAAATTGATATTTATGATATTCCCATGAAAGAATTAACAGAACAATATATGCAATATATACATGCGATGAATCAATTAGAGATTAATATTGCTAGTGAATATTTGGTTATGGCGTCTGAACTGCTTATGATTAAAAGTAAAATGCTGTTACCTCAATCAGAAGAAGTCGACGAATTAGAAGAGGATCCACGTGAAGGTTTAGTGGGACGATTAATTGAATATCAAAATTATAAAGAATATACTGAGATTTTAAATGAAAAGAAATCTGAACGTGCTTTTTACTTTTCAAAGCACCCAACTGATTTAACACACCTAGAATCTAATGAAACATGGGATTCAAGTAATACAATTGATTTAACAGAATTAATCATCGCTTATCAAAAAGTTAAAAATCGCGTTGAATTCAATACGCCCAAAACTGTAGATATCCGTAAAGAAACGTTTACGATTCAACAAGCAACTTCTCAAGTTAATGCGCGTTTACAACAACATGATTCGTTTAATTTTTTTAGTTTGTTTAATTTTACAGAACCTGTTGAAATGGTAGTCACACATTTTCTAGCAATACTTGAAATGTCTAAATCGGGCATTGTAAATATAGAACAACACCAAAATTTCGACGATATCAATATTTTAAGAGGGGTAAACTATGGCATTGAACGATAAAGGTATACTAGAAGCATTACTTTATACAGCAGGTGACGAAGGTTTAGATGAAAAACAATTACTCGAAATTTTAGACATTGACCAAACACAGTTGTCACTACTTGTTTCTGAATACATATCAGATGGCTTAGAAATTCAACATTTTGGTCAAACTTATGTACTTACGACAAAAAAAGATGCAGCAAATTATATTGAAAAATTAATAGAACAAAAATCAAAAATGAAATTATCTCAAGCAGCAATGGAATCATTATCTATTATTGCCTACAATCAACCTTTATCACGAAGCGATATCGAGATGATTAGAGGTATAAATTCTGATGGCGCTGTTAAAACTTTAATCGCTCGAGGGCTGATAGAAGCTAAAGACGAAGCGGATTCCAGAAGCCAACAACTCTATACCACGGAACTATTTTTAAACGTATTTGGCATTGAACATTTAGATGATTTACCAACTACTGATGAGGAAGCTGAAGAAATAGAAGCTTTCTTCAGTAATTTAGTAAATCAAAAAGGAGAAAATAATGAATAAAGAGACAGAAAGATTACAAAAACGTATTGCAAACAGTGGGCACACGTCACGTAGAAAAGCAGAAACATTAATTACAGAGGGCAAAGTATTAGTCAATGGCTCAGTTGTAACAGAGTTAGGTACAAAAGTTAAACCTTCGGATACGATTGAGGTTGAGGGTATTAAGTTAGAACAACAAGATAAACTATATATTTTATTTTATAAACCGGCACAAGTTATCACTAGTGTATCTGACGATAGAGGTAGAAAAGTAGTTACAGATTACTTTAAACAAATTAAAACAAGAATTTATCCAGTGGGTCGTTTAGACTATGATACGTCAGGATTACTTTTATTAACTAACGACGGCGAATTTACTAATTTAATGACACATCCGAGTTATAAAATCAAGAAAAAATATGTTGTTAAATTAAAAGGCTATTTAATGCGTGAAGAAGTTAAAGCTTTAGAACATGGAGTTGAACTAGAAGATGGTCATACACAACCAGCTACTGTAAAAGTAAAGAACCAAGATAAGGATAAAAATTCAACACTTGTTGAAATTACAATTACAGAAGGACGCAATAGACAAGTCCGTCGCATGTTTGAACACTTTGGCCACGAAGTTACAAAATTACAACGTATTGAAGTTGGACCACTTAACCTTAAAGGGCTTAATGCAGGTGAGGGCAGAGTCTTAACACCTCATGAAGTAAAAGTGATGCGCCAACTTGCAGAACATGGTAAATAATTGTTATTACGTTTAGCTTGATTTAAATCATGAGAAAAGTTTCACAATCTTTTTCTTCGCAATCACTTTTCCTGTTAAACGTATGATATAATGTCATTAAATTGAAAGTTAGCAGTGTGGGAGGTACATACGTATGTCAAATGAAATACTTATCGTAGATGATGAAGATCGAATCAGAAGATTATTAAAATTATACCTTGAAAGAGAGTCTTTTGAGATACATGAAGCAAGTGATGGTAATGAAGCGTATAAAATGGCGATGGAGCATGATTATTCATGTATTTTATTAGACCTTATGCTTCCAGAGATGGATGGTATCACTGTAGCTTCACGACTCAGAGAACACAAAGAAACACCAATTATTATGTTGACTGCTAAAGGTGAAGAAACAAATAGAGTAGAAGGATTCGAATCTGGTGCAGACGATTATATCGTGAAACCATTTTCTCCTCGTGAAGTGGTATTACGTGTCAAAGCGTTGTTAAGACGTACACAAGTAGCGCATACTGAACAAAGTGAACCTCATGCGCGTGATTTAATTGAATTTGACCACCTTGTCATTGACAACGATGCACACAGAGTGTTAGCAGATCATAACCAAGTTAATTTAACACCAAAAGAATATGAGCTGTTAATATTTCTAGCTAAAACACCTAATAAAGTCTTTGATCGTGAACAGCTTCTAAAAGAAGTATGGCATTATGAATTCTACGGCGACTTGCGTACTGTAGATACTCATGTTAAACGTTTAAGAGAAAAATTAAATCGAGTATCTGATGCAGCAGCTCAAATGATTCAAACTGTTTGGGGCGTCGGTTATAAATTCGAGGTTAAGTCTAATGATGAATCGGCTAAATAATGTAGTAATAAAACTGTGGTTAACTATTATTTTAATAGTAACGACAGTTTTAATTTTACTAAGTGCTGCCCTCATAACATTTATTCAGTCCTATTTCACGCAAGAAACCGAAGATTCATTACTCAAAGATGCGCAGCGTATCAGTCAATTGGTGGAAAGTGCAGATGATAAAGTTACAGCTATTGAATACAGTCGTAAATTAATAGAAAACCCAGATGGACTTATTATTATGAATGATAAGCACATGGTGAGCCAACACAAAGATAAAATTAAAGACAAGATGTTTAAAGAAATTAAAAACAATAAAGATTATAATCAAGTGTTTGATAAAGGGAAACAGATTTCAGAACACGTTACTGTTAAAATCAATGGGCAACAACGGACTTATGTATTAATTGGTTATCCTGCTAAAATCTTGAATGAGAAAGATAATAATCGGAATATTAACTACAGTGGTGTATTTATTTATCAAGATTTAAAAACAATCGAAGAAACCAATAATGTAATTACAGTTATTATTTTAATTATTGCTATTATCTTCTTAGCAATTACAACCGTTTTTGCCTTTTTCTTATCATCTCGTATAACCAAACCGTTACGAAATTTGCGGACACAGGCTTTGAAAGTTTCTAAAGGGGATTATGCCCAAGTCGTACCCGTCAATACGCGTGATGAAATTGGTGAATTATCTCGTACGTTTAATACGATGAGTTCTGAAATCCAACAACATATCGATGCCTTGTCATCTTCTAAAAATATTCGTGACAGCTTAATCAATTCTATGATTGAAGGTGTATTAGGATACAATGATAAAAAAGAAATTATAATTTCTAATAAAATGGCTCAAAACACCCTTCAAATACTTGATGGACATGAACTGAAAAAGCTTGATAAGCAAAATGAACGTACTTTCAAAAACAAGCAAACTCAATTTGAAGAATATGAAATAAATACACGTTATTTAGTAATAATAACGAGTTACATTGATCAAATTCAACCAGATGGTCGTAGTGGTATCGTCGCTATTATTCGTGATATGACTAACGAACATAACATAGACCAAATGAAAAAAGACTTTATCGCTAATGTTTCACATGAATTACGTACGCCTATTTCACTATTACAAGGATATACTGAGTCTATTGTGGATGGCATCGTCACAGAGCCCGATGAAATACATGAATCACTATCTATCGTACTAGATGAAACCAAGCGCTTAAATCGACTTGTAAATGAGCTTCTCAGTGTTGCACGTATGGATGCTGAGGGCCTAACGGTAGAAAAATTTGTTCAGCCTATTGATACATTACTAAATAAAATGCAACAAAAATATCAAAGTCATGCAGAGAGTCTAGGTTTAAGCATCAATTTAAATCCAAACACGCACGAACAGCTATGGTATTATGATTTAGATCGAATTGAACAAGTCTTAACTAATTTGATAGACAATGCAACGAGGTATACTGAAACAGGAGATGCCATCACTATCAGTTATGGAGAGTCAGCGACAGAGAACATATTATATATTACAGACACGGGATCTGGCATTGCACCAGAGCATCTACAACAAGTGTTCGAACGTTTTTATAAAGTTGATTCCTCACGTAAACGTGGTAAACAGGGTACAGGTTTAGGTTTATTTATATGTCGAATGATTGTAGATGAACATGGTGGCAGTATTGACGTTAAAAGTAAACTAGGTAAAGGAACAACCTTTATTATCAAATTACCAAAGTTAGCTAATAATGAAATGCTTTAGAAAATTCTTGAATGGTTACTGCTTTAAGTAACTGATCAAACATATATAAAGACCGACGAAATCATTATTGTTATTTCGTCGGTCTTTATTATTGATAATGCTTATAGACATAATAAAAAGTATATATTTCATTTAATTCAGTCCTTTTCAGCATATTTAGAGCAATAATATTGTTTTTACCAGAGTAATAAGCTATGATATATTTATAAAAATTTGAGATATTCATCTTCGGGGTAGGGTGCAATTCCCAACCGGCAGTAATTAAAGCCTGCGACCCATTTATTTTCATTTAAATAAATGGCTGATCTAGTGCAAATCTAGAGCCGACAGTAAAGTCTGGATGGGAGAAGATGGAGGGTTATTTGTTGTGCTGTTAAATCCTCCTATTCGATAAAAGATGAATGGAAGGAGATAATTTAATATGCAACAACAAACAAAACGACTTATTACGATAAGTATGTTAAGTGCGGTTTCTTTTATTTTGATGTTTATAAAATTTCCAATACCATTTTTACCGCCTTATTTAACTTTAGACTTTGGTGATGTGCCTGCACTATTAGCTACATTCACGCTTGGGCCAATAGCTGGAATCGTTGTAGAATTTATTAAAAATTTATTGAACTTCTTATTCAATATTGGAGATCCAGTTGGTCCAGTTGCTAACTTTTTAGCAGCATCCAGTTTTTTAATAACAGCTTATTATGTCACTAAAAACAAATTTAACCTTAAATCACAAATCATAGGCCTTACTGTAGCAACTATTGTGATGACTATTATTCTAAGTATCTTAAACTACTTTGTATTGTTACCTTTATATGGCATGATTATGAATTTATCTAATGTTGTAGAAAACGTTAAGATTGTTATTGTATCTGGCGTTATTCCATTCAACATTATTAAAGGCGCTATTATTTCTATAGTGTTCATTGTTTTATTTAAACGTTTGAAAAATGTATTACCAAAATAAATTTAAAAACATCTGAAAATTAACACTCAGATAAATAAAAACAGAGTGATTTCTATTGAAATAATACAGAAATCACTCTGTTTTTTAATTACTATTATTAATTTAGAATCATCTTAGGCATAAAAAGTAGCATGTTCCATGTAATGTGAACACGCTAACCTTAAACGTAGCCATTAGCAAATATAGTTAGTAATCACTATATTTAGGCAAACGCTTATTATATATATTATTAAGTATAAATTGCATACTTACTTGTATAGAACAAATCTTGATTTTATTCAAATTTTAATGCATCACCATCAAATGATTCTTCTTCAATTTTAATTGAATCAGTAGGACAACCATCTAACGCATCTTCCATATCCTCATATAATTCTTCCGGCACCTCTGCTGTACCTTTGTTGTCATCTAGTATCACATAAGCAATACCTTCATCATCATAGTCATATATATCAGGGGCAGCGGCACCACAAGCACCACATGCAATGCATGTATCCATATCAACAATTGTATATTTAGCCAATTTCTTCGCCTCCTTTGACAAAAATGCTACACTAATAGCACAATTATTATTGTAGTCACTGTTTTAAGATTTTTCAAATGTTTTTGTTTTATAGAATGAGGGAGTAAACATGTATAATATAATCCAATTTGCACAAACACATGCACACAATTACAAAACTGAAAAAAGTATATTTAATATTATCACAGGGAAAAAGTCACATCAAACTTTTTTTGATGCCTGTAGTCAACAACTCTTGTCATTATATCACAGCATGCCTAACTTGAAATATCAGTCGTTTGAGCGATATTTCAATCAATTTAATGATCAAGATAATAGCTTTCAAAATATCGCTAATCATCCGAGACATACGTTTGATAGTTTAACCAACACATTTAAAGCCATACAATTATTAACTCAGACCCTATCTAATACCAAACATAAGGTCTATCAATTCGTACCTATTACTCAACATAGTACTGTACACCAACAAGTTAAATTTGTATATAAGCAAATTATCAACAAACAATTACAAGATCAATTCATCGAAGAACTTTCGACATTATTTCAATCTATGATGAATAAAAATAATACAATATATATTCACTATTACCTACAAGGTTTTGAAGAAAGTATGTATACACGGCTACAAATCAGTTTAATAGAGGACATACCACAAGAACACTTATTCGAATTAGAATTAACAGATTTAGTCACATTAATGTACGAGATTGAGAATGCATCTAACTATCCACTATTAAACAAACTTATTGTGCTACCATCATTATTAAATAAAACAGAGCAAACTTACGCAGGTTTACAAAATGGATTAAACTTCGAACAACTAGCTGCACAACAAAACGTTAAACCTAATACGATAGATGATCATATTTTAGAGTTATTTATAAAAGGCTACATATCGAATTATGAAGATTATTTAACACATTCAATTTATACTGATTTCATGACTTATTATATTTCAAATCGTAGCGAAAGGTTACGCAATTATAAAGAAATATTTTCTGACCTCAGCTATTTTGAATTGAAATTGATTATCGTTGGAATAGAGAGAGGTGAAATCAATGTTACAGCATGAGCTAAAAAAGTGGTTTGGATTTGAGACTTTTAAACCTGGACAACAAGAGATTATAGAAAGTGTATTGAACAATGAAGATACATTAGGTATTTTACCTACAGGAAGTGGCAAAAGTCTTTGTTATCAATTACCAACCTACATACGTCAACAACCAACACTAATTATTTCACCACTCATTTCTTTGATGGATGACCAAGTCATGCAACTCAAACTACATGGCGAACATCATGTTTGTTGTATTCATTCAGGTATGGATGAAAATGAGAAGAAAAGGAACATTGAATCACTAACAAAAAGTCGATTTATCTATTTAAGTCCAGAATTTATATTGCAACCTCAAAATTTCAATCTCATTAAAAATTTGAATATCGGAATGGTCGTACTAGATGAAGCGCATTGTTTATCTGAATGGGGATATGATTTCAGACCGCACTATGCACTTATAGGTAAAATTATTGCACGATTTCCGACAGCAACCTTGCTTGCTCTGACTGCAACAGCACCGAATTATTTAACTTATGATTTAAACACTATGTTAAAAAAATCTTTTCATGTCATTAAAACAAGTATGAATAGAGACAATATTTTTTTAACACATAAAAATTTTGCAGACGATGAAGCCAAATTAAAATGGTTACTTCCAGCATTAGAAAATTCAGGACCTACAATTATATATGTTTCTTCTAAAAAAGTGTGTCTTACATTAGCAAAAGAAATATATAACTACGGTTTTTTAACAGGGATTTATCATGGAGATTTATCTTATCAAGAACGGCACACAGTTCAGCACCAATTTTTAAATAATGAAATACCTATCATCGTGGCAACCAGTGCATTTGGTATGGGCATTAATAAAAAAGATATACGTTCTATTTTTCATTACCACCTATCGACCAGTCCATCAAACTACATGCAAGAAATTGGCCGTGCTGGCCGTGATGGGGCAGACAGTCAAGCAATTAGTCTGTTTCAACCTGATGATAGTTTTTTACTAGAAACGCTATTATTTACGGATATGATTACCACTGAGGATGTAAATGCCTTTGAAGTAGGTTCCTTTGTAACTCCTGATAAATTTGAAATATTAGAAATATTAAATAGCTATTACTCATTTACTGAGTTGCGTACGATATTCGACAGGACATATCAACGAAAACGCCAAGGTTATATACATATGCTAGGATACAAAAATCTAGACCAATGCCGACGTACTTATATGATGGAATTCTTCGGTGAAACGTTAAATAGAAGGCCTGATCAATGCTGTGATAATGATTCTGATTTAAATGTAATAAATTTAATTAATAGAAAAAAAGTAAAAAGAAAAATGGATTTTAATGAAAAAATACAAAATTTGTTTAAATAATAGACAAATACTTTACTTCACTTTTTCAAACAAGCTATAATACTACATATATACTAGTTTAATAGTGATTTTTGAATGAAAAGTTTTACATGTTTACTTATTTTTAGGGTATAACAATATATACTTAAATTAAAACGAGGAAGGATGATGAATTTGTCTAACAACAATTTTAAAGATGATTTTGAAAAAAATCGTCAATCCATTGATCCAAAAGAACATCAAGACAATACAAAGGAGTCCGTTAATGGTTCAGTTGACAACGTAAAAGAGGAAGTTTCTGATAAGACAGACGAACAATTCCCTCCTAGAAATGCTCAAAGAAGACAGCGTAGACGGGACACAGCAACAAATCAAGATCCAAATAATCAGCCTGAACAAGATAAAGATGTAGTTCAAGGCGAAAATCAATCACTAGAAGATAACAATTCATCAGAACCAGATTTTGAAAATAACTCAACAAAAGATCCTTCGAAGAATAATGATTTAAACCATGGATCAACAAATAATCAAAATACAAAAGAAAACCAAAATGATTCCAATGAAAATATTGAATCACAAAAAGATAATGAATCCAATAAGAATGGTGCTGCTGTAGCTGGAGGCGCTGCTGCAACTGGTACAGGTGCTTATGCTACTGGCAAACACAACAATAATAAGGATTCAGAAAATGACTTAAATAATAATGAACAAAATATCAATAAATCAGATAGCGAACAAGTAGACAAATCAGACGATGCTTCGCATTCTGAAAATGATAAAAATAGTTCTAAGAAAAAAGGTGCTGCTGTAGCTGGAGGCACTGCTGCAACTGGTTCAGGTGCTTATGCTGCTGGCAAACACAACGATAATAAGAATTCAGAAAATGACTTAAATGATAATGAACAAAATATCAACAAATCAGATAGCGAACAAGTAGACAAATCAGACG
>NZ_LGPC01000011.1:0-403270 GCF_001431205.1 Staphylococcus sp. NAM3COL9 | reverse complement strand
CGAACAAGTAGACAAATCAGACGATGCTTCGCATTCTGAAAATGATAAAAATAGTTCTAAGAAAAAAGGTGCTGATGTAGCTGGAGGTGCCGCTGCTGCAACTGGTGCAGGTGCTTATGCTGCTGGCAAACACAACGATAATAAGAGTTCAGAAAATGACTTAAATGATAATGAACAAAATATCAACAAATCAGATAGCGAACAAGTAGACAAATCAGACGATGCTTCGCATTCTGAAAATGATAAAAATAGTTCTAAGAAAAAAGGTGCTGCTGTAGCTGGAGGTGCCGCTGCTGCAACTGGTGCAACTGGTGCAGGTGCTTATGCTGCTGGCAAACACAAAGACAACAAAGATAATCACAGCGAAAACGAAGCAGAAAATAAAGATAAAAATAAAAATGATAAAAATAGTTCTAAGAAAAAAGGTGCCGCTGTAGCTGGAGGCGCTGCTGCAACTGGTGCAGGTGCTGCCGCAGCGGCACATTCTAAAGCTGGCGGTGGAAATGGCAACGGCGGTAATGGTGGCAACGGTAAGAACGACGATGATAATGACGACGATAATAAGAAAAAGAAAAAAGGCGGTTTATTAGGTAAATTATTACCAATATTAGCTGCGATATTAATATTAGCTGCAATTGCTATTTTCGGTGGAATGGCTTTAACTGGCGATAACGATGATGACAAAAAAAGCGATGACAAAAAAGTAGCTGATAACAAAGATAGTAAGTCTGATTCTGAAAAAGATAAAGACGAAGATAAAAAATCAGAAGATGATAAAGCTAATAAAGATGACTCTTCTGCAAACTCAGAAGACAGCAATAGTGGTTCAGATTCTGCCACTTCTGATAGCGAAAATTCTGACCAAGCAAATAGTGACGCTAATTCTGATAGCGAAAATTCTGATCAAGCAGATAATGACGCTAATTCTGATCAAGCAACTAGCGATGCTAATTCTGATTCAGCTAGCAATGGTTCACAAGATACAACAAATAGTGCACAAAACAGTCAAGGTCAAAGCGACCAAAGCAGTCAAAGTGGTCAAGATCAACAAAATGACCAATCTAACGCTCAAAGTAATTCATCTTCAGATCAATCTCAAGCAACTAA
The DNA here is from genome assembly GCF_001431205.1 of Staphylococcus sp. NAM3COL9. GTDB lineage: Bacteria > Bacillota > Bacilli > Staphylococcales > Staphylococcaceae > Staphylococcus. Next base: position 402,163 of record NZ_LGPC01000011.1, on the reverse strand, counting down.
CAACCAAGATAGCGAACAAGCAAATAGTAACTCTGGCCAACAATCGCATGTAGTCAATGGCCAAAACCTATATAGAATTGCTATTCAATATTATGGTAGTGGTTCACCAGAAAACGTTGAAAAAATCAGACAAGCAAATAATCTACAAGGAAATGAAATCCATAATGGACAACGCCTTGTTATTCCACAATAGTTTATTACCTCATAAGTAAAAACTAATTAAACGACCAAACTCCTTAAATTAGTGAGTTTGGTCGTTTTTGTATTAGATTTTTAATATTAATAAAGCGTCAATCTATTTTGTGCAAAAATATTTGATTTCTATCATTTGGTTTTTCCTAAACTATTGGTATAATATATTGGTGGTATAAGGAGGACAAATAAACTATGAAAACAGTTGAAAGTATAATTATTGGTGGCGGTCCTTGTGGATTAAGTGCTGCTATTGAACAAAAGAAAAAAGGTATTGATACTTTAGTTATTGAAAAAGGAAATGTTGTAGATGCGATCTATAATTATCCAACGCATCAAACTTTCTTTTCATCAAGTGATAAATTAAGTATTGGGGATATTCCATTTATTGTTGAAGAAAGCAAACCACATAGAAATCAAGCTCTAGTATATTACAGAGCAGTGGTTAAGCATCATCAATTGCGCGTTAATGCTTTTGAAGAAGTCCTCACAGTGAAAAAAATTAATAACCGTTTTACGATTACAACAACTAAAGATGTCTATCAGTGTAGATTCCTTACTGTAGCAACTGGCTATTATGGTCATCACAATCATCTTGAAGTAGATGGAGCAGAGCTTCCAAAAGTAATGCATTATTTTAAAGAAGCACATCCTTATTTTGACCAAAACGTTGTAATTGTCGGAGGTAAAAACTCAGCTGTAGATGCAGCTCTAGAGTTAGAAAAAGCTGGGGCAAACGTAACAGTTATTTATCGTGGAGAAGATTATCCAAAAGCAATTAAACCATGGATTTTACCGAACTTTGAATCTCTAGTACGTCATGAAAAAATTAACATGGCATTTAATTCAAATGTTACTAAAATAACAGAAGATAGTGTATTTTATGAGCAAGGAAATCAAACAATTGAAATTTTTAATGATTATGTCTTCGCTATGATTGGTTATCATCCAGACTATGATTTTCTACAATCTATTGGTATAGATATCAACAGTAATGAATTTGGTACTGCGCCAGTTTATAACAAAGAAACTTATGAAACAAATGTCGAAAATTGCTATATTGCTGGTGTCATTGCGGCAGGTAATGATGCAAATACAATATTTATAGAAAACGGCAAATACCATGGCGGTATTATCACTCAAAGTATTTTATCTAAAAAACAAACACCACTAGAATCCTAAAATTAAAAACTAGAGGCTGGGACATGTATTTATGTCTCAGCCTCTAGTTTTTAATAATATTATACATGAATTTCTCATAATAAAAGCATTGGTTTTTATAAACATTTTCCCTTGATAAAATCTTTGTTCATAAATTCTATTATTTGTAATTTTCTTGTGAGTGGAGGTAATCTTTTTTGCTAACTTAGCTATATATTCATTTTATTTGAGTTTGCCTTTGTATAGGTTCAATCAATGAATGATGGTGAATGATACAACGTTATTTGAAAAATGGCAGTACTTTGAGCCGACTCCTACGAGAATAGTACTAACCAAATCATAAAATCTGCGGCTGTGACCACAAAAACGTAAACAAAAACAATTCCTTTCTAGTTTGAGAAGACATAAACATGTTTTTCTCTTTAATTATTAAAAATCATTATAACTGTGATTCGAAATATTTTTTTAACTGCTTAGCGTTTAATTGATTACTTAAACCAACTAAAAGTTTAAGTCTTGCTTTTGGTCCATTTAATCCGTTTGAAAAAATAACGCCTTTTTCAGCTAAGGTAGCACCGCCGCCTTCATAGGCATAAATTGGGCCAACAATACCATTAAAAGAACGTGAGACAAGTACAATAGGTATTACTTTGTCCAAACACTTATCTAGGCCTTCTAAACAAGTAGGTGGAAGATTGCCTTGGCCTAGGCCTTCGATAATGATCCCATCAACTTGATGTTCACTATAAAAGTTTAAAACATCATTATTCATACCCATATAAGCTTTCACTAAAGGAATGTTTAAATCATGGTCAATATTATTTAAAACTAAATGTTCGTATGGTTTATGGTGAAATTGAACATTGTTTTTTGTCACTACACCCAATGGACCATGATTGGGACTCTGAAATGTATTCGTATTGGAGGTATGTGTTTTAGTCACATTTCTTGCAGTATGAATTTCATCGTTAAATACAACCATAACACCCATATCTGCTGCATTATCACTTGAAGCTACTCTAATAGCTGAGATAAAATTATACAAACCATCTGAACCAATTTCATTTGAAGAACGCATAGCACCTGTAATTGTTATCGGTTTCGAAACATTTATAGTAAGATCTAATAAGTATGCTGTTTCTTCTAACGTATCTGTACCATGAGTAATAACAAAACCATCATAATTTTCATTTCTACTAGCATCTTCAATAATATGCTTTAATGTTTCTACATATTTTATATTCATATGTGGGGATGGAACGTTAAATGGTGTAATTTCTGTTACATCAGCATATTGTTCAATAATGTCTCGATGGTTGGATATTGGATTGTCTGAATTTGTTACTACTTTATTAGCTTCATCTTGTGACATGCTAATCGTCCCACCAGTATGTATGAGAAGAAGTTTTTTCATATGGGCATTCCTCCTATTTATAACTTACATATTTATGATAAAATATTATACATAAAACAACAAGGAAGGTTTACTAAAATGAAATTAATTAATATCGCACTTGATGGACCTGCTGCTGCAGGGAAAAGTACAATAGCTAAACGCGTTGCTGCACAACTATCTATGATTTATATAGATACTGGCGCAATGTATCGCGCTATAACTTATAAATATTTAAAACAAAATAAGACTGAAGATTTCACACAATTGATAAAATCATCTGAATTATCATTAACTTATGATGAAGAAAAAGGTCAGAGAGTCATTTTAGATAACCATGATGTTACTGACTTTTTAAGAGAAAATGATGTAACAAACAACGTTTCCTTTGTAGCATCTAAAGAAGCTGTGCGTACCTTTGCAGTTAAAAAGCAACAAGAATTAGCAGCTCAAAAGGGTATTGTTATGGATGGTAGAGACATTGGAACAGTTGTATTGCCAGATGCAGATTTAAAAGTTTATATGATTGCCTCTGTTGAAGAACGTGCAATGCGTAGACAAAAAGATAATGAACAAAGAGGCATCGACTCTAATGTTGAACAATTAAAACAAGAAATTGCCAATCGAGATAATTATGACATGATGCGTGATATTTCACCTTTGAAAAAAGCGGATGATGCAATTACAGTAGATACTACAGGTAAAAGTATTGAAAAAGTAACTGAAGAGATTTTATCATTAGTTACTCAAATTAAATAAAATAATAGCTCTTTTTATAAATACAGCGTATTATAATGCCATTTCTTTTTAAATTGTGTAAAAAGGTTATATAATAACTAACATAGGGTATATAAATAAGGTACATTTTTATATCAATTAGATCTGCATATATATTAATAAATGTAAATTTTAGGTAAAAATTTCAAAGCTTTAGTTAGCTAGAAAGCCTGATTTTACAACTTTTTAACAAATAGAATTTGAATTCCTATAATAAAGGGGAATTTCTTGACAATTCTGTCAGTTTATAAGATGTTATAATTATGTAGTGTAATAAGGAGGCAGACAAGATGACTGAAGAATTCAACGAATCAATGATCAAAGAGATTAAAGAAGGGGATACAGTTACTGGTGAGATTCAAGAAATTGATGAAAAACAGGTGATTGTAAACATTAACGGTGCTAAATTTAATGGTATCATCCCTATTAGTCAACTTTCTACGCATCATATAGACAATCCAGGTGATGCTGTCAAAGTTGGTGATGAAATTGGTGCATATGTTACAAAAGTAGAGTATGACGAAGAAAATGAGTCAGGTGCTTATATACTTTCTAAACGTCAACTTGAAACAGAAAAATCATATGAATTTTTACAAGAACAATTAGACAACAATAAAACTATTGAAGCTAAAGTCACTGAAGTAGTAAAAGGCGGTTTAGTAGTCGATGTTGGCCAAAGAGGGTTTGTTCCAGCTTCATTAATTTCAACAGACTTCATTGAAGATTTCTCTGATTTCGAAGGACAAGTTCTTAAACTAAAAGTGGAAGAATTGGATCCTGCTAATAATCGTGTCATTCTTAGTCGTAAAGCTGTAGAGGCATTAGAAAATGCAGAGAAAAAAGACGATTTATTAAGTTCACTTAATGAAGGCGATGTTATCGAAGGGAAAGTTGCACGCTTAACTAACTTTGGCGCTTTTGTAGATATTGGTGGCGTAGATGGACTTGTTCACGTTTCTGAATTATCTCATGAACACGTTAAATCTCCAGAAGACGTCGTATCCATTGGAGATACAGTTAATGTAAAAGTAAAATCAGTTGATAGAGATTCTGAGCGTATCTCATTATCAATTAAAGATACTTTACCAAGTCCATTTGAATCAATAAAAGGTGAGTTTAACGAAGGTGATGTCATCGAAGGAACAGTTGTTAGATTAACTAACTTCGGTGCCTTTGTTGAAATCAAACCGGGCGTTCAGGGTTTAGTACACATTTCTGAAATAAGACATACTCACATTGGTTCATCAAGCGAAGTATTAGAACCTGGGGAAGTAGTAAGTGTCAAAGTACTAGGTGTCGACGTAGAAAAAGAGCGCATTTCATTATCTATTAAAGCAACATTAGAAACGGAAAATGTCGTTGAAAGTGATAGCGCCACTACGAAATCATACTTGGAAAGTGGTTCTGACGATGATGACAATCCTACTTTAGGTGATGTTTTCGGAGATAAATTGAAAGACATCAAGTTTTAACGTATAAATTTAACACTAATTTTAAATCTTGTCCTAACTTCTTTTTAGGACAAGATTTATTTTTATGTAATCTTTAAAAACAATTTTTTTATACTAGCCTAAACCCAATAATATTAGTGCAGATTAAATATTTCTTTTGATTTGCTTACCCCTTATGATAGAATTATAGAGATTAAAAAAGAGAGGAAGTTAGTTATGACTAAACCTATAGTAGCAATTGTGGGCAGACCTAATGTAGGTAAATCTACAATTTTCAATAGAGTCGTAGGTGAGCGTGTATCTATCGTAGAAGATACACCCGGCGTGACTCGAGACAGAATTTATTCATCAGGCGAATGGTTAACACATGATTTTAACGTCATCGATACAGGTGGTATTGAAATTGGTGACGCACCATTCCAAACACAAATAAGAGCACAAGCAGAAATTGCAATAGATGAATCTGATGTCATTATTTTTATGGTCAACGTAAGAGAGGGTTTAACACAAAGCGATCAAATTGTTGCTCAAATGTTGTATAAATCAAAAAAAACTGTTGTTTTAGCAGTAAATAAAGTAGATAATCCAGAAATGAGAAATGAGATTTATGATTTCTATGCGCTTGGTTTTGGCGATCCTTATCCAATTTCTGGTTCACATGGTTTAGGTCTAGGTGATCTTTTAGATGAAGTTGTCAAACACTTTAAAGAAGAAGAACCTGATCCATACGATGATGACACAATTCGCTTATCAATTATTGGACGACCAAATGTTGGTAAATCTAGCTTAGTCAATGCAATATTAGGTGAAGAACGTGTTATCGTTTCTAACGTAGCAGGCACAACACGTGATGCGGTCGATACCGAATATACTTATGACGATCAAGACTATGTCCTAATCGATACAGCAGGTATGCGTAAAAAAGGAAAAGTATATGAAAACACAGAAAAATATTCTGTATTACGTGCCCTGAAAGCAATCGAGCGTTCAAACGTTATTTTAGTTGTTATTGATGCTGATCAAGGTATCATCGAACAAGATAAACGTGTGGCAGGATATGCTCATGAAGAAGGTAAAGCTATTGTAATCGTAGTAAATAAATGGGATACAGTTGATAAAGAAACTAATACTATGAAAAAATTTAAAGATGAAGTTCGTAAAGAATTCCAATTCTTAGATTATGCTGAAGTTGCATTTGTTTCTGCAAAAGAAAGTCAAAGACTTAGAACGTTATTCCCATATATTACACAAGCCAGCGAAAACCATAAAAAACGCGTGAAGAGTTCAACTTTAAATGAGGTAATCACTGACGCTCTTTCTATGAACCCAACTCCGACTGATAAAGGTCGCAGATTGAACGTATTCTATACTACGCAAGTAGCAATCGAACCACCAACCTTTATCGTATTTGTAAATGATGTAGAATTAATGCACTTTTCTTATAAACGTTATTTGGAAAATCAAATCAGAGCAGCATTCGGTTTTGAAGGTACACCTGTGCATATTATACCTAGAAAAAGAAATTAATTATCGGAGGAGATATTCATGTCTAAAGTAACAGTCTTTGGTACAGGAAGTTTCGGTACAGCTTTAGCAAATGTTTTAGCTGAAAATGGACACCAAGTATTGATGTGGGGTAAAAATGAACAAACAATCAATGAAATTAATGAACAACACATCAATAGTAAATATCTAAAAACAGCTAAGATCAATGATTCAATCAAAGCAACATTAGAGATTAAAACTGCTATAAATTTTTCTGAAGTCTTTTTAATGGCATTGCCTACAAAAGCTATGAGAGCAGTAGCAAGCAAAATTGATTCACTTTTATCAACTCCAAAAACATTTATACATGTAGCAAAAGGAATAGAAAATGATACTTATAAACGAGTTTCTGAAATGTTAGAGGATTCTATTTCAGCAGAACATAATGCAGGTATCGGTGTATTATCAGGACCAAGTCATGCAGAAGAAGTTGTCATCAAACAGCCAACAACAGTTGCTGCATCTTCCAAGTCATCTGAAGTAAGTAAATTAACACAGGACTTATTTATGAATGATTACTTACGTGTTTACACAAATGACGATCTTGTAGGGGTTGAATTAGGTGGTGCTTTAAAAAATATCATCGCTGTAGCAAGTGGTGTAATCTCAGGCATGGGCTTCGGCGACAATGCTAAAGCTGCACTCATGACTAGAGGTTTAGCTGAAATTAGTCGTTTAGGTGAAAAGCTAGGTGCTGACCCTATTACTTTCTTAGGTCTAGGTGGCATTGGTGACTTAATCGTTACATGCACATCTACGCATTCTAGAAACTATACTTTAGGATTTAAATTGGGCGAAGGAAAATCATTAGACACAGCATTAGATGAGATGGATATGGTTGTCGAAGGTGTATATACCACAAAATCAGTTTATCATTTAGCAAAAACGCAAAATGTTGACATGCCAATAACTAATGCACTTTATAGTGTTTTATTTGAAAATAGACCTGTAGATGAAAGTGTTAAAGATCTTATGGGACGTGGAAAAAAATCAGAATAAAGAAGCAGTATTACACTTTTTAACAAATATATAGCAATTTGTTGTTAAAATCCTATTATTTCAACGTTTTCTGCGCATAAATCATTGCAGTTGCAGTATTCGTTGTGTTAAAGTCATACCATAATGATATTAAGTATCATTATAAACCCTAGGGGAGGTGAATTCATAATGAACAAGACAGACTTAATCAATGCTGTTGCAGAACAAGCTGATTTAACTAAAAAAGAGGCTGGTTTAGCTGTAGATGCAGTATTCGAATCAATTCAATCATCACTTTCTAAAGGTGAAAAAGTACAATTAATTGGATTCGGTAACTTCGAAGTACGCGAACGTGCTGCTCGTAAAGGCCGTAACCCACAAACAGGTAAAGAAATTGATATCCCTGCAAGCAAAGTTCCAGCATTCAAAGCTGGTAAAGCATTAAAAGACGCAGTTAAATAATTCTTTACTAAAACTAAAGCCCTTTTAAAAGGGGCTTTTTCTTTTTTTATACACTTTTAATCTAAGAACATTAAACAATCTGCATTTATTTATACTTAATATGATATCATTCGATGTAATGATGATATAAATTAAATGTTGTAATTGTCACAATGCTTAATATAAATTTAATGATACATACATAAATCAAAAACAAACGCTTCATACACTAGAAATGTATTTATACAAATACATCATATATAAATATTTACCGCTTTAACTATCGTTTATTTTATTTTTCTCTATATAATGTTAATATGTATATGGATAATAACGTGAGGTGTGAACATGGAAACGACATTAAGCATATTAGAAAAACAAATTGTACATCGACTTAAAGGTATACATCATTATGAATCTATAGACATTGATGAAAACTTAGCTCAAATTCTTGATTCATATGATATTCCTGAAGAAGCTAGATTAGCTTGCCTCACAATAGATACTGCGATGCATCATTTAGACGAAGTTTCTACAACGTTATCGTCTAAAAAGTCTATTTTAATTGGTGACTTATTGAGCGCACATTTTTATACATTACTAGCAAAGTTAAACGCTCCAACTTATCAAAAAAAAATTAGTGCAGCAATCGTTGAAGTGAATGAAATGAAGTCGTCAATACATCACGATGCACTTACTAAAGAGCACATCAGTCAATATATATTAAAAGTTGAAAACCTATTTCCATGTATTACAATTCAACATTTTGCTCCTGATGCCAATCTTGAATCAATCAATGATAAATTATTAGCGAACATAACTAAAAAGCATCCTTCTTATTTAAGTAAATTTTCTAAAGATGAATTAATTACATTTTTAGATGAAATAAAGTCTGAAATACATTCAAAAAGAGGTAATTAACTATGGCAGATAATAAAGCAAAAAAAGAACAAGTACATGACGTTTTTCAAAATATTTCTGGAAAATACGATCGCCTAAATAATATTATTAGCTTTGAGCAACATAAGACATGGAGAAAACGTGTTATGAAAGAAATGAACGTTGAACCTGGTAGTAAAGCTTTAGATGTATGTTGTGGTACTGCTGATTGGTCTATCTCACTTAGTAAGGCTGTAGGACCAACAGGTGAAGTCATTGGTGTGGACTTTAGTGAAAACATGCTCGAAGTCGGCAAAGGTAAAACACAAGATATGAATAATATACAACTTGTACATGGTGATGCAATGAACCTACCATTTGAAGACAATGAATTTGATTATGTAACTATTGGGTTTGGTTTACGTAATGTACCTGACTATCTAGCTACACTCAAAGAATTACATAGAGTGCTTAAACCAGGTGGTATGGTTGTCTGTCTAGAAACTAGCCAACCTACAACACCAGTATTCAAACAAGGTTATAAACTTTATTTTAAATTTGTAATGCCTATTTTCGGTAAAGTTTTTGCAAAATCCAAAGATGAGTATGAATGGTTACAACAATCTACTTTTGACTTTCCAGATAAAGAAAAGCTAAAACGTCTGTTTGGTCAAGCAGGTTTCAGTAACATAAAAATACGTAGCTTTACAGGTGGCGTTGCAGCGATGCACCTTGGCTATAAATAAAAATGAATCAACCAAAGGTGATTAACGTGTCAAAGTTAAACATGAATAGTGAAATAAAGAAAATCGAAAAGCGATTAGAACAATCTCTTATAAGCAATGATAAAGTACTAGAAGATGCTTCGTATCATTTGTTTTCTTCAGGTGGCAAACGCGTTAGACCTGCCTTTGTAATTTTAAGCAGCCAGTTTGGTAAAGAAATGAATGAGGATGTTTATCGTGTAGCTGTTGCACTTGAATTAATTCATATGGCAACTTTAGTTCACGATGATGTCGTAGATAAGAGTGATAAACGCCGAGGAAGCTTAACTATAGCTAAAAAATGGGATCAAAATACTGCTATTCTTGTCGGTAACTTTTTACTCGCATCAGCGCTTGAACATATTTCAAATATTGAAGATAACCGTATTCATTCGGCGATTTCAAATGCAATCGTTGAAGTATGTATGGGTGAGCTATTTCAATTCCAAGATCAATTCAATGGTTATCAAACCATCACGAGTTATTTGCGTAGAATTAATCGTAAAACAGCATTACTGATACAATTATCTACTGAAGTAGGTGCGATTGCTTCTGGTGCCGATTTGAAAACAGTTCACAATTTAAAAATGATTGGCCATTATATTGGCATGAGTTTTCAAATTGTTGATGATATCCTCGATTTTACAAGTACAGAAAAAAAAATAGGGAAACCAGTTGGTAGTGACTTGATGAATGGTCATATCACTTTACCTGTATTATTAGAAATGAGAAAGCATCCAGAATTCAAAACGCAGATACAACAACTTACTCCGGACACAGATCAAGAGACGTTTGACTATTGTATTCAACGCATTCAATCATCTGATGTTATACAACAATCACAAGTAATCAGTGATAAATATTTAGATAAAGCGTTAAATCTACTTGATCAATTGGAAAGCGTAGCTGCTAAACCCTTGTTTAAGAAATTAATTAAAAAAGTTGGAAAAAGGAATTTATAAGTTACATGAAAAGCATTGAAAGCGCTTTAATAACCTGTTAAAATATTAATGTATCTCAAAACATAATATTTTATTGATATGTACTTATGTACATTATTACTGTACAATTGATACATAACAAACAGGGGGATTCACACATTATGGAAAGAACATTTCTAATGATTAAACCAGACGCGGTACAACGCAATTTGGTAGGAGAAATCATTTCTCGTATTGAACGTAAAGGGCTAAAACTTGTAGGCGGTAAATTTATGACTGTACCACAGCCACTTGCAGAAGAACATTATGCAGAACACACAGATAAACCATTCTATAACAAATTAATTGACTTCATTACTTCTGCACCAGTATTCGCTATAGTAGTTGAAGGTGAAGATGCAGTAAATGTTTCGCGTCATATTATTGGTAAAACTAATCCATCTGAAGCTACACCAGGCACAATTAGAGGAGACTTAGGTTTAACTGTAGGTAGAAACATTATTCATGGTTCAGACTCGGTAGAATCAGCTAAAAAAGAAATTAACCTTTGGTTTAAAGCTGAAGAATTAAGTGATTATACTGGATCACGTGAAGCGTGGTTATACGAATAATATCAACTTCAATAAATAATATGCTTTATGATGATGAATTTTTATAATATAAAAAGCTAACTGAAATTTAATTAATTCAGTTAGCTTTTTTATTTTACGTGCAACGTCTATTGAAATACTAAAGTGGTTTTGAATGAGGCTAAGGCATAAATACGTGTTTCATCCTCATCCTTTATTTGGCAGTAGCTGACTGAATTGAAAATCCTCATATATTAAACTTTTAAATAGACTACTATTTCATTTATGAAGAAAAGCAGTTCTTATGCAATAACTTCAGCGTTTGTATTTTACTTTCTATTTAACTTTGCTTGGGTGTGACAACGAAATCGCATTAGAAAAATTAGTTTTATAACTCACCCCTAAAATATAGAGTGTAAAATAGCCTTCTGATATCTAAAAAACTTTGTAGAGGCGATAGTACGAAATCAAATTTTAACTGTTGTTTACTTTTCCGTCTCAATTAATAGATAATATTGGAAAATGATAATGTTTCTATATAAAATCTAAAGTTCTTACTATAAAAAATATTCAAATGTTACACTTAAAACATGGAAGTTTTCATAAGATTCAATATTTGTAAATTTTTCTGTTAATTTGAACAATTGAATGTGATAAGATATAGAGAATATTATAATTTAAAGTACTAAAGGAACGGAGTGGGAAAAGTATGAGATATTTAACTTCTGGTGAATCACATGGACCACAGTTAACTGTAATTATTGAAGGTGTACCAGCCAATCTAGAAATCAATGTGGCAGATATTAATGAAGAAATGTTTAAACGACAAGGTGGATACGGCAGAGGTCGTCGCATGCAAATTGAAAAGGATGCAGTTGAAATTGTTTCAGGAGTGCGTAATGGATATACTTTAGGTAGTCCAATCACATTGATTGTTACAAATGATGACTTTACACATTGGAAGAAAATCATGGGTGCTGATCCTATTAGTGAAGAAGATCAAGACAATATGAAACGTGTAATTACCAAACCGCGTCCTGGCCACGCTGATTTAATTGGTGGTATGAAATATAATCATAGAGATTTAAGAAACGTATTAGAACGTTCTTCAGCAAGAGAAACAGCTGCACGTGTTGCAGTAGGTGCAGTTTCTAAAATTTTATTAAAACAATTAGATATTAATTTTTATAGTAGAGTTGTTGAAATTGGTGGCATCAAAGACGATATCGAATATGATCTTGAAACAATTAAAGCTAATATTGATAAAAATGATGTTCGCGTTGTAAATGATGAGATAGCTCAAGAAATTCGCGATAAAATTGACGCAGCTAAAAAAGCAGGTGATACAATCGGCGGTGTAGTGCAAACAATTGTTGAAGGCTTACCAGTAGGTATTGGTAGCTATGTGCATTACGATCGTAAACTTGATGGTAGAATTGCCCAAGGCGTTGTAAGTATTAATGCGTTTAAAGGTGTAAGCTTTGGTGAAGGTTTCAAAGCAGCTGAAAAACCAGGTAGTGAAATTCAAGATGAAATCTTGTATGATACTACGAATGGTTACTACAGAGGTTCAAATCACTTAGGTGGCTTTGAAGGTGGTATGTCTAATGGTATGCCTATCATCGTTAATGGTATAATGAAACCAATCCCAACACTTTACAAACCGCTAAACTCCGTGGATATTAATACAAAAGAATCATTTAAAGCTTCTATTGAGCGTTCTGACAGCTGTGCTGTCCCTGCAGCAAGTGTTGTAGTAGAGAATGTCGTAGCATTTGAAATTGCAAAAGCATTACTTGAAGAATTCCAAAGTAATCATATAGAACAATTAAAATCACAAATAGATGAACGTCGTTTATTAAATATAGAATACTAAGTAGCAATTTAAAATTTATGAAGTAACTAGGTGAGCATATGATATTAGAAACTACTTATACATCCAATAACTATCCAATTCTTGTAGAACATCATGCGTTAGATCAACTGCATCAATATATAAACGATTATAAAGATGTTGTGTTGGTTGTTGATGAAAAGGTAAATGATAATTGGAATGAAACGATAGATTTTATAACTTCTGAATATGGTGCACATAGACTTATCATTCCTTCTGGTGAAGCGACGAAATCGTTATCCTTTTATGAAGAAACGATAGAAGTTTTACTCAGTAAACAATTAACGCGTGATACTTGTTTAATCGCAGTAGGCGGAGGCGCTACTGGTGATTTCACAGGATTCCTTGCTGCAACCTTATTAAGAGGTGTTGATTTTATTCAAATACCAACGACAATCCTTGCACATGATTCAAGTGTAGGTGGCAAGGTAGGTATTAATTCTAAATATGGTAAAAATTTAATAGGTGCCTTCTATAGACCTAATGCTGTAATTTATGATTTGAATTTTTTAACTACTTTACCTTATGGAGAAATTTTAAGTGGTTATGCAGAAGTTTATAAACATGCTTTATTGAGTGACATGCAAGCTGTGCAAAATATAGAATCACAATACCCTGATCAGCCAGCACTCGCTTCGTTAAATGAAATTGAATATTATTTATTTAAAGGTATCGAAACGAAATTAAATATTATCGTCAAAGATGAAAAAGAATCCAATGTTCGTAAATTTTTAAATTTAGGTCACACATTTGGACATGCAGTTGAATATACCTTTAAAATTCCACATGGCCATGCAGTCATGATAGGCATTATTTATCAATTTATCGTTGCTAATAAAGTCTTAAGTAGAGATTTTGATATATCTCATTATATCAATTATTTAGCCTCATTAAATTATCCATTAGACATCGTTAATGAATTTGAGTTTGAAGCGTTATATCAGCTCATGTTAAAAGATAAGAAAAATAATCAACAAGGAGTTCAAATGGTATTATTGGATGGCATTGGCAATCCTGTAGTAAATCACATAGATAAGCCAACACTTCAACATGCATTCACAGATTTTCTAACATATTTTAAAAAGTAGGTGTTTTTTTGACAAACAGTAAAACAATTGACATTAACGGACCATTGATTGGGGAAATTGAAGTACCCGGAGATAAATCTATGACACATAGAGCCATTATGTTAGGTTCTCTTGCATCTGGTGCCTCCACAATATATAAACCGCTTCTTGGTGAAGATTGTTTGAATACAGTTGAGATTTTTCAACAATTAGGTGTTGAAATCACTGTTGGCAAAGATAAAATAGAAATCAATTCGCCTGGGTATAAACACTTCAAAACGCCCCATCAAGTACTGTATACAGGTAATTCTGGTACAACGACACGTTTGGTGGCTGGTCTGTTAAGTGGTTTAGGTATTGACACTGTCATATCGGGTGATGAATCTATTGGTAAAAGACCGATGGACAGAATTATGAAACCTTTATGCTTAATGAACGCTAATATAACAGGTGTAGATAATAATTACACACCGCTAATCATTAAATCTGCACAAATTAAGGGAATGTCTTATCAAATGGAAGTTGCGAGTGCGCAAGTGAAAAGCGCAATTTTATTCGCAAGTTTGTTTGCAGAAGAGGTGACAACTGTTAAAGAAATAGGTACAACACGCAATCATACAGAAACGATGTTCCAACATTTCCATATTCCTGTTACTACTGATGGGAAAATGATAGAAATGCCAAAACGAGGAATCGAACACATTCAACCCGTAGATTTTCATGTGCCAGGTGATATTTCTTCAGCAGCATATTTTATAGTGGCGGGCTTGATAACAAAAGGCAGTGATATTACAATTCACAATGTTGGCATAAACCCAACACGTTCAGGTATTATAGATATCGTGAAACAAATGGAAGGGAACATTACGCTATTCAATCATACAGATGGTCCTGAACCAACTGCTTCAATTCGCATACAATATTCCCCTGATATGAAGCCAATTCAAATTGATGGTGATTTAGTGCCAAGAGCAATTGACGAAATTCCAATTGTAGCATTATTATGTTCACAAGCTGAAGGTACAAGTATTGTAAAAGATGCAGAAGAATTGAAAGTTAAAGAAACAAATCGTATTGATACGACTGCGAATATGCTAAATTTATTAGGATTTATGTTACAACCAACAAACGATGGTATGATTATTCATCCTTCTACTTTGAAGCAAACAGCAACAGTCGATAGTTTTACTGATCATCGTATAGGTATGATGCTTGCAATTTCATCATTATTAACAGATGAATCGATAACTATTAATCAATTTGATGCTGTAAATGTTTCTTTCCCAGGTTTCTTAACGAAGTTAAAACAATTAGAAAAAGAGGGATAAAAGTATGGAAGATATCTATAAACTCATAGACGATATCAACTTACAAAAATTAGATAACTTAGACACTCGTGTGAATGAAGCATTAAGCTCTCCAAAGGACGATGCACTTTTTATACTTGGTGAAACGTTATATAATTACGGTTTAATGCCCCAAGGGCTTGAAGTATTCCGTACGTTATACCATAAATATCCTGATGAAAGTGAATTACTTATCTATTTCATCGAAGGTTTAATGTCTGAGAATCAAACTGATGAAGCTTTAGAATATTTAAGCCAAGTTGAATTATCAACGGAACGTTTAATGCTAGAAGCTGATTTATATCAACAATTAAATATGTTAGAAGTTGCGATAGATAAATTAGTTGCCGCCATAGATATAGAACCAAATGATCCAATAATTCACTATGCACTTGCTGAATTATTGTATTTTGACGGACAATACTTACGCGCAGTTTCTGAATATGAAACTGTGCTTGAAACAGGCGAATATGAAGTGAATGGCACAAATTTATTTTCTCGCTTAGCAGATTGTAGTTTACAAAGTGGAAACTACAGTGATGCGATTAAAATGTTCGATGAAATTAATGAAGAAGAAATGGTGTCTGAAGATTATTTTAAAAAGGCGATTGCTTATGAAAAAAATGAACTCTCTCAAGAAGCGATTAATTTAGTTCAAACTCTATTATCTAAAGACCCAGACTTCTTACAAGGCTATTTTTATCTGCAACAACTTTATGAAAATGAACATAACCATGCAGAAGCCATTGAAATTGGTAAAGAAGGCTTGAGATTAAGTCAATTTTATAAAGAGTTGATGGTATCAACAGGCAGTATAGCAATTGAGCATGGCGATGCTAATGAGGGTGTACAATTATTACTACAAGCCTTAGAAGTTGATAATGCATACCAAGAGCCACTTTTAATTCTAAGTGATTTATATAGACACGAAGAAGATTATGAGGCAGTTATAGCATTATTGAAATATGTTGATGAAGAAGATTTAGATCCTGTCTTTATGTGGCATTTAGCATTTGCATTAGGACAAGAGGAACGTGACAAAGAAGCGCAACATTTCTTTGAATTAGCGTATCCAACATTGCACACGCAATCTGCGTTTCTAAGTGACTATTATTTCTATCTAGTTGAAATCGGAGAAATTAAACAAGCAAAAACAATTCTAAATCAATTACTTGAATTAGATCCAAGCAACGAAACATGGCATGATGAAGCAGAAAGATTATTATCTTTCTAGTCAAGGAAGGTGAGTAAGATGAACAATACCCTACAACAAGTGAAAGCTAATTTCATTGAATATCTGCTTTTTCAATATCAATTTAAATCTAGGATTAGTGTGTGGGTATTAAACTTAGTTAAGTCATCACCTGAGTTACTTCAACAAATTCATTTTGTGGATGAACTCATTTTCGATCATCATATTTTGGAAATTGCTATGGAAGATACTGATCAACAAGGTATCATATTTACACTTAAAAACCAGCAGTTGATTAATAGTGATGAAATCTTTAATTATATAGCAAATGATGCTGTGTCTTTTGATATCAAACTGCATTTCAGTGAAGCACTATCTAGAGAGACTCGTTTAGATGAATTATTATTAATGCAATTGTTACATTCACCATACTATGCTATGTATATGCAAGACATCTATAGTATCCCACTATCCAAACAAAGTGAGTCCTCTATTATCACGCATTTACAAGATAATATTGATTTAAGTTTACAATTGCATGATAAAGCACTGTTTTATCAATTAACTCAAATCCTTAATACTTTTGAGTTAAGAAATGTAAATAAAACAATGAAGGATTGACCTTATGAATATAAAAGCGCTATGGCAGTTACTCATTTATAATAAAGGTGTACTTTACTTTCTGCTTATTTGTAATTTATTAGGCACGATATACGGTTATATATGGTATGGCAGTCAACTGAGTGTATCAAGTTGGCAGTTCATACCATTTGTACCAGATAGTCCAACCGCTTCATTATTTTTATGTATTGCAATAATCGGACTCATCATAGGTAAGAATTTACCAATTATAGAAGCTTTAGCTTTTGTATCGTTGATAAAATACGGAGTGTGGGCAGTTATTATGAATATTATTATGTTTATACAATATGACTCGGTTACAATCATTGGCTGTATGCTTATCTTATCTCACGGTATAATGGCTATAGAGGCATTTTTCTTTTACCCAAGATTTAAAATCACTATACTTGCTTTTACTATTGCTGTGATATGGGTCTTCCATAATGACATTATTGATTATGTATTTATGCAATATCCTTACTATGATTTTATTGCTAGCCATGTTGAAGGTATTGCTTATCTCTCGTTTTGGTTAAGTGTCATACCTTTAATGCTATATTTAAATTTAACTCGATTTAAAAAGGATAAAATATTTGACCATCATTAACGTTCACAGTAAAATGTTTATAAAGGAGTGAGGATTTTTGTCTTTTATCTATATGATTATATACTTTGTTATTCTAATGGTATTGCCTCTATGGGCTCAGCACAAAGTTAAGTCTAATTATGAAAAGTATTCACAAGTAAGATCCACAAGTGGTAAGACTGGTCAAGAAGTTGCTATAGAAATCCTTCATGCGAATGGCATTTATGATGTTGATGTCGTCGAAGGAAAAGGGTTCTTAACAGATCATTATGATCCTAAAAAGAAAGTGCTTGTGTTATCACCAGCTAACTTTAGTAGACCTTCAGTTGCTGGTACAGCTATCGCAGCTCACGAAGTTGGACATGCGATACAACATGCAGAAGGTTATTTCTTCTTAAGATTCAGAACATCTTTAGTACCACTAGCTAACGTAGGTAGTTCGATTGGTTACTTAGCAGTATTTGCAGGTATTATTTTAACTTCGCTACAAAGTACTTTAGGTTCTACAGCATTATGGATTGGTATTGCATTTATGTCTCTTGCAGTCTTATTCTCAATCGTTACGCTACCAGTTGAATTTAACGCAAGTAGTAGAGCGATGAAACAAATAAAAAGCTTAGACATCGTTAATGAAAAAGAACACCGTCATGCTAAAAAAGTACTTACAGCAGCAGCAATGACTTACGTTGCTTCAACTGCAGTTGCATTAGCAGAACTTGCAAGATTTATTCTTATTGCCAGATCAAGTGAATAATAATATAAACACCCTAACATTGTTATAATGCTAGGGTGTTTTTTGTTTAAAATGGCATTCTTATCATTTCAAATTTAAATCTCACATTAAAAACACTTCAAAGCCAAATATTAATTTACTCAATTTTAAAAAAGAAGAATGCACTATTTAATTACATGTAATAATGCAATAAACAAATTAAAACGATCACAGTCAAATAGTAAATAATATAACGATTAACTATTGCAGGAATAATGCATGAAGCCTAAAATTAGTCTATACTATATAAGAAACCGTTAGAATGTGAGGCGTATATGATGAAGAGTATGAAAAATATGCAAACTGAAGTGGATGACTATATTGGTCAATTTAAAACAGGGTATTTCTCTCCCTTAGCTAATCTTGCGCGACTAACTGAAGAGGTTGGTGAACTGGCAAGAGAAATAAATCACTACCACGGTGAAAAAAAGAAAAAAGAGACAGAAACAGAAAATACAATTAAAGCAGAACTAGGCGATAATTTATTTGTTTTATTATGTATTGCCAATTCTTTAGATATTGATATGACAGAAAGTTTTGATGAAACGATGAATAAATTTAATACACGTGATAAAGATCGTTTTGAACGAAAATAACTTAATTTAAAGTAGAAAGGGTGTCCCACCTTATGAAAATAGGCATTACTTGTTACCCATCTATGGGTGGTTCTGGAATCATCGCCACTGAATTAGGCATAAAACTTGCTGAACGTGGGCATGACATCCATTTTATTACATCTAATATACCTTTTAGAATACGAAAACCATTACCAAATATCACGTTTCACCAAGTTGAAGTCAATCAATATGCTGTTTTTCAATATGCTCCTTATGACATAACCTTAAGTACTAAAATTGCTGAGGTTATCAATGAGTATGATTTAGACTTGTTACATATGCACTATGCAGTACCTCATGCAGTTTGTGGTATTTTAGCAAAACACATGTCCAAAAAAGACATTAAAATTATGACTACATTGCATGGGACTGATATAACTGTACTAGGTTATGATCATTCTTTAAAAAATGCAATTAAGTTTGGTATAGAAGAAAGTGATATTGTAACGAGTGTAAGTCAATCACTCGCGAAACAAACTAATGATATCATTGAGACAGATAAAGAAATTGTTCCAATATATAATTTTGTTCGAGAAAATGAATTTCCAACAAAACCTGATGTACAAACTGAAGAAGATGAACGATTAAAAGCTTGTTATGGTATTAAACCAGAAGAAAAGGTTTTAATTCATGTTTCAAACTTCAGAAGTGTAAAACGTATCGACACTATTATCGATACATTTGCAAAAGTACATAAAGCTATGCCGTCAAAATTATTATTATTAGGCGATGGGCCAGAATTAATGGATATGAAACAAAAAGCACGTGATCTAAATATTGAAGATGAAGTTCTTTTTTTAGGAAAACAAAATTGGGTTAGTGAATTCTATCAAATTTCAGACTTAGTCTTACTACTAAGTGAAAAAGAAAGTTTTGGCCTAACATTACTTGAAGCAATGAAATCTGGAGTAGTGCCAATCGGGTCTACTGCTGGTGGGATTAAAGAAGTCATTAAACATGAAGATACCGGTTTCTTGGTTGATGTAGGTGATAGTACAAGCGCAAGCGAATACGCCTTGAAATTACTCACAGATGCAAAGCTTTATAAAACAATGCAAACACGAATGCTAGCAGATGTCTCAGAACGGTTTTCGTCTGACTTAATTGCAGATCAATATGAGTATTACTACAAAAAAATGTTAGAGGGTAACAATGACTAAAACATTATTCGAAGCGGCAAAGCCGATTTTAGAAACTTTACAAAAACATCACTACCAAGCATTTTATGTTGGTGGTGCAGTTAGAGATTACTTAATGCAAAAACCAATTCATGATATCGATATTACGACTAGTGCCACACCCGATGAAATTGAAGCGGTATTTGATAAGACCATTCCTATCGGTAGGGAGCATGGAACGATTAATGTCGTCTATAATGGGGATCAATATGAAGTGACAACCTTTCGTGCGGAAGGGGAATATGACGATCATCGTAGACCTAATGAAGTGTTTTTTGTAAGAGATTTATACGAAGACGTAAAACGTAGAGATTTTACAATGAATGCCATTGCTATGGATGTGAATTATCAAATTCATGATTACTTTGATGGTTTAAAAGATATAAAACAACGATTAATCAAGACAGTTGGAGAGCCAGCCGAACGATTTAACGAAGATGCGTTACGGATTATTAGAGGTTTGCGCTTTCAATCACAACTTGGCTTTACTTTAGAAGCAGCCACATTTAATGGTATGCATGCCCATATAGCAGATATTGCGCATTTATCTATTGAACGTATCGTAATTGAACTTAAAAAATTAACATTAGGTCAATATGTGACGCAAAGCTTCAATAATTTAAAGTATTTTAATGCATTTAATTATATACCATTTTTTAATCGTTTTGACTTATCAAAATTTATATTAGAAGATTCAATATCATTATCAATGTTAATTGTATTCTTAAAAGCACAACAACCAGATGTTGACACACAGCTGTCAGATTTGAAAATTAGCAACAATGAAAAGAAATACATCACTAGACTCGAACGTATGTTACAACAGATGCCAGAGGTCCAAAGCAAACAAAGTTTGAACTTATTTGTTTATGATTACGGAAAAGAAGATATACTACAAGTATTAAGTTATGAACGCATGCTCAATGACAACAATATTATGAAGGTATCTCCATTTATTTTTAACGCTGATTCCATCAATGAAGTTAGCCAGAAATTACTGATTTCATCAAGAAAAGAAATGGATATAAATGGCAATGATATATTACAAGCATTAAATAAACCGAGTGGCGCATGGCTTAAATCCATATTACGTCAAGTTGAATGTGCCATCATATCAGGTGAGGTCAAAAACTTTAAACCAGAACTATTAAAGTGGGTGAAAACACATGTCGAAGTATAGTAAAGATGTTGTTCAAATATTGTATCAACACCAATCTGATTATATATCGGGTCAATATATAGCAGAACAGTTAAGTATTTCTCGTACAGCCGTAAAAAAAGTAATAGATCAACTTAAATTAGAAGGATGTCTAATTGAATCAGTGAATCATAAAGGACATCGCCTAATCCAATTACCTGATAAATGGTATAGTGGGATTGTTCTACCTATGCTTAAAGCACAAAACGTATTTGATCATGTTGAAATATTGGAAAGCATTAATTCAACTCAACTACTGGCTAAACAAAAATTAGTAGGTAATACAAATACGTTTCTTATTTTAAGTGATGAACAAACACAAGGTAAAGGTCGATTCAATAGACCTTGGTCATCCTCCAAAGGAAAAGGCTTGTGGATGTCAATTGTTTTACGACCTGATGTACCTTTTGAAATGATAACAAAATTCAATTTATTTATGGCGTTGGGAATAAGAGATGCGATACAACAGTTCAGTGTCGATCCGGTTACCATTAAATGGCCAAATGACATTTATATAAATAAACAAAAGGTTTGTGGCTTTTTAACAGAAATGGTTGCGAATAGTGATGGTATTGAAGCAGTGATTTGTGGCATTGGTATTAACATGAATCACTTACAAGAAGATTTTAGTGATGAACTACAACAAAAAGCTACAAGTGTCCGCATTCATGCTGACGAAAAAATTAACCGCTACTACTTTTTAAAATCACTTGTAAGTAATATTGAATATCGATATAAACAATTTCTTATAGAACCATTTTTAACTATTCGAGAAGAATACATAGCAGCCTCGAATATTTGGAATAAAACATTAAGATTTACAGAGAACGGTAGACAATTCCACGGAGAAGCACTTGATATTGATGAAGATGGGTTTTTACTTGTTTTGGATGAAGAGAACAATCAACATCGTTTAATCAGTGCAGATATAGAATTTTAGCCTCGTTGAAAGGAGGAATGAGAATGACAAAACCGTGTTATGCCGTTATGGATTTAGAAACAACAGGAAACCAATTAGACTATGATGAAATCATTCAAATAGGTATTACTTTTGTTCGTGAAAATAAAATAATTGGCACGTACCATTCAATGATTAAAACAGATTTAGAAATTCCTCCTTTTATACAAGCATTAACATCAATAGAAGAAGCAATGTTAAATCAAGCACCATATTTCCATGAAATAGCTGAAGATATTTATAAACAAATAGATGGGTGTATCTTTGTGGCACACAACGTTGCTTTTGATTTGAATTTTATAAAAAAATCTTTTGAAAATTGTGATATTAAATATCGTCCAAAAAAAGTAATGGATACGTTAGAATTATTTAAAGTTGCTTTTCCAACAGATAAAAGTTACCAGTTAAGTGAACTAGCAGAAGCACATGGCATTGTTCTAAATAATGCACACCGCGCTGACGAAGATGCCGCTACAACAGCGCAACTTATGATAATCGCATTTGAGAAATTCGAAACGTTACCTTTAGATACTTTAAAACAACTATATTATTTAAGTAAAAATTTAAAATATGATTTACATGATATTTTATTTGAAATGGTACGTAATCATAAAGATAAACCACTAGAGGATATTTATGACCAATTCGAACAAATTATTTATAAAAAACAAAAAGATTTCAAGGCACCTACAGTAGATTTTGATGGTACTTTGAAAGATTTATATACCTTGATTACTAAGGAACTTAATTTGACGTATCGACCACAACAATTATATCTAGCTGAGATTATTTTAGAACAATTAATGAATAGTGAAAAGGCAATGATTGAAGCACCACTTGGAAGCGGCAAGTCATTTGCATACTTACTCGCATCGTTAATGTATAATATTGAAACTGGTAAACACGTAATGATTTCAACTAATACTAAATTATTACAGAACCAATTGTTGGAAAAAGATATACCTGCGCTTAAACAAGCTTTAGATTTCAAAATAAATGCTACTTTAATAAAAAGTAAGCGTGATTATATTTCATTAGGCTTAATCAGCCAAATTTTAAAAGAAGAAGCCAGTAATTATGAAGTCGGTATATTAAAAATGCAATTATTGATTTGGATTACCGAAACAGACACAGGTGATATTCAAGAACTAGATTTAAAAGGCGGACAAAAAATGTATTTCGAACAAAAACTAGAGACTTATGTGCCTGTTCGCAACGATATACATTACTTCAATTTCATTAAACGAAATGCTCAAAATATTCAAATTGGTATTACAAATCATGCACACTTAATACATGCTGCACATGATAATTCTATTTATCAATTATTTGATGATTGTATTATCGATGAAGCACATCGTTTGCCTGACTATGCTTTAAGCCAAGTAACTAATGAATTGAGTTATTTCGATATTAAATATCAACTCGGCTTAATTGGTAAGACAGAAAATGAAAAGTTGCTTAAATCTATCGATCATTTAGAACAACAAAGAATTCTTGAAAAATTAGATATACCGCCTATAGATGTTTTCGGGTTAAAAACAACAGTCAATGAGATACATGATCTAAATGAGCAGTTATTTACTACCATTTTTGATATCATTCAAAGTTCTGAAGTGCATGATGATGAAGTACACAAGCTCCATTTTGTCTATCATTTTGACGTTGCACCAATTTTGAACGATTTACATTCAATTATTCATAAACTCAATATGACATTAGAATTCTTCAATGGTATGAGTCATAAAACAATCAAGTCTGTGCGCAAACAAATACTTTACATTAATGATCGTTTTAAAGAAATAGAGCACAGTTTAAAAAATAATCACACTAGTTATTTATCAATTAAAAATATAAATCAAAAATCAACAATTCGACTGAATGTTAAAGATTATGATGTTAAAGAAATATTGACGTCACAAGTATTGGATAAATTTAAATCACTTACATTTATTTCAGGTACATTAACGTTTAACCATTCATTTGAAAACTTCAAACATTGGTTTAATAAAGACATCGTGTTTAACACGTATGAAATTGATTCGAAAGTGATGTCACCAAACCAAACTACCGTATTCATACCTAATGATGTGGCTTCATATAATTATAAAAGTATTGATGATTATGTGAGTTCTATCGTTAATTACGTAATTGAGTATATTAACATAGTAGAGTCTAAATGTTTAATACTATTTACAAGTTATAAAATGATGCATATGGTTCAAGAGTTATTAAATGAATTGCCGGAATTTGAAGACTATGTCGTTTTGACACAACAGCAAAATCAAAACTATAAAATTGTTCAACAATTTAATAGTTTTAATAAAGCAATTTTATTAGGTACAGGTACATTTTTTGAAGGCTTTGATTTTCAATCTAATGGCATTAAATGTGTAATGATTGCTAAGCTGCCTTTTATGAATCAAAACAATACAAAATATTGGCTAATGGAATCTGAGTTTACATCTACTTTTAAAGATTATGTATTACCTGATGCTGTAACGCGTTTTAGACAGGGGCTTGGTAGATTGATACGTAGCGAAAATGACAAAGGGATTATCGTATCCTTTGATGATCGCTTAATTCGCAGTAATTACAAACAATTTTTTGAACAATCTCTAGAGAGTTATCGTCAAAATAAAGGTGATATCAAACAATTTTCAACCATACTCAAAAAATTAAAAAAAGAAGACAAACGTAATCAATAAACCCAGCACGCGCAACTAGAACTTATACATTGATTTTGTTAAAATATATAAGGATAAAGAAAAGAAGACTACAATATTATTAGGAGACTGGCTATGAAGACAACGATTAAAGAAGCTAAACAATATCTTAACCAAGAAGTGACTATTGGCGCTTGGTTAACTAATAAACGTTCAAGTGGGAAAATAGCATTCCTACAATTAAGAGATGGGACAGGCTTTATGCAAGGTGTCGTAGCAAAAGCAGAAGTAACTGAGGAAATATTTAAATTAGCTAAAGAATTAACACAAGAATCATCCATTTATATTACTGGCATTATTTCTGAAGATAATCGTTCAGATATTGGTTACGAAATGCAAGTGAAATCAATAGAAATAATTTCAGAAGCTCATGATTACCCAATCACACCTAAAGACCATGGCACAGAATTTTTAATGGACCATCGTCATTTATGGTTACGTTCTAAAAAACAACATGCTGTTATGAAAATTAGAAATGAGATTATTCGTGCAACTTATGCATTCTTTAATGACAATGGTTTCACAAAAATTGACCCGCCTATTTTAACAGCAAGTGCACCTGAAGGCACAAGTGAGTTATTCCATACAAAATACTTTGATGAAGACGCATTCTTATCACAAAGTGGACAGCTTTATATGGAAGCTGCTGCAATGGCTCACGGTAGAGTATTCTCATTTGGCCCAACATTCCGTGCTGAAAAATCCAAAACACGTCGTCATTTAATTGAATTCTGGATGATTGAACCTGAAATGGCTTTTTGTGAACATGCGCAAAGTTTAGAAGTTCAAGAGCAATATGTGACACATGTAATTCAATCTGTATTAAATAACTGTAAACTTGAACTTAACATATTAGAACGTGATACATCTAAACTTGAAAAAGTAACTACTCCATTCCCACGTATCACATACGATGATGCTGTAGTATTCTTAAAAGAACAAGGTTTTGAAGATATAGAATGGGGCGAGGATTTCGGTTCTCCACATGAAACGGCTATCGCTAATCATTATGATTTACCAGTCTTTATCACTAACTATCCAACAAAAATCAAACCTTTCTATATGCAACCAAATCCAGAAAACGAAGATACTGTACTGTGTGCAGATTTAATTGCACCTGAAGGCTATGGCGAAATTATAGGCGGGTCTGAACGTATAAATGATCTTGACTTACTAGAACAACGTATTAACGAATATGGCTTAGACGCTGAGAGTTATAGTTATTATTTAGATTTACGTCGTTATGGCAGTGTACCTCATAGTGGTTTCGGTTTAGGTTTAGAAAGAACTGTAGCTTGGTTATCAGGCGTGGACCATGTTCGTGAAACTGCACCATTCCCACGTTTACTTAATCGATTATATCCATAATATTTTAAATAAGATTCACAATAAGCGTCCAGTCCACAAATAATGGCTGGACGTTTTTATAGCAATATCAAAGGTGGGAGGCGTTAATTTGGACAGAGAACAATTAAAAACAAGACCAGTTGTAATTCGAAAAGAACTACTTGATCATTACAATGAATTAGGTTTAAACGAAACAGAATTAGTTATTTTAATCAAATTATTACATGCATCTGAAACATCGAATAAACAACCTTCAATTGAATCTTTACAGCAAGGCTCTGCATTAGATTCAAGAGAAATCACTTCAATCATTCAAACTTTAATACAACATGATTTACTAGAGCTTAATGTCAATAAGGACGAAGAAGGCAAGTTTACTGAATATATGAACCTTAACCAGTTCTATGATAGATTAAGTGAAATTATGCAACAAATGAATGTAAAACAAGACGAACATGAATCTGAACTAGAATTCAATACACTATTTCAAAAAATTGAACAAGCGTTTGGCAGACCATTATCTCCATACGAGATAGAAACATTAAATCAATGGTTAGATATAGATAAACATGATTTAAGTGTCATTCAAGCTGCATTAAACGAAGCAGAGAGCCAAAATAAAATGAGCTTTAAGTATATTGACCGCATTTTACTGAATTGGAAAAAGAATAATGTGAAAACAATTGAAGATTCGAAGAAAATTAGCCGTCAATTTAACCAACCTAAAATGAAACATACAGTTAGTAATGTTCCTAAATTTGATTGGCTGAATGGGGAGAATCCAAATGGTAAGTAATAAAAAAGCACTTGAAATGGTTGATGTCATAGCTGAAATGTTTCCAAATGCTGAATGCGAACTTATCCATAACAACGCATTTGAACTTACAATTGCTGTACTTTTATCTGCACAAACAACTGATATTTCAGTAAATAAACTCACAAAACCTTTATTTGCAAAATATAAAACACCAGAAGATTATTTAAGTGTGGATATTTCAGAATTAGAAAATGATATACGTACTATTGGTTTATATAGAAATAAAGCCAAAAACATTCAAAAATTATGTCAATCACTTTTAGATAAATTTGATGGTAAGATTCCTCGAACACACGATGAGTTAGAAAGCCTAGCAGGTGTGGGTAGAAAAACAGCGAACGTTGTTATGAGTGTAGCTTTTGGAGAACCTTCATTAGCTGTAGATACACATGTAGAACGCATCTCAAAACGTTTGGGTATATGCCGATGGAAAGATAATGTACGTCAAGTAGAGGATAAATTGTGTAAAGTAGTTCCTAGAGAAAGATGGAACAAAACACATCATCAACTCATATTTTTCGGCCGCTATCATTGCTTAGCCCGTAAACCGAAATGTGATATTTGTCCATTATTCGAAGAATGCAGAGAAGGTCAAAAGCGTTATAAAGCAAGTTTGAAAGAGGCATGAACAAAATGATTACAAAAGAAGATTTTACAAACTTAGAACTGCAATTGGATCCATATGCGAAAGTAAAAAAACTAAAATCACCAGAAGCAAAACATTTGTTAGATCAATACTTTAATCTGATTCAACATTACTTTAAACAAATTAATAGTATTGAAATTATTGATTTTAAATACTTAAATGAATATGCTGTCGTTCCAATGAACTTCGAAGAAAGATATAATTATATGATTGCACGTAAATATCATTTTATGGGTTATAGTCAAATGAAAACACTAAAATCAGAACTTATTAAAATGAATGCATCCTATCAAATTCGTTTTAATAATAAACCTTAAACAATAAAAACAGCGTAAGCTCCCAAAATTAGGAGTCTTGTGCTGTTTTTTAATTCTTGATTGTATATGTTTGATGAATGAGTATATATAAATATACTTTAATAATAACGAAGACCCGACTTCCAATTAATATGGAAACCGGGTCTTTTAAAACTGCAATCTTGTTATTGTGTACTATTTGAAGTAGCTGTTCCACTACTATTTGCATTGGTAGTGTTTGTACCACTTGTATTATTGGTATTTGTACTACCAGTATTGCTACTGTTTGAGCTATTACTTTCTGAGTCACTATCTGAATCACTGTTACTGCCTTGACCTTTAGGATCATTATCAGTTGTATTGTCATCAGGTTTATCTTTAACTGATAAATTATCTTTACTATCTCCGCTAACAGAATCTGGTTTAGTGAAGTCTTTACC
This sequence comes from Staphylococcus sp. NAM3COL9, assembly GCF_001431205.1. GTDB lineage: Bacteria > Bacillota > Bacilli > Staphylococcales > Staphylococcaceae > Staphylococcus. Next base: position 373,371 of record NZ_LGPC01000011.1, on the reverse strand, counting down.
ATCACGTGGTGAAACAGTAGACATTACATCTTCTAATAGGAATTGAGGATATTTTTGTTCATCACTTCCTATAAATGAGTTTGTTCCGCCTTGTTTAACTTCATTGAATCCCATCCATACAGACATACTGTATTTAGGTGTAAAACCATTAACCCAAACATCTTTAGCAGCATCATCAGGTAAATTATATTGTTGGTAAGTTTGTTGTCCATACGTACCTGTACCTGTTTTAGCGGCTATGTTCACTCCAGAGATGCCGTGTCCATATGCAGAGCCATATGCCTCAAATGTACCTTTAAGTACTTCAGCTAGCATGTAAGAAGTAGAATCCTTCATAGCTTTTTTACTTGTATGCTCATATTCAATAACTTCGCCATTTTGTTTTTCAACTTTTTCAATTGAATGCGCATTGTTGTACTCGCCACCATTTGCAATTACTGCAAATGCTGATGCTAATTGTGTAGGAGAGAACTCAGATGCAGAACCACCTAGTACTTCAGAAGGTCCAATATCTCCTTCATAATCTAATCCTACTTTTTTAGCGAATTTCTTCGGTGCATCTTTTCCAGCATTTTGCTTCGTTGATTCCCAAGCTTTTAAGGCAGGAATGTTGAAACTTTGACGTAACGCATCATAAAGTTTAACTGTTCCATGACTTTTCGTGTCATAGTTTCTGAATGTAACACCATCAACTTGGTATTCTTCTTCATCTTTCATAGCATGGTCGGTTGCCCAAGACATGTTTTCCATTGCTGGACCATAAGATAAGAATGGTTTTAATGACGATCCCGTAGGGTGTGCGTCTGTTGCTAAGTTTCTATCAACGAGGTCTTTATAATCTCTACCACCTGATATTGCAACAAGCCCGCCAGTTTCACTATCTACGATAGATGAACCAACTTGTTGATTCTCATTTTTGTAATAGCTACCATTATTAATACGTTCTTGCAATGTTTCTTGAACATTTTTTTCCATATTTGTATGAATCTTAATGCCACTATTTAATACGGAACCTAAATCTTTATCTTTGAACTCTTTATTGTTCATGAGCTCTGATTTTACAAAGTTAATATATGAATCATATTCTTTTTTAGAATCATCTTGGCTAACTTGTCGATCTTCAGGAGTTCGTTTAACGAGCGTATCTTGTATTTTAGTCTCTTGCGCTTTTTCTTTCTCTTCTTTAGAAATCCTGTCATGATATTCCATTAGATAAAGCACAGTGTTTTTACGCGATTCCGCTTCTTTAGGATTATCATAAGCATTATACGTGTTTGGTACTTGTGGTAAACCAGCAAGATATGCTTCCTCAGTTAAAGTTAAATCTTTCAAGTTTTTATCAAAGTAATATTTAGCTGCCGCCTTCACACCATAAACACCATCTGAATAATAAATCTTATTCAAGTACATTTCGAATATTTCATCTTTACTGTACTCTTGTTCTAATCTGTATGACAAGTATGCTTCCTGTGCCTTACGTGCAATAGATTTTTTATCTGTCAAGAATGATCGTTTAACAACTTGTTGTGTTAGAGTCGACGCACCTTGAGAACCAAATCCACCAGTAACATTTTTAGCAACAGCGCCGAACAAACGTTTATAGTCGAGTGCACCATGACTGTAGAAGCGATTATCTTCTGTAGCCAATACAGCATCCTTCATTGCTTTAGGCACTTCATCTAAGTCAGCATGTTCACGTCGTTGTCCATTATCAATTGTTTTCACCAATTCTCCATTTTTATCATAAATCTTAGCTGGGATTGGGTCTTGTAATTTTGCTTCAGTAAATGCTGGAGCTTTCCAAGCATAATAAGCAAATAACAAGATTCCTATTAACGCTAAGACAATGAAAGCAATGATAAGAAAGCCAATCACCTTGATTATCGTTCGTTTAATATTCCTATTCTCTTTTTGCTCGGACTTACCTTTCTTGTTAGAGTGGGAAGTCCTTTTTTTCTCCGTCATACGCGGTCCTCACTTTCATCTAATATCAACTTATCAACAGCTTTGAGGTAGTTCAATCGTGGTTGATACTGATAAGGAATATAGTAACCATTTTTTCTTACTTCTTCAACCGTTATCGACTTTTTAATGTTATTCGTATGTCTTTCCCAAAAATATTCAAACTTAGAATAGGGAAGAAGATATACTTCATCAAGCGTTTTAAAACGAATTAATAGAAATACAATACCATTCTGTTTGAAACAAGACGCCATATGTGAAACTTGGTGTTCATGCATATTAATCAATGGAAAAGAAGTTTTATTTTTCGTTTCTTTCGCTTCAAAGTCTAGGTAATGTCCATTATAAATACCATTATAATCAGTTGTAGACGGCGTTCGGAAATAAGCCTCATTAATAACAGCCTTACTTCTCATAGGATAATGAACATTTACGATTTGAACAGGCGTTGGTTTTTTATGTATAACCGCCATTTCATGGTTCAAATAGTACGTGTTCGACAGTTCGATATCATTTTCAAGAGACATACCTCTGCCACCATAGTCTATTTTACCCTTTTGACCCTTATGAGTTCGTCCGACTTGAGACTTATTTCTATTAAATGGTTTCCCATTAGGGTAATTCATTGTTTTTCACCACTTTAGTTTGGAAATCAAAAACTTTTTCTATTATACCCGACTTTGGCAAATTTTTCCAAACCTTGAAATATGAATCAATGTATTTACAAATACATCAAGTACATTTTAACGTGCTTTGCATAATTAAACAATATTTGGAACTAATTAAGCCGTTATTATAACATAAATGTAAGTCGACGCTTCAGAAATGACGCACATTATCTTTTATGGTAAATTTATTGTGTAGGAGGAAACTTCATGCAACAGTTAATTACGCAATTATTAGATGATGTACAGCTTATGCAAGATAAATATGAATCCGTAAAAGCATCTGGCGAAGATTATGATTTTTATTCTGTTGTCGTCCCATTTACTAACAATATTGATGAATTGCTCGCATCCTTTATTCAATATGAAACTCAAATACTTCATTTGCAATATATGAACAAACAAAAATTTGATTTATTAGTTTCTAATATCGAAGAATTATCTGTGGAGTGCCACTTCAAACGCTCAAGCAGAAAACTATTCACAGAAAAAATAAAGGCTGTTCAATATGATTTAAGCTATATTCAAAGAAGTGAGTCGTATCTATGATAAAAACAATTTATGTCACAGGTTATAAATCTTATGAACTTAATATTTTCAAAGATGATGCTCCAGAAGTTTCCTATTTAAAAAAATTTATAGCACATAAATTAAATCGATTGATTGAAGAAGGCTTAGAATGGGTATTAATACAAGGACAGATGGGTATAGAATTATGGACAGCAGAAGTAGTACTTGATTTGAAAGCAACATATCCAAATCTTAAATTAGGTATTATAACGCCGTTTTATGGTCACAGTGATAGATGGAACGAACAAAATCAAGCTAAATATCAAAATATCACACAAAAGGCTGATTTTGTAGATAGTGTATTTCATTCACCATATGAAGGACCTCATCAATTTAAACAGACGGATCAGTTCATGTTAGATCACACAGATCAAACATTATTAATATATGATGAGGAGCAAGAAGCAAGTCCAAAATTCTTCAAGCAAATGTTAGTTGATTTTATGGAAAAAACAAATTATACTTGTGACATTGTGACGTTCGATGAATTAACTGATTTCATCAATGATTTACAGTGGTCTCAAGAACAAAGTTTCGAATGAGGTGGGAAAAAATGGCAGATATTTCATTGAAATTATCAGCAAAGGATATTTATGAAAAAGATTTTGAAAAAACTATGACACGTGGTTATAGAAGGGAAGAAGTCGATGCCTTCTTAGACGACATCATAGCGGATTATCAAAAAATGTCAGACTTAGATAGTGAAGTTGTTAAGCTTTCCGAAGAAAACAATAAACTTAAAAAAGAACTTGAAGAACTTAGATTACGTGTAGCAACGTCAAGACCACAAGAAAACAAAAATTTCTCTTCCAATAGTAGTGCTGCAACTAAGAGTAATAGCAACAATAATAATGTTGATATTCTAAAAAGAATTTCTAATTTAGAAAAAGCAGTATTTGGAAAATAGCACGCTATTGAATGATTATAGCGTGTGCGAATCGTAGATATAGCTTCATCTACATAGAACCAAGTTTTGATTTCATTCAAAACTTGGTTTATTTTGTTTGTTTAGCCGTCTAAAGCATGGTATACTTTCAGAGATGGTGTTTTGGGTGATCGCTATAGCAATATAGAGGAAAGTCCATGCTCACACAATCTGAGATGATTGTAGTGTTCGTGCTTGATGAAAAAATAAGTCAAGGCATTAAATTGACGGCAATGAAATAACCTAAGTCTTTTAGATACGGTTAAAATAGTTTGAAAGTGCCACAGTGACGTAGCTTTTATAGAAATATAAAAGGTGGAACGCGGTAAACCCCTCGAGTGAGCAATCCAAATTAGGTAGGAGCACTTATTTAACGGAATTCAACGTATAAATAGGACATGCTTTTAAAAGCATGTAGACAGATGGTTACCACCAGCGTACGAGTGTATCTAGTACACGATGGCAGTACAACGGTACAAAACATGGCTTACAGAAATATCATCACTAGACCCAAGCTCTCCCATATAGGAGAGCTTTTTTAATTTCTAAAGTTATAGAAAATATTCATTAAACTCAGTAGCATTTATAACTTAGTACAATGTCATATCTATTTAAAAAAAATTTTGATAAAATATAAGTAAATCTTTATTTAAGAAGGAGCAAACTAATGTATCAATTATTAGCCGTATGTCCTATGGGATTAGAAGCAGTTGTGGCAAAAGAAGTTCAAGAATTAGGTTATGAAACAACTGTCGAAAATGGCAGAATATTTTTTGAAGGGGACGAATCTGCAATTGTTAAGTGTAATTTATGGTTACGCACAGCAGACAGAATTAAAATTGTAGTAGGTCAATTTAAAGCCACTACATTTGATGAGTTATTTGAAAAAACAAAGGCTTTACCCTGGGAGGCAATTGTTGAACAAGATGGTAACTTCCCAGTACAAGGCCGTAGTGTGAAATCAACGTTGTTTAGTGTTCCTGATTGCCAAGCAATTGTAAAAAAAGCAATTGTTGAACGTTTAAGACGTGCGTATCAAGAACGTGGTTGGTTAAATGAAACGGGTGCAAAATACCCAGTAGAAGTTTCAATATTAAAAGATAATGCACTTCTTACGATTGACACTTCTGGTTCAGGATTGAATAAACGTGGTTACCGTTTAGCTCAGGGTGAAGCGCCAATTAAAGAAACACTTGCAGCAAGTTTAATTCGATTAGCGAATTGGACAGGTGACACGCCGTTAATAGATCCATTCTGTGGTTCAGGCACAATAGCGATAGAAGCTTGCTTAATCGCGCAAAACATTGCTCCTGGATTTAATCGTGATTTTGTTTCTGAAAAATGGGACATGATGCCTGACAATTTATATGATGAAATGAGAGACGAAGCAGACCAACAAGCTAATTACGATAGAAAACTTGAAATTTATGCTTCGGATATCGATCCAGAAATGATAGATATTGCACGCAGAAACGCTGAAGAAGTTGGATTAGCTGATATTATTCAATTTAGCGTGAAAGATGTTAATACACTTACAATAGATGCAGACGAGCCAATCTCACTTATAGGCAACCCGCCATATGGTGAACGTATTGGTGATCGTAACGAAGTAGAAGTTATGTATCGCTATATAGGTGAACTAATGCAACAACATCCTCATTTATCTACTTACATTTTGACAAGTAGTACAGAATTTGAACATTTAGTTAACCAAAAGGCAACTAAGCGTAGAAAGTTATTTAATGGCTACATTGAATGTACGTATTATCAGTATTGGGGTAAAAGAAAACCTCAAAATTAAAATTTAATAGATTGAAAAAGTAGAAAGGGGTGTATCTTTTGAACACTGAATTTAAAAAAGGTATCGTATTCGCTTTCGGTGCTTATATATTATGGGGTGTTCTACCCATATATTGGGATTTAATTAGAGAATTAGGCGCATTTGAAATTTTAGCATATAGAATTGTACTTTCTATGATATTTATGCTATTTGTTGTAGTGTTCACTAAAAATACTGGACCCTTTAAACGAGATGTTCATCAACTCTTTACAAATCCAATCCAACTCATTGCTATTATTGCAGCTGGTTATGTAATTACAATTAACTGGGGCACATTCATATGGGCTGTAGCAAATGGTCATGTACTGCAAACTAGTTTAGGATATTATATTAATCCTCTTGTAAGTATAATACTCGCACTTATCTTCTTGAAAGAACGTTTTAATAAATTAGAGTGGATTGCAATTGCCTTAGCAGTTGTAGGTGTGCTCTATATGACATTGAAAATGGGCGTATTCCCAGGCATCTCATTATTATTAGCAAGTTCTTTTGGCTTATACGGATTAATTAAAAAACTAGTGCCGATAGATGCCATTAGTAGTATCACTATAGAATGTATCGCTACTGCTCCAGCAGGCTTTATATATCTATGGTATATATGGCAACAAGGGAGTTCTTCCCTAGGAGTCAATAGTTCATCATTTTGGCTATTATTCTCAGGAGCGATTACAGCGATTCCGCTAATCCTATTTTCAGCAGGCGCACGTAGAATTCCATTGTCATTAACCGGTTTCATACAATACGTCGCTCCAACATTGATGTTTATATTAGGGATATTCTTATTTAAAGAACCATTTAATGTTGACCAGTTAGTAACGTTCATATTTATATGGATTGGTATTATCGTCTATAGCATTTCACAGTACTTTAAAATTAAGAAAGATAAAAACCCTTTAATTCGTTAACAATTAAAGTTTATCATTAAAATTAAATCTCTAGATATTGAAAAGTGTATTAAGCTGATACTTAATAACTGTTTAACGTATCTAGGGATTTTTCAATTCAATACATTAATGATATATGTGCTATGGTCCATATTGCCAATACAGTTACGGTGGTTAAACATAAATACATTATAGTAATCGAATATGTTTTAAGTTTAATATGAGTATAAAGAGGTTAACTATAGTACTGTGAGTATAAACTGATTATATGTAACAATCGTATTTCAGACTTTGGAGATGAAAAGAGACGTAAAAAAGATTTTTTAGTATATAGCAACATGGTTGGAACGATAAAATGATATTGGAGTGATTGGATGACAAGAGTATTAATTCTAGGGGCAAATGGTGCAATTTCTAAAGCAGCTATTAATTCTTTTTTAGAAAACACATCCTATACCTTAAGATTATTTTTAAGAGATGCGAATAGATTACCTGACTTTGCATCAGATAGAATTCGTGTGCGAGAAGGTGACGCTACTGACTTTAATGATGTTAATAGTGCAATGGACGATGTAGATATCGTCATAGCTTCTTTATCAGGTGACCTTGATAAAGAAGCAACGACTATTGTAAAAGCAATGCAAACAAATGACGTGAAACGTTTAATCTTCGTAACTTCTTTAGGTATATATAATGAGGTGCCAGGAGATTTTGGGAAATGGGTTCAACAACAAATAGGTGATAGACTACCTGTATATAAAGAAGCAGCTGACATTATTGAAAATTCAGGGCTAGACTATACTATTTTCAGACCAGCATGGTTGACACATACAAACGAGATTGATTATGAAATTACTCAAAAAAGCGAGTCATTTAAAGGTACAGAAGTATCTAGAAAAAGTATAGCCGCTGTCATTGTTAAAATCGCTAAAGACCCAAGCCTTTATTTAAAAGAAAACATTGGTATCAATAAGCCAAATACAGATTATAGTAAACCTAAAGGAAGTTAATAATAAGTGAGTATATATAAATGCTGTAAGTAAAATAATAGACAGATTATCAATACAAAAGCATATATAGATTAGTTCATTATAAACTATCTTATACTGTTGTCATTCCAATTTTATTTGGAGTGACTTTTTTATTACGCTCGTTTTATATCTTAACAACATTTTTCAATAATCAGTTTAAGTCATCAGATTACACTATGTGCATAATATAATTTACATTTATACGTGACTAAAAGAAATTTAATTTCACTTACTACCTTTAGCCAAACAATAATTTATTATACAATAAGATTAATTACATACAAGTAATCAAAGGGGATACATATAATGTCTAATACTGAGCAACTCGATATTTTATATAAACTAAAAAAAGAAGTTGAAAAATCAAATAATGGACGACTTGTCCACATCATCAATCAAGTTATTAAAAAGGTATACTTAGAACAATACACTGCAACTTTTGTAGGTCACTTTTCAGCAGGTAAATCTACATTAATTAATTTACTCTTAGAAGAAAGTATTTTGCCAAGTTCACCTGTACCAACAACAAGTAATACAGCTATTGTTTCTGTGACAGATGAGCCAGGAATTATTGCAAACTTGAGTAATCAACAATATACATTATTAAATAATTACGATGAAGTTAAACAAATGAATCGTGAAAACATAGATGTAGAATCTGTTGAAATTAAATTTCCATCAGACAAATTTAAAAAAGGTTTCACGTTACAAGATACACCTGGTGTAGACTCTAATGTTGCAACACATCAATCAAGCACAGAGGAGTTTATGTATACGAGTAATGTACTTTTTTATACAGTAGATTATAACCACGTGCAGTCAGCTTTAAATTTCCAATTTATGAAACAATTAAATGCAGCAAGTGTTCCCGTGGTATTTGTAATTAATCAAATAGATAAACATAGCGAAGAAGAAATTACTTTCGAGACATTTAAAAATCGCGTAGAGAAATCAATCGATGAGTGGGAAATTGAATTAGATCAAATATTTTATGTTTCAAAATATGATCATGAATATAATCAAATTGACGCGCTTTCTAATTATTTGATTGAAAAAGATACCCATAGAGAATCTATCGAGGATTACGTGGAACGAATTGTTAAATTTATTACTGATGAACAATTATCTTATGTTCAATATGAAATTCAAGATATTTTAGAACAACTTGATATTTTCGAAGCGGATTTTGATCAAGCTTATCTCAATTTCCAACAAAATCAAGAGGTCAGTGAAGAAGCCAAGTTATTAAATAACCCTGAGGAATTACATGACTTTTTAAAGCAAAAACGTAAAGACATTTTAGATAATGCATATATCATGACGCATGATACTAGAGAAAAAATTAAAATTTATTTAGAAAGCCGTACGAAAGACTTTAAAGTCGGCGGTTTATTTAATAAAAAACAAAAAACATTCGAAGAACAGCAAAAGAGACTGGCAGCAGTTGTTGAACAACTCCAAGATAAAATTAATCAAGAAGTCAGACAACCATTAAGAGAAGATATGTCATTTTTAACACGATTTATAAATTCTTCAGAGGTAAATGATGACATTCTTAATCAGCATTATACAATACCCCCAGAACTCATAACTGATTTGTATCAAATGCAAATAACCATTAGTAATCAATATGTTTTAACATTCGCAGATGATTTGATGGCTTCACTCAAAAAATTCATTGCAAAAGAATCTGACCCATTATTTAAAAAAGCTATTAACCATTCACAAGCAAATGATATTGGTACAGAACAAGAAGACGATTATAATGATTATGGAAGATTTATGGAAATGCGTAATTTGAGAGAGTCTCTGGAAACACAAAACTATATGCATTACTACATACATATGGATGATTCCTTAGATAAATTAATAGATAGAACAGAAATCAAATACACAGCGCAAGACAATAATGATACTGTGAGAATAAGTAAAAGAAATACAGTTGCAACACATTACGATAATCAAGATAATACACAAACAATCAAAAATGCACTTGAATTAATTCAAGATATACCTTTATTCGAACAAACGAAACAAGACATTGAAGATACGTTAACTCGATTAGAAAATAAAGTTGTGAAAATAGGGGTCTTTGGCACATTTAGTGCAGGTAAGAGTAGTTTGATTAATGCACTATTAGGCGGTTCACACTTAGTCAGTTCACCTAATCCAACCACTGCAGCAATGACTGAATTAACTTATGGACATGAAAGTCAGATTACACTTAAATCATCTGAGCAACTTTTAGATGAGTTAAATCAAGTTTTCGAAATTGAAAATAAAACTTTTGATAGTATTGATACGTTTTTAAGTAAAAATACAGATAAAATCAAAGCAACTTTGGAAAAAAATAAATTAGCTTTTGTGAACGCAGTTGAAAAACATTACAGTATGTATAAACATATGTTAGAAAAAGGGCAAACACACACTATTTTGCAAGATGACATTAAAAAGTGGAGTGCAGAAGATGAGTATGCAACGTTTGTAAATACAGTACATTTTAAACTACCAATAGAATGGTTAAAAGATAAAATCATCGTTGATTCTTTAGGTTTACATTCTAACAATCAACGTCATACGAACGAAACCGAAAAAATATTGACATCTTCAGATTTAATCTTATATGTTAGTTATTTTAATCATTCGTTTACAAATAATGACAAACGCTTTATTGAACATATGAAAAAAATGAATCAGTTAAATGAAAATCAAGCTTTCAAAATGATTATAAATGCGACCGACTTAGCTGAAACTGACGAAGATTTAAATGCTGTGATAGAATATGTTGGTGATGCTTTAACTCAAGTCAACATGGATTCAGACATTTTTGCTGTTTCTAGTAGAGAGGCGCTTAAGTCTAGCGATAAAGGTATCGATAAACTACAGGAGAGTATTCAACATTTCACTCAAGTTGAATCTAAATATATACTTCAACAACAATTGTTAAAACAACTCGCACATATTTCTGAAGCATTTGAGCAAATGATTGAAGAAACAATGAACAATAAAGCTCAAATTGAACAACGTAAACAAAAACTAAAAAATTATGAACAGTCAACAGTGTTAAGTTATAATATATTGCAAACTGCAGAACAACGTGCTTCAAACGAAGTAGAGGACCAAATCTATCATTTAAATGAACGCTTGAAATTACAATTACAAGATGAAGTCAAATCTATTTATAATGGACAAATGACAAAAAACAGTAATTTCAACGAAGAAAAACGACTATCTACGAAAATTTATTTAGATCAAATTCATCAACGCCTTTACTTGGAGCAGTCCTTACTTGTTGAACGTGTCAAAAAATATTTCCACGAACAATTGCATAATGAAATTGCACCATTGAAACAAAAACTTGAACAATTGCACGTATTTATTGAACCAGAATTTGATAAAAATAATATTGAATTAGATGAACCTTATTTAAAAGTTGAGCTAAGTCTTATGATTGATGCATTACCTAAGGGACTTTCTAAAAAGAATATCCTACAATCTAAAACACAAGGTGAATTACAAGAACAAATCACACAAGAAACAATCAAATTGCTTGCTCCTTGTATTGCCGATCTTAGAAAAGCCCTCAATGAAATCGTCTTAGTTATGGACGAAAATGCTGAGACAAAATTCAAACAATTTGAAAGTGATATTCATCGTCAAATCAAAGAATTATTATCATTTGAAATCGATGATGCATTAATTCAACAATTGCAAGAAACGAACGCAAAATTAAAAGAGTTATTGTAAATAAGAAAGAGGTACACAAAATGTCTAATAAAATATTACTGATAGATGGCATGGCTTTATTATTCCGCCATTTTTATGCTACAAGTCTTCACAAACAATTTATGCGCAATTCTTCGGGTACTCCTACAAATGGTATACAAGGATTTGTGCGTCACGTGTTTAGTGCAATCAATGACATACAGCCAACACATGTAGCTGTATGTTGGGATATGGGGAAATCCACTTTCAGAAATGATATGTTTGACGGATATAAACAAAATAGACCAGCGCCACCTGAAGAACTTATTCCTCAATTTGATTATGTGAAAGAGGTCTCCAATCAATTTGGTTTTGTTAATATTGGCGTTCAGAACTATGAAGCTGATGATGTTATTGGAACGCTAGCACATCAATATTCTGACGAAAATCAAATTTATGTAGTAACTGGTGATAAAGATATACTACAATGTATCAATCCCAATGTAGAAATTTGGTTAACTAAAAAAGGATTCAGCATTTATAATCGCTATACACTTGATAGATTTCAAAGTGAATATGGTCTGAATCCTCTACAACTCATTGATGTAAAAGCATTTATGGGGGATAGTGCAGATGGTTATCCTGGCGTAAAAGGCATAGGAGAAAAAACGGCAATTAAACTTATTCAAAATTATGGTTCTGTAGACTCTGTCGTTGATGCAATAGATGAATTAACACCTGGCCAACAGAATAAAATAAATAATAATATGCAAAACTTAAAGGTTTCCAAGTCTTTAGCTAAAATTCATACTGAAGTACCTTTAGATACAACAACGTTATTACAAGATATGAAATTTGGTGCAGATATCACTAAGATATTAAATATCTGTAACGAACATGAGCTCTATGTTTCAGGAAAATACTTGTCTACGCATTTCAGTTAAACTTACAAATAAAAGTGGTTATTAGCAATCCATCTGGAAAGCTAGCAACCACTTTTTTATATTATTTGCCTTTTTTATATTGAGTAATTTTATATAGCGCATTTTTAGCATGGTGATTGGCTTCCTTATTTTGATTTCTAGGAATCCATCTTACAAAAAGTAAATCAAACTGTTGTTCTAATTTTAACATTTCACTGTAATAAGGTTTAAATTTATTATTTTTTACGCGTCCCTTATTCAAACTATCTTCTATTAATTTTGAGTCTGTATAAACTATCGCCGTCGTCACTTCGTGTTTCACAGCACTTTCTAAAGCAAACACCAACGAGGCCCATTCAGCACTATGATTATCCATTATACCCAAACTAGCATCATACTGAATCCGTTCATTATCTGTTACTATGACAACTGCACAAGCACTTTCACCTGGATTACCGGCAGTAGCCGCATCAAAATATATTTTAGCCATAAATTCACCTACATTATTTAAGTTAATCTAATCTTATCAAAACTATTTCTTTTATACTATATATACGCTAATCATATCAGTTGGAAATTCAATATATTTTTCGTATCCTATATATATTGAATTTATACTTAATTAGTCGGAATTGATCAAGAAAGGTCTGATACTTTGAAAAATATGTTTATTATACATGGTTACCAAGCACATACTGATAGTCATTGGTTTCAATGGTTAGCTGCTAAAATGAAATCTTCTGATTATGAAGTTGAAGTTATACATTTACCAGATTCAAATGATCCAGATATAAATCAATGGTATACAGCATTACACAATAGTATGGCAGATAAATTAAATCCCGAAACGATTATTGTCGCTCATAGCCTTGGGGTAGTATCTGTGCTTAATTATTTATCTCAGCTTTCTCAATGCCCACATATAAAAGGTCTATTTTTAATTTCGGGCTTTATTGAAACATTAGAGAATTTACCAGAATTAGATTGTTATATCAATCAAACTAATGTTCAGCTTAATCGCATTAATGTTCAACATATTATCACTATCGGTAGTAATCATGACCCTGTTGTTGATATTAGCGCAACAGATCGCTTGTCTAAAGCTTTAGGAACTCAAACAATTCATATTCCTCACCAAGGACATTTTCTAGCTAGCGACGGTTATGAAACATTTAAATTTTTAAGAGAGCAAATTACTATTGTTTTAAATCAAAAAAACTCTGAAATCGGTATATAACCAATTTCAGAGTTTTTTAGTAACCTTCATCTAATTTCTGTATTTTACCTTTTCGATACATAGATTTCGCCCAATAACCGAACGGCACGTTAAATATTGTAGAAATAATTTTTAACAAGTAAGTTGTTATAAAAATTTCAAATACTGCTTCATTTGGCATTGTGCCTAAAAACGCAATAGCTACGAATAATGCTGTATCTATAATATTACTGATTATCGTACTTCCATACGTCCTAATAATAAATGTTCTATCTGAACTGAATACCTTTTTAATCAATGAAAATAACAGTACATCTAAATGCTGTCCAATGATATATGCTATAACAGAACCTAATGCAATTCTAGGCACAAGATTAAATATTGTATCTAATGCACCTTGAGTAGTGTCCACGGAAGATGGGTTGAAGTGTAACGATAGTTGCATGACAATAATCATGACTAACGTTGAACTAAAACCTAACCAAACCGCACGCTTTGCAATTTTCCTACCATATATCTCATTCAAAATGTCAGTAGCTAAATATATCGATGCAAACATTACATTACCTAACGTTGCAGAAATAGTAAAAATATCTACTGTTTTTATTACTTGTATATTAGCGATAATTGTACCAATTGCAATCCATGCAATTAATCCTTGTTTTCCAAAAAGACGATACATTGCGACTAATAATAAAAATGTGATTAAAAACGTTAACACACCAAAAAATTCATTAAACAATTTAAATTCCTCCTAAATTTTGATGATGCGGGTGTTTAGAAACCGCATATTTAACAACTGAATTATCTTATCAGATAAATTAAAAATTGCAAGTATACTTTAAAAATTAATACACTTTATTTCTACATTAATCTTAATTGCAAATTTAATATTAAACAATCGTAGTTACAAATGATATAATACCTTCAAGCATCAAATCTTAATATAATTAAATACTTTTATTTACAGAAACACAGGAGAGTGAAGATTATTCTAACTTATTCTGAAAAAGAAGCAATTGATGCGATAGATCATTTAATGAGTACATACTGCAAAGATTGCTTGCTTAAAAACCATATCAGAAAGACTGAAGGAAAAACACAAGCACATCACTTTTGTATAAATGAGTGTTCAATTGGAAAACAAATCAAACAAATAGGAAATGAGTTACAATAATAAGGAGGATTTATAATGGAAATTTTAAATGTAGAAGCAACCCCAAATCCAAGTACAATGAAATTTGTATATAGCTTAGAAGGTGGTGACACAAAACCCAATACGTATACTAAAATAAAAGAGGGACAACCTCATTTTATTAATGCAGTATTAGAAGTAGAGGGCGTTAAATCTATATTCCAAGCTATGGATTTTATTTCAGTGGATAAAAAAGCTGATGTTGAGTGGGATGATGTATTGCCGAATATATTAGCCACGTTAGAAAGAATATAAATATAACAAGGAGGTTCCTTGATGAAAATTGTTCGCGTTGAACCTACACCAAGTCCAAATACAATGAAAATTGTATTGAGTGAGAAAAGAGAAGATAATAAATCAAATACGTATACTGCAGTTGCAGAGGGACAACCTCATTTTATTAATGCAGTATTAGAAGTAGAGGGCGTTAAGTCTATATTCTATGTTATGGACTTTTTAGCAGTAGATAAAAAGCCGAAATTTGATTGGGAAGATGTTTTACCTAACGTAACTGCAACGTTAAATGACGACCAAGAAGAAATAAGTGATCCTCTACCAGATGAACACTATGGAGAGGTTAAGGCTGAAATATTAAAATTTAAAGGGATTCCTTATCAAATTAAACTTACTACAACCTCTGAAGAAAAACGCAAACAATTACCAGAAATTTATATAGATAGCATGCTAGCAGCACAAAAAGATAATGATAATATCGTCTTTCTTCGTAAATGGGATGATTTAGGTGTGCGCTACGGTGATTTAGACGAGATTATGTCTGAAGTATTTGAAGAAACCACTGCTATTTATCCTGAAGAACGATTAAAAATACTTGTGCAAGAAGCATTAGCTACAGATATTGTTGTTCCAGAAAAACAATATCATCATGTTTCTCTGGAAACTTATCAAGCTACTGATAACTGGAAAGAACGATTAAGAATGTTAAAATCCTTTCCAACACCAACAGTTCAAGATTTTCCACTATTAGGGGAAGCAGTGAGTGATGAGCAAAAAATACCCTTGAGACGTGAAGCAATTGTGCTACTTGGAATGGTTGAAGATAAAGCTGTACTACCTTATCTGTTTAAAGGCTTAAATGACAAAAGTCCTGCAGTTAGACGTACATCAGGAGATTGTTTAAGCGATTTAGGTTTTAAACAAGCGTTGCCAGAAATGGAAAAAGCGTTAAACGACCCGCAAAAAATTGTAAGATGGAGAGCTGCAATGTTTATCTTTGACGAAGGTGGCCCTGAACAACTCGAATCATTAAGAGCACATGCAGATGATTCTGCATACGAAGTAAAACTGCAAATAGAAATGGCTATTTCTAGAATAGAAAATGGCGATGAAGCTTTAGGATCCGTTTGGAAACAAATTGCTAACAGAAACAAGTGATTTCAAGAAAAAATGAATTTTAGGAGTGTTATCAATGAATGCATATGAAGCTTATATGAATGAATTATCTACACAAATGCGTAGTGAATTAACAGAACATGATTTTGAAAGTTTAGAATCTGCTGAAGCAGTTTCTAATTATATGAATAATGTCGCAGAAGAAGACACAACTTTTGTAGTTATTAACTCTACATGTGGTTGCGCAGCTGGGTTAGCAAGACCTGCAGCAGTAACTGTAGTTGAACAAAATGATAAAAAACCTAGTAATAAAGTCACAGTTTTTGCAGGACAAGACAAGGATGCTACTGATGAGATGAGATCACTAATTCAGCAAGTACCATCAAGTCCATCATACGCTTTATTTCAAGGTCAAGAATTAAAACATTTTATTCCACGTGAACATATTGAAGGCAGAGATATTCAAGATATTTGTATGGATATCAAAGATGCTTTCGATGAATATTGCTAATTACTTAATTTAATATAATCTGTTATTTTATATTAAATGATAATAGTAATTGAAACTAGATAAGTGTTTCTCTAAACCAACTTAGTATATCTAAATTATTATTTAAGATGTGCTAAGTTGGTTTTTTTAAATTTATAAAGTATACATTTTAAACGTTTTCAACGAAATAATGTATACTCTATATAATGTGAATTATTTTTTACACAATTAATAGTAAACACTTTTAATCGTCAGTAATTTCCAATAAGATAAATATAAATAATAGAAAGGAGTGTGATTGTTATGCTCAATAATTTTGACCAATCATATCACAATCTATGCGAAGAAATTTTAGACATCGGTAAACAAAAAAATGATCGCACAAATACAGGCACAATTTCAAAATTCGGACATCAGTTAAGGTTTGATCTTTTGAAAGGATTTCCTTTATTAACAACTAAGAAAGTATCCTTTAAATTAATTGCAACAGAGTTACTTTGGTTTATTAAGGGTGATACGAACATTAAATATTTACTCCAATATAATAACAATATTTGGAATGAATGGGCGTTTGAGAATTATGTGAAATCAACAGATTTTAAAGGACCAGATATGACCAATTTTGGACATAGAGCTCAAACAGATGAATCTTTTAGTAAAATATATAAGGAAGAAATGCAAAAGTTCAAACAACAAATTTTAAATGATGATGCATTTGCCAAAAAATTTGGGGACTTAGGAAATGTGTATGGTAAACAATGGCGCGACTGGGAAGATAAAGATGGTAACCATTTTGATCAACTTAAAAATGTTATAGAACAAATCAAAAATAATCCCAATTCTCGACGTCATATTGTATCAGCTTGGAATCCAACTGAAATAGATACCATGGCATTGCCACCATGTCATACAATGTTTCAATTCTATGTACAAGAGGGTAAATTAAGCTGTCAGCTTTATCAAAGAAGTGCAGATATATTTCTAGGTGTGCCTTTTAATATTGCTAGTTATAGTTTGTTAACACATTTAATTGCTAAAGAATGCGAACTAGAGGTTGGAGAATTTGTGCATACATTTGGTGATGCACACATTTACGCTAATCATATTGACGCTATAGAAACACAATTATCACGTGATGGTTTTGAACCACCTCAATTAAAAATTAACAGTGATGCTTCTATTTTCGATATCAATTACGAGGATTTGGAAATTATAGGTTATGACTCTCATCCAGCAATAAAAGCACCGATAGCAGTGTAATCTACAAATGATAAAAATTGATTAAATCATATAAATTATTAAAAAATTCAAGTTAACAGCTTACTATATTAGCATTAAGGAGGAAAAATATGACACTATCAATACTTGTGGCGCATGATCAACAACGTGTTATCGGCGTAGATAACAACTTACCATGGCATTTACCAAATGACCTTAAGCACGTTAAAAAATTAAGTACTAACAATACCCTTGTTATGGGGCGTGCAACATTCGATTCTATAGGAAAACCACTTCCTAACAGACGAAACGTTGTATTAACTAGAAATAAATCTTTTCAACACGAGGGCGTTGATGTAATTCATTCCATGGAGGATATATTTGATTTACCTGGACATGTTTTCATATTTGGTGGCCAATCATTATTTGAAGAAATGATTGATAAAGTTGACGATATGTATATCACTGTAATTGAAGATAAATTTGATGGGGATACATTTTTCCCACCTTATACATTTGAAGATTGGGAAGTCGAATCATCAGTTAAAGGGGAATTAGATGAAAAAAATACAATTCCTCATACTTTTTTACATTTAATACGTAAGAAAAATTCATAGGAGGACATTATGATTAAAAAGAAAATCGTAACCGATTCAACTTCAGACTTATCAAATGACTATTTAGTTGAAAATAATATCCATGTTATACCACTTAACTTAACAATTGATGGAAAATCATATGTAGATCAAGTCGATATCACTTCTGAAGCATATATACAAAAAATTCAGGATGATGCAGATGTTAAAACAAGTCAACCAGCTATTGGCAAATTCATTGAGATGTATGATGAATTAGGCGCTGATGGTTCTGAAATCATTAGTATTCATATCACTTCTGGATTAAGTGGTACTTATCAAACTGCATTGCAGGCCAGTCAAATTACTGATAGCAATGTAACGGTTATAGACTCTAAATCAATTTCTTTTGGTTTAGGTTATCAAATTCAGCACGTTGTAGATTGGAATAATGAAGGTATTGCAACTGAAAAAATGGTTGAAAAATTGAATGAATTACAAAAAAACATTAAGCTTTATGTCGTTATAGGCCAACTTAATCAACTTATTAAGGGCGGCCGTATTAGTAAAACAAAAGGTTTAATTGGGAATATGATGAAAATTAAACCAGTTGGTACACTTGTTGATGGGAAACTTGAAATGTTACACAATTCACGTACGCAAAATGCAAGTGTTCAATTTTTAAAGAAAGAAATAAGTCACTTTATAGGTGATAAAAATATAAAATCTATTGGTATTGCTCATGCCAATGTCATCGAATTTGTAGATAAGGTTAAAAAACAATTTTCTGAAGAATTTAATTTCAATCATTTTGATACAAATGTAACAACACCTGTTATCTCAACACATACAGGTCAAGGCGCAATCGGATTAATTGTTTTGAAATCTTAATATAATTTTGCCCCATATACGTTGTTACTATTATTAAGAAAATTTACAGCCTTTATATTATTTATAAACAATTTGATAGCATATCTCTTAAAATAATGGTAACTTTATGACAAAATAGATATAGGAGGTATATTATGGCTTATGCGACATTAGCTGGTGGTTGTTTCTGGTGTTTAGTTAAACCTTTTACTGCTTATCCAGGCATCGAAAATGTTATTTCTGGTTATAGTGGTGGCCGTTTGGATAGTCCTACTTATGAAAGTGTAAGTACGAATCAAACTGGTCATGTAGAAGCCGTACAAATCACATATAACTCTGAAATCACTTCCTTCGAAAATATTTTAGATGTTTATTTCAAAACATTTGATCCAACTGATAATGGTGGCCAATTTTTTGATCGTGGTGAACATTACGAGCCAGTTATTTTTTATCACAATGAAGAACAAAAAAAAGCTGCAGAAGCAAAAATACAACAATTAAATGAACAGGCTATTTTTAATAATCCTGTAATTACACCCATTAAACCGTATAAAAACTTTTATCCTGCTGAATCTCAACACCAAGATTATTATAAGAAAAATCCATTGCATTATGAGCAATATCAACGCGGATCAGGACGTAAAGCATTTATAGAAAAACATTGGGGGAAACAAAATGATTAAAAAAAGCAAAGATAGTTTAAACGAAATGGAATACTTAGTTACTCAAGAAAATGGAACAGAACCTCCATTCCAAAATGAGTACTGGAACCATTATGAAAAAGGCATTTATGTCGATAAAATTTCAGGAAAACCTTTATTCACCTCAGAAGAAAAATTTGAATCAGATTGTGGTTGGCCTAGTTTTTCTAAAGCTCTGGATGATGAAGAAGTTGTTGAACTTGTAGATAAAACTTTTGGCATGGTGCGTACAGAAGTACGCTCAGATGATGCAAACAGTCATCTAGGTCATGTATTTAATGATGGACCGAAAGAAAGTGGCGGTTTAAGATATTGCATTAATTCCGCAGCAGTTCAATTTATTCCTTTCGAAAAGCTTGAAGAATTAGGCTATGAAGACTTAATATCACATTTTGAAAAATAAGGAGCGAACAAGATATGTTTAAAAAATTATTCGGCAAAGGTAAAGAAGTTAATAAGGATAGCGTTATTTATGCGCCAATTACAGGGGAATTTGTGAAAATTGAAGATATTCCAGATCCAGTTTTCGCACAAAAAATGATGGGCGAAGGTTTTGGTGTAAATCCAACAGAAGGCGAAGTCGTATCTCCAATCGATGGTAAAGTAGATAATGTATTTCCAACTAAACATGCTATCGGCTTAAAAGCTGACAATGGTTTAGAATTACTCGTCCATATCGGTTTAGACACAGTTCAATTGGATGGTAAGGGATTTGAAGTTTTAGTTGAAAGTGGAGATACAGTAAGCGTTGGAGATTCATTATTACGTTTCGACTTAGATTATATTAAAGAAAATGCGAAATCTGTAATATCACCAATCATTATCACAAATTCTGATAATACATCAGCGCTTAATGTTGCAGATGTAAACGCTATTACTAAAGGCGAAACAAAAATCGTTGATGTGACAATGAACTAATGAAAGATCATTCATTTTATCAATTTGTGCTAACAGTAAGAGGTCGTAAAAGTGAAAAAGGTGACTTAGCAGAAGAAATTTTTGATGATTTATCTTTTCCAAGACAAGAGAAAGATTTTCATATTATATCTGATTATATAGAGACACAAGGCAATTATCCCATTTCAATGGCTGTGTTCGATGATTTATATGAAGAATATACAGAATGGCTAAAATTTTGAATCACTTAATATTTGTGTATATAGATTCAAATATATTAAAATATTATAGTGTCACATAAGTAGCTGGGATTAATCGAATATGGTTCAATCCTAGCTTTTTTATTTTAGTTGAACTTTAATAGGAATTTTTACATATGTAGTAGGAAGTGATTAAATGTCAGATCATAAAGACTTTCATGAGGAAAATAATAACAACAATAATAACGATAATAATCACCAAAATAAATCTAAATTCTTAAATTTCAAACGTAGCCATTTTATTTTTTTAATAATAGCTACTGTGATTATCACAGCACTCATTGCAGTATTTGCAACAATTGGCGTTAGTAATTGGAAAAGCGGATTAAATAGTAATCAACGAACAGAAATGCAAAAGGTGCAAAAAGTTTATAAAACTTTAAATAATGAATATTATAAAGAAACAAATTCCGAAAAATTATCTGAAGCTGCTATTGATGGCATGGTAAAAGAGTTAGATGACCCATATTCTGACTATATGACTAAAAAAGAAACGAAATCTTTTAATGAAGATGTTTCTGGAGACTTTGTAGGCATCGGAGCAGAAATGCAAAAAAAAGGAAATAAAATTGAAATCACAAGTCCAATGAAAGGTTCACCAGCTGAAAAAGCAGGTATACAACCGAAAGACGTTGTGACTAAAGTTAATGGTAAATCTATCAAAGGGCAACCATTAGAAGCAATTGTAAATAAAGTGCGTGGTAAAAAAGGATCGAATGTAACTTTAACAATTAAAAGAGCTAATCAAGCGCACGATATTATAATTAAGCGTGATAAAATACATGTAAAAAGCGTTGAATATGAAAAACAAAACAACATAGGTGTCTTTACTATCAACAAATTCCAAGATAGTACTGCAGGAGAACTAAAATCTGCAATTATTAAAGCACATAAAGATGGCGTCCGTAAAATTGTTTTAGACTTACGTAATAACCCAGGTGGTCTATTAGATGAAGCGATTAAAATGGCTAATATTTTTATAGATAAAGGTGAAACTGTCGTACAACTTCAAAAAGGCGAGCACAAAGAAGCAATTAAAGCTTCTAATGACGCTTCAAAAGAAGCTAAGGACATGGAAGTATCAATTCTTGTTAATAAAGGATCTGCAAGTGCTTCTGAGGTATTTACAGGGGCTATGAAAGACTATGATAAGGCCAAGGTTTATGGTTCTAAAACTTTTGGTAAAGGAATCGTTCAAACAACAAATGAATTCGATGATGGTTCATTATTAAAATTCACCAATATGAAATGGCTAACACCAAATTCGCATTACATTCATGGTAAGGGAATTAAGCCGGATGTAAAAATTAGTGAACCAAAATATCAAACATTAAATGTTATACCTAATGATAAAACCTATGCGTTTGGTGATAGCGATAAAAATGTTAAAACAATGAAGATAGGATTATCTGCTTTAGGCTATAAAGTAAATAATAACTCTAATGAATTTGATAATGCTTTGCAATCTGCTATTGAATCATTCCAAAAAGAAAATACTTTAGAAGTAAATGGCACATTCGACAAAAAAACAAATGAAAAGTTCACCCAAGAGCTTGTCAATAAAGCAAATAAAGAGGACACTGTTTTACAAAAACTTCTTAAAAAATTAAATTAACTATAGAGAGGTACTATTTCTATGATTAGAATTGCCAATAAAAATGATTTATCAAGTATACTAAAAATTGTAAAAGAAGCTAAAGCAATCATGAAAAAAGATAATAATAATCAATGGGATGAACATTATCCTTTGGAACAGCATTTCAAAGAAGACATACAAAAAGGAACACTCTATGTACTAGAAGAAAATTCTATAATTTATGCTTTTATAGTTGTCGACCAACAACAATCAGAGTGGTATGATGAATTAGAATGGCCAATTGACAGAAGTGGTGCATATGTAATCCACAGACTTGCTGGATCAGCAGCATATAAAGGTGCTGCCACTCAGTTGTTTGACTTTGTCGTTAACCTTGCACTTGACCATAATATTCATGTTATGGTGACAGACACATATGCATTAAACAAACGTGCCCAAGGTCTGTTTAATAAATTTGGCTTTAATAAAGTAGGCGAGGCAGAAATTGATTATCCTCCTTTTAATAAAGGGAAACCATTTTTTGCCTATTATAAAAAATTAGAAGAATAGAGGTTATAATATGACGAAAATCGCATTTACTGGGGGAGGCACTGTTGGACATGTCTCAGTCAATTTAAGTTTAATACCCACTGCCTTGGAAGAAGGTTATGAAACCTTTTATATTGGTTCAAAAAAAGGTATTGAACGCGAGATGATTGAATCTCAATTATCTGAAATCAAATATCATTCGATTTCTAGTGGTAAATTAAGACGTTATATTTCTTGGGACAATTTAAAAGACGTCTTCAAAGTACTAAAAGGTATATTAGATGCAAGAAAAGTATTAAAGAAAGAGAAACCTGACTTATTATTTTCAAAAGGTGGTTTTGTATCTGTACCAGTAGTAATAGCTGCAAAATCTTTGAAAATTCCAACAATAATTCATGAATCAGATTTAACACCTGGCTTAGCTAATAAGATTTCACTCAAATTTTCTAAAAAAATCTACACTACTTTTGACGATACATTGCAGTATCTCCCTAAAGATAAAGCAGATTTCGTCGGTGCAACAGTACGTGAAGATCTGAAAACTGGAGATAAAAGCAGGGGTTATCAACTTACTAAATTCATTAAGGATAAAAAAGTTCTGCTCGTTATGGGCGGGAGTCTAGGCAGTAAAAAATTAAATGAAATCATACGACACAATTTAGACGCACTTAATGAAAACTATCAAGTTGTACATTTAACTGGTAAAGGATTGTTAGAAAAACAATATTCCAATAAAAAGGATTATATTCAATTTGAATTTGTGAAAGATGATTTAACAGACCTTTTAGCAATTACTGATACGGTTATTAGTCGTGCTGGCTCAAACGCGATTTATGAATTTTTAGCACTTAGAATTCCTATGTTATTAATTCCACTTGGTCGAGATCAGTCACGTGGTGATCAAATTGATAATGCTAAGAATTTTGAAGCTAAAGGTTTTGGTAAAACATTACCAGAAGATACGTTAACTGAAACACAATTAATCACACAGCTCAATGAAATTGAAGCGAATCGTGAATCGATAGTTAAACAAATGCAAACATATAAAGAAAGCTATACGCGTCAAGATTTATTCAATAAAATTATTAGTGACGCGCTAAACTAATGGGGGGGCATATGCAATGAGTCGATGGAAACGAATATCATTACTAATCATTTTCACTTTAATATTTGGCATCATTGCATTCTTTCATGAATCTAGATTAGGAAAATGGATTGATAATGAAGTATACGAATTTATCTATTCTTCTGAAAGTTTTATTACGACTACCTTCTTCTTAGGCGTAACTAAGATTGGTGAAGTATGGGCAATGGTCTGCTTATCACTATTATTAATAGCTTATTTAATGCTAAAACGATTAAATATTGAGGCTTTATTTTTTGCTATCGCAATGAGTTTATCAGGCACTTTAAATCCTTTGCTAAAAAACCTCTTTGATAGAGAACGCCCAACTTTACTAAGACTCATTGATATTTCTGGATTTAGTTTCCCAAGTGGTCATGCTATGGGCTCTGCCACATTATTTGGTAGTACAATGTATATCGCTAATCGAGTGCTACAAGGCAAATCCAGAGCATTTATGATAGGATTATCTGCATTATTTGTCATTTTAATATCATCTTCTCGTGTATACCTTGGTGTACACTATCCAACTGATATCATTGCTGGTGTTATTGGTGGAGCATTTTGTGTGGTATTACCAACGCTTATTTTAAGACATAAACTACAAGTTTAGTATTTACTGATAATTTATAAACAACAAGCCAGCTAGATATAAGTTGTGTTTAGCTGGCTAGGCTGTCGACAAAGTCATTGACTTTTCGGCAGTTTTTTATGTATGATTTTTGTAAATATTTTGCTTGAATTTTTAATCGCAACAAACAAGCCAAACATCATTATTAACGTTTGGCTCGTCCTCATTTTGAGCAACTAGATATATAACGTATCTTGTTGCCTTTTTGTGTCAAAATTTATTATAAAAACCGATTTTACAAAGTAAAACCGGTTTTTATATTCACGTTGTCTCGCAACGTTAGTCTTTTACGGGCATATAAAAGGGGATATTTCTGAAAATGATCAATCCAATAAGATCGAAATTCGTGTGGGGGGAATGTCTTATATTTGGAATTGATAATCATTTTCAATTACATTATACAACAATGAGAATTATTGTCAATTAGAATCAAGAAATTTTTATATATTCTTATATTTGTTAAAGTTTAATAACCTTCAAAATGTAACGCGACGGTATTTAGTATGATTTACTAGTTAAATAAATCTCGTGTATGAGCAACAATTATTATACAATTGTTAGTAATAACTTCCTACATTGTGTATTTTCATTTAA
The DNA here is from genome assembly GCF_001431205.1 of Staphylococcus sp. NAM3COL9. Classification (GTDB taxonomy): domain Bacteria; phylum Bacillota; class Bacilli; order Staphylococcales; family Staphylococcaceae; genus Staphylococcus. Next base: position 347,621 of record NZ_LGPC01000011.1, on the reverse strand, counting down.
AATATAATTTGAGGTGCAACTTATGACAAAAATATTAATAGTAGAAGACGAACAAAATCTTGCTCGCTTTATAGAACTTGAACTTGAACACGAAAATTACTCTGTAGATATAGAATACGATGGACGTTTTGGTTTAGAAAAAGCACTGTCAAATAACTATGATCTTATACTTTTAGATTTGATGTTGCCAAATATCAATGGCTTAGAGATTTGCCGTCAAATTCGTCAAAAGCAAACAACGCCAATAATTATTATTACTGCTAAAAGTGATACCTATGATAAAGTCGCAGGTTTAGATTATGGTGCTGATGATTATATTGTTAAACCCTTTGATATAGAAGAATTATTAGCTAGAATACGTGCTATGCTACGTAGACAGCCACAAAAAAACATCATTGATATCAAGGGTATCATTATAGATAAAGACGCTTTTAAAGTCACTATAGAAGGCGAATCCTTAGATTTAACGAAAACAGAATATGACTTATTATATTTACTTGTTGTTAATAAAAATCATGTTTTGCAGAGAGAACAAATTATCACTGAAGTTTGGGGATATGATACTGAGGTCGAAACAAATGTTGTTGATGTTTATATTCGTTATTTAAGAAACAAACTCAAACCCTACGGTAAAGATAAATACATCGAAACAGTACGTGGCGTTGGCTATGTGGTTAGACAATGAAGCAAAGAAAATTAAAAACAAAATGGATGATGATAACAACAACAATAACGTTTTCAACGATATTTATTTTTAGTTTGATTATTATATTCTTCTTAAGCAATAGTTTACGTCACAATGAATTTGCTGAGGCAGAACGGAGTTCATCAGATATCGTAAACCTTTTTGAAACTAAACAAATTAAAGATATAACACCCTTAGATTTAAATGCTTCCTTAGGTAACTTTCAGAAAGTGATACTTTACAGTGACCACGGCAATAAATTAATGGAAACTTCAAATGATGATACGATAGGTTACACACCAAATTTTGCGACTAAAGATGCTAATGAAGCTTCAATTAAAAACCATCACAATACAGAATACCTGACTATAACACAACGTATCGATTCTCAAAGTTTCAAAGGGTATAGTGTCATCGTTCATTCATTAGAAGACTATAATACACTCGTAAACTCTCTATATTTTATTGCGCTTATTTTCGGTATCATTGCAACTTTTATCACTGCGATTATAAGTTACTTTTTCTCATCACAAATTACAAAACCATTGATATTAATGTCTAACAAAATGCAACAAATACGTAGGGATGGTTTCCAAGAACAAGTAGAGTTAACTACAAACTATGAAGAAACAGATAATTTAATCGTTACATTTAATGAAATGATGTTCCAATTAGAAGAATCTTTTAATCAACAAAGACAATTTGTGGAAGACGCTTCTCACGAATTACGTACACCATTGCAAATTATCCAAGGTCACTTAAATTTAATTCAACGTTGGGGAAAAAAAGATGCAGCAATACTCGAAGAATCATTAGACATTTCCTTAGAAGAAATGATGAGAATTACGAAATTAGTAGAAGAGCTCCTCTTACTCACTAAAGATAATAATAATAGTCGAGATGGAGAAATCGAAAATGTAGATATTAATCAGGAAATCACAGCTCGTATAAAATCTTTAAAACAATTACATCAGGACTATAAATTTGAATTTGAAGCTTATCCGAAACCACTTAATATTAAAATAAACCGTTACCAATTAGAGCAAATATTAATCATTTTCATAGATAATGCTATGAAATATGATCAGCATAACAAACATATTCATATTCAAACCAACCTTAGAAATAAACAAATTTCTATTGAGATAACAGACCATGGGGTTGGTATTCCAAAAGAAGACATTGAATTTATCTTTGACCGTTTCTATAGAGTCGATAAATCACGTTCTCGTAAATTAGGTGGAAATGGACTTGGCCTATCTATTGCTAAAAAAATAATTGAATTGAATCAAGGCACCATTCAAGTTGAAAGTGAGATAGGTGAATATACAACTTTTAAAATCACTTTTTAACATGTAAAATCTAGCATTTAAAAAGTTTGAATTCAGCAAAATATGCGTTACATTATTATATGTATTACAAAAGTAACAGAATCTATTTAATTTAGGTTCTGTTTTTTCATATAAGTAGGTTATTGGTACTTTAATTTGCGCCTGTTTAATGCTATTATTGATTTGTAAGCGTTTCAACTATTTTGTGGAGGGTGTAATATGAGCAACGAAAGACAGGTTTCCGAGGCTCCTGTAAATTTCGGGGCAAATCTTGGATATGTTTTAGATTTATATGACGTATATCTAAATGATCCGACTTCAGTCCCAGAAGATTTGCAAGTCCTATTTAGTACTATTAAAAACGGTGAAGCTAACATCGTAACAAATACTGAAGGTCAAAGTAATGTGACTAAAGGAGATAGCACAATCAAACGTGTTATGCGCTTAATAGATAATATCCGCCAATACGGGCATTTATTAGCAGATATTTATCCAGTCAATAGACCTGTAAGAGAAAATGTTCCAAAGTTAAACTTTGAAGATTTCAATTTAGACAAAGAAACACTTGAATCTATTTCTGCAGGTATTGTATCAGAGCATTTCAAAGATATATATGACAATGCTTATGAAGCTATTGTACGTATGGAAAAACGTTACAAAGGACCAATCGCCTTTGAGTACACGCATATCAACAACAATAGAGAACGTGTATGGTTAAAACGCAGAATTGAAACACCATACAAAGCAACTTTAAATGATAATAAAAAAATAGAACTTTTTAAAAATTTAGCCCATGTTGAAGGTTTTGAAAAATATTTACACAAAAACTTTGTAGGTGCAAAGCGCTTTTCAATTGAAGGTGTAGATACATTAGTCCCAATGTTACAGCAAACTTTAAAACTTGCGAGTGACGAGGGTATTCAAAACATTCAAATTGGTATGGCTCACCGTGGGAGATTAAACGTACTCACACATGTTTTAGAAAAGCCATATGAAATGATGATTTCTGAATTTATGCATACAGATCCAATGAAGTTTTTACCAGAAGATGGAAGCTTAAAATTAACTTCTGGTTGGTCTGGTGATGTTAAATACCACCTTGGTGGCGTGAAAACGACGCGTTCATACGGTAGTGAACAACGTATTTCATTAGCTAATAACCCAAGTCATTTAGAAATCGTAGCACCTGTTGTTTTAGGTAAAACACGTGCAACACAAGACAATACAGATAAACCTGGTGCTGTAACAACTGAATTTGAAAAATCTATGCCAATATTAATTCATGGTGATGCAGCTTATCCTGGTCAAGGCATCAACTTTGAAGCAATGAACTTAGGTAGCCTTGATGGTTATTCTACTGGCGGCACACTACACGTTATTACAAATAATCGTATTGGCTTTACAACAGAACCTGAAGAAGGTCGTTCTACAACATATTCTTCAGATGTTGCTAAAGGATATGATGTGCCAATTATGCATGTTAACGCAGACAATGTTGAAGCAACAATTGAAGCAATTGAAATTGCTATGGCTTTCAGAAAAGAATTCCATAAAGATGTCGTTATTGACTTAGTTGGTTACCGTCGATATGGTCATAATGAGATGGATGAACCATCAATCACAAACCCACTACAATATCATGAAATACGTAAACATGAATCTGTTGAACTTTTATACGGAAGACAACTCGTAGATGAAAATATTATTACAGAAGATCAAATGAATAATATTATGGATGAAGTACAAAAATCATTACGAGCATCTCATGACAAAATTGATAAAAATGATAAAATGGATAACCCAAATATGCAAAAACCAGATGATTTAGCAGAACCAATTCAAAGCGAAGATACAGAATTAAGCTTTGAACATCTAAAAGAAATTAATGACGCGATGCTTACGTATCCTTCAAATTTCAATGTATTGAAGAAACTTAATAAAGTATTAGACAAACGTAGAGAGCCATTTGAAAAAGAGGATGGATTAGTTGACTGGGCTCAAGCAGAACAATTAGCTTTTGCGACAATCACTCAAAATGGCAATCCAATACGCTTAACAGGACAAGATAGCGAACGTGGTACTTTCAGTCATCGTCACGCAGTATTACATGACCCAGAGACTGGTGAGAAGTATACACCATTACATCATGTACCTAATCAAAAAGCAACGTTTGAAGTACGTAATTCACCATTATCAGAAGCTGCAGTAGTTGGATTTGAATATGGTTATAACGTTCAAAATAAATCATGTATGACAATTTGGGAAGCGCAATATGGTGATTTTTCAAATATGTCTCAAATGATTTTTGATAACTTCTTATTTAGTTCAAGAGCTAAGTGGGGCGAACGTTCTGCTTTAACATTATTGTTACCTCATTCATTTGAAGGACAAGGACCAGAACATTCATCTGCACGTTTAGAAAGATTCTTGCAACTTGCAGGAGAAAATAATGCGACAATCGTTAATTTATCTAGTTCAAGTAACTATTTCCATTTATTACGCGCACAAGCTGCTACATTAGGCACAGAATCTATGAGACCTTTAGTAGTAATGTCGCCGAAAAGCTTATTACGTAATAAAACAGTAGCAGATCCTATTAGTAAATTTACTACGGGCAAATTTGAAGCGATTTTACCGGAAGAACATCAAAAAGATGCTGTAAGAAAAGTTATTTTAGCTTCAGGAAAAATGTTTATCGATTTAAAAGAATATTTGGCTAAAAATCCAAATGATTCTATATTAATTGTTGCAGTAGAAAGACTTTACCCATTCCCTGTAACTGAAATCGAAGCATTGTTAAATGAATTGCCGAATTTAGAAAACGTAGCTTGGGTACAAGAAGAACCGAAAAACCAAGGTGCATGGTCATTTGTTTATCCATGTCTAAAAGAATTAACTACAGATAGATACGATTTAAGTTATCATGGTCGTATACAACGTTCGGCACCAGCTGAAGGTGATGGTGAAATCCACAAACTCGTTCAAAATATGATACTCGAACAAAGTACAAAAATTAACTAGGGGGAAGTCAAGCATGCCAGAGGTAAAAGTTCCAGAATTAGCAGAATCCATAACAGAAGGTACCATTGCAGAATGGTTAAAACAAGTAGGCGATAACGTAGATAAAGGTGAAGCTATCGTTGAACTAGAAACAGATAAAGTAAACGTTGAAGTTGTCTCAGAAGAAGCAGGCGTTCTTCAAGAATTACTTGCAAACGAAGGCGATACAGTTGAAGTAGGTCAATCTATCGCTGTCGTTGGAGAAGGTAGCGGAAACAAATCTTCTGAAGCACCAGCTAAACAAGATGACGCTAAAAACGATTCATCATCAGAAAAAGCTCAACCACTAAAATCTGAAACGCAAAATGATAAATCAGAAGAAAAGAATCAGGATAACGGACAACGTGTTAATGCCACACCGTCAGCACGAAAATATGCTCGTGAAAAAGGTGTCGACTTATCTGAAGTAGCAGCACAATCGAATGATGTTGTAAGAAAAGAACACGTTGATCAAAGTCAAAATCAAAATCAAGTAACACCGGCCGCTAAAGAAGAAGCGAAAAAACCGGCACAACAAAATCCATCAAAACCAGTAGTTAGAGAAAAAATGTCTCGTCGTAAGAAAACAGCTGCTAAAAAATTATTAGAAGTTTCTAATAATACAGCTATGTTAACTACATTTAATGAAATCGATATGACGAACGTAATGAACTTACGTAAACGTAAAAAAGAACAATTCATTAAAGACCATGATGGTACTAAACTTGGATTCATGTCATTCTTCACAAAAGCAGCTGTTGCAGCACTGAAAAAATTCCCGGGTGTGAATGCTGAGATAGACGGCGACGATATGATTACTAAACAATTCTATGATATCGGCGTTGCAGTGTCTACTGATGATGGTTTACTTGTTCCTTTCGTAAGAGACTGTGACAAGAAAAACTTTGCTGAAATCGAAGAAGAAATTGGTAATTTAGCTAAAAAAGCACGTGATAAAAAACTCGGTCTAGACGATATGGTAAATGGTTCATTCACAATTACTAATGGCGGCATCTTTGGTTCAATGATGTCTACGCCAATCATCAATGGTAGCCAAGCTGCTATTTTAGGTATGCACTCAATCATTACACGTCCAATTGCTGTAGATACAGATACAATTGAAAACCGTCCAATGATGTACATTGCATTAAGCTATGATCACAGAATTATTGATGGTAAAGAAGCAGTAGGATTCTTAAAAATGATTAAAGATTTAATTGAAAATCCAGAAGATTTATTATTAGAATCATAATCCACAACACAAAATAGTTTATTAATCCCAATACAACGGCGTTTAACGTCGTTGTATTTTTATGTTTTTTAAAAATTGTAAAAAAGCATCTTATATTTAATAAAAATAAATGTAAGTATAAATTGTAGATTTTAGATAACTTAATACGCTTTTTTATATTTTAATTATTTAGCTAGCCTTGTGTGGGATGAGAATATGTAATAGGTACGTATAGTCTAATTTAATTCATAGATGGTCTCTGAAGATAAAGATAAATGATTGTGCATTAATAATGCACAATCATATTAAATCGAACTTGTGAATTATTTTCATTAGAGTAAAAATGGAACATATTAGCGTTAAATTTGATAGATTCGTCTTTATGGACCATATAGGTATCTCCATCCAATTTAAGCGTTAGTGTACCTTCATAAACCGTTATGTACTCTATAGACCCAGAACCATGAGGTGAATCTTTCATAAGCCCTTCAGGCTCAATAACAACCATATGACTCTCAAACTTTTTCTCAATATCAAACCTAAAAAATGGATATGCATTATATTTATTGTCTTCTGAAGTTAATGGCTTTAACTCATTTAAAGATATTTTTTTAATGTTTTCAATATTTTCTTGTGTAAGTTCTGAGAACGAAACTTTTAAACCGTTAGAAATTTTCCACAATATTGTAATCGATGGAATAGATTCTTTACGTTCAATTTGTCCAAGCATCGTTTTACTTACTTCAGTCAAAATGGATAAATGTTCCAGTGAATAACCATTTTGTTTTCTAAATAACTTAAGATTTTCGGCAATAATATCATTAATTTCTTTCATAGGTCATTCCACCTTTATTTTACAATCTAACGCAAGAATTATGTATTTCAAGACAATAAACGTTATAACGTCATTATACATGTTATAACGTTTATTGAAAGAGGGGAGGTAGTAGAGACGTTGTTATAAAAGATATAAACCCATTAACAGCAATGCTTACAACATCATTAATCAACTCGAACATACCACTTAATACAGTAGATTTCTTGTTTAAAATATACATTAGCCACGGTTTTCTATTTATTCAAATGACTACTGCTCATTATTTTGTTTCAATAACTATCTTATTATATTAAAATTTTGCTCATTCAAATCATTATTTTCAACACCTAAATATTGATTGAGTAAGAACTTGATTTTTGTATTTTCAAAATAATAAAGTGCATTTTTATCAAGTTAAGTACTTTTTTCATGATTGGTTTTTCCATTAAAGATCCCCATCAAGAAGACGCTTCTTATTTAGTGCGTCTTCTTGATGAGGATGCTCTATTATATAAACATTTTAATTTTGGGTATGTCGTTGGTAATAATCACGTGGACTACATCCGTAAGACATTTTGAATTTCCGATAAAAGTTAGAATAATCGCTAAAGCCACATAGATTGGCAACTTGTTGTGGACTTTCTCCATTTTTCAACATACGTTGCGCATTTTGCAATCGTTTTCGTAATAAATAACGATAAGGTGGGTAACCTACAAGTCGAGTAAAGAGCTGAGTAATTTTATAGCGACTTACATAGAATTTCTTTTCAAGATCTTCTAAAGAAATAGGATCTGCGTAATGTAACTCCATGTAATCTAATACTTGTCTTACTAACTCAGCTTCCGGATCATCTATTGCTGATACCTGTTCATTAGCAATAAATACTCTATTTAAAAGTATAAAAAATTGGGTGAGCAATGCTTCTTCTGCTAATTGCTTCCCAAACTTTTGACTGTTTTGTTCATTAATTAATCCCTGAAGTAAATAATAAAGTTCTCTTTTTTGTGATTCAGACAATTGCAGTAAATTTTTAAAGTTTGGTGCTTTTGTGTCAAAGCATGCACTTAAATCACATTTGTCTGTAGACAAAGATTCTAATAAATGTGCATCAAACCTTAATCCAATACGTTCGGCATGTCCATCCATTTGTTCATTTAATTGATGAAACTCATATGGTGTAATAAGCAATAAAGAACCTACATCTAGCTGATATTTTCTACCTTCAATGGTATATAGCATGTTGCCTGACAGTGAGAAGAATATTTCATAGTGGTCGTGATAATGTAATTCATTACCAACGTGACCATCACTTATCCTATGCCATGCTGCATACTCTCCATCAAAAGGTAACGAAATAGAATCAAATTTAAACTTAATATCCCCATTATCTTTCATTTAAATACCTCCCACTCAAAAAACAATCTTTTTCCCTTTATTTACAATGTTGTTAATTTTCACTCAATATATAATTAAATTATAACACTAAAGCAATATTAAATTGAAAGGATGATTTATATGACTGAACCACAAATTGGAGTTCAAATGATGATGCTTAAGGATAAGGTAGCTGAAGATGGGATATACAACGTTTTAAATAAAGTAAACGAACTTGGATATCATGCTGTTGAAGTATCTCAAATTGAAATGACAGAACAGAACATTGCTGAAATGCAACGTGCAATTAAAGATTTTGGTATGAATATCGCAGCAATGTCTTGTGGTGTTGAAGATATTTCTGAAGAACAAAAATATCCAGGTGATACATTACAAAATGATTTCGATAAAATTGTAGCAGATTGTAAAGCTGTCGATTGTACGATTCTACGTATTGGTATGCTTCCCATGAATTATATGGGCTCTAAAGAAAGTACACTTAAATTTGCTGAAATATGTGAGGACTATGCTAAACGTTTAAAAGAACATGGCATCGATCTTTACTATCATGCGCATAATTTAGAATTCGTTCGTTATAATGGAGAAATCATGTTAGATTTAATGCGTGATAACACTGAACATTTAGGATTTGAATTAGATATACATTGGATTTGGCGCGCTGGGATAGATCCAACTAAGTTCATACCAACATATGCAAATCGCATTCGTGCCATTCACTTAAAAGATTATCGCATTGGAGAAATTGACTGGGACCAATACCCTGGAGAAGGTGTTGAGAAGGTATATTATATGCTACATATGATTACACAATTTGCTGAGCTTGGTGAAGGGACTTTACCATTAAGAGAGATTATAGAAGCTGGCCTTGAAAGCGGCAGTGAATATTTCTTTGTTGAGCAAGATGAATTATACGGTGCCGACCCATATGATTGCTTAATCACAAGTCGTGACCACTTAATTGATTTAGGTTATAAAACATGGTTCTAATTTAATTGATAGTCTATTTACACCTTGATAGGTGCTTTTTTATAGTAAATATATGTAAGCGGTTGCAAATAATTAATTTATAAAACTTAAGTTATATTTATTAAAAATGGAGGTGTTTTTATAATGAAAAATATCGCAATATCAGGATTTTCTGATGAAATATCATCAGAATTAGATGCCCAGTTAAAAACTGTCAGTGAATTAGGTATGCGCTATATCTCATTGCGAGGCGTTGATGGTGAAAACATTAGTAAATATTCTGATGAAAGCATACAAGAAGATGTCTTACCAAGGTTAAAAAAGTGGAACATTGGTGTTTCATCCATTGGATCCCCAATAGGCAAAATTTATATAAATGATGATGTCGCTTTTGAAGCACAATTAGAAACATTAAAAACATTATGTCAAATATCAAATACTTTAGATTGTAAATACATTAGAATATTTAGTTTTTATATACCTAAAGAAGATGATTTTGATGATTATGAAAAAGAAGTCATTGCTAAATTAAAGCAATTTGCTGAAATTGCTGAACAATATAATGTGATTTTACTGCATGAAAATGAAAAAGATATCTTTGGGGATATTGCTCGGCGTTGCAATATTATTTTAAATGAAGTTGGTTCAGAACATTTTAAAGCAATCTTTGATTTTGCAAATTTTGTTCAGTGTGGCGAAGATCCACAAGTATGTTATGAATTATTGACTTCACATATAGAATATATTCACGTTAAGGATGCTATTTATGAAGATAGCGTCAATGTCTTGTGCGGCACAGGCGATGGTCAAATTGAATCGATACTTAAACAAGCAATTAATAGTGGCTACGAAGGATTTTTAACACTAGAACCTCATCTCGTTGTATTTGATTCGCTGAAAGATTTAGAACTTGAACATTCCACAGAAACAATCCAAAACACAGTAGCTAAAGACGGCGCTGAAGGATATAAAATGCAATATGAAGCTTTACTAAAAATACTATCTAATATTTAACAAGAGGAGAATGCATAATGGAAAAAGTTCGTTTAGGAATTATTGGTTTAGGTGCACAAGGTGGTACTTATGCAAGTTTTATTAATAGTGGAGAAGTAGATAAACTAGAAATCGGCGCAATATGTGACATTGATCCTAAGAAAAAAGCGTTAAGTGCTGAAAAATATCCAGATGTGCCTTTCTACGAAAACTATATTGATATGTTAGAAAGTGGCGATGTAGATGCAGTCGTTACTACAGTGCCTCATTACCTCCATACAGAAATAGGCAAAGAAGCATTGTCTAGAGATATTCATGCACTTTTGGAAAAGCCTGCAGATATCTATGCTGATAAAGTTAAAGAAATCAGTGATTTAGCAGCTTCTAAACCAGAATTAACGTTTGGTATTTTCTTTAATCAAAGAACCAACCCTTTATACCAAAAAGTTAAAGCATTAATTGACGATGGTGAAATTGGTAATATTCGTCGTACAAATTGGATTATCACTACTTGGTGGCGTCCTCAAGCATATTATGATCAAAGTTCTTGGAGAGCAACTTGGAATGGAGAAGGCGGTGGTGTTTTAGTAAACCAAGCGCCACACCAAATTGATTTACTCCAATGGTTATGTGGATTACCTAAAAAAGTATTTTCTAATGTTAAATATGGTTACCAAAGAGATTTAAACGTCGATGATGATGTAACAACTATATTAGATTACGGCAACGGTGCAACAGGTCTATTCATTACATGTACACATGACATTATTGGAACAGACCGCTTAGAAATCACTGGAGACAAAGGTAAAATATTAGTAGAAGATAGTAACAAAATCACACTGACTCGCTTAAAAGAATCTGAAACAGATATGAACCGCAATATGTCTTGGGAAGATGCTACCAAAATTTTCACCGGCAAGGGTTTTGACAATATCTATGATCAAGAAACGTTTGAATTTGAAAGTGTGTGGGGCCAACAGCACATCAGCGTATTAGAAAACTTTGCAGCTAATATTATCGATGAAACACCATTGATTGCTCCAGGCAGTGACGGTATTAATGGTGTTAACTTTGTAAATGCCATTTATCTTTCAAGTTGGTTAGGCACAGAAGTATCACTACCAGTAGATCCAACAGAATTTAAAAACGCATTACAAGAAAAAATTCAATTAGAACAATAAATTAACTTATAAAAGCATAAATAAACGGAGATGGTCATATGCTTAAAATTGGAATTGTTGGACTAGGTGATATCGCTCAAGTACATATTCAAGCGATTGAAGATAATCCAGATGCTCAATTAGTAGCAGTTTGTGATGAAAATGAATTATTTAAAAATAAAGTACCTCATACTCATTTTTATAAAGATTTAATTGAAATGTTAGATTCAGAAGCGCTAGATTGTGTTCATATTTGTTTACCACACTATTTACACCTATCAGCAACATCAACTTGTGTCGAAAAAGGCGTTCATGTGCTTCAAGAAAAACCGCTTGCAATTAATGCCAAAGAAGGTCTTGAATTAGTGAAGTTAGCGCGCAAATACCCAAAAACAAAAATTGGTATTTGTTTTCAAAATCGCTATAATGATACCTTTCAAACACTACAACAAATCGTTCAAAATCGTAAATATGGTGACGTGGTTGGTGTAAAAGGACTAGTAACTTGGTTTAGACCTGAAGCTTATTATACAGAAAAACCTTGGCGTGGTAAGATGGACACTGCTGGTAGTGGCGTGTTAATCAATCAAGCCATTCACACACTAGATTTAATGCAATTACTTTGTGGGAAAATCGCTTCTATTAAAGGCAATGTCTCACAACTATTAGCTTACGATATCGAAGTAGAGGACACCGCAGCAGCACATATAGCGTTTGAAAATAAAGCGAATGGCATGTTTTTCGCTACAAATGCTAGTATTAGTAATTCTAGTGTTGAGCTTCAAGTCATCTTTGAAAATGAAAAATTCACAATTAAAGATAATATCCTTACACGTGTAAATGAAGACGGTTATAAAATACAAGTTATAGAAGACGCTAAAGCACCTAAAACGAAATCTTATTATGGACCAAGTCATGGTAAACTGATTAATCAATTTTATGACTGCATTCATAACGATACGCAAAATTATATACATGCTCAAGATGCACTCGCATCCATAGCTATGATAGATGCAATTCAAATGTCTTCTGAATCAAATCATACCGTACAATTTACCAGTAATTAAATCTTCTCTTTCATAAAGACAAATTAAGTGCAAAGTACATAAATACAACATGTTATTTTGTAAATGTAAATTAGATATTGCACTGTAATTGACTCATATATACTCAGCTATGTGGAGCAGGACAAGAAATCAAATATTGATTTCTTATCCTGCTCCTTTTTTTATTCGAAAATTCTAATTTTGAAAGTGCATTTTTGCTTGCGATATTGTTTGAGTTCGTTGTATCTCGCTCATACTCACTGGACGTTAGCCTTTTAAAACATTTGTACAAGTACATATAAATACTAAAATAATTTATATGGTTTCTACTTTATTAGGGATGTTTATGACTTATACTCTTTTTTTTACAATTTTTTAAATAAATAAAATAATGTTATCAATCAATACAATATTCTATCCATTATTAATTCATGTTTTTAATAAACAATAAAATAAATAAAAGATTGTTAGTACAAAAGATTTAGACGTACGGAGACAAGTAGGCACTTTACTATCATTGAATTTTAAATAGAAAGCCCCAATCCATTAGAAAAACTAATAGATTGGGGCTTTCTAATAGAGAATGAGATAATTTTGTCCCAGACCCTTTTAAATTTTACTACGAAGTTATTATTCAAGTATAATGAATTAAAGTTCTTTTCAATTATGACTCTAATAATCTCGGTTAAATATACATACCTTGAAAATGTAAATTTATTAAGCTATATACACGAAAAGTTCAATAATAGCAATAATTAAAAACACTAAGAAAACTACTCCATAGATATTATTTTTCTTAACACTTTTAGCATCAGCATTTTTTTGCTTTGCTTTATTATTTATATTCGAAAAGAAAGTAATTCCAGAATACACTGCTATAAGCACAGTGATAGCAAATACAAGCCATACAGTTAACATTTTAAAACCTCCTTCTAATTCAATAAATTTATTTTCAAATTTGTCATGAAAAATAATAAATCACGATATATATATACATTTTAATACATTTTCTTAATTCGTCCAATGTATAATCGTTATAATTTTGTAAAACCATTATTCATCATACAAATAATACTTAAAGTAAGTTATAATTAGTTGAAAAGATATGAATAGAGGGGTTAATATAATGAATGGTCTTAGAAGTGTTACTACAGGGACAAATGATTTAGAAAAAACTAAAACTTTATTTAAAGATATACTCGGGCTCAATGTAACAAACAAAGAGCAAGCGCTACGTTTTGGAGATGCTGAACTTAATTCTGGCACACGTATACATTTTGTAGAAATACCTAACTATATTAACAATAATAATCATATAGATAACATCGGCTTGCGGGTGCCTAGTGATGAAGGTCTGGATGAGTATAAATCAGTATTAGATAATCACCACATTAACCATGGTGGTGTAACTGATTTAAATGGTCATAAATATTTTGATTTTAAAGACCCAAATAATCAATCTTTTAACATTTACTCAAATGAACATAATACTGGAGCGCCACTAGGTATGCCATCATTTGAAAATACTGTAAACCCATTACATCAAATACAGGGATTGGGGCCTGTCCTCTTGAAAGTTAATGAACTCATGTTAACGCAATCTATTTTAACTAAGGTTTTTGGGCTCATACATTTTGCCGAATATGCACCAACAGACGATGCCGATTATAAAGTACAAGTATTTCGTATAGGAGATGGCGGGCTAGGTGGCGAGCTGCATATCTATGCTGCAAAAGATGAAATAAAAATGCCTGAACATGGTATAGTTGAACAAATTGAATTGGCTACTGAATCAAAACCACATTTTCAAAATGCATTGCAACAACTTGAAGTTATTGGGATTCCCTATCAAACATTAGATCAAGATGGCGAACGTTCTTTAAGAATTAGTGAAAAAAGCGGCATCACATTTATATTAACTTTAGAAACAAAACAATAAAGAGAGGTTTTTACAATTATGTTACATGAAACTTGGAAAACAAACACACCTATTAAAAAAGTCGAAGTCGAACATGCAGAAGCGAAAAAATTCACAGTATCTGATATGCTAACAGTAGGTAAACAATATGACGTTATCAATGAAACTGAGGAGTATTATCAAATCGTCGATAACTCTGGTCTAGTTGGCGGATATTATAAAGACTATTTTAAAGAAGTATAAGATTTTAAATATATCGTATTGAACCATGAAAGTAATAAACAATTTCTCACAAACTATTGTGAGTTTATAAATTTTCTTATTAAAATAGGACTAGGGCAAAATATGATAATGTATTCTTGCCCCAGTCTATTTTTAATGATTTCTAATAATTATTAGACAAACATGTACATGTCAAAGGAGACATTAAAAAAATGACAAATGCACAATATATTAATAGAGATGAAACTGTCTTTAATGATGCCAAATCATTAATGAAATTAAATAAAAATATCCTATTAAAAGGGCCAACGGGTTCTGGGAAAACAAAACTCGCTGAAACGTTAAGTGAAACTTTAAATAGACCGATGCACCAAATTAACTGTTCAGTTGATTTAGATGCAGAAAGTTTATTAGGATTTAAAACAATACAAACAACTGACAACGGATCACAGGAAATTGTCTTTATAGATGGGCCTGTCATACAAGCTATGAAAGAAGGGAATATTCTTTATATCGATGAGATTAACATGGCGAAACCAGAAACGCTTCCCATACTGAATGGTGTATTAGACTATCGTAGAAAATTAACAAATCCATTTACCGGAGAAGTTGTCAGTGCAGCACCAGGTTTTAATGTCATTGCAGCTATAAACGTAGGATACATTGGTACATTACCTATGAATGAAGCACTAAAAAACCGTTTCGTTGTTATTGAAGTAGATTATATTGATGGTGATATTTTAAAAGATGTTATTAAAAATCAAAGCCAGTTAAAAAACGATGCTGTTATCCAAAGCATTATAAAGTTCAATGAAGATTTGAGAACAATGACAAAACAAGGTCAAATTTCTGAAGAAGCAGCCAGTATTCGAGCACTAATTGACTTGAGTGATTTAGCAACAATCATGCCAATAGAACGTGCGATACAGCGCACGATTATAGATAAATTAGAAGATGAACGTGAACAACAAGCAATTAAAAACGCAGTAGAATTAAACTTTTAGTGAGGGATAATCATGAGTGATCGTTTTATAAAATTTAATGACGAACAGCTTGATGCAAAGCAAGTCATGATGCTACAAGATTTAGCTCGTCTTTTACTGAAAAATGAACAAGCACACGTTAAAATCCAAAAATTCCCATATTATGATCCAATCCATCATACATTAATTACAAGCTCATTTTGGTCACATAGAAGTAAAGAAATAGAATCCACAGGATTAAAATCAGATGTATTACTTGCTACTTATGGTTATCATATGATGGATGAAAAGACTGTAAACGAAATCATTCATAATCGTGAGTTTCAACACCCTAAATTCTTCCAGCAACTTTTCAAATTATTAGAGGACAAACGTGTATTAAATACCATAGTACAATTACGTCCTTCGACAAAGCCTATAATTCAAATGCGTAATGAGGTCAGATTAAATTATACACAGACACAAATTAAAGTTTATAAAACCAAAACAACTTTTACAGACTTACTATTTTTATATTTAGAAGCATCTTTTTTAACAGAAAATTTTTATGATGTACCGCAAATCCATCCTCAAATTGATGATATTTTAAATCATATGTATCAATATTTGCCTGATTTCTTCTATAATGAAACGTCTGAAGATAATATGTATTTAGCAGAACGTATCATGTATCAAATTGACAATATTTTAAAAGAAGATATGTTGAACGAGTATTATCATATACCGAAAAAGGTTTATGAAGCAATACAAGAACTTAATTTTGAGGATTTAACGAGAACTGACTCAAGTAACTTAGATGGACAGTCTGAAGAACAAAATGATAAAGAAGTTGTAAGTGAAGATATGGAATCTAATAACCAAGATAGTGCGTCAGAAGGTGGCGCTTATTTAGAAATGGAATTACATGAAGGCGAGAATAGTGATGTCATGGGTGATAACGACACTGCACGCGAAGGGGATGCGAGCGATGATATGACTGATATGCAAACTAAGAAGGGTAAAGGATCTACTGATAATGTTGAAGATGACGAAGGGGGTTCTGTCGGTCACAATCAAGCATTTGCACTCAAAGGTATCAATCAAAATGTAGAGATTAAATGGAATATTCCAGACATCGAACCACAATATATCAATGATTATCATGACGTTGAATCTGAAGTTCAGTTTGAGACAAAAGATTTAATTCAAATCATAAAGAAAACAATTGATAGAGAATACCAGGATGAACGCCGTAATTTAACTAAAGGAAGACTTCAGAAGAATCTACTTAATTGGTTTATTGATGATCAATATAAGCTGTTTTATAAGAAACAAGATTTAAGCCAATCCTTTGATGCTACTTTTACATTGTTAGTTGATGCATCTGCAAGTATGCATGATAAGATGGAAGAAACCATCAAGGGTGTTGTACTATTCCATGAAACTTTAAAATCATTAAATGTTAAACATGAGATACTTGCATTTAATGAAGACGCGTTTGATGCTGATGAGGCTAATCAACCCAATATTATTGACGAAATTATTTCATACGATCGCTCAATTTTAGAAAAAGATGGGCCAAGAATTATGGCCCTAGAGCCTCAAGATGATAATAGAGATGGTGTAGCAATTAGAATAGGAAGTGAACGATTAATACGTCGTTCGCATAATCAGCGTTTTCTAATTGTATTTTCAGATGGTGAACCTTCGGCATATAATTATAGTCAAGATGGTATTTTAGACACTTATGAAGCCGTTGAAACTGCTAGGAAAATGGGGATTGAAGTATTTAATGTATTTTTAAGTCAAGACTCTATTACAGAAGATATCGAACAAACGATTCATAATATTTATGGTCAGTATGCAATTTTTGTAGAAGGTGTAGAAAATTTGCCTAGTCATTTGTCACCGTTATTGAAAAAACTTTTATTAAAATCATTTTAGCTAGACTAATTTTTATAAATAATCTATATATATTTAAATATTCTGAAATTTATATAGACGGCATCTAATTAAACGTGATAGAATAGATAATATTATTTTATGGATTAAAAGGAGAACGTCATATGAATAAAAATACATGGATTATAGGCTTCACATTGTTTGCAATGTTCTTTGGCGCTGGTAACCTTATTTTCCCACCGAATTTAGGTTTAGATAGCGGAGAATATTTCTGGCCATCCATTTTAGCATTTGTATTAACTGGAATTGGATTACCGTTGTTAGGCGTTGTTGTGGGTGCATTAGATAAACAAGGCTACATCGGGTCACTAAATAAAATATCACCTAAGTTTTCAGTAGTATTCTTAGTAATTATATACTTAACAATAGGTCCGTTATTTGCGATTCCACGTACAGCGTCAACATCATTTGAGATGACTGTTACACCGATTGCACAAACAAACAGTAGTTTAGCATTATTTATATTTACAGTTATTTATTTCTTAATTGTATTATATTTATGTATCAATCCTAGTAAAATGGTTGATCGTATCGGTTCATTGCTAACACCATTACTACTTATCACTATATTAGCGATGATTATTAAAGGATTTATAGATTTTGGTGGTAATGCACCAAGTCAATCTGCAGAAGCGTTTACTTCTGGATTTGTTGGATTTTCACAAGGGTTTACGAATGGTTACTTGACGATGGACGCAATTGCAGCAATTGCCTTTTCAATGATTGTAGTTAACGCTGTGAAAGCAACAGGCGTTACAAATGCGAATAAGATCTTTAAGCAAACATTGCTAGCTGGCTTAATCGCTGCAGTTGCCTTAATGTTTATCTATATTTCTCTAGGTTTTATCGGTAACCATATGGATGTATCACAAGAAAAAATTGCTAGTTTAACAGCAAAAGATCAAAACATAGGCACGTACTTATTAACTACAATGGCAGACGTAGGTTTTGGAACTTTTGGTAAATATTTATTAGGCATCATTGTTGCACTTGCGTGTTTAACTACTGCTTGTGGTTTAATCGTTTCAGTGTCAGAATATTTCCATAGAATTTTACCGAAAGTTTCTTATAAAGTGTATGTAATTGGATTTACATTAATCAGTTTTATATTAGCAAACCAAGGTCTAAATTCTGTGATTACAATGTCTGTACCGGTACTTAGTATTGTATACCCAGTAGCAATTACATCAGTATTACTGATATTGGTTGCACGTTTTGTACCAACTAAACCAATTGCACAACAAATTCCAGTTGCGATTGTTGCGATTGTTTCAGTATTAAGTGTAGTACATACACAAGGCTGGATAAAAATGAGCTTTATTGATAACTTACCTTTAAAAGGCTATTCATTAGAGTGGTTCCCAATTGCCATAGTAGCTACAATCATAGGTTATATTGTAGCTACTATGGTTAAAAACCAAAAACCTATCGTTTATGAAAAAGATTAAAAATTTATTTAAGTAGATTCTGCTCAATATTTAAACGCATCGTTTTTGTAATGATACAATCCCTTCAAAGTAGTCACTTTGAAGGGATTTTTATGTATAAAAATTTTGTTTTGCTGTTGAAAAATCTTTATTCAAATAAAAAACGTTTTTTTAAGATATAGCATTTTCCAAGTGCATTGTTAATATATAATAATTTAATCTTAAAAATCATAACTATTTTGCAAAGTCCAATTGATTACTAAGAAAAAGTGGGCTATAATCTTAACTTCAAGTGTTTCGTCAGTGACAATAGTAAGTCTCTTGTCACTATCATAAATAGACTTACATATTTTTCACTAAAGATAGTAAGTACGCGTTTTCATGTTCACAAAAACATCATTTGCTATAGTCTAAGGCTTTGTTTTCATACTTATAATCTTGAAATCTAAAACAATATTCAATGATATTCGTAAGCAATTCGATAAGTACTGAGAAAGCTAAACTATTTATTATAAAAGACTTAATATAGAGAAAAATAGAGAGAACTTTAAAAAGAGGAGTAGAATAACATTAAATTTTCTTATTGGAAAGATAAACTAGATTGGCCTGTGTTTCTTATTAGTGGTGGTGTACTCGTATTATTTGTAATTATGTCATCACTATTTACTACAGCAACTTCGGATTTCGTGCAAAAAGGCTTTGAACTTTCAATCACATATTTCGGTGCATTTTGGCAAGTTTTATTACTCGCAACATTTGCGGTAGGTGCTGTTTTAGCTTTTTCAAAGTATGGTCGTGTAAGGCTCGGAAATGCTTCTAAGCCTGAAATGAGTTACTTCAGATGGGCAGCAATTGTAATTACGTCAGGATTAGGCGCAGGTGCTATATTTTGGGCTGCTGCTGAACCTATGTATTATTTTATTGATGTGCCACCAACTATGGATTCAAGTATCAAAGATGGTAGTGCAGCTGCTATCCCCGCTGCAATGGCTCAAAGTTTCACATCATGGGGCTTCACAGCCTGGGCTGTTTATGGTGCTGTAAGTGGAATTATTATCATGTATGCACATTATAATAAAGGCATGAAAATGCGCCCAAGAACAATTTTATATCCAATATTTGGTGAAAAAATCGAACATACTAAGTCAGGCTCTTTGATAGATGTCTTTTGTATCTTAGGCGCTGTAGCTGGAACAATTGGAACAATTGGATTTTTCGGTTTTCAATTTAGTTACTGGTTACATAGTATTTTTGGTATTCCAGATAATATCATTACTCAAGTCTTATCTGTTGCGGGACTTATGGTCATTGTATCTATATCTGCGACTACAGGTATAGATAAAGGTATACAATTTCTTAGCAAACTAAATATATGGTTAGCAATCGCGCTTGCTGTTTTTATATTATTAATAGGCCCTGGTGGTTTTATTATTGATACTTTTATATCTTCTTATGGAACATATATCACTAATTTCTTAGAAATCAGTACCTTTAGAGGTGATAATCAATGGGCCGGTGCATGGATGCTTTTCTTTTTTGGTTGGTTTATAGGTTATGGTCCATTAATGGCTATGTTAGTTGCCCGTGTATCAAAAGGGCGAACGATTAGAGAAATTTTCATCCTAGTCTCAGTCGTATCAGCTGTGGTTTCTCATTTTTGGTTTTCTATTTTAGGTGGAAGTGGATTGTTTTATGAATCTAAAAATAATGGTTCAATTAGTGATCCTTTATCTGAAAATGGGTTACCTGCAGCAGTTATCTCAATTGCTACACAATTACCTTTAGGCAATGTATTAGTTATAGCTTTACTCATTTTGACGCTTATATTTGTAATAACAACTGCAGATACAATGTCATATTCAATTTCTATGTCAGTTACAGGCGAGGGAGATCCACCTAAAATCATCAGACTATTCTGGGTTGCCATTATGGGTATAATCTCAATTATTCTTATTAATATTGGCGAGGGTAGTATTAGTGCAATACAGTCCTTTATAATCGTAACAGCAGTACCTATATCGATCATCATGCTACCTGTCGTTTGGACAGCGCCGAAAATTGCGCATAAACTTGCTGTTGAACAAAATATAGTAACTACTCAATCCACAGACACAGCCGAAGATACAGAGAATTTAATTAAAAAATCAACAAATCAACATACAGAAGATACTAAACTTTAAATAGAGCGAATAGAACCAAACCTCTAATCTCAAAATCAAAATGGGAGTGAGACAGAAATCTAATTTTTCTAACAAAGTTTCGTCGTCCCACCCCGGCAAAGTTGACTGGAAAATTGAAAATAAGGCTGAGACATGTATTTATGTCTCAGCCTTATTTTTTAATTTATATAGAACAATGAGATGGGACAAGGATAAAAAATGATATTTTGATTTTCTATCTCGACTCCACATTCCTTATTTGTTCATAAAAAATTTATTTATTATCTTTCATATCTAGCAATTGGTTTTGTAATTCTGATTCAAGTTGATTTAATTCTGTTTCTGCTTGTTTACGTTTAGTACGGCCTTGTTCTTGGATTTGAAGTGTCTGTTCAATTGTTTCGATTATATCATTTTGTGTAGTCTTTAATGTCTCAATATCAACGACACCACGCTCATTTTCAGTAGCTGTTTCTAATGCATTTTGTTTTAATAATTCAGAGTTCTTTAATAGTAAATCATTCGTAGTATCTGTAACAGCCTTTTGAGCTGATACAGCATTACGTTGCCTCATCAACGTTAACGCAATAGACATTTGGTTTTTCCATAACGGAATACTCGTTAAAATTGAACTTTGAATTTTCTCAGCAAGTGCTTGGTTGACGTTTTGAATCATACGTATTTGAGGTGCTGTTTGAATTGCAATTTGTCTTGATAACTGCAAATCATAAATACGTTTGTCTAAACGATCTATAAATTGTTCCATATCAGATGCTGCTTGTACATCCATTTGATTACCAGTCGATTTTGCTTGTGTTCTTAGTTTTGGCACTTCAGTCTGTTGAAGAGCATGCTGTTTCTTTTTAGCTGCTTCAATATATAAAGACAATTCTTCAAAATAATCTTTATTCATATTGTATAATTCATCTAACATGTCTATATCTTTTTTTAAGTTATTTTTATGCTTATCTAACTCAATCGAAATACGATCAATCTGTGAACCTACAGATTGCATTTTAGAAAAGATTTCATTAATAGATGCTTTCGTACGTTTAAATATGCGTTTCAACTTAGATTGGTTTTCTGGATTAAGTTCTTCAGGATTAACTGACTTTAATTTGCTCATTAAACCATTCAGAGATTCACCCACAGGCCCCACGTCCGTGGTGTTAACTTCATTTAAAATACGGTGTGAGAACTGCGACATATTTGCTTGTGCTTGCGTACCATAATTCAGTAAACCATCATTATCCATTGGTTTTATTTGTTCGCTCAACTTTTCGATTTTTTGTTGTTCCTCTTGAGTATATTGCGTTTTATTATTGATTATTTCATTTTGATTAGCTGACTGCTCATCAATATATTTATCCAATGGATGTGAACTTAAAAAGTCTTGTTCTTTAGCCATTCAATTTCTCTCCATTCTTAATTCTATGTTATTTATGTCGTTTCTGTTCCATTTTGTTTAATTCCATCTCTATATCCAACTTGCTATAGTCTTCGTTATTAATTCTCTTCAAGTCAGCAACTAAAGTTCTTTTCACTTCGTCTAAAGTAATTCTTGTTTGTTCTAATTTTTGTTTTTCTTCTTTAGATTTTTTAGGTGACTTTGATAATCTTGTATATGCTTCAATTAAATTCAATGCATTATCAATATGTGAATAGAAAAAACCTTCTACTTTGAAAAATGAACCTGGTTGTTGTTTCACTGCAAAATAAATTGCACGAGAAATTCGGTATATTTCATTCACTTGTCTAAAATCTTTAATCGATCTCACATTTACAAATGTTTTCAAAATTCTTCTAATCTTATCTTGTGCATTGTTTAACTGACTATTTACAAAATGATAATCACGACGTGATAGACCAATTTCATTTAAATATTTTCTAGAAGTTAAACGTTGAGTAGGGAAGTAAATTACCAAAAACGTTACCGCAGAAATAAGAAAATCAAATATAACATAAA
Source organism: Staphylococcus sp. NAM3COL9 (assembly GCF_001431205.1). GTDB lineage: Bacteria > Bacillota > Bacilli > Staphylococcales > Staphylococcaceae > Staphylococcus. The sequence goes on along the minus strand of NZ_LGPC01000011.1, from coordinate 324,341 downwards.
TATCTAAAGCAAAAACACTAGTAAACCATGCGATAACTGCTACTGGGAAAGCTATGATTGTCCCAAAAATACGTGAAATAGTATATCTCAAACTTCATCTTCCTTTATATAGTTTTAAAATCCTTTAATGATTCATTAATATTTAATTCTTCTATAGTATAATCTTCAACATGCGAGGCAGGTGACGCACCGTCTATAACTGCATTTAAAAATGAAGTTAATGCTTTTTCGTTTCCTTGCGCATATATATCAACATAATTATCAATATTTTCAACTGAGCCCACAATATTATACTTTCTAGCTATCTTCTGTGTATAATATCGGAAACCTACACCTTGCACCATTCCAAATACTTTAACGTGTTTGCACTGCATATTATCACCTCTTAATAGTATTATACGAAATTTTAGACTACAAAACTAATATTTACGTTTGAGCAACGTATGTAAATAGGCCAAAAGTATGAGTCAGATAACTTGAATTTGTATATTTTCTAGTTAAAATATTACACATAGACAAATTGTGCGACTCTAATTAAAGTATATAACTAGTTCTATTCATATCTATTTATAAACGTGGGGGGAATTTTATTTAGAGTGAATGTATGAAGACCATACATAAGTATAATCAACTTGTTCGATTAAGCTTAAAATTTAGAACACGATGTTTAAATGTTTTGAAATTATTTTTGAGCTGACTATGAAAGGGTGAAATAAAATGTGGACAGTTGCAAAAATTAGAGCTGACTATGAAGGCTGGTGGTTATTTAGTGACTGGACTGATCATATCTTGGAACAACATAATTTTGAGACTTATAACGAGATGTTAAGCCATTATCAGTCAATCATTTTAAAATGTAAAAACGATTATGATAATTATTTAGTTGGTAAATATAATATTCATGCGTTTTATAATAATTGCGATTTAGGATTTTGTGAAGATTGCGATGAAGATTTACAAATATTCTATAGTTTTATTGTTTTAAATAATAATGAAATATATTATAAATTACCTATTGTTGAATAAACAGTTTATTCAGATTTGTATTGCAATTTTAATTAAATTGCTTTATACTATTAGTCAAGCAATAGTTTTATTCCATATTGCAAAGAATATTGTAATAACAGATTTAAACTGTGAAAATTGTATTTTTTGTAATATGCGAATAACGCATATTGAATGAATATTAGTCTTGGAGGTTTCACAGTTATGAAACAAGGTACAGTAAAATGGTTTAACGCCGAAAAAGGTTTTGGTTTTATCGAAGTTGATGGAGAAAACGACGTGTTCGTACACTTCTCAGCAATTAACCAAGAAGGATACAAATCATTAGAAGAAGGTCAATCAGTTGAATTTGAAGTAGTTGAAGGCGACCGCGGTCCTCAAGCTGCAAACGTTGCTAAACTATAATATAGATTTCTATATTGACTTTATGTAAAAAGAACCTTGTCAAAGGTTCTTTTTTTTATATAAAGCCCCTTACTTTTAAGATTGGGGGCTCTTAATGCATGCGACAAGCATGTAATCTTTTATTTCCATTGCTTGCTAAAATCGAGTCAGCCTTTCGTAATAAGTGCAATATACATCTATTCATTCAAAACAGGCATTTAAAGAGCTTTCAATCCTAATCATGACCAAATAATCCAGAACCTTATATTGTTTGTTTAACGTGCTTAAAACTCCATTTCAAAACAATATAAAAGGTTGTTAGTACTCCCGGTAGGGAGCGTCTAACAACCTTTTTCTTATATGTTCATTTATTTTGTATCATTAATGATTAATTGACGTAATGATTGACGTTTAATAACTTCTCTTGCCTTTCCATCTTTTAAGAAAAATACGGATGGTTTCTGCATTTGGTTATAATTTGATGCCATTGAATAATGATAAGCACCAGTTGATAAAACCGCTAAATAATCGCCACGTTTAACTGTACTAGGCAAATGTGCATCTTTGATAATAATATCTCCAGATTCACATAATTTACCTGCAAGCGTTACAGTTTCATCCTTCGGATCATTTCTATTGACCAGTAGCGCTTCATACTTGGCATCATATAGAGAGGTGCGAATATGATCACTCATGCCACCATCAATTGACACATACTTATTCACATTAGGAATGTTTTTGATTGTACCTACTTCATATAAAGTAATACCAGCTTCACCAACAATTGAACGTCCAGGTTCAATACCAATTTCTGGAATAGGGTAATCAGCTTCTTGTGCTATCGTTTTAATTGCATCAGTTATTTCTGCAATGCCATCTTCGATAGGGAAGCTCACATCACCTTCAACATACTTAATACTAAAGCCACCACCTAAATTAATCAATTCTATTTGAATATCATTTTCTTTCAGCCATTGAATAACTAATTTAGTAGTTTCAGTCATCGCTTCAGTACCTTCAATTTGCGAACCCACATGGAAGTGAACACCTTTAAGATTTAAGCGCTTAGCATCTTTAACTTTTTTGACGCCTTCAATCGCCAAACCGTGTTTGATAGACAAGCCAAATTTACTATCTTCTTGTCCAGTTTGGATGAATTCATGTGTATGTGCTTCAACTCCAGGATTTAACCTTAACACTACATTCACTTCTTCACTTGCATAACGATCAATAAGATCAATTTCTTCTAGAGAATCGATAACGATATAACCCACTTTACTTTCTAAGGCATATTGTATCTCACGTTTTGTCTTATTATTACCATGAAAATGTATGTGTTGTGCATCAAAACCGGCAGCTAATGCTGTGTATAATTCACCTTCAGATACCACATCTAATTCGAGTCCTTCTTCTTCTACTAATTTAACCATTTGTAAACAAGTAAATGCTTTAGAAGCATATGAAATATTATAGTTTAATCCGCTCTTTTGAAAAGCTTCATGAAAACGCCTCATTTGTGTTCTGATTTGCGTTTCATCATAAACAATCGTAGGGGTCCCAAAACTTTGTGCTATCGTTTTAAGACTTGTACCTCCAATTGTAAGCTCTCCTTTATCATTGTATTCTACTACCATAATTTATCTATACTCCTTTATTAGTGAGTCATGATTCATCGCGCTTAATTGTTCAGAATTCGCGCCGACACCCTTAAATGTGAACTCATCTACGCGTATATCGTTATTATATAGTATCACTTCATCTTGTGCACGAACATTGCTATCTACTTCTACAAACATATGACTCATCATTAACGCACGTATAGGGTAGCGTTTACCATTAATCAATGCTTCATGTTGTGCTCTTGATTTAAGTATACCATCGCCATAACCAACATCTACGACTGCTAATCTTGTCTCATCTTGTGTAGCTTCATAAGCAAAACTATACCCACAATAATCTCCTTGATTAACTTCACGTACTTGAATAACATTACCTTTAACAGTCAACGATTGTTTAATTTCTGTTTCGTCTACATCACTATATGGTCTTGAACCATACAATGCAATACCAACACGCGCGTGTGTGTGACCCGGAAAGATACCATCTTCTCGATAATAACTCGCACTATTTTGCGCATGAATTAAATCAAACTGATAGCCCTCAGTTAATAGTGTATCTACAACTTCTAACCATGCTTTTCGCTCAATTTCATAATCCAGCACATCAAATTCGTCTGCATATCCAAAGTGTGTCCATAAGCCAGTTATTATCATACGCTGTTCACTTTTATTTTGCGCATGATGTTTAAGCACTTCTCTCATTTCTGCAATTGATTTTAGTCCTGAACGATGTAATAAATTTTCATATTCTAAATGAACCTGAATATCATATAAATCTTCTACATGTTCATAATAGAAGGTTAGAGAAGGTAAAGTCATCTGAATATCATACGCACGTACTTTATCAAATTCATAAACTGCATTCATTAAAAATATCGTAGCGTCGGGTATAAGTTTACGAATTCGGATTGCTTCTCTCAAAGAAGTTGTACTAAAAGTTTGAATACCAGCTTTTTTGAATTGTTGAAGAGCAAATTCCAAACCGTAATGGTAAGCATTATTTTTAACTACTGCCATGAGTTGGTTGTCTTGCGCTACATTTACTGCATTTTCATAAAATTTCTCTGTGTCTACTGACCAAATTGCTGTCATTGTACACGCACCTCACTGTAAGATTTTAGAAGTTGTTCATAATAATCTGCAATACGTATGAGCATATGTTCATTAAAATTTAAATGCGCAGTGTGCAAGCCAGTTACATAACCCTTCGCTTCATCGCGTACACCCACAAATATAAAATAACTCGGCGCAAGTTGACTATAAAAACTAAAATCTTCACCAAATAAATAAGGTGTAAGTTTATTTATAATTTCAAAATCTGCATTTTCCAATCCATGTTCAACATGTTTACGTAGTAATGGATCATTGTAAGTAGGCGGGTAACCTTCTTCAAACTTCACTTCACATTCTACATTAAATAATAAGCTTACACTTTCAGCAATTTTAGCCATTTGTTGTTTTACGATTTCTAGGTCAAGCGTATCATATGTTCTGATTGTACCTTCGAGATAACCATGACTAGGGACGGTATTGATCGCTTCTCCGGCTTCAAAATGACCCATATGGACAATATTTCGTTTTAAACCATTCAAATGATATTGTTGAATTTGTCCTACTTGGCTTAAAACATGTTGTAACGCTTCTCCACAAGAATGTCCTTGTTCTTTATCAGCAACATGACTAGAAAGGCCATTTAAATAAAATCTATATTCAGTAGCACTTGCTGTTATTTCTTCATCTCGGATAACAACTTTCCCTTCATTTTCAAAGGGCATAACATGAATGCCAAATACTGCTTCAATATCATAATTTTTAAAGGCACCAGCACGAATTAATCGATTTGCGCCGCCACCTGTTTCTTCAGCAGGCTGAAAAATAAAAACGATATTTTGCGGTAACGTTCCTTGATCAGCCATTGATTTACATCGTTTAACAAACAACATTAGCGCAGTAGTATGTCCATCGTGTCCGCAAGCATGCATCACATTATCTGTTAAACTTTTGTAAGTTACATCATTTTCTTCAAAAATAGGTAATGCATCAATATCTGCACGATAAGCTATCGTGTGCTCACCATTCCCAGGTAGGTAAGCAACTAATCCTGTATCAAGAGGGCGTTCATAACTTATACCTAATTCATCTAAGAAAGTAGCAATATAGGTAGTAGTTTCATATTCATGTAGACTTAACTCTGGTTTTTGATGCAAATGACGTCTATGTGTTGTGACGAATTCTAATTCATTCATTTTAAATCAAATCCTTCTAGTTTTATTAATTAACTTCAGGCTTTATTCTAAAGTACTTCGTTTATATGTATAGAAAAAGCTCAAAAATCTAATATAAAAATGAGGAGGTAAGTCGGACTCATCAATGTATAATACATCTTGTCTCGGCTTAAACCTCCTACATTAATATTTATGAGTGTTCTTACTAAGAAGCATTATTATTATTATTATGGAACTTTAACTAACTTAGTAAAAGTGAAAATTGCATGGAATTAAGCTTTAGTCATTCAATTTTCTTAAAGCTGAAACGATTTCACGTTTTGAGTCTTCAACTTCACTTGTTTGTTTAATCACTTTAGCAGGTGTACCTGCAACAACTGTTCCAGCTGGCACATCTTGCGTTACGATTGCACCAGCAGCTACAATAGAACCTTTACCAACACGAACACCTTCAAGAATAACTGCATTCGCACCAATAAGCACATCATCTTCGATTACTACTGGTGAAGCACTAGGTGGTTCAATGACACCAGCTAATACCGAGCCTGCACCAACATGTACATTTTTACCAGTAGTTGCACGACCGCCAAGTGTTGCATTCATATCTACCATTGTACCTTCACCAACTACAGCGCCAATATTAATTGTGGCACCCATCATGATCACTGCACCATCTTCAATGATAGCTTGTTCACGAATGAAAGCACCTGGTTCAATACGTGCATTTGTGTTAGTTAAATCTTTTAATGGAACGGCCGAATTACGACGATCCATTTCAACTTCTATAGCTTCAATACTTGATTGATTTGTTTCATAAAATGTTTTCCATTCATCCGCTTCACAAAAAACAACTTTTGAATCAGCTGAACCAAACACTTTAAAACTATCAGGGAAGGTTACATTTTCAAAATCCCCATTAATATAAACCTTTAGGGGTGTAGATTTCTTTGCATCACTTATATATTTAATAATTTCTTCTGCCGTTAAATGTTGTACCATAATTTAATACGCTCCTTAGTTTTTATAGGTTATCAAATGTATAAAAGTCATTTGCTTTATTGATTAATTTTTCTGCTGCACCGATTGCACCATTTGCAAAAATATCTTTTGACTGTGCTCGATGCGTAACCTCTATTGTCTCATCAGTACCAGCAAATAGCACGTCATGTTCTCCTACAATCGTGCCACCACGAATGGAGTGAATACCGATTTCATCTTGTGTGCGTTTTTCAGTATTCTCATGTCTGTCATATACCGGAGTAGATTTTTCTCGCAAGTCATCAATTACATCATATAATTTTACTAATGTACCACTTGGTGCATCCACTTTTTTATTGTGATGCGCTTCCGTCAGCTCAATGTCGAAATCTTGTAATAGGGGTACTGCTGCTTCTAAAATCTTAGTTAAAGCATGTACACCATAACTCATATTCGCACTGAAAAAGACTGGCATTTGATCACTTAACGCTTGAAGTTTATTGATTATTTCTTCTTTTTCACCTGTCGTTGCAATCACTAATGGTAAATTGAAGTCTTCATCCAATAATGGTAATAACAATTCTGGGTTAGAGAAATCAATTGCAACATCTGCTTCTTTAGCATCTGCAATACGTTCGAAAGTAGGGTATGGGTATACTTTTGTAGCATCTCGTACAATAAGACCAATTATTTCATGTCCTTTTGCTTCAGCTAATCTTGCGACACGTTGGTTCATCGCGCCATAGCCTATTAATACTATCTTCATGCTTTGTCACCTGCTTTAAATTGTTCGTACGCTTTTTCTAACGTTTGGCGATCTTCATCTTCTAAAGGTACAAGTGGTAAACGCACCTCATAATTTCCAAAACCTTCTACCGCTGTTAGTGCCTTCACTGGAATAGGGTTCACATCCACTGCTAATGCATCTAACAATGTTTGAATCGGTTGGAATTGTTTTTCAATATCTTCTCCATTTTGTTTAGCATCGTATAACGCTTGAAAAGACTTTGGAATCACGTTAGCTACTACTGAGATAACGCCATGTCCACCTTTATTAAAATACTCAACTACATTGTCGTCATTGCCACTATAAAGTGTAAAGTCATTTAAGTTGATACGTGCTTTTATTTCTTCTAAATAATCAAAATCGTTGGTCGCATCTTTTAATGCAATAATATATTCATTCTTGCTTAGAGTTTCAACTGTATCTGGTTCTATAGTCATATTTGTACGAGAAGGCACATTGTATAACACAACTGGTAATTTAATTGCATCTGCTATTTTCGTAAAATGGGCAATTAAACCACGTTGATTCGTCTTATTGTAGTAGGGCGTAATCAGCATAATTGCATCTGCACCAATTTCTTTAGCACGAACTGAAGCTTGAATTGATTTTTGTGTATTATTCGTACCTGTGCCAGCAATTACAGGAATGCGTCCATCTACATAATTTACGACAGCTTCTAATATTTGATCTTTTTCGTCATCTGTTAATGTCGGATTCTCAGCTGTAGTACCATTTACAACAATCGATTTCACATCATTTTCAATTAAATATTTCAAATGTCTTCTAAGTGCATCATAATCTACTTCATTGTGTGTAAAAGGTGTTGTTAAAGCGACACCTACGCCTTCAAAAATATGTCCCATATTATTTTACTCCTTTCAAGCTCATAACTTGTTCAAGTATTTGCACTGCATTCAATGCCGCACCTTTCAATAAGTTGTCAGAAGTACACCATACGTGGAATGTATTATCTAATGTTTCATCACGGCGAATACGTCCTACAAAGATTTCATCTCTATCTGTAGAATTAATAGCCAATGGATATACATTATTTTGTGGATCATCTTCAAGTACCACACGGTCATCATTTTCAAATAATTCTTGAATTGCACTCACTGTAGCTTCTTTTTCTAACGTTACACTCATGTGAACACTGTGACTGTCTTGGACTGGCACACGTACACAAGTAGCTGTAACTTTCAATTCATCATCTTTTAAGATTTTACGTGTCTCGTCTATCATTTTTTGTTCTTCTTTTGTATACCCATTTTCAAGGAAAGTATCAATATGTGGTAATACGTTATTATAAATAGGGTGTGGGTATGCTTCAGGTGCTTTACCATTTGCTCCCTCTGCTAAATCTTGTTTACCTTTGACCCCAGAACCTGAAACTGCTTGGTATGTCGTATATGCAACACGCTTCAAACCAAATTGTTCTTGTAATGGTTTAAGTGGTACGACTGATTGTATTGTTGAGCAATTTGGATTTGCAATAATCTTTCTATCTAATGCAGGCTCATTAACTTCTGGAACGATTAAGTCAACGCCTTCAGTCATTCTCCATTGACTTGAATTATCAATGACAATTGCCCCCGCTTGTTCAAAAATAGGGGAGAAGTGTTCACTTGTGCTTCCACCAGCACTCATTAACACATAATCATATGATGCTTTAGCTGCTTCTTCTGTTAATTCTTTAACAGTATAGTTTTTACCTTGAAACTCAATATTTTTACCTGCTGAGCGAGCTGAAGAGAACAACACTAACTCATCAAATGCAATTCCTTTTCGATCTATTGTTTCCAACATTTTTCTTCCTACTAAACCTGTTGCGCCTGCCAATGCTAATTTTGTCATATACCATACACTCCATTTTATTATTTTAATAAACCTTAATTATATTCCGAAAATTCAGATATCAAAAGCTTGATAGAGGGTTCGAACAGCTCGTTCGCCATTCTCAGCATCTATCACACATGAAATGCTTATTTCTGATGTTGTAGTTTGATAAAATGAAATATCGTTTTCAATTAAAGTAATGAATGCTTTTGATGCTACACCAGAAATATCCCGCATACCAGAACCAATTAAAGAGATTTTAACGTATTCTTCATTAATCTTGAAATCTAATGCACTAAACTGTTCTTTTAAAGTTTCCAATATGGTTGAAATCTGAAAAGCATCTGTATCTTTAATAGTAAAGGACATTTGTAAACCTTCCAAGTTAATAATCTGAGAAATCATATCAACATTTACTGAACCTTCTTCCAATTGAGTGAAGAGCTCAGTAAGTAATCTATTATCTGGTAGAGGATAACTAATTGTAACGTGCATCATATGTGTATCTAACGCCACACCTGTGACTGCTTTTTTTTCTAATAATTCTGCTTGTGACATAATCCATGTTCCTTTCACATTTGATAAAGTTCTTCCTAAATAAAGCGGGATATTATAGTTGTTTGCTAATTCGACGCTTCTTGTTTCTAACACGCCTGCACCTAATGCACTCATCTCCATCATCTCTTCATAAGAAACGTATTCAAGTCGTTTTGCATCTTTATATAATCTTGGGTCTGTAGCATAGACACCATCGACATCGGTATAAATCTCACATGCCGTGTCATTGCTTGCTGCTAAAGCAACAGCAGTAGTATCAGAACCACCTCGACCTAACGTCGTCACTTCTAGTGATTCATTAACACCTTGGAAGCCAGCAACTACTAAAATATCATTTTCTGTAAACGCGATTTCGAACGTATCAGGATTAATTTCTGCTATTCTACTTTTTAAATGATGTCCAACCGTCTTAATACCAGCTTGATATCCGGTCATCGCTTTGGCATTCACCCCAATATCATTTAAAACCATAGATAAGTAAGAAACTGTCTGCTGTTCACCTGTTGTTAATAATAGTGCAAGTTCTTGATCTTTTGGGTTTGTAGTCAATGCAGAAACATTAGCCATAAGCTCATCTGTCGTCTTGCCCATGGCACTAACAACAACAATAAGCTGTTCACCTTGATCAACTCTCATTTTTAACATTTCCGCTATATTTTTTATTTTTGTAAAATCACTTACTGAAGAACCTCCAAATTTCAAAACACTTCTGTTCAATTCTATATCCTCCTCAATCAATAGGGGAGAATCACAGTATTAAAAAAAGAACAAGTTCGGAATGCGAACTTGTTCTATAATTTATATACAAGTGATGCACTCCATTATCTTACAATAATGACAGACTCTTAGCTCTTAACCATAAAGTCCAACGTGTTATAAGCTGCTATTATAACTATTTCGGCATCTCACCCTTTCAAAATTAGCTGCTAGCAGGCAGGTTCTTCTAATATTTACTAATGATTGATGCGCCTCATCAAAACCATATTTAATTTTTGTTTGTTTATGATTCATATTATACATATGCTTATATGTACTGTAAACCGCTTTTATGAAGTTTTTTAAATTTACTGAAAAATACAACATTTCATTTATACATTTTACGTTATAAGTGTAAAAATAAATAAAACTGTTTAATAACAATTAATTTTTAAAATTCTTCATATGTTGCAGGATCTTGACCTTTTAATCTACCATCTTTTTGAGATAAGTTATTTATCTTTTCTATGTCTTCAACGTCTAAGTTAAAATCAAAAACATTTAGATTCTGAATTTGTCTCGTGATAGAAGTGGATTTTGGAATTGGCACTACACCTAATTGAATGTGCCATCTTAATATAATTTGAGGTATTGTTTTATTATATTTTTCAGCAATTACAGCGATATTTTTATCTTTTATTACTTCAGATGCACGACCTAATGGACTCCATGCTTCTGTAATAATTCCATTTGTATTATTATACTCAACCATATCTTGTTGATTAAAGTAAGGATGTAATTCAATCTGATTCACAGTAGGTAAGACACCAGTTTCTTTTTCTAATTTTTCTATATGTTCTGGTAAGAAATTACAAACACCAATAGATTTAATAAGTCCCGCTTTTTGAGCATCAATCATCGCTTGCCAAGCTTCAACATATTTATTATTCTTTGGGTTTGGCCAATGAATTAAATATAAATCAATATACTCAACATTTAATCGATAAATTGATTCTTGGATAGCTGTTAATGCTGCATCATAGTCTTGATAACGACCTGGTAATTTCGAAGTTACAATGATTTGATCTCTAGAAACATGACTTCGTTCAATTGCTTTACCCACTGTACCTTCATTTTCATAGTTATAGGCTGTATCTAATATTCTGTATCCTTGATTTAATGCATTAACAATTGCATGTACACCTTGTGCACCATTTAATTTATATGTCCCGAAGCCGATTTGTGGTAAAAGTTGACCATCAATCATATTTAAATTTTCCATAAAAAAATTCCTCCGTTCATTTGAATTAATTATGATTATATAATTCAAAAATTCATTTTGAAAGTAATCAGCCTAAAAAGTGGGGGCTTCACCCTAAATCAGATGAATAAAGTGGGGGACATCCTTAACTTGTGGTCTTCGTGTTGTGCCTTATTAATTCGTCAGGGATCAGCTTCAAATTACTACAATTTTAAATAATAATAACTTGATTCAGCCAATCTAATATATAAATTCAGCTCATATAAAGATAAGCGCAAATAAAAAAGACACCTCTAATGCCTTTACAACATTGGGGTGTCTATATTTTAAAAGGAGCATCCTATAAATTAAGTAGGATACTCCTTTTAATTATTGCGTTATATTTAAATCAATAACACAAGTTTATTATTTTAATACACCAGTTTCTTCTAAATAAGCTCTATAAGTCGTTTCTTTAGAAAGACCACCAGTTGGATTTAAATCAATAACACGGTTTGCAATCGTATTGATGAATTCAAAATCATAAGATGTAAAGATAATAGAGCCTTTGAATGATTTCAAGCCATCATTGACTGCAGTAATACTTTCTAAGTCTAAATGGTTTGTAGGTTCATCTAGTAGTAACACATTAGAACTAGATAACATCATTTTACTTAGCATACAACGTACTTTCTCTCCACCAGATAAGACACTTGCTTTTTTCTTAACTTCTTCACCGCTAAATAACATACGTCCTAAGAAGCCTCGTAAAAATGTCTCTGTTTGTTCGTCCTCAGGTGCATATTGACGTAACCAGTCAACTAAGTTCGTATCTACACCTTCGAAGTAGAATGAGTTATCTTTAGGTAAGAAGCTTTGAGAAGTTGTTACTCCCCATCTTACTGTACCTTCATCTGGTTCGAGTTCACCAGCTAAGATTTTAAGTAATGTTGATTTAGCGAATTCACTATCACCAACTAATACAGCTTTATCATTAGGATCCATAGAGAATGAAATATTATCTAATATTTTTACGCCGTCGATTGTTTTAGAAACATTGTCGACATGTAATAAATCATTACCAATTTCACGTTCAGGTGTGAATTTCACAAAAGGATAACGACGAGAAGATGGTTGAATATCATCAATCTCGATTTTTTCTAATTGTTTCTTACGACTTGTTGCTTGTTTTGATTTAGAGGCGTTTGCAGAGAAACGTGCCACGAAATCTTGTAATTCTTTAACTTTTTCTTCTTTTTTCTTGTTTTGATCTTGAGCCATTTTCATAGCAAGTTGACTTGATTGGTACCAGAAATCATAGTTACCAACGAACAATTTAATTTTCCCGTAATCTAAGTCAGCAATATGCGTACAAACATTATTTAAAAAGTGTCTATCATGAGACACAACAATAAGTGTGTTTTCAAAATTAATCAAGAAATCTTCTAACCAGCTTATTGCAGGGATATCTAAACCGTTAGTAGGCTCATCTAGTAATAATACGTCAGGTTTACCAAAAAGACTTTGTGCTAATAGCACTTTAACTTTTTGATTATTTTCTAATTCTGACATTGTTTTATCTTGTAGATTTGCTTTGATACCTAGACCAGAAAGTAATGTACCCGCATCTGCTTCAGCATTCCAGCCATCCATTTCAGCAAATTCGCCCTCTAGTTCTGCAGCTCTAATACCATCTTCATCACTGAAGTCTGGTTTCATATAGATTTCATCTTTTTCTTTCATTACTTCATATAAACGTTCGTGTCCTTTAACAACAACATCAATTACACGTTCATCTTCAAATGCAAAGTGATCCTGTTTTAATACTGCTAAACGTTCGTCTTTCCCCATAGAAACATGACCAGTTTGAGCATCTAATTCACCCGATAAAATCTTTAAGAACGTTGATTTACCTGCGCCATTAGCTCCTATTAATCCATAACAATTGCCATCTGTAAATTTAATATTTACATCTTCAAATAGTTTACGATCACCAAATCGTAAACTTACATCAGTAACTTGTAACATGCATTTACTCCTTTTCGTTATCCTTTTCGTTAATCTACCGGACAAATTATAACACACTTATTAACTTGTTTCGACCATTCTCGATGTAGTGATGCTAGTTTCTTCATAGCATGTTATAATAAATAAGAATAAATCTGTATGTACGAAGGAGAAAAGTATGGCCCAAGATGAAAAAGATATTGTAGGTTCTATAGAATTTCTTAAAGTTGTTGGATTAGAAGGCTCAACATATAAGTTAAAAGGACCAAACGGAGAAGAAGTTAAACTCAATCAATCCGAAATTAAAGATGAAGACGAATTAAATATAGGGGAAGAATATAGTTTCTTTATTTACCCAAATAGATCAGGCGCATTATTTGCTACGCAAAATATGCCTGACGTAACAACTGATAAATATGATTTTGTAAAAGTATTAAAAGTTGATCGTGATGGTGCACATGTCGATGTAGGTTTACCAAGAGAAGTATTAATACCTTGGGAAGATTTACCAAAAGTTAAATCAGTATGGCCAGTACAAGGTGATGAATTATTCGTTACGTTACGTATTGATAGAGATAATAATATGTTCGCACGTTTAGCAACAGAAACAATAGTAGAACAAACGTATAAGTCTGTTTTCGACAATGAATTGAAAAATAAAATCATCGAAGCAAGACCATATCGTTTATTACGAATTGGCAGCTTCTTACTTTCAAAAGAGGGTTATAAAATTTTTGTTCACGAAACAGAACGTAAAGAGGAACCACGTCTCGGTGAAAATGTAAAAGTGCGTATCATTGGTCAAAACGATAAAGGTGAATTGAATGGTTCATTTTTACCACTTGCACACGAAAGACTTGATGATGATGGTCAAAAAATCTTTGATTTACTTGTAGAGTACGATGGGGAACTACCTTTCTCAGATAAATCGAGTCCAGAAGCTATCAAAGAAATTTTTAATATGAGCAAAGGTTCATTCAAAAGAGCAATTGGACACTTATATAAAAATAAAATTATCACGATAGACTCTGGTAAAATTGCTTTAACTAAAAAAGGTTGGGAAAGAATAGAAAAATAATTCCTTCTATTATAAAGTGATTTTTTTTAACTTGTTTAATAACAATAATGTACGCAATTTTATAGAATGAATTGGACTTCAAAATACAGTTCTCAACAAATCAATCCTGAAACCACTATTTTTATATAGTAGTTTCAGGATTTTTTCTTTTTTATATTACAATTCCATACTTGTTTGTAATATAAAATTTCAACAAAACCTTATAATATCAGTATTTACAAGTCATTTCTTTATTGATTCATAGTGTTTATAAACTTTGTAAATAGAAGCCATCTTAACTTAACAAAACATTTACATTATCTATATTTGTATTTAATAAATTGTGTGTAATATAGAAACTGTAAGAAATACATATAACTTTTAAGGGTTATTTATCTATTAGGAGGATGTTTCAATGAAAAAATGGCAAGTATTTGGAACTGCAGTAATTGGCTCTTCACTTTTATTAGGCGCTTGTGGCGGCGGAAATGCTGGTTCTGGTGGCGGCGAAGGCGAAGTTAAAGGCGATGGTTCATCAACAGTAGGTCCAATCATTGAAAAATTAAACGAAAAATTTGCTAAAGAAAATTCAGATGTTACAGTTTCATCTGGTACATCTGGTACAGGTGGCGGATTCGAAAAATTCATTTCGGGAAACACTGATTTTTCAAACGCATCTAGACCAATAAAAGATGAAGAGAAGAAAAAATTAGAAGATAAAGGCATTAAATATAATGAATTCGAAGTTGCAAAAGATGGCGTAACAATTGCAATTAATAAAGAAAATGACTTTGTAGACGAATTAACTAAAGATCAATTAAAAGATATTTATTCTGGCGAAGCAAAATCATGGAAAGATGTTAATTCTGAATGGCCAGATAAAGAAATCAAATCATTTTCTCCAGACCAATCACATGGTACGTATGATTTCTTCACAGAAGAAGTTATGGATGAGGGAGATATCAAAGCAGAGAAAAACGCTGATACAAACGTCATCGTTCAATCAGTTCAAAAAAATGAACAAGGTATTGGTTACTTCGGTTATAATTTCTTCGAAGAAAATAAAGATAAATTAAAAGCAGTTAAAATCAAAGATGATAGTGGCGAAGTTACTAAACCAACTAAGAAATCAATTCAAGATGGTTCATATGCTCTAAGTAGACCATTGTTCATTTATACAAACGAGAAAAAATTAAAAGAAAATGAAGGATTCCAAGATTTCATGAAATTTATCTTTAAAGACAAAGGTAAATCAGCTGAAGAAGCAGGATTTGTTGCTCTACCAGAAAAAGATTATAAAAAACAACTAGATGAATTAAAAGAGATCTCTGGTAAAGAAAGCAAAGACAAAGAAGATAAATAAAACATAGCTATAAATCTTAAAGGTCGGGATTCTGTATTAGAAAACAAAGTGGCAATGGGAATAACGTCCACTTTGTTTCTCTATTTCTAAATATCCCAATCTTTTTTTACAATTTCGGAGTCTATATGAAGGAAGGATATTAACATGGCGAATAAAAACCGCTCCGTAAGCGAAATGATTGAAAAAAACAACGCCAATAAGAATGGTGCAAGCGATAAAATCGTTCCTATTATTTTAGGTACGATAGCAATTTTTTCCATTTTAGCGACAATCGGTATTGTAGTTACATTATTAACAGAAACCATTACGTTCTTCACACGTATTCCTATTACTGAATTTCTCTTTTCGATGGAATGGAGACCATTCTCATCTGATCCTAAATTTGGAATTTGGCCGTTAATATTAGGTACATTGAAAATAACTGTAATTGCTACAATCGTAGCAGTACCATTAGGTCTGGGTGCAGCACTTTACTTAAGTGAATATGCTTCGCCACGTGCTAAAAGTATTATCAAACCGATATTAGAAATATTATCTGGTATTCCAACAATCGTATTCGGTTTCTTTGCTCTAACATTTGTTACACCGTTAATACGTCAAATTTTTCCAGAAATAGGTAGTTTCAACTCTATTAGTCCGGGTCTTGTAGTTGGTGTAATGATCATTCCATTAATATCAAGTATGAGTGAAGATGCAATGTCATCTGTACCAAACAAAATGCGCGAAGGTGCATTAGGTTTAGGTGCTACTAAATTCGAAGTAGCAACGAAAGTTATTTTACCAGCTGCGACATCAGGTATTATGGCATCAATTGTATTAGCAATTTCACGTGCAATTGGCGAAACTATGATTGTATCTCTTGCTGCAGGTAGTACACCGAGTGCATCAATTGATATAACAGGGTCTATCCAAACAATGACAGGTTATATCGTTCAAGTAGCAACAGGTGATGCAACATTTGGTACTGATACTTACTATAGTATTTATGCAGTAGGATTTACTTTATTCTTATTCACGTTAGTAATGAACTTAATTGCTCAATGGATTACGAAACGTTTCAGAGAGGAGTATTAATATGACTGAAACAAATAAACAAATACTTGTAGATCAACAAACAGTTGAAAAGAAACTCTCTGGAAGGTTAACGACAAATAAAATTAACAAGTGGGCTTTCTTCGGCTGTACAATGATTGGCCTACTCGTATTAGCTGCATTACTCATTGATACACTTATAAAAGGTGCTGGACACTTAACTCCATCATTTTTCACTAATTTTTCATCATCAACACCCTCTATGGCAGGGATTAAAGGTGCGTTTATCGGTACAGCATGGTTAATGGTTACTATTATCCCGATAACAATTACTTTAGGTGTTGGTACTGCAATTTATTTAGAAGAATATGCTAAAGAAAATGCACTTACAAACTTTATTAAGGTCAGTATCTCAAACTTAGCTGGCGTACCTTCAGTCGTATTCGGTTTACTCGGTCTTACAATTTTCGTAAGAGGTATGGGTATCGATTCAATTGCACTCGGCAACTCCATTTTAGCAGCCGCATTAACAATGTCATTACTTATCTTACCGGTAATCATTGTGGCTAGCCAAGAAGCAATCAGATCTGTACCTAGTTCTGTAAAAGAAGCTTCATACGGACTTGGTGCCAATAAATGGCAAACAATACGCCGTGTTGTATTACCAGCTGCAATTCCTGGTATTTTGACAGGTTTCATCTTAGCACTATCTCGTGCCTTAGGTGAGACAGCACCATTAATTTTAATCGGTATACCAACGATTTTATTACAGTTACCATCTACAATATTCGATCAATTCCAAGCGTTACCAATGTCAATTTATAGTTGGACAAAATTACCACAGGAAGAATTCCAAAACGTTGCATCGGCAGGAATTATCGTATTACTCGTTATATTATTATTAATGAATGCAGTAGCGATATTCTTAAGAAATAAATATAGTAAAAAATACTAAATTTAATACACGATAAACATCATTTAAATAAGGCTAGTAAATGGGAATGTGCTAGGATTTCAGTAAAATCTTAACATCTAGCCTAAAAAAGGAGTTTTAATTATGAATAAACAGATTGTAAATAATAACGATACATTAAAATCACATACCGACCGTAATAATTCACCAATAGCTACTATTGAGCCAAATCATACAGACAATAAAATTCCAGATAGCCAAAAGAAAATTGTCTATTCCACTAAAAATCTTGATTTATGGTATGGCGAAAATCATGCATTAAAAAACATCAACTTAGATATCTTAGAAAATAATGTAACAGCAATTATTGGACCATCAGGTTGTGGTAAATCAACATACATTAAAGCATTAAATCGTATGGTTGAACTTGTACCATCTGTTAAAACTGCTGGTAAAATTATGTACCGTGATAAAAACATTTTCGATAATAAATATTCAGTTGAAAAATTGAGAACAAATGTAGGAATGGTATTCCAACAACCCAATCCATTTCCTAAATCAATTTATGATAATATCACTTATGGTCCTAAAATCCACGGTATTAAAAACAAAAAAGTCTTAGATGAAATTGTTGAAAAATCTTTACGTGGTGCTGCAATTTGGGATGAATTAAAAGATGACTTAGACAAAAATGCTTATAGTTTGTCAGGTGGACAACAGCAACGTGTTTGTATTGCACGTACATTAGCTATTGAACCAGATGTTATATTAATGGATGAGCCAACGTCAGCTTTAGATCCAATATCAACATTAAAAATAGAAGAACTTGTTCAAGAGCTTAAAAAACAATATTCAATCATCATTGTTACTCATAATATGCAACAAGCTGCTCGTGTTTCTGATAAAACCTCTTTCTTCCTTAACGGCTATGTTAATGAATACGACGATACTGATAAGATCTTCTCTAATCCTGCAGATAAACAAACTGAAGATTATATCTCAGGTCGCTTCGGTTAATCTATGGCGACAATTAGACATAAATATGAAGGTCAATTAGACGGACTTATCAAAGATTTACGTCGACTTGGTCTTTATGTATATCGTAATATAGAATTTGGACTAACGTCGTTAAGTGAAGAAGATCGTAATTATGCCAGAAAAACAATAGCTAAAGATAAAGAAATCAATGAGCAAGAAACTGCCATTAATGAAAAAGTAATCCTGCTTATCACTAAGCAACAGCCAATTGCTACAGATTTACGTTTAATGATGGCTGCTTTAAAAATCGCTACTGATTTTGAACGTATAGGCGACAATGCAGCAAGTATAGCGAAAATCAGATTACGTGCAAAAATTATTGATGAATATGTACTAACGAGACTCAACACTATGGGTAAACTTGCGCTCTTAATGTTAAAAGACTTAGATGATGCAGTAAAAGACAATGATATTACCTTAATAAAAGAAATCATTGAGCGTGATAAAGATATTGATGATATTTATAAAAACATTGTTAACACAACTTATTTAATAGATAATGATCCTTTCGTTGCAGGTCAAGCACATTTAGCTGCAAGACATTTGGAACGTATTGGAGACCATATTTGCAACATAGCAGAGAACATTTATTTCTTTATTACAGGTGAACGCTATGAATCCTATAATAAATAAAAATATTGCACATAATAAAAGCACAATGGCTTTATAAAGCCATTGTGCTTTTTGTTTTAAATTTAATTATAGGTTATTTCTTTTCAATTTCATCAGTTAATGTTTCTAGTTCATCAACAAGTTGGCCAATATATCCAATTGTTGATTTTAGTGGTTGTTCAGTGCGGATATCAATACCTGCAATTTCGGCTAAATCTACTGGTGATTTACTACCTCCAGCTTTCAATGTATCTAACCAAGCATCAACAGCTGGTTGTCCTTCATTTTGAATACGTTGAGACATCACAGTACCAATCGTTAAGCCCGCTGAATACGTATATGAATATAAACCCATATAATAATGTGGTTGTCTCATCCAAGTTAGCTCTGTGCCTTCAGTAAGTTTCACGCTGTCTCCAAAGAATTGGCTATAGACATGAAGCATAATGTCATTAAGTACTGGTGCAGTTAATGATTCACCTTGATCGACTTTATTATAAACCTCACGTTGAAAAGCAGCTTCAAGTAAATGCGTAACCATATTATGATAATACGTTCTTGAAATGATAGAACCTGTCACCCAACGTTTAAATTTAGCATCATTACTATTTTCAAATAAGTAGTTCGCCATAAGCATTTCATTCATAGTAGAAGGTGCTTCTACAAAATACATCGAAGCTTCTGATTCTAAATAATTTTGATGTTCCTGTGCTAAAGTAAAGTGACCAGCATGACCTAATTCATGCGCTAAAACGAAGGTTTCAGTCATTTTACCAGTCCATGATATAAAGACATATGAGTGTGAAGTATATGGACTCGCACAATAGGCACCCGTTTCTTTACCTTTGTTTTGTGCAAAATCTATCCATCTATCTTTATAAGCAGCTTCAACCATT
This sequence comes from Staphylococcus sp. NAM3COL9, assembly GCF_001431205.1. GTDB lineage: Bacteria > Bacillota > Bacilli > Staphylococcales > Staphylococcaceae > Staphylococcus. Next base: position 304,095 of record NZ_LGPC01000011.1, on the reverse strand, counting down.
TTCAAATAATCTTCACCAAGTATATTTAAAGCACCATAAATATATTGCTTAGAATCTTCTATTGAAATTTCCGGCTCGTAATTTGGATCAATAGAAACTTTTAAATCTTCAAAATGCATCACATCTAAGCCATGGACACGTTTGACTAACTTCGCATATTTTTGCATGATAGGTGCTAAATCACTCATTATTACATCAATTTGTCTGTTAAACATGTCTCGAGTCACTTCTTGATCTTGTAGTAAATAATCAATAACAGAATCATATCCTCTTAAATCTGCTTCAATTTTCTCTTGTTGTACTTGCATATTATAAGTCGCTGCTGTCGTATGCTGATATTTACTTAAAGCATTACTAAAATGTTTGAAACTTATTCTTCTAAACGTTTCATTTGGATTATCTTCATATTCATTCTCAAAAGTAGCATAATCTAAAGAATATGTTTGATGATTATATTCGAATGATTCAAAATCAATATCCAACATTTTTGTAGTTCCATAAAGTTCAAAAGCGCTCTCAAAAGTAGGGGACAAGCTTGCTAATACTTTTTCAACTTCTGGAGATAATTGATGCGCCTTATTAGCTTTTAATTTCGTTAAAAAATGTGGATACTTCGATATTTTAATAAGTTGTTCTAGTGTTTGATCAGATAGCTTTAAAATTTCTGAAACTACAAATGAAAGTTCACTAGCGATTTTTCCATAAGATGTAGATAATTTTGCGCTTAATGTCTGTGCATGTTCATTAGCTGTATCAACGCTCAATCTTAACTCAGCATAATTTGCCATTCGATCTAATTGAATTAATAGTTCAGAATATGCATCCAGTGCATCTTCAACAATATCCACTTCATATAAGTGCTCTGTATATTGTTGATTAAATGCCTTGGCTTGTTCTAATGTATCATTCAACGTGTTATAAAATGCATCGTCAGAACTAAATAAGTCAGTTACGTCCCATGTTTCTTCAATTGGAACATTATTTCTAAATGGTAGTGTTTCAGCCATATAATCTACTCCTCTACATTTATATTGTATTCACAGTTAATTATACATGAATGACCCGCATAAATGATAACCGAAAGTTTATCTATGTTAAAAGTGGGGAACAATAGAGCAAATTAGATTGACACATATTTTATATTAATTTAATATAAAATTATACTGCTCAAGACCGAATGTGTATATATAGAAAATATAGTATAATATATATAATGTAAGTAAAGTATAAATATTAAATAAAAAGGAGAGGAATAAATGACGATTTTTGATATGCCTAATTTTTTATGGATTACTGTAGTTGCTGTCATATTAGTAACGCTATTTTGTAATCTTGTATTAAATAAATGGTTTACTGCACCAATCTTAACATTAGTAGTATTAGCAATAGCAGCATTTTTAATACCGAATTTCCAAGACATTACATATGAACCTTTATTAGGTTTTGCTGCGTTTATGACTATTTTAAGTTTAATCCTAAGCTTTATCATATGGTACATGACACGTAACTGGAGACGTAAACGCCGCGAAAAGAAAGCTAGAAAAGAAATACGCAAACGTGGTGGCATCGCAAAAGATGAATTAGAAGATTATAAACAAAATTAAAAAATAAACTGTAGCTATATCCTAAGTTACAGTTTATTTTTTAATTTTATACTTAAATTCAAGCTGATGTTTTTAATAACATCATTAAGTGATTTTAAGTAAATTTTTGAATATGATTTAACAAATCGTTATATGAAAATTTAAATCATAGCATTTATGAAGTTTAAGCCAATATAATAAAGTCGATAATTTGATATTATCAGTAAAGTAAAATATTAGAGTATTAAATCTATAAACATATCACTCAATACACACACAATGGACTATAAGAAATTACATCAAAGTAATTGAAAGAATGATTACATTAACAAACTTATATAACGTAATAGGTAGTGATTTAACAATTAGGGTATTTTATTTCAAGTATTAATAACTTCCTATAATATATATTATGTAAACTAAAAATGAATTTTAAAAGTTACATATCTTATATAGCATTTATTAACATATTTACTATGAATTAGTTATTTACTAATTTTAATCCTATTTTAGTTTTTACATACATAACATTATGCCACTTAACGTTTCTAGACCTCATACGCAGCTCAAAACATGTTTGAGCTATACGGAGTTTAGAATATTGTTTTACTTTATTAGTTATTGTATATATCAAATATAAACTCACAATTACACGTGTGCATATATGGATATAGACCAACAAACGCATATTTAAATGCTCAGAAATCGACTTCTCAGCACCATATTTTTAATGGTCTTAGACTTTTAAGATTAAATAATACCTAATGTTTTAATCTTGCTATTTTTTGACTCATCCTTCGTTACTATAGCAATCCTTAGAAAAAAGGTCTTTTATTAAAACTATACATTTATAGGGTTACATAACATAAATATAGGAACCTATTAAAAACGTGTTCTTTTCTGTCATTTGGGTATATAATATTTAGAGATTCATTTAGGAGTGAAATTTTATGCAAGAACGTTCCCGTATCAAATGGTCGAGTTTAGTGATTGGCGTCATTTTTCTAATTATTGGCGTGTTTATTTTAAGTTTTCCTGAAGAAAACTTATTCGCTATTACATGGCTCATAGGCCTACTATTTATTATTAACGGTTTTTTAGAAATTTTCGTTCGTCGTGTAATGAAAAAATCAAATAAGAATGCCTCAATCATGGTACTTATACTTGGGATGATTAATATTATTTTGGGGTTATTGATTTTATTTAATATCGTTACAAGTACGACATTTATTGTTTATTTATTTGCTGTTTGGTTTATTATAAATGCGTTGTTTAATATGTTTACGGTAACGCCACTTGAAAAATTAAATAAAGGTTTTCATATTGTATCCGTTATTTTAAATATTATTACAATTGTTTTCGGTATTATTTTACTGTTTAATCCACTTATGGCGGCAATTATAGTTGCTATCTTTATGAGTGCAGTGTTCTTTATTATTGGTATAACTTATATCTTTGGAGCATTATCTTAAAGATCCATAACTTGCAAATAATTCATTAAAAATAGGCCGTATTTTTGATGAATTATGCCAAAAAGGCACACTACAAGTCGACTTGTAGTGTGCCTTTTGCACTTTTATAACCATTATATATATTACTTTAAATATGTTATAAAAATAATTTTTACTATAAAATTATTATAGTGTAAGGTTCTTGCATTGCTAAAATCCTATGCTATACTAAAAAATGTGGAAAACAACAAGAATTAACATCTCAGACTTTCCCACATTTAGTTCATTGTTATATTGGAATTGCCATCCTAATATAACTAACTTCAGAACGAAAGAAAGCATACTGATTAGGGCTTCATAGCAGTATGCTTTCTTTTTTATGTTATTTTTTAACTTTTTTTCTAACGTTATTCAACGTATTAAATAACCAATATTTTGTTTTCTTAATTGGTTTATAAAAGTCGCCGATTAATTCTTCAATTTGCACATTAAATCCACGTTTAAAGCGATATACGCCGTAATCTTCACTATTTTCAGTGAAGTCGCCTGATAAACCATAGAAATTATAACGACCATAACCATTGTCAAAACAATAGTTCAACATGTACCAGTGCATCATATAAGGTCCCATATATTGATTGTATTTTTCTGATGAGCCACCAGAGAAGTAGTTCACCTCATATGCATTTGCAAAATAAACACCAGCAGCTAAATTTAATATAGCACCATCTGTTAATCTTAATTCACTTGCATGCATTAACTCTTTTTTATCGTGCTCTATTTGTTTATCCAGTTCTGTAATTTTCTTCAACTGCTTATCTGATTTATTTTCATTCTGCATGATTTGATCTCTACGTGTTTCTTTATCATTAATACTCTCTTGTGTATTTTCAATATATTCATTCAAGTCTATATATGCTAAAGGTATTAATGCTTTATCACCATAATTATCAATGAAATTATAGAAATATTCATTTGTTTTAGATACGAAGCCAGCACGTTTTTCAGTTTCTCGATAAAGATCTAAGAAAAGACCGAATTCATCCCTATTTAACAATCTAACTTTAATGCCAAAATTAATTGCTTTATTGATATTCCGTTTTCTTTGGCTATCAAATTGTTTTTTTAGAGAAGCTGGTGTTTGACCATCTAAGTTCAATACACCCATCCATCTTACTTGGCTAGATGTATCATATTTAGTCGTAAAGCCATGATGTGTATATCCATGAGATTTAAATAAATTAACTAATGCATCGTTCTTATCTGGTTCTGGCAATGGATTGATATCTTTATCGTATATTTTATAAATCCAGTACGGGTCCATTTTGACATATAGACAATTATGATGTTGAAGATAATTGTCTAATTCACGTAAATAGAAATCTACTAAACCTAAATCATTGTAATCCATAACTGGACCCCGATTAGAATAATAAACATAGCTCCCCATTGTAGGAATTTTAGAGAAAAGACTAGCAGCAATAACCTGATTGTCGTCATCTTTTAAGCCTAATAGTACAACTTGAAATCCATCTTCTTCTCTTGTCGCAATATTTTCTTTTACTTGAAAGTAATGGCTCTCTAATGCCGGGTTTTGTACAAAATTGTCATACTCTTTGACGGTTAACTCTGTAAATTTCATTCTAGCTTAGTTCCCTTCTATAATTTATATCTACTTCTTAATATCTTTTAATTTTTTTAATGTCGTATAAATTTTGTACATTGGCTTATTAATAGGTTTTACAAAATCCCCAACATATTCAACTACTTCAGCATTAAATCCTTTCTTGAATTTCACTACCCCTGCATCTTCCGCATCTTCTGTGAAATTACCGCTGATACCGTAGAAGTTATATCTATCAATATTGTGATCAATAGCGTAATTAATCATCGCCCACTGAATCGCATAGCTACCAGCAAAGTGTCTAAATTCATTTGAAGTGCCACCTGCATAGTAAACCACTTCATAAGGATTAATAATAAAGTAAGCTGCAGAAATTGGTAATTCATTACCATGTTCAGCCTGTAGCGATTGCGCTTCTTCAATTTTTTGTTGGTTTGCAATAAGCTGTTGCTCTAAATTATCTCTCTTATTATAAGCTTTTTTATTTTCAGGTCTTTTTTCTATATCTTTAATTGCCTTGTTAATATCTTTACTTAAGACTTCACGCTCTGATTGTAATTCTTCGATATATTCATCAAAGTCCATATAAGCTAATGGTACCAAGATACGATTCTTATAATATCTCATTCTATTATAATAAAAGCTATCTTCCCTATCATCAAATTCTTTTGATTCAGATGTATCTTCCATAAATGAACGGAAGATTGGCAATTCTTTTTCTTCTAAGAATCTTACTTTAACACCATTCTTTTGAACTTTTTTCGTATTACGTTTACGCAAACTGTCCATACCATTCAGTACATCTTTAGCTGTTTTATCTGCTAAATCTAATACGGAATGAAATCTGATCTGAAGAATTGGATCAAAACCAGTTAAAAATCCTTGGTGTTTGTACCCTAATTGTTTCATTTTGTCGAAAAACCAATCATGACCAGCATTTTCTAGCACTTCTCCATCATGGTTACGATATTGATAAGCTAAATAAGGATCCACTCTTAAATGTAAACCTTTATATTTTTTAACGTATTTAGTTAATTCATTAAAGAAGTAATGAACAAGTTCTTTATTTTCAAAATCTATAACAGGTCCTCTGTTTGTGTAAAAATACTTGAAAAACTTCATTACGGGTACTGCAGTAAGTAAACACGCTGCAATGACTTCATTTTCATTATTTTTAATACCAACTAAGTGTGTTTCTGTACTTTCTGCGATTTTCAATTCATAGTTTCCTACCATTTGTGTAAAGTGGCTATTTGGCATATTATCTGTAAATGTGCCGAACTCTTTAGCAGTTAAATTCGTAAATTTCATTTAGTATACTCCTATTTGTTTATAATTCTATTTTTATTCGAGTTTAATCTTCAATCTTAGTTATTATACAATATCCATTTATAAAACTAAATCAATAGCCTAAAAATTCATTATACATGAACTTTATGTATGACTTATTATATCACTACTTTTATTTTAACAAAGAATAAGCAATTAAACACTTTTGCCCATAATTATAACAACAAAAACTGGAAAACTTAATAAGTTTTCCAGTTTTCTTTATAATTAGAGACATGATGGTTAACCATCATGTCTCTATGATACGATTGTTCTAATTTAAAACGTCTCGTAATGTTTTACCTATTGCTACGCTTGATTGTGGATTTTGCCCAGTAATAAATTGATTATCTGTTTCCACGTGTTCAGTAAAGTTGTCCTGAGTTACAAATTTAACGCCCTGGTTTTCTAATTCTGTCTGAGTTAAGAAAGGTACTTTTTCCTCAAAACCCATAGCACGTTCTTCTTCATCTGTAAATGCAGTTAATGTCACGCCCTTCACAAGGAAGTTACCTTTCTTATCTTTAGCACCGACAAAAGCACTCGGTCCATGACATACAGATGCAATGATTTTATCATCTGCTTTAAAGTCAGCAAGTACTGAAGCTAACTTCTGATTATGTGCAAAATCAAATACAGTGCCATGGCCTCCTGGTAAATATACGGCGTCGTATTGACTCACATCTATATCTTCTATACTCGATGTTGATTTTGTTTGATCAACAAATGATTTATATTTATTAAGCTCACCATTCTGTGTTGAATTAGGATCTAATGGGACTTCGCCACCATTTATTGTAGCGATATCTACATTAATATTTGCTTCCGTTAATATATCATAAGGTTCACTTGCTTCTTCTAACCATAATCCTGTTGGTGTACCATCTTCAAATTGATTTACACTTGTTATGATAAATAAGACTTTTTTACTCAAATTATGTCACCTCTTTTTAAAAATAAGAGAATAGTTATATTAATTTCTTTGAAATTGCATGACTTTAAATTACATGCTGTTCACCTCAAAAATATATTCTCTTTTGTTAGCATACCCGTAATTACAAACTCTTACACACGCAATGCTTTATTCACTTTTTTTATCAAGTGCACTTCTAATAGAGTTAAAATAACTAACTGTGTCTGCTTTTGTATCTTGTCCTAATCGTTTAACAATTTCACTACCTATAACAACGCCATCTGAAGCTTCTATGATATCTGATACATGCTCTGGTGTACGAATACCAAATCCTGCAACCACGGGTACAGTAGAAATTGATTTTATATGCTTAATCCTATCTTTAAGTTCAGGATGGAACTTACCATTTTCTCCTGTTGTCCCATTCATTGTTACTGTATAAATAAATCCTTCTGCATCTTTAGCAATTTGATTACTACGTTCTTCAGACGTTGTCATAGCTATTAGAGGAATAATATTCACTTTTCTGTCAGGATGACGTTCTTTTAATTGTTGAACAAGTTCATGCGGCAAATCAGGAATGATTAAACCGTAGACGCCTGCTTTTTCACAAGCTTTAAAAAATGCATCTTCTCCATAAAAATTAATAATATTATAATAAGTCATTAATACATATTTACTTGATATTGAGTCACGATGTTCAGTAAGTTGATCTAAAATATACTGAATATTGACGCCCTCTTCTATGGCTTTGCTACCAGCGTCCATAATAACCGGTCCATCAGCCACTGGGTCTGAAAATGGTACACCTACTTCAACAATATCAGCACCTGCATCACTGACTGTCTTAAGATTTTCAATAAAAGATTTATTACCCATAATATATGGAATAAATAGTTTACGCATTAGAATCACCGCCTTCTTTCATATAATTTCTAATTGTTTCCATATCTTTATCGCCACGTCCTGAAACTGTAACAACAAGAATGTCATCTTTGCCCATCGCTGGTGCTAACGTTTCTACATAGCTTAATGCGTGCGCACTTTCTATAGCTGGAATAATACCTTCAGCTTTTGTAAATCTAACTAAAGCATCCATCGCTTGTTTATCACTTGCAGTAGCAAACTTCACTCTGCCTATATCGTGATAATAAGAATGTTCAGGTCCAACACCAGGATAATCTAAGCCTGCAGATATAGAATGTGCTTGTTGAATTTGACCATTTTCGTCTTGAATGAGATACATTTTAGTACCGTGTAATACGCCTTCTTTACCTTTATTAATCGCTAGTGCATGTCTATTTGTATCATAACCTTCACCTGCAGCTTCTACGCCATATAATTTCACATCATCTTGAATGAATGGATAGAATGTACCAATGGCATTAGATCCACCACCAACACAAGCTACAATTGCATCTGGTAAACGCCCTTCTTTTTCTTGAATTTGAGCTTTGATTTCTGTACCTATAATTTTTTGGAAATCTCTTACAATAGTTGGAAATGGATCTGGTCCTAAAGCTGAACCTAATAAATAATGCGTATCATCTACATGACTTACCCAGTATTGTAATGCTTTATTCACCGCATCTGATAATGTACCTTGTCCTTCAGTTACAGATTCAACTTTCGCACCTAACAATTCCATTCTAAATACGTTTAACGATTGTCTTTTAATATCTTCTTCACCCATAAATACTACGAGTTCCATATCAAATAATGCAGCAACCGTCGCACTCGCAACGCCATGTTGACCTGCGCCTGTTTCAGCAACAAGTTTATTTTTACCCATTCTTTTGGCTAATAGCGCTTGACCTAACGCGTTGTTTATTTTGTGTGCACCAGTGTGATTTAAATCTTCACGTTTTAAATAAATTTTTGCGCCACCAAGCGCTTCTGTATATGAGTTAGCATATGTCAATGGCGTTTCACGACCTACGTAATCTTTTAGGTAACCATCTAATTCTTCTTGAAATTTCGGGTCTGCTTTTGCTTCTTGATAAGCTTTTTTTAATTCTTGGATTGCTGGCATTAACGTTTCTGGTACGTATTGACCACCGTAAGTACCGAAGAAACCAAATTCATCTGCTTCTGTTTGTATGTCTTTATTCATAATTAATTTGCTCCTTTTACGAGTTTAATAATTGCTGTCATTTTTTCCATATCTTTTTCATTATTTGTTTCTATTCCACTAGCGATATCATAGCCTTGATGTGCTAAATCTAAAGATGCTACAGCTTGTATATTGTCATAGTTCATACCGCCTGCGATTAGATAGTTAACATTTTTAATCGTTTTTAAAATTTCCCAATCATATACAATACCTGTGCCACCATAAGACTTCGATGGTGTATCAATAATAAACATATCAACAGCATCTTTATAGTAATTAATGGCTGTCGTTAATGTTTGCTGATCTGTTGCGGGTAAGGCTTTGATAATTTTAATATTTGGATTAGTTTTCTTGATAAAATGTACTATTTCTAACGGTTCATTACCATGAAGCTGGATGGTTGAAATCTGCGTCTGCTCTATCAAATTGGTAATCGTATCATAATCTGGATCGACAACGATGACTACTTTTTCTTTTTCATCAGGTATAACTTCAGTCAATTGTTTAATGGTTGCAATATCCACATATCTTTTACTCTTTGGAAAATGAATAAATCCCATTGCATCAATATTTAAGTCCTTTGCTTTGTTTACATCGGCTAATGTGCAAAAGCCACAAAACTTTAACTTCATCGTTGTACCTTGTCTAACTTTAGACCTGGTAAAAATTGACTTAAGTCATCACATTTCATTAATGATTCACCGATTAATAAACCGTCTATACCCGAATTAACGATATTTTGAACATCTTGCTCATCTTTGATACCACTTTCTGAAATATAGTAATAACCCGTTTTTTTATCTTCTAAAATCTCATTTGTATGCAAAACATCTGTAATGAAACGTTTTAAGTCTCTATTATTCACACCAATAATTTTCGGGTCTAGTTTATATGCACGTGCCAATTCTTCTTTATCATGAACTTCTACAAGCACTTCTAAATTTTGAGAAATAGCGTATTTATATAGTTTTCTTAATTCTGTGTCTGTCAAAACGTTAACGATGAGTAATATAATCGAAGCGCCTGCTTTTTTAGCAACATCAATTTGAATAGGATCTACCACAAAATCTTTACATAATACTGGTAATGATGTTTCTGTTGTCAATACTTGTAAACGTTCGTAGCTACCACCAAAATAGTGCTCATCAGTTAATATAGAAACTGCATTCGCACCATGTGCTTCGTAATCTTTCACCTGTTGCGCTAAGTCTCTTGCTGGCAACCCATCAAGCGTCGGACTTTTAGATTTAATTTCAGCAATCACCCCAAGTTGATTTGAATCGTCTAATTGTGATTGGAATGTTTTTTTATACGAAATATCCACTGCTTCTAATGTTGATAATTTATCTTCATAATATCCTTGTTCTAGTAAACCTCTTTTATATGTTACAATCTCATCCAATATAGTCATACGTTTTGCCTCCCATTTTATTATATTGCTCTAAAGCTTTACCACTTTCTATTAGTTCTTGTGCTGTTTTCACACCATCTTCTATTGTTTCAGCTTTTTCTGCTACGTAAAGTGCGATGCCTGCATTCAAGATAACAACATCTCTCTTAGCACTACGATTTGTTCCATTTAATATATGCTTCGTAATTTCTAAGTTATCTTGTGGCGTGCCTCCAACTAGTGCTTCGTTTGACGCATAATCTAAGCCAACATCTGTTGCATTTAGCGTATATTGTTTAATTTCTTCATTTGCTGTTACTTCATAAATAATATTGTCACCAGATAATGTAGCTTCATCCATACCATTTGCACCATATACAACGATTGCTTTTTTGCGTCCTAAGTCTGCTAACGTTTGTGCAATTTTTTCTAATTTTGATGTTTCGTAAACGCCCATTACTTGATAATCCAATTTAAAAGGATTAATGATTGGGCCAGTAATATTAAATATTGTTGGGTTGCTGATAGCTTTTCTGATAGGTTGAATGTTTTTCATTATAGGATATGTTTCAGTAGCATTTAAAAAGACCAATCCATTGTTGTCTAATTGTTTGGGTGTTTCTTCAACAGTGCTTGTCTTAATATCCATTGCATTTAACAAATCCGTGCTCCCTGATGATGAAGTGACACTCTTATTACCATGCTTAATTACGGGTACACTTGCACTAGCAATAACAAAAGATACGGTTGTAGATATATTAAAACTATTTGATTTATCTCCACCTGTGCCACAAACACACATACCATTAGGATAGTATGGTTGTTCATAATACATAGAATGAATTAAGCTATTTGAAATGTAGGTTAACTCCTCTTGCGTTGTTTCTTTTTCAGAAAACTTTTCGAGTAACTCTATTTTTACGCTGTCATCTAAATTTTTAGAAATAAGTAATTCTATAAATTCATTCATTTGTGCTTGGTTGAGTGGTTTATATTGTTTTAATTGTGTTTGTAGCTCCATCTTCTGTTACCTCCTTCATTATGTTTAAAAAGTTATTAATGATTTGCTTACCATGTTCCGTAGCAAATGACTCTGGATGATATTGAATACCATAATGTAAAAATTGTGTATGTTCAAATGACTGTATACAATCTTCTGTTTGTGCCGTTATTGTCAATGTTTCAGGTAGTGTTTGAGGATTACTCATCAATGAATGATACCTCATAATTTCTGAATATTCTGGAATATCAGTATATAACAAAGTTTCTTTTGTGATACGCATTTGGTCTTTTTTACCATGTTTTATATAATCACATTGGATGACATCGCCACCATGATAACAAGTTAATGCTTGTGACCCTAGGCAAACGCCTAAAATTGGTTTATTTTTATAATGATCAATGATTTGCATTAAATCATCTGTATCTAATGGATGACCTGGACCAGGTGAAATAATTACACCATCAATATTCAGATTATATATAGATGGGTCATCCGGATATTTAATCATCACTTCTTCTTTCTGTGCAATCATATCTACTAAGTTATAAGTAAATGAATCATAATTATCAACTATAAGTATCATGGTGAAACCTCCAATAAGCTTTTAGCTTTTAATTTTGTCTCTTCAAGTTCCTTTTCTGGAATTGAATCATAAACCACACCACACCCTGCTTCTACATTAATGTGCGTATCATCAATCATCATTGTACGGATCGCTAATGCGAAATCTAAATCGTGATTACAATTAATATAGCCAATACCGCCACTGTAAACGCCACGTTTTTGTGGTTGTACTTCATAAATACGTTGAATTGCTCTCAGTTTTGGTGCACCTGATACAGTACCTGTGGGTAATAAACTTGCAATCACTGTCATCGGCGAATAATTATCATTAAGTTTTCCAGTAACTTCACTGACGATGTGCATCACATGTTCGTAACGTTCAATTGTCATTAATTTACCGATTATCGAAGTGCCTGTTTCACTTACACGATGAATATCATTTCTACCTAAATCAACGAGCATACTATGTTCACTTAATTCTTTTTCATCGTTTTTTAAACTTGCTTCATTTGCTTGGTCCTCTTCTTCAGTAACGCCTCGTTTTATCGTTCCGGCTATCGGATTAGTCACTACGGTTTGCCCTTTTACTTTCACAAAACTTTCCGGTGAACTACCAACGACAATCGGCTGATCCATATTCAAGTAATACATATATGGACTTGGATTTTGACGTTTTAAATTTTGGTAAAGTTGATAAGACATGGCTTGTAATTGTTGACCAAAATGATGTTCGTAACTATAAACGATAGATGGTACAACTTGGAACATATCTCCTTGTTGAATAAGTGACTTCATTTTACTAATTGTATTAATAAAATGTTCTGGTGCTATATTTGATTTGATCTCTTTTTCTGTAGCTGTATGTTCAAGCTCAGATGGATAAATAGTAATTTGTTTTAATTCTTCTACACGTTTAGCCACACGTGCTTTTAATTGTTCGTCATTTTCTTTTGAAAATAAGTTTGTTGCAATAACATATAAATGCTCTTTGTAATGATCAAATATATATGCATCTTCAACCATGTGAAACTTAGCATCATGTTGTGGATGATCTTCAAGATTGATTTGTTTTAGTACTGGGAATTCATGTCTTACTAAATCAAAACTACATGATCCTACAAAACCAGAAACAAAAGGTAATAATGCTAATGCTTCGTCTTCAATTTCTGCTTTATATTGATCAATTAAGTCTTTCATTTTTTTATAAGGTTGATCATGTTCTACTTTGTTTTCTTCTGGTGTACATACAGTCATTGTTTCATTATCCAACGTGATTGAACCATACGTATCGAAAATCACTATAGAATAACGTCCTTTTAATTTCGATTGTTCTGAACTCTCTAATACGATTTTATTTACTTTTAATCTTGCTAACGCTTCTGGTGTTACTTCTGCATTTAATCTTTGATATTGCACTTTCATTTTATTTTCCTCCTCATAAAAAAATCAGCATCCTTAAACATGTTAAGGACGCTGACGCGCGGTACCACCTAAATTAGTAGATATATGCTTGCTTTGATCTACTCTCTCATTGATTTATTCATTTGTTATCCAACAAAACCCAATTTCAGTATATGTAGGTGTTAGTTTCCATCAACCACTAACTTTCTGCTTGCTACCTTTACATCACTTACTTCATTTTGCTTTCTTATTTTTTGTATATAAAAACACCACACTAACGCATATCTGTAAGGACGCGTTACCGTGGTGCCACCTTAGTTAACAAATTATTTGTTCACTTTATATATTATAAATTTTAATTACATCTAAAAGCCCAATTCACATTATATGCAGTGCTAATTTCCATCAACCATTAGCTTTCTTCGTGCTACATGTCATATATGCTACGTTATCTTCCAAACGGCAACCTAAGTTGCGAAAAGTAATTACCTAGTATGCTACAAGGATATTTTCAATTTGTCAACATTTGAATTTATATTAATCACTATTTTACTTTAAGCGATGATTATTATTGAAATCATTTTGGTTATACTTTTTGAAGTTGATTATAAACACATAACCCCCAATTGCTAGCATTAAAATCGGCACAATAACAATGCCATATATCGTCAGACTGCCAAAAATGTTAGTGAAAAAACCTAAAGTAAAAATGATTAATAATATTAAAATCAAAAGGTTTAAGCCTAGTGTTTTTCTCATTAGATATCTCCCTTTCTTAAAAATAAAGATAACATTTAAGATTATTTTGGCAACAATAACCACACCAAAGAAACCCTCGCTACCACTAATAGCTAAGGGTTTGGTACATAAAATGCAGATATCTTTATTATTGCTATTATAACATTGTATATAATAGCATTACAAAATCAAGTAGATAAACTAGGTTTCAATATATTTATGATTGAATCGGTGCTAAACAATAAGCATGTAACAATGCTTGTGTTGCTTTTAATGAATCAATATGCGTACGTTCTAGTGCATGTGATGATTCGATACCTGCACCGAATAAGCCATGTTTTATATCTGCGCCTGCTTTTAATGCAGCTGAAGCGTCAGAACTATAATATGGATAAATATCAACTTTGTATGGAATTTTATTTGTATTACATAGATTTACGAGTTGTTCACGTAATCCCTTATGATATGGACCTGACGCATCTTTAGCACAGATAGAAACCGTATATTCATCTGAAGCTTGACCATCACCTAAAGCGCCCATATCGAACGCGATAAATTCAACAATATTTGATGAAATTGAAGCATTAGCACCATAGCCTATTTCTTCATTATTTGAAATATAAAATTGTATCGTATGTGGCAATTTGAGATTTTCTTTTTTAACTGTTTTTAAAAACTCTATGATCATTGCAACACTTGCTTTGTCATCTAAATGGCGTGATTTTATAAAACCAGAAGATGTGACTTGTGTTCTAGGATCAAAACTTATAAAATCTCCTACCTCGATACCTAATTGTTCTGTATCTTCTTTTATATTTACCTTTTCATCTAATCTTACTTCCATATGTTCTAGGTTTCTAGGCACATTATCATTATTACGATATACATGTACACTTGTTTCATGTAGACATATTGTACCTGTGTAAGTTTGTCCTGCAGAAGTTTCAATTTCGCAATATTCCCCTTCTATTGCGTTATAACTAAAGCCACCAATTAAATCTAATGCTAAGCGACCATCATCTTTAATTTCTTTCACCATTGCACCTAATGTATCCACATGGGCTGTAATACATTTATGGTCTTGATTATTCTCACCTTCTACAGTAATAATCAACGCACCTTTGTTAGTAATATGAGTCGCATAACCTAACTTTTCAACTTCATCTTCAACGTATTTAACTGCCTTTTCTGCATGCCCCGAAGGACTATTAATATTCGTTAATGCTTGAATTGTCGAAAAAATGGATTCTGTGATACTATCCCCTCCTTATATGTATATCTTTAGTTTAACTGTTATTTTCTAAAATTGGTAAAATTCCGAATAGAAATTTCTGTTTGATAGTAGGAAAATTAAATGGATAAATAAAACACGATATTCATGCCAAAGGTAACTAATCTCAATTTAGTTCATCCCTATTATCGCCATACCTTACATTCAAAGTATTATTCGTATTTATAGGGAGTGGAGAAAATAAGGTCTATGTTTGTTCAAATAATGGCTGCATATAAAAATTTATAAACTTGGTATGACTTTGTTGTACAGGATATGAAACTTTATTGCGATCAAGAGACACTAAAAAAATCATACTTTGTACATTAAAAACACAAATAACTTATATTTTTTATTACAGTTTAATAGCCTTTACTGAAGTCTACTTGATTTGATAACGTTTCATCTCTTTCTATATTCTCTAATGTGTTACAGAAGCATGAAATAGCATCATCTAAATCTGTTAATGCTGAAATATGTGGTGTTATCGTAACATCCCCCCTGTGCCATAACTCTGATGATTTTGGTAATGGTTCTGACTCAAAGACATCTAATACTGCATGTCTGACTTTTCCAGAATCTAGTGCATTTATAAGATGGTTTGTATCAACAACCTGTCCCCTACCAACATTTATAAAATAAGTGTGATTTAAATATCTAAAGATTTGTTCGTTAAATAGTTTTTTAGTTTGTTGTGTTAACGGTAAAGTACTAATAATATAATCCGATTGTTCAATTAATGTTTTCGATGATTCTAATGTATTTACTTGCTTAAAGTATTGTTTATTTTCGCCACTATTTGAAACACCATACACAGTTGTACCAAATGACGATAAAACTTTTGCTATTACTCTTCCAATTTCACCAGTACCGAATATCGATATCGTTTGATTTTTCAAGGCAGCTGGTATTTTGGGGATCCAGAGTCTATCTTTTTGTTGTGACTGAAGTAATATGTGATGTTGCAAGTCTTTTAATATATAACTCAAACAATATTCACTCATCTTTTCACCAAAGTCACTGACAGTTCTAGTTAACATTGTATTTGATTTTTCCCAACCACCTATTGCTAGAAAATTATTTACACCGGCATTAAATGCATGAACCCACCTTACCTTAGAAGGATGAAATGCTTTACTAGGAGCAAAGCCTACATAAGCATCTGCCCATTCCATATCCTCTTTTGAAATCATATCAATTGATTGAAAATGCAAATGATACTTTTCTAAATCCAGTAAATATTGCTGAAAAGCAGATTCATATTGACCAGCAATCAAAATGTTTTGTATATTCAATTTCATCACTCCTATATAATTTAAATCATTTTCACTTCGATTTTCTTCTTTCATATATAAAGCCTTATTGAATTATCTCATATCATTTCATCATACAAAGTATATCTCAATTCATTAAATTAGAGTTTGCTTTGTAAGTTAAATCTTTATTTTCAGAGTTTATGCATATTGCGAAATAACATTTGCTGCTTTACAATGTTACTATTCTGAAATTTTTGATAGAGGTGATTCGCATAATGAAACAAATACTTTTCGTTGGCTTAGGTCTTATTGGCGGAAGTCTAGCGAGTAATTTAAGATATTATCATGATGATATAGAAATCACAGCTTATGATGCAGATACCTCTCAATTAGATAAAGCTTTATCTATTGGTATTATTGATTTTCAATCGACAGATTATGAATCGAGCGTTGAAAGTGCAGATATCATCATTTACGCAACACCCGTACAACAAACGATAAAATACGTACAAGAGTTACCAAAATATCATATGAAAAAGAATGTGATTATTACAGATACTGGCAGTACAAAGTCAACCATCCAACAATATGAACAACATCTTTTATCTTACGATATCCATCTGGTTGGTGGGCACCCTATGGTAGGTAGTCATAAGTCAGGTGTGTTAAATGCTAAAAAACATTTATTTGAAAATGCATTTTATATACTCGTTCATGATGAATCAGCTAATGACGCGGCTTTTGAAGAAATTCAAAGTTTACTGAAAACTACAGATGCGAAGTTTATTTCTATAACTCCAAAAGAACATGATTTCGTGACAGGTGTTGTAAGTCATGTCCCACACATCATCGCTTCGAGCTTAGTGCATTTAAATGCCAAACATGCTGATGAATCTACGCTTATAAAAACACTTGCAGCTGGTGGCTTTAGAGATATCACAAGAATTGCGAGTGGTAGCCCTGTTATGTGGCGAGACATTACGATTGAAAATAAAAATACGATTTTAACCCTTTTAAATGACTGGAAAACTCAAATGGAAGATGTTATTTCTCTCATTGAGGATGATAGCCCTGATGGCTTATATGATTTTTATAACGATGCTAAAATATATCGTGATGAACTCCCCCTTAAATCACAAGGTGCGCTATCTATTGAGTATGATTTGTATGTGGACATTCCGGATAAATCGGGTATGATAAGCAAAGTTACAAATATCTTAAGTTTACATAATATTTCTATAAGCAACCTAAGAATTTTAGAAGTACGCGAAGATATTTATGGTGCATTACGTATTAGTTTTAAAAACCCAGAAGACCGCAAGAAAGGCGCTAAAGCATTAAGCGATTTCGATACTTATATAGCTTAGTAAATAACAGCCCATGACCTTCTTAATACTGTGCATGAATCATAAAAAGAATAAATAATTAGATTTAAGTCAATTATTATAAACTGAAATTTTATCTTGAAATGCTTAAGAGACTCCTCGTCGACGAGGAGTCTCTTTTAAATATGTGTGTTGATAAGCATGAATCATGTTAATCACTTTGCTCTAAAAACCTAACCTGATATGCACTTTCAGCAATAGGTAATTCTAGTTTTTCTGTTAATTTATATATTTTAAACACTCAATAATTCGCTTATAGTTATTTTCCAACGTTTGAGCACCTCTTCAGATTCATGTATTTCAACAGTTATACCTGAAGTAATATCTGCATATTTTGCTCTATCTTCTTTTATATTTTTGGCAAATGCTTCAAAACGTATTCTTGAGAATTTTTCATTAGATATAGTTGGTAATAATTTTGTATCAAGTTCAAAATAAAAAGCCTTTTTATTTTGAACAATTACTAAACTCGCCTTACCACTATCAGATAAACTATTTGCAGTTTGTGTGTTTGGCCATAAAGCAATTCTAATATGCTCACTGTCTGTAGCAACAACTTCACCAACACTTACCATTGCTGTATGAGGATATCCCTCATTAGTAATAGATTGCAGCATCATAGCAATATCCTTTTTTTTATCTAACTGTTTACCATCTAACAAACTTTTAATTTCTTCAGGTAGTTTCATTACGCACACTCCTTTCTGATTTATTTATTTGTTAAATCAGGAATTGGTGGAATTTGAGCTAAGTTATCAAATTCAGTTGGTTTTAATTTAAAACGAGGATCATATTTCTCAGGGTTTGTAATATTTTCACCTTCAGTGTTTCTCCATGAAAAAGTACATGTGTTACAAATATATACTTCCCAAGCGTTATCTTTAGGTGCTTTAGTCAATAATTCTACTTCTTTTGAATCACATCTAGGACAAATCATCTTAATCTTCCTTTCCATTTACTAGTTTACCTAATTTTTCAATCCATTCATCTGCTTTTTCTGGTGTACCAAGCAATTCAGTATCACGACCAATATCAGCGCCTACTGGTGTCGTAGCATCTATAACAAGTTTTGTATGCATACCTTCAGGCTCTGAAGATGGGTCTAACGGCATACCTGGCGCATATGGTATCTTAAACACATCTTTATCTGGTCTAACTCTTGTTGTTAAAGCCCACATAACTTGTTCAAGATTAAACGGATCTACAAATTCATCCACTATAATTGCTATTTTAGTATATGGCATACCATGTGGTGTAGAGAGTAAACGCATCGCTACAGCTTTGCCATAGCCACCAAGTCTAGATTTAGTAGAAACAATCGTACCAATACCATGTGTATACATTGCATTAACTGCTTCTACCTCAGGGAAATCTCTTTTTAATTGTTTATACAATGGTAAACTTGTGTTCAATGCAATCAAATAATCAATTTCTGTCCAAGGCATACCTAAGTATAGATTTTCAAATATTGGATTATTTCTATGTGTTATTTTTGTTATTTTTACTGTTGGTTGTTTTCTTGAACTTGAATAACTACCAGGAAATTCACCAAATGGCCCTTCTATTTCGCGTTTACGCGGCTCAATATAGCCTTCCAATACAATTTCACTTCGTGCAGGAATATCTAAATCTCCATATTCACTCTTGGTTAATTCTATTGGTTCACCTTTTAAAGCGCCTGCAAAGTCATATTCAGACTGTACATACTCTATAGGCGTACTAGCCATAAAACTGAGCACAGGGTCATTACCTAAACAGATTGCAATAGGTAGAGGTTCATTTTTTTCTTCTGCATGTTGTAAATGTACAGCGATATCATGGAAAGGTAGTGGTTGAATACCTACTTTATCTTTTCCTTTTACTTGGACACGATATGTTCCAGCATTTTGTTCTCCATAACTATCTGGTTTATTTGGATCTTTACTGACGATTAATGCTTTTGACAAATAATATCCAGCATCAAATTCATTTATTCTAAATAATGGTAATACATCAAATAAGTTAATTCCGTCTTCTTCAGAAATTATATTTTCTTTTATTGGTGCATTTTTTTTGTCTATCCATTCGGGTTTAATTGGATATTGATCCCACTTTTCTTTTAATGCAAAAAATTGGTCTTTTGTGGAAGTGTTTTTAGGTAAACCAAGCATTAATGCATGATTTTGCCAACTTCCATGCACATTTAGTACTAAGGGTGTGTGATATCCTTTAATATTTTCTACTAAAACTGCCGGACCATTTTCCATGTCAGGGGCTGTACGACCGATTGCACTTAAATCAGGTTCAGGCATAACTTCATCTTTCACTCTTATTAATTGTTTCTCTGACTCTAACAAGTCTAGAAAACCTCTTAAATCTTTGTAAGCCATTCGTCTCGCTTCCTTTCTTAATAACTAACATTTTTTTGTTCTTTCTTAGTAAATCCTGTCCAAACTTTTTCTTGTGGTAATTTATCTATTCCAAATTGTGAAATAAGACGATAAACAATATGATTCACCATATCGTTTAAATCTTTTGGATGATTATAGAAAGCAGGCATAGGAGGGAAAATCGTTACTCCCATTTGTGACAATTTGAGCATATTTTCTAAATGTATATTATTTAGAGGCGTTTCTCGGGTCATTAATACGAGTGGTTTTCTTTCTTTTAACATAACATCTGCAGCTCGAGCGATAAGATTATCCGCCAAACCCATACTTATAGAAGCTAATGATTTCATACTACATGGAGCTATAATCATGCCATCAACATTAAATGAACCACTTGAAATAGCTGCCCCTAAATTTTTAGGAGAATAATAATAATCTGCAAGTTCACGAACTTCGCTTATACTATAATTAGTTTCTTCTGTAATAGTAGTTATTGCCCACTGTGACATGACTAAGTGTGTTTCCACATCTTTTGTATCACGTAAAATTTCTAAAAGACGAACACCAAAAATAGCTCCTGTCGCCCCAGAAATACCGATAATTAATTTCATTACTTACCCCCTCCTCTCAACTATTAGTATAAAGATGATTGATATAATACAATAAATATATATTAAATATTATTTTAATACTTAGAAGGTATATAAGGAGAGGAATATATGGAGTTACGACATTTACGTTATTTCTTAGCGATTGCTGACGCTGGTAGTATCACAATGGCTGCTGAGTCATTACATATTGCTCAACCACCGTTAAGCAGACAACTTAAGGATTTAGAAAATGAGTTAGGGTTTAATTTATTTGAAAGGAACAAAAAGAAAAAGGTAAATCTTACTGCACAAGGAGAATTTTTCCGAGAAAAAACAAAGCATATTTTAAATACTATTAATGATGCAGTGATTGAAACACAGGAATTCAATGAGCAAGTGAACCTTAAACTTGCTATAGGTACAACAATTTATGGCTCACAGACAATGTTTAAACAAATTGAATTGTTTAAACAGAAAAATGATAATATGCGTTTTAATATATGGGAATCTGATAGCATTAGTTTAATTCAATTGTTAAAAGAAAGAAAAATAGATGTTGCCTATATCAATGAAGCATTGTCTGATAATGCCATTGTGACAAAAACGATTATTAATGATTATTGCGTTTGTATTCTACCTAATAATATCTTTGAACATATCGCAGTTACAGAAATTTCTATAAAAGAACTATCACAATTACCATTAATTTTATTAACTTCAAATACCTTTTCAGGACTATATGGTCAAATTATAAACACTTTTAATGAACAACAGTTAAACGTTAATATTTTATGTGACTGCCATGATTCCTCAATGCTAATTCAATTATTATCTAGAGGGTTTGGGGGGACGATTCTTCCAGCATCTTCAATAACTGAAGAAATCTACAGAGAATATACAATTTTACCCATAATAGATAATCCATGGACTTTTCAAACAAAACTTGCTTGGCGTAAAGAAGGATACACCCCAAAAATCGCTAATAATTTTATTGAAAATGCCTTAATTACTTAAAATACTAATACACTTATTTATTAGTGTTTTTTGACAAAAAATTTAATTTTGAAATCATGTTAAACTCATTTTATTATACGAAAGTGTATTGTTTTGTAACGTTCTGACGTCCGATGAAATAGTATGAGTGAGAGACTGCATAATCAATCATATCTCTTAGGCACATTATGCACTTTCAAAAGGTTACATTTTATGACCTGCCATGAGTCCAAGGCGGCCATGTTTTGTACCTGCATCAGTATAAGATACAGCTTTAGATACGATGCCTCGACCAAACTTCTGATGTAATGTATCAATGGTTTTTGCTAATTTTTCATTTCTTTTTCTTTCATATTCATCTATAAACAGGTTTAACTGTCTGTCTTTTTCATCTATAAATTTCGTTAATGAGACACTTACAGTTCGAAATAACATGGTATGATTACACAGTTCATCTGAGAAGTGTTCGACGACTTTATAAATTTGATCTTCCAAATTCGTCGGATCCTGTAAGGTGTATTGTTTATTAACGCTACCTTCATCACTATAGCCAAATGAAAAATGAATCGTTTTTGCTAATTGGTTTCTTGCCCTAACACGACCAGCAATGTCTTCAATCAACTCACGCATGACAACTTTAGCTTCTTCATAACGATAATCGCGCATCAGTATTTGGCTCTTACAAATCGATGGATTCATTACTTCATATTTATCTCTTACTCTACTTTGGTCTATGCCATTCGCATGTAAATGTAAATCTACGCCTACTATCCCTAAATCTTTCTTTAAATATTGGTAAGGATAATTGGCTAAATCGCCTATAGTAAAAATGCCTCGCTTATTTAATTTCGTTTCTGTTTTCCTACTAATTCCCCAAAACTCACTTAACGGTTGTATAGGCCAAAGCTTATTGGGTACATCTTGATAACGCCACTCGGCAACTAAACTAGAAGTATGCTTCGCTTCTACATCCATTGCAATTTTACTTAAAAGCATATTTGATCCAATACCAATAGAACAGTTAATCCCGGTTTCTTCTTCGATTTCACATTGCAACTTTTCACAAAATGAATGGATCGTAGTACTAAAACGGTGATAACTATCCGTAACATCCATAAAAAATTCATCGATACTATATTGATGTAGATCTTCCGGCACTACGTACCGTAAAGCAATTTTTGATATTGCTACGGATACTTCCAAATATTTTCTCATACTCGGATTAATAATATATATGTCACTTCTATGTGGTATTTCGAATAGTCTCGACCCAGTTTTAATACCTAGCGCTTTTAAAGGTCCTGTGGCAGCTAAAACAACTGATCCTTGTCTCTTCGTATCGGCAACAACAGCTAATTTCTCTTTCATTGGATCTAAGCCTTTTTGAATACAAGACACACTTGCAAAAAAACTTTTTTGGTCTATACACAATACATCTCTCTCTTCCACTAGATTATAATCATACATATCAAATAACCTCCCTCAATTAATTCTATTTTATACGAACATTAGTTCTATTTCAATAACAAAAAGAACAAAGGTTCTGTTATAATTATTTTTAGAATTTTTAGAATTTTCGTGATATAATAAGTTTACATCGTTCTAGGGGGAAATATATATGCCAATCGTTAATGTAAAATTATTAGAAGGTCGTTCAGACGATCAGCTTAAAGATTTAGTATCTGAGGTAACAAAAGCTGTAGAAAAAACTACAGGTGCTGATAAAGAAGCCATAAAAGTTGTTATCGAAGAAATGAAAGCATCACACTATGGTGTTGCTGGCGTTAGAAAATCCGATCAATAATACCATGCTATCTTTATACGTATAGAGAACGTAAACAAACATTAATAAATAACATTTGGTTTGTTTTTATATTTAACATCAACTTTTTAATAATGTTAATTTCCTATAATATTAGAAATATCTCAACTATTTAATTCATTTATGCTATTTCTTAAAACCAAGTCAGCACAAAAAACTGCCAACAAAACTTTTACTAACAAAACAAAAGGTAGACAATCATAAAATTGACTGTCTACCTTTTTATCATCACCACATATGGTAACTGACTTATATTATTCATTTAAAAACTTCTGAACTTCTTCTTTATTTTTCGCATTATCGATTTCTAATGCACTACCATCACCAAATGTTTGAATATCTTGGTAACTTCCCTCGACGGGCAACGTTAGAGAATCTACGTTTTTATCGCCTCGAATACCAAAGTTTAAGCCTGATTGCATAATTGCAGAATCTGGCATATTCGTATTCAAGTAACCTCTTAAAATACCGGCTACACGCGGCAATTTAGGAAGTGTATCGATACTTGCAAGTTCTCCTTTAAGTGCCTGCATCACTTGTTGTTGTCTACGAACACGACCAAAGTCGCCTTCAGCATCATGTCTAAATCTAGCATAACCTAAAAGTTCTTTACCATTTAATCGATGGCGGCCTTCATTCAGTGATACGCCAATATTTTTTGACATATCTTTTTCAACATCTATAGGTACACCGTTAGGTTCTAATTCATCAATCATTTTTTCAAAACCAGTAAAGTCTAAAATAGCATAATACTCAGGATCTACACCTAAGTTTTTCTTCAGCGTTTTTCTCATTAATTCTGGACCGCCTATAGAATATGCAGAGTTAATCTTATGCTGACCATTTCCAGGAATATCAGCATATATGTCACGCATGACAGACATCATTTTCAGCTTTTTGTGCACAAAATCATATTGAGCAATCATAATAGAGTCAGTTCTGGAAATACCGCCTTGCTCCTTATCTGCACCTAACACCATGACTGTAATCTTACCGTCATTTTTTTGAGTACCATTAAATTTATGCTGTTTCAGTGTTTTACCATGGTCTTTAGCATAGTCAATACCTGAATTATAACCATGGATCGCATAACCAATCACTATCGCCAATAGGATAATGATAATTAAAATAAAGAAGGGTAGCTTTCTAATCCGCTTCTTTTTCACTCTTCGTAAAGGGCCTTGTGTTGTTTCTTCGTTCGCATCTGATGTACTTCTTTTTTTGTACTTATTCATTATTATCAACCTTATATCTTCAAAATTGCACTTCTATGTACTATAATTAACATATATTAAAGTTATATAAAAAGAGTATAAAAATCAAGTAAAATCTTAATATATGGTACTAAGGTCTAATACAGAAAGGATGTTAAAACATGAATATAAACAAAGCATACTTCGCTGGAGGTTGCTTTTGGTGTATGGTCAAGCCTTTTGACACGTATGAAGGTATTGAACAAGTAACTTCTGGTTATATGGGAGGAACAGTTGATAACCCTTCATATGAACAAGTCAAAACTGGCAACACTGGGCATTATGAAACTGTCGAAATCGAATATGATGTCGCACTGTTTTCATATAATAAATTATTAGAAATTTTCTTTTCTGTAATAGATCCAACTGATGAAGGCGGACAATTCCAGGATAGAGGCTCACAGTATAAGACAGCTATTTTCTATTCTAATGACAATCAAAAAGAAGTAGCTGAAATGTATATTGAAAAATTAAAACACACGATTGATAGAGACAAGGCAATTGCAACTCAAATCTTGCCCGCTTCTACATTCTATAAAGCTGAAGCAGAACATCAGGATTTTTATAAAAAGAATCCAGAACGTTATGCTGAAGAACAAAATGATCGTCAAAATTATAAAGAATAACGAGTCAATCATAAAAGCCGGAGCATATCTTCTATGCATCCGGCTTTTTTATACTATATGAACGAGCTCACTTATTAATCCGCTATAGCGCTATAAGCTATTTTTTTACTACTACTCTTGTTTTTTCATTTCCAATGGAATCTTATTCTTCTTCTCTATTGCCTTGCCATTGTGTAAATCTATTACTGTTCTCAAACTTTCTTCACCCATTAAATCAGGTTGTTGTGCGACTGTAGCATATAACTTACCTCTGTCTACTGATTTAATTGCATCTTCATTACCATCGAAACCAATAACTTTAATATCTTTGCTACCAACCGCTTCTATTGCGCCTAATGCCATTTCATCATTTTGTGCAAATATCGCTTTAATATCTGGATGTGCTTGAATAATATTTTGAGTTACGTTCAATCCTTCTGTTCTATTAAATTTCGCACTTTGTTTGGATACGACGTCAAGTGAGCCATCTGCTACGTTATGAAACCCTTTACCACGTTCTCTTGTAGCACTTGCACCAGGTATACCTTCTAACTCTGCAACTTTAGTACCTTCACCAAATTTATCAACGATTAAGTTTGCAGCCATTTCCCCACCTTTAACGTTATCTGAAGCAATAAATGAAGCGACTTGCCCTTTAGCAACTTCTCTATCTAAAGTTACTACTGGTATATTCTGATCATTAGCTATTTGTATACTACCAGAAATTGCATCTGAGTCTGTAGGATTCACAATAAGATAATCTACATTTTGTTGCATTAAATCATCAATATCGTTTGCTTGTTTGGCTGCATCATCTTGCGCATCTGCAAACTTTACTTTAACACCTTGTTTTTTTGCCTCGTCTTCAATACCATCTTTAATTTTCACAAAAAATGGATTGTTTAATGTTGAGATACTGACACCGATAACAATATCAGATTTTTTCTTATCTGACTTACCGCCATCATCATTTTCCAAAGGAGACTCAAGTGAACATCCTGTTAAAAATAATAAAATTGCAATCGCACTGATTAATAGTTTTTTCATCTTGCTAACCCCCCACACTATTTATTCTTTCTATCAATTAATACAGCTATGATAATCACTACACCTTTAACAACTTGTTGATAGAATGATGAAACACCTAATAAGTTCAAACCATTGTTTAACACACCTATAATAAGTACACCTATTAAGGTGCCGAGTATACGTCCCTTACCACCCGTAAGTGATGTACCACCCAGTACAACTGCTGCGATCGCATCTAACTCATATGACATTCCTGCTGTTGGTTGTGCAGAGTTTAAACGTGATGTTAATATTGCTCCAGCCATTGCTGACATTAAGCCAGCCAAACTATAAATCATGATTTTTAATTTATTTACTTTAATACCTGAAATAAATGCTGCTTTCTCGTTACCGCCCATAGCATAAGTTTGTCTACCAAACACTGTTTTATGTAGTAAAATATATAAAATGATAAATGTAACAAACATTGTAACTGCTGGAACAGGTATGCCTAGAAAGTAACCACGTCCAAATAATTGGAAAGCATAGCTCCCATTTAAGTTTGTAATTGGGTTACCATCCGTAATCACCAATGTTAAACCCCTAAAGACGGTCATAGTAGCCAACGTTGCGATAAATGGTGCCATCTTACCTAAAGTGATTAACAAACCGTTAATCGCCCCTAGAACTGCACCAAAGATACAACCAAGTAATAAGGTAATCATTGAATCTACACCTGATACCATTAAAATAGCTATCATCGCACTTGATAACGCCAATGTAGAACCAACTGATAAATCAATCCCGCCCGTTAAAATAACAAATGTCATACCAAATGCAATAAGGCCATTAATCGATACTTGTCTAAGTAAATTAAATAAGTTAGATGGTTCTAAAAATGCGCTGTTTAATACACTAATGATAATAACTAACAATATTAACCCAATAAATGGAATTATTTTTTCTAAATATGAAAATGATAGTTTAGACTGTGTCATGTACTTCCCCTCCAGTAGCTAATGTCATAATACGTTCTTCTGTTAATAATGCTTTCTCTAACACGCCTGCAATATTCCCTTCATGCACAACCGCTACTCTGTCACTCATACCTATGATTTCAGGTAATTCTGATGAAATCATAATGATAGACATCCCACGTTCGGTCAAT
Source organism: Staphylococcus sp. NAM3COL9 (assembly GCF_001431205.1). GTDB lineage: Bacteria > Bacillota > Bacilli > Staphylococcales > Staphylococcaceae > Staphylococcus. The sequence continues at coordinate 276,267 of NZ_LGPC01000011.1, read as the reverse complement.
TCATTCATCAATTGATAAATCTCTCTTTTCGCACCTACATCAATACCACGTGTAGGCTCGTCTAAGATTAAGACATGTGGTGCGGTTGCTATCCATTTTGCAATAACAACTTTTTGTTGATTACCACCTGATAAATCAACACACACATCATTTTTCTTACCTTTAATATTCAATCGTTGAATCATTTGCTCTGCATATTGCTCCATAGAACCTCGTGTTAAAAATCCAGATTTCGAAAAACTTTTCAACGCAGGTAATGAAACATTCTCTAATATTGAATCTTGAAGCACCAAGCCTTCTTCTTTTCTATTCTCTGTGATAAATGCTAAGCCTTGTTTGATAGATTGATTAGGATTATTTATCTGTAGTTGTTTATCATTCAATTTTACTTGCATATGCCCCTTATCTAAACCAAACAATATACGCATAATTTCAGAACGTCCTGCACCCATCAATCCACTAAATCCTAAAATTTCACCTTTATGTAGATTAAAGTGAATATCATTCAATTTATGTTCAGTAGAACTGAGTTTTTTTATAGAAAGAACAACTTCCTCATCTTGAGTGTAATGTCTATCTGGGTATTGGTTATCTAAATCTCTACCAATCATTGCCTTAACAATTTTCTCATTTGTCGTATCTTTTGTTGCAGAAGTTAAGATAGAACGTCCGTCTCGCATTACCGTAATACGATCTGAAATACTGAAAATTTCTTCCATTCTATGAGAAATATATACAAATGATACACCTGCACTTTTCAATTTTCGAATTTGTTCAAATAAAATATCAATCTCGTTATTTGTTAATGCTGCAGTAGGCTCATCCATAATAATGACTTTTGAATCTTGCATTAAAGCTTTACTAATTTCTAACATTTGCTGCATGCCTACAGATAGTGCGCCTGCCTCTTTATTTAAGTCGATATTAATATTTAATTTTTTGAAAATAGATTTTGCCTGTTTTTTTATCGCCTTATTATCGACAATACCTAAAAACTTTGTTTCCTCTTTACCGAGAAATAAATTTTCTAACACCGTTAAATTAGGCCATATATTTAACTCTTGTTGTATGAACGACACACCATTAAGTTCCGCGTCTTTGGTATTTTTAAATTGAATAGTTTCACCGTTTGCTTCAATGAAACCACTATCCGACTTATATACACCAGTAAGTATTTTCATCAATGTACTTTTTCCAGCACCATTTTCTCCCATTAAGGCATGTATCTCACCATCACCGATTTCAAAATCCACACCTCTTAATACGTCATTTTGACCAAATGATTTATATATTTGTTCCATCTTCATCATTTTATTCACCCCTTAAAATAAAACACCGCTTGTTATTACAACATTAGCAAAAGGTTTAGCTTCACCCGTGCGAATGATGGCTTTAACTGTTTTACTTTGAACTTTAAATTGCTCATGTGATGTCATTTGGATTTCAATATTTTCAGCTGATAATGTCTGATACAATGCATTATTTTGCGTTATCATTTCTTCAGCTAATATCATTTGTTCAATTTCCATATGCGCTTTTATAAGATTAAATACTTCTATAAAAGAGGGCTTTCCAAATTCCAATGCAAGATCAATCTTTTTCACACCTTCTGGAACTGGAAGTCCACAATCTGCAATGATAATTTGATCAGTATGTCCTAAATCACTTAACAATTTTGAAATTCCGCTATTTAATATACCTGTCTTATACATTCAATCCCTCCTATTTTTTATGTAACCCGTTACACATTGTGCATTAAAATCTTGTACTTTCCCTCCGCTTCACTGTAATCGCTACTTGGTCAACATGATTCTCGTCTCTCTCATCATATAAATTAAGGAGTTTCGACACAGCAAGTTCACCTATACGATATGCCGATTGATCTATAGTTGTAATTTGAGGAAATGTCATTTTTGAAAATGGTATATCATCATAACCAACAAGCTGTATTTCTTTTGGCACTTTAAATCCATGTTGTTGAATCACACCCGATATTTTAATCGCAATCAAATCATTACTACATATAATGCTATCGATATGATTTTGACGTATTTGTTTAATGAATTGTACTTCGTCATCTATTTGATCTTCTTCACAACGACAAAATGCCACATTATATTGATTAAGTACTGCTTCTACGCCATTTACGCGTAATTGGAATGCAGCTACATTTAAATCAGAATGCACGATTAATACGTGCTGTGCTTGTCCTTCAATGATTACGTGTGCTTGGAGTTGACCGCCTTCAAAATGATTTGTAGAAATCCCTTTATTACCATCATTGGTACGATCAACAAATACAAAAGGAATACCATATGAATTGAGTGTATTTTCAATTAAATTTTCATTTAGTGCTGTGGAAATCATACCCGTACAATTGTGTGCTACAAATGTAGAAAGATAATTTTTCGCTTTATCAGTATCGTTATCGCTATTACCTATCAATACTTGGTAGCCGTGTGCCAAAGCGACATCTTCTACACCACGAGCAATAAGTGTAAAAAACGGATTACTAATATCTGGAAGCAATAATCCTATCATTTTAGATTTCCTTTTATATAACGTACGTGCCGCTTCATTCGGTTGATAATTCAGCTGAGTAATCGCACTTTCAATTTGTGTTCTTGTTCGGGCTTTTACGTAACCATTATTATTGATTGCTCTAGAGACAGTTGCTACAGAGCAACCTGCCAATTGAGCCACTTCTTTAATTGTTGCCAATAAAATCACCTCAATTAATGTAATCGCTTTCATATTACCACAACTTTTTTTAATTTAATAGAACAATCGTATGTTTTATTTATTAGATTAATTTTCTGTAGATATATTTGCAGTTTTAAAAATCTCTTTTCAAAAAATAAAAAGCGGTATTCTTTTAACTTTAAAATACCGCTCTAGCATATCAATATCTTTATCCAACGAGATGTAATGTCGCTCAACACTATGACTATTTATCTTTGTGCATCCCCTTTGCTACATTATGATAACCATGTCTTGTATCACGATTCATGAAATCTGTGCTAAATTGCTGCGCTAACACATCTATTTTAGGTGGATGGCCGTTACTTATTTCTTTGTTGAGATCATTAATTTGAGAAACTTTTTTGTCCCTTTAAAATTAGAATTAAGGGATTGGTATAAAAACGTGCCCGCAACGATTAATGCAATGACTAATAAGGCTAAAATAGTACCAATTATGATTTTCTTCATTTTAATACGCTCCAATATTTTTAATTTATTCTATATCTTACTACAAATGATAGACTCATTGAATCTATTTTTAATATCAAAATAATTATAATGCGCACTTATTTTTCATCGAGCGCTCCCCTTATAAAATAGTAATAATACAATTTAATTTCAAAAAGAAATTATGTAGATAAAATGTCATTTTTTATTTGAATAATCTTACTCCCTACCATTGAAAGCGTTTTCTAATGGTGATATATTATGATTATACCTTAACAAAGGGGTAACGAGAAATTCATATATAGTTAGAGTCAAATGATATTTAGAGCAGTTCTACCAGTTAGTTTATTTAAAGTAGTTAATAACTTCTCCAGATATTAACTATAGAAACCATTAAACACTTTTAAACTCCTTAAAAAAAGCAACCAGCACATAAAACTTGTGTTGGTTGCTTTTATATTTATTACTTCTTTATTTATGCTTTCTAATTACACGCATCACCTTTAACATACTAAGCCATAATGAATGATGTTTCCTATAAACTAAAAATCTCGGTTCCCAAATAGGATTGAATTTCTCTTTGTATCTTCTGAGACCTTGAAATCTATACAAATCATTAAAATGTTCAAACACTCTACCTGCGATTTTCTCTCCATAAAATGAGAACGGCACTTGCCCTACATTAGATAATGTAGCCATACCCATATTAAAATGTTCATAATTATGCGCTTTTGCCCATAACAACATATTCAAATATAAGCCATCCATTAAAGGTAACTCAATGCCTGGCTTCCAACGAATTAAATCTACAGAAATTGTTGCTTTGTAATACGTAGGCATTAAAGTACAAAATGCGATGATAGATTGATCTTTATCTTTAATGACCGCTATAGGCGCTTGCGATAAATAATTTTCATTAAAGCTACCTACAGAAAAATGCATTTCATTTTTTTCTGCTAGCCAATCATCGCTAATTTTTTTCAAATCCTCAAGTAATCTGGGTGAAAATGGTGGGTCTAACACTTCAAAAGTTAGATTAAGATCATCAAACTTATTTAATGTTGCACGTAAGCCACGCTTCTTTTTACCTGATGTAGTAAATGTAGTTAAATCTATAACCGCTTCTTCACCTAACTTAAAAAATTGATTGCCAAAATTATGATAAAGTGACATATATTTATCAGTTACTTGATAAAATATCACATCGTAACCTAAGTATTGTGCTTCGCGATAAAACATTTCTAATAATTCATGAAATGATTCTGGATTTCCTACTGGATCACCCAATACAATATACGCACTGTATTTATAACGATACATAATAAATGCATCTTCTTTTTCATTGATAAAACAATGCTTGTCTCCACTATACATTAAATGGCTTAAGTAATTACCACCATATTGCACTATGATTGCTTCGCACAATTCAATATTGTTACTTTTGTTCTTTACTCTATAACGATACTCAAACCACCAGACGATTGCGCCCACAATAATAGCAACGAGTAAAATCGTGAACCAAAAATGATACCTTAATATTGAACTGTCCATTTCCAAATGATAAATATCTAATGTATAAAATGTCCCATCTATAACAATATGATTGATATACAAAATAAGCGCACCAACAGCGACACTTAACCACAACCTAGTATATCTAAATGGTCTTTTAATCGTATTCGAGCGTCTATAAAATACCAAGAGTAGGACAAACATAGCTGCAAGCCAACTCAGTAGTAAAAAAGAAGCATAAGTATAAGCTGTAGCAATAAATATTAAACTAATCGAAATCATTGAAAATAAAATAGCCCGTTTAGAAAGATAATATACACCAATTATATTCAATAATAAAAGTAAACATGCAGATGTATGCACTGATACGATAATGTAATAAATATAATGATTCGGATCATATAAGCCATCATATATAATGGCCATATTATTTAAAAAACATATTAATCCTGTATACATCAGCAATATTGCAATTGAAAATGATGGCACTCTTACAATAATATCTTTTTGATACGATGCTAAAAGTGATGTCATATCTTTCACTGGTAACATAAGCTTTGAATCTTCCCAATAGCGTTTTGCAGTACTCCTGAACTCAAATGTAGAAAGCATCAACGCGATTAACACTGGAAATAAATAATATGCGAAACGATAAAGTAGTAATGATAAAACGATTTCTTCTTCCGGTACGTTTAGACTTTTCAAACCTAATAATACGACTAAATCAAAAGTGCCAAAACCGCCGGGGATAAAACTAATCAAACCTGATAGTGACGCTATAATAAATATGCCCATAAATATAGAGAATGGTATTTGTATGCCTACAATGACTAAAGCCATGTATAAGACGAATGACGCTATAATCCATTCAATACCAGAAACAACTGTGCAATAAAAGCCAAGTAATTTATGTGATTGTTGTACTGGTTTTACATAAGTTACTATAATAAATAGTGGTAAAAATAGCGCCACAATATACAATAACCAGTGAATCCATGGAAACGGACTAAATATATGCGCCACGTCAAATACGTGAATCACTACAAGGATAGACAGTAAACTTAATCCTGTTAACATAGATATTAAAACTATAGAGATTGTATGCACTAATGCCTTTTTATCATCGGATGCGTTCTTATACAATAGAAAACGTACACTTGCACCAATAAAACCTCCAAAGCCTAAGACAGCATTAAGCGAATTAACAATATAACCAATACGAATGGTTTTTAATAAAGAGAGCTTCAACTTTAAAGTTTTTACTAAGAGAACGTCATAGAGTGATAATACAATAATAGATAGACCACCGCTTAAAAATAATGCAACTAACCATACTCTATTAATTTGTCCAAATGATTTTACTGTTTCTTTAAGATTAATATGCGAAAGCTCTTTATAAAATGTGAAAATAACAAAAATAAATAACGTAACTGCAAATACTATTTTTAATATAAAAAATAATTTATTTCTTAATTCTTTAGTCATATCTTCACTTCTCTTTTCAATGTTTCTATAGTGTCATAAAAAATATAGCACAACAATAAAATATAATAAATAATTCTTTAATGACATCTACATAACATAATTGTTAGGTGGATATTCATTTAAATCCTTTATACGATATACAGTGAAGTTGTTATGAAATTCAGAGCATATAAAAACGACAAAGCTTCCGTTTTCATTAATATTTTACACCTTAATATTAATATTACTCATTTATTTTATCACATTTATTGTATTGTAGGATAAAATAATAAGGTTAAGTAAAGTTTAAATAGCTTCTCAATTTATTATTCTAGGAAGTTATGTATATCGACTGTTTAGATATTAATAGCCGTCGTCTCACATTATTGCGTCTGTGACTTTGTAAGAGACTTTATAACACAAACAATCAGAATGTGTTCAATTACCTACTTAAATATTTGAATCAACTGATATTATTGTACAAATTTTGTAAAGGGCTGACACCTAGGGGAATAGCATGAGTGAGATATTACAGGCTCGATCTATACCTCAGGCAAGCATACACTTTCAAAATTGGAAATTTTCTAATAAAAAAGGAGCGGGGATACGAAATCAAATTCTGATTTCGTATCCCCGCTCTACAAGGTTGGCTAGAAAAAGTAATACAAGAGCTTGAAACAAATTCATTTAGATATCAGACAGCTACTGTGCAATCCATTAGAAAAACTAATATGTTGGTATTTTTAAATTGAGAATAAGATATTTATACCTAGATTCTTATTTGTATCTATGCACTAACTAATTGTATTGAAGATACGCCTATATTAACGAACTTCTTCTTCTGATGAGGTTTGATACTCACCTGCATCTTGACCATAATATTTATTATATCTACGTTTATACATAGAATATAAGTGTGAAATGAGTACTTTTAAAATGGCGTAAGCAGGGATACCTAAAATAACGCCAACTACACCGAGTAAGTTACCCGCACTTAACAAGATAAAAATAATTGTTAGTGGATGTATTTTCAGTGTTTTACCCATTACATTCGGTGAAATAAGATGACCTTCGATAAATTGTACAGCTGTCCACACGAGAATTAATTTTAATAACATAATTGGAGAAGTAATTAACGCAATAATAATTGCTGGTGAAATCGCAATCGTAGGACCAATATATGGTACTACACTCGTTACAGCTGCAATTGACGCTAAGATTAAACTGTAATCTAATCCGATAATGCTATAACCAATAAATAATAAAATTCCAATACATAACGAGACAACAATTTGTCCTTGAATATAAGAACCTACTTGAACACCCATTTTATCTAATAAATCATGAAAATCTTTTCTGAATTTTGGTGGCATTAATTTTGTAGAGAAATCTTTAAAGCGATAGCCATCTTTTAACATAAAGAATAATATAAATGGTGTTGTAGCTATTACTACGCCGACATTCACTAATGCTTCAGCGAAGTTCTTGATTTTTGATCCAAAACCATTGAAATAATCAGAAACCATAGATGGCAATTTTTTGGCTAAAGTATCAAGTTGATCTTGAATCTGTGTGTAAAAATTAGATATCACAGAAAATTTAGTGAGACTATCAATAAATTGATTCACTTTATCGACATAATATGGGAAATTATTACCAAAACTTTTAAATTGGGAACCAATCACTGGGATAAGTAAATTAATTGCCAATGATATTACACCAACGATGAGTAAGAATAATATGATAACGCCCCAAACTCTCGATATATTATATCTTTCCATTAAATTGACTAATGGATTTAATAAGTAATACAGAATAATCGAAACAATGATTGGTGCTACAAGTGTATTAAATACAATAATAAATGGTTTGAAAATGTAAGAAACTTGATCAAATATAAAAATTGCAAAACCAACTAATATTAAAATCAACAAACCAAAAAGCAAATCTTTACCGCCTAGAAACTTCATGAAGCGGGTCTCTGGAAAACTCAGTTTTAATTTATCTTTTCCACTCTTTTTTTCTTGTCTGATATTATCTTCATTCGACATAAACTCACCATACCTTAATTTAATTCTTAAAATGATGCGAAACGTAGTACAAAACTACGAACATAAAAATGCATTGTCGCTTTATTTACTAATATTAACACATTCGTCATCTTCCAAACATATATTTTACCACATTATATATCGTAAGAATCTTTTTGAGAAATTATACACATAAATAATGATACAACAATACTTCCATTATTTTGTACTACTATCTCTTTAAAAAAGTAGTTGAACTGAAGATTAAATAAAAAAGAACAAACCAAACGTGATGATTTGCTTGGTTTGCCTAAATGATAGTAGATTCCACAATAATGTGAAAGTACTAAATTATTAATTTAAAGTGGGTTCATTTTCACGAACTGGTTCCTCAGCGATAACTGTATTTTTATTAGTCTTCTTTTTAGGAATCGGAACGATATAATTGCCATAAGGTAATTTTCCAATTAAGTATACCAATAATACAGATAGTGCAACTGCTGCAATAAAGACGCTCATGAATTTACTTTGTGGTGCTATGTTTTCTACGATTGGTAATCTTTTTACGAATTGTATGGCAACATAATGAACTAAGTATATTCCCATTGAATAGTTACCAATTACAGTCAACGTATTTAATACAACTTTATTTTTCTTAACATGCTCATACATGTAATTAAGAAAAACAATAAAGAAAGGAATATAAATAATATTCGAAATTGTGATTGAACTATTGAGATTATCTAAATCAATACTTATGAGTAAGTCTATAAATAATATCGCAATAATTATAGTAAGAAACGTTTTATACTTAAATATCAATTCTTTTATTTCATTATAAAATTTAGCATATACAATGCCTAGCATAAAGAATGAAATCCAATTCAAAACAAACAATTTATCATTAACAAAGCGTTCGATTCCTCCGCCCCCCAATGAAATTGGCTGAATTACGATCCAAACAACGTTGACAATGGTCGCTAAAATGAAAGCCAATATAATTGGCCAACCTTTTTTGAATTTATGTACAAATGGAAAAAGAAAATAAAATTGAATGACAGTCAAAATAAAGTATAAATGAAAATTAGCTTTACCATAAACGAAATAGTTAATTAAGTTACCATCTTCTTCAAGGTTATGTAAAAAATATTCCCTATATAATAAATAAAAAATCGTCCAAATTATATAAGGAATAAAGATTTTACTAAATCTAGATTTCATAAAGTAATTTAAACTAAATCCCCTGTTAATTACTGATATAGTCAATAAAAAAGCACTAATAACAGCAAATACAGGCGTGCCTAATCTTGCAATTTGATTGATATAACCTAAAGCGTCAGAAGTAAATTCGCCAGTTGAAGCTGAATAACTAATACTATTGACTGTATGAATTGCTACAACTAACATAGCAGCTACTGCTCTTATAATAGGAACTTCATCATAATACTTCACGCAACTGTAGCCTCCTTACTCATAATTAACCTGAAGATTAAGTCTATAATGTTCATCATAAGCTGTAAACCTTGTTTGCGTTGAAATAACCAATCTTAATACATTATTATATGTTATTTAATATTGGCTATATACTCTTTACATTTCAACCTTTTAAAAAGTAAAATTAATTTTTATTTAAATTAAATAACGTTTTTAAATATCATCTTTAATATTCAAAAATAGAGACTGAGACTTAAGCTTTTCAGATAACTAAAAAAATGATGGTTTCTACATAAATAAAGTAGAAACCATCATTTTAAGATGATAACATGACGCACCATTAAAGAGATTGAATGCTTAGAATTATGTTTTTGGAATGCTTTCAACAATTTGAATAACTGTATGAGCGAGAGACTACGGGCTCGAGCCATGCCCCAGGCAAGCATGCGCTCTCAAAATCAGAAGATTTTAAAAAAGAAATTTTTATTATTTTTGATTTTGTAATAAATTAAATTATATTTGATCTGACGTTTTATCAGCCATAAAATGATAAACATGTAATGTTAAATAAATGACCTCTGCCTCATATATAGTAACATTTAGTTCTTGTTGCAACATTCTCATTATTTTCATAGCGATATTAAAACACAAAGGGTATTGCGTTTTTAATAATTCTTCAAACGCACTTGTTTTTTGCAGTACTTCCCCTTTATTTAATCTTCTTATTAAAAATTGAATGTGCCTAATAAACCGTTGATATTGAACCGTTTCTTTATCTATTGTATGTTTCAAATCATGCTCTAAAATAAAAATACTTTTATTAATTAACTCATTTATAGTTTCCATCTCACGTATGGACACTGTTTCAGTATTAGAAGCAATATGTAATGCGATAAAACCAATTTCATCTTCTGGAAAGTTTACCTCTAAAACATGATTTAATCGTTCAATTACTTTTTCTGCTATTTCATATGCTTCACTATATAATTGCTTTGTTTCCACGACAAATGGATTATTAATTAATTGGTTTTGTTTCATACGCTTATATGCAAAAATAATATGATCTGTTAGCGAAACAACCAATTTTTGATTATCTATTTTCATTACCGAATTGGTAATAATATTTACTGCATCGATCACGGCTTGTATCAAGTTATCATCAGCTAATTCGACCAATGTTTTATAGTGGTCCTGTTGTGATTTTTGATCTAATATATATACTTTTTCAATAGATTGGCTTTCATGTAATGTCATTCCAATCTTTTTATTAAAACCAATGCCTTTTGCAATTAATACATATTCTTGCTTTTCATTAGTACAAATAATTACATTGTTATTTAAAACCTTTGTAATAAGGTAAGCACTCATGTCATTCATCCTTCTTATTATGTCAATAAGCATTATATAGTGAAAATTATAAAATTGAAAGTAGTAAAGCGCTTTTCTATTAATTTTATAGTATGATTCCATTAAAAAACTATGCATTTCCATTTTATAGAAAATACATAGTTACTCACTTTATATAATTATTTCTTTTTCATGCCCCAGCTTTCAATGCCAAACAAATTAATTTCTAATTCTTCCGGTTTAAAGATAGGTTTTTTACCTGCTTTACGTTGACGTTGGTAATCATTCATAACTGCAAATGCAATATTAGATAGTCCTATAATTGCGACTAAGTTGACGATTGCCATTAAGCCCATAAATACATCAGCCGTGCCCCAAACAGTTTCCGTTTTAATTACCGCACCTACAAATACGAGTACAACAACTAAACATCTAAAAATAAATAATAAGGCTTTATTTTTAGATAAAAATTCAATGTTTGATTGTCCATAGTAATAGTTCCCTACTACAGATGAAAACGCAAATAAGGTTATTGCTACTGTTAAGAAAATACCACCCGCATTACCTAAATGTTCATTAAGTGCAGATTGTGTTACTGCAACACCTTGCGCCGCATTTTCACCAAATTCTAATCCTGTATATAATAAAATCATAATCGCAGTTGCTGTACAAACAAGCATTGTATCAAAGAATACACCTAACGATTGAATTAAACCTTGTTTTACTGGGTGAGGAACGGCTGCTGTTGCAGCAGCATTAGGTGCTGAACCCATACCAGCTTCATTGGAGAACAAACCACGTTTAACCCCTTGTAAAATTGCTGCACCAACAGCACCACCAGTCGCCTGTTCAAATCCAAAAGCGCTCTTAACAATCATAGTAATCATTGGAATAATTTGGTCATAATTGATAAACAAAATAATAACTACAAGACCAATATATATGATTGCCATAAATGGTACGATAATTGATGATATTTTAGCAATACTGCGTACACCACCAAAAATGATAATGCCTGTTAGTACCGCTAAAATAATACCCGTTACAGTAGGGCTTACATTATATTGTGTTTTTAATGATTCAGCAATTGTATTAGATTGCACAGTATTAAAAACAAATGCAAATGTCACTGTAATTAATATGGCAAATAAAACACCTAACCATTTTTGATTTAAACCTTTTGTTATGTAATAAGCTGGTCCACCACGGAAACCACCATCTTCATCAGGCACTTTATATACCTGTGCTAAAGTTGCTTCTATAAAAGCACTCGCTGCACCAATCAATGCAATAACCCACATCCAAAAAACTGCACCTGGGCCACCGAGTACAATTGCGGTTGCAACACCTGCAATGTTACCAGTACCTACACGAGACCCAGCACTTATTGCAAATGCTTGGAAAGGCGAGATCCCTTTCTTACCATTATCTAATGTTTCAGGTTTTTCGCCAATGGCACGAAACATTTCTGGAATCCATCTTAATTGAACAAATTTAGAACTAATAGTAAAGTATAAACCTGCTGTTATTAGTAGCCCAATTAAATATTGCGACCAGATTAAATCATTCCCGACTTGAACAAAAGTTTTGAACCAATCTGGAATTAAACTATCAAAATTACTCAATTTAATCCCTCTCAATCTATATAATTTAAATTTCATAGAAAAATCAAGAGATTTATAGTTATTTCATGTACATATTAATAATCAAAATGCATATGTGGACATGAAAGTGAGCGAAGATTTAATAGTGCTTAGCTAAAAGCCTTGCACTATTATATTTTGCTCCACTATAAATCTCTTGGCTTTGTTTTTCTTTCACCTAAAAGGTATTTTATCACTATATAGTTGTATTTACTAACAGTTTTTTCAATTCATATTATTTAACAACTAAACTTTCCACTTCTCCAAAGTCGTTAATATCTACGATAAAACTACCATTTGTGTATTGTTCTGATAGATGAATGTCTTTAATATTTCCTGTTTCTTGTTGTTTATTTGAATAGATTGTATATTGCTTTTGTCCTGGCTGGACAACTTCGGCAGCTACAATACGATGAGGTGTTTTCTTAAGTTCTTTCAATAATGTAAGTCCACGTTGTGCACGTTTTGCTGTTTGTAATACTTTAAATCCTATACGTTTTAATGAACCTCTTTGCGTCGCCATTAAAATTGAATCCTTTTCAGATATCAATTGTGTAAGCACTGCATAATCTTCATCTTTTAAGTTAATAGATTTAACACCAGCTGCCCTTAAACCAGTATCAGAAAGTTCATCACTACTATATGTTAATGACATACCTTTATGTGTAAGTACTGTAATCAGTTGTGGATCCTCTATACGCATGACATTAATTATTTCATCATCAGTTTTTAATTTCATTGATACTAATGGTTTATTAAAGCGTGAAGTTTTGAACATAGAAACATTACTTTTCTTAATCATACCATTACGTGTTGCAAGAACATAAAATGCTTCAGGTTTAAAGTCACGTTCGCAAAAGACGTCTATGACATGTTCACCTTCATCTATAGGTACGATTTGTGATACGTGTTGACCCAAATCTTTCCATTTGATTTCTGATAGTTTATGCACTGGAATATACAAGTAACGTCCTTTATTAGTAAATACAAGTGCTGTATCTAAAGTATTAACTTCTTGATATTTCAGCAGCTCATCGCCTTCTTTAACACCAACTTCTTCGGCGCCACTTGCATTAAAACTACGTAAAGAAGTTCGTTTTATATAACCATGTTTTGTGACACTCATAATTACAGTTTCACTTGGTATCATAACTTCTTTATCAATTTTAATTTCCGTAATTTCCGCTTCAATTGAAGACAAACGTTTTTGTTTATAGCGATTTCTTATTTCAGTTAATTCTTCTTTAATAACATTTAATAAGGCATCATGATTATCTAGGATGTTTCTTAAAGCTTCGATAGTCTTTTTCAATTCATCCTGTTCATTTTGTAATTCAACAATATCTGTATTTGTAAGACGGTACAATTGCAACGTCACAATTGCTTCAGCCTGAACATCACTAAAATCATATTCAGCTACTAAGTTATTTTTAGCATCTTTTTTATTTTTAGAACTTCTAATGAGTTTTATGACCTCATCCAAAATAGAAAGTGCCTTCATTAAACCTTCAACAATATGCATTCTACTTTCAGCATGATTTAATTCATAACGCGTACGTTTTGTCACAACGTCAATTTGGTGATTGATATAGCTGTCAATAAATTGGCGTATGCCCATAAGTATAGGACGTCCATCACTAATCGCAACCATATTAAAGTTATATGCAACTTGTAAATCGGTATTCTTGTATAAGAAGTTCGCCACCGCTTCACTATTTACATCTTTCTTCAATTCAATTGCTATACGCAAACCAGTTCGGTCTGTTTCATCACGTACTTCAATAATACCGTCTACTTTTTTATCTGCGCGTAACTCATCCATTTTTTTAACTAGTGAACTTTTATTCACTTCATATGGTACTTCAGTAACGATAAGCTCTTTTCTACCATTTCGTAGTTCTTCTAATTCTACTTTAGAACGGACAATGATTTTACCTTTACCTGTTTCATAAGCTTTCTTAATACCATCAATACCTTGGATAATACCACCAGTAGGAAAATCTGGTCCTTTAATATATTTCATCAATTGACTCACTGTAATATCAGGGTTATCAATATATTTAAGTGTGGCTTGTATTACTTCTGCCAAGTTATGAGGTGGTATATCTGTTGCATAACCTGCAGATATACCGGTACTACCATTAATCAATAAATGAGGTAATCTTGCTGGTAAGACCATAGGTTCCATTGTTGTGTCATCATAGTTCGGCATAAATGGTACTGTTTCTTTATTAATATCTCTTAATAGTTCTTCTGAGATACGACTTAATTTAGCTTCCGTATAACGCATAGCTGCCGCTGGATCATTATCAATACTACCATTGTTACCTTGCATTTCGATTAATACATGGCGTAATTTCCATTCTTGACTCAGTCGAACCATTGCATCATATACAGAGGAGTCACCATGTGGATGATATTGTCCAATGACATCACCGACAGTTTTAGCACTTTTACGGAAATTTCTATCATACGTGTTTCCACTTGAATACATTGCATATAGAATACGTCTTTGAACAGGTTTGAGCCCATCACGAACGTCTGGCAATGCACGCTCTTGAATGATGTATTTACTGTATCTACCGAATCGATCGCCAATAACATCTTCTAGCGATAAATCTTGAATTATTTCACTCAATTTATTTCCTCCTCATCGGGGTTTTCCTGTTCTAAAATTTGAATTTCATTATTATCCAAAATACTTTGTTCTTGTTGTAAGCCAAATTCAACATTTTTTTCAATCCATTCACGTCGTGGTGCAACTTTATCACCCATTAATGTGGTCACACGTTTAGAAGAACGCAATTCATCTTCAATTTGTACTCTAATTAACGTTCGAGTTTCAGGATTCATTGTTGTTTCCCACAATTGATCGGCGTTCATTTCACCAAGACCTTTGTAACGTTGTAGCGTAAAACCTTTACCTAATTTATTTTGTAATTGCTCTAATTCTTCGTCAGTCCAAGCATACTCAATTTTTCTCGAAGCACCTTTACCTTTTTCTAATTTGTATAAAGGAGGTAGCGCAATGAATATTCTCCCAGCTTCTACTAAAGGTTTCATATACTTAAAGAAGAATGTTAATAACAATACTTGGATATGTGCACCATCGGTATCTGCATCTGTCATGATGATGATTCTATTATAATTGCTATCTTCAATTTTAAATTCGTTACCAACACCTGCACCAATTGTATGGATAATTGTGTTGATTTCTTCATTTTTGAATATATCATCAAGTTTAGCTTTCTCTGTGTTTATCACTTTACCTCTTAGTGGTAATATAGCTTGATACTTACGATCTCTTCCTAATTTAGCAGAACCACCTGCAGAGTCACCCTCTACTAAGTATATTTCTTTCTTCTCAGTATTTTTACTTTGTGCAGGTGTTAACTTCCCAGAGAGTAATGTATCTTTTCGTTTATTTTTTTTGCCTGAGCGTGCATCTTCTCTTGCTTTACGTGCTGCTTCTCTCGCTTGTTGGGCTTTTAGTGCTTTTTTTACTAGAGATTTAGATAATTGCCCTTTTTCTTCTAAATAATACGGTAATTTGTCAGACACAACAGAATCAACCGCACTTCTAGCTTCCGGAGTACCCAATTTAGACTTGGTTTGTCCTTCGAATTGAAGTAATTCTTCCGGAACACGTAATGATATAATTGCTGTAAGCCCTTCTCTTATATCGTTACCATCTAGATTTTTGTCTTTCTCTTTTAATTCGTTAATACGTCGCGCATAATCATTAAATACACGTGTCATAGCTGATTTAAAACCAACTTCATGCGTGCCTCCATCTTTAGTACGTACGTTATTAACAAAACTCAAGATACCTTCTGAGTATTGATCATTATATTGAAATGCTACTTCTACTTCAATTTTATTCGCTTCACCAGAAAAATTAGCGACTTCGTGTATCACTTCTTTGCCTTCATTAACATAACTCACAAATTCTTTAATGCCATCTTCATAGTGGTAGACATCTTCACGTTCTTTACCAGCTCTTAAATCTCTAAGCGTGATTTTTAGGCTTTTAAGTAAAAAAGCCGACTCTTGCAATCGTTCACTTAACATATCGTAATTAAATGATGTTGCTGTTTTGAAAATTTCAGGATCCGGTTTAAACGTTACTTTTGTACCTGTTCTTTTTGTTTTACCATGTTTTTCGAGTCCTGATGATGGTTTACCACCATTTTTAAAACTTTGGGTATATATCGTGCCATCTCTACAGATTTCAACCTCTAACCATTCACTCAGCGCATTGACAACTGATGCACCTACGCCGTGTAACCCACCTGAAGTCTTATATCCGCCTTGTCCAAACTTACCGCCTGCATGAAGTATCGTGAAAATGACCTGAACAGTAGGTTTTCCTGATGCGTGGATACCTGTTGGCATTCCACGTCCATTATCTTCTATTGTAATACTTTCATCTTTATTGATAGTTACTATGATTTCACTACCAAAACCGTTTAATACTTCATCGACGGAATTATCGACAACTTCATACACTAGATGATGTAATCCACGTTTATCGGTAGAACCAACATACATACCAGGTCTTTTTCTTACGGCCTCTAATCCCTCAAGAACCTGTATGGAATCATCCGAATAGTTATTTTGTTTATTCATTGCCAATCGTTTCGCCCTCCTACAAACATACGTTCGTTTTTAAAACTATACATTAGTTATTCTTATATAAATCCGGATAAATTGCAAGCACCAAATCATTTTTCGAAAAATAATTCATTCCTTTAGGAAAATTTTTATTCGTCTTATTATGCTCTTGTATGGTAAAATAATTTTAATGTCATTAAAGGATGTGGATTATATATAATGATTATAATCATGTTGATACTAAGTTACCTCATTGGTGCTTTTCCAAGTGGCTATGTAATAGGAAAATTATTTTATAAAAAAGATATTAGACAATTTGGTAGTGGCAACACTGGCGCGACAAATAGCTTTAGAGTATTAGGTAAGCCAGCAGGATTCCTAGTTACTTTTTCAGACATATTTAAAGGGTTCATTGTTGTCTTTTTACCACTATGGTTACCTGTCAGTGCAGAAGGTCCAATTAGTTCATTTTTCACAAATGGATTAATCGTTGGTGCTTTCGCAATTTTAGGTCATGTATATCCAGTTTACCTCGGATTCAAAGGTGGTAAAGCCGTTGCAACAAGTGCTGGCGTTATACTCGGTATGAATCCTATCTTATTAATTATATTAGTTGCTATTTTCTTTATAATATTGAAATTAACAAAATATGTTTCGCTTTCAAGTATTGTTGCGTCAATTTGTTGTCTTATTGGTGCTGTATTAATTCGAGACGTCATCTTGTTTATCGTTAGCGTCGGTGTGGTTGTATTACTAATCCTTAGACACCGTTCTAATATTGTAAGAATATTCAAAGGTGAAGAACCTAAAATAAAATGGATGTAACTATTACACAAGTCACTATGTAAATAATCAAGTAATTAAAATAAAAAGCTAGGGGACTTCATTGCCTCCAGCTTTTTATTTTAGCTTAAGCCCCCTAACATCCACGTACGAAGAATTAATTTCTCCGATTACTTTAAAACATCATTACTTCTATTATACTACTAATGTAGCGCTTTAACATAGATTTTCGCTATTTCATTTATGTCTAAATTGATTTTAAATAATCTTTTAATAATTTATGCTATAATGTCTTTAGTATTACTCAAAACGGGTAATGTATATAATACTAATTTTTAGATTAGTGACTAACTATCATAAGTTAAGCACTTGTGAACCGAAAGGAGACTTTTATTATGGAAATAGAACTTTCAAATAATGCAGTGTCTTGGTTTAAAGAGGAACTTGAATTACCTGAAGGTGATAAAGTGTTACAATTTTTCGTTCGTTATGGTGGAGAATTTCAGTTAAAACAAGGATTTAGCCCTGCCTTTAGCGTAGACAGAAAAAATGAAGTTGAAATTGGTTACGAAAACAATTACGAAGGTTTAGACGTTGTAATCGCGGAAAAAGATTTGTGGTATTTTAAAGATGATAATTTATTCATCGATATAAATGATGGCGTTGACGAAATTTCATATACTACTAAATAATATATAGTTAAATTATTTTGAGCTTAAGTTAATGTACAATCGTGTTGGTTATTATCTTCCTTCTATATAATATTGCTTATGCACTTGTATTTAAACTTTTAGTTTCAAATGATTTATCGTTAGTATCATTAAAGAAGGTTTCGAGATAAAAAAATTAAAGACAAAAAAGAAAAAGGATGATTTCTATTAAATACTTTAGAAATCATCCTTTTTCTTTTTTGTCTTGTCATGTATCATTCCATCAATACTTAATGAAAAGCATTGTTAAGTTAAATACGCTTCACAAGCTCTAATGTTTCGTCCGCTTTATTTCTTTGATCAATATCAAGATAAGCTGCGTGCCACTCTGGAAAATATTTATCTAGCCTAATAGGTTTAAAGTCCTCCTTTTTGATACAAGTTAAAGTTGTAGATCCTGTAGTCGCTAACTCGCCTGCTTCATTAAAAATCTCATAACAATATACATATCTCAATCTTGAGTATTTATCTACCCACGTCTTAATTGTTACCTTTTCAGGATAAGTGATGGATTTAATATATTTAATATCTATCTCCGTTACTGGTGAGATAATACCCGCATCTTCCATTTTTTTATAACTGAAGCCTAATTTAGAGATATAATCTGTACGTGCGACTTCGAACCAAGTAGGATAATTACCATGATAAATTACACCCATTTGGTCTGTCTCTTGGTAACGTGATTCTATTTTTGTCATACTGTAAATCATTCTACGTCCTCTTTTCAAATACACATAATCATTATTACACATTAAATATTAACATAAAAAAGGGAGCAGGACAGAAATCAACGTTTGATTTCATCTTCCCGCCCCACAAGGCTGATTAGATAAAGAAATATTAATACTTAAGCTCTTGCATAAGAACTTAAAACAAGTAAATTTAAATATCAGTCAGCGACTGTGTAATTTTTAAGTTATTATTTATTAGCTAATTTTTTTCTCAATACAAGTTTCAAAATACCACCATGACGGTAATAGTCCATTTCCACATTTGAATCAAAACGTGCAACTGCTTCAAATTCAATGACTTCACCATTTTCTTTTTTAGCTTGTACTTTAATTAAATCATGAGGTTTAACATTTTCATCAATATCAACTGAAATAACTTCAGTTCCATCGATGCCTAAACTTTCTGAAGACTCTCCGTCTTTAAATTGTAAAGGTAATACACCCATCATAACTAGGTTTGAACGGTGAATACGTTCGTAACTTTGGGCAATAACTGTTTTAACACCTAAAAGGTTTGTACCTTTAGCTGCCCAGTCACGTGAAGAGCCCATGCCGTAGTCATTCCCTGCTAATACTACTAAGCCAGTGCCATCTTCTTTATATTTCATTGCTGCATCGTATATTGGCATTTGTTCACCTGTTGGCCAATACGTTGTGAATCCGCCTTCTGTACCTGGAGCTAATTCATTTTTAATACGAATATTAGCAAAAGTACCACGAACCATAACTTCATGGTTACCACGACGTGAACCATATGAGTTAAATTGACGAATTGGAACATCGTGATCCAATAAGTATTTACCTGCTGGTGTATCTTTACCAATAGCACCTGCTGGCGAAATATGGTCAGTTGTTACTGAATCTCCAAATTTACCCATAACGCGTAAATTTTTAAGTGATTCAATTGTTCCTGGCTCTTTAGATAAGTCTTGGAAGAATGAAGGATTTTGAATGTAAGTAGATTCAGAATCGAAGTCATATAATGGTTTATCTGTAACATCGATTTCGTTCCACATTTCATTATTATTGTATACCGTTGCATATTCTTCTTTGAACAATTCAGGTGTAACAACATTATCTACAGTATCAGAAACTTCTTTAATTGTAGGCCAAATGTCTTTAAGATATACATCTTCGCCATCTTTGCCTTTACCTAGAGGTTCATTTTGTAAATCGATATTTACAGTGCCTGCTAAAGCATATGCAACAACTAATTGTGGTGAAGCTAAGTAGTTACCTTTAACTAAAGGATGGATACGCCCTTCAAAGTTACGGTTACCTGATAATACAGATGTAACTAATAAATCTTCTTCTGCTACAGCTTTTTCAATTTCTTCTAGTAATGGGCCTGAGTTACCAATACAAGTTGTACAACCATAACCTACAAGGTTGAATCCAAGTTTATCAAGATAATTGTTTAAACCTGAATCATTTAAATAACCTGTAACAACTTTTGAACCTGGCGCTAATGAAGTTTTAACATATTCTGGAACTTCTAATCCTTTTTCAACTGCTTTCTTAGCAACAAGTCCAGCACCTAGCATTACATATGGATTAGATGTATTAGTACATGATGTAATCGCAGCAATAGCTAAGTCACCAGTTTTCATTGTTGTACTTGAACCGTCTTTAAATTCAATATCAACAGTTTTATTAAACTCGCTCTCATCAAATCCGTGACCTTGGTTACCTGCTGGTGCAGTAACTGATTTTTGGAATTCAGATTTCATATCACTTAAGAAAATTAAATCTTGAGGACGTTTTGGTCCTGCTAATGAAGCTTCAACAGTTGATAAATTTAATTCAACAACTTTAGTATATTCTGGTTCATCTTCTTCTACTGTGAAGAACATGCTGTTTTCTTGTAAGTATTTTTTCACAAGTTGGATTTGATCCTCAGAACGACCTGTTAAGCGCATATATTTTAATGCTTCTTCGTCGACTGGGAAGAAACCACAAGTTGCGCCATATTCTGGAGCCATGTTTGCAATTGTTGCACGGTCGGCCAATGGTAGATGCTGTACACCTGGGCCAAAGAATTCAACGAACTTGCCAACCACGCCTTGTTTACGTAATTCTTGAGTCACACGTAAAGCTAAGTCTGTAGCTGTTGCACCTTGTGGTAATGCGTTAGATAATCTAACGCCAATCACTTCAGGAATTGGGAAGTAAGAAGGTTGACCAAGCATTCCGGCTTCAGCTTCGATACCACCTACGCCCCAACCTAATACACCAAGACCATTAATCATTGTCGTATGTGAGTCAGTACCAACTAATGTGTCAGGAAACGCTACAGTTTCACCGTCTACTTCACGAGCATGAACAACATTTGCTAAATACTCTAAGTTAACTTGGTGAACGATACCAGTTGCTGGTGGCACTGCACTATAGTTGTTAAATGCTTTAGTAGCCCAATTTAAAAATTGATAACGCTCGTAGTTTCTTTCAAATTCTAATTTCATATTACGTTCTAATGCATCTGGATTTGCATAGCTATCAACTTGAACTGAGTGGTCAATAACTAAATCTACAGGTACTTCTGGATTGATTTTATCCAAATCTCCGCCAACATCATTCATTGCTTTACGTAATGATGCTAAGTCTACAACAGCAGGAACCCCTGTGAAATCTTGTAGAATAACACGTGAAGGTTTAAATGGTACTTCGCCTTCTGCACCTTTGTTAAAGTCAGATAATGCTTTGATGTGTTCGTCAGTAATTACAAACCCATCTTCTTGTCTTAAAACTGACTCTAGTAATACTCTTATTGAATATGGTAATTTTGATAATTTCGTTAAACCTTGTTCTTCTAACGTGTTTAAATCATAAAACGTATACGATTTTCCGTTAAGCTCAAACGATTTTTTCGCTTGTTGTTTAATATTAGAAGCCATAAAAATCCCCCTTGAAATTTATATTGATTATATGCCGTTATCTGAATTGTATAATTAAATGCAACTTAAAACAACTACATAATACTAGAAAACTATATAATTTAGATTTGATTTTTCAATCAGTATATATAAGTATAACTTATCACAGGTTGATTGTGTAATAAGTTAATGTTATCAATTGAGAATCATTATCAGCTATTTCTTAATTACATTTTAATTCTTTTACATTCTATTACTTGCATTTATATTAAATGCTTTAACAAAAGCCACTCCTACTTAATATATAATCATTTTACATACAAAAAAACTGGGGACCCATTAGGATGCCCCAGTTAATTCACATTATTTTTCGGTTTTTTCAGAGTCTCTTAGTGGTTTACGTCTTTCAATAATGTCATCTTCATATTCATCTTCTTGATGTTGTACATAATCTTGCAATCTATGTTTATTAGGTGTCAGTGTTAAGCCTAAGAACTTACGCTCTTTGTTCGCATCTTTGTAGAATGAAATCATCATCATTATAACTACAAAAGAGAACGGCAAGGCACTTATAATGGCAGCACTCTGAATCGCGTTCAGTGCTTGTGCACCATCACCACCACCAGCAAATAATAATACAAAAGCAATTAATGACTGTGCAATACCCCAAGTGACTTTGATGTAATTCGAAGGATTTAACGAACCATATGTCGTTTGCATACCTAAAACGAATGTAGCTGAGTCAGCTGAAGTAATAAAGAATGATGCAATTAGTATTAATGCAATAATTGATAATATTAAACCTAAAGGTATTTCGTTAAACACAGCAAAGAGTTGTGTTTCTACGGTCATATCGAATATTTCAGGATTTTTCTTACCAGTTTCAATACCTAGTACACCAAATACACTGAACCAAACGAAACTTACTAACGCAGGTACTAAAAGTACGCCTGAAATAAATTCACGGATAGAACGGCCTTTAGATACACGTGCAATAAATATACCTACGAATGGACTCCAACTTAACCACCAACCCCAATAGTAAAGTGTCCAACTAGACATCCATTCCCTTTTTTGAGGGTTTAAAGCTGCTGTATCAAACGAATTAAATAGGAATGAATTCAATAGACTACCTGTTGAACTTGTCATCATATTTAAAATTAATACAGTTGGGCCAATAATAAGTACAGCTACCATCAATATTAAACCTAAACTGATATTTAGATTACTTAAATATTGGATACCTTTACTTAATCCAGACCAAGCACTCATGATAAATAATATAGTTACAATTAATATGATAATTGCTTGTACCCATATATTATTTGGAACACCGAATAAGTAATTCAAGCCACCATTAATTTGTAGTGCGCCCATACCAAGTGATACGGCAACACCAACAACAGTAGCAAATACTGCTAATACGTCGATTATAGTTCCGATAGGCCCTTCTACTTTATCACCTAAGATAGGTCGTAAAGTTCTAGAAATAAGGCCCGGTTCGCCTTTTCTAAACTGAGCATACGCAAGCGCTAATGCTACTACGCCATAAATTGCCCATGCATGGAAGCCCCAATGGAAGAATGTTGCGCGTAAACCTTCAGTATACGCTTCAGTTGTTTTTGGATCTGCAGTTGGTGGCGCAGCAAAGTTAGCCATCGGTTCAGCAGCACCATAAAACACAAGTCCAATTCCCATACCGGCACTAAATAACATCGCAAACCATGAAATTGTATTAAATTCAGGTTTATCATTCGGTTTACCAAGTTTCAGTTTACCGATTGGACTGAATATTAGGAAAACACAGAAGAAAACGATGAAAGTTGTAAGTATTAAATAATACCATCCGAGTTTGTCCGTTATCCATAGTTTAATTGTATTTGTTACAGTATCAAACTGTTCCGGCAAGAATGCACCAATGAGCACTACAATCGCTACGAGAATCGCACTATAGATAAAAACTGGAGATATCTTCTTACCACTAAGTTTATCGTTAGAAGAATTCATTAATAATAACTCCCTTTCTCATCTTATTTAATTTTTTAAATCCTAAATAGAAAAATTACAACAAATTCTATTTTTATCTTTCGCCACGTCTTAGAATAACAAACCCTAGTGTTAATATCAAATTTAGTTAAAAAAACTATTCTCTTTATTTAAAACTTATTGTATAATAAAATTTATATTTAATTAAGAGGTGTCATAAAATGTTAAAGGAATTTAAAGAATTTGCATTAAAGGGTAATGTTTTAGATTTAGCAGTAGCTGTAGTTATGGGTGCAGCTTTCAACAAGATTGTTACAGCACTAGTTGCATACATTATCATGCCTTTAATTGGATTGATTTTCGGAACTGTTGACTTTGCAAAAAGTTGGACGTTCATGGGCATCGAATATGGTATGTTCGTACAATCAATCATAGATTTCATTATCATCGCTTTTGCATTATTCATCTTTGTTAAAATTGCAAATACCTTAATGAAGCCTGAAGAAGATGAAATTGAAGAAAACACTGTATTATTAACAGAAATTCGTGATTTACTACGTGAAAAAAATCAATAAATATTTGATGTTCATTGCTTCTGACTATCAACTCAATCTATCGATTTTGTTGGTATTTTTTATGCATATTTTTAAGTATCTTCTTAAATTTGTGAGCTTAATTTCACTTATCATTATAAAATAATTTGTACATGCCTACCGCGCACTACCATTATTAAACATACAATAAGTCATTCATATTCATTGATTAACTTATATTGAGGCATACACAAATAAAAAATAATATATATCTGAATTAACAAATATTTTTCCTTCCTTTTCAATCAAGTATTAAATAATAAAATAAATGAAAATATTTGTTCAAGGTAAAACATCTATAAATAAACCAACCAAACGCTTTTATAGCAATTGGTTGGTTTATTTAATTATTGCCTTTTAAATTGTGTAGTACTTTGATATTGCTCTGTACTAACTTCAAGTATTAATGGAATTCTTTGCTTAAGTTCACTTACGTGAGAAATAATACCTACCATTCTTCCTGTAGATTTCAAACTCAATAATGTATCTAGTGCTGTTTCTAATGTTTCTTGATCTAATGTTCCGAAACCTTCATCTACAAACATTGAATCTAAAGCAATACCTCCAGACTCTTGTTGAACTACTTCACTAAGTCCTAATGCTAATGCTAATGATGCTTGGAAAGTCTCTCCACCAGATAATGATGAAATGTGTCGAGCTTGATTCGAATGCGAATCAAAGACGTCTATTTCAAGTCCACTGTATCCTTGTGATATTTGTTCTCTTCTTGTTAATTGATAGCGTTGCCCTGTCATTAATGCTAAGCGTTGATTGGCTTGAGCAAGAATTCGTTCTAAATAGTAAATTAATACATAGTTTTCTAATGTTAACTTTTGATCATTTTTACCTGACAAGATTTCGGCTAATTGAAATACTTCTTGCTGTGCTTTCAATTCCTTTTCTAATTTTTGTATAATTGTATTAATTTCATTGATTTTTTTCTGATTAAAATCAATCTTATATTCATGTTGGCTTAATGACGTAGCTATTTCTTCTAATACTTGTTGCTTTTGTTGATGCATTTCTTTTAAATGTTGGCTATCTTGAAGTTTTTTGTTTTTCGTTTCCTCACTGAGTTGGGAAATAACTAATTCCAATGATTGTTTCTCTTTATTATAAGTATTGACCTCTGCTTCAATTTTATCTTTATCTGCTACTTTAACTATCGTTTCTTTTACTTGCTCAAATTGAGTGAAACCAATTCTATCCATTTCTTCATCAATCTTCAAATCCATATTTTTCAATTCATTATTTAATTCTTTTAAGTTATATTCTAAAAATGATTTACTATTTTCTTCAATAGACAGTTGCTGATTACTATTTAGAATATTTTGTTCTAATTTATAAATAACATCATCATATTCTTTTATCTTTTCTAAATTACTTTCATAAACTTTCATAAACTTAGTAACATTATCAAATTCAGTGTTATGTTCGAAGTCATTTATAGTAATATCATTTTCTCTTAAAGTATGTTGCTTGTTTTTCATATCTAATTCAAGCGTGTGATAACTTTGTTCCTTTTTTTGTAATTTCTCTTTTAATTGATTAATCTCTTCATTTTCTTTTTCTAGATTCTCTTTCTCAGCATGTTTATGATCAATACGCTTTTCAAGTTCATGGTAATTCGTATTGTTAAGTTCCTCTTGAGAAAATTTTTCTATTTGTTCATTTAAATGGTTCAATTCACTTTCGATTTTTATCTTTTTTTCTTTCATGTCTCTATGTTGTTCTTCTATTGCAGTTAACTCTTGATGTCTTTCCATAAGTTCATCAAAGTCTAGGTGTTGCTCAATTGAATGTACTTCATTTCCGCAAACCGGGCATGTATCTCCTGAATTTAATACTGACTGAACTTTTGCAATAATATCCTTTTTATTGTTTAAATCTATATTCGATTTATCTATATTAGAATGTTTGTCATCTAATTGTTGAAGCTGCATATGAAATTCTTCTATATCTGCTAGTCTCTGTTTTTTTCTTTCCTGTAAACTTTCAAACTCATTTTTTTTGCGTTCATTCTGTTTTAATTCTTTAATCTCATTATTTAAATTGAAAATTTGTGAATTAAGCAATTCGACTTTTTTATAATCAGTCTTACGATGATTTAACTTCTCAGCGATATCATCCAGTAATTGCTTTTGTATTTTCATCTTTTCTTCAAGTGTTTTATAAGCGTTATTTATTGTTTCACGTTGATGGTAGGCATCTTGATATTTAGTTGCTTTATCATAAAACAACTTACATTTTTCTACATACTTTCTAAAACCTTCTAATGTATCTGAAGTCTGTAAATATTTTTTGAGTTGCTTTTTATTTTCATGTGCTTTATTTTTGAGGATATTAATCGCTTCTTCTTTTTCTTCGATATCTTTTATTGCCTTCCCCTTTTTTAAAGATAGCGTTTCTTTAGACTCTAACAAATTGGCTAACGGTCTTACTTCATAAATTTCATTTAATAGTTTTATTTTCTTTTGGATTTCGTCATCATCTAAAAGCAGCTGTTCATATTGCTGTTGTTTCTCTTTGAGTTGAGTTAATGCTTCTTCAAGTTTTAAATTAAGATTTAAATTATATTCTGCCAAGGTTACTTCATCTTTATATTTATTCTTTTTTTCCTTAATTTCTTGTTGTATTTTTCGAGCTTTTTCTTTAAATTCAGGCAATAACTCCATAATTCGATTTGTTTGTCTAGCATTAATTGTTTTATATTCAGTTAATGTTTCATCGTTAAATGTTTCAATATCATGCCAATTATTTTCTAATATATTGAATCTCTTTTCAATTTGTTCTCTAACTTCTTTTACGTCATTACTCAAGTGTTTCTGTATTTCTTCAAAACGCTGACTATTAAAAAGTGTCCTTAAAATTTCTTGCTTCTCTGAGCTTTTAGATAGTAAAAATCTTTTGAATTCTCCTTGAGGTAATATAAAAAGTTGTCTGAATTGCTCAGCGTTTACGCCTAATAAATCTCTGATAAATTGATTACCCGTATTTATTTTACTCTCTCTCAGATTATATTCATTGTCTTCGTATTGATATATGGCTAACTGGCCTAATGTTTTATTTTTATTACCTTCTTTAATAAATGCACCTTGTCGCACAATTTTAAAAATATGGTCTCTTAGCTTAAATTCAAATTCTACAATCATAGGAGTCTTACTATCTGCAAAGTGACTTCTTAAATCACTTTCTTTTCTATCTTTAGTAGACGCTTCACCAAAAAGTGCGTACACAATTGCGTCAAAAACCATTGTCTTACCTGATCCAGTTTTACCACTGATTAAAAAAAGCTGATTATCTTTTACGTTATTAAAATCTATTATTTCTTTTAAGAAAGGTCCGAAATTATTTAAATTTAATGTTAAGGGTCTCATTTATTCAGATTCTCCTTCGAGTAAATCATTTAATACTTTAGCTACTGTTCTACTTTGAGTTTGTGTTAGTTCTTCATCAGTAATATTTTTATAGAAATTATCAATAATTGTTTCATCATCTAATTTTTGAATTTCATAGTTATCTTGATGAATATGTGCGCTAAAATCAAAGGTTTGGTTTGTAAGTGCTAATGTATTAGGATAAATTTGTTTCAAATGTACCATTGGATCACTAACATGAGACATATGTTTTAGTTTGAAGTGTAGATAATTATCTTTATCTCTTACCTTTAATTTTTCTTGTATCGCATCTTCGTAATCGCCTTCTATAACTTCTAATTGTCTTAAAGGTACTATCGGTATAAACTTCTCTTTAATTGTATCTTCATTAATTTCAATCGTTCTATACCCTTTAGGTTGATTCACTTCAGAAAAAGAGTATTGAAGTATAGACCCACTGTAGCTTATAAAATCAGAATCTATACTAAAAGGATGATGTAAATGGCCCAGCATAACCCTATCAAACTGTTGAAACGAGTCAGCTTCTACAGATTCGACTGTACCTATAGATAAAGGTCTCTCTGATTCTGAACGAATCCCACCTTGTACAGTTAAATGACCAATTAGAATATTGGTTTTATTTTTATTTATATGATTACTCATATATTCAATAGATCTACTTAAAGCCTGTTGATAAGTTTCTATCGTATTATCTTTTAAAAAGTGTTGTGTTTCATTAATCGTTGCAAAAGGTAAAGTATAAAAATCTATATCTCCAATTGAAACAGGTACATTCATATCTTCAAGTTTTGTACGTATATATAAATTTGATTTTTCAAACCACCTGGAACCATAGTTCAATCGTTCTTTACTATCGTGGTTACCGCTTATCATAATGAGCGGAATGCCCATCTCTAAATTCAAAGTATCAATTGTACTTTCTAATAATTGAATAGCATCTTTATTTGGATAACTCGTATCATATAAATCACCTGCAACTACTATGACATCTGGTTGCTCATTTTCCATCGCCTCTATAAAACGATTTAAAATATATGCTTGATCATCTAATAGTGACTTACCATTTAAAATTCTGCCTAAATGCCAATCGGCCGTATGTATTACTTTCATTTTAACACCTCTAACAGAACATTTGTTCGTATTTGTATATTATAATATTTTTACTAATAAGACAAGTATAATAAAAATAAGAAGGGAACAGAAATATTTTTTCTAATAATAATTTGTAGCATAAGTCTAGAACGATAAAGATGACTATAAAAAGAATCCAAAAGCTTGAGCTCTTGTATAAGAACTACTTATCTTCTTAAGTGAAGAAGTGTTTTAAAATTTAATATAAACGTATTTTTACTTCTGTCTACTACTACCAATATAAAAATCGAGGCTGAGACATGTATTTATGCCCCAGCCTCTCTAAGCTATTGAATTAATGTACTTTTAAGCTTTTTATATTTATATAACATTGCTAAACGCCAAGGAACAATCATAGAAAAACCAAGCAAGAAAAACATGCCACCAATTTCTCCTGGGTCTATCTTATTGCTAATAAATATTTTAAGCAATGTACGTATTAACAGTAATGAAATAAGAATGATAGGAAAAGCTTTAGAGCGTCTCATATATATTTCACTGCCCTGAGTTTCAAATTTAGATGTCCATATTAAAATTGTAGAAAACGCTATACCTAAAATGATACATTCTACAATTTCAAGACCAGTTAATCTAAAATATGGAACAACATACATTAAAGCACCTGTTGCCATAAAAAATGGTGGTAATATAATTTTCTTTTCATTAACTGGAAAATTTTGCGCTTTCATTCGTATAAAGATAGCACCTAGTCCCATTATAAAAGCGAAAATTATAGAAATTACTAAATATAACACACTTACACCTTCTTTAAATTTCTATAAGATGATATTTACTTTCGATATTATATCACTTAACAAAATATTAATCAGTATTTTTAATTCGTTTTCAACTATTTTATCATTCTAACATTACATAGTACATTTTAGCATTTTCAAATAAAGTAAATAAAAACTATCAATAACTTTTACTTCTATAAATAATAAATTTCTTATACTAAATATGCTTAACAACTATGCGAATAATATAAATTACTACTATTGTCTCTTTTTATTATTTGGGAAAAGTGAAGTGCTATGACTAAAGCTTTGTGAGACTAAAAATCTACAATATACACCATAAAAAATGCCAACAAAGCCATTAAGACTTTGTCGACAATGTGAATGAACCTTGATAAAGGCTTATTCTACCATTTTTTCTCTATTGCACATGCGAATTAACACATGCTGATAATGCATCATTTAATGTATATCTAAGATAATTCATATCATGAATTTGCATTGCATTATGATATTTCTTAAAAGCTTCATCGTTCGGAAAGTTAATGTGCATATTAGCTAGTCGATCTAATACTTCTCTGTCTTCCATGTCATAAGCATCCTTCACTTATCGATACCTCCCTTATATATACACAATTATAACAAAAATAATGTCACAATCAAATATTTTCTGAATATTTGAAATATTAAACTCACATTTTAATTATTGAATACTCTAGAGTATGAGGCACAAATCCCTCGATAAAACGATCATTGATTTTGAAAAATATTTTATATATCTAGGGTTTTAATTGGTTTCATCTTATCGTTACTAAATAAAGGTCCAAACCAATTCACTTATTGGCTCGAACCCCGTATAGAACATTATTTTGTTTTTTTCATTTGATCCTGTTGATTTTTGTTCATCATCGTCATCATTTGATTTATTTTCTTTTGAGATGGTTTTTGACCCATTTGCATCATCATCATACGTAGCATCTCTTCGTTAATTGGTGGGTTCTTTTTAAGATAATCCATCATATATTTTCTTGCAAGGAAAAATCCACCGACTAGTCCTAGAATTAGTGCTAACACGATTAATAAAATTGCTAACCAAGTTGCCATTGTTTCACCCACTTTCCTATCCTAATGAATTTTACTAAAATTGGTACTCCTTTTCAAGAGCAACTCAATTAATATATTTTTCAACCTTATGTATTATATCAATTACAAAATCATTTTGTAAATATAAGCTATCCTTTATATCTAATAATAAAAATTGGTATGAGAACTTTCGCTCTCATACCAACAATTTAAATAATTAATTATATTAATTAGAATGTTTGTATTTGATTCAATACGTTTTCTTTAGTGAAACCATATTTTTCAATCACTAAATCGCCAGGCGCACTTGCACCAAATCCATCAATAGCGATGACTTTGCCTTGTGTGCCGACATATTTATGCCAACCAAGTGGTGAAGCCATTTCAATAGCTACACGTTTTGTAATTGATGATGGTAATACTGATTCTTTATACTCAGCAGATTGTTGATCGAATGCATTCCAGTTAGGCATTGATACAACACGAACGCCTTTACCTTGTGCTTCTAAATCTTTTGCTGCATCTACAGCAAGGTTAACTTCAGATCCTGTTGCTAATAATAAGAATTCTGCTTCTTTGTCAGATTCAAACACTACATAAGCACCTTTACGTACGCCCACTTCAACAGTTTCTTTTGGTAAGTCCATTGTTGTAAGGTTTTGACGCGTTAATACTAATGATGTTGGTGTACTTTCTGATTCTAGTGCTACTTCCCAAGCCACACGTGTTTCGTTACCTTCTGCAGGTCGAATCACATTCATATTAGGAATCGCACGTAAACCAGCTAATTGTTCGATTGGTTCATGTGTTGGACCATCTTCACCAACAGCAATTGAATCATGCGTAAAGATGAATGTTGAATTTAAGCCCATGATTGATGATAAACGAAGTGCTGGTTTTAAGTAATCACTGAATACGAAGAATGTTGCACCGTATGGATGTAATCCACCATGTGCAGCCATACCATTTACTGCAGCTCCCATTGCGAATTCACGCACACCAAACCAAATATTTTTGCCTTCTGGTGTATCTTTGTTAAAATCAGCCGCATCTTTTACATTTGATTTATTAGAACCAGCTAAGTCAGCTGACCCACCAAAGAATGAAGGTACTTTTTTACTTAATGCTTGTATTACTTCTCCTGAATCCGCACGTGAAGCACCGCTATGGCCAGCTTCGAAGTGTGGTAACTCATCTTTATAATTTACTGGTAATTTACCACTAATAGCTAGTTTGAATTCTTCAGCTAAATCTGAGTACTTACTACTATATTCTTCAACAAGTTTATTCCATGCTTCTTCTTTTTCATTAGCACGTTTTAGCATACTTTGTTGGAAAATTTCATATACTTCTTCAGGCACATTGAAACGTTTTTCAGGATCTAGTCCATAATTTTCAAAAGCTAATTTTCTTTCGTCTTCACCTAATGGCGCACCATGCACGCCATGAGAAGCTTGTTTATTTGGTGCACCATAACCAATAATTGTTTTAACTTCGATTATTGTAGGTACATCATTTGATTTCGCTTTTTCAATTGCTTTATCAATTGCTTCAATATCATTACCGTCTTCAACTAAAATATGTTTCCAACCGTATGCTTCGAAACGACCTTTAACGTCTTCAGAAAATGCTTTATTTAAATCACCATCTAAAGAAATATCATTAGAATCATATAAAACAATAAGTTTATCTAATTGACTATGACCTGCTAATGAAGCAGCTTCGTGTGAAACACCTTCCATTAAG
The DNA here is from genome assembly GCF_001431205.1 of Staphylococcus sp. NAM3COL9. Classification (GTDB taxonomy): domain Bacteria; phylum Bacillota; class Bacilli; order Staphylococcales; family Staphylococcaceae; genus Staphylococcus. Next base: position 243,263 of record NZ_LGPC01000011.1, on the reverse strand, counting down.
TCACCATCAGAAGCAAGTACATAAGTATAATGATCTACAACTTGTGCATCATCTTTATTAAATTTACCAGCTAAGTGTTTTTCTGCCATTGCCATACCAACCGACATAGCGAAACCTTGTCCAAGTGGACCCGTAGTTACTTCAATTCCATCCGTATGTCTAAATTCAGGATGACCAGGCGTTTTAGAATCCCATTGTCTAAATTGTTTAAGTTCTTCTAATTCTAAACTACCTGAAACATGTAATAAACTGTATAATAACGCAGACCCATGACCCGCAGATAATACAAAGCGATCTCTATCAAAGAAATCTTTTGATTGGGGGTTAAAGTTTAAATGACGCGTCCATAAAGTATAGGCCATAGGAGCAGCGCCCATTGGTAATCCAGGGTGACCTGAGTTTGCTTTTTCAATAGCATCGATACTTAACGCTCTAATCGTATCTATCGCTAATTGATCTTTTTCTATATTCATCTAAAATGACTTCCTTTCTTCTAGCAAGATTCATTATCATTATACATTATTTTGCTTCTATTTAACAAAAAAATGATTTAGTTTTTATCTTCTTTATCTTTAGAATCTAATATTTTTTTCACTTTATTAGGTGTAACATCATTTCCTTCTGAATCAATAATCCTAGTACTTTCAATTTGTTGCTTGAATTTGCCTCTAAATTCATCTAAATAAGCTTTACGCAACTTAGATTGTTCTTTGGCTTCAATTTGAGTAAGTCCTTGTTCTTTTTTCTTCTTTGCTAATTCATTAATACGTTCTAAATCTACGCCACCCTTGTTAGCCATAGTAAACCTCCGTAATTTATAATCTAGGAAAAATATAACAAAAAAGTGAGCGAAACTAAATCGTTTCGCTCACTTTATCCCTGTTTACTATTAACATGCTTGCTTTTCCAAGTTACTTTTTATTTAAATGATTATTTAACCGCTGCAATAACCGGTTGATGTTCGTGTTCGCTATTCCCTTCAATTTCCACATTATATTGTTCGTTTTGAGCAGGTTTATTCGTCATTTGATGATCAGTCATTTCGTACGTCTGTTCTGATTCTGCATTATTATGTGCACTTAAAATAAATAATGCACTTAATAACATAGTAACAAATAATACTGTTACATATGCTTTTATTTGGTGTTTATATATTTTCAACATTAGTAATCACTCCTAGAACGTTTGTTTGTATTTATACCTTACCAGAACACTTGTTCCGAGTCAACAAGAAACGAACAAACGTTTGTAATATATGTATATGCATGCTATAATAAAAACAAATTAATCTAGGGAGTGCCTACTATGAGAGAGTTAACAAAGCGACAAAGTGAAATTTTTGAATATATAAAACAAACAGTTCATTTAAAAGGATATCCGCCAAGCGTAAGAGAAATTGGTGAAGCCGTAGGATTAGCATCAAGTTCTACAGTGCACGGTCATTTATCAAGATTAGAAGAAAAGGGTTATATAAGAAGAGATCCTACTAAACCTCGTGCAATTGAAATTGTATCAGATCAATTAGGTGATACTTTAAATATGGAAGAAACTATCCATGTTCCTGTAATTGGTAAAGTAACAGCTGGTATACCTATTACCGCTGTAGAAAACGTTGAGGAATATTTCCCATTACCTGAACATTTCACTTCAACTCATAATAGTGATATTTTCATTCTCAATGTCGTTGGAGACAGTATGATTGAAGCAGGTATTTTAGATGGTGATAAAGTAATCGTTAGAAGCCAGACAATCGCTGAAAACGGAGATATTATCGTTGCTATGACTGAAGAAAATGAAGCTACTGTTAAACGATTCTATAAAGAAAAGACACGTTATCGCTTACAACCTGAGAATAGTACAATGGAACCTATCTATTTAGAACATGTAACTGTATTAGGTAAAGTTGTAGGACTATTTAGAGAAATGTAATTATAAATTTAATCCTTTAAAAACACTCTCACAAAACAAAGACAAAAAATAAGAGATTGAGCAATGGGCTCAATCTCTTATTTTTTGTCTTTTTTATCTAAGACTTCTTTTACTTTTTCAAGTATATCTTCTGTTTTATCTTTTTTATTCGTTGTCATAACTTATTCATCCTCACAAATTATAAGATACCCTCTTATAACAATCAATAAACACTATCCACTGTAATTTTCAGTCCAATAAGGTTGTCTATCCTCATTAAAGTCTACACCTACACCTAATGTTTTGAATTCTTTTTTTAGTATGTTCTTTCTATGTCCTAATGAATTCATTAAACCTTGATGTGCATATATGCTACTTGTTTGACCATAAGCTAGATTTTCACCTGCAGCATTAAAATCATGACCGTCAGCTTCTAATCTGTCAAATGGTGAATCACCTGATAAATTATCATGATCAAAATAATCATGGTCTGCCATATCTATACTATGTTTTCTAGCGGTATCAGAAATGCTAGCCGAATAATTTAACGATGCTAAATCACGTTGGACTCTCTCAGCGTTTACTAAATCAAAGTTTTGTAATTCGTAACTTTGTGCCAACCCTTCTGATGGTGCAGCATATTGTTGCTGTAAGCGGTTTTCCATTTTTTCACTAACTTGTAAAAGTGCAGTTAAGTTATCATTCTCATGTTTGTCATAAAAAGCTGTTGTATAAATCTGATCATCATGGAAATTGTCGAATTCATCATCTTGCGCATCAAATTTTACATGACCTTTTTCTTTTTCAGTAATAGGTTCACCTAATCTATCTCTAACGACTTCTTTTGGTGTTCCATATTTAATTTTTGATTTTGATGAAATAACATTCTGATTACTATAAAGTGCGTTTACTTTATCATCAATGTAACTCACCATCACAAACGATCTATAATCACCAGAATAATAAGTATGCCAATTTGTGCCGTACTCATTAGAAGTCACACGTTGTGCGTCTCCTAACTTTTTGTCAACTTCATCCTTAGTCATATTCATTTGAATATTATTCACAGCAAATTCTTGTTCACTCGGCACTTTTAACGCATCATCAGAAGTAGATTGTTCTGATGCCCAACCATCCACTTTCGATTTAAACTGTTGTTGTAATGATGTCATAGGTGTTGTTTCTTTGATTGGAACGACTAATACTATTATTAACAAAACAACTATATATAATAAACTTTTCCTGATTTTATACACCCACTATAAAATTAGTCTCTATCACCATTAAAAATGGAGTTTCTAACGATTACATAATCCACTTTTCTTAATGAATTCAAATCCTTTCCACCTGAATAGGAAATTGAACTTTGTAAATCTTGTTGCATTTCTATTAAAGTATTAAGTAAAGAACCTTTGTGTTCAACAAACATTTTTTTACCTTCAACATTTTTATGTTCGCCCTTTTGGAATTCAGAAGCACTGCCAAAGTATTCTTTATACATTTTACCATCTAATTCAACAGTTTCTCCAGGAGATTCTTCATGAGCTGCAAATAATGAGCCCACCATTACCATTGATGCTCCAAAGCGAATTGATTTAGCGATATCTCCATGTGTTCTGATACCACCATCAGCGATGATTGGTTTTCGCGCTGCTTTACTACAATGGTTGAGTGCCGATAACTGCCAGCCACCAGTTCCAAAACCAGTTTTAATTTTAGTAATACAAACTCGACCAGGGCCTATACCCACTTTTGTAGCATCTGCCCCGGCATTTTCAAGTTCACGAACGCCTTCAGGTGTACCCACGTTACCAGCAATTACAAATGTCTCAGGAATATGTGCTTTTATATGTTTAATCATATTAATGACTGAATCTGAATGACCATGTGCAATATCAATTGTAATATAGTCAGGGATTATTTTTTCTGCTGCTAATTTTTCAACAAAACCGAATTCACGTTCTTTCACTCCTACAGAAATTGATGCAAACCAACCTTTATCTTGCATCTTTTTAGTAAACGGAATACGAGCTTCTTCGTCAAATCTATGCATAATATAAAAATAATTATTTTCTGCAAACCATTCTGCTAATTCTTCATTCATCACTGTTTGCATATTTGCTGGTACTACAGGCAATTTAAAGTTTATTGAACCAAATTTAACAGTTGTATCACATTCAGAGCGACTATCAACAATACATTTATTTGGGATCAGTTGGATATCTTCGTAATCAAAAATTTTCATAGTTTAACAAACTCCTAACATTTTTAATAAAACAATAATATAATAGTAAGATTTTCATGATTTTTTTAAAATTATAGACAGAAAATACATATTTTTACAGCATATCCCGAACAATAACTTTTGAATTTATCTTAACCAATTGATAATATACATTGTTTTACCACAAATGTAAACGAACTTGGGTCGTATTTACCAACTTGATTTTTTAACCCCAGGTATTTGTCCTTTATGTGCATATTCCCGAAAAGCAATTCTAGACATTGCAAATTTTCTATAAACTCCTCTAGGTCTTCCAGTAACCTTACAACGACGTGTCAGTCTTGTTGGTGAGGTATCTCTTGGTAATTTTCTTAAAGCTTCATAATCTCCTTTAGCTTTTAGTTCTTGACGTAATTCATAATACTGAGCGACTAAACGTTCTCTTTTTTGTTCTTTTGCTATTTTTGATTTTTTTGCCATTAATTTGCCTCTCCTTTTAAATCGTAATCATTTCGTTTTAAATCATACCATATCTTTTTAATTAATCAAATAGAAAGTTCTATACTAGAAATTTCATTACTTTTTTTGAATGACATAATTCGTTTCTTCATTAATGCATATTTATTTTAGAAAAGTAATTGAAATTGAGTGATTTATATGATAAAATTTTAAAGCGTAACCATTCCTATTAAGAAAGAGGTGTCTACTTTGCGCGTAAATATTACATTGGCTTGTACTGAGTCTGGCGAGCGTAACTATATTACTACTAAAAATAAACGTAATAATCCTGAGCGTATAGAACTTAAAAAGTTCTGCCCAAGATTAAACAAATATACGTTACATCGCGAAACAAAATAATATGATGTTAGACCTTATCTTTTGAATACGACATATTTAAAAGTAATACTGAACTTAAATCATTTGTTAAGGTGCCCTATAATGGAGCACCTTAGAACGTAGACAAACCAATTGCTATTAAAGCAATTGGTTTGTTTTTTTATGGGAGCTTTTATTGAGATTATCTTTTTTATTTCATTATCTAATTCTTCTTAATAATCGAGGAAATATTTTTTCGTTAATTCCGTTATATGTCCATTTTTATTTGTGTTTGCCTTTATTTAAGTTCAACCAATAAATAATAGTAATTCATTTTGAAGACTACAGGCAGAGGCTACGTTCTTGGAAAACCTACATAAAAACGCTCGAATTTTGTCGACCTTCTAAAGACTTTTCGCAATTGAGATACCTTTATTTTATTTTAAAATTTAAAATTTATTAGATCATCACACGTAAATAAGCCCTTTTGCTATGCACTTCATAACTTTTGAATCTTATATCTCATTAATAAGTGTTAATTAACATTTTACAACTTAATTGTCACTTTTAAATTTTTACGCAGTCTTCTAATCAACATTGAAACATCTTATAATAGTATAAGTATCTATTATTGGAGGAGAATTTTATGGAAAATCGCCACATGTCAGATGAGCAAAAAAGTCATATTATTGATTCAATAACGACAAAAACAAAAAGCAGAAGTATTTGTAATTGTGAACATCCAAAAATCGAAATTTTAAATGGTCATTATTTCGCACCCTTATTAACAGCTTCATTAGGAAATGATGCAACGCCATTAATTGCACTCATGTGCAATAATTGTGGTAAGCTCCATTTTTATTCACAAGACTTTTTAGGGATTAAAACGAGATAATATAAAAAAGGTAGCCTCCATTAAATTGGAAGCTACCTTTAATTATAAAATTCACCTTATAATCTAATATACGCTCAAAAATTAATACCCATCATATTCACTTAGTCTGCTACTTCTAAATCTACATCATTGATATTAATACCTAATGCATTTGCCACACCTTTACCATATTCACTATCAGCTTTGTAACAGTGACGGATATGACGGTGTTGAACTTCTAATGTAGTCCCTTGCATTTCATTTGCTGTATTTACAAATATACGCTCTTGTTGCTCTTTAGATTGTAATCTAAACAAGCGACCTGGTTGTTCGAAGTAATTGTCATCATCTTGTCTGTAATCGTATTCATATGCTTCGCCTTCAACTGGTAATCCAGGTTTTTTAAATTGTGGTTGGTCCTCGAAAGAACCATCACTATTTGGATAATAATGTGTGCCGCCACCTTGATTATTATCTAAAATTCTCATTTGACCATCTCTACTGAATGGACAAATATTTTCAACACCTACTCCTTTAGGTTGATTCACTGGAATTTGCCAATGATTCGCACCAAGTCTGTAACGTTGTGTATCACCATATGAGAATAAACGACCTTGTAACATTTTATCAGGTGAAAAATCTAGCCCTGGAACAATGTTTGTTGGAGCAAATGCAGCTTGTTCAACATCTTGGAAGTAGTTATCTGGATTGCGATTAAGCTCCCATTCACCAACTTCAATTAGTGGATAATCACCTTTATACCAGACTTTAGTTAAATCAAATGGATTATCTTTATGATTTCTTGCTTGTTCCTCAGTCATCACTTGGATATATAATTTCCATTTTGGATAATCTTTATTTTCAATTGCTTCGAACAAATCACGTTGGGATGATTCTCTATCGTTAGCAATCACATTTGCCGCTTCATCAGGTTGTAAATTTTCAATGCCTTGTTGTGTTCTGTGATGGAATTTCACCCACACACGTTCACCTTCATTATTGTACATTGAATAAGTATGAGAACCAAAACCATGCATATTTCTAAAACCTTTTGGAATACCACGATCTGACATCAAAATTGTTACTTGATGTAAAGCTTCAGGTAATGATGTCCAAAAATCCCAATTGTTTTGTGAACTACGCATATTTGTTCTTGGATCACGTTTAACTGCGTGATTAAGACTTGCAAATAATTTAGGATCTCTAAAGAAGAACACTGGTGTGTTATTACCTACTAAATCCCAATTACCTTCATCTGTATAAAATTTTAAAGCAAATCCACGAATATCACGTTCAGCATCTGCTGCCCCACGTTCCCCAGCTACTGTAGAAAAACGTGCAAACATTTCTGTTTGTTTTCCAACTTCTGAAAAAATACTTGCGGAAGTATACTTTGTAATATCATTTGTAACTGTGAACGTACCAAATGCACCAGAACCTTTCGCATGCATACGTCGTTCAGGAATAACTTCTCTATCAAAGTGAGCCATCTGTTCTAAAAAATACCAATCTTGCATTAATAGTGGTCCTCTTGGTCCTGCAGTCATACTATTTTCTCTGTCCGAGACTGGCGCTCCAAAAAGACTCGTCAATTTTTTATCATTACTCATAAAAATTCCCCCTCGATTTTCTAAATAATAATAATTATTATCTAGCACATATTTTAATGTAATATGACTTTAAAAGCAACAAAGTGTCACTGAAATTAGTGGAAATTTTCTAAATATTTAAATATTATATGATTTTCAAGTCACAAAAGGCATTGCTTGTATCACTTAAAAGCATTAAAATGAATTGTATATATAAAATTCAATAGATTATAGGAGATTTTTTATGGCACAAAATAATATGAATCGTGGTCTTAACTCTCGACATATTTCAATGATAGCAATTGGTGGGGCCATCGGTACCGGTCTATTTGTAGCAACTGGGAATGTTATATCACAAGCTGGTCCAGGTGGTGCAATATTGGCATACTTGATTATTGGCGTAATGCTGTATTTCTTAATGTCGTCTATCGGTGAATTAGCTACGTTTTATCCTGTTTCGGGATCATTCAGTTCCTACTCTACCCGTTTCGTGGATAGTTCATTAGGCTTTACGATGGGTTGGTTATATTGGGCAATATGGTTACTCGTAACGAGTGTTGATATCATTATATCTGCAAGCGTACTTTATTATTGGGATGTATTTCAATTCTTTTCACCAATAACGTGGAGTATTCTCTTTTTATGTTTACTCTTTTTACTGAACATTTTTTCAGTTAAAGCTTTTGGTGAAACAGAATTTTGGTTATCACTAATAAAGGTAATAACAATTGTTGTATTCATTGTAATTGGTGTATTAACTATTGTTGGTATCTTAGGTGGTAAAACATATGGCTTAAGCAATTTCGCAAGCGGAGAAGCACCGTTTGTCGGTGGATTTTCTGGCTTCTTAGGCGTACTACTGGTCGCAGGTTTTTCTGTTGGTGGTACCGAAGTTGTTGCTGTAACAGCTGGAGAATCATCCAATCCACATCGTTCAATGCCTAAAGCAATTAAACAAGTATTTTGGAGAATTTTATTATTCTATGTATTATCAATAGCTGTCATATCAGCAATTATTCCTTATACTGATCCCATGTTATTGAACAAAAGTGAATCAGTGGCACAAAGTCCATTTACAATTGTATTTGACCGTGTAGGTATTGCATTTGCAGCATCCGTAATTAACGCTGTAATATTAACTGCTTTATTATCTGCAGCAAACTCTGGTATTTATACAACAAGTCGTATGCTATTCTCAATGGCTGAAGATAAGCAAGCACCAAGATTCTTAGGTAAATTAAATAAAACTACAAAATTACCAATGCCTGCACTTTTCGTTACTTTTATCATTGTATTAGCTATAATCATTATCGCTCAATTTAAATCAGATATTATTTTCACATTACTTAATATCATTGGTTCTTTAGTCATTGTCATTTGGGGATCCAGTATTTTATCACAAATAAGATTACGTTCAGCAATTAAAAAACAAAATAAAAATCCTGATGATGTGCTTCCTTATAAAGCACCGTTTTATCCGTTAGGACCTATCATTGTAATTATTGCCTTACTATTCTTATTTGTCGGAAATTCACTTGGCGCTCTTATGTCTGGTGATTTTGGAGCATTATTCCGAAATATTTTCCCTATGGTTATTTTAGCTATTATTTACTTTGGACATAAGTATTTCAAAAAAACTAAAATTGTTAAACTTGAAGAATTGGATTTAAAGAGCCACGATTACAGTTAATGTCTTAGCATTGATTCATAGAAGCAATGATTTGTTTCTTGAGTCAATGCTTTTCTTTTATAATAAACAACGTTTATTTAATTCAACACAAATTCAAATCTATAAGGCAATGATATTTTCAGTTGAAGTGAAATATAGTATAATGAATAATAATAAACGTAACTTAGAGGTGGAAACTATGATTGGACAAACGAATTTATTTGACGATATTTTAGAAACTGAGGAACGCTTCGTTATTGTTGTGCAATCACTTGAAGATAGACATAACCGCTTAATTAAACGCACATTAAGGGAGTATAGTAGTTTAGACCATTCACAAATGGAAAGTCTTTTTAACCATCTTAAAGATTTATTTCTCGAAGAGGATTTCGAAGAGAATCAGTCCGCGTTTTCTATTACGGTCTACACAAATTTAGAGTATGCAGCCGATCAGGTATATGCACATGTTAAGAGGCATCGCGGTAAAAATGAATGGACACATACAGCAAAATAAATAAGCAAACGAACTTAAGACAATTGCTTAATTCATAAAACAAATCACCAATTCAATGGCTTATGCCGATGAATTGGTGATTTTTAAATACGACGAAAATAAACTAGACTTAAATTTAAGCCTATTTTTATTTTATTAATTTTTGCAAAGTATGTGGAATGCCATTATCATTATTACTTAAAGTAATTTCATCAACTACAGCTTTCACAGCTTCATTTGCATTGTCCATGGCTACTGCATATCCTGCAACTTCAAGCATTGATATATCGTTAGAACTATCACCAAATGCGAGAACTTGTGCTATATCTATATCCAAGTTCTCGCATAAAGCAATAATTGCATTTCCTTTTGATACATCTTTAGTCATGAATTCTAAAAAATAAGGTTTGCTAGTTGTAACATCTACAGCTTCATTGAAACTGCCATCTAATTCAGTGTTAATAGCTGAAACTTTAGAAACATAATCAACACCCATAATTTTAGGGACATCTGTTTGAATATACGCCTTTATATCATCTACATGTTTCATTGGTAAACCAGTAAGTTCTGATTCAATGTTCATATATTCGTGTTCACCTTCATATATGATATGACCATCTTGATAAGTTAAAACAAACAATTCATGTTTTCTACAAAAGTCTACAATTAAATCAAAATTTTCTTTCGTTATTGCACGGCTCACTTCAACAGCTTCATCACGAACATTGATTGTTTGACCACCATTGTAACTAATCACATAACTATTATGTTGATCTAACTCTAACAATTTCGCAGTGGGCAGCATACCTTCAGTTGGACGACCTGAAGCTAAAATAACTTTATACCCTTGTTTTTGTATCTCAATTAAATAAGATTCTGTTTCAGGGCTGACTTTATTTTCAGCATTCATCAACGTATCATCCATATCCATTACTATTACTTTATATTTACTCATCTTGCCTATCTCCTTTCAACATCCTCAGTCTATACTACAACAAATTACAGATGTTGGTACAATACTTTAGATTCTACACCAGATTCGTTGATTGTAACAAGTTCAGATCGGCAATTTTTAAATTCATGCTTCAATTCTCTTACTAACTCACCACTACGTTCGGGTGCAATTAAATTTAATACTGTAGGCCCTGCACCACTTATTACTGTAGCATAGGCTTGGTATTGTTTAGCAATCGTTTTAATCGATTGAAACTCAGGTATTAAATGCTGTCTATAAGGTTCGTGGAAGCCATCTTGCTCCATCATCTTGCCAGCGAGTTCATAATTGTGCTGTATGAGTGCACTAATCATTGTATTACTTATTGCACTGTTTTGAACCGCTTTTTTGTGTGAAAAAGTGTCAGGCAATGCATTTCTTGAGTCAGTTGTCTTCAATTCATATGATGGAATTGTGATAATGATATCTACTTTCGGTGTATCAATATAAGACACATCTGTAACCTTTGTATCTGGATTATAATACCCGAGTACTAAACCACCATATATCGTTGGTGCTACGTTATCTGGATGCCCTTCAAATTCTGTAGCAAGTTGAAGTAATTCATACTTAGACAGTTCTATGTCACCAAAATAATTAGCAATATAAAGCGCACCTACCAATGCAGAGGCTGAAGAGCCTAATCCCCTCGCCAATGGAATTTCACTTCTCATTTCTATATCTAAGTTGGGTAAAGTAACGTTATATTTACGCGCAACCTTTTGAGCAACTTGAAAGATATAGTGACTGTCATCTGTTGGTAATCCATCAACATTTGGCCCAATATGGTTAAATGTCCAAACATTTTTTTTACTTACTCTCACATCTAAATATAAAAATTTATTTAAAGCCATTCCTATAGAATCAAAACCGACACCTAAATTTGCAGTAGATGCCGGAATTTTTAAATATAACCTATCGCTCATGCTATAGTGCTCCTTTGATGTAGTCTAGAATACTCTTTCTATCATTTGGTAAAGGTTTAATAGGGTTATCTAATAAAGAAATTGCAGTGTCAGGGTCTTTTAAGCCATTACCTGTTAATACGGCTACTACGCTTTTACCTTTTGGCAATTTTCCAGCACGGTGGAGCTTAATTAACCCCGCGATTGAAGCATTACTTGCAGGTTCACTAAAGACACCTTCTTTTCGTGCCATAAGTTGATATGCTTCTAATATTTCTTCATCAGTCACACTGTCGACTAATCCATTAGATTCATTCAATGCATTGGTCGCTTTATCCCAACTTGCAGGATTCCCTATTCTAATTGCTGTTGCAACTGTATCAGGATCTTTCACTACTTTGTTTTGTACAATCGGCGAAGCACCTTCAGCTTGGAAGCCATACATGTTAGGTAACTGCGTATCATGTTTGTCGTGATATTCTTTAAAACCTTTCCAATAAGCTGAAATGTTTCCAGCATTACCTACTGGTATAGATAGAATATCAGGCGCAACACCGTCTAATTGTTGAATTACTTCAAAGGCACCTGTTTTTTGACCTTCAATACGGTATGGATTCACTGAATTCACAAGTGCAATTTCACCATTTTTAGCAACTTCTTGAACAATTTCTAAAGCTTCATCGAAATTGCCTTCTATTGAAACAATCTCAGCGCCATACATAACAGCTTGAGATAATTTGCCTAAAGCAATTTTTCCTTCAGGTATTACAACGATTGCTTTTAAACCAGCACGTGCTGCGTATGCTGCAGCTGATGCTGATGTATTACCTGTAGAGGCACAAATTACTATTTTTTTGCCTTCTTCTTTTGCTTTAGCCATAGCCATAACCATGCCTCTATCTTTAAATGAACCTGTTGGGTTTGCACCTTCATACTTCACATGTAATTCAATACCAAGCATTTCAGATATGTTTTCACAGTATATTAAAGGCGTATGTCCTTCGTTTAATGTTAACTGTGGTGTCGCTTCATTTACTGGTAAATATGTTTTGAATTCTTCCACTAATCCTTGCCATCTTTTCATAAATATTAAACCCCTTCTACTGGATAAATTTTCTTAACAATATAACCTGACTCTGTAATAGAGGTCTCTGGTGCTTCATCAATACCAACGATGACTAAACCTACAGTATGCGCATCACGCTCTGATACTGATAATGATTTATGGAAAGGTAATTTACTTTTAATTTGAGTTTCAACTTTGCTTATTTCTTCACCATCTGTTTGAACTACTAAATAATAACTTTCTTTATCTTCAAGAGAAATAGTATCCTCATTATCCATCATTTCTTTTGTTTCTGCAGTCTTCAATTCAAAGTGTGGTGGTAATGTATGCAAATTCGTTTCGAAATTTAATGTGACATTTAATAAGTCACTTACTACAGCACTACCTGTAGCTAAACTACCTGCACCTTTACCATAGAACATTGTTTCACCAACAGCATCACCGATAACATAAATTGCATTAAATTCATCTTCAACTGAAGCTAATTGATGTGATTTATTAATTAGCGTTGGCGCTACAGAAGCTTGTACTTGGCTATTTTCATATGTACCTTTACCAATTAATTTGATTTTATAGCCTAATTCATCTGCTACTTTAATATCTGAAAGTTCCACGTCACTAATACCATGTCTATCTACATCAGCTAAATTGATGACCTGATTAAATGATAAATAAGACGTAATAACTACTTTTCTCGCTGCATCGATGCCTTCCACATCGTCAGTAGGATCTGCTTCAGCAAAACCTAATCTTTGCGCTTCGTCTAAAGCGTCTTTAAATGACGTTTCTTCTTGTGTCATTTTACTTAAAATAAAGTTTGATGTTCCATTTAAAATACCCATGAATTTACTGATATTATTCGCGTTCAAGCCATTATTTATCGCGTTGACGATTGGTATACCGCCTGCAACACTAGCTTCATATTTTAAAGCTACATCATTTTTTTGAGCTAATTCTTCTAATACATTCAAGTGAACTGCCAATAAATCCTTATTTGCTGTAATAACATGTTTTTTCTCACTTAAAGCACGTTTCAACCAATCTACTGTTGGTTCAATACCACCCATTACTTCTACGACGATATCAATTGAATCATCACTTAATATTTCATCAATATCTTCTGTCAAGTGATACTTTGAAACATTTATAGGTCTTGAACGACTCTTGTCGCGTACTAAGATATGTCTAATATTAATATCTTTGTTCATTGTTTCTTTAATTTGTTCTCTATTCTCTTCAATAATTTTTACTACACCTGAACCTACAGTACCTAAACCGAGCAGGGCTACATTTAATTCCTTCATAAATTCATTCCTCCGATTGTTCTTCTAAAAAATACAATTGTACAGTTGAAAAATACTTGAATATGGTATAGTATAAATTCATTCATTATTTTTGTAAAGCTTGAAAATCTAAATCGTATATCTATCCTATCACTCTCGTGATAAAAACTAAACAAAATTTTCTGATTTTTTAGAAAGGTTGTATGTCACTATGAAAGTTTCAAAATTTGGAGGAAGTTCTGTTTCTAATGCAGAACAAATAAAAAAAGTATTAAACATTGTCAATTCGGATGAGGATAGAAAAATTACTGTTGTTTCTGCACCAGGTAAACGACATAAAGAAGATGTGAAAACAACTGATTTATTAATTCGTCTATACGAAAAAGTAATTGCTCGTTTAGATTATATTTCTAAAAAAGAAGAAATCATTCAGCGTTATGCCGATATTATTCATGAATTACATATGAGTGATACATTACTATCTACGATTGATCAAACACTAGAGTCTTTCATTGCTACATTAAAAGACAAACCTTCGCGTTTGTTAGATGCTTTATTATCTTGTGGGGAAAACTTTAATGCTCAATTAATTGCTGAGTATAATAACAGCCAAGGTATCCCTACCCGTTATATTTCGCCTGGAAATGCTGGCATAACTGTTACAGATTTACCTCAAAATGCCCAAATCTTAGATCAATCTTATGAGGCGTTATATAAATTAAGAGAATATGATGAAAAATTGATTATTCCAGGTTTCTTTGGTATTTCAAGACAAAATTACATTGTTACATTCCCTCGTGGTGGTTCTGATATTACTGGAGCAATTATCGCTAGAGGCGTTAGAGCCGATATATATGAAAACTTCACAGATGTGTCTGGTATTTTCAGAGCCAATCCTTCTATAGTTAAAGATCCTGAAGTGATTGATGAGATTACTTATAGAGAAATGCGTGAACTTTCATACGCCGGCTTTGGTGTCTTCCATGATGAAGCACTGCAGCCATTGCATAAAGATAGAATTCCTGTCGTTATTAAAAATACGAATAGGCCTAATGATATAGGGACATATATTCGTCACGATAGAGAAATCAACTCTAATAATGTTATCAGTGGTATTAGTTGTGATAAAGATTTCACAGTACTGAACATCAAAAAATATTTAATGAATAGACAAGTTGGTTTTACACGTAAAATATTAGGTGTGCTTGAAGATTATGAGATTTCATTCGATCACATGCCTTCAGGTATAGACAGTATCAGTATCATTATGCGTTCAAAAGAAATTCAACATCGAGAAGAGCAAGTCTTGAACGATATTCGAGATCGTTGTGATGTTGATGAGTTGAGTGTAGAGCACGATTTAGCCGTACTCATGATTGTTGGGGAAGGTATGCATAGAATTGTCGGAACAGCTAATACAATAACACATGCACTTGCTGAGGCTAATATAAATTTAAAAATGATGAACCAAGGTGCTTCAGAAATATCTATCATGTTCGGGATAGATGTAACAGATGCAGAAAAAGCCGTCAAATCAACATATGAATACTGTTATAATGGTCAATGTTTAAAAATCTAACACGCTACATTCATAAATATTAAATAATAAGAAATCCTTCAAATCAAATGGCTCTTAAGTTAAAAGATTGACATTCTGAGTTGAAGGATTTTATATTGCTTTCTTTTCTGAAATTAATGCTTGGTTAATACGTTCATCTCCAACAACTAAGCGTAAGATAACGAATTGATAATAACTTAATGAATCAATGACGCTTCTATAATTAGGAATTTGATGATAATCGATAGGATCCAACAATTCATACATCAAGACGATTTCTGGTTTAACATAATCTACGTCCCATTTGATTGAATGAAAATAAATATGTTTCTCAGGCATCCTGATATTATGATTCCATCTAAACATCCATTCTTCATCTTCTACATCATAAACAATAATCGTCATGATGATATCTTCATTATCGAAGATATTGGCATGTGTCACTTTAGGAAAATCAATTTTCGTGAAATCTGACGTTGAGGATGTGCCATCATATAGCACAGATTTAAATGTTTTAGGTATGTATTTTAAAACTTCCCCCAAAAATTTTCTTTCAACACTTATGTCTACTTTTCCATCTAAATTAAATTCATCATGCAAAAATAATTGTTTAGCAACTTCACCATTATATTTAAATAAGCTAGCTGCATTTTCATTTAGCGTCTCTACAATTTGTTTAATATTATTATTTTTAGTATCTGGCAAATGAGCACCTCCTATTAAAAGTAAGCGTTTCCAATAATATTCATTATATAATTTGTAGAAGCGTTTTTCAATGTATAAAACATGAAAATGTGAAATAAAACACATTTAATTTTAAAAGTCACCTATATGTATAAAATCATGTGCTAATCCGATATTTAAAAATTCAGGTCTATTAATAACGAAAAACTGATTAGCACTTTGTTTTAGTGCAATTTGAATTTCAGCTACTTCAGGTATAGTCTGATACAATGAATTACTTGCCATATAAGGCATAGTAGCAAAATAGCGACTAATATGATATTTCGAAAACGTTTGAGCAACATCTGTACCTACTATAATATGATATTCACTACTAACCACACCATTTGATAATATAATATTAAAATTTGTGTGTTTAGCTACATATTTAATAATATCCGTAGAATAACTAATCACTGAGATTTTAATTTCATTATAAAATAATTGATCAATTATTTTATAAGCGGTAGGATGATTATCAAATGCAATAATTTCATTTTCATTGATTTTCTCAGTGATTTGTTCAAGATAACTTTTAATAGCACTCAAATTGTCGACCTCCATCTACATTATTAATATTGCGCATAATTTATTATATCTATTTATAGTCATAAGTAAAACTATAAATCATTGTTCAAACGCTCGCTTTGTTATCTTTTATTATAGAATTACTCATAAAAATCAGTACAATTGTTATTAATAACGATTTAATTGTATTTTTTATAACAATTTAATAAATACAATTTGTACTACTCTAAAGAAAGGCGTAAAATAAACATTGTTAAAAATTAAATTAAGATTAGGATGATACACATGTTTTTAATTTCTATTTTACTCATAATAATTGTTCTATTAATTATTATTGTATATATAAATCATCACCTTATGAAACATAAGCTTGATACTGAAATATATTCTAAGAATCAATTAGTTAATAAAATTAGTATGATTACTAGTGAAAACACACACTTAAAAAATCAGATGTTAAATATTGATGCAAATAACGATACATATCATCATGGATTAAGAAAAGCTAAACAAGATTTAAATGAAATTTTATCACAATACAAAACAGATGCTAAGATTAAGTTTTATGACATAATTGCTACGAGTAATATTGCAGTAAAACATTCGTTATTTGAATATGCAAGAACATTTGATTATATTGTCATAACTGATAAAGGACTCTTCAATATTAATGTTAAAAATTGGAAACAAAAAACGTTCTACCATTTTAACGTTGACCCCAATTTAGAAACTTTATCTAATAATGATGACACAGTAAATCAAACTGTTGGTCGCTACATTGCAAATCAATACCATTCACAATTTCAAACAACGCGAAAAACAAATTATACGTTTATAGAACGTATCAAAAATAATTCAGTGGTTTTTGAGTTTTATAATTATGATCCATATGAACAATCTTCTCAAAATGCCAAAGTATTAGAAGATAAAATAAATGAACACCTAAAACGTCAGATCAAGAGTATAGGACTTGTTTATTTTACAGATGGTAGCGTGAATATCATAGATGGACCTACAATTAGAGGAGATTACGCAGAAACCGTCTCTTCAAAATCATCTTTAAAAGAAGTCATTGGTGAAACACTAGCATCTTCAAACGAATCATTAACTGAAGAACAATATAATAAATTAGTAAATCATATGCATTAATCGAATTACTAACAATTATAATTTCAAAATCGATATTAATAGACTAGCAACAAATAATAAAAGGTAGCTTCCTAAAATTGGAAGCTACCTTTTATTTTGTTCACTAACTCATATGATTCCTTTTGGCATTTACGTTCATACTATGCACAGATATGTTTGATTGATTACTTTAACTCCAAATATTTTCATTGTTATTTTTTGCTTGTTGTTCAGCTTTTTCAAATACGTTTCTGTATTTACCATTAGGTGCATAATACTTTTCTCTAGCTAAACCGTTTTTTACTAATTGCTCATTAAACATTGTATTCTTATCTAACCATAAATAAGCTAACGTTCTTCCATATTGGTCTTCTTGTTCTTCATCATACTCCAAAAAAACATCTTTATTTGTCAATTGTGCTTTAGAATAATCAGAAGCTTCTTTACCATACGGTTGAACTGGCGTATCAGGTTTAACTGTTTCTGGTGTGTCAATTCCAATAAGTCTAACCTTCAATTTTTTGTTATTTTTATCTTTGGCAACTAAAGTATCACCATCTACAACACGTTCAATGTGCACTTGCTCAGTTTCTTTAGGGCCTGCCTCTGACTTTGATGCATTGTTTTGAAAAGGCCCTGTTTCATTTATAAATTGAAACGCAAGTACACCTAACACAATCATACTAACAACTAATATTATCATTTTTTTAGTCGATTTCACACTTGCACCTACTTCTTTTGAATTGTCCAAATTATCATATAGAAAATCCATTATGTCGTCAAGTCAGTGTAGTCCACCATATTTTATAATTTAATTCAAATGACAAAACCCTAGTATAATATTCAACGTAATTATAATGCTGAATAGTAATATTTTATTTTATATCACTGATAAACTCATGCTATAATACATTAGATAGGAGTGAACAAATTGAGTATATTTAAAGAGAATATGATTACAATCATCGCAGTGATCATTGCAGTGATTGTAGGGCTCACATTACAATATCAATTCCAATTACCATTAATGGTATCAGCAGTCGTAGCGATTTGTTTAGGTGTCCTTATTGGATTCATTGTTTTTGTTATCCAAGCAGTTATAACGAAATCTAAAAAGAAATAACTTTTACTGCCGCATATCATTGCAGGCAGTTTTTTTATGTATTATTTAAATACGTATTAATAATAAGATGAAAAAAATGAAATAGTTTATTTTAGTTTACATAACTATATTATTGTCTTGTTAATATAGTTTAAATTGTTATCATTACTTTATACGTGGCTTTCTCAAAAATGAAAAAGTCGAGTATAAAGTTTTATAACTTCATACTCGACTTTCTTATTTCAAACATTTTTTATGAATGTCAGTATAGCATTAAACTCTTCTTCATTCGATGAGTATGTGCGTTCTTCAACTTCTCGCACTGTAGCATTGAGTAGCTGATATCCTGCCACTTCATCATCTTCTAAAAATGCATTAATGCTACTCTCTAATTCTTTTAACGATGCTGCGCTCAATGTACTGAGTTTAATCTTGTTCATCTACCCATCCCCTTATCAAGATAAATAATATTAATTAGTTACATTTTACTACGTATGCGTCATACATACAATTAATAATACAATAGCCTCAAATATTAATGTGTATGACTATGCTCTTTGTTGACTCTTATAATCATTTTATCTTAAAATTAAATTTCGTGAACGCGATATTTGGTTAAAATAGTCGTATCATTACAATTATATTATTTCAATAAACAGCCCCAAATAGCTCGATTTTGAGTTGTTTGGGGCTGTTTATTGAAATAATATAGTGTTTATCCCTTTTGCCTAGAACCTAGTATTCTTTAAGGTATTGTTCTCTTTCTCATTCAGAAACTTGTGTTCTATAGAAGAAAGTGGAGTTTTATATGACTTTCTGAGACTTAAAGCCCTTGTGATAACTGCCTTTTACCATATACTGTTTTGCTGGCTTTTAAATTCTTGCACCCACTTTTGCACCCAAAATCAGAAGTAGTCATAAAGTGGGTGCAGAGCATAACCCACCTATTTATTAGGTGGGCTTGTTTTTTATATAGTCATTTTAATTCTTTTGGATTTAGTGCCAATCGCTACATCAATAATTGTTTCGTTATCTAGATTATTAGGATTATGTACATCTAAGTACGCTTCACCATCACCTGTAATCAGATACGCTTTTGTTTCAATGAAACCATCAGAAGTTTCATTATATATAGATGCTAATAATTCTTCTTTAGAATTACCATATACATGTTCTGCTTTAATCGGTATTCTTACATATTCACCGACATTTTCTGATTCATTTGTATTGGGCTTAGCAAATTCCAAGAAGTTTTTCACAGTAGAGTTTAAATCTATAGAAATTAATTCTGAGGCATTTTTATAAATTAAGTATGTATTACCATTTATAATTGCTGTTCGATTAAAATCATACTCACACGCTATCGCTCTTTGTGAATAATAATCTAAATACGAAAATCTAGTTGCCAGATCATATGGTTGATGCAAATCAATATCGTCTTGAATGAAATCATCTAATTTTAACCCAAAAGTTAGTTTACCAGTAACTTCATAACCAGCTAATATTGTAATGTTAGTTATTACAATTATTAAAGCTTTAAGAAAAAGAAAGGTTAGAGGATCTTTAATAATCACTATAATTTTATTCGTAATAGGATTTATATGCATTATAGGTATTGGAATAATTACTCCTAGTGATAGTGAGACCAATGAATCAAATAAAGCAAGTCATTCTGAAAAAAAAGAAAATCAGTCAAAAGAGAAAGTAGTGAAAGAAGAACCAAAGAGTGAAAATAATGAACAACAAAAAGATAAAAAGGATACTTCTGATTCTAAAAAAGACAATAATACAAAGCAAGAAAACAAAGATGTAGAGAAGAAAAAACAGCATAAAGAAAAAGAGAAAAATTCTGATTCTAAAAAAGACAATAGTACAAAACAAGAAAACAAAGACGTAGAGAAGAAAGAAAGGGAAACTAACAAACCTAAACCTGGTACAACTGACAGAATTCCTGTTGAATTAATTTCTACAGTTGATGGCGATACTTCTAAATTTATTTATGATGGAAAAATTCAATCATTCAGATTTTTACTTATCGATACACCGGAAACTAAACATCCAAGACTTGGAAAACAACCTTTTGGTCAAGAAGCATCTGATAGAACCGCAGAATTATTAAATAATGCTAATAAAATAGAAGTAGAATTTGATGTTGGTCAAAAGCAAGATAAATATAGAAGAAATCTGGCTTATATTTATGTAGATGGAGAAATGTTGAATAATATATTAGTGAGAGAAGGTTTGGCAAAAGTAGCTTATGTCTATCCTCCTAATACTAGATATTTATCAGAACTAGAAAATTCCCAAGAAGTAGCAAAATCCGAAAAAATAGGCATCTGGAGTTTAGATTCAGCATTTGAAAAAGAACGAAAAGAAGAAAGTAATACTCAAAATAAAGTTGATAATAAAGCACAAGATAATACATCTATAAATGATAATAGTAATTCCTCTGTAGAGAACGACTCTACTATTAACAAACCTAGTTCAACTGATCAAAATAGTGAATCTTTCCCTAACTGTACTGCATTACGTGAAGTCTATCCAAATGGAGTGCCGCAAGGACATGCTGCATATGAGTCAAAACATGATAGAGATAAAGATAGTTATGCATGTGAAGTTAATTAATATTTCTCTGTTAACAAAAAGTTATTAAACAGAAAAAACTAAGGATTAGCTAACATATCAACAATAACTACAATTCGTAAAAATATGAAATAATTTTACTATAAAGTATAACTATAATGAAAAATAAATTTATACTTTTATAGTCTTATATATCTTTCCCTATTTCAACACTTGCAAATGAAGATATTGACTCAATAGGAATTTTAGACGAGAACATCAATCAAGTTGAACTGGATAACTTACCCGATTACGTTCCAGCAAACTCTTCACAACAATATGAAGAGCACAATGGCTTAATTAGATTTATGATTAAAAATGGTATAAAACATGTCACTGTTAAAAACAAACATTTACTTAAAAAGAATCGTATAAGAGAAAAATAACATTAAAGAATTGGAAGTCTTTCAGAGTCTCTATTAGAAGAAGTCAAAACAAATTTTACAACCATTTTTGATTGTAAAATTTGTTATTAAGGGGTGTTATCGTGAAACCAAAAGAAAAAGATAAAGAATTATTACTTGAAAAATTCCCTGATTTTGAAGCGATTATTGAAACTGATGCTACTACAAAGTTAGATAATATTTATTATTCAGGCTCAGTTTTTGTTTCAATAATTGATTATGCATTTGTTTGTGCTAAAAGTAACTTGGTATATAAAATCCCTTGGATAGAAATAAATTCATTTAATATGAAAGCTGGTATTTTTGCTAATAAAATTTTCTTGAAATATGGAGGTGATCGGGAACTAATATTTTCTTTTACTTCAAGCGATCCTGTTTATTCAATAAATGTATTATCAAAAACAAAAGGTCAAAATATTCAATCACCTTCTAATAATAACGATAAACATATAAACGAAATTGAAATGTTAAAAAACAAATTAAAATTAAAAGAACAATATATACAACAGTTAGAGAAAGAAAAAATAGAGCTTATAACTAAAACTTCTTTAACAAACTCAAACAATAGAGAAGCAGATAAAATTATTGAATTCACATCAAATGAAACAGTTAGTAGCAAACCACTTAATTTAAATTATACAAAAGCCAAGAAATTATCACCAAGTTTTGTAGTTCTAGATTTTGAAACCACAGGTTTAAAATATCACGAAAATGAAATTATCCAATATGGTCTCGTCGAATATCAAGATGGAAAAGTAATAGAGGAACATTCACAATATTTCAAACCAAATAAACCTGTTGGAAAAACAGTTATGCGTATAACAGGTATAACGAATGAATTTTTAGAAGATAAACCAAAGCTATCCGAAGAATATATGAAAGAACTAAAAGAATTATTAGAAGGAAAAACAATTGTAGCACATAACGCTCCTTTTGATTTGAAATTCCTTTTGAAAAATCTTCATAAATTCAATGTAGAGCATAAAAAATTCAGAGTGTTCGATACTTTAACTTTTGCAAGAAGACTGATAGATGAAACCCCAAATCACAAATTAGAAACGCTAAAAAAACACTTTAATTTAGATGATGGATTGTCTCACAATGCATTAAATGATTGTAAAGCCACTGGTAACTTAGCTTTACTTTTAATAGATAGGATGAATAGTACTATGGACGTTTAACGATGTTTTATATTAAATAAAATTAAGGGGAGATATTGAATGAAGAAGTTATTATTTTTATTACTAACAAGTTTTTTAGTGTTAGCATCATGTGGGAATAGCGAAGAAAAGTCGGAAGATAAGAAAGAAACAAAATCGACTGATAAGGAAAGTAAGAAAAATGATAAGAAGTCTGATGAAGATAAAGAGAAAGAAAAAGATAAATCAGATGATAAGTCTAATGAAGAAGTAGCAAACGAGGAACCACAATCACAAGAACAGCAAAGTACAGAACAATCTGTACAATCACAAGAGCAAGTGAACACTCAAGAACAACAACCTGTTCAATCACAAGAACAAGCACCTGTAGTTGAAGAACAAGACGGTTTCACCAGTGGACCCACTGAAGAAAATCCTGCCAATCTAAATCCTAACGAAGAACAAAACACTAATATGAATGGTGAACACGTCGTTTCTCCAGGTTGGACACAAGATGAACAAAGTGCAGCATATGAAGAATACAAAAAAGGAAAACAAGCACAAGCAGCAGCTGGGCCAAGTGCAGTACCTGGCGCAGGATTAATGGATTTAGATGAATAATTCCACGGGCATTTAACAATGCCCTATATATTTTTATCTTTTTTACCAAATAACAGTTCTAAAAGGAGTGATAGAATGGCACAAATTGAAAAAAGAGGTTCTAAATGGAGATGTAGAGTTTTTTATCATAACGAAAAAGGAGATAGAAAATCCATCTCTAAAAGTGGTTTTAGAACTAAGAGTGAAGCTAAACGTGCAGCTGTTGAATTAGAGAATTCTCTGAATACAGGTATGCAAGTACAAAAATATTATTTATTAGATGACTGGATGGAGTATTATTTAAAAACTTGGCGCAACGATAAACTTAGTCAAAGCACAATTGAAATAGAAAAATTTTCTAAAATGAGAGTGATAAAATTTTATGGGAACATCCCTATAAAATCAATAACATCATCATTACACCAAGAGTTTATAAATGACTTAATAGAAAAAGGATACAGTAAGTCAACGATTAAAAAATCTCATTCGTTTCTAAACCGAGCTTTGCAACAAGCTGTTTATGACCGCATTCTACATTTTAATCCATGTGATAACGTAGAATTGAAACATAGAGATTTAAAAAATCCAGACAAAGCACAATATATACCTAAAGAAAAAATAAAACCATTTTTAGCAGCGGTAAAAAAACGTGATGTCTATCAGTATTATATGTTTAGATTTATGGTAGAAACAGGCGTACGTGTGGGTGAAGCTAACGCTTTATTTTGGACTGATTATGACAAGAAAAATAAAACTATATCAATTACTAAGTCTTATGATCAAAAAAACGACAGATGGAACCCTACTAAGAATAAAGAAGATAGAACAATATATATAACAGATGAATTGGCAAAAGAGCTAACTAAATTGAAATATCTACAAAATGCTAACAGAATAGTCAATGAAGATATTTACAATGACTCACATGATTTTATATTTTGTAATTCATTTGGTGACCCTATTCCTCGAAGTACAACTCACAATACTATGAAACATGTAACAGAAAGTATATTAGGTTTAGAAAAAGGTTTAAGCATTCACAAATTAAGACATACTCACGCGACGTTGTTATTAGAAAGTGATGTACCTATGAAAGTAATTCAAGAAAGATTAGGTCATAAAACAATGAGCGTGACTGAACAAATATATAGTCATGTAACAGAAAATATGAACCATAAAGCAAAAGAAGATTTTGAAAAGTTCATTCAAGAAAAAGAAATATTTTAAAACTTGCACCTAAAATGCACCCAAAACACTTCCTAAAATTAAATGAGTGCAAAAAAACAACCCGAAATCATTCATTTAGAATGACCCGAGTTGTTGATATTACTGATATTATCCCTTTTGCCTAGCACCTAGTATTCTTTAAGGTATTGTTCTCTTTCCCATTCAGAAACTTGTGTTCTATAATAATCCCACTCGATTGATTTAGAGTTAATGAATTGATTATAAATATGATTACCTAAAGCGTCTTTAATCGGCGCGTTATCCTTCATTGCTTTAACAGCAGTATATAAAGTTGAAGGTAAATCTTCAATACCAACAGCTTCACGTTCTTCGCGATTCATTTCATAAATATTTTGGTTAACTGGTTCTGGAACTTCTAATTTATTTTTAATACCATCTAAACCAGCTTCTAAAAGTGCTGCTAATGCTAAATATGGATTGGCAGCTGGATCTACTGAACGTACTTCAACACGTGTAGATAACCCACGAGAAGTTGGTACACGGATTAATGGTGAACGGTTTTTACCACTCCAAGCGATATAACATGGTGCTTCGTAACCTGGCACTAAACGTTTGTATGAGTTAACTAAAGGATTACATACAGCTGTGAAGCCACGTGCGTTTTTCAAAGTACCTGCTATGAAATGATAAGCATCTTTTGTCATTTCCATATCGCCGTCTGGATCATAGAATGCATTCTCTTTGCCCTTGAATAGTGACATGTTAAAGTGCATTCCACTACCGTTAACACCAAATAAAGGTTTCGGCATGAACGTCGCATGTAGATTATGTTGACGTGCAATTGTTTTTACAACAAGTTTAAACGTTTGGATGTTATCACAAGCTGTAATAGCATCTGCATATTTAAAGTCGATTTCATGTTGACCTGGAGCAACTTCATGGTGACTCGCTTCAATATCAAAGCCCATGTCCTCAAGTTCTAATACGATATCACGACGGCAATTTTCTCCTAAATCAGTTGGTGCAAGGTCAAAGTATCCACCATTATCATTTAACTCTAATGTTGGTTCACCTTTTTCATCTAATTTAAATAAGAAAAATTCTGGCTCAGGCCCTAAATTCAAATCAGAGTAACCTAATTCTCTCATATTTTCCAAGACACGTTTTAAGTTTGAACGTGGATCACCTTCAAATGGTGTATGGTCTGTTTTATAAACATCACAGATGAGTCGTGCAACTTTTCCTTGTCCTGCTGTCCATGGGAAGATAACCCATGTATCTAAATCTGGGTATAAATACATATCTGACTCTTCAATTCGAACAAAACCTTCAATTGAAGAACCATCAAACATCATTTCATTATCTAATACTTTTTCTAGTTGGCTAACTGGTACTTCTACGTTTTTAATTACACCTAAAATATCAGTGAACTGTAAGCGTAAATATCTTACATTTTCTTCTTTAGCAAACTTATGAATGTCTTCTTTAGTAAATGTACGTTTTGGCATTGTAAATGTCCCCCGTTAATATTATTTGATAAAACGTGATAAATCACCACGATTTATCGGTATCGCATCTCGCTGTGATTTCTGGGTAGCTTCAACTATCATTTGTTTTCTTGTTTCTTGTTCATCATCAGAAAGATGACTTTGCTCTTCATTAAGAATTTGCTTAATACCCTTGATATTAAATCCTTTTTCAATCAGTCTTTTAATTTCTAAAAGTTGTTCCAAATCATTTAATGAAAAGAGCCTCTTATTGCCTTCTGAACGTTGTGGTTTAATCAGTTCATGTGTTTCATAGTAGCGAATTTGCCTTGCGGTTAATTCACTCAATTTAGTTACAACACTGATAGAGAATACAGGCATATTGCGTCTTAATGTATCGTTTGACTCCAATTCCCTCACCTCTATTTTTGAACTTGTTCTAAATTTAGCATAACTTTTCAATAATTTCAAAAATATGTTAGGTTTCCTTACATAACCTTTGAACCGTTGGCACCACTAACGTTCGCCTTATCAACACTTATAAATCAAATTAGTTTTTAGAAAATTCCTTTAATTTGTTCAAAAAAATCCATATATTTTATCTGAATTCACATAATTAGCAAGTATATTACTCTAAATTGTATGTTTGATAAAATGTATGGATTTCAACTTCATTTTATATCAATTGCTGTGATTTAAGATTTGCTGCAGCTCTTGTTACTGCCAATTTCACATGCTCGTATGTTAAGCCGCCTTGTACATAAGCTTCATAAGGGGGTCGAATTGGACCATCAGCTGATAATTCAATAGACGAGCCTTGGATAAATGTACCAGCAGCCATAATAACATCATCTTCGTAGCCTGGCATTGAAGCAGGTTCCGGCTTAAAGTGCGCATTAATCGGTGAAGCTTGTTGAATACTTTGGCAGAATTGAATCATTTGCTCTTTTGTATCAAATTCAACTGTTTGTATAAGATCCGTTCTCGGAACATTGTATTTTGGTTTTGTACGCATATTCATTTTTTCTAATAGTAGACTCGTAAACAATGCGCCTTTTAAACTTTGACTAACAACATGGGGTGCTAAGAAAAAACCTTGGTACATTTCTTGTAATGAGTTAAGGGATGCACCCGCTTCTTTACCAATACCAGGTGCAGTTAAACGGTACCCACATCTAGCAACCAAGGATTCTTTGCCGGCAATATAACCACCAATTTTAGCTAAGCCACCACCTGGATTTTTAATTAATGATCCAGCAATTAAATCTGCACCACATTCTATCGGTTCATGCGTTTCAACGAATTCGCCATAACAATTATCTACAAAAATAATCACGTCAGGATGTTGCGTTTTTATCGCTTGAATTGCGCTCTCAATTACTTCTAAATTAATAGATGGTCGTTGGTCATATCCTTTAGAACGTTGAATTGCAATAACTTTGGTTTGTGGTTTGATTTGATTCATTACTTCTTCTATATCTATCTCATCATCTTTTAAATCAACTTTATTATAACTCACACCATATTCTTTCAAACTTTCAATACCGTTCCCATTTATGCCAATAACCTCTAATAAAGTATCATAAGGATTTCCTGTTATATATAACAGTTCATCACCATATTTTAATGTGCTCTGTAAAGCAATCGTTATCGCATGAGTACCTGAAATGATTTGTGGTCTGACAATAGCATCTTCCGCTTTAAAAACATGTGCATAAATTTCTTCCAAATGGTCTCTACCAAAATCATCATAACCATAACCTGTAGTGCCTTGTAAATCATTTTCAGTTGCTCTAACTGCATGAAATGCATCTAATACTTTTTCCTGATTAACATATGCTGTTGCTTCAATATTTCTAAAATATGGCGCTAACGTTTCTTCTGTATCAGCAATCAGCTGTTTCATATCTTCCATTAATCATTACTTCCTTCTATTCTTTTTTATATCCTTTAATTTCATAAGTCGCATCATCTTCATTAAATATTAATTCTGACACGAGTGTGTGTTGTTTGAGAAAGTATAATCTATCCGCATTCGCACTTGGTACAGTTTCTTCATAATACGTAAGTGTTTTTTTCACTTGATCAAATAGCAATTGTTTTACTTTGTCTATATCTGCTTCATCTCGACTAGAAACAAATACCGAGGGCTTATTCGTTGTTGGAGTTGCACCTTCATGCAAATCTTTTTTATTAAATATAATAGCTTGCGGGATTTGTGCCATATCTAAATCAGCAACAATTCCATTCACCGTATCATATTGTGCTCTATACTCAGGATGACTACTATCAACTACATGTAATAATAAATCCGCATTTTTTGCTTCTTCAAGGGTTGATTTAAAAGCTGCAATTAATGTTGTTGGCAACTTTTGAATAAAACCAACTGTATCTGAAATAATTAAGTTAAACCCATCATTTATCTGTATTTGTCGTGTTTTAGGATCAAGTGTTGCGAATAATAAATTCTTTTCATATGTCGTTTCATTGGCAAGCACGTTAAACCAAGATGATTTGCCCGCGTTAGTATAACCTATAAGTGCAACCTGGAAAACATGATTCTGTTCACGTTTATTACGATAACGCTCCCGATGTTCAACCACTGTTTCTAATTGGTGTTTAATTTCATTCATTCTCGTTCTAATATGACGGCGGTCCATTTCTAGCTTTGTTTCACCAGGTCCTCTTGTACCAATACCGCCACCTAAACGTGACAAACTGCGTCCATGTCCTTGCAATCTAGGCATTAAATAATCAAGTTGTGCTAATTCAACTTGTAATTTACCGTCTTTACTACTTGCTCTTAATGCAAAAATTTCTAATATTAATTGCGTTCTATCGATAATTTTCACATTTAAATTTTCATTTAGCGTTTTTGATTGTGCTGTCGTTAATTCATCATTAGCAACAACAACATCGATATTATGATATTCAACATACGCTTGAATATCTTCTAGTCTCCCTTTACCAACATAATATTTTTTATCAAAACGTGTTCTGTTTTGAGTGAAATGTTCTTGAACATCAAGTTGACACGTTTCTGACAATGATGCTAATTCTTCCATTGTCGACTCAAAATCAAATTCGTCATCATTTTGAGCATGTACTCCAACTAAAATAGCTGTTTCTAATTCTTTTTTTGTATTATGTGTTTGTTGTTGGGTCATAACATGCACCTCTTTTCTTAGCTATTCTATCATAGTGTATATAGAAAGACTATAGAGCCAATTTATGTTAGATTTGTTGTAAGAGGTGAATTAAAATGACTATATATGACATAGAAGTTCAGAAACCAAATGGAGAATCGTATAAATTAGATGCTTACCGAGGACAACTTATATTAATTGTTAACACGGCTAGCGAATGTGGTTTTACACCGCAGTTCGAAGGACTTCAAAGTTTATATGATAAATATAAAGATCAAGATTTTATAGTATTAGGTTTCCCTTGTAATCAATTTGGAGGTCAAGAACCCGGCACTGGTGAAGAAGCTACACAAAACTGTAAAATTAATTACGGTGTTACTTTCCCAATGCATGAAAAAATTGATGTCAAAGGTGAAAATCAACACCCACTATTTGAATTTTTAACTAAAGAACAGAATGGTGTCTTCAATGAAAAAATCAAATGGAACTTCACTAAATTCCTAGTAGATAAAGATGGTAAAGTTGTAAAACGCTTTTCTCCACAGAAAAAACCTAACCAAATCAAGTCAGAAATTGAAGCATTATTATAATTTTAAGATTCTATGATTTTCGAAACAATATTACACATTACACAATTTATAAATAAATCTAGTTTAGCCTAGGAACGTAGACAAACCAATGCCTTTAAAGGCATTGGTTTGTCTTTTTATATCTCAATTTTGAAATATAAAATGTGATATTTCAGACCAATTCTCTCCTGTTCACAGGTTACATAGTTATTTTCCTTATATTTCATAATAAATAAAAATTAAAGTGTATGTACCGAAACTTTTCCCTCTATACCATGTCTATTTCAAATTATGATGCACTTTCGCACCTTAAAATCTTCTTTCAATTTATCTATCATTGATTTGGGCCAAATCTTGCGGGAAGCACTAGCTGAAAACTTTAGGCTAAGTCGTTGACCGAGGAAGCGTGCATAAAAAAACCAACAAAATGGGAGACTTTGTTGGTTTTTTGAAACAACACTAGATTAATTGATATCTAGTGTTGTTTATTTCGTTTTTAACTTTTAATTACATATTTTCTGATTATGATGTTTGAGGTGCATCATCAATTGTAAACGTACTGATTGCATGTTTATAAATAAAATGCTGTTTACCTTGAGATAATAAGCACACTACATACTTATCATAATCCTCAATAATACCTTTCATTTGAAAACCATTCATTAAAAACACAATCACTTTTGTTTGATCAGTCTTAAATTGTCCTAGGAATTTATCTTGGATGTTTTCTGTTGTCTTCATGTTCTATACTCCTTTTCTTTATTTGGACTGAAACTTCATCTAACATCGATGAAAGTGACATTTTCTCTTTATCTAACCATACTACGTCTAGCTTATTTTTGAACCAAGTCATCTGTCGCTTTGCATAGTTTCGAGAATGTTGCTTTAATTTATCTATTGCATCATTTTTATTTGTATCGCACTTCACTACAGGCAACATTTCTTTATAACCTATAGCTTGCATACTTTGACATGATTCATATCCCGCATCTACGAGTCGTTTCACTTCATCAAGCAAACCACGTTCCAACATTATATCTACGCGTTTATTTATCTTTTGATATAATATGTCACGCGATATTTCTATCCCTAATAATAATGTATCATAATTTTCAGTATATTGTTGAACTTTCTTACGAGAACTTAAAAGTTTTTTTGTTTTTAAATAATATTGTATTGCTCTGCGCACTCTTTTTCTATTATTAGGATGAATGTCTTCTGCTGATTCGCCATCAAAGGATGTTAAATATTGATGTAATGCTTCATTTGATAGTTGATCTAATTCCGCTAATTTTTTATCTACTGCTTCACTTTCTTCTTCTGTGATTGTTTCATCTTCAAAAGCATAATCGTGAATCAGAGACTGAATATATAAGCCAGTACCTCCAGCAATTATAGGCACACATCCTCTATCAGTAATCTCAGTTATTAATTTCTGAGCTCTATTTTTAAAATCATAAGCAGAAAATGCTTCATTTGGTTCTAATATATCTATCATATGATGTGGCACACCTGACATTTCATCTGGCGTAATCTTTGCTGTCCCTATATCCATATGTTTGTATACTTGCATTGAATCGCCACTGATAATTTCACCATTAAATTTTTTCGCTAATTCAATGCTGAATTCTGTCTTTCCTACAGCAGTCGGTCCTACAAGTACGATTAAAAAAGGCTTATCGTTATGCACGTGTATATCAACTCTCTTTATTTATTTGCTATTTCTATTCATCTTTTTCAAAATTTGCTTTTCAATCCATTCATACATGTTATTCCATGTAATAGCAAAATCCTTCTCTAATAAAATTTCATGTCGTTTATTTTTATATAAATGAACTGTTACATGATTCACGCCACAGCGTTTATATAATTTCCCTAGTTTTCTAATGCCTTTACCTTTGCCACCTAACGGATCATCTTTGCCTGATATGAGCAGTACAGGAATTTCTGGATTCATTTTTTTGATATTTTTCACACGACTTGTCGTTACTGCGTGTTTTATTATTTGGTATATGAGTTGATTAGAAACCAAAAAACCTGTATTCGGATCTTTTATAAATTTAGCCACTTCACGTGTATCGCTAGATAACCAATCACTTGAAGTTTTTTGATTTTTAATGTCTTTATTGAATGATTTATACATTAATCGATTCATCCACTTCAATCGACGTCGTTTTCCTAATACTAAAGTAATAATTTTCATTAATAAAGCAATGAATATACCTAAATATTTTGGGTGTTGCACTGTACCACTAAGAATTAAACCTTGAGCTGCATCAGGATATTTTTGAACAAATGTACGTGCTATAATAGAACCCATAGAATGACCAATCATAATGTATGGGATGTTCGTGTAGTGTGTACACATAGTCTGAGCAATTTCATATGTATCATCCGCAACTTGCGATATATCAGCTATATGTCCACGTTCTTTTTCATTTATTTCTTTACCATGACCTCTATGGTTATGTCGTAATACATCATATCCTTGTTGATTAAACGATTCAACAAGTTCATCATATCTTCCCATATGTTCTGCCATGCCATGAAGCAAATGCACGACACCTATTGTTTCATGTTTGGCTTTATCTAATTTCACTTCTAACATTCTGCCATCTTCAACAGTAATCTTAAATTTCTTTTGACTCATGTGATAGCCCCCCAACTCATGCATCATTTCAATCTTCTTATACTATACAATATACCCTCAAAATTCAATGTTATCAAATAGAATGAAAAACGTTAACCTCTAGACAACGATATATTAAAAACAAATGCAACAATCATTAGAAACCTAATATAATTCTGTTTTAAAAATGTTATACTCAAAATCAAGTATTGAGTTAATTATGCCGGTCATAAAATATAAAACAGAGAACAATTCATCGAGGGGGACATCTAATGGATATAACAATTTTTATTTTGATATTATTATCTATATTCTTAGGTGCTTTAGTACGTACATACTTTGGCTTTGGAGAAGCTTTAATTAGCATGCCTTTATTAGCTTTAATAGGTTTAGATATAAAAACAGCTATATCTTTGGTTGGTGTCGCTGGTCTAACTGTAGCTTTACTTAATATATTCACTGAAATGAGACATATTAAATATAAAACTTTGGCAGTCATGATGTCAGGTAGTTTAATAGGTATACCCGTGGGCATATGGATACTACATCATTTTGATACCGGAAAAATCCAATTACTGTTAGCTATTTTTCTAATCATTTATGGTATTTATGCTTTTATCAAGACCATTTTTCTATCCCACCACTCTAAAATCGAACTTACATCTTCTATATGGGAAAGTTTGGCAGGACTTATTTCTGGTGTGCTAGGCAGCGTTTATAACTCTCATGGTGTACCAATCGTTATTTTTGGAACGCTAAGTCAATGGCATATTAAAGACTTTAAAAGTACTATTCAAGCTCATTTTCTATTAACAGCTATTTTTGTTGTAATAGGTCAATTGTTAGGTGGTATATGGACGAGTCAAACCATTCAATTATTCTTAGCTACTTTACCTATATTGCTTCTTGCTGTTTTATTTGGTAAGTATTTATCGAAAAAGACTCACCATAAACATTTTGAAAAATGGATTTATATTTTTATAGTTATATTAGGTATATTAATGCTTTCAACACAGTAATTTACCATTAAAACATTAATACAATATTATCGACAGCATGCATTTATATACTTTATTTAGATTTAATTGAAATCTTTGAACTTCATTTAATCAAAAAATAAAATTTATATTGGTGGTATTTTTATGAAATCTAGGATATCAGTAGTTACTTTGGGTGTAGACGATTTGCATAGCGCAGTGCATTTTTATAAAAATGGGCTAGGATTTGCAACAGAAGGTATCGTAGGAGAACAATTCGAAAATGGTACAGTTGCATTTTTTAAACTAACTTCGGTTTTAACACTCGCAGTATTCGAACGTAAAAAATATAGCATATGATACTCAATTGAAACAAAGTGCTACTAGCCCAACGGAATTCACTTTGGGACATAATGTAGAAAGTAAAGAAGAAGTAGACCAAGTTATTGAACAAGCAAGAAAAGCTGGAGCACAAATTACAGTAGAACCTCATGATACTTTTTTGGGGGGCTATTCAGGTTACTTTCAAGATCCAGACAGTCATTTGTGGGAAGTTGTTAAGAGGTTAGAAGCGGTTGGTTTATTATGCTTAATAATTATATTTCTAAAAAGTTAATGGATGAAATTAATAAAATAGTCAGTAATTTTATTAATAAAAATTATGAAGTTGAAAAATGGAATCATGAATATGAGGCTTTTAATTTTAAATTAGCTCATCATACTTTTAAAAGTAGGTTAGCTAAGAAAACGCCTAAAAAAACTGGTTATTTCGTTGCTATTTGGCAAAAAATGAATTAGGTAAAAATATTCCTTTTAATTGGGAGGATTCTAAAGATAACTTGGTTATTAATGTTATAGATGGTGCTTATAAAGGACAATTTATTTTCCCAAAACAAATTTTGTTAGAACATGGTGTAATAACATCAGCCAAATACAAAGGAAAAATGGCAATGCGCGTTTATCCAAATTGGGAATCAAATTTAAACAAGAATGCATTAAAAACACAAAAATGGCAAACTCCCTATTTTTTAGATTTATCTACCATCTTCAATGAAAAAGATATTTGTACATATTATGTGATAAAATAACTTAAAGGTATATTTGAGATAGATAAATGAAAACTGGCGACAAAGTTCTAAGAACCTTGTCGCCAGTTTTCATATTTATAAATATTTACGCTTTAACTGATGGTTGGTTATTACCAGTTTGTGCTTCTTTAATCGCAGTTTCTAATTCATTTGTGTATAATTCTTTTTGAATATTTGTATAACCTAATAATTCAGCCATTACATCGATTACTTGTTCTTTATAATTTAATACATCATCAATTTTGAAATATAATTTACCTGTACGACGGATAAAGAAATCAGTTGGACGGTGAACCATTTCATTTTGAATTGAATAAATTAATTCTGTGTAGATATCTAACGGTAAACCAGTTTCTTGATATTGCGCAGTTTGTGCAATTTTGAATAATTCTTCAGCGTTTGAGCCATATTTAGATACAAAGTGACGTGCAGTCGCTTCGTCTATTTGATAAGCTTTTGCTTCTTCAATTTTTTGTTCAATATATTTATCAAAGTTTTTACTGCCGCCTACATCTCCGCCAGAGATTGTTAAGTGTTTTGTTGCCGCTTTATCAAAAGTAAGTTTATATTCTGATTTTAGGCGTTTTGCTAATAAATCAACAATTTCTACTGCCATGTGACGGTAACCAGTTAATTTACCACCTGCAATTGTTAATAATCCAGATTTACCTTCCCAAACTTCATCTTTACGAGAAATTTCTGAAGGATCTTTACCTTCTTCTAGAATAAGTGGTCTTACACCTGCCCATGATGATTCGATATCTTCATCAGATACGTTAACGTCAGGGAACATATAGTTAATTGCTTCAATTAAATAATCTCTATCTTCTTGGTTAACTAATGGTGATGTCTTAACATTGTCATAAAAAGTATCAGTTGTACCAACATATGCTTTACCTTCACGTGGAATAGCAAAAATCATACGACCATCGTTTTCTGTATCAAAGTATACAGCTTGACCTAGTGGGAATTTAGATTGATCAATGACAACATGAACACCTTTTGTTAAGCGTAATTTTTTATTGTTACGTGCATAGTCACCACTACGTACTTCGTCTACCCATGGTCCACTTGCATTGATAACTTTTTTAGCTTTAATTGGGTATGTTTCATTACTAATTTGGTCTTCTACTTGAATACCATTAACTGTTTCATTTGAATCATATGTGAAATGCACAGATTTTGTATGGTTAATCACAGTAGCGCCTTTTTCTTCAGCACGTTTCATTACCTCGATAGTTAATCGTGCATCATCTGTACGGTATTCAACATATGAACCGCCAGCTTTAAGACCAGATTTTTTAACAAGTGGTTCTTTTGCAAGTGTTTCTTTTGCATTTAACATTGTTTTACGTTCAGCTTTTTTAACACCTGCTAATCTATCATAAACGCCTAAACCTAACGATGTAGTAAATTTACCCATAGATCCACCTTTATGCAATGGTAATAACATACGTTCTGGTGTTGTTACATGTGGACCATTTTCATAAACAATCGCACGTTCGCGACCAGTTTCTGCTACAACGCCTACTTGTAATTGTTTTAAATAACGTAATCCACCATGTACTAATTTAGTAGAGCGTGAACTTGTACCTTGTGCAAAGTCTTGCATTTCTACTAAAGCAACTTTCATACCTCTGTTACTGGCATCTAAAGCAATCCCAGCTCCGGTAATTCCGCCACCGATAATCACAACGTCATAAGCGTCATTTTTCAATTCTTTCTTAACTTGTTCTCTTTTTAAAGTTGATAAACTCATAAATCTAGCGCCTCCTAAAGTATTAAAAAAAGAGAGATTCATCCCATACATATATAATTGTACGAATTGAATCTCTCATTTCTCATCTCGATATTATTAACTTACCCGTATTGTAGCATAGATAACACTTTTAAGTCTAATTTTTTTACTCATCGTCTAATTTAAAGACTTGAGTTGCTTCTACAGCTTTCTTCCAGCCTTTATAATGTTTTTCTCTTACTTTTTCTTCCATGTCTGGATTAAATTGTTTTTCTAATTTCCAACGATTAGCAATTTCATCTTTGCTATCCCAGAAACCAACTGCGAGTCCAGCTAAGTATGCTGCACCTAACGCTGTTGTTTCATTAATTTCTGGACGCTCAACGCCAACGTTTAAGAGGTCAGCTTGGAATTGCATAATGAAATTATTCTTAACTGCACCACCATCGACGCGTAAATTATTCACAGTGATTCCAGAATCTTTTTCCATCGCTTCTAATACATCACGCGTTTGGTAACATAATGATTCTAAAGTTGCTCGGATGAAATGTTCTTTTTCAGTACCACGTGTCAGTCCAAAAATAGCGCCACGGGCTTCTGCATCCCAGTATGGTGTACCAAGGCCAACAAATGCTGGAACGACATATACACCTTCAGTTGATTCAACACGTTCTGCATAATTTTCTGATTGAGGTGCTGAGTTGATCATTCTTAATCCATCTCTTAACCATTGAATTGCAGAACCTGAAACAAAGATAGAACCTTCAAGTGCATAATTAACTTTACCATCTAGACCATAAGCAATAGTTGTTAATAAACCACTCTTAGAAGCAACAGCTTCTTCTCCTGTATTCATTAACATAAATCCACCCGTACCATAAGTGTTTTTCACATCACCACGGTCGAAACATGCTTGGCCAAATAGTGCTGCTTGTTGGTCACCAGCGATACCAGAAATCGGCACTTCTTTACCAAAGAAATGATAGTCAACTGTATTAGCATAAACCTCACTAGACTGTTTTACTTCAGGAAGCATCGAATTCGGAATTTCTAAAATATCTAATAATTCTTGATCCCATTCTAAATCATGAATATTGTAGATTAATGTACGACTTGCGTTGGTATAATCTGTAATATGTGCTTGCCCACCTGATAATTTCCATACTAACCATGAATCAATTGTTCCAAATAGTAAGTCACCATTATCAGCTTTTTCTCTTGCGCCTTCAACATTATCAAGTATCCATTTTACTTTTGTACCTGCAAAATAAGGGTCTAATAAAAGACCTGTTTTTTCACGGAATTTATTTTCTAAACCTTGTTCTTTTAAGTTTTGACAAATACTTTGTGTTTGACGTGATTGCCAAACAACTGCGTGATAGACTGGGCGTGATGTATGTTTGTCCCAAACTACGGTTGTTTCACGTTGGTTTGTAATACCAATACTAGCGATTTGATCTGCACCAACATTTTCTTCGTTAAGTACTTCAGCAATAACTGCTAATACAGACGTCCAAATTTCATTTGCATCATGTTCTACCCAACCAGATTTAGGAAAATATTGTTTGAATTCACGTTGTGCTACGCCTTGGATTTTCCCATCTTGATCAAAAAGAATCGCTCTTGAACTCGTTGTACCTTGGTCAATTGACAAAATATATTTTTCCATATTGATAATCTCCCTTTTAGTATACTTGTTGAATAAATAATGCGTGTTTCCCGGCAACCTATCTGTATACATTCCTTTTTAATAATTCAACAAACATATTCATATTATTTATTTTTTTATAATATAAGACCTGTTTATATTTTAACGTATAAACAGGACAGTTAAAACTTATTTAATAAATTGTTTCGATACCTTTTGCACTTTTTGCTTTATTTAAAGCGATTCCAAGCGCAATTGTTACAATTAACAACACGATTGATACAACAGACATCATATCAAACGCACCTTTGTAGAATAATCTATAAATAACCGCACCCATCATACCACCAGTAATAGGCCCCAATACTGGAACAATTGCATAACTCCAATTTGATTTACCTTTTCCAGCAATTGGTAAAATGGCATGTGCAATACGTGGTCCTAAATCACGAGCAGGATTAATGGCATAACCAGTTGGACCACCTAAACTTAAACCAATCGCAACGATTAAACTACCAACAATTAATGGATTTAAACCATCAGCTATTTTATTCATTCCAATGAATAATAAGCCCATTGTTAAAATAGCAGTACCGATAATTTCACTTAAAAAATTGGCAAAGTAATTTTTTATTGCTGGTGCTGTAGAGAACACAGCTAATTTTGAATCTTTATCTTCAGTTGCTTTCCATTGTGCTAAATACATTAACCAAACTAAAGTACCACCAATGATACCACCCAGTATTTGGCAAATAATGTATCCAGGTACCATACTCCAGCTTAATGCACCATCCATTGCGAACGCTAATGTTACGGCCGGATTTAAATGTGCGCCAGATATTTCACCTGTAGCATAAACGCCCATAGTTACGGCAAGCCCCCAGCCTGTAGCAATTACAATCCAATCTGCCCCGTTACCATTAGTTCTTTTTAAATTAACGTTGGCAACAACGCCACCCCCAAATAATACTAATATTGCTGTTCCCAATAATTCAGCAAAATATACACTCATAGAGACTCCTCCTAAAAAAGACAAAAAGATTCCTACAATTATGTCCAGTGTTAATCCACTGGTTTAATGACTGTAGAAATCTCCCATCTCTGTTCTAATTATTAACTTGTATTTATCTTACACCTCTATTGAAAGCGTTGTCAATCTTTTTTGTAAAAAATTGACACAATTTAAAAATCAATAACAGCGCTTTCTTTAATTTCGAATCGCTTAGTATAACAATTGATTTTTGCTGATAAGTCGTAAGGTACACTGTGCTTGGGCTCATTATGTCCAAATGATAAATTATATAAAATTGAAATGTTTGGATTTTCACTTTTTCTAACAATTTTTAATATCTCATTTTCATACGCTTCATAATAAATTTTATTAAATGGTTTGCCAAAAACAATGCCTTCTACTTTATCTAACACCCTTATTTGTAATAATAGAATCTTCTCCCGCTAACTAGAAGATAAAGATACAATTGCAACAGTGTCCCCCTCTTAATAATTCTCTCGGTTTTATTATTAAATGTCCCCCTAGTTTTTTAAATTACATAGATTGTTACTTAATAATTAAAAAATGGTAAAAAAAGAATTAGCTATAAGCTTTAGAAAAGATCATACATTAATAAAATGATTTAATCTGTTTCTAAAATAGCTAATTCTATTAAGACAATTACATTATGGTCAAAATCATTCAATCTTTATTTTTGAATAGAACGACTGTTAATTTAAGTGATTTAGTTTTATTACCATAAATCCCGATCACTTGTAGTGATATATTTCGCTCCATTTTTTACCGCAACTTCAACTTCCTCCACATCATTAATCAAACCACCAGCAATCACAGATGTATTCGTCTCTTCATTAATGATTTTTATTGCCTTTGTTGCTACACCTGGCAACACTTCAACAAAGTCAGGCTCAACACGTTTAATAAGATCGATGCTTCTAGTTAATGCATGACTATCTAGAATAAACACACGGAAAACGGTAGTCGTATTCAACGCTTTTGCTTTGTTTATAACCTTCGTTTTTGTCGAAACAATGCCTTTCGGATGATAGTTCTGAATGATAAATTCACAAGCAAATTCATCATGACTCATACCTCTAATTAAATCGATATGCATATACACTTCTATATTATTCTTTTTCATCAATTCCATAATACTTTTGATATGACCTATATGCGTATCTAATAATACACATTCTTTATAATCTGTCTGTATCAGTTTTTCTAAATCTTTCATTGAGCGAATAGCCGGTAAAATATATGGCTTCATCCACTAACCTCCTATATAATACGCTTAAATAAGCGTTCTAATTCATAATTTGAAAAATTAATGATTATCGGTCTGCCATGTGGACATGTAAATGG
The DNA here is from genome assembly GCF_001431205.1 of Staphylococcus sp. NAM3COL9. GTDB lineage: Bacteria > Bacillota > Bacilli > Staphylococcales > Staphylococcaceae > Staphylococcus. The sequence continues at coordinate 202,794 of NZ_LGPC01000011.1, read as the reverse complement.
ATCTTCTGTTTCTCTCAATTGATTCACTAAATCTGCCATTTCATTATTTTTTAAATAGTGATTTGCTTTAATTGATTTCTTACAACTCATCATAATAGCAGCTTCTTCTCGTATTTTTTTCACATTCACTTTTTTATGTTCTAAGACATACTCAATCATATCTTTAATAATTTCTTCTGCTTCAGCAGCAGGAAACCAAACTGGATAACTATCAACAATATAATCATTACCACCAAACGGTTCTAAGTGCACGCCTACTTTATCTAATTCTTCTACATGCTGATTGATAATCATCAACTCGTCTTTGGAGAAATGAAAAGTTAAAGGAATTAATAAATTTTGTATTTCATTAGAGACGTCACCTATTTTTTCTCTAAAATATTCGTATTTAATTCGTTCCTGTGCGGCATGTTGATCAATCATAAACATGCCGTTCTCATTTTGTGCGATAATATATGTCCCATGAACTTGACCCACGACTTCCATATATGGCACACGCTGTGAAGGGGTGCTACTGATACTTCCTTTAATATCAGGTGTTTCAGCTACATCATCAGAAAGTGTTGATGTATCAGCGATATCTTGTTCTTCCATATCAGTCAAAATATCGCGTTGTGTCTTAGCATAATCATAAGTCGATTCTTGCACTGAATAAGAATCATCTGAAGATGTATCCGGAATTGAGTTTGTATTATCTAAAGATTGATTTGTTTCATTGGGCTGATTATCATCAAGATCAAAGTTCAAATTCGATGAAGATGTAGCATCTTTTTGCTGTTTGCGTTTCTCAAAATCAATTTTCTGTTGTTCAAATTTATCCAACACTTTATTTTTCTGCGTCAATTTATTCATATCATTTTGTGGTATTAAAATGCGATCTTTAAAAGCTTCTCGTATTTTTTCTATAATCAATGCAAACAACTGATCTTCTTTAGATAAACGTACCTCTAATTTAGTTGGATGGACGTTGACGTCGACAAGTATCGGGTCCATTTCAATATTTATATAACAAATCGGAAATCTGCCAATCATTAACAGTGTATGATAACCTTCTAAAATTGCTTTATTTATTAAAAAGTTTTTGATATATCTACCATTAATAAAAATAGAAATATAATGTCTATTACTTCGTGAATGTTCTGGTTTAGCGACATAGCCTTCTAAATGATAGTCGCTCGTTTCACCAGAGATGTGTACTAAATCTTTAGCCACTTTCATTCCATATATTTCTGACATCACTTCATTTGTGCGTCCTGAACCATTTGTCTTTAGAATCCTTCTGCCATCCGAAATAAGCGAAATACGAATATCTGGATGACTCATTGCCATACGATTTACGATATCTGTAATTTTACCTAATTCAGTATATAAACTTTTAATATATTTTAAGCGCGCTGGTGTATTATAGAATAATGATTCTACTAATATATCTGTACCTTGTTTCGCTTTTGCAGGTTTTTGGTTAAGAATTTCACCATTTTCCACGTAAATTTCTTGACCTTCTTCATTATCTGTACATGTTTTCAAAGTCACTTTGGAAACCGAAGAGATACTTGCTAATGCTTCCCCACGGAACCCCAGTGTACGAATGTGAAACAAGTCATCATCCGCATCTAGTTTACTTGTTGCATGACGATGAAAGACGAGACCTAAATCTTCTATATGAATACCCGTACCATTGTCAACGACGCGTATGGATGCTACACCAGATTGTTCAACTTCGATATTGATTTCAGTCGCTTGGGCGTCAATGGCATTTTCTAATAACTCTTTGACTACTGAGCCTGGACGTTCGACAACTTCCCCAGCAGCAATCTTATTCGCTAATGATGTTTGCAGCTCTTTAATTTTACCCATTTGACTTCACCTCTATTTCAATTGTTTTTGTAATTCACTTAATTTAATTAATGCTTCTATCGGCGTCATGTTAGATAAATTCAACGTCTTAATTTCATTTTCTATTTCAGATTGCTCGACCGGCGCATCAAATAGTTCAAATGCTGTTTGTTCAAATTGATTATTATTATCGTTCTGTTTTGCATATTCAGATTGCACAGGATATGTTCCAGTTGCTTCTTCTACACTTGAGTATTGCTCATTTTGAGCACTTGGATCTACTTCAAGTTTATTAACTACGACTTGATTACCTTGTTTATCGGTCTGTTCAAACGCATCTAATATTACTTGCGCACGTGAGATTACTTCATCGGGTAAATGTGCTAATTTAGCTACTTGAATACCATAACTATCATCTACTGCACCATCTTTAACCTTATGCAAGAAGATAAGTTCACCTTTATATTCGTTTGCTGCTACATGCACATTTTTCAAACAAGATAAAGATTGGTCTAAAGTTGTTAATTCATGATAATGCGTAGAAAATAGTGTCTTAGCATGAGACGTATTTGCAACGTATTCTATCATCGACTGTGCAAGTGCTAATCCATCGTATGTCGATGTACCTCTTCCAATTTCATCAAAAATAATCAAACTATTCTCTGTCGCATGTGCGAGTGCTTTCTGTGCTTCTAACATTTCAACCATAAACGTACTTTTACCTGATACAAGATCATCCGCGGCGCCTATTCTTGTAAATATCTGGTCAAAAACTGGGAGTGTTGCTGATTCACACGGTACATATGCTCCCATTTGAGCCATAATACTAATTATTGCTACTTGACGCATATATGTGGATTTACCAGACATATTAGGGCCAGTTATTAAATATACAAATGTATCTTGATCTAATTCACAATCATTTGGCACATAATCATTATGGTCCATCACGCGTTCGACGACTGGATGTCGTGAATTTGTTAATTGTAGTGTTTTATCCTCACTAAAAGTTGGACGTGCATAGTTATATTTTTGGGCAATTTCTGCAAAACTTTGTAAACAATCAAGTTCTGATATAACTTTTGCTTGTTTTTGTAAACGTTCTGTATAGGTCTTAATTTTTTCTCTTAGTTGAACAAACAATTGATATTCTAATTCGATTGCTTTATCTTCGGCACCGAGAATAATGTCTTCTTTTTCTTTTAATTCATCTGTGATAAAGCGTTCTGCATTAGATAATGTTTGCTTACGATGATAACCAAATGCTGTAGGATCGAAACCTTGTAAGTTTGCTCTAGTAATTTCAATAAAGTAACCAAACACTTTATTAAAACTAATCTTTAATGATTTAATGCCTGTACGTTGGCGTTCTATAGACTGTAATTCAGCTAGCCATGACTTTCCATTTTTAGATGCTTCTAAATACTCGTCTAACTCACTATTAAAACCAGCTTTAAAAAGGCCGCCCTCTTTTACAGAGATTGGTGGCTCCTCTTTTAAACTTTCTTCTAGTAAGCCAAGTAATTCATCTAAAGGCTCTAGAGCTTTAAATTGTGCAGTCATCTGCTCATCAAAATCATTAAGTAGATTTTTAATATTTGGGATTTCTGAAATAGAATGTTTCAACTGAATTAAATCGCGTGCATTTACGTTACCGTAACTTACACGGCCTACTAAGCGTTCAATATCATAAACTTGATTTAAATAATTTCTTAATGTATCTCTTTCGATAAAATGATTAATAAACTGTTCTACTGTATCTAAGCGAGATTCTATATGTGCTTTATGGATAAGTGGTCTATCAACCCACTGTTTTAATCGTCTGGCCCCCATTGGCGTCTTAGTCTCATCCATTAACCAGAGCAATGTTCCTTTTTTAGTTTTTAATCGAATACTTTCTGTTAATTCTAAATTTCGTTTAGCGTAAAAATCCATTTTCATAAAATCTATCGCTTCATATTTAACAACCGCTTCAATATGGGATAAATCTCTTTTTTGCGTGTGATATATATAATCTAACAACAATTGTGTCGCATTAAACAAGTTGCGTTCGGTCATAGTATTCACACTATATTGTGCATCTGAAATTTCGGATAATACCGTTATGGTTTCAGTTGTTAAACTGATTTGTCGTTTTAAATCATCATCGATGTTTTCGTTTACGACGATTTCGTTAGGATTAATAGTTGTAATTTCATTCATTAACGTGGCTTCATCTTCGAAATGTGTAACTTTCAATTCTCCAGTAGAGACATCACAATAACTTAATGCATAAGCAACGTTATCTTTGACAAAGCTTAATATATAGTTGTTTTGTTTTTCATCAACGCCACCTTTATCCATTACCGTTCCAGGTGTAACGATTCTAACAACTTCACGACGAACCATACCTTTAGTCTGTCTTGGGTCTTCCATTTGCTCACATATAGCTACTTTGTATCCATTGCTAATTAATGTTTCGATGTAGCCATCTGCCGCATGATAAGGTACACCACACATTGGTATTGGGTTCGTTTTTTTTGCATCCCTTTTCGTCAAAGTGATTTCTAATACTCTTGACGCCTCTTTTGCATCATTGAAAAACATTTCATAAAAATCGCCCAATCTAAAAAATAATAGACAATCTTGATATTGTGATTTTATTTTTAAATACTGTTGCATCATGGGAGTTTGGTTAGTCATTTTGATATTTCACAATCCTTCTATTAGTTTCTTACTTTTTAAACATTAAATTCATTGATTATTGTATATTTGAATATATATGTGTAATCATATAGTACACATTTTAAAACTATGCACTGAGCGTGTTTTCGAATTCATATTCGTACCGAAAACCTCTTTAATGCTATCCATTTTCATTTAATTTTCTTTACCTTCATTAGTTAATTTAACTCTTAAATTTTAACATAACTTTAGATATTACGCCTATTTATTCAATCATAGCGATAAAGCTTAATTATTATCAAACACTTTTATATGTGTTCTTATAAAAATCCTGGTTTTACGTATTTAAACTATATAGATACCTATACGTTATATGTATTTGCAGGTAATAAGGTGTTATCTAACTCTGTGGTATCAATGTGACTGTAGAGAGCAAGTGTTCTTTATGCTAGATATCATTGTTAACATTGCAACCACAGTAATTGTAATTCTCCTATTACGTGTTTTGCATATTGGTTACCTGAACGTGATAACAAATAGTAAACATTAGCTACACCAACAAAAACTCCCCACACTACTGGCATAGTGTGGGGGGGGGGTTATGTATACTATAAATCCTTATTAATCCTATTTTGTCAAAATAAAATTAGAATAAGCTAAGATGTTCTTATCATTCAATCACTTAATGATTAGTTATTTGAGTCTTAATCTCGTACCGACAACCTGACATAGCTTATAAGAAACGTTTTAATATGCCTTTTCTTTTCAATATCATTAATAATATATAACTGATGATAGCACCAATAATACTAGAAACGATAAATGCTAACATTAATGGTTTAATAGCAAAGTTTGAAAAGCCAAGTATCCAGGCTAATGGAATACAAATTATACTACCAATAATACCTGTCCCAATCACTTCACCTACCGCAGCCATAAAGATATGTTTACGGTAATGGTAAAAACCACTTGCGAGTAGTACACCTACCATACTTCCAGGAAAGGCGAAGAAGCTACCAGTACCAAAAATCATGCGTAATACAGAAGATATAAATGCTTGAGCTAGACCAAACCAAGGACCGACAAACACGGCACATAGTACATTAATTAAATGTTGAATAGGTGCTGCTTTAATAGGCCCTAACGGAATGACAATGATACTACTCAACACTACGTTGATAGCGATTAATATTGCGGTTAAAGTTAACCTTTTCGTCTTAATTGTCTTCATTCGGTTCATTCCTTTCCTGAAAGTACATTACATGCTAATCCTCATTTTGTTCATGTTGATTTAAACGATCAGACATTGTACTTATCATCATTTGTAATAAATCGTTGGCTTCAGTTTGTGATTCTCTGAACTCTTCCACTATAGGTAATACATTAATATCTTGCTCAATACCTTGTATTTTACCTTCAGATTGTTTTAACGCTTCTGTTTTACCATAATTTTGTAAGTTTACGGATTGTTTTTGTGTTTTCTTCAAATCTTTCATGCGTTGTTCAATATTTTTATTATAATGAATTTGTTGTTCTACAGTGTGATAGTCTTTAACTGTATCTAATGATTGAATTCGTTCACTAATGCGATTTGCTTCAGCTAATATATCATCTTTTTCATACATTATTGAGTCACCACTGCTTTTTCACTCGCACGTAAGAACGTACTGTTTAATGAAAATTGTTTCGCTTCGTCCACTTGTACATCTACAAGTCTACCTATCATTTCTTTAGGTGCTTTGAAGTTAACAAGTTTATTTTTTGAAGTATAGCCCGCTAACACAGTTTCATCCTTCTTACTGGCACCTTCACACAATACTTGGATTACTTTGCCTTCATATTGCTTCATAGCTTGTTCTGAATAATAAGCTACTTTTTTATTTAATTGTTGTAATCTATCTTTCTTAACATTTAAAGGCACATTATCTTTCATCTTCGCTGCTGGCGTACCATCTCTTTGTGAATAAATATAAGTATATGCATGTTCAAATTCAACTTCATCATACAATGTTAAAGTTTCTTCAAATTGTACTTTAGTTTCATTTGGATAACCAACAATAATATCCGTAGTCAATGCAACATTAGGTATCTTCGTTTTAATTCTATCTACTAAATCTAAATAGCTTTCACGTGTATATTTACGCCCCATAATTTTTAATACTGCGTTGTTGCCTGATTGAACTGGTAAATGTACGTGAGGTACAATATTGCCTCCGTTCGCAATAACTTCAATCATACGATCCGTAAAGTCCCAAGGGTGACTTGTAGTAAATCTCACTCTTGGTATATCAATTTGTGTAATATCTTCTAATAAGTCACCCAAACCATATTCCAAGCCTTCTATATCTTTACCATATGCGTTAACATTTTGACCCAACAACGTAATTTCTTGATAACCTTGACGCGCTAAATCTCTCACTTCAGCAATGATATCATCTGGACGTCTACTACGTTCTTTACCTCTTGTAAAAGGCACAATGCAATAAGTACAGAATTTGTCACAACCGTACATAATATTTACCCAAGCTTTAATATTACCTTTTCTTACTTTAGGCAAGTTTTCAATTACGTCTCCTTCTTTTGACCATACTTCTACAACCATCGCTTTTGATAAATAAGCTTCTTCTAAAATTTCTGGTAAACGATGAATATTATGCGTTCCGAAAATGATATCAACGTTCTGGTATGATTTAAGAATTTTGTTAACTACTGATTCTTCCTGTGACATACAACCACATACACCGATAACTGTTTCTGGTTTTTCTCGTTTTAAGTGTTTTAAATTACCAATCTCACTAAACACTTTACTCTCCGCATTTTCACGTATTGCACATGTGTTAATTAAAATCACATCAGCATGATTGATATCTTCTGTTGCTGTATAACCTAAAGCGCCTAAAATACCAGCCATGACTTCTGTATCATGAGCGTTCATTTGGCAACCATATGTTTTAATTAAGAAGGTCTTCCCTTGACCCATATTACGATGTTTTTCATCTATTTGAAAATCACGGTTATAGTTCACTTCTTCTTTACCGCGTTTACGTGCTTCTTTTAAACTTGGTGGCTGATACACATGCTCAAAATACTTGCTATAATCTTTAGTCTTTTTGTCTCGTTCGGCTAAAATATCTATAGAAGTACTTTTTCTTTGTTCTTCATTCACTCTACAAAATCCTTTCTATATCATATAAACTAAGAACAAGTGTTTTAAAAATATATTTTATATTTTGGTATTTCAACCTAGTCGTTCAAAGTTCTATAACTTTATCCATAATCATTACTTCATTATATTAAATTTAAGCCCAAAGTGCAAAAAGTCTTGCCAAATAAACAAAAACGATTCAACATCTTGATATGTTGAATCGTAAAATCATTTATTATCTATTTTTAAATTTCGTCGTATTTTCCAGTAAGTGTCTCAATTGTAATACCTTCAGGGACATGATAAAACTTAACCTGACTAATCGTACTCGGTATTTCTAATTCAACCATACGCTCATTTAATTTTTGAATCAAGATCAAGCATTCATTCATCTCACCTTGTACTGTCGTTTCTAATGGCCCTACTCTATAAGTCAAACCAGAATCTTCAATTATTTTTATAGCTTCATCAACATAAGGTATAACATCTTCACCATCAGCAGTTTTTGGAATGATTTGGACACTCATTAACGTATCATGCATATTTCTTCAGCCCCTTATATATTTTACTTATCTTTTAGTTTATCAAATAAGATGTTCAAGGCATAGATATAAAGCGTTAATCATTTATATCATAAAATTTATTTTTAAAAATCTTCATTGATTTGCGTCATCATTATCATTTTAGCAACCATACCACCATTAGCTGCTGCATCTATAATTTGACCCGCAAATTTATCTTTTGTTTCTCCTGCAATATAAAAATGCTTAATCGAAGTTTCACCAAATACATTAACCTCAATTTTTTCATTTTCATCACGCTTTAAACTCAAATTTTCCAAGAAATCAAAATGAGTATCCCATTGCATTTGGCTAAATGCCCCTCCAACTTCAACTTTATCACCGTTTGCCAATGTAACTCGAGTCAATTGACCATCTTTGCCACTTAAATTAGCAATGGATTCGGTATATATATCAATTTTTTTAGCTTTAAGCCAAGCTTTGTCTTCGGATGTAACAATTTCACCATTTGTAAAAACAATAAGATCTTTTGAAAAGTTGCTTAATAATTTCACCATACGTGTCATCATCTTATCTAAATAAATGACAGCCAACTTACGATGACGCATTTCATAGCCATCACACCATGGACAATAAAATATAGATTGTCCATAAAAATCATTGAAACCATGTATGTCTGGTCCTCGTTCTCTTAAACCTGTTGCGAGTAACACTTGTCTTGCTTTAAATGATTGTCCTTGAGTAGAAACTTCAAATCCTTCATCATTTTGCTTAATATCTGTAACACGTTCTGCTAAAAATGATACATCTTTGTATTTAGCAATATCTTGTTTTGCTTTTTGTTTGAATTGAATTGGTGAAATACCATCTTGCGTTAAATAACCATGTGACTCTGATGTCACTTTGTTTCTCGGTTTATCCTCGTCGATAACCAATGTATGCATTATACCTCTTCCAAAATTTAATGCTGCACTTAAGCCAGCAGGACCGCCACCAATAACTATGATTTCATAATCCATTTATTCTGTTCCTTTACGACTTTTAAAGACTCTTAATATCTATAATTAATCGAATAATATAAGAACTTAGCCTTAAGCCAAGTCCTTTAATTTTTTTTGTTCTAAATTATTTATTAAACTACGTTCTGCTTCATCCATTATTTGTTTAATAGAACAACCTTCACCATGGCTAAAACTATCTTCTAGCAAGCTTTTTTTGCCATCTATAGTTACAATGATTTCATAAATTGAAACATCTTGCCATCCCTTTTTTAATTGATAGCCGCCTTTGGCACCACTATTTGCTGAAATGATTCTAGCTTTTACAAGGCGTGTTAAAATTTTAGATAAATAAGTGGTAGAAACCTTCAATGCGGCTGCTAAGTCTTGTACTGGTATTCTTTTTGAATCACCATTACTTTTAATCATAAATAATAAAGCGTGTAATGCATAATCTGTTGCCTTAGAACATTTCATTTGTTTATCAACTTCCTATTATAGATATACCGTATCTATAATATCTTATTATATTTTGTTTTGCAAATATTATTTCTGTTGTTATTTAAAATGAGTTTATAAATGATTATATTTTTGATAATGATTTACAGCGTCAATGATTGCTTGCGTAAAATTGCTCATTAACAGAGACCAATTATCACGATTTTCCCTATCATAAAGATTATATTTTTTGTTAATAAAGAATTTTTTTCTTAGATATGTAGTTAATTCTAGCTGAACGCCAGCTTTGTGTTGGCAACAATTAACAAAATTATCATCATGACGTCCAGAAATATGGGCTGGTGCATCTTTAACAATGACATTAATGTCAGATAAATACTGTTTAATATATTTTATTAGTGCTTGATCCTTTCCTCCGATATATACTTCTGGTTTATCACCCATGCAACCGTGAACAGAAATCGCATGCCAATTATCGTTGAGCATTTGTAAAAGTTTAGGTTCATCGAAACGTCTTGATGTCACATGTAGTTCATGATTTTTATTATGACGTACACCTTTAAAAGTATAAAAATCATAGTTACCGCCTTCACTTATAGATTGAGCAAGTTCAGTTGTTCCACGTTCAATCGCCCCACCATGGACTGCCGTTATAATCATTGGCTGACCTGTTCGCCGCGTATGAATTTCCCAATCTTTACTTTCACTTGTATGTAACAAAAGTTCAGTCATTGAATTAAATTGGTCTACCATCGTATTCCCTCCAAAGTATAAAGTACTGTTTAGCTTCTATAATACTATAAATCAGCATAATTTATTCCTTCATTTACTAAAAAAGCTGATACTATACGATGTTGAATGTGTCTCAACCTATCTCCGTATGTAATCAGCTTATATGCTATTATTTAATTATTTTTACTATATTAATATTATCTATACTTCAAATTTAAACAAATTGTTTTGTTAATTCATTGAACTGCGTTTCATCAATATGAATATCTCTTTTAGCTAATGGCGTATCTTCCATTTCTTCAATTTGAGATTCATATGATGGTGTCTCAGTATCTTGATAAACAATACCTTTAATCAGAGAATCATATTCTAACACTTTTTGTGTTGCATTACTTTTATCTGTAATATCAAAATCTTCTATATCATCAATACTTGTAAGATTTTCTTTAAACCAATCATAAGTATTCACTTTATTATATGTTACACATGGTGAAAAGACATTCACAAATGAAAAACCGTCATGGTTAATGGCATCTTCAAGCATTTTTGTAAGTCCTTTTATATCACTTGAGAAGCCTTGTGCTACAAATGTTGCTCCAGAAGATAATGCAAGCTCTAATGGTTTAACATTTTGCTCGATATTTCCTTTTGGTGTTGATTTTGTAACAAAACCTGGTGCTGATGAAGGCGATGTTTGTCCTTTAGTCAGTCCATAAATCTGGTTATCCATTACAATATATGTCATATTCATATTTCTACGCAATGCATGAACTGTATGGCCCATACCTATTGCATAACCGTCACCATCTCCGCCGGAAGCAATAACAGTCAAGTCCTTATTTGCCATTTTCACACCCTGTGCTAATGGTAATGAACGACCATGTATGCCATGTACACCATAAGAATTCACATAGCCAGATAAACGACCAGAACAGCCGATACCAGTAATGATTGCTACCTCTTCAGGTTCCAAACCAATATTGGCTGCTGCTTTTTGAATCGCTGCTTGTACTGAAAAATCTCCACAACCTGGGCACCAATTGGGCTTAACATTATTTCTAAAATCTTTAAACGTTGCCATTTATACCAACTCCTTTAAATCTTTGGCAATCTCAAGTCCTTTTATTTCAATTTCATGTGGCAAGAATGGCGTTCCATCGTATTTTGTTTGGTTCACTAATTTATCACCTAACGTGACATTCATTTTCAAGATACTTGCAAGTTGTCCTTGGTAATTGTGTTCTACTACGACAACTTTCGATGCTTTATCAATGGATTTTTGAAGTGTTTCTTTAGGGAAAGGATGCAATTGTCTAATTTGTAAATGATTTACTTTTAATCCTTGTGCTTCTAGTCTATCTTTACCTTCTTGAATTGCACCTTTAGTCGAAATGAAACCTAAATATAAAATATCTGCTTCATCATGTTGTTCATCTGCTTCTACTGGATCATTAATCAATAAATGCTCCGTTTTACGCATACGTTTATCCATTTGTTGTTGTCTATTATCAGCCGCTTCACTCGTCTTACCTTCTTCATTATGCTCGACACCTGTTACATGGTGTATGCCACCTTTAACACCTGGAATAGGTCTAGGTGATACGCCACTCTCAGTCAATGCATAACGTTTGAAATAAGCTTTGTCGTCTTCTTCTCGTTCTATATCAGATTGGATTGTTTCGCCACGGTTAATTTCGATTTTGTTATAATCTAATTTTTCTACAGTTTGTTTGCCTAATGACAATTGTAAATCACTTAAAATAATTACTGGACATTGATACATTTCTGCTAAATTAAATGCTTCAATCGTAAGATAAAATGCATCAGCTGCATCTGTAGGTGCAACTACGATTTTAGGGATATCCCCATGTGTACCGTAAATCATCTGCATTAAATCAGATTGTTCTTGTTTGGTAGGCAAGCCTGTAGAAGGCCCACCACGTTGGGTATTAATCACTACAAATGGTGTTTCTGTCATACCAGATAGACCAATCGCTTCCATCATTAATGAAAGTCCAGGTCCAGCACTGGCAGTAAAAGCGCGTACACCAGCATAGTTTGATCCAATGGCCATGTTTGCAGCAGCAATTTCATCTTCAGTTTGCACAACTGTGCCACCTACTTTTGGTAGATTATCGATCATATACTCCATAATTTCTGAAGCAGGCGTTATAGGATATGCCGCCATAAATCTTGATCCAGCTGATAAAGCGCCTAAGCCGATTGCATCATTACCAATCATATATAGATGTGGTGTTCCATCTGTTTCTTCTAAGACAAAATCACCTTCAACAGTATTAAGCTGCTCCATCATTAAACGATAACCTTCATTTAATGCTTCTATATTCATTTCGACAACTTTCTCGCCTTTTCTAGTAAACATATTAGTAATAAGCGTTTCAAAAGCTGAAATATCTAATTTCATCACTGCACATGTCGCACCAATAGCAACCATATTTTTCATTAAGGCAGTGCCTAATTCTTTTGCTGTTGCCGTAAATGGTAAATCTATTAGTTGCGCACGACAGCCTTCAGGTTTTTCTGGTTTTGCTTTGCTGTCTGCAATGATAATACTATCTGTTCTCATTTCATGATGGTTAACTTCTATTGTTTCTTGATCAAAGGCGATTAATATATCTAAATCATCACTTATCGCGTGTACAGGTGATGTTGATACTCTTATTTTATTATTCGTATGTCCGCCCATTATTCTACTTGAAAAATGTCGATATCCATATAAATAGTATCCTTTACGGTTCATCGCAGTAGCAAAGATTTCCCCTGTTGATTCAATGCCTTCACCTTGCTGCCCGCCAACTTTCCATGATACTTGTGATTTCATACCATCTTGCCTCCTAATGGTTATAATAATTCATAATCAATCATATCAAAATAAACCACCCTATTACTATGTAAAGAGTGGTTTATTTTAAAATTCATACTAACGGACGATAATTAAAATGGATGATCATCGTTGATGAGTACGCGTTCAATATGCGTTGCTTTGCCATCTTTATTAATATCTATGATAACACCAGATAAGACACTACGCCCTTCATCTGGCACTACATGTCTTTGTGGTAGGCTAGTAATAAAGCGTGTGATAACTTCTCCTCTATTGATTCCAAGTATACCATCATAAAATCCAGTCATACCTACATCCGTAATATAGCCTGTACCACCTGGCAATATTCTTTCATCAGAAGTTTGAATATGTGTATGTGTACCTACAACAGCACTCACTCTATTATTTAAATACCAGCCCATTGCATTTTTTTCAGAAGTTGTTTCCGCATGAAAATCTACAAATATATAATCTGTCTCTTTTTGTGCTTCAGCAATTAATTCATCTGCTTTTTTGAATGGATCATCTATATCTTGCATAAATGCACGACCTTGTAAGTTAATAATTGCCAATTTCAGGTCATTGATTTGAATAATGCGCATACCTACACCTGGTGCTTCATTTGGAAAATTGGCTGGTCTAACCATGCGCTTAGCATTTTCTATAAAATCATAAATTTGACGTTGTCCGTAAGTATGGTTCCCCATAGTCATGAAATCTACGCCTTCTCTTAATAATTCTTTATATATCTTTTCAGTTAATCCTTTACCATGTGCGGCATTTTCCGCATTTACAATTGTAACTGTAGGACGATGCGTTTGTTTAAGCTTAGGCAAGTACGTGTTAATTGCTTCTCTACCTACTTTACCTACGATATCTCCAATAAATAATATTCTCATTTAATTGTTCATCCTCTCTTAATGCTAGTTTAATGTAAATGATTTACGTTGAAAAGACTCTTTAGTAAATATTTTTTTAATTTTTTAGTTTTATATTTTATAATGGGGGTATAATTCATTATAGTAATTATTTTAATCCAAAATATAGGAGTTGGAAGTAATACATGTCAATTAATATCGATCCACAACATTTTGCTGATTTAGTTGTTACAGCAAACCCATCAAAAAGTGAAGATGCAGAAGATATAGCAAAAGATAGTCTAGAGCTATATATCAATGCTTACCGTTTAGCAGAAAGATATGCAAATATCGCTACAAACTGCTATGACACAGCTGAAATTATCAAAGAAATTAAAGTTGCAGATTTAGAATTAAACTAAACAATCAAAATATAAATTGCTTAGTATAGTGAATTTTTACTTCAGTGTACTAAGTAAGGAGTCTTTTAACTTTATAGTTAAAGGCTCTTTTTTGTTGTTTAAAGACAGTATAATATCACTTTGTTCAATAAACGTCATAAAAACAATACATGATACGAATCATAAAAAAGCCAAACAAAAGCAGGATTGACTTCAAGTTATAACGTTGCATGGATAAGACGATTTAAGCACCAGCACAAATCAGTAGCTTACTAGTAAGGAGCTGTACTACCAGTAGCAAGCGAACTATAACAATGCTAAATTTTATCATCGACAGAATTTTACATTCAATCAAAAAACTGCCAACAAGTCTTATGACTTTGTTGGCAGTCTATAGTTAGTCATTGAATGACTAATATTTATTTTGCATATTCAATTGCTCTAGTCTCACGAACAACTGTCACTTTTATATGACCAGGATATTGAAGTTCGTCTTCAATTTGGCTTTTTATATCTCTTGCTAAGCGATGTGATTTTAAGTCGTCGATAGTATCTGGTGATACAATAACTCGAATTTCTCTACCTGCTTGAATTGCAAACGCTTTTTCGACACCATCATAATTTTCAGATAGTGTTTCTAATCTTTCCAATCTTCTAATATAATTTTCTAATGTCTCTTTACGAGCACCTGGTCTCGCAGCTGATAATGCATCTGCTGCTGCTACCAATATAGAAATAATAGAAGTTGGTTCAACGTCACCATGGTGGGAATGAATTGCATTAATAACTGTTTCATTTTCAGTATATTTTTTTGCTAATTCTACACCTATTTCAACATGGCTACCTTCAACTTCATGATCAATTGCTTTACCAACATCATGAAGTAGACCAGCACGTTTAGCTAATGTAACATCTTCACCTAATTCAGCCGCTAGCATACCACTTAAGTGTGCAACTTCGATAGAATGTTTCAATACATTTTGTCCATAGCTTGTACGATATTGTAAACGACCTAAGATTTTAACTAAATCTGGATGCATATTATGTACATTTATTTCAAATGTAGCTTGTTCCCCTGCATCTCGAATAATATCGTCTACTTCTTTACGAGCTTTGTCTACCATATCTTCTATTCGTCCAGGATGGATACGTCCATCCGAAACAAGATTTACTAATGCAGTTCTTGCAATTTCACGTCTAATTGGGTCAAAACCAGAGAGGATAACCGCTTCTGGCGTATCATCTATAATTAAATCAATACCCGTCAATGTTTCTAACGTGCGGATATTTCTTCCTTCTCTACCAATGATTCGACCTTTCATTTCGTCGTTTGGTAAATTAACAACTGATACTGTAGATTCAGAAGTATGTTCTGCTGCTAATCTTTGAACAGTAGTTGCTAACAATTCTTTTGCATTTTTATCGACTGCTTCTTTTGCTTCTTTCTCTTTTTCCTTAACAAGTATTGCAATATCTTGTGACAATTCATCTTCAACTCTTTGAAGTTGCTCTTGTGCAGCTTCTTCTTGAGAGAGACCAGAGATGCGTTCTAATTCTTGTTCATGCTTATTTATTAATGTTTGAACACTACTCTCTTTTGCATCTACTTGTTGTTGTCGTTCTTCAAGTTTAGACTCTTTTTGCTCTAAAATCTCATCTTTTTTATCTAATAGATCAGATTTTCGCTCTAAGTTTTCTTCTTTTTGAAGAAGTCGAGCTTCTTGCTTTTGAAGATCACCACGTCTTTCACGAAGTTCATTTTCACTTTGTTCTTTTAAGATTTGATTTTCTTCTTTAGCTTCTAGAAGCTTTTCTTTCTTAGTATTCTCTGCTTCTTTATTACCTTGATCAATAATATCTTCTGCAGTTTGTCTTGCTTGTAATTGCTTTTGATGCAATAGATTACGGGCTACAATATACCCTACAACAACTCCGAGAATAATACCTAGCAAAATGAGTAGGAGGCCTAATAAACTCACACAAACACCCCCTTTTTATCTAGGATTTTGCTCTGTATATCAAATTCAATATGATTATATGAAGTTATATAAGAATCATACAATGTAATTGTACGGTTTTAAACTAAGAAGTGTCAAGGTTTCCTACATATTAATTCAATATTTGAGACCCCTCTTTTACACTATTTCCACTATAACTGTTATTGTTACTTATGTTATAAAGCTTATATAGCAAAATATTCGTTCTATGATATTTTAAAATCCTTATATTTATATAAAAAAATAAGCGCATATTTTTTATATACGCTTATTTTATAGTAAATCTTCAAATAATTTTAGATAACACTATTCATCTTCAAGAAGCGTAGTTTGTTTTTCATCTTCTTCTTCTTTAACATCACCATCAACAATGCCTAGTGCTTCACGCAATCTACGATTAATATCTTCTTTGATTTCAGGGTTTTCTTTTAGATATAATTTAACATTTTCTTTACCTTGTCCCATACGATCTCCATTGTATGAATACCAAGCACCTGATTTATCTACAATTTCATTTTCAACACCTAAGTCAATAAGTTCTCCTTCTTTAGAGATACCTTTACCATACATCATATCCACTTCTGCAACTCTGAATGGCGGTGCTACTTTATTTTTCACAACTTTAATTTTCGTTCTATTACCAACAATTTCTTGGCCTTGTTTTAATTGTTCAGCACGACGTACTTCTAAACGTATAGAACTATAGAATTTTAATGCACGTCCACCCGGTGTTACTTCAGGGTTACCGAACATCACGCCTACTTTTTCACGAATTTGGTTAATAAATACTGCTGTTGTTTTTGATTTAGAAATAGCACCTGAAAGTTTACGCAATGCTTGTGACATTAAACGTGCTTGTAAACCAACATGTGTATCACCCATTTCACCTTCAATTTCAGCTTTTGGAGTTAATGCAGCAACAGAGTCAATAACTACGATGTCAACAGCACCACTTCTTACGAATGCTTCAGCAATTTCCAGTCCTTGTTCCCCATGGTCAGGTTGAGATAAATATAGATTTTGAATATCTACACCTAAAGCTTCTGCATAGACAGGATCTAACGCATGTTCCGCATCAATAAACGCCGCAATGCCACCATTTTTTTGTACTTCTGCAATAGCATGTAATGCTACTGTAGTTTTACCAGAACTTTCTGGTCCATATATTTCTATAATTCTTCCTTTAGGGTAGCCACCTACACCTAACGCATTATCCAAAGTAACTGAACCACTTGAAACGCTAGAAACTCTTTGGGCTTTATTGTCACCCAATTTCATAACTGCGCCTTTACCAAATGATTTTTCCATATTTTTAATTACTGTATCTAAAGCTTTCTGACGATCGTTATCCAATGCTGGACCTCCTAATTGAGATTAATCTCTGTAAAATATCTTAAACCTACTATACCTTGATTTAAATAATTGCGCAAGCGTTTTGCGAATATTTGTTCGCTTATATAGACGAAATCTCCAACAAAAACAGAACACACGTGCTACGTTTTTAAGTTTTTGTAGCCTTTAAATGCTTATTTAAACCAATTTAGTAATCGTATTAGTACATAATTTTGGGTTCTGCTTTTTATTGAATTTCTTCTTTGCGTCATTTTAAAGGACTGAATTTCAAGTCGCTCATTTTCTAAAATGCCTAAATAAATTGCATCATTATGATACATTACTGAAATACCTACTTCTGTTTGATACAAATCTTTAACGATATTGGCAGAAACAGAAAGTTGAGTTTCAATTGTATCATGTTCATCTATAAATTGCGTATGATGTGGTAACATCCCTTGAAGCAATTGTGATGTATTAAAATTCTTCAGTCTAGAATATAATTCTCCATCTGTAACAGCATCATATATTGCAAATGATTGATCAATTTCATCCATCAGAGATTGTTCCAGTAATATATCATCAGAACCATAATAATATTCGCCGATACGTGATAAAATCTCTAATTTAATAGGAGCGATAAGTTGCTCACATTCTCGTTGCGTATCTCCATTTGCCGTCAATCTAATATTAACTTCATGCGTGCCAGCTAATGGCGCAATGGTAGGATTTGTTTGTTCATCTATTAAATCCATTAATACTGTTTCTACTTTAGATTCGCCGATGCCTGCAAAACGCAATAATTCTGAGAATATAGTGCTTTCACCATTTAAGAAGAATGGCAAAAGTTCATTTTTAGCCATAGGTTGCATTTCTCTTGGTGGGCCTGGTAACAATACAATACGTCTTTCATCTTGATCTATTAACATACCTGGCGCCATGCCAACTTTATTTTCTAATACATGTGAACCTTCTATGACTAACGCTTGTTGGCGGTTATTTGGAGTCATTTCAATATTCTGTTCTTCGAAGAATTGTTCAATGTAATTCAATGCATGTTCATCAATGACTAATTCTCTACCTAATACCTTAGCGACCGTATGTTTCGTTAAGTCATCTTTAGTTGGGCCTAAGCCACCAGTCAGTATAACAGTGTCATAATGATTAAATGATGCTTTTATCACTCTTTCTAATCGTTCTGGATTATCACCGATCACAGTATGTTCTACCACACTGTGACCTACACCATTCAGCAATTTTGATAAATATTGACCATTGGTATTTGCTATTTGCCCTAACAATAATTCTGAGCCTACTGCAATAATAGATATCTTCACAACTTCTCCTCCTCAACATCAAGTTACATGATTTACTTTAGTTTATACTTTTTGCGCACTTAAAAGCGAGCGTTAAATTTTTTCTGCGATAAACTTAATTATAAATCTTAATTCCTTAAAAAACTAAGGATTAGATTTTTATATCTTTAAAAAAACTTCGTAAATCTTAATAAACTAATTGTTATACTATTTTATGAAATGAAATAAAAACAGCCCAAATTTTATCGCTTTGGACTGTTTTACTATATGATATTACATGATTTTATTGGTAAGTATGGACGTTAACACAGTTAACGTTTAATTATTTTGCTTTAAATACATCTCTACCTTTATAGAAGTATTCAATTCCAGATAATATTGTGAAGAATACACCTATGTATAACAGAACTTGTCCTAGTTCAAAACCAATCCAAGTCGCTAAAGGGTCACCTAGGAGAATCCAAACAATTGCAACCATCGTAACAGCAGTTTTAATCTTACCTAATTGCCCAGCGGCACTTACAAAACCTTGCTCAATTTGTAATAAACGTAATCCTGTTACAGCGAACTCACGTGCAATGATAATAATCGCAACGATTGAATTTGTTAAATCAATTTGCACAAGTGCGATTAAAGCACTTGAAACGAGTAATTTATCAGCTAATGGGTCCAAGAATTTCCCCATATTTGTTACAAGTTCCCATTTTCTTGCTAAATAGCCATCAACAAAATCACTTAATGACGCGATAATAAAAATAATACCACTAATTAATAATTCAATTCTAATTTCATTACCACCGATAAATGAAACGTTACCAAATCCAAAATCTACCAATGCAAATAGAAGAAATATTGGAATTAGTATAACTCTAAAAACAGTTATCCAATTCGGTATATTCATAAGAAGTCCTCTTTTCTTTTTTTATAACTTAACCATTGCTTTATACACTAATCGATTATAATACTAAAACAGCTAATATCCATAATAGCGCTGAAATGATAACCACAACGCTTACTATAACAGCTACTTGTAACGGTTCTTTATTCTTACTGCGATATGTTGGCTTATTTTCTTTAGAAAAAACTTCAATCGTCTCTTGCATGCTTTCATCATTATTAGGAATTTCGTCTCTATGTGCTTTGATTAACTGTACAGAATCAATATTAACAGCTTTTGCATATTTTTTAATAAAACCTTCTGCATAATCAACATGATTCAAAGATTCAAAATCATTATTTTCTATCAAAGTCAAAGTTTGACGTTTTATCTGTGTGCGTGTTTCTAATTCATTTAAAGTCATACCCAAACGTTCTCGGCGTCCCTTTAAAGTTTGACCAACTGTGTTCACGATGTCAGTCCTCCTTGATAACTATTCATATTTTTATTCAAAGAAACCAAATCCGCCACCAAAGTCATCGTTACCAAAGTCTAAGTTGTTTTTACTTTTAACAGTTTGTTTCTTCATTTCTTCATAATGAATTTCTTGATTTTTATTTTCTCTTAATTCAATAATATAATCGAAATCGCTCATCTCATAATCACTTGTTTCAACAAATAAGTCAGGATGCTCTACTACCTTAATTGAAGGCAAACTCATAACTTCTTTTACTAATTCTTGGTGTTTTACATTAGATTCTCTTGCAGTTACTGCACCATCAATTATATAAACATGATTAGAATCGTACTCACCTTTAATTAATGAGCTACGCACAGTTTGTTTGATTAATGTAGAACTGATGAATAACCAGCGCTTATGTGCACAGACACTGCCAGCAACAATAGATTCTGTCTTTCCGACCCTAGGCATACCTCTAATTCCTATTAATTTATGACCTTCTTCTTTAAATAATTCTGCCATAAAATCAACGAGCAAACCTAAGTCTTCTCTTTCAAATCGAAATGTCTTTTTATCATCAGCATCTTGCTCTATGTACCTGCCATGTCTTACTGCCAACCGATCACGAAGTTCAGGTTTACGTAATTTAGTAATGGAGATATCATCAATTTCAGTGACAATATTTTCAAATCTACTCACTTTTTCTAAATTATCAGACTTAATGAGTAAGCCTCTACGACCTTCGTCAACACCATTAATCGTTACAATATTGATACCCATCATACCTAACAGACTAGAAACATCGCCTAATAAACCTGATCTGTTCAAAGTTATCTCATATTCTAAATACCATTCTTTTTTAGTAGCTACTGTCATGAAATAAACACCCCTTAGTTTAAAAACAACGGTTATTTTATAATAGACTGGTGCTCAAGTAACGTCTATTAATATCACTTTTTTAATCATGTGATTTATTGTACTGTTATTATATCATTGAATGTTTCATAGTTGGTTTATTTTTTACACAATATTAAAATTTATAAATACCATGCTCCATTCACTTTTTGTACCGTTCCAGTGATACTTTTTGCTAATGGATGACATAAATAACTACACGTATGTGCAACTTCTTCAGGTGCAATCAATCTTTGTTGTGGTAAATCCCTTGTTATTTCACTAAGTTCATCTACCGTCCAGACTTGAGTCATGTTGCCACTTACAAAACCAGGTGCAATAGCGTTGACTGTGACATTTGTCATAGCTAACTCTTGGCTAAGCGCCTTAACAAAACTAATTTGAGCGCCTTTCATAGCTGAATAAACTGTCTCCATGCTTGCGCCAGTTTCGCCCCAAATCGATGAGATAACGATGATTCTACCATTTGTACTTTGTCTTAATTGATCTGCAAAATATCTACTTATTCTTATAAATTGACGCACATGTATTTGATAACTCGAATCGATCATTTCGTCTGTCATATCCTGTAATTGCCCATATAAAGCTGAACCACTAGCATAAATTAAACAATCTAAATTACTTATAAAACCAAAAGTTTTATCCAATTCATTACACTGAGTTAAATCACATTTTACAAATTGTACTGACTTTTGTTCATAGCGGTTTTTTAGAGTTTCTATATTTGATTTATTATAGTGTACGATAACTTCATATCCATTCGTTAACAGGCGATCAACAATTGCAGAACCTATTGCACCAGATCCGCCCATGACCAAAGCTTTCATTTTATTTCATCTCCAAACGACTATCTACAACTTGGGTTAAATTTAAACATGTGTTTGCTGTTTCATTTACGCTGTCTAAAGTGATACTCTCAACAATGTCTAATAAGTCGAATAAGCTTACGCCTTCAAAATAAAGTTTTGTGTATTGATTAGCAATATACTCTGGTGAATTTAAACCTGAGATAAATTCTCCAATAAATTGTTTTTTCAATAAATTAAAGGCCGCTTCATCGCTTAATTTGCCTTGTGTGTTTTCTAATTCCTCTAACAATAGTGTTTTCAATTTATCAGGATATTGCGTTGCACTCGTGATAACTGAAAAGCTATAGGTTGGTTCTAAAACAAATTGATAACCAAATGTTTCATCTATTAAATCTTGATTAAGCAACGTTTGATAAAAATCTGTCTCTTCACCAAACACCATTTCATAAAATAGTGTCATCTCTAAATCTCGTTTAACATAGGCTTCGTTAGGTTCATTTTTTAAAGTTTCATTTTTAAAACCAAGCATCAATCTTGGTGATTGAAGTTTCATGGATTCTGTTACATTGGACTCATTAACTTCGTTTTTTTCATCTAAAGCATCTCTGACAATTTGGGGTTGATTTACTTTGTCTCTTTTATTTTCGTGGTCAGCAATAATTTTATAAATGTGCTCTGCATCTACATCACCTACAACAAATAACACCATGTTCGATGGATGATAGAATGTTTCATAACATAGATACAAATCATCTTTAGTTATTTCATAAATACTTTCAACACTACCTGCGATATCCACACGTATCGGATGTGTTTCGTACATGGCCTTTAATGTATTGAACATTAATTTATAACCAGGTTGTTCTTGATACATTTTAATTTCTTCTTCAATGATTCCTTTTTCTTTATCAACTGTCTCTTTAGTAAAATAAGGCGTTTCTACCATCGTTAATAAACGCTTGATATTGCGGTCTACATTACCAGTAGCACTAAAAAGATAACTTGTTCGATCAAAGCTTGTAAATGCGTTAACTTGAGCGTTGTCTTCCGCAAAAGCAGTAAATAAGTCTTCTTCCTCATTTTCAAATAATTTATGTTCTAAAAAGTGTGCTACGCCATCTGGGACTGTGACATATGTATCGCTACCATGTGGTTTAAATTTATTATCTAAGGAACCAAATTGTGTTGTATATGTTACGAAAGTTTTTTGAAATCCGTTTTTCGGAATAACAAATAATTTGAGTCCATTATTTAACTCCGCTTCATAAACTTTTTCGTCTATTTGTTTATAATACTTTTCATTCATCAGTCATTACCTCCTTTCGTCAAAATGTAAATCGTATCTAATATTGTTTCTTGTGCTAATTGCTGAATATCTGCTCTAGATACATTTTGTATACCTTCAATAAAACTTGTTTCTGACATATCCTCATCAAGTAATATATTATTATTTAATATTTCAATAATACTTTTTGGCCTATCATGAGATTCTTGACGTTGTGAAATAATTACTTTTTTAGCTAGCTCTAATTTATCGTCATCAAATTTACCTTGTTGAAATTTTTCAAATTCAGCTATTATTGTATCTTTAGCTATTTCATATTTGTCAGCTGAAACACCACTAAGAACAAACATGAAACCATTTTTAGCATCCATTTGAGAGTGTATCGAATAAGCTAAGCTTTGCTTCTCTCGTACTTCATTAAATAACACGGACGATGGATCGCCGCCAAACATAACATTTAACACGACCATAGCAAAGTATTGTAAATCTCCATATCGTGCTGGGAATTTATACCCCATATTTAATTTAGCTTGATCCACTACATCTGTTTCAATAATTTCTTGTGGTAAATTATGTGACTTTGGCATTGGCACTGCATTTGATATTTCAAATTGAAATGGGTTGAGGTCAAAATATGATTGAATTTGTGATTTTACCGCTTGCTCATCTACGTTACCTACTACATAGACCGCGCAGTAGTCGTCTTTTAGCATAGATTGATATGTATGATATAAATTTTTTGGTGTTATACCCGATATGTATTCAACTTGCCCTGACGCTATATGGCGATAAGGTTGGTCTCCAAACATATGTTTCAGTAAGTTTAAAAATGCAATTTGTGATTTATTATCAACAATAGCATCTAATTTTTTTGTTAATAACGATTTTTCTTGTGCAACAAAAGTTTCATCAAATTCGTCATCGTTAATTAACGGGTTCCAAATCATTTCTTTTAGCAGATCTAAACCTTTTTCAAATAATGGTGTTTGGTCTTTTAAATAACGTTCATTTACGATTTCTAAAGATATTGTAATTACATGCTTGTCTTTGAATTTTGAAATGAAACTGTTGACGTATGCACCATATAATTGTGATAAGTGTTGGTTAAATGCTTTATCCGTTGGCCATTGCTTTGTCGCACGTACGAGAATTTTGCTCAATAGTGAACGTGCTGTCATTGTTTCACTGTCTAATGGCGCCATAAATTTCAATGTGATTGTGGTTGTTTTAAATTTTGTTGTTGGCATTACTTTTATATGCAAGTCATTTTGCTGTTTATCTATCTTCAAATTGTCATGCCTCGCTTTCATAATTTTGTTTTTATATTCTATTTCTAACCGTTTTAAATTTTACTAAACTACTTTTGAAATAATTAAAAGAATAAAGTATTGGTTGATCATCGTTATCATAATGTATTAATTTCAAAAGCATGAGCCCTTCATGCGGTGATGCGTCTAGCACGTCCGAGATATGAGGTTCATAACTAATTGCCTCAATTTCTGTATTTGCATAGGCAACTTTTTTATTAGCATAAACTTCAATCGCATTTAATAAAGATTCATCACTATTTTGATACTGTGCACACGTTAAATCATCAGCGGGCACTTTATCTAAGCAATATACTACTGGTTGTCGATCTGCCAATCTGACACGCTCTATAATGGTCACAGAAGCTTTATCAGGAATGTTTAATCTTAATGCATCCAATGAAGTAGCTGGTTTTTCATCTAAGCTTATAAATTCTGTTCTAGCGTTAAAGCCTTGTTGTTCTATCATTTGACTAATACTTACAAGTTCACCTAAAGGATAGAAGAATGGGTGCAGTGATTTAACACTCGCACCTTCCCCTAAATTATTAGATAATACTTGCTCTGTAATCAATTCATCCACAGCATCATAAACGTCATCTGTTTTAACATTTAGTGTTCTAGCCACTGCTAAATTACTTGGCAATGGCTCTCCAGGACTCAATTTATCTTCTTTAATTTGTTGAATCATCCACTCTTTAACTTTATATACAGAAGTAAGTTCCATATTTACACCTCATCACTATCTAAATCCACAAGTATCTGTCTAGGTTTACTACCTTTTTGTGGTCCAATAACTTGATTCCGTTCTAAATCATCCATCAATCTTGAAGCTCGATTATAACCAATTCTAAACTGCCTTTGTAGCAAGGATGTACTTGCTTTTTGTTGTTCAATTATAAATATATATGCTTCATCATAAAGTGAATCTTCACTTTTCATTTCTGATTTTTCAACTGGTGCGTCTGGTTCCATTTCTTTAACATAATTCGCTTTTTGTTGTTCAACAACATAATTAACAATATCTTGTACCTCTTGATCACTTAAAAATGCACCTTGCACACGTGTTCTTGTAGAACCACCATTTGCAACGTATAACATATCACCTTTACCTAATAGCTTATCTGCACCACCACTATCTATGATCGTTCTAGAGTCAATTTGTGAACTCACAGCGAAAGCGATTCTTGACGGAATGTTATTTTTGATTATACCAGTTATAACATCTACAGATGGGCGTTGTGTTGCAATAATTAAATGAATACCTGCTGCACGTGCCATTTGAGTAATACGTTGAATTGCATTTTCCACATCTTTACCTGCAACCATCATTAAATCTGCTAATTCATCAACAATTACCACAATATATGGCAACTCAGATTTTTTCTCTTCTAGTTCCATATTTTGTCGTCTAATTGCTTCGTTATAGCCCTCAATATTTCTAGTTGAAGAATGTTGGAATAAATCATAACGTCTTTCCATTTCAGCAACTACTTTTTCTAGTGCTTGTGATGCTTTATGCGGATTTGTCACAACAGGTATAAGCAAATGAGGTATACCGTTATATACATTCAACTCTACCATTTTTGGATCAATTAACATAAGTTTTACTTCATGTGGCTTAGCATTAAGTAAAATACTTGTAATAATGCCATTGATACAAACTGACTTACCACTACCGGTAGAACCTGCTACAAGTAAATGAGGCATTTTATTTAATTCAACTGTAATTGGATCACCTGAAATGTCTCTACCTAATCCAACTTCTAATTTGTTTTTTGCAGGAAACTTCTCATCTAATACTTCTTTTAATGAAACGAGTGATACTTTATCATTCGGCACTTCTATACCGACAGCTGAACGACCAGGTATAGGCGCTTCTATACGGATATCTTTCGCAGCAAGTGCTAAAGCAATATCATTATGTAAATTAACGATTTTACTTACTTTCACACCTTGCGCAGGTTGTATTTCATATTGCGTCACTGCTGGACCAATTTTTATTTGAGTCACTCTAGCATTAACACCAAAGTTTTTGAGGGTTGTTTCTAGTAACTGTCCTTTTTTTTGTACTTCTGCTTTAGATGTAGCTTTTTGCTTAGCAGGTTGATTGAGTAAGGAAAGCGGTGGTATTGTATATGCTTCGTTTTCTACCTCACCTGCTTCAGATATGGAATTTGCACCATCTTCATCTGACGGTTGCTCAGAGTCATCTATCAACTGATCTAATGAAACTTGTTCCTCTTTAGAACTTTGTTGTGATGGCATTATCCCATTTGTGCCTTCTTGATCTAACATACGCTGACTGCGTTTATATTTTTTATTTTGCGTAGATTGAGCGCTGTCATCATCGTTATCACCATGCCCAAATATAGGTATGGATTGTTGTTGTTCTGTAGTTGAACTTGAAACTTCAGGTAAATCACTTACATCTTTAACTTCATTATTCGATTCATCTTGAGTGGTAGCTTGCTGAGCTTGCAATTCAGCTTTTTTCTCTGCTTTCACACGCACTTTAGCATCTCTTTTAATTTTGTTTTGTTTTCTTTTTTCTTTTAATTTTACTGAAGCATCTTGACCTTTAATTTTCATCTTTTCAAATATGATCTTCGACACATCACGATGACTTTGTTTTAAAAGTAAAATTGCGCTTGAAGCAATCAATAAAATTGTCACAATAATAATACCAACAATAGAAATTAAAGGCGTGAATAAAGTTAATAAGTAATACCCTATTAATCCTCCACCAAAACTAGGAAAGTTTGTCTGTACATAAGCTTTATAGACAAATGATAATACCGGTTCTCTTTGCGCTTGTGCATTATTAGTAAAGTAAAAAAAGATTTGTGTCACTAACAATAGTGCAAATTGTAATATAAAAGCACCTACTGTACGTCTTGTCTTCGGTAAAGCTTTATAATAAGTAATAAATATTGTACCTATCAATAGTAATATATAGGTTAAGTAACGGCTATTACCGAATAAATAATTTAAGAAACTATCTATCATTGTTCCAATAATACCAAGTTGAAACGTGCCTAGTACAATTAATACAAAGACGATAATAGCAAAAACATATCTCATAGGACTGTCGCTTTGTTTTTTCTTTTTATTTGTTGTTTTCTTTCTTGTATTTGATGGCTTCTTATTTGTATTTGTTGGTTTTCTCTTAGTTGTAGTTCTCTTTTTTGTTTGTGCCACGTTCCACACCTACTTTTCTAACTCTGATTTCAATTTTAATTTAGTCATATCCCCATTGATTGTTATGTGAATCACTTTTATTCATCGTAAAAAATATGTATCCAGTTTTTTATATAAGTATGATTATATAAAAAAGTTTATTTGTATTCTATAATAACATAAAAGAGGTAAGACAATGTGCGCTTTGAATGGATTTAAAGTTTGCTTGCATGTCATATTTAAGATATAACAATCAACTGCAATCTACTTTTAAATATGTTTACCTAAGCGTTTGTCTTAACCTCTTTGTTTAGTTTGGAAATTATTAAATTTCGGAAATAACTGGAATAATCATTGGACGACGTTTCGTGTTTTCAAATAATAATTTGCTAATTTGATCACGCATACTTTGTTTGATTTCAGACCATTCAATGCGTTTCTCTTGTAGTCCTAGTTCAACGATTTCACGTACTTTCTCTTCAGCTTCATTTAATAAAGCTTCACTTTCTCTAACATAAACGAAACCTCTAGATTGAATTTCTGGTCCAGCTGCAATTCGTCTGTTTTTCGGATCAAGTGTTACGACCGCAATAAAGATACCATCTTCTGCTAATAAATGACGATCTCTCAGAACGATGTTTCCTACGTCTCCAACACCAATACCATCGATAAGTACATTACCAAAATTCACTTTTTCATTTAAAATCATTTCGTCACCATCATAGTTAACGACATCTCCTTTTTCCACAAGGAAGATTTTCTCAGGTTGTACGCCTGATTCATTCGCTAATTTTGCATGAGCAATTTGCATTTTAAATTCACCATTTACAGGTATAAAGTATTCTGGTTTCATAATGTTGATCATCATTTTCAATTCTTCCATACAACCATGACTTGAAGTGTGTATTTTTTTACTACTAGGTAAGATTTCTGCACCAGCACGCGCCAATTCATTTAGCGTGTTACCGACGATGACTTCCATACTTGCAGAAGCAGTAATTGCTAGGAATACAGAATCCCCTTGTTCAATATTCATTATTTTATGTTTCTTTTGAGCCATTTGACTTAATGCTTCTACTGGTTCACCTTGCATACCAGTTGCAATAATAATAACTTCGTTTTTAGGATGGTTTTCAACTTCATTAATTGGAATTAATAAGTCTTTAGAAATATCGAAATAACCCATCTTTCTAGCGATATTAAATGAACTTTCTAATGAACGGCCTAGGAAAGAAACTTTTCTATTCAACCTCTGTGCCAAATTCAATACTTGCTGAATGCGTATAAAGTTCGATGCGTAACAAGAAACAATTAATCTGCCTTTAACTTTAGTAAACGCATCATACATATGTGATTCAATTACATTTTCTGGTGTATTATAACCTGGCTTTTCTGCCTCAGTGGAATCACTGATGAGCGCAAACACACCTGCTTCACCTATTTCAGTCATTTTTTTCAAGTCTGGTGCGTAATGACCTTGTAGACTTTGATCAAATTTAAATTCACCAGTATAAACGATGGCACCATACGATGTATGAATACATACACCTAAACTGTCTGGAATACTATGCGTTGTATTGAAAAATGTGATATTTACCCCTTTAAAACGCATAACTGATTCATTATTCACTGTATAATATCTTACTTTTTTATTAACATTGCGTGCTTTCATATTTTCTTTAATTAACGCAATTGTTAGTTTAGAACCGTACACAGGTGCATCTACTTGTTCTAATACATATGTGACAGCCCCAATAGCGTGCTCGTGACCATGCGTTAAAAATATACCTTTTAATTTTTCTTTATTGTCAATGACATATTGAATGTCAGGAATTACAATGTCCACACCTAGCATTTCATCTTCTGGGAACATCAGTCCAGCATCTAACATGAACATTTCATCGTCTACTTCAACGACATACATATTTTTCGCAATTTCTCCAACTCCGCCAAGTGGAATTATACGAATATTTTTATTTTTTTTCTTAATTAAACTCAAAATGTTACCTCCTATTTAAATTCCCGTCCATATATAAACTCATAGTATATTATAAGTTAAAATAGACTTTATGTACACTATTAAAGTAATTACTATAAATAGTTCGGGATTGATATCAATAAATAAACAATTGCTTATGAATCGTCGATATTTTCTATGTTTTGTTTTATGTCTTCACATTCACATTTTACAACATATAGAAACTATAACTTCACCAAAAATTAAAATTTAGTCTTATACACTTATATATTCAATTATTCACGATATAATTCTGCTAATATTTTCACTTGAATTAAATAAAAAAAGAAACCAGTATACTCTGATATGAAAGCAGTTTAAAAATAGAACAGGAAACATTCTATCGTAACGCGATTCATATCATTTACTAGTTTCTAATAAATTCGATTTTTTATTTTATATTAATTTGATGAAAGTACTTTATGAGACGCATTCACGCGACCTTGTTTATCAATTTCTGTTACTTTTATTTTAAATGTATCTCCAATTTTCAATACATCTTCTACTTTATCAATACGTTCATTTGCAATTTGTGATATATGAACTAAAGCATCTTTACCAGGGAATAATTCAACAAATGCACCATATTTTTCAATACGTTTTACTTTGCCTTCATATACTTGGCCAACTTCAGCTTCACGTGTAATGTCTTCTATGATACTACGCGCTTCCGCGATTGCATCTTTATCAACAGCGCCTATAAAGATTGTACCATCTTGTTCAATATCAAGTTTCACACCTGTTTGATCAATGATTTCATTGATTTTCTTACCACCAGGTCCAATAACATCTCTAATTTTTTCAGGTTTGATTGTCATCGTAACAACTTTAGGTGCAAACGCGCTTAACTCACCACGTGTTGTATCAATTGTTTGTAGCATATGATCTAAAATAGCTAAACGACCTTCTCGTGCTTGATCTAAAGCTTCTCTAATAATCTCTTTTGTTAGACCATCAATTTTAATATCCATTTGTATTGCAGTGATACCTTCAGGCGTACCCGCTACTTTAAAGTCCATGTCACCTAAAGCATCTTCCATACCTTGAATATCCGTTAAAATAGTATAACTATCATCACGTGTTACTAACCCCATAGCAATGCCGGCTACTGGAGCCTTAATAGGAACACCTGCATCCATTAAGGCTAACGTAGAACCACAAATTGACGCTTGTGAAGAAGAACCATTTGATTCTAATACTTCACTCACAATTCTTACAGTATAAGGAAAATCTTTAGTATCTGGAATAACATGACTTAATGCACGTTCACCTAAAGCACCGTGACCAATTTCACGACGTCCTGGAGAACGAACTGGACCTGTTTCACCAACTGAATAGTTAGGGAAATTGTAATGATGCATGAAGCGTTTTTGTTGTTCTTCACCAAGACCATCTAGAATTTGATATTCGCTCATTGAACCTAATGTTAACACAGATAGTGCTTGTGTTTGACCTCGCGTAAACAAGCCAGAACCATGTACTCTTGGTAATACGCCAACTTCTGATTCTAGTGGACGAATTTCATCTGATTTACGACCATCAGGTCTGATTTTTTCTTCAGCAATTAATCTTCTTACTTCTTCTTTAACTAAACTATTTAAAATGCCATGAACATCTTTAATTAGTGCAGCATTGTTAACATCTTCTTCATCCATAAATCCTGCAACGACTTTTTCTTTTAATGTGTCAAGATTGATATCACGTTGTTGTTTATCAAATGTTAATACAGCTTCTTTCAAACCATTGGCTTCAGTAAGCTGTTTCACTTTTTCTGAAAGCGCTTCGTCTTGTTCAACAGGTGTGAATGGTTTTTTCACTGGTTGGATGTGATCAACGATTTCTTGTTGGAAATTAACTAAACGTTGTATTTCATTATGACCAAAGAAGATTCCCTCAAGCATTTCACTTTCAGTAATTTCACTTGCGCCTGCTTCAACCATGTTTACAGCATCTTTGTGTCCAGCAACTTCTAAATCAAGACGCGACACTTCTTTCTGTGCAACAGTTGGGTTAATCACGTATTCGCCATCAACATAGCCTACGTTCACACCAGCAATAGGCCCTTGGAATGGAATGTCCGAGACACTAAGTGCCATAGATGAACCTATCATTGCTGCCATTTCTGGAGAACAATCAGGATCAGCACTTAATACGGTATTCATGATTTGTACATCATACTTATATCCTTTAGGGAAAAGTGGACGAATTGGTCTGTCTATTAAGCGCGCAGTTAATGTTGCTTCGTCGCTTGGACGCCCCTCACGTTTTTTAAATCCACCAGGAATTTTACCTGCTGCATACATTTTTTCTTCATAATTTACCATTAATGGGAAAAAGTCAACATCGCGTGGTTCTTTTGAAGCTACTGCAGTAGATAATACTACTGTATCGCCATAACGAACTAGCACGGCACCATTAGCTTGTTTAGCAAGTTGCCCTGTTTCAATCGTTAATGATCTATTTGCCCATTCAGTTTTAAAAACTTTTTTCTCTTGAGACATTACGAATCTCCTCTCATATATCTATTAGTTACATCATATCATTTCTCAGAAAAATTTTATATTAGTATATTACTTTTTAAATAATATGCTTTCTAGATTATAAAAAAGGGAAAGGACCCTGAAGGTTCTTTCCCTATCAATATCCACCTTAAAATTAACGACGGATACCTAATGATTTAATTAATTCACGGTAACGTTGTACATCTTTGTCACGTAAATAGTTAAGTAAATGTCTACGACGACCTACCATTTTTAATAGTCCACGACGTGAATGGTGGTCTTTCGTGTGTTGACGTAAATGTTCGTTTAATGTAGTGATTTCTTCAGTTAACACAGCGATTTGTACTTCTGGAGATCCAGTATCCGCTTCGTGTGTACGATATTCTTTAATTAGTTCATTTTTACGTTCTTGTGAAATTGCCATAGTCAATTTCCTCCTTTTAATTTTATGCGCCTCTAACCGAGCGAACCGTTGGAGAATCGGACTGCCAAGATAAAGGTGCCTTAAATGTGTAAAACACATTCGACTTAAATATTATATGATATTTCGTCTCCAAAATCAACCGATAGTAAGTATTTCGCTTTTTCTTTATCTTTATTCATTTGTTCTACTAAAGGATCTATTCCATCAAATTTAATTTCTGGTCTTAAATAATGATGCCAAAATACAGTGACACGCTCGCCATAAATATTTTCATTAAAATCAAATAAATTCACTTCTATAACTACTTGAGCTTTAGAAGGATCATGAAATGTTGGTTTTACACCAACATTAGCCACACCTCGATATACCTTTTTATTCGGTCCAATTTCCATACTTACCGCATAAACACCATTTTTAGGCAACACATAATCACCACTAGGTTGAACATTTGCTGTTGGAAATCCAATTGTTCTTCCACGTTTTTCACCTTGCACGACTGTCCCTTTAATACGATAGAGATAATCTAATTCTTCATTAGCCTTTTGCAAGTCCCCTGTTTTAAGCGATTTTCTAATTTCAGTTGTCGAAATTTTTTCGGATTCTATTTCTTGTTTACTTACAACTGTCGTATTAAATTCAGTCATTTCATTTAATATCATCATATTACCTTTACCAAATTTACCAAATGTAAAATCAAAACCAGCCACTACTTCTTTAACATTATTTTTTATAATATAATCTTCTATGAAAGTTTCAGCGGGAACATTTGCAAATTTAGAAGAAAAGTTAATAACAATACAATAATCTATGCCATAAGACTCTAATATTTCAACTTTATCTTGTATTGGTGTTAAATAATCGGTGCGTTTACGTTCAGGATTTAAAACTACTGAAGGATGAGGATCAAATGTCATCACAGCTTTTTTTAAATTGGATGATTTTGCTTTTTGCTCTAAAATATCAAATACTTTCGCGTGCCCCTTATGCATGCCATCAAAAAAACCAAAAGCCATGGCAACGTCTTCTGTTATATATTGATCTTCTTGAATTGGATGAGCTACTTCTATCACTTTCATGCGTATTTCTCCTTTAATTAAATACCTTCTTAGGCTTAATTTCATCATTTTTTTCGGGATGTGGTGCATAAATTGCTAAGACTTTATTGTCTGTAACATCTACCAATACCACTATCGTATCTATTGTTGCTGTAAATTCACTTTTATAGAATTTTTGACCATTTAAAATTTTGCTTTTTACGATTGCATCTGAAATCAAAATTTGTTTTAAACCTTTTAACCCATATTCTATAGGAAATAACTTTTCTTGTAACGCGTCATGCTCATGTAATTCTGCAACGTCATTTAGTGTAAGACTTTCATCTATATTAAATCCACCACTTTGAATTCTAGTTAATTTTGACATATGTGCTGGATGTCCTAAAGCTTTACCAATATCTGTCGCTAATGTTCTGATGTATGTCCCTTTGCCACATTCAACTAAAATTTCAAAATGACAACTCTCATCTTCAAAGCGAAGCTCAGATGTACGTTTAATATGCATAATATTAATTTGTCGCTCTGGTCTTTCTACTTCTTCGTTATTCCTCGCATATTCATATAATTTTTTACCCTTCACTTTTACTGATGAGTACATCGGTGGTATTTGAGTAATCGTTCCTTCAAATTGATTCAATATTTGATCAATGTCCTGAATTGTAATTTCATCTTGATGAATAAGTGTTTGCTCAAGGATTTCACCGGTTTGATCTTCAGTAGTTGTACTACTTCCAAGTGTAACAGTCGCTTTATAGGATTTTCCCATATCCATAATATAATCACTAACTTTAGTTGCACCACCAATACATATAGGTAAAACGCCTGATACTTCTGGGTCTAAAGTACCAGTATGTCCAACTTTTTTCGTTTTTAAAATTTTCCTCAATTTAAATACTACATCGTGGCTTGTTAAACCACGTTCTTTATATATAGGCAAAATACCGTTATACATCTTTACGCCACCTTTAATACTCATTTTTTACATTACTCTCATATTAACATGACTCAGCTTGCTTTGTGTTATGTAAAAAAGCTGAAACATAAAATCTAAAGAGATTTTGTTCCAGCTTGGTATAATAATTAATCTTTTTTGTGCAAATCTTGAATCATTCTTTCGATTTTATTTCCGTAATCAATTGATCCATCATATTCAAAATTCAATTCAGGAATAATTCGTAGTCTCATTCTTGAACCTAGTTCAGATTTAATAAAACCTTTTGCCTTTTCTAACCCTTTAAAAGTATCTTCTTTTTGTTTCTCATTACCTAATACTGTTAAATAGATCGTTGCAATTGATAAATCATTTGTTAATTGCACATCTGTAATCGTTAAAAATCCGATTCTTGGGTCTTTGACTTTGTTATTAGCGATATCCATAATTTCTTGCTTCATCTGTTCGCCAACACGTTCAGCTCTCATATTCATTATATTCACCTCACACTATTTATTTGTCCGGGAAATGTTTCCTTACTTAAAGATTATATGACAGTTCATTTCATAACGTCAAACAAATTTATTATTTCAGTTGTTTATATTTTCAAAAGCTTTGTTCGAGTCCTGTACACTTTATATTGTACATTATTAACAAAAAATAAACATATTATGACACTTGGGCATTATTTTAATTCCTAACTGTTATAATATGAAATATTTTTTCATTAATAGTCAATAAAATCTATTTTAAATTTCTCAAGTGTTTAATATTATGCCCAACTGTTATTTTAAGTAGGCTTTCTGACATACAAATACCTTGGCTATATCTATAAATTATTTTTATAAAGTTTTACACATTATATAAATTTAATGTTATACTATAAGACAACTTAATAATTAAGTTTATTTATTTTAGGAGTTGTGAATGATTGGAAAAGCCAGAAAGACTTTTATATATTTATACCCGCTTTTAGAAACTCAATAAAGAAGAACTCGCCCAGCGACTTAACGTCAATGTTCGTTCAATCCAACGAGATTTTAGTGATATTAACAATTTTTTATATGAAGATAATGAATGGCGTGGTCTTGATGGTAAAATAATATATGATACTAACTTTGAAAAACATTGTTTAAGCATCGACAGATATAAATTTAAAAATAATAGATTACTTAACTTGCTATTTAGAATGAAAAATTTCACACCGATAATACATGAAGATACTTGTAATCTCATTAGAGGGCTGAATGCAAACTCTAATCTTGCTGAAAAAATACTGTCTAACAAACTCTTAAGCCAGTTCAAAGTGACACGTGAGATGAGTAAAACCACGTTGATTTTTAGAATACAACTGGCAATTGAAAATAATAACTTTGTTGCAATACATATAAGTCACAATTTAACTATAAAAGTAATACCTATATATACTAGATATTTTTCTAACAAATACTGGTTTACTTATTTGTATCAAGGAAAAGTACACATACTAAATTTGGCTTCAATTATAAATATTGACCAACTTGATGAAGTGTTTGATAAAGCTATTTTTTCAGATATTCAATCGGTAAAGATACTCATTAAAAATCCTATTTGGTCAGAAGTTCAAAGACAATTCATTATAATAGACACAACCGAAAGTGATTATGGAACTATCGCAAATATTATTATTTCAAAAAAAGAAAGTATACAAATTGCATATGACTATCCACGATATATTACAATAATAGAACCGCAGCATTATGTAGATGAGTTCAAAGCACATATCCAGACTTTGTTTAAAAACTATTATATTTAAAATTGGCCTATACTCGACTTAGACATCTTCTAAGTTGAGTATAGGCATTTTTATAATTAATCTTTCAGTGTTGATGTGCTACAATTTTTTGCATTGCGCTAATTTTTCTATAAAAATCTGAATTACCTTTTTCTCGTTTTTCTTTTTGTTCTTTATTCCAATTGTAATATTCTATTTTACTCAGTTCTTGTTTTTTTCTCAAACGTATTTTGTGTTCTTGGTAACTTAACACATTGCATAAAGTAACATGGCGATTTTGTTTTGAAGCGAGTATGAATAAATGGTCAATTAAGTTGTCACACAATGAACTATGAGCAAAGTTCTTCAAAACCGAAATATATAATTCTTCCTCACTAACTATATATATCCGAGTTTTATTATCGTTTAAAAGTTTCAACAACAAATCAAAACTCATTCGTTGAGAAGGTAATCCATGTTTAAATGTTAAAAAATCTTTTGGTATTCCTGCAGTATGCCCCGATTGATAAGGGAAAAAATTAAGTACCATAACTCTGTTTGGGTCAATATTAAAACGTTTTAAAGTCGAAGCAGCGTTATATAAATATTTCATAAACCATCTATGTTTATCTATATAGGGTAAGAACAGTTTCTCTCCATTAAATGTTAATCTACCTTGTATATCCAATAATATTCTTTGACGATAACCTATCACTACAGATTCCGGTATATCAGGTTCGTACATTTTAAAGTCATTTTCGGGCTGCTTTTTTAATATAACAATATCAGCTAAATCAGGGTTGCCAAAATAGGGTCTAGCTATAGCAGGGTTTATTTCTGCGTTTTCAAATAAAATTCTTTGTCTATTTTTATCAATAATTACTTTTCCATTTGCAAAATCTATCATTTTTTTAAATCTTGGTATTTCAGAAAAGTTATTCCCAAAATGCGCTTTAAAATATGCTAAATCCTGTGGATGTAAAAATGCTGTCGTATCATCATTTTTTATAATTTGTTCTAACGTATTTTGATCATAAATAGAGTTATATTGCTTCAAATATTCTTGCCAAAATTCATTGATTTCCCTTAAATATTCACTCATCATTTATAACCTCCTATTTAATTTAATTGTAATTAAGTACATAGACAACGAGTGTCAGTAAAATAGTTATCCCAAAATCCCACTATAATATTTTAACTTATTCGCAACCAAATAAATATATGATTTATAAAAACATATGCTACCCTTTTATAATATTCAATTTACTTTTTTAAATTATTGTGAAAATTGTTTTGTTAAAGTATTTTTAAAGTAAGCTCCATCATTACGAGGGTTTAATATTTCTATTTCTAATTGAAGTTGTAAATTTAAGTCATGCTATATTTTAATCCATAAACTAAATCGCTAGTTTTTTATGTAATAATATCATTATACTTATATGTTTTACTTTTGGATAGCACTTTAATATTAATAATTACATTAAAAAATTCAACTATACTTCCAATATAAAATTATAAACTGAATTAATTATCTATCTTATATACAAATCTAAACTCAATAAAAAAAGCCTCCAAATTATTGGAGGCTTTTTTTATTAAATTGGATTAATCTTCAATTACTTATCTCTTTATTTCAACCATTTCGAAAGCTTCAATAATGTCGCCTTCTTTTAGGTCATTGTATTTCTCAACTGTGATACCACACTCGTAGCCTTTAGCAACTTCCTTAGCATCATCTTTAAAACGTTTTAGTGTGTCTAATTCACCCTCGAATTGCACAATATTGTCTCTAATGACACGAACGCCAGCATTACGCGTGATTTTACCATCAATAACGTAACTACCTGCGATTGTACCAACTTTAGAAACTTTGAATGTTTGACGAACTTCTGCTTGTCCAATTATTTGTTCTTCGAATTCTGGATCTAACATGCCTTTCATCGCGAATTCAATTTCTTCTATAACACTATAAATAACACGATGTAGACGCATATCTACGCCTTCAGTTTCAGCAGCACGTTTTGCACCTGTATCAGGACGAACGTTAAAACCAATAATAATACCATTTGAAGCGTTAGCTAGTGTAACGTCAGATTCGTTGATTGCACCCACAGCTGTGTGAATAATACGTACATTAACGCCTTCAACGTCTATCTTCATTAGAGATGCAGCAAGTGCCTCTACTGAACCTTGCACATCACCTTTAATAATGACATTTAAATCTTTCATTTCACCTTGTTTCATTTGTTCAAACAAGTTATCTAATGAAACACTCTTACTTTCATGACGTTGTTGAATTACGTTCGCTTCATGGCGAGATTCGCCAATACGTCTTGCTTGTTTTTCATCTTTGAAAACAACAAATCGGTCGCCTGCTTTTGGCACATCATGAATACCAGTAATTTCAACTGGTGTAGATGGTCCTGCAGTTTTAATACGTTGGCCTAAGTCATTGACCATCGCACGAATTCTACCATACGTATTTCCAACTACTAAAGAGTCACCAACGTTAAGTGTACCGTTTTGTACTAATAATGAGGCTGAAGGTCCACGTGATTTATCTAATTCAGCTTCGATTACTGTACCGACAGCTTTTTTACTTGGATTAGCTTTTAATTCTTGTACTTCAGAAGTAAGTACAATCATTTCTATTAAATCATCAATGCCATCACCACTTAATGCTGAAAGTGGAACAAAGATTGTATCGCCACCCCAATCTTCAGGTACTAGACCATATTCAGTGAGTTCTTGCATTACACGGTCTGGATTGGATGTTGGTTTATCAATTTTGTTAACAGCAACAATTGTAGGTACATTAGCTTCTTTAGCATGGTTGATTGCTTCAATTGTTTGAGGCATAACACCATCATCTGCTGCTACAACTAAAATAGTTATATCCGTTACTTGTGCACCACGTGCACGCATTGTCGTAAATGCTGCGTGACCTGGAGTATCTAAGAAGGTAATTTTTTTACCGTCATTTTCAATTTGGTAAGCACCAATATGTTGTGTAATACCACCAGCTTCTCCAGCTGTTACTTTTGTATGACGAATAGAATCTAGTAACGTTGTTTTACCATGGTCAACGTGTCCCATGATTGTAACAACTGCTGGACGTTCAACAGCTTCTTCATCTTCAATTTCATCATCGAAATAAATTGATAAATCTTCTTCATCAATAACAATTTCTTTTTCAGCTTCAACACCGTAATCATCAACGATTAACTCTAGTGTTTCTTCATCTAGTGATTGATTAATATTAGCCATAATACCAAGTAAGAATAATTTTTTAACAATACCTGAAGACTCTACGTTTAATTTCTCAGCAAGTTCACCTACTGTGATACCTTCTTGATAAGTGATTTTTTCTGGAATTTCTTTAGGTTCTTCTTGTTTTATTTGTTTTGATTTTTTATTATTCTTTTTGTTATTCGGTTTATTATTGTTTGCTTTATTATTTTGGTTACCTTTATTATTCGGTTTATTATTGTTTGTTTTATTATTTGATGATTGTTGTTTGTTTTGAGCAGCTTTTTGTTGTTTTTTCTCTGCTTCTTTTGCTTTTTCAGGTTTGTAAATTTTATCTAATGCGTGAATTTGATTATCTTCTAACGTTTGCATATGACTTGTTACCTCAACGTCCATCTTCTGCAATTCGTCGATAATATCTCTACTCTTTAATTTTAAATCTTTAGCGTATTCGTAAATTCTTTGTTTACTCATATAGTCACTCCTTACGATATTCATCAATCATTGACAATAACTTTTTAGCAAAGCCTTGATCAGTGATTCCAATGTTTACACGTTCTGCTTTACCTAAAGCTTGTCCTAATTCAGCTCTCGTTCCAAATATGCGTAATGATATATGGTAACTTTCACATTTGTTCTGCATCACTTTCATTGTGTTGTCAGAAGCATCTGTTGCAATGATTACGAGCTTTAATTTATTATTCTTCAAATCATTTATAATGACTGATTCCCCTGTTTTAACTTTTCCTGCGCGCATTGCTAAACCTAAAAAATTCACTATTTTTTCTTTTGTCATTTAGGTATCTCTTCACGATAAATAAGACGTATAATCTCTTTATAAACAGGTTCTAACGTTTCAGCATTAGATTTGAAATATCTTTCTAATGTTTCATTTTGTTGTGCTTCTTCTACTAATTTAACATTTTTAGATACATAAGCGCCACGGCCTTGTTGTTTGCCACTTGCATCAGCAAAAATTTGTCCGTCTTTATTAATTACAACTCTAATCATGTCATTCTTAGGATACATTTCATTTGAAAGTATACATTTACGCATTGGAATTTTTTTCTTTTTCATAAAGTTTTCACCCCAAGTTATTTTTCAGCGTCTTCTTCTTGAGTTACTGTTTCAGAAACTTCATTGACTGTTTCTTCCAAATCAACATCTTCTTCGTCAACAACATCATAAAGTTGATCTTCTGTGTCTTCAACATCTGCCGGATAGACACCTGCTTCTCTAGCATCTGTTTCTGATTTAATATCAATTTTCCAACCAGTTAATTTAGCAGCTAAGCGAGCATTTTGTCCGCGTTTACCTATAGCTAATGATAATTGATAATCAGGCACTACAACTACAGTTGATTGATTATCTTTATCAACAATAACTTGTAATACTTGTGATGGACTTAAAGCATTTTTCACAAATACTTTAGGATCTTCATCCCATTGTACAATATCAATTTTCTCGCCGCCAAGTTCTTCAACAACAGCTTCAACGCGACTACCTTTAGAACCTACACAAGCACCTACTGCATCGATGTCATGATTGTCTGAGTGCACACTGATTTTTGAGCGATCGCCAGCTTCGCGAGCTACAGATTTAACTACCACTGTCCCATCAAAGATTTCTGGTACTTCTTGTTCAAACAAACGCTTTAATAAACCTGGATGGCTTCTTGAAACGTAAATTTGTGGCCCTTTTGTAGTTTGTTCAACTTTGTTCACATACACTCTTATTCTTTCGTTTGGAATGTAGCTTTCATTTGGGCTTCTTTCTGCTTCAGACAATACAGCTTCAGTACGCCCTAAATTCACATATACATAACGATGATCTACTCTGTCAATAAGACCAGTTACAATATCATCTTCTTTGTCGATAAATTCATTGTATAGTATTTCACGTTCAGCATCACGTAAACGTTGCATAACAGCTTGTTTAGCTGCTTGCGCTCCTACACGTCCAAAATCACTTGGTGTCACGTCTTCTTCGTAGATATCACCAATTTCATAGGCAGGGTTTTTTACTAGGGCCGTGCTTAAGTCGATTTCTTCTCTATTATCAAATGTTTCTTCAACCACTTCTTTACGTGCGATAACATTGAATGTACCTTCATCCATGTTTAATTCAACACGAACGTTTCTTGCGCTTTCATAGTTCTTTTTATAAGCAGTGATTAATGCCGCTTCTATAGCATCAATTAATACTTCTCTAGGAATTTTCTTTTCTTTTTCTAAGTACTCAGTAGCTAATAATAATTCATTACTTGACACGATTTATCATCCTCCTCGTCACGTTATATCATTACTGCATGACGTGCTTTAGCGATTTTACTTCTTGGAATTTCAACTTGTTTTGTTCTTGACTTATCTTTGACTTGCATTACTATTGTTTCATCATCAACAGATTGCAATATACCTAACCATTCTTTTGCCCCTTCAATTGGAGCATATAAAGAAACAAATACGGGTTTAGTCACAGCGTTGTGATAATCTTTTTCTTTTTTAATTGGTCTTTCAGCACCAGGTGAGGCAACATCTAAATAATACATCTGCTCGATAGGATCTTCTGAGTCCATTACTTCACTGATTTTTTCAGAAGCAAGCGCACAATCATTTAAATCTACGCCACCTTCTTTATCGATAGATACTCTTAAAAAATGATCGTTTCCTTCTTTTGTAAACTCAACTTCTACTAATTCAAAATTTAAGTCGTCAAGGACAGGTTGAATTATTGCTTCAACTTGCTCAGTTATTTTACTCATGCTGACCTCCTGTTTTGGCAAATAGAAAAGAGTGGGTATTATGCCCACTCTTTCTGCCTGAGTCTAATTTTTTAAGCACTGTTATTATATCATATGTTTATTTGGTAGACAAATAAACATATTTGTAAAAAGCCTATAATGACAAGTTAATTCATACTTTCGGTTTTTTATTAAGTCTTTTCGTTCATTACATATCGAATATTGATAATTGCGCTTTATCAGGTAAATTAGGCAAAGAGCCTAATTCATCTAAGTATTCTATTACTTTTTGCGATAAACCAGCTTTTTTATTTAAATCTTCTTTAGATAAAAATGGCCCTTCTTCTCGAGCTTCTACAATTCTTTGTGCAACGTTTTCACCCAAACCTGGAACAGATATAAATGGTGGAATCAATGTATCGCCTTCAATAATAAACTCAAATGATTTACTTTTTTCTAAACTGATTGGCTGCATACGGAAACCACGTTGTGCCATTTCATTCATTATTTCGAGCACTGTTAATGTATCTTTTTCTTTTTTAGCTAAATCCATATAACGTGAATACATATCATTTACAGTATTACGGATACCTTCTTTATCTTTAATCATAGTAATCAAATCAAAATCAGATGCACGCACTGTGAAATAACTTGCATAATAATATAGTGGATAATGTACTTTAAAGTAAGCAATTCTTACCGCCATTAACACATAAGCTGCGGCATGGGCCTTAGGGAACATGTATTTTATTTTTCTACATGAATCTAAATACCAATCAGGTACTTCATTGTCTACCATTGCCTCGACCATATCATCAGTCAACCCTTTACCTTTACGCACAAATTCCATTGTCTTAAAGGCAAGTGACGGC
This sequence comes from Staphylococcus sp. NAM3COL9, assembly GCF_001431205.1. GTDB lineage: Bacteria > Bacillota > Bacilli > Staphylococcales > Staphylococcaceae > Staphylococcus. Next base: position 159,316 of record NZ_LGPC01000011.1, on the reverse strand, counting down.
TCTAAACCGTTATACATTAAATAAACCATAATATCATCACGACAACAAATTACGCTCGCCAAATCACATTTACCTGAACGGATTAAATCTTGAGCGTTTCCTAACCATACATCTGTGCCATGTGATAACCCTGATATTCTAACAAGTTCTGAAAATGTTGTTGGTTTTGTATCTTCTAACATTTGTCTAACAAAGCCAGTACCAAATTCTGGTACACCAAACGTGCCAGTTTTACATAAAATTTCCTCTTGCGTAACACCTAAAGGTTCAGGCGAACTAAAGATACCCATCGTTTCTTTATCGTCTACTGGAATTGTTTTAGGATCTATTCCTGATAAGTCTTGTAACATACGAATCATTGTTGGATCATCGTGTCCAAGTATATCTAACTTCAGAACGTTATCATGTATGGAGTGGAAATCAAAATGCGTTGTCATCCAAGATGAAGACTGATCATCCGCTGGGAACTGTACGGGTGTAAAATCATATATATCCATATAATCAGGTACAACAATAATACCGCCTGGATGTTGTCCAGATGTACGTTTAACACCTGTACAACCTTTAACAAGTCTGTCTACTTCTGCGCCACGTTTATGGATACCTTGGTCATTTAAATAACCCTTCACATAACCAAAAGCTGTTTTCTCTGCGACTGTACCAATTGTTCCAGCACGGAAGACTTTATCATCACCAAATAATTCTTTTGTGTAATTATGTGCATTCGGTTGATATTCTCCACTAAAGTTCAAGTCAATATCTGGTACTTTATCGCCTTTAAAGCCTAAGAAAGTTTCGAAAGGAATATCTTGACCTTCTTTAATAAGGTCACTGCCACAAGTTCCACATTTTTTATCTGGTAAATCAAAACCAGAGCCAACGGAGCCATCATCAAAGAATTCACTCGTTTTACATTTTGGACAAATGTAATGTGGTGGTAATGGATTAACTTCTGTAATTTCTGTCATAGTTGCTACAAAACTTGAACCTACAGAACCACGTGAACCAACGAGATACCCATCATTTAAAGATTTTTTAACAAGTCGTTGTGAAATGAGGTATATAACAGAGAAACCATTACCTATAATACTTTCTAATTCTTTTTCAAGACGATCAATTACAATTTGCGGTAAATCTTCACCATAGAGGGCTTTTGCATTAGAATAGCTCATTTCTCGAATTTCTTCATTTGCGCCTTCCATTCTTGGTGTATATAGCTCATCTTTAATTGGAACAACACGCTCTATATGATCTGCTAGCGCATTCGTATTTTTAATGACAAGTTCATGAGCTTTTTCTTCACCCAAGAAGTGCAATTCATCTAACATTTCGTCTGTAGTTCTAAAATGTGCCTTTGGCAATGTAGAACGGTTTAATGGATTGCCAGGTTGTGCAGCAATCAATATTTTACGTGCAATCGAATCGTGTTCATTCAAATAGTGTGCATTGCCTGTAGCTATAACTGGAATATCATTAACTTCTCCTGCACGAATCAAACGATTATATATTTCATGTAATGTTTGATTATCACGTATGAGTTCTCTATCAATTAATCCTTGATATAAAGCAGGCGGTTGAATTTCAATGAAATCATAGTATTGAGCAATACGTTCAACTTGAGATTGGTCTTTTTGCATTACTGCAGTAAATACTTCTCCTTCGTCACATGCAGAACCCACGAGAATACCTTCACGATATTCATCTAATAGTGAACGTGGAATTCTAGGTGTTCGATAATAATATTGGACTAAGGACGCACTTACAATCTTGAATAAATTTTTAAGACCTTTCTGATTTTGAACAATCAGCGTGACATGGTTCGGACGTGCACGTTTATAAGCATCTTCGTTTGATAACGATGTATTAATATCTTGGTGATTATAAACACCGAGTTCTTCTAATTGTTTAAGCATTTTAATAAACATATAAGCCGTTGCTTCCGTATCGTAGATTGCTCTATGGTGCTGCGTTAACTCTACACCGTATTTTTTGGCTAAGAAGTTCAATCCATGTTTGCCGTATTCAGTATTGATTGTTCTTGATAATTCAAGTGTATCTATTACAGCGTTTGTAGACGCGCCAATACCGACATGTTCATATCCAGTATCAATAAATCCCATATCAAAGGATGCGTTATGTGCCACAAAAATAGCGTCTCCTACCCACGCTTTAAACTCAGTAAGTACTTCTTCAATTTCTGGTGCATCAACTAACATATCATCCGTAATATGTGTCAAATTAATAATAACATCGGATAAACGTTCGTGTGGATTACTAAAAAGTTCAAACTTATCAATGATTTCTCCGTCTTTAACTTTCACTGCAGCAAGCTCGATAATTTTATCGTACTGATTGGATAAGCCGGTCGTCTCAACGTCAAATACAACGTATGTTGCGGTTTTCAAATCACGATCCATAGGTTTGTATGCAATAGGTACACCATCGTCGACTAACATGCCTTCCATTCCATAAATCATTTTAATCCCATTTTTTTCAGCTGCCGCATGGGCGTCTGGAAAGGCCTGAACACCATTATGGTCAGTCACTGCAATTGCTTTATGACCCCATTTTGCTGCTTGATCGACGTATGCTGAAATATTAGGTATCCCATCCATTTGACTCATTGCCGTATGCAAATGGAATTCCACTCTTTTTTCTTCAGATTTATCTTGCTTAGTAGCTTTTTTAATTTCTTCAATATCTGACATCATCATCACTAAATCACGAACAAACGAATCTTCTTCTATGCGTCCTTGTGCGCGAATCCATTTACCGACGCTCAATGCTTTAAAGTTATCTAAATCATCTTTATTTTTACGAGTGAACATTTTTAATACAAGCGAATCTGTATAGTCAGTTACCTTCAACTCTACAATGTGTCGTCCACTCTTCAACTCTTTTAAGTTAATATCAAAAATAACACCTTCAACTGCTACTTTAAATTCTTCTTCAATAATAGAATCTATCGGTTTAATATTGTCGATTTGGATTGGTTTACCAATTTGACACTTAGTTACTGAGCTTTCATTATTATCTTGTTGTTTTGCCTTCTCAGCTTTCATTTTTTCTAATTTTTCAGTAGCTTCACGTGCACTCTTTTCATCTTCTTCTTGAATATGTGCTTCTAATGATGCTAAGTCACCTTCGTTGCCGATACTATCCGTTTCAAAGACTATTTTACTAATATCGAACCCACACTGTTGAAAAGCTTTAACTAAGCTACCATTACACGCTTTATCAAAATGATCTCTTTCAATATCATTTTGACAAGTTACTTTTAGCACATCTCCCGACATAATTAAGCGTTTTTGCTTTAATTGTCCTTTCACTTTGGGTGAAAGTTGTGTTTGATCGATACAATGACTAAAATACTTTATCGCATATTCATCTTGGTTTGATTTATTATTTATTGTAATATTACATTCTACATTTGCAATTGATTTAAACTCTTCTGTTATTGCACCTGTAAAAAGCAAATAATCTTCTGTTGATAGAAAGTGTGGTAATGTGATTTGAAACACCCATGTACGATCTGTTGTCTTAACATCCACACGCGTTAGTTCACTTTGCTCCAAAATTTCTTGTTCCAAATGATTTGTTATTTTAATTTGGTCAGCTAGGATTTTAAATTTTTCCTGATTTGTCATTGCCATGACGATAACCACCTTACTATTAATTACACTGCTTTACTTGTATATGATTACTTACATTAAATAACGGTGTATATATTATTATTCCATTCTCTATATTATAACGGGTATGTGTGAAATTCTAATAGTTAAACTTAATAACTTAAATTCATATTTTTGTGAATAACAAATGGGAGCGGAACAGAAACCAAACTTTAAAATTTGATTTCGTATTTCCGCCCCCCTCTTTAAAAGCTTGAGACAGACACATTTAAAAATTAGAAAACTATTGTGCATTCTCTAATTTACACTCACTAATTTGGAATGCCGTATTTATGTGCCAGCCTTATGATTTTATATAAGTAACACTTACCAATTCACTTTATATATTATAACAAATTGTTACGGTCTTCACTTTTTAATTATATATTTGTATATAATTCATTTACATAATTGATTAAATTATCAATATGCACGTCTTCACTGTCACCAGTATCGCGACGTTTAACTTCTACAATACCTTCTGCAGCATTTTTACCTACAACAATACGTATTGGTACCCCGATTAAATCAGCATCATTAAATTTCACACCAGCACGTTCTTTACGATCATCATAAAGCACATCATAATTTTCTTTTAATTGTGTATATAATTGATCCGCTAATTCACGTTGATCATCTTTTTTAGGATTGATTGTAATTAAGTGTAATTCAAATGGTGTGACTGATTTCGGCCAAATAATACCATTTTCGTCGTTATTTTGTTCAACGATTGCACTTAATGTTCTTGAAATACCAATGCCATAGCATCCCATTAACAATGGTTGTGCTCTACCTTGGTCATTTAAGAACGTAGCGTTCATTGATTCAGAATATTTTGTTCCAAGTTTAAAGACTTGGCCTACTTCAATACCTTCTGCAAAGTGTGCTTTGTCTGAGCTATCTGCTAATAATTCACCTTCTAAAATAAATCTAAAATCTCCATAGGCTTCTACTTCAAAGTCACGACCGACATTTGCGTTTAACAGATGATACCCATCTTCATTCGCACCAACGATGATATTATTCAGATCTTGAATGAAATTATCTGCATAAATTTTAATATCTTTATCAAAAACTGGACCGAGCGAACCTGGTTTTGCACCTAAAATATTAATAATTTCATCTTCAGTTGCTAAACTCACATTGTCGGTACCAAAATAAGCTTTTAATTTAATATCGTTAATTTCGTGATGACCACGAACTAATACTAATATAAATTCACCATCGACATTAAATATCATAGACTTAGTAATTTCGTCTAATGGTTTATTTAAAAATGTCGCAAGATCTTGTGCTGTATGCACATTTGGCGTTTCAATTTTTATTAACGGTTGTATATCTTCATGTTTTTTATTGGGATGGTAAACCACTTCAGCTTTTTCTATATTTGCAGCGTAATCACTTTGCTCACTGTACACAATCGTGTCTTCACCGATTTCACTTAACGCCATAAACTCATGTGTATGACTACCACCAATTGCACCTGAATCGGCAACAACAGGTCTTGCGTTAATGCCTACACGATTAAAGATACGACCATATGCATGGTACATATCTTCATATGATTCATTTAGTGATACTTCATCAGCATGGAAAGAATAAGCATCTTTCATTATAAATTCTCTACCGCGTAACAGACCAAAACGCGGACGCTTTTCATCTCTAAATTTAGATTGTATTTGGAAAAGTGTCATTGGCAGTTGTTTATATGATTTCAATTCATCCCGAACAATTGAAGTCACAACTTCTTCGTGTGTTGGTCCAAGCGCAAATTGACGCCCATTACGGTCTTGTAAACGCATAAGTTCTGGACCATATGCATTCCAACGTCCCGATTCTTCCCATAATTCTGATGGTTGTAATGCTGGCATTAATATTTCAACGGCATCAATACGCTCCATCTCTTCACGAACAATGGCTTCAATATTATTTAATACTCTCGCAGCTATTGGTAAGTAACTGTAAATTCCGCTTGTACTTTGTTTGATTAAGCCTGCTTTTAATAATAGTCGATGGCTTAATGCCTCGGCACCAGCTGGCACTTCTTTCATAGTTGGTATAAATACTTTTGATTGTTTCATTTAAATACTTCTCTCCCTCTTATAAGAAATAACGCTGGATATCGTTCCAAGTCACTAATACCATAACGATTAATACAAATACGGCACCAATGGCGATAATTGTAGTTTCTGCTTTTTTATTTACTGGTTTTCTAAAGATTGCTTCATAAATTACAAATAAAATTCGTCCACCATCTAACGCTGGTACTGGTAGTAAATTCATTAATCCTAAGTTAACACTTAGCAAAGCAGTCCATGAAATCAAGTTAATTATACCAGTTTTAACGACAGAGTCGACAGTATGATATATACCTACTGGACCATTCAACATATCAAATGAGAATTCTCCAGTGAAAATGCTCGCAATCATACTTACAATTGCAGTGAAAATAATTTTACCTGCACTAAGTGTTTGTTCCACACCCGCTGCAATTGGTTTAAAAATAGTGTGCTCAGTCGTCGCACTATAACCTAATAAATATTTTGTTTCTGAATGTGTTTTCGTTACTTTTTGTTCTATTTTTTTAGGTTTAATGTTAAAAGTCTGTTTGTTTCCATCACGTTCGACGACTAATTTTGTCTTGTTGTCTTTAATATCTTTTACTGCTTTATCGATATCATCTTTACTATCAATATTATGGTTTCCCACTTTAACAATCGTATCTCCAGATTTAAGTCCTGCTTGTTCAGCAGGTGAATCTTTAACAACTTCATCCACTGAATTTGTTGCTGTACCTTGATAATATGCTAGACCAATAAATAATACCAATGTAAGTAAAAAATTAAACAATGGCCCTGCGAATAAAGTTAAGAATTTTTGGTAAGGTTTTTTATAAGTAAATTGACGATCTCTAGGTGCAATTTGAATTAAGCTACCGTTCTCTACAAAGTATGATGTCTTAGCAATTGGATAGCGTTGTCTTTCTTGATTATATGATGTTACACCTTCAACAAATAAGCCATCTTTAAAATCACATTGTTTTACTTCTATTGCTTCAATTTGTTGAAATTTGTGTTGATCATCTAAAATGATGTGGGTAATTTCATCTTTATCATTTAATTTTATTTTTACATGCATACCTGGTTGAACTGGTGGTTCTTCTAAACCATCTCCAGCCATGCGTACATAACCTCCAACAGGTAATAATCGAATCGTATATAGCGTTTCATTTTTTCTGAAATTAAATATTTTAGGTCCCATACCAATTGCAAATTCCGGACACATAATGCCTGCGCGTTTTGCAAAAAACATATGCCCGTACTCATGAACTGTGACAAGCACACCAAAAACGATTATAAATGAAATAATTGTTACTAGAAAACTCACTTTGCTACACCTCATATTTTCGAAATAAATTGTTTGCTTATACTTCATATCTTAATTCATATGATTCATTTTCTTTTGACTACTTGCTTACTTTAGATTATAAAAGTATAACACAACTATGCTGAGTGACACACGTAACTTTAATACGACTTCAGTTCCCTCACTTACATTATACTTATCATTTTGCAGTCGCACTTACACAAAGTATTTTTGCTTGTGAAAAGGAGTTAAGAAATAAAATAACTGCATTGAAGCACTCAGTTATTTTATTTCATTAACTCCTTATTTTTGTTTATATAATTGTATAGTATCACTTTGAATCTATAATTAAGCTTGTATTAACAAGATGTTTAATAGTGGCAATACAAACATAAAACTGTCAAAGCGATCTAAAATACCACCATGGCCAGGTAAAATACGACCTGAGTCTTTCACACCAAAATGACGTTTGAAACCTGACTCAACAAGATCACCAAGTTGTCCAAATATACTTAAGATGATTGTAACAATTAATAATATCCACATTGCAATATTAAAGTCTACAAACACAATCATAACAAGTGGAATAATTAAACTACAAATCAATCCGCCAACAAAACCTTCTATTGTTTTATTAGGACTTATCACAGGCCATAATTTATGTTTGCCCATTAAGCGACCAAAAATATATGCACCTGTATCTGTTGACCATACGATTAGAAATGCAAATAGTATGTAGTGTAAGCCTTCAGATCTTGTTTCATAAAGATACATAAACCCAATACCAACATACGCAATCGTCATTAAACAAAATGCAGCATCCATAAAACTAAATCTATTTTTAGAAAGCACTGTATAACTTAATAAAATAAAACTCATTGCTATTAATGACTTTAATTGTAAATCATTAACCCAGTTACCAGCACCTTGAGGTAACATAATAATTAAAATTCCTAGTGCACTTATGATACCTGGTACCGATAAAAACTTAATCATATTCATATTAAGCAATTCTTTTAATGCTATGAACGCTAATAAATACGAAAACAGCATTAATATAACTCCGCCCTTCAGTAAGACCGGGAGGAAAATGATAAGTCCTATGATTGCCGTCAAAGTTCTAACTTTCATACTATTCTCCTAACTACTTATAATCCCCCAAAACGCCTTTGACGAGATTGATAAATTTTAATACAGTTTATTAATTCTTCTTTATCAAAATCTGGCCATAATTTTTCATTGAATAAAAATTCACTGTAAGATACTTGCCAGATTAGGAAATTACTAATACGTTGCTCTCCTGATGTTCTAATCAAAAGATCTGGGTCAGGGTAGCAATGAGTCATTAAATGATCATTAATCATTTCTTCAGTGACTGCTTCACTTGTTAAACCTTCAGCAGTCAATTTGTCGTAAATTGATTTCACACTGTGGACTATTTCGGCTCGTCCGCCATAATTTATAGCAAAGACCAATTTTAAGCCCGTATTATTCTTTGTTTCTTCTTTTGCTTTATCTATCGCTTTAAGTGTAGATGTTGGTAAATGCTCAATAAAACCAATCGTCTCTACTTTAACATTATTTTCTATCAACTCTGGTAGAAATGTTCTTAAAAAGTTAACTGGCAAGTTCATGATGTAATTCACTTCATTTTTAGGCCTTGCCCAATTTTCTGTAGAGAAAGTATACAATGTTAAATATTTAATTCCTATATCACTAGCTGCTTTAGTGATTTTTTTAACAGTTTGCATACCTTGGTAGTGACCTTTTATCCTAGGCAATCTTCTTTGTTTTGCCCAACGACCATTACCATCCATAATTATAGCAACATGTTCGGGTATATTATGTACTTCCAAATCTATATCGGATTGCTTATACTGATTTTCTTTCTTCTTTTTTAACTTTTTAAACATGGTATTTCCTCCGAGCTTGATCATCTCTGTTTATTATAATTAGATTCTAGATGCAATTATCTATCATTTTATCATAATAGATAGGTGCATTGAATAAACAAATAAAAAAACTGTACCAAAGTCTGATTTGATACAGTTCAGATAAATATATGATATACCTCTTCTTCAAGCTCTAACTACAAGTAATTATATACCTTAATGAGTGAATAGAAGTATAATCATCATTACCATGTTTATACTGACATTATATCTTTTTCTTTTTCTTCTAATAATTTATCAATTTCTTTAATTGAGTTGTCAGTTAGTTTTTGTACATCATCTGCTTGTGATTTTAAATCATCTTCAGTGATATCGCCATTTTTTTCTTGCTTTTTAAGTACATCATTTGAATCTCGACGAACATTTCTAACTGCTACTTTCGCATCTTCGCCAATTTTTTTAACTTCTTTTACAAGCTCTTTACGGCGCTCTTCAGTTAATGCTGGGATAACAATACGTATAACTTCTCCATCACTTGAAGGGTTCACGCCTAAGTTAGCAGCGTTGATTGCTTTTTCAATATTGCCGACAGACGATTTATCATATGGTGCAATCACTAATAAACGTGCTTCTGGCACATTGATACTAGCAAGTTGTTGAACTGGTGTTGGTGCACCATAGTAATCAACATTTACGCCATTCAATAAATTGGAATTGGCTCTTCCGGCACTGATATTAGCTAATTCTCTTGAAAGATTGTCAACAGATTTTTGCATTTTTGATTTCGTATCATTTATAACGTCGCTCATTCTCATACACCTCTAATTATTTTGTTATTATTGTTCCTATTTTTTCACCCATTACCGCACGTTTAATATTACCTTCTTCAGTAATTGAGAACACATTCAACGGAATGTTGTTATCCATACAGAATGAAGATGCTGTTGAATCCATTACTTGTAAACCATCTTGCAACATTTGAATATGAGTAAGATGTTCATACTTAATAGCATTAGGGTCTACCTTTGGATCGGCAGAGTAAACGCCATCAACATTATTTTTACCCATTAAGATAACATCGGCTTCAACTTCAGCCGCACGTAAGGCTGCTGTAGTATCAGTTGAGAAGTATGGATTACCAATTCCCGCTGCAAAAATAACTACACGTTTTTTCTCTAAGTGTCTAATTGCACGGCGACGAATGTATGGTTCTGCAACTTGTTTCATTTCAATTGAAGTTAAAACGCGTGTGTCACATTCTAATTGTTCAAGGCTATCTTGTAACGCTAAAGCATTCATTACCGTAGCTAACATACCCATGTAATCAGCAGTACCACGGTCCATGCCTAAGTCACTACCCGTTTTACCTCTCCAAATATTACCTCCGCCAACGATAACTGCAATTTCACAGTCCATCTTCGCAACTTCGGCTACTTGTTCAGCCACGCTTTTAATCGTAATTGGATTAATTCCAAATCCATCATTACCTGCTAGTGCTTCGCCACTTAATTTTAAAACAACACGATCGTATTTAGAAGTTTGAGCCATTGTCTTATCCTCTCTATTGTAAAAATATGTAATTGATACAAGTAAAGAAGACACAATAGGTCTTCCAATACAAAAGTAAATCTTTCATACGGAGCACAAAGGTGTCTTCTTTCTTGTTTTAACTATGAAAAATTATTTCATTTGCCCTTTTACTTCGTCAGCAAAGTTTTCTTCACGTTTTTCCATGCCTTCGCCTACTTCATAACGTAAGAAGTCAACAAGTTTTCCACCTTTTGATTTCAAGAAAGCTTCAACTGTTTGATCAGGATCTTTTACAAAGTTTTGGTCAACTGCACAAATTTCTTGTAAATATTTACGTAAACGTCCTTCAACCATTTTTTCTACAATTTTCTCTGGTTTACCTTCGTTTAGTGCTTGTTGTTTTAGAACTTCTCTTTCGTGATTAATTTCATCTTCGCTTACTTGTTCAGATGAAACATATTTAGGATTGATTGCAGCAATGTGCATAGCTACGTCTTTAGCAGCTTGGCCATCAGTTGAACCTTCAACTACAGTTAACACACCGATACGTCCGCCCATGTGTAAATAAGAACCAAAAGCATCATTATCTGATTTTGTTCTAATAGCGAAACGACGGATACTTAATTTTTCTCCGATAGTTGAGATAGATTCTTTAACACGTTGGTCTACTGATTTACCATCAGCTAATGTAGTTTCTAATAATGCTTCTACTGTTTCAACTTTTGTGTCTAATACTTGAATAGCAATTTCTTTCACTAATTCTTGGAAACCTTCGTTACGAGCTACGAAGTCAGTTTCTGCATTAATTTCTACAATTGCTGCTTCATTGCCTTTTTCTTCAACATGAACGAGACCTTCTGCCGCAATACGGTCAGATTTTTTAGCAGCTTTTGCGATACCTTTTTCACGTAGGTAGTCAACAGCTTTGTCGATGTCACCATCAGTTTCTGTTAACGCTTTTTTACAGTCCATCATACCTGCACCAGTTTTTTCACGTAATTCTTTTACAAGTTTAGCTGAAATTGCCATTTCATATTCCTCCATTATTTAATGAATTTTAATATATTTATTTTTAAAAAAGGGTGATAAGCTTGAATATCTTATCACCCATTTTACATTATTCTTAGTTTGATTCAACAGAAGTGTTTTCTTCAGTTGTTCCTGCTTCAGTAGCTTCTTTTGATTCTTTTAAATCAATATTTTGTTCTGCTGCTACTTCTTCATTAGATACACCTTGTTGACCTTCTAAGATTGCATCTGCCATTTTACCAGTTAATAATTTAACGGCACGAATAGCATCGTCGTTTGCTGGGATAACGTAATCAATTTCATCTGGATCACAGTTAGTATCCACAATACCAACGATAGGGATGTGTAATTTGCGTGCTTCAGCAATTGCGTTGCGCTCTTTACGAGGATCAACTACAAATAATGCTTGAGGCATTGATTTCATATCACGAATTCCGCCTAAGAATTTGATTAAACGGTCGTATTCTTTTTTAAGTTCTACAACTTCTTTTTTAGGTAATACTTCGAATAAGCCATCTTCTTCCATTTTTTCAATCTCAGAGATGCGTTTGATACGTTTAGAAATTGTTTTATAGTTAGTTAAGATTCCGCCTAACCATCTTTGGTTTACATAGAATTGACCAGCACGTTCTGCTTCAGCTTTAACTGAATCTTGTGCTTGTTTTTTCGTACCAACGAATAAAACCTTTCCGCCATCTTCTGATACTTGTTTAATGAAGTTATAAGCTTCTTCTACTTTTTTCACTGTTTTTTGTAAATCGATAATGTAAATACCGTTTCTTTCAGTGAAAATGTATCTTTTCATTTTTGGGTTCCAACGACGTGTTTGGTGACCAAAGTGAACGCCTGCTTCTAGTAATTGTTTCATTGAAATTACTGCCATAATTAAAATCCTCCTATTGGTTTATTACCTCCACAAAAAGCTCATATAAACACGATAACTAAATACCGCACCCTTTATACTTGCACTTTTTGTGTGCGTATTGGCTTCATAGCCGTGAATAAATATATCATATTTGTATTTATAAAGCAATACTTTCATACTACTATTCCACACATTAAAAGAACATCTAAAAGTCTTATGATTTAGACGCTCTTTTTAATGCTATATTTTAAAATTAATTTGCGTATTTATTATTTAATTCTTTCTAACTCATCTAAGAATTTTTCTTTTTTCACTTTAATAAATGTACCCTTCATTCCTAAAGAACGTGATTCAATAACACCAGCACTTTCAAGTTTACGCAGAGCATTGACAATAACTGAACGTGTGATACCTACTCTATCTGCAACTTTTGATGCAATAAGTAATCCTTCTTTACCACCTAATTCTTCAAAGATATGCTCGATTGCTTCACTTTCAGAATATGATAAAGAATTAATTGCCATGCTAATAGAAGCTTTATCTCTTGCTTCTTGTTCAACTTCACTATGTTTTTCACGTAAAATTTCCATACCAATGACTGTAGCAGCATATTCGCCAAGTACTAAATCATTCTCAGAGAAATCTTCTTGAACACGTCCAAGTACCAAAGTACCTAATCTTTCACCGCCACCTAAAATTGGAAAAATTGTAGTTCGACTAATTTTGAATAATTCTTTGTTTTCTGGTGGGAACACAGATAATACGTTCTCAATATCAATGTTAGATTGTGTCTCTCTAACATCCATTAATTTATCTGTATATTCTTTAGGTATGTGTCTATTTTCAAGCATTTGTATAATGCGATCATTTTTCAACAATTCGTTTAAACTTGATCCTAAAATTTTTCCTTTTCTAGAAACAATAAATACATTTGTTACTGTTACACTACTTATTGTTTGTGCTACATCCTTAAAATCAACGGCAATACCTTTGTGCTTTTGCAAAAGTGTATTTAATTCTCTAGTTTTCGATAATAAGCTCATATTCCTTCTCCTTTTTATTTATATTATAAAATAAATGCACTTAAATCTTTATTTGTTGAAATTGATTTCAACTTATCATCAACATATTGTGGCGTAATGTCTACAACCGCATTGGGCATACTTGGTGCTTCAAATGATAAATCTTCTAGCATTTTTTCAAGTATAGTATGCAAACGACGTGCGCCAATGTTATCAGTATCTTGGTTTACCTGGAACGCAATTTCTGCTAGACGTTTAATCGCGTCATCGGTAAAGTTGACTATCACTTCTTCTGTTTGAAGTAGCGCTTCATATTGTTTGATAAGTGATAATTTCGGTTCAGTCAAGATTCGCACAAAATCTTCTACTGAAAGATTTTTTAATTCAACTCGAATTGGGAAACGACCTTGCAACTCAGGAATTAAATCACTTGGTTTAGCCACGTGGAATGCTCCAGCACCAATAAATAGCATATGTTCAGTGTTAACAGTACCATATTTCGTTTGTACCATGCTACCTTCAAGTATTGGTAAAATATCTCTCTGAACGCCTTGTCGAGACACATCTTGACCTGAATTTTGATTGTTTGTTGCAACTTTATCGATTTCATCAATAAATATAATCCCCATTTGTTCAGCAAGTTCAATTGCTTGTTGATTTGCTGATTCTTGATCAATCAGTTCGTCGGCAAATTGATCCGTTAATATTTTACGTGCTGTTTGTACAGGTACTTCTCTTTCTACTTTTTTCTTAGGCATGAGTTGTTTCATCATATCTTGCATTTGTTCATTTTGATTTGTGCCTAACATCCCCATAGCGCCTGGGTCTTGTTCTACTTTTAATCTTACTTTTTCTTCTTCTAGTACGCCATTCAATAATTGTTGTTTAATTTCGGAACGCTTTGTCTTGATTTCATCTGTAGGCGTTTCCTCTTCTTCATCGTTGCTCTGACCAAAGTTTGGCATCGAACCACCAAACAATGATTCTAAGGGATTATTCCCATTGTTATTCGTATTATTCGCTTTTTGCTTCATACTAGGTACTAAAAGTTTTACTAATTTTTCATTTGCTTTTTGCTTTGCTTCTTCTTCAACTAAAGCTTTCTTTTGTTCTTTAACTAGTCTAATAGCTACATCAACTAAATCTCTTACCATGCTCTCAACATCTCGACCTACATAACCTACTTCTGTAAATTTAGTAGCTTCTACCTTTATAAAAGGTGCACCTACAACTTTAGCCATTCTTCTTGCTATTTCCGTCTTACCTACACCTGTGGGTCCGATCATCAAAATGTTTTTTGGTGCAATCTCTTGTTTAGCTTCTTCAGCTAAAAGACTTCGTCTATATCTATTTCTTAGTGCTATTGCTACTTTGCGCTTTGCATCATCTTGCCCAACAATGTATTCATTCAATTTTGAAACGATATCTTTTGGTGTTAATTTAATGCCAGTCGTTTCCATAAAATAAATTACCTCCGTAATTTTGATTTCAATTACTCTAAAAAGTATTTGTAAATTTATTTATTATTACTATATCCTAAATTTTTACAATTATACATTTTTATTTTCATTGTACTTTTTTAGTTTTATCTTTTATAATTTTTCAACTACGATTTGATCATTTGTAAACACACAAATATCAGATGCAACTTTTAAACTTTCATAAGCCATTTCTTCTGCAGTTAAGTTTGTGGCATGACGTTTCAATGCTCTTCCAGCACTCAAAGCGTAATTACCACCTGAACCAATTGCTATTAAAGCATCATCTGGTGCGATTACTTCTCCTGTACCACTTACTACTAGTATTGAATCCTCATCCATAACGATTAACATTGCTTCTAGTTGACGCAGTTGTTTGTCACCTCTCCATTCTTGAGCTAATTCAACTGCGGCTCTTTCTAAATTACCACCAAATTGTTGTAATTTAGTTTCGAATTTTTCGAATAATGTAAATGCATCTGCTACGCTTCCTGCAAATCCTGCTAAAACTTTATCGTTGTATAAGCGTCTAACCTTTCGTGCTGTTTGTTTCATAATTACTTGTTCACCAAGCGTTACTTGGCCATCACCTGCCATTGCTGAATGACCGTTATGTTGCACTGCAAAAATCGTTGTCGCATGAATAGATGTACTCATAATCTAATTCTCCTTTTTTGCACGAGGATGTGCGTTTAAATATACTTTTTTTAATTGCTCATTTGTAACATGCGTGTATCGGCCTGTAGTTGATAAGTTCACATGACCTAACAATGATTGAACAGTACGTAAATCAGCCCCTTGATTAAGCATATGTGTTGCAAATGTATGTCTTAATTTATGTGGATGAATATCCGTGACGCCAGCTGTACGTTTTACAACATCGTTTAACACATAACGAACGCCACGCTCTGTGATAGGCGCACCGTTCATATTTACTAATAAATAATTATGATCACTTTTGCTTTTAGGTTTAAATAATTCTAAGTATCGTTCTATACTTTGTTTGCAAAATTCCCCAAATGGAATAAAGCGTTCTTTACCACCTTTACCTAACACTTTTACACCAGGTGAATTCATATCTAAATCATGCGCTCTTATATGGACTAACTCCGAAACCCTTATGCCTGTTGCATAGAGAAGTTCCAAAATCACTCTATCTCTCAAACCTTTTTTTGGGTCTTTTTCAACAGTTTCAAATAAAGCTTCCATTTCTTCTTCATAAAAAAAGTGTGGTAAATATTGTTCTTTCTTGGGATGCACTAATTGAATAAATGGATTTATAACTTTTTCATCTTGCGTCATCCAATATTCATAAAAACTTCTCAGCGTAGAAATTTTACGAGAAACTGAGGTTCTTTTCAAGTTTTTCGAATATAAATAACTTAGATAGTTTCTTGCATCTTTGTATTCGAATGCAGATAGCTCTAAATATTCTTGATTTAAAAATACATTAAACTGTTCTAAATCATCGTGGTATGACTTTAAAGTATGCTCTGAAAACTGTCGTTCAACTTTTAACATAAACAAATATGCCTGCTGGATTTCTTCCAATAAAAACCCCTCCATCAATATGAATTGTAGCATATTGATGGAGGGGACTGCGAAAAATAACTATTAAATTGAGTCAAACTTACAAAAATTTTAGGAAATGGTTATATTAACGAATATTTTATAATGTTTGCTTATAATTATCTAAATATGATAATGCGCGGTCTGCAAGTTTTTCATAACGTATTTTTTTATCCTTAACACGCTTTTCTATAGTTGGCAGTAAACCAAAATTCGCATTCATTGGCTGGAAATTTTTCTCGTTTTTAGCATGAGAAATATAATATGCCATACTTCCAATCATTGTTTCTCTTGGAAATATTACGCCACCTTTACCTTTAATTTTATGCGCTACGTTGATGCCTGCAACTAAGCCACTTGCTGCACTTTCAACATAACCTTCAACGCCAGTCATTTGGCCAGCAAAATGAACTTCTTCTCTACCTATCAACTCATACTTATCTGTCAACACATCTGGCGAATTAATAAATGTGTTTCGATGCATCACACCATATCTTACGATTTCTACATTTTCTAAACCAGGGATTAAACGAATAACGCTTTTTTGTGCACCCCATTTTAAATGTGTTTGAAAACCTACAAGATTATACAATGTACCAGCGGCATCATCTTGCCTCAATTGTACAACTGCATATGGGCGTTCACCTGTCTTTGGATCTTCTAGTCCGACTGGCTTCATAGGACCAAACAATAAAGTCTTGCGTCCCCGTTCTGCCATAACTTCAAAAGGCATACATCCTTCAAAGTATTTTTCTTTCTCAAATTCATTAACTGGTGCTACTTCTGCTTCCATCAATGCATCATAAAATGTATTAAATTCTTCTTCCGTCATAGGGCAGTTTAGATACGCTGCCTCACCTTTATCATAACGAGATTTCAAATATACTTTATTCATGTCTATACTTTCTTTTTCAATTATTGGAGCTGCGGCATCATAAAAATACAATTGATCTTCACCTGTAGCTTCTACAATTTCAGCAGCCAATTTTTCTGTAGTTAATGGACCAGTAGCAATGATTGTATAACCTTCAGGTATGCTATTGATTTCTTCATTTAACACTGTTACATTGGGATGTTTTTTTAAAGTTTTTGTAACGTAACTAGCAAAATCATGTCGATCTACGGCTAATGCACCGCCAGCAGGCACTCTTGCTTTGTCTGCTGCACTAATAATAAGTGAATCAAGTCGTCTCATCTCTTCCTTGAGAACACCAACTGCATTTGTTAATGCATTGCCACGTAATGAGTTTGAGCAAACTAACTCAGCAAATTGATCAGTATGATGTGCTGGTGTTTGCTTCACTGGTCTCATCTCTATTAAATTAACTTTAATTCCTCTTTGAGCTAATTGATATGCTGCTTCCGAGCCAGCTAGACCAGCCCCTATAACATTGACAGTTTGAGTCATTTAACTTCCTCCAATACATTAAAAATAGCAACTACGACGTCATATCATAATTATATGCATCTACATTATAAATATGTGTCGTTAGTTGCTTATAGAATTATTAATATATTCGTAATGTTCATATGCATTACCCAATAATTAACAAATGATATGGTTGCTTATTTTTGTAGTTCTTCTTTATAATCACAGCTCGAGCAAATAACCTGACTTTTACGTCCTTGTTTTTTCTCAACTAGATATTGTTCACATTTAGGACAATCACGTCCTATTGGTTTGTCCCATGTAACAAAGTCACACTCAGGATATTTTGAACAGCCGAAGAAAATACGGTTCTTTTTAGATTTGCGTTCAACGACATCGCCCTCTTTACATTTAGGACAAGTCACGCCAATCTTTTTGATAATAGCTTTCGTGTTACGACAGTCTGGGAAGTTAGAACATGCCATGAATTTACCATAGCGTCCCATTTTAATTACCATTGGAGATCCGCATAGTTCGCAATCTTCTCCAGCTGGTTCATCTTTAATTTCAATTTTTTCCATTTCTTCTTCTGCACGTTCAACATCTTGACTAAAGCTACTGTAAAAATCACGGATTACTTTTTTCCATGGAATTTCGCCTTCAGCTACTTTATCCAATAACGTTTCCATGTTTACAGTAAAGTCGACATCAATGATTTCAGGAAAATAATCCTTCACTTGCTCATGAACGATTTCACCTAGTTCAGTAGGCACAAAACGCTTACTTTCATTTTTTACATAATTTCTTTTTTGTATCGTATCTATTGTCGGCGCATACGTAGATGGTCGACCAATTTTCAATTCTTCCATTGTTTTTACTAAACGCGCTTCAGTATAACGCGGTGGTGGTTGCGTGTAATGTTGAGAAGGTTCAATGTCAGTTGCTGTAACCATTTCACCTTCTTCAATATTAGGTAGTTTATTTTCTTTACCGCCTCCTTCGTCGTCTTTAGTTTCAATGTATAGTGTCATGAACCCTTTAAACTTAATCGTTTGTCCATTCGCACGGAATTTCAAATCATTTTGTGTTAAATCCATAGCTACGGTATCTAATATCGCAGGTGCCATTTGACTTGCGACAAAACGTTCCCAGATTAATTTATATAATCTGTGTTGATCACGCGTTAAATAATTCTTCATTTCATTTGGTGTACGCAATGTTCCAGATGGTCTGATTGCTTCATGGGCATCTTGATCACCTTGTTGTCCTTTAGCTTTACGATTTGACGTATAGTTATTACCATATGTTTCTTCAATATAACTTTTCGCTTCAGTTTTAGCTTGATCAGATACTCTTGTTGAATCTGTACGCATATATGTGATTAAACCGACTGTACCTTGTCGTTTCAAATCAATACCTTCGTACAATTGTTGCGCTAGCATCATTGTTTTTCGTGCTTTGAAGTTCAATTTTCGTGCAGCTTCTTGTTGCAATGTTGATGTTGTAAATGGATTAGCTGGATAACGCGTTTTTTCTTTTTTGGTAACTTTTGTTACTTCAAACTGATCTCCATCTAATTGTGTTGTAATTTTTTCTACATCATCTTTACTTGTTAACTTAAATGGCTTGTTTTTTAAATGAAGGAATTTGGCATTGAATTTGGATTTCTTATATCTAAATTCGCCTTCAATTTTCCAATATTCTTCTGGTTTAAAGTCTCTGATTTCATTTTCGCGATCAATAACTAATCTAAGTGCAACAGATTGGACACGTCCAGCTGATAAACCTTTTTTAACTTTTTTCCACAATACTGGCGAAATATTATAACCAACTAAACGGTCTAATATACGTCTCGCTTGCTGAGCGTCAACAAGATTCATCTCTATGCCTCTAGGATGTTTAAAGCTATCTTTCACGGCATCTTTTGTTATTTCATTAAATACTACTCTATTTTCTACTGATTCTTCTAAATTTAATATGTTCGCCAAATGCCAAGCAATTGCCTCACCTTCACGGTCAGGGTCACTCGCTAAGAATATTTTTTTTGCTTTCTTAGCATGTTTTTTAAGTTCTTTAACAACTGGACCTTTGCCGCGTATCGTAATATATTTTGGTTCAAAATCATTTTCATCATCTACGCCCATTTGGCTACGTGGCAAATCTCTAACATGCCCCATAGATGCGATAACTTTATATTTTTTACCTAAATATTTTTCAATGGTTTTAGCTTTTGCAGGCGATTCAACTATGACTAAATTTTCTGCCAAAGTAGTTACCCCCTTGCATTTCTAATTACAAAGATAAATGATAAACGGTCTATTTTGTTTTTGTCAATGTTTTTAATTTTAAGTTACCTGGATTTCTAATAATATTGACTAAAAAAGAAAACAAATGTCATCGTAATTTCATAATTATAAAATGCCTTTTCTTACATTAATAAGTTCCCATTTAATTCAATTAAATTTCAATTATAATCTATTAATATATCACTTGCTTTCAAAATAATTTTTGCTCCTTCTTGAGCACTTAATAAATTTCCTTCAGTCATCGGATTAAAGATAGAACCTGGTAGTATGTACACTTCTCTATTTTGTTCTAAGGCAAAATTCGTTGTAATACATGTACCACTATTTGCTTTAGATTCTGTAATCAATATACCTTTGGACAATCCACTTATTATTCTATTACGCTCAGGAAAATGATGCTTTTTCGGTCTTTGAAAAGGAAGATATTCACTTACTACAAGTCCTTCGATTTCTAATTGTTTTCTAATTTCAAACGTTTCTTTTGGATAATGTTGTAAATGACCAAAACCTAGTACTGCAATTGCAGACATGTGCATTGATAAAGCATGCTCATGTGCCATTTTATCTGCGCCTTTAGCTAAGCCTGAGACTATGATTAAATTTTCTTTTTTAAATGAAGGAAAAAGAAAGTTCAATGCTTTTTGACTATATTCTGTCGCATGCCTTGAACCTATAATAGCAAGAGTTTGAAGAGATTGCATTAAAGATAACTTTCCTCTATAGAAAAGGATGAGTGGTGGTTCATAGATTTCTCGAAGTAATATGGGATATGAAGACTGTTCTATTGAAATGTAATCTAAATTCCATTGTCGCAACATTGTTAATATATTTTTAACTTCTATATTAAGATATTGTTCATAAATTTCTGTTTTTCTCTTTATTTTTAATGTACTTAAAAATTGTTTGAGTAGATGATTTTGTTCAACTTGATTATAGTCTAAAAAATTAGAATTATACCTTAATAATTGATGTATTTGTCGTGTAGTTAAGCCTGAAAAACGTAATTTTAAATATTGGTGTTCTCTCATTATGATTCTCCTTTTCATCTCAATTATAATGGATAAAACCAGCTTATTAGATTACAAAACCACATCATTTTCTAATGAAAAGTAACAAGATTTTAAAGAGTAATTCTGTATTTTAAATTCACTTCAAACTAGAAATTCCTGACACTTTAATGAATAAAATAAAGAATATGTACGTATTACTTCTAATTATGATTAGCCAAGTAATAAAAATTTCCAATCGTTTTTCTTCTATTATAAATGTAGTTATTTAAAGTTTCATAAAACAGTGGTTATTCACCTTGAAATATATCTTCTGTAAATTGAATCCTTCAAATTTATAAAACTTATAAGGATTTTTATGCAACAAAAAACGGTTGATAAGAAAAGAACATCTATCCCTATCAACCGCGAGTATCATATAATCTATAATGTTTAAATACTTAAAATAGCACAAACTCCGACATATTTTCGGAATTTGTGCTGGGTCTGTAAAATACAATTATTGTTTGACAGTTAATAATTGTTCGTAGATGCCTGCATCTTTAGCTGCATCAATTAATGTTGTACCAATTCCTGATGGTGTATCTGCAGTTTTAACACCACAATTGTTAAGTGTTTTAACTTTTTCTTCTGCAGTACCTTTACCACCTGAAATAATCGCACCGGCATGGCCCATACGTTTACCTGGAGGGGCTGTTTGGCCACCAATGAAACCTATCACAGGTTTAGTCATGTTCGCTTTAATCCACTCAGCAGCTTCTTCTTCTGCTGTTCCACCGATTTCACCAATCATAACGACTGCTTTTGTTTCATCATCTTCATTAAATGCTTTTAACACATCAATAAAGTTCGTACCATTGACTGGATCGCCACCGATACCTACTGCTGTTGTTTGGCCAATACCTTCTTCAGTTAATTGGTGTACAGCTTCGTAAGTTAAAGTACCTGAACGGGATACTACGCCTACATGGCCTTTTTTATGGATATAACCTGGCATAATACCAATTTTACATTCATCTGCAGTAATAACACCTGGACAGTTTGGTCCTATAACACGTGTTTCTTTACCTTCTGAGTAACGTTTAACTTTAACCATATCAACTACTGGAATATGTTCTGTAATACAGATAGCTAAATCTAATTCTGCATCTATACACTCTAAAATTGCATCTGCTGCGAATGGCGCAGGTACATAGATTACAGATACTGTAGCACCTGTTTCTTTTTGTGCTTCTTCAACTGTGTTGAATACTGGTACACCTTCTACTACTTGTCCGCCTTTACCTGGTGTTACCCCAGCAACAATTTGTGTACCATATTCAAGCATCTGTTTTGTATGGAAAAGGGCAGTTGACCCTGTGATACCTTGTACAATTACTTTTGTATTTTTATCAATAAATACGCTCATCTTAGTGCTCCCATCCTTTCCTACGCTTCTTTAACAAGTTTTACGATTTTTTGTGCGCCTTCTGCCATAGTTGCAGCTGATTCAATTGCTAAGCCAGAATCTTTAAGAATTTCTTTACCTTTTTCAACATTTGTACCTTCTAAACGTACAACAAGCGGTAAAGTAAGCTCTACTTCTTTAACTGCAGCAACGATACCTTCAGCAATAATGTCACATTTCATAATTCCACCAAAGATATTAACAAAAATACCTTTTACGTTGTCATCACCTAAAATGATTTTAAATGCTTCAGTAACTTTTTCTTTAGTTGCACCGCCCCCTACATCTAGGAAGTTCGCCGGATTGCCGCCAAAGTGGTTAATTGTATCCATAGTTGCCATTGCTAAACCAGCACCATTTACCATGCAACCGATGTCTCCATCTAATGCAATATATGATAAATCGTACTTAGAAGCTTCGATTTCTTTTGGATCTTCTTCTTCCAAATCGCGTAATTCTAGAATATCTTTATGTCTAAATAACGCATTATCATCAAAGTTAACTTTTGCATCTAATGCTAAAACATTACCATCATTAGTTGTTACTAACGGGTTGATTTCTACAATAGAACAATCTTTTTCGATGAAAACATTATAAAGTGAAACTAAAAATTTAGCTGCTTTATTAATTGATTCTTTTGGAATATTAATATTAAAAGCGATTCTTCTAGCTTGATATGGTGCTAAACCAACAATAGGATCAATAGTTTCTTTGAATATTTTTTCAGGTGATTCAGCAGCAACTTCTTCAATTTCAGTTCCGCCTTCTTCTGATGCCATCAAAGTAACACTATCAGTCGCACGATCAATTACAAATCCAACATAATATTCTTTTTGAATATCGCAGCCCTCTTCTATGTAAAGGCGTTTAATTTCTTTACCTTCAGGACCAGTTTGATGTGTTACAAGCGTCTTACCTAATAATTCTTTAGCGTAAGTTTCAACTTCAGATAGTGATTTAGCGATTTTAACTCCACCAGCTTTACCTCTACCCCCAGCGTGAATCTGTGCTTTTACCACATATACTTTTGAATTTAATTCTTTTGCTTTTTCTACCGCTTCGTCAGCAGTGAACGCTACGCGTCCTTCTGGGACAGCAACACCCATTGTACGAAATAATGCTTTACCTTGATACTCGTGGATATTCATTCTCCATCCTCCTGTTTCTTAGGTTAAGTTCATAACTAATTATATGAAATGTAAGCGCTGTTGTAAACTCATTTAGCCCAGTTATTTAAATCTTTTGTTTTTCACCATTAATTTGAAAGTGATTTAATTGGTTCAAAAGTTTTTCTGTGTTCATTTATAATACCGTGTCGATTTATACCATCTAAGTGTTGTTGAGTACCATATCCAACATTTTTTTCGAATCCATAACCTGGATATTTATCCGCTAGTTCACGCATATATCTATCCCTATGTTCTTTTGCTAACACACTTGCTGCTGCTATAGAAACACTTTTGGCATCTCCTTTAACTATTGATGTTTGAGGAATATCTATATCCAGTGTCATCGCATCTATCAGTAAATGTGTAGGCTTAACAGATAAAGTCTCAACTGCTCTTTTCATTGCCAATTTAGTTGCTTCATAAATATTAATTTGGTCTATTTCTTCAACTGTCGCCACACCATATGCATATGCGTATACTTCTGATAATAATTGTTTTTCTAAAAAATTCCTTTTCTTTGCAGAGAGTTGCTTTGAGTCATTTAAACCTGTGAAATGGTGGTCCTTATTTAAAATAACTGCACAAGTAACAACAGGGCCAGCTAACGGTCCTCTTCCCACTTCATCTATGCCACAAATTAACGCTTTGTCATCATCATCTAGTATTTCATTTTCATAATGAGACATCACTTTATAATTTTCTAGTAATGTTTGAACTTTTTCCAATTGTTTTCTTCTAGAAACAATCGCATTTTGTACACCCTTACGCGTATCGTCATTGACAGAATGCTTTTTTAAAGTTTCTATAGAATGAATATCTTGCAACAATAATTTAATTTCTTGAATAGTTTGTTTCATAAATATATTTACACGTCCATTTCATTAGCTATATCAAAAGTGTAAGTGCCTATTCTGGCATTTCTCACTTCATGTATAACTAAATCAATAACCGCTTCATAATCGACTTCATTACCACGTCTTAATAATCCACGACGACGTCCTATAGCATCAAACCACTCTAGGTTCTCTGCGTCGATTGGTACATCTACTTTGTAATGTTCTTTTAAACCTTCATAGTCATGTGCTTTCATAAATTCTAAACCATAAATTGCTACTTCATCTAAATGCACGATACTATCTTTGATAGCACCAGTGATACTTAATTTCTTACCAACTAATTGATCTTCAAATTTAGGCCATAAGATACCTGGCGTATCTAACAATTGTAATGATTTCCCTACTTTAATCCATTGTTGTTGTTTCGTTATACCTGGTGTATTACCCGTTTTAGTGACAGATTTATTTGCTAATTTATTAATTAATGTTGATTTTCCAACGTTAGGGATACCAACGATCATTGCTCTAATCGCACGTGGTTTTAATCCTTTTTGCTTTTCTTTCTCGAATTTTTCTTTTGTTGCTTTTATTGCGGCTTGCTCTACGAGTTTTAAACCTTTGCCGTGTTTTGCATCAATTGCAACAGGATAAAAGCCTTTCCCTTTAAAATAATTTTCCCATTTTACCAGCTCTTTTAAATTTGCCATATCTTTTTTATTTAAAATGACCACACGTGGTTTTTGTTGTATTACTTCATCAATCATTGGATTTCTTGAACTATATGGGATACGTGCATCTACAAGTTCAAACACTACATCTACTTTTTTTAACTCTTCGGATACTTCTCTTTTTGCTTTAGCCATATGGCCTGGATACCATTGAATTACCATATACATCACCTTTCTCTATTTACGCTCTATTTAATTAAAAGTTTTTAATTATATACTTGTGCTTTAATTTCATTTTCTATTCTTTGACTTTAAAATCATAACACGTCACCTATAACGATATAAATAAAATAATGTCATTATTATCTTATTACTTTAATTTTACAACATTATTTAGTAATATACTTCAAATTATTTTAGACACCACGTTTAAACCTCCTAAAAACGACTGAAATTTGGTTGTCTTTTATTTAACCTCTCTAACTTTTAAAACGCTTAAGACTTAATGAATTATATTTTTTTAAATAAATAATAGTTATTTTTATCTAAATTCTTAAAATATCGTTACAATGGAATTATATTTATTACATATACAGGAGTCATTTATGAAGCGTAAATTTTTGTACACATGTTTATTCTTATTACTAGCTGTTATTGGACACAGTTATGTTATTTATAGATTTATCCATGATGGCGTTTTATTTACAGGGCCTAATGATGGTATGGAACAAATGGTGCCAATTCAAATGTATTTATTTGATAATTGGAGTCACGGCAATTGGTTTTACGCTTCTGACTTTGGTTTGGGCGGAGACTTTTTCACTGACTTAAGTTATTACTTTTCGACAAATATTATATTTATTTTGAACGTCATTATTATTGTCTTACTTAAAACAGTCTTACCAATGGATACCTCTGATGTGATGTTTTGGATGACAAACGCCTTAGTCGTTTCTATAATTAAATCTGCTATAGCAATGATAGCAACATTTATTTATGTCCATTATATTTCACATAATCGCAAAGTGGCCGTATTAGCAGCATTTATTTTTGTGATGTCACCACTTTATTTTAGGTTCACAGTCTATTGGCCATTTTTTAGTGATGTTTTTATATGGTTACCATTACTGCTATGGTCAATCGAACGTTTCTTAAAAAGTGGTAAACCAGGTTTCTTTATTATTATCGTAACAATTTCATTAATTAATAATTTTTATTTTGCCTATTATCAATTAGTAACAGGCCTTTTGTATTTTATGGCTAGAACGATTTTCAAACATAAAAATGATCTCGTACCTAGATTCAACGCATTTATGACATTATGTATTTCAGCATTATTTGCATTAGGTTGCAGTTTGTTTTTCTTTTTCCCAGCAATACAAAGTTACTTTAATAATAGACGCATCCCTTTTGATGGAGATGTAGACTTATTTGAACCTTTTAACCAAAACACAAATATATTTTACGACAATTATTTAATCGTCATACTTTTCTTAACGCTCCAAGCATTGCTATCATTCAAATTATATAAACATTTTTATTTCAAATTATTTGCTATTTTTACGTGGATTTCAATTTGTGCTAGTTTTCTACCTTTTGTGGATCAGTTATTTAATGGCTTTTCAGCGCCACAAAAACGCTGGCACTACCTCATCACTTTTAATTCGGCTGTTTTAATAGGTTTTTATGTAAAATATTTTCGAACTTTATCTTTAAAAACTTACATATTATCCTCTATAGTCGCTTTAGGTTTTGTCTTTGCAAGTGCTTGGCAATATGACAAGTTTGTTTCATGGTTATGGTATATGCCTATAGTCAGTTTGATTGGTATACTCATACTGTTCGTTAAAGAACCTAAAATAAGAACGAAATTAACACGTTTCTTTATATTGTCCATTATGATTCTTTCCGTTTTAGTGTCTATTGTATTTATACGCAACCAAATTTATTTTGATGACCATGTTCAACGCGCAAATAGTTATTATGTTAATGCAAGTCTCTTTGACACACCGCTTCAGCAGCAGTTAGTTTCTGATATGAAAAAAGAAAAATCTGAAGATGAGCGGATTGATTGGCGTGTTAATGAGCAAGATAATACACCGATGTATCAGCACTTTAAAGGAATGAGTCTTTATTCAAGTATTTTTGACCACAATATACTGAATTATTATTATGATGATTTGAAAATCAACATGAAAGAAGAATCTGTAAGTAGATATCAATCAACGAATAGCAGGCAAAACATTAATAGTTTATTATCTGTACGTTATTTAATGTTAAAAGCTTACCAAAATAACGTGCCTGCATATTTCAAAAAAGTTAAAAAAGATGGACAATACCAAATCTATGAAAACTCTTTAAACCTTCCGTCTGTGCGTGTCACAGATCAAGTCTTTGATGCACAAAAACTTAAAGAACCTATAGATAGAGAACATGCAATGATCGATGGAATAATTTTAAATAACGTGGGTAAAACATACACAGATAAAGCTGAAAATTTATTAAATCAAACCGAAATTAACTATCAAAATATGAATCGCAAATCAGATAAAAAAATATATATTCCTAACAATAATCAACTAGGACAAGTACAGATCCATGTTCCAGAGAACATGAGAGCACAATACAAAGATTTTTACATGACGCTAAAAGTTAAACGAGGCAAGCCTGACAGCAATTTTTCTGTAAATATAAACGGTTATTCGAACAATCGTTTATACAACAATTCTACTTATCGTACTGGCGTTGACACACAACTTTATAGAACACAGCCAGATCAAAATGGTAATATAAGTATTGCACTTAGCCCTAGTGGTAATTATGAATTTGAATTACAAAGTTTACACGGGGAAGATTATAAAAAACTTGAAACTGCACATAGCAATCAGAACAATGTAGGTCATTATCAAGATATCAAAAATGGCGTTAAAGTAACATTAAGTCGCCATAAGAAAGGCATTGCCTCAATTAATATTCCTTATAGAAAAGGTATGACTGCATATGTGGATGATAAAAAAGTAAAACCTTTAAAAGTAAATTATATGATGACTGGTGTGCCTGTAAATAAAGAAAGTAGTAAAATTATAATTAAATATAGACCACAATATTGGTATACTATGATCACTATTTCAGTCTTAAGTATCATCTTGAGTGTGATTTGGTGCATTCATAAAAATAAAAAAGCACAGCGCAATTCAAATTAATATTTAAAAGGAGTTTGTCAGAGATGAGGTATGATTATGTTTAGTAAACTTTGGGCCCACAAAGTTACAAGATTTATTTGTATCGTTGCGCTAGGTATAGGCGTAGCTTTACTAACATTCACACCATATATTTTTCGTTGTTTGACTGAAGGTATCGTTTTTAGCGGAGATGGTGATGGCTATAGGCAAATGATGCCATTTCAAATGTATTTGTATGATCATTTTAGCCAATTCACTAGTTTTTATGATCATTCATTTGGGTTAGGTGGCGATTATGTAAAAGATTTATCTTATTATTATGCTACTTCTCCATTTACTTTGATTAATTTTATTTTTGTCTGGCTATCAGAAGTGTTATTTAATAGTAATCCAAGTAACATCACGTATTGGGCAAGTAACCAATTGATTGTTGCTTTTGTTAAAGGTGTAGTGACGTTCGTATTAGCCTTTTACTATTTTAGATATATAAAATTTAAAAGCCATGCTGCTTTTCTGGCATCTATGTTATATGGCGCCTCTACAGTAGTCATTTATTTTAATTTCACCTGGTCATATTACGGAGATTTACTTATTTTTCTTCCACTCTCTTTATTGGCTATTGAACGATTTTATAGGGAAAAGAAAATAGGTTTATTTATTTTTGCTGTAGCTCTAACTTTATTTTCAAATTTCTATTTTAGTTATTATGAATCACTTGTACTGTTTGCATATTACCTTTATAGATTAGTATTTCCACATCCGAGTGATATCGTAACTCGAAAACAAAAATTATGGATTATCCCTGTAGCGATAGTATTAAGCACACTAGTCAGTATTTGGGGATTCTATACCGGAGTCACTTCATTTTTCAACAATGATCGAGTTAGTAATCCACATTTTAATATCGATATGTTTACAGATTTTGCACGACAAAAACACTTTTTTAGTAATGGATTTTATATCACTGTTTCGATTATCGCTATAGTAGCATTGCTATCATTTAAGTTATATAGACATTATTATTATAGATTTTTTGCAATTATGACTTGGATTATGTTGGTCGGTTCATTGACACCCTATTTTGATAGTATGTTTAATGGCTTTTCGACACCCGAACGCAGATGGGTTTACATATTTGCTTTCGCCACTGCAGGATTAATTGCATTATTCATTCAACACATTTCAGATTTAAAACTCAAATCCTATATTTTATCCTGTGTACCCACCTTGCTCATCATGTCAGTCATGACAATTATAGTTGAAAAAGAAAAAATGACTTGGATGCTCGCTTGTCTTATTATTATAATCTTTATTGGAATACTTTTATTTAAAAGGTCACTACTAAAAAAACGTTGGACATTAGTAGTATTATTAGTGTTATTTATTGTGCAACAAAGTATGATTCTTTCTAATCATCACTTTAATAATGTGAAAAACTATGAATCTACAAAATCAGCTATGCATGCGTCAAAATACAAAAGTTCTGCCTTATCTAAGAAAATAGCTGAGATCAATCAACAGCATAACGAAGATCCACTGAGTAGAATTGATTATATGGCGCAATATGGTCTTAATTCACCAATGATTTACCATTTTAATGGTATTGCTTTATATTCAAGTATTTTTGATGGTGACATATTAAAATATTATGATCAAACATTACAAATTAATATGCATACTGATAAAAATAGTACCTATCGATTATTATCAAATAGAGCGAATTTAATGGCATTATGGAACGTTAACGATCGCATACGTCGACCAAATGATTTGAATATGTCTTTTGGTTTTGAGCCTAAAGATACGATTCATCATTCAAAAAAAGAATCATTTATTCATTCAACGAACGAAATTAAATACCCAAGTGCTCATATAACCAACAAGGTTTATGATTCAAAATACCTTAAATCACCGCTTGATAAAGAACAAGCAATGTTGCAAGGTGTCGTGCTTAATGATAAAGATGCCAAACCTAATAGCTACTTTAAAACTAATGATAATTTATTAGACAAAACCTCTACCTCTTTAAATGATGCGTATAGAGATAAAGATGGAAAACTCATTGTTACAAAAGACAAAGGTGGCATCACATATACCTTGCCACCCTCCATTGCAAATAAATACAAAGATATGTATATAGAAATGGATGTTGAACTATTAAGTCCTGACAAGCAACATGACGTCGGCGTAAACGAATACAATCAAGGTCGTAATGAATTGACTTATAAATATCGCCGGTTTGTCACACCTGTTACAATGCGTGTAAAAGCAGATGAAAAACTACGCGTTAAATTGTCACAAGGCAAATATCGTTTTAATATTAAAGGCATTTACGGTGAAAACTATAAGACTCTAAATAAAGCATCTAAACAATTAGATAGCGTACAAGTTACTGAACATCGTTCTGGTTACACAATAAAAAAAGACAAAAATGATGAAGGTTATCTTGTCTTACCAATGGCATATCGTGACGGTATGAAGGCATATGCCAATGATAAAACACTCCCTGTGAAACAAGGCAATGGCATTATGACCATAATTCCAGTTGAAAAAGGACAAGAAAAAATCGAACTCAAATATACGCCGCCACATACAATCTTCTTAGTCGTTTTAAGTATTATAGGTATTATATTGAGTCTTGCATTCACAAAATGGATTAAACCAAGTAACTAAAAGAAATATTAAAATAATGTGTAAGTTATATTTGCATACAATAAAAAACCAAACAGATTTATGTTTGACTTTAATCATCAAGCAGCTTAAGTTTGCTAGAAACATCGACTAAAATTGCGTTTCTAGCAAAAAAGCATAAAGTATCTTACATTATATATATGTATCAAAAAAAGCGACTCCCATTGGGAATCGCTTTTTTTGTCTAATTTGCTGATTAACGAATTTCTTTAATTCTAGCAGCTTTACCACGTAATTCACGTAGGTAGTATAATTTAGCACGACGTACTTTACCACGACGTTTAACTTCAATATTTTCGATTTTTGGAGTGTGTAATGGGAATGTACGTTCCACACCAACACCTGAAGATATTTTACGTACTGTGAAAGTTTCTGAAACTCCTCCACCACGGCGTTTAATAACTACACCTTCGAATAATTGGATACGTTCGCGAGTACCTTCGACAATACGTACGTGAACTTTTAAAGTGTCACCTGGACGGAATGAAGGTATATCTGTGCGTAATTGCGATTGCGTTACTGCTTCGATTAATTTGTGATTACTCATTATTTTTCTCTCCTTCAACCTATGTTCTTGCCTGGACAAAATATAGCAGCGGACCATAGTGATTTTCGTGTGTCGCACACTTAAGATATGTTAGCATATTACTAATCTTTTTTCAATTGCTTTTTATATCTTTCTATAATTTCTTGGTCTTTTTTAGTCAATGGATAATGTTCTAATAAATCAGGACGCTTTTCCCACGTTCTTAAAATTTTCTGTTCATGACGCCAGTTATCAATGTGGGCATGATTACCTGATAATAAAACGTCCGGCACATTCAAATCCTTGTACATACGAGGTCGAGTATATTGCGGAAACTCTAGTAAACCATCTTGAAACGAATCATCCATGTGAGATTGTTGATTACCTAAAACACCAGGTAAAAGTCTAACTACCGCATCTGTCATTACCATCGCTGGTAGCTCGCCACCAGTCAATACGTAGTCCCCCATTGAAATTTCATCAGTGACTAAATGTTCACGGATTCTTTCATCATATCCTTCATAATGTCCACAAATAAATACTAAGTGCTCCGCCTGACTGAGTTCATTAGCTATTTTTTGAGTAAATGGGCGTCCTTGAGGACACATTAAGATGACCCTTGTGTCTTCTGTTTGCTCAATACTATCCATAGCATTGAATATAGGTTCCGGCTTTAAAACCATCCCCTGGCCACCTCCAAATGGGTAGTCATCCACTTGGTTATGTTTATTTTCAGCGAAGTGTCTAAAATCCACTGTATTTACTTGTAACAAATCTTTCTCTTGAGCGCGTTTTAAAATAGATTGGTTTAACACGCCTTCAAACATACTAGGAAATAATGTTAAATAGTCGATTCTCATTAATCTAATAATCCTTCCATAGGCGTGATTTGAATGCGTCTACCTTCTACATCAATCTCTTTGACCACGTCGGCGATATAAGGAATGAGGTATTCTTTGTCGCCTTTGACTACCCATACATCGTTTGCACCTGTTTCAAATATCTCAATCACACGACCAATTGGAGTGTCTTCATTAAAAACGGTACAGCCAATGATATCCGAATAATAAAATTCATGTTCTCCAAGTTCTATTTCTTCATGATCACGTTCTTGTAAAAGTGTTTCACCTTTTAAATACTCGATATCATTAATGTTATTGATGCCTTCAAACGTAAGCATATGCAAGCCTTTATGCATACGGTATGAAGCAATTTTAAATTTGAGTGGCGCTTTATCTTTACGTGCTATTTCAACTATTTCTCCTGGTTGAAAACGTTTATCTGTAAAATCAGAATTAGATTTTATTTTCACTTCACCTTTAATGCCATGTGTATTTACAATTTTCCCAACTTCAACTTTCATATATGTGCCTCCGATAAATGTATCTTATAAGTGTTGTGTATTTTTATGTATGATTTAATTATTATAACATGTATAAATTAACATAGTAATACATTACTCACTAGAAAATTTTCTTATTTTCAACTATTTTAAAGCACTGATTATAATATTTTCCATTAAAAAAAAGAGCACCTAAACGGTACTCTTACAAATAATATATTTGTTTAATAAGTCTAAAACTTATTTTTGGTCGTCGAATTTTTTCAAAATACCTTCTCTTGATAAGATATTATGAACTGTATCAGTCGGTTTAGCACCGTCTTTTAACCATTTAAGTGCTAATTCTTCGTCGATTTTAACTTCTGGTGCATTTACATTGTTAGGGTTGTAAGTACCGATTTGTTCGATATTACGACCGTCACGTGGCGCACGAGCATCTGCAACTACGATACGATAGAATGGATTTCTTTTTGAGCCTAAACGTGTTAAACGAATTTTAACTGCCATTTATATTCTCTCCTTTTAATTTCATAAGTATTTATTTTCTACAAGAAATAATGATACCAGTTCTTCTGATGTTTGTAAAGAGGTTATCCTTTACCAATTTTAAAAAAACATTTTTTCTCCTCAATTATCTTGTGAACTACGCGCTTTTGTCTATTTTCCCTTTTCACGCCCTTGATAAAACTTTGATATTCCTTGAATTATTTTAAGTCTCTTGACATCTATATTTAAAAGCTATACATTGAGACTAAATTAAACAAACGCATACACTAGGGGTGTTATGAACTGAGATGAGTACAACTCAAACCCTTTGAACCTGATCTAGCTGAAACTAGCGGAGGAAAGTGTGAAAGATTTTATATCATATATTCAAGGGGCAATCTTGCCTTTTTGCAATATCACTATTCTATCATTTCTAATACACAACTTTCTATAGTGAGGGTTGTGTATTTTTTTAATTTTAATTTTTAAAATTTTAGGAGTGAAAGTTATGAATAAAACTATTTTAGTAACTGGTAGTAGTAGAGGTTTAGGTGCAACGATTGCAAAAACATTATCGCAACAAGGGTATAATATTATAATCAATTATTACAAAAATAAATCGTTAGCAGAAAATCTTGTTTCTGACATCGGATTAGACTCTGCAATTGCCATTCAAGCTGATGTCACAAATAGAAATGATATTGAACGCTTAATTGAACAGGCTATCCAATATTTCGGTAAAATTGATGTTGTAGTTAACAATGCATTAGTAGGTTTTAAATTTGATCCTACACAGCAAAAAGCATTTAAAGATTTAACATGGGCTGATTACCAACGACAAATAGATGGTACATTAAAGGCTGCCTTCAATGTAACACAAAGTGTTATGCCTCAATTTTTAGAAAGACAGCAAGGTAATATTATTTCTATTGGTACAAATTTATATCAAAATCCCGTTGTACCTTATCATGAATATACAACTGCAAAAGCTGGGTTAATTGGTTTTACACGTAATATTGCTGCCGAGCTTGGTCAATTTGGTATTAGAGCCAATGTCGTGTCAGGAGGCTTGTTAAAAACGACTGACGCAAGTGCTACAACGACGACTGAAGTATTTGATATGATTGCACAAACAACACCTCTTAAGCGTGTGACGTCACCACAAGACATTGCAAACATGGTTGCATACTTAGCATCTGAACAAGCTAACGGTATAACAGGTCAAAATTTCACTGTTGATGGCGGCTTAACGATGAATTAAAAAATTATAAATTGGAGGTGTTTTCTATGTCTGATAAAAATCAAAAACAACTTAATATTGGCGTTTTATTATATGCTTGTGGTCACCACCAAGCTGCTTGGTTGATGCCTAACTCTAGTGTGACACGTATCGGTGAAATTACTTATTATCAGGAATTAGCGCAACTTGCTGAAAAAGGACTATTCGACGCAGTATTTTTCGCTGACAATCAATCTTTTCCTGCAAAATCTTCGACTGATATGCCAGCATTTTGGTTCGATCCAATTGTCAGTTTATCTGCTATTGCTCATGTGACAACACACATTGGACTTGTTGCAACAATTTCAAGTACGTTCTCAAACCCTTTTACTGCATCTAGACAATTACTCAGTCTAGATCATCTATCACATGGACGTATAGGTTGGAATCTTGTCACCTCTATGACAGATTTAGAAGCCTTAAATCACAGTATGGAAACGCTCCCTAATCATAATGAGCGCTACGAAATTGCTGCTGAATTTGCAAAAGTTATGAATCAGTTATTCACATCTTGGGATAGCAAACATTTTCTACATGATCGAAAGACGAAAAGAATTATTAATGATGATGATATTAATGCTATTAATCATCATGGCAAACATTTCAAAATTAAAGGACCATCAACAACACCAAGTAGTCCACAAGGTCGTCCAGTAGCTATGCAAGCTGGCGCATCTTCACAAGGTATTGCTTTGGCAACTCAATATGCAGATGCAGTGTATTCAGTATCCTGGAACTTTAAACAAGCACATGCTTTTCGAGAAAAAATTGATCAGCAATTACAATTATCACAAAACAGTAATAGATATATCAAAATTTTCCCAGGTCTAGTTACATATGTCGCTGAAACTTATGAAAAAGCTTATGCTAAGAAAGAGACATTAGACAAAGCCTTACCAGTGGAAACTGCACTAAAACAATTAAGTGTCTTCATTCAACAAGATTGTCATAACTGGGAGTTAGATGAACCCGTGCCTCTTCTGCCTCCTGTAGAAGATTTTACAGGACCAGTTGGCCGTTACGAAACAATATTGGAAATCATTCGTGACACTCATCCAACTGTACGAGAACTACTTGGTTACTTAAACGCTGGTGGTGGCCATTTCACATTGATTGGCACTCCTGAAGATATCGTAGATCAAATGGAGCACTGGCTACTAAGTGGTGTAGCCGATGGTTTTAATTTGATGCCTCCTGTCTTTCCAGATAGTTTAGAGGATTTCGTAGAATTTATTGTGCCAGAATTACAAAAAAGAAATTTATACAGAACAACTTATGACGGTCATACTTTCCGTGATCATTTAGGATTAGAAAAATTTTAATCATTTTACAAATAATATAGTTAACGCAAAAAACCAGAACAACGATTTGGCTACAAGTCGTTGTTCTGGTTTTATTATTTATAGTTATGCAAATTTCATGATTTTAAAATGGTAAGTTCATACCGTTCATCATATTTTCCATTTGTTTGCGTTTACCTTTTTTGCCTTTGCCGCCACCGGAAAATTGTTTCATCATTTTTTTCATATCAGTGAATTGTTTCATTAATCTATTGATTTCTTGCACTGAACGTCCTGAGCCTTTAGCAATACGTTTTTTACGAGAAACATTTAAAGTTTCTGGCTTGTTACGCTCAATAGGTGTCATTGATTGAATGATGGCTTTAATGTGATCAATTTGTTTATCATCCATATTCATGTTTTCAATGCCTTTCATTTTGTTCATGCCAGGAATCATTTTCATAATGTCATCAAGAGGCCCTAAACTTTTAACTTGGTCTAATTGTTCTAGGAAATCCTCCAATGTAAATGAGGATGTACGCATTTTCTTTTCTAAGTCTTTTGCTTTATCTTCATCCACATCTGTTTGCGCTTTTTCAATTAAACTCAATACATCACCCATACCTAATATACGAGATGCCATGCGTTCAGGATGGAATGCTTCTAGCCCATCTAATTTCTCGCTCATACCTACAAATTTAATCGGCTTTTGAGTAACTGATCTGATTGAAAGTGCAGCACCACCACGTGTATCACCATCTAATTTTGTTAATGTTACGCCAGATACTTCTAACTGAGAATCAAACGATTCTGCAACATTCACAGCATCTTGACCAGTCATTGCATCGACAACTAACATAATTTCGTCCGGTTTCGTGATTTCTTTTACATCGCTTAATTCTTGCATTAATGCTTCATCTACGTGTAAACGACCAGCAGTATCAATAATAACAAAGTCTAAATGCTCTTCTTTTGCATGTGTGATTGCATTTTCAACGATTTGTTGAGGTTTAACTTGATCGCCTTCACTATATACTGGAACGTCGATTTGTTTACCTACTGTTTGCAATTGATCAATTGCCGCAGGACGATAAATATCTGCTGCTACTAATAATGGTTTTTTATTATATTTTTTACGCATTAATAATGCTAATTTACCAGCAGTTGTAGTCTTACCAGCACCTTGTAAACCCACCATCATCACTACAGTTGGCGGCTTATTAGCCATTTTAATTGTTGCATTTTCCCCTCCCATAAGTTGGGTAAGTTCTTCTTGTACAATTTTGATGACTTGTTGTCCAGGTGTTAATGACTTCATAACATCTGAACCTAAAGCTCTATCTGATACAGTTTTGACAAATTCCTTTACCACTTTAAAGTTAACATCGGCTTCTAATAATGCTAGTCTTACTTCGCGCATCATCAATTTAATATCTGCTTCAGTAACTTTACCTTTGCCTCGAATTTTTTGCATCGTTCCTTGCAGACGATCGGATAATCCTTCAAATGCCATATCAAATACCCTCCTTTATATACTTTTATTCTAAATCTTCAAGTGCTTGAATGTATTGTTTTATTTTTTCTGGATCATTTATATGCTGTTTTATATGTTTATATAATTTTTGTCTTTGCTCAAAATTTCGGTATAAACCTAATTTTTCTTCATAATCTTCCACTAAATCGCCAGTTCTTCTTATATTATCATACACTGCTTGGCGACTCACATCAAATGTATCAGCAATCTCACTTAAAGAATAATCTTGTAAATAAAATAATTCTAAATAATTTCTTTGTTTATGTGTTAATAATGATTGGTAAAAGTCAAATAGATAATTCATACGTATTGTTTTAATTAAATCATTTTGACTCATCTGTATTACCTTCAATTTCTGCTTCATTCTGATTTAACTCAGGTGCTTCTTCTACGTTTTGCTCAATCATATCAGCGAATAATCCATATACGTAGCTTTCAGGATTGAATGGTTGTAGATCATCTAATTTTTCACCTAAACCTACGTATTTAACT
Source organism: Staphylococcus sp. NAM3COL9 (assembly GCF_001431205.1). Lineage (GTDB taxonomy): Bacteria > Bacillota > Bacilli > Staphylococcales > Staphylococcaceae > Staphylococcus. Next base: position 121,280 of record NZ_LGPC01000011.1, on the reverse strand, counting down.
GGAATATGAAGTTCATTACGAATTGCTAATACGATACCACCTTTAGCAGTACCATCTAATTTTGTTAAAACAATACCTGTAACGTTTGTAACCTCTTTAAATGATTTAGCTTGTGACAACGCATTTTGACCTGTTGTTGCATCAAGACAAAGTAAAACTTCGTGAGGTGCTTCTGGTACAGCACGTCCAATAACTCGTTTAACTTTTTCTAATTCATTCATTAAATTAGATTTATTTTGTAAACGACCAGCGGTATCACATATTAAAATATCTACGTTTTTACTTTTAGCTGCATTAATCGCATCATACATCACGGCAGCTGGGTCAGAACCTTCTCTTTGGCTCAACACTTCAACACCAACGCGTTCGCCCCATACTTTAAGTTGTTCAATCGCACCGGCTCTAAATGTATCACCAGCAGCAAGCATTACTTTTTTGCCTTCAGCTTGGTAACGATGCGCTAATTTACCAATTGTTGTTGTCTTACCAACACCGTTCACTCCGACCATAAGGATTACATTTAATCCATCATTTTCTATATTCATCACTTCTGAGTTATCATCATCTTGGTGATAGATTTCAACAATTTTCTCAACGATAACTTCACGTAAATCCTCTGTTTCAGTAATATTACGACGTTGTGCTTCTTCACGTAACTCTTCTACAAGTTGCATCACAGTATTAAATCCAACATCTGCAGTAATTAACATTTCTTCTAGCGCTTCGAAGAACTCTTCATCTACTTTACGATAACGTGCGATTAAATTATTAAGTTGTGCTTGGAAATTCTCACGCGATTTTTCTAAACCAGCTCTAAATTTGGCACCGAGTTGTTGCGCTTCTATATCTTCAAAATCTTCAATAGAGATTAATCCATCATCATCAAAGTCAGCTTCTTTTAACTTTTTAACTTTTTTCGCTGGTTTATCTTGATTTTCGGTTTCTGTATCTTGTGATACTTCACCTTGTTGTTCTGAGTCTTCAAGTTGTTGCTTTTGTTCTTCTGAAGGTGCTGAAAATTTATCTTTTAATCGTTTGAAAAAGCTCATGTTTGTTCCTCCTTAATCACTTCATCAATCGTATTTAAATTAACACTTACTAATTTGGAAACTCCAGATTCTTGCATTGTTACACCATATAAGCGATCTGAGAATTCCATTGTACCTTTACGGTGTGTAATCACAATAAATTGAGTTTGATCTGATAGATTTTTTAAATATTTTGCATAACGTATCACGTTTGCTTCATCTAGTGCCGCTTCAACCTCATCTAAGATAACAAATGGCGCTGAGCGAACTTTTAAAATCGCAAATAGTAATGCTATGGCACTCAAGGCACGTTCTCCACCACTAAGTAGCGACAAATGTTGTAACTTCTTACCAGGTGGTTGAACAATAATATCTACCCCTGCAGATAGATAGTCATCATCTGTTAATCGGAGTTCTGCTTGTCCTCCACCAAACAATGATTTAAACACATCTGAAAAATGTCCTTGAACGGCATGGAATGTTTCTTTAAAACGGTCTTTCACTTCTTGATCCATTTCTTCAATAAGTTGTTCTAAAGTTGTTTTCGCTGCTCTTAAATCAGCACGTTGTTCATCTAAAAATGTAAAACGCGTATTAATTTCTTCAAATTGTTCAATCGCATTTAAATTAACTGATCCTAATTCTTCAATAGACATTTTAGTTAATTTTACTTTTTTACGTAAAACGTCTATATCTTCATCTAAATCATATAATTCACTCGCACGTTCATAAGTTAAATGATAATCTTCGCTCAAATGGTCAATCGCATAATTAATTAATACATCTAAGCGGGACTGCTCGGATTTGATATCTTGATAGCGATTTTCTATAGAAAGAATATCTTGATTTGCTTCTTGAAGTTTTTGATCTGTTATTTCAATTGTATCATTCAATTCTATTCTACGCGATTTAACGTCCTCTATGTTTTGAGATAGTTTTACTTTCTCGACTTTACTTTGTTCCATGTTATATTGAATCGTTTCAAATGCTTTTTCGCCTGTTATTTCATCTGAATTAAAGAGTTTAATTTGTGCTTCTAATTTTTGATGTTGCACAGTAACATCATTAAGTTGTTTTGTAATTTTTGATTCAGTTTGTTTCTGAGTATTTAGACGTTCTTTTACCACTGCCAAATCAGATTGCTTTTGATGTAATTGTTGCTGAATTTGTGTTGTACTTTCTTTACCTTCTTTAGAAAGTTTTGTATAAAGATTGATGTCATCTTCTAATTTTTGTAGTTGTGTTTTGATTTTAGATAATCTTTGTTTTTTATCATCAAGCGTTTGTTTACTTGTTTCGCTTTGGTAACCATCATTTTTTTCAAATTCAAATTCTTCGTGTTCGTCTTTTAAATGCGCTTCGCTTTTACGTAATCTGTCTAATTCTAATTCATAATTATGAGCACTTTGTTTAATAGCATTATAATGTTGACTTGTTTCAAAATATTTTTCGCTCAGTTGATCTGACTCATTTTTAATATTTTGAAATTGTTTTTCAAATGCTACTGTTTGCTGTTGATAATCTTCAAGTTGGGCTCGCATCGTTGACAGTTCATCTTTTTGAGCTAAAATACTTTTAGATTTACGGTCTCCGCCACCTGTCATTGAACCACCAGGATTAACAATATCGCCTTCTAAAGTCACAATACGAGTACGATAACGAATTTTACGTGCTAATTCATTAGCATTTTTCAATTCATCTACGATTATTGTATTTCCAAGTAAATTTTGAACCACATTTTGATAATCTGATTCTACTTCAATAGCTTGTGCAGCAATATTAATAAAACCCTCACTATTTTGTGCAGTTTTCATAATTTCATTACCAATTTGGCGTGGTTGAATCACATTAAGCGGTAAAAATGTCGCTCTACCCAAACCATTTTGTTTTAAATATTGAATTGCCTGTCTACCATCTTTTTCTGAATCAACAATCACATGTTGTAGTGACGCACCAAGTGCAGTTTCAATTGCTTTAGTTAGGTCAGATGGCACTTGGATTACTTCAGCAACAGCGCCGCGAATACCTGAAAGTTTATTGTTTTTAGCCTTTAAGATATGTTTTACACCATTAAAGAAATAACTATATTCTTCTTGCTGTGTAGCTAAACTATCAATACGTGATTTCAGTTTATCGTTAAATCGATACGCTTGATGTAATTTTTCTTCGTAATCAGATTGTTGCTGTTTAAGCTGTGCTAATTTCTTTTCATAATTATTCAGCTGTTGCTCAGCATTTTTTAATTCTTTTTGAGCTGTCGCGGTTTGTTTTTCAGCTTCATTGATGTCACTTTGAATTTTCTTCAATTGTTCAAAAGCTTCAAGTAATCTAGTATCTAAACGCGATTGCTTCGTTTCATTTTCCTGAATGGTATGTTCTAAAAATCGAATGTCATTATTTACATCAGATTGTTCAGACATAAGTTGATAATATTCATCTTTGATTGTTTCTAATTTTTCGTCATGTTGTTCATCATTGACATAGAATTGTGATTCAAAGTATTGAATTTTTTCATTTAACTCTTTTTGTTGAGTTTTCAACTTTTCTATTTGACTTTGTGCATCTATTTTTTCTTTTCTTAAAGTTTCTGTCTGTATTTTAAGGCTTTCTTGTTCTTCTTCAAAACGTGCGTTTGTTTGTGATTGGTTTTTCTTACGTTCTTCTAACACGTTAAGTTGTCCTGCATACTTCTCAACTTCTTCTGTTGCTTTGACAAGTTGGAAGTTTAATGTTTCGATACGCGCGTCAAGTTGTTGTCTTTCTGATTTATATTTATTTAATGCTTGTGTATGTTGTACTTTTTCTGCATCTTTTGTGGCTTGATGACTTTTTAAATTATTTAAATTATCATCAAGTTCATAAATGTTTTTACTATATTGTCCAATATCATGCACAGTTACAAGAACATCACTTCTTTCCATTTCTTTGGAAAGGTGTTTATATTCTTTAGCAATAGCTGCTTCTTCCCTTAGTGGTTCAACCCGACCTTCCAAATCATATAGAATATCTTGTATTCTTGAAAGGTTATCTTCTGTTTGATCGAGTTTTTGTACAGAAGCGGCTTTGCGTTTTTTATATTTTAAAACTCCTGCAGATTCTTCTAATATCTGTCTTCTATCCACTGGTTTAGCATTTAGTATTTCATCTACGCGTCCTTGTGAAATAATACTAAACGCTTCTTTTCCTAAACCTGAGTCTAGAAACAAATCAATAATATCTTTTAACCTTGCACGGTCGTTATTTAGATAATACTCGCTTTCACCACTTCGATATAATCGGCGTGTTACAACGACTTCTGTTGCGTCTAATTGTAACTTGCCCGAGCTATTATCTAATTTTAATTTAACTTCTGCATAATTTTGAGCTTTTCGATGCTCTGCACCTGAAAAAATGATATCTTCCATTTTAGCACCACGTAGTGACTTAGCAGATTGTTCACCTAACACCCATTTTATTGCATCTGTTATGTTACTTTTCCCACTACCATTAGGTCCTACAATTGCTGTTACACCTTCATCAAATTGTACATTTGTGTGTTCCGCAAACGATTTAAAACCAAAGGCATCTATAGATTTCAAATATACCATGCTATTCTCCTTTAAAGTGTTCCTTGCTGTTTTACAGTTTAGAAATATGCATTAACCTGGAGGTTAATATATTTCTAAATTAACTACATTGCTATTGCGAAGGTTTTAACAATATATGATTCACTTCGTATCACATTACTTTATAACAAAGTTATTGAGCATTATTTTTCATTGATTTATATGCACTTTCTGCTGCTTTTTGTTCAGATTCTTTTTTAGTCTTTCCTTTACCTTCTGCTACTGCAGCATCTTCTAATATCACTTCAGAAGTAAATAGACGGTGATGGGCTGGGCCTTCTTCATTGATTAAACGATAAGTAACATCACCTTTATTTTGTCTATGTACAAATTCTTGGAATTGGGTTTTAAAGTCAACAACGCCATCAAGTTCTTCATCTTCGACATATGGAAAAATGATTTGTTCAGCAAATTTCCATACAGATTCTAAGCCTTGGTCTAGATATAATGCACCTACAAATGCTTCAAATGCATCTGATACAAGTGAAGGACGGGTTCTGCCACCTGTTTTCTCTTCACCTTTACCTAACAAGATAAGCTCATTGATATGAATTTTTTTCGCAAATATTACAAGTGAAGGCTCACAAACAATTGTTGCACGCATTTTTGTTAAATTACCCTCAGGCAATTCTGGATATTTATCAAATAAATAACGTGAAACCGTCAATTCTAATACCGCATCTCCTAAAAATTCTAATCGTTCATTATGCTCTAAACGATTCATATTAAAATCATTTATAAAACTCGAATGCGAAAATGCTTGCTGATATAATTCTATTTGCTTAAAATTCAAGTCTAATTCTTGCATCTTCTGCGCAAACTTTTTTTCAAATGCTTTAACCATTTCTATTTTTTTATAATTGGTCAATCTATTTCCTCCTCAAATATAATGCTAAAGTACTGATATCCTTATATTTTACGTGAAAATACAATAAAACTAAAGAAAAAACTGTCTACCGTATTCACCAAGTACATATTTAACAAAATTCGATATAACACTTTTATCTTATAATATAAAATTTGTTTAAAACCATAAAAAATCTGAGCCGTCATCTTAACGACTCAGATTTTTGTTTATTATTTTTCAATACTATTGATAAAGTTTACTGCGTCACCAACAGTGTTGATTTTTTCAGCTTCTTCATCAGGAATTTCAGTACCAAATTCGTCTTCTAATTCCATAACTAATTCAGCAATATCAAGTGAGTCAGCGCCTAAATCATCTTTGAAAGATGCCTCTTTAGTTACTTTTTCAGCGTCAACACCTAAACGGTCAACGATAATATCTTTTACTTTGTCGAAGTTTTCCACGTCGATTCACCTCCTTTAAAAAATCTAATTACAGACTCATATATTTTCCCACTTTATCAATTGAAATACAAGTAGTATTTCAATTGATTATACTAGATACACATTATATTAATGAAATCTATACAATTTTGTGGAGTAATGAAGTTGTGACACAATCATTCCAAATCTATACTTTATAGCTTATCATAACCTTCTATATGAAATCAGAAGTTTTATAAAAAAATTGTCATCTTGTGTATCACTTACTTACATGTACATACCACCATTGACATGTATTGTTTGACCAGTAATATATTTCGCTTTGTCCGAAGCTAAAAATGCTACAGTATGAGAAATATCTTGATCCTTACCAAATTTAGCTAATGGGATTTGTTCTAACATTTTTGCTTTAAGTTCATCACTTAAAGCATCAGTCATATCAGAAACAATAAAACCTGGTGCAACAGCGTTTACTGTGATGTTTCTTGAAGCTAATTCACGTGCTGCTGATTTAGTCAAACCAATTACACCAGCTTTAGTTGCAACATAGTTTGCTTGGCCTGGGTTGCCCATAGCACCAACAACACTTGATAAATTAATGATTGCGCCACTCTTTTGTCTTAACATTTGTGGTGTTACTTTTTGGATACAGTTGAAAACACCTTTTAAGTTAGTATCAATTACGTCATCCCATTCTTGCTCTTTCATGCGCATAAGCAAGTTATCACGTGTGATACCTGCGTTGTTAACAAGAACATCAACAGATCCAAATTCACTAACAACTGTTTTTATCATTGCTTTTACTTCATCACCATTTGCAACATTTGCTTGAATGGCAAAGCTTTCAACGCCTATCGCTTTAATTTCTTCTACAACAGCATCCGCTTTTTCTTTATTTCCCGAAAAATTTACAGCAACGTTGTATCCTTCTTCTGCCAATTGTATTGCTATGCTACGGCCAATGCCTCTCGAAGCACCCGTTACTAATGCACTTTTAGTCATTTTCATTCCACGCTTTCATATCTTCTAATGTTTGAATTGAAGTTATTTTTACATCTCTATTTATCTTTTTAATTAAACCTGAAAGTACTTTACCAGGACCAATTTCAATAAAATGATCTACACCTTGATCAATTAACCACTGTGTTGAATCAATGAATTGTACTGGTGAATATAATTGTTTAATCATATTATCCTTAATTACATTTGCATCAGTTTCACCTTTTGCATGCACATTTTGAACCACAGGAAATTGTGCATCATTCCAGTCAAATTGTTCAATATACTCAGCAAAATCGTCTTTGATTACCTGCATCATAGATGAATGAAACGGTCCAGACACAGCAAGTGGTAGAACGCGTTTTGCGCCTAATGATTTGCCTTCTGCCACTAATTTATCTATTAATGTTTTATGCCCAGAGACAACGATTTGACCAGGTGAATTAACATTTGCTGGTTCAATAATTTCTTCATCTGTTGAAAGTTTTTGACATATTGCATTAACGTCATAAAAATTCAAACCTAACACCGCTGCCATACTTCCAACCCCGTCAGGAAAAGCGGCTGCCATCAATTGTCCACGTTTACGAACAATTTGAACTGCATCGTCAAATTTCAACACACCACTCGCCACAAGACTCACATATTCACCTAAACTATGGCCCATAGTATAATCAGCATTTAAATTATTGAGCGCTTGTAATAAAGCTGAGCTATGTGTTAGCAAAGCAGGCTGTGTATTTTCTGTTTGACCTAATTTATTTTCTTCATCTGAAAACATTGTTTCTAAAATATCAAAATCCATTTGTGCTTGCGCTTGATTAAGTATCGTTGTTGCAGCGTCATTTTGATTAAATAAATCATTTGCCATCCCGACTTTTTGTGATCCTTGGCCTGGGAAGATAATCGCAGTTTTACTCATTTACTTTACCCACCGTTTCTCTCATAGTTTCCACAATATTTTGTTCTCCAGCTATCTTAGCTTGACGGATTGCTGAATAAAAAGCTTTTGCACTAGAACTACCATGTGCTTTAACTACAATGCCATTCAATCCTAGTAATACTGAGCCACCATATTCTGCATAATCCATTTTTGACAGCATCCCATTTAGATCTTTACGCAATACAAGTGCGGCAATTTTGTTCTTAATACTACTTAGTAGCGTTGTTTTAAGCATTTTACCCATTGCTTTTGCAACACCTTCTAAATTTTTAAGAATCATATTACCAGTATAGCCGTCTGTAACCACAACATCAGCTACGTCGTCCATTAATTCTTTTGCTTCTACATTTCCTGTAAAATTGAAGATATCTTGTTCGTCCATCAAACTAAATGCTTTTTTAGTTAATGTGTTTCCTTTAGCTGCCTCTGTACCAATATTCAATAAACCTACTGAAGGCTGTTCAACACCCCTGATTTTTTGGGCGTAAACATTACCTAATTGTGCAAATTGTAATAAGTGTTCCGGTTTAGCATCTGCATTGGCACCTACGTCCATAAACACAAATCCTTTTCCAGAAATCGTTGGCAAAGTGAGGACAAGTGCTGGACGTTCAACACCTTTAATACGTCCTACTATAAACAAACCAGCAGACATCAATGCACCTGTATTACCCGCAGATACACATCCATCTGCTTCACCAGCATTAACTGCTTCAGCCATACGAGCCATAGAGCTATCTTTTTTACGTTTAATCGCTCTAACTGGTTCATCGTCCATCGTAATTTCTTCTGTACAATGCCGTACTTCTACACGACCATGTTTGAGTGAGCATTTAGTTTGATCACCAAATAAAATTATTTCTAAATCATTAAAATCATTCACAGCTTTTTCAACAGCTTCTAAAACGATTTCAGGTGCATCGTCTCCACCCATCATATCAATCGCTATTTTAACCATCTTGTTCATCCTCACTTGTATAATACATTTTAAATGTGCCTCTAAATACCAAAGTATCTTTCACATACGAATTTACTTTTATCATATAGTATTTACTTGTAATTTCAATCGCTTGTGCATCAGCACGTACTGTATCATTTAATTTCACTGTTTTTAAAAATGCTACATTACTTTCCTGAGTTAATACAACAGGTTTATGTATAAGTGCTACACATAGAGAATTCGCTTGTGCAAAAAGTACATGCCCTCTGGCAATTTTATTTCTAGTAAATACAGAATCTTCATCAATATCTATAATTGAAGTTGCGAGTTGATCAGGCTGAACATTTATTACATCGCCTATGATTTCACTACCATCAATGGATCGAATATTTTCATAATTTTTTCTTGCTACGGATTTGATTCGTTTTCTTAGTTCTGGAATATTTAAGTATGTACGATCTAATCTAATGGTTTGAATACTCACTGAAAAAAGTATGCTCAAATCTAGATCTGTAATAAAGGGGTTTTTTTCTATTTCTTTTTTAATTGCTTCGCGTCGCTCTTGTTTTTTTAATTTCATCTTATTCTAACCACCTAAACCACCTAATTTTTAGCACCAAGTCTTAAACATTCCTAACACATCATAACACTTTCTATTTCATAAGCTCAACAAAAAACATACTTGCCTAGATGTTTTTCACATCAGATAACCAATTCAAGAAATTTTAAACCATTCAAACCGTTTCCATCGGGTTTGGTTTTAAAAATCAATACAAACGCTAATAATTTCGTATAAATATTTATTAATATATTGAATTAAATAAAATAAAAATGTATAATTTAAGATGTTTTAAAGATACATTATATTTATTTTTAAAAATTATCCCATTAATTTGGACACTTTATTTAGGAGGATTTAATGAAAAAAATATTATCAACTACATTACTATCATGTTCATTATTAGTCATCACTACAAGCTATGCTAATGCACAAGAAAGTAATAGTATTAAACCTGAAAGTCTAGAATCATCAAATATCTCTGCGATTAATAATGATTCAGATGTAGAACAATTTTTACAAAATAATGCACAATCTCTTGTTAATCAATCATCCAAGACTAAGCAAGAAACTATAAATAAAGAAGCTTTCAAGCAATATAATGTAATAGATAAGCAGCAAGATAAAACTGGTGTCACGCATTACGTATTAAAACTTAAAGTAAACGACATTACAGCAGATAGCACTACGATTAAAGTACATGTCAATAAAAACGGTAAAGTAACATTAATTAATGGTAATGTAGATAAACCATACGTAAAGGTAGAGAATGAGGTTAAATTATCTTCTGCTAACGCTGAAAGCAAAGCTTTTGAAGCTATAGGTAAAGCAAAGTCTGATGTAAAAAATATAAAAAGCTATCCTGTAGTCAGTAAAAACAAGATTGATATAAATAGTGATAAACAAAGACTTGTTTATGATGTTGAACTTAATTATATTTCACCTAAAGCAGCACATTGGAAAATCCAAGTTGACGCTACTACCGGTGAAGTATTAAAAAAACAAAACGTTATTAAAAATGCAACAACTGAAGGTAAAGGTACAGGCGTTAATGGTGACGAAAAACAACCTTTAGGCGTTACAAAAGCAAATGATACATATTCATTACTCGATACTGATCAAGATGCAGTCATAGAAACTAAAACTGCAAATGAGACAACAAATGCTTCTTCACCTATTACAAATGACAGCACTAATTTCAATAAAAAAGAGCAACGTGCTGGTGTAGATGCCCATTATTACGCAAAAGAAGTTTATAACTACTTCCTCAATAAGCATGATAGAAACAGTTATGATAATAAGGGCGGTGACATTGATTCGGTCGTTCATTATGACAAAAACTTTAATAACGCCGCCTGGACCGGTCAATATATGATTTATGGGGACGGGGACGGCAAGACATTTAAAGCATTGTCAGGTGCGAATGATATTGTTGCACATGAGCTCACACATGCAGTAACAGAACGCACTGCAGGTTTAGAGTATAGTTATCAATCAGGTGCATTAAACGAATCTTTCTCTGACGTTTTTGGTTATTTTGTTGATCCAGACGATTGGTTAATGGGTGAAGATGTATATACGCCGAATAAAGATGGCGATGCACTAAGAAGTTTAAAAAATCCAGAACAGTATAACCAACCTGCACATATGAATCAATATGTGCAAGGCAGCCAAGATAGCGGTGGTGTTCATACCAATAGTGGCATTCCTAACAAAGCTGCCTATCTAACAATTAATGCAATTGGCCAAGAAAAAGCTGAAAAAATTTATTATTTAGCACTCACACAATATTTAACACCAAATGCTCAATTTTCTGATGCAAAAGCATCATTGAAAGAAGCTTCTAACTACCTTTATGGTACGAATAGCGAAACATCTAAAGCAATTGAAAAAGCTTGGACTGACGTTGGCGTTAATTAAATAATCAACAAACATTACACATTCTCGTTTTAGAGTGCCAACAAAGTCATAAACTTTGTTGGCATTTTTTTGTGCAGGTTTTCCGTGGTCATAAAACTCCTCCTGTAGTTTTCGTCTAGTGTTCCCCATATGGAGTCATCCCAAACTACTGAAATTTTAAAATAAAAAATTATTCATCAATATTTATTATTGGAACACATTTATAAGTAATGAGTAATGTAAATAATTAATAAACATTAACCCAAACATAAAAAAACAAACCAAGTGCTTTAATAGCACTTGGTTTGTTTTTTTATGCTTTCTTTATTAATCAAAACTCATATATAATAAGTTTTCTTCGACAAATGTTCTCAACATTTGATATTGTGCCTCAAAAAAGACACCGGATTGAATTAATTCAGCCGCTTCATCTCTCGCCACTTCTAGCATTTTATAATCTTCAACGACATTTGCTACTAAGAAATCAGGCAAACCACTTTGTTTCACACCAAAGAAATCACCAGGTCCTCGCATCTCCAAATCACGTTCGCTTAATTCAAAACCATCTGTTGTTTGGGTCATAATATTCATTCGCTCAATACCTGTTTCTGTTTTCGGTGATGCAATAAGTACACAATAACTTTGTTGTTCACTTCTACCTACACGTCCTCTTAGCTGGTGTAATGTAGATAAACCAAAGCGATCAGCATCATAAATCATCATGAACGTTGCATTAGGGACGTTAACACCTACTTCTACAACAGTTGTAGATACTAAAACATCTATTTCATGATTACTAAATTGCTGCATTACCCTATCTTTTTCTTCTGAATGCAACTTACCATGTAGCAATCCTACTTTTTCAGTACCATAATATATTTGTAGCGATTCATATAACTCAACGACGTTCTGTACATCTTCTAAATGCTCAGAACTTTCAATTAGAGGACAAATTACATATGCCTGCCTACCTTTTTTTAATTCTGAGGTCATTTGACTGAGCACACTTTCATAGGATTCATGCTTAGACCATGAAGTAATAATCGGCTTTCTACCTTTTGGTAATTGTTTAATAGATGACACATCCATTTCACCAAAAACTGATATAGCTAATGTTCGTGGAATAGGCGTAGCTGTCATGAAAAGGACGTTAGTCATCGCACCCTTTTCTCTCAACAATTGACGTTGATTCACACCAAAACGATGTTGTTCATCTGTAATCACTAGACCTACATTATTAAATACAACGTCATCTTGTATTAAGGCATGGGTGCCGATAATACAATCAATTTCATTGTTTTGTAATTGTTCTAACAACAGCTTTCTTTTTTTACCTTTCACTGAACCTGTAAGTAACGCAACATTCATTCTGTCATCAAATATTTCGACTAAACTTTCTGCATGTTGTTCCGCTAATATTTCAGTAGGGACCATCAACGCTGATTGAAACCCCGCGGTTTTTAGTGCATACATACAGATTGCTGCCACGACAGTTTTACCTGAACCCACGTCCCCTTGTAAGAGACGATGCATCCTTAATGGTGCTTTCAAGTCTCTGAATATTTCATTAACACTATGTTTTTGCGCGTCAGTTAGTTCAAATGGAAGACTGTCAATGAAATATTTCACTAAATTGATATCATAATCTACTTCAATCGCTTCATCTGAAGTTTTTTCTAAGCGGTTTAACCATTGCATTCGTAATTCAAACATAAATAATTCTGTGAAAGCATATGTTCTACGTGCTTTAATCAAAGATGCTTTGTCTGTGGCAAAATGCAACGCTTTAATCGTATCCTCTAATGACTCTAATTTATATTTTTGTCTCAATTCATCAGAGAGCCATTCATGTATCGTGACTTCTCCCAACGATTGTCGAATCATATCCCTCAATGGTTTTTGTTTAATGCCTTCTTTAACTCGATAAACAGGCTCAAACTGTGAATTTTGAGTCTCTTGTTGATTGAAAAACATTCTACTGCCATTTATTTCTTGCTTACTTCTATTCCATTTACCTTTTACCGTAACTGTACCATGCAATTCAATTTTCTTTTTTAAATACGGTTGATTGAAAAAAGTGCATTTTACAGCAATATTATTGACCATGATATGTACGGTTAACTTAGATTTATTACGACCAAAAAAAGCGACAGCAGGTGTCGAATATACTTCTCCTACCACTGTCACTGTTGCTTGATCTTCGGCCGTATTCAAGTCAATTACTGTATTATCTTCGTAACGAGTTGGTAAATATAAAATTAAATCCTCTACAGTATGGATATTTAATTCATTTAATACGGATAACCTTTTCGGGCCCAATCCTTTTATCTGAGATAAAGGAAAGGGACTATCTATTAAATTGACTTTTGACATTTTTAATCACCAAATATTTCTTGTTTTAGACGCTGACCTGTAGGTGTACCAGCTAAACCTCCACGACCAGTTTCACGCAATGCTGATGGCATCGTTTGGCCAATCTTGTACATTGCTTCTATCACTTCATCTGTAGGAATTCTTGAAGTTACACCTGCTAAAGCCATATCAGCAGAGACGATTGCGTTTGATGCACCTGCAGCATTTCTCTTCACACAAGGCACTTCAACCAAGCCAGCTACTGGGTCACATACTAAACCTAGCATATTTTTCAAACAAATTGCAAAAGCTTCAGCCGATTGTTGTGGCGTTCCGCCAGCAAGTTCAACGGTTGCACCTGCTGCCATGGCTGCAGCAGAACCTACCTCTGCCTGACAACCGCCTGCTGCACCTGAAATTGATGCATTGTTTGCAACTACAAAACCAAATGCCCCAGAGGTAAGCAAGAAGTTCAACATATCTTTTCTTGTAGGTTCAAGGCGCGGTTTGAGTCCAAATAATACGCCTGGTACGACACCCGCAGATCCAGCAGTAGGTGTTGCACAAATTTTCCCCATTGCTGCGTTGACTTCGTTTGTCGCAACTGCTTTACTCACTGCATCTAATAAAGTTGGTCCAGCTAATGATTTACCTGTCTTCAAATAATTTTTGATTAACACAGCATCTCCACCGGTTAATCCAGTAGTTGAAGTGACGCCTTCTAAACCTTCATCAAGTGCATTTTCCATCGTTTGTAAATTTTTATCCATACCGGCATAAATATCAGCTTCGGACAAGCCAGTTACTTCCATTTCTTGCTCTAGCATGATTTCATGAATTTTTTTATTTTCTGTTTCACATTTTTCTACTAGTTCTTTCACACTTTTAAACATGCATTACCCTCCATTAGGCGTCGCCCATGAGTGAAACTGTCACTACACCTTCGACGTTTTTAATTTTATCTATAATTTCATCTGTTACAGATTCATCTAACTCACAAGTCATTAATGCTTGGTCGCCCTTTTCTTTTCTAGAAACTTGCATACTGCCAACATTGATACTAGAATCGCCTAAAATATTTGCTATACGACCAATCGTGCCAAAAGTATCTTTGTGAAAAACAAGCAGAGCTGGATAATTACCACTTATCGCAATATTAAATCCATTAATAGCAACTACCTCAATTTTACCGCCACCTATAGAAACGCCTTCAACAGAAATTTCTTTATCAGCATCTCTCATATTAATAATGGCAGTGTTAGGATGTGATCTTTCTTCAGCCATTTCTATAAAATTCACTTTCATTCCCATTTGCTCAGCTGTTTCTAAACTTGTTTGTATACGATCATCATCTGTATCATAACCTAGCAAACCACCAACAAGCGCTACATCTGTACCATGCCCTTTGTATGTTTCCATAAAAGAACCGTATAGATAGATATCAACTTGTTTTGGCAATTGATTAAATAAATCCTTTGCTACTAATCCAATTCTCACTGCACCAGCAGTATGAGATGAAGATGGTCCCACCATTGTAGGTCCTATAATATCGAAAACTGTTTTATATTTCATAATTATACCCCACTCTTATTTTTAATACTTCTAATGTAATGCGCTTACATTTATATGCATGCAATTTATTATAACAATTAAACTAGACATTATAAACCAATACTGGTTGCATTGTCCTTATTTAAAAGAATAATATTGTTGTAGAAGGTTTAATTTAATAAAAAGATTTCCTTTTAATTTAATTATACATACAATCAAATAATTTCTGTCACAAGATTTATAATAAATAGACTAACTCTATATTTTTTAGTTTATGTTCTTTTTTCATATAAGACACCTGCCATGATGCGAATAATCCACAACGAGTCGAATACTATATCTAAGGCCGTGCCCTAGTCAAGCGCGTATGAAATATAAAGTTAAGCTATAGTTCTACAAACAGAAAACGGGCACAAAAAAATGTCAACAAAGCTTTTAGACCTTGTCGACAATTTAAAATAGCTTCCTAAAAAGGAGGCTCTCCTTATATACAAGCGTTCAATAAAATAAATTTATTCTACAGAAAATAGATATTGATATACGGGTTGTTGGCCATCATGTTGATCTAATTCAATTTCTGGATAAGATGTTTCAAGCCAAGTTTCAATATCCGAAGTCAATGATGCATTTGCATCTTCACCGACAATCATCGTAATGATTTCACTATCATCTTGAATCATTTCAGACAATAAACCTTTAACAGTTTCAAATTGATTTCCGTTACTCGTAACGATTTTGTCTTCAACTAACCCCATAAACGCATCTTTTTTAATTTCAACGCCATCAATTTTTGTATCTCTTACAGCATATGTCACTGAACCTGACTTCACTGCTTCCAGTGACTCAACCATACGCGTTTTGTTAGCTTCAAGAGCGTCTGATTCATCATAATTAAAGAGTGCAGCAATGCCTTGTGGTATTGATTTAGTTGGGATAACTACAGCTTCAGCACCTACGATGTCTGCAGCCTGTTCGCTAGCCATCATAATATTTTTATTATTAGGTAAAATAATTGCGCGTTTACATTGTGACTGATCAATTACTTTAACGATATCTTCAGTTGATGGATTCATTGTTTGACCACCACTAATCATATGTGTTGCACCCATCGATTTGAACAATTCAGATATACCATCTCCCATTGAAATAGCAATAACTGCCGTTTCAACTGTTTCAGGTATTTGGGTATCATCTTGACTTACTTGTTCTTTTTTTACACCTTCTCGGTGTTGTTCACGCATGTTTTCTACTTTTAATTTAATAAGTTCTCCGTACTGTTGACCATAATTAAACACATCACCTGGTTTTTCACTATGTACATGCACTTTAACAATTTCATCATCGTTTATGACTAATAATGAGTCACCATATGTACTCATGTCTTCTCTAAACGTTTGTTCATCAAACACTTTTTTATTTTTACCGAAGCGCACCATCATTTCTGTACAGTAACCGTAAACGATATCTTCAGTATTAATTACACCATGAAAATCATGTTCCTCATTAACTAAAGCATCTTTATCTAATTTAGCTGTTTCAGCACTTACCGTTTCACCTTTTAGCGCTTTAAGGAAGCCAGCATAAACGACAACCAAACCTTTACCGCCACTATCTACTACACCCACTTCTTTTAATACGGGTAATAAATTAGGCGTATTTTCTAGTGAGATTTCTGCTTCTTCTAAAATATATGTCATCAATTCGATACAATCTTCAGTTTCTTCTACTTTGCGCATAGCAGCATCTGCAGCATCTCTAGCTACAGTTAATATCGTACCTTCTACAGGCTTCATAATTGCTTTATATGCAGTTTCTACACCAGCTTTGAAACTTTCTGCTAGTTGTTGAGCACTAATTTCATCATACTCTTCTAAATTTTTACTAAAACCTCTAAATAGTTGTGATAAGATGACCCCAGAGTTCCCTCTAGCACCCATTAACAAACCTTTTGAATACGTTTTCCCTAGTTCACCGATATGCTGCGACAAATTTTCTTCTACTGCTTCTCTTCCAGATGTCATTGTTAAATTCATATTTGTTCCTGTATCTCCATCTGGTACCGGATACACATTTAATGAATCAACCAAGTCTGCATGATTTGATAAATTTTGTGCCCCTTGTATAATCATTTCGGCAAATAATTTACCATTTATTTTGCTAACCATTCCGTATTGTCCTCCTAATTCTTAGTGCCGTTATTAACTCGAACACCTTGTATAAATATATTTATTGAATTTACTTTTATTTTTAATGTTTGTTCTAATGTGTATTTTATTGTCGACTGTAAATTGCTCGCTACTTCAGAAATTTTAGTACCATAACTTACAATGATATACATATCAACATCTATAACGCCATTGCCTTCTCTTACAACAATACCTTTAGAATAATTTTCATGCCCTAATATTTCAGCAATTCCATCTCTTACTTGTTGTCTAGAAGCCATTCCTACAATCCCATAACATTCTACTGCTTTGCTACCCACAACTGAAGCTATTACTTCGTTTGAAATGTCTATACTACCATAATCATTTGTGATTTCTAATGTCATTTAAATTGAGCCTCCTAGTTTATGGTTCTTTAATTAACTATAAAATTAACAAATAATATAATTTATCTAATTAAGCAAATTTCTATATTTATCCACAGTTTATAATTATACCATAATTTAATTTTAACAAAAGTAGAATATATATAAACAGAAAATTTCATTCTTCTTATTTACATCTAATTTTATTTGTGGTACATTATTCAAGTATGTAGTAGATGCGTGTATTTATATTTATTAAAGGAGGTACTTTCATGGGCAAACAATGTTTCGTAACAGGTCGTAAAGCTTCAACTGGAAACAATCGTTCTCACGCTTTAAATTCTTCTAAAAGAAGATGGAATGCTAACCTTCAAAAAGTTAGAATTCTTGTAGACGGAAAACCAAAAAGAGTTTGGGTTTCTGCACGTGCTTTAAAATCTGGTAAAGTAACTAGAGTTTAATAAATATAATGCACGAAAAAGACCAGTCCTTATGTGGAGGATTGGTCTTTTTTATGCGCTCATTTAATTTAAATCATAAACATGAGCGTTATAATTTTATTAGATTTTAATCTTTACTTCTCACCATTAATACATTGCCTTCTGTAATATTCACATTACCTTCTGTTTGACTGAGTTCGTTGGAAATCGTTAACGTAGATCCCAATTTAAGTTGTTCCTTTTCAAGATTATATTTAAAATTGTTTAACGAGATAATCGTAGGATAATTAACTGGAATAAATGAGATATAACGATAATTGTCATTTTTCTGAATCGTATATGCCCCTGTTTTTAAAAATTGAATTTCATTATTCACATCTATAAGTTTAATGACAATATTTTGCTCTGTATATTCTGGTTTTTCTAAAATTTGTAATGCACCCATAAAATGATCTAATCGACCACCTGTAGCACCATAAACGCAAATCTCTTTATAACCACTGGTCACTGCTTGATCAATACCTAAAGCGAGGTCTGTATCATTTTTTTCTGATTTAAATGGATTAATGTCAATTCTTTTTTCAACAAATGTTTTTTCCTCACTTGTAATTGAGTCAAAATCACCTACAGCGAATCGAGGTATTATCCCTGATTCTATCAAAAGTAACGCACCTCGATCAATCCCAATCCAGTGCGTATCTGTTTTTGTCTTTAATAAATCTTCAGGCAAATTTCTATTGCCACACAATAAATTCACTTTCATTAGCTTCAGCCTTTCAATGTCTTAGTTACTACTTTGTAATCATCATGTTTGAAAAAATATGATCCTGCAACTAACATTGTAGCACCATGATTTATAACAGTTTCAACAGTATCGTTGTTAATACCACCATCTACTTCGATTTCAAAGTCTAAATTCAATTCATCTTTGAATTTAGATAATTGATCTAATTTACTAATAGTATCACTAATAAATGATTGACCACCAAAACCAGGATTCACTGTCATCACTAATACAAAATCCACCATTTTTATCACTGGTATGATTGCATCGACTGGTGTTCCAGGATTAATTACAACACCAGCTTTTACATTCTTACTCTTTATTTGTTCTATCACTCTATGAATATGTGGTGTTGCTTCTACATGCACTGAGATCATATCAGCACCGTAGTCGGCAAATAATTCGACATATTTTTCTGGTTCTTCAATCATTAAATGAACATCAATTGGCAATTGAGTACCTTTACGTACTGCTTCAAGTATTGGTAAACCAATCGAAATATTTGGCACGAATTGGCCATCCATAACATCAAAGTGTACACCGTCTACACCTGCTTCTTCTAAAGCTGTTAATTCTTCTTGTAATTTTAAAAAATCAGTTGATAATAATGATGGATAAAGTTTTGCCATTTAATATCTTTCCTTTCTATTTGCAATTTCATTAAAGAGTTGTAAGTAATGGTCATATCTAAATTGTGCAATGTTTCCACTTTCCAACTCAGTTTTTACGTTACATTTTGGTTCATTAATATGATTACAATCTCTAAATTTACACTGTTCTCCGTATTCATTGATTTCCATAAAATAATTTTTTAGTTCGTCTTTTTGGATATGTGTAAAATCTAACGCACTAAACCCAGGTGTGTCTGCAATATAACCATGGCTTCGTTCAAAAAGTTCTACATGTGTTGTAGTATGACGGCCGCGATTAAGGGCTTTTGAAATATGTTGTGTTTCAATATTCAATTCTGGAAAATATTTATTTAATAGTGTTGATTTTCCGACACCTGATTGGCCACTTAATACAGCAAGCCCTTCTCCCCAAGCATCAAAAACAGGTTCAATATCATCATCGATACTAATGAATTGTATTTTATAGCCCATATTTTCATACACATTTAACAATTGTATAACTTTTTGTTGCGTTTCTACGGAGGCTAAATCTCTTTTAGTTATGAGAATACGCGGGCGCATATGATAAGAATGCGCAATGACTAAAAATCTATCTAGTAATTGCGTTGAAAAATCAGGTTCTACTGCACTCATTACTAGTATAAGATGATCCACGTTGCTAACAAGTGGCCTTTTCAATTCATTTTTTCTATCATGAACGTATTGAATATACCCTTCTGTTATATTCTCAACTTCGAAATCAACTACATCACCAACGATTGGTGAAAATTTATTTTTTCTGAATAAACCGCGTGGTTTCGTATCGTACATTTCACCTTCTACATCTACACGATAAACACCACTTAATGATTTTATAATGCGTCCTGTCTTCACTTAGACACCTCTCTTAAAAAACTATTATCTTATATATTATAGCAAAGCCTTTTTAATTTAAATATGATTTAAGACTATTTTATATAAAAATTAGCATAAACCATATTACTACTCTCATAAAAATAATAAAACTTATAAAATAAAACACCATTTCAACAGACTTTATATCAGTTGAAATGGTGTTTACTTATATTTATTTGACTCAAAAGGTAAATTAGCAACACTAAACGCCCTTCGTTCGTTAAGTGCGAGTTCGGGTCGCAAGCTTCTGCTTGCATAAGCAACACTAAACGCCCTTCGTTCGTTAAGTGCGAGTTCGGGTCGCAAGCTTCTGCTTGCATAAGCAACACTAAACGCCCTTCGTTCGTTAAGTGCGAGTTCGGGTCGCAAGCTTCTGCTTGCATAAGCAACACTAAACGCCCTTCGTTCGTTAAGTGCGAGTTCGGGTCGCAAGCTTCTGCTTGCATAAGCAACACTAAACGCCCTTCGTTCGTTAAGTGTTGCTAAAAATCATAGGGGATATCTTTATCAGCGATGACCTTATCGTCAACGCGAATGGTATATCCTGCCGTCTCACCTTTTTGAATGGTCATTGGGATTTTCACTGCTTTATTTCCTTTTATCTTGTACGTCTGTGAAGGTGAATCGCCTTCGTCATCTTTATCTCTTACATAAATTTTGACTTCTTGGCTCTCATCATCATCACCCGTATACTGTACTTGATATGTCTCAGTATACGTCTTATCTAGTTCGTCATCTTTAGACTTATCTTCATCTTTTTTATCAGAATCTTCTTTTTCTTTGTCCTTGTCTTCATCTTTTTCTTCAGGTGCTCCTTTAGAAACTGTAAATCCAATAGTTGAACCTTCATCAACTTCTTCACCTTTAGGTGATTGGCTGATAACGTGATCTTTTTTAACTTTGTCGTCGTCTTTCTCTTCATTAACCACAACTTTAAAGCCTTTAGTTTCTAATTCTGATTTAGCTGTTTTAAAAGATTTGTTTTCATAATCTTCAACATAAACTTGTTTTGTACCTAACGATTCAGTTAATTCGATATTACTATCATTCACTTCTACTTTATCGCCAGGTGATACGCTTTGTCCTTCGATTAATCCTTTAGCTACATTTTGGTTCGTATACGCTTGTTTTACTTTAGCATCTTTAATGCCTAAGTCTTTCAACTTATCCATCGCTTCTGATTTAGGGATACCATAAAGACTAGGCATTTCTGCTAATTTAGGTCCTTTAGATAAAACAATATCCACCTTACTCTTCTGCTCTAAACGCTCACCTTTTTTAGGTGTTGTTTTAATGATTTTATTTTCAGAGTATTTATCACTATACTCACGAGAAATATCACCAAGTTCTAATTTTTTATCTTTTAATATCGTTTCTGCTTCTTTTTCAGTTTTACCAGATAAGTCTGGTGTCTCTAAATACTTGCTCCCGAACATTCCCATAGCCATAAAACCAAATAAGCTAAATAATAATAAAATGATTACAATAGCGTAGAAAAACTTCTTTTTCTTTGAACGTTGCTTTGTTGGCACTGCATATATATGTTCTTCACTAGATTGGAATTGTTGTTGATTCACGATAGGGATTTGCATTGTTTCTTTAATATTTTTATGTTGATTTTCTGATTGTATTTGATTAGCAATTTCTTCTTTATTTATAGGCACTGTTTTAGTATTAGCATCATCCGAAAGATATTTTACTTCATGCTCTCTACTTTTTGACAATGCACTATCAAGATCTTCTTGCATATCTTTAACATTTTCATAACGTTCAGATCTATTTTTTTCAGTTGCTTTTAGCACAACATTACTTATAGCTTGTGGCACATCTGAACGATGCTCAGTAACATTGGGCATCGGGTCTTGTATATGCTTGATTGCAATACTTACTGCAGTTTCCCCTGAAAATGGGGGCTTCCCAACAAGCATTTCATACAATACTACACCGATGGAATAGATATCAGTTCCATTATCTGTAGACTCTCCTCGTGCTTGTTCTGGAGATAAATACTGAACTGTACCTAACACATGATTCGTTTCGGTCATTGTTGTTTCACTTAACGCTTTAGCAATACCAAAATCTAATATTTTTAAAGTTTTATCCTTTTCCACCAAAATATTTTGAGGTTTTATATCACGGTGGATGATTTTAGTATCATGCGCATGCTTGATACCATCAATAATTTGTCTCGTAAAATCCAACACAGTTTCAATATCTAATAGTCGATTTTCTTGAATGTATTCTGATAATGTTGGACCCTTTATGTATTCCATCACTAAAAAGAAATTTTCTTCATTTTCTGTTACATCAAATACACTAACAATATTGTCGTGTGAAAGTTGGGTTAAGTTATGTACTTCACGCTCAAAACGTTTAATTGTTTCTTCTTTTTCACCTGATGGAATTCTAATCTCTTTAATTGCAACTTGTCGGTTGAGTATCGAGTCTTCAGCAAGATAGACAGTACTCATACCACCGCCACCAAGCTTTTTAATCACTTTATAGCGCTCATTTATTAATTTGCCTATCATACTTTATCACCTTCAATCTCAGCCAAAATTAAACTCACATTATCATTAGTATCTTGTGATAATGCAAGTTCTATTAAATTTTGTCCATGTGTTTCTATTTCATTATCTTGAATTAATACTTCTTGAATCATATGATTACGAACAAAATCAGTTAAACCATCTGAATTCAACATTAAAAAGTCATAAAAATTTGTTTTTTTAACAAAAATATCTGGCGTAACTAATTTATCCGTACCCATCACTTTTGTAATAATATTGCGTTGTGGATGCGTAAACGCTTCTTCAGCACTAATTTGGCCTATCATCATAAGATGATTCACGAATGAGTGATCGTTGGTAATTTGTTCAATATCTCTACTATTCACTAAATATGCACGTGAATCTCCAATATTTGCAACAACTACATAATTATCAAATACTAATGCACAAACACAAGTCGTACCCATACCTTGATATTTTGGATTTTCAACTGACAATTGATATAATTCACGGTTAATCGCTTTTAGAGTTGTTCTCAACCAATCTTCAGCTTGATCTGCCTCGATGAGATTTTCTTCTTCAAATCGATTTTGCAGTTCATTGGTTACAAATTGGCTTGCGACTTCACCTGCAAGATGTCCGCCCATACCATCACAGAGTACTAATAACTGTTGCTCTGTTTGATTGTAAAATACGCCACCTGCATCTTCATTTTTATCACGAAATTGACCCGTGTCAGTAAAAAATTGTGCTTTTAGCATGTCTCTACCTCGTTTCTACTTTTCGTTCCTTCGCTCTTAATTGACCACACGCAGCATCTATATCTGCACCTTGTTCACGTCTAATTGTTGCATTTATACCTAATCGTTTTAATTCTTTTTCAAATTTAAATATATCTTCTTTAGGTGTTTTAACGTAATTTCGTTCTGGTACGTGATTAACAGGAATTAAATTGACATGACAATTTAAGTTTTGAATTAAATGAGCTAATTCTCTAGCATGTTCAAGTTGATCATTAACGCCACCAAACAAGCCATACTCAAAAGTAATACGTCTATTTGTTTTTTCTTGATAATAATTAATAGCTTCCATTAATTTTTCAACGTTGTATGCTCTGTTAATAGGCATTAATCGAGAACGTATTTCATCATTTGCACCGTGTAAACTCACAGCAAAATTAATTTGAATATCTTCATCCGCAAAATCATATATACGTGGAATAATACCTGAAGTTGATACCGTAATGTGACGGGCACCAATATTTAACCCATTATCGTTATTGACAATTTTCAAGAAATCCATCATTTCATCATAGTTCTCAAACGGTTCACCAATACCCATGATAACAATTTGTGATACGCGTTCTTCTGATTCATCTAGTGCTTTTTGAACAGTAAGTACTTGTGATACTATTTCACCCGCTTCTAGATTACGCTTCAATCCACCTAATGTAGATGCACAGAACGTACAACCAATACGGCACCCTACTTGTGTTGTAACACATACTGAATTCCCATATTCATGTCTCATAAGAACTGTTTCAATTGTATAGCCATCTTGTAGCTCAAATAAGAATTTGATTGTACCGTCTCGGCTCTCTTGTTTAACAACCGTCGTCATTGTTGTCATTGTAAAGCTATCTTTTAAATTTTCTCTAAGTTCCTTAGATAAATTTAACATTTCGTCGATGCTATCTACGCGTTTTTCATAAAGCCACTCAAAAATTTGTTTCGCTCTGAATTTTTGCTGACCATTTTGTATCAACCAATCTTGCATCTCGTCATATCTAATTGAATAAATGGACTGCTTTTCAAAATTGGGAAGAAACTTATTCTTTTTCTTCTTTTCTTCAGTAATCATAATTTAATTTTCCTTTCTTCTAATCCTAGTAATGAAAAAGCCATCAGAGTTGAAATCTTGAGGTAGTACTTGCATTGTTTTCACTTTTTCTCCAGTAATCGGGTGTTCAAATGTGTCAAATTCAAAATCTTTATTATCTTTTAAAAATGTATATACTACATTTTCATTTTCTAACTGTTCGATTGTACATGTAGAGTAGACTAATGTGCCACCAGGTTTCAAATTGTCTTTCACATTATTTAAAATTTCCAATTGAATTTCAACTAATGATTGAATCGATTGTTGCGATTGTTCATATTTAATTTCAGGTTTATGTCTTAGTACGCCTAAGCCACTACATGGTGCATCAACTAAAATCTTATCATACACTTTACCATATTTTTCAGTCGCGTCGTGTTCAAAAGCAGAAATGTTAGACAATCGTAATTTTTTAATATTGAAATCTATCAAATCT
The DNA here is from genome assembly GCF_001431205.1 of Staphylococcus sp. NAM3COL9. Taxonomy (GTDB): domain Bacteria; phylum Bacillota; class Bacilli; order Staphylococcales; family Staphylococcaceae; genus Staphylococcus. Next base: position 96,010 of record NZ_LGPC01000011.1, on the reverse strand, counting down.
ATCTTATGTTCATAGATATCAGTTGCATCAATATGTCCTGTACCATTTAATACTTCTGCAATATGGCATGCTTTCCCACCTGGCGCACTACATGCATCTAATACTTCATCACCATCAGTTAATCCCATTAATTCAGCAACGAACATAGAACTTTTATCTTGGATAGAAACTAAACCATCTTTGAACATACGTGATTCAATAATTGGTTTGCCACTGACATGCAAACAAGTATCAATTTCGCTATCTTGTTCCACGATATAATCATCTTCAACTAATCTTCTAATTGCATCTTCAATTGAAATTCTTGTTAAATTCACACGTACAGTTGTCGCTACTTTTGTTAAAAATGATTCCGCGATTACTTCAGTTTTTTCAATACCAAAGTGTGTTGACCAATGATCTACTAACCATTTTGGCAAACTGTATTCGATTGCGATTCTCTTTTTATCATCAGTGATTTCAGTGAAGTCTGGTAAGTCACTGCGCATAATATTACGTAATATACCATTTACTACGTTACCGTTATGTGGTCCACCCTTACGTTTAGCAATTTCTACTGCTTCGTTAATAATCGCATGTTCAGGAATCTTATCTAAATAAACATATTGATAAATACTCATCCATAGTAATTGTCTTACCCAACCTTTGAGCTTCGTTTGAACGAAAGGTTTTAAAAGGTAATCCAGCGAAAATTTTCTTTTTAATGTGCCGTATACGAGTTCAGTAAATAAGCCCTTATCTGCACGATTTAATTCATTATTAGATAAAACTTCATTAATGATGATATTGCTATAAGCCTTGTCATTAATGATATCTTGTAAAGTTTCAAACGCTAACTGTCGTACATTCGTGTCTATTGTCATAATAATACCTTCCCAACGAGTGAAGTTTGCACTCCACTTAAGTAATTTGCAGCAAGCATTCGTTTTTTACCTGCAACTTGTATATCTGTTAAAGCAATAGCATCTTTGGAACCAGTCGCGACGATGATTGCTTTTTTAGTTGTTTCTATAATCGTACCTGGTTCTCCAGTTTTATCTTTTTCAATTCTAGATGTATATATTTTTAAATTTTCATCATCCATCACTGTATAAGCAACAGGCCATGGTGACAGACCGCGAATATGGTTATATATCTGTTCTGCTGAAAGTGTCCAATCAATTTTTTCGTCTTCACGATTAATATTAGAGGCAAATGTCGCTTCACTTTCATTTTGAGCAATACTGTCATTGGTTCCATTTAATATAGTTGGCAATGTTTCTTTCAGTAAGTTTGCACCTAAAAAGCTCAATTTTTCGTGCATCGTACCTACATTATCTTGCTGTTCTATCTCGATAGCGCGTTGAGATATGATATCACCAGCATCTAATTTTTTAACCATATACATGATAGATATACCTGTTTGCTTTTCACCATCAATAATTGCTTGATGAATTGGAGCACCACCTCTATATTTAGGTAACAATGAGGCGTGGACATTAATCGCACCCAGTTTAGGTGATGCTAATAATGATTCTGGTAATATTTGTCCAAAAGCTGCTGTGACGATTAGATCTGCATTTAAATCAATAAGTACTTTTAAGTCTTCTGATTGTGCTAATTTTTCTGGCTGGTAAACCGCAATGTCATGCGCTACTGCCACTTTTTTTACAGGTGGTGGTGTAAGCGTACGTTTTCTACCAACCGGCCTATCAGGTTGCGTTACAACTGCGATCACATCATGTTCAGCAATTAACATTTCTAAAACTTTAGTTGAAAAATCAGGTGTTCCCATAAATATTAGTTTACTCATTGTCAAAATACGCCTCCATTTCAGCTTCGTTCAAAAATTGACTTACGCGCTCAGTAAATAACTTACCTTCAAAATGGTCAATCATATGTAATATCATACGTGCAATATCATCATATGCTGTCATTTCAACCTCATTACCATTTTTATCATTACTTTTAACAATAATCATTTTACTTCTTGCCACTTCACCATAAACGTTAGGTATACTAATAGACCCCTCTAAATCTGTAACTTTCTCATTAGATTCGCTTATTAATTGAGGATTAATCAGTTGTAACAAGCCATCTACTTCCATATCTATAATCGCCACTTTTTGCGCTATACCAATTTGTGGTGCACATATAGCGGATGCACCAACGTCATACATTGTATCTTCTAAATCGAGTAACAACTCCGCTAATTGAGCGTCAAATAAAGTAACATCAGGTATTGATCTTTTTAGAATTGGGTGTTGACTCGTAACAAGCTGTTTAATTGTCATCCTATTTCTCCTCACAAAAATTCATCATATCATTATAACTTATTTTGACCAAAAATGCATCATGCAATATGCAACAGCTCATTTAAATAGCCCTACTAGCTGTTTATAATCCAATTCCAAAATATATTTCATGCGTTTTAAATGATACACATCGCTTAACAATTTCAAACAGAAAAAAGGAAATATTTTATCAATTCACAATAAAATACTTCCTTTGTTTTACATATAATTCAATTATATAAATGTTTTTATCTATTTTTAGTCCATAGACAATCTAGTAAGCTGTATACCAAACTCATCAAAATTATAAGGATTCAGCCACTTTTCAAATTTATCTTTATATTCACACCACTCACTATCTATCATAGATAGCCAACATGTATCTCTACTTCTATTTTTATAAATCGTATGATTTCTAAAAACGCCTTCATATTTAAATCCAAGTCGTTTGGCTGCCTTAATAGAAGATTCATTCAAAGCATCACATTTCCACTCATATCTTCTATAACTTAATGTTTCAAATACATAATTTGCCAATAAATATTGGATTTCAGTCGCAATACGTGAGTGTTTTAAAACATTTGAATAATGAATATGACCCACTTCGATAGATGCATTTTTTTGATTTATTCTTAACAATGACAAAATACCAACCGCTTCATCTGTTTCGTTGTCAATAATTGAAAGGAAATAGGGATCCTCCGATTCAATTTTATTATTTATGTAGATTTTAAATTGATTAAAATCTTGAGTTTGTTCATCAGGTAGATACGTCCAATTCGGCGCATCTTCTTCCACACTAAAACGCTTGAATAAATCATCGATATGTTGTATTGACAATTTTTCCAAGCGACTATATTGTCCTTTCAATGACTTTACTTCAGGAAGATTAGGCATTTCGAAATCATTTATTGTATCACCAATTGGTTGATTGTATTCATTGTATATCATTGCCACATTGCCCCTTTATTCACTCGTACTATACTAAGATTTATAGGCCCACTATACACTAAAATTTAAAATTTTATCTACTTATTTTAAATATTAATGTATAGCGTTAAAATCAATGTTTAACAAGTGCAATAATACTCATGCTTTATAGTTAATATACTCATTTGGATGACTTTTAAAGTATGTTTGGTTCACATTAAATCTTCAGAGGTTGTATTAAAAAATTCGGCCAATATTTGTGCATCTTCATTTTTTAATTTCGTTTGCTTATTTTCTATGCATTCAATTAATTCAGGACTTAATTTCGTATTATATAAAGATGCAATCCGATTTGATAATTCAACTATACTTAATCCTGTAGCTTCTCTCTTATTCATTAAACTCATAGACAAATCCCCTTAGTCATTATATTTACATGATGCAAAAATGCGCATCACTGTATTTTATTGCTGATATTAAAATTTCAAATCTTTATTTTAGATAAGTTTGATATCAATTTATATTGGGCTCGTTACTATTCAATATAACTGTATAACGAATTAATTGCAAATTTTAAATTTGATATGTTTTTTATAAATTACATTTGCATACATAACAATTGTTATAGACATTTAAAATTTTAAAAATAAAAAAATAAAAAGACCTTTATAATAAATGATAGTTCACTATATACTTTTAATAACATTGTTAATTTAACTTAAAGATTTAATTACATTCACTCTATGTTATTGATTTTAGTTATTCTTTTATAATATGGTTACCATATACTTTTACAAAGGATGAATAAGTTTGGATAAAGAAAACTGGTTTATAGCTATTCTAGTAATACTTATGTTTTTAGCGTATTTATTCCCCTTCATAGATGCTATTTATAATCATTAGCAATATTAATGATTTGTTTTTTCCTCACAAAAACTCCTCTAATCTAGTATTTTATTGATGAAAATCGACGAATTCCACTATATAACAGTAAAATAATAGTAAAAAAGACAAACAGTTAACTAAGACTTAAAAATGTCTCAAGTTAAACTATTTGTCCTTTTACTGCCGTTATTTAATGCTACAAACCTCTGTAACCTTTGTATCAACTATAGTTAAGCTATTTAACCAAGCTGCTCACATCATCATTTGAGGATTAATATCAATTTTTAACGATAGCTTATCTTTTAAATATTGGTCGTGATAATAATCATCTAAATACTTAAGCGCTTCGTGTAGCGCTGGTTCACTTTTATATTTAATTAAAATTTGGAAGCGATATTCATTATTTATTCTTGATAATGCTGCTGGAGATGGTCCTAGTACTAATGCTTTATCTGATAAATGCTGTAATAAAATTTTATGAATATGTTTCGATGCTTCCATTACTTTCTTCATATCTTTGTGTGTGATAGTGAAATTCATTAAAAAGAAGTAAGGAGGATACTTCCCTATTTTCCTATAATTCATTTCTTTGTTAAAGAAGGCTGGATAATCATTTTCTTGAACATCTTTAATCGCATAATGTTCTGGATTATAAGTTTGAATGATTACTTGTCCTTCTTTTTCGTGACGTCCTGCACGACCAGATACTTGCGTTAATAATTGGTAAGTACGTTCGCTTGCTCTAAAGTCAGGAAGATTTAGCATTGTATCTGCATTGAGTACACCTACTAGTGTGATATTAGGAAAGTCTAATCCTTTCGCAATCATTTGAGTACCTAATAAAATATCTCCTTTACCTGACCCAAAATCATTCAATAATTTTTCATGAGCACCTTTACGAGTTGTAGTATCAACATCCATACGTATAATGCGTGCTTCTTGGAACACTTCTTGTAATAATTCCTCAACCCTTTGAGTACCTGTACCAACTTGTCTAATATGTTCACTTTCACAATTAGGACATTTGTTCGGTGGTGTTTCTTGGTGACCACAATAATGACACTTCAATTGGTCCGAAGACTTATGATAAGTCAATGAGATATCACAATTGGGACATTGTGGTACATGGCCACAATCTCTACATAACATAAATGATGCATAGCCTCGACGATTTAAAAACAATACAATCTGTTCTTGTTTATCTAATCGATTTTGAATTGCTTCACGTAATTGTTCAGAAAACATAGACCGGTTACCTGCACTTAATTCAGCTCTCATATCAACAATTTCAATTTCTGGTAACGCCCGTTGATTGACTCTGTTAGGTAAAGATAACAGTTCATAAACACCCTTATCTGCGCGCGCGTATGTTTCTAAACTCGGTGTGGCACTCCCTAATACTAATGGGCACTGATGGTATTGACTGCGCCACTGAGCAATATCACGCGCATGGTATCTAGGATAATCCTCTTGTTTATAAGACGATTCATGTTCTTCATCAATAATAATCATGCCTAAATTTTTAAATGGTGCAAACACACTTGACCGTGCACCAACACTTACTCGAGCTTTACCATCTCTGATTTTTTGCCATTCATCATAACGTTCACCTTTCGACAAACCTGAATGGAGCACGGCAACTTCGTCACCAAATCGTTGCTTAAACCTTAAAACCATTTGTGGCGTTAATGCAATTTCAGGCACTAACATCATAGCTTGTCTATCTAAATGCAACACTTCTTCAATTGTTTGCAAATACACTTCAGTCTTGCCTGAACCAGTCACACCATGGAGTAAAAAGGTTCTCTGTTTATGTGCCTCAATATTTTTGAGTATTGCTTCAAATGCTTGCTGTTGATCAACTGTGAGTTGTTGCTTTTCGTCTTGTTCAAATACGCGTGTTTCAAAAGGATCCCGTTCAACGATAGCATCGTATTTTTCCACAAAGCCTTTGCGCATAAGTGTATCAATACTCGATTTTGAAAAGTTCATTTCTTCTAATTGTTTCAGTAATACAATGTGGTGACGTTCATCAATTAAATAAGCATATAAATCATATTGTTTTTGAGACTTTTCTAAAGAACCAAGTACAGCATCATATTCAAAACCTTCTATCACTCTCACAGCTCGTTGTTTCTTTTTGCTGAGACTTTGAGAAAGCAATGTCACTTCCCTAATATCACCTTGCTTTAATAAAGGGGAGATGATAGATAAATCATCATTATATTGAGCTTCTTTATACGCGTAATGCCCTTCGCTGTCAAAATGTTGACGTAACTGTTCCGGAATCGCTTCAGCATTTTTAATTGAAAAAACTTTTGTATATTTAGCTTTAATTGCACTTGGTAACATCACTTCCAACATAGAAATGCGCTTCGTCACAAAGTAATTATTATACCAATCCGTTAACTTAATGAGTTCCTCAGTTAGTTCTGGTTTAATATCTTGAATTTCTTTTATCTCTTTTAACTTAGTTATGTCTATATTTGCGTCAGGTTGTTCAGTTATTTCCATAATATAGCCTTGAATTGTTCTTGGTCCAAAAGGCACAATGACACGCATACCAACTTGTATCATGGATTGTAATCTTTTAGGAATAATATAATCGAACGTAAAGTCCACACTTTTAGAAGGTATATCAACAATTACTTTTGCTATCATTTTATTTCCACCTTGTTTCTAAACTATCTAAGATATGCTCCGCTAATATGACTTTTTTATGTTTTCCTAAAATAATAGGATCCCCATCTTCAAAATACATCGTATAGTCATTGTCGTCTGAACTAAATCCTATTGAACGATCTCCTACGTTATTAGCAATAATCACATCTGCCTTTTTATGTTGCAGTTTTTTCTGAGCATATATTTCAATATTTTGTGTTTCTGCAGCAAAACCTACTAAGAATTGCTTCGTTTTGTGTTCACCTAAATATTTCAATATATCTGGCGTACGTTTAAAAGTCACAGATAATGTACCCTCTTGTTTTTTTAGTTTGTGCTCTAACATTTCAGCAGGTGCATAATCTGATACTGCTGCAGCCTTAAATACGATATCTTGTTCATCATAGCGGGTTTTAACTGCTTCAAACATTTCCTCAGCACTTTGGATTTGGATAACATTCACATTTTCTGGAGGTGTTAGGCGTGTAGGTCCAGATATGAGTGTGACGTTAGCTCCACGCTTAGTTAGTGATTCTGCCAATGCATAACCAATTTTTCCTGATGATCGGTTAGATAAATAACGTACTGGATCTAACTCTTCAACAGTAGGTCCAGCAGTGATTAACGCATTCATACCTTCAAATCGGCTGTCTATCGAATAAGATGCTTGATCATTGTCTTTGAAAAACTGGTTTAATCTTTCAACGATTTGCAATGGTTCTTCCATGCGACCTTTTGCTACATAGCCACATGCTAAAAAACCCTCGCCAGGTTCAAGAAAATAATAACCATCTGAACTCAGCGTAGCGAGATTGTGTTGTGTTCGTTTATTTTCATACATATGCACATTCATCGCTGGCGCAATAAATTTAGCTGTCTCAGTAGCGAGCAATGTCGACGTCACCATATCATCAGCAATGCCATTTGCAAGTTTGGCGATTATATTTGCTGTTGCCGGTGCCACTACGATTGCATCCGCCCAATCACCTAATGCAACATGTTGAATTTCTTCCGGATTTTGTTCTAAAAAAGTACTTGTATAAACTGGATTTCTACCAATTGCTTGAAAAGCTAATGGGGTCACAAACTCTTGTGCATGATCTGTCAGCATGACTCTAACGTCATAGTCTGCTTGCGTTAATTTACTTGTTAAATCAATTGCTTTATACGCAGCAATTCCACCTGTAACAGCAAGTAATATTCGTTTCATTGCAAATCTCCTCCAAATAATTTAAATATGACCTCTTAATGGGCTATAATTTTATGTTTATAAATAAAACAAAGGTTAATTTGTTATTGTATGCTTTAAATAGATGATTAATCACCATTATACACAAAATTTTAAATTAAATAAAAAAAGGGAGCAGGATAGAAATCAAAATTTGATTTCTATCCTGCTCCCGCAAGTATCACTAAAAAAGAATACAAGAGCTGAAGCGCTTGTATAGGCACTGCTTATCTTCATAAATGAAGAAGTAATACTTTAAAAGCTTAAAACAAGTACAACTTAGATATCAAACAGCTACGCTTCCACCTAACAATTGAGTCTGAGACATGTGTTTATGTCCCAGACTCGTTTGAAAAGCTTTTAACTCGCACCGTGCTAGTTGCTATTTATATGTTTCAAGATTAACTTTTAATTACTTAGATGGTATTTTGTAAAGTCCGTCAGGATAAACATCTCCGCCAGCGATTTCTTCTAGCGCTTTACCTACAGGTTTTTTTGCATCATATTTGCTTAACAATGCAGATTCTGGATTTTCATCTATTTCGCGAGCACGTTTTGCAGCAGTAGTTGCAATTAAATATTTTGAATTAACTTTTGCTGTTAATTCATTTAATGGTGGGTATAACATTATTTTTTTGCCTCCAATATCATTTTTCTATATTTCGCTTCAATACGTTCTCTCTTCAAATGCTCAGCTTCTACAATAGATTGAATACGTTGTTTAGCTAACTCTACTTCATCATTAACTACAACATAGTCATACAAGTTCATCATTTCTACTTCTTTACGCGCTTCATTCACACGACTTTGAATTTTTTCATCAGATTCCGTACCACGACCGACTAATCGTTCACGTAAATGATCTAAACTTGGCGGTGCAAGAAAAACAAATAATGCATCTGGAAATTTCTTACGCACTTGTTTCGCACCTTCTACTTCAATTTCTAAAAAAACATCATGGCCTTGCTCCATCGTATCTTTAACATATTGAACAGGCGTCCCATAGTAATTTCCTACGTATTCAGCATATTCTATAAATTCATCTTGTTTAATTAATTCTTCAAATTCTGATTTTGCTTTGAAAAAATAATCAACACCATCTACTTCACCTTCACGCTTACCACGTGTGGTCATTGAAATAGAATATTTATAAGATGTGGTTGGATCATCAAATATTTTTTTTCTAACTGTCCCTTTTCCTACACCAGAAGGTCCAGATAGTACAATCAATAAACCTTTCTCATTATCCATGACTTACTACCTCTCTAAGCTAATCTTCTATTATTAACATATGATACCATAAGGAACATTCAATTGTATAGCGTCCCACAACACAAACTTTGCTCATGACCTAATCTTTACGCCATGTTACAATATGTTGAATGACTAAAAATAAGGTGGCTGATAGTAATGGCATATGATGGTTTATTCACTAAAAAAATGGTGGAATCTCTACAATTTCTTGTAGGTGGTAGAATCCACAAAATAAATCAACCAGAAAACGACACACTTCTTGTCGTTGTGCGTCAAAATCGTAAAAATCATCAGCTTCTACTTTCTATTCATCCAAGTTTTACTAGAATGCATTTAACTAATAAAAAATATGATAATCCATTTAATCCTCCTATGTTTGCACGTGTGTTCCGTAAACATATTGAAGGTGGCTTTATAAAAGCAGTAAGACAAATTGGTAATGATAGACGCGTAGAAATAGATGTGAAGAGTAAAGATGAAATTGGCGATACAATACATCGTACAATTATATTAGAAATTATGGGTAAACACAGTAATTTAATATTAGTCAACGAAGCGCGTAAGATTATTGAAGGCTTTAAGCATTTAACACCAAATACAAATCAATATCGTACTGTAATGCCCGGTTTTCAATATGAAGCACCACCTGCGCAAAACAAAATTAGCCCATATGATATATCTGGAGAAACTGTATTAAAATATATAGATTTTAATAGTGGGAAAATAGCACGACAATTACTAGATCATATAGAAGGTTTTAGTCCATTGATCACTAATGAAATTGTTAGCAGAAAGCAATTCATGACTGCTCAAACTTTGCCTGAAGCATTTGACACAGTAATTGAAGAAACTAAGGATGAGCCTATACCTGTTTTTCATAAAAATCATGAAACAGGTAAAGAAGATTTTTACTTTATGAAATTAAATCAATTTTATGATGATGTTGTAGAATACGATTCACTGCATGATTTACTTGATCGCTATTATGATGCACGTGGTGAAAGAGAACGCGTCAAACAACGTGCTAATGATTTAGTTAAATTTGTACAACAACAACTTCATAAATATCAAAATAAATTAAGTAAATTGATTGATGAGCAAGAAGGTACAAAAGAAAAAGAATTACAGCAACTATATGGTGAGTTAATAACAGCCAATATTTATCAAATTAAGCAAGGTGATAAAGAAATTACAACGCTTAATTATTATACTGGTGAAGAAATTACAATTCCTCTTAACCCAACCAAATCCCCTGCTGTCAACGCGCAGAATTATTATAAAAAATATAACAAGTTAAAAACAAGAGCACACGAGTTACTTCGTCAAATTGAATTAACTCAAGAAAATATTGCTTATTTTGAAAGTATTGAACAACAGCTCGCACACATCTCTGTTGATGAGATTGACGATATCCGCGATGAGCTTGCAGAACAGGGCTTTATGAAACAACGCAAACAAAATAAGAAAAAACAAAAACACTCCATTCAATTACAAGAATATATTTCAACTGATGGCGATACGATTCTTGTCGGTAAAAACAATAAACAAAATGATTATTTAACTAATAAAAAAGCAGCAAAAAACCATCTTTGGTTCCACACGAAAGATATACCAGGCTCACATGTCGTGATATTTAGTGATGCACCAAGTGAAGACACGATTAAAGAAGCGGCCATGTTATCTGGTTATTTCTCCAAAGCTGGTAATTCTGGACAAATTCCAGTAGATTATACAGAAATCAAGCATGTACACAAACCTTCAGGTGCCAAACCAGGTTTTGTAACATATGATAATCAAAAAACGCTTTTTGCTACACCAGATTATGACCACATTCAAAAAATGAAAGTGAAATAATTTTTTGAATGTGCGTTATGTTTATCAAAACACATAATAAAAAGCTAGGATAACGTCGTTAGAATTTTTTCAAAAACGATTATATCCTAGCTTTTTTATTCTATAATTTAAATTTATTCTGGCAACGCTAGTTGAAAATTAACACCAAATTTATCTTGTATCCAAGAAAACTCTCTAAATGGTGGCATTTGAGTTTTAGGCATTAAAATGGCTCCCCCACTTTTCAGATTACTGAATAAGCGTTCCATTTCTAACACACTGTCTACAGTGACATATAATGATACGGCTGGGTTCATTTCTATATCAACGCCATTCATATTATCAATTGCCATAAACACTTGATCTTTCAACCTAAAAATAGCGTGTTGTACAGCCCCTGTTGGTTCATTGTCACTTTCACTATATCTTACCAATGCCAATATTTCAGCATCTTCAAACGTATTCACATATAAATTAATTGCTTCTTCTGCATCTCCGTTGAACATTAGAAATGTAGTTATTTTTGGTATAGCCATTATGCAACCTCCTTAATTCTTCTTAATAATAGAATAAATGATAAATTGTAAAAAATCGAATATACAACGTTATTATAAGTTGTAAAATATTCACAAAGTCCCATTTACTAACGTTCAAAGTACTGGCTTATGTTAAATTAATAAATCCACTACCTAGCACGTCACGTACATCATGTATAACTAAGAAAGCTTTGTCATCCTCTTCATTCACTAATTTTTTGACTCGCGTGACTTGGGATTGTGGTACTACAACGTACAGCATACTTGTTTCTTTTTTACCGAAACCACCCTTACCTTTAAGCAACGTTGAGCCTCTACCTGTAAAACTGTTAATTCTATCACTAATATTTTCATTTTTATCTGAAATAATCGTAACAGCTTTTTTAGGATTAAAGCCTTCAATTATAAATGAAGTTGCACGTTCAGTAATGAAAATCATAATAATTGTAAATAACACGTTTTCTAACGGTAATACAAACAAGAAAGATAGCACAACTAAACCATCTAATAAAAATATGCCTTGTGACGTTTTTATATCAAAGTACTTATTCAGCATTTTAGCTACAACTGAAGTTCCTCCAATGACACCACCTGCTGCAATAACTAAGCCTATGCCAAGTCCTACAAACACACCTCCAAAAGCAGCGTTGATTACAAAGTTATCTATACCTGTACTGAAATTTTCAGTTAAATTTAAAAATAAAGAAATTGCCGTATTCGCAATAAAGGTATATACAGCAGTTCTTGTACTTAAAAATTTCCAACCTACAATAATAACAATTGTATTAATAATTAAAGAAGTTAGAGCTGGCGACCAACCAAAAGCATATTTAAGCGCTAAAGATATACCAACTGTTCCTCCATCCCCAAGATTAGATTCTAGAATAAAGCAATTTACTGCAATTGCACTGACAAATGCGCCAATCAAACACAAAATGATATTTTTAGTATGATCACGGAATAATTGTTTCATCATTTTCATTTAAGCACCCCCTTACATTTTTCAAAAATCGGACCCCTTTGGCAAACAATTACGCGTGGTATTTACAATTTTCAGTCAACTAATATCAATATAACTATAGAGGCTAAGACATATATTTATATCTCAGCCTCATAAAAATATATTATTGTAATTCTAAGTTATACATCGTATTATAAATGCAAATGTACCACAATAATAGTGGTCACACCTCTTTGTATTTCTTGTAACGCTTTAAACGCATTACATTCAATAAATGTATAACAATCATTCCTTTTTTCTAGTTGAATGACAATATCGTCTTTAATGCTTTTACTTTTTAATATTTACAGTTAGAATAAATATAAATCCAATTGGAGGTATTTCATGTCTTTTTATATTATTCCATTACTTATTGCAGCACTAGTATTATTGGTGGGCTATATTATTATTAAAATTATGATTCGCTAATAATGACTATACTACACAATTACACATTTTAGTTTTAAAACGGTCAGCACATACAATAAGTATTATAAATTATGAAATATATTAATAAACTTTGTTGCTAAAAAAGACCTTAATTCAACGAATTTCAACAAGAATTTTGCTATATCAGAATGATTTAATATAAAGAGGAAGATCAAAATGGCATTCATTTTAATCTTCCTCTTTATTATACTTTTAAATACGTCTATACATATTACATTTTATGAATTACTTAATAAGTCCTTTTTGTTTAATACTTGACTTTGATTTCTTATATATATTTGCTTCTGATGTGTTAGATAGCCATTCGTTTTTATCGTCTGAATGAGATGGATGTCTATAATCTTCTTCTTTTTTTAAAAAATCATTTAAATGTGCAAAGTGATTATATGCTTTTTTTGGGTCATCTGTCATAATATCCCCTCCAACTCACATTTTAAGACAAGTTGTCTCGCCATTCAACTAATGTACCAATATCATTTTCAGAAATTTCTCCATTTTCTTTAGCTACCTCAATTAATTCATTATAATTACTTAAAGTAAAGAAAGGTATTTGGGCTTCTTTGAATTGTTCATCCGCTTTTTTCAGACCGTACGTAAATATAGCTACTACGCCTAAAACTTCAGCTCCTGCTTCTTTTAATGCCTCCACAGCAGTTATAGAAGATCCACCTGTTGAAATTAAGTCCTCAATGACAATCACTTTTTTACCTTTACTTATCGCACCTTCAATTTGGTTTTGTTTACCATGACTCTTACTCTTAGAACGCACATAATTCATCGGTAAATCTAGCACTTCAGAAACATAGGCAGCATGTGGAATACCAGCTGTTGCAGTGCCTGAAACGATTTCGACATCCGCAAAATTATTTTTAATTAACGTACTTAAACCATCTCTTATATTTCGTCGTACAGAAGGATGACCTAATGTCACACGGTTATCGCAATAAATAGGTGATTTAATACCTGAACTCCATGTAAATGGGTCGTTTGGTGAAAGTGAAACTGCTTTAATATCTAATAGTGATTTTGCTATTGCTTTAGCCATTTTAACTTAACCAACTTTCTTTAATTTTATGATAACTTGCGACCGGATTATCACTTTTCGTAATTGGTCGTCCTACTACAATATGTGTCGAGCCTAATTGTTTCGCATCTTCCGGTGTAGTAATCCTTTTTTGATCATCTGAATGCGCATTTTCTGGTCTAATTCCAGGTGTCACTTTCAAGAAATTTTTGCCGAGTTCACGTGTAAGTAATGCCGCTTCAAGCGGTGAACATACGACACCATCTAAACCAGACATTTGGGCTAGATGCGCATAATTAAGCACTGCATCTTCTATGGAACTTTGAATATTTTGTTCATTTCTTAACATAGATTCTGTAGTTGAAGTAAGTTGCGTAACTGCTATAATTTTAACATCTTGGTTATGTTTTCTTAGGCCTTCTAATGCGCGTGTCATCATTTCAGTTCCACCAGCAGCATGTACGTTTACTAAATCAACGTTTAATTTACTTAATCCTTCCATTGCTTTACCCACAGTATTAGGTATATCATGTAATTTTAAATCCAAAAAAATATCGTGTCCGCGTGTTTTAATAGATTCTATAAATTGTGGTCCAGTTTGATAAAAAAGTTCCATTCCTACCTTTACAAAAAGTGGCTCATCAAATTGATTTAAGAATACATCCACCGCTTCTGCTGAATCAAAATCTAGTGCGATAATTGGTAAATTATTCATAATATGTTCTACACCTCGTATTTTAAAAACTTCTACTATATGAACTAAGATAAAATAATGTTACGCAATCGCACTTTTATTTTATCTTAGTTAGTATCAAACTTAACTATTACATATTTTTCATTGTAAATGTCATGCTTTCAATCACTGACGTTAGTGCATCAGCAGTATCTAAAGAAGTGAGACAAGGTACGCCATTTTCAACTGATGTACGTCTGATTTGGAAACCATCACGTTCGAATTCCTTACCTTTTGTCATTGTATTCACTACAATTTGTACTTCACTTTGTTGAATACGTGTTAATAAATCATCTTCTTTGCCAATTTTACCGACAATTTCTGTTGGTATATGATGCTCTGCTAATTTATTCGCAGTACCTTCAGTTGCTAAAATTTTATAGCCTACTTCATTTAAACGATGTGCGATACTGACTACTTCTTCTTTATCTTTATCACTCACTGTCATCAATACGGTACCATGATCTTTTACTTCCATACCGCTAGCTGTTAATCCTTTGAATAGGGCTTTTTCCATCGTTGTATCTTTACCCATAACTTCTCCTGTTGATTTCATTTCAGGTCCGAGCGTAATATCAACATTTTTCAACTTATTAAAGCTGAACACTGGCGCTTTGACAAAAACACCTTCAGTGTATGGCTGAATGCCTGCTTTATAGCCTATGTCTACAATTTTTTCACCCATAATCGCACGCATTGCTAGTTGAGCCATTTGGATGTTCGTAATTTTACTTAAAAATGGTACTGTACGACTCGAACGTGGGTTCACCTCTAAGACGAACACACCATCATGAGCGATAACAAATTGGATATTAATTAATCCTATAATATTTAATCCTTTAGCTAGTCTAATCGTATAGTCTTCTAACGTATCCATTTCTTGTTGAGTTAATGTTTGTGGTGGATAGACTGCTATAGAGTCGCCTGAATGAACACCAGCTCTTTCGATATGCTCCATAATACCAGGGATTATAACAGTTTCCCCATCAGATATCGCATCTACTTCAATTTCTTTACCTGTCAAATAACTATCTACTAGTACTGGATGATCTGGGCTCGCTTTAACTGCTTGATTCATGTAATCTTCTAATTCTGCATCACTATTCACGATTTCCATCGCACGTCCACCTAATACATAGGAAGGTCTTACTACAACTGGATAACCAATATTCCTCGCATTTTCTAATGCTTCTTTAGGAGACGTCGCTGTTTTACCTTTAGGTTGAGGTACATCAATCGTGTGTAATAATGCTTCAAATTCTTTACGGTCTTCAGCACGATTTAGATTTTCTAAAGATGTTCCTAATATTTGAACGTCATGTTTAGCAAGTTTATCTGCTAAGTTGATTGCTGTTTGGCCACCAAATTGTACGACCACACCCTTAGGCTGCTCTAGATCAATAATATTCATAACGTCTTCTTCTGTTAAGGGCTCAAAGTATAACTTATCAGAAATTGAAAAGTCTGTAGATACAGTTTCTGGATTGTTATTAATGATAATTGCTTCATAACCTGCACGTTGTATTGCCCAAACTGCATGCACTGTTGCATAATCAAATTCTACGCCTTGTCCTATACGAATTGGTCCTGAACCAAGTACAAGAATTTTTTCTTTGTCTGTAACAATAGATTCGTTTTCATATTCATAAGTACCATAATAATATGGCGTTGCTGATTCAAATTCTGCAGCACAAGTGTCTACCATTTTATAAACTGGCGTTATACCATTTTTTATTCTTAAATCATGAACTTCTTCTTCGGTCATATCAAAACGGTGTGCAATGACACGATCACTAAAGCCATAATCTTTGGCAAATTTAAGATATTCGATATCACCTTTATTGTCCTTCAAATCATGCTCAATGTTGATGATATGTTGGAATTTATTTAAAAAGAAGTAATCAATTTGTGTCATATCATGAATTTCTTCTAATGTTGTTCCGCGACGGATCGCTTCACCTATAAAGAACAAACGTTCATCATCTTGGTCATTGATACGTGCTTTAATATAATCTAAATCATATGAATCTCCGTTAGGTAAACCAAGGTGATGTACACCATATTCCAATGAACGAATTGCTTTAAGTAATGATTCTTCGTAAGTTCTACCAATTGCCATTACTTCACCAGTTGCTTTCATTTGTGTACCTAAAACACGTTCACCTTTTTCAAATTTATCAAATGGGAAACGTGGAATTTTTGAGATAACATAATCTAAAGTTGGTTCAAATGCAGCGTAAGATGTTTCTGTAATTGGGTTTAACATTTCATCTAAAGTTAAACCAACAGCAATTTTCGCTGCTAGTTTAGCAATTGGATAACCTGTTGCTTTAGAGGCTAATGCTGATGAACGAGACACACGTGGATTCACTTCAATAATATAATAATCCATAGAGTGTGGATCTAAAGCTAATTGCACGTTACAGCCGCCTTCTATACCTAAAGCACGGATTACTTTTAATGATACGTCACGTAGCATTTGATATTCAATGTCTGACAATGTTTGGCTCGGCGCCACAACAATCGAATCGCCTGTATGTATACCGACTGGGTCAATATTTTCCATATTACATACAACGATAGCGTTATCGTTTTTGTCACGCATTACTTCATATTCAATTTCCTTGAAACCAGCAATTGATTTTTCAATTAAACATTGCGTTGCTGGACTATAATGTAAACCATTCGCTACAATTTCTTTAAACTCATCATCATTATGACAAATGCCACCGCCAGTACCTCCCATTGTAAATGCTGGTCTTACTATAAGTGGATAGCCAACTTTTTCTTTAAACGTAAACGCTTGTTCTACATTGTTTACAATATCACTTTCAGGCACAGGTACCCCGAGTTCATTCATTAATGATCTGAATAATTCTCTATCTTCTGCTTGTTGGATTGATTCTAATTTAGTACCTAAAAGTTGTACATTGTTTGCTTCAAGTTCCCCACTATCATGTAGTTGAATGGCCATGTTCAATCCTGTTTGTCCACCTAATGTAGGTAATAATGCGTCTGGTTGTTCTTTACGAATAATGCGCGCTATAAAATCATGTGTTAAAGGTTCAATATATACTTTATCTGCAATTTCTTTGTCAGTCATAATTGTTGCTGGATTCGAGTTTACTAAAATTACACGGTAGCCCTCTTCTTTTAATGCTAGACAAGCTTGTGTCCCTGCATAATCAAATTCTGCGGCTTGACCAATAATAATTGGTCCGGATCCTATAACTAAAATCGTTTCTATATCTGTACGTTTAGGCATTTGACATACGCTCCTTCGCTTTATGGTCATTCATCATATCAATAAACTCATCAAATAAGTAATTTGAATCCGATGGCCCTGGGCATGCTTCAGGATGATATTGAACTGAAAATGCTGGCAATGACTTATGTTTTAAACCTTCTATCGTTCCATCATTGATTGCGACATGTGTAATTTCTAAGTCACTATCGACTAATGAGTCTTTATCGATTGCATAACCATGATTTTGACTTGTTATTGCAATTTTTTCTGTTTTAAGATCTTTCACAGGATGATTGGCACCTCTATGACCGAACTTCATTTTGAATGATGTTGCACCTTGAGATAAGGCGAAAAGCTGATGTCCTAAACATATACCAAAGAACGGAATGCGTCCTAGTATATCTTTAATCATTTCAATTGCAATTTTCATTTCTTCAGGGTCTCCTGGTCCGTTAGAAAGCATGACACCATCTGGAGTCATTCTCATAATCGCTTCAGCTGAAGTATCATAAGGTACGACGGTTACATTACAACCACGCGTATTCAATTCTCTAACGATATTTTGCTTTTTGCCAAAATCAACCAATACTACACTCAAATCATAGCCAGTTGAAACGTAAGGTGTTTTCGTTGATACTTGTGTCACTTCATTTTTTGGCAATTCAGTCGTTTTCAACTGTTCTACTAATGATTCAATTTCAGCTTTATTATCAGTAAAAGTTGCTTTTAACACGCCGAAATTTCTGATTTTTCTGGTAATACTACGCGTATCAACACCTGAAATACCAGGAATATCATATTCTACTAATACGTCATGTAATGTCTTTTGTTTTCTGAAATTACTTGGATGATTACTTGCTTCTTTAACAACTACACCATTTAGCGTAGGTACAAGCGATTCAAAGTCATCTCGGTTTATACCATAATTTCCGATAAGTGGATATGTAAACGTAATAATTTGACCCGTGTATGAGGGGTCCGATATTGTTTCTTGATAACCCGTCATTGCAGTATTAAAAACAATTTCTCCTACTGTTAATTGATCAGAACCAAGGGGATAGCCTTCGTAATATGAACCGTCTTCTAAAACTAGATAGCGTTTCTTCAACATTATTTTTCCTCCTTAAATTTAACTTGACCTTCAACCATTGTTAATACTGGCGTACCATATACTTTGTAACCGATAAACGGCGTATTACTTCCTTTAGATGCAAAATTCTCTGCTTTTATTTCACTTTCTTCATCTAGGTTAATAATTGTTAAATCTGCTAATCCACCTTCTTCTAATGTACCATAAGGTAACTCGAAAGTCTGAGCGGGTTTAATCGTTAAATAATCTACTAACTGTTGTAACGACCAGTCACCATTTTTTACAAAATGCGTATACAATAATGGGAAAGCTGTTTCGCTTCCAACAATACCAAATGGTGCTTGTGTCATAGATTGTGCTTTTTCTTCTGCAGCATGTGGCGCATGGTCTGTTGCAATACAGTCTATCGTACCATCTAATAAGCCTTCAATCAGGGCTTCTCTATCTTCTTTGCTTCTTAATGGAGGATTCATTTTATAAATCGCATCATCACCTGGAACATCATCTTCAGTTAATAATAAATGATGCGGTGTAACTTCTGCCGTCACATGTATCCCTGCTTTTTTAGCATCGCGAATTGCTCTGACACTTTCTTTCGTAGATACATGACATACATGATAATGTGCTCCAGCCGCTTCTGCTAATAGCACATCACGTGCAATTTGTACTGCTTCACAAATATTTGGAATACCAGGAATACCTAATGCTTCACTGCGTTGCCCTTCATGCATAACGCCACCATAAATTAAACTGTTATCTTCACAATGTGCTACGACTGCTTTATTCAATTTTGCTGCTGCTTGCATGGCCTCATACATCATATTAGCTTGTTGAACACCTACGCCATCATCTGTAAACGCAAACGTACCGTTGTTAGAAAGTGTTTCAAAATCGACATGTTCTTTACCAGCTTGTCTCACTGTAATAGCCGCGTAAGGTAATACTCTTACTTCAGCATTATCTTCTATTAATTGATTTAAATGATTTAGATTTTCTTTTGAATCAGGTACAGGACGCGTATTTGGCATTGGACAGACGGTTGTAAAACCACCTCTTGCTGCTGCTTTCGTCCCCGTTGCTATTGTTTCTTTATGTTCCCCACCTGGTTCACGTAAGTGCACATGTACATCTACTAAGCCAGGAGAAACAAACTGTCCTTTAACATCAATAACTTCAGTATTTGTATCTACCTCAAGTTGAGCGCCTATTTGTTTAATATGTTGTCCTTCAACTAAGATAGACACCGTTTCAAATTCACCATTTTTTAAGATTTTAGCATTCGTTAATAATTTCATTTGTTTCTGCCCCTTTCGATTGTAAAATATAATCTATAACAGCCATGCGTAAGTACATGCCATTTTCCATTTGTTTGAAAATACGTGATTTTGATGCTTCAACAAGTGAATGTTCTATTTCCACACCTCTATTTACTGGTGCTGGATGCATCACGATTGCTTGTGATTTCAGTCTATTATATCTCGCTTGCGTTAAACCGTATTGATTATGATAGTTGCTTACTTCAAATTGTGTTGTATCCCCATCACTATGTCTTTCATGTTGTACTCTTAATAACATTACTATATCTACTTCATCTATAACAGTATCAATATCTTTATACGGCGCATCTAAGGAAGCATCTTTCCAAGCATCTGGGCTAGAAAACATTACGTTTGCACCAAGTGCTGTTAAACTTTGAAAATTACTTCGAGCGACCCGAGAGTTTTTAATATCACCACAAATCAAGATATTTAAGTCTTCAAAAGTTTGATATTCTTCATAGATTGTCATGATGTCTAATAAACTTTGTGTCGGGTGTTGGCCACTGCCATCTCCTGCATTAATAATTGGTATGTTAAGCGATTTTAATTCGTCATAATAAGTGGTTTGTGAATGCCTTATTACCAGAACATCTGCACCTACTTGTTCTAAAGTTTTACATGTGTCATATAATGTTTCCCCTTTTTGAACAGAAGATGTATTTGTTTCAAAATCAATTAATTTCAGTCCTAATTTTTGTTCTGCTACCAAGAAACTACTCTTCGTACGTGTCGAGTTTTCAAAAAATAAATTTGCTACAAATTTATCTTCATAGCGTTGTGGTTGTAGTTCAGCATTTTTTATTGCACTCGCACGTTTAACTAATTCATATATTTCATTTGTAGTTAGATGTTCCATTGATAATAAATTATCCAATTTTTCCAACCCCCTCATAATAATCAATGCTTATTTATTCGCTGGTGCTGCCTTCGGTAAGATAAGATTGAGTATAATGCCTGCTAGTGCAGCTAATGCCATGCCTTCTATTTGCATATTGATGCCGACGCCATTTAAGTTAAAAACGAGATTACCAATACCAATTACAAGGATGACTGATGCAATAACAAGGTTGCGGTTACTCGCAAAATCAACTTCACTTTCGACTAGCATTCTTAGACCACTTGCTGCGATAATACCGAAAAGTAGTATAGATACACCACCCATTACCGGTGTAGGTATAGATGAGACGAGCGCTGTGAATTTGCCAACAAACCCTAATATAATGGCAATAACTGCTGCTCCTCCAATGACATAAACACTATAAATTTTTGTGATGGCTAAAACGCCAATATTTTCACCATAGGTTGTGCTCGGAGGACCGCCAATCAAACTTGCAAACATGGTAGAAACACCATCACCAATAATCGAACGATCTAAACCTGGGTCTTTAAAAAAGTTACGTCCTACAATTTTGTTAATGACCATTTGGTGCCCTATGTGCTCACTTACAGTCACAAAGACAATAGGTATCAAGACAATGATCAATCCCGTGTGAATGGATGGCGTATAGTCTTTAAATGGCAAATACACGTCTGGAAATTGTAACCATTTCGCCTTAGCTATTGGAGCAAAATTGACGAGTCCCATAAATGCTGAAAGGATGTAACCTGTGACGATACCAATTAATACCGGTATCAAGGATAAGAAACCTTTGAAGTAACCCTGAACTACGATTGTTACAATCAACGTGGTCATTGCTACTGCTAAATAACTTAGATTATAGCCTTGCATCTCTGAAGAATTCTCAAACATTGCCATATTCACTGCAGTAGGAGCTAAACTTAATCCTATAACCATAATGACTGGTCCTACAACAACCGGTGGCAACAAATTCATCAGCCAAGCTGTCCCAGTTAATTTAATTGCTAACCCAATGAGTACATACATTACGCCACTCATGAATAATGCCATCAACATGTCACCTAAGCTATGTGAATTAAGACCAGTAATTATGGGTGTAATAAATGCGAAACTCGACCCTAAGTAAGCTGGTATCTTCGCTTTGGTAATTAGTATGTATAATAATGTTCCTACACCAGAAGCTAATAACGCTGAAGATATAGGTAATCCTGTTAAAAATGGTACGAGTACAGTTGAGCCAAACATCGCAAATAAATGTTGTGTACTTAGGAATGCCCATTGTCCTAATTTAGGTCTATCTTGTACATCTAATACTGGCTTAACTGTCCGTTCAAACATTGTTTCATTTTCCATGTATTGTGCTTCCTCTCATAAAAAATCTCTTTACATTAAATTCATGTAAAGAGACTAAAAAGTATATATCTTGATTATTGCTAAGTTGAATTACAGCCATTTACATTTAATGACTATAGATAACTCGCAATAAAAAAAGTATATGTGAAGAGGAATGTTATCAACATCGTGCGTTTAATAACTATAAATGAATTGCTTACGTATCTAATGCTTAGACCGTAGCTGAAAATTTAAATCCTCTTCCCTTTTCCAGTCTCTCGTACTGAATTAAAAGATGCTATTCAATTACTACTGCATTTCTATCATCGATTTCTTCAAGAAAGACTACCACAGCTTCTTCCCTTGCTGTTGGTATGTTTTTACCAACAAAGTCTGCACGTATCGGTAATTCTCGATGCCCTCGATCAATTAGTGTAGCTAAGCCTATTTTCTTAGGTCTAGCATATTGTAACACTGCGTCTAAGGAAGCCCTGACCGTTCGCCCTGTATATAAAACATCATCAATGATAATTACTACTTGATTTGTAATATTAACATCAATTTCATATGCTCTTTCTTCAGATTCGTTTATTGTCTGTTCTAAATCATCTCTAAATTGGGTGATATCAATTGTTCCAGTTGGCACAAGCTTTTCTTCTATGCGCTCAATTTTTTGTTGAATACGTCGTGCTAAAAATGCACCTCGCGTTTTAATACCTAGCAATATTAAATTATCAGTACCTTTATTATATTCTAGAATTTCATGTGCAATACGTGTCACTGTTCTTTGAATCGCTGCTTCATCCATAATAACTCGTTCTGACATTTTAGGCACCTTCCTTAATTTGATAAATATTCATTTAATATAAAGAAAACCTCATGTCTTTATTAAGACATGAGGTTTAGTTATAAGGAATCATAAACAAACAAGAGATTTATCTTCACTTAACTTAGATGCTTTCTCTTCACAGGGATTTAACCGCTATGTTTCCCATTGCGCCGATATATTACAGCTACAATAGCGTTCATTTGTCTTCACAAACATACAATATGTTTATGTACCTTATATTAAATACATGTCTTCGAAGCCTCTCTGGACTTTCATTTAAAGACGTATGGCGCTCTATTAAACTGTCACTATACTACCATGAATATAATTCACTTGCAAGCGTTCAAATAAAATTAAAGGTAATCATTAGAAGCTATTTCACTTCATTCATACGATACTTTGACTTGTTTATAACTAGACATTAAAAAACTACTAGATTCTAAAATAGAATTCTAGTAGCTCGTTCTTATATATTAAATTTAAATCATCAAATCTTTTTGTTTCAAGTTCACTTTTATTATTTAGTGTCACTTTTACGAATACCTGCTAATAATTGTTCAAAGTCCTCAGGTAGTGGAGTAGATTTTTCAATATATTCTTGTGTCACTGGATGTTCAAAACCAATGATACCTGCATGTAGCGCTTGTCCACCAATATTCAAGGTTTTCTTCTGTCCATATTTTGGATCACCTACAAGTGGGAAACCAATATATTTCATATGCACACGTATTTGGTGTGTTCTCCCTGTTTCTAATTCACATTCTACTAAAGTATAATTATTAAAATGTTCTAATACATTAAAATGTGTAACGGCCTCTTTACCATCATCAACAACAGCCATTGATTGACGATCATTTTTATTTCTACCAATTGGTGCCTCTATTGTGCCGTAATCATGTGGTATGTTGCCATGAACAAGTGCTACATATTTACGTGTCACAGTTTTCTTAACTAATTGATCCACTAAACTACGATGTGCAATATCATTTTTGGCTACCATTAATAGACCAGATGTATCTTTATCAATACGATGTACAATACCTGGACGTACTTCGCCATTAATACCAGATAAATTTTTCATTTGATACATTAAACCATTTACAAGTGTCCCTGTTGAATGGCCAGCTGAAGGATGAACCACAATACCTTTAGGTTTATAGACGATTGCTACATCATCATCTTCATAATATATATCTAAATTTAAATTTTCTGGATTGATATCTGCTTCTACGACCTCTTTTTCAGTTACTACAATATGGTCGTTTAACTTCGTCTTATAATTTGGCTTAATTAGCTTATCATTTACTTTTACAAGTGATAATTTAATCCAATCTTGGATCTGTGTACGTGACCAATCTGAATTGAATTCAGGTAATACTTTGTCGATACGCTGGCCTGCGTCATCTTTATTTTCTATTTTATACTCATGTATAGTCATGCAAAATCTCTCCTATTCTTCGTTCTTCATATCTGTTAACAAAGCGATAATAATTAACAAAACGCCTATCGTCAAACTAGAGTCAGCTACATTAAATATTGGAAAATTATAACCAAATATATTTGTGTCAATAAAGTCAACAACTTCACCATGTAACACGCGATCAATAAAGTTACCTAGAGCACCTGCAAATAATAAACTAATAGCGATTTGCATTAACAAACTGTGTTTTGCTTCTTTAATATAAAATACAATGAGCACTACCAGTATAATAACTGTAATTAAATAGAAAAAGCCCATCTTCCCACTCATAATACCCCAAGCTGCACCATCATTTCTGTGAGAAGTTATATTTAAAAAGTTGGGAATGACTTCAAACGTTTCTCCAACCTTCATTGAACTAGCAACAATAAATTTTGTGATTTGATCTAATATTAATATAACGATTGGTATGAATAAAGAAATACCAATATAGTACGGACGTTTCATGTCTGTACCTCCTATTCTAATCTCAGTCGCTTTTACAACATCTTTCATTATATCCTAATCAAACTTATAAAAAAAGTTACAGTTTGAATATCTGATAAAAAAGTTACATTATTAATACTAAAACGCTAATAATATTCATATATACGATAAGCCAATAAAAAAATCACCTACATATAACAATTAAAAGACGCACTATGTAGCCAATCTTTAATTGTTATTGTAGATGAAGTATTTTATGTTGAAGTAATGACAGTATGAAATAGAAACGCCTGCACCTATCCGAATATGTTAACACTAGCTGAAGATACAGACTGTGACTTAGACAAACAAGTGTAGATAAAGCTGTGCTCGAGGAGAACATGCACAAATACTGGCAGTAAATTCTCTATACATGCTTATTACGTTTTGGTTTAAACACTATTATTTTTCTTAGGATGGATATATTTGTAATCTTTAACTTCGTATTTCGTTATAGTTCGATTTGATATTTCAAAAGGCTTGTTATAATTCATTTCACTAACTTCTAATGAACCATTGTCATTTCGTTGTTCAATATAAGCTACATGACCATACTCACCTTCAGTAGTCTGTAAAATACTGCCTACCTTAGGTGATTGATTTACTTTATAGTCACTTTTTTGTGAATAAGATGCCCAATACTTTGCGTCGTTCCAATTCTTTCCTATTTTCATATCATCTTCTCTTACTTTTTCAAAAACGTAGTGCGTGCATTGTCCCTTAGTATACGTATTATATTTCATTGGATCTAATGACCAAAAATGATTCGTTGGCTCAGTCATATCTTGGTTATCTAAACCTTCATATACAGCAGAAACAATAATGATAGTACTGATCGCAAACATCGTACTAAGTCTTTTTTTCATTTAATCACACGACCTTATTATAATTAAATCGAAATTGTATACCGTCTGGGCCTGTTAATAATTTGTGAGCAGTTTCGGGGTAATGAAAGTCAATAATTGCTAAACCATATGTTCTATTATTTTCAATGCGTTTAATACTTGATAGCCAATTATTAACCACTAAATGTTGGTGATAACCATTAGAGGATAAGTAAAATGCACCATCTGTCTCTAATGATGATGTTTCAAGTCCGAAATAATTATTATAGTACTGCTTTACTTTGCTTAAATCAATCGATTTTAAATTCAAATATCCAATTACACTTTCATCTGGAATACCTTGCCATTTTTCATTTGAAGTATACGTTAATAGATTAGGCACGTTAATCGGTTGAGTTTCAAGTACTACTTTTTCATCTTCAAATAACCAGTCTTCAATTGGATTATCAACATAAAATTCTAAACCATTACCTTCAGGGTCTTCTAAATATAATGATGTTGTCACATCATGTTCTCCACCGTGTACTGGAATACCAGACTCACTTATTTGTACAAGCAAATCTGCAAGATCTGTCTTTGCGGGTAACCTAATCGCCAAGTGAAATAATCCTGCTTCTGAACGTAATGGCTCTCTTCCCTGTATAATTTGATTAAATGTCATAAAATGATTTAAATTACCAATCTCATATTGGATTGTTGAATAAGATTCATTTACCACATTCATACCTATGATGTCTTCATAAAATTGTTTCATTTCGTCTTTATCTCTAACATTTAATGTAATGCCATTTACAAAATGCGCGCTTTCACTATGGAACATGTATAACACCTTTCTAAAACTCTAATAAATTCAGTATACTTGAAATTCATTTTTATACATTAAAAAAGCTCATTCAATACTTTTATTTTCATCTATTTCTTCATAATCATTTAGCACTTCAAACATGAAAAAGGCTATGTGCTTTGCGTAATGCAAAACATATAGCCCAATTTAATCATTTCTTATTTAATTTTAATTGATGGTTCTATGTTTTATACGAGTGTCTTTACAACTTCTTGACAACGCGGACATAAATCATCAAGTTCGCCAACTGAACCTAGTTCTTCACTATAATTCCAACAACGTTGACATTTTTCACCATGCGCGTGTTCAATACGGATATCACCATATTGATAAGCCACTCCGTTTTCAACTGATTCCACAACTTCTGCTTGAGAAGTGATGAATAACTGCTGTAAATCAGAGAATTGTTGTAAAAATGATGTTGCATCAAAGTTCTCATTACTGCCAATTATAACTTTAGCTTCTAACGATTTACCAATTACTTTTTCACCACGTGCTGCTTCTAATGCGCGGTTAACGTCATCACGTAAATCCATAAATGTATTCCATCTATCTAAAAATTCACGGTCAACTTCAGTGCGTTCTGGCATACGAGTTAAGTGAATACTTTCTTCTTCAACATGAGGAATATGAGACCAAACTTCTTCAGCAGTATGCACTAAGATTGGTGCTAATAGTTTCGTCATATCCACTACAATTTGGTATAACACTGTTTGCATACTACGACGTTTATGAGAATCACGTTCTTCAATATATAAAATATCTTTACCATAATCTAAATAGAAATTACTTAGTTCTACGTTAATAAAGTTTTGAACTTCTTGATAGATGTCTAAGTAGTCATAGTTATCATAATGATCTAAAGTATTTGCTGTAAATTCACGTAGTCTATTTAATAGATATTTATCTACTTCTAATAAATCTGCTTCAGCTAATGCATCGGTAGCAGGGTTATAATCACTCACGTTACCTAACATAAATCTTAAGGTATTTCTGATTTTACGATATACATCAGAAGTTTGTTTTAAGATTTCATCTGAGATACGAACGTCAGCTAAGTAATCAACACTACTTACCCAAAGTCGTGCAATATCTGCACCTTTTTGTTTAACAATTTGATCTGGCACAATCACATTACCTAATGATTTACTCATTTTTTTACCTGATCCGTCCATAACAAAGCCGTGAGATAAAAGCATTTTATAAGGTGATTTACCTCTTGTTGCAACAGAAGTTGTGATTGATGAGTTAAACCAACCACGGTATTGGTCACTACCTTCAATGTATAAATCAGCTGGATAAGATAGTTCCGGACGTCCTTCTAAAACGCCTCTGTGAGAAGAACCAGAATCAAACCAAACGTCCATAATATCTGTTTCTTTAGTAAATTCACCGTTTGGACTACTTGGATGTGTAAATCCTTCTGGTAATAAATCTTTTGCATCACGTTCAAACCAAACATTAGAACCAAATGCTTCAAATAAATCTGCAACATGATTAACAGTTTCGTTTGTCATGATGATGTCACCATTTTCAGCATAAAATACTGGTAGTGGTACACCCCAAACACGTTGACGTGAAATAACCCATTCACCACGGTCACGAATCATATTGAAGATACGTGTTTTACCCCAATCTACTTTAAAATCAGTTTCTTCGATTGCATCTAAGATATCTTGACGTACTTTATCAATAGAAGCAAACCATTGTGGTGTTGCTCTGAAGATAACAGGCTTTTTCGTACGCCAATCATGAGGATAACTATGTGTGATAAATTCTAAATTTAATAAAGCGTCTTTTTCTTTTAAAACATCCGTAATTGCTTTATTAGCTTTGTCATAGAACATACCTTCAAATTGACCAGCTTCTTCTGTAAAGACACCTTTGTCATCAACTGGGCTAATTACAGGTAGTTTGTACTTCTGACCAACGACATAGTCATCTTCACCATGACCAGGTGCTGTATGAACACAACCTGTACCAGCATCAGTAGTAACATGTAAGCCATTGATAACCAATGAAACTCGCTCAACAAATGGATGTTGTGTTTCTACATACTCTAATTCACTACCTTTAAATTCTTTTTCTAATTCAAGCGTATTTTCATCCCAGTCTAATGCTTCAACAACATCACTCGCTAAGTCTTTACCGATAATGTATTTTTTACCGTTCACATTATATTGGCCATAAGTTAAATCAGGATGTACTGTAATCGCTACGTTAGAAGGTAATGTCCATGGTGTTGTTGTCCAAATGATGAATTTTGCATCTGAATCTACAATGCCTTTACCATCTTTAACATCAAACGCTACATAGATAGAAGCCGAACGTTTATCTTGATATTCAATTTCTGCTTCCGCAAGTGAAGATTCACTTGATGGTGACCAATATACAGGTTTTTTACCTTTGTAAATTAATCCTTTGTCTGCCATTTCGCCAAATAAACGAATTTGAGCTGCTTCATATTCTGGTTTTAACGTGATATATGGATTATCAAAATCACCCTTAACGCCTAAACGTTTAAAATCTTTTTTCTGATTTTCAATTTGTTCTAAAGCAAATGCTTCACATTTTTTTCTGAATTCGGCAATAGACAATTCTTTACGCTTAACACCTTTTTTAGTTAATGCTTGTTCAATAGGTAAACCATGCGTATCCCAACCTGGGACGTAAGGTGCATAAAAACCACGCATTGATTTATATCTAATCATCATGTCTTTTAAGATTTTATTCAATGCATGTCCCATATGCAAATTACCATTAGCGTATGGTGGACCATCATGTAAAATGTATGATGGATTTCCTTCATTTTTATCTAATACTTTTTGATAAATATTTTGTGCTTCCCATTCTTCTTGAATCTTAGGTTCTTTATTTGGTAATCCCCCGCGCATTGGGAAATCTGTTTTTGGCATTAATAACGTTTCTTTATAATCCATTTTATACACTCCTTGTTCCTATTTTCATACTAAATTCAATTCATTCGTACAACAAAAAGAACCCTAAGTTCAACTAATAGGGACGATTAACACCGCGTTACCACCCTGATTAACTCAACTTAGAGTTCTCTCATTGTTCATATACTTTTTTTAAAATAACAGTGATATAAGCATCTTACATATGAAAGGCTCTCACTGTCCCTAACTCGCTTTGATATGCAAAGAGATGCTTACGCGTCTGTTATTTACATGAATCACTATTTTTTATCTGTTTCAGTATTTGTAGCCTGAACGTTTGCTTCTGCAGTATTATCTGCTTCTGCTTTCGCTTTCATCGCTTTTTCTTCTTCAGTCAGATCATTTTCATGTAAATGATTAATATTTTCTTGAGTTACTTGTTCAGAATCAAGATCATAATTTAATAAATAATCCCAATCTTCATTTTTTAGTAAATCAAGTTGAGCCTCAACTAACATACGGAAACGTGATCTGAATATTTTTGATTGGCGTTTCATGTCTTCAGTTTGGAATGAAAGACGACGCGCTTTTTCAACTGCATCATTAACAATTTTATTAGCTTCACTTTGTGCTTTAGATACTGTTGCTTCAGCATCTTTAGTTGCAGCTAATTTTGTTTCTTCCCCAGCTTGTTTCGCATGTATTAAAGCATCACTTACAGATTGATGAACATCTTTATATGACTGGATGTTTGTATCTTTATCTTCAATGACTTTCTCTAATTGTTTTTTGTCTTCTTTTAAACGTTCAATTTCATTACTGAGTTGTTCTAAATAACTTTCAACCTCAGTTGGTTCAAAACCAGTTTTTACGCGTGTAAAGTCTTTGTTTTTTATTTCATTTGGTGTAAAAGGCATGCGTTATCCTCCTTCTATAATACACTATTTTAGCACTTCTTTAAATATCTGAAATAGTGCTTTATGTCTATATTTCTATTTTTCATAATCATTTGTATGCATTTTCATTGTTTGAAATCTAATTTAATTTGTTTAAACATTATATAAGTATAACATCATTTGAATAAAGTTTTATAAGAAATTCTTACTTTATCTTTTTTTGTTTTCCCACCAATATCAGTAATCATTGCTCTACCATAGCCCTGGATTGACAATAAGTCACCACTATCAAGTTGAAAACCTGTAGTGTCAATCATTGTATGATTCACCTTGATACGCTTTTTATCAATTAATTGTTTAGCAATTGTACGCGATTTGCGAATCATTTCTTTTAAGATAACATCTAAACGCAAACCACTCACAGTAGTTTCATATGTTTGCCAATGCTCTTTTGATTGTATCATATCTTTTATAGGAATAGAATTAAGTTTAACTGTAGCACCCTTAATTCTATTTAGCTCTAACATAATATAAGATTCCAATTGCTTTGTCAAAGTAAATTGTATGGAATGATCTACAATAATATCACCTAATTGCTCTCTTTCAATCCCTAAAGACATAATTGTTCCTAATATATGTTGATGTTGTAGTGTTACAAATTTTTGAGGATAATCTATTTCAATCAACACAATTTCAAATAGCTGGTCTTCTGGCACAAAATAATCAGGTGCAACAATAGCTCTTTTGCGTTCTGCGTAGGGCCCACCAAAGAATGTAACATCTAAATCATCATAACTACCGACTATAACATTCATAATATATTGTCCACGTGGATCTAGAAATGGTGTTAGTATAGGCGCATACTGCTCATTCGCACGATTACACTTATCCATAAGTTGATCTATTAAATCATGTTCTTCTTTTCTAAAATGCTGGTAAATATCGATACTAATCACTCCACATACAAGAGAAAGCACCCCGCGTCATAAAACGTTAGGTGCTTCTCATTTATTTTATACATTAGTTATAATTAAACTTAAATTCTATTTGGCTTAAATTTATTTAAGCTAAATTACTCAAAATTAGATTGAAAATACTTGCTAAACCTTGTCGGAATAAGACAAGTACAATTATTGCAACAATTGATGATATATCTATCATACCAATTGGAGGAATAATTTTACGGAACTGTTCTAAAAATGGTTCATAGATTTTAGCTAAAAATTGCCCGAATTTATTTTCTCGTGCATTAGGTATCCATGACATAAAGAAATAAACAATCATTCCGTAATAATAAATTTGAACCAAGAATAAAATAAAACTAAATATATTTCCTAATAAACCTATATCCATTTATTATTACCTCTATTCACCTTGGTATTCCATATTTTCTATGTGATCTGTAATATTACCAGCTACTTCAATATTATCTGGAGTACATAAGAATATATCTGATCCTACACGTTGAATGTCTCCACCGATTGCATAAACAGTACCGCTTAAAAAGTCGATAATACGCTTAGCAGAAACTTTATCAATACGTTGTAAATTAACTAAAGTTGCGCGACGATTTTTGAGTTCGTCTGCAATATCTTGAGTATCTGAAAAAACACGTGGTTCAAATAAACACATTTTAGAACTTTCTTCTGTAAAACCGAATTGATCTTGTTCTTGATTATTCATATTCACAACGTTCCTTGCATTATTTTTTGATGAAGTGTTATTCATTTGATATTTCCTTTCACCTGAGGATTGCTGTAATCTTGATGACTGTTTTTTGGGAACGGATTGTATAGATCTTTGTTGCTCTGTATTTTCATTATTTTTATATTCATTGAAATTCGTTTGAGACTGCGCTTGTTGCTTGTTTTGTTGTTTACCTTGTTCTTCTTCTGGCGCTTCTAATTCGTCCTCTTCTTCTTCAACCACGAAAAATCCACTAAATAAATCTTTTAAAGCCACGGGGCTCACTCCTCTTTTCCTACAAGTTTAGTCCCAATTCTCACAAATGACGCACCTTCTTCAGCAGCTAAATGGAAATCATTACTCATTCCCATCGATAACTCAGTACATGGTGCATAATTTAAATTGAGCGCTTTAATCTCATCTCTTTTATTCTTTAATGATTGAAATAAGCTTTTTATATATGACTCATCATCAGTTAATGGAGCCATAGTCATAAGACCAACTACTTCTAAATTTTCATATTGTTCCAATGTTTCAATAAAAGCATTCACATCTTTCAACGCAACACCTTGTTTAGATTCTTCACCTGAAACATTTACTTGAACAAAACACTTTATTTTGTGTTCCGCCCTTTTGTTAATTTCTGTTGCTAATTTAAGGCGATCTAACGCATGAAAGTAATCAATTTCATTGATTACTTCTTTTACCTTCCTTGTCTGTAATGAACCAATAAAGTGCATCACTATGTCGTCAGGTAAAGCTTCTTTTTTAAGTTGAAATCCTTCTAAACGATTCTCACCAAAATGTCTAATTCCCGCATTATAAGCATCATTAGCTCGGTCTATTGTAACATACTTTGTCACTGCAATCACGTTTGGCTGTGTTGAAATATTACCTTTTTCGCAGTGGATTTTTAATTGCTTTTCAATTTGTTCTAAATTCTGTTGTACGTTCAAATCTCTACACCTCTTCATCATTGACCGATAAATGCTAACATGCGGCCAGTATTCCCTTTCTCAACTCTATATGAGAAAAATAAGGATAAATCTTCAGATGTCGCATAGTTAGTAATATAAATATTGTCTTTAGGAACACCTGCATTTTCAAGTAATAAAGCATTGGCGCGTTTTAAATCAATGCCATATCTGTCATTGTCTCTTGTCTCAATGTATTCATTTATATCTATCGGCAATAATTCAAATTTTGATTTTATATTATCATTTATTTCATAAGTTGTAGAAGTCGCAGGTCCAATTACGATATTCAAATCATTTAAATTAAAATCAATATGGCGGATGACTTCGCTCACAATCTGACCGACAGTCCCCCTCCAACCAGCATGTGCTAAACCGATATAATGATGTTTTTCGCTATAAAAATATATAGGTACACAGTCCGCATAACACATTGTAAGCAAAATATCAGATTCATACGTATATAATGCATCTACACCATACAAAGCATCCGTTAAAATATCAATATTCGTACCTTTGTCTTTGGCTGTCACCCCTACAACTTTATTTTCATGCGTTTGTATAGGAAATACCCACTGATTTCTTGGGTATTGAATTACAGCTGCAAGATCCTCTTGGTGTTGTGTAACGTGCTGTGGATTATCATTAATATATCTAGCCATATTAAAAGCTGATTTAGGATAGGGACTCAAACCTTCTTCTCTTGTTGTTATACCCAATTTCACATTATTTAAATGACTATCCTCATATTTCAATATATGATTATCTTTAATAAATTTATCATGCATACTATGACCCTCCATTAATTAAAACTGCAATTTCTCGCTATGACTTCATACAGGAGACCCGCGACAATAATTTATTCTAGAATCTTAGACAAATATATAATTAAGTTATATTCATAGATAGCAATAAAATTCAAAAAAGTCATCAGATCTTTGGACCTGATGACATCATTGTATTTATTATTGACTACTTTAAGCTTTAAGCCTTATGTAAACAAGGCGAGCTAGTTCGAAAATTAACGTCTAGTTCTTCTTGAACGTCTTTCTTCTCTATTTCTGATAAAGCTTGGAATGTCATCTTCATTTGTAGTATGACTTCTGCCTTCACTAGCACTTTCTGATGGTTGAGAAGTATTTGCTGTATTTGCTGCATTTGATGCAAATGAATCTTCTTTTGTACTGTTACTACTTGTTGCACTTGTACCAAAACCAGTATTCGAAGCTTTACGTGCCTGTGATGAAGGTTTATCTTCAAATCCAGTAGCGATAACTGTAACTACAATTTCATCTTGTAATTCTGGATTAATTACAGTACCGAAAATCATATTTACATCTTCGTCTGCTGCATCTTGTACGATGTCAGCTGATTCTTGTGCTTCGAAAAGTGATAATGACTCTCCACCAGTAATATTCATAAGTACACCCTGTGCACCAACGATTGAAGTTTCTAATAATGGTGACGAAATCGCCTTTTTAGCTGCTTCTACTGCTCGGTTTTCGCCAGAAGAAACACCAATACCCATTAATGCTGAACCTTGGTTAGACATGATTGTTTTCACATCTGCAAAGTCAAGGTTTACTTCACCAGATACTGCGATTAAGTCAGATATACCTTGAACACCTTGACGTAACACGTTGTCGGCTTCTTTAAATGCTTCCATCATTGGTGTTGATTTATCAACGATATCCAATAATCTGTCATTAGGAATAACAATTAATGTATCTACAGCTGCTTTCATTGCTTCCACGCCAGCTGCTGCTTGAGTTTGACGCTTACGACCTTCAAAACCAAACGGACGTGTAACAACGCCTACTGTTAATGCTCCCATTTCTTTAGCTATTTTTGCTACGACTGGTGCTGCACCAGTACCAGTACCGCCACCCATACCAGCAGTTACGAATACCATATCTGCACCTTGGATAGCATCTTCGATTTGTTCACGAGACTCTTCTGCAGCTTTTTTACCAATATCTGGGTTCGCTCCAGCACCTAGACCACGTGTTAATTTTTCACCAATTTGGATTTTAGCTTCAGCTTTAGACAGGTTTAAAGCTTGACCATCCGTATTAATTGAAATAAATTCAACATTATTCATACCATGGTCAATCATACGGTTTACAGCGTTGTTACCGCCGCCCCCTACACCGATGACTTTCAACGTCGCTAAATGATTAAATCCTTGTTCAAATTCTAACATTTATATTTCCTCCTAGTTTTAATGGCCAATCAATCGAATAGAGATTTCATAAGTTTTTTGAATTTACCTTCTTCTTTGTCTTGAGGTTTACGTTCTTCATCTTGGTTGACGTCTACTTTTTCGTCGTATTCCTCAGGTGCTTCTGGTTCTTCCATTTCAGAAGCTGACGTTAGTGGCTCTTCTTGTTTATTTGATTTTTTCTTGAACCAATCAAATCCGCTTGATTTTGTGCTATGTTCTCTTTCATCAGATTCGATGACTTCTTCTTCGAATTCTTCACTGTTATGATTACTAATTGTAACATAATCTAGCAATTCGTCGAAAGTAATGCTACTAGAAATTGTTGAAATCGCTGAAGAAAATTCAGGTTTTCTAATACCCATTTGTGATGGTGTATGAATCCTTACTTTTTCACTTACCATATCTTGCAGTAATTCTTTAACACCTAATAGGTTTGCTGAACCACCAGTAACAACAAAACCGCCGTTAATTTTAGTAAGTCCGAGCTCTTGTAATATATCAAATACATTAAAAAAGATATCTTCAACACGTGCTTCAATAATATCTGCTAAATCTTTTTGAGTAAACTGAGCTTCTTCTTCACTATCCACTTGATCTACACTAAATACATCATGATCAGAAGCAGATTCAAAGAAAGCGTGACCATATTGATGTTTAATTTTTTCTGCTGTTTCATAGGATGTGTTTAAGTCTTGCGAAATATCTTCTGTGATATCTCGACCAGCCATCTCTATTGCTTCAGCATCAACAAGCTCACCGCGTTCATAAAATGCAAGTTGTGTAATATCTTCACCGATATCGATGATACATGTACCTAACTCTTTTTCAGTAGCTGATAGCACTGAACCGTAGTTATACGCATCTGAATATACATCTAATACATCTACGCCACATGATTCTACACATTTAATCATATTGATTAAAATTGATTTTTGAATTGCAATAACACCAGCTTCTACTTTCAAACCATGTCTAGCAATTAATTCTTTTGGATCTGAAACTTCATTTTCTCCATCAACAATAAATTTAATTGGGAATGCATTTATAATTTCAGTTTCTGGGACATCATTTTTTTCGCGAATACCTTCAAGCACACTTTCAATATGTGTACCATTCAATTCTGTATCTTCATAAAATTCTATTTCATTTGCTTCATCAAATACTTCAGTTCCAACTATTGGAAGTTTTAAAAATACTTCTTTAATATCTACACCTGAAGCAATAGAGGCTTTTTTGATTGTATCTTTTATCGCTTGTTTAGCGATATCAAAATCATCAATAAGACCATTTTTAATCCCACTTGTGTAGGTCTGTCCTGTACCTATCACATTTATACCATTGTGAAATTTTTCGCCCACTATCGTTTTAACGCTTGATGAACCAATATCTATACTTACATAATAATGCTCTTCCATAGATAGGCACCTCCTGACAATAACTTATTCAAGTTCACACTATTAACAGTTTACAATACGTTTTGATGCTTGTGAACTATAAACACGTGTATTTGTCGAAATTTTTTAATTATTCTTGTCTGATTCTTTATTTATTTTGTTTAATGCACTTTGCAACTCGTCTTTAGCAGCATCTGTTTCTGTAGTTTGTTCATCTACATTTTTATCACTTGCTGATTTTGTTTCATTACCACCACTATAAGGAATAAATGATGCGCCTACTGATAAATCTATATATCCTGACTTTTTCAAGTCGCCTGATTCATCACGTTCTAAGGATTGTGACATTTGCGGATAATATTTCATTTTATTAGCAATCGTATTAAGGTTACCAAGAATTTGAATATCATCAGATGTGAATAATTTAATTTGATTTTGTAAATTTTCTTGAGGATCATATTTAATTTCTGCAATCATACCTCTCACATTTGCCGGCATTTTTGCAAGTTCATTAATAATTTTTTCTTTCTCTTCTTTTTTAAATCCTTCTAATATAGGTCCATCATCCGTTGCATTACCATCATAGTTTTTCAATTCTGTACCATTTTCTAAAATAGGCACATAATTATCTTTCTTTTTCGTCATTCCAATAATTTGATTTTCAGTGACTTCAACCGTTAATTTGTTAGGCATTTGTTTCGTGATTTTTGCGCTTTTTATCAACTTGTTGTCTTTTAATTTATTCGTCGCTTTTGAAGTGCTATATGTGTACATTCTGGAGGTATCTTTAACATTAATCGCTTTATGAATTGCACTTTTGGAAACATTATCATTGCCTTTTATTTCCACACTACTTATCTTACTTAAAGGCGTGAACATATATATAACAATCAAAATGATAATAAATAACAACACACCAAAGACTGAATATCGAATTTGCTTTTGTCTTTTTCGACGTCTTGCTCGTTTTTCTTTTAAGTATTCAGAATCAAATTCACTTACTTTATTAGTCATTCATTTTCACGCCCTTTAAAAAGAAGGTAAATGCGCTTGGAAACTTTTTATAAATTTATTTCCACGCTCTTCAAAAGTATTGTATTGATCCCAACTTGCACAGGCTGGAGATAAAAGTACAACGTCATTTGGTTCTATAGCGTCTTGTATTTTATCGACTGCATCTTGAACATCAGTCGCCGTTATTACATATTTGCCCTGACTTTCACCTAGCTTCACAAATTTACTTTGCGTTTCTCCAAACGCGACCATTACCTTAACATTTTTCATATAAGGAATAAGTTCATCAAAATCGTTACCGCGATCTAAACCACCGCATAACCAAATAATTGATTGATCAAATGAATTTAATGCAAATTGTGTTGCAAGTGTATTGGTTGCTTTTGAATCATTGTAATATTTATTCGTTTTGTTCGAACCCACATATTGTAATCTATGTTCGATACCAGAGAATGTTGTGAGACTATCAATGACTGCTCTTACTGATATACCAGCTAAAAGTGCAGCTAAAGTCGCTGCAAGTATATTTTCTAAATTATGTTCCCCTGGTAATACTAAATCATCTTTATGAATGATTCTAAATCCTTTGAACTCAATAAAGTCATCTTTCACATAAATACCATCAACTTCTTGTTGTGTAGAAAAATAATAGGTTTTGGCACTTAATGACTCCGACTCAATTAAATGACGTTGGTGATAATTACAAATTAAATAATCGTCATCTGTTTGATTTTTATAAATTTCTTTTTTAGCATTTTGATAGTTCTCTAATGATTCATGGTAATCAAGATGTGCCGAATATATATTTGTAATAATAGCAATATGCGGTTTGTATCGATCTATACCAAGTAGCTGAAATGAAGATAGTTCCGTAACTAAATAATCACTTGCTGTGACCTCTTGAGCTACTTTAGAAGCAACATATCCAATATTACCTGACACTTTACCTGTTACTCTGCTTTTTTGAAACATATCGCCGATTAATGACGTTACTGTAGTTTTACCATTTGTACCAGTGACACCAATAATAGGTGCTTCTGATATCAAATAACTCAATTCAACTTCTGTTAAGATTTTCAATCCCTTCTCTACTGCTACTTCAAGCAAAGGTACAGTATAAGGTATTCCCGGATTTTTAACTATAATTGGATTACTATCAAGTAAAGACAGCGGATGTTTTCCACCAATGACTTTAATCCCTATATTTTCTAAATCTTTGGCATGTGAATCTTGACTTAAATCTTTGCCATCATTAACTATGACATTTGCACCTAACTTATTTAACAATTTAGCTGCTTCATAACCACTTTTCGCTAATCCAATTACTAATACATTTTCATTCTCTAATTCTGTATATTTCAGCAATTTAATTCACTCCAATCCATAGGCCAATCAGTCCTGTAATCAAGCCCACTGTCCAAAATACCGTAACAACTTTCTTCTCATTCCAACCAACTAATTCGAAGTGATGATGTAATGGTGACATTTTGAAAATTCGTTTACCTGTTAATTTAAAAGATGTAACCTGAATAATTACTGATAAAGTTTCTGCAACAAACACGAAACCAATAAAAACTAGTGACAATTCTTGATTTAGCATAATTGAAATTGTGGCAAATATACCACCTAACGCCAAGCTGCCTGTATCTCCCATAAACACTTTAGCTGGGTTTAAATTGAATGGTAAGAACCCAACTAATGCAAAAATCATAATAATACAGAATAGGCCTATAGATGTAGCACCTTGGAAGTAAGCCATAATTGCATACATAACAAATCCAATTATAGATAAACCAGTTGCTAGTCCATCTAACCCATCTGTTAAATTCACTGCGTTAGAGAAACCTACTTGCCAAAACACAATAAATATTACATATGCAATGGATAGTGGTATTTCTGTATTCGTAAATGGAATATGTATTCCTGTAGAAAAATCAGTTAAATTAAACGCTTGGCTCAAGATGAAGAAGATGACTGCTATCGCAATCTGTGCTAAGAACTTTTGTTTACTTGTTAATCCTTCATTGTTCTTTTTCACAACAATGATGTAATCATCTATGAAACCGATTAAGCCAAACCCTATTGTTACAAATAATAGTAAGATAATTGGGTTAGGATTTTCCATAAAAATAATTGCAAGTATCGAAGTTATAATGATACTAATCAGGAAAGTGAGTCCACCCATTGTAGGTGTGCCTGTTTTCTTCATATGGCTTTGTGGGCCCTCTTCCCTAATACTTTGCCCAAACTTCATTCTTTTTAATGTTGGTATCAATACTGGGACTAATATAAAAGTGATTAAAAGTGCAATAATTGCAAGTAAATAAACCATATTATGCTCCTTTATATATTTAATTGGATTATTTCTTAGTGCTAAGTGACTACAGTATGTATAGAGGTAAGTAGCTTTATCAGTTATTTCATTAACGTCATACGCTACTAAATACTGACAAGCTACTGTTTGTGAACACCTCATAATCATGAAACAAATATTCTAAAATAATTTAAAATTAAAATCAGATGTTGTGCTAAATAAATTTATTCTTTATCTTTATTGACTTTAGATTTTGATTCGTCATCAGCTGTTTCTCCATTAATTTCTTCTGAAGACAACGTTACTTCTATCTTATCTTTTTCACTTATCTTTTGACCTTCTGTTATAGATTGCTCAGTAACAAATCCGCTACCTTTGGTAGTTACTTTTGTATTCGTAAGCTTTTCAAATGCAATGACTTCTTCTTTAGTCCAGCCGGACATATTTGGCATCGTAACATCGCCATCCGTCAATATTAGCACTCTACTATTAGGCAACACTTCTTTATCTGCAGTAACAGATTGTTTTGTGATTTTCTCACCGTCACCTATAACGATAGGTTCTAGAGATTTACTATTCACTTTATCTTGTGCTTTTTGCGTTTCTTGACCTTCAACATCAGGCACTTTGCTGTATTTCACATCTGATTTGTCTTTCGAATTTTTATCACCGACATTCAGATATTTCAACGTATTCTCCATAATTGGTTTAAAGGCCTTACTTACACCACTTTCATATGCTTCTTGATCATTTTTCTGAGCTAAGCTCATACCAGCATAAACGACAACTTCTGGGTCATCTTTTGGTGCATCACCGATAAAGCTTACGAAATAAGGATTTTCACCATCTGCGTATCCACCATTATCTGGATCTGCTACTTGTGCTGTTCCGGTTTTACCTTCTATATCATAAC
The DNA here is from genome assembly GCF_001431205.1 of Staphylococcus sp. NAM3COL9. Lineage (GTDB taxonomy): Bacteria > Bacillota > Bacilli > Staphylococcales > Staphylococcaceae > Staphylococcus. The sequence goes on along the minus strand of NZ_LGPC01000011.1, from coordinate 54,581 downwards.
CATCAATTCTATAGTTTTTAGCATGGCTCTTTTCGCTGTTAACAACCTTATCCATTTCAGTACGTACTTTTTTAGCAGTATCTTTTTTGATTGGTTTACCCGCGATTTCTTTTTTACCTTTGAAGAAAGTATCATTACTTACAGGGTTAGATACATTTTCTATAAACCATGGTTTCAACATATTACCTTCATTATAAAACGCTGATTGTGCTTGTAACATTTGTACTGGTGTTACAGTCGTTGACTGACCAAATGCAGACGTTTTTTGTTGTGCCTCATTATCCCATGCGATGCCACCAGTAGCTTCACCATCAAACATGCCATTCGTTGATTCACCGAATCCAAATTTACCATACCATTCTTTCATCTTATCTGAACCAACTAAATCTTGTAAATGCATCATTAAGGTGTTTGAAGAATACGTGAACCCAAGTGACATTGGTATTTCGCCCCAACCTACTTTGTTCCAGTCGGAAATTTTTGAGCCCATGACTTCTCTAGGCTCTGCTGTATATTTTTTATCTGGCTCAAATTTCCCTTCTTCGATTGCTGCTGCTAAACCAAAGTTTTTAAATGTGGAGCCTGGTTCATACGTATTTTGATACAAATCATTCGCCCATTTTTTACCAAAATCCTCACCAGTTTCCGGGTTGAAAGTAGGTCGCTGACTGGACGCCAGTATTTCACCTGTATCTGCATCCATAACTACAGCAAATAAATCTTTCGGTTTATAATGCTCAACCATTCCATCTAGTGCCTCTTCAACAAAGACTTGAATATTGGAATCTAAAGTTAAATGAACATCATCACCGCGTTGTGGTGCTTTCTCTTTTTTTGTATTCGGCGCAATGTAGCCCCAAATATCATGAATATAAGATAACGCACCTTTTTGCCCTGATAAATAACTATCAAATATCTTTTCAACACCCATAGCACCACTTAATTCACCAGTATCAGGGTTTTTTTGTGCTATTCCAATAAGGTGTGATGCAAAATTACCATTAGGGTAGAAACGTTCAGTTTCTGGGTATAGCGTGACGCCAGGTAGATTCATTTTCTCTATCTTTTCTTTTTCTTGATAAGTTAAATCAGAACCCTTTTGTCCAAATTCAACTTGAAATGCTTTCTTGTTATCCAGTCTTTTCTCAATATCTTCCTCAGACATATCTACCACTGTCGCTAATTTCTTTGCAGTTTCTTTTTTATTTGTAACATGTTTCGGCTTTTTGCTACCTTCACTCGCTTTTTCATCAACAATAGCAACGACTTTATATCTTTCTACGTCTTCTGCTAATACTTTTCCATTACGATCATATATTTTACCTCGTTCAGGTTGCTCTTGGTTTTGGACTAAGTATTTTTCGTTTGCTTTCATTATTAAATCTTCGCCAGAAGAGTGTCCCGTCAACATAATATATGAATATCTTAAAACCAACGTAAAAAAGAGCAGTCCAAATCCGAGAACGAGTAGGACTGCCCCTATTTTACTTTGTTTAATTAGAAAGTTCGGTTTTTTAAATCTAATTTTTCGTTTCGCCATTATTACGCACTACCTTTACATTGTCGTTCTTAAGGCTCATTCCTTCGTCTTTTGCCTTATCGTAAATGCGTTCATATGAAGAGTTCTTTTTAATTTCAGATTCTATTGCGCTGTTTTCACTTGATTGTTGTTCGATTTTAGTATCTAAATCTGCAATTTTCCCTCGAGTATCATACGCATCCATTTTTAAAGATAGCATATAAATACTTATTAAAGCAATTACTGTTATAAGTCCTATGTATAACATTTTCTCAAACTTTGTAAGTTGAACTACTACTTTGCGTTTTACGGTTTTGGTTTTAGGTTGCGTTTCAGGTTGTTTCCTCGGCTGTGATTCGGGAATCTGTTGTTCTGATCCATTATAAGGTTGATAAATCTTCTCTACTGCCACTCATCATTCACTCCTTATTTTAATATTTCTGCAACACGTAACTTCGCACTACGCGCACGGTTATTTGTATCTAGATCTTCTTCAGCAGCGGTAATGGGTTTACGGTTAACACGTTTCAATTTAGGCGTGTACGCTTCAGGTATGACTGGCAATCCCCTTGGAACATCTGGACCTTTTTCATATTCTTGAAACATTTGTTTGCATAATCTATCTTCCAACGAATGGAAAGTTATGACTGAAATTCTACCATCAATTTTTACTGCACCTATCGCTTGTTCTAGTGAATCTTCGAATGAAGATAATTCATCGTTCACCGCAATTCTAATTGCCTGGAAAATCCTTTTTGCAGGATGACCACCTTTTCTTCTAGCTTTTGCAGGTATACCTTCTTTTATTACATCAACGAGTTCTAAAGTAGTTTCGATTGGCTTTTGTTCTCTGTTCTGTTCTATACGGCGTGCAATTTGTTTTGAAAACTTTTCTTCGCCATATCTATGGAAAATTCTGACTAATTTTTCAAATTGCCAATCATTTACAACTTCATAAGCTGATAACGATTGTGTTTGATCCATTCGCATGTCTAATTTGGCATCATTATGATAACTGAACCCACGTTCAGGTACATCCAATTGTGGACTGGATACACCTAAGTCGTAGTAGATGCCATCTACTTTTTCAATATTCAAATCATTTAAAATTTCAGTTAATTCTCTAAAGTTGTTATGGACAAAAGTCACTTTATGTAAATGCTCTTTCAAAACTTCTTTAGCATTTTCAAGCGCTGTTGTGTCTTGATCGATTGCTATAAGCCTACCTTCGTCACCCAATTGATTTAATAAATAGAGGGCATGCCCTGCGCCACCTAATGTACAGTCGACATAGACACCATCTTTTTTAATATTTAAATAATCAATGGTTTCTTTAAGCATAACACTGACATGATGAAACAAATTTAACTCCTCCTATTAAAAATCAAAATCAATCAGGTCTTCAGCGATATCTTCGAAACTATCTTCAGATTCTTCATAAAAACTGTTCCAAGTTCCTCTATCCCAAATTTCAATACGGTTTGAGACACCTATTACTGTACATTCCTTGCTTAGGTTAGCGTATTGTCGCAAATTTTGCGGAATGTTAATACGCCCTTGTTTATCCAATTCTACTTCTATGGCTCCCGAGAAGAACATACGCATAAATTTACGTGCGTCCTTTTTAGTCATTGGTAATGTTTTCATCTTCTCTTCGATAATTTGCCATTCTTCCAAAGTATAGCCAAACAAACATTTGTCTAGGCCTCGAGTGATTATAAAACGTTCATTTAAGTCATAGCGAAACTTGGAAGGTACTATCATGCGTCCTTTTGTATCCAACTGATGCTCGTATTCCCCCATGAACATTTATAATCACCTCACCTTCTTATATATATAATTTACCACATCTCACCACTATCCTCCACTAATTATACAATTTCTACCATATTTTCTTATTCAACGTAAAAAACACCCAATTCATCACAAAGATGAATCGAGTGTGTCCCTACTGGCTCTAGGGTTTTATTATAATATGATCAAAAGTGTAAGAAAGTGGTGGATATGTGGAGGGATTGAACACATTCATCCCAAAATCATTCATGATTTGTAAGGGGTTCCATATCCGTTCTTGTAACCCTTCCATTGGATGAAGTGTACCACTTAATATTTTGAAATGTTTCATGCTAATTTCGTTTTCTCGCTCAATATTTAATAAATACCTATTTATCAAATAATCGTATTGCTTTTGATGAATTGAATTATTTTTTTCTAATAACAATGTATTATCATTGTTGCCTTTCACTTCTGATTTTAAAGATTGATATAGTGTTTCTTGTTGTGCTTTCATTGATTCAATTTGATCAATGAAAGCTTGAGATGCATGTGCTCTAATAAATTTTTGCTTAGCATCTTCAATTCCATTTTCGATAATTAAATTTTTATCCAGTTGATATTGTGCTAATAATTTTTCAATTCTGTGATTAATATAAGTAATTCGTAAGCGTGGCAAGACGATTGGCATTGAGACATCCAACGTTCTAAACACATCACTTAATTCGGTCCAGTACTTTATTTCACTTGGCCCACCAATAAAAGCAACAGTATTAAATAACCATTCTTCCATTACAGGTCTTGTTACCACATTATTTGAAAATCTTTCCGGTTCTGAATCTACTATATCTAAAACCTCTTGCAGTGTCATCGTTTTATCTGATTTATTCAAGTAGAATTGTCCTTCTTTGAATGTCAGTAATTGTCTCATATTGTCTTCATGTAAAAACAAATGGACATTTGTATCTGTTTGAATCATTTGCTCTAAACCACTTGCTGTTGTTTGTGTTTGTGTTTTTCTAAAAGCAGCATCAACATCAAGATGATTTTCTACAATTTTTCTGATAAACGGTTGCTCTAATCGACGTAGCTCAGAATCATTGGCATCTAACAATAATAAACCATATGTTTTAAACACTTCATGTAGCAATGCTTTAAACATATCAGACCAACTATCGTGTGCATCAATAATATTACGACACATTTCAATTAAAGGACGCGAATGTTCAGTTTCATTCAGTTGTTGGAAGAAATGATTTAAAGTTTCCTTTAACTGCGCTTTATCAGGATTATAATGTGATACGCTCGATTCTGGTGGCTCCATTGTATGATATTTGATTTTATGTAACTTAGCGTCTTGATTATTATACGCATAAGTATGATTTACTTCGTCAAAATCATGGTCTTCCCCTGCAATCCAAAACACAGGCACGATGTGTTTATTATAATCTTTAGATAGTTTTTGACTTAGCGTAATAATAGAGAAAATTTTATGAAATGTATACAAAGGTCCACCAAATAGACCTGCTTGTTGTCCACCAACAATTACTTTTGCGCCATCACTTAATAATTTAATATTACTTTCTTGCTCTTCAGTCAAAGATAAATCGCTCATATAGTTTTCAATCACTTTTGCTAATGCAGTTTCTCTTCCATTATTTTCACTTAGAAGTCTTTGTTTATAGTTATTCTTATCCATTGCATCTAAATGATAGAAATGGGCTAGTGTTGAGTCACTTTGTTTAATTTTTGAAATAAATTGATCTTTTTCGTTAAGTTTCGTAGTCATACAATCCATTCGTAATTCTCCTTATGTTACTCTATTCCTAATCAGTATAAAGTCTATATGCTATATTGACAATTTAACGGCTTAAAATAACCTGTATTTTTTATTTCTTCAATTCAATGTACATATTATAATAAACGATTTTTGAAAAATTTAAAAAAAGTGTGTTTATGTATTTGAAATAAGTATCATATACAGTCTGCTTTAACAGTAAGTTTCGTTTCGTCATTTTTGTGAAATATCATTAGAAATAAGGTATAATGAAATAAAATAGTACAAAGGGGGAAGACGCTATGAGTAACGTGAAACGTCTTGATATAAATTATAAAACAGACGAATTATTCGAAGATTTTAGAAATTTTGGCAACACAGATTTGTATATGGTTGATGAACTTCGTGGCGAAATGATAGACGCGAGTTCAAATTCACCTTTTTATGGTATTCAAATCGGAGATAGGTTAGGCGCAAGAATGGCATTATATCGTAAAGGTGATGTTGAAGAAATCTACTTCCCTGATTTCGACGATTACAACGTATTGTGGAAATTAGAAGTATTAAACGACTTTCAGAATCGTGGTTACGGTAAAGAATTATTGGATTTTGCAAAAAAACAAGGGCTTCCTATTAAAGTAATTGCTCGTAATCAATCTAAAGCATTCTTTATTAAACACGGATTTAAAGATGTAAATGCAGTAAACAAAGATGGACATGATGTTCTAGTTTGGACACCATAAAATAGGAATATGAAAGATAAATATTTATTTTAATCTCAGCTGTTTTGTTTTCATTAACTGTCTGATACTAAATATTTTTATTTTCAGCTCTTATAATCCTCTTTTAGTCAGCCTTGAATGGGCAGGAAATCAAATTTGCTTTCCTGCCCATTTTTCATTTCATATAAATTAATAATTCATTGAGTGATGTAATTGTATAATCTGGTTTTATATCAGTTTCATTCATTTTATTTCTAGGATTGAACCAACACGTGTCAATTTGGGCATTTTTGCCTCCTAAAATATCTGATGTCATAGAATCTCCGATAATTATGGCATTATCTCGTTTATCTTCACCAATTTCTTTAAATACATAATCAAAAAATTCAGGCATCGGTTTTTGATAACCTGTTTGTTCTGAGACAAAAACGCCTTTAAATAGTTGACCAAACTTTGCCTTCTCAATACGTCGCGTTTGTGTTTCTAGTACACCATTTGTCACAATATACAAATCATGATTTTGTTTTAAATGCTTTAAAGTTTCAACTGTGTGCGGAAAGAATTTTATTGGTGCTTTAGCTAATTCATCTCTAAATATATGGTCCGCTTCTTTACCATCCACAATCATTTCATGTAAATCAAAATATACTTCAAATCGCTTGCTTAGTACCTCTTCTTTCGTTAACTTATTAATTTGAAAAGCTTCCCAATGCGCTTGATTCACTTTCATAAAAGTTTTTAAATCCTCATGATTAGCGATCATTTTATATCTTCCTGCCATTTTAAAAAATGCATGTGATTCCGCATCGTGAAAATCTACGATTGTATCATCAAAATCTATGAGTAGACTTTTAGATTTCATTTTTATTTCCCCCTCTTTTATATATGATATTTTGGCATCTTTATTTGTTAATCATATCAAGTTAGCTAAATTCTGTAACTTGGGTATGTAACCTCTTAAATATAATGGTTATTATAATTGGATACACTTATTGCTTTTATTCACACAATAACAGTATACACATTTTAACCACATAAAAAAAAGGCCAAGGTTATCATCCTGACCACTTCAGTCTATTTTAATAATTAGAATCCAAACAATTGCCCTAATAGCCCTACACCGCTTGATATGATATCGATAATACTTGTCCCTAATTTAACTCCGTCTCCTGCAATTCCTGCTTGTACTGTTTCTTTTATTGCATTAAATAAATCTGACATATTGATTATCTCCTTTAAAGTATTATTTTTTGAAATGTACTTAGATTAAAATCCTAATGCTTGAGAAATTAATGCTGCTCCATTAGAAATGATGTCTAAAACACCACTTCCAATTTTTATGCCATCTCCTGCAATACCAGCTTGCACTGTATTTTTAATTGCTTCAAATAAACCTTCCATTATAGACACTCCTTATAAAATAAGATTTTTCTGACTGAAAATTATGTTTAAAGCGATATTTATTAAAAATTTTTTGTACATCGCTTGTTATATATAATATAAGATACTACTTGATTATGTTGTTCGATATTCCTTACTTTATTATAAAATTGCTGTATCTGTTATTAAATTGCTGGTTTAAAACAGTTATGAATCCTTAGTTGTATTCCACACAATTAAATAGCATTTCACAATATCAATTAGTTAATAATTAAATGCTATAAAAGTATTAATTTTATCAAAAGTTTTAAAGATTAAAGCATAAACAAATTTTTTTGTAGTATGCTTATGTAAATAAATTCAACAGACTATCTTAATAGATTGGGGGGACATTATGAAAGCAGTGCTTAAAATTAATAACCATCTGAGCCTTAGAGATGCTCAAGCAAGTGACATTGAAGATTATCTCGCAGTCCCATTTAACGAAGCGCTTTTGAGAATGTATGGCTCTGATATGAATGTAGAAACAGCAAAGCAAAAGTCTGGTGCTAAATTACTAATTTCGAACATTATCGAAAACCCATATGAATGGGTTATTGACTTTGACGATTTATTTATAGGACAAGCTCGTTTAATTTTAGACAAAACAAATAATAAAGCTAAGTTTGCAATAGGTATATTTAACCCAAACTTTTGGAATGAAGGAATTGGTACACAAGTCACATATCAAATTTTGGAATATGCCTTTAATAACTTAGGACTCCATAAAGTTTATTTAAGAGTCCTTGCATATAATCATAGAGCCATAAAATCTTACAAAAATGCTGGTTTTATAATTGAAGGTAGTGATCGTGAAGGTTCATATATAAATGGAAATTATGAAACTGATTTATATATGAGTATCTTACAAGACGAATTTGAAAGTAATTTCATCGATAAAGGTGGACACTAAAAAGGAGACTCCAAAATTGGAATCTCCTTAAAATATATATAAAGTCACCGTTCCTTTTTAATTTAAACTTCTTTAACAAAATTTCGATTTGCGGTTATAAACGTCCCATGCATTGTTTTAAGCCGTGGCGTTCCCTTTGAAGAAGCTACTACTTTTTGAATAGCTACTTTTTCATTTTCCTTAAGCTCTTTCATAGCTTCACCGCTAAAATCCCTATTTTGATATTCCTTACAATCTTTTGTAATAATCACTGTTTTAGGTTTCTCATAAATATATCTATTAGCATTATTGGTATCAATACGATAAATAAATTTTTGATTGGCTGTTAACACAAATCCATCCACTGTGATAAGTCTTGGCGTGTTCTTTTTAGTGTAGTCAATGTTTTTAATTTCTATTATCTCACCTATTTCAACATCCGCATCTGCGCGCTCTTCAAACTCAACATCTCTATATAAATTGACCTTTTTCGCTATACCAATCGTTATTGGATTATAAGAGAAATATTTATTAGGTTCCTCTGTCTTTCCAGCATTTTTATCATTCATAATAAATTCAGATTTGAAATTTTGTCTATTAAGTTTAAGCGTCTGTGTTGCATTAGGTAAATTCATATTAATTGTATACTTCTTATATTTATCGTAAATCAAATTAATATTAAAATCAAAATCGCACTTACTTAAATCCTTAGTTTTTAAGTATAAGCGATTATCAACTTCAGAGAATTCAACTTCGATTGCATTGAGTTCATAATTAATTTCAGTAAGTAACACTTGATTAATTGTAGTTTCTGGATTTTTATAAACCCTTATAACTTCTCTTAATTCATCATCAATAAGATGCGTGCCTTCATAAACAGCAAATAGTTCTTCTTTCATTGGTAAATAATCTTTTACAGTTTCTGGCATTAAAAAGTGAATTTGATTATTTTTCACATATCTATCTGCTTTGCCACCTCTTAATAGCATTCCGATAAAATCAAAAAGTTTTTCATATTCTTTATTTATAAGCATTTGATAAATGTTTTTATATTTATCTCCAATGATATAATCTTCAACATTTTTATCATGCTCATTTAAAATGTCTATCATTTGTTGAAATGAATTATAGAATACTTCTTTATTTTCACTTTTTATAAACCTGCTATTATTAAATAATCTAGAAATGAAATCAACTTCTACAAGTCGACTTAATGATTGAAATTCTGCAGGCTTAGGTATACCCAATTTCAACACTTCTTGTAGTACCAATAAATTAAAATGTGTTTTTTCTATAATATTTGTTTCACCTATAAGTGATTGATTATATGAATATCTATTTACATGGTAAACAGGCGTTGAATTCATAGAAGCTGTTTTACATTTTGAAATTGCATGGATAAAGAACAATTTATCTTCACCAAATTTCATATGCTTGAATTCTATTTTATTAGCAACAATGATATCTCTTTTAATAATTTTCCCTGGTGGTCCTACTGCTCTAAAAATTTTATTAATTTTATATGGTACTAAATCATTTGCAACTTTATATGATGTAAATCTCCCTAATTTGCTAATTGCTTTATCTGTATGCTTAATACTGTGTCCAAACGCAACATCTGCTTTATTTTCTTCAGCTTGGTTTAACAGCGCTGGCAAACCAGTTGAATCTAGCCAATCATCTGCATCAAGAAATGTTATGTATTTCCCATTCGCATTTTTAATACCCACGTTTCTCGGTTCAGCAGGGCTACCCGTGTTTTCTTCTAATTTAATAAGTTTTAAAAAACTATATTTATTTTTATATCCTTCAATTATTTTTAATGAGTTATCGCTAGAACAATCATCTATAAATAGCGCTTCAATTTTATCTTCATCAATATTTAATGACCCAATTGATTCTATGCATTCATTAAGAAATAATTCTTTGTTATACACTGGTACAATGATCGACAGCAATTTTTCCAATTTCTAATTCCCCTTTTAGACGATTTTTTATTCATCATATAATATAAATGATTACTAAAGTATTTTTCAAAATAAACAATCCTTACTTATTTCTATAATTCATTAAACTCTTAAATATGTATAAAAAATTTGTCATGTATTTATTAATATTTTAAAACTACTACCTAAAAATAACATATAATGGTAATACACAACACTTTAATATCTATAAAATGATTTTCTCTTAATTTACATCGCCTCATTTTATTTCAAGGAACTATAAAAAAATTTTTTTCATTATTTTTTTAATTGTATTGCATCATCTATTTATTCAATATACCATACACATACTGTTTTACATTCATTAGTTAAACCTATAATAAATAGCTGATTAATAGGGCGACTCAAAAAAATTTGCTTATAATTTTTATATTGTGTTATTTTATAGAGAGAAAAAGGGCATACACATATGTGCATCGCCGAAGTAAGCCTGTTAGATAGACGGTGGCTTTCATAGAAAATTCATAAAATGACCTTCTATTACTCGTCAAAGTTAGAGGAGGTTATTTTTTATAGTCATTTTTTACTCACTAATACTAAACCAATGACAATGAAAACTTTCATCAGTATTTCATAATCAGTCATGCTACTCCTTTCTTGGAGTAAAACCATACTTCATAGTCATCATCCCATTTATAATGAGATTACCCCACCAACTATCCAACTTGGTTGCCCTTACTTTACTATAATTTTTAGTCTTCTGACTATTACTTTTGCTGACCCTTTTTACGTGTAGTGATTAAAATAGTTCAAACTGATAAATATAGCATTCACATCATTTTTGTGATCGATTTGTGATCAAAAATAATCTACCTATTCATTTAGGTTGGTATTTTATTTAATCATCATATTCAAGAAAAAAGAAAATCATTTTAGCCTTTTCAAATATCTATATCAAAACATGCATTCAGCTATGAAAAATATACAAGTAATTTTAAAATTACCAAGAAACAATACCTTCATTGTTGGTAAAAGTTATATTCTTATTTTCCTTATCATTTTCTACTAACTCAATAACTCTTCTTATACCTTCATCAACTGGTTTTGCACCCATTTTTTTAGCCGTTTCTGGTTCTAAGCCTCCAAATTCCGTGGCAACCATACCAGGGTCAACTAAATCTACAGTGATATCACTTTCTTCTTTTTCTAATTCTTTTGCTAATTGGATAGAATACATATTTAAAGCTGCTTTTGATGATTGATAACCAGCGACACTTGCACCATATACAATTGAATTTTTATCTAAAGCTGAATTAAGAGATCCCATCATACTGGACATGTTAATGATTTTTGCTCTTTTAGAATTTTTTAATAAAGGCAACATTGCTGAAGTTACATTCATAACACCAAAAACATTAACATCAAACTCTTTCTTTACTTTAGCGACATCAAGTTTAGATGGACTAGATGACTCTAAAGCTATACCAGCATTATTAATTAAAATATCTAAAGAACTTATTTCTAGAACTGCATTCTGTACAGAATTAACATCAGTAACATCTAATTGAACTGTAGTCGCAGAAAAGCCTTTAGACACTATTTCTTCCACTAGAGATTGACCATCTTGTATATTTCTTGCGCCCAAGATAACATGATAACCTTGTTTGGCTAATACTTTTGAGATTTCTTTTCCCATTCCTCTAGTAGCTCCAGTTACGAGTATATTCTTTTGGTTAGTCATAATAAAAATCTCCTCATCATATCAAATTGTAAACGTTTATCATTTACCCTGCTTAATATAAATATAAACCTTTTCTTTATTTCAATTTATTGATGATAACCTTTGAAGTTCAGCTATTCATTTAGGTGTTTTTTGCATATTCGTATAATATTTCGATGGTATTTAATTCCCCCTTTTTTTATCCAACTTATTGACATTAAATATGACACGATTTAACGTGGTCTATTATGTTAACACTATTGATATTCGTCTGCGGCATCTTGATTAATAATCATATAAGCAACTCATGAACCCACAAGAACTCAGGTTCTTATATTCATGATTACATTTGTAATTTGAAACATTTGTTCTTATAAAAATGTAATGTATGTCTAGTAAAGTGCTTCAGGAGGAAACAGTTATGGAGTTAGATAAAGTTGTAGAAGAAAGTATGAAAATTCGTAAATAGTATCATAATTTAGAAGAAAAATATCATGGAAGAAAATGGAACATTCAAGAAGATGCATTGGCTATGTTAACAGATATGGGATTAACTAGCAGGCTAGTAATGGATGAAGTTAAAAAAGATGAAACCAATAATTTGGAATATAAAATTGGTGAAGTTGTGTGGTGGTTGGTTGTTGTATCAGATAAAAGTGAAATAGATTTTAGTAAAGCTGTTGAGGATTTTATCAATTAAAAACAAGTTGATTTTAATATTGAGTGACTTTTATATACTGATAAATATAACATTATAAAAAAAGAACCCCGTCACAACGGAGTTCTTTTTTTGAATAATATGTAATTTATTCTCTTAGTGTCCTGGGAGGGATAAATCTAACTTTAGGACAAAGCCTAAAAACGCATAACTAAAGCATTTCAACTTATTTACTTTCGGAATAAATAGAAAGAAACTGAACCATTTTGACACGTATTTGACACTTATCTACCTATTTATTTAGGTGGGTTGTTTGTTAATACAATTTTTCATATAATTAGTATCATGACAAGAAGAAAAATTGGGGGGACATCAATTTGAATAATTTAGGAACTTTATATTTTTTAACAGGAAAAATGGGTGCAGGAAAAACAACAAAATCAAAACAATTAAAAAAAGAAAAAAACGCAGTTTTATTATCCGAAGATGAATGGCTTGAAAGTCTGTACCCAAATAAAATTAAGACATTTGAAGATTATCAAATTTTTTCAAAACAAATAAAACCATTAATAAAAAAACATATACAAAATATATTAAATGTAGGAACAAATGTTGTTATGGATTTTCCAGGAAACACTAAGAATCAAAGACAATGGTTGTTAAATATAGCAAATGAAATCAATGCAAATCATAGACTTATATATCTAAACGTTAATAATCAAAAGTGCCTAGAACAAATAAAACAAAGACAAAAAGAAGAACCTGAAAGAAAAAATTTTGATACAGAAGCTACTTTTAATTATGTAACTAATTTCTTCGAAGAACCTGAAAAATCAGAAGGGATAAAAATATTAGAAATACAAAACAACAATTATTAATAAAGTAAGATTGCTTTATATCAATTTCTTTATTAACGTCGCCCATCTATTAATTTAGATGGGCTTTCTTATGTTCTTAGGTACGTTCTATACATAATGAAATTATCAAAACACTCACACTTAAATTATCAGATTATTTTTGTTATGATAGTAATAATTCTAACGAAGGAAGGTGTAATTCATGAATAGATATGCTATTGCTTACGATTTAAATAATGACGAGAAAAACTATAATGAATTAAGTAAGTTCCTTAATTTATTAACAGAACCTATTCGCGTGCAAAAATCCCTTTGGATAGTAAAAAGCGAACTTGATAAGCTAGAATTCACTCAGAAAATTGAATCTATACTAGATGAGGATGAGTATTATCTTATTTTCAATTTAGATGAATCGCCGAATGGTAATGTAGATAAAAACGTATCACCTAAGATAAGTGAGTTCTTTAAGCCAGGGGGCTAAATTTTCTTTTTCTTCAATTTCCAAGCCATCATATTATTTTGGTGGCTTTCTTTACGCACGCAATCAACCACACACCTTACTTATCACTTCTCGATGCAACACAATGCATTTCTCAGCATAAAAAACCCCACTAATTAAAGTAGGGGTAAAGGGAAGGTTGTAATCTTCCAAAAACTTTTTCCCTTTTATAATTACTTTAAACATTTCATTTCTATTCATTATTTGAATTTTAAAACACCCACCTACTCATTTAGGTGGGTGTAAATAATTCATTAATCTTGCTCATTAGTTAGTATTTTGCCATTTTTTGCATCAACGCTAATTTCATGTTTAGTCTTTCCTTTTTTCAAGTCCATATCATATACAAGTTTACCGTTATCTTCTGATAGCGACCATTCTTTGATATCGCCATCAAATTCTTTTTGACCTTTTTTGATTGCATCTTTATAATCAATGGCGTCTTTATATTTAAATTCTTCTTTTTTATCTATTGAATCTTCTTTTTCAGTCTCTTTATTTAACACTTTTTTATTTTTATCAGATACTATCACTTCAGATTCTTCTCCTGATTTTTGTTGTTCAATTTTATAAGCCCATTCGCCGTTACTCTTTTCATAAGAAATACCTTTTAGGTTTTGTCCGCTATATACATCTTGCGCTTTTTTTACAGCGTCTTTAGGACTTGTTTTGATTTTATCTAATGCAATAACTTGTTTATCTGCATCTTTATTACTTGAGCTCTCAGATTTAGTATCACTATCTGAAGATCCATTTCCACATGCAGTTAATAATACTGCAGACATTGTTAAAGTTGCTAAGCTTTTTATCTTCATCAACATTACCTCCTAGAATCATTACAGTTCTTTTACCACAAAACTACTTAACAAAACAAAATATTATTTCAATTTATCTCCCCAATGTCCTTTAAATTTACCTTACTTAAACCAGTTTCTTCATATAAATAGAGTAATTGCTCATGTACATCTACTTTGTGTATGTAACCTTCAATTATTTGTATAAAACCTTTTACAAAATACCTAACTTCTATCACTGGATCGTTGTACATTTTAAATATCAATGTATCATTTAAAATATTTAATTGGTCATCGCTTAGTTCAGGCTTTTCTATTATATTTTGGTCTTGCACATATTCTTTCAAACGCTCATGCTGTTCAGGCATTGTGGAAAAGGCGTTCCACTTAACAATTCCTCTACCTTCGGGTATACGTGGATTTAAAAATTCGCGTGGTATATTACGATAATCGGATTCATATTCATATTCATATTCATCTGGAGCGTCTGGGTTAACCACCATTTTTTCACCTCATAAATATAATGGAACACTTGTTCGTATTAAGCAATAAAAAAGACGCCACTTGGACAAAATGGCGTCAATATAAAGATATTTAGAAAGCGTTAGTTCATACACTCCGTTATTAATTCAAAAAGGCGCCGAGTCGCCCAATGGATATAAAACTAATAATTTAAAAAAGATTGAAATATGAAAGGCTATTTAACATATTATCAGAATATTCTATATATTACAAGTAATAATAAAAAACAACCACGTAAAATGTGATTGTTTTATTATGACAAATACATAATAACAAAAGTGTCTATAAGCGTAATTTTCATAATACAATAAAAAAGACACCTCGTAAGAGATGTCTTAGCTAAGAAAGTGTCCGATATTTTGGCTGAAAATATCTATATCCACACTAACATATTATTTACACTTAATACTACTCTAATACTTTTCGTTTTTAATCCATCCTTTCTTATCAGTAAATTTAGAAATTAAAAAAACGCCACTCAATTAAGAGTGACGAACATATTTTTACACATCGAGGGAAATCCATGTGCCTACTTTTTATTCCCTTATTTGGTTAAATTAAACAAAAACCATTATTACAAGAAGGACATGAAGTAATTATAAAAATATTTTAGAGTAAAGTATATCTTGTTTTTTTATTTCGTTTAAATTTTTTTGTTTATATAAAAAAAATAAACCCGCCATGTTGGCGGGTTTTAATCATAAATTATTATAGGAGGGCATTTGAAAAAGATTCATTCTAAATACCACTATTAAAGAGCAGTTTAGTAATAACACTATCTAAACAAAATAAATATTAGATAGTGACTAAATGATAACAATTCTCTATTAAAAATGCAATAAAAAAAATAGGGCAAGCACATGACGGTGCCTACCCTACATATACTTAAACGTAGCGACAATATGTCTAACAACAATTGTAATTATACATTACCACTTTATTATAGTTACTAAACAAAAAATTACCCCCTCTTGGAGTGGTTGTAAAATAATAAATTGGAGTTAATGACATTCGCGATATCTATTGGAACAATAATATAAAAACGCCACTCATGAAGAGTAACGTTAAAACCTGTTAGATGCTACCGAAGTGACATCTTTTTATTGAAAATACTAAATTGATTAAAATTCATTAGCAAAGAGATAGTTATTATATCATCAGAATATTCCGCTTATTCCAACAAGATATTATTTATATGGAACGACAATTAATACATCTTTTTTTTGAATTACTTTATAATCCTTGTTTAACGATTTTGAATGGTATTTATTTACGTTCTCAGAAATATTTTTTGTTTTTTGTGCATCATTTTGCATAAATTTTTTGGGTGATTGTTCTTTATTAGATTTATCTATAATTTTTTTGATATTACCCTCAGAGTCAATTATATACTTCGTTCTATTCTCCGAGTCATAAAACGAACCATTTACTTTTTCGCTTGTTATAGTTAATTCACCGTATAAAGTGTTTACTTGAGCTTCTTTGCTAGTCTGCTTTTCAGTGTTAGTACTTTCATTTTTATTGCTTTTTTCGTTTCCAGAAGCACCACAAGCTACTATTATAAAACTTATTGCTAATAATATTGATATACCCAAGAATTTTTTCATCATTATCTATTTCCTTTCTTTTTAAAAAAGACACCTCACAAAGAGATGCCTTTCTAAAATAGTGTATCAAAATATTTGCAACCCCTTGCAAATGTCTTCCTTTAACTTAACATATTGTTGTTACCAACGCTACATGATTTAACTAAATGTGCCCCATGCTTTGCCAACTCTATTACCTTTGCCATCTGATTTACCTATTGGCATGTACACTGTAGCACCACTGTATACGTCCCAACTAATCCAGATGTATCCTTCATAATCTTGTATTTCACTATAATTAACTGTTTGACCGTATTCTAAACCACCAGCAATTGGATTGTGTAAACTAGGTCCAGTATATCTTGTAACAATACCTTCTGAAACTTTACACGTGAATGAAGCAGATTTTTTCTTCCATAAAATTCCCCAACTATTCTTTTTCCATCCATTACCAACTGATGAACCATGTTCATTAGCGGGTTTAGATTGTTCTTTTTCTGTTGGAATAGTAGATTTATCTGGCACATCATCACTTGCAGGTGCACCAGCTTTTAATGATGGATCGTTGTAATATTTTTTAATCTCTTGAATGAAGTAATCTTTCAATTGATTTCTAACACTTTGAGGTGCTATACCTTGTCGTACTGGGTCAAATCCAGTATGAAGTGCCATACTTCTATGTGGACAAGCTGTTGGTACAAATTGATTATGGAGCATTACCGTTTCTCTGTTAACTGGTAATCCATAGTACAACATATCAGCTGCAGCCTTTTTAAACGTTGCTTGTTCGTTTGCCATGAAGTCTTTATTACTAGCGTTCATTGACTCGTTAACTTCATAACCTAAATAGCTATTATTACCGTTAGCATCAGCCACATGCCAAGCTACACTATACGTATCAATCGCACGCCATACTGTATTTCTATCGATATAATAGTGAGCAATACCTGCTTCATATCTTGATACCGATGCGTTACTTAGGCTCTTATAGTCTTGTTTAGCAGATGCATTACCTGCCGTGTTATGGATTACAACACCTTTCACACTACCGCTACGTTTAGACATCTTATAATTAATAGTGTGATTAATCGTTTGGATCTTAGTTGATTTAGAAACCGCACCTTTTTCATCATCTTCATATGGTGGTCTAATTACACCCAAGAAATCACCATACTCATGGTCTTCAACAAATGCTGCTGGACTTCCTTTAGTTAAATTAGCGTTATAAAAGTTTTGATCTATACTATTAAAGTATGTTCCGTTGGCTTCTGTAACTATACCTGTATGTCCGTATTTCCCACCAAACACAAAGATGTCTCCAGGTTGTGGTATTTGATTTTTACCTTTGATAACTTGAAATCCTTTAGGCCATTTATAGTTAATAAAGTCTTTTGCGTGCCCTTGTGGGTGAACATTCCAATACTTTTTAGTAAACTCAATAATAAATGTTGCACATTGCGCACCATAAGGTTGATCATCAGTAAGTCTATTTCCTATATTTTTAACTGCCCATTTAACTCCATCTTGTTTCTTCATATATAAAACATCTCCTTATTTCATAATAAAAAAGCCGTTACTTCCGTAACGATTCCTCATCTTTTGTACTATTTTCATTTATAAAATCATTTTTTAAGTTATCTGTTGTATCGTTTTTCGTTGATTTAATTACATTTAATTTTTCCGATATTTCTTTAGGTATGAGAACTCCCATTTCAGCACAATTTTCTACAATACTTAATCCTTCATTAGCCATGTAAAAGAATATAGTCAATACAACAAGTCCACCGTTTAATCCAAGTACTTGATCAATTATATTTGCTAGAATAACAATGAAGAATATAAATATTTTCCTAGAAAAACCGAATAAAGCTTTTCTGCTCCATAAATTTTTATTTTTAATTGCTTTACCAATCCCAGTACCTATATCTAATGCCATTAATATCATTAAAAAATATAATAATTTTAAATCTCCAGCATAAATAAAGGTATGAAATGCTTCTGTCTCTGTAAACTTCACTGTAACTTCCTCCATTTTCTCCACCTACTTTCTATAAAATAAAACCACAAGCCTAAACTTGTGGTTGTTCTGGGTAATCTTCTCCAGTGATTTCTTTATACTGTTCTTTAGTCAATGCGTCTAGCTCAACATACGTTTGAATGTCCTCGTTTGTGTAACAGTTAATGTCATAAAAATATTTGATAGAATCGAATCCTGGATACATATTAATTTTCCCCTTTCAATTTGGCAATCTCAAGCATTGTTTGTGCTTGTAGTTCTTCAATTTCTTTTAGTCGCTGTTCTTTCTTAGTTAACTCTGTTAATGTTTCTGCTTGTTCCTTTTGAGTTTTAACTAATTGATTAGCTGTCTTGGTTACTTGCATTTGAGCTTGTGCTAACATTATTTCATTCACCTTTGGAATATGAGGTTCCTTTTCAGGTCTATGAGATTCCCATTCTTCTTTTGTAGCGCCTATCCATTCATTACCATCAAAGTAATATGGAGAGTAAATACCTTCAGGCGGAGCCACATCTGTCCATTCGTCTTGAGGATAGTCATATTCACCCTCTTCATTCATGTAAGCTAAATAAGGTGTACCGTTATATAAAAACACTTGTTTAAACATCTTTTTAACCTCCTTAATCTATCCAACTAATCTCACCGTAAATGTATTTACTAGTGCTTGCTTCCCATTCTGTTTCGTTACCTATATACAATCTAACTGAACCGTCATTCTCAACAAGAATACTTGTACCATTGTGAGCTAATGGAGCTCTTATAAAACCAACTTGAGGATTCTTAGCAAAGTTAGCAGGTAATTGGGCAATGTACTGATTATGAACAACCGTGTCTGCATTCACTCTTAAAAATTTCTGTGTCAATGTTCCAATAGTTACAGTTCTATAAGCACATCCAAAACCGTTACGAGAACCGCCGTAACCATAAGCTGGATTAGTTCTACCACCGTTTGTAATAGTGAATGGAATCCAACCTGTATCATTCTGTGCGTTTGTAAGTTCTTCCCAATCACTTTCTACTCCATCAGTGTGAATAGTTTTTGAAAACTTTTTATTTCTACTACTAATATTTAATAAGAATTGTTTTCTACTATTAGTTGATGCTGTTACATCAAGTTGCATGATATAGCTATTAAATCCTGCTGGTAATCCGTTAGATTCTGAAACATCACTTGCAACTAACTCATAAAGACCAGGGTCAAAACTATTAATGTTTTTATCAATCATATTTTCTTTACTAATATATATTCTTGTTCCATCATCATTGGACCATTTGTATTTTTGCCATTCTAAAGCCGTTAGGTCTTCTGTAAGCTTTTCAGGAGTAAGGAAACCGTTATCCTCTACTGTTTGATTAAACTCTGCAACTTTAGTATCTACATGTTCAGTAGCTTCTGTAACTTTAGCTGTAATACTGTTAATAGAAGTGTCTGCTGTATCCTGTACACTTGATTTAGCATTATTTGATAGAGTAGTAATATCTCCTATTGTGCTATTCTTAGTAGTGTCTAAATCAGCTTTAGCTTGAGTGATATAGGTTTGAACATCTGACTTTTTATCATCGACAAGTTTTGTAATTGTTTCTATACCTTGTTGTAATACTGACTTCATTTCAGCAACATAATCTGCACCATTTGCAATAGCTTCTTCAATATCTTTCACTTTTTGTTCAATACGCATTTTCAATTGGTCAAACATACGAATATATTCAATCTTAGTAAATGATGAAATTTTGTTTATTAATGCACCTGCTACTTCGAATGTAAATTCTCTAAACACTGCCACTTCGTTGTATCCAGGATTCCCACTTACATTGTTCACGCCAATATAAACTTGACCTTTAACCTTTGTAGATGTAGAAGCTTGTAGAAACTCTTTATCTAAAGTGATCGTTACGATTCCATTATTAGGGTCTTCTATATCTAACTCAATTACATCTGAGGTACTTCCATTAGCTGATTCAAAGTAAGCATAGGCTGTGAGATTATTATTGTGAATTAATAGTGGCCCTTTAGTATTACTTAATTGAAATCTTAGTATTGCTGTGTTTTCATCTAAATTATAAAAACCAACCCCTAAATCAGAGATTGGTTTTAAATAAGGTTCAGATTTTAAATTGAATAAGGCTTTTTTATCTATACCATTAGCCATTTATTTTCCCCCTATTTTACTAATACGACTGCTACACCGTATCCTTTTTCAATATCGTAAGGTGTTGTAATATCCAACACTCTGTAGTAACCGTTATTATTATCTTTTGTGCCAATACCTTTATTAGGTTTGATATAGTCATTAGCTGATACAGTAGGATCTACTCTAGTGAAGACTTGTCCCATTAAACCTACCACGTTCCACTCCGGTCTATCTGCACGTGAAAGATACTGTTCATCTTTCTCAGTGTAATCAGGGTTAGGAATAGGAACTTCTACCTCTTCTGAGTACCATTCCCCCTCATCATCTTGCCACTCTTTAACTTCTACTCTAGTTTGAGTTACACCAAACTCATCTTTTAAGAATTTATCTTTATGATGGAACATTGCATCCCCTAGAATTATTCCGGCTGTACCTGAGATAACTCCTATTGGTTTATCATTTGAGTTAGCTTTACGGATGAATCTACCATCTAAAGTAACGATAGTTCCATTAAGCATTGCTTGACCTGACTGTGATTCAAAATACTCAGCATAGTCACCAAAATCATGTCCGGCTGTAATCGTACCTTTGGCTTTAACTGTTCCACTTGTTCCTTTAACTTGGAATCTAGTATTCTCATACTTAGCTCCACCAGTGCCATAACCCATAGCAAACATGTAGTTATCTTCAGTTTTAACACCACGAGAGTTAACAATAGTTTGTGAGTAATTTCCTTGAGAAGTTTTAGATTCCAATGAGTTCATTACACCACTACGTGAACCGTATGCTTCTGACTTCATACCAGCACCAAGTAACCAAGAACGGTCACTGTAAGCAAATGATTCACCAGTAGAAGCGAGAACAACAGAACGTTTTGATATAGCTCCGGAACCTGTTGAACCGGCTACTAATCCTCCACGTAAAGCAGTAGGAACGTCTTTGTAAATCTTTTTCATAATAACTGCACCGTTTGTATAACCTTCATGTTGAACACCCATGATAGTTGTAGTTGAGTTATACATTTCAATAGCATTTCCTGTACCGTTACCAATTAAGTTAGCTCCGATTATCTTAGTATCATAAACTCCTGCACCACCAGCAATGCCGATATTATTAGAAGACTTGTGAATATTAATATTACTAAATGTAACTTTCTTAGGTCTGTTATCTCCACCATATATCTTAATATCAGCAGATGCATTCTTAAATCCACGAACATTAATATTGTGTAGTTGAACGTTTTCAGCCCTATATTGAACAGCTATAGCTGGTTGTCCTGAAGTAAATGTTCCATCTCCAATCGCAGTGAAGTTATTAACTGATACGTTTTCATAAGCACAAATAACCATTGCTCTAGGTGTCCAAGTTGGATATACTCCATTTTCCCAAGGATATAATGAAACAATGTTATTAAACATTACATCTTTAGCTGTTTTAGATTTAGGGTCTGTAGCTTTGTGATGGCCGATATGTCTTACAACATATGAACGATTATCTTTATAAGAAACATGACCATCTACTACAACCATTGCTGCTGCATTAGCTTCAGCATGTGCTTTTATTTCGACACCGCATTGGTTATTGTACGTATTGTTATTACCTAAGAATACGTGTTGTGAACCATCGTCTACCTCTATACCATTACTATTCCCGTGATAGTTTTTAGGGTCATGACATACGTTGTTAGTAATGTTAAGATACCTTGATGCGTGAGTTGTAATTCCATCATCACCGTGTCCAACTGACTCACAGTTATCAATATGGATATACTTACTTTCTAATTCTTCATTAACTCGTACACCGTCGCCTTCATAGAAATAAACATCACTTGCGTGTGTTATATCAAAACCATGAAGTAAAGCATCTATAGATTTAATATTATAAGCGTAACCATATTTAACCCCTGCAAATCTCAAGTTAGATGAAAGGGAACCGCCACTAGGAGCTGGATGATTGTACTGAACTCCACCACTCACATATTTCTCATCAAACCTAGCTTTGTTACCATGTATAGTAAAGTCTTTAGTAGCAATATTATGAGCATGCCCGTCCATTTCCTTATTAGATATTGTTACTGTTTTTCTAGGAGAGTCATCAGATAGTTCAATAGTTGTAATATCTATACCTTCACCTGATAGCACTGTATTACTTGGTAACTTAATACCATCTTTAATTTTGTAAGTTCCTGCTGTCATATGAACATGCACATTACCTGAACCTAACGCATCTTTAAATGCTTCATCAGAAAGCTGTGCACCTGTTGGATCTGCACCGTAATCATTAACGTTCACAATACGCTCGATTTTCTTGTTGAGGTAATTATAATTATCATCAATCTTCTTGTTTATATTTTCAAAATCATATTTTAATCGTTGTGACAATAGATTTTGATTGGTACCATCTAAAGCTGTTCTACTATCTTTAACTTCTTCTACTCCATCACCATTATGACCTACAAGTAATGTTTCAATGCGTCCATCTTGATATTGTAATTCATCGTGAACGTTTGAGAGTTTATAATCAATTTGTTTAGCTTTGTGTGCATGTTTCTCTTCAGTCTTGTGATGTTCAAAGTTCTTCTTATTTGCTTTATGTTCATCTAATAAATTTTTAAAGTTCTCAACTGTTTTATATCTATAATCTTGCCCTAATTCAATAGGAAAGTCTGTATATAGTCTCATCTATAAATTGCTCCTTTTCATTATTCTAGCCAAGTAAACTCTTGATACACCCAGTTAGTCAGTTTTTGATCTTCAGGATGAACAAAAGCCATTACGCTCCCATCTTTCAAACACTCAATAGTTAATGGGTGTCTATAGCCTTGACCTCTAGCCATGAATGACTGGTTATTTGTAACAAATCCAGTTGGTAGTTGAGCTATTTGCATACTCTTCTCAGTGATATTAGAGACGTTCAATCTAATAGAACGTACAACAAACATACGCGGTGTTAAGCTATTACCTGCTCTAACCTCTCTAATACCGCATTTAAATCCAGTTCCTACAGCCTTATTTTTCATAGTTGTTGGTACATCTATATCAATCCAACCTGTATCTCCGACCATATCCCCGATCGTTGCATCATGTAATTTCAATGCTTTGTCTTGTTCTGAAACTAACGTTTCTAACTTTGCTACCTTACCGGCTATCCCTGTTAAATCTTCATCTTCCAATGGGTTTTTCCATATGATAGCGTCCTCATGTGTTACTGGGAAATAATCTTCCCCGTCATTATCTTTTAAATATCTATGCGGTACACTAGCCATCTGTTAACGTCACCCCCACAATATCCGAATAGTTTTCTGGCATAGTAAAAGACGACCCACTATTTAGTGAACCGCCTTTGATTAGATTATTTACTTGTTTCATTCTTCTAGCTGTTTGTTGCTGTATCTGAATAAAGTCTGCTTTAGCGTTACTAAATTCTACTTCTACTGGTTGGTTTAAATACGGGTGTGACCTAGTGATTTTAACTACTTTCAAATTCGTATTGAATCCTAGTGGCTCATGAATGAATCTCATTGAATTATTATCTTTAATATCCCAGTTACCCAAGTAATTTGTACTTACTTCTACAGTGGGTTCATCTTGTAATTGTGATTTAATACTTTCTAACAACTCAGCCTTATCTAATGCATTATCATCAAACACTGTAGGAGCTTCTGCAAATCCAAAAGCATCAAAGTTAGGACTCTTGTACTCAGCATATGTGTAATATATATCACTGCCTTTAAGAACTGCTGTTAAATTCAATACAGTAGCCTTCTCAGTGCCTACATACATGTAAGGTTTAGATTTCTTATAATCTACTCCCGATTTGGCAGATTTGAAACGAACTTTAAAAGTATGAGTACCTTTCTTTAAACCTTTAGCTATGATTATCTTTTCACTTGTAGCTGTCTTACTATAGCATTCGTATGTTCCTACTAAATCGTCATCTAGGAATACTTCTACTATCCCACCTTTAGACATTTTCTTAAGTGTCCATTCAAGTGTTTCATTACCCCATTTACAGTTAATCTCTTTGCTGTAGCTAGCTCCAATTGATTCAGTTCTCCAAGTCCCATCTTTAATAAATGTTCCTGAATAACTAAAATCTTTTGGTTTAATAGGGTTGTAATTCTTAGTAGACTTTTTATCTTTCTTCTTACCATATCCTTGTATATAAGTTTTTAGATCAGTAGTAGTAATAGTTGCTTGTACTTCACTATTATTTAATTTGTATATAATTGGCTCCTGTGACAGTTCGTAGAAATTTGCTTCGTCATAAATAGTGATTCTCTTATTATCAGCATAATAAATATAGTTAAACAGTTCTGCACCTTCTGTGAGATATTCGAGACCATTCTTATTACCCATCTCATCAATGGCTACACGTTGAGTAAACTTACCTTTTATCTGATATGAGAAATCTAATTTATTACCTTTGAAACCGAAATCTAAATATTGCTCAAGTGTCAAAGTTGGTTTATTTTCTTCATTTGAACCCGTCTTATCTTCATTATTCAATTCTTCATCTTCACTATCCTTTTGAATATAATGATTCTGAAATTCCATAAAAATGTGTTTTGCTACTACATCCACACTAACAACCACACCGTCATAATTTATATCAGTAGACTTAATCACATAGTTTTGACCTTCATAAATAACTATCATTTCGTTTACTATCGAATTAAACACATCTGCATTCTTATTTGTTTTATAAGCAGTGAAAGATATTGACCTTTCATCATTCTTAGAATATTCATATTTGAAAGAACCATAGTTAAAATCTGTAATGATTTCTGCTAATGTTCCTTTTCTATTTGTTAAAATTAATTGATACAATACTTTCACCTACCTATATACAAAATTAAATATAAATTCTACCGTTGTACTTCCTAAATTCTTACCTGTTATTTCTATATCGTTAAAACCTTTATCTAGGTTAATCCAACCCCAATTAGTATCTACGCCCACTCGTTTATTGTTTATCAATGGATATACTCCGTCTAATATAAGTTGGCTATTTTTCTTGATAGCTTTCTTATACTCGAATTCAGTTTCAGTTGTATGATTAATTAATTTGAATCCATGAGGTGCCTCTGTATTAACCTTAATTTTCATTTCATAACCTAATATAGGATTAATAGCATCATCTGAACCGTTATAGATTCTGAAACTTGAAGCTGTGTGTTTGTATTTGATATTGCTATTCGCCATGTGACCATTCTCAAATTGCCACTTGTCAGCTTTATCCAAACTAAACTCACCAGTGTTTAATAGTGATTCTGAATAACCTTTATAAACCACAAAAGATATTTCAAATTCTCCATACCTTGTACCAACATCTGTGATTGCATTTTCATCACAATAAACAGCGTATTTTTTCCCTGGCATATCAGAGTGAACTACAAAATAAGGGTCCCTCCTAAACAAGAGAGACCTCAATTTTTGTTTTAATAGATTATAATCCTTAGTATCTTGACCAGTATAGAATAAACGGATAATTAAGTTATAAGCACCGAAACTTGCAGGACCCAAAAGTCCTACACCATCTCTACCACTCATTTCTTGTGAATTAACCACTACTTCCACACCATCTTCATCAAAATCCAACATTTTTAACTTGGGTATGTCGGTTAACACTTTTTCAAAAGAGTCATTATAAATTTTTACTGTTTTCTCCAAAGTCGCTACCTCCATTTATTACATACCAAAATTCATTGCTCTCATTCTTGATTTCTTACCTAGTCCTTGTGAAACATCGTCGGTGTTGAATCCTTTAGGTTGTTCTTCAATGTGTTTATTACTTCTTGCAATTTCCATTAAAGCATCTAGTTGTTTCTGTTGGTTCGCAATCATTCGTAGTAATAAGTTTGTATTGTCGCCACCTGTGTTATTACCACTAGTAGATGGTGTTGGTACTTGATTAGGTCTTTTATTCTTCTTATCCTTAATTTTACTTTGCGCATAAGTGATAAGTTTCATTGCGTCACTTGCACGTGCTGGATCAAGTGGAACTACAACTTCACTGTGTCCATCTTCTGCAAGGTTGTACATACCATTAGAGTTAATGATCCCACCTGTGGCATAACCATGGCCTTTACCGATAGCGTTCAACATACCTTTAGCACCATAACGACCTTTAGCGTATTTAATGCCCGCCAATAAATTATCAAGACCATTCATGATATTACCATGACCTTTATGTTTATTAGCGTTGAACGTGCCGGGTTTAACTTGTACCAAACCTTGCGCACGCCCATCAGCTAAACCGTCAGTACCACCCATAGCTTTTGCGTTGCCACCAGACTCTGTTTGTATCTGTTTCAACCATGCGTTAACATACGATGCTGAGGTTGGAAGACCATTCATTTGTAAAGCTTTTTTAACTTGTGGTTTCCATTTACCAGCACCTTTACCTCCGCCGTCGTTTTTCTTCAACCAATCAAGTGGGTCAATAGGTGTACCGTTTTTCTGTACTTCAAAGTGTAAATGTGGTCCCGATGAACGACCCGAGTTACCAGACACACCAAGTTCATCACCTGGTTTAACTTGTTTACTTCCGCTGAAAGCATGTTTACTCATATGACCGTAAATGACTTTATGAGCACCGCTGACAATATCAACCATGTTACCAAACCCACCGTTCCAACCACTTCGAGCTGTTGCTTTACCAGATAGAACAGAATACAATTTATCGTAAATATAGTTAATATCTACACCCATATGCGGACCAGCAAACGGGTAACCCGGCGCTCGACCGTCTGGGCTGTACGGGAAGTTAATGCCTTTAGATAGGTCAATGTAACTACCGTCACCATCGCCCTCTAATTCAGTGAACCATCCAGACACTAAATCCTTAAGTCCTTTTTTTAAACCATCATAAGCCCATGATATTGTACCGCCCATCGCTTCCCCGCCTACACCAGAGAAGTCAATACCGAAATGATTCATCACCTTACCAATGAGTTTACCGGGATTTGTAGCATAATCCATTACGTCGCCAATAGCTTTACCAAAAGTATCTTTCGCTTTCTTAGCTTGGTCTTTTGTCCAATCCCATGCACCTTTTGAACCGTCGGCTATTGCTGTAGCTGGATTCCAACTACAGCCACCACCTTTATTATTTGCTGGTACATCACCGTACACTTCGTCATGTTTTTTATGTTTTTTACCGTTTTTCAACAAGTCCATACCTGTTATACCAGTACCAGTTGAAAGATGTGGACGTAAAGCTTTAGATTGCATACCATTGTGAACTGCGTCACCACGTTTAAGCCTTACAACTTTGTTGCGTCCTTTAACCTGTTGTAAGTCACCATTTCTACGTTGTATAATTTCCTTGTGACCACCAGGACCACGTGCGTTACCTAAACCTTTATCATTAACCACTGCTCTAGTTGATTTTGTCAGTTGTCCTTGTGAGTTAGTTTGTACTCCCAGACTTGCTGCGGTACCAGTTGATAATGGTTTGATTTTATTCTTGATAAGTTTTTTCTTCATAATCTTATTTGATAGTGAGTTGATTCCATCTATCATAGCGTTCAGTCCAGAAATAGCACCGTTCGCCACACCTTTACCAAGATCTGTAGCAACTTTCTTGAATCCATCTTTAGCATTTTTAATAAACCCTTTTAACTTATCTAGCCATTCAACGCCTTTGTTATACATGGCTTTGAAACCATTAACGACTCCACCTTTGGCTCCAGTGGCTAAATCGACAACTGATTTTTTTAGACCCTTCCACTTATCTATTACTACGTTTTTCAATTTCTGCGTAATATCTGTAGCTGATTTTTTCAAACCATCGAAACGATCTTTTACACCGTTCCATAAAGATTTAGCTACATTGACTACTGTATCTTTCAGTATTCTCCACAATTTCACAACTGCATTTTTCAATGCTCTTGTAATGTTTTGTAAATTTTTACTCATTCCTGAGAAGTTACCACGTAAAAGATTTGATAAAGCTTTTGCAATATTTACTAATACAGTTCTCATTGTTGAGAAAATTACAGTTGTGGCTTTTTTAAGTCCTGAGAAAATAGCCTTAACTGCACCGGACATCCCTCTGAATTTTGAAGTCACCCATTTGTTAACAAATCCAACTGGGTTAGTTATTGCCAATTTTATGTTTGACCACACGGCTTTAGTAAATTTCCAAATACCAGTAAAAATCGAACGTGTAAAACTACCAATCCAACCAAATACTTTTTTCACTACGTCCCATATCGAACCTAGTACGGATGTGAAAGTACCTTTTACTGAACCAAGTGAACCTGTTACAACTTTCTTGATTAAGTTTAATCCTAGTTTGAATACACCAAAGATTTTACCAACGAACCAAAGTTGTACTAAATTCCAAATGAATTG
Organism: Staphylococcus sp. NAM3COL9; assembly: GCF_001431205.1. Taxonomy (GTDB): domain Bacteria; phylum Bacillota; class Bacilli; order Staphylococcales; family Staphylococcaceae; genus Staphylococcus. The sequence goes on along the minus strand of NZ_LGPC01000011.1, from coordinate 25,387 downwards.
TAATGCGCCAAAGAATATGTTTTTTACACCTGACCACATTAATTTGAAGTTACCTGTAAACAGTCCTGAGAATACCTGTATTATACCCATGATAACTTTTAGTCCACCATTTACTACACCCTTGATAGCCTCCCAAGTTGAGACGAAAATATATTTGATAATCGCCCAGCCAACTTTAAATATAGCTTGTATGCCCGGCATAATAAATTTAATAAAGGATAAGATTCCTCCAAATACAGATTTGAATAATGAACCTATTCCTGAAAGTATTGGTCGTATTATAGACCAAACAATCATGAATCCGGATTTAATGTTATTCAATGCCTGCATGAATTGTGGACCATTCTCAGCCCAAAATTGACCGAAAGTTTTAGCTAGTTGTCTACCGAATTTTGCGATTGCATTACCAATAGGTGTAAGCACCGTCATGATACCCGACCACAATATTTTAAATCCAGCTACAACACCATTGATTGCACCGTTCACAATATTTCTGAACGTTTCAGATTTCTTATAAGCTATGACAAAGGCTGCACCAAGTGCGACAATAGCTGCGACAATCCAACCAACTGGACCAGTAGCAACTAACAGCGCTGCACCCAACTTAGGAAACAGTGTCGTAATACCAGCGATGATTCCACCAGCTGATTTACTTGCGACCGCTACTTTTCCGATGATTCCAAGGAATTTGCCAAATGGACCAAACACACCTGCAATCATAAATCCTAACTTACTGAATATTTTTAGTAACGGTCCTACTACAACGAGTGTTAGAGCTGACCATTTAATTATTCCACCCAATACTTTCTGTGTAGAACCATTTAAACTATTCCACCAATCAACAACACCACTAATACCATTAGCAATAACTGTAAAAGCATTTGCTAATTTAACACCAGTTTGTGTTGCCCATTTCTGAGCACCGTCTGATTGTAATAACTTTTCAAACTCATGTAACGAACCTTTAGCCTGTTCAAACACACCACTTAATAGACTTTCACCAATCATACCTACATAAGCTTTAGTATTCTGAACCATACCTTGCCAAGATTTAGAGTAAGCACCAGCCATACCTCCAGCGAAATCATCCATTACTGTGGTAAAGTCTTTCGCGCTCACTTCTCCGGCTGTGACCATTTCTCTAAACGCATCATAAGATACACCTAAGTGTTTAGCCAATGCGTTACTGAAACCGGGCATGCCTTCTTCAACCATGTTTAACTCTTGGGTCATTAACTTACCTTGACCTTGCACACGGTTAAATATCATTGCCATTTCTGATACAGGTCTGTTACTACCAACTGCTGCATCACCAACAAGTTTGATATATTTCTCTAACTCTTTACCTTCACTTACACCTGCTGCCAAAGCACCTGCTGCAACGTCGGTACCTTCTGCCATTGTGGTCATACCACCTTTAATAGCATTGGTTACCTGTCCAGTGATTGAACCTACTTCTTTAGTTGAATAACCCAATCCTTCAAGTTTCGCTTTAGCTGTATCCAAACCTACAAGTCTATCGAAACCAAGTTTTGCAGTTATACCACCCATAGCAGCACCAGCTATTAATGCGGGTTTGGTAATTTTACTTGTAAGAGTCGAGCCGATTTCAGCCATTTGGGTCGATACGCCTCTTATCTTCGTACTCATACCTTCAAAGCCTTTACCCATCTTAGCCCAACCTGTATTGTCTACTTTTTGAGCTGTTTTAAATTCATTCATCTCATTTGTAGTGTTAACAATTTGACGACCTAAGAAGTGCATTTCTCTTTCTTGGTCAGATATACTTTTCTGTAAACCTAAAGCCTGACTACTCGAATAACCTTGAGCTTTTCCAACTTCATGATATTGCCTTGTTAGTTCTTTTAAATTTTGTCTTGATGCTTTATGGGCTAAAGTTAAATCTTTAACGTTCTTTTCATATGAAGCAACGCTTTTCTCACCATATTGTAACTTCTTTGATGAAGTAGATACTTCACTTTTCAAGGCTCTAAACGATTTGTTTATCTCACCAACTGTACGCTTGATACCCATATCTTTCATGGATAATTCTATTCGCATACTTCTTATATCTTCTGCCATTTCCTCACCTACCTTTCAAATGTATTTTCGTTAGATAGAGAATGCAGTAATCATCGATTCACATTTGTAATTAATAGGTACATTCAGAAACGCAAGTAACATACTTGATTCGTAATTCAACTCACTATCCTTTTTCATCTTGTCACCCCTTTATCAAGTGAACGCGTCTAACATTGACTCTTTGTGTTCTTTCTTCTTAGCCTCTCCGTTCAATTCATCGAATACAAAATAAAAAGGCATATCCAAAACATTGTTAATGTTCTGACCGCCTTCTTTCACCATGTCTTGTATCGTTGCTTTAAGATTGTTTTTATAATCTCCCCAACTGTTGACAGTGGTTTGTTTTATTTCTTTATCAGTCACTTCATCATCGACACCCCGACCGCTTGCAACGAATGTCACCTGTTCATATAGGTTTGTTATCGCTTTGTATAGTGGTAGTCCATCGATTAGCTGTGACTTGGTAAACTGTTCATCATAAATTCTCACAACAAGGTCAAGCAACTGGTGTAAATCTTTTAAATTAGGGCTATTGTTTGAAGATGAAAGGAAATCTACACATTCATATACGAGGGATAACTTTAAAGAAGGGCGCGTGTTGAATGTGTCCCACTTCAAAGGTTCACCCGATGAATCAAATTGCGTAACAAATTCTATACTGTTACTTTTCATCGTCAATCACTCGCCTTATTATTTTTTAGGAAGTTCACCAGTAGAGATAAACTCGATATTTTCTCTAATAACTCTAACCGCATCTGGAGCATGTAATCCGTCCATTAATTGGTCAGGTGTGAATTGGTTGTTGTAAAGGTCGCAAATAACTTGCATCATTTCGTCCATTGCTTCCATTTCTGATTTATCTTCTAATTTTTCTAACTGTTTTGTAGCTTTCATTAATTTACTGAAAGGAACAAAAGTTGGTGATTTAAATTCTTGTGTTACTAATTCCCCGTTGTCTTTAACTTCTTGGATTAATTCAATACTCATTTGTTTAGTTTTAGTTGTCATAGATAATTACCTCTTTTGTTTTATTTTTTGTTATAAGAAAAGAGATATCCACATTTTGGATACCTCGTTCATGATTACTTTGCCCCTATTCTGCAACAATTGATGCTGAATCAATATCAGCATTAACCACTACGTTTTGGGGAACCTTAGGGTGTAACTGGTTTAGCGTCAGGATGTGCTACACCAAATACTTTTTGATAGATAGCGTCGCGCATCTTAGTTTCGCCTTTTTCGTCACGTCCAAGAATCATTGCTTGCTTACCTTCAACACCTTTGATGTCTGTAGGCATGAATTCACCAGTAGAAGCATCTTGTGAGAACTCAACGCCGTCTTCTTTAGTTTGTCCAGAAACTTCAGGGAATGTGAATAATCCTTTTGGTAAACCAACATATTCAACTGCGCCTGATTCCATAGTTTTTTCAAAGATAACTGAAACGTATGGTGGTGTATTATCTCCAACATAAACAAGTCCATCGTCTGTTTTAGTTAAACCGAATAAAGCGACACGATCTTCTAATGGTAAATGATGGAATGTAGACTCAAGTTCAATCGTTCCGTTTGATACTGCCATTTCTGCTACAGAGTTATCACCGTAAGCTTTTTCGATTGATTGTTCTTTAGACACTGATACTTCTTGTAAATATTCAATACGTTCTACTTTCTGTGCTTCTTCACCATGTACTTGGTAGTGAAAACCTGTTAATCCTGTAAATGAGTTATATTTTTTAGCCATTATAAATACCCCTTGTTAATATATTTTTTGCCTCTGTATTGTTTAGAGGTTTGATACAATTTGAAATCTGGGTAGTATTCAGGTTTGAATGAATTGAATTCTCCAAAACCGAATTGCTCCCACATGATTTTTGAAACACATAAAATAAGCTCCCTACTGAGTAAGGAGCCATTGACTTGATTATTTTGTTGTTTAACGAACACATCTATTTGTAGTAAATACTCGTAAGTTAAAGGATTGTCATCTGCAAAATCTGACATCACCGGACTAAACACTTCATCAATAACAATTACGTTTTGAGAAATGTCGTTAGCGTTAGGGTGAATAAGAAATTCAATATCACCATTTCGGAAATGTTTAGAAATGACAGGGTCATCTAATAGAGCATTGTGAATCTCGATGAACAAATCTGTCATCTCTTATTCATCTCCCTTTTGATGATGTCAAAATACTGGTCATTGTAATAACGTAATACAGTGTTAACTGTTCCAGCTCCCCTAGGTTTGTAGAAAGAACCATTTTTAAGATAATGCCCTTGTTCATTAATGTAAGCTAAAGATTTATGATCTCCTCGCCAATAAATATTACCAATCATTTCAGAACCAACTTTATTGGGATTCCTTAAATCAGTACCGACAGCAAGTTCACCAGTATCTTTAACACGATTTAAATTAGTTGCGATTTTGTTCCTTATAAAGTTCCCACCAGCTTGTATAGCTTTCTTTTCTGCCTTGTTCATACTTGGTCGACTGTATAGTCTGCGAATATCATCTTCGATTGCTTCAAGACCTTCTATTTTTACGCCCATATTTTAGAACCTACTATTTTAATAGTATTTTCATCTTTAGGAGCAACGTTTTTAATGTTAAATTCAGTGTCTTGATACATACCTGTCTGTATGATAAAGGTTTGGTTAACTTTAGGAACGAACTCTGGAAAAGTATTACGAACAACTAACGTCACATTGACGCTGGAGTTTTCTAAACTACTTAGTTCAATATCTTTACTTGATGGTTCGTAAATTTCTCCCCATGATTTAAAAACTACTTCTTTTCCACCCATACCAGGATAAGGACTATCAGTACCACTAGAGTAAAACGTTACAAAGTCTTGCATTGCATCAACTCTCATACGGATAACCCCCCCTTAATTTCTGTATGGTACCAAGCACACCATCTGGACACGTTTTATAATCAATGTCCGAATATGCGTATCGGCTTTGGAAGTAATGAGATGTGAGTAAGAAAACCCCACGTTCAAAAATCTTATTATCGATAAAATATTCTTCATTTCGTGTTAAATCATCAGGATAAACAGAGTCTTTAATTTCTGACTCTGCCCATTCCTTATACATTTCAATTAGTGAATCTTCCATTGAATGTGTGATGTGCATATGAAGCTTAAGGGTTTCCAAATCCATAATGAATCACCCTTTCTTATTCTGCCGATACATCCGCTGAATCTTCATTAGCGTTAACTTCAACGTTTTCAGGTTCTGTAGGTGCACTTTCTTTAGTAGTGAAAGCAGGAACATCAACTTTTGCTGATTCTCCTGATTCGTTACTAAACGCCACTTTATAAGTACCTGCTGGATATTCAGTTCCAACTTCTAAACCTTCAACTGTTACTGACGCTGTACCATCCACTGAACGTTCTGCTTGTCCTACAACGGTTTGTCCTTGATAAACTTTTAATACATCTGCCATCGTATTGCCTCCTAATTAACTGTTATTCTTGCTGATTTGATATTTGCCTTAACATTAATGTTATTAGGCTTCGCTGGGAGTATCTTCTTTCGGAAACTCACCCGTAACAAAGAAACCAGCTTTTTCGTTAGCTGATACAACATCGAAACGTTGTGAAATCGCTAATAATTGACCATAAATTTCGTTATCAATCCAACGAACGGCAGCTTGCGCACGATCTGCAAAGAATATAGCTTCTTTTAAATCACCGACAAACGCTTTAGCTTCTCCAGCAAGTCCAAGTGCAGTATCAGAAACAACGTAAACTGGACGACCAAAAACAGTCTTACCGGATGGAGAAGTGACATCTTGTTGTAAAATATATTGACCATTTTTATCTTTTAATAAATCTAATTCGTTATAAAAAGTAGATGAAACAACTAAACTAATATTATAAGCTGGGTCGAAATCTACGTTTAAAATAGTTTTAAGCGAATCAGTACCTGTTACAGTCTTAGGCGAATATTTTTTCATAACGTTAGCGATTGCTTGGTTAGTTGTGTTCAAACCAATACGAGCGTTATTTTGTGCTACTAAATTTGCTAACTCAGGCGTACTGTCTTGTAATGATTCTTCTGAAATCGCAATTTGGCCACGATATGTTTGAACTTTATAGTCAACATCTAAGAATTTAGGCGCTGCAAGTTCAGGGTTTTTCGCAAGTTCTTCCACAGTGTGCATAACTTCTGTAGCTGATTCTAAAATTGGGTATGAACCTTGGGCAGTTGGTACTTTCACAATATTTACAAATTGTTTTAAGTCGATAACTGTTTCAGGTAAAGTAACTGGTTGTGTTGAAATATCTTTAGGGATAATAATATCCATATTTACAGATGTAACATCTTCACGTACTTCACCTTTAGAACGTAAATATTGCATAAAGCCTCTTACTTCTTTACTTTCAGTTTCTTGATTAACTGACGGTTTAATCACATTGTTCATATCTCTCGTTTCTCCTTCGTGTGTTTGTGAGTTGAATTCCGGCTCGCCTTTAGCATCCGGCTCTTTTGGTTCTTCTTTATCTTTCTTTTCAAGATCGAGTTCTTCCTCGATTTTTGAAATACGTTCGTCTAATTTCTTAATTTCTTCTAACGCATCCTTAACCTCTTCCGGTTTTTCATCCGCAATAGCTTTTTCAGCAGCGTCTACTTGTTCCGCTCGTAATGAACGTAACTCTTTGATATCTTCAGCCATTTATATTGCCTCCCACTTGATTTTTCGCATAAAAAATAGACCTACTTTAATTTGAGTAGATCTAATTGTGCTTTTAATAATTCAGTTCGATTTCTTTGCTCTGTTTCACGTTTACGAATTTCTTCTTGCTCTTGTTCCTTGACCACTTCAATACTTCTTAAAGCTGGTGCAACATCCGTGTCTTGATATGCGGGGAAAGTCACCACTGACACGTCAAAAAGACTTTTTATCTTATTTAATGTTCGTTTGAACAGGCCATCATCTCTCTTTTCGATTGTGTCCCCGTCTTCATCAAGAATGAAACCAAAACTACATTGATTGATGTTTCCAAGTCTAATGTTCTCGTATAAATCACGACTATATGATGTATCAGGTAACTGACATCGGAAATATAACCCTTCATCATCTATATTTAAACTTAATGTTTCAGAAGCCGTACGTCCTAACACCTTACTAGAATCATGGTCAATCAAGCATCTTACATCAGTTAAATCTGTGTCTTTCAAAGCTTGTGGGCTTATAGTCTCAACAAACCCACCTAAATCATTAGATAAAGTGTTGAATCGTAAGGCATAACCCTCCACAATCATCTTTTCATTATCAACTGCTTTAATCGTTTCTGTAGAACGTAATTCTAAGTTATTCAATATTCTCACTACCCTTCAAAGTGGGCTGACCCTCTGTATCCGGATTGGGCGCTTGGTTATTTGTTGATGTTTTTCTCAACTGATAATCATCAGCAATATCTGCACTGATATGGTTAAGGTCAAAGCGTGGTACAGCACCCACGCCGTTATCAAACGGCTCTCTGCCGATGTCCGAACGGTACTCATCTGGTGTTATAGCACCTTTTTCAAGTTGAGTATTAAGCGTTTCAACAAATTTATCCCAATCAATCTTACGGTAAGAACTAGAATCAAATTTAAACTCTTTAACGTATTGATCTTTATCACCTACAAGTTTAAAATCCAACTCTGCTTCCCAAGTTTTCATATAGCCACCTAAACAGTTGGTTAAATAATCATTGTTCACATCTTTTAATGACGTATTCGAAAGTTCCATACCGAATTTAGATAAAGGTATTTGAAAAGCTTTTGCAATAGCCTTTGTAGGGGTTTGGTTCTTGCTGATAACGTCTAACAACGAGCTGTCAATTTCTAATTGCTTGTATTCCAGTGTTGAATCGAGCACAAGCACCTTACCAGTGTTGTTTTCTCCTGCGTTAGCCTTTGTAAACTCGTCCCTTAACTTGTTTCTAGCTTTTTGGTTCAATTTACCGTCTTTGACTTTCAACAACCCTGAATTCTGACCACCATTTGCAAAGAATTTAGTAAAGAAACTCTTTGTAAATCTTTGTGTGTTCATATCCTCTTCAATAGCATCCAATACCTTCAACGCATTGATACCATCTAAGGTGAACGGTTTAACATCAATCATATCTTTATAATCTACATCCATGGTTCCTTTGTTATTATTCACTTCATAGTAGAATTTACCTTTAGCGTTCTCTTTCAAAGTAACTTGGCTTGTAGAAATGTGATATAACTCTGCAACTTGCGACCCTTTACGTTCAATTTTGATATATCCATGTCCCGTTAGTAATGCGTTCATCATAACGATATACTTCAACATGTAACCGTTCATAAAGGGGTTCGGTGTTTTGTTAAGTAAGAACTCCAACCTGTCCTTATCCTTATAAACACCATTTTCCTTAATCTTGATATCAAGTTTTGCAATATCTCGACTAAGTAGTGTTACAGCAGTCCATAAATCGCTATTTCTAAGTGCTTTGTACGCATCGTAACCCATTAAGTTTAATGGTATTGAGTGCGATGGGAAGGCGCTGAATATAGCTTCACCAGACTGTGTAGACACGTTTGTATTTCGTGTTTCATAAAAGATTCCCATTAGTTTTATACACCCCCTTTACAGATAAGTCGTTTATTCTGGTGGTTGTTGGGATTTCTCACCAACAAGTATCAGTGCAATGAGTACAAGGGTTATTCCTGAAACAATAAACCCTGTAACGTTTCCCCACTGTATATAACAAGCAACGTTAATGAGTGTTAAACCAATTAAAAAAAGCAACGGTATCAAGTTATTGATAATCGCTGCTCCTATGAGTTTAAATTTGTTTAAAGTGTTCAATTGTTTACCTCCTAAAATCCGAAATCATCGGACATGATATAATCTTGTAAATCTGATTCAAATTCATAATTAATAGCTTGACTGTATCCTGTAACAAGACTCACAAGCGCATCAATTTTCTGTCTGTTGATTTTCTTATCTAATATCATCATGTTATTGTTATCTGTTTTAGTTATTGCGTTTCCAATTGCTAGATTCAAGTTAGGATTGTTATTATGAACAACCCGTTTCTCAAAAACATCTAGTCTAAACTGTTTCAGTACTGGACCAAGTGATTTATAATCTTGTTTGACTTCTATCAAAGGATGTCCAGTTTCTTTTTCCATCTTGGTCACAAAATAGCTCGATTCCCACGGATCATAACAAATAGCTTTAACGTTTAACTCGTTATCGTCAATAAAATCAATTAACCAGTTTACAACTTGTTCAGGGTCAATGATTCCTGACTCAGCATGTGTCAAACTAGCTTTATCAGTACGGACTAACTTCTCGTAATCTATTTTATCCCTCTTAGACTTCTCTTGTATCGAGTTCTTGAAGCCTACAAACACATGTGCATCAACAAAATACTTCTTATCCTCTAATGGATAGATGAATGTCAAGGCAGTTAAATCTTCACTTCGTGATAGGTCGACGCCTATGTAAACATCTTTACCTTTGATATCCAATTCGTCCTCCATGTAACCTACTTGCCAATCGTGCATCTGAATATACGTATCTTTACTTGATTGTCTCCACAAGTTCATGTTCTTAACCAAGATACTGTTCAAATCGCTCTTATCAATACCTTCTTGTACATCATCATTTATATTCTCTCGCAATACTTCTGCAATACTATTAACTTCCAGTAAAGGATTTGATTTTATCCATGTTGATGGGTCGTGTATCTCGTCCTCACTGTCTTGTTCAGCACAATATACAAAATAGTTATCATTCTTAACTTCTCTGTTCAGTAAACGTGTTACATATTGATATTCTTCATACATAGGTACGTTCAAATCTTCACCAGCTGTTGAAATAATGATAAGCAAAGGAGATTTCAATAACACTTGTCCTCTACTAATCGATTGCAACATATCGTTAGATTTAGCAATATGATACTCGTCAATAATACCTAACGAATACTGTTCACCCTCTTGACTACCCGCATCCGAAGATGTAGCTCGAATCTCAGAACCATCAATAAGATTATTTATGATTTTCCTACTGTCTGTAATCTTTGTATTCTTCTTAGTGTACTGTGACCTAGAATTAACCGCTTCAAGTTGTGACTTAACCATCTTATAAGCAATAGATGCTTGGTCTCTGTTGTTTGCAGTCAATCCAATAAGTCGTTCAGCTCTTGGTTCATCACCGTACAACAAATCGTACAATGCTAGACCAGCTATTGTTAAAGTCTTACCATTCTTACGAGCCATTGAGACATAAGCTTTAGTATATCGTCGATTATCTTCCGAATCTCGCCAACCCATTAAGGAACCGACAATAAATGTTTGATATCCTGCCAGTGTCAATAACTTTCTACTTTTTGGATCAGGTAACTCACCAAAGAAATCAATAACGTTATTAGCTCTCTCATAATTGAAATGATAATTCAATGAAGGGCTATTCAAATCGTCTAAATGCCTTTGACAACTCTGTATATTCTTTCGACTAGCTAAAATTTCACCACTGACTACTGCTTTAGCATATTCTGTTGTATAATCTCTTTCGTAATCTATCATTTTGCAAATCTAGCCATTGGGTCGGCATCTTCCTTCTTGGTTTCAGTGGGTGTGAAGATTTTAAGACGTGAGTCAATGGTTAGCCCAAGCTTTGGTGCAATAGAATTGATGATGTTGAACGAATCCACCTTAACTCGATGCCACGGATTGACTTTAGAACCTCTTTCAGTGAAAGTTACCATTTCACCACTAGCAAGTTCTACAGTTGCCCGTTGATAATCTGAATAAGCTTGACAATACGCTGAAACGAGCGCCAAGTCTAAACTAGCTATCGGTAATTCTTGTAACAGAGGGATAATCCTGTTATATTCGATTTTAGCAGTGCCATCTAACCAATCAGGAGGCTTATTTTCCAAAGGCTCTAAATCTCTGATGGATTTTTCCGCTTCTTTCTTACTTTCTTGTTGTTCTACGGTAAGGTTTCCCTTATTCTCTGACAGCAATTTCAAGTTTCTTCCCATGGTTTAACCTCCTTTTCATTAGATTTAATTCAAATAGTACGCAATTTTACTTTTATTACTAGAATCCGACTCGCGGAAGGGTATCGGGTCGGGATTGTGAATGTCAGAAACATTTGGGGTCAATGGTGACGCCCCTTCATAAAATTGATAATTATTTTTATAAAATCATTATATAAATTCAAAAAATTAAATACTCAAAATATATCCCGGCACATTTCAAAGGCGAACATTAAACACCGGTGTCAATATAAATTCGTCTTTAATTATATTTTTATTTTTTCTCTTTCAATCTTCTTTCTTTCTCTCGAATAGTCTTAACGTTATGGCAAGCATGACACAGTGGTTCAAGATTACTCTTATCCAACCTCTTATCCCAATCGTCTTTTATCTCAACAATATGGTCGACCACATCAGCTTTGGTGTACAACCCTTTGCATAAGCAGTTGCAGCATAACCAATCATGTGCAAGCATCACACTATGTCTTGTATCCTTCCATGATTTACAGTTATAGAATCGAATGAATGTTTGATCTCTTTCATATCTAAATGAATCATAATTCTTTTTATATTCATTCTTTAATTCTTTATGTTCATCACAATAACTTTCATTGAATGAAATTAATTTATTACAATTAATCTTATTACATTTCTTTAATGGAATTGTTCTCACATCTTTCAACAAACATAATCATTTGATTAATCAATCAATTGAATAATCTTTCATCATGTTTACAATTACTTTGTTATCAAAGATAGAACAAACATAGAATAATATTAGCGAAATAATAATACATAATGTTCTATCAATGATTATACAAAGTCTTATGACCTCACACATTGTTATAGCTTTCTATGTGTTGCCTTACCTATCTCCTAAACGAGTCAAGACCTGTTGTGCTATCAACGTGTAAGGCATTGGGTCACAGGTATCAAGGTTGTAACCATAAGGCTCAAAGCCCTGACCTATAACCGTACACCTATTCACCGACCACCTAACAAGGCATGTGTCTAATGTGTCCTATTCAAAGGCACCTATATAATGTGTCCTTATATCGTGGCGTATGAATACGTACATATAAAAAGACACACCCAATCACAAGGTGTGCCTCATATAATATAGTCATTATTAGTGCGGTAGTTGTTTAACCTCGTTACCACATCGAGCATAATATAGTATTGCTTATTTATAGTGTGAGTTTTACCTCATGGGTCAATTATATAAAATAAATTAAGTATTTCATAATAGTGCGCAAACTCTGCAATCTCTGCATTTTCTGCATATTTACTGCTGTACTTCCATGTATACTTTAACTATCTGTTTGATTCGGTTATATATGTTTCGTTCACTTATATCTAATAACCTTTCAATCGTACTAACTTTTTCACCTCTCTTTAATAACTGGAGCAAATGATAGTTCTTAGAATTACTTATTTTATGTTCATGCTCATCCACAAATGAGGTTTCGGTTGCTAGTTTCTTAATCTGCTTGTTATTCTTATCGTTCCTCATAACCCTAACTAAAACTTTATCACCCGTACCACCCTGTGCTTTTGGCATTGCTGATTCGATGCCATATTGAGCAGTAGATGTACTGTCATATTCATACACTTGGTCTTCAATTAAATTAGTTCTCCAATAATACCCTGTAATTAATTCTCTTACTTCTGATTCACTGTACATCTAATACCTCCAGTTATTTAATTCGTTTATTCCATGCATCTTTGATTTGTCTTATTTCTTCATCCGTTAATTCTCTATGCGGTATTTGTTTCTCAAATAGCACATGTGTTAAGTAAGCTACCTCATATTCCAACGCATCTATTTTCGTATCTTTAACTGCATTGTATATAAGTGAAACAGCTGCGATGGCACCGAGTATAATGCTTATGATTAACCAGAACATCATTCACTCACCTCATAATCCATCGGGTACTGATCCACTGCGTCGTTTGCTTGTACACGTGTAATAGTTTGATATGTTACTTTTTTACTTAATTCATATAGCACTATGATTAATAGTGTTTTAAGTATTCTCACCTGTCACTCTCCATCCTCTTAATAGCCTCTTCTTTACTCTCTGCATCCACCACAATAAAAGTTTCATTCTCTCTAGCCTTAGTTACGTGCGTGAATGGATAACCTGTTGAGTCAGTTACTTTTGTAATTAGGTATTGCATGGTGTCACTCCTTATTAAGTAGTTCTTTAACTTTATCTAGTATGTCTTTGTCCTTACAAGTCTGATTCTTTGATGAATGTTCCATTGATAGTCTTTCCTTTTCTTCCTTTGATTTCATCATACGCTTACTGTAAACACTCCTCGCTTGTCATACCATGTTTGTTGCGCCAATATAATTAATGTGACGACTGTATCGCCTATACCATCTTTTAGATCGTCCATCTTGTTACGTGATAATGCTGCTCCAACTTCTCCAGCTTCCTCATAAAATTTCAATGCTTGTCTATCTGGATTACCTCTGTGTAAGTTTTTATCTATACTCCATTGTTCTACTGCTTTAATTAGTTCGTTCATTTACTCGTCCTCCAAGTCATTAATTTTAAATTTCACTTCATTTTTTGTATTTCTGTCTCTATTTTTTTTCAACATGTTGTACTGTGTAGCATATTATTATAAGTCAACCTCTATAAATTGGTGATTGACACATTACTATTGCTTTACTACACTGTTCAAATCAACTTTTTTAGAGAAAGGTGTATCTGACAATGGAAAAAGAACCTAGTAATTTTTTACTTACGATTATTACTATAATCATGTTTTTAGTTTACTTATCGCCAATTTTATCGGCTGTTTTCTTTAGTTAATCTTCTATAGGTTTCAAAATTTCTTCTATTCATTTATCCCCTTTAATCTCCAACTCATCCAATTTACGTCTAAAGGCTTTATACGTGCTGCTTTCCGGTTTGCATCCAATGTGTTGTGAGATTTCGGAGAGGAAGTTGTCTTTATTCTTATTTTCTTCACATAATTCAATGTTTCTATCTGTTATCATGTTGTGTCTTCTTTTAAATCTTTCGTTATCATCTATCAAATATTTGTTGACATCTTCCAACCTCTCAATCTTCTTTCGTTGCCAGTCGATAACGTCTATAAGGCGGTTACGTTCTGCAAGCATCTTGTCGTATTGTTTGGATAATGCTTCATAACATTTAACTGTGTTTAGCATTCCTTAACCCCTCCATTAACTTACGATTACTTTTAATATGTTCACGTGGCACTGCTACTATTATGTGCCGCTCTTTTATAGCTATTAAGAATCCGGAAACTCTATATTTTTTTAACATCCTTGCCACTTCCACAGTGTTCATACCACGTGTGTTTAATTTATATTTAACTTTCATAGTATCGGATAGGATCATATCGCTAACTCTTTCTCTATTTCTGCAATACTTACTTTTTCAGCAACCATTCTATGACTATCTGGATATTTCAAAGCATGGTCTCTACTTTGTTTGCATGATAGATAAGTTATCGTATCTTCTTTCACGCCTAACATGTCTGCACATTCCTTACGTGTACCATGACAAACAACTTCATCACCTTTATATATCACGTATTCGAATTTAGCTAGTCGCCCCATCGTATCTACTTCCTATCGCTATATCATAAGTATCATCAATAACTTTCGTGTACTCTCCCATTTCAACAACTGCTTGCGGTTCACCATCGTTGTATATCAATTCTTTAATCAATCCATATTCTGATAAGGTTTTACCTGGTTTAATAAACCAAACTGTATAGCCGATGTCTAAATCTCTAATTTTCATCTACTTAACCACCTTTACGAATATGTCATTCTCTGATAAATGTTCGAACCACTTACTACTACGCTTAGCGTCCTCTATCATCTGCAGGCGTTCCTGTTCCTTACGTTGCCTAGCTTCTTCTCGCTCTGCCTTACGTTCAGAACGCTCTCTATCTTCTCTATTCAATCGCTCTACGCCTTGGCTTTGGTCAGACTTTCTAATGTAGTCTTTTAACTGTCGTCTACCTTTCTTAGCATGACGCTTAATTGATTTGTAATTGATACCTAGTTGTCTTGCTTCTTTGTAATCTTCCACATCAACGAATACATCTTCATTACCATCTACCATCACGAAGCATAGGTTACCTTTGTCATCTTTTGTTCTACTTAAATTGATGTTCATTAGTCGTCCTCCTTAAATAAAGAAATGATGTTGTAATACAAGCCAATAACTTCGCCCACTAATCTAATAGCCATACCTGTTAAAATAATTTTTTCGTATAATTTCATTCTCTCGTCCCCCTAGAATCCTCTATCTATAATTGTTGGTTCTTCAAATCTAATCACTTTAGCGTCAGTGTATTCATCTTCCTTAGTCGGCATTTCATTGTAGACACGTTCCTCTATATCACAATCTTCATCATTAGCATTAGCCGGAAAAGCAAATGACTTTTCGTATGTCACGTTGTATCTAATCTTGATCATTTCTTCATTCATCGGAATCACCTTCTATATCTAAATGCATGATTATCTTTGGTTCCTCTGCATACTTCTTGAAACTTGTAATCTCTACTATTTGATTATCGTCATTCCATAAATGACCATTAGCAGAATCTAATACTGTTTTG
The DNA here is from genome assembly GCF_001431205.1 of Staphylococcus sp. NAM3COL9. Taxonomy (GTDB): domain Bacteria; phylum Bacillota; class Bacilli; order Staphylococcales; family Staphylococcaceae; genus Staphylococcus. The sequence continues at coordinate 9,680 of NZ_LGPC01000011.1, read as the reverse complement.
ATTAAGTTGTCTATATCTGGTTTAGTACGTTTATACTGTCCAACCATCGCTACATGTTTCTTCTTACTCCATGACTTCAGCAAGGGGAAATGAAACTCTATTGTTAGCTTGATTGGTTTATCTATCATCAACATTGGCATTTGCCACTGTAAGTCTTTTTTATGGTCTGTATACTTCTTAGGCATGTAAGTCTGTACACACTTGCCAGCGTTCCTAAATCGTGGTCTAGGTGATGACATAGGCGCATCAACTTTCAATTCAATTGTTTCCATGTCTTCACTCCTGTATGAAATCAAATATGCTTGTTTGATCTACTATAGTTAAATTGAAATGTTTTTTATTTTTTCTAATCTATTATCTGTAACGATGAATTCATCTAATCCGTATCGTTTATATAATCCGAATAACCTATTTCTTTTATTATTAAGTGGTATAACAGAACCAACCACTTTACCTGTACTATCTTTCAAATCATATTCAGTGCTTAATCCCAATTACCTTACCTCCACAATAGCCACTCGTCTTTGGCGTTCATTCAACTTTTGGATAAATAGGTTGTACAATGTGTTATCGTCTCCTTGCGACGCTTCTATAAGTTTCTGAGCATATATATCGGAACACTCAAGTTTTTGTTTAATAATATTCTTAGTTATCAAAATTTGATACCTCTCATTCGATAATCAGCACCGTTCATTTTGATTAATGTTGTGTTAGACATCATTCGGCTAAATATACGTTGTGCGTCTTTATTCTTGCTTAGTTCCTGTGCATTTAAATTAGTAGTGTATATGTTATGTTTGCCAACTCTTGATTCAATTAGTTCAAACATCTTACCTGTAGCAAATTCATTCATGTTAATTCCGAAATCATCGAACGCCATTAAATCTACTTCGCTAATAATTCTGTTTAAGTCTTGTTCGGTTAGATTAGTATTTTTGTTATAAGTTCCTTTGATAGTTGATATTAATTGTGGAATGTTCATGTAAAGGACTGAATATCCTTTTTCTCTAATACCTTTTACAACTGACATAGATAGGTGTGACTTACCTGTACCAAATGAACCTTGCAACAATAACGACTGTTTGTTATCAAGTGTGAAGTTCTCTACATATCTTTCACATAATGCTTTAGCTCTTGTTAATTCTTCATTAGTAGCTTTATAGTTATCAAAGGTACATTGTGATAGATCATCATTGACAATTGATTTCTTGAATATACTATTCGCTTTAGCTGATTTGTTACGCTTATCAAACTCTGCTTTCTGTTGTTTAGCTAGAGCAATCATTTCGCAGTCACAACCATCTTTAACTATTTGGCCATTATCAAATTCATAGTAATCATAAGTACGTCCACACTTTTCACATTTCAAGTCATTCTCTTGTTTAACTATATTGTTTTTAAATCCTACTTTACTTGCGATATTCTCAAAGGGATTCATTTACTCACGCCCTAAAATAGATTTGCATAAGGGTTATCATCTGATTCCTTATTGCTTACTTGTTGGTTAAGGTAGCCTTCAAACTTATTGCCGAATAGTGTTTCTGGCCTTAAGAACTTCTCCATGTCTGTTCCTTTCCATTCAGCTACTTTGTTATCAATCACCTTCTTGAAATCATCTTCAGTAAATCCTTCATTACATCTAGCCTTAATAACAGTTTGTGTTTTGTTAGTTGTAGGTTTGTAATGCTTACCAGTTTTATTATTTAGATATTCAATTACTGATTGATATGGATGCATAGTCGATTTGCTCGACAATGTATTTCTCTTTTCTAGTTCTAATTCTTCTTCTAGTTCTAGTTCTATATCTGTTGCGTGACCGTCACGTGACTTCACGTGACTATCGGGTAATGTCTTTTGTTTTTCTCTTTGTTTTTGTTTACGCAACCTATTTTGTTCTCTTATTTTATCTAGACCTTCAATATTTTGGTGTTTCTCCCAGTTAGATATTTTGATTACGCCTTGAACAATTTCTGTCATACCTAGCGTTTCAAATGTTTGTAATGCTAATCTGATTGAATTAAGTGGTCTGTTAAATTCATTTGCTAACATTTCTTCGTTGTAAGGTAAGTTTTCCGATAGCATGATGTAACCTTGTTCGTTATACTTACCAGCTAAAGTTAGCAACTTAACCCAAATAGTTATGATCGTATCTCTTTCGGGTAATGCCTCGATATATTTGATTTTGCTATCATCAAACATACCGACTTTCAACTTGATCCATGATACTTCACCCATTTAAATCACTCCTTAAAACGGTAATTCTGATTCAATATCTTTTGAACCGTTAGCAAAGGGATTATCCTGTTTGCCTTGATTACCAGATGATTTAGTATCTAAAAATTCAATTCTGTTAGCATTGAAAACTACACGTTCGCGATTGTTGCCTTCTTTATCAGTAAAAGTATTTTGTCTAGCTGAACCTTCAACTAGTATTTTCGAACCTTTTCCGCAGTATTCAGTTAATAAGTCTGCCGTTCTATTCCACGCTTCAATATGAAAGAAGCTTGTATCGTCACGTTTAAAGGGATTATCCACCGCTAACGAGAAGTGAGTAACTTTGTTTTGTCCTACTTCTTTAATTTCTAAATCTTTCGTAATACGTCCTGTATATATGATTGAGTTTGTCATTATTTATCATCCTTTTTGTTGTAATATTTGATTCCGTTATCTAATCTGACAAGTGCTTCTTCAGCATCCTGTGTTGAAATTTTGTCTGGTATGTTCATCTTCTTTTTTAGTTGTGATTCGCTTATCTTCATCAGTGGTGCAAGTTGTTTTACTTTGTCGTTCACTTGTTTTATTTCATCTTCAGATGCAGATACAAATGGCTGTTCTGGCATATCCTCACCGTTATAGATGTAGAGACCTAAACCGTGTAGTGCTGCAGCTTTAACAAAACAACGCTTATGTGCTTTATTGATATCAAATGTAGTTGCTTGCCCTTTGGCTAGTGACTTGTTTTTAAAATCTAATACTGGCAACCACTCTGATTCAGTTACACCCTTTACTGTTATAGATACTTGGACAAAATAACCTTCTGGTGTCGTTAAATATGGTACAAATATTTGTTCGTTCGAAATATCTGAGTGTGGAAATTCGTGTATCTTAATTTGATAATCAGGGTCTATTTTCTTCAACTGTTCATGTGCATGTGTCCACGCTAAATAATTAAAGTTGTTCTTTTTCTCTACATGATCACTTACATTTATTGCGTTTAACTGGTGGAATAATGTTTGTTCAGTCATTGTCTACCTCCCGTAATTCTTCAATACTGAATGTATTGTAAAAAGTGGTTGTTACTGTTGTTTCTTTATCTATTAGGTGGTCCTGCCAATCGACATTTATCTCTTCAAGACCAGTCAAACGTCGAGCATTTCTCCTTTGGATGTTATAAGTAGCATCTTCTGGATGATTTGGCTTATTCGTTATATAGCGCTGTTTACCTTCTTTTTCTTTAATAAGGTAAGCGACAGTTTCATTCTTATGTCCTTTCGCCATTTGACGAAACACCTCTATTCCGTGTATATTTAAGTTGTGTATTTTACTAATCATTCCTGACTGTTACTTGCTGGTACAAGTTTCAGTCTTTTTTTCTATCTTTAAATAGTTAATCCAACTGTCCCAAGCCATGTAGCTTAAGCAAACGGCTACCCAGTAGATTAGAAACAAGTGGATAAAGTCTTTAGTGAATATCAAAGCTATGAAGAATACTACTACTGCTGTTGATAATGCTAGTAAACCTCTCATTGTTTAACACCTCTTATAAATTTGTTTCTTTAATAAAAATCTTTTGTTCTATAAAATCAATAGCTGGTCTTACTTTGATGTAACGTTTGTTTCCTTTTCCAAATCGATACATACATGCTTCTTGAAACTCTTTATTCGGGAAAACTTTCTCCTCTAGATCATCTTTCGAAACCCCACTTACTTTTACGAATTCTTTTGCGTCTGCAAATCCGATATATTCCATTTAAATCTGCTCCTTTCTGGTATAATTTATTTATCTGTGTGCAAAGGGGGTGTTTAATGTGCAAAATTCTGCTATTAATGCTGCGATAAAAGCTCGTAAAGATTTAATGGAACAGATAGAATATATAAGCTCTATTCCTAATGAAACTATTCGTTCAATAGCTCAGACTGCATCACTTACAACAAATCTAAATTCTTCGATAAAATCATCTTTGTTGAAAGCTGGTCATGTAAATGTCATTAATTTGAACACTAATGAATTAATTGCTTTAACCAGAAATTCATCATCTAATTTAGGTATTTCTCAGATAACGAATTCTTTGAATTTTCAAAGGAATTTATTTTCTGAAGAAGCAATAAAATCTTTCAAGGAAATTTATAGGTTTAATGATGATATAGTGTCTCAAGCGCAACAAACCATTAGAGACCTTTATGTCAATCCAACTGCTGTTTCTACTTTGATTGAAGCCATCAATTCGACCTATCAAATAAATGAAAATAATACTTATAATAGATACGATGAATTTATCTGTGCTTTCAAAAATGATTATCCACATCCTTTCAAAACAGTAATAAAGTGGTCGAGCAGTACTATTGCAAGTGCTGATATAGGAAACTTTGCAATAAACTATATAAACAATAATGATTTATATGTTCAAAATTCATTGATATTTGCCATAGTGTGCTTAATTAGTTTTCTATCGACTTATTATCCTTACTCTAAAAAGTAAATGATTAGCATAGTTCAACTTTAGAACCATCTTTTTCATCAATAATTGTTCTAATGCCGTGACTACTAGTTTTTAAATGATATGAATCTAAATCTCTAATATGAAGTTTAGTTTTCCCAACACCCTTAATCTCTTCCGCCAAGTTGACAATTAGGAGTGTTATTTTTAATGCTTGTTTTAAGTTCATTCCGTTTCCTCCTATTGTTCGATTATTGGTAATACATCATTTTCTTTTAATAAGTTGTAAATGAATAATCGCCCCTTTTGCGTCCACTTAGTATTCATTCGCACCGATGTACTTCCATCTTTATGTTCAATTTCAGTAGTAGATGAATGTGTATAACCTTTGTCATGCAAGTTTGAGTAAAGTAACCACTGACCAGATTGTTTGTACTGTACTTTTAAATCGTGAAGTAATTTGTTTAGTCCTTGTGCAGACATTCCATAATCTTTTGCGATTTGACCCACTGTTACCAAACTTTTGTTTTGTAAAATTGAATCAAGATATGATGCTTTAGGTTCGTATTCGGCGATTTTCTGTTTACTCATGTTGTTTTCAAGTTGTAGATTTTCATTTTCTTCAACTTTTACTAGTAATTCAGTTAAAGCTTCTTTATACGATCTCGGCAATTTATTCTGAATTTGTTGTTCCATTCCATTGAATTTATTGATGTAAGCCATTTTGAAATTGTTATGACCTTGGATGTTGAACATGTATAAAGTGAAACCATCTTTAGTTAGAAGGTATTCTTTATAACTTCTTCTTTGTCCGTCCACTTTGTAATTGCTTAGTATAATTAGAGAACCGACATTTTGGTTTTCTGAAATAATATCTTCTAAACTTTCTATTACATGACCATGTCTCTTACCTAATTCTTCTGCTACAGTTCTACTCGAAACTACTGGTCCTAATTCTGTATTGCTTTCGATTTTGATTGTTTGTAAATCTTGCATTTGTCCCTCACTTTTTATCTCTATTTGAGATATTGTCATTTATAAAAAAGAGCCTCAATCGTCACGCTAAACGTTTTGGCTAATATCTCCATCTCATAATCATTAAATGGATACTCACCTGATTCTTTCTTTTCATATTGTCTCCGTTGTAAACCAATTAAGTTTGCAACATACTCTGTCGTAAAATCCTCACCTCTTCTAGCTTTTCTCAATTTTCCTTTCGGTCTCAAATACTTTTCTTTTAGTAGTTTCTTTTTCTCTACTGCTGTCATCGAATAACACCTCTCTTTTGAAGCTAAATATAATTTATCACATATTGAGATACTAAACAAGCGAAAAATATAACATTTTGTGATAAAAATTATTGTTTCATTATTATAGATGTGTTATATTTATCTCAAGGAGTGATACTTAATGAGTAGAAATATACTAGGTCAAAAGATTAAATCTATAAGAAAACAGAAAAAAATGACGCAAAAACAACTTAGTGAATTAACAGGTTATAGTCAAAATAGTATTTCAAATCACGAAAATGGAAATAGAAAAATCGATGAGTTAGATATTCAAATTTATTGCGATGCTTTAGGTGTCACACCCAGTGAATTATTTGATACAGAAAACAAAACGTTAGAAACTTTACCAGTGAAGAAAATCCCGGTTGTCTCTCAAATATCTGCCGGACTTCCTATATATAGTGAAGAAAATTTAATTGATTACATATACTTTTCTAAAGAAAAATTGAGCGATGATAAGGAAGAATTTGGTTTAAAAGTGTCTGGTGATAGTATGAATAAGATTTTTGATGAAGGAGATGTAGTTGTTATAGAAAAAGATTCTATTGTCGAAAATGGTCAACTGGGTGTGGTTATGATAAACGGATATAATGGAACAGTTAAAAGAATCCGATATAACAATGATCAAATCATTCTAATACCAGAATCTAATAATTCTAACCACTACCCTCAAGTTTATAACAAAAACGATGAAGTGAAAATTGTAGGTAGAGTCATAGCGAGTGTAAAAACATTTTAATGCTAGCGTCCTTAGTGGTGCTTTTATATAAATCTTATTATTAAGGAGCGAAAACTATGATGATAAATGATGAAGAATTTGGTTATGTACACATTAATACTGGTGGTAAAAAACTTTCAGATGAAGAGGTAGAAGAAGCAAAAGAATTTTTAAGAAGTAAAAAAATTGAAAGAATAATAAAAAAATCAGATGAGAGTCACCGTAGAGTTATGGAGTCTAAAATTACTGATAGAACAAAGATGTAATGTAGTTTGAGCCGCTACAAGTGTTCAAATATAAAAGTGTAGAATAAAAGAAATGTGTGGGAAATCAATTAGTAAGGAGAGATTCCATGAAAATATTAAGAAAAATATATGAAGATGAAAAGCCAAAATATCACGTAAAAACTGATTTAGGCTTAATTATAAAAGTAACTGTTTCTGACGAAATGACTGAATATGAAATTAACGAACTTATTAATATAGTAGCTCAAAATATGGATAATAAACTGAAGAATAATATAGAATAGCTTTTATAAATATGGTGCGCTTATGTAAATAATCACCATTAAAATATCTGATTAGAAAGTAAATAAATGAAGGCAGGAATTTTATTAATAAGATTGATGTTAGGTTTGACTTTTGTTGTACATGGAAGTCAAAAAGTATTCGGAGGATTTGTAGAACTAATGCAGATGATGCAAGGTTTAGGACTACCTACATTCTTTGGTGTACTTTTAGGTCTTTTTGAATTTATTGGTGGTATATTAATGATTCTAGGTGTTTTATCTAATTATATTGCTGTAGGATTTATTGCCATTATGTTAGGTGCGCTATTTACAGTACATTTATCACAAGGATATATAGCATCAGAATTTGTAATTACACTATTAATAATGAATATAGCGATTATATTGTCATATAGTTGGAAAAAATTAATCCAATTTTATTAAACATATGGGCAGTCTATACTGCCCTATATATTTTTATAGGTTGTTTTTAATAATATATAAACACAAACATTAAGGAGAATATATGATGAGAAGAAATGAAATGAAATATTTGAAAGAACATTTTTCAGGGTCAGATGAATTTATTGAAGTATCTATGCAAAATGGAAAAGAAACTGTATTAATTACTGAAGATAAGGCATGTAAAATCGTTAATTTATTCATAAAAAAAGATAAAACAAAACAAAAATACATTGAAACGCACGAAATCATTGATGAATTTATATTAATTCCTAATGAGAAAATTGTAAAAGATGATTTTGCCTTATCTAGCAAATATAATTCGAACGGAAAAATTATTGATATTGCTAGCAAAGAAAGCAAAAATAAATTCGAGGAAATTTTAGAAAAACATGGAAATATTATTGAAAATACAAACAGAAATTTCTTTAATAAAATTATTGGGTTTAGAACTAAAAATATTGAAAGATAGTTGAAGAAGACGATTAAGAAAAATTAAAAGTCGGGTTAGATATGGCTGACGATGGTGTGACCTATGCATAAACATTATTAAATAAACCATAAGGGCATTTAACTATGCCCTATATATTTTTATTTTTGAGGAGGAAATACAATGAAAGTAATTAACTATAAAGTTAAATTTCGAAATATTGAATATAAAGTAAGAACGGACAAAGGTTACGTTTTCACTTATACCTTACCTAAAAATACAATTGCATTACAAGCTAGAAGAAAGCTTAAAAAAATCGCTGCAGATATTGATAACCAAAAAGACAAATAAAGCACCTCCGTAGAGATGCTTTAAAAGGAGTCTTTAACATAGTTGAACTATATTCGAAGCTGTTATTGAATACCCCATCACATATAAAATAAACATTGACATTTAACTATGCCCTATATATTTTTATCTTTTTTAGGAGGAATGAATAAAATGGCAACATTTACAGTAATAAAACGAAAAAATAAATCGTCAACTTCATGGCAATATGATGTAAAAGATACTAGTTTCAAGTCTGGTAAAAAGCGTAAGTCTGGATTTAAGACTAAGGCAGAGGCTACTTATGCCGCACAACAACTAATTAGAGTTTTAGAAGATGGGTATAATATAGAAGATAATAAAAGGTTCGAAGAATATTATAGAGATTGGTTGATAGCGAACGGAAAAAATAAACTTGGCGAGAAACAGCAATATTGGTATGATCATGCTCTTAATTTATTTTTAACTCACTTTGGCGAAGATATATTAATTAAAAATATTACAAGGAATGAGTATCAAAAATTCATTTCTAATTATTCAAATGGCAGAACATCAGAAACAGTTAGAAAAGTACATTTATATATTTCTAGTTGTATTAAAGATGCTATATATGATGGCTATTTAAAGAAGGACCCGACTTATAAAGTGAATTATAAAGGTACTAAATTACCTAAAAAAGAAAGTGTGAAATTTCTTACAATATTAGAGTACGAGCAGTTAAGAAAATACTTCAAACGAAAAGATGATAAAAGCACGCTTGTGTTATATATCCTTTTAATAACTGGTGCAAGGTTTTCAGAAGTGAATAGAATGACTTATAAAGACTTATATTATAAACCTGGTTTAATTCATTTGCCTGGTACTAAAACAGAAAACGCAGATAGAGAAATTGAAATATCAGATACTGATTTAAGTTACATTAAAAAAGCGATATCGAAACACCCACAGAAAATTAACGGTGAATTATTTGGCTTATCTCAAGCTGCTATATCTAAAGTGTTTAAAAAAGCAAAAACCGAATTTAATATTAAAGATGAAATAACACCTTATTCATTAAGACATACACATGCTAGTTATCTTATTAGTAAAGGCATATCAATTGAATATATTAGCAAAAGATTAGGACACGCAAGCATAGCCATTACACTAGATGTTTATACACATTTACTTGATGAACATAAAAAAGAGCAAGGTCAACGTGTCAGAGAATTATTCTCTTGACACATATTTGACACTCACTCTCTTGAAACGTTGTCATATCAACGGGTTATAGTGTCCTGGGAGGGAT
>NZ_LGPC01000010.1 GCF_001431205.1 Staphylococcus sp. NAM3COL9 | reverse complement strand
CTCTTGACACATATTTGACACTCACTCTCTTGAAACGTTGTCATATCAACGGGTTATAGTGTCCTGGGAGGGATTCGAACCCCCGACCGATGGCTTAGAAGGCCATTGCTCTATCCAACTGAGCTACCAGGACATAATCTTTTCGAACACAAGAATAATTATATCTAACTTAGCCCCATAAAGCAATACTTCAGGCATTAAAAATATATATGATTTTTCACTATAATAAACCTTTTATCATATTTTTATACTATTTTTGAAATTTAATTTAAAACAACCGTGGAAAATGACATATTAATGATTTATTCTTTTAATAATATATAAAAGCGCACATCCATAATGACTCGAATATGCGCTAATTACATTATATACTAAATGCTTCTCTATCAATTATGTCATGACTTCGATTACGGAAATTTAATTTTGCGCTTTGATTTTCTTCATTGATCAACAATTCTGCATAAGTTTCTTCAACTTGACTTCGTGATTGTGAAATACTGCCAGGATTGATAACATGTACGCCACCAATATTTTCATATTTTGCCACATGTGTGTGACCATAAAAGGCAAATTCACAACCTAGGGCCGTAGCTTTTTCAGCTAATTTCATTCTTGTACGATTAACGCTATATAAATGACCATGCGTGGAAAAAGCATGAATGCCATTTTTTTCTATTTTTTCTTCATTTGGAAATTCTGGAGAAAAATCTGTATTTCCTTTTACTCTATGAAAATGACTTAGTTCACTATCATCATAAGCAAATTCAGAATCGCCTAAATGCAATGCAACATCTACATCTTCATGATGATTGATAACATCAAAAAGCACGCCTTGTTCAGTGTGATTATCGCTGACTATAATCCATTTTGTCATTAAGCATCACCTTCTAAATAGTGTTGTAACTTCTCTATCGCTCTACCTCTATGACTTATTTCGCTCTTTTCCTCAACAGTCAGTTGAGCCATCGTTTTATTCTTGTCCTTTATATAAAATATCGGATCATAACCAAATCCATTTCCACCAATTTTATTTAATGTAATTTCTCCTTGGACTGTACCTTTAAATTGTACTGTTTCTTCATTAGGTGTACTCATGCTAATTACACATACAAACTGTGCAACACGATCTGTTTCCCCACCTAATTTGGAAAGTACTTTTTCTATATTAGCATCGTCATCTTTAGACGTGCCGGCATATCGAGCTGAGTATATACCTGGCTCTCCGTTTAAGGCAAATACTTCAAGACCGCTGTCATCTGCAATCACACGTTTATTTAATGCTTTTGCTGCTGCTTCTGATTTTAGTTTTGCATTAGCTTCAAAAGTATCTCCAGTTTCTTCCACATCAAAATCTTCAATAATTTCAGAAATGCCTATAACTTTAAAATCCGGAAAAATAACTTTAAAATCATTTATCTTACCTTTATTATTTGATGCAATTACAATATCCTCCATTATTATATTCCCTCTTTCTACACTTCTATTTTTTCTACTTTTACTTCTATATTTAGCCATTCTTCTATTATACGTTCAATATGCTCTGTTTCACCAGTAGCAAAAAATCTATGCTCTGGGTGAGCTGTATATGCAGCATGTTCATTACTAAAAGTTAATAGTGCACTTACTTCACGTGCTGTCTCTAAGCCAGAAGAAATCACTACTTTTTCCCCACCAAAATAATCGTTTATTGACTGATAGAGTAACGGATAATGCGTACAACCTAATATAACAGTATCTGCATTACTATTTCTCCAATGTTTCAATGTTTGATGTACGATAATACTGGTTATTGTAGGATCTTTATAACGCATTTCTTCAACTAAAGGAACAAACCCAGGACATGCGATTCCAGAAACCTCTACATTAGGATTAATATTTTTAATGTGATATCTATAAGCTTCGGATTTAATTGTGCCTTCTGTCCCTAAGATTAAAACATCATTATTTTTCGTTGTCATAATTGCCGTTCTCGCACCAGGCTCAATGACACCAATGACTGGAATCGCTAATAATTTTTGTAAATGTTTTAAAGCCACTGCCGTCGCTGTATTACATGCAATAACAAGCATTTTTATATCAAATTCCATCAGCTTTTCAGCTAATTCAGTTGTGAACTTCCTAACTTCTGCGCCTTCTCTCGGGCCATAAGGGCAACGTTTAATATCACCCAAATAATAAATTGTTTCGTGTGGTAGTTGGCGCATGATTTCTTTTGCTACTGTTAATCCACCTACACCCGAGTCTATTACACCAATTGGTTTCTCCATATTTAATTACATCCTTATTCATTTGCTTGTCCTTTATTGTAGCATAGCCTTGTTTTCAAAATCATTTATCAAGACTGAAATACAATATTATTTTTTGTCATACATATATAATTATAAGATCGGTAAAAAACTAACTACTAGGAGAATAGTATAATTGAGAGATTAAAGACTATATAACCCAGTCAACGTGTTCTTTCAAAATCTAAAAAAACTTAAATAAAAAGACTTAACATCAGCTTAAAAACAGATGTTAAGTCTTTCGTTTATATTATATGTTATTAATGTACTTGGTGATCTGAACCAAAGAATGATTTAAACATATGGAATGATGTTTCTCTATTTAATGCTGCAATCGATGTTGTTAAAGGAATACCTTTAGGACATGCATTGACACAGTTTTGAGAGTTACCACATGCTTGTAGTCCACCGCCACCCATTAAGGCTTCGAGACGTTCATCTTTTGTCATTGAGCCTGTTGGGTGTAAATTAAATAATCTAACTTGTGAGATTGCTTGTGCACCAACGAAATCGTTACTGCTTGTAACGTTAGGACAAACTTCCAAACATACGCCACATGTCATACATTTTGATAATTCATAAGCTGTTTGGCGTTTTTTCTCAGGCATACGTGGTCCAGGACCTAAATCATAAGTACCATCAATTGGAATCCAAGCTTTCATACGTTTCAAATTATCGAACATTCTAGTACGATCAACTTGTAAGTCACGAATAACTGGGAAAGTACTCATTGGTTCTAATTTAATCGGTTGTTCTAATTGATCAACAATTGCAGAACAAGATTGTCTTGCTTGTCCGTTAATAACCATTGAACAAGCCCCACATACTTCTTCTAAACAGTTCATATCCCAAATTATAGGTGTTGTTTTTTCACCTTTACTGTTAACCGGGTTACGTCTGATTTCCATTAAACATGCTATAACGTTTAAGTTTTCTCTATAAGGAATTTCAAACTCTTCTTCATAAGGTTTGGATTCTTCGTTATCTTGACGTTTAATAATTAATTTGATTGATTTTTGGCTTTGTTTTTGGTCTTGTCCTTCTTGTGCTGCCGTTTCATTCACTTCTTTTGTATCTGCCATAATTATTTACCTCCTTTAGACGTCGTAGAGTAGTCTCGTTTACGAGGTGGAATTAAGCTTATATCAACATCTTCGTAAGTGAATTTAGGCGCTTCTGTTTTTCCTTGATATGTTGCTAAAGTAGTTTTCAACCATTCTTCATCATTTCTATCAGGGAATTCTGGTTTGTAATGTGCACCACGAGATTCATTTCGGTTGTATGCACCGATTGTAATTACACGGGCAAGTACAAGCATGTTCCATAATTGACGAGTGAAGAATACTGCTTGGTTACTCCAAGTTTGAGTATCTTCAATATCAATATTGTTATAACGCTCCATTAATTCTAAAATCTTTTTATCAGTTTCTAGTAAAGTTTTATTTTCACGAACAACGGTTACGTTAGCTGTCATAACTTCTCCGAGCTCTCTATGCAATTTGTACGCATTTTCTGAACCTTGCATATTGAGTAATTTATCAAATTTCTCTTGTTCTTCTTTCACACGTTTTTCAAATATACTATCATCTAAGTCAACGTAAGAAGATTCAATGTTAGAAATATATTTGATAGCATTTGGACCTGCAACTGTACCACCATAAATTGCTGACAACAATGAGTTCGCACCTAAACGGTTACCACCATGTTGTGAATAATCACATTCTCCAGCTGCGAACAAGCCTTTGATATTTGTCATTTGGTCGTAATCTACATATAGCCCACCCATTGAGTAATGCACTGCTGGGAAGATTTTCATTGGTACTTTACGAGGGTCATCACCTGTGAATTTCTCGTAGATTTCAATGATTCCACCCAATTTAACATCTAATTCATGTGGATCTTTATGTGATAAATCTAGGTATACCATGTTTTCACCATTAATACCAAGTTTTTGGTTAACACAAACTTCAAAAATTTCACGGGTAGCAATATCACGTGGGACAAGGTTACCATAATCCGGATATTTCTCTTCTAAGAAGTACCAAGGTTTACCATCTTTATATGTCCAAATACGTCCACCTTCACCACGTGCTGACTCACTCATTAATCTGAGTTTATCATCACCTGGAATTGCAGTAGGATGGATTTGTATAAATTCACCATTCGCATACATTGCACCTTGTTGGTAAACGATTGATGCTGCAGAACCAGTGTTAATCATTGAGTTAGTAGTCTTACCAAAAATAATACCTGGTCCACCAGTAGCCATGATGACTGCATCAGAACCAAACGATTCAATACCAGAAGTCGTTACGTTTTGAGCAACAATACCTCTAGCCATGTTGTCATCATCTTTAACTATGCCTAAGAATTCCCAGCCTTCGTACTTAGTAACCAAACCATCTACTTCAAAACTACGAACCTGTTCATCTAATGCGTATAATAGTTGTTGACCAGTTGTTGCACCAGCATAAGCTGTTCTGTGATGCATCGTTCCACCGAAACGTCTAAAGTCTAACAAACCTTCATTTGTTCTATTGAACATTACACCCATACGATCAAGTAAATGAATGATTTGAGGTGCTGCATCTGTCATTGCTTTAACCGGTGGTTGATTTGCTAAGAAATCTCCACCATATACTGTATCGTCTAAGTGAACTGTTGGTGAATCACCTTCACCTTTAGTATTTACTGCTCCGTTGATTCCACCTTGTGCGCACACAGAGTGTGAACGTTTAACAGGAACAAGTGAGAACAAGTCGACGTGCGCGCCTTGTTCTGCTGCTTTAATTGTTGACATTAGACCGGCAAGTCCTCCACCGACAACAATAATTTTCTTCTCTGCCATAAATAGTCACTCCCCTAAATATAAATCTGAAACTTATTTTTTATCTTATAAAAACGCAAGAATAGCACTTATACCAATGTATGAAACTATAATAAATACCAATAATGAAATCCATGTAAAGATTTGTTGTGATCTTTGAGATTGTAATACACCCCATGTTACTAAGAATGACCATAAACCATTCGCAAAGTGGAATGTAACGGATAATAAACAGACAATATAGAATATCAACCAGCCTGGGTTTGTTACGATATCATGTACCATGTCAAAGTTGACTTCTTGACCTAACGCGCGTTGAATACGTGTTTGCCATACATGAATAGCAACAAACACAAAAGTGATAACACCTGTTATACGTTGTAATAAGAACATCCAGTTTCTAAAAGCTGAATAATGTCCTACGTTCTCTTTTGCCGTAAAGGCAATATGTACACCATAGACTGCGTGATACAGAATCGGAATGTAAATCAATACAAATTCCAATACAATTAAAAAAGGTAAAGATTCAATGAGACCGGCCGCTTGGTTAAATGCAGCTGCACCTTTCGTCGCTTGGTGGTTTACGAGTAAATGGAATATTAAAAATCCACCTATGGGTATAACACCAAGTAAAGAATGTAAACGTCTTAAATAAAATTGATTTTTCGAGTATGCCAAAAGGAAGTTCCCCCCTGTGAAACAGTTAATTTTTTTGAAATTCTTGCTTAAAAATATATAAAGCGATTACATAATTTCACTCAAAAACAAACGCACAACACTTTATCATAACATTATATATTTGTTGCAATATAATATTATGCCGTATAATTTTAAACATTTAAGTGAATCCTTAATTGAATATTACTTATAGTTTAAAAGGTTTGAATTTAAATGATAATTTTTCTCAATTAGAAAACGCTTCCACATACTTTTAAAAAAAGAATTCCTCTTATTTGCTATTGTAACACTAATTAAAAACAATTTGGGCATGAGAATGATTCTCATGCCATAAACATTTTATTTTTTATTGTATAAGGCTTGATGTAAATTTTGGGCTACATTTTGCGGTAAGCCTGATGCTTTCAAATCATCAATACTTGCTTCTTTCATTTTCTTTATTGAACCAAACGTTCGCAATAATTTCGTTTTACGCTTGGCCCCGATACCATCTACTGTATCTAATACCGATTGCAAACCTGTTTTTTGGCGTGTTTCTCTATGGAAAGTAATAGCAAATCTATGCACTTCATCTTGTATTCTTTGTAACAGATAAAATGCTTGGCTATTTTTTTTAAGCGGAACGATTTCAGCACTTTCTCCATATAATATCTCTGACGTTTGATGCTTATCATTTTTACGAAGACCCGAAACAGGTATATCTAAACCTAATTCATTCTCGAGCACATCTATTACACCACTCATATGCCCTTTACCACCATCTACAATAATTAAATCTGGTAATGGGGTTCCTTCATTTAGCACACGCGTATAACGCCTACGTACCACTTCTCGCATCGATTTATAATCATCTGGGCCATCTACTGTTTTAATTTTATATTTCCGGTAACCTTTTTTATTTGGTTTGCCATCAATAAATGAGACCATAGCAGAAACTGGATTGACTCCTTGTATATTAGAATTATCAAATGCTTCAATTCTAATTGGTGTTTGAATACCCATACGGTCACCAAGCTCTTCAATTGCTTTAACTGTTCGGGATTCATCTTTTGCGATTAACTCGAATTTATTTTCAAGTGTCACTTCAGCATTACGATTCGCTAAATCTACTAATTCTTTCTTTTTACCTTTTATTGGTTGCACAATTTTTGTATCTACAACCGAACCAACCATTGCTTTATCTAGATGTTGAGGAATGTGTACTTCTTTAGGCAACAAATGTTGATTCAAGTCATAGAATTGCCCAATAAAAGTATAGAATTCTTCTTCTTCTGTTTGTTGTATCGGTATCATTGTGGCATCGCGTTTAATCATATTTCCCTGGCGAACGAAAAATACTTGCATACACATCCAACCTTTAGATACGCTATAGCCAAAAACATCTCTTATTGTATAGTCTGATGTCGTGATCTTTTGTTTTTTAGTTAGATTATGAATATGTTGTATTAAATCTCTATATTCTTTTGCTCTTTCAAAATCCAACGTTTCACTTGCATTTTTCATATTTTGTTCTAAATTACGTAAAATCGTTTTATCTTCACCATTTAAAAAATCTGAAATCTCTTTAGTCATTTCTGCATACTGTTCTAATTCAACTGGATAGACACATGGGCCTAGGCATTGGCCAATATGATAATATAAACACAATTTGTCAGGCATTTTATCACATTTTCTAAAAGGATAAATACGATCAAGTAATTTTTTAGTCTCTTGCGCAGAATATGCATTAGGATATGGACCAAAATACTTACCGGTACCTTTTTTAACTGTTCTTGTCACAATTAACCGTGGGTATTTTTCTTTAGTAATTTTAATAAATGGATAACTTTTATCGTCTTTTAATAAAATGTTATATCGCGGTTGATATTGTTTGATGAGGTTAAGTTCCAATAACAGTGATTCTGTTTCACTAGATGTGAGAATAAATTCGAAATTTCGAATCTCTCCCACTAAGCGTGTTGTCTTCGCATCGTGCGCACCAGTAAAATAAGACCTTAATCTATTTCTTAATTTCTTCGCTTTACCAACATAAATAACTTGATCATTGCGATCTTTCATCAAATAACAACCTGGTTCGGTGGGCACAACTGTGAGTTTTTGTTTAATTTGTTCTTGATACGTCTCCACGTTAATGACTCCTCCTCTCTAACCATATTTCTGTTTAAATCTATATAATATAAAGACATGAAAGTAAATATACAGCATGCTTCAGTTAATTTTTTAAATCATATATGCTTCTCATTATTTGAGTTTTTAAATATTAACTACAATCTATTATAAATAGTATCATTCCATTTAACAATCTATTGAAATGCTAATAAATTGAAAACTGGGACATTAAATAAATTAATGTCCCAGCTTTGCTAATGATTTACTATAAATGCTTCTCGATTACTTCTGCTAAGTTTTCTTTAGGTTGGAAACCTACTACTTTATCTACTGGTTCGCCATCTTTAAATACGATTAAAGTTGGAATACTCATAACTTCAAATTTAGCAGCTGTTGATGGATTTTCATCTACATCAAGTTTTAAAATATTAGCTTTGCCATCATAGTCACCAGCTAATTCTTCTAATACTGGAGCAATCATCTTACAAGGGCCACACCATGTTGCCCAAAAATCCACTAAATTTACACCTGATTTGATGTTTTCATCAAAGCTTGAATCTGTTACTTTTACGATTGCCATAACTGCCAATCCTCCTTAAATTTCAAATGATGAAGAAATTATAACAGACTTTATAACATTCTGCATATCTCTTGCTCACATTTATTTTAATTCTGCTACGGTAACGCCAAATCCACCTTCGCTCGGCATTCCGTTTCTATATGATGACACACTTTTATGTCTTTTTAAATGTTTTTGCACACCTTTTTGCAAAGCACCTGTGCCTTTACCATGAATAATATAGACTTGTTCATAATTACTCAACACTGCTTGATCTAAATATTGATCAACGGCCACCATTGCTTCATCATATCGATAACCACGTAAATCGAGTTCCATTTTAATACTTTGTCGATTTTCTCGTTTAATCATCTTGACAGGTGCTTCTTTGGTTTTCTTCATTTTTTCTAAATCTTCTAATGGTAATTTCATTTTTATGATACCCATCTGTACTACCGCTTCTTTATCACCAATAAGTTCTAACACTTCCCCTTTTTGGCCATACGTCAGTACTTTCACTTCATCTCCAGCCTTAATCTCGTCCCATTTTTGCTTTTGAACATTTTGTTTCAGTGACTTAGCTTCGTACTGGTCTTCAAGCTGTTTCTTCTTATCGATTAACTCATGTTCTTTAACATCGGCGCCTTTTTTATCTCTAAGTTCACGTAATTCTTTAAGAATGTCATCTGCTTCTTTCGTAGCCGATTTAACACGTTGATTTGCCTTTTCTTTCGCTTCACTTAAAAGTTGTTTTTCATAATTTTGATATTGCGCATACTGTTTAGCAAGTGCGTCACGCGATTCTTGTGCTTCTCTTACTAACTGATCTAATTCGATACGTTGTTCGTCAACACGTTTAGAATTATGTTCTAATGACGCAATCATTTCATTAATTTCTTGTTCATCTTGTCCAATCATAGATTTGGCTTTTTGAATCACTTGCATATTAAGTCCTAATTTTTTAGAAATATCAAACGCGTTTGACCGTCCAGGAACCCCCATTAATAATTTATAAGTCGGACTTAATGTGTTAACATCAAATTCCACACTGGCATTCATTACGCCTTCTCTATTATAGCTATATGCTTTTAGTTCAGGATAGTGTGTCGTAGCCATTACAAGTGAACCAATTTCATGTACATGATCTAATATACTCATTGCTAAGGCAGCACCTTCACTTGGATCTGTCCCCGCACCTAATTCATCAAATAAGATTAAACTGTTTTCAGTCGCATTTTGAAGTATTTCAACTATATTTTTCATATGTGAAGAAAACGTTGATAATGACTGTTCAATGGATTGTTCGTCCCCAATGTCACAATACACATTTTCAAAAATACTTAATTTACTCCCATCAAGTGTAGGAATTAGCATGCCTGATTGAGCCATAGCTATAATTAAACCCAGTGTCTTGAGGGTTACCGTTTTACCACCTGTATTTGGCCCCGTTATAATCACAGTTTCTATATCTTGAGCAAATTCAATCGTATTAGCAACAACAGAGGTTCTATCTAACAACGGATGAAATGCTTTTGGTAAATAAACAGTTCTATCGGTAGTAAATTCTGGTTTCGTCCCTTTAATTGAACGTGCATAACGTGCTTTAGCTGTTAAAAAGTCAATTTGACCCATAATAGATTCTGAAATCAAACAAGCTTCTGCTTCTTCAGCAACCTGTACAGTTAGTTCAGTCAATATACGTTCACGCTCTACCGCCTCATCGTTACGGAAACTACTAATTTGATTACTCATTTCTACTATTGAGGAAGGTTCAATATACAATGTTTGACCAGAAGCTGATTGATCATGCACAATCCCGTTAAAATCTTGACGGTACTCTGCTTTTACTGGTATAACATTACGATCATTACGTACTGTCACAATTGCATCAGAAAGTTTTTTTTGATTGCCTTGGTGCTTTACAATTTTATCTAAATTTTGTTTTATGCGTTGCGTTGTTTTAGAAATCTTACTTCTGATACCTTGTAATTCGTAACTGGCATCATCAAATAAATCATAAGCATCACATTTTCGATGTATATTTTGATACAAGTCTGATAAAACAGGTAGTTGCTCCATTCTATCGTTTAGAATTTGGTAATTAATTTCTTCTTCTTCATTCAATAAACTATTATAAAATGTTTTATATTGATTTTGTATTTGTATTAAGCGTTTAATTACATTTAATTCGCTAACATTAAGTACGCCGCCAATTGTCGCTCTATGAATAAATGAAGATATTTTGGCTAAACCACTTAAACTTGGCATGCGATGCTTATTATAGATTTGAGCTATTTCATCCGTTTCATTCATTTGAAATTCTATAGTACTGAAATCAGTTGCTGGAGTCATCTCTACAACCTTTTCTTTACCTAAATCACTTATTGTTTCATTCTCTACAAGTGATTTTATTTTGTCGAATTCCAGGACATTTAATGATTTCTGTCTCATATAATCCCTCTATTTCTGCAATTTAATATTATTTTCTATAAGCGCTTTAAACGCCTCTCGTGACATCGTATTGATTACTTGGTCTTTTTTTACGAACCCTTTTTGTGCAGTCGCCACACCGTACCTCATGAATTCCAAATGATCTACATGATGGGCATCTGTATTAATAGTTAATTTAACATTTGGATGCTTTTTAACTGTTTCAGCATTTAAATCTAAGCGTTTAGGATTTGCATTAATTTCTAATATTGTATTTGTCTCTTCAGCAATTTCACATAATCTATCAATAGCTAGTTCATAACCTGGGCGTTTACCAATAATACGACCTGTTGGATGTGCAATATGTCTGACATATGGATTACGACATGCATTTTCTAAGCGCTTCATAATGTCTTCTTGTGATTGATTAAAACTTTGGTGTATAGCTGCAATGACATAATCTAATTGCCCCAATACTTCATCATCATAGTCTAAACGACCATCAGGAAGTATGTCCATTTCAATACCTGAGTAAATATCAATTTCTTCATATTTGTTATTCAAGGCTTTGATTTCTTCATTTTGACGTAATAGGCGCTCAACTGACAAACCATTGGCAACTTTTAAGCTTTGAGAGTGATCTGTAATCACCATAAATTGATGACCTTTAGCAATGTTTGCTTCTATCATTTCTTCAATACTAAATGCACCATCGCTATACGTCGTATGCATATGGATATCACCATTAATGTCATCTAATTTTATAATGTCTGACAGGTCTTTATCAAACTCGCTTCCATCTTCCCGCATTGCTGGGTCAATCCAATTCACGCCAAAATGTTCATAAATTTCTTTTTCACTTTGATACTGTAACAATTCGCCGTTTGCTTGTTCTATACCATATTCACTCACTTTTTCATCATTTTCTTTAGCTAACTGACGAATACGAATGTTATGGTCTTTAGAACCGGTGAAATGCTGTAGCGTGTGATAGAAAGCCGAAGGTTCGATTAATCTGAAATCTACACCTATTGTTTCATCATCATAAGCTACATCTAATGATACTTTTGTTTGTCCAACAGCTACTTCTTTCACTTTATTAGGTATATCAAGTAATGCTTGTTGTACCTTTATTGGTTCATTTGTACTTATAATATAATCTAAATCTTTACTCATTTCTTTAAATCTTCTATAACTACCAGCAACTTCGTATTGTTCGATATCTTCAATCGAGGCTAAATGTTCATTAATTTCAATGTTTAATCCTCGTATTTGGTCAATCGGGTATTTATCTTTTTTCGCACCAAGCGCTTTAACTGCCTCTAAGATATTTTGTTCCGTTTTTTTAGCAAAGCCGCTCAACTCACTCACTTCACCTGCTTCACATGCTTTTTGTAAAGCTTCTTTGCCATCTATATTTAATTCTTTATAAAGTTTAGCTATTTTCTTACTGCCTAACCCTTGTATTTTCAATAAAGGAATTAATCCTTCTGGCACTTCTTCTTGTAGTGACTCTAATGTCGAAGATTTTCCTTCTTGACGATATTCTTTAATTACGTCTCCTACACCTTTGCCAATGCCTTTTAATTCTGTAACATCCTCTATTTGATCAAGGGGCCGTTCATCTATTTCAAGGCCTTGTGCTGCTTTTCTATACGCTGAAACTTTAAATGTGTTTTCACCTTTTAATTCCATATAAGTAGCTATTTTTTCTAATAACTGAATAATATCTTTTTTGGTCATTACTTTCACTCCATAAAAAAAGGTCAAGACAGATTACTGTTATGCGTTCATCAGTAAATTGATTATGCCCTGACCTCCTGTATTTTAAAATCACTATATATTTCACGAAAATTATGCTAACTATATGTTTAATACGAACGTCGATATATAAGGAGTATGTAATAACATATATTCTGCAATAATAGCGCTTGAGAGTTGCTGTTGGATAAATTCTAATGGATAAAGTGCTGCACCATACAATAATGTGGTGCAGATAATAATTGAAGATATTATCCCCATTAACATACCAATAAATCGACTTATTAAATTGGGTCCTTGGTGTTGAATCACCTTATCAAAGACTACAACAACCCCATAACAAATCATTTTGGTAATTGTCGCTACGATTAAGAATGCAATAATATGGTCGAATCGCTGCTGTAGATTATCAAAATGAAAAGCATAATTCAAATCATAAGCCTGTGTTTTAGGAAAAGGTATAAACAATTCCAATCGGTGAGATATTTGCAAATAAAATCGTTCCGCTACCCATAATGAAAACAGCGTAGCACTTAGATGTAATGCACTTAACCATACGCCTCTTCTAAATCCAATCATTCCTATGTAAATAAAAACAATTACTACTACTATATCAAAAATCATTATTCATCACTGTTTTTCAGTTGTTTTATTTCTTGTTGCAGATGATAATTTTCCTCTTCTAATTGTACTTTTTCATGCATAATATTTACTGCTGTTAATATTGCTTTTCTTGTCGTGTCAAGGCCTGCGCTCTTACTGCCCAGTTCTTTAATCCTTTCATCGACCAAATGAGCTACATAACGGATATGCTCAGGATTATCCTCTCCTACAATTGTATAACGCTGATCATTTATAGTGACATTAATCCGATTTTTAAACTCTCCCATATAATAACTCCTGACTTTTGTTTATATTTCCGAATTTATTCTCTAATTGATGCTTTTAAGTGTTTAATTTAGTAATTTATACTATTTATTACGAACCATTATACACGACAAAATATTATTTTGTAAGAGGTGTGATTTGTAATATTTGAATTTTTTGTTATTTATCATATTTTTGACAACGTAAATGAAAACACCTCTATATAAACTTTTAAAAGATGGTACTTTCACAAGTAGCTCGGTTATTTATACTTGTGATATGATATTCAGTGTCGAAATATAAATATTAGCAATCCATATAAAGCGAGGCAAAAAAATGACAAATATTGTACTTAAATTAACAAATCAAGAAATTCAGCAATTAATGTCTAAAATTCAATTTGATACATCGAATGTTTCTCAAGGAATGAAAGGCAAAACTAAATATAAAAACACCTCAATTTCAATTTATAATTCAAATAAAGTCATGTTTCAAGGTAAAGATGCAGATAATATAGCATCTCAACTTTTACCTAATATAGCTAAACCTGTAAAATCTCTAACGAATTCAGTTAAAAAAACTTCTAGCACTAAACAGACTATTCGATATAACAATTATCAATGTATCGGTAGTGATGAAGCAGGCAGTGGTGACTATTTCGGACCACTTACTGTATGTGCTTCCTATGTTTCCAAAAAGAATGTGCAAATATTAAAAACCCTTGGCGTCGACGATTCTAAAAAATTGACCGATGCAAAAATCGTTGAGTTGGCTGAACAACTTGTGACTTTTATTCCTCATTCTCTGTTAACTATGCACAATGAAAAATATAACGAAAAACAAAAATCTGGCTGGTCACAAGTTAAAATGAAGGCAGTATTACATAACGAAGCAATCAAAAATGTAACCCAAAAGATAGATACTGATGAATTAGACTATATTGTCATTGATCAATTTGCTGAAGCTGGTGTATATAAACGCTATGCTCTCACCGATTTACCTTTCAGCACTAAAACAAAATTCGAAACAAAAGGTGAATCTAAATCTATAGCAATTGCGGCAGCAAGCATTATCTCACGTTATGCCTTTGTTAAAAATATGGATAACCTCTCCCGCTCTGCTAAAACAGAGATACCTAAAGGTGCTAGTAATAAAGTTGACCTTGCAGCAGCTAAAATTATTGAACGTAAAGGCATTGCTTACCTAGACGCTATAACTAAAAAGCATTTTGCTAACCGTGCAAAAGCAGAAAAATTAGTACAAAAGAAAAATTATTAGCAAATAAATATTATTCATTTTTACTTATTAAAAACGAAGGGAACTTTTTTCGTTAATGTAGTTATACATTCACTTTTATAAACATTGAACTTTATATAAGTTCAATCAATGCATGATGTATTATATTTTTAAAAAATTGGCAGTAATTTGGACAGACTCCTGCAGGAAAAGCATGCACAAAAAATGCCAACAAAGTTGGAGACTTTGTCGACACTCTAAAAACCTTGGCAGTCCATAATAATGGTCTGCCAAGGTTTTTTAATCACACTATTTTATCTAATTGTTGCACCTTGTGCTTGTAAAGCAGCTAAGATGTCTTCATGTACTGCATTTACTTTGTCATCTGTAAGTGTTTGTTCTGTATCTAAATAAGCTAAACGAATTGCAATTGATTTCTCATCTTCAGCAATATGTTCACCTTCATAAACATCAAATACTTCGGCATTTTGTAAAATATCTCCACCATGATTTTCAATGACTTTCACTAAATTTGCTGATGGTATTGTACGGTTGATAACTAAAGCAATATCTCTTGATACACCTGGGAATCTAGGAATTGGTTGATAATTAATATATCCAACTGTGACAGCCATCAATTTCTCATAATTTAATTCAAAAACGTATGTGCGTTTTAAGTCATTCTCTTTTTCAATTTGAGGATGCAATTCACCCACAAAACCAATGATTTCCTCGTTTAACTTAACCATAGCTGTTCTACCAGGATGTAAGCCATCAATTTCTCCTGATTCATAGTCAAATTGTATATCTAGTTTTTCGGCAATGCGATCTACAATACCTTTGACAACAAAGAAATCAATTTCTTCTTTCTTCCCTTGCCAAGCATTAACTGTGTAATCACCTGTTAAGATACCACTTAAATATTCAACTTCATCTGGTAATTCACCTTCACCATTACCAAAGAATACACGCCCTAGTTCATATAAGCGCACATTATTATTTTTACGTGCGACGTTATAAGAAACTGCATCGACTAAATGAGGTATCAAACTTTGTCGTAAAGTAGCATGCGCCTCACTCATCGGCATTAATAAATCAATTGTAGAGCGTTCTTGTAGTGCGAAATCTTGTGCTCTTTGCTTGTCTACCAATGAATAGTTAATTGCTTGACTTAAACCAGCGCCTTCTAATGTTGCTTTCACGACACGAGACTTACTTTGTCTATCAGTTAAAGCACCGTGTGTGACATCCTCGAACACAGGTAATGTTGATGGGATTTCGTCGTAACCGTAAATACGTGCAATTTCTTCAATTAAGTCTTCTTTTATCGTAATATCTTTACGACGAGAAGGTACCATAACAGTTAAGATATCTTTATTTCTAGTTGTTTCAAAGCCTAATTGTAAAAAAATCGCTTCAATTTCTGCTGCTGATAGTTCAAAACCTACTGTTGTATTTACTTTATCAATAGAAATTTCAATTGGGGTAACAAATTGACCTAAATCGCCTTCTGCTACACGGCCTTGAGTTACTGAACCGCCCGCATAAGTTTGAAGTAAATAACACGCTCTATCTACCGCTTCATCTACAAATTCTGTAGCAATTCCTTTTTCAAAACGACTAGAAGCTTCACTTCTTAAGTTTAACCTTCTTGAAGTATGTCTAATAGAAACAGGATCAAAAATTGCGCCTTCAATTACAACATTCGTTGTTGATTCAGTCACTTCTGAGAAATCCCCACCCATTACACCAGCTATTGCTATTGGATTTGTGCCGTTTGTAATAATGATATCACTGTCTTTCAATGTTCTTTCTTTATCATCTAAAGTAGTCATTTTTTCATCAACATGAGCTTGACGTACTTCTATTTGACTTGAACCTATTTGATCTTTATCAAATATGTGTAGTGGTTGTCCGTATTCTAAAAGTACATAGTTTGATATATCTACGACGTTATTGATTGGACGAATGCCTGCTTTGATTAAACGCATTTGCATCCACTCTGGAGATTGCGCGATTGTTAGACCATTCACTACTCTTGCACTATAATATGCCACTTTATCTTTGTTTTGAATATTCACACTGATTTCGTCTGACGCTTGTTCAGAGACCGCTTTACTGTTTGTTTCTGGTTTCATCATCGACACATTGTATAACGCTGCTGTTTCATAAGCTGCACCAATCATACTTAATGCGTCAGCTCTGTTTGGTGTTAAATCAAATTCCATCACTTGGTCATTTAAATATAACGCAGTCATGGCATCCGCACCTGGAGTCACTTCAGATGAAAAGACATAAATACCATCTTCAAATTTTTTAGGAACAAGATTGCTTGGCACACCAATTTCTTGAAGCGAACAAATCATACCTTCTGAACGTTCTCCACGTAATTTAGCACGTTTAATTTTTATGCCACCAGGTAATCTGCCACCTACTGTTGCAACAATGACTGTCTGACCAGCATCAACATTAGGAGCACCACACACGATTTGAACTGGTTCTGCTTCACCAATGTCTACTAAACATATATTTAATTTGTCAGCATCTGGATGAGGTGCTTTAGATTGTACGTAACCGACAACTAAATTTTTAATTTCTTTTGTATAATCTACAATATCATCTACTTCAATCCCAGTACGTGTAATTCTTTCTGCAAGTGCATTAACTGGTTCATTAATATCTACATAACTTTCTAACCATTCTTTTGAAATAAACATTACTTTTCACCTCTATCTTCTACAGCTTTAAATTGATCTAAGAAACGTACATCATTTGTATAGAAATGACGTATATCCTCAATATTATATTTCAACATTGCAATTCGATCAGGACCCATACCAAATGCAAAGCCAGTATATTTATTTGAATCGAAACCTGCCATCTCTAATACATTAGGATGCACCATACCAGCTCCTAGAATTTCTATCCATCCTGTTTGCTTACAAACATTACAACCTTTGCCTTTACATTTGAAACATGACACGTCTACTTCTACTGAAGGTTCAGTGAACGGGAAGTAACTTGGACGTAGTCGGATTTCTCTCTCTTCACCAAATAATTGTTTAGCTAATAATTCTAACGTACCTTTTAAATCGCTCATTTTAATATTTTCATCTACAACTAAACCTTCAATTTGAGTAAATTGATGACTATGCGTTGCATCATCAGAATCGCGTCGATAAACTTTTCCGGGACATAAGATTTTCACAGGGCCTTGGCCATTGCGTTCTTCCATCGTTCTTGCTTGAACAGGGGAAGTGTGTGTACGCATTAATATTTCATCTGTAATATAAAAGCTATCTTGCATATCTCTTGCAGGATGTGATTTAGGTAAGTTCAGCGCTTCGAAGTTATAGTAATCTTTTTCTACTTCAAAACCATCAACAATTTCGTAACCTAATCCTAAAAATAAATCTTCAATCTCTTCAATCGTTCTTGTTAAAGGATGTTTAGAGCCTATTGAAATTTTACGGCCAGGTAATGTAACATCAATTTGTTCATCTTTTAATTGCTGTTCTAATTGTTCATGCGCTAAAAGTTCATGACGTGATTCAATTTCACTTTCAATGGCTTGTCTCACTTCATTCACTTGTTGACCATAGGCTGGTTTTTCCTCATTCGATAAATCTTTCATATGTTTCATTAAACCAGTAACAGCGCCTTTTTTACCTAAATATTTAACTTTTACGTCTTGTAATTCTTTTTCATTTTGAGCTTCGTTAATATCAACTAATGCTTGCTGCTTAATCTCAGTCATCTCTTCTGTTTGTGCCATACATAGTCCTCCTATATTAAAATCTAAATGTGTAATGATTGTTAGTAAAAACGCAAAAAAGACTTTCATCCCTTGAAACTGGGACGAAAGCCTTCCGTGGTACCACCCAAATTTATGCCTAAGCATACACTTGTTGTCATTGATAACGGAAATGAAGTCCGACTTAAATTTCTTTAAGTAACCAAAAAGGTGAAAAAAACTAGATACAGTGGATTATCTTTCAGTCTTCGGATAATCTCCCTTAAACAACTGTATGAAAATAGTCTACGTCTTTTTAAAGGTTAATATTTATTTATTTTGAAATATCATTAACTATATTATATACGATAATTGATTAAAGGGTCAACCTTTCAAGTGATACATCACAATACTACCAGCTATTGCTACATTTAAACTTTCTGCCTTGCCATAGATAGGTATTGTTAAATTTTTAGACGTTTTACTCAATAATTCAGGATTTACGCCTTCACCTTCATTACCTAGAAGTAACGCAAATTTTTCTTGACTTTGTATTTGGTTATAAGCTACTGCATTGTCCAATGCAGTACCATACACTTCGCCTTCAAATTCACCAATAAATTCACTTAAATCTTGTGAGACAATTGGAATATGAAAGACGCTGCCTTGACTCGCGCGCATAACTTTATCTTGATAAGGATCTGCGGTACCTTTTTCAAGAACAATTAAATCCAACCCTGCAGCATCTGCGGTACGGATTAATGTTCCTAAATTACCTGGATCTTGAATACAGTCTATTAGTAGCACTTGTTGCGCTTTCGCTGTTTCATGAACAGGTTTTTCAATCACCGCAAAGAAGCCTTGTGGTGTAACTGTACCTGATAATGCTTCAGCAACTTTTAAATTGATTTCAAATACTTCTTCAGCATAATTAATCATTCCATCATCAAGTCTTTCAATATCAACGACATACAATTGTTCGATTTTTAAATTACTTTTATAAGCCTCTTCAATTAAATGGTAGCCTTCGATAAGCGCACGTCCTGTCTTATCTCTTTCACGTTTCTTTTTTAATTTAATTGCATTTTTAACTTTACTATTTTGAGCCGAAGTAATCATTTCCATAGCATAGCCTCTTTATTTTAGTATTTTTAACTTTTAAATTTATGTTTAATATTTGTACTAATATTTTTAAAAAATGTAGAAAACTTATTTTCACTTTCCACTAAAATATTATCTCCTGTATATGTTACTATATCACCTTTGACTGGTGAAGCGTTATTGAGAAATTTAATTTTCAATGTCTGGGTAGTTTGTATGTCTTTATGATTCATTACTTGAAAGTGTACATGTGGTTCAGATGCATTTCCTGAATTACCTACATTTGCGATATGTTGTCCACGCAATAATGTATCACCTTTCTCAACTTTGAACGAATAGGGTTTAATATGTGCTATCATACTATATTCATTGCGACCGTGCTTAATAATTATATAATTACCTTCAGGATGAATTGTATTATATTCTCCAGGTGTGCAATCAGGAATCCCATCTACAATTTCTTCTACTACTCCGTTGGCTGGAGCTAAAACAGGCGCATTATAACTAAAATAATTCTCACACTGTGTGGTATCGCCATTATATGTAAAACCTTCTATTACTTTTACAAAATCAAAAGCATTGCGTTGATTTTTATATCTATAGTGATGATTTAATAACTCATTTGCACCACCTGTATGAACAAGCCAATCTTCTTGTAATGGGATTGTATAACTACATTTCGAAAAATTAATCGAATGTGATTGCTTAATCGGTATTAGCGCTATTCCAATAATTTCTTGATATTTATTTAAAATAACACTTGCACCTGATTCCATGTTAGTATCAAACCAAATATACTCATCTTGGCGATTTATACGTAAATGCTTATACAATCTGTTCGTTCCCCTAATACCGTTATACGCACTTAACAACTTTTTAAATTCTTTATAAGAAGAAATTTCTTGAAAATAATCACTAAAATGCTCATAGAGCCAAATGGCATCTCTATTTTCTATTTTATTTATAATTATTTGTGCATTCATTGTTTCCATAATTTTACACAACCTATCAGTTGAATATAAATAATTACCTATCACTAACATAAAAAATCGCTCAAAAATTATCAAGTGAATAATTAGTGAACGATTAGAATAGGCTATTATTAAGCCATTTAATTAAATGAAATTATTTTGATACAACGTCTTCGCCATTGTATGAACCACAGTCCTTACACACGCGGTGAGATAATTTATATTCTCCACAACTTGGGCACTCTGTCATACCAGGTACTGAAATTTTGAAATGCGTACGACGTTTATTTTTTCTTGTTTTTGACGTTCTTCTTTTTGGTACTGCCATGATATATCCTCCTTATATTCAAACACTAAATAGAAATTTTCAGATTCAATAATCCATTATACTATAGATTATTAAAATCCGCTATTACTCTTCGTCATATAATTGTTGTAGTTTTTGAAGCCTAGGATCAATTTGCTTAGATTCAGATTCTTCCTTATCTTTCGCAAGCTCAACCGCTTCTTCTTCGTCAATAACTTCCCAACCATTGCCTTCACTTAACATCTGATCGCTTTCGCTTGAAAAAACACGCATTGGCTTTCCAATGATAACTAATTCTTCAGTAATATCTTTTAGATTTATCATACCGTTTGTTGCATCATGGTAATGTTCATCTTTATCTTCGCCATTACTATACTCATCATATCCTTCTAAATCAAAAATCTCTTGAGATTTAATATCTATAGGAGTTTCTACAGGAACTAATGTACGTGCACATGGCATCGTATACGTTCCAGTTATATGCATATCTGCAATGACTTCGTTTGATCTGACGGTTAATTCACCTTCAACATCAATATCAGATAGATCTATTAAATCTAATGATTTTACTAAATGATCAAAATTAACCGTTTGATGAAATTCAAATGGTTTATCTTGGAATTTTCTTAATTGTGTTATTGACCATTTCATAGGGCTTCACCTCTAACAAGCACAAAATTTATTTTAACTTTATAGACATAAGTTGTCAAGATTTTTTCTTAACACATTTACATCTGTTACAATATATATAATGAATTCTGAAAGGAAGAATTGCAAATGAAAAGCGTTGCACTAGTCACAGAATATAATCCTTTCCACAATGGTCACTTATACCATGCCCAGAAATCAAAGTCAATTACTGAGGCTGAAGTTTCTGTCGCAATTATGAGTGGAAACTTTGTAATGAGAGGCCAACCAGCAATTTATAATAAATTTACTCGAACGCAAATGGCGTTAACCGCTGTCGACCTAGTTATTGAATTACCAGCCTACTCTGCAATATCTGCAGGACAATATTTTGCAGAAACTGCAGTTCAAGTATCAGATTATTTAAATATTAATCATTTATCATTCGGAAGTGAATCTGGTGATATAAATTCATTTCTATCACTTGCTCAAGAAATGAATAAAGTAGAAGATTCCCCACAATTTTCGGAGAAATCTAGACAAGGTAAAAGCTATCCACGCATAATTAGTGAGCTTATCTCTGATCATTCATTACTTTCATCACCTAATAACACTTTGGGGATATCATATGTGCGTGCTATTCAAAAATGGGCACCAACCATCCAACCCTGGACGATACCTCGAGAACAAAGCGCTCATCATGATGATTTGATTTCAAACTTTACTTTTGCAAGCGGTACTTCGATTCGTAAATCAATTCAAACAGGTGATGAACAATGGAAAAAGGTTGTTCCTGAATCAGCTCAAGTACTTTATGAAGCGCCTCACGTCTCAATTGAAGATACCTTCACTTATATAAAATACGCAATTTTAAGTCAAGATGTGCAAACTTTAGAACAAATTCATTTAATGAGTGAAGGCTTAGAACACCGTTTAATACATTTAATCAATGAAGCTACTTCTTTTGAACATTTAATGAAATTAATTAAAACGAAGCGTTATACATATACGCATATCCAACGTTTACTTATGAACATTTTACTGAATTTCAAACAACAAGATAAACCTTCAACAATTGAAGCCGTTAGAGTATTGGGCATGACACAAAAAGGACAACAGTATTTAAAATATTTAAAAAACACTTTTCCAGAACGTAATTATATAACACAAGTCAATAAACAAAACGCACATTATTTTATGAACGAAATACACGCTACTCAGATTTATAATTTTCTTTCTAATAGAACCGCTACCGACTTCAACACACCTGTGATACGTGTTTAAAGTAGAGTATTAACCATAAATTACAAATGGCTGACCGCATACCTAAAAGTATGAAGTCAGCCTAAAACTAATTTTAATTATCCGGTTGTCTACATGAATAGATGCAGTTCAGCGATTGTGTATACAGTCTAGAACCACTTTCCAATTTGTTAAGTAGTGGTTCTTTATAGTTATTTTCTAAATTTTTTGTTCAATGCTTTTTCTACATGAACTGGGACGAAATCTGAAACATTCGCTTTATATGCAGCCACTTCTTTAACAACACTCGAACTAATAAATGAGTAATTTGTACTTGTCATCATGTACATTGTTTCTACATCACTATTTAGCTTTTTATTCATTGAAGTCAGTCTCAATTCATATTCAAAGTCACTTACAGCTCTCAAACCTCTGATTATTGTCTGTGCACCAATATCGTCACAAAAATCAACAAGTAATCCATTAAAATGATGTACTGTAACGTTATCCAAATGTTTCACTGATTCTTTAATCAGTTCTATGCGTTCTTCAATTGAAAATGTTCCTGCTTTACTACTGTTTTTTAAAACACAAATATGAAGCTCATCAAAGCGGTCAGCACTTCTATCTATGATATCTATATGCCCATATGTAATTGGATCAAAACTTCCGGGAATAACTGCTTTAGTTGTAGACATTTTAATCTCCTTTTTCTAATAACAAAGTGTCTGTCAGTCCATAATGATAACGCTTTATCACATGGAAAGGATCAGTATTAATTTTTTCGTGATGATTGAACTCACAAACGATAATACCACTTTCCTTTAATAAATTAAACTTTGCGATTTCATTCAACGCTTCATCTATAAGCCCTTTTTCATAAGGTGGGTCTAAAAAGATTACATCAAATTGAATATCACGTTTCGAAAGTGCTTTCAACGCACGGTCTGCATTGTTTTTATATACTTCGGTTTGTGATTCTATATTTAAACTTTTTAAATTTGCTTTAATCACTTTAACAGCTTTAAAATTCTGATCCACAAAAATCATTTTATCAATACCACGAGACAAGGCTTCGATACCTAAAGACCCGCTACCTGCATATAAATCTAAGCCTATACCTGAAACTTCATGAAGACTATTAAAAATACCTTCTTTCACTTTATCCATTGTAGGTCTAGTATTGCGACCTTCTATACTCTCGAGCGCTTTACTTTTATGTATTCCTGAAATCACTCTCATATTATTAACACTTCCATTCTTAAATCAAATTTTATATAATGCATACTGCATGATAAGGAGGATACAATAATGAAACAATCATTTATAAAATTAGGCGAAGGCCTCACAGACTTATTCGAATTTAACACTTTAATAGAATATAATTTCAAACGTATCGACCATATTGTCTATTTCCACACTTCTAATTTTGAAAAAAAACCTTCTTCAGTAGCAATCGTTATGCGACCTACAAGCGAAAATCACTTCCAAGCTATGTATATCATGGTTAATGCTTTAAATTATCCCTATCCTAATTCAAACAAAAAGTTTGAAATGATCAATGAGCAAGCAAACCTATATAATATAGATATCAAAGAGGTAGATGTACAACCGAGTGACACCTTCCATGATATCGATTTATATTTTAACTACTTAATCAGTGTTTTAAGACTGCAAAGATGGATTCCACCATTGCAATAAATTAAATAAAACAAGCCACTGTAGATAATCATTGTACTATCGTGGCTTTTCAACTGATTCATATTAAATCATTAGCTAGATTTCTCTTGATCAGATACAAAAAACAAAACTTTTGAATCAAGATATTTCATGCTGTTCTTTTTCATAAACCTTTTTTAAATATTTATAGGGCGAACCTTCAATATTCTTCACATATTTGAGCCTCATTAATTTTTCAACAATTTGATCCGCTTCTTCTTCATTTATATACATTACGACATAGCGTTGTTGTCTATTTACACTTACGATATGGCCAAATTTTCTTACTTGTCTTTCGTGTTTCATATGTTTCAAATAAATTATTAAACTTGTTCTAGCTATAGTATTCATTTTTTTCACTCCAATTATTAGCCATTATATAATATCATTTCTTTTTCTTTTTATAAATAACAATTATTTTGATGTATCACAAACATTTGCTATATTACTCTATATACTCAAAACTGAGGAGGATTGCTCGTGATAAAAATCAATAAATTAATTAAGGGCGGATTTCTAAGTACGCTTGGTTTAGTCGGTAGCGTGTTTTTAATTACTAAATATAAAGCTAAACCGAATAATCAAAGTATACCATCTTTCTTTTCTAAACCTGCACCATATATATTTGCCCATCGCGGTGGTATGGCTGTGAGACCAGAGCAAACTAAACTTGCTTTTGATAATGCAGCAGCACACGGGATTGATGGATTTGAAACAGATGTGAGACTTACAAAAGATCGAAACCTTATCGTTTTCCATGATGAAGACGTGAATCGTACAACTAACGGTTCGGGTAAAGTATCAGAACATACTTTAGCAGAGTTAAGACAGTTAGATTCAGGATATCATTTTGTAGATATAAACGGACATAAACCTTATCGAGGTCACAAAGATGCTTATATTTTATCTTTTGATGAATTACTTAAATTATATCCAAATCAATTGATTAATGTCGATTTAAAAGATGACCCTGAAAGTGAACATGGCCGCCTCGTACCAGAAATTATATATGAGGACATTGTTGCTAATAATGCTCAAAATCACGTATTAGTAACAAGTTTCCACAGTAAACAAATTGAACGTTTTAATATAATAAGTAATGGCACAGTAGCCATTGGCGCAAGTCAAAGTGAAGTTGCAGAAGGTTTCTTAAAGTTCTATTTAAGTCTAGGCAATACCTTTCAACCACGTGCACACACTTTCCAAATGCCTGTTTCATTCAAAGGTATTAAACTAACTTCACCAAAATTCATTCAATGGCTTAACACGCGTGACATCATTCCAGGTTATTATGGGGTGAATAATCTCGACTTAATGAATGATTTAATTTTTAATGATGCGCATACACTTGTTACTGACAGACCAGATTTAGCAGAACGCTTTAAACATACTTATCACTAATAATGTATGTTTCACAATAAAGCTGGGAAACCTCAATGAGGCGTCCCAGCTTTATTCAATATTTATTATTGATGACTCTAAAAATCTAGCTTAAAGTGAACAGCTACATGATCCGCCTGTAGCACAGCCACTTGCGTCTTTTTGAAAAAATGGGTTGCCTGTTTCAATTTTTACATTTTCAGAAACAGCGTATGCAATTTTAACAATCACTTCATCTATTAAATCCTGTAATAAAACTTCTTTTTGTTTAAAATCCATTACAACTGGTAGCATTTCATAAGCACGTTTACGTTTACGTGTGTCTAACATTACCGTTTGGTAATCAGGGTGGTATTTACCAAAGCGCATAATTTCATCATATTTATCTTTTGATTTCAAAAATGCTTGGTATAATAAATGTGCTTCATCATTATCCGCCAACTGTTGTTCAGCCTCTTTATATTCTTTATATAATCTTGATTCAAGTATTTTATCACTAAGTGCTTCAATTTCATCAAGCACTGTTAATGTTTCTTCAGTAATCATCGTTACAAATCTCCTTTCTATTTATCTTCAACAAAAATAATTGTGTAGTAACCATTTGTTACTTCGCCACCCATTTCATTATATTTAGAGTTTAACATTCTAGATCTATGAATATCTGAGTTGAGCCAACTATGTATTAAAGTTGGAACTTCGTTAAAATCATAGCCTACATTTTGACTAGCAGATACAAATGGCACCTCTTGCTCATTTAGCTGTTGTTTTAAAGCATCTTCAGTAAATTCAACACTATCAGTACCAATTGCTTCATACAAGTTAAATGAGGCAATATGCGTTAAATGATTATTAACTTTCAATGGATCGGCATCCTTTAACTTTCTCATTTCATTTGTAATTTCATAAAGTGTCGTTAGCTGATTTGAGTTTTGCTCATAAGTAATATTACTATATTTGCTTTTAACCTCTTTATCCTCTTTGGTAGATAACATTTGATATGGTTTAAATGCTGCCAGAGCTTCACTATCTAAATATCTAACCGCGACAACCTCATTAGATTGTTGATCTATGTATACTTGAGCATAGATATCTTTAAATTTAATGAGTGCTTGTGTTTTCATATCCGAATCAGATAACTCAAATTCATATTGCTTACCATTTACGGTAATCATTGGTTCTGGATTAATACTATATTTTTCAAAAACATGTGACGCATCGTCCTGTATTTTTATTGGATTTACATTAGCATCTTTACCTGTTGCATAAACAGATTTAACGATACCTTTTTTAGTAGTAATCAAATAATATTTATCTTTTTGCTTAAATACATAGTTTTTAAAATTTTTTTTATATGGATAAACTCGATCAGCTTGACCATATTTATCAGTTAATTTATCTAAGCTTTGACCAACCCACGTACTTACGCCTTTTTTAGGCTTCGGATTTTCAGCGTTTGTCTCAGTTTTTTGAGCATCCTTATTTTGAGTCATTTTAGTTGAATCTTTATTAGGATTTTCGAGTACGTCAAACTTTAAACGCGGTGAGTAAAATAAATAAATTAAAAAACAAATTAATAATAATACACCAATAATTTTAATTATTAGTTTTTTCATCGCTCACCCACCTATATATTACTTTCATTTATTGTACATGTTTCATTATGTCACAAGCAAGGTATGACATTATAAATTCTTTGTTAAGATTAGCACAGGTCATTCAAAATACACATTTTTACGATTCAGCGATACAAGTGATACATCATCCTTTATTGGGTATAATTATAATTGAGAGGTGAAAATTATGACAATAATTTGTATTCACGGCGCAAAACAAAACAATTTAAAAGATATTTCTGTTGATATACCAAAGCATCAAATAACGGTTTTTACTGGTCGTTCAGGTTCAGGAAAATCTTCATTAGTATTTAATACAATTGCTGCCGAATCAGAACGTCTTTTAAACGAGACATATTCTACATATATACAACATCAATTAACACAATATTCCAAACCAAAAGTAGATTTGATTGAACACCTACCAGTTGCTATGATTATCAACCAAAAACGATTAGGTGGCAATTCACGTTCAACAGTAGGTACAATATCTGATATATATGCTTCAGTAAGATTATTATGGTCTCGAATAGGAGAACCTTTTGTGGGTTACTCTGACATATTCTCATTTAACAATCCTAAAGGAATGTGCGATACATGCTCAGGTCTAGGGTACGTGGAAGACATAGATTTAAATGAGCTGTTAGATTTTAATAAATCTTTAAACGAAGATGCGATACGATTCCCCTCTTTTAGACCGGATAGTTGGAGAGGCAAGCGCTATTTGTATACAGGTTTATTTGATAATGATAAAAAATTAAAAGATTATACCCAAGAAGAACTTAATACATTGCTGTACACAAAGCCTACTAAACTGAAAAACCCACCTAATAATTGGCCTAAAACAGCCAAATTCGAAGGTTTAATTCATCGCTTCAGACGTTCTTTTTTACTCAATGATAATTTTGAAAAAAATAAATTTAGAGAAGCCATAGATCGTGTCGTGACTTCAAAAGAATGTACGAAATGTCACGGAAAAAGATTACACCCAGATATTTTAAAATGTAAAATTAATGGTTTTGACATCGCAGATTTCACTCAATTATCCATTGATGATACGTTAGATTTTATTAAAAACATTCATTCAGATAAAGCACGAGTTATTATTGAACCACTACAACAACAATTACAATCTTTAAGTTATATTGGCCTTAATTACTTAACTTTATCTAGAGAAACTACCACGCTTTCAGGTGGTGAATCACAACGCATTAAATTAATAAGACATCTTAATAGCCCTTTAAGTGATCTGATGTACATTATAGATGAGCCTAGTGTTGGTTTACATCCTGATGACATACAACGTATAAATGAAATCATACAATCTTTAAAAGACAAAGGTAATACTGTGTTGGTCGTAGAACATGATCCTGATGTTATACGTATTGCTGACTACGTTATAGATTTAGGTCCACTTGCTGGAAAAAATGGTGGCGAGATCACATTTGCTGGGTCTTATAATGCTTTATTAAAATCAACTACCAGTACAGGCGTTGCACTGCGAAGAATGCATGAGCTTAAATCACAACCTAGAGAGAGCCAACATTTTATTAAACTATCTAATATATCTCGTAATAATTTAAAAAATGTTTCAACTCAAATACCAGAAGAGGCTATGACTGTGGTGACTGGTGTCGCAGGTTCCGGCAAAAGTTCTTTAATTCATGAAGGGTTAAGTCAGTTACAAGACACTATTTTTATTGATCAAAAACCTGTGCATGCTTCAAGTCGTTCTAACTTACTCACTTATTTAAATATATTTGATGAAGTACGAAGCTATTTCAGTGAAGAAACAGGATTAAAAAAATCTATGTTTAGTTATAATTCAGAAGGCGCCTGTCCAGAGTGCCATGGTAAAGGTATTTTAAAAACCGAACTTGCATTTATGCCAGATTTTACTCAAACGTGTGATGTTTGTAATGGACTAAGATATAAACCAGAAGTGCTTGATGCTAAAGTAGCAGGTTATTCAATTGCAGATATTCTTGCGCTAACTGTAGATGAAGCAATCGAATTTTTCCATTCAAAACACAATATTTCAACACCTTTGAACGCTTTAAAATCCACGGGGCTAAATTATATGACATTAGGTCAAACGTTAAATACATTGTCAGGTGGCGAGGTTCAACGTGTGAAACTAAGTAAATATTTAACATGTACTGTAAATCACCACACTTTTGTCTTTGATGAACCTACAACAGGATTACATGAAGATGACATACCTATATTATTAGACTGTTTTAATCAACTTATTGATGACAGCAACACAGTAGTAGTTATAGAACATAACTTAACCATGATGACGCATGCAGACTGGATCATTGATATAGGACCTTACGCTGGTGGACAAGGTGGACAATTACTATATGAAGGACAGCCAAAAGGTTTATTAGATACTAAAGATTCTGTAACAGCCAAACACTTAATAAGATATTTGAATGATTAGAATAAACCTCTAGCATTATTGTTTATTAACTATATCATTGTAACTAAAAAAATGGTAAGCAATCAAAATTTGATTGCTTACCATTTTTATTATATGCCAGAAATCTTTTACGTAAAATGACTAATAGTAAATTAAATATTAGTTATAATCCAATCGTTGCTTTGATTAGCGATGTTGTTTCTCCACCAGGATAGATTACATAAAGTAATGCGTATACTGCTAAACCAGTAATTGCAGTGAAGAACCATACAATTGATGCAATTGGACCAACAAATCTATGCACTTTAAATTTCTCTTTAAATGCCGTAATAATTTGTGATACACCTAAAATTGCACCAATTGTTGCTAAGTTGATATGGAATACTAAGAATATAGTGTAATAAATTTTCATTGAATCAGGACCGCCGAAAGCAGTGTTACCAATGAAAATAGTTCTCGAAGCATAAATGATGAAAAATGCGAGTGCAAAAAATGCCGCACTAAGCATTACTTTTTTATGACTTTCAATTTCTCTTTTCCAAATTTTGCGCCAACCTATTGCAACTAAGATCGCACTAATAACAATAAAACTTGTACTTAAAGTAGGTAAAATTGGTAAATTCATATATTACATCCTCATTATTAATTATTAGAACATTTGTATTAATGATACGACAACAACGAGCACAAAGAATACTACTAAATAATTCAATGAATAAACAAACATTTTTGTTGCCCATTTCGTTTGATCTAAATCTTTTTTAAAACTTGTTAACCACATATATACCCAACCTAAATTCAACAATGTTGCTATCACAATGAACGTTGTGCCTAAAGTGCTAAGTAAAAATGGTAGTGGTAATAAGAATACAAGCCATATAAACATGCTCACTCTCGTACGGCTAAACCCTTTAACGGATGGTAGCATTGGAATATTTGCTAATGAATATTCATCTTTACGCTTAATTGCTAACGCATAAAAATGAACTGGTTGCCAACAGAATACTACTAAGAATAGCGCTACTGCTACTAAACTGAGGTTTCCTTCGATTGCGGTCCAACCAATTAGTGGTGGCACTGCTCCTGGGAAACTACCAATTACTGTATTCCAAACCGTGTGACGTTTAGACCAAATAGAATAAAATGAAACATATCCAACAATCCCTATCAAGCCAATTACTCCTGAAGGTATGTTTAATGCAAATAGTAACGCTTCCCCTATAAGCATCATTCCAAAACTGAGAATCAATAAATTTCTATCTGTGATTCTCTCATTAACTGTTGGTCTCTGTTGTTTACTTGGCATGATACTGTCAATATCTTGATCATAATAATTATTTAAAGCACATGCGCCCCCCATAATTAACGTAGAGCCCACCAACATCATTAAGATTTGTGGTATTGACGAGAGGAAGGAATGATTCGTCAACACAATTGCAAGCCATGTACCAGCAAATGCGGGTAGTAAGTTTCCTTGTACAAGCCCCATTTTGATGATTTGCTGTATCTCTTTAAAATTTACACGACTAGAATTATGTGACAAAGTTTGTTCTTTGTTCATAATTTCCCTCCTATTTTTTTCATATAATACAATGATATATTAAATTTGTGTTATTGACTACATTTATGTAAAGTTATTTGTGACACTTTAACGACTTTCACAAATAGTCATTTTTGTGACACAATTTAATCTATATTTCTTGTTATAATGTTAGTTAAGATTTATTTAAATTTTATAAGTATGCCTTTTCGAGATTAAAAAATTACAATAATTACGACAAATAATGTTACAACTGAATGTAATTTAATGTCTCAAGAGTTTTACATATAAGTGGGGGGTTAATTCTTGTTTAGCAAAAAAAACCTAAAATGGTTATCTGTTTTAGCAACACTCATTATGGCTTTTGTTCAATTGGGTGGTGCCTTAGTTACCAAGACTGGTTCGGCAGATGGATGTGGCTCTGACTGGCCATTATGTCATGGTGCATTTTTACCTCAAAATTTACCAATTCAAACGTTGATTGAATTAAGTCACCGTGCAGTTTCAGGCTTATCATTAATTATTGTATTGTGGTTAGCTATAGTTGCTTGGAAGCATATTGGTCATATTAAAGAAGTAAAACCGTTAAGTATTATAAGTGTTGGGTTCTTAGTCATCCAAGCGCTTGTAGGTGCAGCAGCAGTAATATGGCAACAAAATTCATACACGTTGGCATTACACTTTGGTATTTCTCTAATTTCATTTTCATCAGTATTTATCTTAACTTTAATTATTTTTGAAGTTGATCGAAAATATGAAGCAGATGAACTATTTATCAGAAAACCATTAAGAATTTATACATGGATTATGGCAATTGTTGTGTATTTAACTATTTACACTGGTGCACTAGTAAGACATAAAGAAGCCAGTTTAGCATATGGTAAATGGCCTTTACCATTCGACGATATCATACCTCATAACGTGCAAGATTGGGTAAACTTTACACACAGAGGCATGGCTTTAATTACTTTCATCTGGATATTACTTGCATTTATCCATGCAGTAAAAAATTATAGTCAAAATCGTACAATTCGATTTGGTTATACAGCTGCCTTTATTTTAGTAGTCTTGCAAGTTATTACAGGTGCTTTATCTATGATGACAAATGTTAATTTATTTATTGCTTTGTTACATGCACTTTTTATTACCATATTGTTTGGTTTAATAGCATACTTTATAGTATTAATGCTACGAACGATTCGAAGTGGCGGATAAATAAGTTTCGATTCGTTAATAAACAGAAAAAGTACGTAGACAAACCAAATGCCTTTTCAGCATTTGGTTTTTTTATAGCTATTATTCATTAATATCACCTGTTTGCATTTAATTAATTCAACTAATGAATGATTGATTATTTTTTTAAATGGCAATGATTTGAATGGACTTCTGACTGTTAGAATCACCCTCCTCTATTATATTTTGTTGCAATAGAAACAGCCACCAGATTCCCATTTAGGGAAACCTGACGGCTGTTTCATTGTAAAATAATAAATTTAATCTACTGGTTCTTTTTCAATTTCAATTAATAAGTCACCTGTTTGAATTGCTTCTCCACTTTGAACTGTAACCTTCTTAACCACACCATCAAATGGTGATTGGATTGTTGTTTCCATTTTCATTGCCTCTGTAATTAATAAAGGTTGGCCACTCGTAACTGATTCACCTTCTGAAATTTTAACTTCAGTAACTGAACCTGGCATCTGAGCACCGATATGATTTGGATTTAATTTATCCGCTTTAGGTTTCACACTTTCACTTGCCTTGACGTTTTCATCTTGAATGAAGATACGACGCGCTTGACCATTCATATCATAGAAAATTGTACGAATACCTTTTTCATCAGGTTCGGTAATCGTCTTAAGTGTAATGATCAGTCTCTTACCTGTGTCAATTTCAATTTCTACTGTCTCGTTAGATCTCATTCCAAAGAAGAATGTTGGCGTATCTAACAATGACACATTACCAAATTGTTCTTGCGTTGAGATAAATTGATCATAAACTTTTGGATATAACACATAACTGATTATATCTTGTTCTGTAACTTCTCTTTCTTGTTTCTCTTCTAATTCTTTTCTTACCGCTTCAAAATCTACAGGCTCTAAATATTCACCTGGTCTATCTGTTAAAGCTGTTTGACCTTTTAAGATGATTTTTTGCAATTGTTTATTAAAACCACTTACTGGTTGGCCAATTTCCCCTTTAAAGAATGATACAACGGATTCAGGGAAGTCTAATTTATAGCCATCATCAATGATAGTTTGTTCATCTAAATCATTTTGTACCATGTATAAAGCCATATCACCTACCACTTTAGAAGAAGGCGTTACTTTTACAATATCGCCAAACAAGAAATTGACACGTTTGTACATTTCTTTCACTTCGTTAAATCTATTCCCCAACCCTAAACTTTTAGCTTGTTGACTTAAGTTTGAATATTGTCCACCTGGCATTTCATGTTGATAAATTTCGGTATTAGGTGATTTAATATCACTTTCAAAATCACTATAATATTGACGCACTGTACCCCAATAATGAGATAATTCTTCCATACCATCAATATCCGCACGCACATTTCTACCAAAACCATTTAATGCATAGTATAACGAATTAGAACTTGGTTGACTTGTTAGCCCACTCATTGATGCTAGGGCAGTATCAATGACATCTACGCCAGCATCTATCGCTTGTTTGTAAACAAGTATGCCATTGCCACTTGTATCATGTGTATGCAAATGGATAGGTAAATCTACCGCAG
Organism: Staphylococcus sp. NAM3COL9; assembly: GCF_001431205.1. Classification (GTDB taxonomy): domain Bacteria; phylum Bacillota; class Bacilli; order Staphylococcales; family Staphylococcaceae; genus Staphylococcus. Next base: position 58,642 of record NZ_LGPC01000010.1, on the reverse strand, counting down.
CTTTTAATTCACCAATTAACTCGTTCGCAGCTTTAGGTTTCAATAAGCCGGCCATATCTTTAATCGCTAAAATATGGAAGCCTTCTCTTTCAAGTTCTTTTGCCATATTCACATAATATTCTAATGTGTACAGGTCAGAACGATTCGGGTTCAAGATATCACCTGTATAACAAATTGCACCTTCTGAAATTTTACCTGCTTCTTGTACTGCTTCGTTTGCTACTTTCATTTGATCTACCCAGTTTAATGAATCAAATATACGGAATACATCAATTCCAGCGTCTGCACTCTCTTTGACAAACTTTTTAATTACGTTGTCAGGGTAGTTTTTATATCCGACTGCATTAGAAGCACGTAGTAACATTTGGAATAGTACATTTGGCACAGCCTTTCTCAATCTTTCCAATCTTTCCCACGGGTTTTCTTTTAAGAAGTTAAATGCGACATCGAATGTTGCACCACCCCACATTTCTAATGAAAAGCTATTTTTCATTACATCCGCAGTTTTAGAAGCAATGTTCATCATGTCCTTCGTACGTACACGAGTAGCAAGTAATGATTGATGTGCATCTCTAAATGTTGTGTCTGTAATTAATACATCTTCTTGTTGTTTTAACCAATCTGCAACTGCTTTAGGACCTTGTGCGTCTAATAGTTGCTTAGTACCTTCTAATTGGTCAACTTCTTTTTTAGCAGTCTTCGGAATTGGAGATGCTTCATAAATCGGTTTTGATCGTTTTTCAACGTTCGGGAAACCATTAATTGAAACATTGCCTATATATTCTAGTGTTTTTGTACCACGGTCAAGTGTTGGTGCTATATCAAAAAGTTCTGGCGTTTTCTCGATGAATTTCGTTGTATAATCGCCAGTTTTAAATTGTTCATGTCTCATTACATTAATCAAGAATGGCACATTTGTTTTAACGCCACGAATTCTCATTTCTTGTAGCGAACGATCCATTTTTTCATTTGCTTGCTTAAATGACATCGCATGAGTTGATAGTTTCACGAGTAATGAATCATAATAAGGTGAAATTTCCGCGCCTTGGAAACCATCACCAGCGTCTAATCTAACCCCAAAACCACCACTTGAACGGTAAGCTATGATTCTCCCCGTATCAGGCATGAAATCATTTGTAGGATCTTCAGTCGTAATACGACATTGTATAGCGTATCCTAACGTTTGAATATCTTCTTGTTTTGGCATACTAATTTCATCATCAAATAATACTTCTCCGTCTGCTATAAGTATCTGTGTTTTAACAATATCCACACCTGTAACCATTTCAGTAATTGTATGTTCAACTTGCACACGTGGGTTCACTTCTATGAAATAGAATTCGTCTCCTGATACTAAGAATTCTACAGTACCTGCGTTAACGTATTTTATATTTTCCATGAGTTGGATTGCAGCATCAGAAATACGTTCTCTTAAATCATCAGACAACGCAACTGAAGGCGCTACTTCCACTACTTTTTGGTGACGACGTTGCACAGAGCAATCACGTTCATATAAGTGTACGATATTACCATGTTCATCACCCATAATTTGAACTTCTATATGTTTTGGGTTATCGATGTATTTTTCAATATATACTTCACTGTTACCGAATGATTTTTCAGCTTCAGACTTAGCACGGTGGAATGCATCTTCTAATTCATCTTCTGCATGAACAATACGCATGCCTTTACCACCGCCACCACTTGTTGCTTTAATCATAAGTGGATAGCCTGCTTCGTTTGCAAAAGCTATAGCATCTTTTTGATTATCAATAGGTCCATCAGTACCTGGTATAACTGTTAAATCTGCTTTAATTGCTGTTGATCTTGCTTTAACTTTGTCCCCAAACATATCTAAATGCTCAACACGTGGCCCAATAAACTTGATGCCTTCTTCCTGACATCTGCGTGCAAATGTTTCATTTTCACTTAAAAAACCATAACCAGGGTGAATTGCATCTACATCGGCATGTTTTGCCACTTCTAAAATGCGCTCAATATCTAAATATGATTCTGCAGGACCTAAATCTTCGCCTACTAAGTATGACTCATCTGCTTTATATCTATGTAAAGACCCTTTATCTTCATTTGAATAAATCGCAACTGTTTGTACATTTAACTCAGTTGCTGCTCTAAAAATCCTTATTGCTATTTCTCCACGATTGGCTACCATAAGTTTATTTATTTTTTTCAAAACATGGTCCCCCTTAAAATTTGAATTTTCTAAAAAGTTTGATATAGGAACCATTATAGCAAAATACGAACAATGTATACAAATAAAAGTTTATTCGCTTATTCAAGAAACACTACTTAAACTGTTGAATTGTGATCGCTGTTAGATAAATTTTTATTTGTATGCAGTAGTCTCTAAACATTGTATTATACTCGCATTTCTAAGATTTTATATCATAGCTATAGTATAATAAAAACACTAAGTTTTTCAAAATTAAGATGCCTGTTTATAAAAATAAGCAAACGTTTTCAACATTTTACTGTTGTAACGTTTGCTTTTACAAATTACACTTTCATATTATAGATACCATAATTAATTAACCTATGTTCTTCTAGAAACCCCTACATCATTATTAATTTTTTTTGCTTTTTTCTTTCTTAATTCTTCGATTTTAATTTGCTTCGCTGTAATTAGCAATAGACCCATGGCAATACTTAAACTTATCATTGAAGAACCACCAAAACTTATGAATGGTAATGGTACACCTGTTAACGGTATTGTACCTGAAATACCACCTAAGTTAACGAATGTTTGACTACCAATATAGCTTGCAATACCTACACAGACCAACTTGTAAAAGTAAGAGTTAGTCTTATTTGCAAGTTCAAATGCTCTATAAACTATAAAGAATAGTAAGCATATCACGACGACACAGCCTACCAAACCTAGCTCTTCAGCAATAATCGAAAAGATAAAATCAGTGTGTGGTTCTGGTAAGTATCCTAATTTCATAATACTATTACCTAACCCTCGCCCAAATAGTCCACCATTTCCGATTGCAATCAAGGAGTTAGAAATATGATACCCAGTACCTTCTTCATTACTAAATGGATTTGTTAATGTACTAAAACGGGCAGTCAAGTAATCTGGAACTAATCCTAATAGTAGAAATAGTGAGCCTATAATAAATACACCGATTAAAATCATCAAACCATATTTGAGTGATTTTTGAACACCTATTCCTGCATAAAACAAGATTGAAAAGAAGATAATTAAAATTAATAACGTTTGTCCTACATCTCTTTGTAAAAGGACAAGTGCTATACAAAATGAAGCCAAAATAATCGGTGATGCTAATAGTCTAGGTTCTTTAAAAACTTTTGGTCGCTTCTTTTCTATCATATAAGGTAAATATACAAGTATTGCAATTTTCAGTAGTTCCGAAGCTTGTAGATTCATAAAACCTAAATTGATCCAACTTTTTGAACCATTAATATTACTTCCTACAAGTAAAGTGGCTACAAGTAAACCAACCACTATCATCATCATCCATTTCTGAAATTTGATGGTTTCGAGGAATTTGACATTCATAAAGAATGCCATGAAAAAGACAAGAATTAAACTCATGATTACATACATTAATTGTCTTGTATAAAAGTAAGTCCCAGTCACTGGAACGCCACCTGTCAATGAACCTTTTGTAGCTGCAACCATACTTGCACTATATACCATTACTAAGCCTATTAGACATAATAAAATATATGTAATTACTAACGGATAATCAATATATTTGGCATTTCTACCAATATATCGAAAAAATTGTTTTATGTTATTCATTTGACATATCATCCAATTCTAATTATTAATATCATTTATCATTACCAGCTCAAATTCGTAACATTAAAACGATATTTATTGTTGTAAATCGCCTTAAGATATTGGGTCTGTTTCATAAAAAATAAATTACACTTTTAACATTATATCAAACATCACTATAATATTCCGAACAAATATAACACTAAACACCACTATTTTAACTATTAATTTTGTCATTTGTCTATTTTTAAAAAAAGAAAATGGCTGCGATGCAATCAACAATATATTGATGTCCCAGCCACTCCGAAATATGTTATGTAGTTTTAAAGATACTACTTATACAAGTTGTGTGTAATTTTAAAACTGGTTAAAATCTTCCCAGTCAAAAAAATATATTTATTTAACCATATTAAACATTAGTAAATGCGTCATGCAATTTAGAAAGTTCTTTTTCTAATCGTAGCATTAAATCTTTGCCCACTTCTCTATCGACTAAACCAAGTTGAACAGCAAAATCTACTTCTTTTTGCAATCCAAACATTTGAGTATCGAGTACTTCTTCATATAACGGGCATTGAGGTAACGTCAGATTATCCATTTGTACTTTTATAAGTTGGAGAATCCTATCAGCATCATTATTCAACTGGTCATATGCCGCATTGCTTATTTTTTGATTTTTTACCAAGACATACTCCCCCTATCAATTGTAACTTTATATGTAGAAGTGTATCTTACTGATTCATAAAATGCAAGTGAATTCCTTAATATACTAAACCGTGTTATTTGTGATAATATTGATATTAAAGAAATCTTTATCTCAAATATATTTATTTACGGAATGATTAGCCTGCTGGCATCTATTTTGAAAACGTTTTATTTCAATGTAAATTTTATAGTACAATGCGTATATGAAATGTTCACTTACAAATGAGAAACATTCACAAAATATTCATTTTTATATATTTTTGTTATAAAGATAGATAAGATATACAAATAGGAGTGGGACTATGATTCAAATTAAGGGCGCAGTTAAATTTCCAATATCATTAGATAGTACAACTTGGATTTTTGATGATAGAAAAGTACAAATTGAAGATTTAGAAAAAGGTGTATTCGACGGTACAAAGCCAATCAATTTTGACGATAACCGTGAATGGAATCGTGCAATTTTGGAAGGTCAAACCAATCCACCAACATTAAATTCTGAAATAAAATATAAAAGACGTGCAGTATTGGAACAATCATTTGTTATCAATATGACACCTTTTTTCAAAAATGCTGAACCAAATGATTCTGCAAAAGCAATCCGTTTATATAATGAAAATGATGCCATCGAGGTTCCAATTGATTTATTACCTTACCTTTTTTTCCAATTCGCTAAAGATGGTAAAAGATTATATGATGATTATAGTGTAGATAGCTTTGTTTACATTCCAAAAGAAGGTTATTCTTACCAATTTGCATATGTTACTCATATCGAGGTGATCTAAGCATGAAAAAAGTTCAATGTATTATTTGTGATATGGAAGTATTTATCGATCAAAATACATTAGAAGCGAAAAGACTCAGAAATGATCCGATGCACACATTTATGTGTGACGAGTGTAAAAGTAGACTTGATACACCTAAACAGCGCAATCAAGTAACGACTTATAATCATCTTTAACACAAAGTTTTATATCTCATCAATTTAACAAACTAATTTTATAATTATAATAGCTAATTGTTTAATAATTATGAGCCGTAACTAAAATGCAGCTCAAATTGTTAAAGGATTAGCTATTTTTATATGTTTTAAAACATAATGTACATATGCTGTTAATAACAATATATTTAATTTTCTTAACCACGTTATCTTAAATCCTAATTCTAAAATAAAAAACCAAACTAGACAATGTAATCTAGTTTGGTTCTCACATTAAATCCTATTTAATTATTCACTATCTTGCATCATTTGTTTGACACGTTTAGCTTCTTTTTCACGTGCTGATTTTTCTAAAACTGTTTTTCTAATACGGATACTCTCTGGTGTAACTTCTACAAGTTCATCGTCATTGATGAATTGCAACGCTTCTTCTAAAGTTAAAATTCTTGGACGTTTCATACTTACAGTTTGATCTTTATTAGCAGAACGTACGTTTGTTTGGTTCTTTTCTTTCGTAACGTTAACTGTTAAGTCGTTATCACGATTATGTTCACCAACAACCATACCTTCGTATACGTCTGTACCAGGTTCCATAAAGTTTGTACCACGGTCTTCTAAGCCCATAATTGCATAAGCACTAGCTTTACCTTGATCCATTGATACAAGCGCACCATTTCTTCTGCCACCGATACGACCTTTAACACGTGGTCTGAATTCTTCAAATGTATGGTTAATAATACCGTAACCACGAGTTTGAGACATAAATTCTGTAGTATAACCAATTAAACCACGAGCAGGAACCATAAAGAGAATACGAGTTAAGCCATTATCTGTTGTAACCATGTCAAGCATTTCACCTTTACGTTGGCCTAATGACTCAATTACAGAACCTGTATATTCTTGCGGTACTTCACATTGTACACGTTCAAATGGTTCACATTTCACACCATCAATATCTTTTAAAATAACTTGAGGTTTAGATACTTGTAATTCAAAGCCTTCACGTCTCATGTTTTCTATTAGGACTGATAAATGTAATTCTCCACGACCTGCAACGATCCATTTATCTGGAGTCTCAGTAGGCGTAACTTTTAGTGAAACGTCTGTTTCTAATTGTTGGTCAAGACGTTCTTGAATTTGACGAGACGTTACATAATCACCTTCACGACCTGCAAATGGTGAATTGTTAACTCTAAATGTCATTTCAAGGGTTGGTTCATCAATTCTTAATACAGGAAGTGCATCTTGGTGATCACTTGGAGTTACTGTTTCACCAACGTTAATATCTTCCATTCCTGATACGGCAATTAAATCGCCAGCATATGCTTCGTTAACTTCTTCACGTTTTAAACCGAAGAAACCGAAGATTTTTGTTACGCGGAAGTTTTTAACAGTTCCGTCTAATTTAATTAAAGATACACTGTCACCTACACGCATTGTTCCTCGGAACACACGTCCTACACCAATACGTCCTAGATAATCACTATAGTCTAATAGCGCAATCTGGAATTGTAATGGTTCGTCTCTGTTATCAACTGGTGCTGGTACATAATCGATAATTGTTTCATATAGAGATTGCATATTTTCATCTTGTGCTTCTGCATCTAAACTTGCAGTACCATTAACAGCTGACGCGTAAACGACTGGGAAATCTAATTGTTCGTCAGAAGCTTCTAACTCGATAAATAAATCTAATACTTCATCTACTACGCCTTCTGGACGTGCTTCTGGTTTATCAATTTTATTTACAACTACAACTGGTTTTAAGTTTTGCTCTAATGCTTTTTTCAATACGAAACGTGTTTGTGGCATCGTTCCTTCATAAGCATCTACTACAAGTACAACACCGTCAACCATTTTCATGATACGCTCTACTTCTCCACCGAAGTCAGCATGTCCTGGTGTATCTAAAATATTAATTCGGTTGTCTTTATAATTAACTGCTGTATTTTTAGCAAGGATTGTGATACCACGTTCTCTCTCAATATCGTTAGAATCCATTGCTCTTTCATCTACTTGTTCATTTTCACGGAATATTCCTGATTGTTTTAATAACTCATCTACTAGTGTTGTTTTACCATGGTCAACGTGAGCGATGATAGCTATATTACGAACGTCTTCTCTTCTATTAGTCATTTATACAAATTCCTTTCTCGAGTAAATTCCCACTTTTCTTTGCAACTTTTTTATTATATCATATAATTGGTTAAAGAAAACTATAAAGGTGTGGTAGTATGCAACAAAAAAAATCGAAAGCAATATTTTGGGTACTTGCTATAGTAGCTGTAATATTCTTGCTTTTATTTAGCTTTAGTTTAGCTGCAACAAATGTTCCATTGATGATTTTAACACTTATATTATTCATTGCAACATTTGGTTACGGTTTCACTTTAAAAAAGAAATACCGCGAAAACGATTGGCTATAATCGAGTCAAATTTTATATACAATCTATAAAAGCGTCTCAATTCTAAAAATAGGATTGAGGCGCTTTTCATAGGTTGTTTTTTCTTCTAAAATGATTTTTTATTATTTACTTTTTAAACGTTGTTGCAATAATCCAATGATTTCATTATTTTTTTGAAAATGTTGTTCAATGAGTTCGGCATGCAATTGTTTATTCGCCATAACAATCGAACTAGGTTCATAAATTGATAATGTATTTCCCATTAAATCTGTACCTTTCCCCCCCACTTCATTTAAGACAATGAGACCACCTGCAAAATCCCAAGGTTGTAACCTAGGTGTAATATACCCAGCTAATTTACCAGTTGCGACATGAATGATTTCTAAAGCAGCTGATCCATAAGCTCTGGCACTCCTAGATTCTTCTACTATAGGTTTAAATAATTCACCTAAACGTGGTTTGGTTAGCCAATTAGGATTGATACCAATGATACTTGTGCTTAAAGGTGTCGATTTTATTTCAGGAAGTCGATTTTCATTTTCGAACGCCCCTTCGCCAGCCTTAGCGTGATATAGTGCATCGTTCATCACATCGTATACAAATCCTGCATAAGGTTGCCCATCATTATAAATACCAATAGAAATTGCGAAATTATCTTTTTGATGTACAAAATTCAATGTGCCATCAATAGGATCCACTACCCATACAACACCTGTTACATCATTTAGATCATGACCATGACCTTCTTCACCAATAACATGGTGGTTAGGATATGTCTGTAAAATATTTTCAAAAATATAGTTTTCTGTAGCTTTATCTACATTCGTCACTAAATCATTAGGATTTGATTTTGTTTCTATTTCTATATCTTCTTTCATTATCTTTTTTACATTATTCCCTGCCTCTAATATGAGACCTTTAGCAAACTCGTAAACAGTCATTGTATCAGCTCCTTATTCACTTTCCATTATACAGTAATTAATACTCAAAAAGTTAATGCATAACTTTTCTATTATCTAATATCTAAAAATAATATGTATAAACTTATATTTTGAATATTTTATGGTTTCTTACATATATACCCTATTTTTTCTTTTCTACACGCCCACTATAAAGTTATGTTTTCAGGTACGCATAATAGTCAAAGACACTGTTATTCCAATTTTATTATGCTACAATACAAACGTATATAATATTTACAGGAGGCCCCAATGACTAAGTACATATTTAAACCTAGAGATTTCAAAGCATTCACAGTTGATGGTCTTGACGCAAGAATGGAAGCGTTAAATGAACGTATCCGACCCCAGCTTAATGAATTAGGTGATTATTTCGCACAATATTTAGAAACAGTAACCGGTGAAAAATTTTACCCACACGTAGCTAAACATGCGCGCCGAAAAGTTAATCCACCAAAAGATACGTGGGTCGCTTTCGCTACAAACAAACGCGGTTATAAAATGCAACCACACTTTCAAATAGGTCTATTTGAAAATCAATTATTTGTCATGTATGGTATCATGCATGAAACAAAAGACAAAGCACAACAAATAAAAGCTTTCGAAGACCAATTTGAAATACTTAAAAATTTACCAAACGACTATAGCATTAGTCCTGATCATATGAGCCAAGAAAAATTTTACATTCATGAAATGTCAGATGAAGACCTAAATAAAGCGCTCAATCGTGTTAAAGAAGTTAAAAAAGGTGAGTTTTTTGTAGCTCGTACATTGTCACCAAATGCCGAACAATTACAAAGCGATAAAGTCTTTTTAAACTTCCTTGAAGAAACCTTCGAACAATTACTCAAATTCTATAAATAATCCATCTGAAATATCTAAAAAGCACGCTACTTAAATTCATTTTAAGTAGCGTGCTTTTTCTGTTGTCACTTATTTATCTTTATAAATGATTGCCAGATACATTTAATAAATGTACGGGTCATCATCTTTTTTTCGTTTCATTTCTGCCTCAGGATCCATATCTTGTTGCTGGGGCTTTTGTTTTTCTTTTTCATTATTATAAATATTATAATTTGGCATCTGATTAATTTGATTCCCTTGATTATTGTTATCTTTTTTCACAAATAACATAATACCTACAATTAACCATAAAATCATTGCTATAAAGTTGCCACCAGATATACCAATAATAGACGAAACAATAAATAAACATCCTGCTAATATTCGATTACCTTTAATAGTAAAGACCGCAATAATAGCTAAAATCGTTGAAACAAGTGTAAAAATACCTTGAAGTAGAATAGTAGCTTTAAAGGCTTCAGGGTTCATTTCTGTTCCTTGTCCTTGGTTTAGTTCATTAAAAACTTCTTTAAATTCTGGTACGTTGATGAAAGTATAAACAATCACCATAAATAATAAGTAAATTAAACTAAGACTAATTGCTATCCATGCTAGAATACGTTCTGTTTTCCTACTCATACTCTTCCTCCTATAAATTCATTAATTATATCATAGCAAATTTATAAATAATTAAAAATAATCACGACCTTTCGCTAAATAAACCTAACTTAGAACAATAAAATTAAATTAATTCTGTAAAAGCCTTGGAAAAAAAGGCGTTTTTAGGTTGACCTAATATTTTTTTTAGAGTAATCTATAAAATGTCAAAAGATATTTTGGAGGTGTGGTTAATGAATAAACAAGTTACAAACAAACAAAAAAATAAAAATAAAAGTTTAGATGAAATTAATAATACTGTTACTGTAAATACTAATGGTAAATTTAGCCAAAAACTTTTTTCCTTTTTAGGCCCCGGATTATTGGTAGCTGTTGGTTACATGGATCCAGGCAACTGGATAACATCAATGCAAGGAGGCGCGCAATTCGGTTACATTTTACTATTCGTAATTTTACTTTCTAGTTTGTCAGCAATGTTATTACAAAGCATGACAGTAAAATTAGGAATAGCAACAGGTATGGACTTAGCGCAAGCAACGAGACATTTTTTGAATAAACCAATTGCCTTTATCTTTTGGATTATAGCTGAACTTGCCATTATAGCTACAGATATAGCTGAAGTTATTGGTAGCGCAATTGCGTTGAATCTATTGTTCGACATTCCATTACTCGTAGGTGCTTTAATAACTATATTCGATGTGTTTCTATTATTATTTATCATGCGTTTTGGTTTTAGAAAAATTGAAGCTATCGTTGGAACATTAATCTTCACAGTGCTCTTTATTTTTATATTTGAAGTATTTATCGCATCACCACAAGTCACTGATGTTTTAAACGGATTTGTTCCTAATAGCACAATTGTTACTGATAATAGTGCACTATTTATTGCTTTGGGTATTATTGGAGCGACCATCATGCCACATAATCTATATTTACATTCTTCAATTGTTCAATCTAGGATGTATGATAGAAATGATATTCATTCAAAAGCACATGCCATTAAATATGCAACAATAGATTCTAATATCCAATTAACTATTGCATTTGTTGTAAATTGCTTACTACTCGTACTAGGCTCTGCATTATTTTATGGTGCTAATACAGAACAACTTGGAGGCTTTTATGATTTGTATCAAGCTTTACAGCAAGAACCTATACTCGGCGCCTCAATGGGAGCGATAATGAGTACATTATTTGCTGTAGCATTGCTTGCATCTGGACAAAATTCTACGATTACCGGTACTTTGGCAGGACAAATTGTTATGGAAGGCTTTATTAATCTTAAAATACCTAACTGGTTACGTAGACTTATCACAAGATTGGTTGCAATATTGCCTATTATATTTTGTTTAATTATCTTTAAAAGTAATGAAGAAAAAATGGAACAATTGCTTATATTTTCACAAGTTTTTTTAAGTTTAGCCTTACCTTTTTCATTGATACCTTTGCAGCTCGCTACAAATAATCATCATTTAATGGGTCAGTTTAAAAATAGAACTTGGGTAAATATGATTTCATGGTGCTTAATCATTATTTTAAGTATTTTAAATATTTACTTGATCATACAAACGTTTCAAGAATTATAAACAAACCCGATTGCATCACATACTGTGAGCAATCGGGTTTTATTTGTCGAATACCAAATTGAGTTGTTATAAAAATAATACAATTTTTATTATGATTTGTCTTTTGTTTCAGAATCATTTTGTTCTTTAGATTTTGTATCTTCTGATTCTTCGACATCTTGTGAAGTGATTTTCTTACGTTCTTCGAAATTCTTTCTACGCTGATTTGCTGCACTCGGTTGTTGTTTACGTTTTTCTCTTTCACGTTTTCTGCGTTCTTTTTTCTCTTGTTTAATACGTTCTTTTTCTTCAGCTTTTTCTTGCTTCAATCTTGCCGCTTCTTCTGCCTCTTCTTGTTTACGGCGTTGTTGTTCTTCTTGCTCAGCTTGTTTTCTTTGTTCCGCTTCATATGCTTCTTGTTTACGACGTTGTTCTTCTTCCGCCACACGCTGGTTCTCTAATTCTGTTTCTTTATCTTGTTGTTCTTGTTGCTCATTCGTTATTGCATCTTTATTACTTTGGTCTTCGTTGGCAACTGCTTCACCGTTTTCATTATATACATTGCTAACTTGACCGAATTCATCTTCAGTACTTTGACTGTCATCTTTAACATTATTATGTTTTCTTTGCTTATAATTATATTTTGCTTGTCTAGAAAGTACTTGTGGTTCCTCATCAGATGCATTATTTTCAGAATTTACTTTTTCTGCAACTTCAGAGCTATAACCGCCTCTTCTTAATTGATTATCATTACTTTGTTGTTGTTCTACGTCAGAAGTTTGTTTCTTTTCAATATATTGAGGTGAGTTCGGTTCTGAGTGTTGCTCATAATCTGAATAACGGCCTTGGTATCCTTCTGCATAATATGCAGGCACTGTTTCTACCTTTTCTTTTCGTGCAAACATCATGATTGCCACGATTAAAAATAGAATAGGAATAATTAGCGGTACAAATAGCAACACTAATGGTAACGTCACTATTGTTGCGACTAAGAATAAGAATCCTGATAAAATTCTTATATTCATTGAAATTAAGGCTAAAAATGATAAAAGTAAACAAATGATGAAATATACTATAATCGCCCACACGCCGTTTTGTAGCCATATCACAAATTGAATTGTGTTTAATCCATTGTTCGCTAATATTTGTTGAATAAAATCATTACCATTCAATGAAGTCTCTAAATTTTGTATTGATGCTTCACTACTAAAAGATACTAGTGCAATAAACATCGTAATAATGGTTAGTAATAATAAGAATATCCAACTCAACCAACCTAATACTTTTTCTGCTAGTCGACTCACCGGACGTCTAACTTGAGTATATTGCTCTCCTGACATTTTTTTACAACTCCTTATATTGCTTGTCAAACTATTATATCGAATTAACACTAAAATAACTACTAACTGTGTCTTATTTTAAAGACATTTTAAAATTTAAAAATCTTTCATTATATTCACTTAACGTCTTTTTCCCTAAATCTTTATAAACTTCTAAATTGGATTGTTCTTTCTTTGAAGGATAAAAGCGTTCATCATTTTTTATGCTTGTAGGCAATTGTGCTCTTGCTGCCTTATTAGGCGTCGCATAGCCCACCCATTCTGTATTTTGTTTACTATGCTCTGCATCTAATAAAAAATTCATAAACTTATAAGCACCTGCTTTATTTTGTGTTGTCTTAGGTATAACCATATTATCAAACCACAAATTTGAACCTTTTTTAGGAACTACATAATCAAATTCTTCATTTTGTTGTACAATTGGAGCTGCAACACCGCTCCACACCACTGCAATATTTGCTTCATGCTGTTCTAACATCATTGAAATTTCATCACCTACCACACCTTTAACGTTAGGGCCTAAACGCGTTAAATCTTTTTCAGCTTCTGCTAAATATGGCGAATGTGTCTCATTTAAACTATAACCTAATTTATTTAAAGCTACACCTATCATTTCTCTTGCACCATCTACTAATAATATATCATTTTTATATTTCGCTTTATAAAGCTGATCCCACGACTCAAAGTTATCATTTGGGTATACGTTTTTATTGTAAATAATACCTACAGTGCCAAAAAAATAAGGTATTGAATATGTATTATCTTTATCAAATGGCATATCAAGATAATCTGAATCAAGATTTTTTATATTAGGTAGTTTCTCATGATTTAAAGGTAATAACAATTTTTGTTTTTTTAATTTTTGCACTGTATAGTCACTCGGAAAAGCAACATCATAATGAGTGCCACCATTTTTTATTTTGGCTTCCATCGCTTCATTTGAATCAAATGTTTCATAAACGACTTCAATTCCTGTTTCTTTTTGGAATTGTTGTAATAAACTAGGATCAATATATTCTCCCCAATTATAAACATAAATTTTTTCACCAGTGCCAGAATGATGCTTTGAAGTGAATTTTTGACTGATGAATAAACATATCAAACCAACGACGATAGAAATTATAATTAACTGTAAAAAACGTTTCATTATAACATACCCCGTTTCACTAGTTTTTTATGCTTAAGCATATTTTTAATTAAATAATACCCAAGTATACCTAACATAATTCCAACAAATAAAATGGTAGATATTGCATTTATTTCCATGCTAATACCTTTTCTTGCCATTGCATAAACTTCCACAGAAAGCACACTAAACCCATTACCAGTAACAAAAAAACTGACAGTAAAATCATCTAATGAATAGGTTAAGGCCATAAAAAAACCACCAATAATCGCTGGCATTAGATGAGGCAACATAACCTTATTCAATACTTGAAACTCCGTTGCACCTAAATCACGAGCGGCGTTTAAAGTATGGTTATTCATTTCATACAATTTTGGTAACACAATGATGACCACAATAGGTATACAAAAAGCAATGTGTGAAATAAGCACCGTTGTGAATCCGAGACCCATACCAGTAAAATGCCCAATGGCAGTAAACATAATCAAAAATGAAGCACCAATAACAACATCAGAAGATACCATCAATACATTATTTAATGTAAGTAGTGAAACTTTCAATTTTTTGTTTTTTAAATGATATAATCCAATCGCACCGAACGTCCCTATCACAGTAGCAAATGCAGCAGCTAATAACGCTACCGCAATTGTATTAAAAATAACTGACATTAATCGATCATTACTAAATAACGATTGATAGTGGTCCAAAGTAAATCCATCAAATTGAATCATATTACCAGCAGCGTTAAATGAATAAACCATTAAAAATAAAATTGGGGCATATAAAATAGCAATTAATATGCCGATATATATTTTGCCATACCATTTCATATGATTCACCTTTTCCCATTTGTAGCTTTAGTATTTGTAATAATTAAGATGAGCGCCATAAAAAAGATTAAAAACAAAGCAATCGTCGAACCCATTCCATAGTTTTGTATCACTAGGAATTGTTCTTCTATGGCCGTCCCAATATTAATCACTTTATTTCCTGAAATTAGTCTCGTAATCATAAAAAGCGACAATGCCGGTATAAATGTGATTTGAATTCCTGTCAATACACCTTGCTTCGTGAGTGGTACAATAATCTTTCTAAATGTTGTTAGCGGGCTCGCGCCTAAATCACTTGAAGCTTGTAAAATATTATTAGGAATATCCTTCATACTATTGAAAATAGGTAAAATCATAAATGGAATGTAAATATAACTTGCTACTATTAAAAAAGCAGGAACAGTAAATAACAATTCCGTTTTAGGCAAATGTAAAAAATTCAGTATTTGATTGATAATACCATCATGACTGAATATACCTATAAATGCATAGGTCTTCAGTAGTAAATTGATCCAAGTTGGTACAATCAGTATAAGTAACCATACATTTTTATGCTTAGATGAATTTATAAAGTATGCAGCAGGGTAGCTTATTAATAGCGTTATACATGTAATCGCTATAGCAAAACATACCGATTCACAAATCATTATGAAATATTTCAATGAAATCATCAGTTTATAATTTTCTAATCCAAAATGTCCTTTTATATCAATGAGCGAAAAATAAAAAAGAAGTATCACAGGAACAATGATAAATAAAATCATCCACAATATGTAAGGTATAAAGAGCAATGCATTAATCTTGCGCATGATCTATTTCCTCATAACTTTCAATACGCTTATCAAATTCAGCTTCACTCTCACCTGGCACCATAATATGAATTGCTTCTGGTTCAAAGTATAAACCAACTTTACTATCAACTTTGGCTTTTTTAGTAGAATGAATCAGCCACTCATAACCTTTACTGTCAATGCAATTGATTTCATAATGCACACCTCTGAAAAGCATAGAAGTAACTGTCACTTCAAATAAACCTTGCTCCGCTTGAATCAATGATATATCTTCTGGCCTAATCACTACTTCTACCTGTTGTTGTGATGGAATACCCCTATCTACACATTCTAAATCTTGATCATAGATGTTCACCACATAATCCTCAATCATAGTAGCTACAATAATATTTGATTCTCCAATAAAATCGGCAACAAAGCGATTGACTGGTTCGTCATATATATCAGTGGGTGTTCCAAATTGTTGGATTTCACCATTTTTCATTACAAATATATAGTCACTTAGCGCTAAAGCTTCTTCTTGATCATGTGTAACAAAAATAAATGTTATACCTAATCTAGACTGTATTTCTCTTAATTCATATTGCATTTGCGTTCTTAATTTTAAATCCAGTGCTGATAAAGACTCATCTAATAATAATATTTCTGGTTCATTCACAATCGCACGTGCAATTGCAATACGCTGTTTTTGTCCCCCACTCATACCTTCAATTGTTCTATATTCATAGCCAGTGAGTTTAACAAGATTTAATGCTTCTTTCACTTTTTTATTAATGGCGCTTTTGTTCATTTTCTTTAGTTTTAATCCAAAAGCAATATTATCATAAACATTTAAGTGCGGAAATAATGCATAGTCTTGAAATACTGTATTCACCCTACGTTTGCTCGCTGTTATATGATTAATTGACTGATTTCGATATATAATATCGCCTTCATCGACTTGTTCAAATCCTGCGATAAGTTTTAAAATTGTTGTTTTACCACAACCAGAAGGTCCAAGTAATGTATAAAAATGACCTGACTCAATATCTATATTGATTTTATCTAATATTGGTATGTCATCATAGATTTTACTCACTTTGTTAAAAGATAATAATGAATCCATTTATTCTTCCTCCTATAAATATGATGCGGTTGCAACAATCATAACTCGAGTTTCATTTGGTGTAGGATTAATTAATTTATGTTCTTGCTTTGCTTTAAAATAAAGCGCATCTCCCATTTCAGCATGAAATACGTTATCACCTAAAATGAGTGTAACTTCCCCCGCTAAACAATATATAAATGTGTCCGAATTCGAAGGTTCAAAATTTTTATATGAAGTATTTCCATTTAAAGTAATTATAAGTGGTTCCATTTCAAACTCGTTAGATTGTGAAACTGGCCAATGAAGTATATAACCTTTTTCATATTCATCATAAGTAACTTGTGATGCCTTTTTATATAATACTTTCGGTTCTTCAGGCTCTTTGAAAAAATCACTTGCTGTTGTACCTAAAACATCTAAAATATTCAAAAATGTTTCCATACTAGGTGAAGCATATTGGTTCTCAATTTGAGAAATATAGCCTTTTGATAAATCTGTGCGTTCACCTAACTCTCCTTGAGTTAAATTTTTAATTTGTCTTAGTGTTTTAATCTTCTTACCTATATCCATCATGACATCCTTTATATAAATTAACTTTGTAGGATTCTGTGAAATTTTATGACGTGCGCTACAATAAAATTTCACAAAAAGAAAAAGCTATATACTGTTTACTTTTATCAAACATTTTGTTTAATGCTTAATAAAAATATCAGAATATAGCTTATATGACAATAGTTATTTTTTAGTTGCACTAAAAAATTTTTGATTATTGTCAGTTTGGACTATTTTTACAGCTTGGTAACTATTATATCCACTACTTTTTTCAAATTCTTTAAAAATCTGTTTTTCTTCTGCTTTCCCAGGAACGATTGTTTTGAATTGTCTGTAACGATTTAATAATAAACTACCTTCTACTTTTGATTCATAAAAAGATTCTACAGCATTGAAAAACGATACAACTTGCATCATTTCATCATTTGACCAATCAAGATCTATCGGATATTGATACTCCATATAAACATGCCTCCTACCTTTTCATTGAATATTTATAATTTAGCTTCTTTTAGATATAACATTTTAATATAAAAAAGGGAGCGGGACAGAAATCAAAATTTGATTTCGTATTCCCGCCCCCTACAAGGCTATCGTTATATCTGTTACAACAATGAAATTACATTGTGTGTACTGGTAAACCTATAGCTTTTTCAGCTGCTTCCATAGACATTTCACCTAATGTCGGGTGAGCATGTACAGTTAATGCTAAATCTTCAGCATTCATACCAGCTTCGATTGCTAATCCTAGCTCAGAAATAATATCAGAAGCACCAGTACCAACTACTTGGGCACCTACTAATGTATTATCTTCTTTAAGCGTAATAAGTTTAACAAATCCAGTAGTGTCATCTAATGATAACGCACGACCATTAGCTGCATAAGGGAATTTAGAAGCAGTGATTTTTAATCCTTCTTCTTTAGCTTGAGCTTCTGTATAACCTACTTGAGCAAGTTCTGGCTCAGTGAAACATACAGCAGGCATACCGATGTAATCTACTTCTGATGCTTCACCAGAGATTACTTCAGCTGCAACTTTAGCTTCATAGCTTGCTTTATGCGCAAGTGGTAAACCAGGAACGATATCACCAATTGCAAATATGTTTTCAATTGAAGTACGGCTTTGTTTGTCTACTTCGATTAATCCACGTTCTGCAAATTTAAGACCTAATTCTTCTAAGCCTAATTCATCAGTGTTAGGACGACGACCTACAGTAACTAACACATAATCAGCATCGATTGTTTGTTCTTCACCTTTTACTTCGTAAGTTACTTTAACGCCGTTTTCAGTTTCTTCAGCAGATTTAGCCATAGCTTCAGTTACAATGTCAACGCCTTTTTCTTTCATACCTTTTTTAACAGGTTGTGTCATTTGTTTTTCAAAACCACCTAAGATATCTTTAGCACCTTCTAAAATAGTAACTTCAGAACCAAAGTTTGCAAAAGCAGTTCCAAGTTCAGAACCAATATAACCGCCACCAACAACTACTAATTTACCAGGAACTTCTTGTAAATTTAGAGCGCCAGATGAATCAATTACACGATTTCCAAACTCAAAATTAGGGATTTCAATTGGTCTTGAACCAGTTGCAATAATCGCGTTTTTATAGTTATATGTTTGAGCACTTTTCTCATCCATAACACGTAAGCTATTGTTATCAACAAAGTAAGCTTCGCCCTTAACGATTTCTACTTTGTTACCTTTTAACAATCCTTCAACGCCACCAGTTAATTTTTCAACTACTGATTGTTTGAATTCTTGAACTTTATTAAAATTAAGTGAAACACTTTCAGCAATAACACCTAAATTTTCTGAGTTCTTAGTTTCGTCATAACGGTGTGAAGCGTGTAGCAATGCTTTAGAAGGAATACAACCAACGTTAAGACATACGCCACCTAATGTACCTTTTTCAACGATTGTTACTTTTTGACCTAACTGTGCTGCACGAATTGCTGCAACATAGCCTCCTGGTCCTGCTCCGATTACAATAGTGTCTGTTTCAATTGGGAAATCTCCAACTACCATATTTTACCCCTCCATTAATAATAATTCTGGATTATTCAATAAACGTTTGATATGATTCATAGCATTTTGTCCAGTAGCACCATCAATTTGTCTGTGGTCAAAGCTTAATGATAATGATAATACTGGCGCAGCTACTATTTCTCCATCTTTAACAATTGGTTTTTGTGCAATACGGCCAATACCTAAGATAGCTACTTCTGGGTGATTGATTACTGGAGTGAACCATTGTCCACCAGCTGAACCGATATTACTAATTGTACATGTAGCATGTTTCATTTCATCTGCCGCTAATTTTCCGTCACGTGCTTTAACAGCAAGTTCGTTAATTTCGTCTGAGATGCTGAACATTGATTTACGGTCTGCATGTTTAACAACAGGAACTAATAGTCCTCTGTCAGTATCAGCAGCAATACCAATGTTCCAGTAGTGTTTGTGTACGATTTCACCAGCATCTTCGTTAAATGAAGTGTTAAGCGCTGGATATTTTTTAAGTGCAGAAACAAGTGCTTTAACAACATAAGGTAAGAAAGTTAATTTAGTACCTTGTTCAGCTGCCACTTCTTTGAATTTTTTACGGTGATCCCATAACTCTTGAACATCAATTTCATCCATTAATGTTACATGAGGTGCAGTTTGTTTTGAATTAACCATTGCTTTAGCAATTGCTTTACGCATTGCAGGTATTTTCTCAGTTGTTTCTGGGAATTCGCCTTCTGCAGAAACTGGTGCTGATTGTGTTGCACTTGAAGTTTCTTCAGTTGCTGTAGCTGCACTTTCATTTGAAGCTGCTTCTCCGCCACCATTTAAGTATGCGTCCACATCTTCTTTAGTTGTACGACCATTTTTACCTGAACCTGAAACAGCTTTAATATTAACGCCATTATCACGAGCATATTTACGAACTGAAGGCATCGCTTTAACACGTTTACTTTCATCTACTTCTTCGTCTTTAGATCCTTGTGTAGATGCTTCTTCTTTAGTGCTTTCTTCAGCAGGTGCTTCTGCTTCTTCACTAGATGAATCGTCACTTTCACTACCTTTGAATTGCATTTCTTCTGCATCTGGTGAATCGATTTTTACGATTGTGTCACCAACAACTGCTACAGTACCTTCATCTACTAGTACTTCTTCAATAGTACCTGAAACAGGTGATGGAATTTCAACAACTGATTTGTCGTTTTGTACCTCAGCTAAAATATCGTCCTCTTCAATTGTATCTCCAGATTTAATAAACCATTTTACAATTTCACCTTCGTGGATACCTTCACCAATGTCGGGTAATTTAAATTCAAATGCCACGTTATTATCCTCCTAAAAATTCATATTAAGTCAAAAATTAGAAATTGAGCAATGGACAATTAAGTCACTATCTCATGCTATAAATATAAATTTGGATGAAGTAGGTGTATCAACTAAACTGATATCATCCTACTTCATTAAATATATATTAAAATTCTAAAGTTTCTTTCGCTTTTTCAATGATGTCATTTTTGTTTGGTAACCAAACATTTTCAGCTTGTGTAAACGGATAAACTGTATCTGCCGCTGCAACACGAGCGATTGGCGCTTCTAATGAAAGAATAGAACGTTCTGCTAATTCAGAAACAACTTGTGCTCCAACACCAGCTTGACGTTGCGCCTCTTGTATTACTACAGCACGTCCTGTTTTTTCTACTGAAGCAACAAGTGTTTCGATATCAATTGGTTGAACTGTACGTAAGTCAATAACTTCTACTGAATAACCATCTTTTTCTAACTCTTCTGCCGCTTTTAATGACTCTTGTACCATTGCACCATATGCAATAAGCGTAATGTCATTACCTTCTTGTTTCACACTTGCTTTACCAATTTCGATTGTGTACTCTTCTTCAGGTACTTCATCACGGAATGAGCGGTATAATTTCATATGTTCTAAATATACAACTGGGTCATTACTTCTGATTGCTGAGATTAATAATCCTTTAGCATCATATGGATTAGACGGAATTACAACGTGTAAACCTGGTGATTGAGCTAAAAGACCTTCTAAGTTGTCAGCATGCAATTCTGGTGTATGAACGCCGCCACCAAATGGTGCACGAACAGTAACAGGTGATTGTTTAGAGTTACCAGAACGGAAACGCGTACGCGCAATTTGTCCTGCTATAGAGTCGAATACTTCAAATACAAATCCTAAGAATTGTACTTCCATTACTGGACGGTATCCTTGAGTAGATAGGCCTAAAGCTAGACCACCAATACCAGATTCAGCTAAAGGTGTATCAAATACACGGTCTTCACCGAATTCTTTTTGTAAACCTTCAGTTACACGGAAAACACCACCGTTAACACCGACGTCTTCACCGAAAAGTAAAACATTTTCATCGTTTTGTAATTCGGTTTTAAGCGCGTTGTTAATCGCTTGAACCATTGTCATTTGTGCCATCGGTTACTTCGACTCCTTCTCTTTATAGATTTCATATTGCTCTGCTAAATGTTGAGGCATTTCTTCATACATGTTTTCCATCAAGTCAGTAACTTTTTGTTTTTCAGTATTATCTGCCTCTTTAATAGCAACTTTAATTTCAGCTTTTGCACGGTCGATAACTTCATTTTCTTTATCGCCAGTCCATAAGCCTTTATTTTCAACATATTTTCTAAAACGAACTAATGGATCCTTTTTCTCCCATTCAGAATCTTCATCAGATGTTCTGTATTTCGTTGGGTCATCTCCAGCCATAGTATGTGGACCATAACGATAAGTAATTGTTTCAATTAACGTTGGGCCTTCACCATTAACAGCACGATCACGCGCTTCTTTAGTTGCTTGGTATACTGCTAAAGCATCCATACCATCAACTTGAATACCTGGGATACCAACTGCAATAGCTTTTTGAGCTAATGTAGTAGCAGCAGTTTGCTTGCTACGTGGCGTTGAAATCGCATAGTTGTTATTTTGTATAACGAAAATTGCAGGTGCTTTATATGCAGAAGCAAAGTTAATACCTTCGTAGAAATCACCTTGTGACGAACCACCATCACCAGTATAAGTAATTGCTACAGCACTTTTACCACGTTTTTTAATACCAAGCGCTACACCAGCAGTTTGAACATACTGTGCACCGATAATAATTTGTGGGCTTAATGCGTTAACGCCTTCAGGCATTTGGTTACCTTTATAGTGACCTCTTGAGAATAAGAAGGCTTCAGTTAAAGGTAAACCTTGCCAGATTAATTGTGGAACATCACGGTAACCTGGTAATATAAAATCTTCTTGCTCTAAAGCGTATTGTGAAGCTAATTGTGAAGCTTCTTGTCCTGCTGTAGGAGCATAGAAACCTAATCTCCCTTGTCTATTTAATGAAATAGAACGTTGGTCAAGAATACGTGTCCAAACCATTCTCTCCATTAATTCAACTAATTGCTCGTCTGATAAATCTGGTACTAGATCTTCATTAACGATGTTACCATCTTCATCCAAGATTTGGATCATTTCAAATTGAGATTCAGTATCTTTCAATACTTTCTCTGCATCGAATTGGGCTTTCAATTTCGGAGCCATTCAATTCACCATACCTTTCCCGTATAATAGAAACTTATTTTATCCTTCAATATTATACCACAAAACTGTTACACTGTTAAATAATTTGAAAAAGTTCTGTAATACTTAAGATAAGTACAGTTTTCAATCTGTACCACTGTTTTTCATAGCACTGTATTACTCAAAAATCGAGTCGCTATAAAGTAATCCTCTTGAAATTGTAAGCGCCATCATATCTTATGCTATAACGTAGCTATTTAAAATTCAAATTTACCGCTTTTAAATTTAAGAAAGATTCTCTACATCTTCTTTTTCCTTATTCACTTTATTCATTGCATCAGAGTATTTTTCAAATGCTTGATTCATGTTTTTATATGATTTCGAAACCGCTTCTGCTTTATTGTCTATTTGATCTTGATTCACTTGGTCACCGGAAGTATATCCAAACATATCTTTTTCCTTATTCAAAATATTTTTATATGCTTTGGCATATTCATCATGTGCTTTGTATTTGTCTTTAAGCGCTTGATTCAATTGTGTTACTTCTTTTTTCTTATCTTTATCGCTTATATTATCAACATGCTTTTCAGCTTTTTTAAATTCTTTTTCTGAGTTATCTATAGCTTTTACTTCCTTTTTAAATGCTTTTTCTCTTTCTTCAACATTTTCCACGACTTTTTTCGAAGTATCTTTCACTTCTTCTTGGTCTTTACCATTAATTTTCTTAACTAATTTTTGCTTGTCTTGTTCAAGGCTATTTAATTTCTTCCCTACTGAAGACATAGGCTTCTCTTCATCAAATGCTTTTTGTACTTTCTCATTATAATCATCTATTTCACCTTTGTCTGTTGTACACCCCGCTATTAACATTGTAGAAGCGAGTATCGCACCGATGCTATACTTTAATTTCATTTTTTGAGAAATCCTCCTTTATTTGTGTGTTATATTATATAATATTTTATAAGAAATCAAATGTATCACTGTATTTTAAACATTGAACTTTGGTATATTTTATATTAAGGAAGGTGTATGAATAAAATGATAACAATGAAAGATATTATCCGAGATGGTCACCCCACACTTCGTGAAAAAGCAAAAGATGTAACAATACCGCTTTCTGACGAAGATCGTGAAACTTTAAAAGCTATGCGTGAATTTCTAATTAATAGCCAGGATGAAGAAACAGCTAATAAGTATGGACTTCGCTCAGGAGTAGGACTTGCTGCTCCACAAATCAACATTGCAAAAAAAATGATAGCAGTTTATTTACCAGATGATGGTGATGGCAAAAGTTATGATTTAGCATTAGTTAACCCTAAAATCATGAGTCACAGTGTTCAAGAAGCTTATTTACCAACTGGCGAGGGTTGTTTAAGCGTAGATGAAAATATTCCAGGACTTGTCCACCGTAAATATCGAATCACAGTAAAAGCAACAGATATAGATGGTAATGACGTGAAATTACGTTTGAAAGGTTATCCTGCTGTTGTTGTTCAACATGAGATAGACCATATTAATGGCGTAATGTTTTATGATCATATTGATCCAAACAATCCACTTACGCCACATGAAGATGCAGTAGAAGTTTAAGCTATTAAAAATATTATGCCGTTAGCACATTGAGAATTTCTCAAAGCTAACGGCATATTTTACATAAAGTCATCTCTTCGTTCAGTAAACAGAATGTCTAATTTTTTAAGTTCTGTTTTTAAGTCGTTTAATTCTTTAATGTCTATAAATTCTGGATCATGATTATGTTTTACGTAATTTTGATCACCATTTACAGTATCAATTATTTCATAATAATTAAAAAACATGATTACTTGTTCTGTGCGGATTTCAAAAGTGATATCTTGAAATATTTTATCGTTTCGATTTTTTTCTTTTTTAACATCTTCTATAATTCTTTTCACTTGATCCATTTCTATCACCCTTACCCATCTATCGTTTCTATAACTTAATATATCACTTTATTAAATATTTAATAATCTTCTTTCATCATAATTAACTTTCAACGCGCACTCAAGTTTTATGATGATTTGTTGCGGTTTTTTACATAACTTAAGATTTGAATTTGTAGATTAAATAATAATTATAATAAAAATCGATATTATTTGTACTTATTAAAAGAGGTACTAAAGATAAAACTGCTTTATTTATTCTACTACATCATGTAAAATGAGAAGTAACTGAAAATATATGAAACATTGTGTTTGTAGTTTTCTAAACGAACGAACTGAAGATCTCCCTAGAAACATACTGGGCAAAAACTAGTATGTTCTATTTATATACAGTATCAGTGTCCATGCATAATTAGAAATGCAGTTAATTTTAAATAACCAGTGGATACTTTAATCTTTTATATTACTAGGGTTTTACTATACAAAATTAAAAATCATACATGATTTTAGGAGGAAATATATAAAATGGCAGTATTTAAAGTCTTTTTTCAAAAAACCAAAGAAGAAGTAATTGTACGTGAACACACACAAACAATTTACGTTGAAGGACAAACAGAAGAACAAGTAAGAAGATATTTAAAAGATCGTAACTTTAACATTGAATTTATCACTAAATTAGAGGGCGCACATTTAGAATACGAAAAACAATCAGATCACTTCAATGTGGAGCAAGCTGAATAATGAAACAAATTCATAAAAATGAAGTCGCGGTTTATGCGCTTGGTGGCTTAGGTGAAATTGGTAAAAATACTTATGCCGTTGAATATCAGGACGAAATCGTTATTATCGATGCAGGTATCAAATTCCCTGATGATAATTTATTAGGTATTGACTATGTCATTCCTGATATTACTTATTTAGAACAGAACCAAGATAAAATTGTTGGCCTGTTTATCACTCACGGACATGAGGACCATATAGGTGGTGTGCCCTACCTATTAAAGCAAATTAATGTGCCTATATATGGTGGACCATTAGCTTTAGGTTTGATCAGAAATAAATTAGAAGAACATCATTTATTAAGAACTGCAAAACTTATCGAAATTGATGAAAGCAGTGTCATAAAATCTAAGCATTTTGAAGTTTCATTCTATCTAACTACACACAGTATTCCAGAAGCATATGGTGTTATCGTTAACACACCAGAAGGAAATATTGTTCATACAGGTGACTTCAAATTTGATTTTACACCAGTTGGTGAACCTGCAAATATTGCTAAAATGGCTAAATTAGGGGAAGAAGGCGTACTTTGTTTGCTTTCTGACTCTACCAATTCACTCGTGTCAGACTTTACTTTAAGTGAACGTGAAGTCGGTCAAAATGTTGAAAAGATATTCCATGATTGTAATGGACGAATCATATTTGCTACATTTGCATCAAACATTTACCGTGTGCAACAAGCAGTTGAAGCTGCAATTAAACACAATCGTAAAATTGTTACGTTTGGTCGTTCAATGGAAAACAATATTAAAATTGGTATGGAATTAGGCTATATCAAAGCACCACCAGAAACGTTTGTTGAACCAAATAAAATCAATACCGTGCCTAAGCATGAATTATTAATTCTGTGTACAGGTTCTCAAGGTGAACCAATGGCAGCTTTATCTAGAATTGCTAACGGTACACATAAACAAATTAAAATCATTCCTGAAGATACAGTTGTGTTTAGTTCTTCACCTATTCCAGGTAATACGAAAAGTATTAATCGCACAATAAATTCACTTTATCGTGCAGGTGCAGAAGTTATTCATAATAAAGTATCTAACATTCATACCTCTGGTCATGGTTCTAAAGGCGACCAACAATTAATGTTACGTCTGTTACGGCCTAAGTTCTTTTTACCAATCCATGGTGAATACCGTATGCTAAAAGCGCACGGTCAATCAGGTGTTGAGTGTGGTGTTGAACCAGATAATGTATTTATCTTTGATATCGGTGATGTCTTAGCACTGACACATGACTCTGCTAGAAAAGCTGGAAGAATTCCATCAGGCAATGTATTAGTAGATGGTAGTGGTATTGGTGATATCGGTAATGTAGTCATTCGTGATCGTAAATTATTATCAGAAGAAGGTTTAGTGATTGTCGTTGTAAGTATAGACTTCAAAACAAACAAACTACTTTCTGGACCCGATCTTATCTCTCGTGGTTTCGTATACATGCGTGAATCTGGCCAATTAATTTATGATGCACAACGTAGAATCAAAACGGATGTTATTTCAAAATTAAATCAAAATCCAGAGATTCAATGGCATCAAATTAAATCATCAATCATTGAAACGTTACAGCCTTATCTATTTGAAAAGACTGCACGTAAACCAATGATTTTACCAGTTATTATGAAAGTAAATGAAGATAACAACCAATCATTTGCTAAAAAATCTATCCCTAAAAATGATAAACCTAAAAACAACAACACAAAGGGACCAGTAAAAAATCAAAAACCTAACGATAAAGACAAGAAAAAAGCAAACACCACTCCAAAACCTAAACCTAAAAAAGATGAAACAAATCAATCATCTGAATCATAAGAATTAAAAACAGGAAATGGGATAGAAACCTAATTTTACAAACAAGATTTCTTCATCCCACCCCGGCAAAGCTGACTAGAAAATGGATTACAAGAGCTGAAACTCTTGCATAAGAACTACTTTTCTTCATAAACGAAGTAGTAGTTCTTTAATAGCTTGATATAAGCGCATTTTCAATTCAGTCAGCCATTTCCAATAACAAATAGAGGCTAAGACATGTATTTATGTCTTAGCCTCTATTTGTTATGACTACTCTATTTTAGGCCAATAATACTTCTACTATGTAAATATAGTTTTATAATTTTTTACTTATCATTGCACTTTTCAAGTCTTAAATCATTTATTAATATTTCCTCGTTTATGTAGAAGTATTTTAATGATTTAACAATCGACTTAGATATAATAAAGAAGCCACCAGTTTTTGGAGACTTCTTCAATATCGTACTTTTATCGAACGACTTTTTTCTCAAAACGATTTAAGTCATTATCATGCCCTATCATAATTAATATATCACCAATTTCAATACTAATATTAGGGTCAGGAGAAACTAAGATTTCTTTCCCCCTTTTTATAGCAATAATACTTATCCCGAATTGCGCTCGAATATCTAATTCTATAATGGTTTGACCAGCCATTTTTTCACTCGCTTTAATCTCTACAATTGAATGTTCATCTGCAAGTTCTAAATAATCTAACACACTTGCACTTGCGACATTGTGAGCGATTCTTCTCCCCATGTCTCTTTCAGGATGAACAACCGTGTCCGCGCCGATTTTATTTAAAATTTTTGCATGATAATCATTTTGCGCTTTAGCTGTTACTTTTTTTACACCTAACTCTTTTAAAATTAACGTTGTTAAAGTACTTGATTGTATATTTTCACCTATTGCTACGATGACATGATCAAAATTTCTGATACCCAAACTTTTCATAACAGCTTCATCTGTTGTGTCAGCAATGACAGCATGTGTAGCGATATCGCTATATTCGTTTACACGTGCTTCATTCATATCAATTGCCATAACGTCCATATCTAATGCGTTAAGTTCTCTTACTATACTGCCACCGAATCGACCTAAGCCGATAACCACATACTCTTTGTCCATATGCGTCCTCCAATTTAAAAAATCTCAGATAAGGTAGCTATTCATCAGTTTAGACGAACTAATGAATAACTATCAATACCTCTTTTTAAAAAATTAATTTATTTTTTTCCTTCAACATAATCTTTGTCGAAAACAAATAATCTTAATAATAATATTAACGATGGAATGAGTAAAAGTAAACCTAAAACAAATGCAATAATTAAAGCAATGGCCATGCTGCTATTAACAATACCTTCATCTATACGAACATATGGGTATAAGATGTATGGCATTTTGCTGGCACCATATCCGAAAAATGCAAATGCCATTTGTAAGATAACAAGGATAAATGCAAATCCGTGCCATTTTTTCATCAATGTAAGTACCATGACACCCATAAAACATATAAAGCTTAGTAGGAACATCCACCAGTAATCGGTTACTGCGCTTAAGAAATGTACTTCGTTTTGTAGTCTTAATGATACAAATACGAATAATGAAATTGCGATCATCGGTGGTCCCCAGAACAAGAACCAATATCTTAATAAATCATATGCTGGTTTGTCTTTAGCTTTTGAAGCATAGTACGTAAGGAAGCCTGAAGAAATGTATAGCACTGATATAACAGCTAAGAATACAACAGACCATGAATAAGGACTCAAGGCTAATTCAAGCCAATCCAAATCTATATTATCACCTGAACCTGTAATAAAGCCCCCTTCTGATATTGTTAGCGTTGTAGCAAGCGCCGCTGGGATAAACAATCCTGACAAGCCGTACATTGCTAACCAAATGAGTTTTGAATCAGGGCCATAATTTTCAAATGCATAAAAACTACCTCTAATTGTTAGTAATATTAATGCTATTGAAGCCGGTACGAGTAGTACCGTACCAAAGTATTTTGCCGCATCAGGGAAAAAACCTACGATGCCAACGAAAAAGAACACAAAGAATACGTTTGTTACTTCCCACACAGGGTTTAAATAACGACCTATTAAATGGTTAATTTGTTTATCTTGTTTAGTCACTTTTGCGTGAAGTGTAAAGAAACCAGCACCAAAATCAATGGAGGCAATAATAATATAAGAGAATAAGAATATTCCAAGCACTGTAATACCTATATAAGCAAATATCATTACTCATCACCTCTTTCTGGTGTATTTTCTTCTACATCTTTATATGCTGGTTTATTTTTGAACATACGAATTAACACATATGCTGTAGTCACGATTAATATCATATATAAGATACCGAATAATATGGTCACGAGTGTTAAACCGCCTGCTTGAGTTGCAGCATCAGCTACTTTAAGGTAACCACGAACTAACCATGGTTGACGACCTTGTTCAGTTAAGAACCACCCAGCTTCTATTGCAATCATTGCTGCTGGTCCAGTTAACAATGCACCGTACAACATTGATTTTGAATAAGTGAATTTGCGTAACTTCTTAAATATAAGCGTTAATATAAACGCACCTGATATAATCAAACAGAATACACCCATAGAAACCATAATATCAAAGTAATAGTGTACAATCATCGGTGGATGCAGTTCTTCTGGAAAATCATTTAATCCTTTTACTTCAGTGTCTATATTATTATCAGCCAAGAAGCTGAGTATGCTAGGGATTTTTATGGCACCTGATACTTCTTGTGTTTTTTCATCTAAAGTACCAAAGAATATTAAGTCTGCATTAGACTCTGTTTCAAAGTGCCATTCGTAAGCAGCAAGTTTTTCTGGTTGTTCTTGATGTAGAAACTTAGCTGATAAATCTCCAGCTAGCATAGATCCTAAAGTAAATACTACTCCAAGAATCATTGTTAGTTTTAATGCTTTTTTATGATATTCTGTGTCTTTCTTGAACTTATTTTTCAATAATTTGAATGCAGCAATTGCAGCAAGTACGAATGCCATCGTCATAAGCGCTGTGGCAACAACGTGGAATGATCTAATTAAGAACGATTCATTAAACATTGCTACCCACGGTTGGACGTTAACCATTTTACCATCTTTCATTTCAAAGCCGGCTGGCGTATTCATAAATGAATTAACCGCTGTAATGAAGAATGCTGAGAAAGTACCACCTATAATGACGGGAATACTAATAAGAAAATGTGTCCATTTACTCTTAAATCTATCCCATGTATATAAATAAATACTTAAGAAAATTGCTTCAAAGAAGAAAGCAAATGTTTCCATAAATAATGGTAATGCAATCACATGACCACCCATTTGCATAAATGTTGGCCATAATAGTGATAATTGCAATCCAATAATTGTACCTGTCACAACACCAACAGCTACCGTAATGGTATATCCTTTAGACCATCTTTTGGCTAATGTTATATATTTTGGATCATTTCTTTTTATACCTAAAAATTCAGCAACAGCAAACATTAATGGCACGCCCACACCAATCGTTGCGAATATGATATGAACCGCGAGTGTCATCGCAGTTAAAAAACGGGCTAATTCAACTGAATCCATAATATCACCTT
Organism: Staphylococcus sp. NAM3COL9; assembly: GCF_001431205.1. Classification (GTDB taxonomy): domain Bacteria; phylum Bacillota; class Bacilli; order Staphylococcales; family Staphylococcaceae; genus Staphylococcus. Next base: position 27,489 of record NZ_LGPC01000010.1, on the reverse strand, counting down.
TTTTATTTATTTGTGACAAAAATCACAACGTTCATTCATTATAAACTGCTTTACGTTGTATTGAAATAAGTTGTGTTCAAAATATAGTGACAAATTAATGACCACTTGCATGTAAGTCAAAGATTTGTAATAATTTAAAAAGTTTCTTATATTAAAGTATAAAGTATTTAAAATAGGAAGGATGAGTTGTAATGAATAAAATAATAATTTATACACAAAATGATTGCCCACCTTGTACTTTCATTAAAAACTACTTGTCAGACAAAGGTGTGTCATATAGCGAAAAAAACATTTCAAATTCCCAATATAGAAATGAAATGATAGACTATGATGCTTTCGCTACACCTTTTATCTTGTTGAATAACGAACCGATGTACCAAATTGACATTGATAAACTCAATCATACTTTAAATTTAAAATAATCATTAAGCAATGTAGTTCTCCCACATTTGAATTAGTAAATCTTTCACTTCCTAATCTATATGATTTTCAGTATTACTACAAAGATACTGTTTAACAACATGAAGTGATCTGCTACGTTAATTCTTAATATTTTTTAACTCATAGCAAAATAAAAAAGCTGATAGCCCCACTATAAATGGTCTATCAGCTTTTTCGAACTCAAATATTCAATTAATATTTATTATTTAGCATATTGCTCAACTAATTCTTTTACTTCTTCAGAAGTTGCACAATTAATTGCTCTTTGTGACAATTCTTCCATTTCATTTTGGCTTAAACCTTTGATTTGACGACGCGCTTTAAGTACTGATGTAGCACTCATTGAGAATTCATCTAATCCTAAGCCTAATAGTAATGGAATAGCGATTTCGTCGCCTGCCATTTCGCCACACATACCAGTCCATTTACCTTCTTTATGTGATGCTTCAATCACTTGTTTTACTAAACGTAAAATTGAAGGATTGTATGGTTGATACAAGTATGAAACGCGTTCAGACATACGGTCAGCCGCCATCGTATATTGAATTAAATCATTCGTTCCAATACTGAAGAAATCAACTTCTTTTGCGAAGACATCTGCTAATGCAGCCGTTGAAGGAATTTCAACCATGATACCTAATTCAATATCATCAGAAACTTCTGTACCTTCTTGTTTTAAGTTTTCTTTTTCTTCAAGTAATAATGCTTTAGCATCACGGAACTCATTGATTGTTGCAACCATTGGGAACATGATATTTAATTTACCGTAAACAGATGCACGTAATAATGCACGAAGTTGTGGTCTGAAAATATCAGGTTGGTCTAAACATAAACGAATCGCACGATAACCTAAGAATGGATTCATTTCTTCAGGTAAATTTAAATATGGTAACTCTTTATCGCCACCAATATCTAATGTACGTACAACAACACGTTTATCTTCCATCGTTTCTAGAACTTTTTTATAGGCCTCGAATTGTTCATCTTCAGTAGGCATTTCATCTCTACCCATATATAAAAATTCTGTTCGATATAAACCAATACCTTCTGCACCATTTTCAATAACACCTTTTAAATCATTAGGCGTACCGATGTTTGCAGCTAATTCAGCATGTTTACCATCAATTGTTTTTGTTTCTTCATTGCGCAATTTTTGCAATTCTTTTTTATCTTCGAAGAAACGTTCACGTTTATTTTCATAAGCGATCACTTCATCATCTGTAGGGTCAATAATTACTTCACCCGTTAATCCGTCAACGATAATCATATCGCCTTGTTTAACATCTTTAGTAATAGATTTTGTACCTACAACCGCAGGAATCTCTAAAGAACGGCTCATAATTGCTGAGTGTGATGTTCTTCCACCAATATTTGTTACAAAGCCTTGCACGAATTCTTTATTTAACTGAGCAGTATCTGAAGGTGTTAAATCGTTTCCGATTATAACAACACTTTCATCAATAATACTCGGATTTGGTAACTCTACACCTAAAATATGTGCTAACACACGTTTAGAAACGTCACGGATATCAGCAGCACGTTCTTTCATGTATTCATTATCCATATTTTCAAATATAATAATGAATTGTCCAGTTACTTCAGATAATGCAGTTGGTGCGTTAACTTGTTCATTTTTAATTTTGTCTTCAATCGGTTGAATTAACTCTGGATCATCTAAGACTAATAAATGTGCATCAAAAATCGCTGCTTTATCAGCACCTAGATTTTTTTCGGCATTATTTCTTATTTTTGTTAATTCAACTTTAGATGTTTCAATGGCATCATTGAACTTAGCAATTTCAGCGTCGATATCTGTAATCTTTTCATTATTATATGAAAGATCTGGTTCAACTAATAAATATGCTTTAGCAATCGCTACACCATCAGATGCAGCAATACCATTTATATAATTAGACATATTATTTAGTTAATCCTTCTTTAGATAATATCTCAGTGATTGCTTCGATTGCGTCTGTTTCGTCGCTACCATCAGCGTAGATAGTGATTTCAGCATCTTTACCTACACCTAAACTCATAACACCCATGATTGATTTCAAGTTAACTTTTTTACCGTTATATTCTAATTGAATATCTGAATCAAATTTTGAGGCAGTTTGAACAAGCATTGTCGCTGGACGAGCGTGAATACCTGTTTCATCGATAATTACATATGATTTTTGTTCCATAATTTATTTCTCCTTCGTATAGTTAGAATCGTTAGTTTATTATAAAACCTAACATAGTTTTATATAATAAGATTACCAAATTATATATATAAATTCAATTCCTTGCACCCATGACATGACAATATTCAGCGATTATTTAGCAATTTATGAAAACGCTGTAGTTTTACACAAGTGATTTAACAACTTTTTCACATTTTTGAATATGATCATTGCCTATTTTTTTCATAAAATAATAACTTATAGAAGCAGTGATTGCTTGACCTACAACTGGGAACCATTTCGTTTGTTTTGCTGCTGTACGTTTCGCTACATCACGAATAACTACTTTGAGGATTGCACTTGATACTTTTTTACCGATAAATTGGCTACCTTGAATTGCCGCAGTAGTTAGCACACGTTCTTTCATGTCCTCTCCCATTGTATTAACTTGTTTATGATCAAGACCATAAATCTTATTTACATCCTCAATAATATCTTTCATAAGCTTAATGTCTACACTGAAACCTAAACCTGGAATAGGTACTACGCTTACGCCAGATGATAGCATAGATTTTTTTCTCACTAAAGCCTCTGCACGTTGGCGACGTTCTTCAATTTCATTATGTGTTGTTGGTATTCTACCTTTATTTTTTATATCTTCTATATTTAAAAATTTGTTTCCTACTTTTTGTGTAACGTTATTTGTGATTTTATTTTTAAAACTCATTATGTTCACTCCTTAGTTAATTCTATACACTAAGAATAATACCCGTTTTTTCACACTTTACTGTATTTTTACAAAAATCGCTTTTAAATATTTTGAAGGTTTATAGTGTGCATGCGTCTTAAAATCTTTTGGCAAGCCCATGACATCAATAATTTCAAAGTTCACTTCTTCTTTAGTTAATGTTTCTGTCACTACATTTTTAAATGCTTTTAGTGAAAATGTACTATTGTTTGTACATAATAGTAATGTACCTTCAGGACCAAGTATATCAAGTGCACCAACGATTAATTTATCGTAGTCTTTTAATACAGAAAATGTTTTTTTCTTATTTCTCGCAAAACTTGGCGGATCAATCACAATTGTATCGTAGAAGAAATCATGACGACGTGCATAATTATAGAAATTAAAAGTATCCATAACATAAATATATTGTGACGCTGGGTCAATAGAATTTAAACCGAAATTACTTTCAGTAAGTGCACGAGAACGGTTAGCTAAATCAACGCTTGTTGTCATCTCTGCATTTTCTGCAGCTACAACTGAGAACGCTCCTGTATAACTGAATAAATTCAGTAAATTTTTATCTTGCGCGTATTGATCTTTTAATTTCTTTCTTACTTCTCTTTGATCTAAAAAGATACCGGTCATTGGCCCATCATTTAAATGCACATTATAAAATGTGAAGTTTTCTTCGATCACAATTGGAAACTCTGGTGCATCTCCGTCAACGAAGCCACCTTCTACGTTGGCATCTTTAAAACGTAGTTTTTCAAAAATTGATGTATAACCGAATATTGCTTTCAGCGCATTCAAAATATTATAACGGAACTTATAGATTCCTTTAGAGTACCATTGAACTAAGTAATGACCGTTGTAGTTGTCTATTGTGAGACCGCCGACACCATCACCTTCTCCATTGAATACTCTAAATGCATTTGTGCCGTCTACATTGTAAAAATACTCCCGTTCTTTTTTCGCAATATCAAATAATTTTTCAAAAAATTGTGTGTTAACAACTTCATCACGCGAGTAACTCAATACCCAACCAATGCCTTTATGCTGACGTCCAACATATGCTGTTGCAATATACTGATCTTTATCGTTTAATAGCTGAAATAAATCTCCTTCATGTAAGTGATCGTGTGCGTAAATATCATCTTCGCTTACCAATGGATATTCATTTAAATATTTTGTTTCTTTACCTCTATTTAATGTGGCAGTTTTCATAAAATTATGTCAGCCTTTCTACTATTTTTTTATATTTATCTGTCGCTTACCTATTTTATCATTTCAAGTGCATCGTAACATCATTAATATTTATTTAAATCAAACGTTTTGACTAAGTATTTATCATTCTTGAACTTTCTTAATAAAAAACCTATCTTCCAACCGATTGGAAGATAGGTTTGTCAAACAACATTATTAAGTTTTTAATCTCTAGAAGGTTCTCGCAATTTAATTATAAACGTTATCACAACTGCAATTAACATCATAAATAGAATCGGTGTAATGAAAATTGAAAGTAATAGCCCGTGAACCATGATGTTCATAAATTCAGTGAATAATTTAAAGAATAATAAACTTACCATAAATAATTGTAGATAATAAAATCGGCCTTTCAAATAATTCGTCAATGTCGTTAAAATATAAATAATGATGATAATCATTAAGATAAACAACGTTATCCATTCAATAACATATTGTGTTTGGCCAATCTCCCAATCACCAGAAACGAATAATGAATTTCTATTATTAAATTCAATTAATGTGAAAAATAATAAAACTGCACCACAAAATAATTCTACATAGCTAGGTTTAATCCATTTCGGTTTCTTCATCCAGTTTGGAACATCATCTTCTTGTATATCAATAATGTTCTTCCATTTTTCAATAAATTTATCTCTCTTATCTCTTACTTTCTGAATATCTACACTTCTGCGAGTCTTACGCGTAAATTCTGTCGTTTTGTCTTGTAAAGTTTTCCAACGTTCCATAGTTTGGTTCGTTACAGTGTCTTTACTCGTTCTAGATAATTCCGGTTCTTCTTCGCCTAATTCCTGTTTTGTTAATGGTAACGATCTTCTTAAGAATAAGAAATTCCAAATTGACATTTGTCCCAGTAACCACATAATTATGAAAAATGTGTTAACGCTTAAGATGTCAATTGGTATAATTTCATCACTCTCAATTCTTCCATATAACACCAATTGTGTTATCAAATAACTAAACCCATAACTGAAAATAATCAATAAATAATGATATTTTCTATGTTCTATATTTAGCTCATCTTTATAAACGATATAACCAATGTGAATTACAAATGGTATTACGAAAATAATAGCGAAAAAACTATAAACTTGGGTCATTAAAATTAGCGTTATGATAAAGAATAGAATACCAATAACTAAAAAGAATATTGAAATATCATAGTCATATCGTGTTGTTCTAAATAAAGTAATTCCTAGCATAATTAATCCAATGCCAAATATAATTATTAAAATGGCGCTAACTACTGGAAAATTCCCTATGTAATTGCTCATTACTCTAATTATTTCAGCAAAAAATGCATTTATAAAATCCCATACATTATGAATATGTAAATCAATTTTACCTTTGCCATTTAATTTATGAATCATTGGTAAATTGATTAAAATGATGAGACCTGTGAAAAGCGAAACGATGCCTATAATATAACTATATAATATCTCAGCGTGTTTCTTCATAAAAGACATACCATTCACCTCAAAGTTATTATATATTAACATTTAGCTCTTGTCTTTAATAATCTCAATAAATAAGTCTATAGTATGATATAAATTAGTTGTATAGTCAAATTTCCACTTATACCTTTACTCTAAACAATTTATTTAATATAACTTTTAATTTTGCAGTTTTATCCTTTATTTTTATAACTACTTTTGTTTAACTTTTTTCTCTTTGTGGTATTTATGTTGTATAAGTTATTAAAAACATGAAGGAGTGTTTTGTTCATGAGTAAAGAAGAATTAAATAAAAAAGCAGCTAAAAAAGCTAAAGAAACTGAAGATAAATTAAAAGATAAAAAAGATTTGGCTGAAGAAAATAGCGAAGAAACGCGAAAAAACATTCAGGATAGTTTTGATTAATTAAAACTTAACTTAAGCATAAATACATGTGTCAGACTTAATTATATACTAGTAGTAGTTGTCTGATAGCTGTTCTACTTTGAGAGAGCGAGAATACAGTGTCAATTTTTTGATTGCTGTTCCGCTCTCTTTTTGATCTTTCTGCCATATTCCCTCATGTTTCATTTACCATGTATATCTAGGTTTTTTAAATAGTGGAAGGCTAAAAATATTTTGAAATATATAATATTTTTGATTTATTTCATTGGTGACCTTGACAGAAGTGATTAAAAATCATACATTAGAGTTAAATTAAATAATCATTCGCACTAGGGGTGTTTAGTGACTGAGATGAGGTATACCCTCAAACCCTTTGAACCTGATCTAGATTAAACTAGCGTAGGAAAGTGTACTGCGATACTTATTAAAAAATGGTATCCGTATGCCTGTATTTAACGCGCACCTTTCTAGAAGGTTGTGCGTTTTTTTATATAGGAGGAGTATATATGTCAAAAGGATTAAAACTTTCTGAGATACTAGTAACTGTATTAATAGCAGTAGTTTTCGCTGTCATTTATAATATTTGGAATTTTGTCTATAAAGCGCTACAAGTTACAGGTCTTCATTTTGAAGAACTAACTTATGGGGCTTGGTTTATGGCAGCTATTGTAGCTTATCTTATTATTCCTAAAGCAGGTATCGCTATCTTAGCCGAATTTGCTGCAGGTGCTGGCGAAACCATAGTCATGGGCCGATTTGATATCACTACAATGATTTATGCTTTAATACAAGGATTAGCATGTGAACTCATCTTTGCACTTTTCAGATATAAATCTCGCTCAGCAATGGTTGCAATATTAGCTGGTTTCTTAGCCTCAGTATCAACTTTGCCATTGGACTTTGCTTACGGTTATCTCGGCGAAATAGCTGGTTGGAACCTTACGTTATATATAGTATTTAGACTTATAAGTGGAATTGTTGTGGCAGGACTTTTATCTTACTATATTGTGAAATCCTTAGACCAAACCGGTGTCACTAAATTATTCAGACCTGCAACTCAGAGCGATTACGACAATTTATAAGGAGCAATAAAGTTGATAGTTACAAAAAATTTACGCTTAAAATACCCTAACGGTCATAATAAAATATTTGATAATTTAACACTTCATATAAAAGACAAAGAAAAAGTATTGCTCTTAGGTCCTTCTGGTTCAGGTAAAAGTACATTATTAAACGTTTTAAGTGGTATCGTTCCTAACCTTATAGATTTACCTATGAAATATGACGAATTACAAATTGACGAGGATTGTGGCGTTATTTTCCAAGATCCAGACACTCAATTTTGTATGCCTAAAGTATATGAGGAACTCGCTTTTGTTTTAGAAAATTTGCAGGTACCACGCAATGAAATGGAAAGCCGTATACAATCTGCCTTGTCAGCAGTTGATTTAAACGTCGATAAACATCAACATATTAACCAATTGAGTGGTGGAATGAAACAAAAATTAGCAATTGCAGAAACATTGTTACAACAAGCAAGCACCCTATTTTTAGATGAGCCAACTGCAATGCTGGATGTGGATGCAACTGCAGATTTATGGCAAAAAATAAAATCATTGTGGCATGATCAAACTGTGTTAATTGTAGAGCACAAAGTAGAACATATTTGGCAATATGTTGATCGTGTTATTCTATTAAATTATGATGGTGCCATAATAGCCGATGCACCTCCTTATAAGATATTGTATGACTATGAACACCTATTAACAGAATATGGCGTGTGGCATCCTAATGCGTGGCAATCTGCGCCACCATCATCTAAAGTACAAAAGAATTCGACTGCTCAACAATCAGAGGATGCTTTTAAATTTAAAAATGGCTTGATTAAACGAGGTAAACAGCAACTGATTAACATACCAGAATTAAACATCTGTGCTGGTGAATGGATTACCATCACCGGCTCAAATGGTAGTGGCAAAACTTCCTTATTAGAATCGATGATGCAACTCATTAAATATGATGGGAAAATGTGTTTTAACAATCATGCTTTATCAAAAATTAAAAATGCCGCAAAGCATATGTATTTAGTTTACCAGAACCCCGAATTACAATTTATTACACATTCTGTATATGATGAAATTTACATTCAATATAAGAATAAAACACGTTCAACCGTTGCAGCTGAGCAAGAAACTCAAAACATGCTTAAAATACTTAATTTACAAGCAGTTAAAGCACAGCATCCATATGAACTGTCTATGGGCCAAAAAAGACGTCTAAGCGTTGCAATTGCACTAAGTTCATCTTCTGACTTTATTTTACTTGATGAACCTACTTTTGGTCTCGATAGTCATAATACATTTAACCTTATTAAATTATTCCAAACACGTATACAAAATGGACAAACGATTGTAATGGTAACGCATGATTCAGAAATTATTGCACGTTATCCAACCCGAAGACTCCATGTCGATCAACATCAATTAACTGAATTAAAAGGTGATACTTATGTTTGAAATGTGGAAAAAACATTATTCTTTTGTTGATGACGTCAACATTATTACTAAATTAGCAATTGCAGTCATTTTGTTTTTCTTTGTTATCTTTGTACATCAATTTGATTACATGCTCTATATAACTTTATTAATGTTGATATTTCTACTTTTATTTAATGGATTAAAATTCAAGATCACTTTTATTTTCATACTCTTTACTGTCACTTTTAGTTTGATATCTGCTTTATTCATGATTTTTTATGGTGATGGAATACACACGATATTTAAATTAGGCTTTATTCATATTACTACCGAAAGTTTATACCGTGGTTTGCACTTAGCAATGCGTACCACAACGATTTCTCTTTTTGGAATTTTAATTGCTTTCACATCACAAATCGTCATGATTTTCTATAGTCTTATGCAACATCTCAAAGTTAAACCTAAAGTAGCTTATGCATTTATGGCAGCAATTAGAATGGTTCCTTTAATGTTCACTTCATTATTCGAACTCCGAAAATCATTGAAAATGCGCTATCAAATGATTGATTCACGTAATTATAGAGGCTTTAAACGTTTAAAACATCTTGTAATACCACTACTAAGTCAAAACATCAGAAAAGCGCATCAATTATCAGTTGCTATGGAGAAAAAAGGATTTAAAGACGGACCTAGAACATACTATTATTATGCACCTTTCTCGTATAAAGATTTTTTATTAATCGTGGTTGTAAGTTCTATTTTAATCGTTGCATATTTCCTAGCACTATATATTCCAATCACAGGAATTAATGATGTGCGTATTACAAGTATTTACTGAATCTCATTACGATCCGTGTAATATAAATAAAAAAGCGTTAAGACAAAACTTAAACCACTTTGTCTTAACGCTTTTTTGATAACTTATTCAATGTTCTTTATCATATATAGATTGCTTTAATTGTTATTTAAGTGCTTTATCACTAATGTCCTTTCGGTAAAACAATGCATTACTTTTAATTTTATCGACTGCTTCATAAGCTTTAGCTTTTGCACTTGCAATATCTTTGCCTTCACCTAAGGCCAGGATGACACGGCCACCAGATGTCACATATATATCTTGTTCTTTTTTTAATCCACTCACAAAGTATTGCCCATTTAAATCGAAGCCTGAAACAGTTTTACCCTTTTCATATTTAGCTGGATAACCTTTAGATGCAAGCATAACACCTACTACAGAATCAGCTTTCCATTGAAATTGAATTGGTTTTTTAGCTTCTAAATCTAAAATATGCTGCATTAAATCACTTTCCATACGAGTTAAAAGTACTTGAGCTTCAGGATCGCCGAAACGGGCATTAAACTCAATTACTTTTGGTCCTTCATTTGTAATAATTGCTCCAATGTATAGTACACCAAAAAATGAGTAGCCTTCACTAACCAATGCTTGTGCAATAGGCTGTGCAATTTCTTCATTTGTTCGTTTGATAATAGAATCCTCAATGTGAGGAACTGGACAATACGCACCCATACCTCCAGTATTCGGACCTAAGTCACCATCAAACGCACGTTTATGGTCTTGAGCTATACAATCAAACGGCACAGCATAGTCATTATTTACGAAAGTCATTAACGAGAATTCTTCACCTTCAAGAAATTGTTCAAAAACTACAATGCCTTCTTCTTCTGGATAAAGTTCTTCTATACCTGATAGTGCTTCCTCATAACTTTCCGCAATGATAACCCCTTTACCTGCTGCTAACCCATCTTTTTTCAATACGACTGGATATTCACATGATCGGATATAAGTTAATGCATCTTGCTTATTTGTAATTTGTGTATATTCAGCAGTTGGAATACCATATTTTTTCATTAATTCTTTAGCAAATAATTTTGAACCTTCAATTTGTGCTGCTGCTCGATTAGGTCCAAATACTTTTATTTGTGCAGCTTCTAATTTGTCAGCTAATCCTTCTGTTAAAGGTTGCTCAGGGCCAATGATTGTCCATGTAATATCATGTTGTTGTGCAAATGCTACAATTTGTTCATGTGCTGTTTCTGCTATTTCACTATGTACCTGTGCAACTTTCGACATTGCGTCATTACCTGGGATTGCAAATATTTCATTAACAAGTGGTGATTGCTTCAATTTGTGCGCTATAACGTGCTCTCTACCACCTGCACCAATTACGAGTACTTTCATAAAGTATATTGCCTCCAATTCCCTTAATGTTTAAAGTGTCGAACGCCTGTAGTTACCATTGCAATACCATATTTGTTTGCCATATCAATAGATGCTTGATCTTTAATTGAACCGCCTGGCTGAATAATTGCTTTGATACCTGACTTAGCTGCTAATTCAACTGTATCATCCATTGGGAAGAAACCATCTGATACCATTGCAACTTGATCATTCATTTCTATCGCACGTTCTATGGCGATTTCTGCTGACCCAACACGGTTCATTTGTCCTGCGCCAATTCCGACTGTTTGTTTCGCATTACTTAGAATGATTGCGTTACTTTTCACAGATGCAACCACTTTCGATCCTAATAACATTGCATCCCATTGCACTTCGGTAGGTTCAACTTCTGTGACTACTTTCATATCGTCACGTGTTAATTTCACATTATCTTTATCTTGTATTAAATAACCACCTGAAACAGACACGACTTCTTGTTCACTATTATCAATCGTCATATCAATTTCTAAAAGTCGTATATTTTTCTTTTTACTTAAAATGTCTAATGCTTCTTGTGTGAATTTTGGAGCAATAATAACTTCTAAGAATATTTCATGTAAAGTTTCTGCCAACGTGCTATCTACAGATCTATTTAAAGCGACGATACCACCGAAAATAGATTGACTATCTGCTTCAAAAGCATACTGATAAGCATCATTGATTGTTTCTCCAACACCTACACCACAAGGATTCATATGTTTTACTGCTACTGCTGCTGGTTGTTCAAATTGCTTTACAAGTGATAAAGCTGCATCTGCATCTTTAATATTGTTATAGCTTAATTGTTTACCATGTAATTGTTTAGCGCCTCCAAGTGTGTGCGCTGCACTAGATGTACGAATAAACTGTGCTGATTGTTGTGGATTTTCGCCATAGCGTAGACTTTCTTTATTATCTTTAAAGAATTCCACAATCGCTTCGTCATATTGATTTGTGTGATCAAATACTTTAATCATGAGTGACTTACGGTATACTTCATCCAAATCGTCATTTTTCAATTTTTCGATAACTTCATTATAATCTGCTGGATGTACGACTGTCGTAACATGCTTATAGTTTTTAGCCGCAGCACGTAACATAGTTGGTCCACCGATATCGATGTTTTCGATTGCATCGCTTTCTGTAACATCAGGATTCGCTACAGTTTCTTTAAATGGATATAGATTAACTACAACCATATCTATAAGATCAATATGTTGCTCTTTTAATTGTTGTAAATGCTCTGGCTTATCACGATCAGCTAGTATGCCTCCATGAACAGATGGATGTAATGTTTTAACTCTTCCATCCATAATTTCTTCAAATTGTGTTAATTCTGAAATTGATTTTACTGGAACGTTTGCTTCTACTAAAGCTTGCATCGTGCCACCAGTAGAATATAACTCATAACCTAATTGGTTTAAGGATTGGGCAAATGCTACAACACCACTTTTATTAGACACACTTAAAATTGCTTTTTTCATTTTATATTGGCACCTCTTATTGAATGATTTTGGATATCACTTTCGGATATAATTCATGTTCCATCACTTTAATTCTTTCTTCTAGTTGTTCTTTCGTATCGTCCGGATATATATCACATGTCCATTGTTCGATAATTTCTCCTGTGTCCATCCCACTGTCCACATAATGCACGGTTGTACCTGTAATCATATCGCCGCTCTCCAAAGCTTGGCCTACTGCGTCTTTACCTTTATATTTAGGTAACAGTGAAGGGTGTATATTTATAATACGTCTATTGTATGCTTTTAATATATTTTCACCAATCAGCTTCATATAACCAGCTAGAACAACCCATTCTACTTGTTCTGAGGTAAGCCATTCGATGATTTTACGCTCGTAATCTGCTTTAGAAGGAAAATTTTTAAGTTCATTAATGTGAACATCTAAATTATATTTTCTAGCACGTTCAATGCAATAAGCACTTACTTGGTCTGTGTACAAGGCAGTGACTTCTATATTAGGTAAATTACCTTCTTCGATTTGAGTCATGATACTTTCAAAGTTACTGCCTGATCCTGACGCAAAAATAGCTATTTTAGTCACAGTTATACCCCCAATAATTGAATTGGTTGATCACCTTTAACGATTTCACCAATTTGGTATGCCTTAACTTGTTGTTGTTCCAATATATTTAGCACCGCTGTTTCATTTTCTTTGTCGACAATCAACGTAAAACCAATGCCCATGTTAAAAACATTATACATTTCTTCAGTTGGTATTTCCCCTTGTCTTTGTAACCAATCAAATATTTGTGGTGTTGGGAATTGTGACACATCAATTTTTGCTGTAACTCCTTCAGGTAATGCTCTAGGAATGTTTTCATAGAAACCGCCACCAGTAATATGCGTCATTGCATGTATTTTCACTTCATTTTTTACAGCAAGCACAGGTTTAACATATAAGCGTGTAGGTTCTAAAAAGACATTTAGGTATGTGCGTTGTGCATCGAACTTATTATTTAAGTTAATGCCTGATTTTTCAATTAAATTTCTAACTAAACTATAACCATTTGAATGAATACCACTAGATTCAAGACCTATAATGACTTGTCCTGGTGCTACTGAAGCGCCATCTATATATTCATCTTTTTCTACAGCGCCTACAGCAAAACCTGCTAAATCATATTCTCCTTCGTGATACATTTCTCCCATTTCAGCTGTTTCGCCACCAATAAGTGCAGTGTTTGTTTCTTCACAGCCATCGCTTACCCCTTTGACAATCTGTTCAACGACTTCTGGAATTACTTTATGTGTTGCAATATAATCTAAGAAATAAAGTGGCTCTGCACCGGTTGTTAAAATATCATTCACACACATTGCAACGGCATCGACACCTATCGTATCGTGCTTATTGTTATCTATAGCTAACTTTAACTTTGTTCCAACACCATCAGTTCCTGATATAAGTAAGGGTGCTTTCATATTCAATTGTGACAAATCAAATGTTGCGCCGAAACCGCCAAGTCCACCAAGTACTTCCTTACGCATCGTTCTTTTAACATGACTCGACATACGTTCTACCGCTTCATAACCTGCGTTAATGTCGACACCTGCTTGTTGGTATGCTTTAGACATTTAAATTCCCCTCTTTATCAAAGTATTGTGTATGATTTGCTAAATATTCTTTTTGACGTTCACTTAAATGCTCTAGATAGTCTGACTCATAGTCATAAAGTCCTGCTGGGTAATCTCCAGTAAAACTTTCTACACATAAACCACTGTATGGTGCATCTTCATTCAGACCAATAGATTGAATAAGTCCATCGACAGTTAAGTATGCTAAAGAATCTGACCCAATATGGTCGCTAATTTCTTGAGGCGATTTATTCGCAGAAATCAGTTCAGCTGTAGTCGAGACGTCTATGCCATAAAAACTTGGGAACATAAACTCTGGTGATGCGATACGAACGTGTACTTCATTTGCACCTGCGTCTTTTAGCATTTGTACAATACGTCTACTTGTCGTACCTCTTACAATCGAATCATCTACAAGTACAATGTTTTTATTATGAACGATATCTTTAACTGCAGATAGCTTAACTCGTACGCCTTGTTCTCGCAATTCTTGTGTAGGTTGGATAAATGTACGCGCTACGTATTGATTTTTAACAAGACCCATCTCGTAAGGTAATCCGCTTTCCTCTGCATAACCTGAAGCTGCAGATAGAGAAGAATTCGGCACACCAATGACCATGTCAGCATTGTCAGCTGGACTTTCTTGGGCAAGTTGTTTGCCTGATTGTTTTCTAATCGCATGAACATTTTTGCCAGCAATCGTAGAATCAGGTCTTGCGAAATAAATATATTCCATTGCTGAAATTGCAGTTGTCGTATGTCTTGTATAAGACTCTACTCTAATACCCTCGTCATTAATCACAACATATTCGCCTGCATGAATATCTTGCACAAATTCTGCACCTAGTACATCAATCGCACATGTTTCACTAGCAATGATATATGCACCAGTCTTCATTTTTCCTACAACTAACGGACGAATTGCATTAGGATCAACTGCACCATATAATGCATCTTTTGTTAATAATGCGAAAGTAAAGCCACCTTTGATTTTTCTCAAGCTTTCTTGAAGTGCATCTTCAAAAGTTGGCGCCTTACTTCTACGTATTAAATGCATAATTACTTCTGTATCTGATGAAGAATGAAAAATAGATCCCTGATGTTCTAACGATCTTTTTAAACTTTGTGCATTAATTAGGTTACCATTATGACAAACTGCGGCACTCATATCATAAAAATGATATAAAAATGGTTGGATATTTTCTATTCCTTTATTACCAGATGTTGCATAACGCACATGGCCAATTGCATGTTTATAGGATTTAAAAGATTCAAGTTGGGTATCTGAAATTGCTTCAGTAAGTAGACCCATACCGCGTTGTCCAACAAGTGATTCACCATCCGAACACACGATACCAGCGCCTTCTTGGCCACGGTGTTGCAAACTGTGTAACCCCATATATGTTAATTGTGCAGCTTCCGGATGATTCCAAATTCCAAATACACCACACTCTTCATTTAATCCACTGTAGTCATACATTTAGGAATAGCTCCTTCCCATAATTCATTCAGATTTTTAACTTCTCGTGATACTTGGACTTCCTTGTTTGATACGAAGAATTTGCCATCTTGAGTTAATTTACCAATTTCTACTGCATTTTCTACATCGAACGTTTGACCTTCTTTAACTGCAACAATATAACGTCCTTGTGTCTCACTAAAGAGTTGTTCGTTTGTAACGTCTAAATTAACGTTCATGCCTAATTGATAATGCGCACTTATACGAGCCAATGTCACTAATAGACCACCCTTACCAATTGTTTGTACATGTGAAGCAATCCCATCACGAATCGCTTGCTTAATAGATTCGCCTTTACGTACTTCGTCTGATAAATCAATCGCTTCAAACTCATGATTGACCTCTTTGTAAAGTAGTTTCTCAATTTGACTTCCGCCAAAATCATCTTTAGTTTCACCAACAATGTATAAAGTGTCCCCTAAATGAGGAGTAAATTCATTAAAATATTGAATATCTTCAATTAAACCAACCATACCTACAACTGGTGTTGGGAAAATAGATGTTTCTCTATTTTCGTTATATAACGAAACGTTACCAGACACGACAGGGGTGCTTAATACTTCACAAGCTTCTGCCATACCTTTTGTTGAATCTGCAAGTTGCTGATAAATTTCTTTATTCTCTGGAGAACCATAATTTAAACAATCTGTCATCGCTAGCGGCGTGGCACCTACAGATATTAAGTTACGATATGCTTCAGCAACAACCATTTTCCCGCCTTCATATGGATTATTAAAAACGTAACGTGCTTCACCATCGATTGTGGATGCAATAGCTTTATTTGTACCTTCAACACGTACTACGGATGATTGTAATCCAGGTTTAACAATTGTATTTGCACCGACTTGTTGATCATATTGTTCATACAAATAACGTTTCGATGCAATCGTAGGATGTTGTAGTAATTGATCAAACACATTTTCTACATCAATATTGCTGTAATCATTTTTTACTGTATTATATTCTGGTACTTCACCTTCTAGAATGTATACAGGCGCTTCGTCTGATAATGGTTGTATTGGTATGTCAGCATACACTTCGTCTTCATAAGTAAGAACAAAGCGGTCTGTATCTGTCACTTCACCAATTACTGCGCTATCTAGTTCATGTTTGTCGAATAATTCTAAAAATTTATCTTCTGTACCTTTTTCAACAACAAGCAACATACGTTCTTGTGTTTCAGAAAGCATCATTTCATATGGTGAAATGCCTTCTTCTCTAGTCGGGACTTTTTCAAGTTTAAGATGTAAGCCACTGCCACCTTTTGCTGCCATCTCTGAAGATGAGGAAGTAAGTCCGGCTGCGCCCATATCTTGTATACCTACAAGTTCGTCAAAAGTAATTGCTTCAAGCGTTGCTTCCATTAATTTTTTACCAACAAATGGATCACCAATTTGAACAGATGGTCGTTTACTTTCACTATCTTCACTTAGTTCTTCAGATGCGAATGTAGCACCATGAATACCATCGCGACCAGTTTTTAATCCAACATAAATCACTGGATTGCCTTCACCTTTTGCAGTCCCTTTTTGAATCATGTCATGGTCGATAACACCTACACACATAGCATTAACTAAAGGGTTGCCATCATATCTACTATCGAACTCAATTTCGCCTGCAGTAGTTGGGATGCCAATACAGTTACCATAGCCCCCAATACCAGCGACAACACCACGTAATAAACGACGGTTTTGTTTCTCTGTTAACTCACCGAAGCGTAAACTATTTAATAAATTGATAGGTCTCGCACCCATAGAAACGATATCTCTGATGATACCGCCCACACCTGTAGCTGCGCCTTGATAAGGTTCTACTGCTGAAGGATGATTATGTGATTCAACCTTGAATACTACTGCTTGATCATCGCCAATATCCACGACACCAGCGCCTTCACCTGGCCCCATCAATACATGTTTACCAGAAGTTGGAAATTGTGTTAAAAATGGTTTTGAATGTTTGTATGAACAATGCTCACTCCACATTACAGAAAAAATACCTATTTCAGTAAAATTAGGTTCACGTCCTAAGATTTCACAAACTTTGTCGTATTCTTTATTAGTTAAACCCATATCTTTATATAAGCATTCTAATTTAATTTCCTCTGAACTTGGTTCTAAAAATTTAGACATTTTGTTCCCTCCAACTATTTACCATTGCTTCAAATAATTTCACTCCACTATCAGTGCCTAAAATCGACTCAATTGCGCGCTCTGGATGCGGCATCATACCGCACACATTTCCTTTTTCATTAATAATTCCAGCAATGTCATTATATGAACCATTCGGATTGTCCAGATATTTTAAAATAATTTGGTTATTTGCTTCTAATGCTTTATACATTTCTGGTGTACAATAATAATGTCCTTCACCATGTGCAACTGGATAAATTACTTCTTCATTCGCTTCATATAAATTGGTATACATGGTTTTATTATTTACAACTTTTAAAGTTTCATTACGGCTAACAAATAAGTGAGAATCATTGTTCAATAAAGCGCCTGGTAACAGTCCAATTTCAGTTAAAATTTGAAAACCATTACATACACCTAAAACCGGTTTCCCTTCATTTGCAAAACGTTTAACTTCTTCGGTAATCGGTGCAACACTCGCCATCGCACCTGAACGTAAGTAATCCCCAAATGAGAATCCGCCAGGTATAAGTACACCATCAAACCCTTCTAAAGAAGTATTTCTATAATCAACAAATTCTGCTTGGACACCAGATTTCACTGCCGCGTTACACATATCTCGGTCACAGTTAGATCCTGGAAATTTCAACACTGCAAATTTCATTAAGCTTTCTCTCCTTCATCCAAAACTTTGTAACTATATTCTTCAATTACAGTGTTAGCAAATAATTTTTCACTTAGTGTTGTAATCACGTTGTGTACAGCTTCGTCTGTTGCTTCATCAATTGTCATATATAAAACTTTACCTACACGAATATCATTTACTTGTTTATATCCTAAATCATGTACTGCGCGGTTCAATGCTTGTCCTTGTGTATCAAGTACTTGTGGTTGTAATGTGATGTGTAATTCGATTGTTTTCATATTTTATAGTGCCTCCAATTTATTTAAGAAAGTTTGATATGTTTCAATAATTGATCCTGTGTCTTCACGATATACATCTTTATCAAAATTTGTATCGCTATATTTATCCCATATGCGACAAGTGTCTGGTGAAATTTCGTCAGCTAGTATAATTTGACCCTCTGTCGTACGCCCAAATTCAATTTTAAAGTCTACTAATCTCAAATCTATTTTATTCATTAATTGGATGAGTATCATGTTGATCTCTTTAGCCGATTCTTTTAAAATAGCAATTTCATCATCTGTCGCTATGTGTAATAACTTAATATGATCTTCTGTAATCAATGGATCATTTAAATCATCATTTTTGTAGAAGAACTCTACAAGTGGATCATCAAATTCATGGCCTTTTTCAAAACCTAATCTCTTTGTTATAGAACCAGCTGCAATATTTCTTACTACTACTTCCAAAGGAATAATATCTACTGATTTCACGAGTTGTTCAGTTTCAGAAGTTTGTTCAATAAAGTGACTATTTACACCTTGAGCTTTTATAAAATTAAATATTCTAGAAGTAATTTGATTGTTCAATCGCCCTTTACCTTCTATAAAGTCTTTTTTCGCCCCATTTCCAGCTGTCACTTCATCTTTATATTCAACGCGTAGTATTTCAGGTTCTCCAGTTGAGAAAATTCTTTTCGCTTTTCCTTCATATAACAAAGACATTAGTTGTATCTCCCTTCAAATGTGTTTAGCAATGTTTCTTCAGAACGAGTCACATCATTAGTTAAAACAGTTAAATGACCCATTTTTCTATCTGCTTTACGTGTACTTTTACCATATATATGCACATGCCAATCTGGATGGTCAGCAAATTGATCTTCTAAAAGATCTAAATCTCTACCTAATAAATTCATCATTACCGCAGGTTTTAGCAATTCAATGGATTGCGGTAATTTTTGTCCTGTAATTGCCAATATATGTGTGTCAAATTGAGAGTAATCACACGCTTCTATGGAATAGTGTCCCGAATTATGTGGTCTCGGCGCAATTTCATTAACATATAAATGATTTTGCGCATCGACAAAGAATTCTACTGTAAATGTGCCTACAAAATGGATATGGTCAATAATTTTTTTAACTTCATTTTGTGCTTCTTGTTCTTTTTCGATATCTGTACGGGCTGGTACAATTGTTTTAAAAAGCATTTGATTTTGATGTTCATTTTCTTGGAGTGGAAAGTACGTAATTTGGTTATCATTGCCAATCGTTACTGTAAGTGAAACTTCTTTTTGTAAGTCTAAGAATTGTTCGGCTACACATTCTTGTTCGTCAACAAGTAACTTTGCTTCCTCAATATAAGTTGCGTCTTTAACTAAAACTTGGCCTTTCCCATCATAACCACCGAAACGTGTTTTTACGATAAATGGATAACCAATTGTTTCAATTGCTTTTTTCAAATCACTTGGTCCAGATAATTGAACGAATGGCGCAATTTGAGTTTGTGCTGCTTGCAATGTTTGTTTTTCTGTCAATCGGTCTTGTAGCAACTGAATTGCTTGATAGCCTTGAGGAATATTGTATTTTGAGACTAGTGTTTGCAGTTGACTAGCTGAAATATTTTCAAATTCGTAAGTAATGACGTCTGATGATTCACCAAGTTGATTTAATGCCTCTTGATTATCGTAAGCAGCATTAATAAATCCATGTGCAACATATTGACATGGGCATTCTTGATCTGGATCGAGTACGATGACCTTAAATCCCATTTTTTGTGCAGACTGTGCCATCATTTTACCTAACTGGCCTCCGCCAATAATGCCAATAGTGGAACCGAATTTTAATTTACTGAAGCTCATGTTGCATTTCACTCACTTTCTCAACTAATGATTTTTCGAAATTTTCCAAATTCTTTTGGACTTTTTTATTACCAATGCTTAAAATCCTAGCAGCTAATACGCCTGCATTTGTAGCGCCAGCTTTACCTATCGCAGTTGTTGCTACTGGTATTCCTCCTGGCATTTGTACTATAGATAATAGCGAATCTAATCCTTTTAAACTTTTGGACTCAATTGGTACACCAATCACAGGTAATGTTGTCATTGAAGCTACCATACCTGGTAAATGTGCTGCGCCACCTGCTCCAGCAATAATGACATCGTATCCTTTTTCTCTTGCTTCTTTAGAAAATTCAAACATTAATTGTGGCGTACGATGCGCTGAAATTACTTTTTTGTCGTAAGGAATTTCTAATTGATCTAGCATAAGGCAACTTTCTTTCATTGTCTCCCAATCAGAAGAACTCCCCATTATAACTACCACTTTCACACTGAACACCCTTTCAGAAATTTGAAATGTTACTACTATTAGATGTATATTACAGATATAGCATAACAACTAAACAATGGTTTTTCAATCAAAAATCGAACTTTAAATCAAAAAAATGATTCAATCTACGTCTTTTGATTGATATCCATCAAGTTTTTTATGTTAAAGTTAAGTAAAGTACACATATTGGAGGAGGATTTTTTCATGGTCGCTAAAATTTTAGACGGAAAACAAATTGCAAAAGAATACAGACAAGGTCTTAAAGATCAAGTTGAAGCATTGCAATCTAAGGGTTATACACCTAAACTATCTGTAATACTCGTAGGTAACGATGGTGCAAGTCAAAGTTATGTGAATTCTAAAAAGAAAGCAGCAGAAAAAATTGGTATGATTTCTGAAATCGTACATTTAGATTCATCAACATCTGAAGAAGAAGTTTTAAACGAACTCAAACGTTTAAATGAAGATGATACTGTGAGCGGTATATTAGTACAAGTACCTTTACCAAAACAAGTAAGTGAACAAAAAGTTATAGAAGCTATAGATCCAGCAAAAGATGTGGATGGCTTCCACCCTGAAAATATTGGTAAACTTTATATAGACCAACAAACTTTCGTTCCATGTACACCGTTAGGTATTATGGAATTATTGAATCATGCTGAAATTGATTTAGAAGGTAAAGATGCAGTTGTTATCGGACGTAGTCATATCGTAGGACAACCAATATCTAAATTATTATTACAAAAAAATGCATCTGTTACGATTCTTCATTCAAGAACTAAGGATATGCACAGTCATTTAAAAAATGCTGATGTCATCGTTAGTGCTGTCGGTCGTCCGGGATTAGTTACAAAAGAAGATGTCAAAGAAGGCGCAGTTGTGATTGATGTTGGTAACACACCAGACGAAAATGGTAAATTAAAAGGTGATATCGCATACGATGAAGTAAAAGAAGTTGCAGGCGCAATTACTCCAGTTCCTGGTGGCGTCGGCCCAATGACCATCACAATGGTTTTAAATAATACGCTTGTGGCGGAAAAAATGCGTAGAGGCATTGAATAATTATTAGTGAATGCTAAGTGCGCATTGTTACTATTAATATATAAATAAAGAGATTTTAGATATCACTTTGTGACATCTAAAATCTCTTTTTATATAATATTCAAAATTCAAATGTTCCTTTTAAATAATAGTTGCGTAACGACACTTATTTTAAATATAAATCATTCAAAATGTATTTTCGATTCATCTGCGCCTGTTGCTCATGAAGTTGTGATAATAGATTTTAAGAAAAAGCTTCCTCTATATACATATATTTTTGAACATTTTGTAATAAACTGTTACAGATGAAATTTTACTATATAATATTGCGCAGTTTAGTAATGAATAATATATTCAACATTTTCTTTCGCTGTTGCTATGTTTTCTAACTTACTATTAAATAATTGCAGTGTAGACATATTAATAAAATAAAGATGTCTACTGTTGCAGATAAATAAATAAAGTGACCTACCTTAAATTCATCATTTATTATTGTAGAAACTTCATCTTCTTAACCCATATCAACATCTCTTTGGACAGTAAAAGTAAATAATTTAAACTCACCTTCTACTATTTAATAGTGTTTTTTACATGATATTCCAATTTTCTAATTTCTATATCTACAATAATATATTACCTCGATAAAAATTAACTGAATGTTTACTGAAAATTACAACTAGATTCAAAGTCATAAGTTATATTAGGACTATAGTACGATGTATTCTAAACTTATTTAAAGTATAGTTGAATAAAATAAATGACGGTCATACGGAGGTTAACGTTATGAACAAACTAATACAGTCATTATCAGCATTAGGTGTATCTGCTACGCTAGTGTCACCTAACTTAAGTGCAGAAGCTACTGATAATTCAATACCAGAACTAAAAGGTACTAATGATACAATCATCGAAAAAGGTGACGATTACAATTTATTTAATGGTGTAAGTGCCTTTGATAAAGAAGATGGCGATTTAACTCATAAAATTACCGTTGATGGAGATATAAATACAAACAAAACTGGAAAGTACAAAGTTGAATATAAAGTTGAAGATTCAAATGGCGCTATAAAAAAATCTATACGCTATGTTGAAGTTAAGTAGCACATAGATTCCATACATAGTCTCATGAAATTATAAATGATAACGATTATCATAGTTTTTAAGACAAAATTACTCTTTCGACTTAATTATGACACTTTTCACAAAATGTACACATAATTTTAACAAATCTTTAAAAGCCCGCCAGACATTGGTTCTGTTGGGTTTCCTTTAATTTTACAATATTTTTTTTCGCACAAACACTTGTAATAATTGCGTAATATCTTAAAATTGATGTTAAGCCCTACAATTGTAGTATTAGGAGGTCAAAAAAGTGTCAAAATTTAAGTCTTTGCTTCTACTCTTTGGCTCGCTAATTTTACTTAGTGGTTGTGAGAATGTAGAAGTTTTAAACCCAAAAGGGCCAATGGCAAGTGATTCGAAGTTCTTGATTATGTATTCAATCATCTTCATGCTTGTTATCGTTGCCGTCGTAATTCTCTTGTTCACAGTCTTTCTATTCAAATATAGAATCAGTAAGACTGAGGAAACAGGTAAGATGCACCACAGTGTTTTAATGGAAACCATTTGGTTTATCATTCCGGTCATCATTCTAATTGCTTTAGCCATTCCAACGGTTAAATCACTTTACAATTATGAGGAAACGCCAGATAAAAAGGATGATCCTATTGTAGTTTATGCTACAAGTGCTGGTTATAAGTGGTTCTTTAGTTATCCTGAAGAAAAAATCGAAACGGTTAATCACTTAACTATTCCGAAAGATCGCCCTGTTGTTTTCAAACTCCAATCAATGGATATGATGACAAGTTTCTGGATTCCACAACTTGGTGGTCAGAAATATGCGATGACAGGTATGACTATGGACTGGACGTTAACAGCTAGCGAAGAAGGTACGTTCCGTGGACGTAACTCAAACTTCAACGGCGAAGGGTTTGCTCGTCAAACTTTTGATGTTAATTCAGTAAGTCAAAGTGAATTTAAAGATTGGGTCAAAGATGCTCAAAGTAAAAAAGAATTAGATCAAGATACCTTTGATAAGCAACTTTTACCAACTACTGAAAATGAAAACTTAACTTTCAGTGGTACTCATCTAGCATTTGTTGATGCTGCAGCAGATCCTGAGTATATTTTCTACGCTTATGATCGCTACAATTACGTACAAAAAGATCCAAACTTTAACACTGAAAAAGAATTAACTGAAGATGTGTTAGATAAACCAGATCAACCTGCACGTAAACCGCAAATCACAAATGCGAACTATGAGAGACATGGTATGAAAGCCATGATTCTTGGCAACAACGAACCATACGATAGTGAATTCAAAGACGAGGAAACACATAACGTCGATGAAATGGACAAAATCTCTAAAGGTGCTAAAGACGAAAAAGCATCTGAATTAGAGAAAAAAGAGCATGAATCTGGAGGTGGACATTAATGGATTTTCCATGGGATCAGTTACTCGTTAAAGGTTCTTGGATGATTACAATGGCACAAATCGGTGCCCCATTTGGAATCATTGGACTAATCGCAGTAATTACTTATTTTAAATTATGGAAATATTTATACAGAGAATGGTTCACATCTATCGACCATAAGAAAATCGGGGCAATGTATTTAATCTGTGCCGTATTAATGTTCGTTCGTGGTGGTATTGACGCATTAATGATGCGTACACAATTAGCGATTCCTAACAATACGTTTTTGGACTCAAATCACTATAACGAAGTTTTTAGTACACACGGTGTTATCATGATTATCTTTATGGCAATGCCTTTCATATTTGGTTTGTGGAATGTCATTGTACCTTTACAAATTGGTGCTCGAGACGTTGCATTCCCTGTATTAAATAGCGTAAGTTTCTGGTTATTCTTCTCAGGTATGATTTTATTCAACTTGTCATTTATAATCGGGGGCTCACCTGCAGCTGGTTGGACTAACTATGCACCACTGGCAGGTGAATTCAGTCCCGGACCAGGTGTCAATTATTACTTAATTGCAATTCAGATTTCTGGTATCGGTACACTGATGACAGGTATTAACTTCTTCGTAACCATACTTAGAATGAAAACACCTACAATGAAATTTATGGAAATGCCAATGTTTACGGTTACTACTTTCATTACAGCCTTACTCATTATCTTGGCTTTTCCAGTATTAACAGTTACATTAGCACTATTCACAACAGATAGAATCTTCGATACTGCATTTTTTGCAGTAGCAAATGGTGGTATGCCAATGCTTTGGGCTAACTTCTTCTGGGTATGGGGGCACCCTGAAGTTTATATTGTTGCCCTTCCAGCATTCGGTATATACTCTGAAATTATTCCAACATTTGCGCGTAAACGCCTATTCGGCCACCAAAGCATGGTTTGGGCAACGGCAGGTATTGCGTTCTTAAGCTTTTTAGTTTGGGTTCATCATTTCTTCACAATGGGTAATGGTGCGTTAATCAACTCATTCTTCTCAATTTCAACCATGCTTATCGGTATACCAACTGGTGTTAAAATATTTAACTGGTTGTTCACGCTTTACCAAGGCCGAATTACGTTCGAGTCACCAATGTTATTCTCACTAGCATTTATCCCCAACTTCCTAATAGGTGGAGTAACTGGTATTATGCTTTCTATGGCAGCAGCAGATTACCAATACCACAACACATACTTCCTAGTGGCGCATTTCCACTACACGTTAGTATCCAGTGTTGTACTTGCCTGTCTAGGAGCTTTAATATTCTGGTGGCCTAAGATGACTGGATTTAAGTTAAACGAAACGTTAAACAAATTCTGCTTCTGGTTCTTTGTAATCGGTTTCAACATTTGTTTCATACCTCAATTTATACTTGGTCTTGACGGTATGCCACGTCGTTTATATACTTACATGCCAGAAGATGGTTGGTGGTTATTAAACGTAATCTCAACTTTCGGTGCTCTATTAATGGCATTAGGCTTTATGTTCTTAGTTGCAAGTATTGTTTACAGCTTCTTCAAAGCACCACGTGAATTAACTGGTGATAACTGGGATGGTTTAGGTCGTACACTAGAATGGTCAACTGCTTCAGCGATGCCACCTAAATACAACTTTGCTATCACGCCAGATTGGAACGACTACGATACATTTGTTGATATGAAAGAACATGGTCGTCATTATTTAGATAACCATAATTACACAGATATCCACATGCCGAATAATACCCCAGTTGGTGTATTCATGGGAATATTCTTCACTATTGGTGGTTTCTTCCTAGTATTTGAAACATTACTACCAGCTATTCTTTGCTTAATTGGTATCTTTGGCACTATGATTTATCGTAGTTTCCAAGTAGATCACGGTTATCACATTCCAGCTTCTGAAGTAATGGAGACTGAAAAACGTTTACGTGAAGCACGAATAAAAGAAAAGGAGGCTGTAAGTCATGAGTCATGATGCAAACACAATTGATCAACGTTCGCATGAAGGTGAATTAAATAAGCTTGGCTTTTGGATTTTCCTTACAGCTGAATTCTCATTATTCGGTACGTTATTTGCAGCGTTACTAACACTGCAACATGGTGGCGATTATGCTGGTAAAATGACTACCGAGTTATTTGAATTACCGCTCGTTTTGATAATGACATTTGCTTTATTAATTAGTTCTTATACATGTGGTATTGCAATTTACTACATGAGAAAAGAAAAAGAAAAATTAATGATGATTTGGATGATTATCACTGTACTATTAGGTATGGTATTCGTAGGCTTTGAAATCTATGAATTCACACACTATGTGCATGAGGGTGTTAATCTTTCGATTGGTTCTTATTGGTCTAGTTTCTTTATACTATTAGGAACGCATGGTGCCCACGTATCGTTAGGTATCGTCTGGATTATCTGTTTATTAATCCAGATCGCAATGCGAGGATTAAATAAAGACAATGCTCCTAAATTATTTATAGTAAGTTTATATTGGCACTTTTTAGATGTTGTATGGATCTTCATCTTCACTGCCGTATATATGATAGGGATGGTGTTTAGCGGATGAATACAATAGTAAAACACACAGTAGGTTTTATTGCCTCAATCGTTCTGACAATATTAGCAGTGTTTGTAACTTTATACACATCTATGGAACTTAACGTTAAGATTACCATCATTTTTGGTTTTGCTTTTATACAGGCTGCAGTTCAATTATTAATGTTTATGCACTTAACTGAAGGTAAAAACGGAAACTTACAAGCATTTAAAGTTGTATTTGCGATTATCATTACTTTAATTACTGTTATTGGTACTTATTGGGTAATGCA
>NZ_LGPC01000009.1 GCF_001431205.1 Staphylococcus sp. NAM3COL9 | reverse complement strand
AAGTCAAGAACTTTTTAAAATTAATTTTCGTTGTGTTTCGTATTTCTTTTTGTGTTTGTCGTGTTGTTTCGCTCGACTAGTAATACTATACACGCATAAAAAGCTTTTAACAACAGTAAAATTTACACTATCGCTACAAAACTTACATTTATTAAATGAATATAGTTCATTAAGCCTATATTATAAACGAATTACTAGTAACTACAGTGCTTTCATTGTAAAAAACAAAAGTATAAAGAATCTTAATCCCATTCTACAATAACTCTATTTGGAAGATTATTCACTATTTTTTTATCGTTGATCACTGTATTTTTAAGCTCTTTCTCTATTAATTATATATATATTTTAATTCTTACAAATGACAAAAGTGGAAATCTTGAAAATATTGCTGTGATTATTCTTCCAATATTTTTTCATCTTTTACCATATATCTAAGAAATTATAGACAAAGTAAAAAATAACCTATCATTGATTTTATGAACATCAGAACAATTTAATGAATTTATAGAAGAAAATTCAATACCGAAAAGATATAACACCCTATTCCTTATATCAATTGAAAACTTATATATTACCACCCATTATGAATAATATAGGCAAAAAAATTTTTCACTATATACAATAGTAAATTAAGTAAATACTAAAACGTTAACTAGAAGGTCTATCATACTATATTTAACTAATTCCAAAATAAGTCACATTAAATATGCTTCAACTCTTAACCCCTCTAAATTACCACTTTTTCCCTTGCGAAATTAGTAGTTCTTATACAATATCACGAGTTCTTACGATCTTAAATTATCACCATATCCATTCAGACATTCACACTTTTCACTCATAAAAAGAGACCTTTTCGCCCTTAGGTGAACTGACCCCAATTAGTGGGAGTAAAATCAAAGGAATAGATATGAAAATTCAAGGTTCCTCTGTTAAAAATATTATTGAAACTTTAAATAATAAAAGTAAAACTCAAGAACAAAGATGATGAAAGTAATAAATTTCATCAACAAGTATGAAAACAATATCATTATGGAAAAAGGAATTGAAGAATTAAATAAACATAGTGTTAAAAAGGTAAAGACAAAAACAACAAAATTATGCAAAAAACAGGCTGAATTGTCTTGTTAAACCTAAGAAATCTAAAAGACCAGGTGCTCCATTTTATAAAACAGTTAATTTACTATACAGAACTTTCCACTCAAACCGTCCATTAGAAGTACTTGTAACGGATACTACTTTTTTACCTTTCGGTAATACAATGTTATATCTTTCATTAATTATGGATGTCTATAACTGAAATTACAGCTTATTCTATAGATAGTAACCAAAATCAAAGTTTAGTAAACGATACACTTAATCAATTGAAAATTCCAGATAGTTGTACACTCCATAGTGATCAAGGTAGTGTTTACACGTCATATGAATATTATAAGTGGCGCAAAGAAAAAGACATTACCATAAGCATGTCCCGTAAGGAAACGCCAGCTGATAATGCCACAATAGAATGTTCCCTTCCTCACTAAAGTATGAAACATTCTATCTAAGCAAAGAGCTCAAAAGCTCTAATAACATTGTAATAGATATTGCCGAAAATTAAATTGAAAACTATAATAAGATTAGAATTCAAGAAATCAGCAGTCTAGAAAATAGTGTTTTTATTAAATTACCATTTTAAGGGTTCAGTGCCCTCGGGCTCATCGTATCCTATAATGCTGCCTGTAAAACTCCACTTCTCAATTCTTTGAAGTTAGGAATCCTCATGCAAGAGCCGAAAGTCTTTTTATCCTCTATTACTAACCTTTTTTACGCATAAAAAAAAGACCCATTCGGGTCTCTAATTGCCTGGCAACGTCCTACTCTCGCGGAACGTAAGTCCGACTACCATCGGCGCTAAGGAGCTTAACTACTGTGTTCGGCATGGGAACAGGTGTGACCTCCTTGCCATTGTCACCAGACAATGAAATGTATAAAAATTATACATTCAAAACTAGATAGTAAGTAAAATTTGATAATGCCAAAACAAAACACTTTTAAATTTGATTAAGTCTTCGATCGATTAGTATTCGTCAGCTCCACATATCGCTATGCTTCCACCTCGAACCTATTAACCTCATCATCTTTGAGGGATCTTATAACCGAAGTTGGGAAATCTCATCTTGAGGGGGGCTTCATGCTTAGATGCTTTCAGCACTTATCCCGTCCATACATAGCTACCCAGCGATGCCGTTGGCACGACAACTGGTACACCAGAGGTATGTCCATCCCGGTCCTCTCGTACTAAGGACAGCTCCTCTCAAATTTCCTGCGCCCACGACGGATAGGGACCGAACTGTCTCACGACGTTCTGAACCCAGCTCGCGTACCGCTTTAATGGGCGAACAGCCCAACCCTTGGGACCGACTACAGCCCCAGGATGCGATGAGCCGACATCGAGGTGCCAAACCTCCCCGTCGATGTGAACTCTTGGGGGAGATAAGCCTGTTATCCCCGGGGTAGCTTTTATCCGTTGAGCGATGGCCCTTCCATGCGGAACCACCGGATCACTAAGTCCGTCTTTCGACCCTGCTCGACTTGTAAGTCTCGCAGTCAAGCTTCCTTATGCCTTTACACTCTATGAATGATTTCCAACCATTCTGAGGAAACCTTTGAGCGCCTCCGTTACTCTTTAGGAGGCGACCGCCCCAGTCAAACTGTCCATCTGACACTGTCTCCCACCATGATAAATGGTGCGGGTTAGAAATCCAACACAGCAAGGGTAGTATCCCACCAACGCCTCGACGTAAGCTGGCGCTCACGTTTCAAAGGCTCCTACCTATCCTGTACAAGTTGTACCGAATTTCAATATCAGACTACAGTAAAGCTCCACGGGGTCTTTCCGTCCTGTCGCGGGTAACCTGCATCTTCACAGGTACTATGATTTCACCGAGTCTCTCGTTGAGACAGTGCCCAAATCGTTACGCCTTTCGTGCGGGTCGGAACTTACCCGACAAGGAATTTCGCTACCTTAGGACCGTTATAGTTACGGCCGCCGTTTACTGGGGCTTCGATTCGTAGCTTCGCCGAAGCTAACCACTCCTCTTAACCTTCCAGCACCGGGCAGGCGTCAGCCCCTATACATCACCTTACGGTTTAGCAGAGACCTGTGTTTTTGATAAACAGTCGCTTGGGCCTATTCACTGCGGCTCTCCTGGGCGTTAACCCTAAAGAGCACCCCTTCTCCCGAAGTTACGGGGTCATTTTGCCGAGTTCCTTAACGAGAGTTCGCTCGCTCACCTTAGAATTCTCATCTTGACTACCTGTGTCGGTTTGCGGTACGGGCACCAAAATTCTAGCTAGAGGCTTTTCTTGGCAGTGTGAAATCAACGACTCGAGGAAAAAATTTCCTCTCCCCATCACAACTTGACCTTAAGAGTGCCGGATTTGCCTAACACTCAGTCTCATTGCTTGGACGTACAATCCAATAGTACGCTTCGCCTATCCTACTGCGTCCCCCCATCGCTTAAAACGAATTTTGGTGGTACAGGAATATCAACCTGTTATCCATCGCCTACGCCTATCGGCCTCAGCTTAGGACCCGACTAACCCAGAGCGGACGAGCCTTCCTCTGGAAACCTTAGTCAATCGGTGGACGGGATTCTCACCCGTCTTTCGCTACTCACACCGGCATTCTCACTTCTAAGCGCTCCACATGTCCTTGCGATCATGCTTCAACGCCCTTAGAACGCTCTCCTACCACTGTCCTTACGGACAATCCACAGCTTCGGTAATATGTTTAGCCCCGGTACATTTTCGGCGCAGTGTCACTCGACTAGTGAGCTATTACGCACTCTTTAAATGATGGCTGCTTCTAAGCCAACATACTAGTTGTCTGGGCAACGCCACATCCTTTTCCACTTAACATATATTTTGGGACCTTAGCTGGTGGTCTGGGCTGTTTCCCTTTCGAACACGGACCTTATCACCCGCGTTCTAACTCCTAAGATAAAATTGATTGGCATTCGGAGTTTGTCTGAATTCGGTAACCCGATAAAGGCCCCTCGTCCAAACAGTGCTCTACCTCCAATAATCATTACTTAAGGCTAGCCCTAAAGCTATTTCGGAGAGAACCAGCTATCTCCAGGTTCGATTGGAATTTCTCCGCTACCCACAACTCATCCGCTCACTTTTCAACGTAAGTCGGTTCGGCCCTCCATTCAGTGTTACCTGAACTTCAGCCTGGTCATGGGTAGATCACCTGGTTTCGGGTCTACGACCAAATACTCAACGCCCTATTCAGACTCGCTTTCGCTACGGCTCCACATTAACTGCTTAACCTTGCATCAAATCGTAACTCGCCGGTTCATTCTACAAAAGGCACGCCATCACCCATTAACGGGCTCTGACTACTTGTAAGCACACGGTTTCAAGTTCTATTTCACTCCCCTTCCGGGGTACTTTTCACCTTTCCCTCACGGTACTGGTTCACTATCGGTCACTAGAGAGTATTTAGCCTTGGGAGATGGTCCTCCCGGATTCCGACGGAATTTCTCGTGTTCCGCCGTACTCAGGATCCACTCAAGAGTGAACAAACTTTCGACTACAGGATTATTACCTTCTTTGATTCATCTTTCCAGATGATTCGTCTAATTTGTTCTTTTGTAACTCCGTATAGAGTGTCCTACAACCCCAACAAGCAAGCTCGTTGGTTTGGGCTCTTCCCGTTTCGCTCGCCGCTACTCAGGGAATCGATTTTTCTTTCTCTTCCTGCGGGTACTAAGATGTTTCAGTTCCCCGCGTCTGCCTTCAGATATGCTATGTATTCACATATCGATAACACGACATAACTCGTGCTGGGTTTCCCCATTCGGAAATCTCTGGATCAAAGCTTACTTACAGCTCCCCAAAGCATATCGTCGTTAGTAACGTCCTTCGTAGGCTTCTAGTGCCAAGGCATCCACCGTGCGCCCTTAATAACTTAATCTTTTCGACCTTCAACACGATAAAATCGGTTGAAAACCTAAAATGTTATTAATCTGTGAGTGTTCTTTCGAACACTAGCGATTATTTCTATTTTTTTGAATTCAAGCTTTTTAAAACTCTAATTCACTCGGTTTTGCTTGGTAAAATCATAAATTTTACTTACATATCTAGTTTTCAATGTACAAA
>NZ_LGPC01000008.1 GCF_001431205.1 Staphylococcus sp. NAM3COL9 | reverse complement strand
TCAGTCATATTATCTGCCTTCAATCGCGTCTCTACATTGTTTAGCAGCTTCAACTGGATCGTCTGCGTTAGCAATACCGCCACCAACTACAACTAAATCTGGTCCTTCTGCTA
Organism: Staphylococcus sp. NAM3COL9; assembly: GCF_001431205.1. GTDB lineage: Bacteria > Bacillota > Bacilli > Staphylococcales > Staphylococcaceae > Staphylococcus. Next base: position 141,016 of record NZ_LGPC01000008.1, on the reverse strand, counting down.
CAACTTCTTTAATTGTATCTGGCTTAATACCACCAATAACAGCTACTTTAGAATTAGTAATAACTGATTTAACTTTACGTAAACTTTCTAAAGGAGATTGACCTTCGGCCTGTAAGTCATAACCCGTATGAACGGCGATATAGTCTGCGCCTAAATCATCTAACTCTTTAGCGCGTTTTTCTAAATCTTGTACTGCAATCATATCTACTAATAATTCTTTGCCACTTTTATGTGCTTCTTCAACTGCTGCTTTAATAGATGCATCTTCTGCAACACCTAGAATTGTTATTACGTCTGCACCAAATTTAACTGCTTGGCTTACTTCGTAGTCAGCAGCGTCCATAATTTTTAAATCTGCAAGTACTTTTACGCCTTCTATATTATCATTTAAATGTTGAACCGCTGGTAAACCTTCATTAATAACGATTGGTGTCCCAATTTCTACGATATCTACATAATCTTTAACTTTATTCGCAAGTTTTGCCGCGTCCTCTTTATTCAATAAATCAATTGCTAGTTGTAATTCCAAAATGATCATCCCTTCTTGAATTAAATTATAGAGCCATCGTTATGACTTAACTTACTATATAATGTTGCACTTAAGCTGTTTACCCTTAGTTTCATATATTAAACTCGTTAAATAACACGATGAACACCAGTAAACTCTCTACACTAAATGAATGTTCCGTTCATACCTATATTAATTATATGTTTTATTATTAAAACTACAGCAGTAACAAATTAATTATTATGCAATTTATATATAAATGTTATTACATTTATGCATTATACTTCTTTTATATCTTTTTAAAAGTAATTGGATTACACCCCTATTTCACTATTAAGTCGAGACTTTTTACTATAAATTGAGCAGAGTGATACATTTTTGTTGTGCTTTTTAGTAGAATGAAGAGATAATCAAAATATAAAATAAAATTCTTAGATATAAAATTCACTTTTCTGGTAGAAAATGTATACGAGTCGGTTTACACTAAGGTATAGACTTAGATCATCGAATTCTATTGTGTTAAGTAAATATAAATAATCGAATTTTGTAATGTTGGGTTTAGAAGCAAGGAGGCAAAATTTTGGAACAAATAAACAATGAGAAAGTACAAGCATTGCTTTCTTCATATGAGCATAAACCTGTATACTTACATGTTGAAACAACAAATGGTGCATATGCTGCTCACTTTGACCAACGTGTATTTAATGCAGGAACTTTTTTGAGAAATATTCAAGTGACTTACGAGCACGCTCAACTTAAAGGTGGCAACAAGGATCCTTTCCGTGTCGGTCTTAAATTGAAAGATAGCGGATGGGTCTATGTCCAAGGATTAACACATTATGAAGTAAATGAGAATGGTGAGTTTCTTCTAGCAGGGTTTAACTATGAAGGTCAATTAGCTGCTGCTTTAGAAATTAGTACTCAACCGTTCAAAGCATAAGGAGGGCATATCATGGCAGAGGAAAGCCAAGTATTAGTAATTTTTCCACATCCAGATGACGAATCGTTTTCATCTGCAGGCACGTTAGCACGCTATATCGATAATGGAGTTCCAGTCACTTACGCATGTTTGACACTCGGACAAATGGGACGCAATTTAGGCAATCCACCTTTTGCTACGCGTGAGACATTACCAGATATTCGTGAAAAGGAATTAGAAAAAGCAATGGAAGCAATAGGCTTAACTGATTTACGTAAAATGGGTTTACGAGATAAAACTGTAGAGTTCGAACCACATGATGAAATGGATGCAATGGTTAAATCCCTCATTGATGAATTACAACCATCTGTCATCATTTCTTTCTATCCGCAGTTTGCTGTACATCCTGACCATGAAGCTACTGCAGAAGCAGTTGTGAGAACAGTAGGTCGTATGCCAGAATCTGAAAGACCACGTTTACAGCTTGTAGCATTTAGTAATGACGCACATGAAAAATTAGGTGCACCAGACATTCTAAATGAGATCAGTGATTATAAAGAGGTTAAACTACGTACATTTGAAGCACATGCATCTCAAACAGGTCCATTCTTAGAATCACTTGCAACACCTGACGTACCTGGAGAAGCACACAGTTTCTTAGAAGTAGAACCTTATTGGACTTATAACTTTGAATCTTAAGTGGAGGCAATAGCATGACAGAATTTGACTTATCTACTAGAGAAGGCAGATGGAAGCACTTTGGTTCCGTTGACCCTATCGAAGGTACGAAACCAACTAAAAAAGAAAATATGAAAGATTTACAAAGCACACATAAAGATTTCTTATTTGAAATCGAAGAGGTAGGCATTAAAAACTTAGTTTACCCAGTACTTGTAGATCGTTTCCAAACTGCTGGAAACTTCAGTTTTTCAACAAGTTTAAACCAAGACGAAAAAGGCATTAATATGAGCCGCATATTAGAAAGTGTGGAAAAGCACTATAATAATGGTATTGAATTAAATTTCGACGCACTTTATCAATTATTACGTAGTTTACAAGTTAGCATGGATCAAAACGCTGCTGGTTTAGATGTCTCAGCTAAATGGTTCTTCGACCGTTATAGTCCGGTTACTCAAATCAAAGCGGTCGGTCATGCCGATGTAACTTATGGTTTAGCGATTGATAAAGATGACGTGACCCGTAAAGAGATTACAATCCAAGCTGCGGTCACTACACTTTGTCCTTGTTCAAAAGAGATTAGCGAATACTCAGCACATAACCAACGTGGTATTATCACTGTAAAAGCTTTTCTAAATAAAGATGTTGATTTAATAGGTGATTATAAAGAAGTGATTCTAGATGCAATGGAAGCTAATGCAAGTTCTATTTTATATCCTATTTTAAAACGTCCTGATGAAAAAAGTGTTACAGAACAAGCCTATGAAAACCCAAGATTTGTAGAGGACCTTATCCGTCTTATCGCTGCAGATTTAGTAGGTTGTGAGTGGCTTGATGGTTTTGAAATAGAATGTCGCAATGAAGAATCTATTCACCAACATGATGCTTTCGCTAAATTAAAATATCAAAAATAGTTAAATACAATTTAACTCATACGCTTTATTTATTTTAGGAGTACTAATAGATATTTATTAGTACTCCTTTTTTTGTTCGAAATTTGAATATCTCTAGTAAATATTATTTCAATTTTTCTAGATTATCTATTTGACGTTATATTTTTAATTATTAAAATGTAAAAATTTAAGGGTTACTATTAAATTATTTACTCTAAAATCTAAACTCGCAGATTAATTTTAAAATAATGTGTATCAAGAATTAAATTTTGTTGATGTTCTATATACACTTTTCATATTAAAATTATTATTATAGAGGACATGCTCCTTAATATATAGGTGTGGTGAAATAAATAATGGATTATGATTTAAAGATATATAATAATAAAACATCCAATTTTAAATGTTTACGTACTAACCATTTTATTAATATTTATTTAGTTTTTGATGGAGTAATTACAATACTAAAAAATAATGATTTTCAACATTACCATGCTGGAGATATATTTTATGTTCATGACTATGAATGTATTAATGATATCAACTTCGAAGGCACATTATTATGTTTATCTATAAATAATTACTATTATTATAAAATTTCGAATAAGTACTCTCAAAATGAGAATAATTTAATGAATAAAGATAAACCCGATTTAAAAACACATTATAACGACGTCATTTTATCTATTTTAAATCAATCAATGAAATCAGATATAGAACGAAAATTATTATTTCTTATTGAAGCGACTTATCTTAATACCATTGATACAACTCCCCGATCTAAATCTGAACGGAATTTTAAAAATATATTGATTAGAGACGTTATTCTATATATTAATAACAACTGTGAAAGAAAATTAATTTGCCAAGATATTGCGCATCATTTTTTTGTGAATAACAGTTTTTTATCGCGTGAATTTTCGACACTTATGTGTTGTACCTTATCAAACTACATCATTGATTCAAAAATTCACTTTTCAGCATGTGCTTTATTAAATGGTGCTATTTTAGATTTTGTATGGAGACAGTATCATTTCCGTTCACTTAAGGACTATATATATAATTTCCAAGCAATCAAAGGTGTAAGCCCCTATGAATTTAATAACAAGCAACTTGTTATAAGAGGTATTCAAAATAATATAGCAAAGAAAAAATAACTTAATGTGGTGATGACATGAATATGATAACTTATGAAGAAAAGAGAAGCTTAATTAAAAAAGTTATAAAACAAAATTTGAATCTTACGTTTAATGAAATTGTTATATTGGATAAATTACTTTATATTAACAAAGAAAGTATTGAAGCGGTAGAACTCAAAAAACTGTTATATAATCAAAATACACCGATTTCAATACAAATTAACAATCTCATTGAGCTGGGTTTATTAAAAAAATCTAGAGATGCATATGATGAGCGCTGCATTCATTTACATGATATCGACCTCTCTAAAATAAAGTCGATTCTAGAACAGTATCATACAATTGTAACTTCTGTTTTAAATACATCAACCAAAAAATAGAATACATAAAAATAACTGTTAAGTTTCTATGTAGAAACCTAACAGTTATTTAACTTATTTTAAATGTTCATAAGGACTGTTTTTAACAAAAGAAATGATTTGATCTACAAATAGTCTAGCACGTAATTGGAATTCTTCATTATCTAAATATAATGTACCATCGTCTAACTTTTTATAATCTGTATCATGCGTTGCAATTTGTGTCGGCACTGCAATACCTAATAACGTACGTACAATTAAGCGTAAATGTGATAATGGTTCTGAACTTACAATACCACCGCTATTACCGATAAGGCCTACAGGTTTCATTTTGAAATCATCCATAGTTAAATGATCTAAAGCATTTTTTAAAATACCAGAGTATGAACCATGGTAATTCGGAGATCCTAAGACGAAAAAGTCCGCTTCTCTCGCTTTAGATTGTAATGTACTTAAATTATTTTTATATGTTTCACTTGGACTAGAAGCCCCTGAAACATCGAGTTGATGAATTGGATTTTCTGCTAGATCAAAGATTTCAACTTCAAATTCATGTTCTTCAAAATGTCCTTTTAAATATTGAGATAACGCTGTTGTGTGTGAACCTAATTTCGCACTCCCTACAATGATTAAACCTTTCATAATGCACTTCTCCTCATACTAAATTTCATTATTTTCTTTGAGCAATTTCATAATCGCTTTTCCGACGCCACTTTGCTCGTTTGTATCTGTAGAATATTTAGACACCGCTTTTACTTCAGGTGTTGCGTTATCCATCGCTACAGAGTAACCTACACGCTCTAGCATAGAAATATCATTCATGTTATCACCAATTGCCATAACATTTTCCATATCTATATTAAGACGCTCTGCAATAGTTGTTAAAGCGATACCTTTTTGTGCATCTGAGTGTGTAATTTCAATATTACCTCTCGATGAAGAAGAAATTGCAAGACTTTCTGATTGTGCTAGTTCCTCACTTGCACGATCAATTTTTTCTAAATCACTATCAAAAGCAAGGATTTTCATGACGATTTCCCCAGGTGTATCTTCAATCTTGTCATAATTATCTACAACTTTTAAGGTACCATTATCAATTCGTTTTTGAATACCAGCTTTAATTTTTTCTACGTCTGCTTTTTGACCAGCTCGTTCTGCAATATCTATATATATTTCTAAATCGCGTTGAGGATTTTCAGTATAGATACCTAAGTTTGTATAAATTTGGTAATAAATATCTTCCTTATTCATCTCTGCTGTAATTCTATTAATTAACTCACGATTCAAATTAGATGTACTCATGATATTAAAAGATTCATCTCTCACTTCTGCACCATTCAAACAAATATAAGGCACTTTCAAATCTGATTGATTCACTGGTGCGTTGGCTTCATAAAAAGCACGTCCCGTAGCAATAACTACTGTTATGCCTTGCGATTGCGCATATTGAATCGCTTTAATATTCTCTTCTGATATCTCATGTGCCGCATTTAATAATGTACCATCCATATCTGTTGCAATTAATTTTATCATTAATTTACCTCGTTTCCTTCTATGATCGATAACACAATCTTAATTACACACTATTCTCATTTGCCACAAATTTGTAACACACTCATATTCTACCAAACCTTTAGTGATTTGTATTATCGGCTGTTTGTATGAGTTTTTTATTTTTTCTTAAATTTTTAAAAAATGTTTTTAATAATTGGCTACACGCTTCCTCTAATATACCTGTTTGAACCGTTGCTCGGTGATTAAATCTTGGTTCTTGTAACAGGTCCATGAGACTACCTGCACAGCCTCCTTTTGGATCTTTAGCTCCATAAATCACATACGGAATACGACTCATTACAATTGTTCCCGCACACATCACACATGGTTCTAGCGTGACATAAAGTCGACAGTGTTCTAAACGCCAACTACCGACGACAGCAGCAGCTTTCTGAATTGCAAGGTGTTCAGCATGAGCAGTTGGGTCTTGTGATGATTCTCGCAAATTGTGTGCTCTTGCTATCACTTCATTATCTCGAACAATAACAGCACCAATAGGCACTTCACCAATATCCCCTGCTTTTTTTGCTTCTTCAATCGCGATTTCCATATAATTTTGGTCAGTTGTCATGTGTCTTACACCTCACATATGGTACAATATTTATTGTCTATTTTAACATTGGAGCGGTAAATATGAAAAAACATTTTATTGCTGTTGAAGGCCCGATTGGTGTCGGAAAGTCTTCTTTAGCGCACAAACTTAGTCAAACTTACAATTACTATGAAGAAAAAGAAATTGTAAATGAAAATCCTTTTTTATCAGATTTCTATGAAGATATTTCTAAATGGAGTTTCCAAACAGAAATGTTCTTTTTATGTAATCGTTACAAACAATTCCAAGATCTTGTTTCAAAAGAAAGTGGTATCGTGAGTGATTATCACATTTATAAAAATAAAATTTTCGCACATAATACCTTAACGGGTGCCGAATACAGTAAATTTTCTAGAATTTATGATATTTTAACCGAAGATTTAGAAATGCCTAATATCATCATCTTCTTAGATGCAGAGTTAGAAACTTTAAAAGCACGTATAGCACAACGTAATCGCAGTTTTGAACATCAAATTGAGGATAACTACCTTCTTAATTTAAAACGTGATTATAATGCCTATTATAATTCGTTGAAAGCTGACGGAAAACGCGTCATTCGCATCGACACGACACATCTTGATTTCGTTAAACACAATGATGATTATAATTATATTTTAGAATTAGTGAAACCACTGATTGGAGGAAAAATGCATGAATAAATACGGTATCCCTCAAGATGCTGTGATTACTATCGCTGGTACTGTAGGCGTAGGAAAATCAACATTAACAAAAGCTTTAGCCGAACGTTTGAATTTCAGAACTTCATTTGAGAACGTGGACCATAACCCTTACCTCGATAAGTTTTACAACGACTTTGAACGTTGGAGTTTCCACTTACAAATTTATTTCTTAGCCGAGCGTTTTAAAGAACAAAAACGCATGTTTGAATATGGGGGTGGTTTCATCCAAGACCGTTCGATTTACGAAGATGTCGATATTTTTGCTAAAATGCATGAAGAACAAGGTACAATGAGCCCAGAAGACTTTGAAACATACTCTGAATTATTCAACGCCATGGTCATGACGCCTTATTTCCCTAAACCAGATGTACTGATTTATTTAGAATGTGATTACGATGAAGTCATTGATCGCATTAAACAACGTGGCCGTCAGATGGAAATGGAAACTGACCCAGAATATTGGCAAAAACTATTCAAACGTTACGACGACTGGATCAGTGAATTTAATGCATGTCCTGTTGTACGTGTGAACATTAATGAATATGATTTACATGAAAATCCAGACTCATTAAACCCAGTTATTGATAAGATTCGTCATATTATTGAAACACACCGTAAAGTGGATCAACGCTAATATAATTACAAAGAAAGTGTCGACAAAGCATCTGACTTTGTTGGCATTTTTGTGTGCACATTTCCCTCAATTTCAGTTTCGTATTTTCTATATATTTCATACTCGCTTGCCTAAGACGCGGTCTCAGCCTGTAGTCTTCGTCTCGTGTTGTTTCTTCAGGCGTCTCATATGAAATCAAGTTGACAATACTAAAATAATTATAGCTAAAGCTCAATTATATATGTGACACTCTCTAGATATAATTGAGCCTTAACCTAATCCGTTGGCAAGTACTTTATTAACTAGTCATGAGGTCTGCCCAATGCACTGCAATTATTCAAACCATAATTGTCTAGAGGAAAAAAATAGCTATAAAAACAATGGAGTGGGACATTTATTACGTCTCACTTTTTTTCATTGCTATGACAATGTACTATTCAATATGTCTACGATAGATTATTTTTTCAATTTCGTCTTCTGACACATACTTACTATAATAATATTCGTCCGTTTGATCTAATCCAAATGTACTTGCTTTATCTTGGTCTTCTGTCCCAATATAAAGCTGTTGTTCTGTATCTTGGTATAAATCAAAAACGGCACCTTCATATCTTGCTTCTTGAAATAATGCATAAAGCTCATCAACATCATCTCTCGGGATATGTTTGAAATATAATGTATGCGCTGATTGATTTGCTGTTTGTGCTTCAAAACCATGTTCCAATGCTTTTTCATCTTCTGTTGCTAGAACCAATTCATTACCAACCATCTCAACTACTTTATAAGTTTCGCCTTGATAATCTGCATATTTTCCATCAATCATTCAATCACCTCAATGTTAATATTTTAAAAAAAAGTCATAATATACGATACGTATATTATGACATAATTTGTGAACTACGCATATTGATTTAATATTCCTAGAATGTGATTCGCATTGTCTACTACATAGTCCGCTTTATCTAGTTCTTGTTCTAAGCCTACACCAGTTAATACAGCAATCTTAAGGCCTAACTTAGCATTTACACCTGTTTGTATATCATTTGCAGTATCACCAACGATGATCACGTCTTGTGGTGACACGTCATAATGGTTAAACAAGGGATTAAGTACTTCTGGATTAGGTTTTTCAACTGCATTGGCTTCCGTAGATATGACTACATCAAAGAAATGATCAAATTCAGTTGTTTCCAAAAATTGTTCTACACCTTTTTTAGAATCGCTTGTGACTATTCCCATTTTATAACCTTGATTTTGTAGCGTTTCCAATGTTTCATGAATGCCTTCTACCAGAACATTTTCTGGAACTCTATGATCAACAAGTGTTTGGCTCCTATTTTGTGCCCACTTAGAAACGTCCTGACCAGCAATATCACATAACGCTTTTACCATTTCTTCTAAAGCGCCTGATGCCATTATTGTACCTGGTTGAATTTCCCCATCTACGACACCTAAATGCTTATACGCTGCGTCTATATCATTGATATCGTCCTTATATGCTTCCATAAAATCGTCAACGAGTTGCAAGCCAATCTTCATCCAACTACCGTCAAAATATATTAACGTGCCATCTTTATCAAATAAAATCCATTTCATCGCTTGAACAGCTCCTATGTGTTAACTTCATATTAAATTATACTAGTTTATATTTTAATATAAACTTGCGGGCATAAACAAATAATGAATCTGAGATAATAAAATTTTTGAATCTTTATAGGTAGTGGGCTTCATTAAAATTGTTGACTATTTCCCCATATCTTATCAATTTTATCTTGGCTATAATGCTTAGATAATGGTACAATTTTTCCTTTTTCATTAAAGAATTTCCCAGTTGATCTAGAAAGTGAATTATCTAATGCTAGTTTCAATCCTATTTTTGGATTTGGTTCTGATACCATATTGAAAATATATGTCAACGTTCTACCAAATACTTTATATACAAAATGACCTATTAAAGATGTAGGCATAGCATAATTAGAATCAGTAACATAACCAGGATGAAATATATTAGCCGTTACAGAGATTCCTTCTAATTTTTGCGATAATGCTAGTGTATATAATACTTTAGATGTCAGTGCTTGCCTAACCTTATTGCTTTTACTATTACGTATTCCCTCAATTTAATCACTTTTTATTTAAAAGGTATATTTATCTCCATCATTTGGAACTTTAAGTTGTGAAGAAAATTGGTTTTCTTGTGCGAATTGCTTTAAGTAATCTCTAGAAAGGTTCCAATGATTTACAGCTTCCATATGAACGACAATGACCTCAGATGATGGCATTAATTTAGCAACTTCATAAACATCATTTTCATCCATAACCAATGAACCACCCTCGTTAAATTGATTATCTCCCCCATTAACCACTATAATTTCAGGTCTGTAAGTTCTTAAAGTTTTTTCAACTGCTTCATACCAAACGGTATCACCAGCAATATATAATGATTTTTCATTATCGTGTTGGAAGATCAAACCACAAACATTACCTGAAAATTCAAGAACTTCACCACGACCATGTTGACCTGATGTTTTAATCACTTGGATATCTCCGATTTGATTTATATATTCTAAAGCTTCAACATTTGTGAAACCAACATTTTTCACTTCTTCTGCATCTTCGTCGTTCTGTGTATAAATTTTAATATCTTTTGGTAAGGATTTTTGAGCCGCTTCATCGAAATGGTCTAAATGTAAATGAGTTAAAAATACTGCATCAATACCATCAATTATCTTGTCTACTGACATAGGTAATTCAACTAAAGGGTTATTTTGGTCATCTCTAGGTGCATTCGGAAATGCTGGAAATGAGCCTTTTTCTCCTAACATTGGATCTATTAAATATTTTTTATCAGCGTATTCAAGAATAAGTGTCGCATTTCTTACATGAGTTATATTCATTACAATTCCTCCTTTATGTGATACTTTTATTTTATTAGTAAAAGTATCAACAATACATAACCTAGTGAAAGAGTTTTGCCGTATTTGCTTGATAAATGAAAAAGGAGTGGCTCATATGTCTATAGATAATATTGATAAGATGATTATTAATGAACTTCAACAAAATGCTAAAATTACTATGAAAGATTTGGGTGAAAAAGTGAATTTAACTGGTCAAGCTGTGAATGCACGAGTCGCTAAATTAGAAAGTGATGATGTCATTCAGAACTATACAATTCAAGTCAACCAGGAAAGTTTAGATTGTGCTATTCATGCTTTTATACATATTTACATGAATAAAATATCGCACCAACCTTTTTTATCATTTGTCGATACCAAAGCGATTTATATACTACATAATTACAAAATAATAGGTGATGGTTGCTATTTGCTAGAATGCCGATTCCCTAATAATAAGCATCTAAATACATTTTTAGAAGACCTTAACGTTTTTGCTAATTATAAGATTTCTACTGTTCTGTAAGTTATATAGATATTTAAGTTTTATTTTTTATTCTCGCTAATTATAAGTAGACATGTTAAAAGAGAACTTTTAAAGAAGGCCTCTAATCGTCACAAAACAAAATATATCTTATTAAGAATTGTTTATAAAACCACTATAAATAATTCTTATTTAACTTGAAGGATGCACGCCGATTAGTCGATTATACTAAATTGACACTCTATAAATTGATTTATTCTAAAAAATGGGCTGTTAGATTTCAACTTGAAATCTAACAGCCCTTTACTAATTTCGAGACTTTAAATCAGATATTATTTTATATATTGAATTACCATTCTAAAGTAGCAATTTAAATTATAGAATTTGACTACTTGGGCGAATGATAAATTCGTTAATAGATGCATCTTCCGGCTCATTAATTGCATAACTAATTGCTCTTGCAATAGCATCTGGTTTAATTGCACCTTCATATAATTCGTCTACACCTTTTTTAATTTCTTTATCGCTAATATGATCTGTTAATTCAGTATCAATAGCACCTGGAGAAAGTATAGTAGTTCTAATATTTGAACCTACCGTTGCTTCTTCTTGTCTTAAACCTTCAGTTATAGCTCTTACTGCATATTTTGTTCCACTATAGACAGCACTACCTGGGAAAACAGCATGACCTGCCACAGAAGCCAAGTTAATAATATGACCTGAATTTTGTTTTCTCATATAAGGCAATGCAGCGCCAATACCGTATAATACACCTTTTATATTAACATCTATCATTTGATTCCATTCATCTTGTTTGTTTTTGTCTAAAAAAGATTGTGGCATAAGGCCAGCATTATTGATTAAAACATCTACACGACCATAATCATTATACGCTGTTTCAATTAATGTATTAACATCGTCTGCATTAGTAACATCTGTTTTTTGTATACTTACATTATCACCAATTTTTTGTTGGATTTCTTCTAACTTATCGATACGTCTTGCTCCTAAAACGAGTTTAGCCCCATTTTCAGCTAGTAGGCTTGCTGTTTCTTCACCGATACCACTAGATGCTCCAGTTATAACTACTACTTTGTCTTTTACATTATTCATTATATTACCTCCTTATACTACTAAAATCAGTATAGTATTAATTATATTCATTAGTAAAACAAGCTGTTTTAAATTTACAATAAATATAATTTTATTACATTAACATAAGCCTTCGTTATCAAAAGACAAATTAAAAGAGAATAATTTTCACTATTATTGCTTAATGTATTTAAAAAGATTTAGATTTTTAGATATGTTATCTTCTCTATATTTTTTAAAACCTAAAGATTCATAGAAGTAATGATTCTTTAGGTTTTTATGAGGTGTATATACAGTCCAATGCTTTTCTTTTGATAGTATATTAAATATTTGATTAACTATCATTTTTCCTATGCCTTGACTTTGCTGTGCTTCATCAATAAATAATTTATATAGATGGTATCTATCCTTTGTCTCTTTCACTTCAATTGCCCCAATAATTTTATCTTGGGATAGTATTGTAAAATGGTCATTATGTATAATACCGAATTCTATATCCGCTATATTTTCACAATATGGACTAGTTTCATCATCCTTATAAAATTTATAATCAGCTTTAAAACACTGTTGTTGTATATTCAAAATAGTTTTAGCATCTTTTAAAATTGAACATGTATAGCCTCTTATGTTGCAGCTAAGTACTCTTTTAAGTTTGGAAGCATATTCAGACTTGTAAATGACTCAATTGAAAAAGATAATTATGAAATATATGGTTTATATGTTGAAGATAAACACGCTGCTGTTATAGTCTCCGAACCAATGACTATTTTAATATATCATTAAGTTTTTCAGAGAATATTGGTGTATACAAATATCGGTAACCCTTTTGAGTTGGATGGGCATCATCAGCCATCATCGTTTTATCATCATTCGCTAGTTTATTTACTATCTTATTCCCACATACATCAATAATATGAATATCCCATTTATTTTTTATTTCAGATAGTTTTTTAATCAAAAATTCATAATAAGGTTCTTTATCACGTATACAAGTATAAAATATAATAGGACAATCCCAATTTTCTTTAACATATGAAATAATAAATTCGATGGCACCTATGGTTGTTTCCGTATCAAAATCATATGTACTATAAGATTCACTTATTGATCCTATAGGTTTATTGAATCGTCCGTCATTTGTGGATAGCTGACATACAAAGCCATCTAATATTTTTTCTGTAGAAACATTACTTTTTAATCTTTCTACATAACTTGAATTTTGTTTACCAGCTAGTGTCGTCCCCGATTGAGCTTCTTTAATTGTATCGACACCATATTCTTTATTTAAAAATTCTACAAATGAGTTTCCTTTAGATGCAGCACCATAAGTAATTGAAGAACCTAAAAACAGTATTTTTTTATTATTCAAATCACTATTTTTATCTAAGTAACTTTCATTTGGTGCAAATTCATCTTTGTTACCTTTAATAATATTCGGCATGTTTTTTATTAAAGAAATTAATGTGCCTGTCGCTTGCAAAATTGTGCTGAGCTTATTCATCCATATTCCTCCTAGACCTCATGCAGTTTATTTATTACAAATTAATAATACAACTGTAAAATTTTTTAAGCAAAAAAATTAAATAAGTATCAATATTTTCTAAATGTGTCCGCTAGAGTGCCTTGTCTCTTAAAATGCATAATGAAGTTATTCAAATTAGTTTTAATACAAAACCAGACACAGTATCTAAAGAAGAGTTCAAAAAAGCACATGCATCTAACGACATGGACAATGAAGCTAAACCAGATAGTAATGGTGTTACAATGATTCCTCATACTACAAATGATGGTTCATATAAAGCTTTCTTTGATAAAAATGATAATTGGACTAAAATAATAATTGGTCAATAGATTTAAATAACAACTATAATAAGTAGTAACCTTAAAAGTGTGGATTTAAGAATTTGGGACATAACTCTTAATGCAAAATAGTAAGCACATCACTCTACTGAATAAATTCAGTACACAAAGTGATGTGCTTATTTTATATTATGCAATCTTCGATTTTGTATGTGCATACTTGCCTAGGAATATGGTTCGAGTATGTAGTCTCTCATAAATGTTATTCTTTCAGGCGTCAGCACTTTTTGAAAAGCCATAAGCCCTTTTAAAAGAGTGTATCATAAACGTTCCAAATTCAAATTGTGTATTATTAAAGAACGTTTAAAATTATTGATTACATTGTTAAACTGTATGATTTGGTATTGATTTATTTCACACGTTCCCAAACGAGTTTTTGATTCCTATTATTACCATTTATAATGCTCAAAATATTATCTTTTAACGTGAATTCTCTTGGCTGTGTAGCGCTTAGCCATGTAGGATTCATACTTACATCCATCGTATGGTATACTGTTGCGTTTGCTTCATCTAATTTAAATCTTCCTGAATAAGCAAGATAACCTTCTGCAGCAATAGCCATTTCTTCTGTTGTGCCTTTATGCAAGTCACCTGAAGCATATGAAGGTCTACCTTGTTGCATTAATTGTGCTGACATATAACCATCTGGATTATACATAATAAATCCTGTAGCATCTTTACCTAGTGGATAATAGATACTGCCATCCTCTGCCACATCTTGATACGTAAGTAGTTTCCAAGTTCCAATAAGTTGTTCTTCTATACTTGTCATAGATATTAACTCCTTTTTCAAAATTTTATTTTTATTGAGTTAGGCATTCATACCACCTGAGACACTAATTGTTTCACCAGTGATTGCTGATGCTTTTTCTGAGGCAAGGAAGACTACAGTATCTGAAATTTCATTAGGTTCTAACAAACGATTCATTGGCATTTTACCTGTAATATGTTGTTCCATAGCCTCTTGTTCTGTGGAATGATCTTGCGACGCTAAATTAGCTAATTGGTTTTCAATTAATGAAGTACGTACAGGACCTGGTAATACAGCATTTGCAGTAATGCCTTGGTCTACAGTTTCTAAGGCTACTGATTTTGTAAAACCAATTTGAGCAAATTTAGAAGCTACATAGGCTGATTTATAAGGGTCTGCAGTTTCACCATGTGCTGATGAAATCGTAACAATACGTCCTTTTTGTTGTTGCTTCATATTGGCTAATACATGTTTAGTCATTAAGAATGTCCCTGTTTGTATTACATTAATGACTTGATTCCATTTTTCTATTGGAAAATCTTCTACTGCTGCAATATATTGAATACCTGCGTTATTCACTAATACATCTATAGGGCCGTATGTTTTAATGATTTCTTGTATTGCCTTTTCTACTTGAGATTCATTGGTTACATCTACCGCATAATCATAACCTTGGTCTAACGCTTGAGCAGCTTCTTCTGCTTTATTTTTACTCATATCAAAGATAAATACACGATCTTGTTCTTTATCAAAAGCTTCCGCAATTGCAAAACCAATACCTTGCGCTGCGCCTGTTACTATAACGTTTCTTGTCATAATCATTTACTCCTATCTTTTTAATTTTATATTCAAAAGATATATCGATATCTTTAACGCGTTAACGTTTTTTCTCTACAAATTTATTATCTCTCTAGTAAATACTTTTGTACAATACGTCTTTTACTATTAAAACAATAACATTTTGGTTATAGTTATTATCATAAATAAATATAGGTGGTGAACTGATGTATAAAGAAAATGCTAAAATATACTTGGAAGCCATTTCACGATTCGGGAGCATCTCACATGCTGCAAAAAAATTATTTATTTCTCAACCTTATTTAAGTAAGTTTGTAAAAGACATTGAATCTGACGTTGGTACGGATTTAATTAATAGAGAGCAAAATCCTATTACATTAACTTATGCCGGAGAGCGATATTTATCTTATATTAATCAAATTGAACAACTGTACCATAAAATGGAGTACGAATTACAAGAGATATCTAATTTAAAAAGAGGGCGTTTGAAAATCGGAATTAATCCTATGTTAGCGTCGCATAACCTATACAACATTCTGCCAAAATTCATCAGTATGAATCCCGGAATTGAAGTGGAATTAATTGAAGATAGATCAAAACAAATTGAACAACTGTTAGAGCAAAAAGAAATAGATATTAGCTTAACTATTTTACCTATTGATAATGACAATATTAATTACGAAATACTATATAAGGAAAATATTTATTTACTTATACCAGGTGGGCGACCATTGATTGAAAAAACAAATATATATTCTAATGATATTCCGTTTGAATTCAGTGATTTAAACTACAAAAAGTTCATTTTACTGAAGTCAGACATGACATTACGAAAAATAACAAATCAATTTTTAAACGACTATAAGATTACTCCCCAAATTGTTATGGAAACCATTAGTGTAGATAATGCACTTAATCTAGCTAGTGAGGGTTTAGGTATAACATTTGTACCAGAAAGTGTTATAAACAATAACGTACATAAAAATGCCCATTATTTTAAACTTGATACTCATAAATATAACAATACTGTTGCAATTGCTTACCATAAAGACATGCCCACTTCAAAAGCTGCCAAAACTTTTATTGAATTAGCAATAAGAACATTTAAATCAAATAAATAATATGGTTGTTAAAACTTGTTAAGTTTTTCTCTGTTCAACGTATCAATGATTATCAGAAAGTATATTAAAAGAGACCCCTTTTTCAACAAGAAGTTTCTTAATCGTTTCAAAATCAAATTCTGTCTTAATAACAATCATTTTTAACAACCTATTCCTACTTACAGAAATACTGTTTTACTAGCATCGCTAATAGTTCTATTAGGGTAGACTCTAAGTAGACGAAAATTACTTTAATTAGATATAAAAAACCTACTATTGTTTAATGTATTTGAAAATCTTTAAATTCTTACTTCACTATTTCTTATCAACAAATAATTTATACTTGCTTTTATAAGTAATAGGTATATGATTAAAGTGAACAATTACACTTTAACTGAAAGTAATTAAAATGAGGAGTGATTTATTATGCGTAAAGTAGGGAAATTGCTATCAGCAACTGTCGTTGTTTCAACACTTATCGTAGGTTCTTCAGCAGCATATATTACAACTAATAGTTCAGACGTGCAAGCATCGGAGCAAGTTCAAAAATGGGGACATGGTGAAGGCGGTGCTAGTGGTGCCAACACTGAAAGTAGTGCAAATTTAAAAGCTGAAACACCCTGGTATAACTACGAAGGTTATACAACTTACGATGCGTCATTTACACAAGATTATAACTTCGTTCGCGCATTAAAGTATGATAATGTATCAATCAATGGCTATAAAGTAGATACAAGCGTTGACGATGATTATGATCATACTAAAGAGATTTATGATACAACTGTAGATTTTAATAGTGATAATGAAGTGATTCGAGTTTATTTCGCAACTAAACCAGACTCAGTATCTAAAGCAACGTTTAAAAAAGCACATACGTCTAATAAAATAATCGATGAAGGTCCCACTCATGGTGGTGACCAAGGAGATGGCGCATTTGTAAAATATGCAACAAATAATGGTTCATACACAGCGTACTTTGACGAAAATAACAAATTGATGTACATGATCATTGGACAATAAATTTGAGCAACAAATATAAGTAGTTACTTTTCTTAGTTGTGAGTGTGGTCCTCTACATCATCGGTGGGACTATTGGTCTATTTATGGGCATGTTTTAGAGATGATACTAGCTCAATTCGCAGACAGAAAGAAAATTATTGATATTATAAAGAGGCTAATCATTTATATAGTGAGCAGCCTCTTATTTACATAAGCGGTGATTATTAGAAGACATATAAAAAAGACTCCTTATTGAATAAGGAGTCTTTTAATATTAGTCGTCCAGCTTTCTTTAAATGTGTCATTACAATTAATAGTAGCCTTTTCAGTTACTATGATAAAATTTTAATTTTTATTCATAGTAAATAAACTCAAACCTAATATGATAAAGATTGTCCCAGTAATTTTATTTAGTATAGTTTCAACAATTAAATTCTCTCTTAATTTTTCAGTTACTTTACTAGAAAATAATGATATACATAATCCCCATAATGTACTTATAAGTACAAAAATCATTCCTAAAATAAGGAATGGCAATGGCCCATAGATATTATCGGTAGAAATAAATTGTGGTATAAAAGAGATGTAAAAAAGAGCAACCTTAGGATTTGTAACATTTGTAATTACGCCTTGCGTGAATAATTTTTTGGGTGATATATAATTCATTTTAAAAGTGTTCAATCTTGATTCTTTTTTTAATAGCATTTGTACGCCTAAAAATAATAAATAAAATGCACCAACAACCTTAACAATAGTAAATATTAAAACTGAAGTTTTTAATAAAGCTGATAAACCTATGGCCGCTAAAATTGTATGAACTACTGTTCCTGAAGAGATACCCAACACAGAATAGACGCCTGCAATTTTACCTTGAGATATACTTCTACTTAAAATATAGAATGTATCAATTCCAGGTGTTAAACATATTACAACCGCAGTAATAAAAAATAATTGAAAAGAAATAATATCAAACATTCAATCCCACCTTCTGTTAAAGCTTTTATAAAAACTTGATCCCCCTCTGAAACTTATATGTTTATTCTCTATTCATTATTTTTGCTATTGCAACATCTAAATGGTCGCCTGATTCTTTAAGTTTACTTATTATATTATTTTTGTCCTTATCGTTACGTGTTTGACTTAATTTATATGCGGCTTGTATTTCCTTAATTTCAATTTCAAATCCTATAATTCCATTTATTTGTTTACGTGTATTCCCAGACATATTGTCCCAAGTTGCTCCGTTGTCTCTATGTCCTTCATATTTATTCAACAAATACGTTAAATCTTCAATAAGTTCGCTTTCACTTAATAATCTACTATTCCCATATACATGAATACTTTGGTAATTCCATGTTGGGACATCTTCTTTTTCGTACCAAGTCGATGATATGTATGCATGAGGTCCTTGAAATATAATTAAAACGTTTGATGACTGCTTTAGTAATCTCCATTGATCATTATTTTTAGCACAATGACCAGTAATATATAAAGCTCTATTTTTTTCATGAATATTAATGGGTACATGAGTCGCTATAGGCTTAACTCCATCGTTGGTTATGATAGTTACAAATTGGTGTTTTAACATAAATGATTTGATTTCTTGAATATCATTTTCTTTATAATATTTTGGAATATACATGTTATTCCTCCTTTAATAATTTGTTCCCTATTGTGTTTATTTTACAACCATTAGCTAAATAAAAAGCAAAGTATATTGACACAAAACTATACATGTAATTGAGTTATAGTTTAATACTCTCGTTTGTATCCTTTTTTACGTATTTCCAGTCTCTTGATATATTCTTATTAACTCTTTCTAGCATATTGCCCAATCTAATTACCTCTTCCTCAGAAAATCCTATCATGGCAATTTCATTAGAATGCGTGTTTTCTCTTATTATAAAAGGATACACATTTTGTCCTTTTCGTGTTGCATATAACAATTGATTTTTCATATTATTTTATTGCAATTGCAATATTTAGTTATATATTAATGTAACATTAAACCAAAAATGATTGAATATAAGTGGTTCTTTTATTTATATAATCTATGATTATCAGAATATATAAATAAAAGAACCACTTATTGAAAAAAAGAGTCTCTTAATCGTTTCAAAATCAAGTTCTGTCTAAATAAGGATAGTATATGCAACACCCATGCTCGCATATAGGACGGGCCAAACTTTTGGAAATATATATCCTGGTGGTGAAAATGGCGGCTTTATATTTTTTCTATAATCTTTACGTGCATTTTTAACTGCAAATTTCCCAATTAATTTTCCACCGACAAATGGCACGGTTGTTCTGGCTATATTTTTAATTATAGACGTAAATTTACACTCCTCATAATTCTGCGTTAGACATTTTGTTTGCTCTGGCTAAATACTTTTTGTATTTCTTAAAAAGAGTAAAAATTACTGTTGCGATTACAATTGGTTTAACTATTTTACTCATACTATGCGTTTTATTTTGTTCACGTGTTGTTAAACCGCTCATTTTTTTAGCAAAAAGATTCATTACGCTTTTGTGGACTTTAGCTTGAGTCAATTTATAAACAGACCACGGTAATGTAGGTTGATATTCTTGCAAAGCAACTAACCCTTTATCACTATCCAAGATGCGTCGGAACTCTAATCTTGCGTCGCCCCCATTATTTGAATAGGCAAAATCGCCACCAATAATGCGATATAAAACACGATTATTATCAGAAGCCTCATGATCTTTTTCCAACAATAATAACATTTTATTTAAGAAAGGGATTTTTATTTCAAAATAGTTATCATTAATTTCGCCTTTAACAAAATTAAAAGTGAAGTGTCTTAAAAATTCAGCATATTCATTTGCAATATCGTTTATTGTATAGTCATTAGGGATATCTATACGTGTAATGGCTCTAACATCCTTGATTTTTAGTGAATGTTTTTTAGTCTTTCCTTTTTTAGATTTAGTATCTTTTTCTTCTTGTAAAGCTTTTTCAACGCTCTCTTCATAATTAATCTTCCCAATAGAAATATCTTTCACGGTTTTTGCTTTATTCCTAGCCATATCGTGGATCAAGCTATCCATCAAAGGATAAACCATTTCTTTAGGGGTTCCAGAAATCAATTTCACCCAATATTTACTTAACCATATTGGAATAATAGGTAAATCTACCATAGGTAAAGGTTTTTCCAGTACGTTAGAAGTACGTCTAAATAATTCCTTATAAGTCATATGTTCAGGGCCACCAATATCAATTGATTCGTTATCCTTAGGAGCCCTTTTAGTCAAAGCAATTAAACCATCTATAACGTCTCCAATCGATACAGGCAAAGTCATATTGTAAGACCAACTAGGTAAAACAAGCATAGGCAAACGCTCAACCAGTTTTTTTAGTATCGGATATGAACTTCCCTTTGAACCTATAATTAGTCCTGCTCTCAGTGTGCTGACAGGAACATCATACGAACCTAAAATCTTTTCACATTCTAATCTACTTCTTAGGTGTGGAGATAGTGTATTAGTTTTTGGAATTAATCCACTCATGAAAATAATATGTTTCACGCCGTTTTCTCGAGCAGCTCTAGCAAAGTTATCTGCAAGTAATGCATCCATATCTTCAAAATTTGCTTGGGTCAGTTTTGCTGATGGCATCATTGAATGTACTAAATAAATGGCAGTATCTACGCCTTTCATTACATTACTAGTCTGATTTAACGAAAACAAATCTGCAGATTTCCAAGTTACATTTTTTTCATTTTCTTTATTATCTATATTTCTAGAAATAGCTATTATTTTAGAATCTTGTTTTAATTTTTCTTTAAGATGTCCACCAATATAACCAGAGGCACCCGTTAATAAAACTTTAGTCATATTTTCATTCTCCTATCATATAAAGTTCAAAATAAATTATATTTTTTAAAAAAAGCGAGTAGGAATCCCCACCTCGCTTAAATAAAACTTACGTTATATAACATGTAGTTTTAAAATAAATACAATTTACTGGGAAGAGTTCTATGTCTCTTATAGAAAATATTCCCCATAATTTCAGAAAAAAACCTAAATTGATTTTAATGGAAGAAATTGATTTTATTTTACAAGCAACAAATTTAGTTCCATTTTCAAGCGTTAAACAGCAGTTTAAACTGTTAAAGAAACAAAAAAGATATTTTAACTGATGAAGATTACAAAAATATGATGGCCCAGTTGGGATTAAATGACTTAGAGCGTAAATTACCAAGTAAAACATCTAGTGGACAAAAACAAAGCGTTGCTATCGCAAAACTCTCTATATGAATCCTTCTATAATATTGGCGGATGAGCCTACTGCTTCGCTTGATATTGACAATGCTATGGAAGTTATGAAAATATTACAAGAACAGACTAAAAATAGAAACAAAACTTGTATTATAGTCACTCATGACGAAAGGCTAACTGCTTATTGTGATAAAATTTATCATATGAACGATAGAATACTCAATTTGAAATACCTTAATAGAATATTTTTAATTGTAACGCACATGTATCGTTTCACATAATCCATGGTTATCGGAAGGCATGTTAAAAGAGACTCCTTATTGAAAAAAGGAGTCTCTTAATCGTTTCATAATTATTTAACCACAAGGACAGGTACAGGGCTTCTTTTAGTAACTTTGTGTGTAACATCACCGAGTACATGTTTAATGTTTAAACTAGTTCTATGATTACTCATAACAATTAAATCAAATTGTCCGTTTTCTAAAGTTCCTGAACTAATTTTTTCAAGTATTGTATCTTTGACAGGTCCAAAATCTATTTCTACCTTATAGTTGATGCTAAGATTACTTAACTCTTCTAAAAATGGTGAAAGTTCTTGTTCTTTTTCTTTAGTAATATCGCTTTTATGTTTATTGTCATATCTTACACTAGCAAGCAAATCGTTTTGCGTTATAACATTATAGATAGTAACAACTGACTCTTTACCCATTAAATTTTTTAAAGTTTCTGGAATATTACTAAAATCATTTTCAAAAGAATATGGTAATAAAATATTTTTAAACATAAAAATCACCTTTCTATCTTATAAAGTGAAGAATAGTTATAATACGAATTTAATTTATGAATCATTAACCTCCCTTTTTTTAGGCTTTGAGTGGTTGCGAACCAATCCCTTATTTCTACATTCTTTGATGTTGATGCTACAGAGTACAATTACATTTATAGCAATTAATGCGTATAATGGTTTCAATTTCGTACTTGTCCTCTTACTCTTTAAAGTACCACGTGATTGCATAACTTATTCATCAAATACCTTTTATTTAACTCATTTTCAATGTTAAAAAAAGAAAAATGACCGATGGAAACAGTGTCCTCAGAAATGAACATTCCAATCTACGGCCCCCCTATTTATTGGGTTGAAATTGGTAAAAAGGGGTTACTTCATTAATAATGAAAGAATAAACCATTGTTTGTATGCAAAAGCACTTATTGAACCTTAAATTTTAAAAATCCGTATATAGAATTAATATGGCCATAATTATCAGGAGATACATTAAAAGACATTTCTTTTCGACAAGAAGTATTTTAATTGATTTGTAGATATATCGTTTGTTTTTTAGAATCAGACAAATGAAAATCAGTGTTTTTTTATTTTACATATTTTTCTTAACATTAATTCAATAGCTCAAATATTCCCTTTTCTTAATGAATGAATAACTTGAGTAAGTTGGTTAATTTCTAATGGATAACTAACAATTTCATTTTTTATCAAAGTCATGTAAGGGGCTTTGCTATTATAACGTGGCCAAACTGAACCATCTTGGTTTCTAGGTATGCCATTTTCCGCAAATGTTATCCATGCATGTTGTAGTTCTTTTGAGATGTTTGTATCTCTTTCATCATAGGCTTCATTAGGTTCTAGATTCCCGAAAATATATCTGATTTCTGAGGTGTGTTTAGCTAACTCTTTTGTTCTATTACCACCTGGAGAAACTCTCGCAAAATGATAATAATAAACATTTCGTTCTAATTTTTCGAAACGTTTAACCGTTGCATAAGAGGGCTCAAACCACACTGCAGTAGAGAACAATTTATCTAAAGATTCATATATTGTTAAATTATCATTATTCAATATTTGTAACACACGTTTACTTACTGGACCAACCAGCGCCTGAACCATGTTTTTCAAGGTTTCGCTAGTATATGATTTATTTGGCTTAATGAAATAACGTGCTTCATTTTCAACACAACCGATTAAAACTGGTACATCCTTTCCCCATCCAGGAAAACCTTCTTTGGATATAACATCTCCATCTGGCACCGGGTTCCAAATTAAATTGGCCGGTGTATGAACTTGTCCAGGTGGAGGAAATACCCCTGAAAATTCATGAGAGGCTTCTAACACTTTATTAGTAGGTATTTGCTGTAATGATTTCAAATTGCTACTACCTAATCTATCAAACATTTTATCTGTAACTTTTTTTACTTTCTCATAGGAAGATTCTGAGGCAAACACATAAGGTTCAAAACCAGCACTTTGTATAATAGCACGGTGAAATAATCCTTTTGCACGACGAACTGCCAATAAATTTCTTACAGCCTGTGCGCCAGCTGATTCACCAAATATTGTTACATTATTAGGGTTTCCTCCAAAAGATTCTATATTATTAGCGACCCATTCTAAAGCAGCAACTTGGTCAAGTACAGCAAAATTACATCCTATATCAGGATGCGCCAAGAAACCAAAAGCTCCGAGACGATAATTAAAAGTAACCACTGTCACACCTTGTTTAGCCATTTCTGTGCCATCAAAAGCATCTTCTGAACCAGCGCCACCCAGATTACCACCGCCATGTATCCAAACCATAACAGGCTGTTGCTCATTACTATTAATATCGGAGGTCCAAACATTAATATAGAGACAATCTTCATTTTGCTTTATCGTTCTAAGGTCAAAACTTGCCCCACCTTTTTGTGGACACACTGGGCCAAACTCCGTTGCTTTATAAACACCTTCCCATTTCTTTGGTGGGAGAGGTTCGCGCCAACGTTTCTCTTTTACAGGAGGTTCTGCATAAGGTATACCTAAAAATTTATAAACAGAGTCATTAAAAAGTCCTTCGACAATACCTTGATCTATACGAGTTCGCATTATTCATCATCCTTTGCAATTTATCGTCATGAGAGAAGCCGTTTTACTTCATTTAATATAAAGTATTTTTCAAATGTAATACTTTTCATTCTCCCTATGATAATTGAATAAGCCCTTTTCACATGGGATTTTATGTCTATAGAATGTTTATTCCATTCTAATAGCCGAGCATATTCTCTACCAAAAGAATTCTAGCTCCACATTTCTGCTAATACTTTACCAAAGCCTTCTGGTTTTTGAACATAACCTAAGTGACCGCCAGGAATATCTAAAATTTTTATACCTGTTTGTTCAGCAATATAAAAGTTAACATCTTGTGGGAATGATCTTTTAGAATCTGTACCATTTAATAAAGTAACGATATCTTTATGTTTTGATAAGTCTTCTAAAGAGATATCAGAATGCGTATATTGTCTGATTTCATATTCAGCCCAAAATAGCATACGTTCATATTGTCTTTTTTGTGCTTCGTTATCTTCAGATACAGGTTGAGACATACTTTTAGCATCTAATGGTGAAATTTTAAGTGTCTCCCCGAAAACTGTCATCGCTGATTGTAAACCATCAGTTAATGCTATATTGACTATTTCATCGTTTTTATCTTTCCAATATTTGCTATCTGGTAAGAATGTATTGATTGGTGGTTCATGAAAAGCAATTTTTTTTACAACTTCAGGATAGTCTTTCAATACATGCATTGTAACGATTGAACCAGAACTTGAACCTAAGATATAAACAGGTTCGTCGCTTAAATATTTGGCTAATTCAACAATATCTTTTGCATCACGTTTCACACGATAATCATCATCGCCATTTTGAGCGCGCGCAGGAAGTGACTCAGTTAGTTCACTGTGGCCATAGTCACGTCGATCTACAGCAATTACTGTAAATCTATCTTTTAATTGTTCTGCTAATGGTAAAAAAATGTCACCAGTACCGTTTGCACCAGGAACGAGAATGAGAATAGGACCTTGGCCGATTTTATAGTAATTTAATTGGGCACCTTTTAACTCTAATGTATTCATAATTGAATCCTCCTAATTTTAATAAAATAAATAAACAATGTAATCACTAAGTTGTTTATTAGACAAATCTCTTTCATTTATCTGGTATTTATATTCTAAGATTGTAAGTACATTTAAAACTATAACTGTTTCAAACATGTTGAAAAAATTTTTCATTTTTTTACATAATCATCCATGTCTGCATTAATTAAACCACATAAAGATATAACGGCTTATTATCAATAAATTATCATACTAAATGAAAGATTTTCAGAATCTTATAAAGTTATTACCCATCCATTAAAATTTTTGATATTTTCAGAATGTATAAATAGTTTAACTCTAATTTTATTGAACAGATTTAACTCGGTTGTTCATTGCACGTGTAATAACTCAGTTTATACTTTGTAATGTATTATAAGCCTATATGTAAATTTATGAACCCCATTTTTAATAAACAACGTTCAAGAGCGGAAAATAATACGGATGAAGTTACTATTGTTGGAGCTGGGCTTGGTGGACTTGCGCTTGCACGTGTTCTCCAAGTGAATGGGATTTCTGTGACGATTTATGAAAAGGATATGTCTATGCATGCTCGTACCCAAGGTGGACAACTAGATATTCATGAACGTGATGGGCAAATTGCACTTGCAAGAGCTGGACTTACTCATGAATTCGAAGAAATCATGAGTAAAAGGAGCGCTGCTTCAAGAGTAATCGACAACAATGGAAATGTAATTCTTATGGAGTTACAGTTCAAATAGATAATATTAGAAAGTAATGTCTAAATGTAAGTATTATTGTTTCAAAATAATATAGTAAAGAATTTCCATTAACACTTCAAGCTCTATATTACTTCAAAATTAAATTCTGTCTTAATAGGCGTCGTTTAAAATTAATCTTAAAGTTTTGAAAATTGAAGAGAGTGGTAAAGTATAAAGTATTTCTTTTGAAAATTAAAAGGGAGTGTTTATATGACTGTACTGTCAAGTGAAGAACGTATAAAAATATTGTCTGATATTATTGAAATTCAATCAGTAAATGAAAAAGAACTGGATGTCGCACATTACTTAAAAAATTTATTTAGTCAATATGGTATAAAATCAGAAGTTGTTAAGTTAGAAGGAGAGTCTACTCGAGCAAATTTAGTGGCTGAAATTGGTAATGGTAATCCGGTGGTTGGTGTATCAGGGCACATGGATGTCGTAACAACAGGTGACATTAATCTTTGGAATTATAATCCATTCAAGCTAACAGAAGATGACAAAGGACGATTACATGGGCGTGGTTCAGCTGACATGAAGTCCGGACTTGCAGCATTAGCGATTAGTTTAATTGAAATTAAAGAAGCTAATACTTTAAACCAAGGGACAATTCGATTTATGGCCACGGCCGGAGAAGAAGTGACAAGTAATGGCGCAGCTTTATTACATGACAAAGGTTACATGGATGATGTAGAAGCATTACTTATTGCAGAGCCTTCTCAAGATGGCATCGTTTATACACACAAAGGGACAATGGATATACAAGTCATTTCAAGAGGCAAATCGGCACACAGTTCAATGCCAGATTTAGGTTTTAACGCTATTAACCCATTAGTCGACTTTATACATTATTTAAATGCTGAATACGATAAAGTAGATGAAAATAGCAAATTATTAGGAACACCTACGATGAATTCAACTATTATTAGTGGTGGTGATCAAGTAAATTCTATTCCCGCATATGCGGAATCATTATTCAACATGCGTACGATTCCATCTTTTGATAATAAAAAATTTGAAGAACTCTTTAATAATGTAAAAGATAAAGTAGAAAAAGAAAGTAAGGGAGATATTGCCGTAAATCCTTACGTAAATCGTGATCCAGTATATACTACAGGTGACAATAGATTTTTAAAACTATCGAAAGATTTTGGTGATAAATATTTCGATAGAGATTTGGAATTAACATCATCAACTGCAACTACAGACGCTTCCTATTTGATGAAAGATAAAAATGAAAACTTTTCTTTTGTTATGTATGGCCCGGGTGAAACTGGACAAGCACATCAAGTCGATGAATACGTCTATAAAGATACTTATCTAACATTTGTTGATTTATACAGTCAATTACTACTTCAATATTTAAATGAAAAATAAATAACCAATATTTCTCTATCATAAATGATATAATTCATTACATTTATCTGTTTGAACTATATCATTAACTATCGAAAGAGGAAATAAGACACAGTTAAAAGACTTCTTTTAAATAAGGAGTCTTCTAATTGTTCCAAAATCAATCTCTATACTAATAACGAACGTTTTAAAATTTGGTATGAATTACTATATTTTAGTCACTAACTTAGGTTTTTTTAAAAAAAGACGTCTCATTCATCTGTAAAATCATCAAAATTAGTATCCCTTTGAAATCCTAATTTATGAGCTGAATTTATAGAAGCTAAGTTACTTTTATCAGTTCTTATTACAAAAGACAAAGTATTGTCTATTTCATAGTGTAACCAATTTAAAATCTTTACCATAGCCTCGATTGCATATCCATTACCTGTTGCCTTAGGATCCAGTCGATAATATAAATTAAAGTATTCTTTTTTCGCAAATTCCATTTTTTCTGCGCCACCACTACCTATTACATTCTCACTTTCTTTTTCAATAAATATGAAGTATCCATAATTATTACTATTCTAATATTCTCTCCATTCCTTCAACATTTTTTAGTATCATCTACTGTTGTGTGCCTTCTCTTAGGAGTATATTGAGTTGCTAATTTATTAGAATGAATCCTATATAATTCTTCAGAAAACGATAATTGCGGCTTACTCATAATTAACCTTTTACTTTCAAGTATCTTTGCACACACCCTTATTAATTACATTAATAGATATAATTATAGCAAAAAAACACATACATAATATGTATGTGTTTTAATCGTTTCAAAATCAAACAGATAATCACTTTTTCTATAGTACATTAAATATTTGATTGACTATATTTAGCTTTTTTATTATTTAAAATAATATATAGAAAAATTGAAAATATAACTACTAATGAAAGAACTTTATACATGTCAGAATATCCTAAAACCGGAATAATAAATCCGAGCGCATAGGGACCAATTCCATTACCTAAATCCATAAATATCATGAATGTAGATGTTGCTAAACCTACACTCCGAGGGTTGGCATTACTTATAGCAATCGTTTGTGTAATTGAAGAAATATTACCAAAACCAAGACCAATCAGTATTGCAGATAACATCATTATCCAACTATGGTGACTCATACTTAACATTACTAACCCTATAAAAAAGAGGATGAATGCTGGGTACATGATAATATTAGGACCATGTATATCGACAATTTTACCTGTAAATGGTCTGGAAAATAACACTGCCATTGTGTATAGAATAAAGAAAAAACTAGCTGTTTTTACAAGGTCAATCTCAATTGCGTACAAATTAATATATGAAACTATACCTGAAAACGAAAAAGCACTTAAGAATATTATAAATCCGATTGGAAGTGTACGTTTATCTAATAAGTTTCTGAATGATAAGTTCTTACGATTATCATTGTCAGGAACATTTATTAAAAACGAAAATATTAAACTAACAATGCCAAAAAGAAAACTAATATAAAAAATATTCACGAAATTTGAGTTTTGCGTGAGGGAAATACCGATGAATGGTCCTAAGCCTGTAGCTAAAGCAGTACTAACGGCAAAGTAACTAATACCTTCACCTTTACGATGCTCGGGGATCACTAACGCAACGATTGTCCCAACAATCGTTGTGGTTACGCCTATAGAAATACCGTTTAGCAAACGTACAATAATCAAGAAAGTTTCGTCCAATTTTATAAAATACAGTATTGTTGTTAATGCAAAAAACAATATATTTATAACAAACATTTTCTTTGTTATTTTAAAAAAACCAATAAACAGCCTGCCTATGAGCGCGCCTACTATAAAAATTCCGGCGATCAATCCCATCATTTTACTAGATGCATTGTATTCAATCTGTGCGTAGGTTGTTATAGTGGAATTTAATAGAAAGTATACTAAAATTAATAAAAAGTTTATAATTGAATAAATTATAAAATCTTTTGTCCATATTTTATTTTCCATGCTTCCTCCTTTCTGTGAATAAGCAACATAAAACTAAGTTAGTAGACTTGTTCTATTCTGTTCTTTTCATGTTTTAAACGTTAATGAAACTTATGATAGTTTATCAAAAGTATAATAATCACCATCATCTGGTATTAATACTTGCGACTCCATATTTAGTTCAGTTGTAAGTTCCTTTAAACTATCTCTAGATAAATTCCAATGATTTACTGCTTCCATATGAACAACTATAATTTTTGAATTTGGTGCTTCTTTAGAAACTTGATAAATATCATACCCATTCATAATAAGTGAGCTGCCATTATAAAATTGATTATCTCCCCCGTTAACAATTATTATTTCTGGTTTGTAATTATTAATCACTTTTTGTATTTTGCTATACCACACCGTATCTCCAGAAACATATAATTTCTGTTCACTTTCATGTTCAAAAACGACACCACATACGGGGCCCATCGTCTCTATAATTTCTCCCCTACCATGCTCACCAGGCGTTTTAATTAACTTAATACCATTAAAAGTTATATGCTCAGTTAAAACTTCTACATTTTCAAATCCTACATTACGAACTTGATTAGCTTCGTTTTCATTTTGTACGAAAACTTGTATGTCTTTATCTAGAACTTGTTGTGCAACTTCATCAAAATGATCAAGATGTAAATGTGTTAAAATAATTGCATCAATGTTATAAATAATTTCATCAATTGACATTGGAAGGTCAACGATTGTATTTCCCTGTTCTTGTCTAGGTGAATTAGGAAAAGCTTCAAAAGACCCCTTCTCTCCTAGCATTGGATCAATTAAAAATCTATTGTTCGCATATTCTATAACGCTCGTTGCATTTCTGATATGATTTATTTTCATAAAATTACCTCCGATTAAATTTATATACTAATTCTAATCGATGAATAATTTTGATTAAATATAAATTTGAAAAACATTTTGGGCAATTACTAGAAATTTGAAAGTGAGGAAGTAAATTGGATGATTTAGATAAGGTTATAATATCCGAATTAAAAATAAATAGTAAAATATCAATGAAAGATTTAGGAAAAAAACTAAACTTAACTGGCCAGGCTGTAAACAACAGAGTTAAAAAGTTAGAAAATGATAATATTATTACAGGTTATACTATCTCTTTAAATCAAGAGGCTTTAAATTGTAATATTCATGTATTCATAAGCATATATACACATAAAATTTCACATAAACCTTATATTGATTTCATAAATCAAGAAAATATTTTCGTTTTAAATAATTATAAAGTGATAGGTGGTGCTTGTTATTTAATTGAATGTAGATTTCCTGACCAAAGTGATTTGAATCATTTTCTTGAAAGATTAAATAAGCATGCAAATTATGAGGTATTAATGACTATATAAGTATTTTTAAGAATTTATTGTGAAAAAGGTAGATAATAGAAAAAGCATGTCCGCTATTTTTAACTTTAATAGTGAACATGCTTTTCAAAATTCAATTTATTTCTACTTCTAAATATAAGAATAATGAGTAATCTGCGAAATTTTTCATTAAATCTTTAAATGTGTCTTTATTTACATTTCCCTCGCCATTCACCATAACTTCATATACTCCGAAACGATTTTTATATATTAGTTTCGCACTGTTATAACCGTTGCGATTGTAAAAGTTCTTTCTTTTTAATCTTTGAGGGAAATTTGGAGCTGATTCATCTAAAGTTTCTATATTTAATACCAGTTGATTTTGACAATACTCATCTTTGATAAGAGAAAGTATACGACCCCCATAACCTTTTGATTGATGACTTTCATCTACTGCTAAATATAGTATATATGTTAAATTTTCATAAGTGACTAAATACGTAAATCCAACAAATGAATTATTATCATAAACTGCTAATAATTTTCCAAAACCTAAATCAGCTTTATATAAAAGCAAATCAATTGAAAGTCGCTCATCTTTTGGAAATGATTGATAGAATAAGTCTTCTACTTTTTTTAAATCTACTGATCTTTTAGTTATATGATTAAATTGTAAATTCATAAAAATCCCCACTCTATCATGTTAAATGATACATCTACTAGAAAAACTACTACCTCAGCTATGCGGTACTTTCAACGCCCGTTAAGAGAGTATAACAAATGTTTGTTTCTTATTTTTGATCCATAAAATCTGCTACTGTATATACTTCAGCATAGGCAAATTTCAATGCACTTATAAAGGAATAATGAACATCTTTAGCGCTAACTGTATGTTCCTTATAAATTAGTTCGCTTGAGGCACATGCGTCTTCAATTAATGTTACTTTATAACCTAAATCTGCTGCAGCTCTTACTGTAGCATCTACACACATTTGCGTCATCATGCCTACAACTACGACATTATCTATATTTTTCTCTTGAAGTTTTTCTTGTAAGTCAGTGTTTATGAAACTATTTGGTAATTGCTTATTAATAACTGTTTCATTATTTTTAGGTTTCACAGCTTCATAAATCTCTATACCTTCAGTATTAGGTTCAAAGAAACCAAAAGAGTCATCCGGTGCAATGTGCTGAATATGGAAAATATTTTCACTATGATTTGATCTGAAATACTCTAGTACTTTTTGAGCGTTATTTGCCGCATTCTCAGGATTACTTAACGGGAATTTTCCATTCGGAAAGTAATCTTCTTGAATATCTATAACAATTAGTGCTGTATTCATATCTATCACCCTACCTTTTAATTTATAATACAATTATAATAATAACGTATAATAGATTTATTATTGATAAGCTCGTGAAACAACTTAGGTAGCTCACATCGACATTCAAATATTAAAACTTTTATCTGATAATGCACGTATGCAATGGAAAGACATTGGCGAAACGATTCATATGTCTGGGAAAGCTGTTGGCAATCGTATTCGAAGAATGAAAGATGAGAGAATCATTAAAGCTTATACATTACACATAGATGAAAACAAATTGTGTACTGGAATGCTAGTCTTTTTAATTATATATGACATCATTAGAACATGGACGCTTTATAGATTATATAAATTCATCCACTCCTATTCTAGAAGCACATAGAATATCGGGGGACGGTTGCTACCACTTGAAATTCAAAGTAAAAAATAATGAGCAACTCAATGATTTATTACAAAATCTATTAAGTTATGGTAATTATTCATTATATCTTTCTGTTAATAAAATCGAGCATATACAAAGAAAAGATCACAAATATTTATAAAATTAACCGTCAACAAAATACAGGATGGTCTTCAAAAGGAATAGGATGTTGCTTAGATTTCATTTTAATATCATTGATTTAGTAGATATTAAAATGAAATTTTCGTTCGTCAATTGTCATCCATTTATGATTCTTAACCATCTCATCGTTCCTGTTTATTTATAATCCAGCATATAAAGGTTTTTTTTCTAAATCATCTTTCTAGATCCTGCACCTTTCATACTAGGCATATGCCCTGCTGTAATAGTAACTTCATCATCTTTTTTAAATTCACTATCGTCTGTGATCTTCACATCATCTGGATTCTTACTCTCATTTTTATGTTCCATAGGTTCTTCTTGTTTTTGGTTTTTAGGCTCTTTATTTTAATATAAAAGCATTAACTGCTACGATAATCGTACTTAAAGACATTAGTACTGCGCCTACGACAGGTGATAATAGAAAGTGTGGAGATTTCAAGTGGTCTTAAGATATCTGAGGCTATCCCTGAAAAATTAATTATGCAATTACTGTCTATTGTATTAATTGTTATGGGTGATACGCGTGTTTTATATAATTGACGTTTTGTGCATGTTTTAATTTACATAATCCATGGTTATTAGAAGAGATATTAAAAGAGACTTCCTTTTGAAAGGAAGTCTCTTAATCGTTTCAAAATCAAATTTTATCTTAATAAAGATCGTTTGTGGATGTTATTTAAATAATTCGGTTTCTAATTAACTCGACGTTCACGTGCAGAAGTACTATACAAAATTAATTTCATCTAAATTTTGATTATAATTTTCCACTAATTCATTAAGCATCTTCAATATATTTCCATGCAATTCATTAACTTCTTCAAAACTAAATACTTCATCTTGATAATCATAATGCAATAAATAGCCTCCTTCATTATTCTTACTGAAAATTTGAATTATTAAAGGGATGGCAATAGTATCAATTTCAAGTTTTTTTTCTAAAAATTCATTTTCTATAAATGTGGGACTATAACTTGCAGTTTGGAAAGAGATAAGACAATCTAGTATATTACCATTAATATTGAGTTCTGTTACTAAATTGTCAATTGGATACCTTCTATGTTTCAATACATTAAATGATTCTCTCTTTACTTTTTTTATATATTCACTTAATAATAAATCGACATTTGAATCTATGATGAGTGGCAAAGGTTTTGTATAATTGCCGGTTGTAAATTTATCATTTTTATTTATCCTATTATGAATTAATAAACCAAGCTTATTAATTTTATTCACTACTTTTTTATCAATAAGAGCAAACATAATGCCAGCGAATAAATTACTAATACTAACTTTATTATTTAAACAAAAATAATTTATTCTTTCCGTTAATATAGCGTCTAACTGAATAGTACGTCTTTTACAAGACAGATGTTCTAAATGAAGCTTCTCAAATTTTGTTTGGAATTTATCATGTTTCAACTTACCTCTCCAATATAATTCGTCTTTTTCAAATTTTTTAGATTCTAAATATTTTTCTTCATCTTTAATGTTATTAATAAATGATAAGTTAGAAATAGCTTCTATGTCACCATTAGTCAAATAC
Source organism: Staphylococcus sp. NAM3COL9 (assembly GCF_001431205.1). Classification (GTDB taxonomy): domain Bacteria; phylum Bacillota; class Bacilli; order Staphylococcales; family Staphylococcaceae; genus Staphylococcus. The sequence goes on along the minus strand of NZ_LGPC01000008.1, from coordinate 106,088 downwards.
GTTATAAAATAATTTATCGACAATGTCATACTCCAACCATCAGCTATTATGTGGTTTTGTATTGTAAACAATCCCAAATGACCATTAGGCATTTTTAATATATAAAATTTATATAAAATTTCGTCATAAGCAAAGATATTTATATTTGCTTGTTCATTTAACCAAGTATCAAAATTCACTTGATCCTGATAAAAGTCTAAAAAGGGATATGCTGTTTCTTCATATTCTTTAATATATTGTGAATATTCTTCGTTTTTAATTGTTATTTGTATTCTATGGCTATCGTGGTTAAATACTAATTGGTTTATAGCTTGATTTATTTGATCGTAATTAAACTTTGTACCTAATTTCAGTAAACCTGCAATATTATTAATGCTAGAGTTCTTATTAATTATTTCATTTTTCAGAAATTTCGTTTGTGCAATAGATAGTGGATATGTATTCAAGTTGACTTTCTCCTTATTTATATCTTGATATAAGTATAGTGTGTTTTTCTAAAAATATTCTACATCATTAAAAGAAAATTGTTCAACTTTTTCTTCTTTGAGTTTCAAATTATCAAGGTCATTTTTATAATCTCTTATTCCCTAAGAACCATCTTTATTTAAAACTTCTGGGGTAATATCTGCATTTAATTTTTGTACGAAACATCCATTTTATTCCTCCTAAAAAACGCACGAACATCCTTTGATTAAAAGGTCGCTCGTGCGCGGTACCACCTGTATTAATAATATTAACTGTTCTCTCATTGTTTATTAATTTATTAAGAAATACATAAGCGCCCAATTCATAAATAGCTGTGCTAATTTTCATTTGCCATTAGCTTTCTGAAACTATCTTAACTATTTACTAATATCACTTATTATAATAACATAAACTATTTTGATATTAATTGTCAAAAAATTAATAAAATATTTTTTCGACAATTAATATAAAACTAATTTATACTCAGTGAATATATTTTATCTAAGGAACGTTTAAAAGTTTTTAAATAAAATGATTGTTCAATAAACTATTAGTGTAATTACATTTTTACAAAAGCCATTTAATACAAAAAGACACTTCTTTTTAAAAGAAGTGTCTTAAAACAGATTAACACTTTTAGGTTCAGTTGTATTACCCTTTATTTTAGGATTTTCTGCCAATTTAATTTATTAATAAGTACCCATGATAGAATCTTCTACTTTTTCTTTATAAAAGTTTTTAATTTTTAACTTTTCGTCCTCTGCGAAAGATTTAGTATTTAATGCATCTAAATTTTGTTTCACTTGTTTCACATTTCTAAATCCTGGATTAATACAAGATATTTCTTCAGAATCTAAAATCCATCTTAATGCTGCACTTGCCATAGAAGGGCGGCCATCTTTAATCCATGTTAACTGATCAGATAATTCTACACCTTTTTGTAAACCTAGTCCTGAAAATGTTTCACCTACATTAAAAGCTTCGCCATTTTCATTGAATTTACGATGGTCGTCTTCAGCAAATTGAGTTTTGGCTGTAAATTTCCCTGTCAACAATCCACTTGCAAGTGGCACTCTCGTAATAATTCCTACACCTTGTTGGTAAGCTTTAGGAATTAATTCTTCTAACGGTTTTTGGCGGAACATATTAAAAATAATCTGCAAGCTTGCTACATTAGGATATTCTAAACATATTAAACCTTCTTCAACTGACTCAACACTCACGCCATAATTTCTTATGAGACCTTCTTCTTTTAATTGGTCTAATACTTTAAAGACACTGCCATCTTTTAAAATTTCAGTGGCAGGGCAATGGATTTGAAACAAATCTATTGTATCTCTGTTTAAACGACGAAGACTGTCTTCACAGTATGATTTCACTGTTTCATAACTATAATTTTGTGGATCAGCAATATCTCCTTGTCGACAGAATTTTGTTGCAATATAGATTTCATCTTCTTTTTCTGCAGTCGCCTTGGCTAATAATTCTTCACTATGACCATCCCCATAGACATCAGCTGTATCAAAGAAATTCACACCTTGATCAATTGCATATTCTAAAGCACTTAATGCATCTTCATCATTTGTTTCACCCCATGCCCCACCTATTGCCCATGTACCAAAACTAACTTCACTAACCATCATACCTGTATTACCTAACTCACGATATTTCATAAAATATTCCTCCCCTTATAATTAAAAATAGCTCACCATTTCTATTTGTATGCTAAATTTCATTTTTATACACTTCTATGTTTTACACATGTTCTTTACCCTTTATTCGAAAAAATAATAAACATTCACTGTTATTTTATATCCTTGCATAAATTAAGTTATATTGTATTTTTCAAATTATTATACATTTCTTCTGCATAATCATCTAACGCTTCTTTTGACATTTGAAGGCGTTTTTTGGATGAGCCATATCCGATTTCAGTTTTTCCTTGAACTAAACCATCAAAAATTTCATTAATAAAATCAACAGGATCCGCACCAAAAGTATGAATATTTTCCCCGCCTAAATCAGTGTTTACTGCAGGAGGAATAACCTCATAAACACTTGTATTCGTATTCGACAACTGATGTCTTAAACTAATTGTAAATGAATGTACTGCAGCTTTGGTTGCTGAATATATTGGCGCAATTGCCATGGGTGAGAAAGCGAGTCCCGAAGAAACATTAATTATATTTGAATTTGTTGTTTTATCAGAAAAGTATTGACTGAATAATGTTGAAAGTTGGACCGTTGCTTCAAAATTGGATTTTATTTCTGTATTTAAGTTCTCCCAATTCGTTGTAGCATTGGTTTTTAAAATATCAAAGCGATTTTGGATACCAGCATTATTTACGAGTACATTAACATCTGAATAATTTTGAATTACCCAATTATATAAATCCAAGCGTTCTTCAGCACTAGATATATCACATTTTTTCGTAGTTACTTCTGGAAATTGGGCTTTAATACGTTCTAACTTTTCCGTATTACGCCCACAAATAATTATTTTATTATTATTTTCATAGAACTTTTTAGTGAACTGAAGTCCTATACCAGAAGCACCACCAGTAATTAATATTGTGTTATTGTTTATATCCATTGTATACACCCCTCTATATTAGTCTAATAAGTGTAGTCGTTATTTTAGCATCCGTCTATCAATAAAGTTTGTTTAGAAAAACGTGAGAAAATCAACATATTCATTTAGAACGCCTCTTTGAATCTTAGACTAACGTTGATAAAACTACTTTTTTGAAATGCTTTTCATTAAAATAGTCAATGAAAATTTTGAGTTACAATATCTTAATGATGATTTTTTAAAATTTCTTAAATAATAAAATACATATCAAGATTGTTTAATATTCTTGATTATTCTGAATCATACTTTCAAATTCTTCTCTTACTTGTGGTACTGACAAACCTACAATCACTTGTATACTTTTACCACTTTTAACTAATCCATGTGCCATTCTATCTTGTGTGAAGTAGTCATTATCTGAGACTTTATTTTCATCATTAACCGTCAAACGTAAACGTGTAGCACAATTTGTAACATCTTTAATATTTTCCTTGCCACCCAAACCTTGTAAATAATATTGTGCTTTATCTTCAAATTCGTTTCCTTTTTGTATATTTTTATTTCTTTTACTATTTGAGTCTTTTTTACTCTCTTTATAATCATTTTTACTATAAAGTTTAATATTTCCTTCTTTCTTTTCTCTACCAGGAAGTGGTATATCAAACTTTAATATTAAATATCTAAATAATACAAAATAAATACCCGTAAAAATTAGACCAATAATTACTTGAAGAACATAGAGTTGCCAATAATTAGAACCCAATGGGATCCAATTTGTAGCTACAAAATCAATTAATCCCCCGCCAAAGTGTCCAACGATGCCCAGACTATACATTATTGTAGCCATAGTTGCTGTTAAAAATGCATGTAATACAAATAAATATGGTGCAATAAATAAGAATGTAAACTCTAAAGGTTCAGTGATGCCCGCAACCACAGCAGTTAGTGTAGCCGGTATTAGTAATGCAGCTACTTTTTTTCTGTTTTCTTCAGGCGTTGTAAAGTACATCGCTAAAGCGATACCCATAGAACTAAATATTTTTGCATTTCCTTGAAGCATAAATCCATACGGAAATTGTTCTTTTAATGGTTTTGAGCTATTCGCAAATTCACTTACATGTTCAAACCAATATGCTTTTAAGCCTTGGTTCATTACTACTGGTCCCATATCTATTGGCGTCCAAATAAAATGGTGTAATCCTGTAGGTATTAGGACACGTTCTAAGAAATGATATAACCAAACGCCAATGTAACCAGAACCAATAATATAACCTTGTAATGAAGAAATACCATCTTGAATTGTAGGCCAAATAATACAGGTTATAATTGCAGCTACTAACGTCACAAAAAAAGAAATTGCTACAACATAAGTTAAACCTTGAAACACTTCTAACATCTCAGGTAATTTTTTTCCATAATATCTATTATGTATCCATGTAATAATACTAGAAATAATAATAGCACCTAAAATATTTGTGTCTAACGTTTCAATACCTCCAATTTCCTTCAAACCTGTTACATTTTCAACGCCTTTTTCTAAATTCGCGCCGAAGGTATGTGGCCATTCCGTTAATATAATATTAATAAATGTATTAAACATAAAATATCCTATTAAAGCTGCTAATGTCGCATTTGCAGCAGCTTTTTTAGCTAATGAAATAGGTAAACCTACAGCAAAAATTAATTCCATGTGGTCAAATACCGTCCATCCTCCTGCTTCAATTACTGACCATATTTTAAACCAAATTGTTCCTTCTTCAGCAAGACTCCCCATGATAGTGGTATTTAAAAATACAGTGGAAATACCTAATACTATACCAAAAAAGGCAAATGTAAGTACTGGTACAATCATTGCACTTCCAAAACGTTTAATTACATTCATAACAATTCCTCCTTAGATAACTTCATTAATTTAGCTATAGCATTTGCAAAGGATAAATCTCTTCTATTAAAAGTAAGCGCTTACATAATTTGGTGAAAGTCTCTCACTTTTCTTATCTCTAGAGATAATTTAAGTCTTAATTTAAGGCAACTGAATCTCTTTTAATTTCTTTAAATTCTAATTAATAAGTGTGAAGTATATGTACGAAGAAACTAGTATGAAGTTCAATCACACTTTTCATGTGCTACATTTATTATTTAACTACATAAAACACCAATTACTTTTCTTACATAGCTGTCCATCCTCCATCAACTTTTAAAGTTTCACCTGTTACGAAATTTGATAATTGAGAACTTAAATACAGTACAGCACCTGAAATATCACTAGGTGTAGGTAATTCATGAAACAATATACGTTCTAACACATCTTCTTTAAAGTCATGATCTTCAAACATTTTTTTAGTTAAATTTGTTTCTACGAAAGTAGGCGCTACAGCGTTGACATTAATATTATATTTTGCCCATTCTATAGCAAGAGACTTCGTTAATTGGATTACCCCACCCTTACTAGCAGAATAAGGCGCCCTATTAAAATAACCAACAAATCCTACTTGGGAGGCAATATTAACAATTTTCCCCGCTCTTTCTTTAGACATATATTTTCCTACAAATTGTGAAATAAAGAATAGAGATTTAAGGTTAATATCTAACACTTTATCCCAATCATTTTCTTGAATTTCTAAAGCTGGTTTAGTAATATTTACGCCTGCATTATTAACTAAAACATCAATAGTACCATACGCTTGGATTACTTTTTCAATTGTCTTTTCTACTTCATTAATTTTTGTTATATCCAAAGCGTATATACTATGTTTGCCTTCGCTTCTATTTAATATTTCTAATGTTTCGTTCAAAGATATAGAATCCCTTCCTATAACTATCACATTAGCTCCAAGCTGTGATAAATCTTTAGATATTTGTTGACCAATACCTTTATTTCCGCCTGTCACTATGATATTTTTCCCTTTTATATCATCAAAACTTTTTTTCATTAAAAATCTCCTATCTTTACTAAGTATAAATAGTTTTATTTGTAATTTTTAACTCTTAATAGTGCTTGTTTTGCGTGTCCCGCAAAGTTTTCATAACCGCATAATCTCGCTGCATACTCACCCATAGCTGCACTTTGTTCTTTAGATGTAATACGTTGATACGTCACTGTTTTAATAAACTTACCTACCCATAAGCCACCTGTATACCGTGCTGCTTTTTTTGTAGGCAATGTGTGATTCGTACCAATGACTTTATCACCATAAGCTACGTTTGTTTCTGGACCAAGGAATAGCGCGCCATAATTTGTTAAATGATTTAAAAAGTAGTCTGGTTCTTTAGTTAATACTTCAACATGTTCAAAAGCGAGTTTATTCGCTTCTATTCCAGCTTCTATTTCATCTTTTACAATAATCACTTGCCCATAATTTTCCCAAGACTCACTTGCAATATCAGCTGTTGATAACGTTTGTAATTGCTTTTCTATCTCTTTTAAAGCTGCTTCCGCAATTTCTTCAGAAGTAGAAATAATCGCGCCTGGAGATGTTGGTCCATGTTCCCCTTGACCAAGTATATCTGTAGCAATCATTTCAGGTTCTGATGTTTCATCTGCAATCACTAAAGTTTCTGTAGGACCCGCGAGTAGATCGATACCGACTCTCCCAAATAGTTGGCGTTTCGTTTCTGCCACAAAAGCATTCCCTGGCCCGACAATCATGTCTACAGAATCTATCGTTTCTGTACCTATCGCCATACCACCCATTGCTTGAATGCCACCTAGAATATAAATTTCATCGGCACCTGCTTTATACATTGCATATACTGTTGTTTCTGGAATTTTACCGTCTATCGGCGGTGTACAAGCAATAACACGTTTCACCCCTGCAACTTTGGCAGTTAAAATACTCATATGTGCTGATGCAATCATTGGGTATCTACCACCTGGAATATAACATCCAACGTTATCAATCGGTATATTTTTCTGACCTAATATAACACCAGGTGAATTTTCAGTTTCGAAGTCTTGTAAGGAAGCTTTTTGAGCTTCTGCGAAATTTTGAATGTTATTTTGCGCGAATGCGATATCATCTTTTACTTGTTGTGGAACATCATTAACAATTCTTTCAATTTCTTCATCACTTAATTTAAAACTTTCTGGACTCCAATTATCAAATTTCACAGACAAATCACGTAAAGCTCTATCTCCTTCAGATTCAATCTTCTTAATCGTATCACTTACAATTTGACTAACTTTTTCATCATCATCTTTTACTTCATCATCATCTTTTCCTGGTTTTAAAATATAGACCATATAAAAACTCCTTTTATCTAATTTTGTTAGTGGTTGTATTTCTAAATTTAAAATCGCCTTTAATCTTAATACGTTTGTTTTTTATTAGGTTACCTTCTAATAAAATTTGTATCGTTTCGTTAACCATCAAATCTAAAGGTTGTGACCACGTTGTTAATTTATTATTAGGCCAAGATGCCATCTTAATATCATCAAAACCAATTATTTCAATATCATCAGGAACATTGATTTTCATTTCTTTTGTTGCTTCAAGTATCCCAAGTGCAGTTATATCATTTGCCCCAAATATACCATTAGGTGTGTTACCTTCTTTTAAATAATCTAATGTCAGTTGATATGCTGTTTCAAAAGTAAAGTCACCTTCAATAACATCAATCTTTTGTTTCTTTTTTTCAAAAAAGCTATTAAAACCATAAAATCTGTCTCTATTCGTAGATGTGTTATTTTTTCCTGAAACATATAAAATTTTTTCGAAATTTTTATTATAAAAATATTGAGCTATAGCTTGAGAAGCATAGATATTATCACTAGATACTGAATTACACTGTAAATCATCGTCTTCTCTATTGAAAAGTACCACTGGTATGTTTGCATTTTTTAATTTTTTAACCATATCAGAGGATAATAAAGCATCTGTTACTATAATAGCTTCTACATTATACTCCCAAAATTTTGCAATCTCTTCTTGTTGTATTTCTTCGTTTTCAGTATACATAAATAATACGGAGAAACCGTAACCTCTTAATTTTTGGGTAAATAAAGATAGTGCTTCATAATAAAAAGGGTTTTGTTTTTCTTTCATTGCTATCCCAACCAATTTGGATTTATTAGTAATTAACCCTCGAGCCAACGCATTTGGTTTATAGTTGAATTCGTCAGCAATGTCTAAAACTTTCTTTCTTGTTTCAGTAGAAACACCAGATTTAGGATCAAAAGCTCTAGAAACTGTTGATTGCGAAACATGTGCTAATTCAGCAATTTTTTTAGAGGATATTTTTTCACTCATGGCTAGTCCCCTTTCTATAATATATTTTATATCATCATTTTCACTTTATTCTATCCCCAGTTTCAGGATTGAAAAAGTGTATCTTATTTATGTCAAATATAAATTTTATTGTATCTCCAGAATTACTTTGGTTTCTCGAATTAACCTTAGCAACTAACTCATAGTCACCCAAGTTAGTGTGAATAATAGATTCTGATCCAAGTAACTCATTGACTTTTACCTTAGCTTCAAACGTATTGGTAATACCTGATTCTGTATATATCGGTTCGTCTTTAATATGCTCAGGCCTAATACCCATTTTTATATTTTTGTTTTCATAACCTTTTTCTTTAAGTAAACGTATTTGGGAGGGTGTTATGGGAAACTTTTGCTCTTCAATAATAATATGGTCTTCGTTAAAATATGCATCTAAAATGTTCATCGATGGTGATCCAATGAAACCTGCTACAAATATATTTTCCGGTTTATCATATACTTCTTTAGGTGTACCAACTTGCATAATTTTCCCGCGGTTTAAAATAACGATTCTATTAGCCATAGTTAGTGCTTCCGTTTGATCATGTGTTACATATATAGTAGTGGTATTTAAATGTTTATGTAGTCTTATTATTTCAGACCTCATTTGAACTCTTAACTTAGCATCTAAATTCGATAAAGGTTCATCCATTAAAAAAATACTTGCATCTCTCACAATTGCTCTACCTAATGCTACCCTCTGTCTCTGACCACCGGAAAGTCCTTTAGGTTTAATATCTAAATAATTTTCTAAATTTAAAATCTCCGAAGTTTCTAGCACTTTTTCTTTAATATTCTTTTTAGGCGTTTTTCGTAACTTCAAACCGAATGCCATATTATCAAATACTGACATATGTGGGTATAGAGCATAATTTTGGAAGACCATTGCCATATCCCTGTTTTTTGAATCCACATCATTCATTTTTTTATTATCTATATAAAGTTCACCATCACTTATATCTTCTAAACCGGCAATCATCCTCAATATAGTAGATTTTCCACATCCTGATGGGCCAACAAACACTATAAATTCGCTATCCTTAATTTCGAGATTAAAATTGTCGACAATTATATCACCCTTTTTACTATATTGTTTTTTTATATTCGATAAACTTATATGGGGCATATAATTCCTCCTTGAACTAAAAATTTGTATTGATGAAGTCTTCATAAGTTTTAGCAACGTTTAATAAGATATTTTCACTATGATATGGTGCTATTAATTGTATACCTTGAGATATGTTATCTGATACATATCCAGAAGGGATAGTTATAGCTGGATGTCCAGTCAGATTAAAAACAGTTGTATACTTTATCATGACATCTTCAATATCATTATTTAATCCTTTATAATATATGTTATTAGCCTCTATAAGTGGTACTTTAATTGGCATTGTCGGAGTTAGTATTATATCTACTTCTTGAAATATATTATTAAATTCATTTTTTAATTTTAAACTATTCTCTTTAGCAATAAGATAATCAATTGATGAAATACTTTGGCTTTTAGTAAATGTTTCTTTTAAATATTCAGGATATTGTTTTTTATATATGTTTTTTTTATGTTGGACTGTCATTTCAGGAGTACCAATATTTCTTGAAGTTATAATCACGTCATTTTTGTTAAGGAAATTAGTGTCTATAGGGACTAAAGAATAACTCAAATTTTTAAAGTTTGTGTAAACGTCTTCCATCATATCGTTAACTTCAAAATCAATATTTTCAGTAAAATAATCTGCAGGTATACCAATCGTTATTTTTTTTTGTAACTTTGTGGGTACATCATTTAATATATTAAAAATTATTTCTAAATCCTCAACATTTCTACTTAATAAACCTATATGATCCAGTGTTTTAGAAATTGGAGTCATACCAAATAACTTATTTTTATCATAAGTCGGTTTAAGTCCTACAATTCCACAGCACGAGGCTGGTATTCTAGTTGATCCCGATGTATCACTACTTAATGAACAAGGAATCATGTTAGATGCTACTGCTGCTGCTGAACCACTCGAAGATCCTCCAGCAGTAAAACTCTCATTTCTAGGGTTTATCACATCTCCATATATGCTATTTTGTGAAGTAACAGTAGAGGAATATGGGGTTAAATTATTTTTTCCTACTATTAGAAAGCCTTTTTCTTCGAGTGTTTTTACCATTATTGAAGACTTACTAGGAGTAACATTTTTATCGTATAGGTATCCATTAGTTTTAGGATAACCTTCTATATCATAAATATCTTTAATCGAAATAGGGATACCATGGATTTTAGTAGTTGTTTTATGATATTTTTCTATATCTTCCATTGCTTTGTCTTTTGTAATAGTAATGAATGTATTAAATTCGTCATTATGAATAATATTGTTAACATAGTCACATATGATATCTTCAGGCGCTAATGCATTATTATCATAAAGCTTAACTATTTCTTTAACACTGTGCATATTCAACACTTCTCTTCATTTTTTTGTTCAACCACGTTTTTAAGTGAGTCATTAATCAATGTATTAATAACAACTACTACATAATCAATTTCCTGTAATAAATACTTTTTTGCTGAGTTAGCATTATTAGCAACAATGCCTATTTTTTTTCCGCTTTTCTTTATTTCTTCTATTAAATTATCTACATTTCTTTTAAATTTGATATCATCACTACTTAATTGTAAATTATTCGCTAAATCTGTAAGACCTATAAACACAACATCAATTCTTTCAACTTCTAATATTTCTTGTATGTTATTAATTGATTCTAAAGTTTCTATTTGTATATTGATTAATAGCTTTTCATTTGTATAATTCAAGTAATCTTTACCTTTATATAAGCCATATTTCGCTGCTGGAATTGAGTAAGAGACACCTCTATTCCCTTCTGGATTAAAGAGACAGTTTTTCACTACTGATTCTGCTTGCTCTTTATTATTAACCATAGGCACTTGTATGCCTTGCGCACCACTGTCTAACACTTTTTGTATAAAATCTTTATCATTCACTGTTCTTACTATCGGGGTTAAATTTGAAACTTTACAAGCTCTAATTAATTCCACTATATCTGAATTGCTAAAAGCCCCGTGCTCATTGTCTATAACAATAAAATCAAATCCAGAGTAACCAATCATTTCAACTAATGAGGGACAGTTAAGGCTCAAAAAACCTCCTAATACTTTTTCATCACTCAAAAGTTTATTTTTGGTATGATATATTTCCATTTTTTATCCCTCATTTCTTAATGAAGTCATTTAATTTTTTATTAGTGATGTCAGGTTTTTCCAAGGGGGGAAGATGTCCTGATTTCCTTATTAAGCTTAAAGAAGAATCGACTAAATGATCAGCCAAATATTCACTGATATATAAAGGACATATCTCATCTTCTTCTCCTACTAAAATCAAGGTCTCTACCGATATTTCATTTAGAAATTTGCTGTAATCTTTTCTATTCTCTAACGCATTCAATTGATTCAAGTAAGATTCCATACCAATTTCTTCAGACATTTGAACCACTACAGTTTTTAATTCTTCGGTGTAATTTTCATTCGCTAACATCTGAGACAACAAGTGATTTTTAGTTATATCATCAAATTGTTTGTTTTCACACATTTCCCTAAACACGCTCCAACTATCCATTTGCTTGATAGTTGGAAGATACGGTGTAGTATCCATAAGGATTAATTTGATAACTCTTTGAGGTGCTATTCTCGCTATTTCTAAGGAAACGATTCCTCCAAGTGATAAACCTACTAAAAAAAATTTTGATGGCGCTTTAGATAGAATTTCTTGAGCCATTTTTTCAATAGAATTATTGTTTTTTAAATCACCTACAATTGTGTTATATTCCGATTTAAAAAATTCTATTTGTTTTCCCCACAATTTTTCATTACATAGAGTACCAGGCAAGAAAATAATGGTATCTTTATTCAGCCTGCTTTTTTGTATCATAAGTCCCCCATTTTTAATTGTTCAGCCATTTTTTTCTCTAACTCCTCAAAGTTTTCTGGAGGAACCATTTTCCCTTTTTCATTTACAGAGAAGTTGTGCTGCTCTCCCTTTTTAACAACTTTAGGGTCCCATATAGGATCTGGTCTATCAAAAACATCATGTTGTTCTAGTATAGAAAATACCCAGGCATCTTCATCCTCAATATTTTCAAAACCACGGTACATATATGGAGGTAAAGATATCATATCCCATGGCTCTAAAATAACTTCACCTTCTACTTCATCAGCACTATTCCCCCAGTAAAATCGCCATTTACCAGTTAAAACAAAGAATGTTTCTATATATTCATGTGTATGATAAGCAGGACCATTTCCTTTTGGAGCCTTTACCATGCCTATTTGAAATCCATGTGGTTGAGTAATAGCAGGATTATAATTTTCATTTTCACTAGCAGTATCGCCTATTAAAGCATAATTTAATCTATTATGTCCGGGAATAATACTATCAATAAACATTAATGGAATTGCTTTTCCTTTAATCTCATCGAATCGTACCACCCATTCATTTTCAATTTCGCCTTGTGTATAATTAGTTCTTTTCTCATTCATAATAATCTCTCCTTTTTTTAATTTTCAAGTCTTTTATAAGCTGACATTTTATGCCCATGTAAGCCCTCAATATCAGATTGTTTTGTTGAGTGAGCAGCTAATGTAGTTAATCCTGGTTCATTTATCTCTTGAAAAGTCTGAGTTTTCAGATAACTTCCCACCCACAAGCCACCAGTAAACTTACCAGCTTTATTAGTCGGTAATGTATGGTTCGTCCCAGAAACTTTATCAGAAAATACCACTGAACTATTTGCTCCTAAAAATAGAGATCCGTAATTTTTTAGTTCGTTTTCATATTTCCTTAAATTTTTACAATGAACTTGAACATGTTCACCCGCAATTTCGTTTGATAAATGTATAGATGCCTCGTCACTTTCAGTTATTATAATTTCCCCCATGTCTTCCCATGAATGATGAACAGGAGAATCACTTGGAAATCTTTGTATTTGTTTTTCAACCTCTAAAACCACTTCTTCCGCAATACCTTTTGCAGAACTGATTAAAATTGCTCTAGAATTCGGATCATGCTCAGACTGAGCTAAAAGATCAGCAGCACATAATTCTGGATTTGATGTATCATCAGAAATAATAACAACTTCACTAGGTCCTGCTATCATATCTATACCAACATCTCCAAAAACTTGCTTTTTCGCTTCTGCAACGAATCTATTTCCAGGTCCTGCTATCATATTAATTTTGGTTATACTTTCTGTACCATATGCCATTGCAGCAATGGCTTGAGCGCCTCCTACACCATATATTTCTGTAGCACCAGATAACTGTAGGCCATAAACTACTGCTGGGTGTATAGAACCTTTATAATTTGCAGGACTACAAGCGATTATATTAGATACCCCCGCCACTTTAGCTGGTACTACTACCATAGGTCCAGATGATAATAAAGGATATCTTCCGCCGGGAATATAGGCTCCAATACTATCTATAGGAATTATTTTATGTCCCATTCGTATACCTTCACCAAAATTTCCATCCAAAGGATTAATAGTTTCCAATTGAGCTTTCGCAAAATTTTCAATTCGTTTTACGTTTAACTCAATAATTTTTTTAGTTTCAAAATCTAAACTACTTATTAATTTTTCTATTTCTTCATCAGAAAGTTTGAATTGCTCTCTTGATTCACCACTAAATTTGTTTTCATAAAATTTTAAACTTTTGTCTCCTTTATTTTTTATATCGTAAATAATTTTATGCACAGTCTCTACTGTTTTTAAATATAAATCTTCACTGTTTGTTTTCCTATTTTTTAAAATATACATATTTAACGCTCCTTTATTTTATGGCTCCAGCACTCATGCCTTTCACAAACTGTTTTCTTACAATTAACATGAAAATGATAGTTGGTATTGCATATAGCAATCCAGCAGCTGACATTTCATTCCATATAACACCATTTTCGCCAACAAAATATGATAAAGCTACGGGAAGCGTTACGGCTTTTTGGTTAGTTAGTATTAAGGCGAACATAAATTCATTCCACACTATTACAAAACAAAATACCGTAGCTGTAATAATTCCTGGTTTCGCAATAGGTATAATTACATGCCATATAACACCAAATTTGCTAGCTCCATCCATTTCCGCAGCTTCCTCAATACCTTTTGGAACGCCATCAATAAATTCTTTAATTAGCCAAATAGCATAAGGAATCGTCTGTCCTAAATTCACTATAATCAAAGCTATCGGTGTATCTAATATTCCCCAATTTTTAAATATAGTAAAAAAAGGAATGGCATTTATAATCAATGGTATAAATTGTGTGGATAATATCATGAATAAAAGTAAATTTTTTCCAATGATGTCAAATCTAGATAAACTATATGCAGCCAATAAACTAAGTGGCATAGTTATAATTAATGTAAAAAATACAACAATAACACTATTTAGATAATACGCTCCAAATTCATACGATTGTCCTAATATAGTTTTAAAATTTTCTATTGTCGGAGTAAAAATAACCTTTAGAGAAAAGACGTCATTCCCCGATTTAAATGCCGTTAGGATGATCCAAGCTATAGGAAAAAACAAGAAAAACACAATTAATATTATTCCTAATAGTTCGAAAATATTAAAAAGTAATTTTTTACTAGTTATATTCACTTTTTAACCATCTCCTTTTGTTAGAACTTTTGTATAAAGCATTACAAAAGCTATTGTGATGATTGCTAAAATATAACCCAATGCAGATCCATATCCCATTTCAAAGTATTTAAAAGAAGTTTGATAAACTAAAAAGTTTAAAACTGTAGAAGCATCGCCGGGACCTCCCCCAGTCATTGTTACAATAGGATCAAATTGTTTTAATGCAAACATAGTCATCAAAATTGTAGATAATAAAGTAATTGGTTTTAATAATGGTAACGTTATTTTAAAAAAACACTGTATGTTATTAGCACCATCCATTTTTGCTGCCTCATAAGCTTCATTTGGCAAACTAAGAATACCGCTGATAAACATTAAGGTCATAAAAGGTAGCCATATCCAAACTGCAACGGAAATTAGAGATAATAGAGCTGTAAAAGGATTACCTAGCCATATAAAACCATCTAATGGAGGTATGATTGTTCCAATGATTTTACTAAAGACACCATAATCTGGATTTAGCATAAATTTCCAAGAATACCCAACAAGTGCAGGACTTAAAGCAAAAGGTATGATTAAAATTGCTCTAACAAACGTTATATAGGGTTTATCTTTGCTTAAAAGTAACGCTGATAAAATAGCGCCTATAATAGTTATCACTACTGTTAATACTGTAAAAATCAACGTCACAGTTAAACTATTCCAAAAGGTTGGATCTTTAAAAGCCCTCAAATAGTTATCAAAACCAACAAACCCCCCCATAGTTTTATTAAGCGTTAAGTTCCATTCATGTAAACTTATCCATAAAGAATTGAGTAATGGATAAAAAGTAATCAATCCCAAAATTATCAGCGCTGGAATTAATGTTATATATTTAAAGCTTTTTGTTTTCATACAATCACGCCTTATCTATTGTCATAATATCCTTCCGAGTCTAATAATTTTTCAATTTCTTTAGCAGCTCTATCTAAACATTCTTTGACGTTATCTCCGGTAGCCATATTTGAAATTTCTCTACTTAAAATATCTGAAATTTTAGGCCATACTCTTGATATTGGAAGCGTTTTAGAACTTTCAAAACTGTCTCCTGCTATATTAAATAAACCATCACCCTTTTTGTTCAATGCTTTATCTCTAAAATTCTTTTTCTGAGAAATATCGGTAGAAAACTCTTCTTTAGGTACTTTTTCATCAAGGGAATCAGATACAATTTCCTTCTCATTTTCTTCCTTACTAAGCCATTTCATAAATTTCCATGATGCTTCTTTATTTTTAGAATCTTTCATCATACTTATAGGAAAAGTAGACACATTGGAAACTTTTTTTCCATTATTCCAAGAAGGCATCGGAACTACACCGACATTATTTTTAACATCTTTAGCAGAGTCACTAGCATTAAAATCTGAATACACCCACCACCATCCAATCCACATGGCTGACCTTCCTTGCTTAAAATTGGTTCTAGCATCTTGTTCAGCAAATTGTACTGAACCTTTGGGTGCATAACCTTTTTTTAATAAATTAATATATTCATTCGTAGCTTCTACTCCTTGTTTATTGTTAAATATTGGTTTCATATTTCCGTCAAAAATATCTCCATTATTTCCCCAAAGGTAAGTAGCCCACATATAAATATTTTGGCCATTATTTCCTGACTGATAGTAAGGAGCTATTGCTTTCAAATCCGTATTGCCAACAATTTTTTTGCTATTCTTATTAAATTCATCCCATGTTTTTGGTGGAGAGATTCCTAACTTTTTAAAAACATCTTTTCTATAAAAAAGTAATTGAACATTAGATCTTAAAGGGATCCCATATACTTTATCACCATAGGTTGAGAGTTTTACGGCAGATTCTGGAAACCTTTCAAAAAAACTTTTATTAGTATATCCATTAAGTGGTTCCAAAAATGTTTTGATTGAGGGACCCATAATATCTGGATATGTAACAATATCGAACGTAGAGTCCCCGGATATCCCTTCTGTTGTAATCCGATTCAGTAAATTTTCATATGGAACTTTCACAAATTCAACTTTAATCCCTGTTTCTTTTGTGAAAATTTTGCTTCGTTTTTGCCACGCATTAAATTGTCCTATATTCCCTTCTGTAACAGCTATGGTTATTTGATCTTTATTCTTACTATTTTTTTCTTCTACATCACCATTAGCACAAGAAGTGGTAAATAACAGAATAAGAATACAAAGTAAGGAAAAATACTTTTTCATATTATTACCCCTTTTACGAGACACCAGTAAAGTTGCCATCTTCAAAATCTTCTGAATTTTGTCCGGTGTTTTGCTCCTCTTCATTAGAATCTGTGAATACTTGTCTCAATACATCTAAACCATCAAATAACATCCATTCTTCTTCTACTTTTTCAGATCTTACTTTATAGTGGTTTACTCCATTTATTTCAATATTCTTTCCACTAGGTTTACCAAAATAACCAATACCACCATGTATCCCTTGGATTCTCCATCTTACTGCTACATCCCAATTACCTTCTCCATCTCTTTCATTACATGTAACACGATCAATCAACACTTTTCCATTAGGTATTGATGAAAACAAATTAAGAAATGTACCTTGTATTTCACTATGACCAACAACATCAATATTACGAATATAATGTAATACAGAATTTTGTTGATAAAAATCCTTGACCTTGTTCAATGATTTTCTTGACCATATCTGGGCAAATAAATCGAGTATAAAATCACCGATTTCAAATTGGTTGTATTTTTTTCGGTACTTTTCTGGTGGTAATCCTTCTTCAGCGGACTGAGAAATATTAAATTGTAAATTCGGGGACAAGGCTTTTGTTTGTTTAGCGACTCTCTTAGCAATTTCTATTGGATTAAATCCTAATTGTTCAACTAAATGATACGTATCCATAACTAGCCATTCTTCATAAATTTTATTGTTATGTATCAAACAATCTGCTGTAGTTCTAAACATAACTTTCTTACCAGTTGCAGGTCCGTACAAAGTATCCCCTAGATTAGTTCCTACTGATTTACCTCTATGTGAGGTAAAAAAACCTTCTTTATCATTTCCAGACCATATGACACTATATCCTAAACCAGATCTATCTGGGAAAGATTGCAAGGTTTGTAATGTTCCAGAAACAACTTCATTAACACCATGGCTATTTACTAATCCTCTATGAATCTGGACGCCATAACTATATGTGTCATAAATTAAACCTATATCTTTCTCCTTCCAAATTTTTCTAGTTATTTGAACAATATAATCAACTATATTTTTATATTCACCAAATCCATTCATAGATTGCTCTTTCATGTCTTTAGCATCTATATCTAAATAGCTTTCATCATCCATTGAATCAATCATATTCACTGATTTAGCATCTGCATAAAAAACTAGAGAAGACTGTACGTCATTCGGACTACTTTTAGCATTTTTGTAATTATTTTCATTTTTCAAATCTTTATTTTCTGTCATAAATTATACCTCCTAAATTTACCTTTTTTATTCTTTTGCATACGTATTCAAAAGGTTAAACAGAATAATAAAGTAAACGCTTACAATTGTCAAATTAAAATTTAAGAGAATATTTACCCTTAAAGTAAACGTATTTCACTATGGCCTCTTCAAAGTAAATATTAAAGTTAATGAGCATTAAACATTCCTTTGATCTATGAAATAAAAAAAGCTTCACTGCAATATCTGCAGTGAAGCTTTTTAGTTATCTATTAATATCTTGGTACTACGACTCTCCAACCTTGTGGGTCTTCAAGTTTACCACTTTGGATACCAGTGTAATTGTTGTATAAGTCTTGCGTGATTTTACCAGTTTCATTGTTATTAATCACAATTTCAGTTTCGCCATATTTCAATTGACCTACTGGAGAAATAACTGCTGCAGTACCTGTACCAAATACTTCAGTTAACTCACCCTTATTATGTGATTCAATCAATTCATCAATCGATACACGACGCTCTTCTACTTCATAACCTAAATTTCCAGCTAATTCAATGACTGTTTTACGTGTAATACCAGGTAAAATGCTACCGTTTAATTCTGGTGTTATAAGCTTGCCATTTTCTACGAAGAAGATATTCATACTACCTACTTCTTCTACATATTTTTGCTCTACACCATCTAACCAAAGTACTTGGTCGTAACCTTGTGCAGACGCATTTGTCTGTGCTAATAAACTTGCAGCATAGTTACCTGCAACTTTAGCGTGACCTACACCACCACGAACAGCGCGTACATATTCATCTTCTACATATATCTTAGTTGGACTTAATGATTCGCCCCCATAATAAGAACCTGAAGGTGATAAGATGATAAGTAATTGATAAGAATATGAAGGACGTACACCTAATATACCTTCAGTCGCGAAAACATATGGACGTATGTATAATGATTGACCTTCACCCTCTGGTACCCAATCACGTTCGATATCTACTAATTGTTTTAGACCTTCTAATACAACTTCTTCATCAACTTTTGGCATATCTAAACGTGATAATGAATCATTAATACGTTTGAAGTTCTCAGATGGACGGAATAAATCAACTTCGCCATCATGTTTGTATGCTTTCAAGCCTTCAAATACAGCTTGCCCATAATGAAGTACTTGAGCTGCTGGAGAAAGTTCAATTGGACCATAAGGCACAATCTTTAAATCATGCCATCCTTGATCAATATCGTAGTCGAAACTTAACATATAATCTGTGAAGTATTTTCCAAAGCCTAAACCGCTTGGATCCGGTTTTTCTTTAAGTGTTTCTCGTTGTACAAACTCAATTTTTTCTGACATGATTTTTCCTCCTAATGCTATTTCCTTAAGTATTACTTTAAATTATACCAATCCACAGGCCGCTGTTCAATAATTTTCAAACAATTTCAAATATACTAAAATGATCAACTATCAATCTTTAAAAATGTTTTATTATTAAAGTTATCCGTATATCAACAATAATTAGATAATTCTTGATAAATAATGATGAATGCTTTGTTATATTTTTTTGTTTTAAAAAATGGCAGTGATTTGCGCTGACTCCTGCCAAAAAAGTGCTACCCGAAGACTACGGGTAGTTTATTCTCTACACGCTTAAAGGGAGTGGGACAGAAATCTAATGTTTTTAACAAAATTTCATCGTCCCGCCCCAGCAAAGCTGACTTAAAATTGGAATACAAGAGCTGAAGCTCTTCGATAAGAACTACTTGTCCTCATAAATGAAGTAGTAGTTCTTTAAAAGCTTGAGATAAGCACATTTTCATTTCAATCAGCCACCGCCAATATAAAAATTGAGACTGAGACATGTAATTATGTCCCAGCCTGTTTAAGTTGTATTATCTTACTTTTTCTTTATCTTCGATAGCCTTTAACATCGTTTGAGTCATTTTAGTTAAATCATATTGCGGATTAAATCCCCATTCTGCGCGTGCACAGCTAATATCTATACTGTTTGGCCAACTATTAGCGATTGACTGTCTTACTGGATCCACATCATAGTCCAATTGGAATTTTGGATAAATTTCTTGAATCGCTTCTTTCACCATTTCTGGTTCAATACTCATTGCACTTAAATTATATGCATTACGATTAATTAATTTAACGCCGTCCGCTTCCATAAGTTGAATAATGGCATCTATTGCATCTTCCATATACATCATATCCATATATGTGGCTTTATCGATAAAGCTGGTATAACGGCCTTCTATCACAGCTTTAAAATAAATATCTACAGCATAGTCTGTCGTACCACCACCTGGTTCTTTCATATGAGAAATTAAACCAGGGAATCTAACACTGCGTGTATCTACACCAAATTTGTCGAAGTAATACTGACATA
Source organism: Staphylococcus sp. NAM3COL9 (assembly GCF_001431205.1). Classification (GTDB taxonomy): domain Bacteria; phylum Bacillota; class Bacilli; order Staphylococcales; family Staphylococcaceae; genus Staphylococcus. The sequence goes on along the minus strand of NZ_LGPC01000008.1, from coordinate 85,312 downwards.
ATAACTCTCCAGCCACCTTATTTACGCCATACATTGATGTTGGTCGTTGAATAGTAACTTGTGGTGTATTGACTTTAGGTGTTGATGGCCCAAATGCGCCAATCGAACTTGGTGTAAAGAATTGTAATTTGTGTTCACGTGCTGCTTCTAATGCATTCATTAATCCACCCATATTTAAATCCCAAGCAAATAATGGATTCTTTTCAGCAGTCCCTGACAATAATGCTGCCATATGCATCATTGTATCTGGCTTAAACATCTCAACTAACTCAAACACACGCGCTTTATCAGTAACATCTAGTATTTCAAACGGCCCATCTGCAATCGCTGAATCTGTTTCTGGTTGTTTAATATCTGTGGCTAAAACATTATCATTTCCATATAACATTCTACATTTCACTACGAGTTCGGTTCCAATTTGTCCTAAAGCACCTGTAATCATAATTTTTTTCATATTTCTATCTCCCCTTGTACATTACAGAAACTGTAATGTTTTTCTCGTGTGTACACAAACCGTATTTTCAACTAAATTATACAATAAAAGCGCTTAATTGTATACATTGAGTGTACATTTTTTATATATTTTAGTATTTTAGATTTAAAACCGGGCTTATTTTAGTGTCACAAAAGCTCATATCCATTAGAAAAAATGATCTCAAACGTAAAAATCCCCTTACTACCATTAATAGCAAGGGGGCATCACTGCACAAAACTTTTTTCAATATTATTTTAACATCTTAGGCAGTGAAAATATAAGCGTTCTATAGCCTAAATCATCATATTGAGCGTACTGCATAATTGAGTTCTGTACATTAGCTATGCAAACATAGTGTTTAGTATCCTGTTAAAATAGATACCTTAGTCACCTATACATCTTCACAAAATCCAAGTCAATAACAAGTATTTTAATGTATCTCTTTGACAATAACTGATATTATTAACAAATAAATATTCAGTGAAAGGGATGACATAATGACTTATTTAATCATTATTTTATTCGCTGTTTTAATCATGTCATTAGTTTTAAGTTATTTTTGTTTTAGAGAAAGTAAAGCTGAAATTGATCAAGGTAAACAAGCGAAACGTAGTGAAAACGAAAGAATCGGTGTAAAACAGCAGTCACATAAAGTATTAACCTTAGGCATCGTATTAGTTGTTTTCAGTGTACTTGTTTTAGTAGGTGTCATTTGGATTCTAATAGCAATGTAGGTTCATTTATATAAGCTAAATTTTCAAAATATCCAAATATATTTAAAAGACGACCTTTTATTAATAAGATCGTCTTTATTGCATGCAATACATAGCTCTTTTTACTTTTTATTTTCTAGTTTTAATTGCGCTTCAAGATCCTCGTTTTTACTATCAAAATCATATTTTTTAGAATCTAGCGGTTCACCCGTTTCTACAATACTTTTTATGCTTTCCATATGAAATTGCCAACCTGCAAAATCTAAGACAATATGTGGAAATTCAGGTGGTAAATATTCAACAAATGTAAGTTCTGTTTGCTGAACTTTGCTATTTAATTCAAACTTCACAGTACCAATATCCCACGTAAAGCCAATCATTTTATTCTTGATTTTCATTTCTAAATCGTCTTGTTCCTCTAAATGGAAGTACACTTTGCCATTCACTTCTCGCATTTCAAATGACAATTGTGGAAACCATTGCTTTATCCCTTTAGTCGTACTCAGATAATTAAATATTGTTTCCTTATCCGCGTCTATATTTATTTTCAATGTTTGATAAACACCTTGGTCACCCTTTGAATATTGTGTTTCCATATTTATAGTTCCCCTCTCAATTCAAAGATTATCTAGAAAAAAATTAAGTTTGCAATCCTTCATGCTAATTTACCTAGATTTAGTTAACATGTTTTACCCTTTTTCGTTATAAACTATTTCTAATATAAACTGAAATAGCGGTATCGGTGACCATTTAATCATCTAAAACAACGAAATTGATATATCAAACTTCATCTTTAGTCCCTTATTAGACGCATCTTTAACATTTTCAAATTTCTTATTATTTTTAATTTTTCAATTTTTTAGTATAAATATTTGTAAATCTCTCTCTATTTATATACACTTAATAAAATACTGGTGAGAGTATGTATTCTATTTTTAACTTATCCAGTAAAAGAAAGTTAGGTGTATATGGAAAAAGATAAGAAAAAGATGTTGAACAAAATGGTAAAACCTTTCGCAAAAACTAACTACACAAAAAGTACAATACAAATTATAGATACATTACTTCCCCTTATTGCAATTTTAGTTATAAGTGGTCTTTTATATAATGTGCATTGGTCATTAGCAATTATTAGTAGTATATTTGCATCTATATTTTTAATTAGAACATTCATCATTTTTCACGATGCTTGTCACGGATCATATTTAAAAAAACAAAAGCACAATGATTTGCTCGGAAATGTTACTGGTTTTCTTACAATGTTCCCTTACAGAAAATGGCGTAGAGAACATTTAATTCACCATGCTGGTAGTGGTAATTTAGAAAAACGCGGTATCGGTGATATATGGGTTATGACGGTAGAAGAGTATACAGAAGCATCTAAATCCCAACGTTTAACATATAGAATTTATCGTAATCCACTTGTAATGTTTGTATTAGGACCGTTCTTCTTAGTCTTTGTTTCTAATAGATTTAATTCTAAAGATGCTAAAAAGAAAGAACGAATCAATACTTGGTTGAACAACATTTTATTAATAGTTATATATGGCGGTCTAATTTATCTATTGGGCGCAGGTCATTTCTTTGCAGTATTTGCACCAATGATGTTCATTGCTGGCATGCTCGGTATTTGGTTATTTTACATTCAACACACATTTGAAGATTCATACTTTGAAGAATCTTCTGAGTGGGATTATGTAAAAGCAGCAATCGATGGTAGTTCATACTATAAATTACCAAAAGTACTACATTGGGTTACAGGAAACATAGGATATCACCATGTACATCATTTAAATCCTAGAATTCCTAATTACGCTTTAGAGGAAACACATGAAACTGTTACACCTCTACATCATGCAACATCTATTACGCTAATAGAAAGTCTAACATCATTAAAATTCAAATTATATGATGAAAGTCATAAACGTTTTATTACTTTCAAGGAATTTTCACTTAGAAATAAGCAACCATCATAAATTTAAAAAAATATTAAACTAGACCTTTATTCATTGAATAAAGGTCTAGTTTTTTACGACATAAAATAAGTATTATATCACCATATGATTATAAAAGAATATGGACTAATTCCATATGATGAATAAATCTAATTATTTCACTCTATTTTATTGTTTTTTTAAATGATATTTTATTATATTGCCTATATAAAAAAGTTTTATAATACTTACGAAGTAATCTAATTATTTAAACTTTAAAATAGAAGAATGTTAGTTATGAAAAAAGAAAAATTTAGTATCCCGAAATATAAGTTTGGAGCATCATCTGTTCTATTAGGGACTTGTTTAGCAATAAGTATCGGGAATGTGGGAGAAGCACAGGCGTCAGAAACTAACCATTATGAAGCAAGCAATAATTCAAACCAAACAGAACCAGTTGACGATAATGAAATATTAAAAAAGGAAAAGAAAGTAGTTGTTGATAATGAAGTGACATCAAAAGAAAATACTGTTTAACTCAAAATTTTAAATAATAATAGACAATAAAGGAGAAATGCTTGTTAACTCAAACACTTCTCCTTTTCTTAGTTTAAAACTTCAATTTTGTTTAACTTATGCTATATTTAATCTTTTTAATGTCTTCTGGTGTTGTTTGACAACACCCACCAATAATTTGCACACCGCCCATTAGCCACTTCGGAACTTGTTCAATAATTTCATCACTGTTAGCATCATTTTCCCATTTTTTGCTATCTGCATTATAATGAGAACCTCCATTAGGATACAATGCAATTGTCTGACTCAAACTACTTAATCCTTTGTCTAAAGATCTATTGATCCCTTTCACCGAAGAACAATTAATACCAAAAATAGGAATACTGGCTTGCTTATCTTTTATATAATCAATCAACTGCTCAAAATCTGTTCCATCTGATAAATTTCCTGTGTCATCGACAGTTACAGAGATCCAAAATGTTTGTTCCTCTGTATAACTCGGTATAATATTTTCAACAATGGCTTGAATCTCTTCAAAATTAGGCACTGTTTCAAACACAAAATCATTTATTCCTCTTGAAATCAAAGCGTTTATACGTTGTTCATGAAATTTAAAATAGGATTCTCGGCTTATTTTATAATCCCCTGTATATTCAGAGCCATCACTTAAATATGCACCATATGGACCCAAACTACCTACAACCACTTGATTATTATTTGTTGCCTTCATAACTTGCTCTACCGCTACTGTAAAAAGTCCATCAATTTCATCATCCTGCATCCCTATATCTTTAAATGTTTGGTAACTGGCTTGATATGTACTTGTTAAAATAATATCGGCACCCGCATTTGTAAAATCTTGATGTGCTTGCTTTATTTTAGTTGGTTGATGTCTAAGTACTTCACTAGACCATAACGAAGAATTTAAATTACAACCAGCTTGTTCCAATGTAGTTGCTAGTCCACCATCTAAGACAATTGGAGCTTGTGTTTTCACTTTTTCTAACAGTCTCATCTATACTCCTCTTTTCTTATTAAATTTAACAAAGTAATAAATTAACGTAATCGCTGCAAATGGTAGCCCGAAATAAAGTGCAGGTGCTTGATTAGAATCAAAAATCATTCCAACACAAGAAACTAAGCATAATATAAACCCGATAATTGGAATCGATTGATGAACTTTTAAGCTTTGGTCAATTTTTTTAGCGTTAAAATATGCAATACAAATACTCATCCACACGATTACAACTGCTAAACCAGCAATTGAAACTAGAATTACATATAATGAATCTGCTACATACACGCTAGAAAACAACGCCAGTAAGCCACCAATCATACTAAATAATGTTGCATTTACTGGCATATGGTGTTTATTTAGCTTCCCAAACCATTTAGGAAATACACCTTCATTCGATAAACTCCAAATCATTCGGCTCGCTGCATATAATCCTGAATTGGCTGCAGATAACAAAGCTGTTATAATCACTAAATTCATAATATCACCCGCATAAGGGATACCCATTTTCTGAAAAATAACAACAAATGGGCTTTCTAATGACTTACCTTGATAACTTGGTATTAAAATAGAAATAATAACCATTGTACCAATGAAAAAGATAATAAGACGCCATAATGTTGCTCGAATCGCTTTCGGTATTACTTTTTCAGGGTTTTTTGTTTCACCAGCAGCAATACCTATTAACTCAGTACCACTAAATGCATAATTCACAGCTAGCATTGTTAAAAACACAGAACCAATGCCATTAGGAAAAGTAGGATTCGTATACCTATGTGTAATTGTACTTAAACCTTCATAACCATCATAGTGAATAAATCCTATAATTACCAAAAGACCTAAAATTATAAATACGATAATTGCAGTAACTTTTACTAAAGAAAAATAAAATTCAACTTCAGCGTAAAACCGTGTTGATATGACATTAAATAATAAAATCAATATAATTGCAATCGTAGCAAAAATATAAACAGGGGCTCCAGGCATCCATTTCTGCATCAAAATACCCACTGCTGTAAATTCAGAACCTAATGCTACGGTCCAAGTTAACCAATAAAACCATGCTACGATATATCCAACAGATGGATGGATGTAAAGACTTGCATATGTATGAAACCCTCCCGTAACAGGATGTTTGATTGCTAATTGACCTAAACATAGCATAACGAGATAAACTAAAATCGAACCAATTAAATAAGATAGTACCGTTCCAAATGGACCTGCTTGTTGCAAAGTATATCCAGAACTTAAAAATAACCCTGTTCCAATAACACCACCAAAGCTAAGTAACATAAGATGACGTTGTTTCATTGCGCGTTTAAATGATGGCTGTTCCATTAATGTTCTCCTTATCTTCAAGTTCTACTCATTTTAAATATAATTATTCATTCTATTGATTTCTGAAAATTTAGTCAATGCATTTTTCATCAATTCACTATGCTTTCACACATTGACTTTAATGATTATATCGTTTTCAAAGAGAATTTCACCAGATTATTCACTGAATTTTCAAACTTTTGTAAAAATTCAAACTCTAGTATTGATTTTCACTCACATTATCTATAACATTTATATATAAGTAACTATAAATATTAAAAGTAATAGATAGAGGGGAAAAAAATAAATGACAGAACATAATGACTTAGTGAAATCTACCCAAGAAATTACAAAAGAAGCATTACATAAATTAGGCTTTGACGATGGCATGTATGATTTAATCAAAGAACCTTTAAGAATTTTAGAAGTTCGCATACCTGTTCGTATGGATGATGGCACCGTTAAAACATTTACAGGTTACCGTGCGCAACATAATCATTCGGTTGGACCTACTAAAGGTGGCGTACGTTTCCACCCTGATGTAAATAAAGAAGAAGTTAAGGCACTTGCAATGTGGATGACGATGAAATGTGGCATTACAAACTTACCTTTTGGTGGTGGTAAAGGTGGCGTCATCTGTGACCCACGTCAAATGAGTAATCAAGAGCTTGAAAGTTTATCGCGTGGTTTTGTTAGAGCTATATCACAATTCGTAGGTCCTGCGAGTGACATCCCAGCACCTGACGTTTATACTAACCCACAAATCATGTCATGGATGATGGATGAATATAGTAAAATTAATCGCTCAAATGCTTTTGCATTCATCACTGGTAAACCACTCTCTCTAGGTGGTTCAGAAGGTCGTAACCGTGCCACTGCCCTTGGTGCTGTTATAACAATTGAAGAAGCTACTAAACGTAGAAATATCGATATCAAAGGGTCTCGTGTTGCCATTCAAGGATTCGGTAATGCTGGTAGTTTTATCGCCAAAATCTTACATGATATGGGTGCAAAAATTGTAGCTATTTCTGAAAGTTATGGTGCATTACATGATCCAGATGGTTTAGATGTTGACAAGCTTGTAGAGCTTAAAGAAAAGCATGGTCGTGTTACACACTTATTTGATGGTGTTATCCCTAATAAAGAATTATTTGAAGTTGATTGTGATATTCTTATACCGGCTGCATTATCAAATCAAATTACTGAAGAGAACGCACACGACATTAAAGCAAGCATCGTTGCAGAAGCAGCGAACGGTCCTACAACAAAAGAAGCTACACGTATCTTAACAGAACGTGGTGTCTTAATTATACCTGACGTACTTGCAAGTGCTGGTGGTGTAACTGTTTCTTACTTCGAATGGGTTCAAAACAATCAGGGTTATTATTGGTCCGAAGAAGAAATAAACCGCCTACTACGCGAAAAAATGGTAGAAGCATTCAATAAAATCTATGATTTAGCTGAAAGTAGAAAGTTAGATATGCGTTTAGCTGCCTATGTTGTAGGTATCAAACGTACTGCAGAAGCAACACGTTTCCGTGGTTGGGCATAAAATATTTTGCTAAATAATATACTTTTCAAAAGCTGCACCTTGATTGGTGCAGCTTTTTTATATTTACTTCATATTTTCAAATAAATCACTAAATTTTCTGATTTATTTGAAAAATAAAAAAATACTCTATATAATTATTTACAATAAAGGAGAGATATAAATTATGAAAAATAACATTTATGGTAATACACCATGTTTTTTAAATAGTAAAAATTTAAATCAATCAAATACTTTAGATACTGATGTCATTGTATATGGAGTACCTTTTGAAGGTGAAAGTACTTGGGGAGACTACACTGGCGTAGAACTTGGTCCAAAGCAAATTAGACTGTCCTCTGCACGTTACAGTCAATATCTACCTGAGTTAAATCACATAGACATTAGTGAGCATTTATCTATGGGTGATGTTGGTGATGTGCCGTTTGTCGCTCAAGATAACAAAGAAAGCTATGATAACATTACAGATTTCACTAAAAAACTGTGGAAAAGTGAAAAATTTTTAGTTGGTTTTGGTGGCGAACACGGTGTCACTTACCCCATTCTTAAAGCATTAACAGAAACTGGTAAAAAAGTCGGCATCATTCATTTAGATGCTCATTATGACAATATGCCAGATTATGAAGGTGAAGCTTACGCCCGTAATACACCTTTCATGAGGCTGTACGAAACAGAGGGTGTACGTAACGAAAGTATTATTCATACAGGTATTCACGGCCCGAGAAATCATCCAGCAACAGGACGTTACGCTGAAGAAGCCGGGGCGGTGACGATAACCATCAATGATATTCGTGAATCTAATAACATAAAACAGTTTGCCCGTGACATCTATGCTCAAGCAAGTGCCGATGTAGATGTCGTATATTTAACAATATGTAGTGACGTATTAGATTTTGCTTATAATCCAGGTGGACCTGTCGATGGCAATGGTCTAACGTCCTATGAATTATTAACGATGATTCATGAATTTGGTGCACTCGGCCTATGTGGTATAGATTATGTAGAAGTTTATCCTATGAAAGATGCCAATCAAAATTCTGCCCATTTCGTTTCTACAGCAGTATTATACGTACTTGCTGGCCACGTCGCTTATTTAAATAAATTAAAATAATCTGAGGAGTGGTTAAATGTTTAAAAACACGGGTAAGATTTTACGATCGCTTGGCCCAGGGATGATTATCACTGCTTCATTTATTGGCCCTGGTACAGTAACAACCATGACTCAGGGTGGCGCGAGCTTTGGCTATAGTTTACTATGGGCAGTTGCCTTTTCAATCATCGCCACTATCGTGTTGCAAGAAATGATTATCCGTTTATCACTCGTTACACGTGAAGGTTTAGGAGAAGCGATTCAAGATTTATTCTCTAATAAAATCGGTAAGCTTATCATCGTGTGGTTCACACTCATTGCTGTAACCATTGGATGTGCTGCCTATATTAGTGGTGACTTAATTGGAACCTCACTTGGTGCATCTTACTTACTTAATTTACCTGAAAATTGGGTTGCTCCAGTTATCGGTGTCATTATATTACTCATTGGATTATTTGGTAACTATAAATTTTTAGAAAAAGTTATGCTTGTACTTATGGTTATCATGGGCGTTATATTTATCACTACGATGATTGCTATAAAACCGGATGTTATGGGCATTTTAAAAGGTGCCTTTATTCCAACAATACCAGATGGTTCTATTCTTACTGTTATCGCTCTAATCGGTACAACCGTTGTGCCATATAACTTTTTCATTCACTCAACAGCTGTGCATGAACGTTTTAATGGTGTTAAGGAATTGAAATTTGCACGTTGGGATACGATTATTTCAATTACTGTCGGTGGTGTGATTTCAGCAGCAATATTAATTTCAGCAGCAACTTTAATTAAAGGTGAAGAAATAACAAGTGTGATTCAACTTGCTGGGCCGTTAGAACCTATACTAGGCGATGCTGCACCTATAGCGATTAGTATTGGGTTATTCGCTGCAGGTCTGTCATCTGCCATTGCTTCTCCAACTGGTGCCGCTGCAACAATTAGTAGTTTACTCGGTTGGAAAGGTGGCATGCAAAGTAAGAAGTATAAACTTGTCTTTGTTGTGATTATCATTATTGGCATTATTACTTCAGCACTTGGTTTTGAACCACTTCAAGTCTTACTTATTGCTCAAGCGTTAAATGGTATGATATTACCTCTTGTTGCAATACTTATCTTTATTATTATTAATAAGAAAAATTTAATGGGCCGCTTTGTAAATACACTTTGGCTCAATATTATCGGAGGACTCGTTGTCTTAACTGTTTCCTTCTTAGGTATCTACAGTCTAATCGATGCCATAACAAGTTTCATTTCAGCTTAAATGAATATTTAACATAACAAAACCCCAATCCAACGTATCATCTCTGATATAGCTTCGGGGTTTTGTTAATTAAATGTTTAATTCTTTTACATTAATTGTGCAACATCACGCATAATGCTCGCTTTTTTATAACCATGTAGGTCATGTAGTAATTGGTATGCGTCAAATAATTTTTTGTATATTTTCACTTTCTCCGGTTGAGGTTCAACAGTGTATAATACGGATTCTTTCATTGCTTTTACCGCATCACTAAAGTCTAAATGCGCTCCACCACATATTGCACCTAGAATAGCTGCGCCAATTGCTGGTGCATATTCACTATCAATAATTGTTACACGTTTGTTGAGCACATTTGCATAGATATCCATGAGTAATCTATTCTTTTTAGGAATACCACCACAAGCAAATACATGATCTACTTCCATGTTCCATCCTTCATACTGTTGCATAATCATTTTAGTACCAAATGCAGTTGCCTCCATGTATGCACGATAAATTTCTTCATGTCTCGTATGTAATCCCATGCCAAATAAGCAACCTCTCAAATTACTATCACTGAGTACACTTCTATTCCCATTGTGCCAATCTAGTGCAATAAGCCCACTTTCGCCAGGGTATAGTTTAGCGGCCTTCTCATTTAATAATTCAAAAATTGAAATATCGCGTGTCTTCGCCTCTTTCACATCATCATACGGCGCTTGTTGAGCTACATACTCGAATAAGTCTCCTACAGCAGTTTGCCCTGCCTCGTATGCATAAAGATCTGGAATAATGCCCCCTTTAACCGAGCCAGAAATACCTGGCACCTTATGTTGTTCTTTATTAAGCATTAAATGACATGTGCTTGTGCCCATGACCATAGTCATTTCTTTATCTCTTTCTGAACCTATCCCTAATAAACTTGCATGTGCATCTATGATAAACGGACTGACTTGCGTTTCTGGTGAAAGTCCTATTTTTCTTGCCATTATCTGACTAACCTTACCTACAGTTTCACCAATATTAACGACTGGCGCTTCCACTTTCTTTCTTACAATTTCAGATAAATCATTATCTAATTTATCAAACAAATCATAATGGAATCCTGTGTCCGCTTCCCAAAATGATTTAAATCCTAAGCCACAATTTGATCTGATGTTTTGATCAGTAAGTCGATTGACAATCCAATCCCCCGCCTCCATGATATACGCACTCTCTGCTATAACTTCAGGTGCCTTATTGTTAACTTCCATAATCTTAGGTATCATCCACTCACTACTCACATTAAAGCCATAATATCCTAACCAACGATTCTTCTCTTCAAGCGCAGTCTTAAACAATAAATCGGCTTCGGCTTGCGCGCCATGATGCTTCCACAATTTGACGTAAGCGTGTGGATTATCTTCAAACCCTTGCTTATTATGAATGGGTTCCATATTTTCATCCACAAATATCACAGTAGACGATGTGAAATCTATACCCAGACCAACAATTTCGTTTGGAGCAATTTGCGTTTTTGCTAAAATAACTGGAATGCCTTCTTCAATGACTTCCATATAATCATTCGCATTTTGTAATGCGTAACTTTGAGGTAGTTTTTGACCACCAAGTTCTCCTTCTATCGTGCCATGTGTATACGTTTTAATAAATTGCTCTACTATTTCACCATTCTCTGTATTTATAAGAAAAGCTCTACCTGAACCTGTTCCAAAATCTATCCCTATGCTGTAAGCCATACTTTAATCCCCCAAATCTTTCTATACTATAGAAAACGCTTTCTTAAATCATAATTAAGATGCTATAAAAATACAAGGGAGCAGGACAGAAATCAAAATTTGATTTCGTGTTCCCACCCCCATAATACTCACTATCATACTAAAACATTTTAAAACGCTTCAACTTCATTAAACTGAGATAAATAAAGTTGTTTATAATGACCATCTTGTTGCATCAGTACTTCATGACTACCTTCTTCTAAGATTTCACCGTCTTTGATAAAAATAATACGATCTACATCTTTAATCGTTGATAAACGATGCGCAATAATAAGCGATGTTCTATTTTCAGACAGCTTTTTAAATGCCAATTGAATTTTATTTTCTGTTTCTATATCTAACGCGCTTGTAGCTTCATCTAAAATAATAATTGATGGATCTTTTAAAAACATTCTAGCGATGGATATGCGCTGCTTTTGTCCACCAGATAGTTTCGTTCCTCTTTCACCTACGCGTGTATCTAAACCAAATGGTAAGTCTTTAATAAACGTTTCTAATTGCGCATTTCTAACTGCGTCCCATATTGCTGTTTCGTCTGCTTCTAAATGACCATATACAATATTATCTCTTAAAGTACCAGAGAATAGGAATACATCTTGCTGTACGACACCAATTTCTGCACGTAGTGACGCTAACTGAATCGATTTGATGCTTTGCCCATTTATTAAGATATCACCCTCATCTACTTCATAGAATCTTGGCAATAAAGAACTGATTGTCGTTTTACCACTACCACTCGGTCCAACTAATGCAATCTTCTCCCCATGCTGAATATCTAAATTTAGTTTTTTTAGAATTGGTGTTTCACCATATCCAAATGTTACCTCTTTATATTGAACCGTCATAGGATTGCTCGGCATTCCAACTGCATCTGGTGCGTCCTTTATTTCTGGATCAATGCTTAATATTTCTCTAAAGTTTTTAAATCCTGCAATTGCTTTAGGAAAGAGCTCTATAATCATATTAATTTGTTGTAATGGCTTAAATAGTACATTGGTGATCATGATAAATGCAACGATACCACCATAAGATAAATCACCATTCAACACAAAATAACTTCCGACTACTAAAACAATAATTAATGTCAGTTTTTGAGCAATATGACTGATTGTGATATTCCAAGACATATAATTATATGCTTTTAATTTTGTAGCTCTAAAATTATCATTTATATTTCTAAATTTCTTTCGCTCATGTTCTTCATTTGTACAAGCCTGTACAAGTCTTATGCCACCCACATTATCTGCGATTAATTCATTAAAACGTGACACATTTGTAAATAAATTCTTAAATGCACGAGACATTTTTTGGCTGAAAAATATAGCTAAGATAAAAACAATAGGCACCACACAAAACGTTATGAGCGCTAATTTCACATCAATCGCCAACATGATGATAAACGCACCAATAAGCGTCATGATAGATAAAAATACATCTTCTGGACCGTGATGTGCAGCTTCGCCAATATCCATCAAATCATTCGTCAGTCGGCCGATGAGTTTTCCAGATTTTTGATTATCAAAATACTTAAAATTCAATTTCTGAATATGACTATATAAATCATTACGCATATCACGCTCTATATTCGTACCTAACTTATGTCCCCAATATGTCACGATAAATTTTAGTACCGCTTCAATTGCAAATACAAACAATAATACAATTCCAAAAATCACTATGAGATTCCACTGATTTGTAGGTAATAAACGATCAATATATATACTTGTAATAAGTGGAAAAATTAATTCCAACAAACCTACAACAATTGCCGAACCAAAATCTAAGAAAAACAAACCTTTATATGGTTTGTAGTAACTAAAAAATGCTTTCACAACACCCCACCTATTCTATAATGCCGTACTTTACATACTTTTTACACATGCCTTATATTATGGATTAAGAGATACATATTATCAATGTGATTTAACCAATATTTATAACATCTATAAAAATAACCTTTTTAAATATTACAAAGCAAAATAAACTCCTTAATCTAAATTGAATTAAGGAGTTTATTTTTTAAATTTATAACTATTTTACACACCCGAATAAGATGAGAAACCACCATCAACAGGAACAACAATACCTGTAACGAAGCCACTTAATTCTTTATCCATCAGCCAATAAAGTGTGCCTAGAATATCTTCCGGTACACCAAAACGATTCATTGGTGTTTGTGATAGAATTTTTGAAGCACGTTCTGAATAAGAACCATCTTCATTTCTAAGTAAAGCCTTATTTTGAGCTGTTTCAAAGAATCCAGGTGCAATTGCATTCACTCGAATGTGACCTGCAAAATAAGTGCTCAACCATTGCGTAAAGTTACTTACAGATGCTTTTGCGCCACTGTATGCTGGAATCTTAGTCAGTGGTGTAAATGCGTTCATTGATGAAATATTAATGATTGTACCTGCCTCAGATGAGACGACATCTTTACCAAATACTTGCGATGGTAAAAATGTACCTGTGTAATTTAATTTAAATACTTTATCAATACCATCTTCTGTTAAATCAAAGAACGTTTTATCACCATTTTCATCATACATTTCATCATTTGTTGTGGCATTTGGATTATTTCCACCTGCGCCATTAATCAGAATTGTAATTGCGCCAAATGTATCGTTAAATTTTAGTTTCGCTTGCGTTAAAGCATCTTTATCCAACACATTTGCCACTAATGCGACTGTTTGTTTTCTTTCTTTATCAATTTCATCTTGTAATTCAACAATTTTATCTTCAGAACGTCCTAGAATACCTACGTTGGCACCTTTTTCTACAAGCCCTTTGACGAACGTTGACCCGATAACACCTGTTGCGCCGGTGATTACTACATTGACTCCTTCAAATTGTCTTGTCATCATTTGCTCACTCCTTCAATTAAACCATTAATATAAGTTGCGCCTAATGCTCTGTCGAACAATCCGTAACCTGCTTTACCTGTTTCGCCCCAAATCATACGTCCATGATCTGGTCTGATTGTGCCTTTAAAGTTAACATCTTGCAGTGCTTCTACTACAGCTTTCATATCTACTGAGCCATGTTTAGATAAATGACCTGTTTCCAAGAATGAATGTGAATCTAATCGTTTCACGTTACGCATATGCACGAAATGGATATGCTCGCCAAATGTTCTAATCATGCTTGGTAAGTCATTTTCTGCTAGTGAGCCTAAAGATCCTGTACAGAAACAAATACCATTATTTTTACTGCTATTTATAGAGCTTAAACGTTCATAACTCTCTTTATTTTTAATGATACGTGGGATACCAAATATAGGCCATGGTGGATCATCCGGATGTATCGCCAGATCAATATCATGTTCAATTGCAGTTGGTAATACACCATCTAAGAAGTACTTCAAGTTCGACCACAATTGCTCGTCCGATGTTTCACGATAAGACGTAATCAAATGATTCATCTCTTCTCTTGAATAACTTTCGTCCCAACCTGGTAAGTTTAAATCTGTTGTTAATGGATCGATATCTTTTAATTGATCATGCTTATAAATCAATGTATTAGATCCATCTGATAATTCATAGTCTAATTGTGAACGTGTCCAATCAAAGACAGGCATAAAGTTATATGTCACTGTCTTAACACCATTTTCAGCTAAATTCACTAATGATGTCTTATAATTTTCAATCAGTTCGTCACGTTTATCTGTACCTAATTTAATTTCCTCACTTACAGGTAAACTTTCAACAACTTCAAATTTCAATCCTGCCGCTTCGATTGATTGTTTTAATTTTGCAATTCTTTCTTTTGTCCAAACCTCACCTACAGGTACATCATAAATTGCAGAAACGATGTGCTTCATGTCAGGAATTTGTTTGATGTTCTCTAATGTTACTGGATCGTCTTCACCGTACCAACGAAATGATAATTCCATCGTTATACCTCCTTAACGCCTTCTATTTTGAATAAATTCACTGCATTGTTATAGCAAATATCTTTTAACATTTGTTCAATCGTTGCCTCTGATAATGCAATTTCGCCTTTTTCAATTTTATCTCCTAAGAAATTACATAAGATTCTTCTGAAATACTCATGGCGTGTATATGAAATCATGCTACGTGAATCTGTAAGCATACCTACAAATTTAGCTAATAATCCAACGTTGGCATAATCCACTAAGTGCTGTTCCATGCCCTCTTTTGTGTCATTAAACCACCATGCCGCACCTAATTGTACTTTATGTTCACTGTTAGTAAAGTTACCTGCTGTGGCTTGAACCATAAGGTGATCATTACCATTATTAGGATAAATAATGGTATCTGATAATGCATTGTTTTGTTCAAGATGGTCTAGCATCGCATTCAATGTTTTAGCGCTTAGTTGTTCACCTACACTATCGAATCCACTGTCTGTGCCTGCGACTTCCAACATTTTCGAATTATTATTTCTAGTTGGTCCTAAATGGAATTGTACGACCCAATTTAATTGGTTATATACTTTACTAATTTCAGTTAAAATGTAACCCGCTAATTCGTATTGTTGCGTTTCAGAAACTACTTCACCCTTCATCATGGATTCATAAATTGACGTAGCTTCTTCTGTTGTCGTATACATCAACGGTGCTTTTTCAAAACTTTGATCAGAACTTCTTGCCCCTTGTCTATTAAAATAATAGACACGTGCTTTAAGTGCTTCGATATAACTGTTTAAATCATTGATTTTGCAGTCATTTGCTTGGTCAAGCTGACTCATCTTGTCTTTAACCGTTGTTTCACTTAAGAAAATGTAACTATCTGGTCTAAACGTAGGAATCACTTTAAACGTTACTTTTTTATCTTGATTTAACAATTTGTGATATTCCAAATCATCACATGGATCATCCGTTGTACAAACTACAGAGACATTACTTTGTTTAATTAAATTTTGTGGTGTATGTGATGATTTCGCTAATTTACGATTTAATGATTTATATAACTTGTTAACATTCACCTTATCTAAATCTATCTCTTCATTAAAATAGCGTTTTAATTCAAGTGAACACCAGTGATACATTGGGTTAACGATTGAATAAGGTAGCATGTTCATAAATGCTTTGAATTTATCGAAGTCATCAGCATCACCTGTAATTAACCCTTCTTCTATACCGTATGCTCTCATTAAGCGCCATTTGTAATGGTCTCCGGCTAACCACAACTGTGTGATATTTTCATAATTTTTATTTTCATAAATTTCTTTCGGATCTAAGTGACAGTGAAAATCATAAATTGGTAAATCTTTAACCTTTTGATATAACTTTACTGCTGTTTTATTATTTAATAAAAAATTGTCATTAATTAATGCCATGTTATTGCCCCTTTTCTATAATCCTAATAATTTAGGAAGAAATAATGAAATTTGCGGAATGAACGTTACGATTAATAGTAAAATAATGAGTGCGATAAAGTAAGGTACTAAATATTTGAATACAGATTCAACACGAACCCCACCAACACTTGCACCAACAAATAGTGCACTACCAACTGGTGGCGTGATATTACCAATACATAAATTAAATGCAATTAAGATACCAAAGTGAATTGGATCTAAACCTAACACTTCTGAAATTGGTAAGAAGATCGGTGTGAAAATCAATACTGCTGGTGTTATATCCATAAATGTTCCGATGACTAATAAAATCAAGTTAATCATTAGCAGTAAAATGATTGGATTATCTGTCATTGAAAGAATCCCCTTGGAAATGGCTTCAGGTAATCCTGTATAACTCATCACGAGTGAAAATAGCGCAGAAGCTGTAATCAAGAACAGAATCATACCACTAATTTCTGCCGTTTCTTTAATAACATTAGGTATTTGTTTGAGCGTCAGACTTTTGTATATCAACGACAACACTGTAGCGTATAATACTGCTACTGCTGCACCTTCAGTTGCTGTGAATACACCTGACACAATCCCGCCAATGACTACGATGATTAAAAACAGACTTGGCAAAGCATCTAATGTTAAAAATAGTTTATCCTTCCAACTAATGCGTTCAGATACTTTATAACCTTGTTTCTTCGCCATAATATAAGCCACAATCATACACGCAATGCCCCATAGGATACCTGGGATATAACCTGCTATAAATAATGCTGCAATTGATGTGCCACCACTCACAAGTGAATAAACAATTAATAGTGAGCTTGGTGGGATGAGTAAGCCAGCTGGCGCAGATGCAATGTTTGCTGCTGCAGAGTATTCTTTTTTATAACCTTGTTTTTCTTCCATTGGTCCCATGATACGTCCCATCGCTGCTGCTGCTGCAACACTAGATCCTGAAATAGAACCGAATAGCATATTACCTACAATATTCGTATGTGCCAGTGAGCCAGGTAACCTTCCTACTAGCACTTTGGCAAAGTTCACTAATCTAAAAGCAATACCGCCATTATTCATAATGATACCTGCCAAGACGAATAACGGAATGGCAAGCATCGTAAAATCATCAATACCTGTGACCATACGTTGAGCTGCCGTTATAATCGTTACATCGAATGGTAATATCATTAATAACGTTATGATAGAACTCAAAATAATCGCCAATGCGATAGGCAATCCGAATATCAAGAAAGCGAAGAATGTGATGAACAATACTAATCCTGCTGCAAGTGTCATACACGCTCACCTCCATCTTCTTGATTGCCTTCTTTAACTGCTTCAAGTTCTCCTTTATCTAACAAGTTATATATTGCATAAAAAATGATAAAGAGGCCTGAAACAGGAAGTGCACCGTACATTGCTGCCATAGATAAACCTGTTGATGGTGCAATTTGTGACCATGTTAAATTCACAACTTCATAGCCACCCCAAATCATGAGCACGAGTGCTATGATAATGATTATAATATCTGATATCTTTTCCATAGCCAGTTGCATTTTTTCAGGAAATCTTTCTCGAATAAATAAAATAGCTATATGTTGTTTTACGCCAAATACATAACTTGCACTGAGCAAACCAAACCATATTAATAAGAACCTAACGATTTCTTCACTCATTGTACTTGGACTGTTAAAGATAAAGCGTGTCGCAACTTGATAAACCGATAGTATAACCATTACAAAAAGTGCAATACCAGCTAACGTGAGGAGGAGTTTATCGATGATCTTTTTTGCTTTCTTCATAAAGTCGCTCCTCCTTCTCGATTAATTTATAATCATCTTTTGTATCCGGATTCTTTTTAAATTCATCTTGTAGGGGCTTCGAAGCTTTTTTGAAAGAAGTTTTATCTACATTATGGAATTTCACACCCATGTCTTCTTTCGCTTTCTTTTTAGCTTCTTTCACTTCTTTATCCCAAATCACTTCATGTTTCTCAGTAGAATAAGCCGCTGCATCTTTCAACCATTTCTGTTGTTGTTTCGTTAAATCATCATATGTTTCTTTGTTCATTATTAAGATGTCTGGAACAATTGCGTGTTCCGTATAATAATAATTTTTAGCAACTTCACCATGGTTGTTTGTTGTGAGTGAAGTTTCATTATTTTCAGCTGCATCAATCACGCCTGATTGTATCGCTGTATATACTTCACCGTAATCCATTGGTGTTGGTGTGCCACCTAATGACTTAATTAAATCAACACTCGTTTTACTTGGTTGAACTCTTATTTTCAAACCTTTCAAGTCACTATTATCTTCAATTTTTTTATCCTTCGTGTATATATTACGTACGCCCGCGTCATAATATGTAATCCCTAGAAACCCCTTATCTCCAGTAGATTTAAAAAATGCATCTTGTACTTCTTGTTTTTTCATAACATGACGGTAATTCTCTTCTGATTCAAATAGATATGGCATGTTAAACAATGAATATGTTGGAGAAAAACTTTCCAATGCTGCCGATGACACTTTAGTCATTTGTATTGCATTGGTCTGCGTCATTTCAATTGCTTCACGTTCACTACCTAACTGACCATTTGGATAAATGTTAACTTTAAGTTGACCATGAGATGTTTTCTCTAATCTTTCCTTAAAAATCTCAAGTGATTTATGAACCGGATGGCTCGTCGGCTGATTATGTGCTAACATAATTTCTTTTTTCTTCTCTTCCGCATTAATATAAGTATGAGGAAGTGATAAAGCTAACATCCCTGTTATAAAGAATGCGCTTACAAATAGAGTTAAAAATTTTTTCATATGTGACTTACGCCCCTTTTGTTTAAGGTTCTATCGACTCAGTCCCCCGAAATGAGAGGACAAATTATGCACATCACTTTCGTCTACACTTAATGCATCCTCGTTTGTTGTATGTTGTAAGACTGAACATTTCGTCGCAAAATCTATCGTCTCTTCTAATTGCCAATTACGAATCAGTCCATGTAAGACACCAGCCATAAATGCATCACCGGCTCCAATGCGATTCAACACCGTATATGGATAAGCTTGGCCTTCAATATAGTTTTGTTGTGTTAGCATAATACCTTGTAATGTACTTTGCTCAATATCTCTATTGCTGGAAGCCATTATTGGTATCTCATATTGAGATTGAATCGTTTTAGCACATGTCTTCATATCATCATCTTCAGAATTTGTCCCAAGTAAATGTGTTGCATCCTTTTTACCAAAGAAGAGTACGTCAACAAGTGGAAGTACAGACTTAATTACTGGTACAGCTTCTGCTTTAGACCACAAGTTACTTCTGAAATTAATATCAAATACGATTTTAACGCCTTGTTGTTTCAATTTAGATAGTGTATCAACGATGTGTTGTCGTACTACTTTATTAACTGCCAATGTAATACCAGTCAATACAAAGTAATCACCACTTTGTATAGGTAAGTCATCGATGACGTTTGCCCCATGTTCTGCGAAAGTTGAATGTTCTCGATCATAAATGACTTTACCACTTCGGAAGTCAAAGCTTTCTTCCATATAATATGTGCCTATTCTACCGTCTTGCTGTTTCACACATGTTGTACCTACTTGTGTTTGGAACATCTTTTTCATAGCTAAGTTGCCTAGTGCGTGTTGTGGTAATACTGTTAACATTTCAGTAGCATGACCAAATTGAGATAAAGTCACGAGCGCATTTAATTCTGCACCTCCAACATTAACACCAAACGTATTGGCAGCTTTTAATTGTTTATAATCAGGTGGCGTATAGCGCAATAATAATTCTCCAAATCCAAATACCGTCATAGTTATACCTCTCTTTTTAGTTCAGAAATATATTGTACTAAAGCTTCTTTTCCTTGTTGTTGATAAATTTTTGTAATTTCACTACCAATACCTACTGCAAAACTACCAGCGTCTAACCATTCTTTTTGATTATCTTTGCCCACGCCACCAGTTGGAACAATCTCAATTTGTGGTAATGGACCTTTGAAATCTTTGATAGATTTAGGTGAGAACTGTGTTGCTGGGAATAGTTTCAATACTTTACAACCATAGCGTAAAGATCCAACCATTTCTTTAACCGTCATGCAGCCTGGAATATAAGGAACGTCGTACAAGTTAGCGATTTTTGCTGTTTCCTTATCAAAAGATGGACTTACAATAAATTTAGCCCCGTTTAAAATCGCTGTACGTGCTGATACACTATCAAGTACAGTCCCAGCACCAATCAGCGCATCTTCTCTTTTAGATAATTCAGCAATAATTTCTATTGCATTTGGTGTTGTTAACGTCACTTCGATAATATTAAGTCCTTGTTCTATAATTAGATTTGAAATATCTAAAAACGTCTCAGGGTTGTCTGTGCGCATCACTGCAATGTGTTGACCTTCTTGAATATACTTCATCGTATCTCTTGAATTCATCTTTACATCTCCTTATTATTTTCAACTTTTGTGTTAGGTTCCTAAAAATAACAACGTTGTTATTAAGATTCAAAAAAATATTCTAACGCTTATCTCTATGGTATAATTAATTCTAACTTAAATCAATCTATTTCAAGGAGAACTTTTATGGCTGTAACTTTAAAAGATGTTGCCGAAGCCTGTGGTGTCAGTTATTCCACGGTCAGTAAAGCATTGAAAAATTCCCAACTCGTTAAACCAAAAACAAAACAAATGATTCAACAAAAAGCGCTTGAAATGAATTACATACCCAATCATTCGGCTCGAGCACTCGTTTCTAAAAGAAGTGGCACGATTGGATTAATCTGGCCTTCGGTAGATCGTGTTGCCGTAACACATCTGATTTCAGAAATTAATAGAGCCATTAAATCACTCGGTTATGTCATGTTTGTTTCAATCGATGATATCGCGGCTGCTTCAAAGAAATTTGTTGAATTTGGCTGTGATGGTATTGTTATCTTTGATGAAGGTGACAATTCAAACTTACCACCTGAAATTTATAATAACGTGCCGGTGGTCGCGTACGGTGTAGACAGAGATATTCCCTACCCGATTATCAATGTCAATCATGCAAAAGCGATGATTATGGCCATCAATGCCTTATTAGCACAAGGTATCCAAACGATTGATTATATCGGCGATATTAATACAAACGACGCCCGTCAAATTGCCAAAAAAGATGCGATTACTAATTACTGCAAAGCATATAATATTACCTATCGTATTATTGATTCTAATGGATTAAATGCGATAGAGGCAGAAGCATCCGTGAAGCAATATTTGAAAACCCACTCGCTTTCTCCTGGTGTGATTTGCGGAAGTTACGATATTACTGTAGGAACGATCAATGCCATTGGACCTGAGAATCAACCAATGATTTACTCTTACGATAACATTCCACAAATTAAAAAATTAGATTACCCTGTCAATGCTATTGGTGTGCCCACATCTGAAATCGCTCAAAAAATTGTAACTACGTTAGATAAAGTCATTAAAAATGAACCAATCGATCCAACATATCATCTATATCCATCATTACAGAGTAATATTTAATCTATGTAAATTTCATTAAATTAACAAAGCGACCCTAGCTACATTGGACAGTGTAGTCAGGGTCGCACTTGTTTGAGAGATATTTATCTAGAGGGTTATTACTTTTTAATATGACTTCAACTGAAGCATAAGCTTTCTTAAATATATGAAGGAATCTAGCAAGTTATTTTTATAATCTAGTGATGCCATTACAAAGTTGTATTGTGCCTGTCTTGTTGTCTGTTATACAACAAAGCATACACCTATAAACTTTAATAATGACATTACTACTTGCTAAATACCGTTAATATAACGCGCGCTTTATATATTGCTTGCAGGTTACGTGTTACAAAACATCTTGTTTGTACAGAAAAAAGTTAACCAATATTTAGAGTGATAGGGGTTGTTTTCAGTTTTTAAATGGGAGAACTGATGAATTTTATTGGTTTAAACTATATTTTCTAAAACACGCAACGGTGCATCTGTATCTATATTACAAATGCATCACGTGTCTAATCCTACTTTCATCTCTGATTAGTACGTTATGGTTACCATTTTATAAAATTTGAGGACTTCCTTAGTTACCTTCTGCCGTTATGAGCCCTGAGCTGAATTATCGTTTATTATAAAAGTAATCATATATTGATTGTACGTGGATATTCATACATATTGAAAACTCAACTTATAACCATTTTACAATGGTCAGTTAATCTGTACTCATAACCCTCTACAACTTCTATTATATTACGCCTTTATCTATGATTAAAATACATAGTTGGAATGTTTGACATTCCTTATTGGAATACTTTAACTTTAATAATGCTTTTTTATTTCAAATCCTTCAAAAAGTTAATCCATTCATGCGTAACATGATTCATATAACTTTCTTTCTTCCATATAACGCCTAAATTCCACGCTACATCAGCACCACTTATTTCAATGCCGACAACACTATCATTTAAGATATTGACGATACTCTCAGGTAATATACTTACGCCAATACCATCACGAATCATATTTTCTATAAAAGTAATTTGAGACATTTTAGCTACTGTTTTAGGATGAAATCCTACTTTTCTACAGCTTTCTATAATTTGATCTTTCAGGTAATAGTCATCATGAAACATAATAAAACTTTCATCTTTCAAATCGCCTAAATAAATGGATGATTGTTGGGCTAACTTAGAATTTTTATCAACGATAAGTAATAATTTTTCTTTATATAAAGGCACTGCATAGTAGATATCATCATTTACTGGTAAAGTTGTAATGCCGACGTCAATTTCGTCGTTGTTCAAATAAAATTCGACCGCTTTACCACCACCTTCAATGACTTCATATGTCACATTTGGATACTTGGAATGAAACTGATTTAAACTTTCCGTAAATAATCTGACATTCATAATTGCGGATATGCCGATGCGGATATGACCCCTTTCTAAATTCGTGACGTCACCCATTTCTAAAGATAAATCATCCAACACGGCTAACGCTTCAACACACTTATCATAAAAAATCTGGCCTATATCTGTTAGAATAATATGCTTTTTTCTTCGATCAAAC
Source organism: Staphylococcus sp. NAM3COL9 (assembly GCF_001431205.1). Taxonomy (GTDB): domain Bacteria; phylum Bacillota; class Bacilli; order Staphylococcales; family Staphylococcaceae; genus Staphylococcus. The sequence goes on along the minus strand of NZ_LGPC01000008.1, from coordinate 61,305 downwards.
AAAGTAATGTCAAATTCATTTTCAATATTTTTAATATTTTTACTAATTGTAGACTGTGCAATATATAAATGTTCTGAAGCTTGTGTCATTCCACCGTTTCTCACAACTTCCACAAAATATTTCATTTGTTTTATTTCCATATTCTGCTCCTCTGAATAGCTCTATCATCATTTTATTCACTTAGCGTAATTGTGCAATTGCTTCTTTAGCAGCATCTGCGATTACTTTATCATCTGGTTGACCATCTTTGTCATCTTGTTTTGTATAAATTGCAAGAATGATTGGTTTTTTATGTTTATTTGGATAGATAAACGCCAAATCATTGCGCGTAGCATATGTTAAGCCCTGACCACTTTTATCTCCAACGATATAGTTGTCTGCTGCACCTGCTTTAATTAAACTATCGCCCGTTTCATTTTCAATCATAACTTGTTTCAGTAAATCTAAATTCCCGTCACTTATTTGGCTACTTGTTAAAAGTGTATTTAATATCTCTGCTGCAGCTCTAGGTGTTGTAGTATCAGCTGTACTATTTGGATTATAGAGATTTAACTCTGGTTCTAATCGTTGCGGATTAGAAATATTGTCACCTAATTGCTTCAACTCGTGTTTAAAGGCTTTAACGCCGCCAATTTCTTTCATTATTTTATTATTAGCCGTATTATCACTTTGTAACATAGATGCTTTGATTAAATCTTTAAGCGTCATTTGTTTGCCTATGTAATTTTCAGTTACAGGTGAATATTCTACAATATCTGCCTCATTAATTGTTATTTTTTTGTTTAAATCTTTTTCTGAATAATTATTTAATAAAACACCGCTCGCGGTGGCTTTAAAAGTAGAAGCAAATGCAAAGCGTTCATTCGCATTGTGGCGAACTTTTTTACCATTCTCAGTATTGATTCCATATACGCCAACTGTCGTATTATTATCTTTTTCTATTTTATCAAATTCATTCGCTGAGACCGTACCATTGCTCAACATGAAAAATAATGCACTAAACACTAAACCCAAAAAAACTTTTTTCATAAATATCAACTCCCCAAAATTTAAACGCTTAAAGCTACTTGCTTACCTTTAATTATAACTTAAAATTAAAATCACATATAGAAAGCCCCTATAATCAACATCAATTATAGGGACTTTGTACTTCAATCTTTTAAGCGATGACTTGAATTTTTAATTATCGTTACTTCAGATTATCTAGTTAATTGCCATTTGTGTCAAATATCCATTGTGGTTAAAGTACGCTGTGTATGAACCATCATTCGTCGCATATTTTAGGAATGTACCATCATCATTACCTAATTTACCATCTTCTATAATTTCATTAGATGCATGTGCTTTTTTAAATGTTGCTTTATTTACTGATTCTGGTTTTGTAAAGAAATGAACTTGAACGACTTCATCGTCACTATTAAGTCCTACAGAAGTATCATAAATATCTTCATAATGATCGACTTTTTTATCAGCTTTTGGATCTACTTTATATCCATCGATTGAGACATTATCATACTTTAATGCTCTTACAAAATTATAATCTTGTGTAAATGATGCATCATAAGTTGTATAACCTTCGTAATTATACCATGGTGTTTCAGCTTTTAAAGCTGCGCTACTTTCAGTGTTGGCGCCACTAGCGCCACCTTCACCATGTCCCCATTTCTGAACTTGTTCTGACTGTGCTTTGACTTCTTGATTATTACTCGTAATATACGCTGCAGAAGAACCTACGACAAGTGTTGATACTATGACTGTTGAAGATAGTAACTTTACTACTTTATTCATAATAAATCACTCCTATTTTGTAATTTCCCTTTTGGCTTAGAATCTAGAAATTATGTGTCTCACAGTAACTTCTATAACCATAAATATATTTCATATTCACATGTAATTTTCATATCAAGCTATTAGCCAATATTCATTTGCATCAATTTTTTATCTTTGTCAAAGTAAGCTGTATATGAACCATCATTCGTCGCATATTTCACAAATGAGCCGTTACCATGCTCACCACCATTAGTGATACCTTCATCAATTATTTTATTAGACGTATGTGCTTTTTTAAACGTTGCTTTAGATACTGAGTCTGGTTTAGTTTCGAAAGAAATCCTAACAACTTCATTATCACTATTCAAATCTACATAAGTATCATAGATATATTCATAATGATCAACTTCTTTATCCGCTTTTGGATCTACTTTATAGCCATCGATTGAGACATTATCATATTTTAATGCACGAACGAAGTTATAATCTTGTGTAAATGATGCATCATATGTTGTATAACCTTCGTAGTTATACCATGGTGTTTCGGCTTTTAAGCCTGCACTACTTTCAGTGTTGGCACCACTAGCTCCACCTTCACCGTGACCCCATTTTTGAACTTGCTCCGCTGCTTGAACGTCTGAACTATTAGTTGTAATATATGCTGCTGAAGAACCTAAGATAAGTGTTGAAACAACGACAGTTGCTGAAAGTAATTTCCCTACTTTACGCATAATAAATCACCCCTCGATTTTTAAATCCCTCTTGGCTAAATTTAATGAACTATTACTTATGCCTTTCAAACTAGCTATCATAACTATCAACATATCCCGTATTAGCAAATTTCACACATGATAACTCATTTATTTCATTCGTACATGATACAATATATGGCCCAAGTACTGAAAATAAGTAATATTACTAAACTCGTAAAGGATATTGAATTTCTATAACCACTCCTCTTTTGAAATAATTTATCATTATAGTGTAATTGTTCACTTTTATCATACACCTAATCCTTTTAATTGCAAGAATATAAGATATTTAATAAATTTACTCTTTTTTTACATTTATATATAAAACCTATTAAACACAATTTAATTCCCCTAAAATATACACTTACTATTAATGCTTATTGCTACACATAAATATTATATTTAGTTATGATTAACGTATGCATAACTAAATTCGAAAGGAAGGTATTTTATGGTACATATTTTGCAAGTTGATTTTCCTTTAGATGGCCCGTTTGACGATGAAATGGCACAACAGTTCGAGGATTTAGCAAAATCAATTAATGACGAGCCAGGTTTTTTATGGAAAATTTGGACTGAAAATGAAACAGCCAAAGAAGCAGGTGGCATTTACGCCTTCGACAGCAAAATGCATGCTGAAAATTACTTGAGTATGCATAGCGAACGTTTGAACGCTATGGGTGTTAATGAAATCAATGCCAAAATATTCACTATAAATGAAGCATTAACACAGATTACACACGGTCGTGTTGAGTAATTTTTTGACATTAAAGTATATAAAAATACCCCAACAATATCATCAACTGAAAATGTGTGCGTATGGTTGGGGTACTTTTGTGTTAATTTCAAAATTTCCTGGGTAATCGCTTTAATACATCTTTGCCATTTCTTCCGTAAATGTTTGGTAAGTTATTTCATTCTTAGATAATCGAGCTACTAACATGTACATTTGTTCATTCTTTGTATAATCTTTGTCGTATAATAAACGATCCACTTCTGTTTCTTCTGGTAATGGACTTTCAACATTGTCCCCTTGTGAAAATGCTCTATAATATCGCATACCTAATAACCGCTGTGACTGTCCATCTATATGAATCTCATCTGGGTTAGCTGTTAAATCTTGCGCCGTTACATAGAAACAATTATCTTTTGCTTCTGCTACAGTTTTAATCACTTCATTAATTTGAGTGTATTCTGATGCACTTTGACCAAATGCTTCTTGTCCTAAGAAATCTCCTAGCAAGCCCATTACAAACGGTAATTGAGGCACATTAAGTGCTTGTCTAAAATGATTCACGACTTGATTTAACTTAGTTTCGTAGTCAAGATGTTTGCCGTCTAAACTATCACTTTCCCCTTGATGCCATAATATTCCGATGAGATCACTGTTTTCCATTGCAAATTCAGCTTCTGAAATCGCATGTCGCGTTAACACTTGATTCTCTGCCCAATCATCAATCGATGTGCCACCATCTGCACAAGGAATTAAGCCAATCGTTTCATCTGGATGATCATCTAACCACAATTTAGCAAACGATGCTACAGGACCTATACCTGCGACAGAGCGATCACTATGTATCGGTTCGTCCATCATCTGCCATCTACCATTTTTCAACACTTGAATACGCTCATCTATGATCGGTTTCACACTATCAATAAAGCCACGCCCTGCCATATTTGATTGTCCTATAAGTAAAATTGATTTCATATAAATTCCCCTTTCCATTTTTGGAATGTATTTATTATTAATAATAAACATCATACCTTATGTGTGTATCTGGTTGAAGTAAAAAGGAATTTGAGTGTGATTTGCCATAAAAAATGACTACCAAGTTAATGATAGCCATCTTTAAGTTATTCACTTTGTTGTTTCAATAGTTTTTGGTAAAAGTAATTCGCTACTACGATATCAACGATGGCTACGCCTAGTGTATAGACTAAAGTATGAGTAATATTGTGTTTATAAACTCCTCTTACTTAGTTATTTTGTCTTTATGAATTATAACTAATTTATTTATTAAGATTATTTATCTTTCAAAAGTAACACATTTGAGTTAACCCTTTTTAATCGTGTACCTTTCATAACTTTATTACTGGTAATAATCCTTAACGCAGATTTAGTAAATGGTATATTATCCATTACTATACTGTTGTGAGATTTGAGACTAGTATTTATTATAATATTATTATTACATTTCTTTTCATCAAGTAAGTTATGAAGCTCTAATAAATCTTCAAATTGCTCATCATTGATTCCTGTATAAAAATAAATGATAGTTTGAGATAAATTTTTTTGATTATAAATGTCTGGATTAAAAAATATATTTTCGAAATAACTTTCTAGATGATTATTATCTGTTGGAAAGAAAAGTTCTTTATATTTAAATAGTTTTTGATTAATATACTTTATAACATGCACCTGTGGCACTAATGAAAAAATATTATCTATGTTTGGATTTATCAAACCAAACAATAAACAGCAGTTCCCCCTTTACTACTTCCATACGCAGTAACTGTAACATAATTTTTACTTCCAATTAATTCCGTTAAAGACTCATTCACTTCTTTTATAATATTATTCCCTTCATTAAACATATACCAACCATAACTTTTAGAATAAAAATCCTCAATAAAATAGTAATCTGAATATGTGTCTTTAGAAAAATTAAACCATGTATATTTTTCATGTGCTTTTTTTATATCTTCCATTGAAGCTTCATTATTAAGGATTTTATCAAATAAAGCATTTGAAATTCTTCCTGCGCTTTGAAAAACAATAGTTAAATTGGAGTAATTATTATCAACCAATTTACCCTGTATCAAAATTCAATCAGCCCCTAAAATCATTTCATAATTTAAATTTTTAGATAATTAGCCATTAATAAATGGTTTTAAACAGTTAATAAGATAAAGTTATTTGAAATTAACTTTATCATTCAATTATAAAATCTTTATTTTCTCAAGTTCTTTTACAATACGTTTTGTATTTTGTCCATCTGAAAACTCATTTATTTTAAGGTATTTATCTATATATTTTTGTTCTAATTTACAATCTCGTTCAATAGCCTGTTTAACGAAGTAGTATAATTCATCTATGTTTTCTGCAACAGGTCCTGGAGCATTCTGCTCATTTATTGGAGGGATTGCTTTATAATTTTCAATCAAATAGTCCTTTTCTTCCCAATAAAATATAGGATAAGCTCCCCTATAAATAGAATCATAGATTGCAGAGGAATAGTCTGTAATAAAGATTCTTGACACTTTCAAAGCATTACTAGGATTGGGTTCAATAATATCTCTATATTCAGGCATATTATCATAAATAAATTCCGAAAATTTATTATGTGGAACTATAAGTAGCTTATCTAAAAGTCCATTTTTTTCAAATACGTTAATCACTTTCATAATAGCTTGAAAATAACTGGTTTTTGTAATATCCCCTGAATATATTAATCTTTCTTCCCAATATCTATATGTTGGCATATATGCTATTTTATCAGCATCTTCGTTTAACTTTGCTTCATCAAAAGTAGCTAATCCGGTTTTTATTAAATCTTCTTTATCGTAACCCATTTTATAAAATTGTTCTGCTTCCAAATCTGATGATATAACATTTTTAATGTTATTATACTTATTATATTGTTTATGAAAACCATATGCCATCGGGTTATCAACTGGTTTTGCAAACATTATACCATGTTGCAAAAAAACGCTTGGTGTTTTCATTATTTTGTTTCTTAATGAATCTATATACAATCTATCATTAATTAAATGATTAGGTAATTCCGATGAAATGAAGTACTTAGAATTATAAATTGATTTGAAATGTTTAATACTATATTTTTTTATCAAGTTTTTTCCATACTTTTTTTTCAAAGTCTTATAATAAGGTGCATTACCATCTAATATAAAATAATTTTTACTATTATTTGAAGAGGATTTAATAGCTTCATCAAACACTTTTATTGCTGATTCTTCAGCACGTTCACTTTTCTTCTCGAAAAACAAGTTTATATTTTGATTTGTCTTATTTTTTTTGAAGAATTTAGCAATATAAATTTTCAATTTACTTGACGATTTATATTCTGGAGAATAAGGAATTGAAGTTAACGTAACATTGCCTCCGAGATTATTTCTAAATATCATTGTATTATTCTCGTAATGAGTTGTTTTAAATGTTTTCATAGGTTTTGAGTATGGGTTTAAGCTAACATTATGCAAGACATAGTTTTCGTTACCACACAATAAATTACTATGTATTCTATTAGTTTCTTTAATATCTTCATAAGCAATTTTACCAAGAACAAGTTGATTTAAGACTTTAATTTTCTTGAATGGCCTATAGAACTTCCCAACTTTATTATTTTTATTTTGCATATATAACGTATCGTATTTATGTTTTGCTTTATAACCATTATGCTTAAACAGTCCTATTAAATAAAAAGCTTTACGTGTTGATATTACTTTTAACATAGTTCTATATTTGGACATTAATTTGGCATTAGACCGTAAGATATGGACTCCATTTGATTGATTATAAATAAAATACCGTCTATTTTGGAATGAGAAGTATGCAAGAATATGTTCGTTTTTGAGACCCCTGCTAGCTCTTATGCCATTAATTGCTGTTGGAGTAATTCCTATTCTATTAATATTAATGACATAATCATCACCATTTTGTTTGTTTTCTATTTTTAAATTATTCGCATTGATAAATTCCACATTAATATATTTATTAAGATATTCGATATTAAAAGGTGTTTTTTTAAATTTTATTTCTTTTAAAAACCTATCATAAGTGATGAATATTTTAATGTTATTATATTTAATATTAGCAAGACCAATATATCTTTGCCTATCATTAAAATCAATATTCAACTTTTTAAAAATTTTATTTGCAATAATTTTTTCATCTGTTGTATGTGCAAAAAAATCATCAAGCTCAAACAACAGATCATCACCTAGTTTTATTTCTGCAATATAACCTTTTTTGAATTCTAATTTAATGTTACTTTTATTCAAATTCTTAATTTCCACATCAAAAATTTGCTTATATAATTCACATTTTGTAATGAAAACTTTATTATTTTTAACGTAAATTAATAATCGATTATCTATACTAGCTATCAAACGATTTGATACTTTAATATCACATATATACGTATTATCAATATGGTCGATATCCAAAGTACAGTTTTCTGTTGTCCTTGGATCAACATATATAATGAAATTATTTTGAATATCGAAATCAAATAAATTGCTGTATTTTTTCACTTTCATTCCTTGCATTATTTACAACTCCCTAATTTATATCCAAAAAACTTACCCTCATTTATTACTATTTCTCAATATATTATTTAAATTCTGCTTGATTTTCTATATTTAAACTATCAAAAACATTTTACTCATTAATTTCTTTCTATTTCTTTTACTCTGTATTTAAACATAAGTTACACAAATGGCTTCGGTTTTTCACTAGTAATCCCAAAATAATATTTTATATTTTCACAAATTCTCTGAGAGGCATATCCATCCCCATATGGATTACGTGCTTCGCTCATTCCTTCATAATAGTTTTCATCTTCTAACAATTGTTTTGTATTTTCATAAATAGCTTCCATTGAAGTACCTATAACTTTTAAAGTTCCTGCTTCTACACCTTCTGGACGTTCAGTTGTATCCCTTAAGACTAAAACTGGCTTACCTAAAGATGGTGCTTCTTCTTGAACCCCACCTGAGTCAGTTAGAATTAAATGACATTGATTGGCAAAGTTATGAAAATCAATCACATCTAAAGGTTCTATCAATTCTATTCGATCATGATCCATTAAATATGATTCTGCTATTTTGCGGACTTTAGGATTTTTATGCATTGGGTATACCACTACAACATCATTATATTCATCGGCAATATTTTTAACTGCTTTAAAAATATTGTGCATTGGTTCACCTATATTTTCACGTCTATGTGCTGTTAATAAAATAATTCGTTTCCCTTTATGTTTTTCAGTAATATTTGAATGATAATCGTTTTTAATTGTTGTTTTCATAGCATCTATTGCAGTATTTCCAGTAACAACAATTGTTTCTTCAGCCTTATTTTCTTCTTTTAAATTTCGAGCAGCATTATCTGTTGGGGCAAAATTCATATCAGCTATTGTCCCTACCATTTGTCGGTTCATTTCTTCTGGAAATGGCGAATACTTGTTCCAAGTACGTAATCCTGCTTCCACATGACCAATTGCTATTTGATTATAAAATGCTGCTAAACCACCAGCAAAAGTTGTCATTGTATCACCATGAACTAGTATCATATCCGGCTGTTCTTTCTGTATAACTTCATCTAATTTTGTTATAACTTTAGAAGTTATTTGTGACAAAGTTTGATTTTTTTCCATAATATCCAGGTCATAATCTGGGGTGATTTCAAATGTTTTTAAAACTCCATCTAACATTTCACGATGTTGAGCAGTAATTACCACAATCGGTTCTAAATCTTCCGATTGTTTTAGTTCTTTAACTAATGGCGCCATTTTAATTGCTTCTGGACGCGTTCCAAAAACAGTCATAATTTTTTTCATAATTATTTTCTCCCTTTTCTTTTAGATTGGCTATTTTCTAATATTTCATCCAATAACATTTCCGATATTTATTTAATCCTATTAATGAACTTCCCAAAACATTAATATAATCAAAGTTAAATAAGTTAAAACTCTATTTTTATATTTATTACAATATCATTATATATTGAAAAGTGTAGTTAGTCTATACTATTTATATTTATATATATTTCATACATTGGAATAACAAAATTCAATCTATATCTCAAACCTTTATAAATATGTTTTTTTATAAATTATATATATTAAAATTATTAATTTGATATTATCGATGATGTTATTATTATTTAAGAGCATTTTATTTCACATCCTAAAACAGAAATCTTAAATTTTCTCTAAATTCAGAGTAATGTTTTTTTACATAAAAAAAACCCCTATAAATTAGACTTGAAGTCCAATTTTCAGAGGGATTATCATTCATCTAACCTTCAGAACGCGTTTTACAGATCAAATAATTCTCTTATTCACTTTGTTGTTTCAATAGTTTTTGGTAAAAGTAATTCGCTACTACGATATCAACGATGGCTACGCCTACAGATTTGAAAATCGTAATCTCATCTTTTGATAGTCTACCTTCTAATTTTGAAGAAACAATGTTTCCGAGTTCTCCGTATAAGCTATCAGCTTTAAATACACCTTCTGCTACAGGGTTAATTAAGTCTCCTGTTTCTTCCATGGCCGCTTCTACTGCTTCTACAACGACTTTGTCAGCATCAGCAATAGCTTGAGATGGCAATTCTTGCATATCAGGTTTAAATGAACCGACAGCATTTAAATGAACACCTGGTGCTAAACGTTTATGAAATACTGGTTCTGAAGCATTGGTAGCAGTTACGATGACATCTGCGTCTTCTATTGTCTCGTCTACATTATCAAACACTGTTAAATCTAGGTCTGGATATGCACTTTGCAGTTGTTCAGCAAAGCTAACAGCTTTTTCATAAGTGCGATTGTATAGCTGTATACGGTCAATCGCTCTTACAGCAAGTACTGCTTTAATTAGACCTTCCGCTTGATCGCCTGTACCTATGACACATAATGTTTTAGCGTCTTCACGTGCAAGATATTTCGTTGCCACACCTGATATCGCACCTGTACGTATCTTCGTTAAATAAGAACCTTCAAGTACCGCTAATGTTTCACCTGTTTCATAATCAGATAAAATAACAGATCCCACAATCGTTTTCTTGCCAATTTTAGTATTATTCGGCGCCACGGTGACTGTCTTAAGCCCGACAATTTTTAATTCATCTGACAATGCCGGCATTACGAGATAACGATTTTCTTCATTAAAAGGCAACGAATAGCGCAATGGTGTATCCGTCTTACCTTCTGAATATGCACGTAAGGAGTCCGCTACCGCTTCAACAATTTCTTCCATATCTAATAATTGCGCTTGTTCTTCCGCATTTATAAAAATCATAAGACACCTCTACCCCGTATTATTTGTTTCAAAAATGTCAGTTTTCTTTTCAAATTTTTTCTCGAATAATATTAAGAGCCCAAATAAAACGACTATGATTAATAATATAAGCCAAGCTAAACTATTTTTGATAAACATAAAGTCAAAAAAGATTGCCGCCATCAGTCCATAAGCAATCATATCTTTAATGTATGAAATCCAATAGTCAGCTTTCACACTCATAAATGTGTTTATATTTGAATCTTGTGTTTGTATATCATATAAAGTTACTTTTAATCTCCGAATTACAATGAAAATCAATATTAAAATCATAACTGCAGTGAGCATTTTATGATACAAACTATTTTCTAGTATTTGTGACATTGTGATACAAGTAATAGTAAAAATAATAGATACCCAACTTGTATCATTTGCGTCTGGACCTTTCATCAGTATTTTACCCTCAAGTCATCAATATATTAAGTTCTCTATAACATAACATATTTTTATTGAAGATTATCATCTATTTAGTATTAAATATTATTTTTATCTTTTTAATTATTGAACAGTATAGCCGCCATCTATTAAAATGGCTTGTCCTGTGACACTTTTAGCACTATCACTACATAAGAATAACGCATAATCTGCGATATCTTTAATATCTAATAAGCGTTTTTGTGGAATCAGCGGATATAATACGTCTTCTAACACTTGCGCTACCTCAACGCCTCTATCTTTAGCTAAATCTGCCATTTGATTACGTACGAGTGGCGTATCTATGTAACCAGGACAAATCGCATTGACTGTAATGCCCTCCGTCGCCGTTTCCAAAGCTGAGACTTTTGTTAAACCGATTATGCCATGTTTCGCGCTATTATACGCCGCTTTTCCAGCAAAACCAATCACGCCATTAATTGAAGCCATATTTAAAATACGTCCAAATTGTTGTTCTTTCATAATCGGTAATGCATATTTTGTTCCAATAAAACTACCTGTTAACATGATATCAATCATTTCTCTGAACTTTTCAGTTGGAAATGATTCGATACTTTCAACATGCTGTAAACCTGCATTATTAAATAAAATGTCTAAACGCCCATACTTTGCTACAGTGACATTAATCATTTGCTTAACAGCTGCTTCGTCAGTGACATTTACTTGAACTGGCATGCAATCGTAACCTTGGCCTTTCAAATCATGCGTTTCTTGAGCCAATTTTTCATTATTCAAATCAGCTAACACGACTTTAGCTCCATTTTCTAAAAATACTCTAGCAATCCCTAAACCGATGCCACTTGCAGCACCTGTAATAATGACTACTTTATCTTTGACCATTCTACACACCTACTTCAAATAATTTTCAAATTGCGCTTCTGTATTTGCTTCAACTTCTTCTAAAGTGACACTATCTTGTAATTCAACAAGCTTCATCACTCCGTTTTCAAATTGAAATACGGCTAAATCTGTAATTAACGTGTTGACGACACCTGCACCAGTAAGTGGTAATTCACATTGTGCTTTAATTTTAGATTCACCATGTTTATTCATATGATCCATAATAACGACGACCTTTTGTGCGCCGACGACTAAATCCATCGCGCCACCCATACCTTTGACTAATTTACCTGGAATCATGTAATTGGCTAAATCTCCTGTTTGTGAGACTTCCATGCCGCCAAGGATTGCTAAATCGATATGTCCACCACGAATCATAGCGAAGGATTCCGCATTATCAAAATACGACGCACCTTTTGCAGCAGTTACTGTTTCTTTACCTGCATTGATTAAGTCTGGGTCCACTTCGTCATCTGTTGGGTATGGCCCGATACCTAGCAAACCATTTTCAGATTGGAAAAAGACATTCTCTACGTGGTCATTGATTTCATTGGCAACAAGCGTAGGCATGCCGATACCTAAATTAATCACTATATCGCTTTTAATTTCTTGTGCAGCACGTTGAATAATCTTCTTACGTTGTAATTGTTTATCCATGATTATCCTCCTTCACTGTACGTTTTTCAATACGTTTTTCAAAATGCTCTCCTAAATAAATATAGTCTACGTAAACGCCTGACATATGCACTTCATCCGGATCAATTTCTCCAACTTCAACTAATTTTTCAACCTCAACGACAGTGATTGCGGCAGCCATTGCGCATAATGGATTAAAATTACGCGCAGTTTTTTCAAATACTAAGTTGCCGAAAGTATCTGCTTTTTGTGCTTTTACAATACCGAAATCACCTTTAATCGCACGTTCCATGACATACATTTCACCATCAAATTCACGTGTCTCTTTACCTTCAGCAATTAATGTACCTACACCTGTTTTCGTATAAAAAGCAGGTATGCCAGCGCCACCTGAACGTAATTTCTCAGCTAATGTACCTTGTGGTGTTAATTCTACATCTAATTCACCATTAATTAATTGTTGTTCAAATATTTTATTTTCACCCACGTAGGAACTAATCATTTTATCAATTTGTTTTTTCTCTAATAAACGACCTAAGCCAAAATCATCTACACCGCAATTATTACTTACTACTGTTAAAGCTTTCGTACCCTTCGTACGGATTGCTTCGATAGCATGTTCTGGTATACCACATAATCCAAAGCCACCAGCAAGCACAGTCATGCCATCTTCTAGTCCATCGAATGCTGTATGTATATTATTAATTACTTTTGACATAAGAAAACCTCATTTCTACCTGTTGTTTTAATACCTAGTACTAAAAACAATTATACTTGAAACTTCTAGCTAAGTCTTTTATTTATGTTTGCGGTTACATTATTAAAAAAAATTAAAAAACGAAGGACTATCAAGTTAATTTACCTTCGTTTTTTAATATTATTATTTAGTTTTTAATTATGACTTATTTAACAACAATTCATTTAATATCATCAATTGTTCGGGCACGCTGTTTCTAGAAACGTCAGGGTGATTAACAATCGTATCATCTTCTAATTTTAATTTATTTATTAAACTATCATCTATACGATCTGTTTGTTCGAAATATAATTTTACATTTTCACAGCAAATCACATTTTTCTTGTATTTATTACTTTGTCTTAAATTATAATCTATCGAAGGAATTAAATCCTCTTTTCTTAAACCTTTCATAAACCTTCTATCTTTTTGTGCTAAACTTCCACCAATATTCACTATAGGGTCAACAGCAAGTGTCTTATAGTCTAAAGCAGCACCATGATAAATTGCACCTGTACCACCTTTTGATCCACCATACAATACAACATTCTCATCTTTGATACCTAATTTATCCTTAGCATTTAATATAGCTTTTTGAACGTCTTCTTCATATTCTGGATAATTGCTTGTGCTAATATAATGTGAACCATGAGAAATATTTAAATCCATAATTCTCATAGTATAAACGTTTTTTACTAAACTTCTTTCTATACCATCAAAAAACTTAGGAAACATACGCTTAGGCATTAGTGAACTATCGTATTCTTTTAAATTAGGCATACACGTAAATATTACTAATAGTTTCTTAGCTGCTTTACTATTTATTTTTCTACCTATTGGCTCATCTAGTGTATAAAATACATTATTATACTTTTTTAAATCTTTCCTTTGAAATAACTCATTTACATATTCTCTTTTATAAAATTTAGAAATAGTATCTTGATGGAAGTACAAAATATAATCATTTTTTAATATTGTTTTATAATTTTCATGTAAGTCGGGATTCTTTCTTACTGTTTCTATATAATTGTATTTACTTCCTGTATCAATTAAGATCCGCTTATTTCCATCAAATTTTATTTTATCATTAATATTATAAATAATATCAGTTCCCATTATTCTTATCAGTTCCTTTTTCAGTAGCATCATTAAATACTTCAGTCAGTATATTTTGCGCAGTACCTATTTTATCATCCGTCATTAAACGAACAATTAAATTTGTGTAATCTATGTGGTCAATACTTTTAATTTGAAGTGCTAGTTTATATTCATCTAACGATGCAATCGGGAAATTTCCTAATTCAAAAATATCGAAATAAAAACCAATATCTTTTTGATACACTTCTGCATCTTCTTGTAAAAGTAATATAGGTTTGTTTAAATGTGCAAAGTCAAAAATGGTTGACGAATAGTCTGTTATCATAGATTCACATAGTATATATAGCTCTTGTATATCTACAAATTCATTATAAAAACAGTGAATCCTGTCATCTAAATTATTATATTTACTTCTCAGCATCCCCTCATTAGGATGTAATTTAATGATAATTTCGTATTCTTTAGGCAAGTGACTTAGTAATTTTTTTAAATCAATACTTGTCAGATGTTCCCTTTCATCTTTTCTCCAAGTAGGACAAAACAAGACATATTTTTTATCGTCATTAACTGTAAATAAATATTTTCTTTGCAATCTCTTTCTTTCTTCACAATTATTATTTTCAATTAAATATTCATTTCTAGGTGCACCATACGGTAAAATGTTTAAATTTGGATTTTCTTTCAACGGAAATGCAGATTTGAGAAGCATTGTATTAGTATTCGAAGAAGTAATTAAATAGTCCCATTTCATCATACGAGGTTTAAATTGCATCAATTGGGTTGTCTTTTCAGTTTCGTCACTTAAATCGTTGACCATTTTTTTCAACGGAAAACCATGCCATGTTTGAATAAACACTTGATCATTATGCTTATATACTTTGTCCCATGAATTACCGTTCATAAAGATATACTTAGAATGTCTGAATTTCTCAATATAATTTTGTGTACCAAATCTTACAGGAGTGAACCCATAATTTCTAATTTCAATATCTACTAATGAATTAGAAGAACTCACAAAAATTTCTTTTTCGTTATAATTTTTCTGTATACTCAAGGCAATATATTTCGGATCCCCGCTAAAATTATTACCATGAAATGACTCAATAAACACTTTGTTTTCTTGTGGTGTAATGTTATCTAATAATTTCTTACTTAGCTTTTCGTTTCTTTTTTTATAATAATTTTTAAATCTACTGAAGAAAAATTCATTTTTAAAGATTCTACTTAAAAATGGCTTTTCCTTTAACTTTTTATATAATACTTTACCGCTATTTAGTTTTTCAATTTTGTTTTTAGATTTGAAAGTGTATTTGCCTTTATATTTTTTAATATCTAACGAATGGCCTTTTGCAGCTTGGTTAAAATTAGCTATATATTTTTCACTATATTCACTATCAATAAATTCTTTATTTAAATTTTCTAAATCAACATTTCTTTCTTGTTGCGTATATTTACTGTCAATCAATGATATTAAGATTTCACTATCATCTATAATGTTTTTTTCTAAAAATTGAACAGCATAGTATTTTGAATAAACTTCTTGTAATACATTATCATTACCAGGGTATACTAATGCTCTATTCCCATGAGCAATTGTTTCTAAAATAGAATAGCCTAATGTTTCATAAGGTGATGAAGATATATAAATATAGTTAAACGGTTCTTTCTCATTTATATGAACATTACCTTGTAAATCATAATAATTCACAAGGTTTTTATATAAAATCTCTGAGGGGCCATAACCTATAATATATAATTGTATATCATTTCGTTTTGTATTTTTAACGATATAATTCATCAACTTAATCACATATGATATATCCTTAATACTATCTTCAAATCTAGCTTTAATTAAGAAATTTCTTTTAGTATTAATTGGTTTCTCTTTAATATCTATGTGTTCTGCATTAACATATTGATAGAATACCGACTCATAATTATATTTATTGATAAATTTGTTTTTAATGCCTTCGGTACTAACTCTAATACTATCAATGACATCTAAAGATAAATCTATAGTTTCATCAATATACTCTAACGGACCATGTATTTCCCCAATAATTTTAATGGCCTGGTTTTTGTTCTTGACGTCTTTTGCACAAACGAATAATTCTTCCCTCGTTATAATCAATAAATTCCCAACTGCTATTTCATCTATTTTATCAAATTTCAATATATTTAAATTTGTATTATCAATGTTTTCATGGATAATCAAACGTGTAATTTCATCATCTTTAAAATCTAGTGTATTGAAATAATTTATGTGATGACCATTATTTAAGAATGATTTTATTAAGTTTATGTTGCTTCTAGATGTTCCTCCTTTGGCAAAAATATTATGCCCCAAAATATTAATATTCATTAACTCACCTTTCGTTCACTCAGTATTTCCCATTTGTTCCACTGTAATTTAAGTTGTTATTTTCCCTTTCCGCTCATCTAAAAACTACGTCCATTATACTGTACTAAAACATTTAAATCTACAATCTTTAAATAAATTTTACATTAAGTTATCATTACATATAAAGGCATTTTTATATTATTTATTATTAATACTTAATATATTAATAATAATATATTGTTAAATTATATTATAACTCTTAAAATGAGTTTTTACACAACAAAAAGAGAACGTAATAAATTACGTTCTCTTCCTTCTAACTGTTATTCTGTTATTCTGTTTTTATGCTTTTATGCTATCTCAATTTGGAAACGACGTATGACTGTACCATCATCTAATGTAGATGGTTCAATTTCTTCGCCACCGTTATGTTTAATGACAGCTATGGAAACTTCATTATCTTGATCACAAGTAATCAAAGCTTCTTGAACACCAATTCTTGATAAGTAGTCTAAAGATTTCTTCAACAACTTATTGCCAAAACCTTTGCCACGGTGTTTATTACGAATGCCGTAGCCAACATGGCCGCCGACTTTTTTTAGTCTATCGTTTAAGTTATGACGAATATTGGCAGCACCGATGATTTCATCATCATCTATTAAAAACAATGTCGTATTATCTACAGATTCATCGTGTGATTTGTTATCTGCTAATTCATGAACTATTTCTTCAAAATTACTATATTTCGTAATATTCGTAATCTCAGGCACTACCTTCTCATCATGATCAATCCATTCTCTCATATAATCACAATATAATGCTTCGTCACCCATTGTTAATTCTCTAAATTCAACCATGTTGACACTCCTTCCTTCTAAGTTATTACTCATCTATGATTTCGTTGTGTGTATTTAAATAGTACACATAATGATCTGTCCATTCGCCATTCTCAAATATAAAGCCTTTGCGCACACATTCGAATTGAAAGCCTACTTTTTCAATCAAACCGATTGAAGGCACATTATCTATATTGATATGTGCTTCAAGTCTATGAAAAAGCAGTGTATCTCGCGCTTGTTCAACTAATTCTATCACCGCTTCATAAGCAAAACCTTGATTCCAGTACTGATTATGAATAAAATAACCAATTTCAGCCCACTGGAAATTGTCTCGGCTTAAGTTTTTAATATCAAGCATCCCTAAATGATTCATCTCTTTATCAAAAATTCCAAAGATGTATAAATCATCTGCTTCAATGGCTTGTTGCTGCCTTACTATAAGTGCTGCAAACCAAGGTTCAGTCGCATGTGACATGTCTACTTGGCCTCTATCATATTTAAATTGAGACGGCTTGCGATTTACAAAACCACGCAACCATGTATCGTAATCATTTTCTTCCAACGGTCTAATGATAAGGCGTTGTGTAGTAAAATGCAACCCTAAATTATTTGTCATCTAAAATCCCCTTCATACCGCCATCTGTTATCTAAACTATAACATTTTCCACTATGAAAGCGTATCTTTCACTACGATGTTAACGCTATAGTTTATTGCCTATTGTGTTGATCATGATATTTGAAGAACATCGCACTTCTTCTTAAGTAAAACTTGCTCATTTTAAAATTATTTTTTCTAATTTTAGCGACTTCTTTTACTAATGAAACTACATGATAAGTTACAGGACCAAAACCGTTTTGTTCCTAGTTAAAATAGACTGGAGTATACACTGAATATGTATCAATTTCATCAACGTCAAATTGATAATAAATTTTTTGTTTTCTTAAATAAGCAATATCAAATGCGATAGACGATACATCTGTGATTAATAAGTTGGTATTACTAATGATATCTTTATAACTAAATTGATTAGGGATATTGATATATGTAATATGAAAATCGACACATTAATGCTAGAAGTATCGTTTTATTAATTATATTAAGAGTCATTTTTGAAAAATCTTTAAAAGTACTTTTCTGTTATTAGAAAGACCATTGATTCAAAATAAACAAACGCCCAAACGTGTTAAATCCTATAACAAGACTTTAAACGACAATGAACTCCCTGCTCGTTTCCATATGTTATCGTCAATTTATTCCCTTTCTGTTCATAAAAAAACGAGCGCGGGAGAGAAAATCAAAATTTGATTTCATCTTCCGGCCCCCATAATGATTGAGCCTGAGACACATATGGGTGACTCAGGCTCAAGTTTAATTAATAACTATTTAATTATTCCTAGTTCTTTGCCTACTTTTTCAAACGCAGCTAATGCTTGGTCTAGCATTTCTTTCGTATGCGCAGCTGTTGGCATGTTACGAACACGTCCAGTACCTTTAGGAACAGTTGGAAAGACAATTGACTTCACGTAGATGCCTTCGTCTTTCAAACGACTACTGAATGCTTGTGTTTCTTTCTCATCACCAATAATAACTGGTGTGATTGGTGTTTCTGAGTTACCAATATCAAATCCAAGTTCTTTTAACCCAGCTTTTAAATAATTACCATTATCCCAAAGTTTATCGTGTAATTCTGTAGAGGCCATTAGTTTTTTCACTGATTCAGTGATAGCTTTAGTATCTCCAGGCGCTAATGATGTTGAGAATAGGAATGGTCTTGATTGTACTTTTAACCAATCAATTAGTGATTTTGTACCAGCTACATAACCGCCTACAACACCAATCGCTTTTGATAACGTACCCATTTGGAAATCAATTTTATCTTGTAATCCAAAATGTTTTACTGTGCCTGCACCTTTACCCATCACGCCTGAACCATGTGCGTCATCAACATAAGTAATTAAGCCAAATTCTTCAGCGATTTCAACGATTTCTGGCAGTTTCGCAACATCACCGTCCATACTGAATACACCATCAGTGATGTACATGACTTTATTATATTGACCTGACTCTACTGCTTCTTTTGCTTTTGCACGTAAGTCTTTCATATCTGAGTGGTTTACACGAATAATTTTTGCTTTAGATAAACGACAGCCATCTATAATAGAAGCATGGTTTAATTCATCTGAAAGAATTGCATCATGTTTATTCATAACAGCAGAAATTGCCGCCATATTACAGTTGAAACCTGATTGATAAGCAATTGCTGCTTCTGTTCCTTTAAATTCCGCTAATTTTCCTTCTAATTCATCATGTAAATCTAATGTACCATTAATTGAACGTACTGCACCTGCACCAACACCATGTGTATCAATAGCATCTTTCGCAGCTTGTTTTAAATCTTCATCTGTTGCTAGTCCTAAATAATTATTCGAAGATAAGTTAACATAATTCTTCCCGTTGATCTTAATTTCAGCCCCGTTCGCACCTTCAATTGTATCAATTTCATTATATAACCCGTTATCCTTTAAATATTGAATATTTTCATCTAAAAAGCCATGTAGTGATTGTACCACTGCAAGTCCCCCTTTGGATTGTCATTGTGTTTAAGTTAATCATAACCTATTTTTTAATTACATGGAAGTAGAATAATAATTAAAAAGAAAGCGTTTTACACAAATGAATTTGTACGCTAATCATTACTGGTACAGTTAAGTTATTTTAAATGGTATACTGAATAAAAATGACTAAGGAAGAAGGGTTGAAGTTGTTTGATTGGTTTCAACTAGCTCAAGAAAAAGAAAGTAAAATGATACAAGTACGTCGGTACTTACATCAATATCCTGAATTATCGTTCGAAGAATATCATACCCATGATTATATTCAAAATCAATTGAGTCAATTGTCATGTGAGATACGTACACCCGTAGGTCGCAATGGTATTGTTGCGACTTTTAAAGGTCGTGGTGATGGGCCAACAATAGCATTACGTGCAGACTTTGATGCACTACCTATTGATGAACTTACAGAAGTTGATTACAAATCTAAAAATCCAGGTGCCATGCACGCATGTGGTCATGATGGTCACACCGCAACTTTATTAGGTGTAGCAGAAATTATAGAGGATCATCTACAATTTTTAAATGGCGACGTGGTACTCATCTTCCAATATGGTGAAGAAGTGATGCCAGGTGGTTCCCAAGAAATGATCGATGATGGATGTTTACAAGATGTAGACAAAATTTACGCAAACCATTTATGGAGCGGTTATCCTACAGGTACGATTTATTCCCGTGCTGGTGCAATGATGGCTTCACCAGATGAATTTAATATTACAATTCAAGGCAAAGGCGGACACGGGGCCAAACCACACGAAACCATTGATCCTGTAGTAATCATGGCTGAATTTATTATGAGTGCACAAAAAATCGTTTCAAGAACCATCGATCCTGTCAAACAGGCAGTTATCAGTTTTGGTATGGTCCAAGCAGGATCTGCAGATAACATCATTCCTGACACTGCATTTTGTAAAGGCACTGTACGTACATTCGATACAGAAATTCAAACACATGTTATGACTAAAATGGATAAACTTTTACAAGGACTTGCTGTGGCAAATGACATCACATACACAATGGATTATATTAAGGGCTATCTGCCTGTTCATAACAATCCAAATAGCTATGAAGTTGTTAAACAAGCAGCAAATGATATTAACTTAAGATTCAATGAGTCAGAATTAATGATGATTGGTGAAGACTTCTCTCATTACTTAAAAGTCCGCCCAGGTGCTTTATTCTTAACAGGGTGCGGAAATCCAGAAAAAGATACCACACATCCCCATCATAGTCCAAACTTCAATATTGATGAAAAAGCAATGAAATACACCGTTAGCCAATTTCTTAAAATTCTAGAACTCGAAAATGTGATTGTTAAAACCACTTCGTAACTTTGTTACGTTAGTGGTTTTTATGCATGCGCTTTAGCTCAATCACTTAGGAATGAAATAAATTAGTGGCGCTTATGTGATTCACTACAACAAGGCAAGTATCCCATTTTGCATATATGAAATTTTGAACATGCCCTAATCTCTCTAACTATCTATATAAACAAACAAGCACAATGTCCTTTTGGTATTGTGCTTGTTTGTTTATATTAGTATTTTTGTTAATTCAGTTATATTATTTTGGTGGTCTACAATAACCTTTGTCTCTTTTTTATATAGAAGCCCTAATACCTTCTTGAGATAAGGGCTTCTATATAAAAAAGAGCCTCCAAAAAGGAGACTCCTAAACTCTATCAAAGATAGAAATTATTTATTATTTAATAATTGTAGTTACAACGCCTGATCCAACAGTACGTCCACCTTCACGGATAGAGAAACGAGTACCATCTTCGATAGCGATTGGAGAAATTAATTCAACTTGCATTTCAACGTTATCGCCAGGCATAACCATTTCAGTACCTTCTTGTAAACTAACAACGCCAGTTACGTCAGTAGTACGGAAATAGAATTGCGGACGGTAGTTAGTGAAGAATGGAGTATGACGTCCACCTTCTTCTTTTGATAAAACATAAACGTCTGCTTTGAAGTTAGTATGCGGTGTAATAGTACCAGGCGCAGCTAAAACTTGTCCACGAGAGATGTCATCACGTGATACACCACGTAATAAAGCACCAATGTTGTCGCCAGCTTCAGCGTAGTCTAGTAATTTACGGAACATTTCAACACCTGTAACAGTTGTTTTAGTTGATTCTTCTTGCATACCGATGATTTCAATTTCAGCACCGACTTTGATTTGACCACGTTCAACACGGCCTGTAGCAACAGTACCACGACCAGTGATTGAGAATACGTCCTCAACTGGCATCATGAATGGTTTGTCAGAATCGCGTTCTGGTGTTGGGATAAATTCATCAACAGCGTCCATTAATTCTAAAATTTTGTTTTCATATTCTTCTACGCCTTCAAGCGCTTTTAATGCTGAACCAGCGATTACAGGAACATCGTCGCCAGGGAAGTCATATTCGCTTAATAAGTCACGAACTTCCATTTCAACTAATTCTAATAATTCTTCATCGTCAACCATGTCAACTTTGTTTAAGAATACAACTAATGCTGGAACACCAACGTTACGTGATAACAAGATATGTTCACGAGTTTGAGGCATTGGACCATCAGCAGCAGATACTACTAAGATACCGCCGTCCATTTGAGCAGCACCAGTGATCATGTTTTTCACATAGTCAGCGTGACCTGGACAGTCAACGTGAGCATAGTGACGTTTTTCAGTTTGGTACTCAATGTGAGAAGTATTAATTGTAATACCACGTTCTTTTTCTTCTGGAGCGTTATCAATCATGTCATATGATTGAGCTACAGCGTCACCATTTTTTGCTAATACAGTTGCAATTGCAGCTGTTAAAGTAGTTTTACCATGGTCAACGTGTCCGATAGTACCAATATTGGCATGGGTTTTTGAGCGGTCGAATTTTTCTTTAGCCATTATAAAATCTCTCCTATTCGTTAGAAAATTAATTTTTAAAATTTATCTCTCATGACAGTTACTCACTGTCACAAGAAGAATATTTGTTACTTGTAATAAAGGACTATATAGTACCTTTATAATGCATTTCAGCTAAAAAATCAATTGATAAATCTGTAAGCTGCATAATTAAGCTTTACATGTAATTAACAGATAGACTGTTTTCTTACAAAATAAATTTAATTATTCTGCTTTATTACCACTGTTTTTCTTGATAATTGCTTCAGCAACTGATTTTGGAACTTCTGCATAGTGATCAAAGTACATAGTGTACGTACCGCGACCTTGAGTGTTAGAACGTAATGATGTTGCATAACCAAACATTTCTGAAAGTGGTACAAAAGCGTTAACAACTTGTGCATTACCACGAGGTTCCATACCATCAACACGTCCACGACGAGATGTTACGTCACCCATGATGTCACCCATGTACTCTTCAGGCATTTCAATTGTTACTTTCATCATTGGTTCTAAGATAACTGGATCACATTTTTTAGCAGCTTCTTTAAGCGCTAATGACGCAGCAATTTTGAAGGCCATTTCTGATGAATCGACATCATGGTATGAACCATCATATAATTTAGCTTTAACATCAATTAAAGGATAACCAGCTAATACACCGTTTTCCATTGAATCTTTAAGACCTGCTTCAACTGATGGAATGTATTCACGAGGAACTACACCACCAACGATAGCGTTTTGGAATTCAAAACCGCCACCAGTTTCATTAGGTGAGAATTCAATTTTAACGTCACCATATTGACCACGACCACCAGATTGACGAGCGAATTTACCTTGAACTTGAGCTGATTGCTTAAATGTTTCACGGTATGAAACCATTGGAGCACCAACATTACATTCAACGTTAAATTCTTTCTTCATACGGTCTACTAAGATATCTAAGTGAAGTTCACCCATACCACCAATGATAACTTGTCCAGTTTCATCGTCTGTGTGTGCATGGAATGTCGGATCTTCTTCTTGTAACTTAACTAAAGCTGTAGTCATCTTGTCTTGGTCAGCTTTAGATTTTGGTTCAACAGATAAGTGAATAACAGGTTCTGGGAAATCCATAGATTCCAAGATAATGTCATTTTTCTCACCACATAAAGTATCACCAGTAGCAGTATCTTTAAGACCTACCGCAGCAGCGATATCTCCTGAGTATACTGTGTCTAGCTCTTGACGAGAGTTAGCGTGCATTTGTAGTAAACGACCTACACGTTCACGTTTACCCTTCGTAGAGTTCTGAACGTAAGAACCAGATGAAAGATGTCCTGAATAAACACGGAAGAATGTTAACTTACCAACATAAGGGTCAGTCATAACTTTGAACGCTAAAGCAGCGAACTCAGCAGAGTCATCAGCTTTTGCAATAACTTCTTCTTCTGGCTCATCAGCACGGTGACCGATAATTGGTTTAACGTCTAATGGTGATGGTAGGTAATCAATTACTGCGTCAAGCAATAACTGAACACCTTTATTTTTGAATGCTGTACCAACAAGAACTGGATAAAATTCAATATCATTTGTTGCTTGACGGATAGCATCTTTTAATTCAGCGACAGTAATTGTTTCGTCTGCTAAATATTTTTCCATTAATTCATCATTACTTTCAGCTACTGCTTCAATTAATGCTGAACGAGCTTCGTCAGCTCTTTCTTTATGATCCTCAGGAATTTCAATTTCTTCAATTTCAGTTCCTTCATTATTGTTATATTTGAAACATTTCATTTCAACTAAGTCAATGATTGCTTCAAATTGATCTTCAGCACCAATTGGTAATTGAATTGGTTGTGCATTAGCTTGTAAACGGTCATGAATAGTGCTAACTGCATATTCAAAGTTAGCGCCCATTTTGTCCATTTTGTTTACGAAGACAATACGAGGCACACTATAGTTTGTTGCCTGACGCCAAACTGTTTCAGTTTGCGGCTCAACACCTGATTGTGCATCAAGTACTGTTACTGCACCATCAAGTACACGTAATGAACGTTCAACTTCAACAGTGAAGTCTACGTGTCCTGGTGTATCGATGATATTTACACGGTGATCATCCCATTGTGCTGTTGTAGCAGCAGATGTGATTGTGATACCACGATCTTGCTCCTGTTCCATCCAGTCCATTTGTGAAGCTCCTTCATGAGTTTCACCAATTTTGTGGATACGTCCAGTATAGTAAAGAATACGTTCTGTCGTAGTTGTTTTACCAGCATCGATGTGAGCCATGATACCAATATTACGAGTTCTGTCTAAACTAAAATCTCTAGCCATGTATTTTTCTCCTTCCAGTATAACTGCGAATAAATACTATAAATATGGCGATGCCCTAAGCATGCGCCTTTGATAGTAAACTATCAATATGGAACATGCTCAGGGATAAAGCTACTATCCTACCAACGATAGTGAGCGAAGGCTTTGTTAGCTTCAGCCATTTTGTGAGTGTCTTCACGTTTCTTAACTGCGCCACCTGTATTGTTGGCTGCATCTAAGATTTCGTTAGCTAAACGCTCTTCCATAGTTTTTTCACCACGAAGACGCGAATAATTAACTAACCAACGAAGTCCTAAAGTCGTACGACGTTCTGGACGAACTTCAACTGGTACTTGATAGTTAGAACCACCTACACGGCGAGCTTTAACTTCTAATACTGGCATGATATTGTCGATAGCTTCATCGAAAACTTCAACAGCTTCACGACCACTACGTTCTTTAACTAAGTCGAAAGCAGAATAAAGAATTCTTTGAGCTGTCCCACGTTTACCATCTAACATGATTTTGTTGATTAATTTTGTAACTAATTTAGAGTTGTGGATTGGATCCGGTAATACGTCTCTTTTTGGTACTGATCCTTTACGAGGCATAATGTAAATCCTCCCTTCCTATTATAGTATAATTTTTTAATTTATAGCGAAAATTTACGCAATCTTAAACTTATTTCTTAGGTTTTTTAGCTCCGTATTTTGAACGGCTCTTTCTACGTCCATCTACGCCTGAAGTATCAAGCGCACCACGTACAACGTGATAACGTACACCAGGTAAATCTTTTACACGTCCACCACGTACAAGTACAACACTGTGTTCTTGTAAGTTATGTCCGATACCAGGGATATACGCATTAATTTCGATACTGTTTGACAAACGTACACGGGCATATTTACGTAACGCGGAGTTAGGTTTTTTAGGAGCCATAGTACCTACACGAGTACAAACACCACGTTTTTGTGGAGAGTTTAAACTAGTGTATTTTTTCTTTTTGCTGTTAAAGTTTCTGTTCAAAGCTGGTGAACCGTATTTTTTCGATTTGCTTTGTCTAGGTTTGCGTACCAATTGATTAATAGTTGGCATTGAATGTTTCCTCCTCTCATCATTTATAATCCCACACATCCAGGTGGTTCATTTCAAGGGCAAATAAAATTTAGTAAGAATTATTCTTACTAATCTCATTTTAATAATGCAACAATTGTTGCATTAACATTAATACCTACATATTCTCCTAAAGCTTGTTTGCTTTTGAAAAATGAAACAGGTATCTGTTTATGATTGATTTGACTTAACACGCGAGTCATTATATGAACTTCAACGTCTTCAGCAATAATCAATGATGTAACTTGGTTCTTATTCAAAGCCTTAAGCGTTTGTTTAAGTCCAATAACATGATGTTGTTTGTTAAAGCGTGCAACTTTTTCATTAGACATTAAAATATCCTCCAAAGTTCTGCTTGCATCAACCTTAATAATAATAACATCTTAGCTACTGTTGAGTCAACTTTAAATACGATAAAATCTTCAAAAAATATAAAAAAACAAGTGATCGAAATATAATATCTCGATCACCTTGTTTATTCAGTAAAAAATTATATCTTAGTTGTCTCTGATTCTTCTGTAACTTCTTTATTTGGTGAAACTGTGTCGTATTTAACGTCTCTGTAACGTCTCATACCAGTACCAGCTGGAATTAATTTACCGATGATAACATTCTCTTTAAGTCCAAGTAAGTTATCACGTTTACCTTTAATTGCAGCATCTGTAAGTACACGTGTTGTTTCTTGGAACGAAGCTGCTGATAAGAAGCTTTCTGTTTCAAGAGACGCTTTCGTAATACCTAGTAAGACTGGTTTAGCTGTTGCAGGACGTTTACGTTCTTTAAATGCGTCACGGTTTGCATCAGTAAAGTTATGAATATCTACTAATGAACCTGGAAGTAACTTAGTATCTCCAGCTTCGATAATGCGTACTTTACGTAGCATTTGTCTAACCATAACTTCAACGTGTTTATCATCAATTTCCACACCCTGCATACGGTAAACTTTTTGAACTTCTTTTAATAGATAACTTTCTGTTGCATTTAAACCTGATACAGATAAATAGTTCTTAGGTTCGATTGAACCTTCAGTAAGAACTTCACCACGTTCAACGCTTTGGCCAACCTCAACTTTCAATCTTGAAGTACCTGAAGCTAAATATGATTTAGATTCATTGGCACCTTTAATAACGATTTCTTGTTGACGGTCTTTCGCAATCTTGATGTCATCAACGACACCTTCGATTTCTGTAATCACGGCTTGACCTTTAGGGTTACGTGCTTCGAAGATCTCTTGAATACGTGGAAGACCTTGCGTGATATCACTACCTGCTACCCCACCTGTATGGAATGTACGCATTGTAAGCTGTGTACCTGGTTCACCAATTGATTGTGCAGCAATTGTACCAACTGCTTCACCAACTTCAACTTTTTCACCAGTAGCAAGGTTTTTACCGTAACATTTTTCACAAACACCATGACGTGTATTACATGTAAATGCTGAACGTATATACATTGATTCAATACCAGCTTCTGTAATTTGTTTAGCAATTTCTGCAGTTACTAATTGATCTGGTTGTACAATTACTTCATCAGTCTCTGGATGACGGACAGTTTCTTTAGAATAACGTCCTTCAATACGTTCGATGAATGGTTCGATCATTTCTGTACCTTCTTTGATATCAGAAACAAGTAGACCACGGTCAGTACCACAATCTTCATCACGAACAATAACATCTTGAGCAACGTCAACAAGACGACGAGTAAGGTACCCGGAATCGGCTGTTTTAAGTGCTGTATCGGCAAGACCTTTACGCGCACCATGGGTAGAGATAAAGTACTCTAATACGGTTAAACCTTCACGGAATGAAGAAGTGATCGGTAATTCAACAATAATCTTACCTGATGGTGCGGCCATAAGTCCACGCATACCTGCTAACTGTGTAAAGTTAGATGCGTTACCACGGGCACCAGAGTCACTCATCATAAAGATTGGGTTTGTTTTATCAAGTGATCCCATTAATTTCTTCTGAATTTGATCTTTTGCATCAGTCCAAATTTCTACGAGTGCGTTATAACGTTCAAAGTCAGTGATTAAACCACGGTTAAATTGTTTAGTAACTCTCTCAACTAATTTCTCGTGTTCATCTAAAATTTCTTGTTTATCCGGTAATACTACGATATCAGATACACCAACAGTAATACCTGCTTTAGTTGAGAATTTAAATCCTAAGTCTTTCATTCTGTCTAACATCATAGAAGTATCTGTGATGCTGAAACGATTGAAGACTTCTGCAATAATATTTCCTAAGAAATTCTTATTGAACGGTTCAATTAATTCTTGATTATCGAAGTATTCTTTTAATCCGCCTTCTCCTAATTCAGTAGCAGATATGAAATATCTAGCTGGTGTTTTATTTTCTAAATTAGTTTGTGTTGGTTCGTTAATATATGCAAATGAATCCGGAATGATTTCATTGAATATAACTTTACCAACTGAAGTTAACAAGATTTTTTTGTTTTGTTCTTCAGTAAATGTTGGATTATTAAATGATTTAGCATGTACACCAATACGTGAATGTAAATGTACATAGCCATTCGCATAAGCTTTTAACACTTCATTTGTATCATTATAAATCGTACCAGTATTCACTGATGCTTTACGCTCTAAAGTTAAGTAATAGTTACCTAGCACCATATCCTGTGAAGGTGTTACAACTGGTTTACCATCTTTAGGGTTTAAGATATTTTGTGCTGCAAGCATTAACATACGTGCTTCTGATTGAGCTTCTTTAGATAATGGTACGTGAACAGCCATTTGGTCGCCATCAAAGTCAGCGTTGTAAGCTGTTGTCGCAAGTGGATGTAGACGAATTGCACGACCTTCAACTAATGTAGGTTCAAATGCTTGAATACCTAATCTGTGAAGTGTTGGTGCACGGTTTAAAAGTACTGGGTGTTCTTTGATAACATCTTCCAATACGTCCCAAACTTCATCATCCATGCGTTCAATCTTACTTTTCGCATTTTTAATGTTTGTAGCAATTTCACGTTGAACTAATTCCTTCATGATGAAAGGTTTGAACAGTTCTAGTGCCATCTCTTTAGGTAGTCCACATTGGTACATTTTCAAGCTAGGTCCAACTGCAATAACTGAACGACCTGAGTAGTCAACACGCTTACCTAATAAGTTTTGACGGAAACGTCCTTGTTTACCTTTTAACATATGAGAAAGAGATTTTAATGGGCGGTTACCTGGTCCAGTAACTGGACGGCCACGACGACCATTATCGATAAGTGCATCAACAGCTTCTTGTAACATACGTTTTTCATTTTGGACGATGATGCCTGGAGCACCTAGGTCTAATAAACGTTTTAAACGGTTGTTACGGTTGATAACACGACGATACAAATCATTAAGATCACTTGTAGCAAAACGTCCACCATCTAATTGAACCATTGGTCTGATTTCTGGCGGGATAATTGGAAGTACATCTAACACCATCCATGCTGGATTATTACCAGAATGTCTGAATGATTCAACTACTTCTAAACGTTTAATTGCACGTGTAAGTCTTTGACCTGTTGCTGATTCTAACTCGTCTCTTAGTTGTTTAAGTTCACCATCTAAGTCAATTTCTTGAAGCAATTCTTTGATACCTTCAGCACCCATTTTAGCGTTGAATTTACCTGGGAATTTATCATAGTAATCTCTGAATTCTGCTTCAGATAATAATGTCTTTTGCTCTAAACCAGTTGGACCTGGATTAATAACAACATAAGAAGCGAAGTAAATAACTTCTTCTAACGCTCTTGGTGACATATCTAATAAAAGACCCATACGACTTGGAATACCTTTGAAGTACCAAATGTGTGATACTGGCGCAGCTAATTCAATATGGCCCATTCTTTCACGGCGCACTTTTGACTTAGTTACTTCTACTCCACATCTGTCACAAACCATACCTTTATAACGTACACGCTTGTATTTACCACAACTACATTCCCAGTCTTTCGAAGGTCCAAATATTCTCTCACAGAATAGACCATCTTTTTCTGGTTTTAAAGTACGATAGTTAATTGTTTCTGGCTTTTTAACCTCACCAAAAGACCATGAACGGATTTTTTCGGGTGAAGCAAGTCCTATTTTCATATAATGGAAATTATTTACATCAATCAAGGAGCCTACCTCCTTCAATTTAGATTAGCTGTGCAAATTGATTGATTGCTCTATATCAATAATGGAATAACCAAGATTAAGGCAAATACAAACATGTATTATACCTTAACTTGGTGTATTCTTTTATAAACTTAAATGCAATTAGTCTGTAATTTCTTTCTGTGATTGTGGTGCTTCTTTTTGTTGAAGATCCACTTTACGTTCAACGATATCATCATCTTCAGTGTCTTGCATGTCAATTTCATTGTCATGCTCGTCCATAATCTTAACGTCTAACCCTAAACTTTGTAATTCTTTCATCAATACTCTGAATGATTCAGGAACACCTGGTTTAGTGATATTTTCACCTTTAACAATAGCTTCATATGTTTTCACACGACCTACTGTATCATCGGATTTGTAAGTTAAGATTTCTTGAAGTGTATATGCAGCACCATATGCTTCTAGTGCCCATACTTCCATCTCACCAAAACGTTGTCCACCAAATTGTGCTTTACCACCAAGTGGTTGTTGTGTGACAAGTGAATATGGTCCAGTTGAACGTGCGTGTAATTTATCATCAACCATGTGCGCAAGTTTCAGCATGTACATTACACCAACTGAAATTCTGTTATCAAATGCTTCACCAGTACGTCCATCGTATAATACAGTTTTACCGTCACGAGCCATACCAGCTTCTTCAATTGTTGACCATACATCTTCGTCACTCGCACCATCAAATACTGGGGAAGCAACATGAATACCTAAGTTTTTAGCAGCCATACCTAAATGTAGCTCTAATACTTGTCCGATATTCATACGTGATGGAACACCAAGTGGGTTCAACATAATATCGATTGGCGTACCATCTGGTAAATAAGGCATGTCTTCTTCAGGAACAAGTTTAGAAATTACACCCTTGTTACCATGACGACCACACATCTTGTCACCAACGTGAATTTTACGTTTTTGAACGATATAAACACGAACTAATTGGTTAACACCTGGAGACAATGTATCGTCTCCTTCTTCACGATTAAAGACTTTAACATCTAGAACAATACCACCTGCACCATGAGGTACACGTAATGATGTATCGCGAACTTCACGTGCTTTTTCACCGAAGATTGCATGTAATAGACGTTCTTCTGCAGTTAATTCTGTTACACCTTTAGGCGTTACTTTACCGACTAAGATGTCACCATCATTAACTTCAGCGCCTACGTATATAATCCCGCGGTCATCTAAGTTTTTAAGTGCACTATCTGAAACGTTAGGAATATCACGAGTGATTTCTTCAGGTCCTAGTTTTGTATCACGTGCTTCAGATTCATACTCTTCAATATGAATAGAAGTGTATACGTCATCTTTAACTAGACGTTCACTCATGATTACAGCATCCTCGTAGTTATAACCGTCCCAAGTCATGAAACCAACAACTAAGTTTCTACCTAATGCCATTTCACCAAGTTCCATTGAAGGACCGTCAGCTAAAATTTCGCCTTTAGTCACTACATCACCAGTAGAAATGATAGGTCTTTGGTTATAACATGTACCCGTATTTGAACGTTTGAATTTAGATAATGGGTAGCGATCTAATTCGCCTTCGTATTCTTGTCCATCTTCTTCAATAAGTTGACGTACAAGAATTTCATTAGATTCAACGTGTTCAACGCGGCCTTTATGTTTAGCAACAATTGCTGCACCAGAGTCACGTGCTGCCACGTGCTCCATACCAGTACCTACAAATGGTGATTCAGGATTCATCAATGGCACTGCTTGACGTTGCATGTTTGCACCCATCAATGCACGGTTAGAGTCATCGTTTTCTAAGAAAGGAATACATGCTGTCGCAGCAGAAACAACTTGCTTAGGTGAAACATCCATGTAGTCCATTTTCTCTTTAGCCATAACTGTGTTATTACCACGGAAACGACAAACAACTTCGTCTTCTACGAAATGACCATTTTCATCTAATACAGAGTTCGCTTGAGCCACTACATAGCTGTCTTCTTCGTCAGCAGTTAAGTAGTCAATTTGATCTGTGATTGAATGCGTTTCAAGATCTACTTTACGGTAAGGTGTTTCAATGAAACCAAATTCATTCACACGCGCATAACTAGATAGTGAGTTGATAAGTCCGATATTCGGACCCTCTGGTGTTTCGATTGGACACATACGACCATAGTGAGAATAGTGAACGTCACGTACTTCCATTTGAGCACGTTCACGTGTTAAACCGCCGGGTCCTAATGCTGACAAACGACGTTTATGCGTTAACTCAGCTAATGGGTTAGCTTGGTCCATGAATTGTGATAATTGAGAACTACCAAAGAATTCTTTAATAGACGCAATAACAGGACGAATATTGATTAATTGTTGAGGCGTAACAGAATCAGTGTCTTGTATAGACATTCTCTCACGTACAACACGTTCCATTCTTGATAAACCAATACGGAATTGGTTTTGTAATAACTCACCTACTGAACGTAGACGACGATTACCTAAATGGTCAATATCATCAGTAAAGCCAATACCACTTAACAAGTTAAAGAAGTATGACATTGATGCAATAATATCTGCTGGTGTAATACATTTCACTTCTGAATCAGGGAAAGCATTACCAATCACTGTAGTTGTACGTCCTTCATCATCGTTCGGAACGTATACTTTGATTGATTGAATCTCAACAGGTTCATCAATAACAGTACCTTCTAATTCAAATACTTCACTATTTGCATTTGCTTCTAGTACATCCATTACCTCATCTAAATTACGACGATCTAAGACTGTACCTTCTTCAGCTACAATTTCACCTGTTTCTGTATTAACAATTGGTTCAGCTAATTTCTGATTGAATAAACGGTGTTTCAAATGAAGTTTTTTATTCGCTTTGTAACGACCCACACTAGCTAAGTCATAACGTTTTGGATCAAAGAAACGAGAATATAATAAGCTCTTAGCATTTTCAACTGTAGGCGGTTCGCCAGGGCGTAAGCGCTCATAAATTTCTAATAACGCTTGATCAGTATTTTCAGTGCCATCTTTTTCTAAAGTATTACGTAAGTACTCGTTTTCACCTAAAAGATCAACAATTTCTTGATCAGTTGAGAAACCTAAAGCACGTAATAATACTGTTAATGGTAATTTTCTTGTTCTATCAATACGTACATAAACAACATCTTTCGCATCAGTTTCATATTCTAACCATGCACCACGGTTAGGAATGATTGTTGCATCGAAGTTTGTACGACCATTCTTATCTAGTTTTTCATTGAAGTATACGGATGGTGAACGAACTAATTGCGAAACAATTACACGTTCAGCACCATTTATTACGAATGTGCCTGTATCTGTCATTAATGGGAAATCGCCCATAAATACTTCTTGCTCTTTCACTTCGCCAGTTTCTTTGATGATTAGACGTACTTTTACACGTAGAGGTGCAGAATACGTTGTATCACGGTTTTTCGATTCTTCTAAATCATATTTCGGTTCTCCGAGTCTATAATCTACAAACTCTAAAGATAGATTGCCTGTGAAATCTTCAATCGGAGAAATGTCTCTAAACATTTCTAATAAACCTTCTTCTAAGAACCACTCGTAAGACTCAGTCTGAATCTCAATTAAATTCGGTAATTCTAATACCTCTGAAATTCTCGCATAGTTTCTACGTTTACGATGTCTTCCATATTGGACAAATTGACCTGCCAAACAGATTCACCCCTCAAAAATTGCGTGTTTACTTTTACTAAATGAGCCAATATAATGAGATAAAAAGAAAACGGTAGCATACCAAATGACACCATTTTCCATTTCACCTCATATACATCGTTCATTTGCACGTAAAAGTACACACTTATTGAACATAAATTTTTACATTCTATTACTATATCAGATTGATACTTTTAAATCAAGCTTTCGTGCTTCTTAAAATGTAGTAGCCTTTATCTTTTGCTAAGACTTCTACATTGTTAAAAGTGTCTTGCATTTTTTGCTTAGCTGATGACATGCCTTGCTTTTTTTGAATAACTACATAAAGCGCGCCACCCTGCTTTATTACCTTATATGCGTCTTCTAAAATGCTATGAACGACTTTTTTTCCTGCTCTAATCGGTGGATTAGTCAGCATAAAATCATAAGCGTCAGCTTCTACCTGTGATAAACCATCACTTTCTTTGATTTCCACATTGTCTATACGGTTCTTTTTTCTATTTTTTCTTGATAATGATAGTGCACGTTGATTAACATCAACCATTGTCACTTCATGATGCGGGGAAGTTTTTGCAATCATTAAACCGATAGGGCCATAACCACAACCAACATCCAAGATGCGTTTAGTGGGACCAGGAGGATATGCTTTCAAAAAAGTTTTTACTAATAAATCGGATCCAAAGTCAATCTTTCCTTTTGAAAAGACACCTGAATCTGTTACTAGCTCTAATTTACAGTTATCATAGGAGTACGTAAAAAGCAACTCATCACTTTCTACTTCAGGATTTTCATCATAATAATGACTCATGACTACACCTCTTTTAACCTAATTATTCTTAGATTAATACTATACCCATTTCATATGCCACATTGTGGTCGAACCACCGCGCAAACCATAGATATAGATCAAATAAGATAAAACCCCGTTATAGTAATAACGGGGTTTTCATTTCTCAAAGATTTCAGATAAAATACATTCAACTTAAAATCAGCGTACCGAAGTAGTGATGTATTAAGCTGCATGTATCCTCTTCACTATATAATTATTAACTGTTAGACAGCAAAAATTATTTGATTTCTACTGTAGCGCCAACTTCTTCTAAAGCTGCTTTAAGTTCTTCAGCATCTTCTTTAGCTAGTCCTTCTTTGATTACTTTAGGAGCATCGTCAACTAAACCTTTAGCGTCTTTTAATCCAAGACCAGTTGCTTCTTTAACAGCTTTAACAACTTTGATTTTAGATGATCCAGCTGATGTTAATTCAACGTCGAATTCAGTTTGTTCAGCTTCATCTTCTCCGCCGCCTGCTGCGCCTGCTGCTGCTACTGGAGCTGCTGCAGTTACACCAAATTCTTCTTCAATTGCTTTAACTAAGTCGTTTAATTCTAAAACTGACATTTCTTTGATTGCTTCAATGATTTGTTCTTGATTAGCCATTTTAATATTCCTCCATTAATTGTTATTAGTTTATGCGCAATTATTCAGCGCTTTCTTCTTTTCCTTCTTTTTCTTCTCCAATTGCTTTAACCGCATAAGCGAAGTTGCGTACTGGAGCTTGTAATACTGATAAAAGCATAGAAACAAGACCGTCGTGTGATGGTAATGTACCAACAGTGTTAACTTGTTCTGCTGAGATAACATTGCCTTCCATAACACCTGTTTTAACTTCTAATGCTTTATGTTCTTTAGCGAATCCTGCGATAACTTTCGCTGGAGCAACTACATCTTCAGTTGAAGTTGCGATTGCTGTAGGACCTACTAAGAATTCATTTAACCCGTCAATACCAGCTTGTTCAGCTGCACGGCGAACCATAGTGTTTTTGTAAACTTTATACTCAACACCAGCTTCACGTAATTGCGAACGTAATTCAGTTACTTCAGCAACGCTTAGACCACGATAGTCAACGATAACTGTAGATACTGAGTTTTTAAGTTGTTCTGCAATGATATCAACTTGTTGTTGTTTTGCATCGATGATAGCAGACATTTAGACACCTCCATAGATTTAGTTTGGTGCTTTTTATCTTGAGACAATATTTTATAAACATTACTCAATAAAAAAAGCACTTTCTACCCGTGGCAAAAAGTGCTTGAAAGATCTAAATTCTTCACGTTCAAGTCAATTTTAGCCTCGGCAGGATATATTTTTAAGTTATCACTAACTCCTACTGTCTTAGGTAAAATAATACATTAACCAATATAACTGGTTTAATGCGTTATGTCAATATTTATTTAAGGCTGAAAGCAATACTTTCAACCTCGAATTTTTTTATGTTAAAAATTAAAGTTTAAAGCCTGATGTGTCAACTTTAACTCCAGGACCCATTGTTGTTGTTACAGCAACAGATTTGAAGTAAGTACCTTTAGCTGATGCAGGTTTTAATTTAGTTAAAACGTCTTGTAAAGTTCTGAAGTTTTCAACTAATTTTTCAGTATCAAATGATGTTTTACCAATTGACGCATGAACGATACCTGATTTTTCAGCACGGTATTCAACTTTACCAGCTTTGATTTCTTCAACTGCTTTAGTAACATCCATAGTTACTGTTCCAGTTTTAGGGTTTGGCATTAAACCTTTAGGTCCTAATACGCGACCAAGTTTACCAACTTCGCCCATCATGTCTGGTGTAGCTACTACTACGTCGAAGTCAAACCAACCTTGTTGGATTTTTTCTACGTATTCGCCTTCACCAACGAAATCAGCACCTGCTGCTTCAGCTTCAGCTGCTTTTTCGCCTTTTGCGAATACTAATACACTTTGTGATTTACCAGTACCGTTTGGAAGCACAACTGCTCCACGGATTTGTTGATCATTTTTACGTGTATCAATACCTAAACGGAATGCTACTTCAACTGATGCATCAAAGTTAGCAATGTTTGTTTCTTTAGCTAATGCAATCGCTTCTTCAACACTGTAGTTTTTTTCACGATCGATTTTGCTAGCTACTTCTTGATATCTTTTGCTTTTTTTAGCCATTTCATGTTCCTCCTTCAGTGGTTTTAGCGGAATTCCCTCCCACATTTACTTGTTTTCACAAGTTAAGAGCAGATAACAGAGAGGTTTAATTGTATTTTATTATTGGAATGAACTTCCTTAATAAATGACATTTATTCCTCATATTACGACAATATTGAATGCTGTCATCATGTTTGTCTTTTCTGTCATCTGCTTCTATCGTCAATCTATGTTTTCATTACTAATTTTAATTATTGAACTGTAATACCCATACTACGAGCAGTACCTTCGATAATACGCATAGCTGCTTCTTCGTCTGCAGCGTTTAAATCTTGCATTTTTTGGTTTGCAATTTCACGTACTTGATCTTTAGTTACTGTTGCTACTTTGTTTTTATTAGGTTCGCCTGAACCTTTTTCAACGCCAGCAGCTTTTTTAAGTAGTACTGGAGCCGGTGGTGTTTTTGTAATAAATGTGAATGAACGATCTTCATAAACACTGATTTCTACCGGTATGATTAAACCTACGTCTTCTTGTGTACGTGCGTTGAATTCCTTACAGAATCCCATAATATTCACACCTGCTTGACCTAATGCCGGACCAACTGGTGGTGCTGGATTTGCTTTACCTGCAGGAATTTGTAATTTAACTACTTTTTCTACTTTTTTAGCCACGATGTGCACCTCCTTGATATCGTGATGTGGTCACAGGACTCAGTTTTGTCCTCCCACTCTTCTACATTTCGTGACGAAATGAACGCTCTATGAGCGCGACCACAGTATTATACCATTAACCCGTTTAATAACGCAATGGTATAGTGTAACTTTTTTATAGAACCTCTAATCACTAAAGTGATTAGAGGTTCTTAATACATGAGCTTTAGCTCAGGTAATCCCTTTTCTAGACCTTATCAAGTTCATTGATTAGATCTTCTAAATGCATGTGAAGCGACTCTCTTTGCTTCAACAAGTTTAGTGTCGTTTATGCAAGTGCCTCTGCACCTACAATCATTTACAGTTTTTCTACTTGATCAAATTCTACTTCTACTGGTGTTTCTCTACCAAACATGTCTACAAGAACAGTAAGTTTGAATTTATCAGTCTCAATTTCTTGAACTTCGCCAACTTGATTAGCAAATGGACCTGATTTGACTCTCACTTGTTCACCTAAATCCAATTGAACATCAATTGTTTTCTCTTTCATGCCCATTTGTTTAAGAATGAAACGTGCTTCATCTGGAAGTAATGGGTTAGGTTTAGATCCAGAACCAGCTGAACCAACAAATCCTGTTACACCAGGTGTATTTCTCACAATATACCAAGATTCATCAGTCATCACTAATTCAACTAATACATAACCAGGGAATGTTTTTTTAGTTAATGTTTTGGCTTTACCATCTTTAACTTGTGTTTCTTCCTCTTCTGGTATAACAACTCTGAATATTTTTTCCGTCATATTCATAGATTCAACACGTTTTTCTAAATTCTTTTTAACTTTATTCTCATAACCAGAATAAGTATGCACAGCATACCAACGCTTTGCGTCAACTTCTTCAGACATGTCGTCACTCCTATCTATTTAATTAACTCTATAATTCTACCAATTCCTAAGTCTAAGGCATAGAAGAACACTAAGAAAAATACTACTGTAGCTACAACAATGACTGTGTACTTAAATAATTCTTCTTTCGTTGGCCAACTTGTCTTTTCCATTTCTGACTTTACGCCTTGGAAGAAATTTTCTTTTTTAGCCATTAACAAGACCTCCGTATTATTTCGATATTCCTTATTTGCTTATTCCATACAACAAATCAAGCAAATACAATACTCTCAACTTAATTGGAAAGATATATTCACTCAACTGATTACTTAATATGTCATCTTATTATTTTGATTCCTTGTGCATCGTATGTGCATTACATCTCGGACAATGCTTTTTTAATGTCATTCTAGATGTAAGGTTACTTTGTTTCGGAACATTATAATTTCTACTGCCACAGACTTCACAATTCAGTGGTACTTTTTTCATTAGACTTCACCTTACTCATTATAATACCAATCTACTATACAGAACTTCTGAGTCAATTGTCAATTGACAACATTCTACTCAAACATGCTATTTTCGTGATATTAGCACGAGATACAGCTTGGTTTCAATACATATTTTCATTTTTCCAAACAACGTCTTATCTTTATTTTACAACGATGTATAGCATTGTAAACTACTTTGATGTTTAAATTTAAAATTTGTGCAATTTCCTGTGGTTTATAGTCTATTAAAATATAACTTATAATGCGTTGTTCTAAATCGGTTAACCTTTTCAAGCACTGTTTTAGTTGGGAAGATATTTCCCGTGCAATGATGTATGTGTCTATAAGTTGTTCGGATTTCAAATTATTATAAGTGACTATAAATTCATTTACAAGCATGTCTTGACGGCGTTGTGTATACATTTTTTTGCGTACATAATCATTTTTTACATTTTTTATGACGCAATTGACATAATGTTCTAAAGGTGTAGCTTCTGTAAAATCAAAACGGCTTAACACACTATACAATTTCATTAGTACTTCTTGACACAAATCTTCTTTGTCATTCGGATGAACTGAAAAATGATTTAATCTCTTATTAATCAATGGTGTGATTTCATCAATAATTTGTGCTACATCAATTTCATTTTGTAATCGATTCTTCAAATAGGTTGTACATTCTTTGTTGTGAATTCTATCAAACATGTCCGTTATCCTTTCCTTAAAGTAAGCATAGGATACAGAGTTTGCTATAAAAAAATCAAGAGTACAAAATAGTTATTTGTGATTATCTCCACGTCTTAATTTTTCAAATTCTTTTAGAATCTCATGAGAGAGCTCGATTCGTGTTCGTGGCTTTTGTTCATTGAAACCATCAAGCTCTTTAGAAACAGATACTTCGTTCTCTCTTAAGTCTCTCCACATCTCTCTCGAAGAAATACGGTAGGCTCCCGCACCGAATATTGCATGTTGTTCACTCATATCACTCGTAACAACCGTAATGTGTCTTGTATGTTTCTCATATAAATCATAGACGTAACGTTCGATATAGCTGTCTGCTGTTTCTTTTTCTTTAGTAAATATCGTTTTAACCCCATGGTACATATATTCTGAAGGTGGTCCGGATTGTTCATAAGCATCAAAAACACATACGACTTCATCAGCTATTACAGCATTGTAATTCGCTATAGCTGTAAGTAGTTGATCGCGTGCTTCCTCGAGATTGTCTTTTGCTATACGACTTAAGTCCTGCGATTGTCCTATCATATTATAACCATCAATGATTAAGTAACGATCCTTCATCTCTTGTCTCCAATCTGATGACGTTTGCGGTAAACCTCATACATCATCAGACTTGCTGCTACTGACGCATTTAAACTATTAACATGACCGACCATAGGAATATTAATATAGAAGTCACATTTATCTTTTACTAAACGGCTCATACCTTGTCCTTCGCTTCCAATCACAATCGCTAAAGGCATAGCTGCATCCATTTCTCTATAATCCGTCGAATTCTCCGCTTCAGTACCAACAACCCAATAACCATTGTCTTTTAAAGCATCAATCGTATGAGCTAAGTTCGTCACACGAATAACAGGTATGTGCTCTATTGCACCTGTAGAAGCTTTAGCTACCGTTTGTGTCAGTGCAACTGAACGTCTTTTAGGAATGATAACTGCATCCACTCCTGAGGCATCAGCCGTTCTTAAAATTGATCCTAAATTATGTGGATCCTCTAAACCATCTAGTATAAGTACTGTAGATAATTTGTCTTGCGTCTTTTGCGTAACTAAAAATTCATCAAAATCTGCATATTCATATGGTGCAATATATGCTGCAATCCCTTGATGAGGTGACTCTGACAATCCATCTATTTTAGATTTCGGCACTGTTTGTACAACGATTTTTTGACTATTTGCCTTTTTTAAAATTTCATTTATTTGACCTTTTTTGATAGTATCTTGAATTAAAATCTTATTAATTGTATGTCCTGAGACAATCGCTTCTTTTACTGCATGGCGACCGACTATAACTATCTCTTCCACAGTACCACTACCTTTCATCTACATTTTTTACGATACATTCTAACAATGATGTTAAACGTTCATGTTCTTTTTCCAGATATAAAAAACCAATGATAGCTTCTAATCCTGAACTTTTACGATACGTTTGTATATCTGTATTCTTCGCTTTTGTATAACTTTTAGCATTTCTACCGCGCCGCACAATATCTTGTTCACTTTCAGTAAACCAATTGTTTTCCATTAAAAACTCAAGTGTTTCT
The DNA here is from genome assembly GCF_001431205.1 of Staphylococcus sp. NAM3COL9. Lineage (GTDB taxonomy): Bacteria > Bacillota > Bacilli > Staphylococcales > Staphylococcaceae > Staphylococcus. The sequence continues at coordinate 19,787 of NZ_LGPC01000008.1, read as the reverse complement.
GCCTGACTTTTAGCAGATACATAGCGTTTTGCTTCTTGGTGTAATCGGTTAGGCTTAGCTTTTAATTTCAACACTATATATTCTCTTACGTGTTGATCTAAAACGGCATCGCCCATATATGCCAACGTCAAGGGATTCAATAACTTGTTATCCATATTAGCCACGTTTAAATCTCACACCTTGCGCTGTATCTTCTAAAATAATATTTTGTGCTTTTAAGTCATCACGAATTTCATCAGCTCGCGCAAAATCTTTATTTTGTCTCGCCTTGTTTCTTTCTTCTATTAACGCTTCGACTTGTTCATCTAAAAGCATGTCGCTCTCCTTACTTTTAAGTGGCACACCTAGTACGTCGCTGAAAATTTTATATACTACTTTAAAGCGTTCAATAACTGTTGTAGAAGTTGTGTTTTCTAAGATATATTTATTAGCTAATTTTGATAAATCATACCAAGCAGTAATTGCATTGGCTGTATTAAAATCATCATTCATTACTGTTTCAAATTGTTTTAAAATATCATCAATTGCTTCTATATATGCAGATTGATCTTCAATATTTGACGCAATAGCTTCACGTTCTTCAATAGCTTGATAACTGTTACGTACACGCTCTAAACCACTCTTAGCTGCTTCAACAAGTTCAACATTATAATTAATTGGGCTTCTATAATGTACACTAATCATGAAGAAACGTAATACATCAGGGTCAATTTGTTTTATAATATCGTGAACAAGCACGAAATTACCTAATGATTTACTCATTTTTTCATTATCAATATTGATAAATCCATTATGCATCCAATAGTTAGCAAAAGGCGCATGGTTATGTGCTTCTGATTGTGCAATTTCATTCTCATGATGAGGGAATTGTAAATCTGTGCCACCTGCATGAATATCAATTGTTGCTCCTAGTTCATGAAATGCCATTACAGAACATTCAATGTGCCAACCTGGTCTACCTTTACCAAATGGACTATCCCAGCTTATTTCTTCTGGTTTTGCTTGTTTCCATAACGTGAAATCCAAAGCGTCTTCTTTTTGTTCACCTTGTTCTATGCGAGCGCCTACTTTCAAATCATTTAATGATTGATGACTTAATTTACCATAGTCTTCAAATTTACGTGTTCTAAAGTATACATCGCCGCCACTTTCATAAGCATTGCCTTGATTTACTAATTCTTTAATAAACTTAATAATATCATCCATATGATTCATGACACGTGGATTTGATGTTGCTTTTTTAACGTTTAGCGCACCTACATCTTCGTAAAAGGCATCGATATATCGATCTGCTATCGTTTCTACAGATTCACCTAATTCTTTAGATCGTTTGATTAATTTATCGTCAACGTCTGTGAAGTTCGACACATATACGACTTCGTATCCTTGATATTCGAAATATCTTCTTACCACATCGTAATTAATTGCAGGTCTTGCATTACCAATATGGATATAATTATATACTGTTGGTCCACAAACATACATTTTAACCTTACCTGGTTCAATAGGCTCAAACGTCTCTTTCTGACGTGTTAGCGTATTATATAATGTAATCATCTTGTATCTCTCCATTTCTTGTTTTCTCAAGTTGTTTTTCTAATTCTTTTAATTGTTCATAAACTGGATCTGGTAAGTTACGATGATCGAACGTTTTACCAATACGTCTGCCATCTTGCTTAACAATATGGCCTGGTATACCTACCACTGTTGAATAACTTGGTACAGAATTTAATACAACTGAGTTTGCTCCTATGTTCACATTTGAATCAATTTTAATATCGCCTAGTACTTTGGCACCTGCAGCTATTAATACATTATCCCCTATATCAGGGTGACGTTTACCTCGCTCTTTACCAGTACCACCTAATGTAACGCCTTGATAAATCGTGACATTATTTCCTATATTACATGTTTCTCCAATAACGACACCCATACCATGGTCAATAAATAAACGCTTGCCTATTTTAGCCCCTGGATGTATTTCAATACCTGTGAAAAAGCGCGCAACTTGCGAAATTAATCTTGCTAATATATATTTTTTCTTTTTATATAGTTCATGCGCAATCAAATGACTCCACACTGCATGTATGCCTGCGTAAGAAGTGACAACTTCCAATGTAGTACGTGCAGCTGGATCTTGTTCAAACACCATGTTTACATCGTCTTTTATTCTTTTCAATATCTTAAACAAGGTTGCTACCTCCTTATTAAAAAAGCACCTCTAACTGGCTTGTTAGAGGTGCTTTGCACGGTTCCACTCTTATTTTTAAATATAAGTTGATTATATTAACCATAAATATGGTTAATATATAAAAGTAACTTATTTTCACTCATTAAAGTTTATTTAGTTCATTAACACAAAGGTGCATTCAGCAATTTCAGTGGTGTACTCACAGCAACCGCACACTCTCTTTACACATTTCATCGCTTACTAATCCTCTGGCTATTTCAATTTAATAATAGGTGGTTCGATGTAATTTTTCAAGTATTTTCAACTTGAGACAACATCGTCGCACACAACCTTCTTTATTTAACGTAGTTTTTCAAACGTAGTAACACTTTTTCTTTACCTAATACTTCAATTGTATTTGGTAATTCTGGTCCATGCATTTGGCCCGTTACAGCAATACGAATTGGCATGAATAGTTGTTTACCTTTAATACCAGTTTCTTTTTGAACCTCTTTGATTGTTTTTTTGATTTCTGCCGCTTCAAATGGTTCAAGTGCTTCTAATTTTCCATATAAATGATTCATTAGTTCTGGTACTTGTTCACCACCAATGATTTCTTGTTCATCGTCACCTAAAATTTGTTGATCACGGAAGAATAGCTCAGATAAAGGAACGATTTCTCCAGCATAACTCATTTCTTTTTGATAAAGCGCAACAAGTTTACGCCCCCATTCCAAATCTGCTTCATTTGGATTTTCAGGAAGTAATTCCGCTTTGATCAGGTGTGGTAAAGCTAATTCGAATACTGTTTCAGTATCTTTTTGTTTCATATATTGGTTATTAACCCATGCTAATTTTTGCTTGTCGAAAAATGCAGGTGATTTAGATAAACGTTTTTCATCGAAGATTTTAATGAATTCCTCTTTAGAATAAACTTCTTCTTCGCCTTCTGGTGACCAGCCTAACAATGTAATAAAGTTAAATAATGCTTCCGGTAAATAGCCTAAATCACGATATTGCTCGATGAATTGTAGGATTTGTCCGTCACGTTTACTTAATTTTTTACGTTCTTCATTAACGATAAGCGACATATGCGCGAATCTAGGCGCTTCCCAACCAAATGTTTCGTAAATCATTAATTGTTTTGGTGTATTAGAAATATGATCATCACCGCGAATAACATCTGAGATTTCCATATAGTGATCATCAATAGCTACTGCAAAATTGTACGTAGGTACACCATCTTTTTTAACAATAACCCAGTCACCCATATTATCTGAATCAAATGAAATTTCACCTTTAACCATATCTTCAAAAGTGAATGTTGTGTCTTTAGGAACACGGAAACGAACGGCAGGTTGACGACCTTCTGATTCGAATTGTTGACGTTCTTCTTCAGTTAAGTGTGCATGTTTCCCAGCATAACGTGGCATTTCTCCACGTTTGATTTGTTGTTCACGCTCAGCATCAAGTTCCTCTTCAGTCATATAACATTTATACGCTTTGTCTTCATCTAATAATTGCTGAATAAGCGGATTGTAAATTTCGCCACGTTCTGATTGGCGATAAGGGCCATAACCTTTATCTTTATCGACAGATTCGTCCCAATCGAGGCCTAACCATTTTAAATTATCAAATTGTGAAGATTCTCCATCAGTTAGATTACGTTTACTGTCCGTATCTTCTATACGAATTACAAAATCTCCATCATAATGTTTAGCAAATAAATAGTTGAATAATGCAGTTCTTGCATTACCGATATGCAAATAACCAGTTGGACTTGGGGCATATCTAACTCTTACACGATCACTCATTATGTTCACTCCCATTTTTAATATTAATTAGTAATGTTTTGTTGCGTTCAATGCTTTATCGTTTGTTACACTCACACATCAAAAAGCTGAACGTGTATCAATTTAACTTTATGTCGTTAACAATAATAATGACGCTCAACCATTAATAAGTTTATTATTCTACGCTTATTAATAATACCATAGCTTATAATTTTTAAAAGTATCACTATCCAAAAAACTGTGTACTTTCACACACATGCTACACACTTGTAATTCCTTTTATAGTAATACAATTTCGCTATCTATTGTAGCACTTTAAAGTTTAATATGAAATCACTGTGCTTAAATTCAAAATGATTAATACGCAAACTTTATAAAAATAATATTCAAATATTAATAAAGGTTTCATGTGAAACTGTAACAATTTTAGCTACATTTCCATATAAAACCCTTAGTAATTTATTTAATTAATCTTTTTTGCAAAAATAATTCTTCCTGATGACGTTTGTAATAAACTGATTACTTCTAAATCAATATATTCACCGATATTTTTTTTAGCATTATCTACTACGACCATTGTTCCATCATCTAAGTATCCGACTGCTTGTCCTGATTCTTTACCCATTTTAGTAAGTAATAAGTTAAAACGGTCACCTTGGTGTACTGAGGGTTTAATCGCTTCAGATAAATCATTAACATTTAGGGCTTGAATACCTTGTACATGGCATACTTTATTGAGGTTGAAATCTGTGGTGATAATATGCCCTCTATAGTGTTGTGCTAACTTAATTAGCATTGCATCAATATCACTATGAGACTTTGTCGGATGAATAATGCGCGTTGGATGATCAGTATCATATAGTGAATTCAAAATATCTAACCCTCTTTGGCCTTTTTCACGTTTCACACTGTCATTTGCATCAGCAACAACTTGTAACTCATTTATGACACCTTGAGGTATGAGTATTTCACCATCAATAAAACCACACTCTATAATATCTAAAATGCGACCATCTATGATAGCACTTGTATCAATGATTTTTGGCACTGCGTTACGTGCATTGATAGACATCGAGCGTGCCATGTTTTCAGGGAAGAACAATAACATTTCATCACGTTTGCGTAAGCCAAATTGGAAACCGAAATAGCCTAAAATAATCGTAACAATGATTGGCACAAAATGGTTCAACACATTATTACCTATAATTTGAAAAATAAATGATATCATAACAGAAATGACTAAACCTATCATCAGCCCAATTGTAGCAAACAAAATTTCTACAGCACTTTGACGCATTATTGTTTGTTCTAATTCTTTCAGCATTAATGTTGCTTTTTTAATAAACCAACCAAAAATTAAAAAGAAGATAACAATACCAAGGAGTCCGTTGAAATAATTATTAGTTAATAACGTATAATCACTTAACCCAGTATCCACAGCAATTTCCGGAATAAGATAGACCCCTAAACTCGCACCTAAAATAACATAACATAAAATAACAATGATTCTTATTATGTTCAAGTTTAACACCCCTTTCTCTATAAAGTTATACAGATCAAATGTTTTTTAACTGTATATTTTTGGAATTTAATTTAATGTTTTGTTAACGCATATTTTAGGGCTTCGTGAACACTTTTCACACCAATGACCTTAATTTCACTAGGAAATTGCCATCCGCCAATATTAGATTCTGGGATAATAATACGTTTAAATCCGAGTTTCTCTGCTTCCTGCACACGTTGTTCTATACGAGATACTCGTCTCACCTCTCCAGTCAATCCAACTTCTCCTATAAAGCAATCTAAACCATCTACTGTTAGATCTTTAAAGCTTGAAGCTGTTGCCACAATGATACCTAAATCAACGGCAGGTTCCGTTAATCTTACACCACCTGCAACTTTAATGTATGCATCTTGTTGTTGAAGTAAATAATTTTCTTTTTTCTCTAACACTGCCATCAATAGACTCAAGCGGTTGTGATCAATACCCGTTGCCATCCGTCTAGGATTATTAAAAGTAGTAGGCGTGACAAGCGCTTGAACTTCTATAAGTAATGGTCTCGTGCCTTCCATTGTAGAGACGATAGTCGAGCCGGGCACATTTGTCGAACGTTCTTCTAAAAACATCTCAGATGGGTTTTTAACACCTTTCAATCCGCTTTGTTTCATTTCAAAAATACCCATTTCATTTGTAGAACCAAAACGGTTTTTCACCGCTCTCAAAATACGGTAAGCGTGGTGTTCATCACCTTCGAAATAAAGTACTGTATCTACCATGTGTTCTAGTAAACGCGGACCTGCGATTTGTCCTTCTTTCGTTACATGTCCCACGATAAACGTTGCAATATTCATTTGTTTGGCGATGTTCATTAAGCTTTGTGTACTTTCTCTTACTTGAGATACTGAGCCTGGTGCTGAACTAATTTCCGGATGAAATATCGTTTGGATTGAGTCAACTACAAGTAAATCGGGTTTTAATTGTTTTACTGTCTCGTGGATGACTTCTAAATCAGTTTCTGCAAATACATTGAGTTCGCTTGAATCTTCATCCAACCTTTCAGCTCTTAGCTTAGTTTGATTTAATGATTCCTCACCTGTTATGTATAAGACATTATGCGATTGTGATAGTGCCGCACATATTTGTAATAGTAATGTTGATTTTCCTATACCAGGATCCCCACCAATCAATACGAGAGAACCATTGACGATACCTCCACCGAGCACACGATTAAATTCCTCTGACTTAGTTGTAACACGTGGTGTCGTCTCTTGTTTAATTTCGTTTAACTTCTGTACTTTCGAAACATTGTCGCGATCACGACTGCGTACTCCATGTTTTGGACTTGCCGCCTTTTGCTCAACAATTTCTTCCATTTGATTCCAGCCACCACAATTTGGACATTTACCCATCCATTTTGCGGACTGATAGCCACATGCCATACATTCAAAAACAACTTTCTTCTTGGCCACTATTGCACCTCCATCTTTCATTGAACAAATCTATTTTATACCTCAACCTGTTTAAAAACAAATTTTAATCTTATTTAACTCACTGTGATCTTTACGATTATTTTTTCTCAATTACATTTAATTATATCTATCCCTAAATTCACTTACATAAAAGCTATTTTTATAAAATACCATGCACAGATATATACTACCAATAATATTATAAATTTATCGAAAGAAAATTATATCCAAGTTTTTTAAAGATTCTTTGAATTTTCTATTATTAAACATAAAAGCGCCTCTCAAAGGCGAACTAACACATTTGAGAAGCGCTATAATCTATAAAAATTCACTTTTAGTAATTAAACTTATGAGTCTGTTGTTTCTTTATTTTTCTTTTCTTCTTTTCTATCTTGAATATTATATTTATATTCTTTATCATCATGATCAATTTCGACTTTTTTACCTTCAATTTGGTTACCGTCTAAAATTAATTCACTTAAATTATCTTCTACAGTTTTTTGAATTGCACGAATTAATGGTCTAGCACCATACTCTGGATCGTAGCCTTCTTCAGCAATTTTTTCTTTTGCCGCATCTGTAACTTCGATATTGATATCTTGTTCAGATAGACGATTTGTTAATTTATTAATCATCATTGTTACAATTTCTTTCAATTCTTCTTTAGAAAGTTTGTGGAATACAATAATGTCATCAACACGGTTTAAGAATTCTGGACGAAACGCATTTTTCAATTCTTTCATCATTGTTTTACGAATTGTTTCGTAATCTTCACCTTCAGATGCGCCACCAAAACCTGCAAATCGTTGATCTTGTAGTTCTTGTGCACCAACGTTTGATGTCATAATAATTACTGTATTACGGAAATCTACACGACGTCCTTTTGTATCAGTAAGATGTCCATCATCAAGTACTTGTAATAAGATGTTAAATACATCTGGGTGTGCTTTTTCAATTTCATCAAATAAGATAACTGAATAGGGTTTACGTCTTACTTTTTCAGTCAACTGTCCACCATCATCGTGTCCTACATAACCTGGAGGGGCACCAACTAGACGACTCACTGCATGTTTCTCCATAAATTCACTCATATCCACACGTATCATTGCGTCATCTTCACCAAACATAGACTCTGCTAAAGCACGAGCTAATTCAGTTTTACCTACACCTGTAGGGCCTAAGAAGATAAAGCTACCGATAGGACGTTTAGGATCTTTCAATCCAGCTCTCGCGCGTCTAACTGCTTTACTGATAGACGTTACAGCCGCTTTCTGTCCAATAACTCTGTTATGAAGTGTATCTTCTAAGTTTAATAAACGGTTTGATTCAGTTTCATTAATTTTCGTTAATGGAATACCCGTCCAGCCAGCTATAACTTCTCCGATATCTTCTTCTGATAAAGAAGTATTGTCGCCATTTTGCGCGTTCTTCCAATTATTATTAGCTTCTTCGTATTGTTTTTCTAATTTCGTTTGTTTATCACGAAGATTTGCTGCATTTTCGAATTCTTGTGAATGTACCGCAGCATCTTTTTCATTTTTAACTTGCTCAATTTCTTGTTCTAATTCTTTCAAGTTCGGTGGTGTTGTATGACTTCTAAGTCTAACTTTAGAACTTGCTTCATCGATTAAGTCGATTGCTTTATCAGGTAAGAAACGATCTGAAATATAACGGTGACTTAAAGTAGCAGCTGAGATTACCGCTTCATCTGAAATATTAATACGGTGATGTGCTTCATAACGATCACGTAATCCTTTTAAGATTTCAATTGTATCTTCAACTGTTGGTTCATCAACTTGAACTGGTTGGAAACGACGTTCAAGTGCTGCGTCTTTTTCAATGTTTTTACGGTATTCATCTAATGTCGTTGCACCAATACATTGTAGTTCTCCTCTTGCAAGTGCCGGTTTCAAGATGTTTGATGCGTCAATAGCACCTTCAGCACCACCTGCGCCAACTAATGTGTGTAATTCATCGATGAATAGTATAACGTCACCCGCTTGATGAATTTCTTCCATTACTTTTTTCAAACGCTCTTCAAATTCGCCTCGATACTTCGTACCAGCTACAACTGTTCCCATATCAAGTGACATCACGCGTTTACCTTTAAGCGTCTCAGGTACTTCATTTTTAATAATCGCTTGGGCTAGACCTTCTGCAATTGCAGTTTTACCAACACCTGGCTCACCAATTAGTACTGGGTTATTTTTAGTACGACGACTTAAAACTTCAATCACTCTTGTAATTTCTTTGTCTCTACCAATAACTGGATCTAGCGTGCCATCTTTTGCAATAACTGTTAAGTCACGTGCAAGGCTATCTAAAGTTGGCGTGTTATTAGATTTATTAGCCTGCGCATTTTTATTCCCCAACTCTGGGCTACCTAATGCTTTAACAACTTGTGCACGTGCTTTAGTTATATTTAAATCTAAGTTTGCAAATACACGTGCTGCTACACCTTCATTTTCTCTAATTAAACCAAGTAAGATGTGTTCTGTTCCCACAAAATTATGGTGTAATTTTCTCGCTTCATCCATTGATAATTCAATGACTTTTTTCGCACGAGGTGTATAGTGTAAAGCGCCCATTTGTTCTTGACCATGGCCGATTAATTTTTCTACTTCTTCTACTACTTTTTCTTCAGTAATTTCAAATGATTCTAATACTTTGGCTGCAATACCTTCAGGCTCTTTCATCAAACCTAAAAGTAAATGTTCTGTTCCAATATTTGAATGATTTAAGCGAATTGCTTCTTCTTGAGCATGTGCTAATACACGCTGTGCACGTTCTGTCAGTCTACCAAATAGCATAGCATGACCTCCTAATTTATATGTTCTCTTAATATATCTGCTCTTTTTTCATTTACTACTCTGTCATCTTCATCATCTAATAAGAATGGCGATTGTATTGCTACCATTAATTCATTAAACTTGAAGTTTTCTAGTTCAATATAGCCTAAATCAATACCGAGTTTCACTTCACTTAATCTCAGTGATGCTTCCTCCATAGATATCAGTCTACTATATTTTAATATTCCTAACGAACGATATACTCGGTCTAATGTTTCAATGTGATTGTGACGGTTCATACGTTCCCGAATTTGCATTTCTTCATTAATGATTTGTTGTACAACTTCAGTTAAACTTTCAATGATTTCTTCTTCAGTTTTTCCCAAAGTTAGTTGATTTGAAATTTGATAAATATGACCATAAACTTGCGAACCTTCACCAAATATTCCTCTTATAGTAAAACCAAATCTGTTAATCGTTTGAGCGATGCGATTCATACGCTTCATAATTGTTAAACCCGGTAAATGTAGCATCACACTCGCACGCATGCCAGTACCAATGTTTGTCGGACAAGTTGTTAAATAACCTAATGTTTCATCAAAACTTACATCCAACTCACTATCAAGCGTATCATCTACAGTAGAAGCATTCTCGTACAATGTTTGCAGTGATAAATCATTTCCCATAGCTTGAATTCGAATATGATCCTCTTCATTCACCATAATACTCAACGATTCATCATTATTGAGTAACACTGCTGAGGCAGGTTGTCTGATTAATTCTGGACTTATAAGATGTTTCGCAACAAGTTTATATTTGCTTTGCTGATCCATCGTATCTAAGCGCTGTATAAACAAGTCAGGAAGCGCATCTTGTACCTCATTAATCACTCTATAACCATCCTGCGCTGACGGAAACATTAATGGATGGACATGATTTTCTAAGTTTCTAGCCAATCGGATTCTTGAAGACATCACGACAGGACTTTCTTCTTTATCGCGCATCCACTCACTCATGTATGCACTAATATCATTATCACTCATCATGTTTCACCTCGCCATCGTCTTTCAATGCTTTAATTTCGTCACGAACAATTGCAGCTTCTTCAAAATTCTGTTCTTCAATAAGCTGATTTAAATATGAACTTTTTTCTTCAATTTGTTTTTTAAGTGCTAACTTTCTATGCGAAGATCGAGGTGTTTTTCCTGTGTGTTCTATTTGACCACCTTGCACACGACGCACAATGTCGACAATGTCATCTTTAAAAGTTGCATAGCAGTTTGCACAACCAAATTTACCAACATGTGCAATATCTTTTAACGTCATATGACAAGTAGGACATCTTTTTTCTTCTTTAAAAGCAATTTCATCAAAATCAATACCATGTTTAGCTGCTAAATGTTGTAAAATTTGTTTTACAACAAATGCGCCTTCAATATCATCTTGGGATTGTAACTGCTGATTTTGTGTCCAAGGATTTCCACCTTGAGCACATGTCGAACAAACCCATTTTTCGTTTACACCGTCTTGTCCTTTTACTGCTAGTTTAACTTCTGCTTCGTTTAAATGACAATTTTCGCATAGCACGACTAAACACCTCACTTTAGTAATAATTTATTACAGGTAATAAACGTTTAATAATATTAGCCCGTATAATATCTCTCGATAATACATCCATTTTTAATGTTTCTCTATCAATGACAGCATAAATCATTTTCGCTTCACGTTCATTGATATATTTTTTATCTAATAAACCATCTATAATGTAATACGCTTGTTGTTGAGAAATGGATGGTCCTATTAATTGAAGTAAGTGATTAATGTAACCTGTTTCATCTCTATTTTCAATTTTGGTGATTCGGATGTACCCACCACCACCTCTTTTACTTTCAATCTCATAACCATGTTCATTTGTAAAACGTGTTTTGATTACATAATTCAGTTGAGAAGGCACACAGTCAAAGCGCTGTGCAATATTTGCACGTTGAAGTTCTACAACGTCTTTATTGGTGTCTTCAAATAATTTCTTAATGTACTGTTCTATGATGTCAGACATATTGTGCATGATTATCACCTCTTTTGACCTTCTTTGACTATATTATATGACCAACTTTGACCTTTTTCAACCAATATGATTAAAAAATATTAGTTTATGGATGTAAGTGCTCACACTTTTATTGTATTATAGGTATTAAGAAAAAAATAAAAGGGATGAAAATTATGCATATTATTATCGGTTTAATTGGGATTGTAGTATTTCTTGGGTTAGCCTTTCTTTTCAGCTCCGATAGAAAAAATGTTCGCTGGCAATATATTGGGTTATTACTTGTAATACAACTTATTATGGCATTTATTTTGTTAAAAACACAATTTGGGATTACAGTCATTGGTGGTATTTCAGTAGGCTTTAATTACTTATTAGCACAAGCAGCAGAAGGTGTGAATTTCGTATTTGGTGGATTTAAATATATAGATCCAGAAAATCCTCCATTCTTCTTTAATGTATTATTACCAATTGTTTTCATATCAGCATTGATTGGTATCCTACAATATACACGTATTTTACCTGTAATTATTAATGTCTTAGGTTTAGTTATATCTAAAATTAATGGTATGGGCCGTTTAGAATCATATAATGCTGTTGCAGCAGCAATTTTGGGACAATCAGAAGTATTTATTTCGTTGAAAAAAGAACTTGCTCATATTCCAAGACAACGTCTTTATACTTTAACTGCTTCAGCAATGTCTACTGTGTCTGCATCTATTATCGGTGCTTACTTCGCGTTAATTGAACCACGTTTTGTTGTTACAGCAGTCGTATTAAACCTCTTTGGCGGTTTCATTATTGCTTCTATCATCAACCCTTATAAAGTTGATCCAAAAGAAGATAAATTAATTCTTGAAGAAAGTGAAACAAATAAGCAATCTTTCTTTGAAATGTTAGGGGAATACATTTTAGATGGATTTAAAGTAGCAGTCATTGTAGGGGCAATGTTAATTGGTTATATCGCTATTATCGCTTTACTAAATGGTGTAGTTAGCGCGATTTTCACTGGTATTTCAGGTGGTAGTATTACTTGGGACTTCCAAACGCTAATCGGTTTCGTATTTGCACCATTCGCATTCTTAGTTGGCGTGCCATGGCATGAAGCTGTACAAGCTGGTTCTATTATGGCAACGAAATTATTATCAAATGAATTTGTTGCCATGCAAAGTCTAAGCGAAGTTAAAAATATGAGTGAACATGCGAAAGGCGTTATCTCAGTATTCGTAGTGTCATTCGCAAACTTTAGCTCTATCGGTATTATCTCTGGTGCAATCAAATCGCTTAATAACGAAAAAGGCGATATGGTAGCACGATTCGGTCTAAAATTATTATTCGGTGCTACATTAGTTTCATTTATTTCTGCAGCCATTGCGGGGTTCTTTATTTAAAATTAAATATTCAAAAGAGCGACAAGGTATCAATACCTTGTCGCTCTTTTTTTATACTTTTTCAGTTACGGTCGGTTTAACAATTGCTTCAATAAAATATTGTGTGACTCTGTAATCATCTGTTAATTCAGGATGAAATGAAACACCTAAATAACATCCTTGTTGAACAGCTACAATTTTATCACCAACTGTGCTAAGCACACTAACTTCACCATGCACACTTTCTATATGAGGTGCTCTAATAAAGACACCTTCAATATCTTTGGCAATTCCTTTTACATCTAACTCACTTTCAAAGCTATCAACTTGTCGGCCAAAAGAATTTCTTTGAACAGTGATGTTCAGTTTATTTAAATAACCTTCTTCTCCAACAATGTTCGTTGCTAAGATAATTAAGCCAGCACAAGTACCAAACATAGGTAATGTGGATTGTTGCAAAGTATCTTTGAATCCGTAAAGATTCATTAGGCGACGTAACGTAGTAGATTCTCCACCTGGTATGATCAACCCATCAATGTCATCCAACTGTTCGACACGCTTAACTGCTACACCTTCATGACCACTTAGCGCAATATGACGTATATGTTCTCTCACAGCACCTTGTAAGGCTAAAACACCAATTTTCATATTACCATCCACGCTCTTGCATACGTTCTTCTAATGACAACTCATTGATATCTAAACCTTTCATTGCTGTGCCTAATTCTTTAGCTAGACGTCCAATTAATTCGTAGTCTTGATAATGTGTAGTTGCTTGTACAATTGCTTTAGCAAATTTTTCTGGATCTTCTGATTTGAAAATACCAGATCCCACAAACACTCCGTCTGCACCTAATTCCATCATTAATGCAGCATCTTGAGGCGTCGCTACCCCACCAGCTGCAAAATTAACTACTGGTAATTTACCATTTTCTTTAATAGATTTTAAAATTTCGTATGGTGCACCAATATTTTTAGCCTCAGTCATAATCTCATCGTCATGCATAACTGTTAAACGACTCACTTCTGAATTGACCTGGCGTATATGTCTAACTGCTTCTACGATATTCCCAGTACCTGGCTCACCTTTAGTACGTAACATTGCAGCGCCTTCACCAATACGGCGTGCAGCTTCACCTAAATTACGGCAACCACATACAAATGGTACGGTGAATGTATCTTTACGTAAATGAAACTCTTCATCAGCTGGTGTTAATACTTCAGATTCATCAATATAGTCAACACCCATAGATTCTAATACACGAGCTTCAGTTATATGACCAATGCGGCCTTTAGCCATAACTGGTATAGAGACAGCATTCATAACTTCTTCTACAATTTTAGGATTAGCCATACGTGCCACGCCACCTGCAGCTCTAATATCAGAAGGCACGCGCTCTAATGCCATTACTGCAACAGCACCCGCATCTTCAGCTATCTTAGCTTGTTCTGCATTTACAACGTCCATAATTACGCCACCCTTTTGCATTTCCGCCATTCCTCTTTTAACTCTTTCAGATCCAATTACTTTAGACATATTTATTTAACCCCTTTACTTAGTTGATTAAATTCATTTTAAAAGATAAACTGGTATTTAAAAAGGGACAATTACGAATTAATTTAGGAGGTCAGTTAAAATGACGAAAGAACACTTATACATTAATCTTTACGAGAACTTAAAAAAACAAATCATTGAAGGGCAATATAAATCAGGCGATAAATTCCCTTCAAAACGAGTGTTAGGGCAACATTTATCTGTAAGCAATACAACAATTGAACATGCTTATCAAATTCTATCCGACGAGGGTTACATATATGCCAAACCACGATCAGGCTATTTTGTCTCTGACGTTGAAACTTTACCAATTATTACTAGAGATCTATACGCATCAAACGCATATCAAGAACAAAACAACGACAACCAGACTCAACAAATATATGATTTTTCTTTTAATTTATCAGAAATAGATGCAGAATATTTTCCCATACAACAATTCAGAAAATATGCACGTGACGCTTTTGAAGATAGTCAATTGAACTTACTGCAGCATACAAACCCCAAAGGAGAATGGACACTACGCCAAGAAATAGCACATTACTTATTTAACAGTAGAGGCGTAGCATGTCATCCAGAACAAATTATTATTGGTTCTTCTACAGAACAACTCATTAATTTATTGACTGATATTTTGAATAAAGGACGCTTTTTAATTGAAAATCCCAGCTATCCACCAATCAAACAAGTTTTAGACAAAAAACAAATTACTTATCTCCAAGTACCTGTGAATAATACAGGAATTGAGCTAGAATATTTCAATGAATCTAATAATAACATCGCTTATGTCACACCTTCTCACCAATTTCCTACTGGCTATGTGATGAATTTAAAAAAACGTACCCAACTTATTCATTGGGCACAGCAATTTGAAAATAGATACATTATTGAAGATGATTATGATTCGGAATTCCGTTACTTTGGAAAGCCTATTCCTGCATTACAAAGTTTAGATACAAAAGATAAAGTCATATATATTAGTACATTCTCAAAATCTTTATTTCCAAGTTGCAGAGTTGCTTACCTAGTATTACCTAAAAAACTGTTGGAATTATATAACACACTAGAAAATAGAGAAGGTAATACAGCACCCGCACATATACAAAAAATGGTAGCAAGCTTTATGCAGTCAGGTAGTTTTGAGAGGCATTTAAATAAAATGAGAAACGTTTATAGAGACAAACTTAAATTCATATTAGATGCACTCAAACCCTATCAAGAACAATTAGAAATTGATGGTGCATTAGCAGGTATGCACTTTACACTAACTGTAAAAAATGGTTTAACTATGAAACAATGTTTGAAAAATGCCGAAGAAAATAAATTGAAAATTATTCCATTTAGTAAATATGATAAGTCACAGCAATCTGTAAAATTCATTTTAGGTTTTGGTGGAATACCTTTTTCACAACTAGAAGACCACACCAACGCACTAATTCGTTCATTGACAATTTTGAAGAATGACTAATCTCTAAATCACTGCTTTCTTGTCTGCAAGATTAGTAGCGATCACGTAAGAGATTACTACTCTTGTATACATTTAACATGTATCAGGTTACTTCTTTGCCACCGCTTGTAAGGTTGTTATATCTTTCACTCAGATCAATAGCTTTTAAGGTTCTATTACTTAATTTATAAAGAACCACTTTTTCGCTTGCGAAATTAGTAGTTCTTATACAAGAGCACAAGCTCTTGTAATCCTTAAATTATTCCCATCTCTATTGGGCCACGCTTTTTTTACATAAAAAAAAGAGACCTCTCGGTCTCGGGCTCATCGCATCCTATAATGCTGCCTGGCAACGTCCTACTCTCGCGGAACGTAAGTCCGACTACCATCGGCGCTAAGGAGCTTAACTACTGTGTTCGGCATGGGAACAGGTGTGACCTCCTTGCCATTGTCACCAGACAATGAAATGTATAAAAATTATACATTCAAAACTAGATAGTAAGTAAAATTTGATAATGCCAAAACAAAACACTTTTAAATTTGATTAAGTCTTCGATCGATTAGTATTCGTCAGCTCCACATATCGCTATGCTTCCACCTCGAACCTATTAACCTCATCATCTTTGAGGGATCTTATAACCGAAGTTGGGAAATCTCATCTTGAGGGGGGCTTCATGCTTAGATGCTTTCAGCACTTATCCCGTCCATACATAGCTACCCAGCGATGCCGTTGGCACGACAACTGGTACACCAGAGGTATGTCCATCCCGGTCCTCTCGTACTAAGGACAGCTCCTCTCAAATTTCCTGCGCCCACGACGGATAGGGACCGAACTGTCTCACGACGTTCTGAACCCAGCTCGCGTACCGCTTTAATGGGCGAACAGCCCAACCCTTGGGACCGACTACAGCCCCAGGATGCGATGAGCCGACATCGAGGTGCCAAACCTCCCCGTCGATGTGAACTCTTGGGGGAGATAAGCCTGTTATCCCCGGGGTAGCTTTTATCCGTTGAGCGATGGCCCTTCCATGCGGAACCACCGGATCACTAAGTCCGTCTTTCGACCCTGCTCGACTTGTAAGTCTCGCAGTCAAGCTTCCTTATGCCTTTACACTCTATGAATGATTTCCAACCATTCTGAGGAAACCTTTGAGCGCCTCCGTTACTCTTTAGGAGGCGACCGCCCCAGTCAAACTGTCCATCTGACACTGTCTCCCACCATGATAAATGGTGCGGGTTAGAAATCCAACACAGCAAGGGTAGTATCCCACCAACGCCTCGACGTAAGCTGGCGCTCACGTTTCAAAGGCTCCTACCTATCCTGTACAAGTTGTACCGAATTTCAATATCAGACTACAGTAAAGCTCCACGGGGTCTTTCCGTCCTGTCGCGGGTAACCTGCATCTTCACAGGTACTATGATTTCACCGAGTCTCTCGTTGAGACAGTGCCCAAATCGTTACGCCTTTCGTGCGGGTCGGAACTTACCCGACAAGGAATTTCGCTACCTTAGGACCGTTATAGTTACGGCCGCCGTTTACTGGGGCTTCGATTCGTAGCTTCGCCGAAGCTAACCACTCCTCTTAACCTTCCAGCACCGGGCAGGCGTCAGCCCCTATACATCACCTTACGGTTTAGCAGAGACCTGTGTTTTTGATAAACAGTCGCTTGGGCCTATTCACTGCGGCTCTCCTGGGCGTTAACCCTAAAGAGCACCCCTTCTCCCGAAGTTACGGGGTCATTTTGCCGAGTTCCTTAACGAGAGTTCGCTCGCTCACCTTAGAATTCTCATCTTGACTACCTGTGTCGGTTTGCGGTACGGGCACCAAAATTCTAGCTAGAGGCTTTTCTTGGCAGTGTGAAATCAACGACTCGAGGAAAAAATTTCCTCTCCCCATCACAACTTGACCTTAAGAGTGCCGGATTTGCCTAACACTCAGTCTCATTGCTTGGACGTACAATCCAATAGTACGCTTCGCCTATCCTACTGCGTCCCCCCATCGCTTAAAACGAATTTTGGTGGTACAGGAATATCAACCTGTTATCCATCGCCTACGCCTATCGGCCTCAGCTTAGGACCCGACTAACCCAGAGCGGACGAGCCTTCCTCTGGAAACCTTAGTCAATCGGTGGACGGGATTCTCACCCGTCTTTCGCTACTCACACCGGCATTCTCACTTCTAAGCGCTCCACATGTCCTTGCGATCATGCTTCAACGCCCTTAGAACGCTCTCCTACCACTGTCCTTACGGACAATCCACAGCTTCGGTAATATGTTTAGCCCCGGTACATTTTCGGCGCAGTGTCACTCGACTAGTGAGCTATTACGCACTCTTTAAATGATGGCTGCTTCTAAGCCAACATACTAGTTGTCTGGGCAACGCCACATCCTTTTCCACTTAACATATATTTTGGGACCTTAGCTGGTGGTCTGGGCTGTTTCCCTTTCGAACACGGACCTTATCACCCGCGTTCTAACTCCTAAGATAAAATTGATTGGCATTCGGAGTTTGTCTGAATTCGGTAACCCGATAAAGGCCCCTCGTCCAAACAGTGCTCTACCTCCAATAATCATTACTTAAGGCTAGCCCTAAAGCTATTTCGGAGAGAACCAGCTATCTCCAGGTTCGATTGGAATTTCTCCGCTACCCACAACTCATCCGCTCACTTTTCAACGTAAGTCGGTTCGGCCCTCCATTCAGTGTTACCTGAACTTCAGCCTGGTCATGGGTAGATCACCTGGTTTCGGGTCTACGACCAAATACTCAACGCCCTATTCAGACTCGCTTTCGCTACGGCTCCACATTAACTGCTTAACCTTGCATCAAATCGTAACTCGCCGGTTCATTCTACAAAAGGCACGCCATCACCCATTAACGGGCTCTGACTACTTGTAAGCACACGGTTTCAAGTTCTATTTCACTCCCCTTCCGGGGTACTTTTCACCTTTCCCTCACGGTACTGGTTCACTATCGGTCACTAGAGAGTATTTAGCCTTGGGAGATGGTCCTCCCGGATTCCGACGGAATTTCTCGTGTTCCGCCGTACTCAGGATCCACTCAAGAGTGAACAAACTTTCGACTACAGGATTATTACCTTCTTTGATTCATCTTTCCAGATGATTCGTCTAATTTGTTCTTTTGTAACTCCGTATAGAGTGTCCTACAACCCCAACAAGCAAGCTCGTTGGTTTGGGCTCTTCCCGTTTCGCTCGCCGCTACTCAGGGAATCGATTTTTCTTTCTCTTCCTGCGGGTACTAAGATGTTTCAGTTCCCCGCGTCTGCCTTCAGATATGCTATGTATTCACATATCGATAACACGACATAACTCGTGCTGGGTTTCCCCATTCGGAAATCTCTGGATCAAAGCTTACTTACAGCTCCCCAAAGCATATCGTCGTTAGTAACGTCCTTCGTAGGCTTCTAGTGCCAAGGCATCCACCGTGCGCCCTTAATAACTTAATCTTTTCGACCTTCAACACGATAAAATCGGTTGAAAACCTAAAATGTTATTAATCTGTGAGTGTTCTTTCGAACACTAGCGATTATTTCTATTTTTTTGAATTCAAGCTTTTTAAAACTCTAATTCACTCGGTTTTGCTTGGTAAAATCATAAATTTTACTTACATATCTAGTTTTCAATGTACAAA
>NZ_LGPC01000007.1 GCF_001431205.1 Staphylococcus sp. NAM3COL9 | reverse complement strand
ACTAGACGAAGGCAATCCTGATGAAATTTTAAAACTGCGTTTAATTAGTGATGGTCTTTGGTTTTCTATAATGTACGAATACCTCGACATGGAACAAATGCAACAAATGGAAAGAATCGTTTTCGAAATTTGTAATTCCTTAAATCAGGAGAATAAATAAATGGTCATTTTAATTGAAGGCACTTATATAAATTTCATCATTCTTAATATGTACCGTAAATACATTTCATAAGTATTAAGCAGATGATTAAAATTTTTAGTTAATTTAAATATTTATGACAGAGAGGGCCTTAACATGAACAATAACAAGCATCAAAAATATGAATATCTAGCAGATGATCCAAATTTTAAAACATTACCGATTATATTTTCACTAATTATTGGAGCTTTTTTTGCTATATTAAATGAAACATTATTAAATATTGCCCTTACATCTTTGATGAAAGAATTTGATATCACCTTACCAACTGTACAATGGATGACGACAGGGTTTATGTTGATTATGGGAATCGTAGCACCGATTTCTGCGTTGCTGTTGCAGTGGTTTACGACAAGACAGTTATTTTTAAGTACTATGACCATTTTCACTCTTGGAACAATAATTTGTGCGGCGGCGCCAGCCTTTTCTATACTCCTTATTGGACGGTTCATTCAAGCAATCGGGACTGGGATGCTTTTGCCTATTATATTTAATGTATTTTTGCTGATTTATCCCCCCTTTAAACGTGGAAAAATCATGGGAATCGTTGGGTTTGTTATCATGTTTGCGCCAACGATTGGGCCAACGCTATCTGGAGTTATTGTTGAATATCTAGGTTGGCGTTCTTTATTTATTATGGTAATCCCATTTTCAATATTCTCAATTGCATTTGCGTCTAAATTTTTAATTAATGTTTCAGAAGTTACTAAACCTAAAATCGATTATTTATCATTAGTTTTTTCAACTATAGGTTTTGGGGCTGTTATATATGGCTTTAGTAGTGCTGGAGAAAGTAAATCAGGCTTTTTAAGTCTAAATGTATTAATTCCAATAACTGTTGGAATCATTGGAATTGTCTTATTTTCAATAAGACAGTTCAATTTAAAAGAGCCCCTAATAGATTTAAGAGTATTTAAATATCCTATGTATACACACGCTATTTTAATGTTTTTAATAATCATCATGACGATGTTTGCTTCAGAAATAATTTTACCTATCTATATGCAAGGGCCATTGGCTTTAACTGCAGCTACTGCGGGGTTAATTTTACTGCCGGGTAGTTTACTTAATGGGGCAATGTCGCCGTTGATGGGATATCTATTTGATAAATTTGGCCCGCGTGTTTTGATGATTCCTGCATCAATTGTGCTAAGTGGGGCAATGTATGTGATGAGTAGATTAAATGTGGACACGCCTTTGTGGGTTGTTATTGTTAGTTATATCTTGTTGATGTTATCTGTTTCAGCAATTATGATGCCTGCTGAAACCAATGGGTTAAATCAACTTCCCAAACACTTATATCCACATGGGACTGCAGTGATGACAACTTTACAACCGGTTGCTGGAGCAATTGGTGTTGCAGTATTTGTTAGTATTATGAATGCGAGACAGCTTCGATTTTTACAAAATTCTGGAAAACCACAAGATCCTGACACAATAAATCAGGCAATGGTTGCAGGAGTTGAACTCGTTTACTTTATTAGTTTTGCTATATCCATTATTGCCGTTATCTTATCGTTTATTGTCTACCGAGCCACTCCGAAAAAAATAGATTAATTATTCAACAAATAATTATACCTTTTAAAAAGGTATGGCTAAACAATAAGACATAGCAATCCAACAAGAAAAAATGTTCCTTATATAGACAGTATTTGATTTTAAGAATGATGCTCTTTTAATATGTCTTTTTATAACGAATTCTTATGTTAATGCAATGAGATTATATTTATTACAAATTTAAAACAGTTCGTTTTACTAATGAATATAATTAATACTATACTAGTTCTTCGTAACATAAGGAGGTAATATAATGAATAATGTAAAAGGTAAAGTAGTAGTTATAACTGGAGCATCTAGTGGTATCGGTGAAGAAACAGCAAGTCTACTCGCTGAAAATGGAGCTAAACTTGTTTTAGGTGCAAGACGTATCGATAAGTTAGAAGAAATCCAACAAAAAATTGGTGATAATGTGAGTATACAAAAAACAGATGTCACTAATGCAGAGGATGTTAATACATTAATTGAAACAGCATATAATGATTTTGGACGTGTAGATGTTTTAATTAACAATGCTGGTCTTATGCCTCAATCTTTCTTAGATAAAAACAAACAAGATGAATGGAATCAAATGATAGATGTTAACATAAAAGGTGTATTATATGGAATCGGTGCTGCCTTACCTTATATGAGAAAACAAAATTCAGGACATATTATTAACTTGGCTTCTGTAGCAGGTCATGCAGTATTCCCAGGAAGCGCTGTCTATAGTGGAACAAAATATGCGGTAAGAGCTATAACAGAAGGGTTAAGACAAGAAGAAGCAACAGTAGGTTCAAAGATTAGAACTACTATACTTTCTCCGGGAGCTATTGATACTGAATTAACAGATCATATTAGTGATAAAGAGATTAAAAAAGGCGTAGACGAATTATATGAAGATGCAATTAAACCAGATGCTATTGCAAGAGCAATTAGCTATGCAATTAATGAACCTGAAAATGCGTCTGTTAACGAATTTATTATTCGTCCAAGTAATCAAATTCTATAATTAGAAAATATTTAATATGAAATAGCAGAACTAGTAAATAATCTAGTATGTTTTTAAGAGTAAATATATATTATCATTTTGAATATTATATAAAATAGGCTATTTTAACTAAATAAAAAGTAAGGAAGGGCTCTACAATTAGATGTTTTGTAGAGCCCTTCCTATTGTGAACTATTTCAAAAAATTACACTTTTAAAATAGTCCTACCTAAATGTTGTCCTTTTAAAAGCTGATCTATCGTTTTATAAAATTCTTCAAATCCAATTTCATTATATAGAAGTGAATTTCCTATATTCCATTCGTTCGCTAACTTACTCCATATATCTTCACGTATATTATGTTCAACATATACAGAATCAATACCAATTAATTTAACACCCCTAAGAATAAACGGTAAAATATTAGCGTTAAGTGAATTTCCTGCTACATTTCCACATACGGTAGCAACACCTTGATAATTTAGACGTTTTAAACCGTATAATGTTACATTACCACCTACTGTATCTAAGAAATAATCAAAAGTGCCTTTTTTAAGTGGTTTGTTATCATCTTCAATTATTATCGCTTGTTTTGCGCCTAAATCATTTGCTATTTCTATTTGTTTCTCTTTTCTTACGATAGCAGTAATATTTTCATATCCAATTTTACGTAAAATTTGTATAGCAACACTGCCCACACCACCTGTAGCACCAGACACTAAAATTTCAGGTTGTGCTTCTATATTCATTCCTTGTTTTTCTAATTCAAAAATGGATAATGCTGCGGTAAAACCGGCTGTACCGTATACCATAGATTCTTTAATAGACATCTCTTGGGGTAGTGGAATAATCCATTCTCCTGGCACCCGGGCATACTCTGAGAATCCGCCCGTATGTGTCATACCAACGTCGTAACCCGTAACTAAAACATTATCGCCTTCTTTAAACTTTTCATTCGAACTTGATTCAACAATACCAGAAAAATCTATACCAGGAATCATAGGATAATCTCTAATTACGCCGCCTTTATATTGCAAACCGAGCATATCCTTATAATTTATAGAAGAGTACTCCACTTTTACTAATACATCCCCCTCCGATAAATGAGATTCATCAACGGTTTCTACTTTATAACTAACGTTTGATTTACTGTTTTTCACTACTAGCGCATTGAACATTTATTAGCCTTCTTTCATAATAATTTTGGCATAATATATTTTTGTAACAAAACTATTTCTTGCTAGAATGTATCATGATATAATAAACTAGTCAATATTATTAATTTAAGTGAGGTTTTAATTATGGAATTAGATAATTGTATAAATTATTTACTAAGTACTTCACAGAATAAAGTGTTTAAACATTTTAAAAGTTTATTAAATCCTTACAATACTACTCCGGCAGAATATGGTGTTTTGAATTGTTTAATTAATAGTAAATTAAATACACCTAAAGCGATTGGTAATACTTTAAATTTAGAACCGTCAACAATATCTGGAATACTAGATAAGATGTCAAAAAAAGGGCTGATAACACGTAGAACTGATAATGAAAACAGAAGAACTGTGTTAATTAGTAGTACAGATAAAGCAAAAGACTTATGGCCGACATTAGAAAAAATAGCCAATCAACTCAATAATGACTACTTTTCAAATCTAACTAATGAGGAAATTGAAAGTTTTAAAAAGGTATTACTAAAAATAAATAAAAGTGATTTTTAATTTTCATAGTATAAAAGAGGGGACTTAAGAAATGATTTTCTTAAGCCCCCTCTTTTATATTTTATTTCCATTCTAATATACCACTTAAATCTTGATAAATGATGTTGGGTTCTAAATTCAATTCTTCAATCGGAAGATTTTGACGATTTATCCAAGCGGTTTGAAAACCATAATTTTTTGCACCGGATATATCCCATCCATTTGAAGACATAAATAACACTTCTTCTGGTTTGACTTCTAAAATTTGTGATACATAATGATATGACTCGATAGTTGGTTTAAAATGTTTTACTTCGTCAGCACTAATTATTTGATCAAATTCACCTGATAATTCAGATTTCTCAATTAGAGGGTCTAGCATATCATGTGAACCGTTTGAAAACACAGCAAGTTTTTTATTTTTTAATTGATTTAGTACTTCTTTAACTTCTGAATAGGGAGTAAGATACAAATATTCTTTTAAAAGATTGTTTGTGATACAAAATCTCTCAATATAAAATTGAGGATATCATTTTCTATTGCATAAAGTTTCTCTAATAAATTGTAAAAATCCTTCAGCTATAACTGAAGGATTTTTGCAGTTTATTTTAATATAATATCTCACGCGTAATTTTTTTCTATAAAGTTAAAGAACTATAAAAAGAAAAGTATAAAGAGCAATTTATGCTTTCTCCTTATGTAAGCCTATATTTGTTAATATACTGACTATAAATAAAACTAAGAATAGTATGAATCCATATATTTCAGATGTATTCAGATGTTCATGAGATAACAGTTTATTCATAATTAAAAACATCATATCTAATGAAAATATTAATAATAAATGTACATAAATTGTTGTGAATCCTGTTTTGTTTGTTGTGTTTTTATCTGTTGATTTATAGTGATGAACATATATAACAAATAAACACGTAATAAAGGCGAAACATAATGCATATAAAATATTTAAGCGGGTCAATTCAATATTTTGTATTAATAAAACTAGGCCTTCACCAAATAATAAAATCACTAATAAGCTTAATCGTTCAGTCAAATGGTTAAAGAATATAGGGTTACGATATGAAGTCTTATAAAAGAGTAGCGGAAAGACTGCTACGATAAAAATTCCTATAAAATACACCCTAAAATTAATCGGTGATGGCAACATTATAGATATTATAGAAAGAATAATTGTTAATAATAAACCAATCATATAAACTTTAACCAATTTCATATCTACTTTCGCATTGGTAAATTTATAATTAATGAAGTATTGTATAAAAATACTTAGATATACCAAGGCTGACATTAAAACAAATGGAAGAAATGTTTGTTGAAAATCGCTATTTATAGCTTTAGACAATATAACGATTAAATACATATCTATAAACACAAAGATGTATTGATACCATTTTTGATTGAAGAACCTATTAACTAAAAGTGTACGGTAAACCCATATAGAGAAAAAGACGAGAAAAAGCATGAAGCTTTTTCCTAGTTCTTCTAAAGACATTAAATTATGTGAAATGCCTTCTGCAGTCTGATTAATAGTAGATAAAATATAAACAAATATTAAATCGAAAAATAATTCTGTCATGCTGACTTCTCTTTTCTTCATTTTTCCACTCCTAAACCTGGTCTTTTAATTATTTAGGTAAAATTTCCTTCAGTTTATCTGTTTGATCATCTATAGCTTGTGGTCCATTACCAGTTAATAATTTTCTGGTTTTATCATATACAACAAGCGATTTTGTAAAGTTTTTTGTTGTTTTAACATTGAAATTATAGGAAATTAACTTTTTATCTACGTAATAGTGTAACCGCGTCTTTTTATTTTTTATTTTAGGGTACCCAGATATTAACATGAACAACTCACCTATTTTAGGTACTGTAGTTATATGGGCGCCTTCGTATAATGATTTGTCATAATTATACGGTTTACCTTTATCATCAATTCTGAGTCTAGCAGACGTTAAAGCAATGGGCGCATGACATATTAAAGAAGTGATGACTTTTTGTTCTGACAATTGATTTAACACTTCGCCTAATTCTGGGTTATCTAAGAAATCTACCATAGGCGCATGCCCTCCAGGTAGGTGCACGAATGATAAATTTTCAAAACTAAAATCATTGTTATTATCAGCATTGTTTTCCAATAATTCTTTTAAAGAATAAAATTTCTTTTCTTCTAAGTCATCCATTTTTCTAACAATCTGTTTTCTAAATTCTTTCGTCTCTTCATCTGTGTTACTCAAATTTTGCGATACAGGCAGTTTTCCAAGTAAATCGTATAAAGTGTTTAATTCCTTTTCTCTGCGGTCGACAAGTTTGGTATTCTTTTGACGATAATTAGTGGGATCTTTATAAAATTTTTCTTTCACAGACGCAATGCCTAGCTTTTCTCCAGCTTGCATACTTAAAGATTCCCCATTAATATCTAATGTCGGTTTTTCGCCATTTGGCGTAGCGAAAATAAATTCATAATCGTCTTTAAAAGTGTCCAATATTTTTCCCATTTCAACTAAAAAGAATCCTGTGTCTATTTTTTGTTTAGTGGGATTATTTAATGGTAGTTCATTTGCTGATGATATAATTATTAAAGCTTGTTTTTTCATAGTATACCTCGATTCTCTTATTCGTTTTCCAATAATTTGAATTTTTCTTCTAATACTTTAAGACCTTCATCTATAAGTCTTTTTTGTTCTATTAAATTTTTTTGATGTTCTAAAAATATGTCTTTTCGTTTCATTTTGGTAGAACTTCCTTGATGATACAATTCAGCAATTTCTTTTAACTTTGATACAGGCATATGTGTCTGACGCATACATTTTATAAATTCAATCCAATATAGGTCTTCTACTGAAAAATCTCTATAGCCATTCTTATTTCTGGTAACAAATGGAAAAAGCCCTGCTTTGTCATAGTATCGAATAGTATGTTCACTGATGCCTAAATTATCGGCTACTTGCTTTACTTGCATAATTTACCTCCTAAAAAAGGTGACTTTATAAAGTCACCTTTTTGGTCTATTTAATAAGTTGAACTAGTAAATCTTCATAGTCATTATGGATAATAGCTTCAAACCCAAATGTTGATACCATATCACTCTTTAATGACTCCACAGTGTTATAACCAATAAGTTCAGGATCATCTATTTTTAAACCAATTCGTTTAATGTCATTATGGAATAAATTATTTTGATGAGATAGCTCAATTATTTCTTCAGCTAAAGATTTAACGTAATTATTACTTGGCAAAGATACGTTCTTATCATCTATGACCTTTTCTTCCGTAATAATCTTAATATCTGTTTCATTTTCTTTAAATATTGCTAAAAAGTAATACATATCAAAATGACCTCCTTATTCTTTAAAGTTAACTAGCGTGTCGTATAACCGCCATTTGCAAATAATGTTTGTCCATTTATCCACCAACCATCTAAAGTTAAGAAAGTAATAATCGGCGCGATGTCTTCTATATTTGTAAGTTGATTATGAAGTGCTTGGGATTTATGGAATGCCACAGCATCTTCGCCTTCTTGAGGATAGAAGAAAGGTGTATCCATTGGTCCAGGAGCCACTGCATTAACTGAAATCCCTCTATCCATAAACTCTGATGATGCTGCGCGTGTATAATGCTCGACGGGAGCTTTTCCTCCAGCGTAAGTTGAATAAAATCCTGTATAAGCAGCAAGCAATGCAGTGGCTAGAGTGATGATTTTGCCATTATCATTCATAGCCTTTTCAGCATATTTAATAAAGAAATAAGCTGACTTTGCATTGATGTCTGCCATACTATCAAACTCTTCTTCAGTCGTTTCTGAAATAGGTTTTTTAAGTACTTTTCCTACTGTATTTATTGCAATATCAACTTTTCCAAACGTCTCTTCAGCATGTTGAAATAAAGCTTGGACATTACTAACCTTAGTTAAATCACCAGAAAATAATGTACCTTCTCCACCTAACTCTTCAACTTTTGAAAGTGTAGCTTTAGCATCATCTAAAGACTTTTCATCATGATAATGGATTACTAATTTAGCCCCATCTTTAGCGTAAGTAGTACTTAATAAGCCGCCAAGGTTCTTAGCACCACCAGCAATAACTACAACTTTGTCTTCTAAACTATTAAATTTACCCATATTATATAACCTCCTTTGAATATATTTCAATCATAAACCTTAGACCGCGATATCAAGCAAGTGTTTGTTGGAAAATTCTAATCACTTTTTTAGTGGTATCTTTTTGTGTCATTAGAGCCTACCTTGATTAAACATTTAAAGATTCTTGTGAAATACTGTTTCTATTTGTACGATTAGGGCGTATGAGAATGGGTGTTTAAAATAATTGTAAGTGAGACAGAATTTGCTTTTGAAACGATTAAGCCACTTCTTTGAAAAGAAGTGGCTTTTAATATTTTAACCTTTCGATAACAACTCATTACGTTGACCAAACAAAAATACCGTGTTATATTCACTATACTGAACGGTAAGTATAGTAAAATTGAGATTAGGGCGTGAATCAAATCAATAAAAAGCAAGAATTATTAAGTTTAGCAGCAAAGATTATACAAGAAGATGGTATGCATAAATTGACCATGGATTATTTAGCTAAAAAGGCAAATATCACTAAAGGTGGTGTCTTATACCACTTTAATAATAAAGAAACATTAATAAAAAAAATGAATGAAATGGTTATAGAAGAATTTGAAACGGCCATAGAATATCACATTTCTATGCTTTCAGGGTCTTATAAGTTCACCAGAGCATATGCTATGGCAACCCTTGACTGTTTACGTGAATCAAATAACACACAGTTAACAGCGGTTTTAATTTCTTCTCGCGAAGATAAAAATAGTTTGAAACTATGGAAGGATGTTACGCAGACTTGGCAGGAAAGATTTGCACTAGACGAAGGCAATCCTGATGAAATTTTAAAACTGCGTTTAATTAGTGATGGTCTTTGGTTTTCTATAATGTACGAATACCTCGACATGGAACAAATGCAACAAATGGAAAGAATCGTTTTCGAAATTTGTAATTCCTTAAATCAGGAGAATAAATAAATGGTCATTTTAATTGAAGGCACTTATATAAATTTCATCATTCTTAATATGTACCGTAAATACATTTCATAAGTATTAAGCAGATGATTAAAATTTTTAGTTAATTTAAATATTTATGACAGAGAGGGCCTTAACATGAACAATAACAAGCATCAAAAATATGAATATCTAGCAGATGATCCAAATTTTAAAACATTACCGATTATATTTTCACTAATTATTGGAGCTTTTTTTGCTATATTAAATGAAACATTATTAAATATTGCCCTTACATCTTTGATGAAAGAATTTGATATCACCTTACCAACTGTACAATGGATGACGACAGGGTTTATGTTGATTATGGGAATCGTAGCACCGATTTCTGCGTTGCTGTTGCAGTGGTTTACGACAAGACAGTTATTTTTAAGTACTATGACCATTTTCACTCTTGGAACAATAATTTGTGCGGCGGCGCCAGCCTTTTCTATACTCCTTATTGGACGGTTCATTCAAGCAATCGGGACTGGGATGCTTTTGCCTATTATATTTAATGTATTTTTGCTGATTTATCCCCCCTTTAAACGTGGAAAAATCATGGGAATCGTTGGGTTTGTTATCATGTTTGCGCCAACGATTGGGCCAACGCTATCTGGAGTTATTGTTGAATATCTAGGTTGGCGTTCTTTATTTATTATGGTAATCCCATTTTCAATATTCTCAATTGCATTTGCGTCTAAATTTTTAATTAATGTTTCAGAAGTTACTAAACCTAAAATCGATTATTTATCATTAGTTTTTTCAACTATAGGTTTTGGGGCTGTTATATATGGCTTTAGTAGTGCTGGAGAAAGTAAATCAGGCTTTTTAAGTCTAAATGTATTAATTCCAATAACTGTTGGAATCATTGGAATTGTCTTATTTTCAATAAGACAGTTCAATTTAAAAGAGCCCCTAATAGATTTAAGAGTATTTAAATATCCTATGTATACACACGCTATTTTAATGTTTTTAATAATCATCATGACGATGTTTGCTTCAGAAATAATTTTACCTATCTATATGCAAGGGCCATTGGCTTTAACTGCAGCTACTGCGGGGTTAATTTTACTGCCGGGTAGTTTACTTAATGGGGCAATGTCGCCGTTGATGGGATATCTATTTGATAAATTTGGCCCGCGTGTTTTGATGATTCCTGCATCAATTGTGCTAAGTGGGGCAATGTATGTGATGAGTAGATTAAATGTGGACACGCCTTTGTGGGTTGTTATTGTTAGTTATATCTTGTTGATGTTATCTGTTTCAGCAATTATGATGCCTGCTGAAACCAATGGGTTAAATCAACTTCC
>NZ_LGPC01000006.1 GCF_001431205.1 Staphylococcus sp. NAM3COL9 | reverse complement strand
CAAAACTTGCGAATAAAGTTAAAGATTATGTAGATATCGTAGAAATTGGGACACCAATCGTTATTAATGAAGGTTTACCAGCGGTTCAACATTTAAATGATAATATAGAAGGCGTAAAAGTACTTGCAGATTTAAAAATTATGGACGCTGCTGACTACGAAGTAAGCCAAGCAGTTAAATTTGGTGCAGACGTAATAACAATTCTAGGTGTTGCAGAAGATGCATCTATTAAAGCAGCAGTTGAAGAAGCACATAAAAGTGGCAAAGAATTATTAGTAGATATGATTGCAGTACAAGATTTAGAAAAACGCGCTAAAGAGTTAGATGATTTAGGCGCAGACTATATCGCCGTTCATACGGGTTATGACTTACAGGCCGAAGGTCAATCTCCTTTAGAAAGTTTACGTAAAGTTAAATCAGTTATTACTAATTCTAAAGTAGCTGTTATTGGTGGTATTAAGCCAGATACAATTAAAGAAGTTGTAGCAGAAGGACCAGATTTAGTTGTAGTTGGTGGCGGTATTGCTAACGCAGACGATCCAGTTGAAGCTGCTAAACAATGTAGAGACGCGATTGAAGGCAGATAATATGACTGAAATTACAAATTATCGCTTAATATTAGATGTTGATGAAGAAATCATACAACAAAACCATGCGATTTAAAATAAATATTTAAAATCACTATTATTAAGACGAAATTTGATTTTGAAATAATTAAGACACATACATATTATGTATGTGTCTTTTGTTATACTAATAAGCATTATTAATTAACAAGGGGGGGATATGTTGAAATGAATATTAATTAAAAGTTTCAACCTTAAATAACACTGAAAAGTTTATTGAACCTCAGTTAACATTTAAGTCTACGCTTGCTAATAAATTTATCCTGTGACACGGTAAGCTAATAAATTATTGAGACTTATCAACCTCTATAGCAATCCTTTTTAGTTCTCTTCTAGCTAGTATTGCTATAGTACGTTTAGATAATTTGTGAGTAAAAACCTTACCATCGTCGGTCCTTACTTTATATTGAATATTACGAAAACCTACATTATAATTTATAACTTTCATAAATGCTCCCTCCAAAAAATAGATGTATACAAATCAATCTCTCATAATTCTTGTTCATTTGCTAACAGCATTTTTAACTTATTTGAAAACTAATCTCAAATATTTTATTCCAATAAGAGACTTTCTAGTATTAAACCCTAATGAAGTGAGAGAAACCAATTATTCATTTGAGTATTTTCTTTTCCAAAACTTGATAGAAATAAACGATAGTAAACAAGCCAAAATGATTAACGCTATTACAATAGGTAAGAACCATATAGATACAATACTTCCCTCTACAGCTAAACCAATTTCAGAAAATAAAGCAAAAGTGAAAATCATACTGCTAACTAAACAGATTGAAACCGGAACTGCATATTTCCAAGGTGTTAAATCGACAACAGATTTATCTTTAAAAGTAAAGGGTTCTTTTAATGGTTTTACCTTTCCTAAAACTAATAAGAATATAGTTTCTATTAAGAAAAGTAATCCTTGAATATGAATAAAATTAATAGGTAGTGTGAAGTGAAAAACCATTGGCATGCCCCACATTAAAAAATAATATATAAAAACGTAAAAAATAATAACAATCTTAGCGCCTGATGGAGGAACGCGTTTAGAAAATATACCGATTAGCACTATTACAATAATAGGTATATTAAAGAAACCTGTAAATTCTCTGATAACTGTCCACAAACCGTCTGGCGCATAAATTAAAAGGGGCGATATAAAGAAAGTGACTAATGATAATATAACACCAAACCATTGGCTAGCCCTTATCATTTGTTGGTCATTTGCTTGTTTGTTAAAAACCACTTTATAAATATCATAAGTAAACATAGTTGCAGCACTATTTAATAAAGAATTAAAACTCGAGAAAACAGCACCTAACAATACTGCTAAGAAGAAACCATTTAAAAAGGTGGGTAAAATATCATTAATTAATGCTGGATATGCTAAATCCATTGTTTTTAACCCTTTACCATATAAATGAAAAGCAATAACGCCTGGAATCATCATCAAAAATGGTACTAGAATTTTTAAAAACCCTGTAAACAAAGCACCTTTTTGACCTTCAGCAAGATTTTTAGCGCCTAAGGTTCTCTGAATTACATATTGATTTGTTCCCCAATAAAATAAATTAGCAAATATCATACCGGTAAAAATTGTACCAAAAGGTACACCATCTGATTTAGAACCAATTGAGTTTAATTTTTCAGGGTGTTCTGTAACCATAATTTTCATCCCTGTTAAAAAATTCCCTTCTCCTAATGCTATAAAACCTGCTATAGGCACGATTAAGCCAACGATAAGTAAACCAATGCCGTTAATAGTATCAGAAATAGCAACTGCACGTAGCCCACCAAAAATTGCGTATATCGATCCTATAATCCCTATTATCCACACTGATAGCCACATAGATTGTTCAAATGTGATTCCTAACATAGAGGGTATGTCAAAAAATTGTAATACAGCGATAGAACCGGAGTATAGGACAGAAGGTATCGTCACAAGGCCATACCCAAACATAAATAACATCACGACAAGTAATCTTGTTCCTTGATCGAAACGGTCATTTAAAAATTCTGGAAGAGTAGTAAAGGCTCCTTTCAAATAACGCGGCAAAAATATAAGTGCTAAAATAATAACTGAAAATCCAGCAGTCACTTCCCATGCCATATTGGTTAAATTAGCGTTATAAGCTTGCCCGTTCAATCCAATTAACTGCTCAGCAGATAGGTTCGTAAGGACTAATGAACCAGCTATAAAGCCGCCAGTTAATCCTCTACCTGCTAAAAAATAACCAGTAGAATCATTAACTTTATTTTTTGTTTTATAATAAGAATACCAAGCAACTAACGTCATAAAGCCAGCGCAAGAAAAAAGGGTGAATAATGTTTCTCCCATAATATGCTCCTCTCTTTAATAAAGACGGTGTAAATTTTTATGTATTCACAATTAATTTTATAGTACCCTATTCTTTTTATATAAACCAAGTACCTAAAGATTAAGAGACACTATGGACAATTAACTTCAATGTATTTTTAAAGAAATAAGAGTTTGAAATTTTAGTGATTGATTTTACTACAATTACTTTTGGCATAGTGTTTACTATCATGTGGCAATTAAGCTACTTATTTAGCGAGTGGCGGTTTTTATTTATTTCCTTAGCCGCTATTCAAGCTATGTTGGTATCCGTGATAGATTATTTAAAGCAATAAAAAAAATATTGAGAATGTTTTTATAAGAAATATGAAAAAATATTTAAAGATGCTATAATAATTATTAAAGAGTTTTTATTAAAAGATATATATAATTCACTGATTACAATAAACTTTTAGTTACCTATAAAAACACGAAAAAATCATTGTGTAAATCTAATATATTTATAATAGAAATTAAAGGAAATATATAGTTAGTGAAAGGGAGATGTAAAATTAGTGAATCAATCTAAGAAATTTGAATATGATATAACTATTCTTATACCTATATTTAATGCGGAACATTTTATAGAAGATACAATTAATTCTGTCTTAAATCAAAACACACACAATGTTGAATTTGAAATAATGTTATTAGATGATGGTTCAACAGATGGAAGTAGTAATTATTTGGAGGAAGTAGCCTCTAAATATGATTGTATCTCTTACTATAGTCATCAAAATAGCGGAGTTTCATATACTAGAAATAGAGGTATTAGCTTAGCAAAAGGGAAATATATATTATTTTTAGACGCAGATGATTTCATAGGGGAGGACACTCTGAAATCAGTATTTTCGGGTTTTGAAAAGTATGAGAAAGAGGCAGACATTTTAGTTTATCCACTTTATCAAAAAAATGGAGATAAAATAAATGCTCATGTAAGAAACAAAGCCTTTACAAAAAAAGGAGATGTAAATGTCTATGATATTAGTGAATATCCTTTTTTAAATCAATGCACAATGAATGTGGTTATTAAAAACGATGATTATACGCAATTTAACGAGCAATTAGTTTATGGTGAAGATGCTTTATTTAACACGAATTACATACTGAAAAATCGAAAAGTTATACATATAAAGAATGGTGGTTATTTTTACAATATAGGCCATAATTCTGCTGTTGATAAAAATAAAAATCCTGTTGATATACAGGATGATTTATTAATTTTATTTGAAAATTTAATTGAAACAGCTCTAAATATTTCTAATGAAGTTCCTGTTTATGTACAAGGGATTATTTTATATGAACTAAATTGGCGATTCAAACAGTCCACACTTTTCCCAAATCATTTAGATTCTGAAGCATACCAAAAATGGTTTGAAAGAATGGAAAAAATATTTAAATATATATCAGTCGATACCATAATGGCCAAACCATTGATGGACTATTATCACAAGTTATATTTTATTAAAACATTCAAAGGAAATATCAAATACAATCAGAACTTAATCTCTTTAAATTTTGTTGCTGAAAACCAACAAATTGCGGTGTTAAACAAAGCGTTACTTGTCTTTAATAAGATTAAAATCATTGGGCAAGAGCTTAAGCTTAGCGGCTATATTAAAGCACCTTTATTAGATATGGTTAATACAGTTTCTTTAGTTTTGAAAGATAAACACAGCCATGAAAAAACCATCCCTCTCTATAATTCATCAGCTAACTATTATAAAACACGTATGTCTGTTGCTCAATTTTATGATTTTAGTTTTTCTATTCCTGTA
Source organism: Staphylococcus sp. NAM3COL9 (assembly GCF_001431205.1). Classification (GTDB taxonomy): domain Bacteria; phylum Bacillota; class Bacilli; order Staphylococcales; family Staphylococcaceae; genus Staphylococcus. The sequence goes on along the minus strand of NZ_LGPC01000006.1, from coordinate 143,506 downwards.
GATGAAGTGAATAATTATGAGTTTGTTGTTAATATCGATGGTAAAAGATTGCTAACGGATCATTGGTTTACTAGAAATGTAATTTTTAAAACTACACTAAATTCAAAGGATATTGTTACTAAAGATAAAATTATATCTTACACTGATAATCCATTCAAAATCCATATTAAGAAAAAGTCTGCACAAATTGAACGTCGTATATTAAAAAATCATAATTTAAAAATGAAATTAAAAAACCAAAATAGTTTAAAGAGATTTCAACAACTCAAAAAGTTTTTTGAACCTTACTTGAAACGCAAAAGAGTATGGCTATACAATGATCGAACAGGGGTTCTTGATAATGGTTATCGTCAATTTATGCATGACGTTAATAAAAATGATGGTATAGAACGTTACTACGTTGTTAGAGAAGAGGACTTGAAAAAAGAGGGGTTTCCAAAAGAGAATATTGTCGTTTATGGAAGTTTGAAACATAAAATGTTATTTTATTATGCAGAACTCATACTCACTTCATTTAAAGAACATACAGAATTTTCACCATTATCATTCCGAGCCTATGATTTGTTCTTTGCAGAATTTAAATTTCAAATTGTGTATTTGCAACATGGTGTACTAAATGCTCATACGCCTTGGTTATATGGTAAACATGTAACGAGTTTTGACAAATTTGTTATCTCAAGTGAATATGAAAAAAACAATTTACTTCATAATTATGGCTATAATGAAGATGATTTATTAGTTACAGGAATGCCTAGATTAGATGACATAACTGTAACGCAAAAATGCAATAAAATTCTTATAGCGCCATCTTGGAGAAAAGCATTAACTAAAGAAGAAAATAGACAAATTAAAGTAATCGATAAAGATACACTTAAGCAGTCTAACTTTTTCACAGGAATTCATAAATTAATAAACTCTGATGAACTTAATAATATATTACAACAAAATAACTACGAACTTGATATTAAAATGCATCCAATTTTTGCAAATGAGTCCTCATTATTTCAAACTGAAAAATCAAACATAAATGTATTAGATTCAACAGATGAATTTGATATTAGCGAATATAAATTATTTATCACTGATTTCTCTTCGTATATGTTTGACTTTATCAAAAGTAGAACGCGTATTGAATTTTACTTCCCAGACTACAAATATTTCTTAAGTGGGAATCATATCTATAATAAGTTAGATTTTGATGTATCAAAATTTGGCAATTTAAATACTGAAAGCTATCAATTAATAAACTTTATAAAAGAAGAAATAAAAAATGATTTTCAATTAACACAAAAGCAAGAAGAAATATATGATGATTTTTATGTTAGTTTTGATACTACTTCCCATAAAGATGTTTTATATAAAGAACTAATAAAAGTCGTAGCAAATAATAGTAAGCGTGTTAATTAAAATGAAATATATGAGAAAAATATTTTTAATCATAATGACTATCACTTTAATTAAGATGTTCTTTCCAAGAGATAATCAAAATGACATCTACCAATTAAAAGATGGAAATACACAATGGGATTCAACGATAGATCTTTACTAATAAAATACATAAAGGTCTAATTTTCAATATGCTTATAGCAACCGTTATTAAGCTAAAATATGATTTTGAAACGATTAAAAGACTCCTTGTTCAAAAGGAGTCTTTTTTTAATTATACTCACAATTTTTTCGAAAATAGTAGAGGTGTTTTTACTTAATTTGTAATTTTAAAAATAATTATATTAAAACAATTTTCAAACGTTAAACAAGTATAAAAAATAGTGCTGGTTTTCTTCATATAGATTATACTTAATTTATAGAAAAGGGTGGAAAAATGAAAATGTTAGATAATTATTTTATATTGTTTGATGAATCTAGATATAGTGATGAAAGTTTTGAAAAATTAAATAATTTATTTAGTGAAAACATTGTATTTGTATTGAATGGAAAGTCTTTTACTGGAAAAGATGAATGGAAACAATTTGTTAAAAGCGTTTATAAAACAAATAAAGATTTGAAGCATATGCACAATGGTTGGGTTAAAAATAATGATGGTGCTTTTGAAACTCAGTGGGTGATTTGTGGTAAACGATTTGAAAGTGGAGTTTATACTCAAGAAGGCATTGATATTGCACGATTAGATAATGATGGTAAAATTGTTTATTTAGAAAATAAACCAAAAGACAAGCAATTATTCTCTACAGAATCAAAAGTATAACAAAAACACAAAAGGTATAAAAATTGTAATTATAGTGAGCAAAAGTGTAAACAATGGGGGACTAGGAGTTTAAACATTAAAACAACAAGCGATAATATTAAATGCTATCGCTTGTTGTTTTGTATTAAACTTTTTTACTTTTTCTTTGATTTAGCACATTTACTACATCTTTAATGTATGTACCTTTTAAACTATAGCTCCATTTATAAATGAGGTAACTCGCGATTATACAAATAATGGGAAGGATAGTCATGATAAAACGCAAACCATTTTTTGTGAATTCACTTTGTTCTACACCAGGTTGATAACCTAAAAAAGTTAAACTCCAACCAGTGATTAGACCAGCAACTGCCATAGCTGTTTTCATTAAAAATGTTTGAGTAGAAGTAATGACACTTTCGTTTCTCTGACCAAATTTCATTTCGCTATAATCTATTACGTCGGCAATAGAAACAGTTATAATTCCCATGATAAATCCAGTGCCAATTTTTATAAAAGTAGTACCTATAACTACTGGTAATATAGCACTTGGTGAAACATAACTCGTGAGTAATAAAATAAGGAGTCCTATAATCACGCTACATGTCGCAACCGGAAATATGCGTTCCCTTGTAAGCCATTTGGCAATTCTAGGAAAAAGGATTAATGCTATAATTTCTACAAATCCCATACCGTTATATAGGGCAAATAAGAATTTTGATTCTGCTACATAACTAAAATAATAAATAAGTACATTGCCAATGATTTGAGTACATAAGAAAAATGTAATGAGTATACCAATATAGGCTAGTAATTCTTTATTGGTAAATAATATTCTCCAAATATCTTTAAAGCGTAGTGTTATACCAGTATCAATATTTGTGGGGGCCTCTTTTACATTACGCACGGTAATGCCCGTTGTAGTTATGAAAAAAAGAATGATAATTACCGTTAAAATTAAGAAACCAGTAGATTGATCCCCATTGCCGAAAATTTTATCTAAATATATCACAGTACTTAAACCTATAGCTCCAAGAATTAAGTTTGCTAAACTCGCAAAAATTCGAGGAATGACAGATACTTCTTCACGTTCGGTAGGATTATTGGTTAGATTAGGTAACCATGACCAATAAGGCACATCCATCATTGTATAAGTCATGCCCCAAAGAATATACATAATTGAAATAAATATATATAAACTTGTTCCTGTTAAATCAAAATTAGTGAATAAAATAAGCGTTACAATAGAATTTATAAATGTGCCAATGACTAACCAGGGTCTGAATTTTCCCCATTTCGTTTTCGTTTTATCTACAATCATTCCCATAACTGGATCGTTAATTGCATCCCAAATACGAGCAACAAAATAAAGTGATCCTACAAAACCTGCCGCAACACCTAAGATATCAGTAAGATAATACATAAGATATATGCCTATTAAGTTAACAACCAAATCCTTACCAAATGCCCCAATGCCAAATGAATATTTCTCTTTACGAGTTATTTGTTTATCCACTTATATCACCTCTTTATAGAATCATATTGTTAAGGATAGCGCTTTAAATATTTTGTTTGAAAAATTGCATAGCTAATATGTCAGTAAAAAGTAAAGTGTTAAGCTATACGTGTCTAAGTGCAATCATTTATAGTATTTAATTAAATTTGTAATCAATTTAACAATTTTAGAAAAACCAGGCTTTCACTATTTATATTAGAAAGTCTGGTTTTTATTTTAATTATATTCTGGTAACCAATTACCGTGTGCTTCAATTAAATCATCACATAGGGAAATAATATCCTTAATAGATAACTCAGATGCGGTATGCGGATCTAACATAGCAGCTTGATAAATTTTATTTTTACTTTTAGTTAAAGCAGCTTCAATTGTTAATAATTGTGTGTTTATATTTGTTCTATTGAGGGCAGCAAGTTGTTCTGGTAAATTTCCAATATAAGTAGGTGAAATACCACTTGCATCAACTAAACATGGAACTTCCACAACTGCATTATCAGGTAAATTATTGATTAAGTTACCTGTATTTAAAACGTTGCCACCAATTTTAAATGGTTTATTTGTTTCCATAGCTTCAATAATATAAGAACCGTATTCATGAGAGCGTTTGTGTGAAAGGTTTTGATCATTAACGATATCATCACGCATTTGTTTCCAATCGTCCATTTGTTTAACGCAACGTCTTGGATATTCATCTAATGGAATATTATAATTATCTATTAATTCCGGATATTGACTTTTAATAAAGTACGGGTGATATTCAGCATTATGCTCAGACGATTCTGTGACGTAATAATCAAATTTATCTAGTAATTCAAATCGAATCATGTCGTCGTGAGTTGTTTTTTGTTTTTCTTTAGCTCTCTTTTTAATTTCTGGATAAAGATCTTTGCCATTGTGTTTTATTTCTAATAGCCAAGCCATATGATTGATTCCAGCAATCTTCCATTGTATGTTATCTTTTGGTAACTCCAAAGACTCAAGTAACTCACTAGCACACACTTGCACGCTATGGCATAGGCCAACAGTCTTAATGCCTTCTTTCAACATAATGTTTGTTAAGACAGCCATGGGATTCGTATAATTTAAAAACCAAGCATCAGGACAAACTTCTTTTATATCGTTGGCAAAATCTTGCATTACAGGAATGGTTCTCAAATTACGGAAAATACCGCCAATGCCAAGCGTATCGGCAATTGTTTGTCGTAATCCATAATTTTTTGGCACCTCAAAATCAGTGATCGTAGCTGGATCATAGCCGCCGACTTGTATTGCATTTATGACATATTTTGCTCTGCTCAATGCTGCTTTGCGATTTTGATATGCTTTAATCGTTACAGTAGAATTCATGTTTTTTTTCAAGTTATTCAACATCATTTCTGAATCTTTTAGGCGTTCTTCATCTATATCAAATAATGCAAATTCAAAATCTTGTAAAGCGTCCACAGTCATGCAATCGCCTAGTACATTCTTTGCAAAAACAGTACTTCCTGCCCCTAAAAATGTAATTTTTTTCAATATTTACGCCTCCTATCAGTTAAAAATCAATAATAATCAACTGAGTTTATGCTTTAGAAATAAAATGCTTGAATCGCTATAGCTTACTTTTAGGTTAGCTATTAACTAGATGATAAACAAGCGTAAATATTTTTAAAAAGAGTAATATATTGCGCTTTATCAGTCCGTGAAAATTTTATCTACAGGCATTATATTTATGTTTTTTCTATAGTTATTAGGAGTTGTCCCGAGAAACTTTTTGAATACTTTACTAAAATAATTACTTGAAGCGTAGCCTACTTCTTGAGCAATACATTCAATATTTTTATGATCTGTGGTTAATAAAATCAGTAATTTGTTTATTCTAGTTTTTGTTAAATAGTTAATAGGAGTTTCTTTAACAGACTTTTTAAATTGACGTGTAAAATGATATTTAGATAAATTAGAAACTTTAACAATATCATCTAGGCTTATGTCTTCTTGATAATATTTTCCAATGAAATTAATAGCTTTAGCAATAGACAAAGGAAAATCATCAGATTGTTGATAACCATATTCAAAATACTCTAAGCACTTCATAATGAAGGTGTAAGCACAAGATGAAGCATCGTAACCATGGTTAATTCCGACAGCATCTACTTTTTCTAAAGTTTCTATAATATGCTTAATTGGTTTTGAGTGTGGAGGTAATTTGAATGTGTTTCCGTATTTATTTACAATCATATTAAATAATCTACTGGCTTCATCGCCATAAACTGTGAAATATAGAAACTCCCATTTATTTGAATTATGAGGTAGATAATAGCAATGATTACTTGGAACATTGACGAAAAAAGCTTCTCCTTTTTCTAAACTAAAAGTTTTATCTTCTATTTGAATCATGCCGCGACCATTGGTTGTATACTGAAAGATATATACATCTTTTTCCCCACGATTTAAACCATGCCATTTATATTCTTGACTTTGTTGAAGGTCAAAGCCTATTGCATTTAATCCGGCAACTTTATTTTGATAATCTCCTTTAAATCTAAAACCATAAGAGTTATAACCTAACTTATTTTCCAAATCTACGCCTCCCAACTTTTGTTACTTATTTTAGCATGCTTCTGTTATATTACATTTACATCTGCGAAAATTAGCTGTGATATTTTTGTGATTTTATAGTCGTGCATAGGGTTTGAATAAAGTTTGGCTTTCTTGACAATCACGAATAATAAGTATATGTTTATAATATTAAATAAAAATAAATATAGTCGTTGGATACTGCTTTTTTCACGATGTTAAAGCTTTAGCAAGCTGTTAATAATAATATTGGCAAATTGAAAAAGTGTACGAATAGTGTTGAAAAGTTAAAATCATCCGTCATATTAAAATTAAATGTAATAGGTTAGATTATAAAATTAATAAGCGTTCATATATAAGGTAGCAAAACAAATCACTTCGTTAAAAAGTGCGTTGTAATGAAGCCGACAATTGTAATAAATCATGCGTGATTTATTGTATATAGTCGGCTTTTTTTAATGAAAAAATTACCTAACATAGCAAGTTATAAATAAAAGTAGTTCAATCTGCTAACACTAAAATTAATGTCATCACAAAGGAGAATCTAATATGTTCACATCGCTTAATGTATCAATACTGTTAATTATATTTTTCATAACTGTCATTATTTCTGTATTGAGTGGCATCATGTTTTTATATCTACGCATACCATTGGCGTATGTGCGTATACATATATTCTTAGTGGCATTACCACCGCTTGTAGCATTTATTGGCCTTATAGGCGCACCGAAAAATATAGAAGTAGGATTTTGGTATTCTGATTTTCTAGCATGGTTAATGGCCTTCTTCGTCCTAATCATTGGCTTAATCATTCAGCGATATTGTGTACAGTATCTCATGGGTGATCGAAGTTATAGAAGATACTTCACCTTATTTACAATTACAACAAGTTTTGCTGCAACAGCTTGGTTAACGGGTGATTTACGTATTATGGTTGTGAGTTGGGGCTTAACGTTAGTAGGCTTAACGTTATTAATTAGCTTGACGAGTGCTTGGAAAGTGACAAGAGCTGCTGCAATAGTAACTGGCAAATTATTCTTATTAAGCTGGGTAGCATTATTGTTGGCAGTAGTGTGGATTGCATTACTAACAGGTGAATGGAAATATACCTCAATTTTCACAGACACGAATTTAGCTCAAATCAATGCGTGGGAAAGTTTTGGTATTAATATGCTCATTATATTAGCGGTTATGGTACCGGCTGCACAATTTCCATTTCAAAGGTGGTTGATAGAATCAGTCGCAGCACCAACACCCGTGTCTGCTATTATGCATGCAGGAATCGTTAATGCGGGTGGTATCATATTGGCGAGATTTTCTCCGATATTTAATGGTGACATTGCAACATTCGTGTTGTTATTGTTTGCGAGTATTTCTGTACTAATTGGTGCAGGTATAAGTTTAGTGCATGTAGATTATAAACGACTTTTAGTAGGGTCAACAATTGGACAAATGGGCTTTATGTTAATCCAGTGTGCGATGGGCGCATACGTTCCAGCGATTATCCACTTGATTTTACATGGTTTATTTAAAGCCACGCTCTTCTTACGCTCTGGTTCAGCAGTGCGTCACTTTAATGTACCAAGTCGTGCTAGTGAGAGAATGTCATACTTATGGATCGTATCAGGACGTGTATTAGCTTTGGCGATTGGTTTAGGTTTTTGGCTGACATCTCCTGGGGAAGGTTATCGTTTAGTGAGTGGACTCATCTTAGCTTGGTCATTATCTGTATCATGGACACAACTTGTTGCATTTGGAGAAGGGAAATTCGGACGTATCATGGGATTATTGATACTCATCGTCGTTGGTTCGGTATACTTTATCGTTCATCACTTCTTCGCTAGTGCTTTACATACGATGACTTTCAATAGCGTTCAACCACCTATGCTTATTGTTGTAATTGTAGCTTTATTGCTCCTAATTGGTAGTTTAATGAGTACGTGGGTTGCACGTAACCGTTCATCGGTCGCATTTTCAATATTATATATGTGGCTTGTACGAATCGGGGATGCAAAAGCTGAAACTGTAGAACGTCATCCAAACTATCTTAAAACATATTTAACAAAAGGAGGACACTAAAATGGGGGAAGCAAACAAAGAGTCAGATTATGTTTCACAAAACAATCATAATGATATTCGAACATTAATTGATGCTGCAAGTAAAGTTATTGTCCCGTTATCACCCATTTCAGTGTTTGCGGCAAGAAGTCCGTGGTCTGGGTTAGAGGATAAAACGTTTGATGAAGTTGCGCATTGGCTCAAAGAAGTGCGAGAAGTTGATATTTATCCTGCGACAGCAAGTATATTAGAAGCTAAGAAACAGGGAGAAATAGACGACCGTATGATAGAGGAACGATTCCAACAGTGGTTGGTGAAAGCGTCATTAGCAATACCAAGAGAAAATGCAATGAAATATGGGCGTAATGCTTTAAAATTACAAACTTTAAAATCTAATCAGCATGTGCAAGGGCAAGTCGATACGTTTGCGCAACAGTTAAAAGATTTAGATTTATCAAGTGATGAGAAAGCCTCGACGCCGTTATTGTCTACATATGTAATGGATGAAAATAATAACAAATTAATTGATACCATAGATTATCACGTTATTAAGTGGTGTAAGTTGTTTGTCGATGATGCACAATCAGGATGGACAATGCCCAACCGTGAAAAAGGATTATTCCATTCATGGAGACGTTTAATCCAATATGACCCAGCGCTAACGAAACACCAACGTGCTCGATTGAAGACTTTACCTGATGATGCTGAGTCATTAATAAGATCAGCATTGTTAAAATTAGGTGTTGCTGAGGCAGATAAACAAAGCTATTTGGAGAATCATTTATTATCATTACCAGGTTGGGCAGGCATGATGTTATGGCAGCATGAAAATAATAGTAAAATGGAGTCATTATTACTAGATTACCTTGCGATTCGCTTAGGCATGGAATGGGTAATCATGGAGCCGTATTTCGCTGACATGCCTACAAATGACACGTTAGCAAATCAATCTATTTCAGTAGCGGATTGCATTTTGTCATGGATGCAGTGGGGTGGTTTTACTGCACATCAATGGGAAAAATTAACAACACAAGAACAGCAACATCATGTGCTGTTTGCCGCTCAGTTTAACGACCAATTACGTCGCAAACTATTGTTAGAGGCTTGGGAAGCAACATATAATCAGCAATTAAGAAAGATTATTGCGCCTGAAAAACAGGAGATGTTAGAGAATGACATGCCGCTCGCACAAATGGCATTTTGTATAGATGTGCGTTCTGAGCCATTTCGTAAACAAATCGAATTGGCAGGCCCTTTTGAAACGATAGGTATTGCAGGTTTCTTTGGTTTGCCAATTGCAAAAAACGAACTTGGAAATCAACATAGTCACCCATCTTTACCTGTAATGAATAAACCACAGCATAAGATCAAAGAATATACACAAGAAAAAGAGCCTACAATGTTTCGACAACGTAAGCATGTACTTGAATCAGTTACGTATACTTTTAAGAAAATGAAGCAAAATGTGTTGCCAAGTTTACTGTTACCAGAACTCAGTGGCCCATGGTTAACACTACAAACATTTACACGCAGTTTCATACCAAACCGTGTAGGCAATGTGATTCACAAGTTCTATGCGAGCTGGTTACAAAAACCAGATGACACAGCACTTACTCTGAATCACCATCATCGTAGAGAAGATGGGTTACCTGTTGGATTTACAGAAGATGAGAAGATAAATTATACACGCCAAGCGTTACGCTTAATGGATTTAACGACCGACTTTTCACCTTTAGTTGTTATGTGTGGTCATGGTAGTCAAAGTGCGAATAATCCGTATGCTGCCTCATTAGATTGTGGCGCATGTGGTGGGGCGTCAAGTGGTTTTAATGGCAAAGTATTAGCACAACTATGTAACTTGAAAGAAGTGCGACAAGGTCTAGCACAAGATGGTATTGAAATTCCGGAAACAACCGTATTTGCAGCTGCAGAACATCAGACTTCTCTGGACACATTAGAATGGATTTATATACCAGAATTACCAGAAGAGGCACAAAAAGCTTTTGATGCTATTGAAGCAGCTATGCCTAATGTCAGCTATTATGCTAATGAACAACGTTTAGCAAAATTACCAAATAATAATGTAACGAAGAAAAATCCTGTCAATGAAGCGCATCGCTTATCAAATGATTGGAGCGAGATAAGACCAGAGTGGGGATTAGCTAAAAATGCTTCCTTTATTATTGGACAACGTGAACTAACAAAGCACAGTGACTTACAAGGTAGAGCATTTTTGCATAATTATGATTGGGAAAACGACCAAGATGGTAGTGTATTAGCAAATATTATTGGTGGACCTGCGGTTGTAGCACAATGGATTAACTTACAATATTATGCTTCTACGGTTGCGCCACATTATTATGGTAGCGGTAGTAAAACAACACAAACTGTGACAGCTGGCATTGGTGTTATGCAGGGAAATGCGAGTGACTTGTTAACAGGTTTACCTTGGCAATCCGTGATGTCGTCAGATGATAAAATGTACCATTCACCTATACGTTTACTTGTAGTGATCCAAGCGCCCGAAAACTTTGTGAAAGAACGACTGGAAGCGGACAGAGCATTCCAACAAAAAGTACAAAATGGTTGGGTGAGATTAGCAACTATCGATGAAGATGGTAAATGGCATGACTGGTCAGCGCATTGCTAAGCTATATTTGAATATCATGTAACAGAAGGTGTTTAATATTTTAAAGTGCTTAATTTCTCAAATAAAATACAAATGATTTCCCGGGGGATATTGTAGAACTGTGGAGAAAAGTATGTAAAAATGATAGTGTTATCTTTATTCAAATAATTATCTAATTTAACCTCATTTTGGTTCTACAGGAGATGCATACTAAATGAAAACAACCAAAGGCACTTACGAGTCTGAAATCAGCAAAGCAATTACACAGTGGGAAAAAGACTTCCTTGGCCGTGGCTCTCTTTCTGTAAAAACAGATATATTGCGTGATATGATTATTGTGAGTTTACAGGGTGTATTAACACAAGCAGAGTATAAAGTTTGTGAAACTAACGAAGGATTAGTAACCATTAAAAGAACACGCTCAAAACTTGTAGAATCTGGTATTGAAGCACTCGATGACATTGTATTATCTGTTACAGGAGAAGAAGTCAAAGGGTTTCATACGGATTTAAGCTCTCGCACAGGAGAACGTGTGATGATTTTTAAACTTTATAATAATCTTGAAAAACAATTTACTGACTAATATTTATCTATATGTCTATTATCAGTTTCAACCAAATGCGTACAATAACCAAATGGAAACGAGTAATGGTTTTATAGCTGAAAAAGGACGCTTACCGATGTAAGAATCAGTAAGTGTCCTTTCATGATTAGTCGATTTTGTATACTTGATAGTGCTATTCTCATATAAATAAGAATAGCATCTATGAATAGTTAAATAACACTTTATAACTAGGGTAAGGCTTTAGGTTAAATATAATTTTTAAAATTTGAAAACCACTTGTTTTATAGATCATATTTGTAGTATTATTACTGACTGGTGTTAGAGAATCATAATTTTTAATTATGGTTCTTTTTCTTTTGCGATTTTAATAGTTATAAGGAGCATCAAAATTTTGAATTCTAAAGTATGATTATGAATTAAATGAATTGTTATAAATTATAAGTTTATGTAACAATATTTTTTGTAACAGTGAAAAGTCAAAATTTAGACTGTCGATGGCGCTAAGACACTGAAATATTTTTGTTTTTTAGATAAAAGATGCGGAAATGCTTTGAATATGTGTAAAGTTTTAATAAACTATTATAAGATTGCAGATATTTAAGTTAGTCATATAGGTAATAAGCCTTTTTATGATGTGGCATAAAGTGATTAAGACATAATTCTAATATGAATGAAGTTGTTATAATCATGGAGCTGAAGTTGGATTTGTTTTAAAGAAAATTTAGTTATAATAGAATAAGAATGTGTATCGTACTAAGGAGGAAGAGTAGTTGAATCAAGTTAAAAGCATCCTTTATTCGTTAATTGAACCGTTAACGAAGCCAGAGACTTATCAAACGTTGATATCGAATATCATTATGATTTTTGTTTATATTATCGTGGCTTGGATTGTCTTACGTTTTATAAATAAAGGAATAGCGCAATTCTTTAAAATACAAAATAGAGGTAAAAAAGCGAATAAAAAACGTTCGAAAACTTTAATAGCATTAGTTCAAAACGTAGTAGCATATGTGGTATGGTTTATAGTATTGACTACAATTTTAAGTAAGTTTGGTATAAGCGTTGGAGGCATTATTGCTAGTGCTGGCGTTGTTGGTTTAGCAGTTGGTTTTGGCGCACAAACAATTGTTAAAGATATTATCACAGGTTTCTTCATTATCTTTGAAAATCAATTTGATGTAGGCGATTATGTTAAAATTAATAGTGGCGGTACTACGGTAGCAGAAGGCACAGTACAGTCAATTGGTTTACGTTCAATGCGAATTAATACGATTACGGGCGAATTGACAACATTACCTAATGGTAGTGTGGGTGAAATTACAAACTATTCAGTAACGAATGGTGAGTCAATGGTAGAAATGCCAGTTTCCGTAGAAGAAGATATCGATAAAGTAGAAAAGATATTAGTTGAACATTTTGAAACGATGCGTTCTAAATATTATTTATTTATATCAAATCCAGAAGTGATTGGTATTAATTCCATTACAAGAGATGAAATTACGTTGTGGATTTCTGCTGAAACGATACCTGGAGAAGGATTTTCAGGTGCACGTATTTTAAGAAAAGAGATTTTGAAAGTATTTAAACAACATGATATTAAAATACCGAAACCTATGATGATGCAATACGATGCGAATCAAAAAAATAATGCATAAGATGTTCGGAGGTATGACAGAATGACATCAAATTATGGTTTAAATGATATTGTAGAGATGAAAAAGCAGCATGCATGTGGCACGAATTGTTTTAAAATCATTCGTGTAGGTGCAGACATCCGAATAAAATGTGAAAACTGTCAAAGAAGTATTATGATCCCAAGACAAATTTTTAATAAGAAAATAAAAAAAATATTAGTGTCGCATCAAGATACTGAAAATAAGGAGAATGAATAATGGCTTTAACAGCAGGTATAGTTGGTTTGCCCAACGTAGGTAAGTCTACACTTTTCAATGCAATCACAAAAGCAGGTGCACTAGCAGCGAATTATCCTTTCGCGACAATTGATCCTAACGTAGGAATTGTTGAGGTACCAGACAGCAGACTAGATAAATTAACAGAAATGGTACAACCAAAGAAAACAATTCCAACAACATTTGAATTCACAGATATCGCCGGAATCGTTAAAGGAGCTTCTAAAGGTGAAGGACTTGGTAATAAATTCTTATCACATATTCGAGAAGTAGATGCAATTTGCCAAGTAGTACGTGCATTTGACGATGATAATGTGACCCACGTTTCAGGACGCGTAGACCCAATTGATGATATCGAAGTAATCAATATGGAATTAGTATTGGCAGATTTAGAATCTGTTGAAAAGCGTTTACCAAAAGCAGAAAAAATGGCGAAACAAAAAGATAAAGATGCAGTAAATGAAGCACGCATTTTAGCAAGAATTAAAGAAGCATTAGAAGAAGGGAATCCAGTTCGTAGCCTTGAATTTAATGATGATGACCAAAAATTTGTGAATCAAGCACAATTATTAACTTCTAAAGAAATGTTATATATTGCTAACGTAGGCGAAGATGAAATTGGCGATGAAGATAATGAAAAAGTTAAATTAATTCGTGAATATGCGAGTAAAGAAGATTCAGAGGTTATCGTAATTAGCGCTAAGATCGAAGAAGAAATCGCAACGCTTGAAGATGAAGATAGAGAAATGTTCTTAGAAGACTTAGGCATTGAAGAACCTGGTTTAGATCGTTTAATTCGTACAACGTATAACTTACTTGGTTTAGCAACTTACTTTACTGCAGGTGTTCAAGAAGTACGCGCTTGGACATTCATCTCTGGTATGACAGCGCCTCAGTGTGCAGGTATTATTCATACAGACTTTGAGCGTGGTTTTATCCGTGCTGAAGTAACAAGCTACGATGATTATGTTGAATTTAATGGTGAAAATGGTGCCAAAGATGCTGGGAAACAGCGTTTAGAAGGTAAAGATTATATTATGAAAGATGGCGACGTAGTTCACTTTAGATTTAATGTGTAAACAAATATAGCAAAAGGTTTCATATTGAGCTTCCCTAAATTTTTAGGGAAGCGTTTTTTATAAATAAATAGGGACCAGTCATATCTGTGTATTTCAGGCATTTAATCGGGGATATAATAAATTAAGCTGATAAGAAGCACGTCTTCAAGGTGAAATTTTCTAATTACAAAAGCATAAAATAAGCCCGAGACAAAAGAGGGATGTTCTTATGTCTCGGGCTATAAATATATTTTTAGAAGGAAGCTATTATAAAGTTTAAGATGTGAACCAATCTGAGCTTACATTTGGCCCAGTGTAATTCGCATCTATATCTTGGTTTAATTCAGGTGATGCATAACTATCAGTATATTGCCATAATACGTGCTCACGGGTAGGTTGGTCAGGATTATAATTGGCAACCCAGGAACCATCATATTCATTGGCAGATTCTGAGGCATGTTCTGCCATGAAATTTTCATAAGAATAGAATAGGACTTTTTTGTTGCCGGCTAAACTTTTCATTTCATCGTACCATGCAGATGTACTTTCTTCTGTAGTACCTGAAGTGACTGTATCTTGTTCAAAGTCATTGATGTAAAAGCTAGCTTTAGGTGCTCGATTGTATAATGTTTGTGCTTCGTAGCGTGCATCTTCAGGGTTTTCATACATACTATAAGAATATACACCAAAGTCCATGCTATATTTGTCTAATAAAGCTGAATTGTGTTCTAATGAAGCATCCACTTTCTCAGAACCATATTGAGCACGAATAATGATGAAGTCGTAATTTGCTTTAAGGTCTTTAACTTCTTGTTCAGTTAAGTCACCTTGCCATTCTGAAATGTCTAAAATGCGTTCGCCTGATTGGGTTGTGCCTGCTTCGGATTTTGACTCATTTGAATTGTTTTCAGGACTTTTTTCAGGGTGCTTTTCAATGTATTGTTGGTAACCAGACCCCATAGTCCCTTTTGGGTTTGATGTATCTCCAGCGGCGTTTGTTACATTCATTGCTAACGTTGATGCAAATAATACACTTACAGTGACTAACCCTTTTTTGATTACTGAAACCATAGTTTGCTCCTTTGTATGTAATTAATATTTTAAAAATGTTAGGTGCTAAATAAGTTTATAATTATAAAAAACGAACTCAAATTGTATGCTATTAGAATTAAAAAGATTTAGCAACCATATATTTGGTGACATATTCTTTCAATTAAAATTAAATATTAATAAAAAACACTTATTATAACAAAGTGTTTTGTAAGAGTTTTTTTAACTCGTATTGTATAGACGTTAGGCCGTGTTTCATATGAAACATTCTTGTGTTTTTTTATAGTATTTTAGGGCAATAGTCATTGTAAAATGTAATGGGCTGTGCTATAATTCTTGATTGTGAGTAATGAAAATTATTCCTTGCTTGTCACAAATGATGATGAGCCGCATAGACCACAAGGAGGTGCAATTATAAATGAGAACATATGAAGTTATGTACATCGTTCGTCCGAACATTGAAGAAGATGCTAAAAAAGCTGTCGTTGAACGTTTTAACGGTATTTTATCTTCTAACGGATCAGAAGCTTTAGAAGTTAAAGATTGGGGTAAACGTCGTTTAGCTTATGAAATTAATGATTTTAGTGAAGGTTATTACAACTTAGTACGTATCCAAGCTGAAGACAACGAAGCTACTGATGAATTCCAACGTTTAGCTAAAATTAACGATGATATCATCCGTTATATCGTAATTCGTGCAGACGAAGATAAGACTAATAAAAAATAATTATTGGGGGTTCGTTTAAATGATAAATAGAGTTGTTTTAGTCGGTCGTTTAACGAAAGATCCAGAATATAGAACAACACCCTCAGGCGTGAGTGTTGCGACTTTTACTCTAGCAGTAAACCGTACGTTTACAAATGCGCAAGGGGAACGCGAAGCAGATTTCATTAACTGTGTTGTTTTTAGAAAACAAGCAGATAATGTCAATAACTATTTATTTAAAGGTAGTTTAGCTGGCGTTGACGGTCGCATTCAATCACGTAGCTACGAAAACCAAGAAGGACGTCGTATTTTTGTAACTGAAGTGGTTTGTGATAGTGTTCAATTCCTTGAACCTAAAAATCAAAATCAACGTCATGCCCAAGAAGGAAATAACAATTCCCAAAACTTTGGTGGACAACAATCAGGTCAAAATACGGCATCTTATCAAAACAATAACCAAAACAACAACAATAATAATAGCAATAATTCATCAAACAAAAATAATCAATCGGACAACCCATTTGCAAACGCCAATGGACCTATTGATATTAGTGATGATGATTTACCGTTTTAATCTACAAGCATTGTGTGAATGTTAATGTAGATCGTCAAAATTGTATTATATGTGTGAAATTGTATTATATGTGTGTGAATGTGTGAAATAGGCTCTTAATCTAAATAAGGCTTATAAAAATATTGAAAAAGAGATTAAGTAACCTCAGGTTACTTAATCTCTTTTTTTAATAATAGATAAACCCTCAAAATCAACAAAATTTCATTGCTCAATATGATCGAAATGTTACGTTTAATAAGTTTTATTTTATCATCTATTGCTTCAATAGGCGCTTCAAAATGAATGAATAATTCTAAAACTACAAGCGTGATTTAACATAAAATAATTCATTGTTGATCAATCTCCTCTTAATTTATTAGAAAAGTGATCTCAATTGTAAAAATCATCGTATCTATTTTATATTGAAAAATCGGAATATTCTATTTTAAAGCAATTGAGCTAAATTGAATTGTCTACAACTATGAAATTAATTTCATTTTGAAATTATTAACATTTGGTTAATAATGTTTAAGAAAAACAAATAAGGGAATTTATAAATTTATCTATAGAAATATAAACAAACTCATATGATTGAAAAAAACATTGAATAATATTATTATAAGGTATGTACTGTATATTGATAGGAGGTTTGCAATTATAAATGGAAACAAAATTATTGTCTTATGCACAAAATGAAATATTACAAATCGAACAATATTATGAAAACACTAGTATAAATAATATAGCTGGTGTTATGCATATAAGAAATGGCTTAGAATATGAAGAAATAAATGAAGCTTTTAACAAGCTAGTGAGAGATCATGAAAGTCTTAGATTGCGAATGACTAAAAAAGATGGGGTGCACCAACAATATTTAGCAAACTTTCAATATAGAAATTACGATTATTTAGACTTTTATCAAGATGAGGACTCTTATAAAAAATGGGTTAACGAAAAGGCTAGAACAAACATTTTTGCCTTAAATGAAGATTTATACAAAGCTACAATTGTAAGGCTTCCAGAAGGGCATAACGGTATAGTTTTGTTACAAAATCACCTTATAAGTGACGGTTGGAGTATGACCATTGTTGTCAATTATCTAATTAAGATATTAGCAGGAAAACCTGTTGATGAATCTGATATCAACTCTTACTTAGAAAATATTGCTTCTGAATCAAAATATGAAAATTCAAATAGATTTAATAAAGATAAACAATTTTGGTTAGAAAAACTGAAAAATTTTGAAGATAATACGCTTTTTGAAAAGACAACGTTAGGCAGCGCTGTGGGCAAAAGAAAAAGTATCAGTCTATCCAATATAGACACTAAAAATATCAAAGCATTTTGCGAAGAGAATCAGTTAAGCATAAGTAATCTATTTTCTGCTATTATGCTTATTATTAAGTATAAAAAAACACTTTCTAATATAAATTCAGTCGGTTTGCTCATACATAACAGAAACAGTAAAAAAGAGAAAGCGTCAACAGGGGTTTATTCAAGAGTTCTACCGATGATAGTGGAAATAGATAAAAATCTATCAATTAAGTCATATTTAGATAAAATAAAAATTGAAACATTTAATTTATTAAAACATAGAAAATACCCTTATGATTATATTGTTGAGGATAGTGGAAATAAAAGAGGCTTGCTAGATTGTTTTATCTCATTCCAAAACACTCAGTATAATGCAGAATTTATAGAAGATGGATTTTCAGACGAGTGGTTAGATTCAGGTACTAATAATGCACCATTAAGTGTAAACGTTAGTAATAGAAGTAGTAAAAACGGCTTAGATATTGACTACGATTATCAAATTGATGCATTAGATGAGAAGGATGTATATCAATTGCACGATACTATTCTGAATGTTTTGAACAGTATGATAAGCAATCTAGAACAAAGCATCAGTGATATTGAAATTGTGACAGGTGAAGAAAAAGAAAAAATACTTCATGAATTTAATGATACGCATTTACCATTAAATAATGAGCAAACATTTGTGGAGCGTTTTGAAGAACAAGTGGAAAAAACGCCTAATCAAACGGCAATTACTTATGAAGGTCAAAGTTTAACTTATCAGTCATTAAATGATCGTGCAAATCAATTGGCATATCAATTACGAAATGAGGGTGTAAAACCCGACACGCTTGTTGGGATAATGAGCCAACGTCGTTTAGAGATGCTAATTGCTATATATGGTGTCTTAAAAGCAGGGGGCGCATATGTACCAATGGACCCTGAACATCCAAGTGAACGAATTAATTATATTTTAAGTGATAGTCAACCTCGTGTGTTGTTAACTGATGAAGATATGGATGCTTCTATTGACTATGATCGTACTGTTATTAATATTACTAATAATTCACTGCTATCAACCTTGCCTACAAGTAATTTGAAGCGTGTTACAGACGTTTCTAATTTGATGTACGTCATTTACACATCAGGAACAACAGGTAAGCCAAAAGGGGTCATGGTTCCTTACAAAGGTGTGCTTAACAGACTGAATTGGATGATTGATGAATTTAATATCGATCATCAAGACACAATTTTATTTAAAACACCTTTTACATTTGATGTATCGATATGGGAAATATTTGGCTGGGCAATGATAGGTGGACAAGCAGTCTTACTACCTTCTGGTGAAGAAAGTAACCCAGAAAAAATTACCTCGCTCATTCAACATCATAGAATTTCAATGGTACACTTTGTACCCTCTATGTTAAGCGTATTTATAGACTTTATTAGAACCACATCAAGTGCAAATGCTATTGATTCACTTAATTACGTATTAGCCAGTGGTGAAGCCTTAAAACCTGAGCAAGTTAATCGTTTTAATCAACTAATTGGCAAAGAAAATAGTTCGTTGCTAGTAGATTTATACGGACCAACAGAAACATCAATCGAAGTGATTTATTATCCATGCCATGATCATAAATCATATGAAGAAATACCAATTGGTCGACCAATTGCAAATACTCAAGCTTATATTTTGAATGAAGAGAGCAACCTTATGGGCATCGATGTACCAGGAGAATTATGTATCGGTGGCGTAAGTGTGACAAGAGGTTATTTAAACCGCCCAGAATTAACACAAGAAAAATTCATTGATAACCCGTTTGGAGAAGGCAAGCTGTATCGCACAGGTGACTTAGCAAAATGGGGCGCTGATGGACTTATTGAATATCTAGGCCGTATGGATGAACAAGTGAAAATACGCGGTTACCGTATTGAACTTGGTGAAATCGAAAGTTTATTAGATCAAATTGAAAATATATCAGACGTAGCAGTAGTTACAAAATCAATGGCTGGTAATGAAGACTTGATAATTTGTGCTTACTTAGTTTCAGATAAAACAATTAATTTTGAAGCAGTTAGAGAAATGCTCAGTAAAAAATTACCAGAATATATGATTCCAAGTTATATAACACAAATTGATATGTTACCAGTAACTTCAAACGGCAAATTGAATAAAAAAGAATTACCAGAAATTCAAGTTGAACATAGAGATTATGTGGCTCCAAGAAATGATATAGAAGAAAAAATTGCTGAAATATTTAGCAAAGTTTTAAATGTTGAAGACATCAGTATTTTTGATAACTTCTTTGAAATAGGAGGTCATTCGCTAAAAGCTATTAGTGTTATTAATGAAATAGAGAGTAAAATGGCGACCCGTTTACCATTAAAATCTGTTTTTGAAAACCCAACAGTAGCACAACTTACTAAAATTATAGAAAATCAAGCGAATGATTCAAGTAATCATGAAATTCCAGTTGCTGAAGACAAAGCATATTATTTAGCCTCTTCACCACAAAAACGTTTATATGTATTAAATGAAATGGTAGACGGACAAACAGCTTATAACATGCCGAGTATGTTAGAAATACGAGGAGATGTGGATGTTGAACGTGTGCAAAGTGCATTCCAAGAATTAGTAAACCGTCATGAAGTATTAAGAACACACTTTGATACAGTAAAAGGAGAACCTGTTCAGATTATTGAGGAACAATTAAACATTACTGTAGATTATGAACTGGCGCATACTGAAGATTATGAATCATTACTAAATAAATTCATTAGACCATTCAATTTAGCTCATGCACCTTTATTAAGGGTGAAAATTGTTAAATGTGCTGAACAACGATTCGTACTTTTATTTGATATGCATCACATTATTTCAGATGGACTATCTATTAATTTAATCATTAAAGAATTTACCGCACTTTATAAAGACCGCATTTTAGAGGATTTAAAAATACAGTATAAAGATTATAGCGAGTGGATGAATTCACGTGATTTAAATGTACAAAGAGAATTCTGGCTGTCTCAATTTAAAGACGAAGCGCCAGTTTTAGATTTACCTTATGATTATTCAAGACCAAATCAACAAAGTTTTGTTGGTAGAACAGTAAGCATGAAGATGCCAGATAATATTAGAAATACAATTAATCAATTAGCGCAGGCAACAGGTAGTACAGATTATATGGTTTTATTATCATCATTTATGGTATTACTAAACAAATATAGTCGTCAAGAAGACATTGTCGTGGGTAGCCCGATTTCGGGACGTACGCATAAAGATACTGAAAACTTGCTAGGTATGTTTGTTAATACATTAGCAATGCGTGCGTATCCAGAAAGAAATAAATCCTTTAATCAGTTATTATCTGAAGTGAAAGATACATCATTAAAAGCATACGACAATCAGGAATATCCTTTAGAAGAACTAGTAGATGAAGTAGTTGAAAAACGTGATTTAACACGCAATCCATTATTCGATGTATTATTCACTTTACAAAATAATGAAAAAGGAAGTCTTCAAATTGATGATTGGTCAATTGAACAAAAAGAACCTTCCTATATAAATTCTAAATTTGATTTAAGTATGACTATTGAAGATGATGATGGTTACAAAATTTCTTTAGAATATGGTGAAGAATTATTTAGTCAAGATACAATTGAACGCATGTTAACGCACTTTATCGAGATACTGTCTAATGTTGGTAATAATCCTGAACAAAAAATTAGTGAAATAGAAATGGTAACTCAAAACGAAAAAGATGTTATTTTCAATAAATTTAACAATACGAAAGTTCCGTTCAATAATAATCAAACATTCGTCGAACGTTTTGAAAATCAAGTAGCTAAAACACCTGACCAAATAGCAATTACTTATGAAGGTGAGAGCCTGACTTATGAAGCATTGAATGATAAAGCGAACCAATTAGCAAATTACTTGCGCATAGAGGGGATACAGCCTAATTCACTTGTCGGATTGATGACAAATCGCCATTTAGAAATGATTATAGGCATTTATGGTATTTTAAAAGCGGGCGGCGCTTACGTACCAATCGACCCCAATTATCCAAGTGACCGTATCAACTATATTTTAAAAGATAGTGCACCGACTGTTTTGCTAACTGATCAAGTGCTAGATACAACAATTGAATTTAATCAAACTGTGCTCAATTTAACAGATGACTCAATGGTTTCAACACAACCAACGGATAATTTATTACATGTTACCGACGTATCTGACTTAATGTATGTGATTTATACATCGGGTACAACAGGTAAACCAAAAGGCGTTATGGTGCCCTATAAAGGTGTGATGAATCGCTTGAATTGGATGATTGATCATTATCATATTAGCTCTGAAGATACAATTCTATTCAAAACGCCATTTACATTTGATGTTTCTGTATGGGAAATCTTTGGCTGGGCAATCATTGGTGGACAAACAGTCTTACTACCTTCTGGAGAAGAGAGTAACCCAGAGAAAATCACCGAATTAATCCAACAACATGAAATCTCAATGGTGCACTTTGTGCCATCTATGTTAGGTGTATTTGTCGACTTTATTAAAACAGCGAATAAAGCGAGTGATATTGCATCCGTTAATTATGTATTGGCAAGTGGGGAAGCTTTAAAAGCTGAACAAGTAAACCAATTTAACATATTAATAGGTGATCAAAATAATACTTTGCTAATTGATTTATATGGACCAACAGAAGCTTCAATAGAAGTTATTTATTATCCTTGTCCTGCCGGTCAAACCTATGAAGAAATACCAATTGGTCAACCTATTGCAAATATACAAGCCTATATTATGAATTCAGACAACAATCTCATGGGCATTGGTGTACCAGGTGAACTGTGTATCGGCGGTGTTGGTGTGACAAAAGGATATTTAAATCGTCCTGGTTTAACATCAGAAAAATTCATCGACAATCCATTTGGTGAAGGTAAATTATATCGTACAGGTGACTTAGCGAAGTGGAGTGCTACAGGTGATGTACAATATCTCGGCCGTTTAGATGAACAAGTGAAAATCCGTGGTTATCGTATTGAATTAGGTGAGATTGAAAGCTTATTACGTCAAATCGATATTATATCTGATGTTGCAGTAGTTGCTAAACCAATGGCAGGAGAAGAATTAGCGATTTGTGCTTACTTAGTTTCAGACGAGCAAATTGATTTTTATGATATTAAAACGGAGTTAAGTAAAAAATTACCAGGTTACATGGTTCCATCATACATGACTCAAATCGATATATTACCTGTAACATCAAATGGTAAATTAGATAAAAAGAAATTACCTGAAATTAAAGTTGAAAGCAAGACGCATGTTGAACCAACAAATGATGTAGAAAAAATGCTTGCTAGTATTTTTGAAAATGTTTTAAATATTGAACGCGTAAGTATACATGATAACTTCTTTGAAATAGGGGGTCATTCACTTAAAGCAATCAATATTATAAACAAAATTGAAGGTGAAATAGGTGTACGATTGCCTTTAAAAGTTATCTTTGAAAGCCCGACAGTAGGACAACTTTCAAAAGTTATAGAGGAGCAAGAAAATGGCGTAAGTGGACGAAATATCCCTCAAGCTGAGGTCAAACCATATTATTTAGCTTCCTCACCACAAAAACGATTATATGTTTTAAATGAAATGGGAGAAGGACAAACTGCTTATAATATGCCAAGTATGCTGGAAATAAATGGTGACGTAGATGTGGACCGTGTTCAAAATGTATTCCAAATTTTAGTAGAACGCCACGAAGCGTTAAGAACACATTTTGAAACAATGGATGGCGAACCAGTCCAAGTTATAGATGAATCGGCAAATATATCAGTAGATTATGAAGAACTTTATACTGATGATTACGAAAGTTTGTTAAATGATTTTGTGAAGCCTTTTAATTTAAGTCAATCGCCATTATTAAAAGTAAAAATCGTTAAATTTTCTGAACAACGACATGTCTTATTATTTGATATGCATCATATTATTTCAGACGGCTTCTCTATTAACCTGATTATTAAAGAATTCACGGCTCTATACCATGAAAAAGCTTTGAATGACTTAAAAGTACAGTACAAAGATTATAGTGAATGGATGCACACACGTGATTTAAGTGATCAACGAACATTTTGGCTATCTCAATTTAAAGATGAGGCTCCTGTTTTAGACTTGCCTTATGATTATTCAAGACCTAAACAACAAGGTTTCACAGGTGAAACAGTTACAGCTGAAATGCCAGAAGAAACAAGAAACGCATTACATCAATTAGCACAAACGACAGGTAGTACGGACTATATGATTCTATTATCTTCATTCATGATTTTACTTCATAAATATAGTAGACAAGAAGATGTTGTGGTAGGTAGCCCAATCTCAGGCCGTACCCATGAAGATACTGAAAATATATTAGGTATGTTTGTTAATACGTTGCCAATGCGTGCTTATCCTGAAGCCAATAAATCATTTGAACAATTATTAGTTGAAGTCAGAAACACAGCATTAAAAGCGTATGACAATCAAGAGTACCCATTGGAAGAACTAGTTGAAGAAGTAGTGGAAAGACGAGATTTAACACGCAATCCATTATTTGATGTACTCTTTACCTTACAAAATAATGAACAGCAGAATCTTCAAATTGAGGATTGGGAAATTGAAGCAAAAGAAGCAACGAATAAAAATGCTAAATTTGATTTAAACATGACAATTGAAGATGATGGTGCATACCAAGTATCGATAGAGTATGGTGCGGAGTTGTTCAAACAACAAACTGTTGAGCGCATGTTAAAACACTATATGCAAATATTAACTGAGATTATTCATAATCCAGGACAAAATATTAGTGAGATTGAAATGATTACAGGAGAAGAAAGAACACAAATTCTTGGAGAATTTAACAATACTCACGTACAACTAGATAATAAGCAAACATTTATTGAACGATTTGAACAGCAAGTAGCTAAAACGCCGGATCAAACAGCAATCACTTTTGAAGGTGAAAGTTTAACTTACCAAGCACTAAATTCACGTGTGAATCAATTAGCACATAAATTACGTGCAGAAGGTGTAAAAGCTGATACACTTGTCGGTTTGATGGCTGATCGTAGTTTAGAAATGATGATAGGCATTTACGGTATTTTGAAAGCAGGTGGTGCATATGTACCAATTGACCCAAATAACCCTAGTGACCGTATCAATTATATTTTAGAAGACAGTCAGTTAACTTTATTACTTACGGACCGTAAGTTAAATAGAACAATTAATTATGATAATAAAGTGATTGATTTGGCTCATAAATCTTCCCTTACAGATTTATCAACAGATAACTTAAAACATATTACAGGTCTTTCTAATTTAATGTATATTATTTATACATCGGGTACTACGGGTAATCCTAAAGGTGTTATCGTATCTTACGAAGGTGTAATGAATCGACTTAATTGGATGATTGATAAATATGATTTTAATAAGGAAGAAACAATTTTATTTAAAACGCCATTTACGTTCGACGTTTCAGTTTGGGAAATTTTTGGATTTGCGATGGTTGGTGCGCAAGCAGTTTTACTACCATCCGGAGAAGAAGGCAATCCAGATAAAATTACATCACTGATTCAAAAACATGAAATCACGATGGTGCACTTTGTGCCTTCTATGTTAGGTGTGTTTGTAGATTATATTAAATCAGCTGATAAAATGAGTGATATTGCGTCAGTTAATTATGTACTCGCAAGTGGTGAAGCACTAAAAGCAGAACAAGTGAACCGTTTTAATACATTAATCGGTGGACGAAACGATACATTATTAATTGATTTATATGGGCCTACAGAAGCTTCAATTGAGGTTATATATAATCCATTACCTGCTAGTGAGGTATATGATGTGATTCCAATTGGGCATCCGATAGCTAACGTCCAAATTTATATTTTAAATAATAGCAATAACCTTATGGGCATTGGTGTCCCTGGCGAACTTTGTATTGGTGGTATCGCTGTGACAAAAGGCTATTTAAACCGTCCGGAATTAACACAGCAACAATTTATTGATAACCCATTTGGTGAAGGTAAATTATATCGTTCAGGTGATTTAGCAAAATGGAGAACAGATGGTCAAATTGAATATCTAGGTCGTATTGATGAACAGGTAAAAATTCGTGGTTACCGTATTGAACTTGGTGAAATTTCTAGTCATCTACTTCGAATTGATCATGTTTCAGATGCGGGTGTAATAGTTAAACCAATGGCTGGTGAAGCTTTAGCGATTTGTGCATATTTAGTGTCAGATGAAACACTTTCATTTTCTGAGATTAAAACGGAATTAGCTCGAAAAGTACCAGATTATATGATTCCAGCTTATATGACACAAATTAATCAGCTACCTATAACTTCTAATGGTAAGTTAAATAAACGTGCATTGCCTGAAATTGAAATTGAAAGACAAGCATTTGTCGAACCTAGAAATGATATAGAAGCTAACATTGTTAAAGCAATTGAAGATGTATTAAATACTGATAAAGTAAGTGTTTATGATAATTTCTTTGAAATTGGTGGAGACTCTATCAAAGCAATTAAACTTACGTCGCTATTATCGAAATCATATAATATTTCTATTAAAGATATTTTTGAACTACAAACGACTGAACGTATAAGTGAGTCGCTTGTCGGTAAAGATAATACAAATATTTTAACAAAATTAGCATCACTCAAAGATATTCACGCGGAACATACACATCAATTTAGTAGCGAATTTATTCAAAAAATAAATGGATATAAACAAGACAGCGTTAAGAAATATGATGTTATTGGCTCAAATGCAGAGAAACAAGGTAAAAATGCATTGCTTACAGGTGCTACAGGATTCTTTGGTGTCTATCTATTGAATAATTTATTAGAAGATACAGACTTCGATATATATGTAATGGTTAGAAGTAATAAAGATATTGATGGAGAAACTAAATTACAGCGCAATTGGGTTTATTACTTCGAGTCTCAAATCAATCCTGAATATGCTAATAGAATTCATATCGTTGAAGGAAATATTGAATCTGAGCAACTAGGTATGGAAACTGAAATTTACGAGGAGTTATCTCAAAATATTGATATAGTTGTTAATGCTGCAGCGAATGTAAGTCACTTTGCGACTAAAGATGCTTCTTATGGCGTGAACGTACGCGGTATAGAGCAGTTAATTCAATTTGCTAAGTATAATCAATTTAAAGAGATTCATCATATGTCTACAATTTCTATTGCATCAGGTCAAGTGAAAGACCAAGCACACCTAACATTTTCAGAATATGATATAGATATTGGTCAAAAACTTAATAATGTTTATCTAGACAGTAAAATAGAAGCTGAAAAATTATTGATTTCTAGTAGAGAAGATGGCATTGAAACTAATATATATAGATTAGGTAACTTGCAATGTGATTCTCTTACAGGGATATTCCAAAAAAATGAAGAGAATAATGCCTTCTACAGTATTATTAAATCATTCAAGAACCTAGAAATATTCCCGGATTTAGAAAATGATGATTTAGAATTCACTTCTGTGGATCAAGCAGCCGAAGCATGTAGCAAATTGATTAAAAATAATCAATTAAGTAATGAAATTCATCATATATATAATAATAATCACCTTCCACTCAAACAATTAATGAGTGTATATAACCAAAACAATTATAATATTAAAGATGTGCAATGGAATGAGTTTGTGGATTATTTAATGGAATGTATTCAAGACGACGTAATGAGTGATGAAATCAATGACTTCTTACTTCACACGGGTATATTAGATAATAATATTTTCAATAAATCACACTTTGAAGTATTAGATTTTAAAACTAACTTTATACTCGAAAAATTAAACTTCAAATGGCAACCTATAGAAAATGTGACATTATCTAAAATGATTAGTCATCCAAAAAATAATTTTTAATACAACATTGAAGCAGTAAATAATTATTTACTGCTTCAATGGTTTTAATTTAACAAACGATGTGGAAGTGTAACTGTGAAAATTACTGTGTATGTATTAAACACGAGTGCTTTCATTTATCAAAAAGACAAAAGAAATACTAGATATTCTGAATTATTTAAGTATTATTGCATACGTGAACACACGGGGTGTTATTTTGATGATATACAATTCAGCAAAGAAGAATATGGCAAGCCTGTGTTACAGATGCCAAGTGGTATTCATCTTAATATTTCACATACTGATGGGTTTTCGGTGTGTGTTGTCAGTGATAAAAATGTTGGCATTGATATAGAAAAAATTGAAGCTATTGATTTAGACATTGCTAAAAAATATTTTGCTTTAACAGAATATCAATATATTATGAACGCACAAAATTCGGATGTTCAGTTCAATCGTTTTTTTGAAGTGTGGACAATGAAAGAATGCTATTTGAAATTACTTGGTATTGGTATGTATAAAGAATTAGATTCTTTTTCAATTACGCCAGGGCGAGAAAGTTATAATATCGTTGAAACAGAAAAAAATATGAGTCAAAGCTTTTCATTTTTCCATAATCTCGTTTTTGAAAAATACGCATTATCAGTTATCTTGGAAACAACTAACCAAAATTTGGTTGTAGAGCTATTAGATATTACAAAAAGATTTAATACAGAATTTATACTTTAAGGGGTGAGTATATGACTGACACAACGCTGTTTTGTATCCCGTTTGCAGGGGGAAATAAAACATTATATTATCCAATGAGAAATAATTTACCAAGTCACATTCAATTTAAACCATTAGAATTGCCTGGCCGTGGCGAAAGATTTGTTGAACCTGCTTTAGATAGTATTGATGATATGGTTGATGATTTAGTAAATCAAATTATTAAAGAAAAACCTGGAGAATTTATATTATTAGGTTATAGTTTAGGTACAATTTTAGCCTATGAACTTTATTACAAACTTGATCAGTTAGGCTATCGACCTAAACATATGATTCTTTGTGCTAGTGCAGCTATAGGCTGTTTAGATAGAAATAACGGTATAGAATACATGGATGATAAAGCATTTAAACAGTTTGTTAAAGATAAAGGTGGTACACCAGACGAGATTTTAAACCATGAAGAGCTCTGGGAACTTGTTAAGCCAGCTTTAAAAAATGACTTTTTAGCTATAGACTACTATTGTAATAAACCAAAAGAAAGACAAGTAGAAATAAATTTATCTGTTTTTGTAGGCAAACAAGATTCAATTTGCGACAATAATTTATATAAATGGTCAGAACTAACAAAGGGTGATGTAGATTATCGCTTTTTTGAAGGAGATCATTTCTTTATTAACAATCATTATAAAGATTTAAGTGAAGAAGTTAAATTAGTTCTAAATGATTAAAAAATAAGAGGGAATTAAATTTATTTCAAGTAAATGATGTTTATTTATCTGAACGTGTTGACAAATGGTGAATAATTTTATAACATTAGTAGTACACATACACACACACAAAGATTTAGTACAATGTTTCACACGCATTTTAAATCTTTTAATAATAGAAAATAATAGCACAGTAGTCATTATAAATGATTGATAAACATTCAAAATTGACGGTAAAAAAACAACTTAAAAGGAGGCAGTTTTCATGGCAGGTGGACCAAGAAGAGGCGGACGTCGTCGTAAAAAAGTTTGTTATTTCACAGCAAACGGAATTACACACATCGACTATAAAGACACAGATTTATTAAAACGTTTTATCTCAGAACGCGGTAAAATTTTACCACGTCGTGTAACAGGTACTTCAGCTAAATATCAACGTATGCTGACATTAGCTATTAAACGTTCTCGTCATATGGCATTATTACCATATGTTAAAGAAGAACAATAATAGATATTGTATCTGAAAACCCCGTAAGCTTATGCTTACGGGGTTATTTTTGTGATATTAATTAAATAGCATTATTTTCTATATTTAATATGAGGGGATTTTATTATTATGTAAGCTAGATGAACTATTGATATTTGTTTTTAGTCGTCAAAAAAGGGTAATTGAATAAAAAGAATATAAATTAATCTTTGTTTTTTGTAACTGTGAAATATAAAACGTAATATATCGAATGGGGAAGGCTTTGTACATGAAAAGCCTAAATAATAGAAAAAGATGTAAAGCAACAAACTTAATTATTTAAAGTTTGGAGTGATGATAATGGAAGTATTAGCGTTGTTATTTCATTTATTGTGCTTAGTAATTGTATTAATCACAGGATTTTTCGCATTAAAAGAATTTAGAAAGCCTATGAATGAACGTAACCAAAAGCGAATTGATTCACTTTTAATATTGGTACTCATAGTTGCATTGGTTGCTATTTTATCTAGTGTGATTGTGGACATTTGAATATGAGCTACTGTCTTTTGAGGCAGTAGCTTTTTTGAGCAAATTTTAAATAAGATTATGTGTATATAAAAATATTTAAAATAAAACTATTTTTTGTAAATAATCTTGTAATATTATAAGATGAGACAATAAGGCGTTGTACAAGAAATAGATGTTTATATAGTATCGCGCTTTGAAAATTTAAAATAGGAGATGGTGTTATGAAGTATAGGGTTAGCTTGTCATTTATGTTAGCAACAAGTTTATTGTTAAGTAGCACAGTTGTAGCCGCACAAGAAGATAATTCTAATAAGCGTGCAGAAGAAACTAAAAATGAAAATACAAGTAAGGCAATAGATTTTGAAAAAGCGCAAAAAATGAGTCCACAGGCTTTGAAAAATCAGTTAACGCCAGGGGATTTGAAACTACATGATAAAGTTGCAGAACATAATTCAGTAGAAATGAGCACATTTGCAAATAGAGCGTACCAAGACGTTAATACATACCTAGACAATAACAACATACAACCTGCAGAAATAGTACAAGATGCTCGTATGAATAATTTACCAAAATATAATTATAAATCAGGGAAATTTATCGGTGTTGTTATTCACGAAACTGCAAACCCTAACAGTACAATCGATGGTGAAGTAAATTACATGTATAATAACTACAATAATGCCTTTGTTCACGCATACGCAAGTAGTGACAAAATTATACAAACATCGCCAAGCGACTATTTAGCATGGGGTGCCGGAGCAAATGCCAACCCATATTTTTATCAAATAGAATTAACAAGATCTAACACATTTGATGGTTTTGCTAAATCTGTGAACAACCAAGCTTATTTAACTGCTAAAATGTTAAAACAAAACGGCTTACAACCTTCCCTTGCAGATAACAATCAAGGAACTGGGACAATTATTAGTCATAATGCAGTTAGCCAGTACTGGGGTGGGACAGACCATACTGACCCTGTAGCTTATTTTAACCAATGGGGCTATAACATGAATCAGTTTTATAGTTTAGTTCAGAAACACTATAAAGAATTAGGTGGCGAAGATGACGATGCCATTACAGGTTCTACTTATAAGGTAGTTAAAGGCGATACATTGTACAGTATATCTAAGAGAAGTGGCGTAACAATTGATAATATTAAAAAATGGAATGACTTAAACGATAATACATTATCCATCGGTCAAACATTGAAATTGACTGACCCCGATAGTAACGATGACAGTATATCAGGTGATACGCATAAAGTAGTTGAAGGTGATACTTTATATAACATTTCTAAAAGAAGCAAAGTGAGTGTTGAAGATCTCAAAAAATGGAATAATCTTGAGACGAATAATATCAGTAAAGGACAAACACTCTACTTAGTTAAAACATATACCGTTGAAAAAGGTGATACCTTGTATAGTATCGCTAAGAAACAAGATACAACAGTAAATAAAATAAAATCTGATAATAATCTAGATTCAAATAGTATTAAAACAGGACAAATTTTAAAAATAAAATAGGCTTGTAATATTCAGTTAGTTTTAATTTTAAAAAAGCTGTTAGGTATCTTTGCGATATCTAACAGCTTTTTTATATTTTTAAATTTACTTGACCAGGGTGCGGAATCTGCCTTTAGTCTTCAATTCATGTTGAAGGCGATGCCTCTTCAAAGGCTCTAAACTTTATAATGCTTTTGTTTGTTGCTCATCTAATGACTCTTTGCATTTTATTGCGATTTTTTGTGCATTATAGCCATCTTCAATGGTACATGACACTTCTTTATCGTTAACAATTGCATCTAAAAATTGATCCATTTCAATTTTATATGCTTCAGAATATCTCTCTAAGAAGAAATAGGGTGGATTTTCAGTCGAGATACCTGTTGCTTTATGAAATGTTAAAGTAGATGACTGTGCATTATCAACTGTAATTAGGCCGTTTTCTCCAAGTACTTCAATTCTTTGATCATATCCATAAACGCTTCTTCTACAGTTTTCGATTACAGCTAGTGCACCGCTTTCAAATTTAAGTGTAATAATTGCAGTATCAATGTCATCATATTGACTAATTTCAGGATTAACTAACGCGCCACCTACAGCAAACACTTCTGTTATTTCAGATTGCATTAAATAGCGTGCCATATCGAAATCGTGAATAGACATATCCATAAATAAGCCACCTGATCTCTTAATATAGTCAATTGGTGGGGGCTCCGGGTCTCTTGAAGTAATTCTTAAGGTTTGTATTTCACCTAAATCACCATTTGTAATGCTTTGTTGTAGTTGTTTGAAGTTACTATCAAAACGTCTATTAAAGCCCATTTGCAATTTAACATTAGACTTCTTAACAGCGTCTAATGCTTCTTCAGATTCTTTTATAGATAAACTAATGGGTTTCTCACAAAATATATGTTTTCCTGCGGCGCATGCCGATTTAATAATATCCACATGAGTATCAGTTGGAGAACAAATTATAATAGCTTCTACTTCTGAATCATTGATTATATCCATATGGTTTTTTGTTTTGTTTTCGATACTACATTCTTTAATCCAAGCATCCATTTTGTCGCAATTTAAATCCGAAATCCATTTAATTCGTACATCTTTATTGTTTTTTAAATAATTAACGTGCAACTGTCCTATACGACCTGCACCTATTACGCCTATAGTTAACATTATAAAAGACCTCCTGCTATTCCGATTGGTGAAAAGAATAAGTATGACAAAATTACAACTAATACAATGATTCCTCCTAAAATATATCTGTATTTCCATGGTGTAATATCGACTTTCGCGTAATTGACATTAAAATCAAATTCATTTGAAGGTTTGTATTTGTTGAATATGCTAATTATGATTAAGTCGATAAAGAATAAGATGCTCAGTACATATAAGTAGTGGAGATCTGTTAGCAACAGTTTTGATAGCGCATACATAATGATGTGTAAAATAAACATCACTTTAGCACCAAGAGAAGATGTTCTTTTTACAAAGAAACCAACAAGGACCAGTATTAATAAAGGCATGTTGTAAACTCCGTTAAATTCTTGAACCACTGCGTATAATCCTTGAGGGAAAAGTGAAATCATTGGAGCGATTATTACTACAATAATGCCGACAAGTATTGTTACTAATCTTCCTACTCGAGAAACTTGTTTATTACTAGCATTCTTATTTATTACTGACTTATAAAAATCTAGTGAGAAGAGTGTTGCTGTACTATTTAATGACCCTATAAAAGAACTTAAAATTGCACCGAATATAACAGCGCCGAATAAGCCGTAACCCCACTGTGGCAATAATTCACTTACTAACATTGGATACGCGTTGTCAGGATTTTTAATTTTACTACCAAGTAAGTTGAACGCTAAGACACCTGGGAATACTAAGAATAAACCACTGAAAATTTTAAATACGCCAACGTACAGTGTACCTTTTTGTGCTTCTTTTAGATTCTTTCCTGCAAGTGCTTTTTGGACAATCATTTGGTTAGTACACCAAAAGAATAAATTATTGAAAAACATACCAAAAAATAAAGTAGGCCATGGTACTATATCGGAATCTATAGCTCCAAGAGAATTTAGTTTTTCTGGAGTTTCTTGAATGATTTTATCAAATCCTTGTAAGAAGTGGCCATTACCAAGGAGTACTAATCCTAATACTGGGATAGCTAAACCTGCTATGGCTAACCCAATACCATATATAGAATCACTATGTGCGCTTAAAGATAAGCCACCAATAAATAGGTAAAGTATACCAACGCTACCTATTACAGTAGATATCAGTACAATAGCGCTCATATTACTAATGTTTAATAAGCCGCTGATGTCAAAGATTTTATTGAATACTAATGCGCCTGAATATAAAACAACAGGTAAAAACGATACTACGTATGTAAAAATAAAGAGTAAGGATACGAGGCGTTTTGTAAAAGTATCAAAGCGCATTTCTATAAAATCTGATATAGTATCTACCCCATATCTAAAATACCTGGGTAAAAAAACTAAGGCTAAAAGTACAATTGCAATTGCTGCTGTAACTTCCCATGCCATGACTTCCATTCCTGCAACATAACTTTGTCCGTTTTGCCCAACAATTTGTTCGGTTGAGAGGTTGGTCATTATGATTGTTGAAGCAATTGTGAATCCAGTTAAACTCCGTCCCCCCATAAAGTAGCCGTCTGCGTTTTTAGTATTAATTTTACGGCTTCGTAAATATGCATATAATCCCACGGCGATTACCACAAGGATAAATGTAATTATTGAAAACATGTTCATAAGCACTACCCCTTTGAAACATGAATACAATGGTGTATTTATGTTTTATTTAACAATTTTAATAATTTGATATATATTCTTTTGCTTTTTTCGCATAAATAAATGGGTTCGCGATAGATGGATCTTGCTCAGCTTCTACAACTATCCAGCCTTCGTAATCAGAGTTATATATAGCTTCGATAATTGGCTTGAAATCAATATCACCATCTCCTGGAACAGTGAACATTCCTTTTTTAACGCCTTCTAAAAAACTTAAGTCTTCACTAATAACAATACGTTTAATGCCGTTTCTGACATCTTTAAAATGTATATGTTTGATACGGTCTTGATGTTTAGTGAAGACTTCTAAAGGATCTTCACCTGACATAACGAGATGACCTGTATCGTATAAAAGTGAAACAAATTCTGAATTTGTAAGGACCATTAATTTGTCAATTTCATTTAACGTTTGAACTCCTGTACCCATGTGATGATGATAAACAATGGACATATCTTTTTCTTTGGCTAATTTTCCTAATTCTTCTAAACCATCAACTAATAGTGTCCACTCAGTATCTGTAAATTTAGGTTTTTCATTAAATAAAGATTTATTAAAGTCACCTTGGATGCTATTCCCTTGTTCTGAAACGACAATGACTTTTGCACCCAATTCAAATAAAAAATCTCTATGTTTTATAAATGAAATCTTAGTTTCTTCGAATGGTTTACTAGTTAGATATAGACTTAACCAAGCACTAGCTACTGAAAGACCTCTCGGTTCTAAATGATTTTTTAATTCTTTTGGATCTTTTGGATATTTATTACCGATTTCAGTACCTTCATATCCAGATAAAGCCATTTCGCTTATACATTGTTCAAACGAATTTTCCTTTCCTAATTCTGGCATATCATCATTTGTCCATGCGATAGGGGCGCATGCGTATTTAATGTTCTTTGTCATTTTAATTCACCAACCAAATGTACAACTTGCTTTTTATCAAAGGATTCTTGCATAGCAATTGCTACTTCCGTACTTTTTAATCCATCAAAAGCAGTAATTGTTGCTTGTTCTTTATTAATTATTGAATCAACAAATGAAGTAACTTCATTTATAAACGCAACTTTAAAGCGTTCTGGAAAATGACCGGATGTTGGTCTAACCACACCATTTTCGTCGTATAAAGTTACTAAGTTTTTCTCTGGGGAATTCCCGATACGTAACATACCTTTAGTTCCAATAATTTCTGTTTCAACGTGATAACCATGTTGTGCATTACGTCCTGCTAGCAGGTAAGCAATTGTTCCGTTTTCTAGTTCTGCTAAACAGGCACCAGTTTCCAATTCATTACAATGAGATAATTGTGGTGCAGCTAGATTATTTCCTAGAGAATAGACTGACGAAAATTCTTCACCAGTAAACCAACGAATTAAATCAATGTCATGTATTGACATATCTAAGAAAATACCACCACTAGCACTATTTTCAGCAAATTTAATAAAGCTATCTAACCCTTTACTGGGATCAATACCATAACAACGCATCGTCGTAATTGTTCCTAGATCACCACGATCTACTGCTTCTTTTGCATAAAGATAAGATTCATCAAAGCGTCTCATGAATCCTAACTGAAATACTTGATTCGGATAATTATCTAATTTAGAAACAAGTTTTTTAATATTATCTAGTTCTAACCCTATAGGTTTTTCTGAAAAAACATGTAATCCTTTATTTAAAGCTTGTGAAATTTGTACTTCATGAAAACCACTAGGAGATACTATGACCACAGCATCTAACATGTCGTTGTTGATCATATCTGTATAAGACGAATAACAATGTTCTACGTTTAATTCTTTTTTTGCGTATTCTAGTTCATCAGGGGAAACGCTGGCCACAGCATATAATTCAGCATTTTTGATATGATTTGCAATGTTACTCGCATGTATTTGACCTAAACGTCCAAGTCCAACTTGCCCGATTTTTATTTTATTCATGTAAATCCTCCCACTTTCTGAATATTAGGAAAGCCCTTACAAAGATATTAGTACATCTTGGGTAATTGGTCAATAAATAACAAATAGATAATCAAAATAAATCCATAAGTTAACCAACTTATGGATTTATAATATCAATATAATATTTTTGGCAATATTCTTGAATGGAGGATTCTGGTAATTGATCAGTAATAAGATAATCTAATTCATTAAGTTGTGCGTAAGTAAGTAGCGTAGCTTTACCAATTTTAGAATGATCGGTTAACACATATTTAGTTTCAGATTGTTTTATAACAGTTTGTTTAATTAAGTTTTCTTCTAATTCAGCATTGGATAATCCATTTTTTATATTAATGCCTGTTGCTGACATAAAAGCTTTCTTAATATTAAATTTTTCAATGATACTTTGGCTTTTAATACCGGTAAAAGAGCGCGTCCGTGGAGCATATTTTTCTCCAATAATAAAAATTGTAACGTTTTTAAAGCGAGTCGCCTTATTTATTATATCTAAACTATTAGTAATAAGGGTGAATGTTAAGTTCTCGTCAACATTATCTAGTATATGGATAGTTGTTGTACCAGTGTCGATGTAAATGATGTCATTTTG
Organism: Staphylococcus sp. NAM3COL9; assembly: GCF_001431205.1. Classification (GTDB taxonomy): domain Bacteria; phylum Bacillota; class Bacilli; order Staphylococcales; family Staphylococcaceae; genus Staphylococcus. The sequence continues at coordinate 106,248 of NZ_LGPC01000006.1, read as the reverse complement.
TTCAATGAAAGTGGATGCTAATCTACCAATTTCTCTTTTTTGTTTATAGTTTGAGACGTTTCTTTCCGAATAATCAAGTGCTTTTTGATTATTATTATTTATAGACTTAACGCCGCCATAGACTTTTTTTACACTATTTTTTTCTGCTAATGCATTTATGTCTCTTCTTATAGTATTTATAGATACATTGAAATGATCCTGTAATTCTTCGATAGACACAGTTTCGTTTTTTTTAATATATTTTTCTACTTCTAGTATTCTTTTTGATTTCACTAATATTCTCCTTTTTTGATAATCATTTCTGAAATGTATTAGTTTGACATTTCATCATTAATTATTTAACATTATACCAACAAGTAATCAAAATTTCATCAAATTATATTTTTTTATTAGAAATGTAAGCGATTACTAATATAACATAGGAGGAATTGTAATGGTTGAAACTTTGAAAAATTATATTAATGGGGAATGGATAACATCAACAGCAAAAGACACAGTAGACGTGTTAAACCCGGCTACAAAAGAAATAATCGCTAAGGCACCACTGACTACAAGAGAAGAATTAGACGAAGTTGCCGAACTAGCACAAAAAAGTTTTGAGGAATGGAAAGAAGTACCAGTTCCTAAAAGAGCACGTATTTTATTTAAATACCAACAGTTACTCATTGAAAACAAGCAAGTGTTAGCAGACATTATCACTAAAGAGAATGGTAAAAACACAAATGAAGCATTAGGTGAAGTACAAAGAGGTATTGAAAATGTTGAATTTGCTTGTGGTGCACCTTCATTAATGATGGGTGATTCTTTATCAAGTATTGCTACAAATATTGAAGGAACTAATTATAGATATCCAGTAGGCGTGGTAGGAGGAATCACACCATTTAATTTTCCAATGATGGTTCCTTGTTGGATGTTCCCTATGGCAATTGTTTTAGGTAACTCATTTATCATTAAACCTTCTGAAAAAACGCCTTTATTAGTTAATAAATTAGCAGAATTATTAGAAGAAGCTGGTCTACCAAAAGGTGTATTCAATGTTGTTCATGGAGCGAATGATGTTGTTAATGGAATTTGTGAAAATGAAAACATTAAAGCTGTATCTTTTGTTGGATCGAAACCTGTTGGAGAGATTGTATATAAAAAAGCAACTGAGAATTTAAAAAGAGCTCAATGTTTAACAGGTGCTAAAAATCATACTATCGTTTTAAAAGATGCGGATTTAGACAGTGCTGTCAAAGATATTATCGGTGCAGCATTTGGTTCTGCCGGAGAACGTTGTATGGCAGCAGCAGTAGTTACTATTGAAGAAGATGTATATGATACATTTAAAGAAAAATTAGTACAAGCTAGTAAAGATATTGTGATTGGTAACGGTATTGAAGATAACGTGTTCTTAGGTCCTGTGATTCGTGAAGAAAATAAAGAACGTACATTAGCTTATGTTGATAAAGGTGTCGAAGAAGGCGCTGACTTAGTATTAGATGGAAGAAAAGACAACCTTGAAGAAGGCTACTTTGTAAAACCTACAATATTTGAAAATGTAACAACAGATATGACTATTTGGAAAGATGAAATATTTGCTCCAGTATTATCTTTAGTTAAGGTTAAAAATTTAAAAGAAGCTGTTAAATTTACTAATAAATCAGAATTCGCAAATGGCGCGTGTCTTTTCACTGATAGTGCTTCTTCAATTAGATATTTCAGAGAAACAGTAGATGCAGGCATGCTAGGTATTAACTTAGGTGTACCAGCGCCTATGGCGATTTTCCCATTCTCAGGTTGGAAATCATCATTCTTTGGTTCATTACACGCAAATGGTAAAGATAGCATTGATTTTTACACTCGTCGTAAAGTTGTAACTGCTCGACATGAAGAACCTCAATTCTAAGGAGCGATATGCATGGCAAACTTATTAAAAAAAGCACAAAATAATATGATTTCAGAAGGAATTTCAATAGTCCATGATTATAGTGCTAAAGATTTGAATTTAAATTATATTGGCTTCACAGTAGTGGATATTTCAGAAGGTAAAACATATGAAGTTGAAACGAAAAATCAAGAAGTGTGTATTGTTGTTTTAACAGGAAATGCGAATATTTCTGATAATGAACAAACGTTTGAAAATTTAGGGCGTCGTAATTCAATTTTTGATCGTGTGCCGACAGATAGTATTTATATTTCTAGAGATCAAAAAATAAAAGTTTTAGCCAAGAGTGACGTAAAAGCTATTGTTTGTTATGCGCCTTGTAGTGAACAAAGAGCTACTGAAGTAATTAAAGCTGAAGATAATTCTGTTGAGGACAGAGGTCAGTATAACAATAAAAGGCATGTGCATAACATCCTTCCAGATAGCCATAAAGCAAGTGAAAATTTATTGGTTGTAGAAGTATTTACAGATCAAGCAAATTGGTCAAGTTACCCGCCACATAAACATGATGAGGACAACTTACCAAACGAGTCTTTATTGGAAGAAACTTATTATCACGAAGTGAATCCTGAACAAGGTTTTGTGTTCCAACGTGTATATACAGATGATCGCTCTCTAGATGAGACCATGGCTGTTGAAAATCGAGATGCTGTTATTGTACCTAAAGGTTACCACCCAGTAGGCGTTCCAGATGGATACGATGCGTATTACTTAAATATAATGGCAGGACCAACAAAAGTATGGAAATTTAATAATGATAAAGACCACGAGTGGATCATTAATAGAAAGTGAGATGAGTGATTGTGTCTAAAAAAGATATTATTGCAATTGGAAGAGCAGCTATTGATTTGAATGCTGTAGAAATTAATAGAACGATGGAAGAAACTGAAACATTTCGTAAATATGTCGGAGGATCGCCTGTGAATATAAGCATAGGTTCAGCTAAATTAGGTCTTGATGTAGGTATTATCGCAAATGTTTCTGATGATCAACATGGCAGATTCATTACAAATTATTTAGATGAAGTAGGCGTAGATACTTCGCAAATTTCAATTGATAAGGATGGTCATAAAATAGGACTTACCTTTACTGAAATTAAAAGTCCGAAAGAGTCTAGCATTTTGATGTATAGAGAAGAAGTAGCAGATTTATATTTGAAACCGGAAAATGTGTCAGAAGATTATATTAAAAATTCTGAAAATTTATTGATTTCAGGAACAGCTTTAGCAAAATCACCATCAAGAGAGGCAGTAATTAAAGCCCTACAAATAGCAAAAGATAACAATGTGAATGTGGTTTTTGAATTGGATTACAGACCTTATACTTGGGCGAATTTAGAAGAAACTTCTTTGTACTACAAATTAGTGGCGGAACAAGCCGATATCGTAATAGGTACGCGTGATGAGTTTGATATGATTGAAATTTTCCAAACGTTAGAAGATAACGCTATTGCTAATAAACTTTTCAATTATACTCCAAATTTAGTTGTAATTAAACACGGTGTTCAAGGGTCTCACGCATTTACTAAAGATGGGCAAAGTTATGACGGAAAAGCATTTAAAGCGAATGTTGTAAAAACATTTGGTGCTGGAGATTCATACGCTGCTGCGTTCTTATACGCTGTAGTACAAGGAAAGGATATTGCGACAGCTTTGAAATACGGTGCTGCTTCAGCTGCAGTTGTAGTTAGCAGTCATAGCTCTTCAGAAGCAATGCCTACGGTAGAAGCTATAGAGGACCTAATCGCACAACAGTCATAAAAGGGGTGGAACAATGACAAATACAATTCGCTTAACTACAGGTGAGGCAATAGTAAAATTCTTAAAGCATCAATATATAGAAAAAGATGGAAAAGAGTACAGATTTGTAGAAGGTGTTATGAATATTTTTGGACATGGTAATGTTCTGGGAATTGGAGAAGCACTATCACAATATCAAGATGATTTTGAAATTATGCAAGGAAAAAACGAACAGGGTATGGCACACACAGCTATTGCATTCAGCAAACAAAATTTAAGGAAAAAAATTTATGCTGTCACTACCTCTGTAGGACCTGGTTCTGCTAATTTAGTCACTGCAGCAGGCACAGCCTTAGCAAATCATATCCCTGTACTTTTCTTGCCAGGAGATACGTTTGCAACACGTCAACCTGATCCAGTACTTCAACAAGTAGAACAGCAACAGAGTTTGGGGATTACGACAAATGATGCTTTAAAACCTGTATCTAGATATTTTGATAGAATCACTCGACCTGAACAAGTTATGTCCGCTTTAATTAGAGCTTTTGAAGTAATGACTAACCCAGCTACAGCAGGTCCTGCTACCATTGCATTGAGTCAAGACGTCCAAGGAGAAGATTATGACTTTCCGGTAGAATTTTTTGAAAAACGAATTCACTATGTAGATCGTGTCACTCCAACAAAGCGCGCAATTAATCAGGCTAAAGAAGTTATTGAACAAGCGAAAAAGCCATTGTTAATTGTTGGTGGAGGGGCAAAGTATTCTGAAGCGCAAAAAGAAATTATCGAGTTTATGAAAAATACTGGAATTCCTATGGTAGAAACTCAGGCCGGTAAATCAACTATCTTATCTGAAGAAATATATAATCTCGGAGGTCTCGGGGTTACAGGAAATAGTTCTGCTAATAAGTATGCGAAAGATGCTGACGTCATAATTGGTATAGGGACAAGGTATTCAGATTTTACTACAAGCTCCAAAACTGCTTTCGATTTTGAAAATACTAAATTTGTGAATATCAATGTTAATCGTGTAGATGCTTATAAGTTAGATGCTACACAAGTCGTTGGCGACGCTAAAGAAACAATTATTGCGTTAAATACATTGTTGGAAAATGTTAAGTTTAATTTAAGTGAGATAATCAATGGACTTAATAAAGAATGGCAACAAGAGTATTCAAGATTAACTGCTGTTGATATTGAAAAAAATGATTATAAACCTGAAATAGAAGGTCATTTTAGCAAAGAACATTTTGAATCGTATAAAGCATCATTAAATACGTTGTTACCTCAAACTAATGTTTTAAGCCAAATTAATAATCAAATAGATGCTGACGGAATTATCGTTGCAGCTGCAGGTTCACTCCCAGGAGATTTAGAAAGATTATGGCAATCAAGAAACTTTAATAGTTATCATATGGAATATGGTTATTCAACAATGGGTTATGAAATCGCAGGTGCGCTAGGTGCTAAACTTGCTGAAACTGATAAAGAAGTTTATGCACTTGTAGGTGATGGGAGTTTCCTTATGTTACACACAGAATTAATTACAGCATTGCAATATGATAAAAAAATTAACGTTATCTTATTTGATAATAGTGGTTATGGTTGTATTAACAATCTTCAAATGGGTAATGGAAGCGACAGTTTTTGTACTGAACTCGTGACTAATAATGAAGAAATAATGACTATTGATTATGCCAAAGTGGCAGAAGGATATGGTGCGAAAACATATAAAGTAAATTCTTATGATGAGTTAAATGATGCGTTAGAAGCATCTAAAAATGATAATAAATCAACACTCATTGATATAAAAGTATTGCCTAAAACAATGACAGATGGTTATGAATCATTCTGGCATGTAGGTGTTTCAGAAACATCTCAAAAAGAGAATGTGAAAAAATCACGAAAAGATTTAGAGTACAATCTAAAACATGCTAAATCTTATTAATTAAATGAAAGGAGATCTACTTTCATGAAAAAATATATCCTCAATGCTTTTGAAAATCACTATGCTATACCACAAATTAATATTAATGGGCTTATATGGATTGAAGGCGCATTAAAAGCTGCACAAGAAAGTGGTTCTCCTATTATATTAGGTACAACTGATAAAAACATTCCATTTTTAGGTGGATATGAATTTATTGGGAAAACAATCAAAAATAAAATTCAGGCTATGAACATCACAGTTCCAGTTATTATTCACCTAGACCATGGATTAAGTGTAGAAGGATGTAAAAAAGCTGTTGATGCAGGCTATGACTCAGTTATGTTTGATGGTTCTAAACTGCCAATAGATGAAAATATTGAATCAACTAAAGAAGTTGTAAACTATGCACATCAATATAATGTTTATGTTGAAGGTGAAGTTGGCGCGGTAGGTGGTAGCGAAGATGGTATGACTAGTAATCTTAAATATGCTAGTTTAGAAGACTGTGTTAAACTCGCGAATACTAGTAATCTTGATACCTTAGCGCCTGCACTTGGATCAGTGCATGGAGAATATGTCGGTGAGCCTGCTTTAGATTTTAATAAAATGCAAAACATCAATGATATTTTAAACATACCTTTAGTGCTACATGGTGCTTCTGGTTTATCAGATGATGATTTAAAAAGAGCAATGAAGTATGGACATGCAAAAATCAATTTTAATACTGAAATAAATATAGCCTGGAGTAGTGCTATAAGGGATTATTTAATCAAGCATCCTACAGTATTTAGTCCTCAAGAAATTTTAAGTCCAAGTATTGAAATAATTAAATCAACAGTAAATAGTATTATTAAAAAGTGCTCTAGTGATGGAAAAGTAAAACATTAAATTGCTGTAAAAGAGCCTGCAGCATTGTAGGTTCTTTTAAATTATAGTAGATAGGAGTAATAACATGCCGTTAATAAAAGTAGATATGATTAAAGGTAGAAATAAAGAAGAAATCAAAAGTATTCTAGATATTACATATAATGTTATGCTGGAAAAATTTCAATCCCCGATAGGTGATAGATATCAAATTGTTAATCAGCATGAGGACTATGAAATGCAAATATTAGACACGGGACTAGGTGTTTCTAGAACTGATGATGTACTGGTATTCACTATTGTTACACGACCGCGCACTAAAGACCAAAAGACTGATTTCTATAAAAAATTAGTGAATTCTCTAAATGACAAGTTAAATATAAGAACAGAAGATATCATGATTAGTTTAGTTGAAAATACTGATAAAGATTGGAGTTTCTTTAATGGTGAAGCCCAATTCTTAACTGGAGAATTATAGATATATAAGTCAAATAAAGGATCATATATTAGAGGTTGTAACGGATTGTAAAACAAGAAAATCTATATTATTAAAATATCTAAGGGATGGGATAGAAAGCTAATTTTTCTGATAAGATTTCGTCGTCCCACCACGGCGAGGCTGACTAGAACTGAAAATGCTTGATACTGTTGCATATGGGCGTATTGATGATGATGGTGTATTAAAACAATCACTAAATTTAATAGGAAATTAGTGAAACTATTAAGGGGGGGACAAAGATGTTCAACTTGTTTTTTGTTTAGGTTTAAAATCACAAACAACAGTTGATATGGAAACTATTTTCAAAAGAATAAGTCATATTATTAATGATTTTAGTTTAGTAGTAGCATTATTAAACCAAGCAGACGAAAAAAATTTAAAGGACACATATTTTGATATTTACTAATAATGAATTTTAAATAATAAAGAAGGTCTGGGCTTTGAGCTCCAGACCTTCTTTATTATCGTTACAATAGTTACACTAAATTAAAATACTCTTCAACAGTAAGGTTTTGGTTTGTTATTTTTATTGCGTCTTCTTTTCCAAGATATCTTAAATGCCACGGCTCGTACATAAATCCTGTGATATGTTCTTTGCCTTTAGGATAACGGATGATAAACCCATAATTGTGGGCGTTATCCTGGAGCCATTTACTTTCTTTCGTATATTGAAACTGTTCTTTTATAGATTCATCTAGTCCTGGAGAAGCAACGTCAAAGGCTAAGCCTGTCTGATGTTCAGAATAACCTGGCTCAGCGCTATAAGTTTTAGCTTTCTTTAATCCATCACGGTTAACATAGATGGAGAATAAACGTAGCTGTTTGAAATAAGATCTAAAACCACTAATAATAATTAATTGGAAACCCTGCTTGTTAGCATCATTAATCATCTGATTTAAAGCTGTTTTAGTTTCTTTTTTCGGAAAGGGTATATAAAGTGGACTAACTTTATATGTTCTATTTACAATAATGTGATTATTTATATAATAAGCACCAATTTTTTTAGTAATCGTATTAGCATCGCTTTTTTTCTTATTCGTTAATAAATATAAAGTCACGAATATAGCTACAGCTGGAATTAACTTTTTCATATAATCACCTTTTTAATTAGACTTTTTATTTAATAAGCAAAAACTGGCGTTTGTATATATTTCATAAATACTCCATATCAAGTGGAGTCTAAGGCAGAAACGGAAAACTTTTTTACTTTTGGCAATCGATTTAATGCTAAGTACTATAAATATAGATTGAAATATTTTTAGTAACAATGCGCTTAAAAGTGATTGATATTTAAAAAAAGTTACATACCAAAGGCTTTGTGTTATTAATTGCCCATTGTAACCTAAAAAGAATTTTTTGTTCTTATGTAATTGTAAGAAGGACAAAGGGAATGCTGAGATAACATTTATAATGAGCCATATTATAGGTAGAAATAAGCTATCCATCATTTTTTTAGGTTTTAATAGTTTTTCATATTTTTCTTCATAGTTTGTTATAGAAAAATATGAAGCCTGGAAAACCACTAGCGAGGGATAGAAAAACTTTAATAACGATATAAATATTTTCAAATAATCAGTCCTTTTGCTATTTAAAATATAAAGGCTTTCATTTTAGGATAAGTCAAAAAGTTACTAATTCATAATATAAACACTTTCTCCTTTAGAGTGCTTAGATTTTTTTATCTTTGAGGTGATTCAAAAACACAAGAATATAAATTAAAATACGATATGCTTTTTTGACTAGAAAGGATAAAAATCCAGAAAACTACTCTAATCAAGTAAGATTTTTGGGTTTTTTATTACTAGTCTTTTGTTGTTTGTTCTTTTACGCCCGTTGTGATAGCTTCAGCAAAGTCGTAGATGGATTGTCTATAATCATTTGGATTTTCTCTCGTGGAGCGACCAAGGTCATCATCCTCAAAAAATGACTGGCGATATTCTGTTGAAATCTCAAGTTGAACACCTGAGCCTGAATCATTTTTATTAATGATATTTTGGCTGGAATCTCCATTTACGTAATTAGGACTATTTTCAACATTAAAATCTTCCTTTTCTAATTCCTTACGTATAGATTTGGCCATATCTTTATCTTGACCACCAATGTAGACAACTTTTTTATCTTCTCGAATGCCGTGAATGGATACCGTTTCATCAGATTTGCTAGTCATGTCTTTTAATTTGGGATCATCGAATCGTGTCGAAGTAATATGCAATTTAGCATTGTTCGATTTTAATAAACCTTCAAAACTATATAGATTAAAGTTACCTTTTTTAGAAATGATTTTTGCCAATTCGGAAGTACCGGGTTCAATACCGCCACCATGAATAGCAGTAACTAATATATCTTTGTTATTTGTAGTTTTTGAATTGATTTGCCAATCACGATCTTCTTTTGTGTCAGCTTTGAGCTCTTCAAAGTTCTTATAATAATCTTGATTTTGCGGCTGGTCGTTTTTCCACACATATAAAAAATATAAAGAAAGTAAAATAGCGGCAACGATAGCTAGCATAATCAAATAGTATAAATACAAGTGGAAGATTCTTTTCATAATTGTCTCCTGTAATACATATTTACTTGCTATAAAAGTATAACAAATTTTATGGGTTATACAGGTTATATGTTGATTACGATTGTATTACTCGCAATTTAACAGTCATTTACAATTGCGGAATTATATTTCTTTAACTGCGAAATAATTATTTTCTGCATCTGCAAAATTAAATACTCTACCCATAGGTAATTCCATAATATCTCCAACTGTATTTTGATTAGATTTCAAACGATCGTATAAGTGATCGAATTTTGTTGTTGCGAAAATAAGTGATGGCGTAGCAGTACTGACCCCCATGTCCATTTCGTCAACTTTAGCTTTGTCCTGCAATACAATAGCAGTTTGCGCAGCGTCTTCAGGAAGTAGTTTTACGACACGCATACCCATTTCTTCGTCATCGGCTGCTACTACAAATTCTAAGTTTTCTGTCCAAAATTCAATCGCCTTATCATGGTCATATACGTATATCATAACTTCATCCAATTTTTTAATCATCTCGCCATCCCCTTCATTGTTTATCCTATCTTGAACATAAGTATATTAAATATATTCAGTAATGCAAAACAATAACGTTGTTGGATATATATTACTGTAATTAGGGAATATAAATGTTATAAGCAAAAACTTTCGAGAAATTTTCATACATGTTTTAATGTAATTATAAAAGTTACAATTGATGTTAATTTGGCAGACTTATTTGAATTATTTAATGCGGAAAGGTCAGATGGACGTATATTTACAGGTGATGAAGGTAGCGATTGTGAGATTTCCAGGGAAATAGGAACCACGATGTCTAAGTTTCACCAAAAAGAAAATGATATATTAATTAATTATTATAAAAGCGTCATGATTACTGATGTATTAGATGATGTATTGAAGGAGGATATTCATGAGACAATTTGATTTAGTGATTATAGGATTTGGTAAAGGTGGTAAAACATTAGCGAAATTTGCTTCAGCACAAGGTAAAAAAGTAGCAGTCATTGAGAAGTCTAAAGCGATGTATGGTGGTACTTGTATCAATGTTGGTTGTATCCCTTCAAAAACGCTTGTTCACGAAGGTCTAACGCATAATGATTTTAATAAAGCATTTTCTAGAAAAAAAGATGTGGTAGATGCGTTGAATAATAAAAATTATCATAATCTTGCTGATGATAATAATATTGAAGTCTTGGATTATACTGCGAAGTTCAAATCTAACAATGAAGTGAACTTATTAAATGACGATGATGATGTAGTGGAAACATTGTATGCAGAAGATGTCGTTATTAATACTGGGGCAAGGTCAGTCATACCGCCCATAACAGGCGTCGAAAGTTCTCAACATTTATACGATTCAGCTGGGATTATGAATTTGGATTTCCAACCTAAACAATTAGTCATCATTGGTGGTGGATACATTGCTTTAGAATTTGCATCTATGTTTGCTAACTTCGACACACAAGTGACCGTCCTTGAACGTGGCAGTGATATTATGACTAAAGAAGATAAGGATATAGTTACAGAAGTTAAAAAAGATTTAGCTACTAAAGGCGTAAATATCATATATAATGTGAATACAGAACGCTTTGAAGATACTGAATCTAGAACTATCGTGCATACGTCTAATGGAGATTATGAAGCGGATGCAGTCTTATTAGCAACTGGTCGTAAGCCTAATGTGGATTTAGATTTAGACAATACGGATATAACGCTTGGTGATCATGGAGAAATTAAAGTGAATGAATACCTACAAACGGATGCACCACGTGTTTATGCGATTGGTGATGTTAAAGGAAGCATGCAATTCACATATATATCTTTAGATGACTTTAGAATTGTTAAAGACCAACTCTTTGGAACAGGTGCGCGTTCTACTGAAAATAGAGGCGCTGTACCTTATACAGTTTTTATTGATCCGCCAATGGCACGTGTAGGTTTAACTGGTGAAGAAGCTAAAAATCAAGGATATAATGTGATAGAAAATACACTTCCAGTTAATGCCATCCCTAGACATAAAGTGAATAATGACCCAAGAGGCTTGTTTAAAGTAGTAGTGAACAAAGATACGGAAACAATACTTGGAGCAACATTATATGGCTTAGAATCAGAAGAAATCATTAATGTATTAAAGTTAGCAATAGATCAGAAATTAAGCTATAAGGTATTGAAAGATAATATTTATACACATCCAACGATGATTGAATCATTTAATGATTTATTCGATATGTAATAGTGTGTAAATTTAAAAGGTGATAGACGCCATATAAGGAGTCTATCACCTTTTTACATGCAATCAATATTAGGTTATTGCCATAATAATAACGCCTAGAAGGCCAAAAAGACCAAAAACTAATGACATTATGCCGAAACTAATCAAACTTTGTTTTTTACTTGTATCACCTTTGTTTGAAAGGCGTTTATTTAAAAACAGCAGTACAATACCAAGAATTATGAGTAATATTGAACCATAGAACATGTTGTGTCCCCCCTAAACTATATTTATCACGTTTGAATATCTTTATTATGTATTTACCCGATAATGGATGGGAACTAACTCAATATACCATGCACAGTTCAATTATAGGTAGTGTTTTTTGGAGTAAAAATAAAAGATGAGTACACTGTTTCAAAGTTAACAGTATACTCATCTTTTTGGTGTGTAATTAATATTATAAAGTATTGTGACTCACATCCGCATGTGTATAATTTTTTAGTAATGAACAACCTAATGGATGGTGTCCATTGTCTACGTATTCATTAATTTCTTCAAGTACATCTAAGATTTCATATTCCGGTGTGTTTACATCAAATGTGTATTTGAATACTTGTTTCTTATCGGATAACACTGTAGCGATGAGTTCATCATTGTGCATTTTGTAGTTTAATAATTGCATAGTAATCCCTCACTTTTATATATTTCAATCCAATAGTTGGATTGTTTTAATTGAGAATTCATTTCATTAATTAATCATTCAGATTATAATTGTTATAATCTGATATTCAGTATACATGAAATATTATAAAATGTAGAGGGTAATGACTTAAATAATTAAAACTTTTTAAAATAAAAATGTAAAAAAACACCCGAGTATTTATTGCAAGCGTTTTTAAATGATAATTATTTTAAATTGAGGTGTAAATCAAAGGCTGTGTTTGAAGTTTTTGGGATAAATTGATATGATACAGAGAATTAAATAAAAGCTTTCTAGGGTTCCGCAACGCTTAATGTTGGACTGGTCCGAGAGGAAGCCACATGTTAAATGTGACACGGAAGGATAAAAGCCTGGGAGATAGTAGTGATGACTATCTCTCAGGCTTTTTTTATTTTAATAGGAGGAATATAAATGAATTGGATAAAAATTATTATCGCATCAATATTTGAGGTTGGCTGGGTCGCTGGGTTAACACATGCAACGACAGGTTTCGAATGGGCGTTAACAATTATAGCTATTTTTTTGAGTTTTTATTTGCTTATAGACGCATCGAAAATGTTACCAGTAGGCACGTCTTATGCAGTATTTGTTGGGCTGGGTACAACAGGTGTTACTATATTTGATTTTGCTTTCTTCGGTCAGGAAGTTAATTATGGAAAAATCATTTTAATTCTAACTTTACTTTTAGGTGTGATTTGTTTGAAATTAGTCACACCAGATAAAGGAGGAGAAGCATAATGGCTTGGATATTGTTAATCATTGCAGGTATTTTTGAAATGTTAGGCATTACTTTTTTACATGCTTATACGCATACACGAAAAAAATCTGCTGTCATAGGATTGATAGGCTTCTTTAGCTTGAGTTTCTTAGCTTTATCTATGGCAATGACTCAATTAACTATGAGTACAGCTTATGCGGTTTGGACAGGTATTGGTTCAGTGGGTGGATCAATATTAGGTATGGTTTTTTATAAAGAGTCTACCAATAGCAAAAGAATAATTTGTATTGCAGTCATATTAGCTAGTACAGTTGGTTTAAAATTGTTGAGTTAATATGGAAGTGGTAAAGGAATTTCTAATTAGTTAGTGATAAAAATATAGGCTAGGTGTATTGCGGTAACATAACGTAATTGATACGATGTAGTTAAGATGGAGGTGCATATGATGGAAGGACTTGCAGCATTTATTACGATTACATTAATGATTATTATTGTGCCCGGACCAGATTTTTTTGTAGTAATGAAAAATTCAATTACGTCAGGTAAAGGTAATGGCGCAATGGCTGCGTTAGGTATTACGTCAGCACACGTTATCTATTCATTATTGGCAGTATTTGGCATTATATTTATCTTGGCAAATATGTATTATGTCTTCCTAATGATTAAAATTTTAGGCGCGTGTTATCTGATTTATTTAGGAATTAAAAGTATCATCTGTGCACGTCAAAGTATGAATTTTTCAACATCTCAAATGCAGGCGCAACAGGTTAGTTATTTAAGTTCTTATCGACAAGGTTTTATCAGCACAATATTAAACCCTAAAGCCTTACTGTATTACATAAGTATATTACCGCAGTTTATAACTGCTGGTGAAGGTGTGTCATCTCAAATTGCAATATTATCGGCAGTAGTAACAACGGTTATTCTCATCTGGTTTATTTTTTGCGTATATATATTCCAATATATCAAATTACTTTTTGGAAATAGAAAAATAAAAGCGTTGTTTGATTATGCGGTAGGTGCCATCCTCATTAGTTTATCTATCAGTTTATTATTTAGTAAAAGTAGCTGATTTAACTCAAAAGTATAATGAAAGAAGAGGCTGGGACAGAAATACATGTCTCAGCCTCAATCATTTTCTAAATAGAGTTTCTGAAAAATTGTAATACTTTATGGACGGAAATAAGCATCTTCAGAAATCAATACCTTGATACCACGATATATATTTTTGATTGTATACCAAATTGTTACAATTAATAGAAGGATTGCCACTACAATCGCTATTATTGCAATTGTAGTATTCTGTTGATCGATAATTGTAGTTCCGAACGCTGCGCTTAAAACTAATAGTATTGGCCCAATATACGTTATAATATGATAAACTAATGATTTTGCTGCATGAGTTGAAGCGGGTTTATCAGTTAAAATCCATAGGATAATAGGTAGTATAATTGGTGCAAAGAATATACTGAAATAACTGATTGCTGCTAATACACGACCACTTTGTGTGTCGTGATGTACCATTTTTTCGCTCATTTATATCACCTCAATTGAATAATAACAAGAATAATTATTGAAATATAGATATATTGCTTCATCTAACAGTATTGTAAGATATGAGCTTCGCTAAAAAAATAATGAAATATTGGATTATAAATAGAGAAGAGGTAATCATTATGAAAATTTATTTAGTTCGTCATGGAGAATCGCAGTCAAATTATGATAAAAAACAAGGAAAAAAATACTTTTGTGGTCAATTAGATGTACCTTTAACAGAAAGTGGCGTATATTCGGCCCAATTACTGCAAAGCTACTTTGAAAAAAAGAATATCGAGCATGTGTATATATCTGATTTGACTCGCACGAGACAAACATATAATGCAATATTTGATAAGCACATCCCAGCGAGTGTGACGCCCTTATTAAGAGAGCGTTCTTTAGGCATCTTTGAAGGTGAAATGGTAGATGCAATTGAACAAAATCCCGAATATCATGCTTATTTTAATGATGACAACTTGCTTGCTTTTCGCCATAGTTTCACACAAAAAGCCCTTGAAGGAGAAAGCTATTCGGATGTATTACAGCGTGTTGAACAATTTTTCGAACACGAACTTAATCCAGCTTTAGAGTCTATCGCAATTGTTGCGCATCAGGTTGTAATCAGATGTTTACTTGTTTACTTACGTTATGAAACGAAAGAAACTGTAATTGATAGAAAAATAGAAAACTGTGTACCTTATGAACTTGAAATATAAGACAAACAAAAAACCTGAACTGCGACATGATCGGTTCAGGTTTAATATTTTTTAGCTGCTGTTAAGCTATCATGAAATCCTTGGAATAATGTATTGATATTGTCTAAAAAGCTACCGACAATAACAGCCAGTATGACGTAAGTTACACTTAGCGCAATTGTTTTAAAAGAAACGACGCCATATTTTTCTTTCTTCTCAAAGAGATTAAAAGCTATGAAAATAGCAGCCATGGCACCTATTAAAATAGTTAATATCATAACAGTATGGCCTCCTTAAAATTATTAATGAGCGACTGTGCTTCTAATAACGTATTTCTTAACTTGTATATATCTTAACAAATTAAGCTTTGAGAAAAACAGGATAATCATATTAAAAAACCTTACAATCATGTAAGGTTTTTTACGAGAATAAGTCAGAGTATATCAATGAATGAATAAAAATAGGCTCAACGCCTTTGCCATCACGGAAAGGTGACATGTCATCGTTTTGTAACCTTGGCTAATATTGCGAAACATAAATGAAAAGCATGATGCTAAAACAACAAGCTTTTGACACAAACCTTAAAAATAGATTATTTTATATGTGCGTATTTGTCATTTATTTATCTACTGCGTCACTTTCAATTCCTTTTGAATCCAGGAATTTTTTAATTGATTTTTGCTTTTTATGATTAACATTTCCAGCAACTTTGGCAGGAACGTCAACAACGTTGAGGTCATTATCAGGTTGGTAATCTATTTCTTCGATTTCTTTATCAACGTGTTTAATTGTGCTGTTTAGAGATGTAAAATAAGCGATAATTTCATCGAGGTTATCTTGATAACCGCTCGGTATATTATTATCTTCTACGAAATTCTTAAAATGAAGATCATTTTTAATTGCATTATTTGATAAATCTGTTAAACGTTTTTCTTGTGCATCAGTGATTTTTGTATCTGTACCTATTTGTTTATCTAATTTATATTGCATGAGGTATTTATTATCAATAATAAGTGAGTTAACATTCAAATATTTTTTAATCGCTTTATTCATTTCATCTTCACTAATATCTTCACCCTTTTTATCTGAATGGAAGATATCTTTTTCAGCCAATTTGCTCACATTTTTAGGGGCGTTACGTTCATGATGTTCTTCTTGTTCATCATTCTCTGTATTACCATTTGAACATGCTGCGAGTAAAATAGTTAGCACCAAAACTAACGATAAAAGTATACTTTTCTTCATAAATAATATTGCTCCTTTAATAATAAGTCGTTCTATTTTAACAGTCCCATTGTACGTTTACATACGTTCTTAGAAAATTATAACTTAAGCGTATCATGTAGTGCTATCTATTTGTATGTTGAATTAAATAATAAACGCACAATCTATTGAACAAATTAATGGTGAAAGAGAATAATTGAGATATAAATTTAAAAATCCATTAGATTTTCATTTTAAAATGTTAGGTAATCATTTTACATAAAAAGAGAGTTTGACAAAATATTTGAATAAATAAGAGAATCGGTTTGAAAATCTTAATACTAGAGATTTACGAGCCTTTTTTTATTTGAATATAGTAAATATTGTTTATCGTACGAATTTTATCAGGTTCACTGCTATATCCTACATAAGCAACAATATATTTTAGTGAATATTGTGAGCTTCATTTTACGGAGGAATGGATTGAGCATATAAGTATCGGCCGCAATTTAATAAATATCATACTCTAGCATTGTTGGTTATGCGTGAAAATATTCATGTGACTATCTTTCATACGTATAAAATGACCGAATATGGTAGAAGTGGAGGCCCTTGTGATGCAAAGAAATTAATATATGACAGGATAGGTTGTTTCCTCAGATTTATTCTTGTTTATATTAAAAAGTTTTTAGGATGTTAACTTGACAAAAAGAAAGCGGTTTCTTAAACTGTACTTATGTAACTGTTAATTGTTAACATTTCAGATAATTAAAGGAGATTGCTTTCAAATGATTATAAAGAATAACGTCGGAACTCAAGTTGTGGATCACTTGAGAAAAGAAATCATACTCGGCAAATATGAAAAAGGGGAACCTTTGATAGAGACGAAGCTTTCCGAAGGGCTCGGAGTAAGCAGAGGTCCAATTAGGGAAGCGATTGGACAGCTTGTATCTGAAAACTTGGCGGAAAAATTTTCGAATGGAAGAACGGCAGTCATCGGTTTTGATATTTGTGACATTGAAAACCTTTATGATACTCGGATACTTCTGGAAAATTATGCACTCGGCCAAATATCCAAACCCGTATTCAATGAATATAAAGACAGGCTACTGTTATATATCAACAGAATGCATGAAGCGGAATATTATAAAGAAAGGGATATTGAAACAGACCTAGCATTTCATCAGTTGCTCGTGAAAATGTCAGGAAACAGTTCACTGCTGCATTTGTGGATGACACAGCGTGATATTTTCCGAACGTTGATTGATATCACCAGTGAAGTCACATCTACGAATCAATCGAGCATCATTGATCAGCATGTTGAAATTATTGAAGTATTGGAAAAGCAGGAAGTGAAAAAAGCACAGGGACTGCTCAGAAAACACTTGGAGTCAGCTTGTGACTATTGTTGTAACGGTAAGAAACTACTTTGAAAAGGGGATGTATTGAATGGCGAATGAAAAAATAAAATGTGCAATTATCGGATCGGGTAATATCGGAACAGACTTGATGATTAAACTTTTAAGAAGTGATATTTTGGAAGTAACAGCTCTGATAGGTATAGATCCGGAGTCCAAAGGTCTTAAGCGCGCAGAAGAAAACGGTTTGACTGCAATATCCAATGGTATTGATGGTTTGATAGAACGTCCTGAACTTGCAGATATTGTTTATGAAGCGACTTCTGCCAAAGCACATCTACACAACGCAAAAGTATTGAAGAAACTGGGTAAGAAAGCCATTGATTTAACACCGGCAGCAGTAGGACCGTTCCTTGTTCCTTCAGTGAATCTTAAAGAAGATGAAATTCCGAAGCTAGACAACGTGAATATGGTTACATGCGGTGGCCAAGCAACCATCCCGATGGTTAAAGCAGTATCAAATGTCTTGGAAGTCGACTATGCAGAAATTGTGGCTTCCATTTCAAGTAAGAGTGCTGGACCAGGAACAAGACAGAATATTGATGAGTTCACTATGACCACAGCGAATGCATTAAAAGAAGTTGGTGGAGCCAAGGAATCGAAGGCGATTATCACACTTAATCCAGCCGACCCGCCTATACTTATGAGAAATACAATACATATTCAAACCGCTGGAGACGCTGAAATGAAGCGTGAAGAAATACAGAAATCATTGGATCAGATGCAAGCGAGTGTACAGGCGTATGTATCGGGTTATCGATTTAAAGCAGATCCTGTCATTAAAGGTAAGATCATTACGATATCGGTTGAAGTTGAAGGTAATGGAGACTTTTTACCGGAATATGCAGGTAATCTAGATATCATAACTTCTGCAGCGGTTAAAACAGGGGAAGTAATGGCTGAAAGCATTTTGAAAGAAAGGGTGACTGAATAATGAGAAAAAAAGTGATAATTAATGATGTGACATTAAGAGATGGTATGCACGCAATCCGTCATCAGTATTCAACAGAGCAAATTGCAGAACTGACAAGAGCGATTGATGATTCCGGAGCCGATATTATTGAAGCAACGCATGGGGATGGTCTAGGTGGGAGTTCTATCCAGTATGGTTTTTCAAAAGAAACGGAAGAGGATATTATAAAAACAGCTGTTGCCAATGCAAAGAACGCTAAAATCGGTGTCTTGCTACTTCCAGGTGTCGGAGTGATAGAACACTTGGAACGCGCCTATCAATGGGGGGCGCAGGTTGCACGTGTAGCAACACATTGTACTGAAGCGGATGTATCTGAACAACATATCAAAAAAGCAGTGGAACTAGGTATGGATACTGTAGGATTTCTAATGATGTCGCACCGAACAACGCCGGAAAATCTTCTGGAAGAGGCGAAAAAGATGGAATCCTATGGTGCGCAGACGATTTACGTAGTTGATTCTGCAGGGGCATTGACGATGGATGATACAAGGAAACGAATATCTATATTCAAAGAGAACTTGAACAGTCAAACTAAAATAGGATTCCATGGTCATAACAATCTATCTTTAGGTGTGTCAAATTCAATCGTCGCAATTGAAGAAGGTGCAGACAGAATTGATGCCAGTCTAGCGGGTATGGGTGCTGGCGCAGGAAACACAGCAACAGAACAGCTAATTGCTGTGATGAATAGGATGGAAATCGACCATAATATCGATCTGTATCAGACGATGGACGCTGCTGAAAATCTGATGAAGCCTATGATGGAAAGACCAGTGCAAATCGATCGCTTGTCTCTGACGCTTGGATATACAGGTGTTTATTCCAGCTTTCTACTCTTTGCAGAACGCGCGGGTGCAGAATATGGAGTGGATGCAAGGGATATTTTGACAAGAATTTCTGAAATGGGCGCTGTAGGTGGTCAGGAAGACTGGATTACCGGCGTTGCACAAGATCTGTCTAAAGAAAAACAATCGAAAGTATAATAAAGTAAAGAACATTGCGAATAAGCTCAAGACTAACGGTCTTGAGCTTATTTTGTACGAAAAGAATGAGGAGGATGAAATCATGAAAATTTCCATTGAAGATAAAACGATTGAAAAGGTACATCGAGTAGAACATAATCGTCGCCTGAAGCTTACTCCAAATTCCATGGGGATTTTACGTTTACAGGTAGCGAAGCATATCGGAATTGAACGTATGGATAGTTTTTTATTTCAATTTGGATGGGAGATGGGGGTCGCTGACGGCAAAGAATTATTAAAGAGCGATAAATCTCCGGAGCAACTTGTGATAGACGGTCCCATAGAACACATAGCCAGTGGCCATATCAGTGGTATAGATCATAGGTGTGACATTGAATATTATGAAGATGGATCTTTTAAAACTCTCATCGGCAGGGGAGAGTGGTTTGATTCATATGAAGTGGAACAACATACGAACTATTTCGGAAAATCAACAGTGCCGGTTTGTTATACTCTTGCGGGGTATTCAAGTGGACTGATGTCTACTATTTTTAAGAAACCATTAATTGCCAAAGAAATCACATGTGCTGCTGCGGGAGATGATACATGTCAATGGATAGTCAAACCACAGGAAGACTGGGGAGATGATGTTAAGCAGAATGCGGTCGATCTTTTGGGCCGTAAACCTATCGTAAAAGAACTTGAATACACTTATGATAGTTTGCTAGAACAAACAAAATTTATCACAAGTCTGTCCAATTTCCAGAAAAAACTTACGAATGAAGTAGTTAATGGAAGGACTTTGAAGGATGTCGTTAAAGTGGCAGGTAAACTAATTGGTATGCCATTGACGATAGAAAATCTGTCTATGGAAACAATCGCTTGTTCAGGAATTTCAGATGAAAAAATAGAAAAAATACGTGAAGATATGATGGAAGAAGTACCAGAGTTTTTAGTGAAGGATCAAAGTGAATATATTATTTCATCAGGTGAAAAAGTCTATGTGTTCGAAGAATATGACCGTATAGTAGTCCCTGTAATCGTTCAGAAGCAATTACTAGGTTATTGTACGATGATAGAGAAAAAAAGAAAGGAGGAAGGATATGATGAGGAATATCTTTATCTGGAACATCTAGCAAGCGCAGCTGCGCTTATACTGCTCAGCGAAAAAGCGGTGTTCGAATCTTTGGGGAGGCTGAAAGGAAGTTATTTGGACCAGGTATTGAGTAACGAATTTTCGCCAGCTGAACTTGTAAAAAGAGGAAAATACATTGGTGTGGATTTCACCCAATCTTATCGCGTTGTTGCTGTAAACTACAAAAAACAATTTAAATCCTTGGAAGATGAATTCAATTTTCAGGAGAAATTACTGGATTTATCATATCAATATTATAGGAGAAAAGGAAAGCAGGCATTAACAGGTTTTAAGGACGATAAATTTATCATGCTTATTTTTGAATCTTATTATATAGATAATATCTTAGACGATTATATCAAATACATCCATGAATATCTCGGTTGCACTAGTCTACAGGTTGGTATTAGTAGTCATATGGAAAATATTAAAGATGCGATTAAAGGATTCGATGAGGCGTGCATCGCTCTCAGATTGACGGTCCGTAAAAACCGACTTTCCTATGACGAGCTAGGTATCGTCGGTTTATTAATAAATTCAAATAATATGGAAAGCATACAACTTTTAGCAGAAAAAGAATTGAAAGGACTGTATGTATCTAAAGATGAAAAAAAGCATGAGCTATTTGAGACATTATATTACTTCCTAGGTAATGGAGGTAATTTGAAAAATACCGCTTTGGATTTATCTCTGTCTATGAGTGGACTGAGGCATAGAGTTCAGCGTATAGAAGATATATTGCAAAAAGATTTGAGAGACCCAGAAGTAAGTAACAGCCTACTTTTAATCATGAAAGCACTCATCGTGTTGAAGGATATAAAAATATCTTAAATTAAATCCAAAACATCTGTGATGGCAAAAAGTGTTCATTAATTTAATTTTAATGGTCATTGTTTGTCCTAGTTATAAATAAATTAATATTCTATACTTATAAACAACATTGAAAGCGCATACAAAACAGAAAATTCTGATGAAAGGATGTTTTTTAATGACTCAACAATTGTCTACACAAATTAATTTAAATGAAGAGGAACTTTTAGAAGGAGCCAAAAGAGTAGGTGAACTTGCAGAAAGCCAAGCTCGAGAAGCTGAAGAAAACGCAAGTGTCTCTCGGGAGGTTGTCGATCTCATGAAAGAGGTTGGGATTACTAAAATGATGATTCCAAGAAATCAAGGAGGACCAGGTACAAGTTTAAAAACATTCGTCAAAGTATTAAGAACTGTTTCAAATTATAATGTATCTGCTGCATGGCTGTCATTCTTATATCCGTTGCATAATATGCTTCCCGCATATTTGCCTCAAGAAGGCCAAAACAGAATTTATAAAGATGGCGGTCTGATCTCAGATATCTTCGCAGCCGTTGGCAAAGCAGAGAAAGTAGATGGTGGCTATAGAGTAACTGGAAAATGGAATTTTGTAAGCGGGGTCAACCATGCAGACTGGGTTGGCGTTGGAGTGAAAGTTAAAGATGAGACAGACAAATCGAAAACTCTCCTCCCTATCATCCCCGTTGAACAATTAGATGTAGTTATAAATTGGGATACATTCGGTTTAAGAGGGAGTGGCAGCAACCAGGTTAACGCAGATAATGTGTTTGTACCTGATGAAATGATTTTCGATGTAGATGAAGCGGTTGATACACGTAGACCTCATGAAGAAAATTATGATACGGATTATCCCCTTTATCACGTGCCTTTATTCCCGGCATTCTACTTCGGTTTCCCGGTAATGGCAGTCGGGGCAGCGGAAAGAATGATTGAAGAGTTTAAGACATCCACTGAAAAACGAGTACGTCTGATGGATGGTGTGAGGGAAAGTGAGTCTCCAAGAAGCCAAAGAGTGCTAGCAGAAATCACAACTGAGTTTAAAGTCGCTGAAGCGCTCCTCGATAAATATATATCGTTACTTGAAGACTACGAAAAAGATGGTTGTAAAACACCGTACTCTGAGTTTTTTGCATTAAGAACGAAGATAATAAAAAATACAGTGGATATCGGAACACGAATCCTACTTACTCTCGGTGGCGGCGCATTATACAAAGGCGGTCCGATTGAATTGTTCTACAGAGATTTGATGTCACTCGCTACACACAAAACTTCCTTATATGAGGATGCTGTAGCTGCATACGGACAGGACCTGTTTGGGATTGAGAGTCACGTTAGAGGATAGTATACAGTTAGAAATTACTGATAATTTCATAAAAAAGGCGGAATGATTATGATTTTAAGACTTGGACAAATTGAACTTTATGTTACAAACCTTCGAGAATCAGAAAAATTTTATGTAGATACATTAGGATTTATCAAAGTAAATAAAACGAAAGAAAGTTTATACCTTAAAGCAACGGATGAGTTTGATATCTATACCCTCATCCTGACTCAGAAAGAAGAAGCGGCTCTGGCAAGTTTTAGTCTGAGAGTATCCAGTGAAGCATACCTAGATGAATTGCAGAAAAAGCATGAAAAGATGGGCATCGAAACTGAGATGATTGAGAGCAGTCATCCGGGACGTGGACGTACTTTAAGAGTTGCTGAACCAAGCGGACACCCTGTAGAGTTTTATCACCACATGCAACAGGTTGATGTTGGACAGGGAGGCCCCGGTGTTGAAAAATTACCGATGCGTAATACGCATACATTCAATGGTATCCCTCCAGTAAGCATCGACCACATGAATCTGCGTGTGAGAGATGTCGATAAGGCATGGGAATA
Organism: Staphylococcus sp. NAM3COL9; assembly: GCF_001431205.1. Classification (GTDB taxonomy): domain Bacteria; phylum Bacillota; class Bacilli; order Staphylococcales; family Staphylococcaceae; genus Staphylococcus. The sequence goes on along the minus strand of NZ_LGPC01000006.1, from coordinate 82,468 downwards.
CTGGGAATCTATCGGTTTTAGTATATCTGAATATGTACAGGATGGCGACGAAAAATTTGCAGCATGGACGAGAGCTAAGGCTTCTACACACGATGTTGCGCTTGTAAAGCAGGAAGAAACAGCGCTTCACCATATCGCCTACATCGTTGATGGTGTTGCAGGTGTTGTACGCACAGCGGATATACTTGCTGATGCAGGATACAGAAATGCTGTCGAATACGGTCCAGGTCGCCACGGAGTAACTAATGCATTCTTCCTATATGTCCGAGATCCAGATGGGCATCGCATTGAAATATACTCAGGTGACTACAACCGTGATACGGATCTTCCACCAATCGGCTGGACCAAGGAAGATTATGATGCTAACGGTAGACTATGGTGGGGTCCGGCCGTGCCTGAACGTTTTTTTGAAACAACACCAGTAAATAATGATTGGTTAAAACCGAAAATTAACAACTAGATCAGGATCGAATTTAAAAATGAGAGGAGAATTTTCATGTCACTTTGGACTGAAGTACAAGATATTGAATTCAAATTATATTATTTAGATGCTAATGGTGTGAAGACAAGGGTGATGGAATCTGGAACAGGTGATCCGCTTATTTTGATGCATGGTACAGGAGGTCATATTGAGGCGTACGGCAAAAACATAAAAGGTCTAGCTGAAGATTTCAGGGTAATCTGTATTGATATGCTCGGACACGGTTATACGGATAAGCCCGAAAAGCCTTATGGTATTGACGCATACAGCGATCATTTGTTTAATGTGATCAACGCACTTGGTCTTGAAGAAGTATTTCTTTCAGGAGAATCCCTTGGTGGATGGGTCGCTGCATGGTTTGCTGCAGAACATCCGAAATATGTTAAAGCAATGGTACTAAACACACCAGGTAACGTAAACAGTGATCCAGAAATCATGTCTAGGCTTAGAGCGTCCACAATAAAAGCAGTTGTCGAAGCAAACTATGAAAATGTCAAAACAAGATTGGAATGGCTGATGTACGACAAAAGTGTCGTAACGGATGAATTGATTCAGTCAAGATACGATATCTATACACAGCCCGCTTATCAGAAAGCAGTGTATAACATAGTTCACCTACAAGACCCAGAAGCACGTAAAAAATATATTTGGGACCCTTCTTGGTGTAGCAAGATCAAAGCACCAACTTTGCTTGCATGGACAGATCATGATCCAACTTCTACTGTAGAGCAGGCAAAGCCGATTAAGGAGATGATTCCAGGGGCAGAACTTACTGTGATTAAAGATGCTGGTCATTGGCCACAATGGGAGCAAGTTGAAGCATTCAATCAAGTTATCAAAGATTTTCTGAAAGCACCAGTGAAGTAATTTAAATAGATGGATGTCTTGAGACATCCATCTATTTATCCATAAAGGAGGACTTAATCCAGTGTTCAAAAAGAGAGTGGATGGGGAAGAACAGCCGTACTGGCCTCTCGGGTCATTCAAAATCCGTTTGCCATTTATCCATTACAAATTGGAGAAAGCTGAATTAGTGCAGGGACTGGTTTTGTTTACGGCTGGTCTAAGCATGATTGAGGTCATGACTAGCTTCATGGGCGTTTCATATGAAGCAGCATTGACGATAACAATATTAAATCAGATTTTAATGCTTCTGCCGTCTACTATGGGCGTACCGTTCGTATCAGGCTTCATTACAGCGTTAATTCCTTTAATCATCGTATTTTTACAAGGGTATGATCCTGGACCAGAAGCCATACAAGCAGTAATTGCAGTACAGCTTGTTCTGGCGTTAATATTCTTGATATTCGGGATAAGCGGTATAGGAGAAAAGGTGGTTAAAAGACTGCCGAACTCACTAAAGGGTGGCATATTAATTGGAGCAGGCATCACTGCGATTATGACAGAAATACAACCGGGAGGAAGATTAACGGAAACACCTATAACGATTGGAATCGGTGCAGTACTCTCTCTGTTCATCATGTTCTCCGTGTATTTCAAAAAGATATCAAAAAAGAGCAATTTGATAAAAAAGATTGCTAGCTACGGTATCATCCCTGCAATAATTACAGCCATCGTTATTGGAATTGTGGTTGGTGAGTATTCTTTTCCTAAAATAGAGTGGGGCATTACTCCATTGTCAATACAAGAAGTATGGTCAATGTCACCTTTCTCTATTGGATTTCCAGGGATAGAAATGTTCATCGCTGCTGTACCCACAGCAATCATGGCATATGTTATAGCTTATGGAGATATCATTGTTGGAGATCAAGTGATTAAGAGGGCAGAGGAATCTAGACCAGATGAAAAAATAAAGTACAGCTTCAGCATGCTGCATAAATTAACGTTTTTACGTAACTTGCTTAATGGATTATTTGCACCACATCCGGGAATGGCAGGTCCGATTTTCACTGCAGGTACAGTATCGGTAGCGGAAAGATATACGTATGGCAGAAAATCGATGGATTCGATATATTCAGGAACTAACTCGATGTTGATTGCTTTCAGTATTGGCATCATGCTGTTGCCACTAGTTTCATTCTTTAGACCATTCTTACCAATTGCACTGTCGATAACACTGATTTTGACAGGCTATCTTTGTATAACAATTGGCATGCAACAGCTCAAAGAAGAATCGGAAATGGGTGTTGCAGGATTGATGGCAATCACTTTGGCACTTTATGGCGCAACCACAGCATTAATTGTTGGGATTGTACTTTATTTCGTAATTCAAAAATCACGACTGTTTGAAAAAGTCGATGAAGATAGGGTAATCGAAAAGAAACTAAACCAGAAGTCGGATAAAGAAATTGATGAGGAATATATGACAGTTGATTGATATGATTTAAATTTTAGGAGGTAATTATAATGGATGATCGTCAGTTCAGAAACGCAATGGGGAAATTCGCAACAGGCGTGAACGTTATCGTAGCAGAAGTTGAAGGAGAAGTTTACGGCATGACAGCGAATGCCTTCATGTCTGTATCATTGGACCCGAAATTAATCGTGATTTCAATCGGGAATAACGCAAAAATGTTGGAGAGAATCCGCAAGAGTGGGACATTTTCAGTGAACGTACTTTCATGCGAGCAACAAGAAGAATCAATGAGATTCGCCGGTCAGAAGGAATTTGAGGAAAAGTTTGAATTCGACCGTCTGGCAGATGCACCGGTCATAAGAAATGCACTATGCCAGTTATCATGCGACGTGCACAATGAGCATACAGAGGGAGATCATGTACTTTTCATTGGTAAAGTGAACGATCTTGTACTTGAAGATGGGGATCCGTTAATATTTAACTGTGGTAAATACAGAAGACTAGAAACATTGACTTAAGTGACTCATTAAACAATCGTTTACTTGGAGGCGGATTAAATGGAGATTATTTATATAGATGACGCAAAGCTCAAAAACTGGCAGCAGAAATCAAGGAAGAATGTTATTGCATTAGGGTTCTTTGATGGCATGCATAAAGGACATCAAAGGGTGATTGAAACTGCGAAAGAGCAGGCTGAGATACGTGACGCATCGCTCGATGTAATGAGCTTCTTTCCACATCCGAAAACGGTGATTTCAAATGGAAAGAAGCGGGTGGATTATTTGATGCCGCTTGAAGAAAAGGCGGATGTATTGGAAGGTATGGGTGTTGACCGTTTCTATATTGTGAAATTTACAAAGGCATTCGCTTCCATGGAACCTGAGGCATTTGTTGAAGAATATCTGGAGAAGTTCGGGAGTATGCATGCAGTGGCCGGTTATGATTTTTCTTATGGATTCAAAGGCATGGGTAACATGGATCGTCTTGAAGCTGATTCTAATTTTAAAATCAGCACCTCCAAAGTGGAGAAAGTGGTATATCTAAATGAAAAGATCAGCTCAACACGTATTAGGAAAGCAATTCTTGATGGTCAGATATACGAAGTTAGGAAGCTAATAGGCAGGGCGTATACAACTAGGGCTCGAGTGGTGGATGGATATCTGTCTCTCAAGGAATGTTATATGCTGCCTCAGGATGGTATATATAATGTAACGATTGATACCGGGCTCAAACGATATGAAGCCCAGATTTACGTAGACAATGAAGACCAGAAGATTACATTTACGCAAAAATGCCTGATGAATAAGATAAATAATTTTGAGGTTGCCATCACTTGGAAGAGGAGAGTTGAATCTTATACTTTCTATCAAACGGTGGCAGAATAGGGGGATTCATATGACGATAACTTATGATTTTGGTGACTATATATATGATGCTGAAAAATCATTAGAAGCAGTAGAACCATTTACGGAGTGCTTTCCAGATATTACAGTAGATGAAGCATATGGTGCGCAGCTTAAATATGTGCAAAGACGTATTGCAGACGGCGCGACAGTAAAAGGTAAGAAAATTGGACTGACTAGCAAGGCTATGCAAGAGATGCTGGGAGTGAATCGTCCAGATTATGGTCATATCTTTGATGATATGATACATAGTGAAAGCACTGCCATCGATACAGAAAAATACATTGCACCGAGAGTAGAGTTTGAGATCGCCTTTGTCCTCAAAGAGGATATCGATGGTGAAAATGTTACTTTGGAAAACGTGAAGGAAGCGATTGATTATGTTTTACCAGCAGCCGAAATCATTGACAGCCGCATCAAGGATTGGAAAATACAATTCGAAGATACTGTGGCTGATAATGGTTCCTCAGCTGGAGCCGTATTCGGAAAAAAACATGTAAAGTTGTCCGAAATTGATTTGCCTTCGGTCAAAATGGAAGTGTTTAAAAATGATAAAAAGCTAGATGAAGGTTATGGTTCAGCAGTATTAGGGAATCCGCTTGAAGCTGTAGTATGGCTAGCAAAAGCGCTCCATCAGTATGATATTCAGCTGAAGGCGGGTGAGTCAATACTTGCAGGTGCGCTAACAAAAGCAGTGGATGTGAAAAAAGAAGATCGCTTCAAAGCAACTTTTGACTCTTTAGGAGAAGTTGAAATTTCATTTTCCTAATTATTAATGATGTCGGGACTCACAATCAGGGTTTTTCTATTTTGGTTTAATTACTTATATGTATAAGAAAGCTGTATTTTTTGGATGAATATCCAAGGGAAATAAAAAGCTGGCTTAGAAGCATGATTGCTTCTAAGCCAGCTTTGCGATTAGAGTCAGGACTTATGTCCCAGTTTCTAATCTTTATTATTAAATGAAGAGGGTGCGATTAATGTCTGATGATATAATCAAAAGCATTTAATGCTGCATTTGCACCAGCACCCATAGAAATAATAATTTGTTTGTTGCGATCATCAGTAACATCACCAGCAGCGAAAATACCAGGGATGCTTGTAGCATTCTTACGATCAATTACAATTTCTTTAGCTTGGTTTAATTCAACATAGTTATCAAGCCATTCAGTGTTTGGTAATAAACCAATTTGAACAAAAATACCTTCGAGTTCTAAAGTATGGTCTTCGCCAAGTGATTTATCTTGATATTTAATACCAGTTACTGCACTGTCACCTAAAACTTCTGTTGTTTGAGCATTTTTAATTATAGTTACGTTTGGTAAAGAAGCTAAACGTTCTTGTAATACGTTGTCTGCTTTAAGCTTAGCGTTACGTTCAAGTAACGTTACGTGTTTAACGATACCTGCAAGGTCGATTGCAGCTTCGACTCCAGAATTACCGCCGCCTACAACAGCAACATTTTTATTTTCAAATAAAGGACCATCACAATGCGGGCAGAATGCAACGCCTTTATTAATCAATGCTTCTTCGCCAGGTACTTCTAGCTTGCGCCAACGTGCACCTGTTGAAATAATAACGGTTTTACTTGTTAATTGCGCACCATTATCTAAAGTGACAATGATACCGTCATCTGTTTTTTCAATATCGTTGGCACGAATACCAGTCATTACATCGATATTGTATTGTTTAATATGATCTTCGAGTGCTGAAGTGAATTTAGGGCCATCTGTTTCTTTAACAGTGATAAAGTTTTCGATAGTAGCAGTATCGTTGACCTGACCTCCGATGCGGTCTGCAACAATACCTGTACGTAAACCTTTACGTGCAGTATAAATTGCTGCACTACCACTTGCAGGTCCACCTCCAACAATTAATACATCATATGAATCTTTGTCGTTAAATTCAGCTGGATCTGCTTGACTGCCTAAGCTTGCTAAAATATCTTGAACTGTCATACGTCCGTTACCAAACTCTTCTCCATCTAAGAAAATTGCGGGGACAGCCATAATATCTTCAGACTCGTCTCTAAAAATAGATCCGTCTACCATAGAATGCGTGATATTTGGATTTACCAAACTCATTAAGTTTAAAGCTTGAACAACGTCGGGACATTTTTGACAAGTTAAACTAATAAAAGTCTCAAAATGTAACGGACGGTCTAATGCTTTGATTTGATCTATAACTGCTTGTTCTTCTTTTGGTGCACGACCACTGACTTGTAATAAAGCGAGAACAAGAGAGTTGAACTCATGACCCATTGGTAAACCAGCGAATGTAATACCTGTTTCTTCACCAGGTCTATTAACAGAAAAGCTTGGTGTACGTTTAAGGTTTACTTCTTCTATAGTAATGCGAGATGACATCTCAGCTACTTCGTCTAATAATTCTTTTAATTCTTTAGACTTTTCATCTGAACCAAGACTTGCGCTTAGTACAACATCACCTTCCATTAGTTGTAGTAGTTGTTTTAGTTGTGATTTTAGCTGATCATTAAGCATTTAAATCAATGCCTCCTTAGATTTTACCTACTAAGTCAAGACCAGGTTGTAATGTTTCAGAACCTTCTTCCCATTTAGCTGGGCAAACTTCACCTGGGTGTTGACGTACATATTGTGCTGCTTTGATTTTGTGTACAAGTGTACTTGCATCACGGCCGATACCGTCAGCATTAACTTCAGCTGCTTGCACAATACCATCAGGGTCTATGATGAAAGTACCACGTTGAGCTAAACCTAATTCTTCATCTAATACGTCAAAACTACGAGTGATTGTTTGAGAAGGGTCACCAATCATAGTGTATTGGATTGTGTTAATTGCTTCTGAGTGGTCATGCCAAGCCTTGTGTACGAAATGCGTATCAGTTGATACTGAATACACGTTTACGCCTAATTCTTGTAATTTATCATATTGTCCTTGTAAATCTTCTAATTCAGTTGGACATACGAATGAGAAGTCTGCTGGGTAGAAGCAAACAACGTTCCATGAACCTTTTAAGTTTTCATCTGAAACCTCGATAAACTCATCTTGCTTTGGATCGTAAGCATTAGCTGTAAATTGTAAAATTTCTTTATTAATTAAAGACATAAAAAACATCCTCCTGATTTATTATCTATTTTTTGGTTGAAGTTGGTACGCTTCCTAATTGTAATAATTCTAATCTTTCACTTTCTATTATTACATGCTCATATATTCTCGTCAACGATGAAGGGTTATATAGATAAAGTGTAAAATAACGCTCTATGTTAGCTTTTAGACTATTATTGATAAGTGAAAATATAAAGAAGAAAGAGAGCGTTTACATATTTAATATAACCATTCTATATATCAAATAGCCTTTCAATTCTCAACTAAACATATAAAATGAGAAGAAAGGCTTATTATTTATTAAAAGTACTTTAAAATGCTGATTGCATAGCTTTTTATATTATTTTTTACAATTTTGTGAACGACTAGCTTTCAGGGGAGTTATACTTATAAGTAATGAATAACGAAAAAGACCTATTCAGTATATGAAATAGGTCTAGTATTTTCTTATAAGTATAAGTTTACCAAATAAGGCTTTAGTACTTAATTACATGAATGATCCTACCATCCACCAAATTATTGCAGCAACAGGGAAGAACAACCACCAGTAACTTGCTAGGAATTCCCAACCATTCATAGCAGGTTTCTCTTTATCATTTGAAACAGGTTGCTGATATGTCTCAATAATTGTATTTTTTAGCTGCTTGTCTCCTTTAATGAGTTCATCTAATGAGGTGTCGAACAAATCGCTCATTTTAATTAACATATCAATGCTTGGATAGACTTTATTTAATTCCCATTTTGAAATACTTTCGCGTGAAATATTAAGTATTTCAGCTAAATTGTTCTGAGACCAATTTTTTTGCTCTCTTTGTTCTTTAATCTTTTTCCCAATTTCCATATCAATCACATCCTTTATTTAAAGATAATATATTACATGTTCAGCATCACGAACCTAATGTTATTTTCAGACGCAATGGCAGATTGCAATCGCATGCTCATTATCTTAATCTGCTTTTTAAAATTAAATATGTAAAATATCGCCTTATGTTGAAATGTATTTATGGATGATCTCTTTAATGTAATAATACCCATTATTTTCTATTATAATAAAAAGCTGCCTAAGTTATAACTTAGGCAGCTAATAATTATTTGTGAATTTTTTATCTATCCCAATATCTTGCTCTATCAAATGCTTTCACAATTGTATTAGGATCATCCGATACGAAAACACCAGGTGCTGTTATATTCAATTTGGCATCTGCTAAATTTGTCGCAGCTACTTGGCTAACGATTAATGGTTTGTTGTGTTTATAAGTGAGTTCTGCAAACTCCTCAACTGATGAAAGGATGTCGCTACCATCTGAAAGAACAATTAAACTATCAAATAAAGTTGGATGTGCAGTATCAAATGTTTCAGTGATACCGTAGTCTTCCGAGATATCTTTAGGATGTTGCCCTACAAATGCGTAGTTCAATTTATTTTCAGTGAACGTTTTAGCGTATGATTTTAGCGTGACAGCACTAATATCGCCATTCACTGCGACAGCTACAGAATGTCCAGCTAACGGAATATCAAATTTTTCCATTGTTAGTTTGCTATCTTTTGCGTCTGATTGAACTTCTTCATTTTCTGCGGGTGCTTCCACACCTACATTTTTAGCTACACGTTCGGCTAGTGTACGGTCGACCTTGTTCAATTGGTTAACAGCATTTTGTTTAACCATGACCGATTTACACATACCGATTTCAAATGAAAAGCCATCTACTGTATGATCAAATTCAGGTTGAGTCAGACTATTTAAATAAAGCTTGGCTTGGCTATAATAATCTTTAAAACTTTCACTGCGTTTTTGAATTTTACGGCCTTCAACTTTTTCCTGATAATGTTCATAACCGCCTTCTTTCTTTGGTGTTGTATGAGGGTCATTATTATTCAGCGCATTTTTATGATACGCAACTTGTCCCTTGTTTATATTTGTTTGGTGCATGCCTTCTCTTTGGTTGTTGTGTACTTCATTTACAGGGCGGTTAATTGGAATTTGATTAAAGTTTGGACCACCTAATCTTGTGATTTGTGTATCTGTATAGGAGAATAAACGTCCTTGTAATAATGGGTCATTAGAAAAGTCGATACCTGGCACAATATGACCAGGATGGAATGCGGCTTGTTCTGTTTCATCAAACACATTCGTAACATTTTGGTTTAACGTCATTTTACCAACTCTTTGGACTGGTATTTGATCTTCTGGCCAAATCTTAGTCGGGTCTAAAATGTCAAAATCAAAGTCAAATTCTTGTTCTGGACGAATGATTTGTAGACCTAATTCCCATTCAGGATAATCTCCTTTTTCGATAGATTCATACAGGTCTTTTCGATGAAAATCGACATCTTTACCGTGTAGAATTTGTGCTTCATCCCATACGAGAGACTCTAGTCCTTGGAGTGGTTTCCAATGGAACTTAACAAAATAAGACTGTCCTTCACTATTAACAAGACGGAACGTATGCACGCCGAAACCTTCGACTTGTCTGAAATCTTTAGGTATGCCGCGATCACTCATAGCCCATACAGCGGTATGCGTAGATTCTGGGTTTTGAGCAAAGAAATCCCAAAATGTGTCATGTGCAGTGCCACCTTGAGGCATTTCGTTATGTGGTTCTGGTTTAACTGCGTGAATTAAATCTGGGAATTTGATTGCATCTTGTATGAAAAACACTGGTATATCGTTCCCTACTAGGTCGAAAATACCTTCATCTGTATAGAATTTTGTCGCAAAGCCACGGACATCTCTAACTGTATCAGGAGAGCCTTTAGAACCTTGAACTGTGGAAAATCTAACAAATAGTGGCGTTGTTTTCTCGGGGTGAGTTAAAAAGTCGGCTGAAGTATATTTCGATAAATCTTCATAAACTTGAAATTCGCCGTGTGCACCAAACCCACGGGCGTGGACAACACGTTCTGGGATTCGTTCATGATCGAAATGCATGATTTTTTCTCTGAAATGGAAATCTTCTAATAAGCTGGGGCCACGTTCACCAACAGTTAGCGTGTTTTCATCTTCGCTTACTTTGACCCCATTATTAGTCGTCATTGCTTTATCGTCATTATTTTTTTCTACTTCATTTAATTGCTCTTTCTTTTTGTTGCTCATTAAAATACCCCCTATCTTTACGTACATTTAGTATTTTCCACATTAGGATAAAGAGAAACATATCTATTGGTTAAATGAATTATTTTAAATGATTTGTGAATTATAGTATGCATTACGAAAGTATATGCCATTTGATTGACGAGAAAAAAGGCACAAAAATAATCTGTGCCGTGAGTAAAGAAGAGGTTAGTCTACAAATATGACAACTACTTGTCCAACATTGCTATATTCCGCTTTATAAGATCCTAGTTTTACAGGGATAGGTGATATAAAGGTACCTGAAGAAATGATATGACCTTTGAGTAATTTTTTATCGTGCGTTGCGAGTTTTGTGCAAGCCATTTAACAGACTTGACGGGGTTACCGAGTAATTCTGTAGAGTCGCCTCATGTTCTACTATGCCGTTATACGATTGTTTCATAGGTTGTATTGGCTTGAGTCATGAAATCTTAGCACTACTTTTTTCAGAATATAGTTAATATTATGCTAACCATAAACTTAATTACTTTCAAATCTTTTAAGAAAGGTGGAAAATGGGTAAACATAACGTAAGGAAACAAAATATACTTTTGTTAAGCTATGATTATATTACGCACAGAGGAGCGATAGCATGTCTGATCACGTTTACAACTTATTGAAAAAACACCATTCAGTCAGAAATTTTAAGAAAGAGCCTATTCCAGAAGAGTATATTAAACAACTTGTTGAGGCAGGACAAAGCGCTTCGACTTCTAGTTATTTACAAGCTTATTCCATTATAGGTATAGAAGATCCTGAGATAAAAGAAGATTTGAAAGAAGTATCTGGACAGCCTTATGTCGTAGAAAATGGCTATTTGTTTGTTTTTGTAATGGACTATTATAGACACTCAATAGTAAATGAAGATTCTAAACATCAAATGGAGACATCATTTGAATCTGCGGAAGGCTTACTTGTTGGTACGATAGATGCAACGTTAGTAGCACAAAATATCGCTACTACAGCAGAAGATATGGGCTATGGGATCGTCTATCTAGGCTCATTAAGAAATGATATTGAGCGCGTTAAAGAAGTATTAGACCTACCTGAGCACACTTTTCCTCTGTTTGGTATGGCACTCGGTATACCTGAAGATGGGGAAGATGGCAGCCCGAAACCGCGTTTACCATTTGACCATGTTTTTCATCGAGATAGATATAATAGCGATAAAGACGAGCAAAAGGAAAGTTTACAAATATATGATCAAACCATAAGCGATTATTATAAATCGCGTACGAACGGTGAACGTAGTGAAACATGGTCTAATCAAATCGCGAGTTTTATGAGCGCAAAACAAAGATTAAATATGTTAGATCAATTGAATAGATCTGGCTTTATAAGAAAATAATATAATAGCAAGGTACTTAAAGTGTTTCATTTTCACAAACGCATTACATTAAGGAAGGGGGTTGGCTAATTTGAGCATGTTTAATAGATTTTTTAGAAAAAAAACGTATGAGACTAATGGACGTGACCTAAATAATCAATATATTTATTCATCGGAGAGAAAACTAACCCCGGAAGAAGCACAAAAGTATTGGGCGAAAATGGCGCAAAAAGTTCTTGTAACAGCAATCAATTCAGTAGATCATACAGCTGAACGCATATTTATTTTAATCACCTTTGATGAGAAAGATTCAACAATCGATTTGTTTTTTCAAATGGATGGCCAACTCAGAATGTGGAATGATTTGGTTAATGAAACGCATAAAAAAATTATTTCAGGTAGTATTGTTTCTCAAGCTCCGAATTTAGTGAAACAAGTGAATTGTTTATACGATAGCGTAGACAAAGTTAGGTTAGCATATGCTCAAATTCAATATGAATTTGAAAGTAAAGCTTGGTATTTACATGATGTCACGCAAGAAAGCGTTGAGGCATATTTGGAAAAAGACCCCGCTTTTTTAAAATGGTTTGATGATGTATCAAAAGAAATAGATACGATTCCGCTAGACGGTAAAGAAAGAATCACTTGGGGACCGTTCAAACCAGAATATTAAATAAAATAAAAACCTTCCTAAACAACGTGAAACGACACGGTTTGGGAAGGTTTTTACATTTGTTATTTTAATCATAGTTAGAACAATTAATGCACAATGATGGTTTGGGTTAAAGGCTGATTAGCCTGTAATTTCACCATATTCTTCTGAGTTATAAGCGTCTTTATCTAAGTTGTCTGTCAGTTTAGCTGTACCTGTGCCTGCAAGTAAAGAGTCATTGACGTTCAGAGCAGTACGACCCATATCAATTAATGGTTCTACAGAAATTAACACACCTGCAAGTGCTACAGGTAAGTTCAGTGTAGACAATACGATGATTGAAGCAAACGTTGCGCCGCCACCAACACCAGCTACACCAAATGAACTAATAATGACAACGCCGATAACTGCCAATATAAATTGTAAGTTAACTTCAACGCCGGCAGCAGGTGCTACCATGATAGCTAACATAGCTGGATAAATACCAGCACAACCATTCTGTCCGATAGATAAACCAAATGAGGCAGAGAAATTAGCAATGCCGTCTGGTACACCTAAACGATTTTTTTGAGTTTGTACGTTAAGTGGTAATGATCCTGCACTTGAACGAGACGTAAAGGCAAATAATAGTACTTCACCCGTTTTCTTAACGAAAGTAATAGGGTTTAATCCTAAGCCTGTAACAATAAGTAAGTGAATGATATACATTACGATAAGGGATGCATAAGATGCGAGCACAAATTTACCTAATGTCCATATTGCACCGAAATCACTTGTGGCAATAGTTGATGTCATAATGGCTAAAATACCATAAGGTGTTAAACGTAATACGAACGTTACAATTGCCATTACTAAGTTATACAATGCATCGATACCACGTTTTAAGATATTTCCGCTTTCAGGTTGTTTACGCATTACACGTAAAAATGCAAAACCAATAAATGCAGCAAATATAACGACTGCAATAGTAGAAGTTGTGCGTTGACCTGTGAAATCTAAGAATGGATTACTTGGTAGTAACTCTAAGATTTGCTGTGGCAATGTATCGGCAGTCATGCCTTTAGCTTGACTTGCGAGTTCATTACCTCTTGCACTTTCAGCACTCCCTAAATCGATAGATGAAGCATCTAAGCCAAAAACAAGGGCAGATACAATACCAACGATAGCTGCGATAGTAACTGTGCCGATTAAGAACATAAAAATATAAATGCCGATTTTAGCAAACTTTTCTCCAATTTGAATTTTAGTGAAAGCGGAAACGATTGAAATAAAGATTAGGGGCATTACTATCATTTGTAATAATGCGATATAGCCATCTCCGACAATACTAAACCAGTCTGTTGTTTGTTTAGTTATCGTAGAATCCACACCATAAATTAGATGAATGAAAATACCATAAATGATACCTACACCTAATGCACTGAAAACACGTTTTGGAAATGAGACGTGTCGTTTAGCCATTACATATAATCCGATGAGGAAGGCCATAAAAATGACGATGTTAAGAATTGTTAATAACATAAAGCAGGACCTACACTTTCATAATTTAATTTTTAATTCCGATAAGCATACTAAGGATATTAGAAAAATTGATAATATTCAAGTCTATTTTGCAAGAAAATTTGAAAATGAAAATGACTTTATATTCTGACAATAATGAAATGCAGTGAGACACTGCTAGGAAGGTTTTTAATGAGGTAGAAGGTAATATACTGGATAATTATATAAAAAAGCCATCCCTTGATTGTTGGGATGGCTTTTTTATATAATTATAGTTTCTTTTATAGATTGAATAAACGAGCAAAAAATCCTTTGCGTTCATCTTTTGGTTCTTCTTTAGCAAGTGGTGATTCATAAGCGTGCGTTTGCTCTGAAGATGCTTCTTGCTCACTAGATGATACTATTTCAGTAGCTTGATCATTGTCTGGTGTTTTTTGGACAGAGTCATCTTTAGCTTTATCAACTGAAGTTGTATCTTTTTCTTCTGAAGATGCTGTAGCTGAAGCGCTTGTTGTGTTAGTTTCTTTAGCTGTCTCATTTGTAGTTGAAGCAACTTTGCTATCATCAGTTGCTGGATTAGCTATAGAAGATGGTTGAGCACCAACTTGCGCAATCTCACTATTTTCTACTTGAACTGGGTTTGAAGTGTTTTCAGTACTTACTTTACTATCTTTAGCTGGATGTGTAGTAGTAGCTGAAGCTTGTTCAGTAGTATGATCAGTTAACTTATCACCTTTGCCAGCAGTTGTACTCGCAGAAGCAGTAATATTGTCAGTTTCAACATTAGATTTCACAAGTTCTGATTGTTCTTTTTGAGAATCTTGAATCACATTTTGAGTTGTCTTAATTTCATCCGTTGATGTTTGGATAGCCTTTAATGATTCAGTGTTAGCATCTAATTTTGATGTGATTTGATTTTGCATTTCATGTAATTCATGTTGTTGTTGGTGTACTTGGTTAATCATTTGGCCAAGCATTTGGCGTTCGTCACGCATTTTTTGGATTTCAGAACGTAAGTCATCTACAAGTTTAGAAACATTTTGGTCAGTAGGTAGATTACTGTCATTTTCTTTAACAAGTACTTGTAGGAAGTCTTTTTCTTTTTCTAATTCTTCGAAAGCTAAATCATAACTATTAGTTTGTTTAACTTTTTCGGCAACCTCTTGGAAAAGCTCAATATCCTCTTCTTTGAAATCTGTAGCTTCACGGCCACGGTATTCGGTTTTGCTAAGTTGGTAACCGCGTTCTTCTAAATGTTGAACAATTTTACGGACTTGTTTTTCACTTAGCTCTACACGTAGTGCAAATTCTTTAGTTAACATAGTAATAAGTCCTTTCATATAAGTGATTTATGTATACGGACGTTTGTCTTCGGTTAGTGAAACGTCAGTCTTACCTCTATGTTAGTCTAAACTGTTTTAACAGTGATTTCAAGTGGTGCCTGCTATCATTTGCGCAAATCCATTTCCGTGAGTAAAGGATAAATAACACTTCTAGATATTCTATTAGCAAATACATACTTCAAAATATAATTTGATTTAATACTTGGTCCATAAATGTCTTTAGTTAATTCGATATTAGCTTTAATAAATAAATCCATAGGTCGCCCCTCAGAAAAACCTTTCAGACTTGGTGCTAAATAATCAATATCATATTGTCGTTCGAAACCATTTTCGAATAAAAACTGACGTCTATTATCCATAATCGTTATTTCGTCTTCAGATACTTCTTCAGGTTCTTTTGGAACTTCTAACATGATGAAGTTAGCATCATGAGCATGTAGTTGATTTGATAATTTATTGATTTCTTTTTCCATACGTTTCAATGTTAAATTAATTAATTCATCATGGTTAGGTTGATCAAGAGCTATTAAATAAATTAAAAAAGCTGAGTTCGTCGTTGCTTCATAGTGAGCAGTAGCTAAACTCACTGGTTTTTCTGACTCGATGCCAACCAAAAATAGATAATCATCTTTAGTATGTTCGTTTTTTAACGATTGTTTAAATATTTGTTCATCCTCAGATAATCCGATATCAAACTTTTCGTCATATATCTTTAAAGCTGATTTGAACAATGGATCATTAATTGACGTTACGGCTTTAAATTCCATAGACACACCCCCAAAATTATTGCGTTCATTATAACATAATAGTTATATTTGTAATTTATTAACATATGTTCTATACATTGTTAATAATTATTATGTAATTGAAAAAGGGCGGGACAGAAATCAATTTTGATTTCTGTCCCGCTCCCACAAGACTGACTAAATCTTTAGTCAACTACTGTATAGTCTCTAACTTATATTTACAACATAGCATATTGCATTTATATACCAGAATCAAAATAATTACAATAAGCATATACTTACGATTTTGGACCGTTTGATTCTTCGGCATAGTGATGCCCAACAACTGATCCATCTTCATAAGCCGCGTTTGTTTTTTCTACTTCTGCATGTGAAGAAGTATCTCTCGCAGCTACGATAATGTATTTATCGTTTAATATTTCATTTCTATAATGTTCTTTTTCATCATCTGTAATATCATAGTGAGATAAGACAACTTCTTCACCGTCTTCACCAGTCATGATCTTAGCAACTTTATCGCTAAATGATCCACTTGTAGCTATTAAACTCACTTCGGAATTATGTAATTCATTAATATGGAGTTTTGTTCTAGATAAAACGGATAGTTCTGATTCATCATATCCTTTAGAAATTTTTTCTTTAACTTTTTGTAATAATTCTTCTTCATTTTGTACAATTGTAAAATCTGTCATGTAAAATCCCTCCAGCCATTGTTTTAATGATTATTAAGTATTTACCCAGTTCACATATAGATAAAACGAATACAATTTTATTATATAACGAAATGATAACTCTGACAAACATCATTTGCTCGCTAGATAAAACGTTTACACTTTCGGGAAAAAAGTAATGAAAAGGTCGTGGTGAAGCGCTTACTTGTAATATGTGTATTGAAAATAAAGCTAAAATTTGCTATCATCAGTTAATAATTTATCTAACTCATATAATCTAAAGAATAAGGCTTTAGAAGTTTCTACCATGTCGCCATTAACGATATGACTATGGGTAACCTATACAATACATAAGTAATTCGAATTCATATGTTTTAAATCGTAGCAAGACGTATACGTTTTAGAATACTTATCATTACTATTGTCACGAATATAACCTTTTTACATATAAGTTGGGAAATGAATGTAAAAACACATTTTGGACAGTATTAGTTATAAGTTGAAACAGGGCTTCTTCTCGTATTGCAAGTTCACTCATAGATCCTGAAACTAAGTTAGTTTAGGACTTTTTTTGTACAAAAAATGAGGAGGTTTTTCGAGTGGATTTGTTGAAACAGAAAGTAGAAGCAGATGGTGTCGTTATTGATGAAAAGATTTTGAAAGTAGACGGATTTTTAAATCATCAAATCGATGCAAGGTTAATGCACAATGTAGGACAAACATTTTATGAGCAATTTAAGGACGAAGGTATTACTAAAATATTAACGATAGAGGCTTCAGGTATTGCACCAGCTATTATGGCTGCAATGCACTTTGATGTACCGTGTCTATTTGCGAAAAAAGCAGTGCCGAGTACATTGAAGAAAGATGTATATCAAGCAGACATCCATTCATTTACGAAAAACACAACAAGCACGGTCATTGTTTCGGAAGAGTTTTTAGGTGAACATGATCGCGTATTAATCATAGATGACTTTTTAGCGAACGGCGATGCATCACTTGGTTTAAACGAAATTGTAGAAAAAGCGAATGCGACTACAGTCGGCATTGGCATTGTCGTAGAGAAAAGTTTCCAACCTGGTCGAGAGCGACTAGAACAATCAGGGCTGACAGTTTCATCATTATGTAAAGTTGCTTCTTTAAGTGGTAACAAAGTAACGTTTCTAGGAGACGAAGCATGAAGACCTTTTTCCTAAGCTTACAGCATTTATTAGCGATGTATGCGGGAGCAATCTTAGTTCCTATTATTGTTGGAACAAGTTTAGACTTCTCTCCAGAAGAAATTGCATTCTTAGTTACAGTAGATATTTTCATGTGTGGTGTAGCTACATTTTTACAAGTTTGGAAAGGTACTGGCACAGGATTACCTATTGTATTGGGGTGTACATTCACCGCGGTTGCACCAATGATTTTGATTGGTCAGACAAAAGGTATTGGTGACTTATATGGTTCACTATTCTTATCGGGTGTCTTAGTTGTTGTTATTGCACCTTTCTTTTCACATTTAGTAAAGTTATTCCCACCTGTTGTAACAGGGAGTGTGGTTACGATAATTGGAATCAACCTTATGCCAGTTGCAATGAATTATTTAGCTGGTGGAGAAGGCGCGAAAGATTATGGTGATGCAACGAATATTATGCTTGGTGCGATTACGTTAATCATTATTTTGATAGTTCAACGATTTACATCAGGTTTTCTAAAATCTATTGCTATTTTAATAGGGTTGGTTGTAGGGACGATTTTAGCTTCGATATTTGGTATTGTAAATATAAACCAAGTTGGAACAGCGCATTGGTTTGCGTTGCCACAACCATTTAGATTTTCAACTTTCAGCTTTGACTTAGGTGCAACGCTTGTATTCTTCATTGTTGCCTTAGTCAGCTTGATAGAATCAACAGGCGTGTATCATGCATTAAGTGAAATTACAGGTAAGAAATTAGAACGTAAAGATTTTCGTAAGGGCTATACTGCAGAAGGTATTGCGATTATATTAGGGTCGATTTTTAACGCCTTTCCATATACAGCTTATTCGCAAAATGTTGGATTAGTATCATTATCAGGTGCTAAAAAGAACAATGTGATATATGGCATGGTTATATTATTGATCATTTGTGGATGTATACCTAAAATAGGTGCATTGGCGAATATGATTCCACTTCCAGTATTAGGTGGTGCCATGATAGCTATGTTTGGCATGGTTATGGCATATGGTGTTAGTATATTAGGTAATATTAATTTTAAGAATCAAAATAATTTGTTAGTAATTGCTGTATCAGTTGGACTAGGAACGGGTATAAGTGCAGTACCTCAAGCATTTGAAGCATTAGGTGAGCAATTTGCATGGTTAACGCAAAATGGTATTGTACTTGGCGCGATTTCAGCAATTATTTTGAATTTCTTTTTTAATGGTATAAAGAGTCAACAAAATACGGAAGTTATGAAATAATAACTATAAAACAAATAATAGGAGGCTATACCAGTATGTGGGAAAATAAGTTTGAAAAAGAATCTTTAACTTTTGACGATGTGTTATTGTTACCAGCAGAATCAGATGTTTTACCGAAAGAAGTAGATTTAGGCGTTCAATTATCAGAAGGCATTAAATTGAATATTCCTGTGATTTCAGCGGGTATGGACACAGTAACTGAATCGAAAATGGCGATTTCAATGGCTAGACAGGGTGGACTAGGTGTAATACACAAAAACATGAACATTGAAGATCAAGCAGACGAAGTTCAAAAAGTAAAACGCTCTGAAAATGGTGTTATTTCAAATCCATTTTTCTTAACACCTGAAGAAAGTGTTTTTGAAGCGGAAGCATTGATGGGTAAATATCGTATCTCAGGCGTACCAATTGTTAACAGTAAACAAGATAGACAATTTGTAGGTATTATTACAAACCGTGATTTACGTTTTATTGAAGATTTTTCAATTAAAATTTCTGATGTAATGACTAAAGATGGACTTGTTACAGCACCTGTTGGCACAACATTAGACGAAGCTGAAAATTTATTACAAAAACATAAAATCGAAAAACTACCTCTAGTAAAAGAAGGACGTTTAGAAGGTTTAATCACAATTAAAGATATCGAAAAAGTACTTGAATTCCCATATTCAGCTAAAGATGCGCACGGTAGATTATTAGTTGGTGCGGCAATTGGTATTGCTAAAGACACAGACATTCGTGCTGAAAAATTAGTTGA
The DNA here is from genome assembly GCF_001431205.1 of Staphylococcus sp. NAM3COL9. Classification (GTDB taxonomy): domain Bacteria; phylum Bacillota; class Bacilli; order Staphylococcales; family Staphylococcaceae; genus Staphylococcus. Next base: position 62,625 of record NZ_LGPC01000006.1, on the reverse strand, counting down.
AGCTGGTGTAGATGCGTTAGTAATAGATACAGCACATGGCCATTCTAAAGGCGTATTAGACCAAGTTGCGCATATAAAAGAGCTATTTCCACAGGTAACATTGATTGCAGGTAACGTAGCTACTACTGCAGGTACGAAAGCGTTATATGAAGCAGGTGCAGATGTAGTTAAAGTAGGTATTGGCCCAGGTTCAATTTGTACAACACGTGTTGTAGCAGGTGTTGGTGTACCTCAAATTACAGCTATCTATGATTGTGCTACAGAAGCACGTAGACAAGGTAAATCAATTATTGCTGATGGCGGTATTAAATTCTCTGGTGACATCATCAAAGCTTTAGCTGCTGGTGGCCATGCGGTAATGTTAGGGAGCTTATTAGCTGGTACTGAAGAAAGTCCTGGCGCAACAGAAGTATTCCAAGGTAGACAATATAAAGTATATAGAGGTATGGGGTCATTAGGCGCTATGGAAAGTGGTTCAAATGACCGTTATTTCCAAGAAGATAAAACACCTAAGAAATTCGTTCCAGAAGGTATTGAAGGTCGTATTGCTTTTAAAGGTTCATTACAAGATACAATTTATCAACTTATGGGCGGCGTAAGATCTGGTATGGGTTATACTGGTTCAAGAAACTTAGAAGAACTAAGAGAAGAAGCGCAGTTTACACGTATGGGACCTGCTGGACTAGCAGAAAGTCACCCACATGATGTTCAAATCACAAAAGAATCACCAAATTATTCATTCTAAGTCAAAGGAGATTTAAAAGTTATGGAAATGGCGAAAGAGCAAGAGCTTATACTTGTTTTAGACTTTGGTAGCCAATACAATCAATTAATTACACGTCGTATTCGTGAAATGGGAGTGTACAGTGAATTACATGACCATGAAATGAGTATGGATGAAATTAAACGTTTGAACCCTAAAGGCATTATCCTTTCTGGTGGACCAAATTCAGTTTACGAAGAAGATTCATTTACAATTGATCCAGAAATATATAATTTAGGTGTTCCTATTTTAGGTATTTGTTATGGTATGCAACTTACAACTAAATTATTAGGTGGAAAAGTTGAACGCGCTAATGAACGCGAATACGGTAAAGCAGTTATTAATGCTAAAACTGATGAATTATTCTTCGGTTTACCAGAAGAACAAAATGTATGGATGAGTCATTCGGACAAAGTAATTGAAATTCCTGAAGGTTTTGAAGTAATTGCGGATAGTCCAAGTACAAGCTATGCAGCTATCGAAGATAAAGAACGCCGCATCTATGGCGTGCAATTCCATCCAGAAGTACGTCATACAGAATACGGCAATGATTTATTACGTAACTTTGTACGTCGCGTATGTGATTGTACAGGCGAATGGTCAATGGAGAACTTTATCGATATTGAAATTGAAAAAATCCGCAACCTCGTTGGCGATCGTAAAGTTCTTTCGGCAATGAGCGGTGGGGTAGATTCATCAGTAGTTTCAGTATTACTACACAAAGCAATTGGTGATCAATTAACATGTATCTTCGTAGACCATGGTCTTTTACGTAAAGGTGAAGGTGACATGGTAATGGAACAATTTGGTGAAGGTTTCAATATGAACATTATTCGTGTGGACGCACAAGAACGTTTCATGAGTAAGCTAAAAGGTGTATCTGACCCAGAACAGAAACGTAAAATCATTGGTAATGAATTCATCTATGTATTTGATGACGAATCATCTAAGTTAGAAGGCGTAGACTTCCTAGCTCAAGGTACATTGTACACAGATGTGATTGAATCAGGTACGAAGACTGCACAAACAATTAAATCACACCATAACGTTGGTGGATTACCAGAAGATATGGATTTCCAATTAATCGAACCAATCAACACATTGTTTAAAGACGAAGTACGTGAATTAGGTATCGAATTAGGAATTCCAGAACATTTAGTATGGAGACAGCCATTTCCAGGTCCTGGACTTGGTATTCGTGTACTTGGAGAAATTACAGAAGACAAACTAGACATTGTACGTGAATCTGATGCGATTTTAAGACAGGTTGTACGCGAAGAAGGTCTTGAACGTGAGATTTGGCAATACTTTACGGTATTACCGGGCATCCAATCTGTAGGCGTTATGGGAGATTATCGTACGTATGATCACACAGTAGGCATCCGTGCTGTAACTTCTATTGATGGCATGACAAGTGACTTTGCACGCATTGACTGGGAAGTCTTACAAAAGATTTCAAGTCGTATCGTAAACGAAGTAGACCACGTTAACCGCGTTGTCTATGATATTACATCTAAGCCACCTAGTACAATCGAGTGGGAATAATAGTATAGAATGATAAAACTCCTTAGGTATAAGCTTAAGGGGTTTTTTGTGTGTTTGGAATTATAAAAGAGGCAGAAAAAGGTAAGCCAAACGCAAGTCTTGGCTAATACCTCAATGAATATATTACTTTGTTTTTCATTATATCGGATATTACTCTTTTTATTATCCACAGCTTGACTTGGTAAAGACTTACTTGTCATCACAGTCCAAATTGACGAAAATATCAAAATAGCAATGAAAAATAAAATTAATTTCAAAGTAATGCCTCCTTATTAAACAATCAACAATATAAGTATAGTACATTGATTATTTCGATTAATATTGTTAGGGGATGAATTTATATTTGATTAGCCAAATTATAAATTTTATTTATAAGGTTTTATATGATGTGTTTTAAGATATAAATGTTAAAATAGATGTCCTCATACAAGCATTTGTATGAGGACATTCTCATGCTAAGGAGATTTATTAATATTGAACAAAGTGATAGATTATTTCACTAAGGCACTTTATTTTTGTTTAAACCTCTGTATTGCAATATTAGGAGTTATTTTAGTCGTATTTTTATTTCAAGAATGCTGGGGTATGATTTATACCTTTTTCGAAAATAAAAATGTGAAGTATAATTATGTCGTAGAGAAAATGTTGATTGCTTTCATGCATATCGAATTCATACTTTTAATCATACAATATTTTAGAAAGAATTATCATTTCTCATTACAATTTTTTATTTACGTAGGAATTACGGCAGTGATTCGATTTATTATTGTAGAGCATTATAATGCAATTGAAACATTGCTACTTGCATTGACAATTGGTGTATTAATATATTGCTTACACTTATTAAAACGCTATTCATTAGATTAAAAATTAATACACACATGTTGTGAGTGAAATACTAATAAACATTTAGAATGTAAAAAAAGGGAGTTTTATAATTGATAAAGAAGGTAAAAAGTACGTTAAGTAAATATGTAAAAAACGGTAAATTAGAGCAAGGCTTGTATAAAATAAGTGATAAACTTAAAAAGAAAACTGGGAAAGATTACTCAAAATATGTTAGTAAAATAATGGATCAATTACGTAAAAGAGTATGATATAGCATGAAAATAGAGTCATTTGAAACAATGGAGCGCACCTGATAGAGTGTCTGCATTGTTTTTTGTAGTAAATTTATTTTCTAAAAAGCGATGTGACTAGTGATCATATTAATGAGAGGCATAGTGTACGCAGGTTTAACTGAAAATAAAATGAGTCGAGCAACACAATATATTCGTATCAAAGATTAAAAATTAAAATTAAATTAGAAATAGGGGTGTACAAAATGAGTATAACTCGTTATAATAGGTATTAAGTAATTTAGTTCGTGAAATTGATTTGTAGTTTTATTCTTTTGAATTTACTCCTTTTGATTTTTTAAGACAGATTACAAATATTAGTGCAAAAGCACATGGAGGAATTTAATATGAATAACGGTACAGTTAAATGGTTTAATGCAGAAAAAGGTTTTGGTTTCATCGAGGTTGAAGGTGGAAACGACGTATTCGTACACTTCTCAGCAATCACTCAAGAAGGCTACAAATCATTAGAAGAAGGCCAAGCTGTTGAATTCGAAATCGTTGAAGGCGACCGCGGTCCTCAAGCAGCTAACGTTGTTAAATTATAATAACGGCTAAAAGACGAGTATAACTCGTCTTTTTTTTATGTCCAAATTTAAATTTAAAAACGAATAAGGATAGTATGCAATCTAAAACCCTTTAATTTAATATAGGAACTGACCCCAAATTGTGGGAATACAATAAAACACTTTCGTTGAATTCATATATTAAAATGAATTTATATGGAGGTGTTTTTTCTATGAAGAGAGTTGCTTAGTCATTAGAAACCCAAAATAAAGTGATTGAGATAAAAATGGAATTAAAAGGAGATATTTTTTAAGAAAGTTGAAAACTTCGAACCTATCACATGGATGTATTTCGGAGTACAGATGCCTATGAGATTAATCGTCATATGGCACTAAGATATTACTTGCGTGCACACGAAGTAATTGCCAAGGAATACGGTGAATTAATAGAAAAGTTAGCACAACATTTTCGCTATGATATAGATAGATATGTGAAGGAAAAGATACTTTAACATGGTATTTGAATTAATAAGAGAGAATGAAATTGTAGTTTGAAAAGATATTTAAATACCCTTGTCTTCAGATTATTATTCTGAGACAAGGGTATTTAAATATCTTTGAAAAATAGTAGTGTACAAAATTAATCCCACATAGTGAGATCAGAAACGTATAGGGCAATTCGAATATTTAACGAATGCATCGGATCTTCAATATTCACACCAATCAAATTGCTACATTTATTAATTCTATATTTAACAGTATTACGGTGAATATATATTTTTTCAGCAGTTTTTGTTATATCACATTGGTTATTCATATAGACTTGTAAAGTTTGTTTTAGTTCTCCATCTTTTTTGGTTTTAGGATAGCTTAGTGGTCCTAAAGTATGTTTAATAAAGGGTTGTAATTTCTCTTTAGGTATTAATTGTAAAAGCTCTTTTATATCTTTTGAATGATAGTAAGAAATAAATTCCTGTTTGTCTTTTAGTAAACCATTTTCAAATGCTTCATTGGCTTCGAAAAATGAGGAGGATATCTGCGTGAACTCTGTAACTTCATTGCCTATACCAAAGGAAATACTTCCTTCAAAATGATTACCGTAGCTATTTTGAATTCGCACAAGATAGTCAGAATAATAGTCATGTCGGTTTTGTAGTAAAATAGCAAAGCGATTCGTACTTGGTATTTTGTAAATACTAATATAATCATCTAGCCCAGTAAACATGTGTTCTAGCCAGTGAAATGTTAGTTGATATCGTTCATTGAGATAATAACTATTTTCTAAACTATCCGGTGTATCAATGTCACAAATGATAATTTGATAATGATCAGATTCAAAAATATTATAGCGTTTGAGCAATTCTGCATGTCTTTTAATAGAAAGCGTTTGGTCATTTTGGTTATTAACTAAAGATTCAAAAAAGCGATTAATATCATTTTGCTCTGCTTCTTCAATTTTTGTATTTTTATACAATGCGAAACTCAATACACTGACGACTTGTTCAATTGTCAATAAGCTGAAAGGATACGACAATTTATTGACTTGTGAGACCATTAAATAGTAAGGGAAATACGTGTAACCCAAAACTTTAAAGATGACATGATCTTTATTTTCAAAAACTTGTTTATTTTTATCATAAACAGATGACTGCTGATAATGATTAAGGAAATAACCAATATGTTCGTTAGTTAACTTTTTATTTTGATCATAATGATGACTTAACGCATCAGGTGCTTTGAAAGGATCAAAAAGTATAATAGGTACGCCTAGTAGCTTGCTCATACGTTGAATCATTGTATTGATGCTATAACCTTTGATGAGTAGTTGATTTAGCTCTTGTTGGATACGTAAAGCATAGTTTAGTTTTCCGGTTTCTGAGTCTGAAATATAAGAAGAAATTTGGTACGTAATTTCACCTAAATTCCAATTTTCTGGAATTTCTATTAATGGAAAACCTAATTTATCAGCAAAGGCTATAACATCTTTGTCAATTTCATATAAAAACCTAGAGACTTTTATACCAAGACCTGCCGTATTTATATCATATAAATCTTTAATTAATCTTTTTAAATTTGCTTGATTCTCTTGAAATAAAACACCGGTTGTGAGTATAAAAGAGTTTTGAGATGTGAAATGCTTGATGTCATTATTTTCAGTAATATCTAAATTTGAAACTTCTGATGACAAATCTCCGTTTTTGTTAATCAGTTCTAATCCCTTAAACTGAGGAACGGACAAAATTTCGTTTAGTGTAGTCATGTTTGAATCCTCCGTTTCCATCTTCTTATATAATTAGGAATACTATTGTTTCTGTCAATTTATATATATATATACATATATAATAGTATAAATCCTATGAAAAATAATGTTATATAAAAATTATTATACACATGTTTTGTTCGAAATATATAAAATCCCCCTTAATATATGTCATTACTAACAAAGAAAAACGCTTACATAAATAATAAACTAATTATTAAAGATTAAAAAGATAGTTACTAGCTTATTGAAGCAAAGGAGATATATATATGGAAAGACAGGGGAATGAAACGGCTTATGAGCAATCTTTCTTTGAGAAGCGCGGTTATAATAAAGACATAATGCCGAAGACATCAACGCAGAGAAATAATTCTGCATTTAACTTTTTCACTTTATGGATGGGTGCTGTTCATAATATACCTAACTATACAGCAGTTGGTGGGTTTTTATTAATAGGATTATCACCATTGCAAGTAATATTTGCGTTGATTCTAAGTTCATTTGTTATTGCGACGTTACTAGTTGCTAATGGCTATGCTGGTTCTAAATATGGCATACCTTTTGCAATGCAATTACGAGATACATATGGCGATATCGGCGCTAAGTTACCTGGCGTGTTACGTGGTGTTGTTGCTGGAATTGCATGGTTTGGCTTACAAACATTTGCCGGTTCCCAAGCATTGTTAATTTTATTGAATAAAATTTTCCCAGGATTTGAACATATAGGAAGTGGGATAACAATATTAGGTATTTCAATACCTGGTCTTATCGCATTTTTGATTTTTTGGGCAATTAGTTTTGCAATTGGTTTTGGTGGTGGAGATATATTAAATAAATTCACTGCTCTATTGAACCCTCTGATTTATATTGTATTTGGTGGTATGGCTATATGGGGTCTTACTGTTGCTGGAGGTTTCAGTAATATCATGAATTATGAGATATCAACGAAGACAGATGGGATTATTTATCCAGCGATATTATCATTTGTTTTAATTTTCAACTCTTTATTAGGCGTTTGGGCTGGCCCGGGGTCAAGTGTTTCAGACTTCACTCAAAATGCAAAATCTACTAAAACTCAAATTATTGGCCAAATTTCCGGTATCGTTGTTGCCCATGTCTTATTCGCGATTGCGAGTGTGTTCATTATTATCGGTGGCTCAATTTATCTAGGACATCAAGAATGGAATATTTTAACAATCATTAATGAATGGAGTAATTTCTGGGCAATATTGATTTCGACAGGCGTTCTATTAATGACAACCATTTCTACTAATGCAACGAGTAATATCATACCTGCTGCATATCAATTGAGTGCATTACTACCTAAGTGGATTAACTATAAACGAGGTGTGGTCATTGCGTCGGTACTAAGTGTTGTCATTATGCCATGGAAAATGATGGAAAACGAAGATAGTATCTTTTTATTCTTAAATGCAATTGGTGCGATACTTGGTCCCGTTGCTGGTGTAATGATTGTACATTTCTATCTGGTATCCAAATGCCATATAGATATTGATAAATTATACTTTGACTTACATGACAAAAACGTAAAAGTACAAAGAATTAACGTTTCTGCCTACATCGCAACGATATTAGGTGTTGTGATATCACTATTAGGTTTCTTGCCAGCATTTACAATGATTTCTGATTTTTCATGGTTTATAGGATTCTTTATATCCAGTTTAGTTTATATAGTATTGCATTATTCCGTTAAATTATTTTCAAAAAGACAAGAAGGAGTGAATTATAATGAAATATGATTTAATTTTAAAAAATGGATTAGTCATTTTAGAAGATAGTCAACAAAATGTAGAAATTGGTGTCAAAGATGGCAAAATTTCTGCGATTGGCCAAGATTTAGGTGAAGCCGAAACAGTGATTGACGCTAAAAATCAAATCGTATCGCCAGGTATGGTAGATGCACATGTTCATATTACTGAACCAGGTGGTGGTTATCGTGATGGTTGGGAAGGTTATGTAACTGGAACAAGCGCAGCAGCTAAAGGTGGTGTAACTTCATTTATTGAAATGCCTTTAAATCAAGTACCTGCTACAACAGATAAAGCATCTATTCAAACAAAATTTGATGCTGGTAAAGACGAACTTTCAGTTGATGTTGCGAGTTATGGTGGTTTAGTACCATATAACTTAAACGGAGGTATTCAAGAATTAGATGAAGCAGGCGTTGTGGCTTATAAAGCATTTTTAGCAACATGTGGAGATCGCTCAATCGAAGGCGATTTTGAAAATGTTGATGATTATTCATTATACGAAGGTATGAAACAAATCGCGAAGACAGGTAAAATTTTATCAATTCACTCTGAGAATGCGACGATTACAGATCGTTTAGGTGAAATTGCTAAAGCAAATGGTGAAACAACTTTAAGTGCATATGTTGATAGTCGACCAGTTTTTACTGAAGTTGAGCCAATTCGTAAAATTATTTTATTCGCTAAAGAAACTGGTTGTCGTGTACATATTGTGCATGTTGCTTGTGAAGAAGGCGTAGATGAAATTATTAAAGCGCAACAAGAAGGTGTAGATATTACGTGTGAAACTTGTACACATTACTTATATTTCTATAAAGAAGAACTAGATGATATAGGACCAGTTGTAAAATGTTCACCTCCAATCCGAGAACAGTCTCGTTTAGAAGGTATGTGGCGTCGTGTGTTAAATGGTGATATTAGTTTTGTTACTTCAGACCATTCACCGTGTACACCAGACTTAAAAGATACAGATAATGCGTTTGAAGCTTGGGGAGGTATCGCAGGTTTACAAAATAATGTTGATATACTATTTGATGAAGGAGTCCAAAAACGTCATTTGTCACTACAAAAATTTGCTGATATTATAGCTACAGCACCTGCCAAACGTTTCGGTTTAGACTCAAAAGGTTGCATCGCAGTTGGTAAAGATGCAGACTTTGTACTTATTAAACCGAATGCACCATACACATTAGCAGCTGAAGATTTAGCATACCGTAATAAAATGAGTCCTTACATTGGGCGTGAAATTGGTGCACAAGTAACACAAACCATTTTAAGAGGACAAGAAATTTATAACCAAAGAACTGGTATTTCTGAAAAACGGGTTGGACAATTTATTTAAGGTTGAAGTATTTAAAATATGGTAACTACTGCTTTATATAAAACATTTTTGAGCATTAAATATTTTAAAGTATAAACAATATAAAGCATCTTAAAATTATTTTAGGGTGTTTAAATATAAAATAAGTCTAGGGCAATTTTGCTCCTAGACTTATTTTTATATAATCATTGATAAAATTACTACTTACAAAAGTTTACATTTCTTAGTGCCCATTTCAATGAGGAATAACCCCTTGAATTTAAACTACTAATTTATGATTGAAACAAAATTAGTATCTAACTATTTCTTTACTTGTTTCAATTATAAATAAGACAACTAATGTAAGCGTGATTGCGCCTATAAATGCTGTGATTAAGAAATACATGCCTGTTGATAGTAATAAAGATGTGCCTATAAATGCGCCTAAAACGCCTGAAATCAGACTGACAATGATAGTGGGGATTGAGTTACTCGTTAACCAAAGTGATAAACTGATGCCTATAATAGCACCTACAATTAGCGTAAGAATGATACTCATCAAAATCCCTCCAGTAGGTTACGATTTCCATCCAGTGTAACACTTATTTATAGACAATCTAGTACAAAGACTTGTAATATTACTACATTTATTAGTTGGATAAATACAATTGTATAACCGCTTTTGTAATGAAATGCTTGAGCCATTAGTGGTAATGTGATTAATAGGTTGAAAATAAAAGGGGAAAAGGAAATAGTTATAATTATTTAGTGATATTATAAAAAATTCTTGAAAGTTAATCTTTCAACGTATAACTTGCGTATATCTATTGAATACATATGTACATATACATATAGGATAGGTATTGCTAAATACTGAATTTAAACTAAGGAGGGGACGGCATGATAGATGAAAATGATCTTTATAGATCAATAATCGATAAAAAGGACAGTAAGAGTTTAGAAATCCTATATGATCGATATGAGTCATTGTTATTTAATTTGGCTTACAAAATCACAAAAGATGTTCAATCTAGTGAAGAAGTTTTGCAAGATGTTTTTATGAAAATTTGGAATCAAAAAGCAATATTTAAACCAAATAAAGGAAAAATGTCGACTTGGCTTATTACATTATGCCGTAATAAATCTATTGATATGATAAGGAAAAATAAACATATTGAAAATGAGTTTGATGAAGGATTCCAAGGAATACAAAACGATCATCTACCAGAATATGATTTGTTGGATAAGGAAGTGTCTGAAGAAATAAAAAAAATGATTTCACTTTTAAATAAAGATCAACAAAAGATTATTTATTTGTTTTATTATAAAGGTTTGAGTCAGCAAGAAATTGCTGATAAATTACAAACACCATTAGGAACGGTTAAGAGTAGAATGAGGCTATCAATTAAGCATTTAAATGATTATTCCAAAAAATACATGAGAAGGGAGCGTGGAGAAAATGAAAGATAATAAAGTTGATAAGCTATACGATTATTTCAATGACAATATGAATGAAAGTGAAAAAGAGCAAGTTGAAAAAGAATTAGATTCGTCATCTGAAAGCCATAAGACTTTAAACGACCTAAACATTCTTCACGATTCACTTCCATATAGTAACAAAGAAATTGAACCGCCTACAGGCATGAAGAAAAGAATTTTAGCGTCAGTGCTAGATGAAGAAAACAATTCAAACGAAGAAGCAGAAAAAGAACAGCAAGAAGATGAAATAGATACAACAAGTGCAAATAACGATCAAGAAAATCAGCAAATAGCGCATATTTCAAAATATAAGAAGAAAAAATCTAAAAGTACTATTACTAAACGTGTGTCGATAGGCATGATAGTAGCGTTATTATTTTTATCTATTATAGGTAACGGCGTGCAATACTTTGGATATAAGGCATCTCAAAATCAATCATCTCCAATGATTAATACGAATGATGCGAAAGCAATAAACTTAAATTCTATGACTGGGGATCAAGTGCAAGGGCAAGCCTATCTGTCTGACTCTAGCAATAATAAGGATAGAAAATTAATGGTTGAAGCCAATGATATTGAAGCAACAAAGGGTAATGAAGTTTATCAAGTGTGGATATTAAAAGGCGAGCAAGCACACCCTGCAGGTACGTTTGCGAGTGTGAATGATAAAGGGATGGTTGTTTTTGATTTGAGTAATGTAGATGTTGATAAAGAAGATAAAATAGCAATTACATTAGAACCATCACCTAATAATAAGCAACCTAAGGGACAAATGATTATGTCTAGTAATGAAATTTAACTTGATTTTTATTTAGAAAAATATTTTAAAAGGATCACATATTTATGTGATCCTTTTCTTTGGTTTATACGTATACTTTATAGTTACTTTTTTAATATACATATTTAAGTATTATAAAATAAACGATAAATGTTGGGTGAATATAATGAAAATAACCGTTGAAGATATACTATTTACAATTGGAGAAAGTATAGTTAAGCGTTCTTTAAACGTAAAAGTGAGTACAGATAAGACCTGTGAAAAAATTACGTCAATGTATCAAGATATTCAGCAAGACACAATATTTATGTTGAAGCGTTCGGACAATACGGTTCATTATGCGGAACGCGCGAATGCAATGAAACCATTGATTATGATTACTGATGCGTCTCCGTCTACATTTAAAGATTTTGAATTTAATATGTCTGTTATTTATATCAATGATTTTCCTAATGTGGCTAATCAATTAGTGAAGTTATACTATGGAAGCGCTATTGACGCATTAAAGTTCATTGCAGTTACGGGTACAAACGGCAAAACAACAACTTGTCATATGATGGGTAATTTATTAACACAGTTAGGTAAAAAAGTAGCAATCATTGGTACGATGGGCGTGTTCGATAGTCATTATAACAAAATGAAATTTAACCATACGACACAAACGACGCCGATGTATTTTGAAATGGGAGAAATCATAGATTATTTTTACCGTGAAAATTACGATTATATTGTTTATGAAGCGACCTCTATTGCTTTAGAACAAAGACGCATAGACTTCATTCAAAATGAGTTAGCAGTATTTACTAACTTTAGCCCAGAACATCTTGAATATCATGGCACAATGGAAAACTATTTAAATGCTAAGTTAAAGTTGGATGATTTAAGTAAAGCGAATATAGTGAACTGGGACACGACTGAATATAGATCTATAGCAAAAGATGATTTATATTTTTCAAATCAAGAAGAAACATATTATCAATATCATGCGAAAAATAGTCATATTGATATTGTCATCAATGGAGCAAAGTATCGTGTTAATCCGACTTTTCATGGCGGGCATAACTACATTAATTTAGCAACGAGTATTTTTGCATTGCATAAAATGGATTTCGATGTCGAAGCCATTATTCAAGCATCTCATGTGATTGATTCACCTTTACATCGTTTTCAAATTATTGATATAGGTGCATATACGATTATTTTAGATTTTGCGCATACAGCTTTAGCAGTTAGAGAATCAGTAAGCAATGCTTTAGACTATACAGACGGTATAGGTAAAAAATTAAATACTATGATTACTGGTATAGGCTTAAGAGGGTTTGATAAAATTGCTTTGACTGTCGATGAGCTTCCTGCTGGAGTGCATAAGTTAATGTTGGCTGCAGAGCAAGTGGGATATGTAGATCCTAAACTCATTATTAAATTTATGAATCAACATTTACCTGACAGTTATAAAAAAAGCGTGGTTTTAAATGGGTGTTCGAGAAAAGAAGGTATACGAGAGTTGCTATATGCTACAGACAGCAATAATGAAGTTATCCTCCTCACGGGTATTAATGAACCACAAAACTTTAAAGGCAACAGGTATGACCATGATGATCAATCATATATAGAAGAATTACTACAAATGGATGTTATTTAAATTAATAAACAGTAAAAAAGGACCTATAAGCAGGTCCTTTTTTACTGTTTATTAATTTATCATTACTTTCATTAAATAACCTTGTTCGTCGAAGTGTGCTGTATACATACCATTATTTGTTTCATAAGTCATATATGAACCGTTTTCTGTTTGTCCTTCATCAGACATATGGTTAGACATATGTGCTTCTTTGAACATTGTTTTGTTTACTGTGTCTGCTTTAGTATCAAAAGTGATATTTACGACTTGGCCATCTTTATTCATATCAATCATTGTGTCATTCACTTTTTTACTTGTAGCTACATCTTTATCGTTTGTTGCAGTGTTAACTTTGTATCCATCAATCATTACATTATCGTATTTTAACGCTCTTACAAAATCATAATCTTGAGTAAAATGACCATCGTATGTTGTGTAGCCAGTATAATTATAATATGGCATCATAGCTTCTTCCATATTGCCCTTCATCATATTACCATGCATGTCGTTCATGCTCTGATCCATTGTCATATCGTTATTGTTCATATTACCTTGCATGTCATTCATGCCTTGATCCATTGGCATATCGTTGTTGTTCATATTACCATGCATGTCATTCATGCCTTGATCCATTGTCATATCGTTATTGTTCATATTACCTTGCATGTCATTCATGCCTTGATCCATTGGCATGGCTTGTTGTTGCATATTGTTGTTCATATTATTTTCTTGAGGATTCATTGTGTCCGCATGTGCAGTGTTATTTCCAATTACGGCATTTCCTGCTCCTACTAAAAGTCCTGTAGCTGCGACTGTTGATGATAATACTAATATTTTTTTATTCATAAAGCTTCACCCCTATTTTAAATTTTTAAAGTAATTCTTGTTGTCTAACCTTAATTCTTATGGGATTTTATCTACCAAATTAAATCCCAAATAAGCTTACACAACTAGCCCCCTTTTAAGTTCACTCAATAAATATACGTTTTCTTTTTAGATAGAGTTCACATTTCACAAATTTTCTTCGGATTATTTTTAAAATGCTACATTCATTCATTCAATCTACTTACTGCTCTAAAATATTGTCATGGCACTTTATAACAAAAAACGGTTAATCATAACAAAAAATTATGATTAACCGTAAAAGATATAAAATTTATTTAACTATTGTAATTACTATACAACGACACCACTCATAATAATTACAAAGGGAGGTTACATTTTCCCTAGTGAAGAATGCGATGGCAAGTGTGCCGCTTCATTATAATTTAAAATTGTGGCTTGTTCATTTGTTAATTTAAGGGTACTTAGACTGCCATTAGACAGTCTTGGTGAATCAGTACTTATTTCTCCGTTAGAATAGTAAGAAAATACTGCTTTAATAAATGCGCCATGAGAGACAATTAAGATTTTTTGATCTTTGTATTGTTCGATAATTGAATTTATCCCATTAAGAAAACGATTGGTTACGACGTGTGCTTGTTCTTTGTTTGGATAAAGTCGATTGGGATATAACGCTATACGCTCTTTTAATGATAATCCTTCAGCATCACCGAATGAAATTTCAATAAATGCGTCCATTTCTATCAAAGGTATAGTTAGTTGTTGCTGAATAATATCAGCTGTCTTTTTTGCTCTAGCTAATGGGCTTGTGATGATAATATCCCATTCTGAATTGTTTAGAATTTGGCTGCAAACTTCGGCTTGTTTAACGCCTGTATGGTTTAAAGGCACGTCTGTTCTGCCTTGTAATTTTCCTGCTATATTCCAATCTGTTTCGCCGTGTCTGATAAAACAAATTTCCGTCATTGATATCAACCTTTATAATTTTGTATTTAAAAAAGATTCAATAATCATACTTTCACTTTTATAATAAGTATCTCATTCAAAGATATAATTTTCAAAAAATAACCTTTAATCTTTGATAGAGAAAATTGGGTTTTATTTTGCATTTTTAATTACGTTTTACATACTTATTCGGAAATTGACGAACCATTTAATTTAAGAGAGCGTTTTTAATTATCTAGTATTACTTCTAGATTAGCTAACTCGATTGTTGTATCAATATATATTTGAATTCCTTTAGCGATTTGTTGTTCTGTGACGGATTCTTCTGGAGAATGGCTAATACCTTTTTTACAAGGGATGAATATCATACTTGTCGGACAAATTGATGCGAAGTTCATAGCATCGTGACCTGCACCACTATACATATAACGGAAACTAAAGTCAGATTGAAGACAGCTTTGTTCAGTGATTTGAGCCATCTTTTTGTTGAAACTACGCGGTTGATCTTGTCCTAAATCATCTAAATGATAGCTTGCTTTACGTTTGTTAACAATAGTTTGAATATGTTGTTGGATTTCTGATACTACTTGTTCTCGTACTTCTAGATTTTTTCCGCGAATATCAATTAATAATGTCACTTCTCCTGGGATAGCATTCATCGTGTTTGGATAGACATTCGCATAACCAACTGTAGTGACAATGCCTTGATCATGATAGGTTTGTCCTATTGATTCAACACTTAAAATGATTTCTGACGCCGTAGTTAGTGCGTCTACTCTCATCGGCATAGGCGTGGAACCAGAGTGACTTATCACACCTTGAATCTTTAACTTGAAACGGTGAGGTGCAGCAATATCTGTAACAATGCCAATATCTTTGCTATTTTTTTCAAGAATAGGTCCTTGTTCAATATGCAGTTCTAAAAATGCCTTGATTTCATTGCGTTCAAATAGTGCTGCCTTACCATGCATATCTTGGGACAAAGGTTCAACGACATCATAAAGCACATTGCCTTCGTTGTCTTTAATATATTTCATGTCAGATTTGGTCATTTCACCTGTCAGATATTTACTTCCTAAAGTTGCTTCGTTAAATCTTGTTGATTCTTCACAAGCAAAAGCAATCACAATAATTGGGTGATCTGTTTCTATATTATGCTTGTTTAAATGTTCAATAACCTCTAGTGCGGCCAATACACCTAGCAATCCATCGTATTGGCCGCCGTCTCTTACAGTATCAATGTGGGATCCTAAAACTACTGGCTTTAAAGAAGGGTTCTTACCCTCTCTACGTGCGATGACATTCCCGAAAAAATCAAAATATACATCTAATCCAGCTTTTTGACACAACATAGAAAATTTTAATGCGGCTAGTCTCTCTGGATGTGTAAAGGCAATACGATTAATACCACCATTTTTTTCATTTCGAGCAAAATTATTAAACGTTTGAAAATTATCTAAAACATTTTGTAAATTCACTATAAACAATCTCCTTTATATAAACTAATATTGGTTTCATTTACTACTCTATCGAAATCGTGTTGATTGAAATTTAAAGATTCGATTTGACAGTTACTCACGTTTTGATAGATATGTTCACTTTCAGTGTAGGGTACATCGGGATCATTCTTACAATGTACAATGAACATTGGCGGAAAACCTTTTAATTGTTGAGGCGAAATATTGTAATCACTTTGAGTTGAAGTCTGAATACCTAAATAATATAACCATTTAGCTTCTCCGCGTGCATGTATATAAATAGGGTATCTGACTTGCATAGGTCCTGAGATTAGTGGTTTGTTTTGAATTAACTGATTAATTATATCAGGCGTGATTTTAGAGGATAATGTTTGATACTGAGCATTTGGGCGTAAAAACGATGGTACATGTACACGGCAATAACCATAAAAATCAAGAATGCCATCAACTGGACGATGTAAAGAGACTAACATTGCTAAAAAAGCACCTGCAGAACGACCAAATGTAAATAATGGCAATGACGAATAACGCTGTTTAATAGTATCGTATTGTAGTAAAACATCTCTAATGATTACATTGATCTTACTTTCAGGTGCGAGACGATAAGAGGCCAGAACGAGATGGAAATTTTGTGATAGTACGTCAATGTATGGCTGTGCTAAGTCATGGGCATCACCAAAGATTAATCCACCACCATGAAAATAAATGATAATGCCTTTTGGACTATTGGTTTTTGCTTCAATAACTGTAAAAGGTAAGGTGAACCCATCCTCAGTTATCATTTCAGAATGATATTGAGACAAACTTATCATCCCCCTTTATATAGAATTTGCTAACTATAGTATCTCAAAGAAATATTTAGAAGTATTTGTATAAATCGAATAAAAGTCTTAACGATAATTGTTAGAAATGTGAATGATAACTAAAATGTAAACGCTTATAATTAGTTGTGAAATGAAAAAGGAGTTGAATTAAATGGACATACGATCTTCTTTTGAAGCTTTAGATAAAAAATTCACTGCATTCGGTGGATTAGATGGTGGCGGTATTACCCGTTTACTATATTCAGATGAGTGGTCAAATGCTGTACATGAATTAAAACGTACATTAGAAACTGAAGGGTTCGAAACGCGTTTCGATAGCGTTGGTAACTTAAAGGGGCGCATTGAAGGTAGTAAATACCCTGAAGAAACAATCATGTCTGGTTCTCATATTGACACAGTAATTGAGGGTGGACATTTAGATGGTCAATTTGGCGTATTGGCAGCGTTAGTCGCGATGCAGTCATTGAAAGCAGATTATGGTCAGCCACTACGTTCTCTGGAACTATTAGCATTAGCAGAAGAGGAAGGCAGTCGTTTCCCATGTGCATTTTGGGGAAGTAAAAACTTCTTTAATTTAGCAAAGCGTGAAGACGTTGATGCGATTACTGATGGTGAAGGGGTTAACTTCAAAGAGGCGATGAATAAAGCTGGGTTTGATTACCGCATTGAAGACAATGATTTTGGTTATATTAAATCATTTATTGAAGTACATATTGAACAAGGAAAAGTACTAGAAACTGAACAAAAAGCTATAGGTGTTGTAAATGGCATCGTAGGACAAAAACGTTACACTATTCATTTGAAAGGTGAAGCGAATCATGCAGGTACTACACCGATGGGTTTAAGAAAAGATGCGGTTGTTGCTTTTAGTAAAATAGCAACAGAGTTAACAGATAAAGCAAGAGCAATCGGCGATCCGCTGGTTATTACTTTTGGTCGTGTTGATCCTGTACCAAATACAGTAAATGTTGTGCCTGGTGAAGTAACGTTTTCAATTGATTGTAGACATATCAATCAAGATGAATTAAATGAATTTGCGAAGACGATTGATAGCTGTATTAAAACAGTTTCAGAACAAGAAGGTGTCGAATATGACATTAATTTGTGGATGGATGAAGCACCAACAATGATGGACGAAAGATTGGTCAACGAAGTAGAAAAGGCAGCTGAACAAGTCGTTGGTGCGAAAGACAACAAGATAATGTCTTCAGGCGCAGGTCATGATTCTCAAATATTCGCAAAATATATTCCGACAGCAATGTTGTTTGTCCCTTCGATTAATGGCATAAGTCACAACGTTACGGAAGAAACAAACATCGAAGATTTGGTTAAAGGTATAGAAGTGCTGAAACAAGTACTATATCAACTTGCTTATGAGGAATAGTAGTAAGACATCATTCACTAAAACAGCAAATACTGATTAAATAGACAGATTTTATAATTAAATTTTAATGAAAATTTGAAATGACAACTTTAAATAGAGAAAAGGAGAAATGTTTTTATGGGTTACTTAAATCATAATCAAGGTTATAGAGAAGGTTTATTAGAAACACGTTCGGTAATTAAAAAAGATAATTATGCAGTTATTACACCAGATGGTTTAGTGAATAATGTGGTTCCAGGTTTTGAAGATTGCGATGTAACAATTATGGGATCACCAAGATTAGGTGCGCGTTTTGTTGATTATTTAGTGACATTAAAAAACCAAGGTGGTAATAAACAAGGCTTTGGAGGGGACGGCGTTCAAACATTTATCTATGTAGAATATGGTCATATCAACGCTTATGCAGACGATAAAAAATATGAATTAAGTGCAGGCGGATACTTATATGTGCCATCACATCAAGTAATGACATTTGAAAATAGTAATCAAAACAATGATAGTAGAGTGTTTTTATATAAAAAACGTTACCAACCATTAGAAGGTTATACACCAGAAGTGGTTGCAGGAAATGTGAATGAAATGGTTCAAGAACCTTATGAAGGCATGGAAGAAGTTAAGATTTTGGACCTTTTACCAAAAGAGCTTGCCTATGATATGAATATTCATATTTTATCATTTAAACCTGGTGCATCACATGGTTATATCGAAACGCATGTACAAGAACACGGTGCTTATGTATTAAGTGGACGCGGCATGTATAACTTAGACAATGATTGGTTACCAGTTGATAAAGGCGACTATATCTTTATGGGAGCATATGCACCTCAAGCAACATATGCAGTAGGCTTAGATGAGCCATTTGAATATATCTATTCAAAAGATGCTAACAGAGATATTGAAATTTAAGAAAGGTTGTTAATAATGGAAGAAGAGACGTTAGTATACGTTGAAAGAGATAAATTACGTGAACTTTTCAAAAGAAAATTGAAACAAGCTGGCCTTCCTGAAACACAAGCAGATAAAACTGCTGACCTTATGATATTTGCTGATGAACGTGGCATCCATTCTCATGGTTCAGTACGTATGCAGTATTATGCCGAGCGCATTTCGAAAAAGGGTTATAATTTGGAACCCCAATTTGAATTTACGCAAACTGGTCCCTCAGTTGGTACTTATTTTGGAGACAATGCAGTGGGTCATTATGTAGCATATCAAGCCATGGAAAAAGCTATTACGATGGCTGAAAATAGTGGTATTGGTATGGTAGGAGTTAAAGAAATGGGTCATAGTGGTGCCATTGGCTATTTTGCAGAACAAGCTTCTAAAAAAGGTATGGTTGCAATCACAGTCTGTCAATCTGATCCAATGGTGGTACCGTTTGGTGGTACGAAAGCATACTTTGGCACAAATCCTATTGCATTTGCAGCACCAAGACAATCTGGTGAGCCAATTTTGTTCGATATGGCAACAACTGTTCAAGCATGGGGGAAAATTTTAGACGCACGTTCTAAACATAAAACAATCCCTGATACATGGGCAGTCGATAGTCAGGGTGATCCTACGACTAATCCATTCGAGGTGGCAGCATTGTTACCTGTTGCTGGACCTAAGGGTTATGGACTCATGATGATGGTAGATATCTTAGCTGGCAGTTTATTAGGATTACCATTTGGAAAACATGTTACTTCTATGTATAAAGATTTAAGCCAATATCGCAGATTAGGACAATTTCATATTGTTATTAATCCAGCATACTTTGGAGATAAAACATTATTTTTAGAAAAAGTTTCGGACATGGTTAATGAGTTGCATGAAGTAAATGCAGCACAAGGGTTTGATCAGGTGTACTACCCTGGAGAAATTCAAGAAGAAGTTAAACAGCGTTATGTTAAAAGTGGTATTCCAATCGCTGAAAGCATCTATGAATATTTAATATCAGATAAGATATATTAAATTAAAACTAAAGGAAGCGAAATGGGATAATTTCATGAAATGTATGATGACATACGTTTAAAGTTAATTCGAATGCGCCCAAGTAGCTTCCTTTTTAATGCATAAAAGGTGGACAAAGAAGATATATTTTCATGAAATTGAATATAAAGACAGGAGGTTTTAGTGTGCGTTTATCAGAAGAACAATTATTTGAACTTATGAAAAATAAATTAGTAAAGGCTGGCTTGAATGAAAGTGCTGCAAAAGACGTTGCGGACGTACTGACATTTGCAGATCACAGAGGTATTCATTCTCATGGTGCAGTTAGAGTTGAGTATTATGCAGAACGAATCGCTAAAGGTGGTATTACAGCAAATCCAAACTATCAATTTGAACAAACTGGGCCTTCAGCCGCTGTATTTGAAGGTGACAATGGTCCAGGTCATCAAGCAGCGAAAGAAGCGATGGAAAAAGCAATTGCAATGGCTAAAGAGAGCGGTGTCGCAGTAGTTGGTGTGAAACATATTTCCCATAGTGGCGCACTGGGTTACTTCGTAGAAATGGCAGCTAAAGAAAATATGGTTGGAATTAGTATGTGTCAATCAGACCCAATGGTTGTTCCTTTTGGTGGTACAGAACCATATTTCGGAACAAATCCAATTGCATTTAGTGCACCTTCAAATGATGATCGCATCGTTACATTTGATATGGCAACTACAGTGCAAGCATGGGGTAAAGTGCTTGATGCGAGAGCGAAACACTTATCTATTCCAGATACATGGGCAGTTAATGCGCAAGGTGAACCAACTACTGACGCAAGTGATGTTCATGCACTAGTACCAGTAGCTGGACCTAAAGGTTATGGATTAATGATGATGGTCGATATCTTGTCAGGTAGCCTGTTAGGTGTGCCACATGGTGTTCACGTATCATCCATGTACAAAGATTTAACAAAAGGACGAGACTTAGGTCAATTACATATTGTAATTAATCCAGCTTTTTTTACTGATTTAGATCAATTTAAAATACGTATTTCAACAATGTTGAATGAATTAAAAGAACAACCTGCTGCAGAAGGATTTGGAGAAATCTTCTATCCAGGTGAACGTGGTCGCTTACGTAGCGATAAATACGATGAAGAAGGCATCGAAATTGTTGATGACATCTATGAATATTTAATCTCAGATGATGTGCATTACGATCGTTACCACGGAAAGAATAGATTCGCAGAATAATAATGGAGGCATAATATGTTATACACAATAATAAAAGAAAACACGTATCAAGATTCAATTGTATTAATGTTATTATCAAATAAATTATCTGCTATAGATGGTGTGAATCAAGTATCAATTATGATGGGCACACCTGCTAACAAAGATATATTTAAATCATCTGGTTTAGGAACATCAGAATTAGAAGATGCAAAACCAAATGATATTGTCATCGTTGTGGATACAGAGGATGAAGCTAAAGTAAAAGAAGTTAATGCAGAAGTTGAAGCAGAATTAAAAGGTGAAAATGATAGCGATGCAAAATCACAAAAACAAGATGAAGCTTCAAATTGGAAGCGTGCTTTAGAATTGGCCAATAATCCTAATCTTGCACTTATTTCAATTCCTGGGCAGTATGCTGCAATGGAAGCTGAAAATGCTTTGAACCACAATTTAAATGTCTTTATGTTTAGTGACAATGTCGCTAAAGAAGATGAAGTACGTTTAAAAGAACTTGCGCATGATAAAGGACTATTAGTCATGGGGCCTGACTGTGGGACAGGTATTATTCATGGTTTACCACTTGCATTTACCAATACAGTAAATGAAGGTGACATCGGTGTTGTAGGAGCTTCAGGTACAGGTATTCAAGAAGTTACAACAATTATCGATAGAGAAGGTAAAGGCGTAACAAATGCATTAGGTACTGGTGGACGCGATTTATCAACTGAAGTTGGCGCAATCACAATGTTAGATAGCATTAAAGCTTTAAACTCAGACTCAAAAGTTAAAGTGATAACTGTGGTTTCTAAGCCACCTGCTAAAGAAGTAGAAGAGAAAGTGTTGAACGTACTACGTAATATTGATAAACCAATCGTTACTTTATTCTTAGGTTCTAAACCTACATATACTGAAGAAAACATTTATCACGCGTACACATTAGAAGAAGCAGCACGTGTTTCTGTGCAACTTTCAAATGACGAAACACCGCATTTTAAACCAAAATTCAAAGAAGGTGTTTCGGTGAATTTAACTGCACAACAAAATGGTGTCAAAGGTTACTATTCTGGAGGTACATTAGCATCTGAAGCAGCTATGTTAGTGAAAGATACTTTAGGTGATGATTCTAATGGTGAAATACCAGAAGGCTTTTCATATAAAGGTGGTAATCATGAAATCATTGATTTAGGTGATGATATCTATACACAAGGTAGACCACATCCAATGATTGATCCGTCAAAACGTATCGAGATGTTAGAAACGTCATCAGATGATCCATCTACAGCAGTAATCATGTTAGATAACGTTATTGGCTATGGTAGTCACGATGATATGGCGAGTGAACTAGCACCAACGATTAAAGGTATTCTTCAAAAAGTACAAGAAGAAGGACGTTCTTTAGCGGTATTAACAACTATAGTTGGTACAGAACATGATTATCAAGATTATCAAGCACAAATCAATACTTTAGAAATGGCTGGAGCCATAGTTTGTGAAACAAATGATCAAATGGTTCGTACGGCGTTAAACATTATTGGCAGTACTGTCACTCAACCAAGTCGTGAAACTAAAACTTTTGAAGTAGAGAAAGTAGATTTAACTGTTGATGAAAAAGTGATGAATTTAATTAATATGACACCAAGTGTAATTAACATTGGTCTACAAAGCTTTACAGCAGCAATTCAAGACAGTGGTGCAGAAGTTGTACAGTTTAACTGGCGTCCAATTGCGGGTGGCGACGAAAAATTAATGAAAATACTTCAATATTTAAATAACTTCGAAGGAGAGACAGTATAACATGGCTTATAAAACAATAGATGAAGCAAACCAAGCAGTTATAGATAAAATGATTGCTGCAGCACCATTTTTAGTAGATGTAGTTCCTGCGAAATCTAAAATTCCTGAACTTACAGATCACGTACTATTACATGCTGGACCACCAATTCAATATGAAAATATGACAGACCCAATGCAAGGTTCTTGTATAGGTGCCATTCTTTTTGAAGGATGGGCAAGCAATGAGGAAGACGCACGTGCATTATTAAAAAATGGCAAAATTAACTTTATTCCTTGTCATCATGTTAAAGCAGTTGGTCCAATGGGCGGTATAACTTCAGCAAACATGCCAGTTTTAGTAGTAGAAAATAGAGAAACTGGTAATGAAGCTTACTGTCAAATGAACGAAGGTATCGGTGCGGTGTTACGTTTTGGCGCTTACAATAAAACAGTAGTTAATCGTTTACATTGGATGAAAGATGTATTAAGTCCTGTACTTAGCAAAGCGCTAAAACAAATGGGTGATGGTTTAAACGTTAACGTTCTTATAGCGAAAGCAATTGCGATGGGAGACGAATTCCATCAACGTAATATTGCTGCTTCATTAGCATTTTTAAAAGAAGTGACACCAATTATCTCTTCATTAGAAGATGTAGAAGCAGAAAAACGTACGGAAGTACTACAATTCTTAGCAGATACAGATCAGTTCTTTCTTAATGTTGCTATGGCTACAGGTAAAGCAATGATGGATGCTGCTCGCCAAATCGAACATGGTACGGTTGTTACAGCGCTATGTCGTAATGGTGAAAACTTCGGTGTCCGCATCGCTGGGATGGGTGATCAATGGTTTACTGCACCAGTAAATACACCACAAGGATTGTATTTCACAGGTTATTCTGCAGATGATGCGAATACAGATATTGGTGACTCTGCGATTACTGAAACAATCGGTGTAGGTGGTATGGCAATGATTGCTGCACCTGCAGTAACAAGATTCATTGGTACAGGTGGATTTGATGACGCTCTAGAAATCAGTAATGAAATGACTGAAATTTGTATCGGTGAAAATCCTAACTTTGCAATTCCTACATGGAATTTCAGAGGTACATGTTTAGGCATAGACGCGCGTAAAGTTGTGGAAACAGGTATTACACCAGTTATCAATACAGGTATTGCGCATAAAATTGCAGGCTACGGCCAAATTGGTGCTGGTACTGTACACCCACCAATAGAATGTTTTGAAAAAGCTATTTCAGCATACGCTGAAAAATTAGGGTTTAAAGCGTGATTTTTCAAGCCAGTACTGTTGGAGAGATTGCCCAGGAAATACTAGAACATCGTCAAATATTTTATGTGCATAGTATTTTTAAAAAAGGATTTAATATTGTAAATGGTGATCAGACAATTATATTTATAGGCAGTGATGACAATGGGACTTTTCCCTTTGGTATCACTGTAGATCATCAGACTAGAAGTCAACTTTTAGCAAATATTACTTTGAATCAACAAATTAAAGTAACTGCAAATGCAATTTTCATTAATGATGAATGTCAGTTAGTTTGGCGGAATCAACCGTTACATACAAGTAGCGTTGAATCTGAAATTGATTTGGCATTATTGATTCGTAATATAACAACATATAACTTTTCAGAGTATGACCAGGGTGATTTCTCCTATTTAAAAATGCAGCAAATCATTAATGTGTTAAAACAAGATGATAAAGCGGTGGTTGAATCATCATTGCGCTATTTAATCGGTAGAGGGCAAGGATTAACGCCTTCTGGTGATGATATCTTAACTGGCACACTATTTGTGCATTTCATGAATCCTTTTATACTTGATCAAAATTTAGAAATCATACAGCAATTAATTAAAGAACCATTAACTACATTAGTTGCTACGACATTTTTAAAGAGTGCCTTAAAAGGGTTGTTTAGTTCGAAAATATTAGTGTTGCAACATAAACCAACCGTGTATCATATGAATCAACTATTAAAAGTAGGGTCATCATCTGGGAAAGATACATTGTACGGCATATTTGTAGCATCAACCTTAAGGAGTGGAACGTATGAGTAAGCGTGTTGTATTAGCTTTAGGTGGGAACGCGATTCTTCAACCAAAGCAAGAAGCGACATACGAAAATCAATATAATAACGTATATTCAGCTACA
The DNA here is from genome assembly GCF_001431205.1 of Staphylococcus sp. NAM3COL9. GTDB lineage: Bacteria > Bacillota > Bacilli > Staphylococcales > Staphylococcaceae > Staphylococcus. The sequence goes on along the minus strand of NZ_LGPC01000006.1, from coordinate 36,920 downwards.
AGAAAAATGGCTGAATTAAAAGCGCAAGGTTACAATATCGTGGTTACACATGGTAATGGGCCACAAGTAGGAAATATTATTGCTCAAAACGAAGCAGCAAAAAATATTGTTGAACCTTTGCCAATTAATGCTTGTAATGCAGAATCACAAGGTTTTATAGGGTATATGATGGAAGAATCATTAAAAAATCATTTGAAATCTTTAAATATTGATAGTAATGTAGTAACGTTATTGACAATGGTAGAAGTAGATAAAAATGATTCGGCATTTAGTAATCCAACTAAGCCGATCGGTGTATTCTTTAACGAATTAGAAGCAAAACGATTAGAAGAAACGCATGGTTTTGTAATGGTGGAAGATGCAGGTAGAGGGTACCGTCGTGTCGTTCCTTCTCCAGAACCATTAGTCATTCATGGTGTTGAGCAAATCAAATCACTGATTGATCAAGCAGTAGTAATTTCTTCAGGTGGTGGTGGTATTCCTGTCTATAAAGATGACAATGGCAATATCCACGGTGTGGAAGCAGTTATCGATAAAGATCGTTCAGGTTTGAAATTAGCAGAACAAGTTAGTGCAGATACTTTTGTAATGTTAACAGATGTTCCAAATGTATGTGTTAACTTTGGAAAATCAAATGAAGAGAAATTAAAAACAATTTCTGTTGAGAAAGCCCAACAATACGTTGATGAAGGACAATTCCCCGCAGGAAGTATGCTGCCTAAAATCGAAGCAGCAATTCAATTTGCTGAAATGGGTAAAGAATCTATTATTTGTTCATTAGATGATGCTATCGATGCTTTAGCAGGAAATGCAGGAACACGAATTTTGTTAGAGCCATCAACAGAAGCAGTTAACTAATAATAAAAGTAACGTGCGAAAATGAAAACATAAATAAAATGGTATATGCTTCTTGAGTGGGGAAACATATAGAACACAGTAGGTGACTGACTATTAAATGTGTTTGTATACAAGCGGTTTAATAATTTAGTCCTCTTTGCAGAGGCGGGAGTATGAAATCTTATTTAAAAGTTAGGTTTTTGTTCCGCTTCTCATTTTTTTATTATAAAAAGAAGTTTAAGAAAGGTGGTATAAGATGACTGACCCCTATAGCATAAATAAAGTTAATAATAATTGGGGTGTGATATTAGCAATCGTTTTTATTGCTTCTACTTTACGTGCACCACTGACTTCGGTTGGTCCTGTAGTTGATGAGATTAAACAGGTTATGGAAATCAATAACAGTGTTGCTGGCATCTTAACTACGATACCGCTGATTATCTTTGCAATTGTTTCACCATTCGTTTCAAAAGTAACTTCTCGATTAACAATGTCTCGTACGATATTGTATTCTACGATACTACTCATTATTGCACTATATTTACGTGTTGCAGGAGATTTCACTTTATTTTTAATTGGAACGCTCATTCTTGGTATCGCTATTGCCTTTGGTAATGTAGTGTTACCGAGTTATGTTAAATGGTATTTCCCTATGCAAATTGGTCTAGCTACTGGTATTTATAGTGGAACAATGAACTTTACTGCTGGATTAGGCGGGGGCTTAAGTTTTCCATTATCAGAAATTACAACTTTAGGGTTTAGATTATCTTTATCATTTTGGATTCTTTTTGCAATAATTGCTATTATTCTATGGATACCTAAATCACGAAAAGGAATTAAATTAGAAAAAGTAACAGCAGCAGAAATTCAAAAAAATAGACCGAAAAAAGTGGCTATTACTAAATCTAAATTGGCGTGGATGGTTGCGTTAACGATGGGTTTCCAATCGATGGTATTCTATACAGTTGTAGCTTGGGTCCCGTCCATACTTGTAGATAGAGGATTGGATCCATCAACGGCAGGTTATTTATTGATGTTAAATCAATTTTCTCAAGTGCCGATGACTTTTACATTTCCAATAATTGCATCTAAATTGAAAGATCAACGTATATTAGTAGTGATTATTACAGTACTATTCTTAGTGGGCTTCAGCCTATTCTTTACGCAATCATTAGTACTACTTATTATTGGTATCATCATTGCTGGTTTAGCGATGGGTGCATGTTTCAGTTTATGTATGACATTCTTCTCTATTAGAGCGCGTACAAGTGATGGAAGTATTTCATTATCTGGTTTTGGTCAATCTATAGGTTATTTAATTGCTGCAGTTGGACCATTCTTGATTGGCTATCTTCATGATGCTACAGGAAGTTGGGACTCAGGTATTATTTCATTGATTGTCATGTCAGTATTATTCTTTATTTTTGGTTACCCAGCCGCTAAAAGTAGAGTGGTTGAAGATGATTAATTTTAAATAGAGCAGTCGTCGGTGCAAATCAATGACTTACATTAAACAGATAAAAAGACATGTATGATAAAGTGGTTAAGGTGTGTCAACGAAGATTTAAAATTTTGCGATACAATTAAAAATCAATATCATTGCATAGCTAAAAATTTAAAAAAAGATAGAGAAATGCTTAAAATAAAAATAAACCAAGTGCTAAAAATAGCACTTGGTTTATTTTTATGTTTATGAAATGTTTAAGTCACAAATTTCTTGAATGTTAACCTTCGTAAGTTCTAGTTTTATGAATAATACGTTAATAGTGTATCGATGGCTTTTTCTGAATTTAGATTTTGTACGCCTTGATGTGCCAGATAAAGTGAAAATATAGATAAAAACGTTAGAATATTTTGTTTTTCAATAGCATAACCCATAATACCGATTCTCCAAATTTTGCCTTGAAGTTCACCGAATGAGCCTGCAATTTCAATACCATAATTTTTTAATAGGCCTTCTCTAAATTTATTATCATCAATGCCTTCTGGTATATTTACGCAAATGATCATTTTCATTTCATTTGTTTCGTCACCAAATATTTCTAAACCTAATACTTTTAATGCGGATTTCAAGCCTTCTTGGTGATATGCATGACGTTTGGCACGGACTTCGATACCTTCTGTTAATGCTAATTTTAAGCCTGTGTATAATGCGTAAATAGACGTAGTTGATTCTGTATGGTGGTTTAATCGTTTAGGACTCCAATAATCTTGCAATTGTGTTAAGTCTAAATAATTACTGCGTATAAAAGTATCTTGTTCAGTATTTTCATTTGAACGAATACCTAGTTCGACACGCTTACGCTTGTTGATTTCATCACTAAATCTTTTGTTAAATGTAATTGGTGTAATGCCTGAAGGGATAGATAAACATTTTTGAGCGCCACCAATGACAGAATCAAGTTCCCACTCATCCACTGGGATAACCATACCTTGATATGTTGCTACTGCATCAACTACTGAATAAATACCACGTTCTTTACAAGCGCGACCAAGCTGATCAATCGGTTGTAAGCGACCAGTAGAAGTTTCACCATGTACAATTGCAAGTACTTTCGGTTTCACGGTGTCTAAAGCGGCTATAATTTCTGCTTGATCAAAAACTTCACCCACCGGTTTTTGAATATTATGTACGATGCCGCCTGCACGAGTGACAAGTTCAGTGAATAAGTAGCCAAATCTACCAATAATTGGTACAAGTATCGTATCTCCTGGTTTGACGATACTTGCGATTACCGCCTCTAACCCAGCACGACTTGTACCATCGATAGGAAATGACCATTTATTATTTGTTAAAAAGGATTTTCTAATGAGTTCCATAGTTTTATTCATAATGTCTATAAATTCATAATCAAATTGACCTAAAATTGAATTAGACATTGCTTGAGACACACGAGGATCTACACTCACGGGGCCAGGGGTCATAATTAATCTTTTGTTTACTTTCAAATCATCCATATTATTAACCTCATTTTCTATAAATTATGTCAATATATATTATATTCTAATAAATAATTTTAGCATATGAAAAATTATTCTTGTTCATGTATTGCTGTTTGTATTGCTTGAGCAAAGTCATACATTTCAAGGCTCCAATTACTTTGATCTTGCCTAGAATTCATAGTTAAATCTAGGTCGTTAAAAAAGGATTGTCGTAATCCAGTCGTTAATTCTAACTGTACACCTGCATTTTTATTATTTTTATTGGCAATATTTTCGTCAGCTTCACCTTCTAAATGACTAGGCGATGTTTGTACGTCGAAATCTTTAATCTCTAATTGTTCTTCAATAGACGCTTTTAAGTCATCATCTTTGCCACCAATATAAACGATAGGTGCATCGCCATTTGCACCATGAATCATGACGGAATTTGATACTTGTTGTTGCATATCTTCTATAATAGGTTCATCAAAGTTAACTGAAGTTACATGTAAACTTGCGTTGTTCGTTGAACGAATGCCTTGGAAGCTATAGTAATTATAGGCCCCCATAGCAGCAGTTAGTTTTGCTACTTCGGTAGTTCCAGGTTCGATATTACCTCCATGTATTGCTGCAATAAGGGCGCTGCTCTTGTTGTTTTTATAAGCTATTTCCCAGTCATTACCTTCTTCAGTATCCGCCATAAGTTCAGTCATTGAGGTGTATAAATCATTGGCGTAAATCGCTTTAGGAGATAAAGTTAGATAAAAGAAAAAAGTTAAAAAGCATACAGTAGAAAGTGTAGTTATCTTTAAAAATGAGATGGCTCTTTGATTTGAACTATACATATGACAACTCCTATGGATGTTAAATAATATTTTATAAATATAATATTATCATACAATTGTAAACGCTAAAAACATTTATAAAATTTAAAATATATATTGGCTTGTAAAAAGTAAAGGTTCATTGTATAATAAGTTATCATGCCCAAGGGCATGATAACTAGAGGCAGGTCTGTAATATGCCCTTGGGCATGTTAACAGACTTCCTCTTAGTTACGAGCTGCCTTTTGGTGGCTCGTTATTTTTTTGAGTTTAAAATATGTTATAATGCATATCCTGCCTCTTAAATAAAAAACAATGGAGGTTTACAATTATGATAAATATTATTTCGGCGATTGGCTCACTTGGTACATTTATAATGGCACTATTTTACTTTATCTCAGTCAGTGTGCAATTGTACCAAATGAAAATCAGTTTTTTACCGGCGCTCGGTTTTAATCAAATCCTGATTACTAGAGACCATGACGAATTAAAATTAAGAAATACTGCTATTGATGGTGACGAAGATCAAGATTTTTTGAAATTATATAACTTAGGTGGCGGTGCTGCTAAAAATATAAAAATCGAAATCTATCTTGGTAATCAAGATATCTTGCAAACAAAATATGTTAATATTTTACCTAGTAAAGAAGGTTATTTGTTACCGATTAATAAAGATGTTTATTCGGAAATTGAAAGTACAATTAAGAATAACGGCTATGAATCTGATTTAAATGTGAGAATAACTTATCAGCATAATGTAAGTAGAAAAACACAAGAAATACATTTAAACGGTAAAATTGGTACTTTTAATGCATATGATGAAAAAGCAATATATGAATTACAATTCTTTGATATGAACCAATAATTAAAAGCTAAGAGAAGTTATAAATGTTAATGAATTATTAATATATCCCCTTCAAAAGTTACACGAAAGTGTGTCGGACTTTGAAGGGGATAATTGTTTATAAGAAGAGGGTTAGTTTATATGCTTTGTACGCTTTATGAATTTGAATTACAATAAATAATGAATCTAAATTTTGGAGTGACAAAAGATGATAAATGTTAAGGCACCAAACCCAATATTTTTGGAAAATAATGAAGCGGAACGGGCTATATTGTTATTACATTCATTCACAGGTACGGTACGCGATGTGAAATTATTAGCTACTAAATTACATAAAGCGGGTTTCACATGTTATGTTCCCGCATACAAAGGTCATGGTTTAATGTTAGATGCGTTGATGGCCTATGATATTGAAGATTGGTGGCAAGATGTATTAGATGGTTATCAATTTTTACAGGATAAAGGTTATTCAAGTATTAGTGTTTGTGGTATATCATTAGGTGGTATATTATCGCTCAAATTGGCAGAACATCAATCTATAGATGCAATAGCTATTATGTCTACACCATATCGAAAAAGTGATGCCGGTCTCTCAGGTAGATTAACCTATTATGGTCAACGTATGGGAGCGCTGATTGGCTTAGAACAATCTGAGGTAGCGCAACAAATTGAAAATATTGATCGTTATGCACTAGGACTTGATAAGTTTCAAATCGTAGTTGAAGATGTGATGTCAAAATTAGACCAAATAACTGCGCCCATTGTTATCAAATATGGTGAACAAGATGATGATGCTTATGAAACGAGCGCGCATTATATCTATGATCGTATTACACATGAACAAAAAGAAGTGCAAGGTTATGGGCCATCCAAACACTTAATGACTTATGGTGAAGGCCATATAGAAGTAGAACAAGATGTTATTGCATTTTTCGAAGATTATTAAATGTTAAGCAAGAAAAAATGTTGAGATATAAGCTCTAGATAAATAAAATGATGGCTTCTACTGAAATATAGTAGAAGCCATCATTTTTTACATATTTAGCTATGACTTTGAGGCAAAAATGAAATTAAATTTTAAGTTCTCCAAAATGTTGAACAACTGGCCTTATCATCAATGTTGAATTGAATCATGCCTTTCAACAATGTGTAATCGACCTCTTGGTTCCATTTTATTCGAAATAGATTGTTCGTTTGTGAGTACCCAGCAATAGCTATATGTTCGCTAAATTCAGTCATGCCCTTCGTTTCAGGTGCAATTGAAAAGTGTTGTTTTGCTTTACTAAAACCAAGAATAAAAGTACCGTGATCTGTGAACATAGGCTGGTTCCATTTTATGGTTGTTTCGAGATTAGGAAATGTTTCCGAAATCCAATTAAAAATATCAACCATTGTTTCTTTGTGTTTATCATTATCTATAGTTTGTAAAAAATCATTGAAATTATCCATACAACATGCCATCCCCTTATAAAAATATAACCAAAATAAATTTGTTTTCTTAATCTCCATTTTAGTAAAACTACTCATGACAAACGATCATACAGCGAAATAAGAAAAGTCTAGACAAGGAAATTAAATTTATATCCCGTTCGCTTGTATAGAAACACAATGGATTTATAACGATTTTGCTGGTTTGTTTTTTAAGAAAAAATCTATGATCAATCCAACGATAAGCAAGATTATAAATGGTATGAGCCAACTTAATTGAATATCAGAGAGTGGTAACAATTGATATAACGCATTCAGTGGTTGGAATAATTTGAAATCATTGAGTATCTGTAATACCGAAATAATTAAAGTCACGATAGTAGGGATGATAAACGCAAATTTCATTTCAAATGGAATGAAAATACTTACTAATGAAATGAGCACCAATACTATGGATGTTGGATATATAAACGTTAACAATGGTACTGCAATTTGTAATATCAGTTCTAAACCTAACGTTGAAACTAAAAAGCCTAATAATGAAAAGATAAGCACGAAAATTTTATATGATATTTTCGGTATTTTTTTCATCGCAAAGGCCGCACATGCATTTACTAATCCGACACAAGTAGTTAAGCAAGCCAATATAACGATGACGCCAAACAATAGATTACCGAATGAACCAAATACACGTAGCGAATTAAATGTTAAGATTCCAGTGCCATCTTTGAAGCCAGCTTGAGTGGTTGTAGCACCTACATAAGCCAGTGCAAAATAGATGACTAATAGTAAAATAGCAGAGATCAAACCAGATTTAATTACGTTTTTAACGAGTGTTTTTTGATCGGTGACGCCATTCATTTTGAAGCTTTGCACGATCACAACAGAAAAGGCGAGCGCAGCCACAAGGTCCATCGTGAAGTACCCCTCTAAAACCCCTGATACGAGTGGAGTTTGTGCATAATCACCACTTGCTTGGCCAATTGAACCTTCTGGATTTATGATTACTAAAATACATAAAATAGCTATAATAAGTATTAAAATTGGTGTTAGATATTTACCTAAATTATCTATAATACGATTTGGATATAATGCGATAAAATAAACAACTAGGAAAAATATGACTGAAAATACGATTAATGTAAAATGGTTATGTACTGGTAGAACATGATTTGTTCCAATTTCGTATGCAACGTTTGCAGCACGCGGGATACCATATAATGCCCCGATAGATAAATAAATTAAGATAGCAAAGATTGTCCCAAAAATAGGGTGAACTTTGTTACCGATACTTTCAACACCGCCATTCATATAAGCTACGACGATTACAGTAAGATAAGGCAATAAGATGCCTGTTATAGCGAATCCAGTCATAGAAATCCACATGTTTTCTTGAGCTGTATAACCTAACATAGGTGGAAATATTAAATTTCCGGCTCCAAAGAAAAATGAGAATAACATTAGACCAGAAATTAAGATGAGTCTGTTCATTTCTAATACCTCGATTTAAAGGAAATTTACTTGCACAAAACACAAGCAACTTTAACATACATTACTTATTAATTCAATAAGATGTCAGATAATTTTCAATATTAAAAGTATTGTGTTTTATAAACGTCATAAAATGTACCTTAAGACAAAACGCTTTCATGTTTTGTCTTAAGGTACATAGTGCACACTATCTAATGAAATTTATATTGAGACAATCACTGAAAAATGTTATAGTAATTCCTATATTACTAAAACGCTTTAACGCAATAAAGTTTTGTAAAATACAAAGGATGTAAAATTATGAGTAAACAATCACAATGGAAGTCATCGACGGGCTTCATTTTAGCAAGTGCTGGATCTGCTATAGGATTAGGAGCAATGTGGAAATTTCCATATATGGCTGGTGTATATGGCGGGGGCGGATTTTTATTAATGTTTTTAATATTTACGATAGTTGTGGGACTACCTCTATTAATGATGGAATTTACTGTTGGTAAGATGGGTAAGACTTATACAACTGTAATTTATGAAAAGCTAACAAAGAAAAAATGGTTGAACGTTATCGGATGGAACGGTAATTTAGCTGTATTCATACTATTTGGGTTTTATAGTGTGATAGGCGGTTGGATTATCATTTATATATTTAATGTTGCGCTTCAAATATTAACTCTTAATGGTGATCAATTAGGAAATATACAGTTTGAATCTATTATTAGTAATCCTTTCTTAACGATTACTGGGCAAGGCATCTTTATATTGTTAACGATGTTTATTGTGATGATGGGTGTTGAAAAAGGTTTAGAAAAAGCTTCTAAGTTTATGATGCCACTATTATTTATTTTTTTAATTGTTATTGTTATCAAATCTTTAACACTTGAAGGATCATTTGAAGGACTAAAATATATTTTACAACCACGCCTAGAAGATATTTCTATGGAGGGTGTTTTATTTGCACTTGGCCAATCCTTCTTCACATTATCCTTAGGAACAACGGGCATGATTACGTACGCGAGCTATGCTTCAAAAGAAATGACTATTAAGACTTCAGCAATTTCTATTGTAGCGATGAATATACTAGTTTCAATTTTGGCAGGTTTAGCTATATTTCCTGCGATTTCGGCATTCGGCTACAGTCCAACAGAAGGGCCTGGGCTACTTTTTAAAGTATTACCAAAGGTATTTGATCAAATGGCATATGGACAAGGGTTTTACCTAATCTTTTTAATCTTGTTCTTATTTGCAGCACTTACTTCTTCAATTTCACTATTAGAATTGAACGTTTCGAACTTCACAAAAAATGATAATTCAAAGCGTAAACCAGTTGCATTTTACGTAAGTATATTAGTGTTCATAATTAGTATTCCCGCCACACTATCTTTTGGAAGTTTAAGCGATATACAATTTGCAGCGGGTACTATTTTTGATAATATGGACTTTTTAGTTTCGAATATATTAATGCCATTGGGAGCATTAGGAACAACGCTAGTTGTTGGTCAACTATTAGATAAAAATGATTTGAAAGCACATTTTGGTAAAGATAAAATGAGATTATTTATACCTTGGTATTACTTAATTAAATTTATTTTACCTGTAGTAATTATTTTGATCTTTGTAGTGCAATTCATATAAAGTTTAACCTTTCCGAAGATCAATTCAGCGGAAAGGTTTTTTTAATAGTTATAAGATACACCTGTTTAAAACAAAGTATATTAAAAATTTTTACTAATAAAAGAGAGTCTGGGACATAATTACATGTCTCAGACTCATTTTTTACATTGGCAGTGACTGGCTGAATTGAAAATGCGCTTATATCAAGCTTTTAAAGAACTACTACTTCATTTATGAAGACAAGGCGTTCTTATCGAAGAGCTTCAGCTCTTGTAGCCTATTTTCTAGTCAGCTTTGCCGAGGCGGGACGATGAAATCTTATTAAAAAATTTAGATTTCTGTCTCGCGCGCTCTCAAATCAATTTTAGCAATTATTTGCCAGTGAATAAACCGATAATTTTTTTGACGATATCAATGATAACGCTCATATAACTCACCTCGCTTTGATTTGTTATCTTCAATTTAATATAATTGTGCTTAATTTTGTTTGGAATTTCTTATATAGTAAAAAATCATTCATAAGTGACAATCATTCAAAAAATAAAACGATAACGCATGCAAAAGTGTTTTTGGCTATTCTTTTTTTAAAACATTCAAAAAGAAAAAGCATTACCATAGAGAACAGTAAAAGTTCATTATGATAATGCTTTAGTTAAAGTGGGTGGAAATGTTTTAATATATTAGTCTGTAATAGCACCTTTAGAAGCAGAAGACACGAGTTTAGCATATTTTGCGAGTGTACCTCGTGTAGCTTTTAATGGTGGTGCTTGCCATTGTTGGCTACGACGTTCAACTTCTTCATCTGATACATCAAAGCTTATTTCAAGATTTTCAGCATCGATAGTAACCGTGTCGTTTTCTTCTAGTAAGGCCATTGGTCCGCCTACCATTGATTCGGGAGCAGCATGTCCGATTACGAGACCATGTGAACCACCTGAGAAACGACCATCTGTGACTAAAGCAACAGATTCGCCTAATCCTTTACCTACTAAAATAGATGATGCGGATAACATTTCAGGCATGCCAGGTGCACCTTTAGGACCAGCATAACGGATAATTACGACGTCACCAGGTTTAATATCGTCATTAAGAATAGCTTTTGTCGCTTTAGATTCAGAATCGAATACGCGTGCAGGTCCTTTGATGTAAGTTACGCTTAAACCTGAAATTTTAGCAACTGCGCCTTCTGGTGCAAGGTTACCTTTTAAGATAACAAGTGGTCCTGTCGCATGTTTAGGATTATCAAAATCAATAATTTCTTTATTATCAGTTAAGCCAGGTTCATTTTCTAAGTTTTCGGCAACAGTTTTACCAGTTACTGTTAAGCAGTCGCCATGGATTAAGCCATTGTCATAAAGTAATTTCATTACTCCAGGGATACCACCTGCTTCATCAAGATGTGCCATAACGTATTTACCACTTGGTCTTAAGTCAGCAATGTGTGGCACGCGTTTACGAATTCTTTCAAAATCGTCAAGTGTCAAATCTACTTCAATCGTATGTGCAATAGCCAATAAATGTAAAATAGCATTTGTAGAACCACCTAAGGCCATAACAACTGTGATTGCATTTTCAAACGCTTCTTTTGTCATGATGTCTTTAGGATAAATATCTTGTTCTAATAATTTATAAACAGCTTTTCCGGCAGCTCTACTATCTTTCATTTTATTTGTCGATACAGCTGGATGTGAAGCACTTCCAGGTAAACTCATCCCCATCGCTTCAATAGCTGAAGACATAGTGTTTGCAGTAAACATACCACCACAAGCGCCTGCTCCAGGACATGCTGCACATTCTACTTTATGTAATGCTTCTTTTTCGATTTCTCCGTTATTGTACTGACCTACGCCTTCAAATGCTGAAACTGCATCGAGGTCTTTACCATCTAATTTACCTGGCATAATCGTGCCACCAAATACGAAAACAGCAGGTAAATTAAGACGTGCAATGCCGATCATACAACCAGGCATATTCTTATCACAACCACCAATAGCTACAACGCCATCTAAATTCTCTGCACTTACTACAGATTCTATTGAATCAGCAATAACTTCACGACTCGGTAGTGAGAAACGCATGCCATCTGTGCCCATTGAAATACCGTCAGAGACAGTAATGGTATTGAAAATAAGTGGTGAGGCGCCGGCTTCACTAATACCTTGTTTAGATGCACGTGCTAAACCATCAATATGCATGTTACATGGTGTTACTTCACTCCATGTACTTGCTACACCAATCATTGGTTTTTTGAAATCTTCATCTTCAAAGCCAAGTGCACGTAGATATGAACGGTTAGGTGTACGACTTACACCTTCACTAATGACTTTACTGCGGATACGCAAATCTTTTTTCTCTTCTGTATGTTCTGTTTCTTTAGTCAAAAAATTACCCCCATTAATAAGTCTATATTGTATGAATACTCTGAAAATTTAAAATAATCAAATGTTTTGTTAGCTAAATATATTTAATATATTTCTTAATGTAATCTACATAGAATATAAAATGATTAAGAATTTAAAATCACTGCGCTACATAAGGCTGCTGAGCTATTAGTAGAGCACTTTTTAAAAAATTATACTATATACGCTAAGTAAATTGAAAAATGATATTGAATATACACAGTATCGGTATATTTCCTTCATGTCAATATTAAAATGATTTATATAAATTATCATAACATCTATTATACGAAAGCAGAATGTGAATCTTAAGTATTTATGAAACTACAACATTTTAAGATGAAGACATAAATTATTTGACTCACTACATAAAACAGTCTGTTTGTCTGAAGCGTATTATGTCGGCTAAAATATTAGTGTATAAGTAATAGACTATCGTGTTAAAAGGAGTAATAGTAAATGACAAACTTTAAACGATTGGAAGCGTACTTAAATATTAATTCCGATTATTACAATAAAGCTGATTTAGAGACGTTGAACTATTATATTCACCAATATGTACTTTGTGTGCCATTTGAAAATATCAATGTTCAAAATAAGCAACCTATCGCACTAGATGATGAAACCATGCTTCATAAAATCATTCAAGAGCACAGAGGTGGTTTTTGCTATGAACAAAATAGATTGTTTTATAGCTTTTTAAAGGGAAAGGGTTTTGATGTTTATATGATTTCTGCAACTATTAATACCGGTGAAGGATGGGCAATGGAAGGGTCTCATATGGCTTTAATTGTACGTTTGGATTATCATAAATATCTGGTCGATGTTGGTTATGCGGATGTACCTAAGAAAGCAATGCCACTTATTGAGAATCAAAATGAAGTGAACGATGTAAATGGTACGTTTCAAGTTATACATGTTGATACGGGCACGATTGAAATGCAAAAGTATAAAAAAGATAATTGGGAAACACAATATAGAGCAATTGATACATCTAAAACACTCAAAGACTTTGCGGCGGGAATTGAATTTAATCAGCATCATGCAGACTCTATTTTTGTTAAAAAATTATTGGTTAGTAAAGCCAAAACATACGGCAGAGTTACATTATCTAATGCACATTTAACAATAGCAAAGAATGGGGAAGTTCAAAAAATGCCAGTAACTCAAAATAATTATCAAACATTACTAAGTGATTACTTTGGGATAGATGATATTCGAATTAAAACATTTGAACAGCATTAAATGAATAGGGAAGCATGGGGACATTCATATTACGTGTAATTCTTTTTTGTAATATGAATGTCATATAAATAATATACTCATGCGCAACTTTAAGTTGTATAATAATATAGTGAGCAATGAATGATAAAATGTAAAAAGAAATATTGGGAGGTTTACATAAGTGCGTAAAAAAATAATTGCAACTGTAATAGGGACAAGCGCAATAGCGGCTGTAACTTCAGTAAATGCCGATGCTGCAACAACTTATAAAGTTAAGAGCGGGGATTCCCTGTGGTCCATAGCGAATAAATATGATATTTCAATTTCAAAATTGAAATCGTTGAATAATTTGACGTCTAACGTTATTTTTCCTAACCAAACATTGAAAGTTTCTGGTTCAACAAATACATCATCAGGATCAACATATACAGTAAAATCTGGAGATACGTTATCAGGTATTGCTGCTAAAAACGGTACGACTTACCAAAAAATCATGAGTTTAAATAATTTATCAAGTACTAACATTTATCCAGGACAGAAGTTGAAGATGTCGGGAACAGCTTCAACTGGTGGTTCAAGTTCATCAGGTGTGACGAGCAGTGGCAGTACAATGACATATACAGTGAAATCAGGCGATTCATTATCAGCAATCGCTGTAAGATATGGCACGACTTACCAAAAAATCATGAGTTTAAATGGTTTATCAAATACTAATATTTATCCGGGACAGAAGTTGAAAGTTTCAGGGACGGCTGCAACTGGCGGATCAGGTTCATCTGGCTCTACGGGTTATAACACGCCGATATTCCATCATTCTAATTTGTATGACTGGGGCCAATGCACATGGCACGTATTTAACAAACGTGCGCAAATTGGTAAAGGCATTAGCACATATTGGTGGAATGCTAATAGTTGGGATACTGGTGCCGCAGCTGATGGTTATACAGTTGACCATAAGGCAACAGTGGGATCTATTTTACAATCTGACCAAGGTTATTATGGTCATGTTGCATTTGTAGAATCTATTAATTCTAACGGTAGTATTACTATTTCAGAAATGAATTACGGTGCATCGCCGGGTATTGTAACATACAGAACAATTCCTGCATCACAAGTAAGTTCATATAAATATATTCATTAATTTGAAAAGTGCGTCTGATGTATTTAAAAAGGATACGTTAGAGGCACTTTTATGTTGTTTTAAATAGAAAAATTGCCAACAGAGTGAGTATCCCTGTCGGCAGATTAATTTTATAGTAATTAGTTGTGAAACGGTTTTTACTACAGAAAATGATAGATTATGCTTCTTTACGTATAGATTGTACACGTTTAATAGTCGTGAATAATGTGCTAGCTGCTGTGAATGTTGAAAAAACTTTAACGAGTTTACGTGGTGATTTTAATGCTGTATAAAAATCAAGTACGGCACCTGCGCTGGTGATCGCCATGCTAGCGTAAAGTAATTTTTTGTTTTTTGATTGATAGGCATACCAGTTGAAGCCTTCTACGGTAATACCTACAAAATTAATTGTATTAGAAATGCGATTGATTTTTGGTTTTTTAGCCATTCTTATTGTATCCTCCATTTTGAAAGTGAATATATTTTCAATACTGTGATGTTTCTCTAAATGAGATGTTCTCGAATAATAAAATATGATAACATAAGCGCTGTTAGTTTGAAAATGGTACGATTATTTCTATATAAAATAAAAAATGAAATACGTTTGGAGTGCGTAGTTATGATTAAATGTGTTTGTTTAGTTGTTGAAGAAAATGACGAATTACTACTAGTACAAGCTAGAAATAGAGAAAAATATTATTTTCCAGGCGGTAAAATAGATGATGGTGAAACTTATAAACAAGCATTACAAAGAGAGTTGAAAGAAGAACTGCAAGTTGATGTACCGGAAAACTCGCTCATTTATATGGATACAGTTATTGGAGATGCTTATCCACAGCACAATGAACAGACAGAACTGAATTGTTTTTATACAACAGAACAAATAGATTGGTCTAATGTTGAAACTGACCAAGAAATCACAGATATAAAATGGATACATAAGCTAGAGTATAAAAAGATTGCCCCTGCAGTAGTGACTTGGGTCAATGAACAATTAGAGAATATATGTATGATTCCATATAGTGCAGAACTGGTATCAGATATTGAACAGATCACTATTAAGCCAGGAGACCATCAATTTACTAAAACACCAAAAGTGAACATTGAACTAGCGCAACGCGACTCGGAACGTCATCCTGTACTCGTATACAACCAGGGGCAACAATGTATAGGTTTTTTTACACTGCATGAAGGTGCAGGTGTAGCACCTTATTCATTAAATGAAAATGCGATGTTTTTTAGGTCTTTTAGTGTAGACGCACACTATCGAGGACGTGGTTATGGAAAACAAATTATTCAAGCATTACCAGAGTATATACATCACCATTTTCCGAATATTGATGAAATTTGTCTGGCGGTCAACGACAATAATGAAGTAGCTCAAAAATTATATCAACAGTGTCATTATAACGAAGTAGGTGAAACTTTATTAGAAGGTAGACCTGTTTATATCTTGCAACAACAAATATAATGAATTTTAAAAATGCGTCATGTAAGTTAACATACTGTGTTAATTTACATGACGCATTTTTGCTATCCACTTTGACCGGGGGTATGATTTTGGTCAAAGGAGTGATTAGATGAATATGAATGATACTTTATTTTTATTTTTGTGTACGTTACTTGTATGGCTAATGACGCCAGGGTTGAGTTTATTTTATGGTGGACTTGTACAATCTAAAAATGTGTTAAATACAGTTATGCAAAGTATGTCTGCGATTGTTGTTGTGACATTCGCGTGGGTTATTTTAGGTTTTAGTTTGAGCTTTGGTTCTGGAAATACTATTATAGGAGACTTTACATACTTGGGTTTAAAACAAGTTGGATTTAATACACAAGGTGATATTGCTACACATGTGCCTATAGCGCTTTTTATGCTGTTTCAATTAATGTTTTGTACAATTGCTGTATCGATTTTATCAGGATCAATTGCAGAAAAAATGAAGTTTATACCCTATTTAATTTTTGTGTTTTTATGGGTCGTTTTAGTTTATAGTCCAGTTGCACATTGGGTGTGGGGTGGCGGCTGGATTGATCAATTAGGTGCGATAGATTATGCAGGAGGTACAGTAGTTCACATTACGTCAGGTATATCAGGACTTGTACTAGCGGTTATGATAGGTGCAGGAAAAAACTTTGAAAAACGGCCGCCACATAATCTTATTATTACACTAATAGGTGGCATATTGGTATGGGTAGGTTGGTATGGTTTTAACGTGGGCAGTGCCTTAACTTTTAATGATATCGCGATGACTTCCTTTGTGAATACTGTACTCGCAGCAAGCGCAGGTTCACTTGGTTGGTCTGTTATGGAATATTTTATGAAAAAAACAACAAGTTTGATTGGTATGTTATCGGGAATGTTAGCTGGTTTAGTAGCAATTACACCATCTGCTGGTTTTGTAGATTACATGAGTGCAATAGTGATGGCGTTGATTGGTGGCGTTAGTTGTTATTTCGCAATTAACTATATTAAAATAAAACTAAAATATAATGATGCGTTGGATGCTTTTGGTATACATGGTATTGGTGGTATTGTCGGTGCAATTTTAACAGGTGTCTTTCAATCTCATAAAGTGAATGACGAAATTGTAAATGGATTACTTTTTGGTGGCAATATACAAACTGTTTGGGTACAATTCATTGCAGTCTTTGTGACGGTTGTTTTTAGCGGTTGCTTGACGTTTTTAATTGCAAAATTAATAATGCTATTTAGCGCTTTAGGCACAGATAAAGTTGAAGAGGTAAAAGGTTTGGATTATGTTGTCCACGGAGAACGTGCTTATTTCAGTGGAGAGTTAAATAAATTTAATAAGTTACCTTAATGGATTGAAGAAAAATAAACTAAAATCACTCATCTTGTATTGAATATTAGATGAGTGATTTTAGTTTATTTAGATGTATGATTTATAGGTGATTTCATTTTATTTTCCTTTTTGATTAATAGTGAGGATAGCAAGGCTGTAATAGGGATGCTTATAGCAACCGCAATACCTCCTAATAAAATAGAGATAAATTCTTGAGCAAATATTTTAGAATTAATGATGTGACCAAAGGAATAATTTAATTTGAAAAACCAGAAAAATAATGTGAGTTGCCCTCCAAAATAAGCAAGATAAATTGTATTAGCTGATGTGGCTAAGATCTCTCTGCCCACACGCATTCCAGAATAAAATAGTTCTTTTTGAGTTAAATCAGGGTTGGTCTCACTTAATTCATACATTGGAGAACTGATTGTAATAGCTAAATCAATGACTGCAGCAATGACTGCAAGGACTATGGTGAAGACCATGAATTTAACCATGTCTATACCGATATTCATTGAGAAAATGTACGTTTCATCTTGTTGCTCAGTTGTGAATCCTTGTAGGTTCCCGATAGATACAGAAAAGTAGATGGCAGCAATCAAGATGACTGTTGTTAGAATCGTTGCGTAAAAAGCTGCTTGTGTCTTGGTATTATAACTATTAAGTACAAATAGATTACACGCTGCGATAACGATACAAAATACTAAGGTTACAAGATAAATCGGTGCGCCAAACATAATGATAATCAAGCTTATTAATAGAATGACAAAGTTTAAAAATAATGTCAGATAAGAGATTAATCCTTTTTTACCACCAAAAATAAGCATGAGGATGAAAAGTATGATGCCTAAAATTATTATTGCACTCATTGTTTAGCACCTCGCATTTTGAACCATACTTGCATCAATAATATTGTAATAGGAATTGTTAAGACAATACCGATACCGCCTGTAATTGCCCGGGAAATTTCTAACGACCAATTCATAGAAATTGTGTAGGTAATAGTATTTGCATTTTTTAAATAAATAAGTAACATAGGTAAACTTCCAGATAAATAAGAGAAGAGTAAAATGTTGGTCATAGTCCCCATGATATCTTGACCAATATTTCGTCCAGCAAGCGCCCAACGTGTCATACTAATATTGGGTGTTCGACGTAGGATTTCAGTCATCCCACTTGCAATTGTAATGGCGACATCCATTACTGCACCAAGTGACCCAATCATTACCGATGCGAGAAAGACTTCTTTAGGTGGTAAAGTTAAGAAACTCATCGTTTCAAATTTTAAGCCTTCGCCATCAGTCATTTGAATTACGAATTGTGTTAACCCAACGGATATAAAGGTGCCAAGCAAGGTGCTAACAATAGTAATGAGCGTTCGCCATTGCCAACCAGTAACTAACAGTAAGGTTAATATAGTTGATATGATAACGCCGATACTCATTAAACTGAATAAAGTCATAATATGAAATTGGTTATAAATATAAATCGCTAGAATGACGACGGCTGTGTTAATTGCCAAAGATAAAATGGATTGAAGCCCGATTTTCCTGCCTACAAGAAGTACAGTTAATAAAAATAAACCCGTCATGGCTACTACGAGGCTATCGCGTTTTTTCTCTAAAATATATGCGCCATTTGGATGTTTATCGATATGTAGTAAGACTTTATTATTTTTAGAAAATTTTTCACTATCTGCTTGAGATTCATAATATTCGTGTGGAATCGTTGCAGTTTGATCTTCGAATTTTCCATTTAAAATTGTAAGTTTCAAGGTTTCTGTGTGTTTTATATCACTATTATGATGGTCATCCATGGTTTTAGATGTAGATTTATTTTCAATGTTTGTAATTTGAGCAATGGGTGTATCGTAAAATTTAGCGTTTACAAATGTGAAAATAAACAACCCAATAAATATGATGCAAAACAACAATAATACCCAATTGAAAGGGCGTTTAAGTAGTTTTTTGATTGGCATCGCTCTATTTCAATCCTCTCTTTATAGACAATGCGATTATACGCGTCTCATATGTTGAATTCAACGATTTATAGGTTTGCGTATAAATTTTAAATTAGTGATATGTTGTACTACGACTTAACAATTGCTCAATCATTGAAAGCATTAAGCGAATGTCATTTTTACGATTATCTTGGCGCAAAACACTACAAATTGTGCGTTTTAGCTCTGTATGTCCGAGAGAGATGTCGACCCATTTATCAGGGTTCTTCTCTAGTAGGTGATAGGAAGCTGCGATAATATATCCACGCTCTTTATTTAAAATATATTGTGCGAGTTGTGGGTGGGTAATGGTACGGATAGGTTTTACTACAATATTGGCTAATGTTTGCTTGATATGCAGAGGTAATGGGTAAAGTTCGTAAATTATTTTGTTTGAAAACTGAACAAGAGGCGGATGAGTTGCCATAGTAATTGGTGCGTCTTTAGGGGCATAGATGTGGTAGTTTTCCTCGAACAAAGCATTTACTTTTAGTTCGGAATTTTGCTTTATGTCATTTGATAAGTCAGTAAATGCAATATCGATTTGATCTGTGGTTAAAGCATTTAAAATTTCACTCTCTTCCATTAGAATAGGTTCGACAATTGAATCGCTCTGATTTTCGAAAGACTGTATTAATAGAGTGAGTACTTGTGAGATATAACTTTCAATATAACCAATACGGATTATAAAATGATTGGACTCTGATTGTTTGTGAAATAGGCGGACAGTTTCGTCCAATTGATCTATAATTTTAGTTGCTTCTGAAAATAACTGCTTTCCTTCATCAGTAAGATAAATATTGCGTCCTTCTCTATTAAATAATTTAACTTGTAATTCTTTTTCGAGGTGCGTTATTTGACGACTTATTGCAGACTGTGCAATTTCCAATTCAAGTGCAGCTTCTGATAAATGCTCTCTTTTTGCGACTTCTATAAAGTATTTTAGTTGTTTAATTTCCATTATATCCCCCCAAATTTAAAAATGTTCTAATAATTAGAATAATATCATCTATTTTATATATTGAACAGATTGATCAACTACTATATAGTTTACTTACTAATTTAATATTCAGAATTTTCGAAAAAGAGGTGAAGATCATGCTTGAATACAATAAGAAAATTGGCTTATATGATAGTCGTGAGGAACATGATGCATGTGGTATTGGCTTTTATGCCAATATGGATAACAAAAGGAACCATGATATTGTCGAAAAATCATTGGAGATGCTACGTAGGTTAGATCACCGTGGTGGTCTTGGTGCGGACAGTGTGACAGGTGATGGCGCAGGGATTATGACCGAAGTGCCCTACAATTATTTTTCAAAACAAACTGACTTTGATTTGCCTGAAGAAGGTCGATATGCTGTTGGAATGTTTTTTACAAATGAACAAATTGCAGGTTCTCAGCACGAGGCACAGTTTAATGCACACTTTGAAGCGGAAGGATTAAGTGTAATTGGTTATAGAGATGTACCTGTAGACATCAATGCAATTGCTTCACATGTTGCCGATACCATGCCTTTTATTCAACAAGTATTCGTGGCATTAAATGATGTTTCACATGTTGATCGTAAATTATTTTTAGCGCGAAAACAAATTGAAAATTATGCGAACCAGCAACTGCTAGATTTATATTTTACAAGTCTGTCGAACAGAACAATCGTATATAAAGGATGGTTGCGTTCGGATCAAATTAAGGCTTTATATCAAGATTTGAATCACGAATCTTATATTTCGAAATTAGGGCTTGTTCATTCGCGTTTCAGTACAAACACCTTTCCGAGTTGGAAACGTGCACATCCTAATAGATTACTTATGCATAACGGTGAGATCAATACGATTAAAGGTAATGTAAACTGGATGCGCGCTAGACAAGATGAGCTGATTTCGACTATTTTTGGTGACGAAAAAAACAAGGTGAAAGAAATTATTGATGAAGATGGCAGTGACTCGGCTATAGTCGATAATGCTTTAGAATTTTTATCTTTAGCTATGGAACCTGAAAGAGCAGCGATGCTCATGATTCCAGAACCTTGGTTATATAACAAAGCCAACGATGCGAATGTACGTGCTTTCTATGAGTTTTATAGTTATTTAATGGAACCATGGGATGGACCGACGATGATTTCATTTTGTAATGGGGACAAGATTGGTGCTTTAACTGATAGAAATGGCTTAAGACCAGGACGTTATACAATAACGAAAGATAATTACATTGTCTTTTCATCTGAAGTTGGCGTAGTTGATGTACCTGAAAAAAACGTTGCTTTTAAAGGTCAGTTGAATCCTGGAAAGTTATTACTCGTTGATTTCAACCAACATAAAGTGATTGAAAATAATGAGCTAAAAGCAAATATCGCAGACGAACTGCCTTATGAAAGTTGGTTAAACCAGTTTAAAGTAGATTTGGATTTAGAAAATGTGACGTATAAGTCCTCCGAGTGGGATGATGTAACATTGAATCGATTGCAAAAACAATTTGTCTATACGAAAGAAGAAATGGATAAATACATGACAGAACTGGTTGAAAACAAAAAAGATCCAATCGGTGCAATGGGTTATGACGTACCTATTGCAGTATTAAATGAAAAAAACGAAACACTTTTTAATTATTTCAAGCAACTATTCGCTCAAGTAACTAACCCACCTATTGACGCTTATCGTGAAAAAATTGTCACGAGTGAGTTAGCTTATTTAGGCAGCGAAGGAAATTTGTTAAATCCTAATGAGGATGTATTAAATAGAATTCAGCTTAAACGTCCCGTGATGACTGAAGCGCAACTTGAGGAAATTGAGCAGAGTAGATTTAACGTAAAACATCTATCAACTGTTTATAAAGATGATTTAGAAGTAGCATTAGACACTTTGGGGGGTAAAGCGATATTCGCTGTTAAAGAAGGTAGTGAAATTTTAGTATTAGATGATCGTACACTTGTAACGGAAAATGGTTATGCAATGCCTATATTGCTTGCGGTGAGTCATATTCATCAATTGCTTATCCGAGAAGGTCTACGTATGCGTACGAGTATTGTTGCTTTGTCGGGCGAAACAAGAGAAGTACATCATGTTGCATGCTTATTAGGTTATGGTGCAAATGCGGTAGTACCATATTTAGCTCAACGTACGATTGAACAATTGGTCTTTGACCAACGTTTAGAAGGGGATATTTCTGAAAATGTTCAGACCTATACACATACCTTGTCTGAGGGTGTCATCAAAGTGATGGCTAAGATGGGTATTTCTACAGTTCAAAGTTATCAAGGGGCACAGATTTTTGAAGCTGTAGGACTTTCAAATGATATTGTAGACAAATATTTTACTGGCACACAATCCAAGTTATCTGGGATAACAATGGATTTAATTGATAAAGAAAATAAAGCGAGACAAACACCTGAGAGTGAGTACATTGAATCAGGTAGTACGTTCCAATGGCGCAAACAAGGACAACATCACGCGTTTAATCCAACTTCGATACACTTATTACAACATGCATGTCGCTTAAATGATTATGAAAAATTCAAAGCATTTTCAAATGAAGTTAATCACAAGCGAACAGACCATATTCGTCATTTGATGGAATTTAAAAAGCAGGCATCAATAGATATCGATAAAGTTGAACCTACGAGTAAGATTGTACAACGCTTCAATACTGGTGCGATGAGTTATGGTTCGATTTCAGAAGAGGCACATCAAACACTTGCAGAAGCAATGAATCAAATGGGCGGTAAAAGTAATAGTGGTGAAGGTGGCGAAAATCCTGAACGTTTTGTGATAGATGAAGAAGGTAGAAATCGTTCAAGTGCTATTAAACAA
Organism: Staphylococcus sp. NAM3COL9; assembly: GCF_001431205.1. GTDB lineage: Bacteria > Bacillota > Bacilli > Staphylococcales > Staphylococcaceae > Staphylococcus. Next base: position 13,604 of record NZ_LGPC01000006.1, on the reverse strand, counting down.
GTTGCTTCAGGTCGTTTTGGAGTAACGAGTGATTATTTACAGCATGCAAAAGAAATACAAATTAAAGTTGCGCAAGGCGCTAAACCAGGGGAAGGCGGACAATTACCAGGTACGAAAGTATATCCGTGGATTGCGGAAGTAAGGGGTTCTACACCAGGTATTGGTTTAATATCACCACCGCCACATCACGATATTTATTCGATAGAAGATTTAGCACAATTAATTCACGATTTAAAAAATGCGAATAAAGATGCAAATATTACAGTTAAACTTGTCTCTAAAACAGGTGTCGGTACGATTGCGGCAGGTGTCGCGAAAGCATACGCTGATAAAATCGTAATCAGTGGCTACGATGGTGGGACAGGTGCATCACCTAAAACGAGTATTCAACATGCAGGGGTACCATGGGAAATTGGTCTATCAGAGACGCATCAAACCTTAATGATGAACGGCTTAAGATCAAGAGTGAAAGTAGAAACGGATGGCAAACTACTTACTGGTAAAGATGTCGCTTATGCATGTGCCTTAGGTGCTGAAGAATTTGGTTTTGCCACTGCGCCGTTAGTGGTTATGGGATGTATTATGATGCGCGTATGTCATAAGGATACATGTCCAGTAGGTATTGCTACACAAAATCAAGATTTACGTGCGTTATTCAATGGGAGAGCAGATCATGTAGTTAATTTCATGCATTTTGTAGCGGAAGAATTAAGAGAAATATTAGCTGAACTCGGCTTGAAATCAGTCGAGGAATTAGTAGGAAGAACGGATTTACTGCAACGCAGTAGCCAGTTATCATCGCGTCGCTCGAAAGCAGCTACGATGAATGTTGAAGCTTTATTGTATCAACATGAAGGTGCCAGATTTAATAAAATAAAACAAAATCATCATCTTGATGAAGGGTTTGATTTAACGAGATTGTATCCTGACGCACGAACGGCTATTGAAAACAGTGTAGCATTTACAGGTAAATATAAATTGAAAAATGAACAAAGAGATGTAGGTGTAATCACTGGCAGTGCAATTACTAGAATTCATGGATCTGAAGGTTTACCTGAAGATACGATTTATGCACAAACACAGGGTCATGGTGGACAAAGCTTAGCAGCATATACCCCTAATGGCTTAACGATTCATCATACAGGTGACGCAAATGATTACGTTGGCAAAGGTTTGTCTGGCGGTAAAATCATTGTGAAAGCACCGAATAAATACCGTGAAAATGAAATTATCATTGGTAACGTTTGTTTTTACGGCGCGTCTCATGGTAAAGCGTACATTAATGGCAAGGCAGGAGAGCGTTTTTGTATCCGTAATAGTGGTGTACAAGCGGTCGTAGAAGGTATTGGCGACCACGGGCTTGAATATATGACTGGTGGACGTGTGGTTATACTTGGAGATGTCGGTAAAAACTTTGGCCAAGGTATGAGTGGTGGTGTGAGCTATATTTTCCCATCAGACGTTGAAGGTTTTAAAAAAGAACATCAATTAGATAGTTTAGATTTCGATACCATTAGTGTAAAAGAAGAGCGTGAAGTTTTGAAAGATATGCTACAAGCTCATGTTAAATATACTCAGAGTATAAAAGCACAAGCTATTTTAAATGATTTTGAAAATGTGGCACAAAAAGTAGTCAAAGTAGTTCCGAAAGATTATAAATTAATGATGCAAAAAATAGAATTACAAAAACGTGATTCGAGTGAGTTAGATGAAGCTTTGTTGAATGCATTTAATGATAAACGTACAAGCTTAGCATCAGAACAACAGCAGACTGCCGTATATTAACCATAAAGGGGGATTTGTCATGGGCGAATTCAAAGGATTTATGAATTATGACAAACAACAATTAGATGAATTGTCATTGGTTGAACGTATAAGTAATCACGATGCCTTTCAACAGAGGTTTACTAAAGATGAAGCAGCAGAACAAGGTGCACGTTGTATGGATTGTGGGACGCCATTTTGCCAAACGGGCGAACCTCATGGAAAAGAAACAATCGGCTGCCCAATTGGGAACTATATCCCGGAATGGAACGATCTCGTTTATAGAAAAGATTTTAAAACAGCATATGAACGCTTGAGCGAGACAAATAACTTTCCAGAATTTACGGGGCGCGTTTGTCCTGCGCCTTGCGAACAATCGTGTGTGATGAAAATTAATCGTGAATCTGTTGCTATCAAAGGTATTGAGCGCACGATTATTGATGAAGCTTATGAAAATGGCTGGGTTAAACCAACAAGTCCTAAGCATCGTCAATCCGAAACAGTAGCAATTGTCGGCAGTGGTCCAGCTGGGTTAACAGCAGCAGATGAACTGAATAAACTAGGGTATAAAGTAATAGTATATGAACGTGCACATGAAGCGGGCGGGCTTCTAATGTATGGTATTCCTAATATGAAATTAGATAAAGATGTCGTACGTCGTAGAATTGAAGTGATGAAACAATCAGGTATCGAGTTTATGACAGATACAGAAATCGGTGTAGATGTGAGTCGTGATGAATTAAATGAACTACACGATGCAATTATACTCTGCACAGGATCACAAAATGCGAGAGATTTACCTTTAGAAGGACGTATGGGATTTGGAATTCACTTTGCAATGGATTATTTAAATGAACAAGGTCAATTTTTAAATGAAGAAATCAACGAACCTGAGATTTCAGCTAAAGGAAAAAATGTTATTGTGATTGGTGCTGGTGATACAGGTGCTGACTGTGTAGCGACAGCACTGCGTGAAAATTGTAAATCTATCGTTCAGTTTAATAAATACACAAAGCAGCCAGAAGAGATTACATTTGATGAAAACACATACTGGCCATTGGCAATGCCTGTGTTCAAGATGGATTACGCACACAAAGAATATGAGTCACGTTTTGGTTTTGAACCACGTGCATATGGTGTACAAACGATGCGTTATGATGTTGATCGTCTCGGTAATGTAAAAGGTGTTTATACTCAAATACTTGAAGAAACAGAAGATGGTATGGTCATAGTGGATGGTACAGAACGTCACTGGCCAGCAGATCTAGTCTTATTGTCTATTGGTTTTGTCGGTACAGAAACGACCGTTCCTCATGCTTTTGATATTCAAACCGCACGTAACAAAATTGTGGCTGATAATAAAGACTTTAGAACGAATCAGCCACATATATTTGCAGCGGGCGATGCGAGAAGAGGACAGAGTCTTGTGGTCTGGGCTATTCAAGAAGGAAGAGCTGTTGCAGATTCAGTAGATGCTTACTTAAAAGAAAAAGCACTTGTATAGTGCTGAAATTTTAATTGACTTTTGAAACGGGCTATAATATTATAAATAATATATTTATTTGGAGGAATACCCAAGCCCGGCTGAAGGGATCGGTCTTGAAAACCGACAGGGGCTTAACGGCCCGCGGGGGTTCGAATCCCTCTTCCTCCGCCATAATATTATAAAACTAAGACTAAAAAATAGAGTAGGCAAGTGATCAATCATGTATTGAGCGCTTGCCTTTTTTATTTGCCATTTTAAGTTGTTTTGTATTAATTAAATGAATTTACTGAACTAGAATTGAAATTATTATACAAAAACGTGAAAATAACATTGTTTTTTAAATTAGTATGAAAGCCTTTGCAAAACTTGTCTATACAAGTTATACTTTCAGTGATGTTAAAAGAAAAGGGGAGTGAATCATCATGGCAGTTAAAAAGAAAGATGTGCAAGATATAGTCAAAGCTATTGGGGGCAAAGACAACTTGGACACAGCAACGCACTGTGTAACACGTTTGCGACTTGTCTTGAAAGATGATGATAAAGTAGATAAGGATAGATTGGGTGATAACGATTTAGTAAAAGGACAATTTAAAGCTGATAATCAATATCAAATTGTCATTGGTCCAGGTACAGTCGATGAAGTTTACAAACAATTCATTGAAGAAACAGGTGTAGGTGAAGCGTCAAAAGACGACGCGAAAGCTGTAGCGGCTAAAAAAGGTAATCTGGTTCAAAGATTGATTAAATTATTGGGGGATATATTTATTCCAATTTTACCGGCAATTGTTACTGCTGGTTTACTTATGGGGATTAATAATTTACTTACGATGGAAGGGCTATTTGGTCCTAAACCGTTAGTAGAACAATTTCCTCAACTTGGAGATATTTCTAATATTATCAATGTAATTGCAAGTACAGCATTCATATTTTTACCGGCATTAATCGGTTGGAGTAGTATGCGTGTGTTTGGTGGGAGTCAAATACTTGGTCTAGTATTGGGATTAATTCTAATGAATCCACAACTAGCTTCACAATACGATATTGCTAGTGGTAATATTCCTACTTGGGATATTTTCGGTTTAGAAATTAAGCAATTGAACTATGAAGGACAAGTGTTGCCGATTTTACTTGCAGCTTATGTATTAGCACAAATTGAGAAATTCTTAAATAAATATATTCATGATTCAATTAAAATGTTAGTGGTAGGGCCAGTGGCGTTATTGATTACAGGTTTCTTAGCATTTATAGTCATTGGTCCAGTTGCATTATGGCTTGGTACGGGAATTACAGAAGGCGTGACATTTGTCTTTGAACATGCTGGCTGGTTAGGTGGCGCACTCTATGGTTTGTTCTATGCACCACTCGTTATTACAGGTTTACATCATATGTTCTTAGCAGTAGATTTCCAATTAATGGGAAGTAGCCTTGGTGGCACATACCTATGGCCGATTCTTGCAATCTCTAACATTTGTCAAGGTTCAGCAGCATTTGGCGCATGGTTTATCTATAGAAGACGTAAAATGGGAAAAGAACAAGGTCTTGCTATGACTTCAGGTATTTCAGGTTTCTTAGGTGTAACAGAACCAGCATTATTCGGGGTGAACTTACCACTAAAATACCCATTTATAGCAGCGATTTCAACATCTTGTGTGATAGGTGGTATTATAGGTGCAAGTCGTGTGCTTGGTAGTGTAGGCGTAGGTGGCGTGCCTGCTATTATTTCTATCCAAAAGGATTTCTGGTTAATTTATGCTATTTGTACCCTTTTAGCAATTGTGGTACCAGCAATTTTAACTGTTGTTCTATCAAGATTTAGTAAAGAAGAAACAAAAGAAATGGTTGAAAAATAATCTGAGTTATATAGATAAGTACAATTAAACTCGCTAAAATTGATTAGCGAGTTTCTTTTTGAAAACACTAAAAGAAAAGGTGGTAATTGTTATGGCACATCATGATTGGAGAAAATCAGTTGTTTATCAAATTTATCCAAAATCATTTAATGACACAACAGGTAGTGGCGAAGGTGATTTACAAGGTATTATTGAAAAATTAGATTATTTACAATATCTAGGTGTGGATTACATTTGGTTAACGCCAGTATATGAATCGCCAATGAACGATAATGGCTATGATATTAGTAACTATTACAAAATTAATGAAAAATTTGGAACAATAGAAGATCTTGAAACCCTAGTAAATGAAGCACATAGACGTGATTTAAAAGTCATGATGGATATTGTAATTAATCATACCTCTACAAAACATGAGTGGTTTAAGGAAGCATATGCAGATAAAGAAAGTCCTTTTAGAGATTATTACTTCTTCAGAAGATCAGCTGATAATCAACCGCCGACAAACTGGGAGTCAAAATTCGGCGGCAATGCTTGGAAATATGATGAAAAAACAGATGAATATTATTTGCATCTATTTGACGTAACTCAAGCTGATTTAAATTGGGATAATCCTGAGGTACGAGATGCTTTATATGACATCGTTAACCACTGGATTGATTTTGGTGTAGATGGATTTAGGTTTGATGTGCTTAACTTGATTTCTAAAGGTGAGTTTAAAGACTCTGAAAAAATTGGTAAAGAATTTTATACAGACGGCCCGAACGTACATGAGTATTTAAATGAAATGAATCGTCGTACTTTTGGAGATAAAGGCATAATGACGGTTGGCGAAATGTCTTCAACTACAATAGATCATTGTATTAAATATACAAGTACTGAGCGCCAAGAATTAAGTAGTGTCTTTAATTTCCACCATTTAAAAGTAGACTACGGCGATGGCGAAAAATGGACAAACGCTAAATTAGATTTCCATAAATTAAAAGATATACTTATGGAATGGCAACTCGGTATTTATGAAGGCGGCGGTTGGAACGCGATATTCTGGTGTAACCATGATCAGCCACGGGTTGTTTCACGTTTTGGTGATGATTCGTCTGAACCAATGCGCAAACAAAGTGGTAAGATGTTAGCGATTTGTTTGCATATGTTACAAGGCACGCCTTATATTTTCCAAGGTGAAGAAATTGGCATGACAAATCCGAAGTTCAAAACAATCGATCAATATCGTGATGTTGAATCTTTAAATGCTTATCAAAATATGAAAGCTGCAGGCTATAAAGAGGAAGAAATCATTACTATATTAGGACAAAAATCGCGTGACACTTCAAGAACACCAGTTCAATGGACTGATGCAGAGAATGCTGGCTTTACTACAGGCACACCTTGGATTGATATCCCAAATAATTTTGATAAAATTAATGTTGAAGCGGCTATTAAAGATGAAACATCTATATTGCACACTTATAGACATTTGATTCAATTACGTCATGAACACGATATTATTACGTATGGTAGTATAGAACCATTATACATGGAGCATGGTGAGTTATTTGTTTATAAACGTCATTATAATGGTGAAACATGGCTTGTTATTGCAAACTTTTCAAATGAACAAGTATCAATTCCAGAAGACTTAGTTATTGATGGAGAAATTATTATTCAATGCGGCGAAGTAACAAATGAATTAATTGATGGATTTGGCGCAATTGTAATTGCACAATAATTTATAAAAGGGCAGTGAGTAATCGCGTATGACACTGAAAAAATTTATTACGATATATGAAACAATACGTACAGACATCATAGAGTCACGCATATCGTATGGCGCTCAATTGCCATCTGAGCATGAATTAGTAGAAACCTATAGCGCCTCACGTGAAACAGTACGTAAAGCACTAAACTTATTAGTGAGAGATGGTATGATTCAAAAGATACGCGGTAAAGGTTCTGTTGTTATCTATCAAGGATTAACAGAGTTTCCTTTTGCGGATTTAACCAGTTTTAGAGAAGTTCAACAAGGATTAGGGTTGCGACATGAAACTGACGTCAAGGTGCTTAAAAAGATAACTGCAGGTGAAGTACCGAAAGTGCAAAAGGCATTGAATGTTCGACAAGAAACAGTATTGTGGCATATTGTTCGAATTAGGAAAATAGAAAATAGAGTGAAGATTATAGATGAAGACTACTTAATAGAAGCAATTGTTCCGAACCTTACTTCGGAGATTGCTAAAGCATCACTATATGAATATATAGAAGATATATTAGGATTAGAAATTAGTTACTCTAATAAGTCGATTACGTTTGAAAGCTTCGGAGAAATAGAAAAAGAAATATTTGGCGATGTAGTTCCGCCGTATACGGCAACAGTTCGAGGTATTGTACATTTGAAAGACACTACAATATTCCAATATAATGTTTCGAAACACTTAGCTACAGAGTTTAAATTCAATGATTTTTCTAGACGCCATAAAAGGTAAAATGAGTTATCATAAAATGACTATAATGTGAATTATATAATCAAGATATAGTGTTTAGGATAGGTTATACTTGCAATCAGTTGTTAAGTTATAGTATGATATATTTTGCCGTGCTAAGTGGGGAGGTAGCGGTTCCCTGTACTCGAAATCCGCTTTACGCGAGACTGAATTCCTTTGCTAAGGGTGTGTTTTTGTGAAGTCTGCCCAAAGCACGTAGTGTTTGAAGATCTCGGTCCTATGCAATATGAACCCACGAACCATGTCAGGTCCTGACGGAAGCAGCATTAAGTGGATTATCGTATGTGCCGTAGGGTTGCCGGGATTTAGCTAACGACTTTGGTTACGTTTATGATACACATTCGAAGTGAAGGTGCACGGTTTTAAATTTTCAAATAATGAAATAAACTTATATAAATACTGAGCGACGTATCTTTTGATAGCAGTCGCTCTTTTTTTATATTAAAATATAAGGAATACTTTGATAGGATAATGGTATCATTTAAAACTTGTCATAAAGCCGGTGTTGTTGAATCAAAGTTTTAAAATTAAACGCTGCATGGGGGATATCAATGCAAATATACTTAAGTACTTTAACTGAAAATGATTATGATACAAGTTTAGAAACAATAAAATCTGCGTTTGAAGATGTCGCTGAGTCACAGCATGATGAGCAAGCGTTAGTTGTGAAATTGAGAAAAACTTTAGAATATAACTATGAACTAGAAGTTGTAGCTAAAAATGACGATGGTGAAGTTATCGGTCATATTATGTTATCAGAAATTCAAATCGTTAATGAAGAAACAAGTTTCACTGCATTAGCATTAGCACCACTCTCTGTTTTAACAACATATAGAAACATGGGATTGGGAAAGGCACTCACGCAAGCAGCAGAAGAACGAGCAAAAGCGCAAGGTTATACTACAATTATTGTCCTAGGGGAACCAGAGTATTTCGGAAAATTAGGTTATGAAGAAATGGAACAATACAATATATATAGCCCATTTGATTTACCTTCAAAAAAATTTATGGTCAAATTCCTTTGGGAACAACTAACAGAGCAACCTAATGGGAAAGTGGTTTATCCAGAATCTTTTAATTGATATTCAAAGTATAAAGTACAATGCTATAATAGTTGATGAATGCTATTGGAGGTGCGAAAGTGAATTATCAAGCTTTATATAGAATGTTCCGACCGCAAAGCTTTGGAGATGTTGTGGGTCAGGAGCATGTAACTAAGACACTACGTAATGCGATTGCTAAAAGTAAACAATCCCATGCTTATATATTTAGCGGACCTAGAGGGACAGGTAAAACGAGTATTGCAAAAGTATTCGCAAAAGCCATAAACTGCCTTGAACGTACCGATGGTGAACCTTGTAATAAATGTGCAATATGTAAGGGTATCACGCGTGGAACGAATTCAGATGTCATTGAAATTGATGCTGCAAGTAATAACGGTGTAGATGAGATAAGAAACATTAGAGATAAAGTTAAATATGCACCTAGTGAATCGAAATTCAAAGTATATATTATAGATGAGGTACACATGCTAACAACGGGTGCTTTTAACGCGTTGCTTAAAACATTAGAAGAGCCACCAGCACATGCAATATTTATATTAGCGACAACAGAACCTCACAAAATACCTCCGACGATTATTTCAAGATCACAAAGGTTTGATTTTAAAGCGATTAGTGAAGATGAAATTGTTGAACGCTTAAAGTTTGTAGCGAACTCACAAGAAATTGAATACGATACTGCTGCATTGAAATTTATTGCGAAGGCATCAGAAGGCGGTATGCGTGATGCGTTAAGTATCATGGATCAAGCTATTGCTTTTGGAGATGAGCATCTCACGTTACAAGATGCACTGAACGTAACTGGTAGTGTAGATGCCAATGCTTTAAATGAATTGCTTAAAGAAGTAGTTCAAGGTGATGTAAAAAACGCTTTTTCAACTTACCACCAATTCATAGCACAAGGGAAAGAAGTCAATCGTTTGATTAACGATATGATTTACTTTGTGAGAGATACGATTATGAATAAGACATCTAATGGAGAAACTGAATATGATGCATTAATGCATTTTGATTTAGATGTTCTTTACAAAATGATTGATATCATCAATGATACGCTTGTTTCGATTCGATTCAGTGTAAACCAAAGTGTACATTTCGAAGTATTACTAGTTAAAATCGCTGAAATGATAAAAGAAAAACCCGAGAGTGTTCAAACTGTAGTGACTACAGGTATTGCAACAGAACCTAACAATGATGTTCTGTTGCAAAGAATGGAACAGTTAGAAAATGAATTGAAGACAATAAAAGCGCAAGGTGTGACTGCTAGTAACACGCCTCAACAGACTAAACGAACTACCAACAAAGGTGGGCAGTCTAAGAACGCTTTTTCTATGCAACAGATTGCTAAAGTATTGGATAAAGCCAATAAAGATGATATTAAACAATTGAAAGACCATTGGGAAGAGGTTATTAATCACGCGAAAGGCAATGATATGAAATCATTAGTGAGTCTCTTGCAAAATTCAGAACCTGTTGCAGCAAGTGAAACGCATGTTCTGATTAAGTTTGAAGAAGAAATACACTGCGAAATTGTTAATAAAGATGATGAAAAACGGGAAAATATTGAGAATGTTGTTTGTAAAATCATCGACAAAACAGTCAAAGTTGTAGGTGTACCTGCCGATCAATGGATGAGAGTTAGAACAGAGTATCTACAAAATAGAAAAAGCAGCACCTCAACAGAAGGTGAAAGTAATAGCCAACCTTCTACTCCAGAAGTAGCGGAAGAAGTTGATGTTGTTCAAAAAGCTAAAGATTTATTTGGCGAAAGTACTGTAAATGTAATAGATGAAGAGTGATACATGACAATGAATAAAAAGGCATGTATAATGAAACGAAAGAATAACCATAAAAATGATATAGAAGATTCAAGGAGGAAAAATTTATGCGCGGTGGCGGAAATATGCAACAAATGATGAAACAAATGCAAAAAATGCAAAAGAAAATGGGCGAAGAGCAAGAGAAATTAAAAGAAGAAAAAGTTCAAGGTACAGCTGGCGGTGGCATGGTTACTGTAACAGTATCAGGCCATAAAGAAGTACTAGATGTAGAAATAAAAGAAGAAGCTGTAGATCCAGACGATATTGAAATGTTACAAGACTTAGTGATTGCTGCAACGAATGAAGCAATGAATAAAGCTGATGAACTTACACAAGAACGCTTAGGCAAGCACACTCAAGGCTTAAACATTCCTGGAATGTGATCATATGCACTATCCTGAACCGATTTCGAAACTTATTGACAGTTTCATGAAACTGCCAGGCATTGGGCCAAAGACAGCTCAACGTCTGGCGTTTCATGTATTAGATATGAAAGAAGACGATGTTGTCCAATTTGCCAAATCTTTAGTGGATGTTAAACGAGAACTTACCTATTGTAGTGAGTGTGGACATATAACTGAACAAGATCCATGTTATATTTGCCAAGATAAACAGAGAGATCGCACAATCATTTGTGTAGTTGAAGATGATAAAGATGTTATTGCTATGGAGAAGATGCGTGAATATAAAGGTTTATATCACGTCTTACATGGTTCTATTTCTCCAATGGATGGTATTGGACCAGAAGATATCAATATACCAAGTTTAATTAATCGTTTGAAAGATGAAGAAGTTAAAGAACTTATCTTAGCGATGAACCCAAACTTAGAAGGTGAATCTACAGCAATGTATATCTCGAGATTAGTAAAACCAATTGGTGTTACTGTAACGAGATTAGCTCAAGGTCTTTCTGTAGGTGGCGATTTAGAATATGCTGATGAAGTTACATTATCGAAAGCGATTATGGGCCGAACAGAGATGTAGTACGCTATTAAACATATATATGAACGATTAAAGCTACCTATATAGGTAGCTTTAATTATTTGTAAACAAAATTAAAAAAGGTAAAAGAATTTAAAGTACGCATAACAAGGGGTTTTCTATATTTTTAAGGTGCTTTTAGATATTTATTAAGCATAAAACGAACTTTAATAAGAATAAATGTAATAAAGTATGTTTATTAATGCCCATAGGTTATTGTGAGAGGGTTAGAGTGTAAATTTTACAGTTGTTAAAAGGATTTTATGCGTGTATAGTATTACTAGTAGAGCGAAACAACACGACAAACACAAAAAGAAATACGAAACACAACGAAAATTAATTTTAAAAAGTTCTTGACTTTCTGAGTCATAACCTGTATAATTAAGTCTTGTGATTAAGAAATGAACATTGAAAACTGAATTGCAATATGTCAACGTTAATTCCGAACGCAACATTAAATTGTTGGTTCAAACGTGTTAGAGATAACACACAAATTAGTATTTTATGAGCTAATCAAACATCATAATTCATTTATGGAGAGTTTGATCCTGGCTCAGGATGAACGCTGGCGGCGTGCCTAATACATGCAAGTCGAGCGAACGGATAAGGAGCTTGCTCCTTTGAAGTTAGCGGCGGACGGGTGAGTAACACGTGGGTAACCTACCTATAAGACTGGAATAACTTCGGGAAACCGGAGCTAATGCCGGATAACATTTGGAACCGCATGGTTCTAAAGTAAAAGATGGTTTTGCTATCACTTATAGATGGACCCGCGCCGTATTAGCTAGTTGGTAAGGTAATGGCTTACCAAGGCGACGATACGTAGCCGACCTGAGAGGGTGATCGGCCACACTGGAACTGAGACACGGTCCAGACTCCTACGGGAGGCAGCAGTAGGGAATCTTCCGCAATGGACGAAAGTCTGACGGAGCAACGCCGCGTGAGTGATGAAGGTTTTCGGATCGTAAAACTCTGTTATTAGGGAAGAACAAATGTGTAAGTAACTGTGCACATCTTGACGGTACCTAATCAGAAAGCCACGGCTAACTACGTGCCAGCAGCCGCGGTAATACGTAGGTGGCAAGCGTTATCCGGAATTATTGGGCGTAAAGCGCGCGTAGGCGGTTTCTTAAGTCTGATGTGAAAGCCCACGGCTCAACCGTGGAGGGTCATTGGAAACTGGGAAACTTGAGTACAGAAGAGGAAAGTGGAATTCCATGTGTAGCGGTGAAATGCGCAGAGATATGGAGGAACACCAGTGGCGAAGGCGACTTTCTGGTCTGTAACTGACGCTGATGTGCGAAAGCGTGGGGATCAAACAGGATTAGATACCCTGGTAGTCCACGCCGTAAACGATGAGTGCTAAGTGTTAGGGGGTTTCCGCCCCTTAGTGCTGCAGCTAACGCATTAAGCACTCCGCCTGGGGAGTACGACCGCAAGGTTGAAACTCAAAGGAATTGACGGGGACCCGCACAAGCGGTGGAGCATGTGGTTTAATTCGAAGCAACGCGAAGAACCTTACCAAATCTTGACATCCTTTGAAAACTCTAGAGATAGAGCCTTCCCCTTCGGGGGACAAAGTGACAGGTGGTGCATGGTTGTCGTCAGCTCGTGTCGTGAGATGTTGGGTTAAGTCCCGCAACGAGCGCAACCCTTAAACTTAGTTGCCAGCATTTAGTTGGGCACTCTAGGTTGACTGCCGGTGACAAACCGGAGGAAGGTGGGGATGACGTCAAATCATCATGCCCCTTATGATTTGGGCTACACACGTGCTACAATGGACAATACAAAGGGCAGCTAAACCGCGAGGTCATGCAAATCCCATAAAGTTGTTCTCAGTTCGGATTGTAGTCTGCAACTCGACTACATGAAGCTGGAATCGCTAGTAATCGTAGATCAGCATGCTACGGTGAATACGTTCCCGGGTCTTGTACACACCGCCCGTCACACCACGAGAGTTTGTAACACCCGAAGCCGGTGGAGTAACCATTTATGGAGCTAGCCGTCGAAGGTGGGACAAATGATTGGGGTGAAGTCGTAACAAGGTAGCCGTATCGGAAGGTGCGGCTGGATCACCTCCTTTCTAAGGATATATTCGGAACATCTTCCTTGAGAAGATGAGAAGGAATGACATTGACATATTG
>NZ_LGPC01000005.1 GCF_001431205.1 Staphylococcus sp. NAM3COL9 | reverse complement strand
TTTGTACATTGAAAACTAGATATGTAAGTAAAATTTATGATTTTACCAAGCAAAACCGAGTGAATTAGAGTTTTAAAAAGCTTGAATTCAAAAAAATAGAAATAATCGCTAGTGTTCGAAAGAACACTCACAGATTAATAACATTTTAGGTTTTCAACCGATTTTATCGTGTTGAAGGTCGAAAAGATTAAGTTATTAAGGGCGCACGGTGGATGCCTTGGCACTAGAAGCCTACGAAGGACGTTACTAACGACGATATGCTTTGGGGAGCTGTAAGTAAGCTTTGATCCAGAGATTTCCGAATGGGGAAACCCAGCACGAGTTATGTCGTGTTATCGATATGTGAATACATAGCATATCTGAAGGCAGACGCGGGGAACTGAAACATCTTAGTACCCGCAGGAAGAGAAAGAAAAATCGATTCCCTGAGTAGCGGCGAGCGAAACGGGAAGAGCCCAAACCAACGAGCTTGCTTGTTGGGGTTGTAGGACACTCTATACGGAGTTACAAAAGAACAAATTAGACGAATCATCTGGAAAGATGAATCAAAGAAGGTAATAATCCTGTAGTCGAAAGTTTGTTCACTCTTGAGTGGATCCTGAGTACGGCGGAACACGAGAAATTCCGTCGGAATCCGGGAGGACCATCTCCCAAGGCTAAATACTCTCTAGTGACCGATAGTGAACCAGTACCGTGAGGGAAAGGTGAAAAGTACCCCGGAAGGGGAGTGAAATAGAACTTGAAACCGTGTGCTTACAAGTAGTCAGAGCCCGTTAATGGGTGATGGCGTGCCTTTTGTAGAATGAACCGGCGAGTTACGATTTGATGCAAGGTTAAGCAGTTAATGTGGAGCCGTAGCGAAAGCGAGTCTGAATAGGGCGTTGAGTATTTGGTCGTAGACCCGAAACCAGGTGATCTACCCATGACCAGGCTGAAGTTCAGGTAACACTGAATGGAGGGCCGAACCGACTTACGTTGAAAAGTGAGCGGATGAGTTGTGGGTAGCGGAGAAATTCCAATCGAACCTGGAGATAGCTGGTTCTCTCCGAAATAGCTTTAGGGCTAGCCTTAAGTAATGATTATTGGAGGTAGAGCACTGTTTGGACGAGGGGCCTTTATCGGGTTACCGAATTCAGACAAACTCCGAATGCCAATCAATTTTATCTTAGGAGTTAGAACGCGGGTGATAAGGTCCGTGTTCGAAAGGGAAACAGCCCAGACCACCAGCTAAGGTCCCAAAATATATGTTAAGTGGAAAAGGATGTGGCGTTGCCCAGACAACTAGTATGTTGGCTTAGAAGCAGCCATCATTTAAAGAGTGCGTAATAGCTCACTAGTCGAGTGACACTGCGCCGAAAATGTACCGGGGCTAAACATATTACCGAAGCTGTGGATTGTCCGTAAGGACAGTGGTAGGAGAGCGTTCTAAGGGCGTTGAAGCATGATCGCAAGGACATGTGGAGCGCTTAGAAGTGAGAATGCCGGTGTGAGTAGCGAAAGACGGGTGAGAATCCCGTCCACCGATTGACTAAGGTTTCCAGAGGAAGGCTCGTCCGCTCTGGGTTAGTCGGGTCCTAAGCTGAGGCCGATAGGCGTAGGCGATGGATAACAGGTTGATATTCCTGTACCACCAAAATTCGTTTTAAGCGATGGGGGGACGCAGTAGGATAGGCGAAGCGTACTATTGGATTGTACGTCCAAGCAATGAGACTGAGTGTTAGGCAAATCCGGCACTCTTAAGGTCAAGTTGTGATGGGGAGAGGAAATTTTTTCCTCGAGTCGTTGATTTCACACTGCCAAGAAAAGCCTCTAGCTAGAATTTTGGTGCCCGTACCGCAAACCGACACAGGTAGTCAAGATGAGAATTCTAAGGTGAGCGAGCGAACTCTCGTTAAGGAACTCGGCAAAATGACCCCGTAACTTCGGGAGAAGGGGTGCTCTTTAGGGTTAACGCCCAGGAGAGCCGCAGTGAATAGGCCCAAGCGACTGTTTATCAAAAACACAGGTCTCTGCTAAACCGTAAGGTGATGTATAGGGGCTGACGCCTGCCCGGTGCTGGAAGGTTAAGAGGAGTGGTTAGCTTCGGCGAAGCTACGAATCGAAGCCCCAGTAAACGGCGGCCGTAACTATAACGGTCCTAAGGTAGCGAAATTCCTTGTCGGGTAAGTTCCGACCCGCACGAAAGGCGTAACGATTTGGGCACTGTCTCAACGAGAGACTCGGTGAAATCATAGTACCTGTGAAGATGCAGGTTACCCGCGACAGGACGGAAAGACCCCGTGGAGCTTTACTGTAGTCTGATATTGAAATTCGGTACAACTTGTACAGGATAGGTAGGAGCCTTTGAAACGTGAGCGCCAGCTTACGTCGAGGCGTTGGTGGGATACTACCCTTGCTGTGTTGGATTTCTAACCCGCACCATTTATCATGGTGGGAGACAGTGTCAGATGGACAGTTTGACTGGGGCGGTCGCCTCCTAAAGAGTAACGGAGGCGCTCAAAGGTTTCCTCAGAATGGTTGGAAATCATTCATAGAGTGTAAAGGCATAAGGAAGCTTGACTGCGAGACTTACAAGTCGAGCAGGGTCGAAAGACGGACTTAGTGATCCGGTGGTTCCGCATGGAAGGGCCATCGCTCAACGGATAAAAGCTACCCCGGGGATAACAGGCTTATCTCCCCCAAGAGTTCACATCGACGGGGAGGTTTGGCACCTCGATGTCGGCTCATCGCATCCTGGGGCTGTAGTCGGTCCCAAGGGTTGGGCTGTTCGCCCATTAAAGCGGTACGCGAGCTGGGTTCAGAACGTCGTGAGACAGTTCGGTCCCTATCCGTCGTGGGCGCAGGAAATTTGAGAGGAGCTGTCCTTAGTACGAGAGGACCGGGATGGACATACCTCTGGTGTACCAGTTGTCGTGCCAACGGCATCGCTGGGTAGCTATGTATGGACGGGATAAGTGCTGAAAGCATCTAAGCATGAAGCCCCCCTCAAGATGAGATTTCCCAACTTCGGTTATAAGATCCCTCAAAGATGATGAGGTTAATAGGTTCGAGGTGGAAGCATAGCGATATGTGGAGCTGACGAATACTAATCGATCGAAGACTTAATCAAATTTAAAAGTGTTTTGTTTTGGCATTATCAAATTTTACTTACTATCTAGTTTTGAATGTATAATTTTTATACATTTCATTGTCTGGTGACAATGGCAAGGAGGTCACACCTGTTCCCATGCCGAACACAGTAGTTAAGCTCCTTAGCGCCGATGGTAGTCGGACTTACGTTCCGCGAGAGTAGGACGTTGCCAGGCAATTCCATTTTGACCTTTGGGTCGTTTTTTTATGGAAGTATTAAAGAAAATTAAATTAATTTCAAAAAGTTCTTGACTTTCTGAGTCATAACCTGTAGAATTAATTCTTGTGATTAAGAAATGAACATTGAAAACTGAATTGCAATATGTCAACGTTAATTCCGAACGCAACATTAAATTGTTGGTTCAAACGTGTTAGAGATAACACACAAATTAGTATTTTATGAGCTAATCAAACATCATAATTCATTTATGGAGAGTTTGATCCTGGCTCAGGATGAACGCTGGCGGCGTGCCTAATACATGCAAGTCGAGCGAACGGATAAGGAGCTTGCTCCTTTGAAGTTAGCGGCGGACGGGTGAGTAACACGTGGGTAACCTACCTATAAGACTGGAATAACTTCGGGAAACCGGAGCTAATGCCGGATAACATTTGGAACCGCATGGTTCTAAAGTAAAAGATGGTTTTGCTATCACTTATAGATGGACCCGCGCCGTATTAGCTAGTTGGTAAGGTAATGGCTTACCAAGGCGACGATACGTAGCCGACCTGAGAGGGTGATCGGCCACACTGGAACTGAGACACGGTCCAGACTCCTACGGGAGGCAGCAGTAGGGAATCTTCCGCAATGGACGAAAGTCTGACGGAGCAACGCCGCGTGAGTGATGAAGGTTTTCGGATCGTAAAACTCTGTTATTAGGGAAGAACAAATGTGTAAGTAACTGTGCACATCTTGACGGTACCTAATCAGAAAGCCACGGCTAACTACGTGCCAGCAGCCGCGGTAATACGTAGGTGGCAAGCGTTATCCGGAATTATTGGGCGTAAAGCGCGCGTAGGCGGTTTCTTAAGTCTGATGTGAAAGCCCACGGCTCAACCGTGGAGGGTCATTGGAAACTGGGAAACTTGAGTACAGAAGAGGAAAGTGGAATTCCATGTGTAGCGGTGAAATGCGCAGAGATATGGAGGAACACCAGTGGCGAAGGCGACTTTCTGGTCTGTAACTGACGCTGATGTGCGAAAGCGTGGGGATCAAACAGGATTAGATACCCTGGTAGTCCACGCCGTAAACGATGAGTGCTAAGTGTTAGGGGGTTTCCGCCCCTTAGTGCTGCAGCTAACGCATTAAGCACTCCGCCTGGGGAGTACGACCGCAAGGTTGAAACTCAAAGGAATTGACGGGGACCCGCACAAGCGGTGGAGCATGTGGTTTAATTCGAAGCAACGCGAAGAACCTTACCAAATCTTGACATCCTTTGAAAACTCTAGAGATAGAGCCTTCCCCTTCGGGGGACAAAGTGACAGGTGGTGCATGGTTGTCGTCAGCTCGTGTCGTGAGATGTTGGGTTAAGTCCCGCAACGAGCGCAACCCTTAAACTTAGTTGCCAGCATTTAGTTGGGCACTCTAGGTTGACTGCCGGTGACAAACCGGAGGAAGGTGGGGATGACGTCAAATCATCATGCCCCTTATGATTTGGGCTACACACGTGCTACAATGGACAATACAAAGGGCAGCTAAACCGCGAGGTCATGCAAATCCCATAAAGTTGTTCTCAGTTCGGATTGTAGTCTGCAACTCGACTACATGAAGCTGGAATCGCTAGTAATCGTAGATCAGCATGCTACGGTGAATACGTTCCCGGGTCTTGTACACACCGCCCGTCACACCACGAGAGTTTGTAACACCCGAAGCCGGTGGAGTAACCATTTATGGAGCTAGCCGTCGAAGGTGGGACAAATGATTGGGGTGAAGTCGTAACAAGGTAGCCGTATCGGAAGGTGCGGCTGGATCACCTCCTTTCTAAGGATATATTCGGAACATCTTCCTTGAGAAGATGAGAAGGAATGACATTGACATATTG
>NZ_LGPC01000004.1 GCF_001431205.1 Staphylococcus sp. NAM3COL9 | reverse complement strand
TGCATTACCCAATAAGTACCAATAACAGTAATTAAAGTAATGATAATCGCAAATACAACTTTAAATGCTTGTAAGTTTCCGTTTTTACCTTCAGTTAAGTGCATAAACATTAATAATTGAACTGCAGCCTGTATAAAAGCAAAACCAAAAATGATGGTAATCTTAACGTTAAGTTCCATAGATGTGTATAAAGTTACAAACACTGCTAATATTGTCAGAACGATTGAGGCAATAAAACCTACTGTGTGTTTTACTATTGTATTCATCCGCTAAACACCATCCCTATCATATATACGGCAGTGAAGATGAAGATCCATACAACATCTAAAAAGTGCCAATATAAACTTACTATAAATAATTTAGGAGCATTGTCTTTATTTAATCCTCGCATTGCGATCTGGATTAATAAACAGATAATCCAGACGATACCTAACGATACGTGGGCACCATGCGTTCCTAATAGTATAAAGAAACTAGACCAATAAGAACCAATCGAAAGATTAACACCCTCATGCACATAGTGTGTGAATTCATAGATTTCAAAGCCTACGAATACCATACCTAATAGTACAGTGATAATCATCCAAATCATCATTAATTTTTCTTTTTCTTTTCTCATGTAGTAAATTGCAATACCACATGTATAAGAACTAATTAATAAAGCAAATGTCATTATCAAAACGAGCGGTAATTCAAATAACTCGGTAGTCATTTTACCAGCATAATCGCCACCATGTTGCAGTGTTAGTAACGCTGCAAATAACGTACCGAATAATGAGAATTCAGCTGTAAGGAAAATCCAAAAGCCAAGCTTATTTAATTCACCTTCATGCGAACGTTGATCAATTGTGTTTGCATCATGACTCATGACTTACAGCCTCCTTTTCTTTTATTCGTGCTTCACGTAAACGTTTTTCAGTCTCCATTACTTCAGAAGCTGGAATGTGATAACCGTGATCTACTTGGAAACTACGATAAATCATAGTGCCAAAGATACCAATTAAGCAAAGAATAGCTGGTAGTAATGTTTCAAATACTAGGAAGAAACCACCAATAGTGAAGAATATTCCCATGAATACACCAACTGGGGTATTATTCGGCATGTGGATATCTGTGTAATTATGGTTATCTAAATAATGACGACCATGTTCTTTCATATCAACAAATGTATCGTAGTCGTTCCAATCTGGCGTGATAGCAAAGTTGTATTTAGGTGGCATCGCTGAAGCAGTTGACCATTCTAGTGTACGACCTAAACCATCCCAGTTATCACCAGTTAATTCACGTGGTGCTTTGAAGAAGCTGTAAACAATACTTGCAACTAAGAACATAAAGCCTAATGCCATTAATAGAGCACCGAAAGTTGAGATTACGTTTAATAACCACCAACCATCTTCTGGCATGTAAGTATATAAACGACGTGGCATACCGTCAAGACCAAGTATAAATTGAGGTATGAAACAAATGTTGAAACCGATTACAAAGAACCAGAAGCAGAATTTGTTTAACGTTTCGTTTAACTTAAATCCAGTCATCTTAGGCCACCAGAATATTAAAGCTCCTAGACAGGCAAGTACAACACTGGATACTAACGTGTAGTGGAAATGCGCCACTAGGAAGTATGTGTTGTGGTATTGGTAATCTGCTGCTGCCATAGAAAGCATAATACCAGTTACTCCACCTATTAGGAAGTTGGGGATAAATGCTAGTGAGAATAACATTGGTGACTCGAACGTAATTCGGCCTTGGTAAAGCGTGAACAACCAGTTAAATATTTTAACACCAGTTGGTATACCGATAAGCATGGTTGAAATTGAGAAGAATGAGTTGATTAACGCACCATTACCCATTGTGAAGAAATGATGAACCCAAACTAAAAAGCTTAAGAACGCAATACCTGCCGTTGCCCAAACCATGCTTTGGTGGCCGAATAGGCGTTTACGCGCAAATGTTGGAATAATTTCAGAGTATATACCGAATGCTGGAAGGGCAACAATATAAACTTCAGGGTGCCCCCATACCCAGAAGAAGTTAGCCCAAAGCATTGGCATACCACCATTTGCTACTGCAAAAAATGCAGTATCGAAGATTCTATCTGTTGTGAATAGTGCTAATGTAACTGTTAATACTGGAAAAGCCAAGATAATGAGTAAGGCTGTAATGAAAGTAGTAACCGTAAACATTGGCATTTCCATAAATTTCATTGTAGGTGTTTTCATTCTAAGTATGGTTACGAAGAAGTTAATACCTGTCATCAGTGTACCGATACCAGAAATCTGAATTGCAATTAAGTAATAATTGACACCTGGTCCGGGACTGAATTCACCTGCCAGTGGTGCATAGTTAGTCCAACCAGCTGCAGGTGAGCCCCCGATTATAAATGACAAGTTGAATAAAATCATACCTGAGAAGAATAACCAGAAACTTACGCTATTTAATACAGGGAATGCAACGTCTCGAGCACCAATTTGTAAAGGTACAATGACATTCCACAAACCAAATATGAAAGGCATTGCCATAAAGATAATCATGATAACACCGTGTGTACTAAAAACTTCGTTATAGTGATTTGAGTCCAAAAACGTATTGTTAGGAATCGCTAATTGTGTACGCATCATTAATGCGTCAATACCACCACGAACGAACATTAATACGGCACAGATTAAATACATTGCCCCGATTTTCTTATGGTCGATAGATGTGAACCATTCTCTGTATAAATATTTCCATAATTTAAAATAAGTAATTACTGCGATTAGTCCAATGATTCCAAATGGGGCACCGATTTGTGCCATTGTAATCATCCAAGAACCTTTAACGAGTAACTGATCCCATGGAAAATCCATTAATGTCCACCTCCAGATTCATGCTCTTTTTTCTCTAATTCAGATGCTTTTTCGTCTTTAGCACCTTTAGAGATTTTGTCCATTTCATCGACGTTATGTGTTTCCTCGTCTTTGAATTCACTATCGTATGGTTCGTTGTTGCCAAGAATCATGGCTTTCATACCATGTCTCTCATAGTTCGCATTTGTGATTTGCGGTTTACGTGCAGGTTGATCTGGTTTATCTAACACATCTTCAGTTAATTCTTTTTCAGTGTTAAAGTTTGGATCTTTTTGTACGTAATTGTAGCGATCATAAGCGTAGAAAATATACTCAGGATCTGCTGCAGCATCAACAAATGCTAGATGAGTACCACTGAAAGTTAAGTTTTCATTTTCAGTAGTTGGTAAAAGTTGCTTATCAAAGGTATCTTGATCTAATTCTTTTTTACTTTGAGCATCTTTGACCCAATCTTTAAATTCACTTTGACTTACTGAATTAACATCAAAAGTTTGACGAGCAAACCCTTCGCCGTTGAAGTTTGAGTTACGTCCACGGAACGTACCTTCTTCGCTAGCTGTTAACGTCCAGTCCATAGTCATACCTGTCATCGCATATTTCTGACCACCAAGTTGTGGAATCCAGAAACTTGTCATCATATCCATTGATTGGAGTTTGAAAACAACAGGGCGATCTTTCGGAATAGTTAAGTGATTAACCGTTTCGATTTTTTCTTCAGGATAACTAAAGAACCACTTATAACCAGCACTTGTAGCATAAACTACAATAGGATCATCCTTTTTATCTGGCGTTTCCTCATAATTGTAAAGTGATTTAACCGTTGGAATGGCTAAAGCAATTAGAATGATGACCGGAATGATAAACCAAATGGTTTCCATTAAAACACTGTGGTGCATCTTACCTGTTTCCTCAGTCTTACTGATTCTATATTTGAATAGAAAGACTGTGAACAAGAGAATTACGACGGCAACGATAACAAGCATGAAGATGATTGAATACATAATCAAGAACTTCGAATCACTTGCCATTGGCCCTTTTGGGTTTAAAACTTCTACATTCTCACAACCACTAAGTAAAATTAGCGAGCCAAAGAGTAGAAGCAAAGACTTAAATTTTGACACTTTTTTGACCTCCTAATACTACAATTGTAATATAGTTAAAATAGTCATCTTAATCATCCTTCTTGTTTCATAAACTCAGCAATTTTATCAGCGATATCTACTTCATAAAAAGCTTTACCACCCTTTTCAGCAATTAATTCTAATGTGTTAGATAAGCCCTTATTATAAAAAATCTCTCCTTCTATATAAGGAGAGTCCTGATCTGTAAAAAACCTAAAAGTTTCCTGGTATCTAAGTAGTGTATTTAATTTTTTTTTGAAAATTTGACGAATGCTTTATTTACAGGGAACTCTTCTCTTTATAGGAATTTATATCAACATCATTCACAGAGAGACCACTAGCGTTTAAAACGTGTTATTACTAAATTATTAGAAGAAGCAACAACTTAATTTTGGGCTACAAATGGTTGGCCAACACGTAGATCTGTTATTTTTTTCATTATTCTCATCCCCTTAAAACCTTAATAACTAAACTCTTATTCCATTCCTTTTATACTCAAATATAAACATTTTACCCTTTTATAACATCCTAATTAAATAGATTTTCTAATACTAATGCTAAAATAGTATTCACTAGTAAACCGTTACTAGTTACTGGCCGAATAACACTAGGTATTGAAGCAAAAAATTTCAAGTGGTAGTATCATAACAATTGTCCCAACGAATATTGGAACAGCCGAACGATAAATACTGATTGAATTAAACTTCAATTTTTTAAATAAATCAAAAGAAGAATTAAGTAACTGTAAACAACCTACAAATAGGTCTGCACCACCAATACTTAAACGAATAGTTCAAAAGAACTCCCCAATTGGTGGGATAAATCCAATAATAAGAAATATGAAACTTACTATAACAAATGATAATTGTTTTATTATTTGCATTTGTTTTAAAAAAATCGATTGAAGATACAAAAGGTGCGTAAGGTGCAATAACTAAAAAATCAGCAATCTCTGTAAAGAAACTACTAATCGTAATAGAATCATGCTATTGTTTTTTATTTGTTCCTTGTTCAGACATATCCTTATGATTTACCCATTAAAAGAGACTTCCTTTTAATGGGAAGTCTCTTAATTGTCTCAAAATCAGAATATGTCTCAATTACGAACGTTTTTAATGATGCGCTTTTACATAACTCTCTTCAATTTCACTAGGCAATATTTCAGGAATACGTTCTGCAAATGCTTCATCACCATTCTTCACAGCTTCATTATAATACCAACATTTAAATTCAATCATATTTAATGTCTTTTCTAATTCTTTAATCTCATTTTCTACATGTTTTTTTTGTTTTTCAAATAAGGACAATCTTTTATCATAAGTTGATGGACCTTGTTCACACCACAACATAAAATCCTTAATATCATTAATAGATGTCCCAGATTTTTTAAGACATTCTATAACTCTTATCGCTTCAAGTACTTGTTCATCAAATTGACGAATGCCTGATTCACTTCTCTTTAAATTTGGTAGTAATCCTTCTTTATCATAATACCTCAAAGTAGATATTGGTAATTGGAATTTTTCAGATACTTCTCCTATTGAATACATTTTAATGCCCCACAATCCTTAAATTATTCTTCTTAGTGCTTGACCTAAAGTTAGGTTCAGGTGATAACGTGTTAAATATAACACCAGTGATATCAATAAGCAAAGCTTAATTAAAACATTCAAGGGAGCATTCAACTATACAGATGGAAAATTTGAATTCAACAGAATCATGGAACAAAACTTTTTAACAAACAATTCATAAAAATTATTCGTTTATATTAAAGGGTATAGTTACAACTAAAGGTGTTATCACAAAAGGAGAATGATTATGTTTGAAAATATCTTAAGTAAAAATATTTGGGGACGTATTGTCAGTGAAAAAGAACCAGTATTTGAAGAAATTAATAAAATAGTAGATTCTAACTCAAAAATTATATCAAAATTAAATAATGAATATCATGATCATGATTCAACAATACAGTTATTATCAGAAATAACAGGCCAAAGAATCGATGATTCTGTAGGAGTTAATTTACCATTTTACTCAGATTTCGGAAAACACTTATCTATTGGAAAATCTGTATTTATTAATAGTAACGTCATGTTTACAGATTTAGGCGGCATTACTTTAGAAGATCATGTATTAATTGGCCCAAGAGTTAATTTGCTTAGTGTAAATCATCCCACGGATCCTGAACAACGCAGAGGGTTAATTGTTGATCCAATTACTATTAAAAAAAATGCATGGGTTGGTGCATCAGCTACTGTATTACCAGGCGTAACTATTGGCGAAAATGCAATTGTTGGTGCGAATGCTGTAGTAACAAAAGATGTCCCAGCAAATACTGTTGTGACCGGTATTCCAGCTAAAGTTATTAAAACAATTTAACTCAAATTAGTGAACAGTTTAAATTATAGGTGCTTATTTTTATTAAAAAGAGTATATAAAAATGCCAGAAGCTAACATCACAATATTTATTAGAGAGGATTTTTGCTATGACAATAGAAAATAAAGTGATTATTATCACAGGAGCATCAAGTGGTATGGGTAAAGCAAATGCTCTTAGATTATCTAAAAAAGGAGCAAAGGTTGTTTTAGGTGATATAAATAAAGAACGACTTGAAGAAGTAACTAAACTTATTAAAGATGAAGGAAATAGTGTCATTTCAAAAGTAACAGACGTCAGTAATAGAAATGATATCAATCAATTAGTATCAATGGCACTCGAAAAACATAGTCGAATTGATGTGCTTATTAACTGTGCAGGTGTAATGCCTCAATCCTATTTATATCAAAATAACTATGAAGAATGGGAAAATGGAATAGATATTAATGTGAAAGGCATTTTGTTTGGTATTGGTGCTGTATTGCCTGAAATGCACAAACAATCTTCTGGTCACATTATTAATATATCTTCAATTGGAGCTCATAGTGTTATTCCAGGCGGGGCAGTATATAGTGCGACAAAATATGCTGTTAAAGCCATAACAGAAGGATTAAGACAGGAAGAAGCAGAATTAGATAAAAACGTTAGAGTAACTAGTATTTCTCCTGGTTCTATAGATACAAAATTCACACATTCAATTCAAGATCCAGAAATTAGAGAGCAATTTGATAAGTTGAGTGAAGACGCCATTGAACCCGATTCTGTAGCACGTATTATTGCTTTTTGTATTGATGAAGATGAAGATGTTGGACTAAATGAAATTATCATACGTCCTACGCAACAAAAACTTTAAAAGAAAGTTGAACATGCTGTATCAACTTATGGACAAATTGATGTTATTTTTTTAAACGCTGGTTTAATGACCAACTCCCCCTTTATTAAAACTTAAGTCTGATGAATGGAATCAAATGATAGATGTAAATATTAAAGGCGTGCTTAATGGTATTAAGGCAGTATTACCTGAATTCACTTCACAAAAATCCGGTCATATCATTACTACTTCCTCTGTAGCAGGATTGAAAGCATATCCAGGTGGTACTGTTTACAGTGCAACTAAATGGGCAGTATGTGGTCTAATGGAAGTTTTACGTATAGAATCAGCACAAGAAGGTACAAATATACGTACTGATACTATTTATCCTGCAGCAATAGAAACTGAATTAATAGATCGTATCACTGATAAAGATACAGCAAAAGGGACAGAGCAGATGTACGATCAATACCAAATTTCTCCACACAGTATTGCTAATATTGTGGCTTTCGCAATTGATTAACCCGAAGATGTTAATGTTAATGAATTTACAGTTGGGCCTACTTCTCAACCTTGGTAATACTCATGGAGAGGTAATAATAAAATTATTATTTAAGCAAGATACATGGATTGGTACGAATGCTATAGTAACAAAAGATGTGCTAGAAAATACTTTTGTAACCGATAGTTCAACTAAAGTAATTAAAAGGAGCGTATAAATATGTCAAAAGTTACATTCACAATTGACTCAATTACATTTTCTGCAAACATATTTGATAATGTAACATCACAATATTTATTAGAAAAATTGCCTTTATCTATTACAATGCATGATTTAAACAACAATGAAAAATATCATGATTTTAATGATGCTTTTCCAACAAATATGCAAGAAATCAAGCACATTCACAAAGGCGATATTATGTTATACCAAGATAGCTATTTGGTAATATTTTATAAATCATTTACTACTACATTTAGTTACACTCCTGTTGGTACTATTACACACCCAGATTCTTTAGATGTACTTAATAGTATTTCTGATGTAGACATAACAATAAAGTCATTATCATAAATCGAAATTCTAGAGCCAACTATATATTATCTATAGATCTCATTAGTGATTTTATTGTTACTAAAGATGCAGCTATGTATTACTTCTCTATTGACCCTTCAGGGAGATTAGGGTGGGAAGAAAACAATATATACTACAATGATACAGTTGCTCATGTAGTAGAAATATTGACTGAGAATGCGTCTAATGCATATAAAGATATGTTACGTCGTTTAAATATTTCTTATATTATCGCTGGAGAAGATAAACTAGATTTAAAATTAGTTGTTAAAAAATTGAGTGACTATTTGGGTTTAGAAGAAATACTTGTAGGCGGCGGTGAAAAAATTAACTGGTCATTTATTCAAGAAGGATTATGTGATGAAATTTTTATCACTCAATCAGCATCAGCCGATGCAACTAACGATAGCCCTTCTTTATTTGAAGCGAGTAAATACGCAAAAAACATCCCAATAACATTTAAATTAAAAGAGGTAAAAAATTGGATGACGATGCGCTATTAATGAAATATCTAACAGAATACAAATGACTACTATAAGTTTTCTTTCAATAAAATCATTAATATTTTAATTTAACAACAACCTATTTAAATAAGTTTATCATGGAAAAAAGAAGTATTATTTTAGAACAAATGAAAAATATAAAAGAGGAAGATATAAATTCTCATGATATTGTCAATATAACAAGAGTAATAGACTATCCAAATTTAAAATAAAATAGTAATAAAATCCATGGTTATCGGAAGGTATGTTAAAAGAGACTCCTTATTGAAAAAAGGAATCTCTTAACCATTTCAAAATCAAATTCTGTCTAAATAAGGATCATTTTTAACAACCTAATCATACATACAGAAATACTGTTTTACTAACCTCACTAATGGTTCTATTAAGGTAGACCCTAAATAAACAAAAAAACACCCTCTTAAGAAGTTAAGGGGTATTTTCTTTAAACGAACGTTTTAAAAGCTTAATTTAAGAGATATGTGCATTAATAAATTAAAATGATTAGTTACTAACTGCTACCCAGATTTCACTATATGAAAAACCTTTGTTTGTATCATTAAATTTAGTGAAAAAACATCGATATGTCAGATACTTTATATTCTATATCGATAACCATTCAGAATAAATCTTAACACATGTGTCTTGTAAAACTTTTGGAAACTTATCTTCGTTTTCAAAAACGACCCATCTACTTGCATTAATGTTTATAATATCAAGTTGGCTGCTTATATTGTTTTGAGTCCCTCTTTAATATTTCTCTCTCGTTAAGTATCAGGATGTAGAAGCCTTTCAAGCACACTTACTTCTATAGCACAAACACCATAAGAGAGAATAGACATAAGTAACTTACCATCTTTATCAGTAATATTCATATATTTTTTAAATCCAACACCTTGATAAAAATTAACGACATCTTCAACTAATTGTACTCGAAGTCCGATAGTAAGAGGTGCGTTGGATGTTTTTTAAGCTACTTATTCGTTAATATCTAAATCAGGATTCCACACCACTTCCCATAGGTGATCATCTGGGTCTTGAAAGTATCCTGAATAACCACCCCAGAAAGCATCATGAGGTTCTACTGTAATATGTGCTCCAGCTTTTCTTGCTTGCTCAATTACTTGGTCTACTTCTTTTTTACTTTCTACATTATGACCTAAAGTGAATTCTGTTGGGTTAGCAGCACCTTGGCTTAACTGGGTGTCGTGAGCAATGTTTTTACGTTCAAATACTGCAAATGTTAACCCTGAATTCATTTTAAAAAATGCAACAGCACCATTTTCGAATTCTTCTCCTACGATTCCGTCTGTTGAAAAACCTAGCCCCTCTTGATAGAACGATACTGCTCTGTCCAAATCGTCTACACCTAAAGTAATTACTGTTATTCTAGACTTCATATAAAATCCTCCCAACCTAAATTTTATTTTATGGATAGTTACTGTTCAAAGTTATGAAATAAATAACTATATTCAGTATTTAATCATAAAGGTATTATTTGGGTTTCACAATTCTTAAATTTCAAAAGGATATAAATTTACGCCACCCTCTACGGCATAAATGCTAAGTTGTTTCGAATCTTCTTTAATTTTCTTCCATATCCATAAAGAATTGTGTCATTTTTTCAGCACCATTTTCTGAGAAAAATATCTCTAAGTTATCTTGGGATTCTTTCGCGTGAACTTTTGCGGTTTCGAACATCTGTTGCTCATAACTTTTCAATATTTCAGTAAGATTATCGTAGGTTTTGAATGACCCTGCTAAAAGATAAGCATCGTATAAAGCCATGTTTACACCTTCACCTGCAAATGGACTCATGAGATGTGCAGCATCACCAATGAGTGTGAGGTTCGATTGTGTTTTCCAAGTTAAGCCAATAGGGAGTTTGTAGATACGGCGAAGCTTGATGTCGTCATAACTATATGCAATATATTTTTTGAGTTCTAATCCCCACTCACTAAACGCATTTAACAATTTTTCTTTTAATTCATCTAATGAAAGATTTCGATATTCATCAAGTATTTCATATTTCTCTTTAAAACTGATGTACGCCATGATGCGTCCATCTCCGTTACGTTGACCTAATATAGCTTGGTTGCCACCTAACCCCATGACTTTACCATTTTTATTGAACTTAAGAAGATCTGGGTGTTCATTTTCATCAGAATTCATCTCAATCATAGATATACCAGTATACTCAGGCTCAGCATTTGTTAAATATGGTCGAATTTTTGAAAATGCACCGTCTGCCCCAATAACTAAATCTGTCATTACTGTACCACCGTCTTCGAATATAAGTTCGACTTGTCCATTATCTTGTTGTATCATCTTTTCATATTTATAACCATATTTAATATGTTCTGGGTGAATTTGTTCAATTATAATATCACATAATTTTCCTCTGTCAATTTCAGGTCTTCCGCCTTCATCTTCTGCATCTTCATCGTATAATATCTTGCCATCTTTTCGTACAATACGTGTGTCTTCTCCTTCATAACGCGCATATTTACGGAAAGCATCAAATAGACCTGCTTCTTTCAAGGGTAACTGCCCGCTGTCCTCATGAATATCTAGTGAACCACCTCTATCATCATGCATATTTTTGTATCCACGTTCATAAATAGTAAAAGGAAATCCCTGTTGCTGTAATAGTAGACCTAGCATTAATCCACCTGGTCCGCCACCAACAATTGCAATGTGTTTTAGATTTTGTTTTTTCATCATTAAACCTTCTTTTTCAAATTTTATTTTCTTCCTTGAACAGTAGGAGTTTCTCTTTAGTGTCTTTAATTAACTGTTGAAATTGTTCATATTCTTTATCATCTTGCATTGCGTTTTGACCTGCTAACATAAATGATTTGAATAACTCTTGTAATTCGCCTCTTGCTTCTTTCATTTTATCCATGTCCATATTTTTGAATTGTTCCATACGTTTTGTGAATTCATCGTTACTGTCATTTTCTTCTAAAAACTGCATTCCTTCATTTGTAACCGTATAAATTTTTCTCTTGCCATCTTTTGAAATGGAAACAAAGCCACGATCTTCTAACATTTGTAAAATTGGATAAACACTGCCTGGACTTGGCGAATAGAAACCTTTGAATTGTGCTTCAAGATCTTTGATAATTTGATAGCCATGTTTGGGTTCT
This sequence comes from Staphylococcus sp. NAM3COL9, assembly GCF_001431205.1. Classification (GTDB taxonomy): domain Bacteria; phylum Bacillota; class Bacilli; order Staphylococcales; family Staphylococcaceae; genus Staphylococcus. Next base: position 163,886 of record NZ_LGPC01000004.1, on the reverse strand, counting down.
TCCAATAATAATTTCAATATAGTGAATTGCAAATTTCCTTTTTTGAAGAATCGATCTGTACCACGTGCAGAAGCAAACATTTTTTCAAAGTCACCAAAACCATTGCCGAATCCTCCAACTTCAGGTTGCATCATTGTATGCCTTCTATTGTTAAATGATTTGTTAAACATTATTATCACCTTTCTACTTTCGATATATCGTTATATTAAACGATATATCGAAAGTAGTCAAACGGTTTTAGACATTGAAAATGGAAATGTGCTCGTATTAAAACTATTAACAGTATAATAGATGTGTTATTTGGTCATAGAAAAAGACAAATAACTTCCAAATAGAAGGTTGTTTGTCTACAGTTTTTGTTGACTTAAGAACTTTTTTTATTGTGGGACTAGAAAACTTGGCTATACCATTATCATCCTATTTTTATGATGAATAGACATAATTCATGCTTATTAGGAGATACCTTAAAAGACACTTCTTTTCGACAAGGAGTATTTTAATTGGTTTATAGATATATCGTTTGTTTTTTAGAACCAGATACTTTATAAGCATCTAGGAAAATAAGCTCCTTTTGAGTTTGTCGATATGTTACGTAATAATTCTCTCCATGGAAGTTAAAAATTAATTATTCGTATATATAGATACTTAAAATAAATTAAAACCAAAAGAACACATAAAATCAGTTAATCTATCATTAAAATAAAATACTATATTAACTTTACATAATCCATGGTTATCAGAAGGCATGTTAAAAGAGACTCCTTATTGAAAAAAGGAGTCTCTTAAGCGTTTCATAATAAAATTTCGTCTTAATAACGAACGTTTTAAATAAGCTAATAATCATACAGAAGTTACTACTAAAAAGGATGGATGTTGTGTCATATATTTTTCTTTCCATTCAATTTCTATACGTTCCCATTTATAATTTTCAATCTTCAACCTAAATAAACCATGATTATTAAAAGCGTAAACGACACCACTTTCCGTTAGGTCTGTTGCGAGTTCGTAGATAAAGCTCTCATTTACTGGAAGATTTTTTGCTATTTCTTTCCATGGCTCTTCACCATTTTTTCTATAGATTGTGGAATAACGCTTGTGCTTTTCATCACCTTTAAAGTGTGCTTTCATAGGGCTTTCTGAAGCTGAAACAAACCGATCATCAGGATTTTCAGGATCAATAGCCATGCTATAAAGGTAGGGATGAGCTTCTAATCCTTCACTCATATATTTCCATGCTTTGCCATCATTTTTACTTTCTGCATACGCACTACTAGAATCCGAAAAGCCATCGCCACATGCTGCGTATAATCTTCCGGGTGCAAGTGAATGAGCAAGTAACGTGTGTATGTCTTTAGGGCTTAAAAATGGTCTGTCATTCCATGTTTGACCAAAATCTGTAGTATAGATAAAGGCACCAAATTCAATAGCTACATTTAACCCCTTGCTATTTGAATAACTAGAAGCAATACTTTGAACATGATTAGTGTATGGACGTGGTGGAAATTGCCAAAATGGTTTAGACGGTAAGTTTTGAATCGCTTTAAATTCTGTAAACGTAAGTCCACCATCTTGAGAATAATAAAGTTCACTTGGTTCTGTACCAACGTATAGAGTTCCCTCTGTATCGTCAATGGCTAATGATGTGATATATGCTGATTTGATTCCCATCCCTTTATTTGGTTCATGATAATTATTAACTTGACCTATAGCAAACCAGCTTTCCCCACCGTCTTCACTTTTCCATAACCCATTCCCATATGTTCCACAAAAAATTTGGTTTTTATTTTGATGATCCACGACTAGATCAGTAGGTTGTGTGCCTTTTAAACAGCTAGTTGAATCATAGTCATCTCCTTTTTCTGTTACCATTAATAATTCATCTTCTAACCCTAGAAAAAACTTTTTCATATTGAACCATCCTTTCTTTTTGAGGTGAAATTTCAAATTAAACCTCAAAATCAATGTTATCAAAAAAAGTTTGGTATTATATCCATCAATAGGATGTTTTTCTCTAAAAAATCTATGGAAAGAAGCCTTATAAAGACTTCTTTCCACAGATTTTTTCATTTTAGACTATTAATCCATAAATCCTTCTGGCGGCGGTGTGCCCCATAAATTTGCTGCATCATCGGTATTTTTCCAAACTTTTGGTTTTTGTGGATGATCATCATGCACTAAACGTGGTTCAAAAACGCCTTGTTTTTCATTAATAACATCTAATTCTGTAAATAGTTCGATTGTATTTTCTTCTGGATCATTATGATAAGTAGACATATTATGTCCAATACCATGTCTAACTGGACCCCAAATTAAAGGTTTATTATTTTTATAAAGCAAATCATTGCTAGTAATAATGTGAGATGCATCTTTAAGTTCAAATGCCAAATGATGCATTTTTTTTGTTTTTTTAGATTCAATAAAATTCACTGTATGATGATCTTGATTACATCTCATGAAACAAAAGAAATCGTCCATCCAATCTGAGACTTTAAACCCTAAAAATGTTTCATAGAATTCAACTGTTTGTTCAACGTCATTAACAGTAAACGCGACATGACCTAGTTTATCAGGGCTAATACCTCCATTTTTACAATCAACGTTTGTTTTAGGACTTTCTAAAAAGAGATGAATTAAATGACCATCAGGGTCTGGTAATTCTATAAGTTCTGGTACATTGTATTCTTCATTAAATTTAAGATGTGCTGCAATATTGTTATCATGAAAATATTGAATAATAGATTCAAAACTGTTATCCGTTGCTATTTCAAAAGATAAACTTTGAAATCCAAAATCACTTTTAGTGGGTTTCAAAATTAAATTATGATGATCTACTCCAAAACTAAGATAGCGATTGATGTCATTATCAGTTTCTATATGATACATACCTATAACGTGAGTATAATAGTCTTGCATCTTTTCAATATTTTTAGTATTCAATGTCACATTGACTAGGCGTACGATTTCAAACATATATAATTCCTCCTATAATCAGGTTTTGCTCTTCCATGTTCAACTCCTGCTGGTGTACCAGTAGCAATTATGTCCCCTGGTTCAAGTGTCATAATCGAAGATAAGTACTCAATAATTTCTTGAACAGAAAATAACATTTTAGAAGTATTAGAGTTTTGTTTAACTACATCATTGTTAAACCTGGTTCTTCTGGAGTGGAACGATAGCCTATAATAAAGAAGTCATCCCCATATTTTTCTACTGTTGATTTAACTTCATTGATAACTTCCATAGGGAATTCCAATCTTTTTTCTCTAGAACCACCCCATCTATCTTTTCTTCTATTCGCATGAGGAGAATAAAATTGTTGCAGTAGGTACCCATTTGCACCGTGTATTTCCACTCCATCAAAGTTAGCTGTTATAGCTATTTTTGTTGCTTTTGCAAAATCCCGTATAATATCAATTATTTCTTCATTAGTAAGCTCACGGGGAATTATCGGATTCACTCCTCCTGAAGCTTCTCTTACTGCAGGTATATTACTTGGTGCTACTACTTCATTGTTAACAACTGAATTGAGATTACAAGTTCTGCCTCCATGATGTAATTGTAATATTGCTTTTGAATCATTTTATTTTAATACATTTGCCCAATCACTCAGTTGGCTAATCATACTATCGTCTTCCACAGATGTTTCGCCTTCAAATCCTTTCCCATTTTTAGAAATGTATGCACAAGCTGTTACTATCATCCCTGGGCCATTTGATATTCTTTCAATATACTTCAATTCATCATTATTAAGTGTGCCATTACTATTCTATTATTTATCTCAATTCCATTTTTAAATTTAGACTTTCCAAATAGTTTTTCAAATTTCATTAGTATTTTATCTCCTCTATTATCATAAATCTTATTACTATTATTATTTTAAGCTTCGTCTTACAACCATTGATTATTTATTAAAAAGCTCATATTATATTTCTTCCCAATATTAACTAAATTGGTTATATCTTCTTCCGTTGGTAATTTAAGTGTATCATTATCTGAAATTAAAGGTTCTCCAACTTCTTTTATAAAATCATCATATCCTGATTATTTATAATCTATGAATTAGGTTATTGGAATAAATAAGGCTTATAAGTGTAACAAAAGACACATGCATATTATGCGTGTGTCTTAAACGTTTCAAAATCAAAATATGTCTTAATAACGATAGATTTAAACAAAATAACAATAATTCATTTAAAAGATATTTTATTATCATAAATTGATTAAATTACTATTTGTTATATCAAATTTAGCATTCTCAAATACTAAATTTTTTCTATGTGCCCTTGAATTATAGAACCTATACCAGTATGTTTAATACCTTCGTTACGGTAAAATTCATGTTTTTCTAGTTGATGAATTTTAACTGGTAAATCTCTTAAGTAAGTTTTAATTTCTTCAGTATCGTACAACATAGATTCATCTTTTGGACCACCAGTGCCATATTCTAGTTGTTCTGTTGAATAAAATTCAAAATAACTATGACCATGTTTAACTAGTGATTGCACAAGATTATTAAACATACCTTGTTTCCCTTCTTTCGGAACATGGCCAAAGATATTAATACTATAATCAAATGATGATTGTGGTGCTAAATTAGGCTGGGTAATATCGCCATATTTTGCGTCTATATTAACACCTACATCTTCTGCTAATTTATCTTGCTTGTTAATACCTACGTTAGACATATCATACGTTGTGATATCATAACCCAGTTGAGCGAGGTAGATAGCGTTTCTGCCTTCACCTTCTGCGAGTAATAAAACTTTTTCTTTATTTGTAGTTTTAGATTGAAATGTATTTTTTACAAATTCATTTGCCTCTTTACCATAAACATAATCTTCAGAATTAAATTTTTCATCCCAATGATTCATTTTAATGTCTCCTTTTAAAATATAAGTTGAACGATTGCGATAACAATTAAGATACTTACAATCAATTTTTGTACAGTATTAGGAACCTTATTACCTAATTTTAAACCTATAGGTGCAAAGATAATGCTTCCTAATTTTGTTTTGGTGCAATCTTATCAATAATAGAAGGCATGAAAATAATACCTAACCAAATTGGTATCATCATCCAAAGATTTTGAGATATCGGATAACCTGATACTACAATTATAACTATGAATGAGATAACAATTAAAAAGTGTAAAGTAAATAATGTTTTTCTTAATTTCGGTCGTTGCATCATCTCACTCCATTTATATCTATATTTAATTTCATACTAACAGAAAATAAATATTAAATAATAGGGATTTTATAAGAATTTGTGTTAACAAACGATTATTTCTGAACTAATATGACTAGGTTTATCTAAGTTCTTTACTTTGGTATAGTCAGAGATTAAGTATAATTTATATTTAAACTAACATTATAATATTAAGAGGATGAGTTTTATGAATTTATCAGAAGTAAATATTGAAATTTTTAGAATGTTTAACGAATTAAGTAAACAATTGCTATTTTTAAATCCATTAATGATTTTTTTAGCTAAGTACATGAAATACTTTTTAGTTTTAGGTATTATCATATATTGGTTCACTCGAAAAAAGCAGAATAGAATAATGATCATTTGTGGAATGATTGCTTTTGTAATGGCTGAAGTATTGGGGAAAGTTGTAGGGAAAATATATTCAAATAATCAGCCATTTGCTGAATTAACAAATGTTAACCAACTTATTGGGCATACAGTAGATAATTCATTTCCAAGTGACCATGCAATGCAGTTTTTTTCTATCTGCATCACGTTTTTACTTTTTAAGAAAAATTTGAGATTTATGTGGCTAATATTGGCTTTTCTTGTAGGAATTTCACGCATTTGGGTGGGGGTTCATTACCCAGGAGACATCTTAGTGGGAGCAATTTTAGGCACGTTGTCAGCTTCGATTTGTTTCAGGATTGTTCCTTGCATAAATTTAATTAAAAAATCATTAGAACTATACGAAAATGGAGAACAATTTATTCTATCAAAAATATCGAAATAGAAAATATAATTTAATGATTTACTAACCCCTTTTAAATAACCGATGATTATAGAAAGGTGCACATATTAAAAGAGATTCCTTATTTAAAAGGAATCTCTTTATCATTTTAAAATCAAACAGTAATGGATATTGTGTTCAAAAATCATAGATAGTTTGCCTATCGCTCTATCTCCTCTGGGTTCTGTATATCAGAATTTGTGCCACGCCAATGGCGATAGGAAATACCAGTCAAAATCAATACCGTAGTCCACGCGATAATTAATACGACACCATGGAATACTGAGTGTTTCACTGCAAAAGCACCTAAAGCCACCAAAGAAATCTGTCCAGGGATAGAAGCTAAAAAGGTAGCATAGATGAAAGTGTACTGTCTTACACCTAAGGCCCCAGCACCATAATTTACTGGCCAGTACGGCAAACCAGGCATTAGCTTCACCGTACACATAGCCCAAAATCCCGCATTACTAAGGTGCTTCTGTACAATAAATCTGTGTCGTCCTAGTAGCTGAAGAGTAATACGTTGACCTACAAGACGCGCCAGCCAATATCCAACCCAAGATCCAAGCATTACTCCGGAGAAAGAGAGCAGTGTCCCTTCCACCAGACCATAGAGAGACCCGGCTACAAAGGCAGGCAGTGTTATAGGAATAGGAGTAATAGCGATGGCTACGGTAATTCCTACGAATACCAACCATCCTGCCCATCCATAGCTAAGTATAATCTTGCGCATTTCCGCTGGTGACGGTAATTCTAGATAGAAACTAATCCATAATAACGATACGCCTAGCCCCACCAGAACAATTAAAGAACCTATAGAACGAAAAGAAAACATGCTATTGTTCTTTTTAAACGTACTCATAGAGCCTTCTCCCTAATCTTGAACTTAGAAGATACGCCTTGTAATCTTGGTAATATATATTGTTTAATCAGTTTTATATTTTCATCAAAAACCTCATATAGTCCATACAATTTTCTGAAAATATCTATGAATTTCATTTTCATTCCTCCTGAATTTTTGTTTCTCTAACATATTTTAAAATATATTCAGCACTAAGTATCGTTATATTAATAAAAATATTTTGTCTATAAATAGATTATGTTAGATAACTCATAAATGAGGTAGCAAGACCAAAGTAAATCAACATACTTACTATATCATTGATTGTAGTTATAAAAGGACCACTTGCTACGGCTGGGTCTATGCCAATTTTATTCATAAATAATGGAATGACTGAACCTATCGTTGTTCCAACTGTCATAGCAATGGTTAAGCTAATAGCCACAATTGTCGCTAATAATGGCTGACCATAAAGAATCACAATAATTAAAAATAAAATTAAACTACAGACAAATCCAGAAATAAAACCACTCCCAGATTCATACAAAGCATGTCTCAATTTATTTTTATGTTTCATATCACCCGTCGAAATACTACGGACCGAAACAGCCAGGGATTGTGTTCCTGTATTACCAGACATACCACTTATAATAGGGATAAATGCTGCAAGTAATGCTACTTGTTCAAGTGTTTCTTCAAATGACCCTAATATCGTTGCTGTAATCATACCTAAAAAAGTAAGTAGGATTAGCCAAGGCAAACGTTTTTTAGCAGTTTTTAAAATAGATTCCTCTGTATCTTTAACACTGTCAATTCCTGCTAATCTTGAATAATCTTCATTGGCTTCAGCTTCCATAACATCTAAAATATCATCGACTGTAATGATACCTAGTAAATGTTGTTGATAATCTACTACGGGAATTGCAATAAGATCATAATCACGAATAGTTTGGGCAATATATTCTTGATCAGTAGAAATGTCTGTTTGTACGACATTAACTTTCATGATTTCACTAATCAACATATCGGCATCAGTATGAATAATCTCCCTTAAAGACATAACTCCAACCAATTTATTATTAGCATCCACCGCATAAATAACGTAAATCATTTGAGCATAATTGGATTTTTCTTTTATATATTTCAGCGCTTCATCAACGTTCATAGTAGTTGGGACAGAAATATATTCTTTAGTCATTATGCCACCAGCTGTATCTTCATAATAATGCATTAAAGATTTCAACAAGGTTGACTTATCCTTTGGCATAAGCGTAAGCAGTGTAATACGTTGTTCTTTCGACAATTTATTTAAAATATCTACTGCATCATCATCTGCCATATGTTCTAATATTTCACTCGCATAATTTACATGTAACTCATTAAATATCATTTCGAACTCTTTGTCACTAGTATTTAAATATTCTAAAAATCGAGCTACTTCTTGAGCAGAAAGTAATTCATATAAATTTTTCCTAATTTTTTTATCTATTGCTGAGAAAAATTCACTTTGTTCATAAGCATGTAAGCTTAAAAATTCTATTCTAAATTGTGAATAGTGATTTTCCTCTATTAAATTAACAAGATGCTTTTGTTTTAAATTCATAATATTCCTCTTTTCAATATTTTTCATTAAGTTTAGTTAGTGAATGCTCTCCTTATTAATTTTCCTTGTTACCGCTAGTAAAGCAGCAAAAGCGATACTAACACTTAACATTGAAGAACCCCCGTAACTTAATAGTGGCAATGTTACCCCAGTCAATGGTATCAGACCTGAGACACCTGCTAAATTTACAAAAACTTGTATAAATAAATAACTTACAACACCAATACAAATGAGTTTATAAAAATGATTATTGGTTTTATTTGCATAAATAAGTCCTTTCATTAAAATAAAACCATAAATCATCAAAACAATTAACACACCTATCAATCCTAATTCTTCAGAAATAACAGTAAAGATAAAATCTGTATGGGGTTCAGGTAAATAACCTAATTTTGAAACCCCATTTCCTAAACCATTCCCAAATAACCCGCCATTTCCTATAGACATCAGTGCACTCGTTAACTGATAGCCGTCATCCTTTTCATATTTAAATGGATCTAGCATAACGTTAATACGTTTTAACCTGTAAATGTTTTTTGCATCAAATAGCAAAGTGTAAAGTAGATAAATTGTAGTAGGAATTAAAGTAATTCCTAGAATTTGAAGCTTTACCTTTCCCTTTATGTCAGAGTAAAGTAAGATGCATGCAATGATAGCGACCGTTAATATTGTTCCGCCTAAATCACCTTGAAGTAAGACAAGAAATAATCCAACGCCTAATATACCCAATGGGGGCATCAAATGTTTTAATTTATAATCTTGTTTGCTAGATAAACGTTGATCAATTATGTAAGAAAGATAAAATATAGAAGATAGCTTTAAAAACTCAGAAGATTGTAAACTAAAAAAACCTAGGTTAATCCAGTTTTTTGAACCATTAACTTCGTTACCAATTATTATTGTTAATAGCAATAAAGTTAACGTTCCTAATACAATAACCTTTTGTACATTAACTTGTTTTAACACATTAATATTTATAAAAAAAGATGTAAAAATAATCGCAGTCCCTATGATAAGAAATACAAATTGTCTTTTCATAAAATAATTACTTATGACAGCGTTGCCTCCTGTGAGCGCCCCTTTAGATGCGGGAACCATACTGGCACTGTATACCATAATCACACCTAATACACCCAATGTAATAAAACTTATAATTAAACCAAAATCATTCTCTTTTCTCTTTCTGTTTAATGTCTGTAAAAATAATTCCATTTTATCCCCCCGAAAAAGCTTTAACATCCAGTTAATCAAAATTTGATTAAGTTAGCAATGGTTTTGGAGTTTTCGTTAAACTGAGAATTTGATATTATAAAAGGAAAAGTGGTTTTGAAAGGTTGCATTAATAATAATATTGAATCTTTGAAAATATTATTATTAATTTTCTGAGTGTACTTACTTATAAAGGAAGAGGCATATTAATTGTTCACCTTGGTTTATTCATACAAACAAACCACCCATTTTATTTGGAGAATCACATGTAGATAAATGACTGATGGAAACAGTATCCTCAAAAGTAATACTCCAATCTACAAACAACCTATTTATTCTGAGGAAATTGCTAAAAAGAAGAAGTAGAGCCACGTACTTGAGTTACTTAATATATAACCTAAAAATAATTACACAAAGTTTAACTTCAAGTGATAAATATCATGATTAGGTTTCAATAATTGGTATAATCGATCATTACCAAAAGACATATTAAAAGGGACTCTTTTTTAATAAAGAGTCTCTGAATCGTTTCATAATTAAATTTTGTCTTAATAAGGAACGTATATTGCACAAGGTGTGGCAATAGAAGAACCTCAACGTTAAAAAAAACATTATTATCATTTTTAAAGTCATAAATATTAATATGAGTTCCAAACATTTTAGTTTGTTAAAACAACTCCCTCTTAATTAATTGAGAGGGAGTTGTTTTCTATTAATATATTATTAAGATTTTTAGAGAATATGGAGGTGTATCATTTGCATCAACGCTTTTTAACTCACTATTCAAGTTATCTTTGATTTATTTCTTTATTTGAATACAAATAATTCCAACATATAAATAATAATATAAATATAATAACTGGTACTAAAAATCCAACTTGATAAGCTCTCACTATATTATTTGAAGAGACAAATGGACTTTTTATCATTGTAGCAACCACAGTAGCAATTATTGCTGAACCAAAACTTGATCCAATACTTTCAACAATATTTATAGTAATTCCAGCCTGAGGGAGTTGTTCTTCTTTCAAACCAACGTATGTGCTTGTAGTCAATGGTAATAAAACTCCACCAACACCTATGCCTCTTATAAATAAAATTATGCTAATAACGATTATAGAAGTATGTCCTGTAATGAAAATTAATGGAAAAGAACCAATTAAAGATATTATTAAACTAATAAAAATAATTTTTTTTGCTCCATATTCATCAGTTAATTTACCAATCATAGGACGTGCTACTAACATGCCTATGCCTTGAGGTATTAATGCTATAGCAGCTCCTATAGTATTAAAATCTTTAAATTGTTGAAAAAATAAGGGTAAAATAATCATAGGCCCCATAATAGCTAAGTTGGCTAAGAACAAGCCACTACTTGATGCTGCAAAATTTCTATTTTTAAACAAATTAGTAGGTAGTACAGTTTGATAATTTTTTTTACGATTATAATATATATATATAGCAATTAATAGAATTCCAAGAATTAGTGTAAAAATAAATTCTTTATTCATGAGTTTAGCGTTATTAGTAATTTTAGTAATACCATATATGAACGTAACGCTGATTAAAGATAAATTAGCAATACCAAACCAATCTAATTTTCGTCCTTTATTAAAAGGCGAAAATGAAGGTAAATTTTTAATCATAATTGGAATAATAATTACCATAATAAAAATGTTAATAAAAAATATCCATTTCCAAGAAGTGAAATGGATAATAAATCCACCAAAAACAGGACCAAGTATAGGTCCTAAAATCATAGGTATGCTCACTATTGCTATAACACGACCAACTTTATCTTGGCCAGCTATTTTTACTAATAGCGTTGTCATAAGTGTAGTAATAATCCCAGCAGTAAACCCCTGTAATACTCTAAATAAAATAAATAATGAAACTATATTGCTCATTCCTGTAAATAAGGATATTATCCCAAAAAGTAAAACTGAAGCTATATAAACATTTTTCCCATCAAAATTGTCCATTAACCATCCTGAAAAAGGTACAGCAATTGCCATTGCTAAAATATAACCAGTCACACCCCATTGGATTAAATTCAACGGTACGTTAAAGTATTGAGTTAAATCACCAATTGCAATATTAATCATTGTTGAATCTAGCATAGGTGCAATTGCTCCTAAAGCAATTGCCCATGCAGCTAACATCGTACTTTTAGGAATGCTATTCAACTGTTTTTCTGTCATTTAAACTCGCTCCTTTTTCGTTTCCCAGGAAACATTATATTGCATTTATTGTTTCCTTGTCAACATAAAAACAGGTAAATAAATGGAAAAGATATGGGTTTTATACTTATCTTTTCCATTTATTTACTATTTTTATTTATTTCTTGTTCTAAATATTTACTGTATCTTTCAAAAAAAGTAATCAATATATCAAATTCTTCATTAGTTATTTCATCGAAAAAGGGCTTGTCTCTAAGGAAAAAGTTGTGATGTAATTTTAAATGTTTTAAATATATTTTTTCCCCTTCGTCAGTTAACAAAAAGTAAATTTCTTTTTTATTTTCAATTTTTTTGTAACTTTCAATCGCATTTTTTTTTAACAATTTTTTAGTTAACTTACTAATCGCTCCCCTAGTCATGAATAAATCATCAGCTATTTTTTTTACATTAGGATTTTTAATATTTTTGATAGATTCTAAACAATGAACTTCTGATGAGGTATATCCGTTTAGTTCTTTTTCCATTATAGGTTTATTAAGCCAGATTATTCTATCTTGCACACGTCTCATCCGATATAATAGTTCTTTCACTTTATTCATTTTAAAATCTCCTTATATTATTATTGTAGTAAACACTTTATATGACGGTCTTATGATATATTTAATTATTATACTAAATAACTTTGCTAAGTTATTTACTTTCAATACATATTCAACTTATAAAATTCCGAAATTTATTGAATATGGAGTCTCTTGATTGTTTCAAATTTCATCTTAATCAAGAACGTTTTAAAATTTGATGTGAATTATTATATTTTAGTCATTAAGTTAGATTTTTAAAAAGAAGACGTCTCCTTCATCTGTAAAATCATCAAAATTAGTATCCCTTTGAAATACTAATTTATGAACTAAATTTATAGAAGCTGAGTTATTTTTATCGGTTCTTATTACAAAAGGTAAAATATTGTCTATTTCATAGTGTAACCTATTTAAAATCTTTACCATAGCTTCAATTGCATATCCATTACCTGTTGACTTAGGATCCAATCGATAATATAAATCAAAGTATTCTTTATTTGCAAATTCCATTTTTTGCTCCATCACTCCCTATTACATTCTCACTTTATTTTTCAATAAATATGAAGTATCCATAGTTATTACTATTCCTTAATTAGTAATCTCACCCTACTTCATAAAGTGAATATGTAATTTTATTTTTGAAAACCGCATCACTTATGATAAGCTTCTCCCCTCATTATCTTAAACGCGCGGTAGACTTGCTCGATTAAGATGACACGCATCATTTGGTGTGGAAAAGTCATTTTACTGAATGACAGGGCATAGTTGCTACGGTCTAAAACCTCTTTGTGTAGGCCGTTTGATCCGCCGATTATAAACGTAAAGTCGCTTTGGCCACGTGTCATGCGGCTTTCTATTTCTTTTGCTAATCCTTCTGATGTCAGCATATTACCTTTAATCTCTAAAGTAATGACTGTGGATTGTGGTTTCACTTTTGCTAACAGGCGTTGGCCTTCTTTCTCCTTAACTTGCTCTATCTCTTTGTCACTCATATTTTCGGGTGCTTTTTCATCAGGCACTTCAATGATTTCTATTTTAGAATATGCACTAAGTCTCTTCTCATATTCTGCTATTGCTTGTTTCCAGTATTTCTCTTTTAGTTTACCTACTGTGAGTATCGTAATCTTCATAGTTATCCTCCAAAAATTATATAGTCGTTGATAGTTGTTAGACTTATCCACAAGTTATACACTTATTCACACTATTCCCTCTTATTATAACAGGAATGCATACTATTTTTTAATAATGTTTACGATTTTTACACAAAAGAAGTGAATAACTTGTTATTTTGTGGATAAGTCTGTGTACAATGTGGGTATTTCCCTGTGAATTGTGCACACCTCTGGATAACTATGTATAATTCCGTGGATAAGTTCGAGGTTGTCTTACATACTTATTCACAGGGTTTACATTATCTTCATACTATCTTTGCTTATTCCTTACTACATACCGATTCCATAAATTGTTATAATTATCCGTCAATTGCATATTGCAATTTTCAGTTAAGACCTAGGGTTGTATGCCCATATATTCCTTCTTTTATTGGGTAAATTTTCCTATAAAGATTCTCTCATTAAATGTATTTTAACTTATATGTATGCTAGAAAAATATAAAAAACCGATACCTCCTAATGAGATATCGGTTGATTTGAATTAAGTATTTGTTGATCAACTCCACTACTGCATTAAATATCCATACACATGCTTAATGTAGAATTGCGGATTACAACAGCTAGGGCTGTCGCATTGAGAGAATTTAAACTTCTTTGAAGTTTAGATTCTCTATAATGTATATATCGGGGTTGCTTTGGCTTTATCAGTATCGCATAACAATACTTCTTTGTTTGTGTCGATATCGTGTTCGTTGAGGACTTGTCCAACGCTCATGCGCGCCAAGTCTTTCATGTTGTTGTCTTGTGATAAATGAGACAGGTAAATGCGTTTTGTGCTGCCTGTAATAACGTCTGTCATTGCTAAGCCTGCATCTTCGTTTGAAACGTGTCCCATATCACTAAGTATACGTTGTTTTGTCTTCCAAGGATAACCGCACATGCGTAACATATCCACATCGTGATTACTTTCAAAAATAAACGCATCACTACCTTGGATCATGCCTTTCATGCGGTCTGAAACGTAACCTGTATCTGTTAAAATTGTGAATTTCTTATAATCATTATGGAAAATGTAGAATTGTGGATCTATCGCATCATGAGAAACATTAAACGATTCGATATCAAATCCTGCAATTGATTTTGTCTCATATGGATTAAAAATGAATTTCTGATCCATTGATATCTTACTATCTTTCTTTTCAATAGCTGTCCATGTCTTCTCATTCGCATAAATCGGCAAACCATATTTACGTGCTAACACGCCTAGACCTTTAATATGATCTGTATGTTCATGTGTAACTAAAATCCCGTTTAAATCTTTAATTTGTTTGTCTATTTGTCCAAACAGCTCTTCCATTTTCTTACCTGTCAAACCCGCGTCGACAAGTATACTACCTTTATCACTTTCCACATAAGTGGCATTCCCTGTACTGCCACTCGCCAATGCGCTCATACGTATCAAGCGATTCACCCTTTCTAATCTATTGCTTATATTACGATGGGGCAGTCTCCGGTTTATGTGCCATCAATATGCCCTCTGTCTAATTATTTATTATAATAAAGTAATTTCTCTAAGTTTTTGAGAATATGAAACTCTTTCGAACTATTTCATACTTCTTCAATAACTCTCATTAACAGTATTTAATTTTAACATACTTTTAAGTTTCCGCATGTCCAAATTGTTTATTCCCTTGTATCGATGTGTACAATACCCAAATATTTTTTATATCGTTACATATACTTCTACCGATTTTGAAAAGGGCTGACGCCTAGTGGAATAATATGGGAGTGGAACAGAAATCTAATTTTTCTAATAAGATTTCGTTGTCCCACCTCGGCAAAGATGACTAGAACTGAAAAAGCTTAGTATAAGCGCATTTTCAATTCAGTCATCTATTGCCAATATAACAATAAAAACTGAGACGTTATTTATTTGACAGTGCCATATCCCAGGCAAGCATGCACTTTCAAAATTGGTAAATTTTAAATAGAAAGAGAGCAGAATAGAAATCTAATTTTGATTTCTGTCCCGCTCCCGTGATAATTCATTCTCAACTTATCCACAGTTACCCACAAGATTATTCTTCAATAATTTTCGGACTGTCTGCTACGGCTTCTACATAATATGTTTTAATCTTGTCACCGTGTTTTACTTTGATTTCCCAATTAGCTTCTAGCACTTGAACGTTCGGTTCTTTAACGACAGTATAGTAGCCTAGTCTTGCATTAGTTACTTCATCGTTACATTTAAGATAACGATTATAGTAAAGGTCTTCGATAGCACTTCGCGCTGTATTCACTTGCTTTTCATCGTTATTCGTACCTTCTGAAGGCTCGATCGATTTCATAGCAGTTTGTTCATAACTTGAAGATTTACCATTTTTAATATTGAATTGCAGTCTCGCTTTACTATTATTCATAATTGGATAGTCGTTATATGTCTGTTCAAATGTAACCTTTTCATCATCAATATGACTCATTTCATAATCTTCACCTTTATACACGCTGCCTTTGACATACGATTTAAGGTCGGTAAATTGGTCATTACTGATATTAATCGAATTGCTAATATCGCCCTTGGCCATTGTGCCTGAAGACTCGCTTGTAATACTTGGTCGTGTCTTCGCATAAGATGAGAAGTCATTTGATCTCGCTGTCAGTAATTGCATTTTCAAACCATTTACACTTGGGAGATTTTCTGGAATTTTAATTTCTTCTTGTTTAAAATCCACTGCATTTTCATCTTCACTATCATTAATTTGTGATTTGTTTACTTTATCCACATAAATAATAATCAGGCTGATGTTGACTAGAATAAATACTATAATAAATAATGTTTTTGCGCGTTTCCAGTTCATTTATTCTAGCCCCCCATCATTGTATGCATGCCACTCGCCTTTATACTCTACATACCATTGTGGTTTGAATTCACTATTACGTTGAATTTCGATGTCGCTACCGTCATCTTTGTGTTCCATGTTGTAACCAATCGTCATATTCGTTACTTCTTCAAAGTCGATTGCTGGGTTGTTTGCCAGTTCTGAACGTACTGTTTCAGCACCTGGCAAATCTATTTCATCTTCGCCGCTATCTATCGTGACGTTAGATTTTAACAATGCACGTGCATAACTGAAGACGCCTTTATCGCCCCATGAAACTTTAATATTATTCAAGTCATCATCATTGAAGGTTGGTCGGCCGTTCAAGAACATTTGATATGTCAGTTCGCCGCCTTTATTATCTGTGCTGAACAGTCTGTAGTCGTCTGTAAAGCCACCATGATTGTTGATGTAATCATAAGTACTTGGAATACTGTCTTGCATATTTGTTGAACGATTCTCATCTTCTGAAAGGTTTGTATAACGATATTTTTCATTATCTTCACTGTAGTTAGCGACACCCGTATTATTATTGTATGTCGTTGTACCACTTTTCGTGCTACGTACAACGACAGAGTCATTGAAGAGTATGGAATTCATCGTATCAACACTGATGCGGTTGTAAATCGTGTGGTATGATTTCAGACCTTTAGGTGCCTTAGGTGCAAAGATATGCGTTGCCTTATCGATGGTATCTTTATTCGTAATAATCTCTGTATACGGCTGCATATTTTTCTGTTGTTCTTTTATTTTTTTAGCAAATGAACTTATCTTCGCTGTCGTTGTCATACGAACGACATTATGACGATCTTTACTGACCGCATAGAGTTTTACTTTGCCATCTTTATTGTCATCAATTAATAAACGGTCGAATTTAAAATTATCCGGTACTTTCGCATCGATATTCAATGCTTGGCCTAAATAGGTTGATAGTGGCATGTCATAACTGAAATCCAACACTAAAAATTCGTTGCTTAAGTCTGGAATAATCAAATTATGATTACTATGCATTTGTTCAGCATGTAGTACACGCTGGTTTTTCAATGGACTGATGGCCTCTGTGGCGTTGTTACGTGTAGCTTCCATACCTTTTGTATCTTCGCCATTGGAGTGAATGATTTGATATGGGGCAACGACTTTACTCATGCCTTGGTCGAGCGGTTTGCCTACCGTATTTGCTTTAGCATCTTTATCACTACTATCTTGTTGATCTACACTCACTAAGTCTGGCGAGAAGTTCCACGTCATATATGTCAAAACAACACTCATTAATACTAAAAGGTATAGGATGATGGATTTGATTAACTCTTTACTCCGCATCCCAATCACCATCTTCTAGTACTTCACATGGCAGTGTAATGAAGATTGATGTTCCTTGTCCCTCTACACTGTTTGCCCAAATGCGACCATTATGTGCTTCAACAATTTCTTTGGAAATGGCTAAGCCTAAACCTGTGCCACCCATTTTACGTGTACGTGCTTTATCCACACGGTAGAAACGGTCAAAGATTTTATCTACTTTATTAATTGGAATACCAATACCATTATCTTTCACACGTATCGTCATACGATTGTATAACGCATTCTGTTTCACGTGAAACTCTACACGTTTATCGCCACGAGAATACTTCATCGCGTTAGTAATGACATTATCAAATACTTGTGTCATCTTATCTGGATCGATTTCAGTAAAAATCGTGTTATTAGGAATTTCGCGGACGAATGTTGTTTCTTTATCGGACATTTCGTGACGGTTAATAATTTTGTTAATAAACATATTAAAATCTATGATTTCTTTCGTGATTTGATCGGATTCGTTGTCCATTTTAGATAATTGTAAGAGGTCATTTACGAGACGAATCATACGTTCTGTTTCTTCGCGTGTTACGGATAAGAACTGTGGTGCGAGTTCTTTATCTTCCCAAGCACCGCTTTCTAACGCTTCGATGTAGCTGTTCATGGATGTCAGTGGTGTACGTAATTCATGTGAAACATTTGCTACGAACTCACGACGTTCACGTTCTACTTGTTGTTGTTCTGTAACGTCATGTAGTACGGCAATGTAACCTGTCACAAATCCTGTTTCTTGAACGATTGTACTAAAGTTAACACGGGCAATAATGCCTTCATTTTCGTTAATATCTAATAAGAAGCTATCATTGTTCTCTTGAATTTCATCTAAAGAGAATTCTTCTTCTAATTTAAGTACATTTAACATGTAGTCTCCGATAATGTCTTCTTTTAATGAGCCCATCATCGTCAGTGCCATATCGTTTACAATACGCACACGACCACGACGGTCGGTCGCAATAATACCGTCACTCATATGTGTGATAACTGAATCTAAGCGTCGTTTCTCACTTTCGGTATTCGCTTGAGCTTCTTGTACACGTTTCGACAGATTATTAAAAGCAAGGGCCAACTCACCAATTTCATCATTCCCATAAATTTTCACACGTTGCGTATAGTTACCTTTAGACATCTCTACCGTTTGGTTCCGCATGTCTGTAATAGGTTTCGTAATCGTACGCGCAATGAAGAAACCAAGAATAATAGTAATTAATAAGGAAATCCCTGTACCAACAATAAAGATTTGGTTAATACTGCTTAGTTGTTTAAATACATCGTTAATATCCGCTTCGATATAAACGTCACCTATCGTTCCGTCATTCGATGTCTTAACTGGTAAATTATAGACCCACACCCGTTGTTTGCCGTTACCGTAATCTTTTAACACGGTATGGCTATTAATTTCACCTAAAGATAAGGCTTTTTGGATAGAGTTATCGTTCGCTTTTTGGTTTATTAGACTACGCGTAGACTGCTTTGAAGTCGCCATAATAATCTGATCTTTATCAATAAAGCGGATTTCTTCTATTTCTTGTCTATTGGCATACTCATTTAATAAGTTTTGAACTTCTTTTTGAGCATTAACTGAATTGTCTTCGTCATAGACTTTCTCTATATTAATTTCGATTTGTTTCGCGTATTGCGAAATATTATTTTTAAATGTTTGTGTTAATTCTTTTTCTAGACTATTGGTAAAATATAAACCGATAATTTGCATACCGATTACAATGAGCAACACATAGACAATAACGAGTTTCGTGTGTAAAGATTGAAAATATTTAAGCCATTTCATTTATAAGCGTCCCCTAGTCATGTTGTTGGAGGAAATATCCAACGCCACGACGAGTCACAATGTATTCTGGATGAGATGGATCATCCTCAATTTTTTCACGTAAGCGTCGAATTGTTACGTCTACTGTACGCACGTCACCAAAATAGTCATAACCCCAAACAGTTTGTAATAAATGTTCACGTGTCATTACTTGACCCATATGTTTAGATAAGTAATGGAATAATTCGAACTCACGGTGTGTTAAGTCAATTTCTCCGCCACGTTTTTTGATAGAGTATGCGTCTGGATAAATAACAATGTCTTTAATAGAAATTTCATTGGATGCATTATCCACTTCTTGTGCTGGCTGTGAATAATGACGACGTAAGTTTGCTTTCACACGTGCGATTAATTCGCGTGTACTAAATGGTTTCGTGACATAATCATCGGCACCGAGTTCAAGACCTAAAACTTTATCAATTTCTGAGTCTTTTGCTGTAAGCATAATAATCGGCATTTCGAATTTTTTACGTACTTCACGACATACTTCCATGCCGTCACGTCCTGGTAGCATAATGTCTAATAATACGATGTCTGGTTCTTCTTCATATATTAAATCAACTGCATCGTCACCATCGTAGGCACAAAAGACTTCATAACCTTCTTTTTTTAAGTTAAATTCTAAAATATCAGCAATTGGTTTTTCATCATCGACTACAACAACTTTTCTAGCCATATTTATAAACCTCATTTCTAAATTGTAGTACGTTCATTTTAAAAATTTCTACGTCTTTCTCTCTAGTATAATTTACCATTTATGTCATATTAATTCTATTTTCTAAATAGAAAATTATATTTGTATATTGTAAAATTATAACATTATTCGTATTAAATGGGTACTTATCGCTAAATCATAGATGTATCAAGTGTAAACAATATCAGCATATCAATCGAATTTCTTGTTTATAGACCATATATATCCTACATTTAACCTTCTTTTTAAGAAGCCTATAATATGCGCTTGCATTATCCATACAAAATCAAAAAAGTGATACATATATGAAGTAACGGGTCATGTGTTCATGTTACAGCGGATAATGGTTCATTTGCTGTAATTTCTACATGTACGCGTCGCTTATTTATATGTATCACTTATCATTTTTTATACCGTTTTTGTTTTCTTAACAAATAAAGACAGTATAAATCCAATTATTGTTAAACCTACTATAAAGAAGAAGGTATATTGAATGCCATGTGCAAGTATGACTTCTTGTGCCGCATTCGGGTTAGTTGAACCGAATGATTTCATTGCCGTAGTATAAATTGTAATGGCAATCGCTGTGCCGGCAGAACCACCTACTTGAATTAATGTTGTAATCGTAGCTGAACCATCTGCATAAAGATGATGTGGCAACTGATTTAAAGCATTTGTTTGTGCTGGCATCATGACCATGGATATACCAAAGAATAGCACAATGAATGCGAGTATGATTGCCCATACAGGTGTAGATGCTGAAATCATAAATGCAAATGAGATTGCCGCAATAAACATAAGCAAGAAGCCTATAATACCAAAGTATCTCGCACCGAAGCGATCAAATAGTGATCCTATAACTGGCGACAATACTAAGTTCACTGCGTTACCTGGTAATAAGATTAAACCAGCTACAACAGAACTAAATAATAACGCACCTTTTAAATAGAGTGGTAATAAAATCCCTATAGACAATACACATAAAATCGTTATGAATACCATCGTGGCACCTATGATAAACATTGGGTACTTAAATACACTTAGGTTAAGCATCGGTGAATCAATTTTAAACTGACGAACGATAAAGATTGCTAATCCAATGACACCAATTAGTAATGGCAACCAAACGATTACATTTGTAAATGACGCTTCTGCCATTGAACTTAGTGCAAAGATAAGACCTGCAAAACCAATCGTCGATAAGAAAATTGATATAATATCTATCCTAGGTTTCGTAATTTCTCCAACATTTTCAACATGTGACAAAGCCATCAATAATACGACAATGTATAAAATTGCGCTAATCCAGAAGATAAAGTGCCAACTTGATGCTGAAATAATAACGCCTGATAACGTCGGCCCGAGTGCTGGTCCTGCTGTGATCACAAGACCCATAATGCCCATGACTGCGCCGCGTTTTTCAATTGGGAAGATTAACATTAGTACAGTCACCATAATGGGGAACAAAATACCTGTACCTAATGCTTGAACAGTACGTCCTAATAATAACAAACCAAAATTAGGTGCTAGTGCACCAACTAGGACACCTAATAAAGATAATAATATGCCCGTAATGACTAATGGATTTGTATTAAACCATTTAGTTAAATACGAAGATGCAGGAACTAAACAAGCCATGACGAGTAAATAACCTGTTGTTAACCATTGTACAGTTGCTGCTGAAACTTGAAAGTCAGCCATGATATCTGTTAAAGCCATATTTAATGCTGTTTCACTAAATAGACCCATAAATCCGCCAATCATTAGCACGAGTGCGTACATTTTTGGATTTTTCACTATTACTTGTGTTGCCATTTGATATACTCCTTTTTATGGTAAACGAAGTATAAGTATAATTAAGAGATATAAAGTGAGTGCTGCCTTGAAGTACATATTCAAGTATAAATCAATCCTGCTTTGTCGCTCATTTTTATTAAATTCATCTCCACGCTTTACTACTTATTCCTGTATTTACATTTCTTTTAGTCTATATAAGTTGAACATCGTTTTAATACCACCCAGGCAATAATATAAATCATGATGATAGTCAACATCGTCCGCTCAATATGAACTTTCTTACTGTACCAAATCACGTTGATTAATGTCAACCTAGTTGACAAATTTCTTTACGAAAAATTAAGCATCAAACAATTAATTTTATTGTCTGATACTTAAGTAGCTATTTAGTATTTATTTTAAAATCTTCTAAATGCCAATCTTGCTGTAGTACTTGTTTAAGTTGCTCTAATTGTGTACTACCAATTATTGTTTCTATATGCCCGACGAATTGTAATTTATGATCTACATATTGTTCAAAACACTGCAGACCTAATGCAGTTAAGTTTACACATTTTTCTTTTTTATTATTAGGAACGGCTTCAACTTGAACGACACCTTTGTGTTCTAATTGTTTGATTGCTTTGTGTATAGCTTGGCGTGTAAGGTGGATTTTTCTAGTGATTTCGGCAAAAGTTGGTTTCTCATAATTGATTTTATCAATCAGATACCATTCTGAGCTACTGAAGTGAACATCTTCTATTTGCTCTGAAGTTGTGGTTTCTAATGTTTGTCTAAGCGCACTGTGACGTTCACTAATTAAATCTATGAGATCCAATCCCTCTATACTTTTATCATTTGCCATACTTACACTCCTCATATTTATTTCATAAAATACTATATCAATAAATGACCATCGCCACTGCAACTTCAAATTGCATTCCTGATAAAATTGTAATTCATCTATCGTATACTTAATTATCATAAGCAATTTTTTTATCAAATTCAAATTAAGCTCATTTTAAAACTTCTATACAATATCCCGCATGTATAAAAAATGATATTAAAAAATGCCCATCCTATTGGATGGGCATTATACGGTCTCGACGGGAATCGAACCCGCGATCTCCTGCGTGACAGGCAGGCGTGTTAACCGCTACACTACGAGACCTAAAAAATGGTGACTCCTACGGGACTCGAACCCGTGTTACCGCCGTGAAAGGGCGGTGTCTTAACCGCTTGACCAAGGAGCCTGTCTTAAGCACAAGTTAAATTATACCAAGTCTCAACAAGGAAGACAAGCTCTTTTTTTAATTTTATTAGTATAATTTTCTATATTAATTGTATAAAGTGAGCATTTTAAGATTTATTTTGAAAAACTGTTATAAAGTCATTAATGAAAACACAAAAAACTTTAAATTCATTCAAGTGCGCACAAAGATTTTAATTTTAAAATAGGTTATTAAAATTAAAATCTTTTTTGTTTTCAAAACTTTTGCTAAACTTATGTAATAAAATATATTAGGAGGCTTACCTTTGGCAAATGTATTATTTATCAACTCAGGATCACCCGGACATTTTAACCCTACTATTGCAGTATGTAAAGAACTCGTTGAGCGTGGAGAAAACGTTGTTTATTATATATGCGATCAATATAAAGATAAATTAACTGGTACAGGTGTAGAAGTCCGCACATTACATACCGAAGCTATCTTCGATCATTTTAGATCTTATGGTGGACATCATTTATATAATGTGATTAATGGTTTATTAAAAACTGCAGATATTATCTTACCTCAAATTTTAGAAGAAACAAAAGATGAGCATTACGATTATATGATTCACGATTCTATGTTTAGTTGCGGTCATATCATTGCGCAAAAATTAAATATTCCTTCCATATCTTCTATTACATCATTTGCGCATAGTAAACAAAGTTTTGATGCATTTATAGAAAAATTAACAACAATGGTCGATGCCAATGAAATTAAACAAGCAGATGAAACATTTAATGAATTGAAACAACATATTGAATCTACATATAGTGTAGATGTACCTTCTCGCTTTGAAGTAATGAATAATCCAGGAGATTTCAATTTATGTTATGTAATGAAAGGTTTCCAAATGAATTATGACCTGTTTGATGCTCAACGTTTTGTCTTTACTGGTCCTTCAGTTATTCAACCGCAACCTTCTGGATTTATGGATGACATAGACCAAACACGACCAATCATTTATATTTCTTTAGGGACTATTTTTAATCAAAATATCGCTTTTTTTAATAAATGCTTTAAAGCATTAGCAAACGTCAATGCGTCGGTCGTAGTTTCTATTGGTGAAACAAATCATCTCAAAGATTTCGATGAGGTACCGGACAATTTTATAATTAAAAGCTATGTTCCACAAACTGAGTTATTACAATATACAGCGTTATTCTTAACGCATGCAGGCATGAATAGTACTAACGAGGCTATGATGATGAATGTACCAATGCTAGCCTTCCCACAGAGTGCAGACCAACCTGTCGTAGCCAAACAGATTACAGACTTAAATGTAGGTCATTATATTGATGCTGAGACCGTTACGCCTGAACAATTAAGCTGTGCTGTATCAGAAATGTTAAAAAATCAAGTGCATTATCAACGACATATCGAAAAAGTAAAAAACGTGCAACCTCTCGACAAAGCGGGTTATGCATATGCAGTAGACCAAATACTCGCTTTTCGCAATAAAATTTGCCAATTCAATTAAATAACAATTATTTATAAATAAAAATACCTTGTAGATGCACCTTTAATGGTGAACGCTACAAGGTATTTTTTCATAATTAGACTGAAAGCCTAACGTGGTATTATTTTCCTACCATAAAGATTTTAATAAGTTTGTTTGATTACGGTCTGGACCTACTGAGAAGATTGAAATCTTCACATCACATAGCTCAGAAATGCGCTCTAAATATCTACGTGCATTTAAAGGTAATTCTTCTAATGAACGACAACTCGTAATGTCTTCAGTCCAACCTGGTAATGTTTCAAAGATTGGTTTACAACGATTTAAGTCTTTCAAGTTTGCTGGATATTCAGTGATTTCTACACCATCTAATTCATAAGCGGTACAAATTTTCACTTCTTTAAGACCAGTCAATACATCAATAGAGTTGATTGATAAGTCTGTGATACCACTTGCACGACGAGAATGACGTAATACCACTGAGTCAAACCAACCGATACGACGTGGGCGACCAGTTGTTGTACCGTATTCACGGCCAACTTCACGGATGTGGTGACCATCTTCGTCGAATAGTTCTGTTGGGAAAGGACCATCACCTACACGAGATGTATATGCTTTACATACACCGATGACTTTAGATACGAATGTTGGACCAACACCGCCCCCTACAGTAACGTTACCAGCTACTGGGTTACTTGAAGTTACATATGGATATGTACCGTGATCAAGGTCTAACATAACGCCTTGAGCACCTTCAAATAATACTTTTTCTTCTGCTACAAACGCATCATCTAATACTTTAGCAGTGTCTACTACAAAAGGTGCAATACGTTGACCTGCAGCGTAATATGTTTCAAAGATTTCATCAAAAGTTGGACATGCTTTACCGAACATACCTTTGAAGTAATCATTTTTATATTCAATGTTATTTTTTAATAATTGTTCAAATGTTTCTTTATCTAACAAATCTGCCACACGGATACCGATACGTTGTGCTTTATCTACGTAAGCAGGTCCGATACCTTTTTTCGTTGTGCCAATTTTATTATCTCCACGGCGTTCTTCTTCATATTCATCTTGTTTTAAGTGATAAGGCAAAATAACTTGTGCACGATTAGAAATACGTAAATTATCTGTTGAAATACCTCGTTCATTTAAAGCATCTAATTCTTTTAATAGTGCAACTGGATCTACGACTACACCATTACCAATCACTGATAATTTTTCTTTATAAAAAATACCAGATGGTACTAAGTGCAATTTATAAGTTTCTCCACCAAATATAATTGTGTGACCCGCATTATTACCGCCTGAAAAACGTGCAATAACATCTGCTTGTTCTGCTAGAAAATCCGTAATTTTACCTTTACCTTCGTCTCCCCATTGTGTCCCAACGACTACTATTGATGACATATGAGCACCTCCAAGTTTTTCTCAATTAACCAATGAGTATTCTACCAATACCACAACGATATTGCAAACAAAAATCGAACATTGATTTTTCATCATTTTTCTAATCACTATCAATATTCAAACGCTGCAATAAATGCGATAAACATAGTAACACCAAGGTTTTAACTATATTTTACATTTAAAAAAGATACATACTTACATTAAGAATCGAGAATAAAATACAAACAAAAAACGTACAATAAAACAAAAATTTGTATTATTGTACGGAAAAATTAATTTTATCTTTTTTTCTAACCCATCATATCTGCATGAGCATAATCTATATCTGTAAACTTATTATATTGCTTCATAAAGTGAAGCTTCACAGTTCCTGTAGGACCGTTACGTTGTTTGGCAATAATAATTTCGATATCACCATTATCATCATTCGTTTGTGGTTCATAGTTCGTGTTATCATCGTCCTCTTCATCTTCGCCTTGGTTGTAATAATCATCACGATATAAGAAGGCAACGATATCGGCATCTTGCTCAATCGAACCAGATTCACGTATATCACTCATCATTGGTCGTTTATCCTGACGTTGCTCAACGCCACGTGATAACTGACTTAGTGCGATTACGGGGCACTCAAGTTCTCTGGCAATTGCTTTTAATGTACGAGAAATCTCAGAAACTTCTTGTTGTCTGTTATCTGAAAAACGCGAACCACTACCTGAAATTAATTGTAGGTAGTCAATCACTATCATGTCTAAGCCATGTTCTTGTTTCAAGCGTCGACATTTTGAGCGAATATCTGTAATACGGATACCTGGTGTATCATCGATAAATATCTTTGTACGTGATAATTTACCTACTGCAATTGTAAAACGATTCCAGTCTTCTTCCGTCATTGCACCTGTTCTTAAACGGTTAGAATCGACGTTGCCCGAACTACAAATCATACGTGTCGCTAATTGATCAGCGCCCATCTCAAGCGAGAAGATACCAACTGAATAATTACGCTCATTTGTAGCTACTTTCTGCGCAATATTAAGCGCGAAGGCAGTCTTACCTACAGAAGGACGGGCAGCTAAAATAATCAAATCATTACGGTTAAACCCTGCTGTCATCTGGTCTAAATCGCGATATCCTGAAGGAATACCTGGTGTTTGACCACTGTTTTGATCTAATAATTCTGCCGTCTCATATACTTCTCCAAGCACGTCTCTAATGTCTTTGAATCCATCACTTTCACGTGTGGATGATAATTCTAATATACGACGTTCAGCGTCGTTCAGTATGATATCTAGTTCCAGTTCATCATTGTAACCATCATTCGCAATACTATCAGCTGTTTGTATTAATTTACGCTTGGTTGCGTGTTTAAATACGATTTCTGTATAGTACTGAATATTACGTGTGGTTGGCACATTACTAGATAATTCAGCTAGATATTGTGGACCGCCCGCTTCATTCAATCGTCCTTCTTGTGACAATTGATCCATGATTGTTACCACGTCAATATCTTTGTTGTCTTCGTTGAGGTTCATCATGGCTCTAAAGATGTGTTGATGCGCGCCTCTATAAAAGGACTCAGGAAGTAATACTTCCTGAGTTGTGTTGATCAATTCTGGATCTATGATAATGGCACCTAAGACAGACTGCTCAGCCTCATTACTGTGTGGCATTTGATTTTGTTCATACATTCCATCCATTACGATTACACCTCATATCTCAATCCGTTATTATTGTTCAACTGTGTGTACACGAATTGTACCTTCGACTTCTTTGTCTAATTTAACTGGCACGTTTGTGTAACCCAATGCGTGGATACCATTTGGTAAGTCCATTTTACGTTTATCAATCTTAATGTCATGTTGTTTTTGTAATGCTTGTGTGATTTGTTTTGTACTTACTGAACCAAATAATTTGCCGCCTTCACCTGTTTTAGCAGATACTTCGACTTCAATATTACTTAATTGTTCTTTTAATTGTTTAGCGTCTTCAATTTGTTGTTGACGCTCAGCTTCAACTGCTTTATTTTTTTGTTCTAATTGTTTTAAGTTACCTGGTGTTGCTTCCACCGCATAATTTTTCTTAATTAAGAAGTTATTTGCATAACCTACTGGTACGTCTTTAACTTCGCCTTTTTTGCCTTTACCTTTTACATCTTGTGTGAATATTACTTTCATGAATTTTCACTCCTACTCATTTGTTCTGTTATAGCTTGTTGTAATTTTTCGATTGCTTCATCGACAGTTACATCCTTCATTTGTGTCGCTGCATTTGTTAAATGTCCACCACCACCAAGTGCTTCCATCGTTAATTGAACATTGACTGCACCAAGCGAGCGGGCAGACATACCTATGAGATTATCTTCTCTTCTCGCTATTACATATGAAGCTTCTACACCATCTAAACTTAACAGTTCATCGGCAGCTTGTGCAACTGTAACAGGATGATAGATTTTGTCGTTAGAGCCATGGGCAATTGCTACCCCATTCTCTTGCAGTTTCACCGTTTGAATCAACTCAGTACGATTGATATACGTATCGAGATCATCTTTCAAGAAATGCTGTGTCAATATCGTATCGGCACCATGTGCACGTAAATAACTTGCAGCATCAAATGTTCTAGAACCTGTGCGCAATGTAAAGTTACGTGTATCTACGATGATACCTGCAAACATAACTGTTGATTCTAAACGTGTCAGACGTTGTTCTGTCGGTTGATACTCTAGTAATTCTGTGACAAGTTCAGCTGTCGAACTTGCGTAAGGTTCCATGTATATAAGTAATGGACTAGAGATAAAGCTTTCACCACGTCTATGATGATCAATCACGACTTTACGGTTTGCTTTATTTAAAATATTTTCATCAATAACCATTTCAGGTTTATGCGTATCTACGATGACTAATGTTGTCTTAGATGTCATAATATCCCATGCTTCATCTGAAGTAATGAAACGATCTTTTAGTTCTGGTTTTTCATTTACTGCACCCATTACACGACGTAACGTTGGATCGATATCTGATTCATTTAATACAATGTAAGCATCCAAGTTATTCATCATTGCAAAACGAGATACACCAATTGCTGCACCGATTGCGTCTAAATCAGGACGTGTATGTCCCATAATGATGACTTTGTCGCCTTCCATCAAGATATCTTTTAAGGCATGTGAAATCACTCGTGCTCTTACACGTGTGCGTTTCTCCATTGGGTCAGTCTTACCGCCATAGAAACGTACATTACCATTCATACTCTTAATCGCTACTTGGTCGCCACCACGACCGAGTGCTAAATCTAGGCCTGACTGAGAAAGTTCACCTAGATCAACGAGATTTTCTGAACCTTCACCGACACCAATACTTAATGTAAGTTGGGCACGGTAACCGACGCTCTTTTCACGGAGTTGACTTAATATACTAAAATTAGATTCTTCGATATCTTTTAAAATACGTTGATTTAAGTATGCCACAAATTGATCAGAACTATAACGTTTGAAATAAATGCTATATTCTGTCGCCCATCTACTGATTACACGGGTAACCATAGAGTTAATTTCTGACCTTTGTGTATCGTTCATATTTTGAGTAATCTCATCATAGTTGTCTAAGAATAGTGTTGCAATAATCGGTTTAGATTCTTCATATAATTCTTGCGTTTGAATTTCTTCTGTAATATCAAAGAAGTATAAAACATGTTCTTTTTCAGAATATCGAACGCGATAGTGATATTCATTTTCTTTAATTTCGATTTCTTGTGTTTTTTCTAATTGCTTTAAGATATTAGGATATACTTCGTTAACTGGGTCGGAAATGACATTACGATCTAATCGTTCCGACATAAAATGGTTCATCCACTCTATGTTTTCATTTTCATCTAAGATAATCATCCCAATAGGTAAATTCTTAATTGCGATGTTGCTACCTTCAGAAATATGACCACTCAGATCATCTACATAGCTATCTAGTTTTTGTAAAGCTTGTCTTACCAAAAATACTGTCCCTATAATGATAACCACTAAGACAATCGCAGCGATGCCTGCCATAATTTGGTTGAAAACAAACCATATTACAACAAGCGCAATTGCTGTGAGTGCCATTATGATAAATGGCAAAAGCAAGGCTTTTTTAGTGGATTGACGATTCATTTTTCCACCTCAAATCATTTTTTAATGATACGTTTTAAGTTAATACATAAATCTATAACACCCAGGAGGCTTACAATATGTGTAAGTGGCATTAGAATTGTCCCTATCGCCATTAAAATTACAGTAAGCGTGAGCGGCATTGATTTTGCCTTTCCGAAAAAGTGAATCACACTTAACCCCTGAATATACATACATAATGATAACACAATTTCGAGGTTTAATACGATACTTTGGAACGTACTCGGTTCGATAGTAAACATAACACAAAGCAGGACAATCATATACATAAATAGCAATGAACGCTTCATTTGCCACGCATATAATGGTTTGAATATTGGTGTAGCAATTTTACACTTGCGTAAAATTGGAAAAGTAATTAGTAAATTGATTAATATAAGTATAAATACTGCAATGATTACATAACTTGGTAATTGAACTGATAATTGACGGAACGTTTCTTCAAACATTTGTTTATAATCTGAACCAAGACCTGCATTAGTAATATAATAATTTATTTGATCTTTCACAGGTTTCATTAACGTTGTTGACGTTGGTATTTTATCAAATGTTTGTAATGCCATAAATGCAATTAACGAGATCATACTCACGTATGTAGTTGTAATATAAAGTATACGTTCTTTAGATGTACGTTCTTTTAATAATTGGCCAATAACGAAACTCACTAAGAGTACGATGACCATGATACTTAATACGAATATATTACCTAATAAAGTTGTTAATACAACTGTTACGACTGCTGTTAAACCAAATGATTCTACAGACTTGTGCCATAAAATAATGCCTGGAATTGTCGCAAACAAACTTAATACAAGACCAAGCGGTGGTAATATATGTAAAGCTAAAGCTACTACGACTAGCGTGATTATACTAAGCATAGTTGCCTTAGGATATATTTTTGAAAACAAATTCGCCACTCCCAATACTATTTTTGACTATAACTTTTATTTTAACCTCTTTAAAACTTTTATACAATTATTGCCAACTCATTTCTATAGAAGTTAAAAATACGCTACATATTCAACTATTCGAAGATAAACTAACATTCATCACTTCAGTTTATATTATACAGAAACATCCCCTACTAAACATGTTCGTGCGTTTTTCCATAAAAACAGGACATACAGTAGCAGTCAGTCTACCTGTATATCCCAAGTGGTTATTCTGATTCTGCTCTCTCATCCTAAATTTAATATGCTATCGTACAGTCACTCTCATTTACGCTTAATCTTATAAACCTTTAAGAAATGATATAAATTAGGTGCCCAATCATTAAAATTAACTAAAAACCCATCATGTCCTACATTATCAGGTACAAAGAAATGTTTATGGTATTTGAAACGTTGCCCAACTGCACAAACGAGATCATCAGGATATAGTAAGTCGTCCGCAAAACCCATCGTCATTATTTTAGTATTCAGTCTACCGAACACTTCGTCCACGTCATCACGCCCTCTATCCACATCGTGGCTGTCTAAGACGTCAAGTAGTGTTAAATAACATGAATAACTAAAGTGTTGCATAAACTTATCGCCTTGGTGTTTTTGATATGTAACAACTTGATCTGGTGAGAAACGGTGTTCATAACTTTTAGACGAACGGTATGTTAAGAAGCCAAGTTGTCTTGCGATACTCATACCTTGTTCATGATCTAAATGAATTGCTTGTCTCGCAATTTCATTAAATGCACGACTATATGAAGACGTTCTTTGTGTAGCAGCAAGTATAACTGCTTTATCCACTTCAAATTTACGGTTATATAACAATTCTACTGCCTGCATGCCTCCTAAAGAGCCACCTATTAGAATATTAATACGTTCAAAGCCTAAACGCTCAACACCTAATTCAATTGCACGCACAATATCACGCAAAGTCAGTTGTTCTGGAAAGTCTTCATCCGTAAGTGCAGAACTGGAACCAAATGGACTACCAATTACATTGAAAGTTAAAAACTGATAATCGTTAATCGGCATATAACCACCATCAATAATCCCTCTCCACCATCCAGGTTGTTCACTTGTGCCATACGTTAAGTGATTTCCTGTCAAAGCATGACATACAACGACAAGTGGTTGACCTTTCAATCCAACATGTTCGTAACGTAATTTTAAGTTTGAGATTGTTTCTCCTGACTCTGTTGTAAATGGTCCTAATTCTAATGTATCCACCGTATAATTCGTCATGACTTACCTCCTACTTAGTAAAAAACTCCTCACTATTCAATAAGTAAGAAGTTAAAAATTACTTATCATTCGACTATATCGTTGGTTTTAGCACCGTACTTTATTCAGCCGGTTGCTGAAGCATCATTGGGCCAAATCCCTTAGCTCCTCGAAATAAGATTTAATTTTAATTGTATTGCACTACATTACTATTATTGATGTTCCAACAATCAATTTATTTAAAAAATATCGGAATTTTCTAATTATTGTTATTCTAACGAATAAACCAACTTACATCAATGAAATAATTAAAACACCCATCTTAATGCAGCCATAATAATAATACCACCTATAATTGTCATTGTTAAACTACGTGTGATAACTGCAATCACAACTGTCGGGACCATCGTAATTAGAAACGGCACATTAATGCTATAACCCATCATGCCATCTTGTTGTTCAATCAAACCATCAATAACTAAAGCAGTGAATAACGTGATTGGTATAAACGACAACCATTTTACTACTCTTTCAGATAATTTAATTTTAGATATAAGTAAAAACGGTATAATCCGTGTAAACCATGTCACAATACCACAAAGCAAAATAATAATAAGCATATGCGTAGTTGTCGTCATCGTTCCATCACCACCCCAAGTCCAGCTGCTATCGTAGAAGCAAGAATAATTGCCACGTAAGATGGCATAAAGAGACTTAGAAGAAGCATCATCACGATTACAGTTATAATCAATACAAAATACGTCTTAATACGAGAACGTTTCACTGCTTCAAACTGTGATACAGCTAAAAAGATAAACATCGCAGCAATAGCGAAATCTAACCCTAACGTCTCTGGGTTGTTTATGTATTTTCCAAATATAGCGCCAATAACACAAGCAAACGTCCAAAACAAATAAGCTGTAATATTTAAACCATGTAACCAACGATCGTTTATTTTTTCTCCTTTAAGATGTGGCGTAATTGCTACACCAAACGTTTCATCTGTAATAAGTGTTGAAAGTCCTATTCGATTTAATAACCTATAGGATTGATAACTCGGTGCAAGTGTCATACTCAGTAGAAACATTCTGGAATTCACGATAAATGCTGTTAACACAATCGCAGAAATCGGTGTACCGGCGATGACTAATGCACAAATAATGAATTGTGCAGCACCAGCATATACGAGTAAACAGAGTAAGATAATTTCAAGTAAACTAAATCCTGAGGCAACAGCAACAATTCCAAAAGACAACCCTACCCCAGCGTATCCTAATAATGTAGGAACACACGCTTTCACACCTTGTTTAAAAGTTATATGCGCTTCCATTATCTCACTCCTTCCATTTTTCAATTCTTAAAAACAATAACTTTAGTTTAATATAAACCATGAGTTTCATTCAATAACTTTAGTATGCTGTTTGTGTGGCCGAAGACAACCCTCCGTTTAAATAAGTTGATTAAATAGCGTTTTTTACTTTTTTTAATCTTACGAAACATTTTAGACTTACCTGCTATTTTCTATATGAAAACGGTAAGGTCAATTACATATTTTTATATATTCACTTGACCTTACACCTCCCCTACCCAACCTTGATACACATAAAAGAGCGCAACAAAGACATTTGTTGCGCTCTTTTAAACATACTTGTTTAATCTTATTTTACAGGACGTATCTCTGTTTTACCGCCCATATATGGAACTAAAGCATCTGGTATTGTAATAGAACCGTCTGCGTTTTGATAGTTTTCAACGACTGCAGCAAATGTACGTCCAACTGCTAGCCCACTACCATTTAGTGTATGCACTAATTCTGGTTTAGCATCTTTATCACGTTTGAAACGGATATTCGCACGACGCGCTTGAAAGTCAGTCACATTTGAACATGAACTAATTTCCTTATAATCATTATAGCTTGGTAACCAAACTTCTAAGTCATATGTTTTACTAGCTCCAAATCCAATGTCACCTGTACATAGATTCACACGACGATAAGGTAAGACAAGTTCTTCTAAAATTGCTTCTGCATGGTTTGTCATTTCTTCAAGTGCATCCCAAGAATCTTCTGGTTTTTCAAATCGAACCATTTCAACTTTGTCGAATTGGTGTAAACGAATTAGACCTCTTGTATCACGTCCAGCTGAACCCGCTTCACTACGATAACATGCTGATTGTGCTGTGAATTTAGCAGGTAAGACATCTGGACCTATAATTTCATTACGGTAATAATTCGTTAATGGCACTTCAGCCGTTGGAATTGTGTATAGACCTTCTTTTTCAACTTTAAATAAATCTTCTTCAAATTTAGGTAATTGACCCGTACCATACATTGAATCTGCATTTACTAATTGTGGTACCATCATTTCTGTATAACCATGTTGTGTTGTATGTTTCGTTACCATGTAGTTCATTAACGCTCTTTCTAATTGTGCACCTTCACCAGTTAAGAAGACAAATCTTGCTCCAGATACTTTAGCACCACGTTCAAAGTTAGCCATTTTTAAATCTTCTATAAGGTCCCAATGCGCTTTTTCTTCAAAATCAAAGTTTCTTGGTGTGCCCCAACGTTTAAGTTCTACGTTTTCTTCATCTGATGCACCTACAGGCACATCATCTTGAATGATATTCGGAATACGAGACAGTTTGTCATTAAGCTCTCGATCTATTTGATTTAAATCGTCATCTAAGACTTTAATTTCATCTCCAAGTTTACGCATCTCTGCAATTACATCATCTGCATTTTCTTTATTACGTTTCTTCTGAGCAATCTCACCACTTACTTTATTACGTTGTGCTTTCATTTCTTCAGCTTGGCTAATTAATTGGCGACGTTTTTCATCTAATGCTAAAATATCGTCAACTACTTGGGCATCCATACCACGCTTTGTTACTTTTTCTCTAAGTAAATCAGGTTCGTTACGGAATAATTTAATGTCTAACATGTCGAATTCATCCTTTCAATTTTAAAAAATGTTTGGATAATAACACAAAAAAGACCACATCCCCTTTACAAGGGACGTGGTCTACGTGTTGCCACCCTATTTAACAGTCTAATTAGACTGCACTCTCCATAAATAACGGCCAAAGCCGGTTGCTCTTTTAATGGTAGGTAGATTCACACTAATGTTGATTACTTGTTCACACCAACCACAAGTTCTCTGAAATCAAACAATTAATACTACTTAGCCTACGAACAATAACTTATTAACTTGTTTTAAATATAGCAAATAACCTTATGTTTTTCAAGAGTGACAGTGTTGATGCCTATTATATCTCATTCATATACGCAATATCGTGTAAATATTGCGATACCGCTTCGATATCTTTATGAAATTGTCTATCTTCTGTAATTGAAGGTATGATTTGGCGTAACGTTTGGTATTTTTCATACGTTTTTGGTGATAACTTATCAATATCTTTATATTCTACGGCTTGTAATGCAATAATCGTCTCTATCGCTAAGACACGTCGTGCATTCTCTACCATCATATAACCGTGACGAGAAGCAATAGTTCCCATAGATACATGGTCTTCTTGGTTCGCTGACGACGGTATAGAATCCACACTAGCCGGATGTGCAAGTGTCTTATTTTCTGAAACTAAACTTGCTGCCGCATATTGCATAATCATTGCGCCGCTTTGTAAACCTGGTTGTGGACTTAAAAAGGCAGGTAAGCCATTATTCAATTGTGGATTCACAAGTCTTTCTAGTCGTCGTTCTGAAACATTAGCCAGTTCGCTGACCCCTAATTTCAAGAAATCTAAAGCAAAAGCAATCGGTTGTCCATGGAAATTACCACCCGATATCACTAGTGTTTCATCATCTTCATCAAATATAAGTGGGTTATCATTTGCAGCATTCATTTCAAATTCTAGTTTTTCTTTAACATAATTGAACACTTGGAAACTTGCGCCATGAATTTGTGGGATACAGCGTAAAGTATAAGCATCTTGTACGCGTACTTCACCTTGTGTGGTTGTTAAATCAGAACCTTCTAACCAATCTAACATACGCGCAGCTACATCAATTTGTTCTTGGAAATTACGTGCTTTATGTACCTTTTCATTATAAGCATCTGTAATACCATTAAGTGCTTGATGTGTAAGTGAAGCAATCCATTCTGATTGATAGCCTAAACTCTCTGCTTCTATATAGTTAATTACACCCTGGGCAGTCATCGCTTGTGTGCCGTTGATTAGTGCTAGTCCTTCTTTTGCTTGTAATTCTAGTGGGTTACGTTTCAAGTTACTTAAGACATACCGACTGTCTACCTCTTCACCTTGGTAAAAAACGTTACCTTCACCAATCAAGGCCAATGCTAAGTGAGATAACGGTGCTAAATCTCCAGAAGCACCAAGTGATCCTTGTTGTGGAACTACTGGAACAATTCTATTATTAATGAAGTATACGAGCTGTTCGACCAAATCTACTGTAGTACCAGAATGTCCTTTAAGTAGAGTGTTTAATCTTAATACCATCATCACTAATGACACTTCTTCTGAAAATGGATCCCCCATACCACATGCATGCGAGCGGATAAGATTAACTTGTAATTGCTTATATTCCCCTTCATCAATACGCACATCACTAAACAAGCCAAAACCTGTTGTAATACCATAGATCGTTTCTTTATTCGCTATAATATTCTCTACTGTTTTACGGCTATGCTTGACCCGTTCAAAAGCTTCTTCAGTCACTTCCACCGTATCTTTCTCGTATAAAAATTCCTTAATATCTTCAATTGTAAGCATTTCTCCATTTAATTGTAATGTCATTTCTCCATCTCCTCGCTTATGAATTTAATTCAATTAATTAGAGTATACGCTTACATTTTCAGTAGAACAATAGCTTTTGGCACATCCGTAACATGGTATCAAATCACTGTTTTAATAGGGTAAAGAAGCATCTCTTTTCATTTTAGAAAAGTTAAAAATTTCTTAACAGGTTTCCCTATTGACTTAATTGCATTGCGGGTTTAATATTTTCTATTGTATTTAAAAATAGCTAAAAAAATTCGAAAACAAAAATACTTCAATAGATATCAATATTTTGCACGCATAATTGAAGTTTCTAAAGTGGATTTATAATTACTTTTGTAATTTTAAAGTCTGACTTTTACGCATATTATTCAGAAATCAATATCGTTAAATTATCATGAATTTTAAAAGGAGGTTTCAATATGGAAACTTTATCATCGGTAAGCATTCCTAAACGTGAAGATGATACACATAAAGGTGATTATGGCAGAATCCTTTTAATTGGGGGTAATGTAAACTTAGGTGGCGCAATCATGCTTGCAGCACGTGCATGTGTTTATAGTGGCAGTGGGCTAATAACAGTAGCTACACATCCAACGAATCATGCTGCATTACATTCTCGTTGTCCAGAAGCAATGGTCATTGATATTAATGATACAAAAATGTTAACAAAAATGATTGAAAACACAGATTGTATCTTAATCGGCCCTGGATTAGGTTGTGATTTTAAAGGTAATAATGCAATCACATTCTTACTACAAAATATTCAACCACATCAAACACTAATTGTAGATGGTGATGCTATTACGATTTTCAGTAAATTGAAACCTGAAATACCTACTTGCCATGTCATTTTCACACCGCATCAAAAAGAATGGGAACGTTTAAGCGGTATTCCAATTGAGGAACAAACATATGAACGTAATCGTGAAGCTGTAGACCGTATCGGAGCAACCATTGTGCTAAAAATGCATGGTACGGAAATTTATTTCAAAGATAAAGCGTATAAATTACCCATAGGTACGCCTGCTATGGCAACCGGAGGCATGGGTGATACCCTAGCTGGAATGATTACGAGTTTCGTCGGGCAGTTTGATGACACTCAGGAAGCTGTCACAAGTGCAACATACGCACATAGCTTCATTGGTGAACAGTTAGCAGAGAAAATGTATGTCGTCCCACCATCAAGACTTATTAGCGAAATCCCGCATGTAATGAAATCATTAGAAAGCTGATAACGGTCTATATGAGATAGTGATTAACACGCAAACAAACCAAACGTCACTTTTAGCGTTTGGTTTGTTTTTTATACCTAAAACATACATTTTTCTGACTTTATGTGATGATTTCATTGATTCAATTAAAGATTGATAGCAATGTTTATTTGAATCATGCAGTGCTTTGGACGACTCCTGACTAGTGAGTAAAGTATTAACCAAAGACTACAGGATGAGGTTCTGCTTGCGGAAAGCGCGCACAAAAAACTGCCAATAAAGTCACATTCTTTATCGACAGTTAAAGACCTACCTCAAGAAGGTAGGTCTTTTTATATGCTTGTTCAACTTTAATTAAAAATTATTCTTCGTTGTCATCGCTATCATTACTATCTGCATTATCGATATCTTCGTTAACACGATCCATAAAGTCTTCTCTTACTTCTTTACGGCCATCTTCTTCGGAGTTGTCATCTTCAACTTCTGTATGGATACCATTACCTGGTGTGTTATCTTCTACAACTGCTTCATTATTTGATGACGCATCTTGTGATTCAGAATCTGTTATTTGAGCATTTGTTAAACCTGATTCATTTGTTTCAGATTCTTCAGTTGCTTCAACTTCTTCTTCCTCTTCTTCGTCTACTATAGCTACAGTAGATACAAAATGATTATCATCTAATTTGATTAGTCTCACACCTTGAGCTGCACGTCCATTTTGTGAAATATCATCTACATCGATACGAATAATAACACCAGAATTTGTTACAACCATCAAGTCTTCTTCTCCTGTGACTGATGTTATACAAACAATGTTACCATTACGCTCAGTAATCGTAGCGGTCTTAATACCTTTACCACCACGGTTTGATAATCTGTAATCTCCTACAGGTGTACGTTTACCGTAACCATTTTCAGTAACTACTAGGATTTCATCATCTTGTTCCGCTTTAGTAACATCTAAACCGACAACTTTATCGCCTTCTCTAAGTGTAATACCTTTCACACCTGCTGCCGTACGACCAAGTGGACGTAATGCAGTTTCATGAAAACGAATTAATGACGCATGCGCAGTACCAATAAGAATGTCAGTTTCTCCATCTGTGAGACGTACTGCAATCAGCTCATCATCCTCTTTAAAGTTTATAGCAATCTTACCGTTTCTATTTATGTGTGAGAAATTACTTAACGCAGAACGTTTAACTCTACCTTTTAGCGTTGCAAATACAAGGTAATTTTCTTCACTTTCTAAATCTTTCACCGCAATCATTGTACTGATTGATTCATCACTATCTAGCTCTATGGCATTGACTACTGGAATACCTTTAGACTGACGTGAGAGCTCTGGAACTTCGTAACCTTTGAGTTTATAAACACGGCCTTTATTCGTAAAGAATAAAACGTGATCATGTGTACTTAACGTTACAAGTTGGCTAACGAAGTCTTCTTCAAGCGTATTCATACCTTGTACACCACGACCACCACGATGTTGTGATCTATATGTTGAAACAGGTAGGCGTTTAATATAGTTATTATGACTTAATGTAATAACAATTTGTTCTTCAGGGATTAAGTCTTCATCTTCAATATTATCAAGACCACCAAGCTGAATTTCAGTCTTACGTTCATCACCAAAACGCTCACGAACATCAATCAGTTCATCACGCACGATTTGTAAAAGCTTTTCTTCGTCTGCAAGAATTGCTTTTAACTCTTCAATATAAGCAATTAAATCATTGTATTCTGATTCAATCTTATCGCGTTCTAAACCAGTTAAACGTCTTAAACGCATATCTAATATCGCTTGAGCTTGTCGTTCAGTTAACTTAAATTGTTCTTGCAAGCTTGCCATCGCAATTTTGTCGTTATCTGATTCACGTATCACTCTAATAATTTCATCAATATGATCCAGTGCAATTCTTAAACCTTCTAAAATATGTGCACGGTCTAACGCTTTTTTCAAGTTGTATTCAGTACGTCTTCTTACAACTATTTTTTGGTGATCTAAGTATTCAACCAATGCTTCTTTAAGCGTGATAAGTTTCGGTCTACCATTTACCAATGCAATCATGTTCACACCAAATGACGTTTGTAAGGGTGTTTGTTTATACAAGTTATTTAAAACAACACTCGCGTTTGCGTCTTTACGGACATCAATTACGACACGTACACCTGTACGTAAACTTGTTTCATCACGTAAATCTGTAATACCTTCTATTTTTTTATCACGAGCTAATTCAGCGATTTTTTCTATCATACGTGCTTTATTGACT
Organism: Staphylococcus sp. NAM3COL9; assembly: GCF_001431205.1. Classification (GTDB taxonomy): domain Bacteria; phylum Bacillota; class Bacilli; order Staphylococcales; family Staphylococcaceae; genus Staphylococcus. Next base: position 123,150 of record NZ_LGPC01000004.1, on the reverse strand, counting down.
TGATAAGGTACTTCAGTCACTACGATACGCTGACGTCCGCCACCGCGCTCTTCTATTTCAGCACGAGAACGCATTATAACTGAACCACGTCCAGTTTCAAATGCACGACGGATGCCACTTTTACCTAGAATTAAAGCACCTGTAGGGAAATCAGGCCCTTGGACATCTTCCATTAATTCAGAAATAGTGATGTCAGGATTGTAACTTAAGCTTAATACGCCGTTAATAACTTCTGTTAAGTTATGCGGTGGAATATTAGTAGCCATACCAACAGCGATACCCGAAGCACCATTAACTAATAAGTTCGGGAACCTTGATGGTAAGACTGACGGCTCTCTTTCATTACCATCATAGTTATCTATGAAATCAATTGTATTTTTGTTAAGGTCTCTCAACATTTCAAGCGTGATTTTAGACATACGTGCTTCTGTATAACGCATCGCAGCAGCGCCATCGCCATCCATTGAACCAAAGTTACCTTGACCATCAATTAAAGGATATCGATAGCTGAAGTCCTGTGCCATTCTTACCATTGCTTCATAAATCGATGAGTCACCATGTGGGTGATATTTACCCATTACGTCCCCAACGATACGTGCAGATTTTTTATATGATTTGTCAGGTGTCATACCTTGTTCATGTAATCCGTATAATATACGTCGATGTACTGGTTTTAATCCATCTCTAACGTCTGGCAAAGCACGTGAGACAATAACGCTCATCGCATAATCCAAGAACGATTCGCGCATTTCATTGGTTATATTTCGTTCATTAATTCTTGATTCAGGTAGTTCAGCCATCAAGATATCCTCCTTCAAAAATTCAGTTCATTGTATTAGAAATCTAAGTTCGCATAGACTGCGTTATCTTCAATAAACTGTCTACGATTCTCAACAACATCGCCCATCAACATTTCAAATACTTGGTCTGCTTCTATAGCATCATCTAGTGATACTTGCAGTAATGCTCTGTGTTCAGGATTCATTGTAGTTTCCCACAACTGATCCGCATTCATTTCACCAAGACCTTTGTAACGTGAAATTGACCATTTTGGACTTGGGTCTAGTTCTTCTTTAAGCTTATCTAATTCACGTTCGTTAAACACGTAATATTTTTGTTTACCTTGTGTCAATTTGAAAAGTGGTGGTTGCGCAATATATACGTATCCCGCTTCTAATAATGGTCTCATAAAGCGATAGAAGAATGTTAATAACAATGTTCTAATGTGCGCGCCATCGACATCGGCATCTGTCATAAGGACAATCTTGTGATAACGTGCTTTACTCAAATCAAATTCTCCGCCAATTCCTGTACCAAAAGCAGTAATCATTGAACGAATTTCATTGTTGTTTAGTATTCTATCTAATCGTGCTTTTTCAACGTTTAAAATCTTACCACGTAATGGTAAAATCGCTTGTGTCTCTGAATCACGGCCTGATTTTGTAGACCCTCCGGCAGAGTCACCCTCGACGATAAAGATTTCACTTCGCGATGGATCTTTACTAGAACAGTCTGCAAGTTTACCCGGTAGACTTGAGATTTCTAAAGCAGATTTACGGCGTGTAACTTCACGTGCTTTTTTAGCTGCAAGACGTGCATGCGATGCCATAATACTTTTCTCAACGACAATACGTCCGACTTGTGGATTTTCGTATAAGAATCTTTCAAATAGTTCAGCGAATAATTTATCAACAACTTGACGCACTTCTGTGTTACCAAGTTTCGTCTTAGTTTGTCCCTCAAATTGTGGGTCGCTATGTTTGATAGAGACGACCGCTGTTAAACCTTCACGTGTATCCTCACCTGAAAGTCGTTCTTTATCTTCTTTGATTATTTTACTGTTTATACCATAGCTGTTTAGCACACGAGAAAGCGCACGTTTAAATCCTTCTTCATGTGTACCACCTTCGTATGTGTGGATGTTATTCGCATATGTTAATAAGTTAGTTGCGTAACCCTTGTTATACTGTAATGCGATTTCAACTTCAATATCATCTTTTGATTCATGCACGTAAATCGGTTCATCATGAAGTGGTTCTTTCGTTTCATTCAACATTTCTACATAAGATTTAATACCGCCTTCATAGCGATAAGAATCTTCTCTAACTTCCTCTTCACGTTCATCTCTTAACGTAATTGAAATACCTTTATTCAAGAAAGCAAGCTCTCTTGTACGTTGTTGTAATGTTTCATAGTGATATTCTGTAGTTTCAGTGAATATTTCAGAATCCGCTTTAAAACGAATTACCGTCCCAGTGGCTTCCTCAGTTTCTCCAATAACTTTCAAGTCGAATTGTGGTGCCCCTTTTTTATACGCTTGATGATATATTTTGTAATCTTTATAAACGTATACTTCAAGATCTTCAGACAACGCGTTAACTACGGATGAACCTACACCATGTAAGCCACCAGATACTTTATATCCGCCGCCGCCGAATTTACCGCCAGCATGAAGCACTGTCAAAATAACTTCTACAGCTGGACGTCCCATTTTTTCTTGAATACCTACTGGAATTCCTCGTCCATTATCAGTAACTTTTATCCAATTATCTTTTTCTATAACAATTTCAACGTCGTCGGCATATCCAGCAAGTGCCTCATCGATACTATTATCAACGATTTCCCATACAAGATGATGCAAACCTCTTGCTGAAGTTGACCCTATATACATACCTGGTCGTTTACGAACCGCTTCTAGACCTTCTAATACTTGAATCTGACCAGCACCATAATCTTCCGTGTTGTTCACATCTGACAATGCTTCCACCTTCACTTTCCATTACTTTATAATTTCGCCTTGGTTAACGCGATAAAGTTTAGCGTTCTTCATAATTTCATGCTCTATACCGTCGACTGATGTTGTAGTTACAAAAGTCTGCACTTTATGTTGAATTGTGCTTAATAAATGCGACTGACGTGAATCATCTAATTCACTTAAAACATCATCTAGCAATAAGATAGGGTACTCTCCCACTTCGATATTCATTAACTCGATTTCTGCGAGTTTTATCGATAAAGCAGTAGTTCGTTGTTGGCCTTGAGAGCCATACGTTTGAGCGTCCATACCATTTACATCGAAACCTAAATCATCTCTGTGAGGACCGTATAAACAAACGCCTCTATCTTTCTCACGTTCCATATTGTCATTGAGTAATGTTAAGACTTCTTCTAAGCGTTCCGTCTCACTTTTCTCTTCATCGTCGAGTTTTATACTAGGCAAATATTTTAATGACAACGTCTCACGTTCATCTGTTATCCCAGAATGGATAGGCTTAGCTAGTGATTCAAGTTCTTTAATAAAATGTTCACGTCTGAGCGTAATTTTGAGCGCATACTCTGCAAATTGTTGATTTAAGACATCTAGCATTGTGCTGTCTGTCTTTTGACCATATTGCAGTTGCTTCAAATAATTATTCTTTTGTTTTAAAATTCGCTGGTACTGAGACAAATCATTTAAGTATACTGCAGAAATTTGCCCAAGCTCCATATCTATAAATCTGCGTCTAATTTGTGGTGATCCTTTGACAATATTTAAATCTTCAGGCGCAAACAATACGACGTTCAAGTGACCAATATATTGAGTCAGTCTACTTTGTTCCAAGTGATTAATTTTGACTTGCTTACCTTTTTTGGTTATAAACATCGTTAAAGGCATTTCACCGTATCTATAACTAAGTTCACCTTCTATTTTAGCATAGTCCATACCGAAACGTATAAGTTCCTTGTCATTGGACGTTCTATGACTTTTAGCCAACGCTAACGTATAAATAGATTCAAGGAGGTTTGTCTTCCCTTGTGCATTCTCACCAATCAATATATTGACCTCTGGATGACAATTAAGGGTAACTGAATCATAGTTACGATAATTTTCTATCTGGAGTGTCTTTAATCTCATTCTTCACCTTGATGTAAAATAACAAATGAACCGACTTCTGGTATGACAATGCTATCTTGATGGTTTAACTTTTTACCACGACGTGTTTCACGTTCGTCATTTATCAAGACATCAAAATCTTGTAAGAACCATTTTGCTTGTCCACCAGATTCGATAATACCTTCTGTCTTTAGAAATTGCCCTAAAGTGATGTCTCCATCAACGATTACCTCTTCAACCAAATCAATCACTCCGTTTCTTTTAAGCTCACTAATATATTATACCTTTTTTCACGGAAAATTTCATGTAAAATACAGTATGTAAGCGTATTCTTCTAACTAATTTTCACTTATTTTTAATAATTATTTACAAAGCCCATTATAGCGGTTTTTTACATGTAATATTATATCAAATTCCGAGTAGTTTTTATTCCGTTTTTTTGATTCTCTATCAATAATTTCAAATTTGATTCGAATTTAGATCTGCATTTTAAATATATGAAATTTATAATGGCATTTAAAGCGTGTTTTAGACGTGTTTTAAAATTCTATGAAAATACCCTAACAATAAACAATAAATGCTTATATTTAATCGCTTAGTACCTTTAAAAATGAAATATATCTCTTAAAATACTTCTGAAATTTATGCTTATCTAAAAAAAAGTGTCACCTTGCTTTATTTATATACACCCATCTAGACTAGCGATTACTTTTAAATTTAAAAATTAACAGAAAAAACCCCAGACAAAATAAATTGTCTAGGGATAAATTATTAATTTCTAATATGTTCTAATCGGTAGAATTAATTGTGTTACTGAATCATCATCCTTGGGTTTTAAAATGAATGGTTTCATTGTGCCAAAGAATTCTATTTCTACTTCGTCATTATCGATTGCTTTCAATGCATCCATCATATATTTTGAGTTGAATGAAATCTTCAAGTTGCCACCATCAACGTTACTAGCTTTAACGTCTTCATTTACGGTACCAATTTCAGGAGATGTTGAAGATAACTCAACTAATTCATTACCAGTGCTTAATTTAATAACGTTATTACCGCCTTCTCGTGCTAATAATGATGCACGATCAATTGCATGGTAGAATTCCCCGTTATTAATGCCTAATTTAATTTCGTAATTCTCTGGGAATAAACGAGATGTATCAGGATAATGCCCTTCTAATAAACGTGAAATAAAGTTCACATTGCCGACTTTGAATAGCACTTGATTTGATGCAAAGAAGATATCAATCTCTTCTTCACTATCTGTCATTATTTTGTTTAGCTCTGATAATGCTTTACCTGGAATGATGACATTTTTATTTTCAGACTCGTCTTCTAATGCCACTTTTCTTACAGCCAAACGGTGCGAATCCGTAGCTGTGCATATTAATTCACTATCTTGTATAAGCCAGTTAACACCAGTGAGTACTGGACGTGTTTCTGAGGTGGACACCGCGAAATTCGTCTGTGCTATCACGTTTTTAAGTACTTTTACAGATAATTGAATCGCATCATCACGAGAAACTTGTGGTAACAATGGGTATTGATCTGGATCTAAACCACTTAAGTTAAATTCAGAATGACCTGAAGTAATCAATGTTTGAAATTGTTCATTTGTAGAAAGCTTTACTTCCTTACCAGGTAATTTTTTAATGATGTCTACGAAGAAACGACCAGGGAGTACGACCGATCCAGTTTCTGCAATTTCTATAATGTCTTCACCATCAACTTGTTTAGGTATAGTGATTTCGATAGATATTTCTGAGTCAGAACCAGTAAGTATCACTTCGTTATTTTTAACTTCAATTTTTATACCAGTTAATATAGGTAATGTAGTTCTTGGTGAGATGGCTTTTAATGTGTCATTTAATTGAGCAATAAAATAATCTCTTCTTATTGTGAATTCCATCTAATTTTCAAACTCCTTCCAGTCGTTTATATATAAATTATATAGGTTTTAAAACAGTAGTAATAGTAGTAGGGCTTGTGGATTACGGGATAACTTATATGAAATCAGGTATGGCATTATTTAACGGTTGTGGATAACTTGTGCACAGTGTGTATGACTTTTACACATTATCCACAATTCCCAAAACTTATCGCTTATACGTTATTCCTCAATTTTCCTACAATTAATCTGTTATAGTACAGTTTTTTTATTGATTTCTAATTTCTTTTTCTAAGTTTTCAAGTTCTTGCTTAAAAGTTGGATCACTACTTACTTCTTTAGCTATTTTTTCATGCGCATGGATAACAGTAGTATGATCACGACCACCAAACTCTTCACCAATTTTAGGTAATGAGAAATCAGTTAACTCACGTGATAAGTACATTGCAATTTGGCGCGGATAGGCAATGGATTTTGTACGTTTTTTAGCACTAAAATCTTCAATTCTCACGTTATAGTATTGTCCAACTATTTTTTGAATATCCTGAATCGTAATTTTTTTCGATTTTGGCGCTTGAATAATATCTTTTAACGCTGCAGCAGTTAATTCAGTTGTAATCGGCTGACCTTGAAGTTTAGAAAATGCTAATACACGAGTGAGTGCACCTTCAAGTTCACGAATATTAGACTGGATTTGATTAGCAATATAAGTTAATGCTTCAGTTGGAATATTTAAATTCTCTTCTCCAATTTTTTTCTGCAAAATAGCCATTCTTGTTTCATAATCAGGAGGTGTAATATCGACGATTAATCCCCATTCAAAGCGAGAACGCAAACGATCTTCTAATTTAGCAATTTCTTTCGGCGGTCTATCACTCGAAATAACAATTTGTTTGTTTGCTTGATGTAATTCATTAAAAGTGTGGAAGAATTCTTCTTGTGTTTGCTCTTTATTTTGGATGAATTGAATATCATCTATTAATAAAACGTCAATATTACGGTATTTTTCTCTAAAACGCTCAGTTTTATTATCACGAATAGATTTAATGAATTCATTCGTGAATTTTTCACTAGACGTGTAAATAACTTTAGCATCAGGATTGTTTTCTAATACATAATGACCAATCGCATGCATTAGATGCGTTTTTCCTAAACCAACGCCACCATAAATGAAGAGTGGATTATAGGCTTGTGCAGGTGCTTCGGCAACAGCGAGACTTGCTGCATGAGGAAATCTATTGCCAGGTCCAATCACAAAAGTATCAAAAGTATTGTTTGTATTGAATTGTTCGCCACCGATGACAGCTTCATCTACACCCGGTGTATACTTTTTCTTTTGTGGAATCTCTTGACTCTTGTGTTGATTTTCACCTGATTTTAAACTCTCTAATTGATCTTCAGAATAGAAAACTGGCATAATTTCATGACCGATTGCCTCATATAATGCAGTTTGAATAATTTCAACATAATGCGTTTTTAACCAATTGGCAACAAATGGATCATCGATAACAATAATAGCTTCATCATTTTGCAATGAGTAAAGCTTAGTATCTTTAAGGAAAGTTTGATAGCTAGGATAACTTACTTTCTCTTGAGCCAAGATTAAGACTTTTTCCCAAATTTCTTTTTCTGACATATGAATAAACTCCAACTTTCATAAATTTTAAAAGTTATACACAAAAACAACAGGCATAAATAAAACGAATCATAGCATGTTGATAATTATCCACAAGTTACACACAATCAGTGGATAACTATTTACGTGCCCTCATTTATACACAGCTGATTAGTATATAATTCTATAAAGTAAACCCTGTATCTATCAATATTTACATGACTTATCCACACAATTATACTTTTTAACAATGACTAATGTCAAATGGCTGTGAATATGTTGTTAAAACGTAGATGACCTTGTTAATAACATATATATTATCCACAGAAATAGAAAATGTAATTGTGCATAAGTGGATAACTTTGAGGAATAAACAGTATAACAAAAATCGAACCGTTTGTGAGCTTGGGAAATAATTTATAAAGAGTGTATGGAAAATGTATAAAGAAAAACAAAGGATAATGCGGATTATTTTCTAGATAGTGATATTGCTACTATAATAGGAGGAAGTTAGGAATTTTATAATTCAACACTTCCTTATATGTAATTAAATTTAGAAGTATTTTGAATTTGGCTATAAAATTGCAAAGACTCAAATTGATACTTGCTTTATAAAATATATTTTGTTATATTGTAGAAGTTGCTTGAATTATGACTAGAAATTAATAACAGTTAAATCAAGACTTAAGAGCAGAAGCGTATATTAATTTATCTATTATAATAGTTAGATAACCGAATAAAGATGGAGGTGTTTTTGCATGGTAAAACGTACTTATCAACCAAATAAACGTAAACATAGTAAAGTTCATGGTTTCAGAAAACGCATGAGCACAAAAAATGGTCGTAAAGTTTTGGCGCGTCGTCGTCGTAAAGGCCGTAAAGTACTATCAGCATAAGATCACTGACTCATCAGTGGTCTTTTTTTTGGTTTTAATGAAGGAAAATGACAGGAAATTACGTTGATTTTCGTTAGCAATTTAAGAAAATTAATGATATAGATTAAACATATATATAACATAATATATCTAATGAAGAGATAAGTGAGTGATGGTTGGTGGAAAAAGCGTATCGAATTAAAAAGAATGGTGATTTTCAATTTATTTATAAAAAAGGGAAATCAGTTGCTAACAGACAATTTGTAGTATACACAAAACCCAACAAAAATTTAGAGCATTTTCGCTTAGGAATAAGTGTTTCTAAAAAAATAGGCAATGCTGTGGTCAGAAACCGTATTAAAAGAGCTATTCGTGAAAACTTCAAGATACATAAAGAAGATATGCTTCCATTAGATATTGTGGTAATAGCGAGACAGCCAGCTAAAGATATGGATACGCTACAAATTCAATCGAGCCTTGAACATGTATTAAAAATAGCCAAGGCTTTTAATAAGCGCATCTAAGTAGGGTAGGGGAAGTGGTTGGTTAGACCAACGGAAGTCTAACCTCAGACAAACCTAAGACTAACTGTGTATTTTTTCAATCAAGATATTCGCTTTTTGATAGGAAACTCTTTACAATATTACAATGATAAAATTTAGACGATAAAGGAGGCGAGATGGATGATGGATTTAGATACAATAACGAGTATATCCACGCCGATGGGTGAAGGTGCAATAGGTATTGTACGTTTGTCTGGTGCTGATGCAGTCAATGTGGCTGATAAGTTATTTAAAGGAAAACAAAAACTTGCAGATGTAACATCTCATACAATTAATTATGGTCATATTATTGATCCAGAATCAGAAGAAGTTATAGAGGAAGTAATGGTTTCTGTACTACGCGCACCGAAGACTTTTACGCGTGAAGATATTGTTGAAATCAACTGTCACGGTGGTATTTTAACAATTAATAAAGTGCTTGAATTAACGATGAGTAATGGCGCACGTATGGCTGAGCCAGGCGAATTCACGAAACGTGCATTCTTAAATGGACGTATTGATTTATCTCAGGCGGAAGCAGTGATGGATTTTATTCGTTCTAAAACCGATCGTGCATCAAAAGTTGCAATGAATCAAATAGAAGGCCGTTTGAGTGATATGATTAAGCGACAGCGACAATCCATTCTCGAAATCCTTGCACAAGTCGAAGTTAATATAGATTATCCAGAGTATGATGACGTAGAGGACGCTACTACAGAATTTTTATTAGGTAAATCAAATGAAATTAAAGAAGAAATTAATAAATTATTAGAAACTGGTACGCAAGGTAAAATTATGAGGGAAGGCTTATCTACAGTAATTGTTGGTAGCCCCAATGTTGGTAAATCTTCAATGCTCAATAATCTGATCCAAGATAATAAAGCTATCGTTACAGAAGTGCCTGGAACAACACGAGATACACTAGAAGAATACGTTAACGTTCGAGGCGTCCCATTAAGATTAGTAGACACAGCAGGTATTCGTGAAACTGAGGATATTGTAGAGCGCATAGGTGTTGAACGTTCTCGAAAAGCACTAGGCGAGGCAGACTTAATCTTATTTGTACTAAATTATAACGAAGCGCTCTCTGAAGAAGACCGTAAACTTTATGAAGTAATTAAAAACGAAGATGCGATTGTTATTGTAAATAAAATGGATTTAGATAAACAATTAGATATAGATGAAGTTAAAGAAATGATTGGAGATATGCCGTTAATCCAAACTTCTATGTTGAAGCAAGAGGGAATAGATCAATTAGAAATACAAATTAGAGATTTATTCTTTGGTGGCGATGTTCAAAATCAAGATATGACATATGTATCTAATTCAAGGCATATTTCATTGTTAAAAGAAGCTAGAAACACAATTCAAGACGCAATAGATGCTGCAGAATCAGATATACCAATGGATATGATTCAAATTGATTTGACGAGAACTTGGGAAATATTAGGTGAAATCATCGGAGAATCCGCAAGTGACGAATTGATAGACCAATTATTTAGTCAGTTCTGTTTAGGAAAATAATAAGGAGGAAAATAGTATGGCTCAAGAATATGATGTAATAGTAATAGGAGCCGGGCATGCTGGTATTGAAGCGGGACTTGCTTCAGCTCGAAGTGGTGCAAAAACGCTTATGTTAACGATTAACTTAGATAATATTGCGTTTATGCCATGTAATCCATCAGTTGGTGGACCGGCAAAAGGAATCGTCGTGCGTGAAATAGATGCCTTAGGTGGACAAATGGCTAAAACGATTGATAAGACCCACATCCAAATGCGTATGTTAAATACGGGTAAAGGTCCAGCAGTGAGAGCATTACGTGCACAAGCAGATAAAGTATTGTATCAACAAGAAATGAAAAAAGTAATTGAAGATGAAGATAATCTAGATATTATGCAAGGTATGGTAGACGACTTAATGATTGAAGATGATGTAATTAAAGGCGTACGTACTAACATTGGAACAGAATACTGGGCAGAGGCAGTTATTATTACAACAGGTACATTTTTACGCGGTGAAATCATCTTAGGAAACATGAAATATTCAAGTGGCCCTAACCACCAATTACCATCTATTTCATTAGCTGATAATTTAAGAAATCTTGGCTTTGAAGTTGTTAGATTTAAGACAGGTACACCACCTCGTGTAAATGCGAAAACAATTGATTATTCTAAAACTGAAATCCAACCAGGTGATGATGTAGGTAGAGCGTTTAGTTTTGAAACTACTGAATATATCTTAGATCAATTACCATGTTGGTTAACATACACAAATGCTGATACACACCAAGTGATTGATGATAATTTGCATCTATCAGCAATGTATTCAGGAATGATTAAAGGTACAGGTCCAAGATATTGCCCATCAATTGAAGATAAATTTGTGCGTTTCAACGATAAACCACGTCATCAATTATTCTTAGAACCAGAAGGACGTAACACGAATGAAGTTTACGTACAAGGATTATCTACAAGTCTTCCAGAACATGTACAAAGACAAATGGTAGAAACGATCCCTGGTCTAGAAAAAGCAGACATGATGCGTGCAGGATATGCAATTGAATACGATGCACTCGTACCTACACAATTATGGCCAACGCTTGAAACTAAAAAAATAAAAAACTTATATACTGCTGGTCAAATCAACGGTACATCAGGTTATGAAGAAGCGGCTGGACAAGGTATTATGGCTGGTATTAATGCAGCAGCTAGAGTACAAGATAAAGATGAAGTTGTCTTAAGTCGTTCTGACGCATATATCGGTGTATTAATTGATGATCTTGTTACGAAAGGTACAAATGAACCTTACCGTTTATTAACATCTCGTGCAGAGTATCGTCTATTGATAAGACATGATAACGCTGATTTACGTCTAACTGATTTAGGTCATGAATTAGGAATGATTTCTGAAGAACGTTATGCACGTTTTAATGCAAAACGAGACATGATAAAATCAGAACAAGAACGCTTAGGTAGCATTCGAGTGAAACCGCATGATCGCGTTCAAGAAATTATTGAAGCACAAGGTGGTTCTCGCTTGAAAGATGGTATTTTAGCAATAGAACTATTACGCCGTCCTGAAATGACTTATGATTTAATTCTTGAAATTCTAGATGAATCACATGTACTTCCATCTGATGTTGAAGAACAAGTGGAAATTCAAACGAAATACGAAGGCTACATCAACAAGTCATTACAACAAGTTGAAAAAGTAAAACGTATGGAAGAGAAAAAAATTCCAGAAGACTTAGATTATAGTAAGGTAGATAGTTTAGCGACTGAAGCACGTGAAAAATTATCAGAAGTTAAGCCATTAAATATTGCGCAAGCTTCTCGTATTTCGGGCGTGAATCCAGCTGATATCTCAATTTTACTTGTTTTTCTTGAACAAGGAAAAATCCAAAGGGTGAAAAATTAAGATGAGTGTAGAATGGTTAACTAAGCAACTCAGTACACAAGGAATAGAACTTTCAGAAGAACAACAACGACAATTTCAAACGTATTATCAAATGCTTGTTGAATGGAATGAAAAAATGAATTTAACAAGTATCACTGAAGAACATGAAGTGTATTTGAAACATTTTTATGATTCAATTGCGCCAAGTTTTTATACAGATTTGACTAAAGAATTAACAATTTGTGATATAGGTGCTGGTGCTGGTTTCCCAAGCATTCCTTTAAAAATTATTTTTCCGAATTTGAAAGTTACAATTGTAGATTCGTTAAATAAACGTATACACTTTTTAAATCAATTAGCAGAGGCGCTAGATCTTGAAAACGTAAATTTCGTGCACGATCGTGCTGAAACGTTTGGCAAAGGAGTCTACAGGGAGTCTTATGATATTGTTACGGCACGTGCTGTTGCTAGACTTTCAGTATTAAGTGAATTGTGTCTGCCTTTAGTTAAAAAGGGTGGTCAATTCATCGCTTTAAAATCTTCTAAAGGTGAAGAAGAATTAGAAGAAGCACGTTTTGGTTTAGGTATTTTGGGTGGTAAAGTTCGAGAAACAATTTCATATGAATTGCCAGAAGAAGCAGGCGAGAGACAAATGATGATTATAGACAAAAGAAGTCAGACACCTAAGAAGTATCCTAGGAAACCAGGAACACCGAATAAGTCTCCATTGCTTAACAAGTAAATACAAATCAATACAATTAGTTTAGAGGGAGCGCATGGAAAATGAAGAAACCTTTTTCTAAATTATTTGGTTTAAAGAACAAAGATGACATTGTTGGTTATATTGAAGAAGATCATAATAATAGCGTTGAATCTATTCATATCGAACGTATTGTGCCAAACCGTTATCAACCAAGACAAGTATTTGAGCCAAATAAGATAAAAGAACTCGCAGAATCAATAGAAGAACATGGTTTGTTACAGCCTATGGTCGTACGTCCAATTGAAGAAGATATGTTTGAAATCATTGCTGGTGAACGTAGATTTAGAGCGTTTCAATCACTTGGTAAAACACACGCAGAAGTCATTATTAGATATTTAGATGATGAAGAAACTGCTGTGGTTGCACTTATTGAAAATATTCAACGTGAAAACCTATCCGTCGTTGAAGAAGCGGAAGCATATAAAAAGTTATTGGACATCGGTGATACTACACAGAGTGAATTAGCTAAAAGTGTTGGTAAAAGCCAAAGTTTCATAGCTAATAAATTGCGTTTATTAAAATCAGCACCTAAAGTCATCGAACGTTTACGTGAAGGTAAAATTACTGAACGTCACGCTCGTGCACTGTTAAGTTTATCAGAAGAAGATCAGGAAATAATGGTTGAAACAGTTATTAGCCAGAAGCTAAATGTAAAACAAACAGAAGCACGAGTGAAACAAAAAGTTGGCCCTGAAAAGGTGACGGCTCAAACATTTGGATTTGAAAAAGATTTAACTGACGCACGCGATGCAGTTGGTAAAAGTCTTGAAAGCATAGAAAAAAGTGGCATTAAATATGAACATCAAGCTAAAGATCACGACGATTATTATGAAATAAAGATTAAATTATACAAACGTTAATATAACCAAAATAAACCATCTGGGAAATATATCCTAGACTAAATAACTGACTGTTAGAATCCTAATTGGAAACCTAACAGTCTTTTTTATTTGAATTTTATTAAGTTTATATAAAAAACGCTATTGTAATATTGTGATAAATCAAAAACTGTGATTAAATTAAGAAAACGCTTACACATTATCTAAAGGGGGGATGATAATATGATCACGTTTATTGTGTCTATTATTTTGTTAGTTGTAGGTTATTTTACTTATGGTAAATATATCGATAAGATGTTTGGAACGAAAGAAGAACGTCCGACACCAGCATTTCATCAGAGGGACGATGTCGATTACTTACCGATGAAGACATCATCTAATTCACTCATTCAATTATTAAATATTGCAGGGGTTGGTCCTATTTTCGGACCAATTATGGGAGCACTATATGGTCCCGTCGCATTTATTTGGATTGTTGTGGGTTGTATTTTTGCAGGGGGGGTTCATGATTATTTAACTGGAATGATTTCAATCAGAAATAAAGGAGCTCATTTACCTGAGCTTGCCGGCAAGTTTTTAGGAAAAGTGATGAAACATTTTGTTAATATTTTCTCTATTTTATTATTACTTTTGACAGGGACAGTATTTGTTACAAGTCCGGCATTATTATTACATAATTTATTAGACGGACGTATTGCATTAGGCATCATTATTTTTGTTATCTTTGTTTATTACGTTCTTTCAACAATTTTACCTATTGATAAAATTATTGGCCGTATTTATCCAATATTTGGGGCATTATTATTAATTAGTGCGGTTGGTATAGGTTTCCGTCTTATTCAAACAGGCGCGCCAATTCCAGAGATTAATTTAAAAAACATGCATCCTGATGGGGCATCTATTTTCCCATTATTATTCTTCACAATTACTTGTGGGGCGTTATCTGGTTTCCATGCGACGCAAACGCCAATTATTTCTAGAACAACGAAAAAAGAAAATAATGGTCGTTTTATCTTTTATGGCATGATGATTGCTGAAGGGATTATCGCTATGATTTGGGCAGCAGCAGGCATGAGTCTATTTAATGGTTACAACGGGCTTAGCGATGTATTAGCGCGTGGCGAAGCAGCATTAGTGGTAAGTGAAGCTTCTCATCTATTATTAGGTTCTGTCTTCGGGACAATTGCAGTGTTAGGCGTAATTATCTTGCCGATTACGAGTGGAGACACATCTTTCCGTAGTGCCAGAATGATTATTGCAGATTACTTAAATTATGGACAACGCAGTATTGTAAAAAGAATTATCGTAGCAGCACCATTATTTGTAATTAGTTTCGGTTTGACTCAAGTAGACTTCACAGTACTTTGGCGCTATTTCTCTTGGGCAAACCAAACTACTGCAACTGTTGCTTTGTGGGTCGGGGCTATGTATTTACTCATGGCTAAAAAGAATTTCTGGGTTGCAGCAATACCTGCTGTGTTCATGACATGGAATATATTTACGTACATTCTCAGTCAGCCAATCGGTTTAGGATTAGATCTTACGTTAAGCTATGTATTAGCATTTGTCCTGACGATACTATGGATTCTGTACTTTGGTTACCAATATAAGAAAATCACTGCAGGCGAGGCGTTTGAATTAGATCACCAAATTCAATATCAGCAACAAGCGACTTAGTTTTATATTGGCAGTAGCTTACTGATGTATAGTTGGGAGTAGGAAAGAAATCAAAATCTGATTTCTATCCTACTCCCTTTTGTTCTGTCTAAAGGGAGTCTTAAAAACGCTGGTATCATAGTGTTCAAAAGCATTTATACAATTGAAAGGGCACATATGTTAAAGAGCTTTGGTAGTCTAATAGTATTTTCTATATTAATCTCTAGTTAGAGGAGCACGACAAATGAATTTAGATTATCAGATTACGTATTTCAGACAACATGATCATTTATCTCAAGAAGATTTAGCAGAGAGATTATATGTTTCACGACAAACAATTTCAAATTGGGAGAATGATAAGAGCTATCCGGATGTTCATAATTTCCCATGGTTTTCGATAATATCTATTACAATATGATTAGGGGTTTTGAACGCTTTGTTTATTGATAATTTAAAGAGAAATAGAAATATACTCAAGCGGGGCATTATCAGCTGGTGTGCCTTACGAGATATACTTCTAGTAATACCTTTTCTTTGCACAATTTATAATATTCACACGATGTGTAAACACTACCTTGACCACTGTTTAAACAGCAATCATTCAATTGCCTTATTTTTTAACGAATAAGCTACTATCTTCATAGAAAAAACACTTTCGTTGAATTCATTTTAATATATGAATTCAACGAAAGTGTTTTATTGTATTCCCACAATTTGTGGTTAGTTCGGTCCAATGGTTATAGAGCTTTATTTGATTCTCTAATTTTCGTTACGGGTATTTTATGATTCGCCATTTTTTCAAAGAAATCAATAATAAATGAATGGTCTTTTTTACCATTTCCATTCACCATTTCTGAACTGAAAATCTCTTTTACTAAGTTGGTAATAGGCAGGGGCACACCTATCGCGTTGGCGGATTGTTGGATATTTCCTAAATCTTTAAAGTTCGTTTCTATTTTTCCACCTGGTTCGTAATTTCCACTAATTATAGAAGGCATTTTAGCATCCATTACTGCACTACCAGCTAATCCGCCATTCAGTGCCTCGAAAAGTTTATTTAAATCGATACCTGATTTACTTGCGTATACACAAGCTTCTGAAAGTGCTGCGAGATTCGCACTTACGATGATTTGATTCGCTAATTTAGCTGCAGAACCATTGCCGTTTTCTCCAAAGTGAACAATGTTTTCTCCCATTGCTTGGAATAAAGGGAGCGTCTTTTTAAAATCCCTTTCGTCTCCCCCAACCATGATGGAAAGTTTTCCTTCTAGTGCCATAGGTTCGCCACCACTTACTGGTGCATCTAAAAACGCAATGCCAAATTCTTTTAATTTGTTGGCACATATTTTGGAATCTTCTGTAGATACAGAACTCATATCAATAACAATAGTGCCTTGTGTACTATGCTCAGCTAAACCTTCTTCGCCAAATAATACTTGTGTCACGTGTTGTGATTTAGGTAACATCGTAATAATGATTTCACTATTGTTGGCAATTTCTTTAAGTGAGGCACATGCATGACCACCGAGCGCGTTTAATTCATTAACTGCACTAGTATTAATATCAAAAAGATAAGTTTCAAAGCCCCTTTGAATTAAATGAAGTGCCATGGGTTTCCCCATTATGCCTAATCCAATAAACCCTACTTTCATATGAATCGCTCCTAATCTTTTTAAGTTTAGTAAAGTACGTGATTAAAAATGTTTAATCATTTATTCGTCATTTCAAAATACTTAAATCTTATTCTGTAATTATTAATCGCTTATAATTGGCTGTAGATTTAGTTTTGCATAGTTTCCAAGATTTTTAACGACTTGACTGGTATTCATGTTATCTTCCCCAATCTCATCTTCTAAAATAATCCAGCCGCCATAATTATTATTTTTTAAAATATCTGTGCATTTTGTTAAATCTATATTTCCTTCACCCATGTTCTTCCATATCAAATCCTTTGAAACATCTTTAAAGTGCACATGTTTTATCAAAGGTAATGCTTCTTTTATTATTTCAGGTGCGTTCATGCCGCCCATTGCAATGTGTCCAGCATCAGGTGTATATCCCATATATTTCGGATCTAAACCGTTAAAAAGAACTTCATAGTCTTCTTTATACTTCCAGTATGATGTTTCATAAGAAATCGGATGCATTGAAGTTATTATACCGTGTTCTTCATATGCGCGTTTTCCAAGATTATTTGCACCTTTTATTATTTCTTTTTGTCTTTGTAGTAAATTATTACGGTTTTCTCCACTTCTTGATGGCACATTCATAATGGCACCAGGGAAATGCTTAAGATATTCAAAAAAATAATTTTCGAGTGCTTGTTCTTTTTCAGATGCATATCCACCTTCAAAGGCATGGGGTATTGTTAATGCCGCTAACTTTAGATCTCTACGATCAAGTTCTTCTTTTAATTTTTTTGGCTCGTTTTGATATTTACCGAGTAAAGTGATTTGTACATCGACACCCACGAGTCCAGCATTTTCAACATCATCCATGACCTGATCCATTTTATCTACTGCTACATCATAATCTAGCACCCAAGTTGATCCTTGGCATCCAAAGTTAATTGTCATAATTTCTCCTCCTAATAACAAAAATAGTAAAAATCTAAATAATGACAGTACCATTTATATTCAGTACTTATAAATTAATAGAGTCATTTAAGACTGATAAAATTTAAATGAAAACGCTAACAATATATTTCAACATTAACACCAATTATCCGTTTGTCAACAAAAATACGAAAGTAAATGAAAGGAAATGAAAATATTTGAAAATAAAAAGAAACTATTATAAGATAAAAATTATATTTGTAAGCGGTTTCAAGTTTTGTTAATTTTCAATTCCGTACTATTCAACTTTTTTTGAAGATAATCATATGTTACAACTACTTTTTAGAAAGAAGGGGTTCGAATGTTTGAAGAAATATGGCCAATTATAGGTATAATTATAGGAGTGTTTATTTTACTTATCTTAATTATTGTATTGAAATTAAATACTTTTATCGCATTGATACTTACGTCTATGGTAACAGGGATTATTCTTGGTATACCGATAGATAAAATTGTATCATCAGTTGAAAAAGGCATGGGGGAGACACTTGGAAGCATTGCAATTATATTTGGTTTAGGATCTATTCTAGGTAAATTACTATCAGATGGTGGTGGCGCGACTAAAATCGCAGATGAACTGATAAATACATTTGGTAAAAAATATGTAAATTGGGCGATGTTGGTAGCCTCATTTATTATTGGTATTTCATTATTTTTAGAAGTGGCTTTTGTTTTGCTTATACCACTTGTTTTTACGTTAGCAAAAAGAATGAATATTTCTAATTTGACGGTAGGCTTACCGATGACAATTTCAATAGCTGTAACTCATGGATTTTTACCTCCGCATCCGGGTCCAGTAGCTGTATCACAAGCACTCGGAGCCAATGTAGGACATGTATTGATGTACGGAATAATCATAGGTATTCCGATAACTATCATTGTTGGCTCATTTTATACTAAACTAGCATATAAAATTGTACCTTCTGCATTTTCGAAAATGGGAAAACGCGCTAATATCGGTGAAATCAGACAATTTGAAGAAAATAATATGCCTAGCTTCGGCTTGAGTTTATTAACAGCGCTAAGTCCTGTTATTTTGATGTTGTTAGCTACGATAGTGCAATTGATAACGGGACATGAAGACGGTAAAGCTGAGGGATTCGAAGGTGTTATTTATTTCTTGGGTTCTTCAACAACAGCTATGCTGATAGCAGTTCTATTCGCGATATACACTATGGGCATTAAAAGAAATCAATCTATGAATCAAATCATGACAACTGTTTCAAATGCTATTACACCGATAGCTATGTTGCTGTTAATCATTGGCGGAGGCGGTGTGTTTAAACAAGTACTCATTGACGGTGGCGTAGGTGATACAATATCTAAATTATTCCAAGGTACTGAAATGTCTCCTATTATTTTAGCTTGGTTAGCGACAGCTATCTTACGTTTAGCGCTAGGATCTTCAACGGTTTCTGCACTATCATCAGTAGGTATTGTATTACCATTAATTCAATCGAGTGATGTAAATATTTCGCTAATTGTACTCGCTATCGGTGCAGGTAGTGTCTTTTGTTCTCATGTTAATGATGCAGGATTTTGGATGTTTAAAGAGTATTTCGATTTAAGTATGAAAGAAACGTTTTTAACATGGTCATTGCTGGAATCATTGCTATCTGTTTTAGGCCTAGGATTTATATTAATTGTGAATGCTATTATTTAAAATACTTTTATAGTTATATATATATCATATTTTTTTGCATTAGATTATATAAAAGTAAGTATGTTCATAAGTAGCTTATAATCAATTAATTACATAACGATTTATATTGGGTTAAAACTTATGAAAACCTTAATATGTGTAGCTTTCTCGTAATTTTCATCCAAATTAAAAGCGTTTAATAATGACTTTATAAAATAAAAAACAAAATATAATTTTACACTCAAAGTTTCGTTGTTTTTTTAAAGTATAAAAATACGTCCTGATGAGAAAGCGTTTACAAAAAAGAAATAAGGTGATATATTAACGTTAATTTGGTTAGTTAAATTAACAAACCAACTAAATTAAGGGGGAATCACTAAAAAGTTAACGTGTGAAAATAACTATACATATTACTGATTTGGACATGTTAATTT
The DNA here is from genome assembly GCF_001431205.1 of Staphylococcus sp. NAM3COL9. GTDB lineage: Bacteria > Bacillota > Bacilli > Staphylococcales > Staphylococcaceae > Staphylococcus. The sequence goes on along the minus strand of NZ_LGPC01000004.1, from coordinate 103,010 downwards.
ATGAATAGTTGTTTTGTTGGTCATCTATGAGCAGGCATACATTAAAAAATTAATGGGGTGGGGGATTATGTCCGTTAGTAATGATACTGAACAAATTAACGAAAATGAAAAATTAGGTTTGCCAGAAAAAATCACTTTTGGTATCGGTGATTTTGGAGCGAATTATAGTTGGACCTTTATTGCATCTTTTATAACAATTTATATGACTGATGTAGTTGGTATTGCTGGTGCTGTTATCGGCACTATCATTCTAATTTGTCGATTTGCAGATGGATTTTCAGATTTATTTATGGGAAGTATTATTGACAATACAAATACAAAAATGGGTAAAGCAAAGCCGTGGGTATTTTGGACTGCTCCTATCTTGGGTATTTTAACCTTTTTATTATTTAACGTGCCTCAATCACTTGGAGATACTGGAAAAATTATATATATATTTTCAATATATTTTTTGATATCAGTAGTTTTTTATACTGCTAATAATGTTGCATATTCTTCGCTTATTTCATTTATGACAAAAAATGACACTGATCGTATTTCATTAGGTAGTATTCGCTTTATTTTCTCTAATCTTAGTGTATTATGTATCTCAACATTCACGACATATTTAGTTTCTGGATTTGGAGATAATCAGCAAGGTTGGACATATACAGCAATGATTTATGCTGCATTATGTGCTATACCGTTAATGATTACAGGCTATTTTGTAAAAGAGAGAAACGTTGCAACTAAGCAATATAAAGAAACAAGTAAAAATACAAATGACAATACGAACAAGGAAAAAAATAAAAATAAACGTATACCGTTTACCTTGATTCTTAAAGTGTTAATCACAGAAAAATACTTTGTTATTGCGATTGTTCTTTATTTACTTTGGTACTTACGTCAAACAGACAATAGTATGAGAATTTATTACGCTACTTATATATTTAAAGAACCAAACATTATGGCAATTTTAAGTATTGCTACTTTGGTTCCTACAATTTTGGGCTTATTATTTGCAGCTAAATTTGCTGAGAAAGTTGGGATTAAGCAAAGTATCATTATTGGTATAATCATCTCAATCATTTCATATGTTGTAATGGCTGTATTTTCAGAGAATTTAACTATGCTAGTTATAGGACTAGCAATTCATGGTGTTGGGTTAGTACCATTTACGGCTGCATTAAGCGGTATAGTAGCAGATATTGGTGATATTATATATTGGAAAACAGGGGTTCCAGTACAAGGGTCAGTGTTTAGTTTGGCTAGTGCTGGGATGAAAATTGGATCAGGTCTACAATCAGCTATAGTAGGGTGGTCATTGTCCATAGGTGGTTATGTTGCAGGGGCTACAATACAATCTGAAAGTACTATTTTTGCGATAAAAGCGATGCAAATATACTTCCCATTAGCTATGGTCACATTAATTTTAATTTTTACACTCTTTTTAAATTATGAAAAATTCATAGGAAAAGTTAAGAAACAAATAAGAAATAATGAAGTGGGCGAACTGAGAAATAAACAAATATATAAATAAATGGAGGTTATATTATGATAAACAATTTATATGTAGCTAAAACAGGATCAGATTTTTCAAGTGGGACTAAAGAAGAACCATTATTAACAATTAATAAAGCAGCATCGCTTGCGCTACCAGGTGATACTGTCATTGTTCATGAAGGAACTTATAGAGAAGAAATAAATGACATAAATTCTGGGTTAAGTGAATCTCGCAGAATTACATTTGAAGGTGCAAAAAATGAAAAAGTTACTATAAAAGGTTCTGAAGAAATAAATGACTGGAGCCTTGTAGAAGGTAATATTTGGAAAGCAGAGGTGTCAAATCAACTATTCCATAATTTCAATCCATTTTCGGTAAAATTATTTGGCGATTGGCTTGAAGTTGATAACGATAAGACGTTAGGACAAGTCTATTTAAACGGTGATGCATTATTTGAAGTAAATGCTTTTGATAGATTGAAAAATCCACAAAGAGTCGAAAAAGTATTTGATCATTGGACTGAAAAAGAAGTTGATTTTGATTACACTGATTTATCGACATTTTTATGGTATGCAGAAGTAGATGAAAATAGTACTACTATTTATGCTAATTTTCAAAACTATAACCCAAATGAAGAATTAATAGAAATTAATGTCAGAGAACACATATTTTCACCAAGTCAAACACATACTAATTATATAACGATTCGTAATTTTGAATTAGCTCATGCGGCAACACAATGGTCTCCACCTACAGCTAAACAGACTGGTTTGATTGATACGAATTGGAGTAAAAAATGGATCGTAGAAAATAATTATATACATGATTCAATGAGTAGTGGTATTTCAATTGGTAAAGAAATATCTACTGGACAAAATTTTAGTACAATTAGGAAAGATAAACCTGGTTATCAGTATCAAATAGAAACAGTTTTTAGTGCAGTTAACTCTGATTGGAATAAAGAAACGATAGGATCACATATTATTAGAGATAATAAAATTAATGATTGTGGACAAAATGCAATTGTGGGTCACTTAGGATGTATTTTTAGTGAAATATATAATAATCACATCTTTAATATTGGTAATAGAAGAGAGTTTTTTGGATATGAAATTGCTGGTATTAAACTGCATGCAGCTATAGATACACAAGTTTATAATAACTATGTTCATAATTGCTCTTTAGGTATGTGGTTTGATTGGCAAACACAAGGCACACGAATTAGTAAAAATATATTTGCAGAAAATACGAGAGATCTTTTTGTAGAAGTAAGCAGTGGGCCTTATCTCGTCGATAATAATATATTGACAGCTGATTATGCTTTAGACAATCATGCACAAGGTGGTGCTTATGTTAACAACATTATCCATGGAGAGATGGTTCATAGGTTAATGTTGGATAGATCAACGCCTTACCATGTGCCACACAGTACATTGGTTTCTGGTTTTGCTCCTGTTTATGGGGGAGACGATAGATTCTATAATAATATATTCATAGGGAAAAAGGATATAAATAATATTGGAACTGAAGTGTATAATGGTTATACAACATCTTTAGAAGAATATAAGTGTTTGGTTTCTCAAGAAGAGGGAGATCACCAAGCTTATCATAAAATTAAGCAGCCAGTGTTTATTAATCATAATGCTTATTTCAATAATGCCAAACACTTTGAAAAAGAAGAAAATAACTTAATAGATGAGCGCTTTAATCCTGAGATATCTTTAAGTGAAGCATCAGATGGCTTATATCTTAACATTACATTACCAACATCATTTTTTGAAATTAAAGGTGAAACCCAATCAAGTAATACTTTACCAAAAGTAAGATTAGTAGATGCAGACTTTGAAAGTCCAAATGAATTGCCAATCAGTATTAATACTGATTTAGTAGAAAATATGAGAACGGATACTACATTATTAGGGCCAATTGAAAGTTTGCAAGCTGGTGAAAACAAAGTATTAATTTGGAAACATGCTGAAAATCTAAAGGACTAAGTCATTAGAAGACAGATAAAATGTACAAGGTAATTAAAGCGATATATCTTTAATAAATAAAAAACAATCTCAATTTTTTAAAATTGAGATTGTTTTATTTTATCTGAAACCTTGTTAGCTCAGATATTAACTAATAACACATAAAGTAATTAGAGCGCTTTTAATAACTCTACCTATTAATATTTTATAAAAAAGCAATGTGCTTTAATGAATGGTTGTGATATTATGAAATGATTGTTTTTTATTTAATTTCTTTAAAAATTTTTATTAAAATCATAGGAGATATTAGTTTATGAAATATTATGAAGAAATACCTGTTATAAGAGCTATAGCCACGATGTTAGTTCTTTGTATACATTTAACAGCTCAATTGTACAATTCAAATGGTGTCATAACAGATCCCATTTTGTCATATTTTAATCAAATATCGAGATTAGGAACACCAATTTTCGCAGTAATCAGTGCATTTTTGCTTACAAGTTCAACTTTGAATAGAAAATTCAGTTTATTATACTTTATCAAATCAAGATTCACTAAAATCTTTATACCCTATATATTATGGACAACTTTATATATAGTATTAAGATATCTTTTTACTAATACATATTATCCTCCGGGGACGCCTATAATAAAATACTATATACTTGGTACAGCTGAAATACATTTATATTTTATTTTAGTAGTCATTCAATTTTATTTACTATTTCCATTTGTACACAAACTTAAAAAGGGACTGCCATTAATAACGGCATATATCATTGCCACAATAATAAATATAATTTGGTTGAGTTATGGTAAAGGTGAAATCACATTCCAAAATGATTTGCTAAACTCTTTTGTTAATAGTAAAGCATTTATATTGAATTGGCTTTCTTTCTTTTTCCTTGGTATTTGCTATGCGAAGTTTTATAAAGAAATTAATAGTACAATATTAAAATATAAAATTTATTTCAAAATAATAGGGATGGTATTATTTATTAATTTAATAATCAGCATTGATATTACAAATTTATATGGCTCAAGCAGTATAGCTAACATAATTTATATACCATTCTTTCTTGCGCTATTAATTATCTTTTATCATCGTGTTAAAGATTATAAGTATTTAACGAAATCTTTAACAGTTATAGGAAATTATTCAATGGGGATTTACTTGATTCATGTTTTATTAATTATGATATATAGACAGTATCCTTATGCAGATATAGTTAATAATCCATCTACATTTGTTATATCTTATATCTTTATATTGTGTCTTTCTGTAGTGTCCATTTATTTAATAAGTAAATTGCCTTTTTCAAGTTATATTGTACCGATTCCAGCTAAAAAAACAATTATTAATAAGCGTATTCGAAATGAGAAGGCGTAGTGAAGGTTTCAAAAAAGTAATTGCTAGTCAGTGAATAAAGGTATAAAGTCTAGTTAATAGCAAGGTGAAAAAGTTAATTTTGAAGCTATAATATGGTCATGCCACTTCCTAATACAACTAAAGTGAATCGAGAGCCTGAATAGCATGAATGGCTCAATCATAAGAAAAAGGAAGTTCTAAGAACTACCAAAACTTCACTCTATATGAAACATTTGAATCTAAACTCTAAAATATATATCTATTATTATAATGGATATAATCAATAAATATGTAAGTAGATTTTCATAAAAGTATGGACGTGTTAAAATGTAAAGATTGATGTCTTCCTTTTTTTATTTTTAATGATAAGAAAGGAAGCGACATATATTTAAAATTTTATTTATAGCATTTGTAAAGTCCGTTTATCGTAGGTATGAAACTCATATTTTCATATTAGACTAAAAAGCGTGATAAATAATCAAACAACGATATATTCAGCTTACTGAAAATGACCTGATAACTGTAATTAAATAGTTATCGAGATCTATATTTAGTGTGTGAGTATTCCAATTTATAACAAGCAATTAACGAAGATTTAGCAAAACATGTTACGGCATTTCAAAACGTAACAATTTTCGGAGGATAAATAATGGAAACATTTAGATTATCAGATGCACAAACTGAAGTAATTAATAAAGAAAAATTTTACGAAAATACTAGTATTAATAATATAGCCGGTATCATCACTATTAAAGAAGATTTAAAATTAGAGACAATAGAAAATGCTATGAATCATATAATAAACCAAAATAATAGTTATAAAATAAGGGTTACGAAAATAAATTCTGAATATAGACAGTATGTTGATAAATTTAAAAAAAAGCAGTTTGATTATATCGATTTTACTGATGATAAAGAGGGTTACGATCGATGGATTAAGCAACAAGTCAAAAAGAATATATTTGCAACGGATAGTGAATTATTCGAATTTACGATATTAAAACTACCTGACAAAAATCTAGGTATATTCTCCTTACACCATCATATTATTTCGGATGGATGGAGCACGACATTAGGTGGAAATGCTTTATGTGAATATTTAATTTATGGAATTCAAGAAGAAACTTCTAAATTTTCATATTTAGATTCTGTTAATAATGAATTAAATTATAAAAACTCAAATAGGTTTGAAAAGGATAAACAGTTCTGGTTTGAAAAATTGAAGGGTTTTGAAAATAACGAGTTGTTTCAAAATAAACGAGTAACTAATGGTCAAGGAAGCAGACAAAGTTATGTTTTATCAGAAAGATGTACTCAAGATATCAAAGCATTTTGTGAAAGTAACAAAATGAGTATTAGCAATTTATTTTCTGCCGCTATGCTTATTTTAAAACATAAAAAAACTGCATCAAATAAAAATTCAGTCGGTTTATTAGTGCATAATAGAAATGAACCGTTTGAAAAGAACATCATAGGCGTGTATGCACGAATCTTACCAGTTATAGTAGATATCGATAAGCATGCTTCAATTAATCATTTTCTAACAACAGTAAAAATAGAAACTTTCAATTTACTTAAACATCGAAAATATTCTTATAAAGAAATAGTGGAAAATAATGGAAACAAAAAAGGGTTATTAGACTGTACAGTTTCATTTCAAAAAACGCAATATAATTCTGATTTTCTAGAAAAAGGTTATTCAGATGAATGGTTTAGTTCTGACACTCATAATGTTCCGTTAGGCCTAAATATAAGTAATAGAATAGGTAATAGCATGATAGATATAGATTATAATTATCAAACAGATATTATGAATGAAGTTGAAGTCATGAATTTGCATGAAGATATCATGGGAATTTTAAAAGTCGTAATAGAAAATCCAAATAAAGCGATTAAAGATATAGATATTTATACCGATAAAAGTCAATAAAGCATTGAATACTAAGTCGTAGAATTTAAAACATAGACAATTATAAAATTTGAATGAGAGTGTTCAGAAAATAATCATTTTCTGAACACTCTTTTTTAATTATAAATCATTTTCTGAACAGTAGAGTAATTGGACGTAGTTTATGACCATTACATAAAAAACAATTGTAAATTTTTAAAACAACAATTATTTACAACTAGTAATTATAATTAATATTTTCTTTATAAAAGTTCGTATTATAACTTTAATTAATATGTTATCATAGAATTCTGATAATTAATAATTATTAATTGTGCAAATGTTACGATATATATATAAGCTAGGTTTTATAATATGTTTTTGTTGTGACATTTAAAATTTTGTTTTACATGAATTTACCAATTGATCCATTTATTATCGAACATATTTTTATATACGTAACGACTCAATCAATTATTATATTGCTTCTTGAACAACGGTTAAACATAAAATGAAACATTTAAGTATTATTACCAACATTTTAAACAATAACTCGAATGGAAGGATGACATGTAATGAGCAATAACGTTTTAGATATTAGTTCTTTAGAAATAGACCATGTACTTGCAGGAGAAACGGAAATATATATTGTACCAATCGTTGCACCAGTATTGAGAAAAGGATATTCCAAAGGAAGTGCTGTGGAATCTTTCAAACAAATTTTATGTTCCTCTAAAATTGTGCAATCTTTTGATGTGACGATAGATCACAATGATGAAAATGAGCCTTTTAAAATATTTGAAGATCAAGAATACTGTGTTACAGACTTAACTTCCTTACATAACATAAAAGAAAATAAACGCCTTGACTGTAATTTTGGTTTAAGGATTTATATACCACATGAAAATGAATTTAAAGTGAACGTTATAAATAATGAAATCTTAAAAGAGCTAAACATACCTGATTTTGATATTTCTGATATCAGTAAGGGCTTAAAATTTGAAATGTTACAACCATTGAAAGATGCGATTATAAAACAAATTCAAAATAAAAATAAACGTGGTGCTAAGCAAAAATTCTCTAATGAAAAAAAGAAAAAACACATTATGTCTATTAACAAAAACGAAGATTTTTCAGACATTCAATTTTTAAAAGATAATCTATATAGCACGCTGGATTCACTTATAGATAAAGTTTATTTAGATGATGAAAATTTAGAATTTAGAAGTATTGTCGATGACAAAGGTTATAATGACAAAGTATTGCCAACTTACCAAAAGCTTGAGCAATTAACTGAAGATGACTTTAATAAAACAAAAAATGACAAATTAGTAGTTTTACAAAAAAAGAGAGAAGATATTATAAACGGTATATTCAATCAACTTGTTACTGATTTATGGAGCAAAAGTATTGAAGCGGATAAAACGCGTAATTATAAATCGAATGATTCTCAATATCATAAATCATACACACAAATAGAAAGTAAATTCCAAGAAGATTTAGGTGTTATTCCAAATAAAGTTGAAGAACAAACTAAAAAATTAGAAAAAGAATTTGAAACAGGTAAAAATGAACGTAGCGAAAAAGCACGCCGAGATATGCAAGAAAAAATAGAAAGAGAAGAAAGACCTATTTTAACAAATCGTATTCGTGAATATGAAAAGACATTATTAGATAAAACAAAAAATGCCTATCATAATCAAATCAAAGTATTAGATGCCAATGTAAAAAACAACTATGATTTGCATATTTCTAAAATTGTAGATGACATCGTCCAACATCATCAAGAGACGATTGATACTAAAAAGTCGGAACTTCAAAATATTATGGAAAAAGATGTAGAAACATTAGTTCAAAAAAGAAGTGAAGATGTCGATAAACTTAGAGGCGAGATTAGTAAGTTAGAACAAGACTTAATTCATAACGAATCAACATTTAATGAACGTTTAGATTTGGCAGTGAATCAAAAAGTAACTGATTATGAATTAAAAGACTCACAAATGACAGATGAAATTAATTGGCTAAGAGTAGAATTAGAAAAATCGAAAAGAGAAAGCACTGATAAAGATGAATCAATCCGTTCTAAAGAAATGGAACTTCAAAATAATAGAAGTCATTTAGACCGCTTAAATCAACAATTAGAACAAAGTAACCAAACAAGTTTAAGTATTTCAGCACGTGCAATGGAAATTAAACAACAAGCTTTAAGTTTTTCAAATAATGATTTAAATCAATCGAATTTTAATAAAGGTGTTGAACCGCAAAACATCGATATAGGCAACTTGTTAGACGATGATGTTGAAAAAGCAAAGCGCTATGAACGTAGAAAAAAACCAACATTCTTCACTTGGTTAGGTGGTCTCTTTTTATGTGCCTTGTTAGGTTCTGGTACTTTGTTTGGTAGTCACGTAGCTAATGCCCAAGAAAAACATGACAGCACTACAGACACGCAAACTAAAGTTCAAAATTCACACAAAACAGAAGAGCCACAAAAGAAATAATAATGTTTAGAAGCACCTATTGTTAACAAAATAGTAGACCCAATAGATAAATGAGCACTAGCTTAATAACGCGGATCAATATTAAACAATATGGGAGTGAAAACAATGAACCAACAAAAATTAGAAGAATTGAATCGACTTGCAAAGGGTACAGAAAAAGAAAAAAAAATTGCACTTACCTTTGGTTATCAACCAATCATTGAGGAATTAAAAAAAGATGATAATAAAGAAATTGTAGATTTTGCGCAAACAATGGATGCAAATGAAGATTTGAAATTATATAAAAACAATATTCAATACAAGCGCTCTAAAGAACAATTTCAAAAAGATTTAAAACAAGCAACACAATATATGTATGCTACGTTAATATTAATTAGTATTGCTGTAGTATCTATATTTATTGCTGTGATTATCTTTTTTGTTAATCCAATTACGACTGTGTCGCCATTTATTACAATTACAGTGGTAGCGATGTTAGGTTCACTCGTTACAGTTATACTTTCTAAGCGAACTGGAGTTTCCTATAACAATAGTAAGCAATCACTAGCAAAATCGGTATATTTACTCAATATTTCACGATCTAATTCACAATCGTTACAAGCACAAATCAATAATAAGGAATAAGTAAATCTAAAAAGTTAGAACACCATACATACTATGATTTTAACGCCATGAATAGAATTTCTAGTGAGCAATGAGCTAGAGGGATTTGATTTAATATTTATATAAATATTAAAATTGATACTAGGATATAAGTCCTAGATATAAAAACGACTGTTAATTTTTAATTAAAAAATTAACAGTCGTTTTTTATATTCAAAGTAATTTGAGAAGAATTTGTTTATATTACATAGTGGTCAATGAAAATCTCTGATATACTCAAAACTTGCATTTCTTTTCATATTTACACTTATTAAAATGGAGATACATCATAAATTAGTATAATGAGTGTTACTTAATTATTAATTTCTATAACGAGCTATTTAATATTTTACTGTTTTTATTCAGAACTTTAATGCATTAGAAAAATTATTTCTAAATATTAATTTATGGTATATTAACCGATGATGATTTGAATTTGCATTAATTAAAACAATTAACTTAAAGGATGATAAAAATGAAAGTAGCTGTAGTTACAGGAGCAAGTAGTGGTATTGGATACGAAACAGCTAAAGCTTTAGCTAAAAAAGACTACTGTGTTTATGCTGCTGCAAGAAATTTAGAAAATATGAAATCTTTATTAGCTTATAACGTGAAAATAATCCATCTAGATGTGACAGACCAAACTTTAATTCATAATTTGGTTGATCACGTCCTTAATATAGACGGCCATATAGATATTTTAGTTAACAATGCTGGGTATGGGTCATATGGTGCTGTTGAAGACGTATCAATTGAAGAGGCAAGAAAACAATTTGAAGTAAATTTATTTGGCTTATCTGAGATAACGAAGGCAATTATACCTTCAATGCGTCATCAAAATTCAGGAAAGATTATAAATATCTCATCTATCGGTGGACGTACGCCTAACAATTTTGGATCTTGGTATCATGCTTCAAAATATGCTTTAGAAGGGTATAGTGAAAGTTTGCGCTTAGAGCTGTCTGATTTTGGGATAGACGTTATTGTCATTCAACCTGGTGGTATAAAAACTAACTGGGCTCCAATTGCAGCTAACTATTTAGAAACATCTTCAAAAGGTGGCCCATATGAAACGAAAGCTTCAAATATGGCACAATTGATGAATAAACAACATCAATCCGGCATGTTTTCTCATCCTTCTGTTGCTGCGAAACGTATTGTTAAAATTATAGAAAACAATCATACAAAACCACGTTATACAGTTGGATTGATTGCCAAACCTATGCTTTTTTTACATGCTATATTACCGATTAGAACATTTGCTTGGCTACTTAAAAGAGCGATTTCTAAATAAATTGATTTAACCATTAAATTTAGTATAATTCAGTTAAATGTTATTTCAACCAGACAGTAACTTATTAAAATAAAACACAAAAATATATATTCACGTTGAACATAGGGTATAGATAAGTAAACAAAGATATTGTATTTTTACACTATGGGTATTACACTTAAATAAACATTGAAATGAATTGGTGCAGTTATTTAAAGATATTTATTCTTGAATTTAGTCTTTAATACATATAATAAAGACATCAAGACGATTTGATTTCAATCCATCAGTGGCGATATGTAAGTAGTTTATAAGCAGTAAGGGTTTGTAAAATGCGCATAATGTAGGAGGGATTCAAATGGTTATTCGTGAAAATAAACGTATCAAAGTTAAAAGATTGAATGAAACACGTTCTAGCGGTATTTCTGTGATGATTGAGGAAGGTGGACTAGGAGCCGATCAATATTATCAAATAGAAAAGCAAAACACAAAAACTTCAGAAGAGCATTTACACCAATTTGAAAATGAAGTGAGCGAAAAGAGTGACATTGAACTTATAGATTTATTAGTTGTAAATGCAAAAGAGAACACAAACACAGATTACAATGAAGCGTTGGAAGTACTTCAAGAAGAGATATTGAACCGTATGAAATAGTGTTTGAATTTAATTTCAATTGAATAATAAGGTTAGTAAATTAAGGCTATTGATAGGGTTATTATAACTTTATCAGTAGCCTTTTTAGTGAGAGAGGGGACTAAAGTGTGTCTAGAATATTAAAAATTATTAGAAATATAAATGACAACATAAAAATGAGAGCGGAACAGAAATCAAAAGTTGAAATTTGATTACGTATTGCCGCTCCCACTAGGTTTACTAGATATCAGACTGCTACTGTGCAATTGTTAATTTGTACTTACAGCATAGCATGCTGTATTTTTATTAGCCATTTAATTCTAATGGATTAGGTCCAATTCTCTTATTTTCGTTTAATGCATCAATACGTTCCATTTGATCAGCTGTTAATGAGAAATCGAAGATATTAATGTTTTCTACTATTCTATGAGGTGTAATTGATTTAGGTATTGTTACGATACCATGTTCAATATTCCATCTAATAACAACTTGTGCTGGAGATTTTCCAATTTCTTCTGCAATCGCATTGATTGTTTGATCTGTTAAAATCTCCGCGTTCATTAATGGAGACCATGACTCCGTGTATATAGATTCAGAATCTAAGTAAGTTCTCAATTCTTGTTGTGTAAAGTAAGGATGAAACTCGACTTGATTGATGACAGGTTTAATAGAAGTTTGTGATTTTAACACTTCTAAATGTTCAATATTGAAGTTACTTACACCAATATTTTTAACTTTGCCTGATTCATATAAAGCCTCCATACCTTTCCAAGTTTCAATCATGATAGACTCATCTGTGCCTGGCCAATGAATAAGGTAAAGATCTAAGTAGTCTAGACCTAAGTTATCTATAGAAGTTTGATATCCTTTTTCTACATTGTCTTTGCCAAAACTATCAAACCAAAGTTTTGATGTGATAAATAAGTCTTCTCTTTGAATACCAGCTGCCTCGATACCCTCTTGTATACCACGACCCACCATTTCTTCATTTCCGTAAACTAAAGCGGCATCAATACTGCGATAGCCGTTGATAATCGCGTGTTTCACTGCATCTTTTGCAGTGTCATCATTTTCTACTCTAAAAACGCCTAAACCAAGTTGAGGCATAGCATTACCGTTATAAAAGTCAATATATTGCATAGTTGTTCCTCTTTTCTGTGTTTGATGTAAAAATATTTTTAAATAATGTTTATATTAGTTATATTACCGATAATTAAGTGAAAATGTAAGTACGCACTTTAAAGTAACCTGAATCGCTATTTTATGAATAATTATATTTTTAATTGATTTTTAAGACCGCTGTGATTATAATATATTTATAAAAAATGTTACCATTAAATTCACCATAAAAAGCCCTCACTACTGGAGAGAATAGTGAGGGCTTTTTATGGTGTGGCTTACGTTATCGCCTATTGTTTTTCGCCACGATTACGAAGCCATTGTGCAAACATGGCGATGATGCAACCACTGATGATTGTGGCAAAGACATTTATAAAAAATGCTACCATTCTAGCTCACCCCCTCTCAACGTCTAAATTGACGCCTGAGAGATAGGCGACATCCATATTATATATTAGGGATTAGGCGACTTTATCATATGTTTGATTTTGTCACTTTATGCTCAAATATTTCCTCAATTATACAAAATTCAACAATTATCATTCTCAATTTATTTAATTTCTTCTTAAAACAACATGTACATTGTATTCGAAAATCATTATACTTAAGAACATGTTTATTTTTAAAACAACAAGGAGTTATACAAAATGAGTATCATTAAAAGAGTATTTCGGAAAGAAGATTTATCCCGTTATCAAAATAAAGAGTCAAATTTAGAGCGAACACTTCGTGTGAGGGACTTTTTAGCATTAGGCGTCGGAACGATTGTATCGACTGCTATTTTTACACTACCAGGTGTCGTAGCTGCAGATCATACAGGTCCATCTGTGACACTTTCATTTTTAGTATCAGCTATAGTAGCGGCACTTGTAGCTTTCGTATATGCTGAGATGGCTTCTGTGATGCCATTCGCAGGTTCAGCTTATACTTGGATTAGTATATTGTTCGGCGAGTTTTTTGGTTGGATAGTAGGGTGGGCGCTTATTGCAGAGTATATTATTGCAGTTTCTTTTGTAGCATCAGGTTTTTCAGCTAATTTAAGAGGGCTTTTAGACCCCTTCCATATATCATTGCCAGACATGTTGTCTAATTCACTTGGAACTAACGGTGGCATAATGGATATTATTGCAGCAATTGTAATTATTATCACAGCACTGTTGTTAGCGAGAGGTGCATCAGAAACAGCACGCATACAAAATATACTTGTTGTGTTAAAAATATTAGCGATTTTATTATTTCTTATCGTAGGTTTATCTGTTATTAATATTGGAAACTACATACCATTTATTCCTGAATACAAAGAAACAGCAACAGGCGCCTTTGGTGGTTGGCAAGGTATTTACGCAGGCAGCTCAATTATTTTCATTGCTTATATCGGTTTTGATTCTATTGCAGCCAATTCTGGAGAAGCAATTAACCCACAGAAAACAATGCCTCGAGGTATCTTAGGATCACTACTCATCGCAGTTGGATTATTTGTTGCTGTATCACTCGTATTAGTGGGTATGTTTGATTACTCAGCATACAAAGGTAATGCAGAGCCAGTAGGCTGGGCACTACGTATGAGTGGACATGGCACAGTTGCTGTTATCGTACAGGCTGTATCAGTCATAGGTATGTTTACGGCACTTATTGGTATGATGCTTGCCGGTTCACGTTTACTTTATTCATTTGGCCGTGATGGCATCCTTCCGTCTTGGTTAGGGAAATTAAATAAGAAAAATCAACCTAATCGTTCTTTAGTGATCTTAACGATTGTAGCAGTAATTATTGGATCTGTATTTCCATTTGGATTTTTAGCGGAATTGATTTCAGCAGGTGCGCTCGTCGCATTCATGTTTGTGACAATTGGAATTTATGCATTACGTAAAAGAGAAGGTAAAGATTTACCAGAACCAGCATTTAAATTACCACTTTATCCTGTTATGCCGATATTTATCTTTATCTGTGTATTTGCAGTATTTTGGGGATTAAGCGGACAAGCTAAATTCTATACATTGATTTGGTTTATGATTGGTATGATATATTATTTGTTTTATGCCATTAAGATGAATGGTCAGCAGAAATAAATAGTTAAGTATTGGTCAATGTATAAATACACATTTTACCCCTAGACTCTATAAAACAAATGACACCCCCCTTCACTAGTAGATAGAGTGAAGGGGGGTGTCAGTAATATTTTTTAATATAATGAAGTAATTTGTTCTATGAGTGTAGTTGGTTTTTCAAGTAAAAAAGTACAAAAACTCTGCTTGAAATTGGTATCATATACTGAATTTTATTCATGAAATAAACTCCAACACATTTTAAGTTGTTTTGAATATATTCGTTTTATATCCACCAACTACTAAATCGACTGAGAACATGCATCCTGCCGTCGGTTCTTGGCTTCTTTCATACGCATTTAATGGCGCTAATGCCGTAGTCATAAATAAAGTTTTTAAATTTTCTCCACCGAACGCACAAGAAGTAACAGTAGAAGTTGGTAAAGTAATACTGTGTGTCCATTTTTTATGGAAAGGATCGATTTTTGCTACTACGCCTCCTTTGAATAAAGCAACATACAACATGCCTTCCTGATCTATTGTCATGCCGTCGGGTAAGCCATCTGATTCTTTAAAGGTATAAACAGTCTCTTCATTTGAAATTTGACCAGTTTTTGAATCATAATTAAATTGACAAACTGATTGGTTAGCAGAATCAATATAATACATAATGTTGCGAACAGGATCCCAATCTAGCCCATTAGAAAGTGTTACTTTCTCTTTTGCTGTTTCAATATAAGAAAAATCCTTTTCTACGCGATAAAGCTTTGCAATTTGGCCATGAAATTCAGTTTGAGTGCTATCTTGGCTTTCTTTAAACAATCTAAAGTCATCGTTAACTGTCCCTGCCCAAAGTCTGCCTTGAGGATCACACTTAGCATCATTTAAAAGTATTTTATTATTTAAATCCACTGGTTTGAAAATCTCTTTTAATAATTCTTTTTCTAAATCATACAGATAAAACCCATCTTTCATAATCACTATAAGTTCATTCTGTGAATATTTAGCAAGTGACATTGGAGATTTCTGAAGTTGGTAAAAAGTATATTGATTAGAGTGGGGATAATATGCACAGATTTTATTTTCTATATTGTCTATCCAAAATAAGCATTGATTTTCGTCGTCCCATAAAGGGCCTTCTCCAAAAGTTGATTGTACGCTTTCTTTTAGTAATTCAGCTTTCATAATGTTCCTCCTAATTTTTCCATAAAAGTGTTTTATAGGAAATCACCTTATAGTAAACAGATTGTTAATAAATGAAAATACTAATAGAGATGTAGATTAATTTAGACTCGTTACCTTCTGCTTATAAGTTGTGCTATTACATTCGAGATTGGTCATCTTTCAAAGGATTGATTTTCTATCATATATATATGATAGAAAATCAATCCTCAGTTCATTTAACACTCATAATTTAATGAATGTAAATAATTTCTTGGAATTTTAGCAAAAGGAATACCAAACCATTTTGTTAAGTTGTGTTCTTGAAAACCTTGTACTTTACCTTACTTCGTTTGAACAATTGAATGATTATTCATTACAAATACATCTCCTTAATCATGTGTGTAAGTACATGATTTTATTTGCGCTTTATGTTAAATTTCATTCGCTTTAAAATTAAGAAATAACTCATATAGTAATAAGCTATACTTTAATAATATACTCTTTAAATTTAATTTATAATTATTCAAAATAGTCATAGAAATTATTTAGCCACTCTATATGATTTTCTTCTCTTTGGATTGCATAGTCTAAAACAAGATAATGCCCATAATTCACTTCTCGATTCTCTTTATTTCCAAATAATATAGTACGACGTTCTTTTAAATTAATTAACTTAGATTGATGCAATTGGATTTGTTCTTGGAACATAATAGGTAAGTTTGGATCATTTTTATCAGAAATAAAAAATAGTTTCAAATGAAATTCATTTTTATTTACAGACAACTCAGGTGTTGGTGAAACAATC
Source organism: Staphylococcus sp. NAM3COL9 (assembly GCF_001431205.1). Taxonomy (GTDB): domain Bacteria; phylum Bacillota; class Bacilli; order Staphylococcales; family Staphylococcaceae; genus Staphylococcus. Next base: position 86,114 of record NZ_LGPC01000004.1, on the reverse strand, counting down.
CAATCATTTAGCATTTTTAGCCCTTTATCTGTAATGAAGTATATTTTTTTTTCTAATTTTTCTCCTGCTATTATTACTTCTTTATCAATTAAGGTACGTTCATTTAAGTTTTTAAGTTGGGGATAAATTTGACTATGGTTTGCTTGCCAAAATTCGCCAATATCCTTTTCAAATGATTTTTTAATATCATATCCAGATAAACTTTGATTTTTTAAAAGACCTAGCAATACGTACTGTAAAATATTTTTTTGAGCCATGGTAGCCTCCTTGACATTTTTTCTTAACAAGCATAACATATAAGTGTAAATAATAACATGTAATTAAATACATGATTTCCAAAGGAGAATTTTTTATGACTAATAATTTTAATGAATTAAATGATTTTTTAGGTACACATCTTATTTATACTTATGATAATGGTTGGGAATACGAGATGTATGTAAAAAATGATAACACAATTGATTACCGTATACACGGTGGTATGGTAGCAGGAAGATGGGTGAGAGACCAAGAAGCGAATATCGTTAGATTAACTGATGGCGTTTTCAAAATCACATGGACTGAACCAACGGGTACAGATGTTGCTTTAGATTTCTTACCTAATGAAAGTATAATGCATGGTACAATTTTCTTCCCTAAATGGGTCGAAGAACACCCAGAAATAACGGTTACTTATCAAAATGATCACATTGATCTTATGAAGGAGTCTCGTGAAAAATACGATACTTATCCTAAATATGTAGTACCCGAATTTGCTAAAATATCTTATATTGGTAATCCAGGACAAAATAATGAAACCGTAATTAGCGAAGCACCATATGATGGCATACTAGATGAAATACGAAATGGTAGCTATTATGGAGAAAATAAATAATCTAATTTTATTAATGGAAATATTAATTTAATGCATTTTATATGTTTTAATATTTTGTTTTTGCTATGATTAATCGATATTCTTAAGGAGGATTGATTATATGTTCATTGCACAAGCCAATTTTACAGCTAATATAGAAGATAGAGCTGTTTTAGATAATAAAGCACGCCATGCCAAAGATGATTTTTCAGGATATGATGGCTTAATAGAAGCCGAAGTTTGGAAAAATGAAACAAAATCTAAAATTTCATATTCTATTGTATCTAAGTGGAGACAAAAAGAAGATTTCCAAGCGTGGCTTTCACGTCCATCACATATTGAAGAGCATAAGCATATGCGCAAGGCAGAAAAAGAAAACACTTCTTCAGTAAATATTGAAAAAGAAATAAAGCAATTTGAGTTACTAGATATATAAAATATAATCTGTAATTTCCAAGAAATAATAAAGGCGCCTCTTTCTTAAAAGAAGCGCCTTTATTTAATAAGTTCTAATATTTCCTATATGTGAATTTTAAAATTCGTTTTTTTATAAATAACAAAAACACATACAAAATATGTATGTGTTTTGATCGTTTGTCTTAATTTTATTTGGATATAAACTTTCAAGCCATTCATCTTCTGATAATAATACTGCTATTTCTCTTTTTTTAATTCTTTCGATTTTGTTGTCTTTCCTGCACCCATTTTTCCTGATAAAAAAATAAAGTTCCTAAATTATTCAAATTAATCAGCCTCCTAATTTCTACGTCTCTTGATATGATATAAAACCAAGTAGTCTAATTTGTTTAATTAAGTAAATTAAAGGTATTAATATAATAGGACCTCAGCATAACTATTTGTTTCACACTTACTACTGTTGGCATTAATTGCTAACAGTAGTTTTTATTTTAATCCTCGAATATTCTTAAAAGATTTAAACAAACCCACAAAATCAAAATAAAAAGTATATAAGGAACGTTTTAAAAGTATAGTTATTAAGAATTTATTTTTTATCTTTTTCAGAATTTATAGTAATGTAAAGGATAAAAAACAAAAAATAGCTGAAGCTACAAAATAGAAAACACTCATAGTAAAATCATCACCTTTAACTTACTTTTAGTTTATTAAATATTATCTAATTGAAACTATACAGCATTTTTAATCACTGTTTTGTTACTTTGAACGTTTTCTCTAACTGATTAGCTTCTTTCGGCATATTTACTAAGTTTGTGCTTATTTTATATTAGGCAATCTTCGATTTCGTATGTGCATGCTTGCCTAGGGATATGATTCGAACATGTACGCTCTATTATATACGATTCTATGAAAACGCTTACTATTAATTGTTGTATTTTAGTCACTAATTTAAATTTTAATTGTAAATTAATTTTTTATTAGAATTATTACATTTTTAAAGTAGTAATCCTTTTGCTAGTAAGGAAGAAGCATTGACTTATCTAAATTTTTAAAGTAGTCTGATTTTTGGTAACGGTTGCATAAATAGTTTGGAAAGAGGTGAGCAAATGAATATTGAAGTGTTGAAGGATTATGTTAATAATGGTCAACTTTCAGTAGGCATTGAATTTGGTTCGACAAGAATTAAGACTGTAGCAATTGACCCCGATTGCAATACAGTTGCGACTGGTTCTTATGAATGGCAAAACCAATATGAAAATGGCTACTGGACCTATTCAATGAATGATGTCTGGGTAGGTATTCAAAAAAGTTATAACGAAATGGCTCAAAAACTTAAAAATCTATGTGGTACACATATCACTCATTTGTCATCTTTAGGCATTAGTGGGATGATGCATGGTTATTTAGTTTTTGATGAAAATGATGATTTGTTAGTACCTTTTAGAACATGGAGAAATAACAATGCGAACGAAGCTGCTAAATTATTAAGAAATAATTTTAATGTGAATATCCCTGAACGTTGGAGTATTGCCCAACTTTATCAATCAGCTTTAAACAACGAAGCTCATGTATCCAAAGTAAATTATATGACAACGCTAGCAGGTTATGTGCATTGGTATTTAACAGATAAAAAAGTATTAGGTGTCGGCGATGCATCTGGCATGTTTCCAATTAATACTGATAAAAAAGAGTTGCGGCAAGATTTAATGGAACGCTTTAACACACTATTTCATGGATTAGGCTATCAACAAGATATTAAAGATATTTTGCCAGAAGTAATTGTAGCAGGGGAGTCAGCGGGATATTTAACAAAAACAGGTGCTAAATTGATTGACCCTAACGGCCAACTGGAATCAGGTTGTCCAATGTGTGCACCTGAATCAGACGCAGCTACCGGTATGGTTGCTACGAATAGTGTCGCTCCTAAAACAGGTAATATTTCAGCAGGAACAAGTATCTTCTCCATGATTGTATTAGAACAACCAATCAAAAGTGTATATCCCGAAGTAGATATAGTAACAACGCCGGATGGTTATGATGTTGCTATGATTCACGCGAATAATTGTACCTCTGATATCAATGCATGGATTGGACTTTTTGAAGATGTATTTAGAATAATGGACGTTAAATACGATAAAAATGAGCTGTTTACAAAATTGTTTGAAAGCGCTTTTAATGGAGATGAAGATTTAGGCAAGTTATTATCATACGGATACATCTCAGGTGAATTTATCACAGATGTAAAACAAGGCTATCCAATGTTTTTACGTCATGTTGATAGTGAATTTAATATCGAAAACTTTATGAAAACACACATTTTTAGTGCATTTAGTACTTTGAAAATAGGTATTGATTTATTAAAAGAAAAAGAAAATATTCAAATAGACAGCATGTTAGGTCACGGAGGCATTTTTAAAACGGAAAAAGTAGCGCAATCGTTTTTAGCAGCTGCATTAGAAAGTCCGGTTAGTGTGATGAAGACAGCAAGTGAAGGCGGCGCATGGGGAATAGCTGTTTTAGCACGCTATTTGGTAGAAAAACAGCATAATAATTTAACCGATTATTTAAATATCCATGCTTTTAAACATACTGAGCAATTTACTATAGAACCTAACGAGAAGGATATTATGAGTTTTAAAAAATATATTCAACGTTTCAAATCATCTCTTCAATTGGAACAACAAGTAGATGAACACGCTTAATTTAAGGCGTTAGTTACAGTGAATAAAGCATATTTTAATAAGTAGGAGAGAGATTAGTGTGGAATCATTAAATGCAGATAAGGCAAAGCAATTTTTAGGTTTACCCAGAACCTTGATTTGGGGTTATGTTGCAATAGCCATCTTTATGACAGGTGATGGAATAGAACAGGCCTTTTTATCTAAATACATTGTTAATATTGGATTTGAAGCCCATCAAGCTTCTACTATTTTAACGCTTTACGGCTTAGTAGTAGCAATCGCATCATGGCTTTCTGGTATTTTAGCAGAAATTTTCAGCCCTAGAAAAATTATGATATTAGCCTTCATTATTTGGATTGTCTTTCATGTTGGTTTCTTGACTTTAGGTATAGAGCAACATAGCTATACAATGATGCTTATTATGTATGGTATACGAGGCTTTGCTTATCCAATGTTTATTTACAGTTTTGTTGTGTGGATTACATATTCAGCACCACGACACCGTTTGGCTTCTGCGATGGGATGGTTTTGGGCCATGTATTCTGTTGGTATAGGTTTCCTAGGAACGTATATACCTAGCTTTTCAATTCCTTGGATTGGCTTCATGGGAACATTGTGGTCATCGATAATCTTTATTTTAATCGGTGGATTAATGGCAATGTTTTTAGTTAAGGATAAAAAAGGTAAGAACAAAGAAGCAGATAAACTAACACCAAAAGAAATGTTAATTGAATTCGCTAGAGGTATTACCATCTTGAAAAATCCTCAAATAGCAATTGCAAGTGTTGTTAGAACGATTAACCAATTAGCCCTCTTTGGCTTAGTCGTTATTATGCCGATTGTATTTACAGACACTGTAGGATTTACAACATCAGAATGGTTACGTATATGGGGGCTCATGTACATTGTAACTATTTTTACTAATCTATTTTGGGGTGTTGTTGGCGATAAGATCGGTTGGGTTCGACAAGTCCGTTGGTTTGGGTGTATAGGTATGGTTGTTTCAACCTTAGCCTTTTATTACTTACCAATTTGGGCAGGACCTAATATTTGGGTTGCTGGCAGTGTAGCTGTTGTGTTTGGTTTTGCTGTAGCAGCTTTTGTACCGATGTCCGCAATTTTCCCTATTTTAGAACCTAATCACAAAGGTGCTGCGGTTTCTATTCATAACTTGTCTGCAGGCTTAAGTAACTTTGTCGGTCCTGCTATTGCAACAATAACAGTTCCCATAGCAGGACCTGAATTAACCATTTGGACATACGCAATTATTTATTTTATAGGATTTATTTTAACGTTCTTTATGAAAGTTAACCAACCTAATCATTAATTAAAGAAAGGTGATATATTATGACAAACGTTTTAGAACAATTTAAATTAGATGATAAAGTAGCAATTGTAACAGGGGGTGCTATGGGGCTAGGTAAATCAATGGCTACAGCATTAGCACAAGCAGGTTCACATATAGTCATTGCAGATATTAATATCGCAGTAGCTGAAGAAACAGCAGAAGAAATAAAGAAAAATGAAAATGTTGAAGCAATAGGATTAAAAGTGGACGTTACAAATCCTGAGGCTGTTAATAAAATGGTCGAAGATGTTTTAGAGCAATTTGGTAAAGTGGATATTTTAGTTAATAATGCGGGGATGACAATTAACGCAAAAGCAGAAGAAATGTCATTTGAGGATTGGAATAAGGTCATTAATTTAAACTTAAATGGCATATTTTTAGTAGCACAAGCTGTTGGCCGTGTCATGATTAAACAAGGATATGGTTCAATCATTAATACATCTTCAATGTCAGGCTTAATTGCAAATAAACCTCAAGAGCAAAGTTCTTATAACGCTTCAAAAGCTGGAGTAATCATGTTAACGAAAAGTTTAGCAATGGAATGGTCAAAATATAATATCAAAGTTAATACAATTGCACCTGGCTACATGAAAACAGAACTAACAAAACCATTCTTTGATCAAGGTGGAGAAATGATTGAAGATTGGATGGGCTTCACACCAATGGGCCGTCCTGGTATGCCAGACGAACTTGGTGGTATCGTTGTTTATCTAGCATCTGACGCATCTTCATTTGCTCAAGGCAGTGTATTTACTATTGATGGTGGTTATACGGCACTTTAATTCAATATATTAAAAAATGTTAATTAATCAATAATAGAAATTGCTTCAAAGTAACTGATATGAGGCTAAGACATAATATATGTCTTAGCCTCATTTGTTATATTGGCAGTAGCTAACTGAATTGAAAACACGATTATATTAAGCTTTTAAAGCACTACTATTTTATTTATGAAGACAAGTAGTTCTTATGCAAGAGTCTTAACTCTTATGGGATAAGTAATAGTGGAAGACCACAGGATGAAGCGGGAAGTCATTGGAAAGCGTGCACAAATCAGTGTAGACAGTCTAAGGTAGCTCATAGAGTTACCTTTTTTATTTGGATTGACGTCCCAAGACAATATAAATATTATCGTTTTCATTTATAAACCGATACAATAATCTTAATTATGATTAAAGGGGAATTTACAATGGATATTAAACTGATTGTTGCAGACATGGATGGAACATTTTTAAATAATGATAGTCAATTTAATAGTGAATCGTTCCAATTGTTAAAAGAAAATTGCGAGAAAAACAATATTCGATTTGTGTTTTGTACGGGGAAACAATGTGAGCGTGTCGAGAGTATTATTGGAGATTTAGCACAGGATACGTTTATCGTAGGAGATAGTGCCACAAGAATTAAATTTAACGGTGATTTTATTTATAATGCCACGATTGAAAATAGTAAAGCTAAGGAAATGATTCAAGTAATTAAAGATATAGATCCAACGCAAACAGTACTTGCATGCACCGCATCAGGTGCGTATGTATTAAAAGATACACCAGAATCAGAGAAAAAATTGGTACATGGATCTTTTCAAAATGTAATTTATCTTAATAATTATGATGAAATTGAAGAAGATATTTTAAAAATTTCTGTACATGATGCGACAGGTAAGTGTAAAGAGACTGCTACCCAAATTAAACATTATGAGTCGGAGGTTTATATTATCGCATCTGATGAAGCGTGGATTGATATTGCAGATTTAGGAGTTAACAAGGGAACGACGATTAACCGAATTCAAAGTTTACTGCAAATCAGTCCATCAGAAACAATTGCATTTGGTGATGGATTAAACGATATTGATTTATTTAAAGCAGCTAAATATAAAGTGGCTATGGATAATGCTTACCCAGAGTTAAAAGAAGAAGCTAATTTAATAGCTATAAATAATAATGCTGATGGTGTTGTACAAACATTGAATTTATTATTAGATTTTAAATAATAAATATATATAATAATTTTTAACAATAAATAGTTATTTCTGTGATATTATCTATCTAGTGTATATGTTTTTTTATATATGAATTAGATAAGATGGAGGCATAGAACATCATGAGTACGAAGCAACAATCAGGTAACAAATTAATTTTAGCTATTGTGTTAAGTATATTAACGTATTGGCTGTTTGCCCAATCGTTTATAAATATATCTACACCAGTCCAACAAACATATCAAACAACGCCTGGTATTATTAACTTATCAGTGAGTATCACTTCTTTTGCAACTGGTGTCTTTATGGTTGGAGCAGGTGATGTGTCAGACAAAATCGGACGACTCAAAATGACCTATTTAGGAATCATTTTAAGTATTATCGCATCATTATTAATTATTATTTCCGATATTACGACACTGCTTATTATTGGAAGAATCATTCAAGGTATATCAGCGGCCATACTATTACCGGCAACAGTGGGTGTGTTGAAAGATCAATTTGAAGGTAAGGATTTACGTAAAGCGATTAGTTACTTAATGATTGGAACTGTTGGAGGCGTGGGTATAGCTTCAATGGTTGGTGGATTTATCGCTACATATATCAACTGGCAGTCTAACTTCATTTTGTCTATCATTATCGCCATCATAGCTTTTGTGCTATTACTTGGTACTAAAGAAGAAGCAAAGGAAATTATCGATAAGCGACCATTCGACTATATAGGTATGTTGATCTTTGCTGTTTTAATAGGGAGTATCACCTTGTTTGCAACGCAAGGTTTTGAACAAGGCTGGACGAGTCCCTTTTCAATTATTTGTGCTAGTGTATTTATTATTTCTATAATTGTATTTTACTTTTCCGAACGTCGAAAACGTGTTCCATTTATTGATTTCGCATTATTTCGTAACCGTGGGCTCGTTGGGTCCTCTATGGTTAACTTCGTACTTAATACAGGTATAGGTACGACTACAGTATTTAATATATATGCTCAGACTGAATTGGGCCTAACACCATTTCAATCTGGTTTAGTGACAGTACCGTATGTCATCATGGCAGTGTTAATGATTCGCTTAGGGGAAAAAATATCACTGCGTCATGGCGGTAAACCAATGTTACTTGTAGGGCCATTATTTCCTGCAATAGGCATTATTTTCGTTAGTTTAACCGTATTGCCATCTGACTGGTATATTGCAGCTGTAACATTTGGTTTTGTTATTTTTGCTATTGGCAATGGCTTGTGTGCGACGCCTGGTTTAACTGTAGCCATTTTGACGATTCCAGATGAAAAAATCGGTCTAGCTTCAGGTCTGTATAAAATGTCTTCTTCACTAGGTGGGGCGTTTGGTATTGCAATGAATACGACAATATTTACTGCGGTACAAGTGACGCATAGTGCAAGCGTCGCAGCGACTTGGTCTTTCATGGCCAGTATAATGTTAATGATCATTGGTGTGGTTTTAGCGAAGATTATTATACCGAAACATATAAAAGCTTAGACATGTGTTAAACACTACGCGAAAAAGCCAATTGTTTCTATGCAACTGGCTTTTTTATATTGTATTTTATAATTGGTTACCTTCATTAGGAATAGGATAATCCTTGAAAATTTTGGCTAAATGTATTGTATTATAGGCCAGCATTTCAACGTGTTTTTTGGTAAATTCATTTACGTGCTCAATGTCTAAATAAGAAGGGCCTGGTCCTGCTTCGCCAACCCAATAAGCGTCAACATTTGGAGGGATTGTTAAGCCAATATGAGAGAGCGCGTATAGGATTGAGGCCGCAGCATTTTTTGCGCCATCTTCATTACCAGTAATAATGGCACCGCCCACTTTATTATAAAAAATGGATTGACCATGCTCATTGGTTAAACTTGTGCTACCATAAAGGCGTTCAATGGCAAGCGTTGCGATACTACTTTTCTCACCTAGCCATAAAGGTGTCCCAATAATTAAAATATCTGCATTTTTAATTTTTTCTAAAATGAGAGGCCATTCGTCTCCGTTGCCCATATCATCAGAAATGCCATAAGAAATATCATAATCACTTAACCGAACCATCTCACTATTTACATTTTCTTTGTGATAGATATCAGTGACTTCTTTCGCTAATCCTTCTGTATTGGATATTTCATCACCGTGTTTTAAAGATGCATTTAAAATAATTGCTTTCAAGGTCATAACTTAACCTCCATTTTTATCTTTTTATTTTAAATATTAGATAGAAGTAATAACTCATTTTCTCCAATGCGTGGCAAACGTTTTGTTTCGAATGTAAATCTGCATTAAGTGGCATGTACATCACCTACAGTAGCAGCATGGTTGAAAAATTTTACTTGCATTTTATTTATATTTAAATTAAATAATGGTTTAGTTTGATCGCCTGCGATTTTGAATTCTGTCTTAAGATAAGAATTATTTTTAGCAAATGAATATTTTACTATATATTTATCGCCATCTTTAAAATACTCATATTTGTAAAAAGTAGTTACTAAACGTGCGAGTTTTTTTAAGTATTTATCTTTTATATAACGATTTACACCAAGATGTCCTGTTTTTATATATATTTTTTTTCTTAAAAGAGATAAATCTTTAGAGCATAATAAACTACAAAATAACTCTGGATCTTTTTTAATAATACTTTTTATAAAATCTTCTATACATTCTTCTATTTTCATAATTATCACACCTAAACTTTGAATTTTATATCTTAGCTTTGGAATTGAAAATTTAAAACTGTAATGGAAATTGTTAAAAAAGGCGTTTATACAAAAGTAATATATTGAGTCGCTTGTTTATTAGACATGAATTTTAAAAGTTATATTGAAGATTGAGGAAATATACTTATTTGCTTTTATAAACGTATATATTGTGAATAAAATTTAAAATATTCAAAAGCGCAAGAAAAATTACTGTTATAGTGTATATATTCCACAATTTTTGTATATTAAACTTTTTACAATAAACATGTATTATATTTATTGTTTTGTATAACAATTAAAAATGCTCCCCAATTCAAATAGAATTGGGGAGCATTTTTAATTGGTTTAAGGTTTTAAAATTACTTTAATATTATTATCTTTTTTCTGATCGAATATTTCGTAAGCTTCTGCCGCTTTATCTAATGGCATAGTATGTGTAAGAATGTCAGTTGGATCAAATGTACCTTCACGAATCATCTCATATAATTTTGGCATAAGATGAATCACCGGCGCTTGACCTGTCTTAACTTGAACATTACGGTTAAAAATCAAATTAAGTGGGAAATCATCGGCGGGTGTTGCATAGATACCTGTTAATTGAATCGTACCAAATTTACTTACAGCTTCTGCGGCAGTATCAATGGGACTAATTGTGCCACGTTGTGCAGAATCCGGACTCAAGTCACGTTCAGATACTTTGACTTGGCCATCCATGCCTACGCAATCAATCACGACATCCGCGCCACCGTGCGTAGTATCACGCAGTAACTTGCCGATTTCTTTTTCTTTATCAAAATTATAAACTTCTACTTGGTTATATTCCTTGGCATGTTGCAGTCTGTGCTCAATATTATCTACAGCGATAACACGTTTCGCACCTTTAAGTTTTGCGAATTTTTGTGACATAAGGCCAATTGGACCACAACCTAAGATGACAACTGTATCACCTGATTTAACGCCAGAATGTTCTACACTCCAATATGCAGTAGGTGCTACATCAGATAAAAATAACACATCTTCATCTTTCATATCATTGTCTGGAACGATAAAAGAAGAAAAGTCTGCATAAGGGACTCTTAAATATTCAGCTTGGCCGCCCCAATGGTTACCGTGCATACTGCCGAAACCAAACAAACCACCATTATCCATTTTCCAATTCGCTTGCTCTTGATTTGAATTATCACACTGTGATTCCATTTCGTGATTGCAATAGTAACAATCGCCACAGCCTATATTAAAAGGAATCACTACACGATCACCTTTTTTAAGCTTTTTAACGTCTTTACCAACTTCTTCAACGATGCCCATTGGTTCGTGACCAATGACAAATCCTGGGTCCATCATTAAATCACCTTGATGATATAAATGTAAATCAGAACCACAGATGCCTGATGCCGTTATTTTAATAATAGCGTCTGTTGAAGCTTCAATCTTTGGATCACTTACTTGCTTAACTTCCATTTGTTTTTGACCTTGAAAAGTAACAGCTTTCATAAATAACGCCTCACAATTTTATAGAATTTCTCGTGATCAAGTGGCATAAATATAATCTGTTTCTTTCAACATATTCCCGTAGCCTATATGACTAAACTTTATGGACTTGTAAATTGAAATATATTTTCATATGTCATTTTCAAATTACTCCTTTTTAATAATAATTAAATAAAAAATAGCCCATTCTCATACAACAGTTATATTGTATGAAAATGGGCATGACTAGCATTAAAATGAAATATTAGTGATTTAGTATTACTGGTACAAGTAGATGTGAATCATAGTCCCCACCTGTATAAATGTTGTGTTTACCTTGATTTACTGTTTCGTCATGTTCATAACGTGTTTTTAGTCCCGGCGTACTGTTACCTTTAACAACTTCACTTGCTTTAACGACAACTTGGATGCTTTCACCCTGTTTGAATAATGTACCGGAAGGTAAGATTTCAACTTCTACAGGTACAATTTCATCTCCATTGAGTTTAGCTTCGTTTTCGTGTGTATGCCAAGGTTGTAGTGGTGTAGATTTATTATTATCCAATTCACGATGAGAAACACGTAACCATCCTGTAGCAACTTGATCATCTTCAATATGATTAAAGTCAGGGAAGTTCACTTCCTCACCTTGACGATTTCTTTTTTTAATACCTACAAATAAATCCATATCATCAGCTTCGTCGGCAGAAACCCATAGTTTCAATTTCATATTGCCTGTAAGTTCTGTATCTTGATCAAATAAGCTACGGAATCTTACTTCATCATTGCCTTCGACTTCACTGTCATAAGAAATTTTAGCTGTGTCTTGAGGTTTTGAAGTATTGAGTGACATCGTTTGACCATCTAAATATAAAGCAGTTTCTTTCGTATTTGGAATTGGGAAATCGCTCGTATATTTTGTGTAACCTTGATAGAATTTATCTCTGACTTCGTAGCTCACTTTAGGTGTATCTTGCCAATCGTTATCGATACCTTTGAGATAATAGTCAAAGAAATCTTTTTGCTGTTCAAGAGATTCACGTGCATAATAAGTTTCCCATTCTTTACGTCCGTGGATTTTAAGCCATTTATCTTTGGAAGAAGCTTGTTTAAATCCTTCGAATGTACCTCTATTATGCAAGCCCTGTGTAGACCAGCTCGCGCAAACAAACATAGGTACTTGAATGGCTGATAAATTAGCTTGTTTTCCTTTCCAGTAATCATCAAATAAAGGATGATCCTTTTGAACACCTTTTAGGTCTTCAATATCTGTGTCTGGCCATCTTGCCACAATACCTTCATACCAGAATCTATAAAAACCAGTATCAGGTATACCGCCATGAAAAGCAATTTCACGATACATATCGTTTAAGCCTTCCCAAGGAATCATGGCTTTTAAATGCGTTGGATTTAGTGAAGCAACCCACCATTGTGTCACAGCTAAATAAGAAACACCATTTGTACCAACGTTGCCGTTACTCCATGCTTGTTTACCAGCCCATTCAATTACTTCTGCGTAATCTTTGGCTTCTGAAAGTCCCCAAGGGTATAGAGAACCTTTAGATTTAGCACTACCGCGTAACGCAACTTTAACTACGATATAGTCATTCGGCACCCAGAAACCAGGATCTGGAGATTCTTCTGGCGTTATACTTGAAGTTGGAATGGCACCCAGTGTTGGCCATATAGCTCCCATATTAGTGATTTTAGGTTTGTTATCTTTACCGTACGTGTCTGCGGATATCACGACAGGAAATTGACCTGATTTATTAGGACGGATAATGTTAACGTATAATTCTGCGCCATCTGACATTGGAACAGCAATATCTTTTTCCATAATCATTTCTTGGTTACCATATTGAATACTATCAACAACGATGTGATTTGTACCTTCAGTAATATCCTCGATAGGTGTTGCAGTTAATTTTGGATTACCTAGCATTTGTTTAGTCATTTAAATCATTCCTTTCCTATAAAGTAATACTTGGTTTTTGAATACACTTTCACCTTATATTTAAAATAAGTAATAAACAACAATCAAGAGTGTGATAACTGTATGAAAATCAACGAATAGGTTAATATTGTTGGTAAATAAAGAATATTGGAGGTATAAAAATCCTATGGTTCAAGACCGGAGAATACGTAAATCACAACAAGCGATTAAATCTGTATTTTTAGAGTTACTAAGAAACGATGATTTTGAAAATCTGACAGTACAGCAATTAGCAGATACAGCAGATATTAATAGAGGAACATTTTATAGTTATTATTCAGACAAATATGAGTTACTAGAACAGATGGAAAATGAAATGATAAATAACTTACAACGATTTATAGATAATCAACATGATAAAAAAAATGATGTTTTTACAAATATTGTTAAAAATATCATGGTTTATTTAATTGAACATATTGATGAGAATAGAAAATTTTATTCCATCATGTTTAACATAGGTAAAGCTTCTATGCTGCAAGAAAAATTATATAGACTTATTTATAACCATTTAAGTGCATATAAAGGGCAAGACAACAAAATTGGAAGTATGCCATTTGATTATTTTATGAGTTATGTGTCAGGAGCAGGAATTTCTATATTAAAACATTGGATAGAAGATGAGCACAGAATTACAAAAGAGGAATTTGTGAATCATTTCTATAACATTGTGACTGTAGGAACGATTGGTATCGTAAAACAGTCTATGTAAGGTGAAGCAGTAGTTATTAGTTGGAGCTATACGTGTGGGTGAAGCGGAAAAGAGACGGATTTAAAGGACTATGCATGGAATGAACATGAAAAGCGTTTAAAACAATAAACCAAGTATTCAAAACTTTATCCAATTGCCAATACATAAGAGCAAACATCAAAATTGATAGAATTAGATTTATAAAAAATATAAACCATCTCATTTAAAAATCATCCTTAGTATTTTGTTTATGTTTTTCTATTTGGTTAAATATGAATTCCAAGATAGTAGTGAGTTGTGACCTCAAAAGAGATTGCTAGAATAATAAGGATGAAAACATTCAAGTGGTCATACCATATAAGAGAAGCAAGATACATTTAGTAGTAGCCTTTTTCTTTTAAAGAAAATTTTTTACTTAATTCTCTTTCAACAACAAAAGTACTAAGTATTATTACAATGAACATAATACTGTATAATATGATATTTTTAGTGGAAAAATGCTTTATTGGAAGTGAAAATAGTATTAAAGTTGTCAAATGAGTTAGTGTAAAATAAAATATATTAATAAATTGTTTCATCTTAAACACTATTTCTTTTATTAAACCTGATTTCAAGCAGTGGAGCCTTCAGCATAAGTTACTGTCATACCAGCTCCAACGCTCTAACCTACAGGTCCAGAAACTTCTAAAGCTGCCATTGCTCCAGTTGTAGCAAGCGTGTGACTTGCACCAGCTGCAGATAGTGTATCGCAAGAAGCACTTGGAGGATTCTCAGAGTTATTATTTTCTTCGACTTTCGTTTCTATTTCCTTATTATAAGCTAATAAAATAATCAAAAGTATTTTTGCTATTTGGTGATTTTTTTACATAATCGACGATTATCGGAACATAAGTTAAAAGAAACTCCTTTTTAAAATGGAGTCTTTTAAGCGTTGATAAATCAAATACTAACTTAATAACAATCGAATTAGTACAGCTCTTTTATTACATATAATCTGCAAATCTATCTCTAAAGCGCATATGTAAGATTGATCCTAAACTAAAGATTAGAAGGCAAAGGAAGATATTATACAATGCCAGTTCCCAATGCGTAATAAAATACCATTCGTGATGCAATATGGCTGCCCTATATCCTCCAGCTAAAAAGTATATTGGATTAAATTGCATTACTGTCCCAACTATTTGATTATTTGGTAAATAGAGTATAGAAGAGACGAAAAATACCATTCTCATTAAAGCTTGTAAAATTAAATGTATATCTTTAATTAACATACTTAATGTTGACGCTAATAATGCTATAGCATTGGTTAAAATTAATGCATAAAATAAGTATATAAATAATTGTAAAGTATATATAGAGGGCTTATATCCTCCAATGAAACAAACACTCATAACAATTACTAGTAGAAAAATGTGACCATAGAACTTACTAAAAACGATATAACTAGGAATAATAGAAAGTGGGAAATTCATTTTAGCTACTTGATTAAATTTTGAAGTAATGGACTTACTTCCCTCTAGAACACCTTCATTTACGAAAAACCACATACTAATACCAACAATCAGCCAATATATAAATGGGACGCCCTCCACTATCTTATTGCTTCTTAGAGCTAAACCAAAAATAAACCAAAAAACCGCAATTTGCATGGTAGGGTTAATTAATTCCCACGCCATTCCTAAATAATTCTTTTTATTAGAAATTCTTAATTGAAATTCGGCTAATCTTCTTATTAAATATAAATTTTTCAATTGTTCTTTTAATACAAACCATATTGAATTCATTTGAATATATCACTCTTTCTATATGTAACGATACTTTTGCAAACAAACCAAATTCATATAATTTGTTAACATTGCTAAACTTTACAATAACTAAATAACAGACACAACTTTTTATTCATATAAAACAATTTTTTTTTGCTTATCTTTTGTGTACGGTTAATAAACAACTACATTTTTCACATAATTCTTTTATGAGAAAGATGCACCTAATAATCCAAAACCTATGAATACTACAAAATATACAATCGCCCAAATAATTGCTAATTTTTTAGAAAAACGATTTGTAGCGAATAACATAACTCCAAATACATATGCACCTATAAATGTTTGTAAATTAAATGCAGCTAATACTTTGTTTCCTTTATCAAAAATGTTAAGGCTTGTAATAGAATAGTCTGTTGGTGATAAGCCTGTGATCCACTGGATGATTATGACAATTAAAGCAATAATTCCGGTAATCAATGTATAACTTAAAGTAGCAGAGAAAATGGATTTCCCACTTGCATCAGATTTCATAATTTTAGAAATTAATAAAAAGATGACAAATGTAATACCAATACTAACAATAGCACCGAATACTCCAGCAATAGAAGCACCGATTTGTCCGAACAATTTAGCTTGTTCCAATTGATCTCCTGTCATACCCGCACCTTTAAACAGTGCGTTATAGTCAATTGCAAGCACTCCAATAACAGCTGATAATGTCATTACTACAATTGCGAGTATAAACTTTAATCCCCATTTTGGCTTTTTACGTAAATTTGAAAAGTGCTGAACTAAGGGTAATTTAGATTCTTCCATTTAATGCTTTCCTCCTATGTGTATAATTTATCAAATCATAACACTCGTTATATTGTTTTTAAATAGTTTTATAATTTTTTAATATATTAATAAATACGATTATTAATATATTTTTAATTGCATAAATATGATAGTATTACACTTAAAATAAGTATTGAGAGGATTTATAAAATGAAGAAAAAATGGATGTGGCTCATAGGGATCGTCGCGATAATTGGATTAGTAGTCGTAGCATTGGTTTTAAAGCAGGCCAACAGTAGCTCGGCAGAGAAAGAGGGTTATGATACATATACAGTGGAAAAAGAAAGTCCACTCAATTTAGAAGGAAAAGCATCACCCAATTCAGTTAAAACATATAACAACAACAGTCAATTAGGGACATATATCAATACACTAGTTGATGATGGTCAATCAGTTAAACAAGGAGATCCATTAATTAACTATGATATTAATAACAGTAAGCGGGAACAATTAGCAAATAAAGTAGATGAAGCTCAAAATGCTGTGAATAAAGACTATCAGAATATAAATCAAAGCCCTAACAACAATGATTTACAAAAGCAATTATCACAAGATCAAAATGTACTAAGTAAAGCACAACAACAATTGAATTCACATGATAAACAAGTTAATGATAGTGTCTATGCCGATTTTGATGGAAAAGTGGATATTAAAAATGAAGATTATGTAACAGATGGTGAAACGATACTTCAATTAGTATCAAATGAAGCACAGATTAAGACGACAGTTTCTGAATTTGACCTGAATAAAATCAAAAAAGACAATAAAGTAAATGTGAAAGTGACAAGCACGGGTGAAACGGGTGAAGGTAAAATCAAAAAAATCTCAGAATTACCTAAGAGTTATGAAGAAAATTTAAATAAATCAACTGCTGGTGGCACTTCAGCTGTATCAGGTAGTGAAGATGAAGCTGCAGCAATGAAAGCCTCAAATCCAGTTGAAGCTGATCCTAGTGATGGCAATGATTCTGAAGCATCTAAATATACCGTGGTTATTGACGAGATAAATATTCCTGTGCGTGCGGGTTATTCTATGGAAGTGAAAGCACCATTAGATTCTATTAAATTACCTAAATCTGTCCTTACAAACGACAATAATGTTTTTGTGGTAAATGATGAAGGAAAAGTTAAACAACAAGATATTAAAATAGATGAAATCAATGGTGAAATTTTTGTAAAAGGTGGATTAGAAAAAGGGGATAAACTCATTAAAAACCCTAAAAAAACAATGGATGATGGAGATAAAGTTGAGGTGTCATCATGATAGAACTTGTAGATATCAATCGATATTTCAAAAATGGGGATGAACAAAATCATATTTTGAAAGATATTCATATCAATATCAATGAAGGTGAATTCATTGCGATTATGGGTCCTTCAGGTTCTGGTAAAAGTACGTTAATTAACATTTTAGGGTTTATTGATCGTGGTTATGAAGGTGATTATCTTTTTAATCATGAAAATTATCAAGAAAGCTCAGATAATCAACTTGCAGATATTAGAAATAAAACAGTTGGCTTTGTCTTTCAAAACTTTAAATTAATTCAAAATAATACAATTTTAGAAAATGTCAGCATTCCTCTCGTTTATGCAGGTTTAGGCACTCAAGCGCGAAAGTCACATGTGACACGTACGTTACATGATGTAGGTTTGTTTGATAAAGAAAATTTAGTGCCCAACAAATTATCGGGTGGGCAACAACAACGTGTTGCTATCGCACGTGCCATTATCAATCAACCTAAGTTTATTATTGCTGATGAGCCTACGGGTGCACTTGATTCGAAAACGTCTCAAGATATTATTGATTTATTCGTAAAACTTAATAAAGAACATAATACGACGATGATATTAGTAACGCATGATCGCAAAGTTGCAGACCAAGCAGATCGTATTATTCATATTCTTGATGGTCGTGTTCAACGAGAAGAGGTGGTTGGATGAAGAATTTGTCTAATATCATCGCCATTTCATTTAAATCTATTTTAAAAAATAAACGACGTAATATTTTTACGATGATTGGTATTATTATTGGTATTGCAGCCGTTATTACAATTATGTCTTTAGGTAATGGCTTTAAAAAAACGGCTTCTGAAGAATTTGAAGATACGGGTGCTGGAAAAAATGCTGCAACTATTAATTTCATGAGTAATGATATGGAAGGTGCGAAAACGAACCCTTTCAGCCAACAAGACTTGAGTATTATAAAACAAGTTAATGGCGTTTCAGATGCCGAGATTAAAGAAACGGATGATCAAAGTTTTTCTGCAAAAATGACAAATGCGCAGAAAAAAGGTGATATCAATATTATGAAAAAAGATGCTATGGATAGCCCTGAAAAGGGGAAAGGCTTTGATGAAGATGATAATGAATTACGGAATAAAGTCGTAACGGTTGATGATAAAATTGCCAAAAATGTTTTTAATAAAGATGCCATTGGAAAAATATTATATATTGATAATCAAGGTTTCGAAGTCGTTGGTATTGCCAATGATGCGATGAATCCATCAGCTGTGAATATGCCTTCAAAAACCTTTGAGCAATATATGAGTGGTCTAAGTCAAGATTTCCCGTCATTGAAACTTTCATTGGAAGACGGAGCTAATAAAAAGGATACAGCAAATAAGATCGTAGATAAATTAAATAAAAAGGGTTCTGGCATCAGTGACGGTAGCTATAGTTACAATGATACTGAAGAAATGATGAAAGGCATCAATCAAGTCTTTGATGCGATTACCTACTTTGTAGCAGCTGTCGCAGGTATCTCATTGTTTATTGCCGGCATTGGCGTAATGAATGTAATGTACATTTCTGTTTCAGAACGTACAGAAGAAATTGCGATTCGACGCGCATTTGGTGCGAAGTCCCGAGATATCGAATTACAATTCTTAGTAGAAAGTGTCGTGCTTTGTGCGATTGGTGGCGTCATTGGTCTGATTATAGGTATCTTAATAGCGTCAGGCGTCGATGCGTTAACGCCAGACTATATTAAGAGTGTTGTCAGTCTAGGTTCTGTTTTAACAGCGGTTGGTGTATCAATGTTAATCGGCATCGTATTCGGTTGGATTCCAGCCAGATCCGCAGCTAAGAAAGAATTAATTGATATTATAAAATAGAGTTCTATAGTTCTATTTACATGAAAAACTCCCTTCAAAGTGACACTTAAAATGTGAAAGCTTTGAAGGGAGTTTTTTAGTTTAGAAAATATAAATAAGTTGTTATTAAGTAATAGATATTGGTAATTGCGATTTTGAACATATTATAAATATTTTAAGTTAATTTTTCATGTAAGCTATTTTTTATATCAGCTTTATAAATTAATCTTAATGCGATAACCATTAAAATTAATGCGATAATTCTTTTTACATCAAAGTGAATAACCGTGCCTTCAAACAAACCAAAATGGTCGATAATCATACCCATCGTCAGTTGTCCGATAACAGCAGAGATATTTGTTGCTATAACACCTATTTTGGGAATTGCTACGATTGTTAAAAAGAGATAACCAACACCAAACCAAACAGCGCTCAATTGCCATTTAGGCGCGCTAAAGAAATCTAAGAAGTTACCTTCTCCAAAAAACAAAGTAATAATGAATAAAATCATACCACCTGTTATAAATGTTAAAAAGGCACTTTCTAATGTTCCTGCTTTTTTACTAAAAGCTCCGTTTACTGAAGATTGTGTACTTAGAGTGATACCAGCTATTAAAGCTATAACTACTAAACCTACTTGCATTTTCTACTCCTCCTAATAAATAAGCGTTAATGCAACTATCATTAGTATAATTGCCACTACTTTTTCAATTCTTAATGGTCGTTTTTCACTACCTAGTATGCCGTAATGTTCTATTAAAGCACTCATAATCATTTGGCCAACTACAACACTGCCCATTGCTAGTCCAACACCTATTATAGGAATGATGAAAACTAAAACAGTTAAGTAAATAACGCCTAATATGCCTCCAGTTAATTGCCATTTAGGTGCTTTAATTGCGTAAGATAGTTTGCCTTTACCTAAAAACAATAATGCAATGCCTAAGATGATTGTTCCTATGGCAAAATTGTATAAACTACTTTCTAATTCTCCAATAGAATTACCTAACACTGCATACATGGCACCTTCGATACTTAAAAATATACCTGCTACTATAGCAAGGATATAAAATATAAATTTATTCATGATTTACCTCTTTCCTTATTTCGCGAATTATCGAATTATAATCAATAAAAAAAGATCTCTAAAGATCTTCTTTTATTAGATTGGCTAATTCATTAATACTTTCTTCATTTCTTCTATAATAAGTCCATTGACCATGTCTTTCGGATTCTAATAGCCCTACTTGCTGCATCATTTTTAAATAATGTGAGACAGTAGAGGGCGACATATTGGCTTTTTCTTGTATATCTCCTACACATACGCCTCCCTTTTCTTTTAAATATTCACCTGTATAAATATGTCCAAAATGTTCACTAGGATGTTTTAGCCAAACTAAGATATCAACACGGGTATAGTTACTTAATACTTTAAAAGTTTCTACTAAGTTTTTCATAATGTACATAATATTCGAGAATATTCGAAATGTCAATACAAAAAACTATTTAAAAGAAAAGTAGCAAAATTTTAAATATTATTCTCACTAAAACATCTAATATTCCAAGTATATATATTAAAAGAGACTTCCTTTCAAAAGGGAGTCTCTTAATTATTTCAAAATCAAATTTATTCTTAATAACAAAGGTTATTGGTGCTTGTTGTTAACTAGATAAAGGACCTTTAACTTTTCGTTAAAGGTTTTTATTTTTTCATCTCTTAGATTTGTATAATATTCAATATCTTCCTTTCTAGTCTCTAAAGGAAATATGTTATAAATATCTTGATAAAATTCAATACTTGATTTATTACGCTGGCCTTCTAAAGATATTCTTGTACTATCAGGTTTAACTGTTGATAATTCATAATTAGGTAATACACTGTGATAAACATTTACTATTTTCCCATCTTTTATTAAATCTGATGTATTTATAAATTTAATCTCTATATGATGTTGGTGTGATACTTTGCTAGTTAACATTGCTAGCATAACATCACAAAACATGATGGTCATAACGCCTTTATTTTCAAATGTAGATGATACTTCTAGTTTTTCAATACAAAATTTTTCGGTTTCCCCAAAATGCTTGAATCTGGATTTGAATGCTTCGTTTTCTTCACCATCACATCTACTAACAACACTTGTTGAAATATAATCAAATGAAGTATTTTTTAAATAATAATAAGAACTTCCATAATCTATTAATCTATTGTATGTGAAGACATTTGTTTCTTCATATTTATTTTTACAAATGATATTAAATGGATTGATAATACTATCCTTTGCAATCATACATTACGCTCCTTATAAAATTTTTGTTCATATAATGGATAGTCATCACACCTCCATTATTGAACGATTATTTAAACACATAGAAAAACACCCCACATTAAAATGTGAAGTGCTAAAGCCGATATTTTTTTGAATTGAAATAATATTTCAACAAAATACATTACTCTCCTTATTAATATAATTCTGATATTTTATATTCAATATCCGACTATATCAAAGTTCATCATTTAAAGAAATATAATTGATTCATTCAAATATAATTGTAAGTAGTTTTAAATTTATTTATTTTGATCATATGTTAACTTTAAGATGAGTTTAATAACGTTTCATGATAGTTTCTAATATAGTTACATAATGAAATATGATAAAAATCATTTGTGATTAACTCAATCAAAGGGGCAAACAGCTATGGATTTTAGAGATTTAGAGATAATAAAAGCACTAGATGATGAAAGAAATGTTACAAGAGCTGCGACAAAATTATATGTATCTCAACCTTCGTTAAGTTACAAAATTAATACACTTGAACAAGAACTTGGAGTGTCATTAATAATACGTACTAAGAAAGGTATTAGATTTACTTCTCAAGGTAGTCATCTAGTTAATTATGCTAAGAAAACATTGAATGGATTTAATAAGATGAAAGATTATCTCCACACTATAGATAATGAAGATGAAGGCGTCATCAGGCTCGGCGTCTCTCAAAATTTAGCCAGATATGATTTACCTGAACTACTTAGTAGTTTTACAAACGATTTTCAAAAAGTTCAATTCAAAATTGTTACCTCTTGGAGTCAGTCTATCTATAAATTAATAGAATCTGACGAAGTTTCGATTGCAATAGTAAGAGGAAATGCATCTTGGAAGGGTTATAAAACACTATTAAATAAAGAACCCATATGTATAATCAGTAAAGATGAGATTGATTTAGAAAAATTACCTTCAAAGTCGAGGATAGCTTTTAAGACAGATACAGGACTACAAAATACTATTGATAACTGGTGGAAAGAATCCTATAATGAGCCTCCAAATGAAGCGATGTTAATTGATAATTTGGAGTCTTGTTTAAAGTTAGTAGAAAAAGGTATGGGTTATGCAATTGCTCCAAACATTGGTGTCAGGGAATATAAAAACTTAAATATTATACCTATTAAAAATAAAAAGAATGAAATAATTTATAGAGATACTTGGTTATTATACAGGGAAGAAGAAGATTACCCTTTAATGCAAAAGTTTATTAGACGTATTAAAAATTATTATAAGAATAATAATTAAGATAAACAAAATGTCATAAAATTATTTTATGACGATAAATAAAATATATGTATTTCCCTTCTTATATTTTATTAAGTAACCTAAAGGGAGATACTTTTAGATTACTTTTTTTATGGAGGGATATTTTTGAAAAAATATGACGTAATTGTAGTTGGAACTGGGAATGCTGCACTAAGTTCAGCAATATCAGCAAAAGAGAATGGTAGTGAAGTGCTTGTATTAGAAAAAGCGCCTAAAGAAAAAAGGGGAGGAAACTCTATATTTACTGATGGGGCAATAAGATTTGCTTACAATGACTTGCATGGAATAAAGGAAGTTGTCACAGCGTTATCTGAAAGTGATTTATCAGAAATCCAAATGCCTGATTATAATATTGACGATTTTTATGATGATATTTTAAGAGTAACTAATGGTGAGAGTAATCCAGAATTAGCAAAATTTTTATCAAATGAGTCATTTGAAACTATTTTATGGATGAAAAAACAGGGAGTAGAATTTCAATTAAATGAAAATCAGTACTTTGAAATTAATGGAAACAAAACTTTTTGGGGTGGTTTACCCATAAAAACAGTAGATAAAGGGATAGGATTAATGAATTCCCTGTTTAAAAAATCCCATGAATTAGGTATCGATATTATATATAGTGCTGAAGTTAACAAAATTGAAATGAATGATAATAAAGTGACAGCAGTAACTTATCTAGACAATAATAAAAAAAAAATATCTGTTAACACTGAAGTTGTTATATTAGCATGTGGAAGTTTTGAAGCTAGTAAAGGTAAAAGGGTTAAATACTTAGGAGAAGAATGGGAAAAAGCAATAGTTAGAGGTACTGAATATAACACAGGTGACGGAATAGAGATGGCAACAGAAATTGGAGCAAATAAAGCAGGTCACTATAATGGTTGCCATGCTCATACGACAGATTATAACGCGCCTAAGGTGGGTGATTTTTCAAAACCTGGTGATATTTATAAAAAGTCATCTTATCCGTTGGGCTTAATCATCAATAAAAATGGAGAAAGATTTGTAGACGAAGGTGCTGATTTTAGAAATTATACTTATGCAAAATATGGGAAAGAGACTTTGAGACAACCTGACCAAAAAGCTTTTCAAATTTATGATTCTCAAGTCAGTCCTATGCTGAGAAAAGAATATAATTTGAAAGAAGCGACTAAGATTGTAGCCAACACCTTAGAAGAACTAGCTTCAAAAATGGATGTAAATCCTAATGATTTTGTAGAAATGATTGGTGAGTATAATTCTAGCGTTCAGAATGGAGATTATAATCCAAGTGTGAAAGATGGTAAATCCACCAAAGGTATTAGCCCAGAAAAGACAAATTGGGCTTTAAAATTTGACCAGGCACCTTATTATGCGTTTCCTATTACGTGTGGTATTACTTTTGCTTTTGGCGGTATCTCTACAAATACTAAAACTGAAGTTTTAGATGAACAATCCAATCCTATAGCTGGATTATTTGTTGCAGGAGAAATGGTAGGAGGATTGTTCTATCATAATTATCCGGGAGGATCTGGTTTAATGTCTGGTTCAGTTTTTGGTAAGAGAGCTGGAAAATCAGCTGCGGAATATGTACAAAAGAACCAAATAGACAAGTGAGAATAGTTTTTACACAATATATAAAAACCACACATGCTGTTACGCTTCCTAATAGACAAATTGACTAGGCATTGCAAATAAATATCCATTAGCGACAAACGTGTATCATTAACCGTTAGAGAACCAGCTTCCCCTGATCGCCATGGATATTTCCACATAGCATGAAATTACAGGGAGGCAAGAATGTCATTAAATGGCCTAATCATAACAGGTTGCTGCCATTTGATCTTTATAATAATCGAAATTTTCAGTCGATACTTAACTATATTAAATGAATGATTATGTTCTGTTCAATATTTTTAAGTAGAGTATAATGCAAAGTTTTGAAAACGCTTTCAATAAAAGGGGGATTACGATGAAAAGGTGGGGGATTTTAATCATCATTTTTTCAATTGTATTAGCAGGTTGTAGCAACGACAATAAATCAAGTGCATCAAGTAAGCAGTTTCCTAATGAAACAATAGAAATTGTTGCACCAGCTTCACCAGGAGGGGGTTGGGATACAACGGCTCGTGCGATACAAAACATCATGATTGATGAGGACTTAGCCAAACAAAACGTCAATGTGATTAATAAACCTGGAGGCGGTGGAGAAGTAGGTTGGCAATATTTAAAATCACGTTCACCGAACACTTTATCTATTAATTCCAGTTTATTATTGTCTAACAATGAATTAGGCGTAAGTGATTTAGGTACAGATGACTTTACACCTATTGCTATTTTAGCTACTGAATGGATTAGTTTAACTGCATCTAATCAATCCAACTTAAGTTCTGGTAAAGAAGTGATGGAAAAATTAAAAGATGATCCAGAATCTTTAACCATAGGTGTTGCACCAGGTTTAGGTAATAATGACCACTTAGCTTTTGTACAGGCAGCTAAGGCGTATGGCGTTGATGTAGAAAAAATAGATTTCCTAGTATATAAAAGTGGTGGAGATTTACAAACAGCTTTATTAGGTGGCCATGTAGATGTTGCCTCTACTTCTGCCTCTGAAGTAAAAGAACAACACCAAACTGGAAAATTAAAAATGTTGGCAGTCACTGCAGATAATCCTGTTGAAGGTATTGAAGAGGTGCCTACATGGAAAGAACAAGGCATTGATGTCGTCTTTCCACATTGGCGCGGTGTCATGGGGCCGAAAGATATGACACCAGAACAAATTGCCTATTGGGATGAAACTATGAAGGACGTAGTGAAATCGGATAGATGGCAAAAAATAAGAAAGAATAATGATTGGGAAAACTATTATAAAGATAGTGAAGAAAGCAAGATATTTTTAAAAGAACAACGTAAGAAATATAAAAAGTTAGTCAAAGATTCAGGTATGAAATAAAGGGGGAGTACGAATGTCGCGACTTGTGTTTCCAATATTATTAATATTATTTGGTGTTATTTATTTAGTATTGACTTTAAATATACCAAAATCAAACATTGGTAATCCAAATAGTCCAATGTATTTTCCAATGTTAGTTGGTTTATTGCTATTGATAATGAGCATAGTTTATTTCTTTCAAGAGTTTAAAAAACGTCATGAAACATTTACAGCATATTCACAATTACTAGAGAGAAAAACATTTATACGTATCGTCTTAACAATTTTCTTAACAGTAATATACGCTTTAATATTTGAACGTCTCGGTTTTTTAATTTCAACAATTATATTTTTAGGCGCCATTATGTTCTTAATTAATGGATATAAAAGATGGTTACAAAATATTTTAGTTACGGTGATTTTTTCTGGCATTGCATGGTACACATTCGCACAATTATTGAATGTCAGCTTACCTTAAGGAGGATGATTAAAATGGGGATTGATGCAGGCAGTTTTTTAGAAGGTTTATCAACTGCGTTTCATCCGATGAACCTTTTATGGGTGCTTATCGGTGGATTTCTAGGTACAGTGGTAGGTATGTTACCTGGATTAGGACCTGCAACTGCGGTTGCAGTACTCATACCTGTGACATTCGGTATGGAGCCAGTAAGTGCGTTGATTTTAATGATTTCAATTTATTATGGAGCCATGTATGGTGGTTCCAGAAGTTCAATTTTATTAAATACGCCAGGCGATGGCTCAGCAATTGCAGCGACATTTGATGGTTACCCAATGACCAAAAAAGGAGAGGCTGGTAAAGCACTAACAATCTCAGCTATTGCTTCATTAATCGGAGGTATTACTGCAGTATTTGGTTTTATTATTTTAGCTAAGCCGCTGTCTGATTTTGCTTTAAAATTTGGTCCACAAGAATATTTTTTACTATTCTTATTTACACTTTCAGCGATTGTAACTTTGTCATCTGGGCAGATGGTCAAAGGCTTTATCGCTACGAGTATCGGCTTAATTATTAGTACAGTAGGTGTTGATTTACAAACAAGTATTTATCGTTTCACTTTTGATATTCCTCATTTAAGTGAAGGTATCAATTTCTTAGTCGTTATCATTGGTGTATATGCAGTAGCGGAAGTATTATATAATTATTTAAATTTACACGCATTGAAACCACCTAAAGCTGATGTAGGATCAATGAAATTATCAAAAGAAGATTGGAAAAAAACAAGAGGTGCTATGTTTCGACAAAGCCCTATTGGATTCTTAATCGGTGTTTTACCGGGCGCTGGTGGCTCTATTGCGGCAATGCTAAGCTATTCAACCGAAAAACAAATATCTAAAAATGGTAAAAATTTTGGAAAAGGTCAAATAGAGGGCGTAGCTGCACCAGAAGCTTCTAATAATGCTGCCTCAGTAGGTGCTTTAATACCTTTATTAACGATGGGCGTGCCGGGATCAGGAACAACAGCTGTAATTTTAGGTGCGGTAGTTATGCTAGGTTTACAACCAGGACCTTTATTATTTGCAAACGAACCTGAAACGATATGGACACTCGTTAATAGCATGTTTATCGGTAATATATTCTTAGTGATTTTAAACATTGCTTTAATAGGCTTGTTACTAAAGATATTACGCACACCGCCCAAAGTTTTATATCCAATTATTTTGGTGCTAGCGTTTATCGGTACATATACATTAGGTTATAGTATAACTGATTTCTATATTTTAATTATTTTCGGTATTGTTGGATTAGTTATGAAATTATTAGATTTTCCACTTGCACCTTTGATTTTGGCAGCAATTATAGGTTCAGATATGGAACAAAATTTCCGTAAAAGCTTGATAGTTAGTAATAACAATGTAGCAGATATATTTTTAGGGTCACCAATTAGTATCGTGTTATCATTGATGACTATTTTAGCGTTGTTTTATCCGCTTATTATTAAAGGATTCAAAAGAATGAAAGTAAAAAAATAGCATAAAGAAACCGTTCGTTTTTCAAGGCACGGAAACCTTAAATAGAACTTAATAAAAACACTATTTTCTAGGCTGCTAAACTCCTGAACTCTATAGGATACAAGTAGTCTAGTTTTGTTGAATCCTAAGTTTTATAAGAAAAATCTCCGAATAAATTCATTTCACACCCCCTTAATTGGGGCCTCAGTTCATCAATAAGGATCATCTTAGTGGTAATTATTTAAAATATTAATTAATTTTAGCTCTACTTTTTATTTTCATTCTTTTTACTTCGACTATTTTGCATTTTTCTCTCTAACTAACTGGCATCTTTTGTTGCTAATTTAAAATATATATTTAAGGGTATTATATTAATAATAGGTATCTAAATACTTATCAATAGGAGGTTAGTGTATATGTTTAACAATATATTATTACCTTATGATTTCGAAAATAATTTTAGTGCTATTCCTGATCATTTAGCAAAAATGGTTGATACAGATTCAATTGTTACAGTTTATCATGTTGTTGAAGAAGCAAATTTTGCAACTAATTTAGAAAATTACATTGAACATAAGAGTGATATTATTAGAGAAAAAGAAAAAGATCTTGCTCCATTTTTACACGAATTAGATGAAAAAAAGATTCAATATAAAGTAGAGATAGATTTTGGACCTGTTAAAGATACAATCTTAGAAAAAATTACTTCTGGAGATATAAATCAAGGTGAATACGACTTAGTAATTATGAGTAATCATAGAGTGAGTTTAAATATTAAACACGTTTTAGGAGATGTGACGCATAAGGTTGCTAAAAGGAGTGCGGTTCCAGTATTAATTGTTAAATAAGAATAAAGAGCATGGAAACCCTATTACACTAAGTATCATGTCCTAATTTTTTAATATATACTGACCTAACAATAACTATAATTTCATAAAGGTATACTCTCCCCACTCTCCCTTCAAAGTACGCGCTGAAAAAATGTGGTGCTTGAAGGGATTTTTTAATGTCCTAATATGAGGCTACCATTAACCTGTTTATTAATTAAATTTTATGAAAAATAATAAATTTTTGCATAATTTTCAAGAATGATGGTATATTACATGTAAGGGCTTACATGTATTGAAAAGGAGAGATTTTTCAAAGGGGAAATGATAGATAAAATAGTCTTATTAAATAAGGATAGGAGTCGCAAGTATGAAAATTATTCCGTTTTCAGATTTGAAAGACATCATTAATGAAGATGATGTGATAGCCCTAGCAGCATTATCAACGGCTAACTTACCAGCTGAAATTCTTAAAACATTAGTCGATCAGTATGATGAGTATCAAACACCTAAAGCCTTCACTTTTATGTTGGCAAACGATATTAGTGATTATCGTGGTGACAGTTATGATTTAGATTCTTTTGTCTCAAGAGGTATGATCAAACGATTAATTACAAGTATTATTACTGGTTCACCTAAGACAATCAATGCAATGCGCAATAATGGTATTGAAGCCTATTACGTACCTCAAGGTGTTATTACAACGCATTATCGTAGTAAAACATATGCTTCACCAGGAACAATTACTAAGATTGGACTTAATACAAATATCGATCCTAGATATTCTGGTGGCAAAGTAAATACACGTACGACAGAGGACTTAGTATCTTTAATTGAGATCAAGGGAGAAACATATTTAAATTATGATTTTCCAGAAATTGATGTCGCATTGTTACGAGGTACATATGCCGATACAGAAGGTAATATTTATATGACTCATGAAGCGCACCTTGGAGAGGGGTACAGTGTTGCAGCAGCTACACATAAGAATAAAGGTAAAGTGATTGTGCAAGTGAAAGCAGTAATCCAAAGTGGGCGTTTCAATCCGAGCGATGTATTTATTCCAGGTAAACTTGTAGATTATGTTGTAGTTAATAGTAATCCGAAATATCATAGACAGGTTGTCCAAACACAATATGACCCAGCACTTTCAGGACATTATCAGATTACTGAGATGCGAGAGCCATATATAGCATTAGGCACCCGTAAAGTGATTTTGAGACGTGCAGCTCAATTTTTACTTGAGGGAGACGTAATCAGTATTGGTTTTGGCATTAATAATGAATTGTCGAATGTTTTAGAAGAGGAGCAAGCCAACCATTTAGTTCAAACGAATATAGATACAGGCATTTTTGGTGGATTGATTAGTAGCGGTAATTACTTTGGTATGAACTACAATCTAAGTGCACGTATGAGACATGAGCTAACATGGGATTTTATTTATAACGATGGCATAGATGTTGCATTTCTAAGCTTTGCTGAAGTAGATCAATATGGCAATGTTAATGTATCTAAATTTGGAGACAAAATGAATGGCTGTGGTGGTTTTATTGATATTAGCCAATCAGTTAAAAGAATTGTTTTTTCAGCTTCAATGGTTGTTGGGGGTCAACTAAATTTCGCGAATGGTGAAGCCCAAGTGGAAACACAAGGTAAGTCACCTAAATTTGTAAAACAAGTTGGCAACATAGATTTTAATGTTGAAAATGCACAAAAATTAGCACAGGAAGTTTATTTTGTTACTGAACGCGCAGTATTTGAACTGACGGACAAAGGTATTAAATTAATTGAAATTGCACCTGGTTTAGATTTAGAACGAGATATTTTAGCAAATATGGAGTTTCAACCAATCATTTCTGAAGAGGTCAACATAACACAGAGTGATATCTATCAAAACACATGGGGAGGTCTGTCTCAGGTAATTAAGTCGGAAGATCGTATTTAAATTAAGGGGGAGAAAAATATGAATTACGACTGGATTAAAACGAGAGCAGTATTTGATGAAGAAAAGCCAGCAATTATCGATCCATTTAAAGGTACTGAATGGACATATCAAGATTTAAATAAACGTGCAGAAAATTTAGCAAATCATTTACAAGATCAAGGCATAGAACGTGGGGATGTCGTTGGTATTTTCTCACCAAACGATGTCGCTATACTAGATTTACTATTCGCTACATTCAAAATAGGTGCAGTATATTTACCAATGAATTGGCGCTTAAAAACACAGGAAATTGAAAGTGTGATTAAAGATTCCGATGTAAAATTGATCTTCTATTCAGCAAAACATTTATCAAGTTTAGAAGGCATTGCAGACGAACTTATTCATATGGATGTTGATTCCGAGCAATATGATGATATAGTGGATCCCAACAATCACCGTCCGTTCAAAACGGTAAATGTAGAAAAAGATGATTTAGCAGCGTTAATGTACACGAGTGGTACAACAGGATTACCTAAAGGCGTTATGTTTACGTATGAAACTTTCGTCAGTAATCCAATAAACACGGCGCTCACTTATAAAATAAATTCTACGTATAAAACAATTGTTTCGACACCAATGTTTCATATATTAGGCTTTAATGATTTGACGTTACCATTGTTAATGGCAGGTGGCACGCTGATTATACAACGTTATTTCAATGGTGAAGCACTGAATGATCTCATGGCACATTACAAACCCGATTATTTAATACAGATCCCAACGATGTATTATGCAATGTTAGTTGCTGAAAATTTTGATGTTAAAAATTTCAATAATATTGAATTCTTACTTCAAGGTGGATCTGCGCCACTACCAGCTGTGCAAAAGAAATTTAACAGCATGGGTTTATCTATCATTAATGGTTACGGTTTAACGGAAGCACCACTCACGATGGTTAATACACCAGAAAATGGTACTACAAAGCCTGGGAGTATTGGACAGCCCGTCATGTTCGTGGACTACCGCATTTTAAATGACGAATTTGAAGATGTACAAACTGGAGAAATTGGTGAATTAGCTATAAGGGGTAATAATGTTACACCCGGTTATTGGAAAAAACCTGAAGAAACAGCTAAAAATTTTATGGATGACTATTTCTTAACAGGAGATTTAGCAAAAATAGACGAAGATGGCGATATTTATATCGTTGATCGACGTAAAGAAATGATTATCACTGGTGGTGAAAATGTACTGCCTTCTGAAGTAGAAGCGGTCTTAGCAACACATCCATTAGTCGCGCAAGGTGTAGTAGTGAGCTATGAAAGTCCAAAATATGGAGAATCTGTTTCAGCAGCAGTAGTATTGGCTGAAGATGATCCAGACTTTGAACAAAAATTAGACGAGCACATGAGAGAACACATAGCTGGATATAAGATTCCGAGAATGTATTTAAAATTAACAAATATTCCACTGAACTCAACTTCAAAACCAGATAAGTTAGAGTTACAGAAGAAGATGAATAGTAAAGCTGACAAAGCGCGTCAACAAGGTGATGAATTAGTTTAAATAACTTATGTTTTATAAATTTTTTGACAAATTTTGTAAACGTTAACATTAAAGTGGAGGTTTTAATTATGCCAACAAAAGAAGAAGTAATCAAAGCACTATATCCAGAGGATATTTTAAGTATTGCGAAAGATTTAACTGAAGGAGAAGTTAAATTATTAAAACAGCTTAATGATATGTTAGAAGAAAAATATAGAGATTCAGTTAATGAGCATTGGTTAAATGCCACTGAACCAGAAGACTATTTTGAAGAATTGGGCAAACTAAACTATTTCCAAAATCCGTTACTATTTGAAGGTCGTGAAGGTGAAAAAACACCCAGCCAATTATTCCAATTCTTTATGTCTTACACAATAGCTAAATTTGATGTATCTTTAGCGACTTTACTAGGTGTGCATCAAGGCTTAGGTCATAATTCGTTTTGGTTTGGTGGTAGTAAAGAACAACAAGCTTATTATTTACCAAAATTACAATCACATGAATTACGTACGTGCTTTGCATTAACAGAACCAGAACATGGCTCTGATGTCGCAGGTGGATTAGAAACTACTGCAAAACGTGAAGGTGATCAATGGGTTATTAATGGGGAGAAAAAATGGATCGGTGGTGCAAATGTAGCCGATGTGATTCCAGTATATGCAGTAGATGTAGACACTGGTAAACCTAAAGGCTTCATTATCGAACCTAGCCAAGAAGGCGTAGAAATCGAACTTATTGAAAATAAAATTGCACTCCGTATCGTTCCTAACGCAAAAATTCGTTTGAAAAATGTTGTAGTCAAAGAAGAACAAAGACTGCAAAATATTAACAGCTTTAAGGATATTGCGAAAGTATTATATTCTACTCGTGCTGGTGTTGCATACATGGCAACAGGAGCGATGGCAGGCGCATTAAAAGCTACGACAGACTACGTAACGCAACGTAAACAGTTTGGTAAAGAAATTAGTAAATTCCAATTGATTCAAGAAAAACTAGCCATGATGCAAGGTAACTTAGCGCAGGCTATGGCAACATGTGCACAACTTGCACGTATGCAATCCAAAGGTGAATATGATGAAGTTGCAACATCAACAGCTAAAATGATGAACGCTTTGAGATTAAGAGAAACTGTATCAATGGGCCGTGGCGTGCATGGTGGGAACGGTATTTTAGCTGGAGAGTATGACATTGCAAGATTCTTTGCGGACGCCGAAGCGATTTACACATATGAAGGTACACATGAAATCAATGCACTCGTAATTGGCAGAGCAATCACAGGAGATTCAGCATTTATTTAATATAAAGCATGAACAATTGAAGATATAGAAAAAAAGTTGGAGGTTTTAGTATGACGATAAGAAAAGCAACTGTGTTAGGTGCAGGTACGATGGGTAGTCAAATCGCTGCGCTCCTTGTCAACGCAGGTTTAAAAGTAAAATTATTAGATATTGTGATTGATGAGAATGAACCTAATAAAATTTCCAAAAAAGCATATGAAATCATAACAAATCCAAAGCGTCCACAACTATTTGATTTAGCCTTTGCCTCAAATTTAACTTATGGCAATTTTAATGAAGATTTGGTGGAGCAAGATGACGCTGACATTTATATTGAAGCAGTAAAAGAAGAAGTGGATATTAAACATCAAGTTTGGGATAAAGTGAAAGGTGTAGCAAAAGAAGATGCTATATTTGCGACGAACACATCAGGTATTCCAATAGAATCGATTGCAGATGTATTTGAACCAAAAGATAAAGCCCGATTTTTCGGAATGCATTTCTTTAATCCACCACGCATTATGAAGTTAGTCGAAGTAATTCCAAATGAAAAAACGTCTAAAACAGTAGTGGCACGTGTGCAAACATTTGCAGAAGACGTATTAGGTAAAGGTGTCATCGTCGCAAATGATGTGCCAGGCTTTGTGGCTAACCGTGTCGGTACACAAACGATGAATGACATTATGTACAGAGCAGAAAACCAGGCATTTTCTATTACAGAGGTGGATGCTTTAACTGGTCTTAGTATTGGACGACCAAAAATGGGAACATATGGTTTATCAGATTTAGTTGGTCTTGATATTGCTATGACAGTAATTAAAGGCATGCAAAACGTGCCAGATGAACAACCATTTTTCCACGATGTAACACTATCGGAAAAATTAGCGGCAAAAGGTGCGTTAGGTAATAAAACGAAACAAGGATTTTATAAAAAAGTAGATAAAAAACGTTTTGTTTTTGATTCAGAACAAAATGACTATGTGCCACCACAAACACCACAATTAGAGATTTTGGGTAAATTTAGTAAAGACTTGGCTTCGAACTTAGATGTTATCTTTAATGCACAAGATGATGCTGGGATCTTTTTATGGGAAACATTGAGAAATAATTTCTATTATTCAGCAATTAATGTGCCTAAAGCAGCAATAGATTTTAAAGATATTGATCGTGCCATAGTATGGGGCTTTAACTGGAAGCAAGGACCATTCCAATTGTGGGACTTAATGGGCTTTGAGCGTGTGAAGTCACGCATGAAAGAAGAATTAGGCTTACTTCCAGATTGGATAGAACAACGCAATGAACCATTCTACAGTGAAGGTGAATCTATTGAACGTGTTACACCAGTAGCAGAGTATATTGACCAAGAGATTTGGGAAAGAGCAGATTCTAACTTATCGGTAGCAAATAAAGATCAATTGCTTTTAAAATTACAAAGTAAAAACAACGTGATTACTGATGGATTTCTTGATGATTTATTAGAATCTATTAACAAATTAGAAGATGAAGATTATAGTAGCATGGTCATTTATGCAGGCGGAAAAAACTTTAGTGTCGGTGCGAATTTGTATCAAATGAAAAAAGCACACGAAGAAAATCGCGTTGTATCCGAAGTAGGTGTCATGGTCGAAAAGCTACATTATATTTTCACTAGACTGAAACATGCATTGAAACCAGTTGTTACTGCAGTTCAAGGCAGGGCGTTAGGTGGTGGCTGTGAACTTGTACTTCATTCCCCGTTTGCGGTAGCTGCAAGTGAAACTTATATCGGGCTTGTCGAGACAGGCGTAGGCATACTACCAGCTGGTGGTGGACTCGCAGAATTAACGGATAGAGTATTGCGTACAAATCATAAAAAGAATGATAAACAAGATTCAATTACTAGAATATTAATGCAAGTTGGTTTCGCAAAAGTTTCAACAAATGCATATGAAGCAGTGAAATATGGTTATTTGAGAGAAACAGATACTGTGATCTTGAATACTGAAAGACGTGTTGAAGTTGCATTAAATAGAGCACGTTATGAATCAGAAACAAATTACGTGCCTACACCAAAATCACAATACATTGCTTTAGGCAAAGACTTTAAGGCATTAGCTGAAGGTCAGTTAGATGCACAACGTATGGGTAACTTTATCAGTGACTACGATTATGAAATTACGTTAAAAGTGGCAGAAGTATTAGCGGGCGGTGACATTCCACGTAACACATACGTGAATCAAAGATATATACAGACACTTGAAAAAGAAAGATTTTTAGAGCTTTTACAAAATAAAAAAACGTATGACAGAATTTCACACATGTTAGCAAAAGGAAAACCACTACGCAATTAATAATTGAGAGTAAAAAGAAAGGGTGAACTTAAATGCGAGATGCATATATTGTAGCTTATGGACGTTCAGCAGCTGGTAAGGCAAAGAATGGGGCAATGGCTCACGAAAGACCAGATGAAGTGGCAGCAAAAGTATTAAAAGGCGTATTAGAAAGAGTTGGAGGTTCATTTGATCCTAGCATGGTAGAAGACGTTATCGTCGGCAATTCATTTCCAGAAGGCTTGCAAGGACAGAATATTGCAAGAACGATTGCATTACTTGCAGGCATGCCAAACGAAGTACCAGGACAAACGGTCAACCGTTATTGTTCATCAGGTCTTCAAACGATTGCGCATGCAGCAAACCAGATTAACGCGAATCAAGCAGACATCCTTGTAGCTGGGGGTGTTGAATTAATGAGTGCAGTACCAATGGGTGGTAATGAACCAACCAACAACCCAATTCTACAAGATGAAGATTCAGGCGTTTCTTATCCAATGGGACTGACTGCAGAGATGGTAGCAGAAACTTACAATGTATCAAGAGAAGACCAAGATGCATATGCAGTACAGAGTCATCAACGTGCTACAAAAGCACAACAAGAAGGTAAATTTGAGGACGAAATTATACCGATTGAAGTGAATAAAGTCTCTTATGATCAAAATGGCCCAGTCGTTTCGAAAGAAGTATTTAAAGACGATGAATTAATCAGACCAGATACAAATAAGAAAGCTTTAGCTAAATTACCTACAGTGTTTAAGGCTGACGGTACAGTGACCGCAGGATCCTCGGCCCCCTTAACAGATGGTTCAGGGTTTGTGGTAGTTATGTCTGGTGAAAAAGTGAAAGAATTAGGCGTGAAACCAATCGCACGCTTTGTTGGTTTTAAAGCGGTGGGCGTAGACCCTAAATTAATGGGAATTGGTCCAGCATATGCGATTCCAGAAGCGTTGAAATTAGCAAACTTGGATATCAAAGATATTGATTTAGTTGAGTTAAACGAAGCATTTGCATCTCAAACATTAGCCTCTATTAGAGAAACCGGTTTAGATATTGAGAAAACCAATGTTAACGGTGGTGCAATTTCGCTAGGACATCCGCTTGGAGCAACAGGCGCGATGTTAGTAGGAAGATTACTTTCTGAAATGAAGAAACAGCCAGATACGAAATATGGCATGGTTACGATGTGTATTGGCGTTGGCATGGGTGCTGCTGGCATCTTTGAATATGTCAGATAAAAGTAGTTAATATGTAATAAATAACCCCTTAAGCATAATATAAATGTTTAAGGGGTTTTGATATGAGTTAAATAATTGTTCTGTGCTTAGTTATACTTTATACATACTAATAAACATCTCGTTGATAACGTTGATTTTTAATTAAATCTCTTAAATAGTCTTCTGCAGTATCTTGACTGTAATCACCATGTTTAATCAATACATTCACTAATGCTTGATGGACGCCTGAAGCCATTTCATCTTTATTTCCACATAGATAAATCGTAGCGCCCCCTATCATCCATTTATAAAATTCAGCACTATTATCTTCAATACGATGTTGAACATAAATTTTAGTTTCAGTATCTCTTGAAAAAGCTAAATCTAATTTACTGAGTACTCCGTCACTCAGCCAACCCTCTAAATCACTCTGATAAAGGAAATCTGTATGATAATTTTGGTTGCCAAAAATAAGCCATTGTGAGCCTTTAAGATCTAAGTGTGAACGTTCTTGTAGATAGGCTCTGTATGGTGCAATTCCTGTTCCAGCACCAATCATAATAACCGGTGTTGTTTCTTCATAAGGAAATTTGAAGTTTGGATTCTTTTTAAGATAAACAGGTATATAATCACCAGGTTGTGTACGTTCAGCAAGTTGAACGGAACAAACGCCTAGACGTTCACGGCGATGCGCTTCATATTTCACGACACGAACTGTGATTTGTACACGGTTTGGATTAACGTTGTTACTGCTTGCGATTGAGTACTCTCTTGGTGGTAACTTTCTTAATAATTGCGGTAACATTTTTGGTTGAAGTGATACAGGTGAAAAGTCTTTAATTAAATCGATGACATCTCGACCATAAATATAATCTTGAATCCAATCACTTTTTTGAACATTTGCGTTCAACATTGGATTGCTGAATAATTCAGCGGCACTGTTCATTAATGCAGGTGTTATTTTTGAAATTTCATAGTAATGTGTCAATGCATCTTTTAATGTTAATTGTTGTTCATCTTTATTAACATGAACAAGCGTTTCAGCATCCCAGCCTAAACTATCGATAAAGCGTTCAACAAGAGCAGGGTCATTTTCAGGAATCACTACTAAACTATCACCGGGCTCGTATGTTTCGTTATAACCTTCAAGAGATAATTCAAGATGTCTGACTTCACGTGATGCATTGGCTTCTGTCAGTACATTATTTTTTATCACTTCAGCTTGAAATGGGTTTGATTTAGAATACTGGCCATGAGGTTCTTCAATTGTGACTTCATCGTCTATCACATCATTTGAATCAGTGTTTGGGGAAATATTGGTCAATAGCTCTAGCATATCTGCGATCCATTGTTCTGAAGTTTCTTCAAAATCAAAATCACAATCTACTCTCTCAGCTAATCGATGACCACCAAGTTTACCAAAGATTTCATCAAAATCTTTACCTGCCTGACAAAAATCTGGGTAATTTTGATCTCCAAGTGCGAGCACTGAGAAGTTTAAAGCGTCTAATTGTGGAGCTTTATCACTGTGCATAAACTCATGAAAATCTATGGCACTAATTGGAGGTTCACCCACGCCCTGTGTAGAGCATATGACAAAAAGGTAATCTACATTTGTCAGTTCATCTAGAGGGAAATCATCCATCTCCGATAAATGAACGTTTAAATTATGTTCCTTTAATTTTGCTTCAAATTGATCGGCTACTTCTTCAGCATTTCCTGTTTCAGTACCGAATAGAATATGCACTTCTAAAGGTTCGGTTGTTGTTCTATTATCTTGTTCTTGGTTGAAAGGGATATTGGTTTCATTTAATTGCAAATCATTCACCTCGTTTTTTTATTGTATGAGGTTTGCGTAAACATCATGTCCTTAAATCATAACATCATTGAATTACTTTATTAATTAATTGAAATAGAATTAATGTTTTTGATTCTCTGAAATGATTTTGTTTATTTCATTTACATCTCTTTGTGCGCTTCTACTTTCAATAAACCAAATAATAAAATAAGTGATTGTATATATAATGATGAATACGATAATGATCGAGATACGGAGTGGAAACCAACCTGCTAATATGGTTAAAGGAAACATGACTATCAACATGACACTAAAGTGAATCGCTGTCTTTTTAAAAATTGAGAGGCGGTATGTGAACACTAAAAATGCACATATAAACACCCCAAATCATTCTTGGTAGGAAATGATTTGGGGCGTAATTTATATATTTTAAAAAGGAGATGTTGAGATATGAGAAGGGCTCAATTTCTTAATATCTTTTCATATTATAATAGCTAGGCTTTTAAGTTTGAAGATACTCGTGTATATCGAATAATAGCCATTATGGCGTAATAGCGAATACGCGTACCGGAAATCCTGGCGCGTCTTTAGGTTTAGGACTAATCGTGTAAATAATAGCGCCTCGCGTGGGTAGTTGGTCTAAGTTCGTCAACAATTCAACTTGGAATGTATCTTGACCTAGGACGAAACGTTCACCAATGATATCGCCATTTTTAGCTACATCTATTGAAGCATCGGTATCAAATGTTTCGTGGCCAATGGCTTTCACTTGTCGTTCTTCGAGTAAGTATTTTAAAGCATCGAGGCCCCAACCGGGTAAATGAAGGTTGCCATTGCTGTCTTTATTCTCGAATTGTTCGATGTCTTGCCAACGTTTGGACCAATCACTGCGTAAGGCGACAAACGTACCAGGTTCAATTATGCCATGGGTTGCTTCCCATTGTTCGATATTTGTGCGAGTTAAAATAAAATCTGCATTATCTGCTACTTCTTCTGAAAAATTTAAAACAACAAGTGGTAGGGCAAGTTCTTTTAAATCTAATTCATGTAAATAGCGTGTGTTTTCTACAAAATGAATAGGTGCATCAATATGTGTGCCATACTGGCTTACTATATTCCAATTTTGAACATAAAAGCCATCGTCTGCTACGTTATATAGGGTAGAAACTTTAGCACGTTCAAATTCACTGAAACATGGAATAGTTTCATCAAATGTGTGGGTCAAATCGACCCACTTTGATGATTTTAATTGTTCTAATTGCTCCCATAACGGATAACTCATGTGTATCACCACCATTTTTAATCGTTACACTGTTGCTGTGTTTGTTGATTTACGTAACTTATCAACGGCATTCACTAAGACACTTAATGCTTCTTTTACTTCATCTTCTTTACGTGTCTTCAATCCGCAATCTGGATTGACCCAGAATAGCGAACGGTCAATTTCTTGTAAGGCACGATGAATTGCTTCTGTAACTTCTGATTCAGTCGGAATACGTGGACTATGAATATCATATACCCCTAAACCAATACCTAAATCGTAAGTAATATCTTCGAAGTCTTTAATCAAGTCACCGTGACTACGAGATGTTTCAATAGAAATCACGTCTGCATCTAAGTCGTAGATTGCATGTATGATTTGTCCAAATTGCGAATAGCACATATGCGTGTGAATTTGCGTTTCATCAGCCACTGAAGATGTTGCAAGTTTAAACGATTGCACAGATTTATTTAAGTAGTCTTCGTGATATTCTGAGCGAAGCGGTAAACCTTCTCTTAAAGCGGGTTCGTCTACTTGAATAATTTGAATACCTTCATTTTCAAGTGCCAATACTTCTTCATTAATAGCGAGTGCAATTTGATCTTGTACTTCTTCACGCGGTAAGTCTACACGTTCAAATGACCAGTTCTGAATTGTGACAGGTCCAGTGAGCATACCTTTTACAGGCTTGTCTGTTAAACTTTGTGCATAAAGCGTCTCTTTCACTGTAAGTGGTTCAGCCCATTTCACATCGCCATAAATGATAGGTGGTTTCACCGCACGAGAACCGTATGACTGCACCCAGCCGAATTTAGTTACTAAGAAACCTTGTAGTTTTTCACCAAAGAATTCGACCATATCATTACGTTCAAATTCACCATGGACTAAGACGTCTAGACCAATATCTTCTTGAATTTTAATCCAACGTGCAATTTCATTTTTTAAGAATGATTGATAATTTTCATCTGAGATGCGATCATTTTTCCAATCAGCACGGTATTTACGTACTTCTTGGGATTGTGGGAAAGACCCAATTGTTGTCGTTGGTAAATCTGGTAAATTAAGACGTTTGTCTTGTGCTTGTTTACGCACTTTAAAAGCAGATTGTCTTGAAGTACGTACGCTCTCAAAATCATATTCAAGGTTTTTAAATGATTGATTTTGGAAACGTTCATAGCGTGCTTTTAATTCATTATATTTTTCAGCATCATTGTCATTAAATAGGCGTCTCAAGGCATCTAATTCTTCTAATTTTTCAGTAGCGAAGCTTAAACCTTCGGCAATTGAATCTTCAAGTGTTTCATCATCTAATGATACAGGAACGTGCAATAATGATGACGATGGTTGAATAACAAGGTCATTTGTATAATTTTGTAAGGTGTCGAT
The DNA here is from genome assembly GCF_001431205.1 of Staphylococcus sp. NAM3COL9. Classification (GTDB taxonomy): domain Bacteria; phylum Bacillota; class Bacilli; order Staphylococcales; family Staphylococcaceae; genus Staphylococcus. The sequence continues at coordinate 44,269 of NZ_LGPC01000004.1, read as the reverse complement.
GAGTTCTTTTTTAGCCTCAATGTCAGCAGCCCAAACGTTACGGCCATCGATAATACCTGCATAAAGTGTTTTGTTTTTATCAAAATCGCCAGCTTTAATTTGTTCAAGGTTAAAGTTATGGTCATGAATGAAATCTAACCCAAGCCCTTTAACAGGCAAGCTGTTTAAAAATTGTAAATTAACGCGTTCGAAATAAGTTTGTATCACAATATGTTTGTCTAAACCAGCATCAGCGAAATACTCATATGCTGCTTGTGTAATACTTTCATAATCTGCGCTGTCATCTGTCACTAAAGCAGGTTCGTCGATTTGAATATATTCAGCACCAGCATCTTTTAATGATTGTAGAACTTCTTTATATAAAGGTAACAGTGTGTTTACTTTTTCTTCGAAAGATTGGTCGCCGCCTTTAGATAATTTAACAAATGTAATTGGACCTACAATGACAGGATGTGCGTTTACATTTAATGATTTAGCATAGTTAAAGCGTTCTAATAAAACATTGTGATTAAGTCTCGGTTCAGCATGATCCCATTCTGGAACGATATAGTGATAGTTTGTGTTGAACCATTTAATTAGGGCACTTGCAACATGTTCTTTATTACCTCTAGCAATATCGAATAATAAATCATCATCTATGTCTCTACCTTGGAAACGTTCCGGAATAATATTAAAGAGTAAAGATGTATCAAGAATATGATCATAAAGTGAAAAATCACCGACAGGAATACTTGATAGATTGTAGTTTTTTTGTAGTAATAAATTTTCTTTATGCAAATCTGTTAATTGCTGATGTAATGTATCTAAATCTATTTTTTTAGACCAGTAACCTTCGATTGCTTTTTTCCACTCTCTTTTTCTACCTAATCTTGGAAAACCTAAGTTTGATGTTTTAATAGTCATAATATTGCCTCCTGTTTAGTTGAAGTAATTGATTTTGAATAAGCTGCAAGTTCTAATGTGTAATCTACTTTTTGGAATGGTGTAATTAAATACAAACCATTAAAATATTCATGTACTGTGTCAATCAGTTCTTTGGATAGTTTCAAACTCAGTTCTTTTGTTTTGGTTTTATCATCTTTAACAGCTTCAAATTGTTCTAACACTTCTTCTGATAATTTAATGCCAGGTACTTCGTTATGTAAAAATATTGCGTTATTATAACTTGTTACTGGCATAATACCGATAAAGAAGGGGACATCTAAATGTTTGGTTGTTTCATAGACTTCTTTAATTTTTTCAGTGCTATAAACCGGTTGTGTAATAAAGTAGTGCATACCGCTTTCTAATTTTTTCTCTAAGCGTTTTACTGCACCGTCTAACTTTCTTACATTTGGATCAAAGGCACCTGCGATGTTGAAGTTTGTCTTCGTCTTCAGCGCATCACCATCTGTGTTGATTCCTTGGTTGAAACGTAACGCAATTTCGGTTAAACCTTTGGAATTTACATCGTATACGTTCGTCGCACCGGGTAAGTTGCCTATCTTAGAAGGGTCACCTGTAATAGTTAATATTTCATTGATGTCTAGTAGTGATAATCCTAATAAGTGTGATTGCAATCCGATAAGGTTACGGTCGCGACAAGTGATATGCACTAACGGTTCGATATCGTATTGTCGTTTAATAATGCTTGCGGCAGCAACATTGCTAATCCTTACGGTTGCTAAAGAATTGTCTGCTAATGTGACGGCATCTATATTGGCATCATCAAGTTTTTTGATATTTCTGAAAAATGTATCTGTGTCTAAGTGCTTCGGTGTATCTAATTCAACTATAATCGTCGGACGTTGCTTTACTTTCGATGTTAGGCTCTGAGATTGTGTTGATTTAGATGAAGTACTCGTATATTTTGTAATCGGTATTACATTTTTATTTGCTACAGGTTTCAAATCAGTTATGGATGATTTAATGAATTGAATGTGTTCAGGTGTTGTACCACAACAACCACCAATGAGACGAACACCTTCATTAATAAGTTTCTGTGCTACATTGCCAAAATACTCGGCGTTGTCGCTATATTTGAATTGGCTGTTTTCTATATCAAGCAAACTTGCATTGGGATAGCATGACAAGTATGCGCCTTCGGGTAATTCAATATGTGAGAATGACTGTTGCATATGGTGGGGGCCATGATGACAATTTAATCCCACAATATCCGCGCCGCTTGCCGAGACTTGTTGTAATGCGGTATTAATTTCTGTACCATCTCTTAAATAATTTGTATTCAGAGCAGTGAGTTGCGCAATAATCGGTATATCGTGTTTACGTTTTGTCGCTTTTATAATATTTGTAAGCTCTTCTAAGTCGTAATAAGTTTCAAAGAGTAAACCATCTACGCCAGATTCTACTAAAGTATCCACTTGAAGTTCTGTATGATATTGAATTGCAGATAACCCTAAATCTTCTTGTTTAACGCCTCTAAAGCCACCTACAGTACCTAATATGAATGTGTCATCTTTTGCAGCTTCCTTGGCGATTTTTACAGCAGATTGATGAATTTCTTTCACTTTATGTTCTAAGCCAAAGTCTTTTAATTTTTCAAAATTTGCGCCATACGTATTAGTCTGTATAATATCTGCGCCAGCTTCAATATAAGAACGATGAATATGCGCTACTTTCTCAGGATATGTTAAATTGTATGCTTCGGGACAAGTGTCAAGACCTTCAGAGTAAAGAATGGTTCCAATAGCGCCGTCAGCTACTAATATGTTGTTCTTCAGTTTGTCGATGAGTTGACTCATTGAAAGCCTCCTTAATTGCGTAATTTAAATCTGAAATTAATTCATCTGCAGATTCTAAACCAACACTTAATCTAAATAATCCAAATGTAATGTTACGTTCTTCACGTACTTCTTTAGGTACTGCTGCGTGTGACATTGTAGCTGGGTGCGAAAGGATTGTTTCTACGCCACCTAAACTTACAGATACAAGTGGTAATGATAATGCGTCTACAAATGCTTGTGCTTTAGTTTCGTCTTTTAATCTAAAGCCTAGTACTGCACCGCCATGACGTGCTTGTGATAAATGTAAGGCATCATTTCCCGGGTAATATACTTCAGCAATTTCATCGCGTTGAGCTAAGAATTCATAAAGTTGTTGAGCGTTTTCCACAGATTGATTGAATCTCACTGGCAATGTTTTTAAATGTTTGGCTAAAGTCCAGCTATCGTGGGCAGATAATGCTGTGCCTGTGCCATTTTGTAGTAAATATAGTGCGTCAGCTACGCTTTGATTATTAGTAATTGCTACACCGGCAATAATGTCGCTATGACCACTTAAGAACTTCGTTGCACTATGAACAACGATATCTGCACCAAGTGCTAATGGCGATTGACCAAGTGGTGTCATAAATGTGTTATCGACTGCAAGTAAGAGTTGATATTGTTTGGCGATGTTAGCTGTACCTTTAATATCTGTAATTTTGAATAATGGATTAGATGGTGTTTCCACGTAAATCAATTTCGTATTGTCTTGTATCGCATCTTCTATCTCATTTAAGTTTGTCGTATCTACTGTTGAAAATTGAATGTTAAAACGTGTTAATATCTGCTCAGTTAGTCTGAATGTGCCACCATAAACATCATCAGGTAGGATAACGTGATCGCCAGCATTTAACGTAAGTAATACTGCTGAAATTGCGGCGATACCTGAAGCATAAGCAAATGCGTGACTACCGCCTTCAAGTTTGGCTAATTTTTCTTCTAATAATGCTCTGTTAGGATTACCACTTCGTGCGTAGTCGTATTTTGCATTGCCACCTAACACTTTTTGATGAAATGTAGAAGAATCATATAACGGAGGGTTCGCCGAATCATAATCTGTACCTCTATGTGCATCGAATATTACTTCTGTTTCTTTTGATAAACTCATGAAATCACTCCTTGGTTAGATTTTTGTAATGCTTGTACGATGTCTTTTTCAATATCTTCATAATTTTCAATTCCAATAGATAGTCTAAGTAAATGTTCGTCAATGCCGCGTTTGTCTTTTTCTTCATCTGGCATATCTATATGTGTTTGTGTATATGGGAATGTTATGAATGTTTCAGTACCACCGAGACTTTCGGCGAATAAACAAACTTCTAAATGTTCTAAGAATTTATCAGCTTTATAGGCTTTGTTTAAACGTAAGCTCAACATACCAGTACGTCCGCTATAAAGTACTTTATCAACTGCATCTAAGTTACTACATCGTTCTGCGAGTAGTTTAGCGTTATATTCTGAACGATCCATTCTGATGTGCAGTGTTTTTAAGCCACGCTGTAGCAAATAACTATCGAAAGGTGATAATGTAGCACCAATCATATTGTGTAACTGTGCTAAATGTTCTGCTAGCGCATCATTATTCACTGTGACAACACCAGCAAGTACATCGTTATGACCGCCTATATATTTTGTAGCAGAATGTAAGACGATGTCTGCACCATCTTCGAGTGGTGTTGAAAGATAAGGTGTTAAAAATGTATTATCTATAATTGTTAATAAATTGAATTTTTTACTTAAGATATAGTAAGGATCGATATCTACTTCTATCATTTGTGGGTTAGAAATCGGTTCTATAAATAGTGCTTTTGTATTTTCGGTAATACTTTGTTCTACTTCTTCATAATTAAGGAAATCTACATATTTGAAATGAATACCATACTGTTGCTCGTAAAAATCAAAAAGTCTAAATGTGCCACCATATAAATCAAAAGATACCAATATTTCATCACCAGTTTTAAATAAGTTACAAATAAGTTGAATTGCTGACATACCACTTGAAGTTGCAAATGAAGCAGTACCTCGTTCTAGCTTTGCAAAGGCTTCCTCAAATGCTGAGCGGGTTGGGTTTTTTGTTCTTGTATAGTCGTAACCAGTTGATTCACCTAAGTGAGGATGTTGGTATGCTGTTGATAAATAGATTGGGTTTGCAACTGCGCCTGTATGATCTTGTGACAAAGCAATTTGTGCTAGTTCAGTATTTTTCATAATAGATAACCTCCTTTTAAAAATAAAAAAAGCTTCCGTCCTTTAAACCCGAATAATCGGATGTAAAGGACGAAAGCTTAGCTCGCGGTACCACCTCTGTTTGTTACTTTATCACTAAAGTAACCTTAACCAGTACGCCAAGTTGTTGAATAGGCAACATAGACTGAATAGTGACATCGTATCTTCGTTGAAATTAAAAAACTCATCTTATATGAATAAAATGAGTATTAACGAAATATACGACGCGTGGATTTAATCCAGTACGCCATTTAACAAAATGTTAATACTGTATCGCTATAACGGGCGATCCCGTTGACACCTCATATTGGTATCAACACTCAAAGGCCATTTTCAAACTTTCTTTCCGTGTCTTCTTTCAGCGAACAAAGACTCTCTGTGTCAGCAGTGTAAGTTTTACTTTCCCTATTACTGTGTTTCGTATGTGCAATTCGTATTTGATATACCTTAGATTACACACCAAAATACTTTTTGTCAACAACTTATCTGAAAATTTAGATTAAACAAATTATTTTCTACGTATATTTACTGTCATGAGAGTGATGATATACTGTGAATATATTAAATGCATAAAGAGATATTGGATGATGAAAGTAGGTGTATGACAATCGAAAATTCAAAAGATCATAGATTGCAATTAGAAGAAGATGCTCAAATTCAACAAGTTAAACTCACGACTATTAAAGCCAATCCTTATCAACCGCGTAAAACGTTTGATGAAGAGCGTTTAAATGACTTAGCAAAATCGATTAAACTTCACGGCATTTTACAACCTATCGTATTAAGAAAGGCTATTACTGGTTATCACATTGTTGTAGGTGAACGACGTTACCGAGCGGCAAAAATAGCAGGGTTAACAGAAGTTCCCGCAATTGTTAAAGCATTAACTGATGAAGATATGATGGAACTTGCCATTATTGAGAACTTGCAACGAGAAGATCTCAATGTCATTGAAGAAGCAGAAAGCTATCGTCAATTAATGGATGATTTAAAGCTAACACAACAAGAAGTTGCGCAACGTTTAAGTAAATCTAGACCTTATATTGCGAACATGCTACGCTTACTACAATTACCTAAAGATGTATCGAATATGATAAGAGAAGGTACATTATCTGGTGCCCATGGGCGTACCTTATTAATTGTAAAAGATATACAAAAAATGCGTCAAATCGCTAAGAAAGTCTCCGGGGAGTCTTGGAGCGTGCGTTATTTAGAGCAATACTTAAATGAAAATTATAATAAAAAAAGTACAAAGACTAAAACACAGCAAGTAGCTACAAAACCTAAGTTTATTCAACAACAAGAAAGACAACTTAAAGAACAATATGGTTCAAGTGTTTCTATTTCTGCGCATAATAAAAAAGGAAACATCACTTTTGAGTTTAAATCAGAAGCTGAATTTAAAAGGTTAATTCATCAATTAAATGAAAAATATAATAATGAATAACTTACTTCATATGTAAGGAATTAAAACACTAAAAAAGGACAGGTTGAATTTTGAATTCAACCTGTCCTTTTTCTATCAATATTTCGTATTGTAGTGCATGTTTCCCATAGAAGTCTTTCAAACAATATACATAATCCATATGATCCTATTATTTTTTATAGACTAATTTACCGTCACAAATCGTTGCTTCAATTAAGTTGTTATCGAGTGTTACATCTTCCTCGAGAGGATTACGATTCAGTATGACAAAATCCGCAACATGACCAACTTTAATTGTGCCCTCATAGTCTTCTGTATGATTTAAACGCGCTGCATCTGCAGTCATCTTTTTGTATGCAGAGCTGCGAGATAAACGCTGGTGGGCACCAAGTATCTCACCGTTTTTAGTTTTTCTATCAACAGCAATTTGAATAGATTCTAAAGGAGAAATTGGTGTCACTGGCGCATCAGTATGCAAAGTAAACACCATGTTTTCATCTTCTGCCCATTTAACCGGATCTAAATTTTGCGCTTTGTCATTGCCTAAAAAGACGTCACGGTGTAAGTCACCAAAATAATAAATATGATTAATAAAGAAAGAGCCTCCAATATGATGCTCTGCCATTGCTTTAATATCTGAACGCGTTACTGTTTGTAAATGTTCGACTCTATTGCGTAAAGGGTTTGTTTTATAATCTGCTGTACCTTTATAAGCTTCAATTACAGATTGAGCTGCATCATCACCATTTGCATGCGTAATAATATTAAAACCTAATTGCTGAAAATGTTTGAATTTTTCTGTCATCACTTCTAGTGACATTAAAGGTTTAGGTGGTGTTGCCCCATCTAAGTAACGCCCTCTTATAGAAGCAGTTTGTAACTGAATAGATCCATCATTAAAGAATTTTACGCCACCTAAATGACTCATACCGTCACTATGTTGTTGAAAAGTATGATCAAGTGTTTCAGCATGAACGTTTTTAAATTCAGGATGTTTTTCCAATAATTCATGTGTAATCATCCATCGTGTACGGATACGTTGAGGTGCGTTTAAGAATGTTAGTATGCCTTCGTAGTCTGTGTATCCATTACCGCCGATGAGTAAATCAGAGGTGTTCGTTATACCATTTTTTACATAATCATCAATTGCTAGATTCATACTATAAGTGAAACTATCTGCTGTAGCTTTAGGTAGTGCTGCTCTTAATTTAACCATAGCTGGCAATTCAATAAGCACACCGTTGACATTGCCCTCAGAATCTCGTTCGTAATAACCACCTTCTGGATTATCGTCTGTTAACTCAATCCCCATAACTTCAAGTGCTTTGGTATTTACAGTAGCCATATGACCAGAGTAATGCATAATAACAATCGCAGTATCCTGAGAAATTTGGTCTAAATCAAAGCGATTTGGATGACGTTGTTCGGTTAAAGCTTTTTCATTATAACCGTAACCTATCAACCAACCATTGTGAGTTAAGCTACGCTTATTGTCATTAAATTTATTAATTAAGTCCGTGATGTTTAGAATGTCAGAATCAGCACAATCTACCATTAATTTTGTTGATCCATAACCTGTTGGGTGACTGTGCGTATCTATAAATCCAGGTGTAATCCAGTGTTGTTCCAAGTCTAGTGCATTGTCATCTTCTACAATATCTACTTGTGGCACAATGTCAGAGATGACACCGTCATTTAATATTAGCGTCCCTAAAAATGGTTTGTTATCTTCCATGTCCAAAATCATTGCATTTACTATTTTTGAAATTTTCAAAGTAAAGCCTCCTACGTGTCTTTTGTATCCCTTACACATACTATTCTTGAAGAAAAGTAATTTCAATTGATAACATATTTTTTAGAGAGAATTTATTAGTTTGAAATATAAGTTTTTAAGTATGATAACTCTTGAATTCATGTTATATACATTTTTTATTTTTAAAAAACGAAAAATAGTTACAAGTTTATGAATGTAGAATGTGAATGTTCTGTGAAATAAGTTTGAATTCATTGTAAGTAAGAGAAGTTCATATGATAATGTGGATATACAATAAATTAGGAGGTACGATATGTTAACTCAAGAAGAGATAAAAACAGTTAAAGAAACAGTGCCATTACTAAAAGATAAAGGACAAACAATTACCTCAATTTTTTATAAGAGACTCTTTGAACAACATCCAGAATTAAAAAATGTATTTAATCAAACTAACCAAAAACGAGGATTACAATCTTCAGCACTTGCAATGGCTGTATTAGCAGCAGCTGAAAATATCCAAGATTTGTCACCGATTGTTCCAGCGATTATGCCTGTTGTCTATAAACATTGTGCATTACAAGTCAAACCCGAACATTACCCAATTGTTGGTGAAAATTTAATATGGGCGATTGAAGAAGTGACTGGTCTTGAAGATGAAGATCCAATTATCCAAACATGGATTAAAGCTTATGGAGAAATTGCTGATGCGTTTATCGGTTTAGAAAAAGAAGTATACAGCAATATGGCTTGGGATGGCTTCAAATCATTTGAAGTTACAGAGATCACTGAAGAAACTGAGATTATTAAAGCATTTACAATTAAATCAGAGGATATTGATTTAAGCCAATTTGTTCCTGGTCAATATATTACTGTAGATATTACGAGTGAAAAACTACCTTACCAAGCTAAGAGACATTACTCTATCGTTGATGGTGGTAAAGACTTCTTAACATTTGGAGTTAGAAAAGACGTTACTGAAGAGCATGAAGGTGAAGTATCAACAATACTACACGATGCAGTGTCAGTTGGAGATACATTAAGCTTATCTGCGCCAGTAGGTGGTTTTGCTTTAGCGAATAAAGAAAACAAGCAATTGTTCTTAGGTTCAGGTGTCGGCGTTACACCACTTGTTTCTATGTATAAAGAAGCAGTTGATGCAGGTTTACAATCAACTTTCTTACAATCAACATCTAATGCGCAAAATGTCGCTTTTGAAAACAAATTAAACGATATTTCTAATCAGTCTTCACTTGCACGTTTTGACACACATTTCCGTGATGAAGACGGCTTTATTGAAGTAGCACAACTACAACAATATGTGGATAATGAAACAGAAATTTATATTTGTGGTGGTAATTCATTCTTAAAAGCAATGATTTCTGAATTACAAACAATCGGTATACCAATGGATAACATTCATTTCGAAACATTTATTCCAAGACTTAGCTTTTCAGCATAATTATTAAATGAAAATTGAATTTATTCATGAAGTAGCGCCAATGACATTTAATTGTTATTGGCGCTTTTGTCATTTGATTAAAAAATAAATTACGATCTTATAATAATTAAAATAAGAAAATATTTTTTTAAAAAATAAGAAATGCTTATATAACGCATTTTACAACGTTGTTAACGGAAATTACATTATTATAATTATTATTTAAAAATAATTATCGAAAACATTTTAAACACGCTATATAAAGCGCTTACATTTAGTAAAATTATACTGTATTCAGAGGAAGTTATAGTTTAAAAGTACGCTTGACATAAAAATTTACAATGAGTAAAGTATGTATCATAATTATTTTCTAATAATTCTAAAGACTAAAAATTATATGAATTTTAAATATAGAACATTAAAGAAAAGGGGATGAACCCATTAATGTCAGAGGAAAAAATAACATATGAGCATTTTAAAACCGACGCATTTCAGGCATTAGATATTTCAGATGAAACAAAAGGCGCACGTCAAGTGATCGCATGGGCATATGAAACCTATGGTGATTCCATTGTTTATGCATGTAGCTTTGGTGCGGAAGGCATGATTTTAATTGATTTGATTTATAGTGTTAGAAAAAATGCTGAAATCGTATTTTTGGATACGGATCTTCATTTTCAACAAACCTATGATTTAATCGATAGAGTAAAATCTCGTTATCCAGAATTGAATATCAAACTTAAAAAGCCAAAATTAACGCTAGATGAACAGTCAGACCAATTCAATTCAGCACTTTGGAAGAATGATCCTAATCAATGTTGCTATATACGTAAAATTAAACCGCTAGAAGAAGTGTTAGCAGGTGCTACAGCTTGGGTTTCAGGATTACGTAGAGAACAATCACCAAGTCGTCAATTTACAAATTATGTAAACAAAGATGAAAGGTTTAAATCAGTAAAAGTGTGCCCGCTTATTCATTGGACGTGGGATGATGTATGGCACTATATTAAAAAGCATGATTTACATTATAACGAACTACATGATTTTAATTTTCCGAGTATTGGCTGCATACCTTGTACATCAGCTGTTTCAGCTTCTGGAGACACAAGGGAAGGTAGATGGAGTAATTCTAACAAGACAGAATGTGGTCTCCATACGACTGAAAAACCATGATATAGCTTAAGATTCTTTTTTTTACGAATAATCCTTAGTATGCACATCGGATATATAAAGATTAGAAACACTATTTATTCAAGGAATATATTATTTGTAATATATGATGTTTTAAGACATACGAATAGCACTAAAAAGATTAATTAATACTTTTACAAATGGTTTAAAAATAAAAAATGAGGTGAACTTGCGGTGAATTTATCTGTATCAAATAGTCCATTTAATGAGCATCAAGCAGACCAACTCAATCAGGTCGTTAGCATTTTAACTACAGAGCAAAAAATTTGGTTGAGTGGTTATCTATCAGCATATCAAAATACTTCAGTTAGTGATGCTGAAGCCCCACAGCAAGTAGCAGAATATGTATTAAATAGTGAGTCAGAAGACAATGTCGATAGAAATATTACAATACTTTATGGCTCAGAAACTGGTAATGCGCAAAGTTTGGCAGAAATTTTTGCAGATCGATTGGTCGAACATAATTATACTGTGAAATTGAGCGCAATGGACGAGTTTAAGCCTAAAGACTTGAAAAAAGTAGAGGATTTATTTGTGATTTCAGCAACTCATGGTGAAGGAGACCCACCTGATAATGCACTTACATTTCACGAATTTTTACATGGCAGAAAAGCGCCTAAATTAGAAGGTGTGCGTTATTCAGTGCTTGCGCTTGGAGATGAATCATATGAGTTCTTTTGCCAAACAGGGAAAGACTTTGATGCTAGATTTTTAGAATTAGGCGGCGAACGTTTAGTAGCAAGACATGACTGTGATTTAGATTTTGATGAGCAAGCAGAAGCTTGGATGAATGAAAATATTCAGCAACTCAACCAATCATCCAATCATAAAGAATCAGTGATACTCGCAGAAACAGTACAGGCTACAAAAGAAAAGCGCTACTCCAAGTCAAATCCATTTGAAGCAGAAGTCTTGGAAAACATTAATTTGAACGGCCGAGGTTCTAACAAAGAAGTGAGACATATCGAGTTTTTAATGGATAACTATGGTGAGGAATATGAGCCGGGTGATTGTTTGGTCGTAGTGCCACAAAATAATCCAAATATCGTGGCTGTACTTATTGAAACTTTAGGGTGGAATGCTCAAGACGAAATTCCTATTAATTCAAATGATGACACGTTAACACTAGAGCGGGCTTTACAGGAATATTTCGAAATTACTAAACTAACAAAGAACTTAATGCTAAAAGCCTCAACGTTATTTGAAAATACGAAATTAACCAAGCAAGTGGAAGATGCGTTATGGATACAAAGTTACATAGAAGGTCGAGACTTAATCGATTTATTAAGAGATTTTCCGCCGAGTCAATTTGATTCACAGTCATTGCCTCAATTGTTAAGAAAGTTACCACCGCGCGAATATTCTATAGCAAGTAGTTTTCAAGCAAATCCAGATGAAGTGCATATTACTGTCGGTGCAGTAAGATATGAGGCGCACGAACGTGAGCGTGACGGTGTTTGTTCCGTACAATTAGCCGAACGCTTACAACCCGGAGACAGTATACCTATTTATTTGAAAAAGAATCCTAATTTTAAATTTCCATTTAGCGAAGATATACCCGTCATAATGATCGGTCCAGGTACCGGAGTTGCACCGTTTAGGTCATATCTTCAAGAAAGAGAAGAACTAGGATTAACGGGCAATACATGGTTGTTTTTCGGAGAACAGTACTTTACTACAGATTTTTTATATCAAACGGAATGGCAAACTTGGTTAAAAGATAATGTATTAAGCAAATTAGATGTAGCATTTTCACGTGATACAGAAGAAAAAGTATATGTGCAACATCGTATTGCGGAACAAAGTACAACATTTTATGAATGGATAATGAATGGTGCTGCATTATATATATGCGGTGATGAAAAACAAATGGCTAAAGATGTGCATGAAACGATTCGCTACGTATTGGAACAAGAAGGTGGCATGTCTGAAACGGATGCCGAAGCTTATCTTACACAAATGAAAAAAGAAAAACGTTATCAAAGAGATGTTTATTAAAAGAGAGGCAGGGGTTATGTATGGCTGAAACGAATGTAAGTTTTTCTGACAAACTCGATGAATTAGAACGTATTAAAGCGGATAGCAATTATCTTCGTGGCACGATTGTTGAAGGTTTAGCAGATAGAATTACTGGTTCTATTACTGAAGATGATACAAAACTTTTAAAGTTTCATGGTAGTTATATGCAGGATGACCGAGATATTAGAGACGAACGTCGTAAGCAAAAATTAGAACCGGCATACAGTTTCATGATTAGAGTACGTGCGCCTGGTGGTGCTTCAACTGCTGAACAGTGGATTGCGATGGATGATATTGCGAATACTTATGCCAATGGAACAATCAAACTTACGACAAGACAAGCATTTCAATTTCATGGCATTTTAAAGAAAAATTTAAAAAATTCTATGCAAAGTATAAATCAGGCATTACTAGACTCTTTAGCAGCTTGTGGTGACGTGAATCGTAATGTGATGTGTAATCCGAACCCTTATCAATCTCATATACATAGTGAAATTAACCAAATTGCGAATGACATCAGTCGACACTTGTCGCCTAAGACGCAGGCTTATCACGAAATTTGGTTAGATGGTGAGAAAGTATTAGATACGAGTGACGCAGAACCAGAGCCAATATACGGAAAAACGTACCTTCCGCGTAAATTCAAGATTGGTATCGCAGTGCCACCTTCAAATGATATTGATGTTTACTCACAGGATGTTGGTTTGATTGCCATTATAGAGCAAGACGAACTCGTCGGTTTCAATGTAACGATTGGCGGGGGCATGGGAATGAAACATGGCGACACAGCTACCTATCCTCAAGTAGGGCGCTTGATTGGCTATTTCCCCAAATCAGAAGTTGTAGACGTTTGTGAAACAATATTAACGATTCAACGAGACTACGGTAATCGTGAAGACCGAACGAATGCACGCTTTAAATATACAGTAGATCGTAAAGGCGTAGAGTGGGTTAAAAAAGAACTAAATGAACGTCTTGGATGGCAATTAGAAAATGAGCGACCATATCATTTTGACCATAATGGAGATCGCTATGGTTGGACAAAAGGCAGCGGTAAATGGCACTTCACGCTATTTGTACAAAATGGACGTGTCAAAGATACGGATGATTATAAATTAAAGACTTCGTTAAGAGAAATTGCCCAAATTCATAAAGGTGATTTTAGATTGACGCCTAATCAAAATTTAGTTATTGCGCATGTTTCTGACAGTGAAAAGCCAAAAATAGAAAAAATCATCTCAGAATATGGTCTGACAGATGGCGAACATTATACAGGGTTAAGACGAAATTCTATGGCATGTGTTGCTTTTCCCACTTGTGGTTTAGCGATGGCGGAGTCCGAACGTTATTTGCCATCACTTATTGGAAAAATTGAAGAATTATTAGATGAAGCAGGCTTAAATGACGAAGAAATTACGATTCGAATGACAGGTTGCCCTAACGGATGTGCCAGACCTGCATTAGCAGAAATTGCATTTATAGGTAAGGGACCAGGAAAATATAATATGTACTTGGGTGGCGGCTTTACAGGCGATCGATTAAATAAAATTTTTAAAGAAAATATAGCAGAAGCTGAGATTTTAGAAAGCTTAAGACCGATATTAATACAATATGCCAAAGAAAGAACCGAGGGTGAACATTTTGGTGATTTCGTCATACGTGCAGGCATCGTAGCTGAAGTTAAAGATGGTCAAGCATTCCATAGCTAATAAATTGAGAAGGTGGTGGCAAGATGGGCAAAGTATTTTTAGTAGGAGCGGGTCCAGGGGATCCTGATTTAATCACAGTAAAAGGATTAAAAGCGATTCAACAAGCAGACATCATTTTATATGATCGACTAGTAAACAAAAAATTATTAAGTCATGCATCGCCGAATGCAAAGTTTATGTATTGTGGCAAAGACCCCCATCGTCATTCTTTACCACAAGAAGATACGAATAAATTGTTAGTGAATTTAGCTAAAAAAGGTCAAACCATTACAAGATTAAAAGGTGGAGACCCTTTTATTTTTGGAAGAGGTGGAGAAGAAGCAGAAATTTTAGCAGCACATCAAATTCCGTTTGAAATTGTTCCAGGTATTACATCAGGTATTGCAGCACCTGCATATGCAGGTATCCCTGTTACACATCGTGATTATAGTTCATCTGTTGCCTTTGTCACAGGTGTAATAAATAAGAATATAGATAAAGATTCGTATTGGAAACATCTTGCACTCGGTCCAGAAACGCTGTGCATTTATATGGGTGTCAAAAAATTACCAGAAATTAGTGAACTATTGATTAAACACGGACGTCCTATTGATACGCCGGTTGCTTTGGTTCAGCTTGGTACATCTGAGAATCAAAAGACAGTGGTTGGTAACTTGATGAATATTGTTGAAGTTGCAAAAGATATTGAAAACCCAGCAATGATTGTCGTAGGAGAAGTGGTTAAATTAAGAGAACGTATCAGTTGGTTTGAAGCGGGACAATCACAAGCGTCACTTGCAAATTTAACATATCAATAGAGGGAGGTCTTTGTATGCGAGGCGTCTTATATGTCAGCCACGGTAGTAGAGTAGATGAAGCTGTGACAGAAGCTGTGAATTTTATTGAATTAGTTGAAAAGCAAATCGATGTGCCATTACAAGAAACATGCTTTTTAGAATTAACAGAGCCTAATTTGTCACAAGGATTTCAACGATTAGTCAATAAAGGCGCAACTGAAATTTCTGTGATACCAGTACTTTTACTAAGTGCAGGACATTATTTCAAAGATATACCGAAAGAAATTCAACGGAATCAGCAAAAGTACCCACACGTCACAGTATCTTATGGAAGACCGTTAGGGGTACAACGCCGATTAACTGGAATACTACAGCAAAGAATTGAAGAAACACATATGACACCAAACATAGATGCAAAAGTATTGATTATAGGTAGGGGGAGTTATAATACTCAAACACAAAAAGACTTTTCGACAATCAAAGCACAGTTACAAGATATAAATATCAATTTAGATATTGACGTGTGTTATTTGGCTGCATGTGGGCCCTCATTTGAAGAGGCACTTCAAGATACAGTCAACAAAGGTCATTCACAAATATTTGTAGTTCCTTATTTATGGTTTACAGGTATTTTAGAACGTCATATTGCCGCAACTATAGATAGCTATCACGTTGAGAATGACATTGTACTGTGTTCCCGACTTGGAAACCATAGTCATTTGCAAACTGCATTGAAAGAACGTGTAGAAGAAACATTTGAATCTGTAAACCAGTAACAGTCTTAATTATTTAAGATAGTAAGGAGTGACATAATGCCTTTGATTCCACTCATGATTGATATTTCAAAGAAGAAGGTTTTTGTAATTGGCGGCGGTAATGTTGCAGAACGAAGAGTAAATACTTTAGTCAATTATGCCAAAGACATTCATATTATTAGTCCTAATATTACTGAAAAATTGAAAGACTTGGTTCGATGCTCAGTAATAAAATGGAGTGAAAAATCATTTGAGATTAACGATATCCATCAGGCAGACTTCATTGTTGTTGCGACAGATAGCGCATCTACAAATCAATGGGTACTGCAACATAAACCGAGTCACGCAATGATAAATATGGCTGGAGCAGCGACCTCAGGTGATGTGGTATTTCCGAGCATATTACGACGTGGCAAGCTGACATTAAGTGTTTCTACAAACGGTGCAAGCCCAGCGCTTACGGCACAAATTCTCGCTGAATTTCAACAAAAGTTTACTAGCCGTTATGAAGTGTATGTTGATTTCTTATATGAATGTAGACAACGCGTTAAAAAAAGTTCGTTATCTTCATTAGAAAAGCAAAGATTTTTGAAATCAATTTTAGCAGATCGTTATTTGGAAAAGGATAAACAAAGAGATGTGGTTAAATGGCTCGATTCACTGGACTAAATACAATTCGGAAGGAGTATGACACATGTATAAGTTATTTATCTTCGCACTTGCAGGATTTCTCGCACAATTGATAGATGGTTCCCTAGGTATGGGATTCGGTGCATCTTCTTCCTCAATATTATTAACTTTTGGTATAGCGCCAGCAATCGCATCTGCAACGATTCATTTTGCTGAAGTTGCAACAACTGCTGCTTCTGGCACAGCACACTGGAAGTTTGAAAATGTACACAAGCCGACAATGATTAAATTAGCGATTCCAGGCGCAATTGCAGCATTTATTGGAGCAGCGTTTTTAAGTCATATACATAGTAATTTAATTAAGCCATTTATTGCTTTGTTTTTATTAACTATGGGATTTTACGTTTTATACCAGTTTTTATTTAAAAAAGACAACCAAATACAGAAAGATGCAAGTAAAATAGGTCGTTACGCTATGATTCCACAAGGCGCAATTGCAGGTTTCCTCGATTCAGTTGGCGGCGGGGGTTGGGGGCCAGTCAACACACCGTTGTTACTAGCTCAGAAAAAGTTAGAACCAAGATATGCAATTGGTACTGTGTCTGCGAGTGAATTTTTCGTGGCACTTTCAGCATCAATTAGCTTTATTATCTTTTTAGGCTGGAGTCAGATTAATTTAGGTTTAGTGGTTTCATTGAGTATTGGCGGTTTAATTGCAGCACCTTTCGCAGCTTGGCTTGTTAAAATTTTACCAGTGAATATTTTGGCAGTTTGCGTAAGTGGTTTAATTATCTTTACCAATAGTAGCTCCTTAATCAGCGTTTTTGACCCAAAACCAGTAGTATCCATAACAATTAAAGTATCACTTATTGTTATTTGGATTATTTTAATTACTTATGCGTTATATCAAAATAAAAAATTATCATTTTCAATTTCTAAAAACAAAGCAAACACGAATGAACTAGATTAAATCATAAAGGGAGTGTATAAGCATGACATTATCAACAGAAACGATCACAAACACTATTGAAGCACATGGCGGAGAACTCATTAACAGAGAAGTGAGTGACTTACTTAAAAAGGAATTATTAGCCGAGGCGAAATCGTTATCTGCTATTACACTAAATCCATGGAGTTTGTCAGATTTAGAACTTATTGGTATTGGTGGATTCAGTCCGTTAACAGGATTTATGAATGAAGCGGACTATACAAATGTAGTAGAAGATTTACATTTAAGTAATGGCTTGGTGTGGAGTATTCCCATCACTTTACCTGTAACTGAAGATGAAGCAAAGCAGCTAGAGATAGGAACACGTGTCGCATTATATGGTGAAGACGACCATTTATATGGCGTACTTGAATTAGAGGAAAAATATACATACGATAAAGAGAAAGAAGCACAACGTGTATATGGTACTACAGACATTGACCACCCTGGCGTGAAGAAAGTATATGAAAAAGGGAATGTCTATCTGGCTGGACCAATATATTTACTAGATCGACCAAAGCATGACGATTTTGTAGATTATCATTTAGATCCCTCTGAAACAAGACAATTATTTAATGACCTGAATTGGAAGACTGTTGTAGGATTCCAAACAAGAAACCCAGTACATAGAGCACACGAGTACATACAAAAAGCAGCTTTAGAATCTGTTGATGGGCTATTGTTGAACCCGTTAGTTGGAGAGACAAAATCTGACGATATTCCAGCAGCTGTACGCATGAAGAGTTATGAAGTTATTCTTGATAATTATTACCCGGAAAATAAAGCACGCTTAGTCATTTATCCTGCGGCAATGCGCTATGCGGGTCCACGAGAGGCGATATTACATGCGACAGTAAGAAAAAATTATGGCTGCACACATTTTATTGTTGGACGTGATCATGCCGGCGTGGGTAACTACTATGGTACTTATGAGGCCCAAGAGCTTATTTCTAACTATGAAGCAGAGTTAGGAATACAAATTTTGAAATTCGAACATGCCTTTTATTGTAAAACTTGTGAAAATATGGCGACTGCGAAAACATGTCCACATGATGTTTCATCACATTTACATTTGAGTGGTACAAAAGTTCGTGAAAAGCTTAAAAATGGAGAATCACTACCTAAAGAATTTTCAAGACCAGAAGTAGCAGAAGTATTGATTAAAGGCTTGCAAGAGCAATAGTTTAAAGGAGTGAAGTGAATGAACACATCTCAACATATTACATGGCATGAATCAGAAGTTAAAAAAGAAGAAAGACAACGCCGTAACGACCATAAAAGTGTATTGATTTGGTTTACTGGATTATCAGGGTCTGGTAAATCGACTGTTTCTGTTGCGTTAGAAAAAGCATTATTTCAACGTCAGATACATACGTATAGATTAGATGGAGATAATGTCAGACATGGACTTAACAATAATCTAGGGTTTAGTCCAGAAGACCGTACAGAAAATATTAGACGGATTGGTGAAGTAGGAAAGTTAATGGTAGATGCAGGATTAATCACTGTTTCTGCATTTATTTCACCTTATCAAGTGGATCGTGACACGGTACGCAGTTTATTACAAGAGGATGAATTTATAGAAGTGCATACATTATGCAGCCTCGAGGAATGTGAAGCGAGAGATCCTAAGGGACTATATCAGAAAGCTAGAAGTGGTGAAATTGCTGGATTTACTGGTATTAGTGCGCCTTATGAAACGCCAGAAAAACCAGAAATAGTCATAGATACAGAAAAAGATAGCATCGAGCAATCTGTAAACAAAATTGTTAACTATTTGAAACTGTATCAATATATTTAATAGATGTGTTAAATCTTGTGGTGCGTTGATTAAAGTATTTAATGAAGATAAAACACGAAAGGGGAATATAGATGGAAATATTAAATATAATTGCTTATAGTTTGCTTATTATATTTATCTTAGTAGTGTTTTGTGGTGTTTTTATAGTGAATAAGGGACAGAATAGAAGTTATTTTATGCTAGAGTTAAAAGTGATTGTACTTATATTGTTCACATGCTTTATAGGCTTAGGCATAACATTAACAATTTTGGGGTATTTTGGACAACTATGATAAATTAAATGACTTGTAATTGATTAGTATTTGTCTTTAATGTAGATGGTTTTATGGTCATGTTAAAATAATCATGTTATAGTATATGAATTAATTTCTAATAAAATCTTTCTTTGTGTCTATAGTAAAATGTAACCATAGTGACATATCGGAAGTAAGGAAGGTTTCAGACATGAATAAATCCATACAAGATATATCTAAAATAGAACTTCATTGTCATCTCGATGGTTCTACAAGTATAGAGTTAATAAAGCAACTTGCTTCTGAACAAAATATAGTTTTAAAAGAGCCCCATTTGCTTGTAAGTGAAAATTGTGAAAGCTTAAATGAATATTTGCAGTGTTTTGATGAAATATTAAAAGTGTTGCAAACAAAAGATAGCCTCAAAAGAGCTGTCGTAGATGTTGCGCAACAAGCGAGTCATGATAATATAAAGTATATAGAAATTCGCTTTGCACCGTTATTGCATATGGAACAAGACTTGTTGTTAGCAGATGTATTGGAAGCAGTCGAAGCGGGCGTCCAATTTGCAACAGAAACATTGGATATCAAAATTAATTTATTGGTTTGCGCAATGAGACAACATGAAGCTACAGTGAATGAAGCGCTCTTCGATTATCTTGAGCAGAGAGATAGTGATGTGGTGCGCGGGATTGATTTTGCGGGTCCAGAAGCAGCATTTCCACCAGAAGATATTCGTACTACAATTCAATACGGTTTAGATAAAGGGTTTAATCTCACTTTACACGCTGGCGAATGTGGTTGTATGCATAATGTTATGGAGTCTATTAAATTAGGCGCGAAACGTGTGGGCCATGGTGTTGCCATTAATGAAAATGAAGCTGCGTTACAAGAAATAAAGCATAATGATGTGATGTTAGAAATGTGTCCGAAAAGTAATGTTCAAACGAAAGCGATAGAGGATTTAACCGAATTGAACATACCTTATTTGCTAGAACAGGATATACCTTTTATTATTAACACGGACAATCGTACGGTCACACAAACTTCACTAAATGAAGAGTATACGTTACTGATGAAACATCAATTGATTTCTGTCGAACAGATTGAATTTATCAATTTAAGAGCGATTGAATATGCCTTTTTATCAGATATTGAAAAAGAAAATTTAAAAGCAGTGATGCAATCATAAAAAAGAGAACTTCCAATAGCTGGAAGTTCTCTTTTTTGTATAATAGATTATGAACGGCCAGATGCAATAAATAAACTTGCATCTTTATTCATAAATATATTTTTACCTTCATAAAATGTGTATGATTGGACATGTGTTAAGCCTAATTCAGTAAATAGTTGTTGGATATCTGTTTGTTCAAAGCCATTATAGACCTTTGGATGATATACATTTTCATTCTTATCAAAATCAACAAGAACGAGCAGACCAGCAGAATTTAATTTCGCACGTAACGCTGTTAGCAATGCTGTGTAGTCACCGCTGTGTAGTAATACTAATGAAAGGAAAATCACATCATAGGTAGTGTTGATCTGTGTATCATCTGAAAGAATGTCACCTACATATGCGTGAATATGTGTTTTGCCGAGTTCAGAAATTTTATTCTCAAACACCTCAATCATTTGAGGTGCAGCATCCATCATTGTGATTTCATCAAAATGGCGCTCTATGCTTAATGTAACTAAACCAGTACCGCCACCATAATCTAATAGTGACTGATATGAAGTGTTTTCGAATATTTTATTCACTTCTTGTGCAATTGTATCGGCAAGATGTATTCTACTAGGGCCATCGTACTTTTGGGCAATTTGCTCAAAACGGTCTTTATTCAAATGAAAACTCCTTTGTTGAGTGAAATTTATTATAAAAAAGTACGTGTTTCTATAACATCTATTATAGATATATTAAGTCTTTAATAGAGTTTATCACAAGATGAAAAGTAGTACAATGCATAGTATTTAAGACAGTATATTTAACAATATGAGAATACATATATTTAAATAAAATTAGGTGAGCCTAAAGTATGATTGAGGATATGTTAAAAATATGTTTTACTGGAGTCTATCAGTCATAATGAGGTGAAGTCATGAAGCGATTTTTAACACTAGCGCGTAAGCGTTTAGAAGATTTGGATTTTAGTATGATTCTCTGTTTTATCATACTCGGTATTATAGGTGTAATGATGGTTTACAGTGCTAGCATGGTATCTGCATCTAAAGGGGCATTAACAGGCGGGGTGCCTATCGAAAGTAATTATTTTATGAAAAGACAATTGCTCTTTTTGATTTTAGGTATAGTTATTATTATATTTATTGGTAGTTTTGTTAATATTAATGCTTTTAAAGAGAACAATGTACAGAAAATAATGGTGTTAGGTACATTGTTGCTATTACTGATTACTGTGTTAATTGGTAAGGAAATCAACGGTTCTAAAAACTGGATTAATTTAGGATTATTTAGTATTCAATCTTCAGAATTTTTAAAACTAACCTCAATTTTTTATCTTTCTTATGTGATTAACCAACGTGTATCAAGCCGAAGGGATTATAAGTTGAAACATCTCATTCCACCACTAGGCATCATTGGGATGGGCTTATTACTTGTTTTAATGCAAGGGGACTTGGGCGGTACGCTATTAACAGTAGCGATTATTGCTTGCATACTGATTTATTCAGATTTAAAAAATAAGGTGAAAATTCAAATCATGGCAATCGCAGTGATTCCAATTGTATTTTATAGTATCTATACTTTAATTTTTGATGCTAAAAACCTTTATAGATTAAGACGTATTCAAGTAATGCTCAATCCATTTAAATATGAAAGGGATGATGGATATCAACTGACGAGTGCTTTAACAGCAATTGGGAATGGTGGATTTACTGGAAAAGGTCTAGGTAATGGCATTTCTAAACTAGGTTACTTACCAGAACCGCATACTGATTTTATTTTTACGGTTATTTCAGAAGAATTAGGTTTACTGGGTGTATTATTTATATTACTGATTTATGGCTTTATTTTAGTTAAAGGACTCATTTATGCAAATAAAACTACAAATCAATTTTATAAATTAATTTGCGTCGGTGTCGTGAGTTATTTGTTTATGCAAGTATTCATTAATTTAGCAGGAGTCTCTGGCATCATTCCTTTAACGGGGGTGACGTTGCCGCTATTAAGCTATGGTGGATCATCTGTATTGAGCATTAGCATCGCCTATGGAACATTATTAGCGGTAGCTAGAAGAATTAATAATGAAAGGACATTAAACTAAGTGAGAGACGATTTAAAAATAATTTTAATGAGTTTGTGCTTATTGATACTCATGATATGTATACATATAGATTTAACTGAGCCTTTAGATAATTTTATTTATGAATGGTTACATGGAACGATTAACTCTAACTGTGTCGTTGTGTATCTTGAAATCATTTCTAATATATTTAAGCCATTGCATTGTTTACTCATGATATTGATGATCTTAATATTCGTATTTTTTTATAATCAATTTAAGTTTTGGTGGTATGGATTTTGGTGTTTCAGTGTATTATTTATAGGGACATTTTTTAAATATATTATTCAACGACCAAGACCTGATATCAGTATAGATGGCTATAGTTTTCCAAGCATGCACGTTTTAAGTGTCTGTTTACTAGTGAGTCTCATATTATTGTTGAAAAATAATAAATGGTTCACGCTCATATGCACATTATTGGTCATTTCGATTATCATTTCTAGGATTTATCTACGCGCACACTTTTTTACAGATACAATAGGTAGCTTACTCATTATAGGGACTATGCTTCAAGCTTTGAAATTGGGTAATGCAACTTCAACTCAAAACAATAGGTGACATTAAAATCTATGTATAAAAACCATATCAGAATGGACATAGTTGCTAACAGTTCTTTTGTGTATGCTTTTCGCGGACGTAGCCTCAACCTGTAGACTTTGGCTAGTGATTTTCCACAGGATTCAGCTCAAATCACTGACGTTTTTTTATTTAATAAATATACAAAAAATAAATTGTTATGGATATGCCCCCAAATTTGAACTTAAAAAGCTAAAATTTTAGGGGCATTTTTATGTTGAAGTACTACCATAATGAATTAAAATAATCGATAGCATAATATTAATATATTCATTTTTATAACAATGAATGAATCAAAACAAAATTGAAAGGCTTGCCTCCTATGAAAATTAGGAAACAAACCTTTGAAAATATATGCTAAAGCAAAGTACAGTTTTTAAAGGTTAGTACATATTAAACTGTTTTTATATATTGTGACTAGCATGACTTGAAATTTATACTTCCATTACTTTATTTATAATTTCTGTCGCATTTAAATTTAATATATTACTTGGTGTGACTTGGTCAATATTACGATTGAACATCGTTTTTAATTTTTCTACTTCTTCTTTTTCGCCAGCTAAATAAAGCTGTTGCCAATCTTTTTTCTTAGCATTTTTCTCAATATTAGCTACTAAACTTTTGAACCAACGATCTTGATTAGCTTTCACACGTTCTTTATATTCATCTCTTTGCGCGCCACCTTGAGTTAAATCATCGCCTTGTGGTCCGGAATGTTCTCTCCAATCATCAGTATCTAAATCTAGAGTGTAATAATCTTCGTCTACAATTGTACCAATTTCAGTTTCAATCACACGTGCTTTGTCTTGTTGTAAAACTAAAATACCAGTGTAAGGGTAGCGTTGTTGTAATGATTTTAGCTGATCTAATTTGGGTTTTGCGTCCCATTTGAATTCAGTTTTTATAGAAATATTAACGTGTTTTTCGAACCTTAATGTCTCATCGGCAGTTATAAATAAAATAAGACCTCTTTTTAAATTTGGTTCAGCGCCCTGTATTTCAATTTCTACTTTATTGATAATGTCTTTTGCTTGGTTTTTTTCTTCGTGATTGTCACTGTTTTTTGTTTTGTCGGATAAGTCTTTCAGGGCATTTTTTAATTCAATTTTCCACTTTGTTCCTTGTTCGGGACTAGTATCTAAATAAATTGAGAATACTTTCTGATTTCGTGATTTACCATCGAATTGTTCCAAGTTATTAATTTCTTCTTGTAAACGCATTATATATCACCCTTCATTATTCTTACATACTACATATTTTACCCTTTTTATAGAAGTTAAACTTTATATATTATCAAATTTTATTGGTCAATAGGTATAATTTATTAATAGTAATATTTCACAACAATAAAAATTAACTTTAAGTTTTAAAGGTGTTTAAAAGCATTTTCAAAGGGAAAATTAACTATAATATTGGAAAATGATAATTTTAATTGAAAATTAACACGAATAAGGGGGGGTATGTATGGCTACGTTATTATTTCTTGTAACAATACTTTTCATATTAGTCATTTACTTACTTGTTAAGCTAAAGTATACAAAGGATTTTAAAGCTTCAAAAGATAAGCGTCAGAGAGAAAGACGAATTGAAGATTTTGTACAAAGTGCCTATAAGATAGATAATTTAGAAGCGATACATCAAGGACGTGCGCATCTCGAACTCATTTATAAACGTAAGACAGTAGATGTAAGAAAAGATCAAGTTATTTTTGTTGAAGATAAAGAACAAGAAAAGGTTGAAACTCAATTCAAAATGACAGATGACATGGTCAGAGATGAATTGTTCGATTTAATGTTAGAGGATACTTATTTTTATATAACTGAAAATAGATATGACAGTTTAATGATTAAGACAAAAAATTAGTATATTAATAAGTAGGAGTATTGGAAAGGGATGATTCTTATGGCACCTGTTGTGAAACCTTATACAAATGACTCGGCTTTAGTAGCGGATGTGAAGGCTTTAAAAGATCGAGGTATTGGTAGCCAAGATATATATGTGCTATCAGATGATAAAGATCGAACTGTAGAGGTTACTGAAAATCTAAAAGTTACAGCAGTTGATTATAATAAAGTAGATATAGATGAAGATTTTGATTCGAAGGCTGAAGAATTAAAAGAAAAGCTTAGCATATTAGGTGTGTCTTCTAGTGATGCGGATACTTGTGATGCAGATATGAAAGAAGCCAAGATAATTTTAATCGTTACTGATTTTAGAGTTAAAGGACTGTTATAAAACATGTAAAGGGTGGCGCGTATGACCCTACTTAAAATTCATAATTTAACAAAACGCTTTGGTAAATTCTATGCCTTAGATGGTGTGGATTTAGAACTTAATGGGGGTGAAGTTTATGGCTTTATTGGACCAAATGGGGCTGGAAAATCGACGACAATTAAAGCGATATTAGGTATGTTGAAACCAACGAAAGGCAGCATTGAAATTTTTGGCAAAAATGCGTTGAAAGATGCAGTCGATGTGCATAAAGATCTCGCTTTTGTACCTGGTGATGTTAATTTTTGGCTAAATTTGACTGGTGGAGAAATTATTGATTTTTTTCTTAGTCTTCATCCTAAAGCAAATTACGATAGAAAAAATGAATTAATTAAACGCTTTGAATTAGATACTACTAAAAAATGTAGTACTTATTCGACGGGAAACCGTCAGAAAGTAGCGTTAATTACTGCGTTTAGTATTGATGCAAAATTATATATCTTAGATGAACCTACTTCTGGTCTTGATCCTTTAATGGAAGAGGTTTTTCAAGAATGCATAAGAGACATTAAAAATAATAACAAAAGTGTACTACTCTCGAGTCATATTTTAAGTGAAGTAGAAAAATTGTGTGATCGAGTAGGTATTATCCGTAAAGGAAAAATGATCACTTCTGGGACTTTAGACGAGATGCGCCATCTTACACGTATGCAATTTAAGGTAGAAAGTGCACAGCAATTAGGAGCATTAATACAAGTTACGGGTGTGCATAATGTGAGACAAGAAGACAATGCATATTATTTTGAAGTAGATTCAGATAAAATTTCTGCTGTAATTGAATATCTAAGCCGATTTGAAATTAAAAAATTGGAATCTATGCCACCAACACTAGAAGCAATATTTAAACGATATTATGAAGCCACAGATGAATTAGGTGAATGATATGAAACAATCATTTTACCAAACCTTAAAGTTATTTAATTTTTATGTAAAAAGAAATAGCAAAAAAATGGTTTTATGGGTGGTTTTATTAACCGCTTTAACGTTAATGATTCCACCTGCTTTTGAGTCGATGTACCCGAGTCAAGCTAAGATGAGTCCTATTATCGAGATGTCAAAAAATCCTGCGATGCAAGCGATGCTGGGATTAGCTGATTTTGAACATGTAAATATTGGCGTACTTTTTACGCATGAAATGACTTTATTCACAGCAATAATGGTAGCAATTATGAATATTTTAATTGTATCTCGAGACACGCGTGGTGATGAAGAAGATGGTAGAACAATCATTTTAACTGCATTGCCAATAGGTGAACAAGCACCATTGATGGGACATCTACTTCAAACTGTATTACTTAATGTCACTTTAATGATATTACTCACTTTAGGTCTAGCGTCATTAAATGTTGATGGTCTAGATTTAGCAGGCGCATCTTTATATAGTTTGGCTTTAGGCGTATTTGGTATTATGTTTGCTACGTTGACTATGTTAGTTGCCCAATTTGTATCATCAAGTAGTGAGACGACTGGTGTGAGTATCGCGCTATTGCTCATCATGTATCTGGTTAGGGCGTTTGGAGATGTAGCCAATGAGATGCTATCTATGTTTTCACCAATGGGCTGGTTGTCTAGAACTCATGCTTTTTCGGAAGATCATTGGTGGCCGGTGTGGTGCATTTTAGGCATTACAGTTATCATTGCTATATTTGCCTTTGTGTTGAATGGTTTGCGTGATATCGAGGCTAAATTATTACCGCAGAAAAAAGGAAGACAACATGCGACATGGTACATGAAGTCTCCACTAGGTTTACAAATCAGATTACAAAAAATGAGTTTTATATATTTTGCTATTGGATTATTTATACTTGGATTGTCTTATGGCTCTATTTTTGGAAATTTAGACGACTTTTTTAAAGATAATCCACTATTACTGTCTATGTTAGAAAATCCAAATGGAGATTACGTCAAACAATTTTTACCGCAACTGATGTTGGTAATGGCAATAATCAGTACGGTGCCTACACTGTTAGCTTTATTTAAAATAAAGAAAGCGATAGATAAAGGATACACGATGCTTGTATTAGCGAATCCGATTTCGCGTATCAAGTACTTATTGAGTTTTCTAATTATCAGTGTGGTGAATGCGGTAGTGATGATTTTTGTCGCTGGGTTTGGTTTGTATGTTGGCCAACTCTATTCAATGGATACGCCACTCGACTTTGACATGGTTATTCAATCGGCTATTGTCTATATACCAGCTATACTTAGTTTTGTTGGTATAGGAACTGTCGTAATTGGGTGGGGCATAAAGTTAACGACTTTAGTCTATGCTTATCTCGCTTATACTTTTTTGGTGAATTATTTAGGTACTTTACTGAATGTGAAAGATTGGATGAAAGATATCACACCATTTGAACATATTCCAAGTCTACCTATAGATGATTTTACAAGTGGACCGATTGTGATCCTTATGCTTATTTTCCTTATATTGTGTGTCATAGGTACGGTCGGATTTAACAGAAAAGATATATAATTATACAAAAAATCATTTTGTATAATGTAAGCATCGTGATGTGAATTAAATATATACTAAAAAAGTTGCCAAATTTTGGTAGCTCTTTTTGCTATATCAAATACTATTTCATACTCGATTGCCAAAGGCACAGCCACAGTTTGTATTCGACTCGTGTTAAATGATTTGGTGCGAGGCAGGCAGCTGCTATTTTTACTACCTACATATAAAATATAGATTGTTTCTAGAAATGAATACGTTTTTTCAATTTAATAGCAATAAAAAATAATGAAAATGTATAATTAATTATCACTTATGAGGATATATTATCAATTCAAATGATTCGTTGAATATTTAAATATAGACTTTAATGATTTTTACGTTATAATAGATTGTAATAATTATAAAAAGATAATTATTTTAAAGAAGAGTGGAATAGTGAAGGTACACTTAACATGAAACGTATAGCGTTATTATGAATATCTTATGACATATCAGACATGGACACGAACCATACATAGATTTGAAACATATATGTTCATTCAGCTTTTACATGTGAACACTTAGAAGTCTTATATGATAACGCTTATGAATGTAAAGAAATTTGCGATGATTTAAGGTGCAATTATTATAGAGCTGAAATGTCTGGCTCAAATCAACTGATTATTGAAAGTATTGCAAATGCAGTTATCAATAATTATCAAGAAAAAAATCACTTAACTGCGGTAACATAAAGGAGATAATATAATGAGTAAAAAATTAACAGGATTGTTTGGTGCACCAGTAGGAGATAGAGAAAACAGTATGACAGCAGGTCCTAGAGGTCCGCTATTAATGCAAGATATATACTTTTTAGAACAAATGGCACACTTCGATAGAGAAGTTATTCCAGAACGTCGTATGCATGCAAAAGGTTCTGGCGCATTTGGTACATTTAAAGTAACAAATGATATTACACAGTACACTTGTGCAAGTATTTTTTCTGAAGTTGGAAAAGAGACAGAAATGTTCGCTCGTTTTTCAACAGTAGCAGGTGAACGTGGTGCAGCTGATGCAGAACGTGATATCCGTGGATTTGCATTGAAATTTTATACAGACGAAGGTAACTGGGATCTAGTTGGTAACAATACACCGGTATTCTTCTTCAGAGACCCTAAATTATTCGCAAGTTTAAACCATGTTGTTAAACGCAATCCAAAAACAAATATGAGAGATCCACAAGCAAATTGGGATTTCTGGACATTATTACCAGAAGCGTTACATCAAATTACGATATTGATGTCAGATCGTGGCATTCCTAAAGGTTTTAGAAATATGCACGGATTTGGTTCGCACACATATTCTATGTACAATGATAAAGGTGAGCGTGTTTGGGTTAAATTCCACCACAGAACACAACAAGGTATAGAAAACTATTCACCTGAAGAAGCGGCACAAGTTATAGCGAATGATAGAGAGTCTTCTCAAAGAGATTTATTTGGAAACATTGAAGAAGGTGATTTCCCTAAATGGAAAATGTACATCCAAGTAATGACTGAAGAGCAAGCACGCAATCATAAAGATAATCCATTTGATTTAACAAAAGTTTGGTATAAAGACGAATATCCATTAATCGAAGTAGGAGAGTTTGAATTAAATAGAAACCCTGAAAATTATTTCCAAGATGTTGAGCAAGCTGCATTTGCGCCCACAAATATCGTTCCAGGACTAGACTTTTCACCAGATAAAATGTTACAAGGCCGTCTATTCTCATATGGGGATACACAAAGATATCGTTTAGGTGTAAACCATTGGCAGATTCCTGTTAACCAACCTAAAGGTGTAGGTGTAGAAAATATCTGTCCGTTTAGTAGAGATGGACAAATGCGTATTTTAGATGATAACCAAGGTTCGAAAACACACTACTATCCAAATAGTAACGGTGCACTTGAAGACCAACCACAATACAAAAAACCAGGCTTAGATATTCAAGGTCAAGCATTCGAATATGATTATCGTGAAGATGATGATAATTATTTTGAACAACCAGGTGAATTATTCCGTCGAATGTCAGCTGATGAGCAACAAATATTATTTAATAATACAGCTAATGAAATGAGCACAGTTACTGATGCGCTTAAACATCGTCATATTAGACATTGTTATAAAGCTGATTCAGCATACGGTCAAGGTGTAGCAGATGCTATGGGTATGGATATTAACACTGTAGACTTAGAAGTTGCAGACTAATTGAAAAGGTAGGTAATCGAATGATATTAGATAATATTAATCCAGAAGATTTATTTCCAACTGAGAAAAAAGGCCCTTCCGTCTTAGGAAATATGGAATACCCTGTTCAAGGAGAAATAAAAGTATACGAAGCGGCTTATGTCGCAACAAATGAACGTCTTATATTAAATGTTGATATGGATGGACAGTTTTACTATAGAAACATTAGATATGACGAAATTGAAAATATTGAATTAGAGGATAATTCATTAACTATGCGCTTTAGCATTGGCACATTTTCTTTAACAGATTTAAATAAAGAAGATGCTGAACATTTTGTTGCTTACGTAGAACCTAAAAAAATATAATTATTAATTTCATTATAATAGATCGCATGAATTATTATAAAACCCCCTTCGCAACCATTTATGTGGTATTGCGAAGGGGGTTTTGCTGTTTAAAATATTTGTTTTTTTTAAGTCGCTTATAACGCAGTGAGGCCACCATCGATTACGAATTCAGAACCAGTAGAGTAACTCGCATCATCTGAAGCTAGAAAGATGACCATATTAGATACTTCTTCAGTCAGAGCGATACGACGCATTGGAATGCTCTTCGCGAATTGTTCCACTGCTTCTTTAACACCTTCTTGTTCAATCATAGGCGTGTGAATTACACCGGGATGTACTGAATTCACACGTATATTATATGGTGAAAGGTCACTTGAAGCAGCTTTAGTCATACCGCGAACTGCAAATTTCGTATCTGTGTATCCAATTGCACCACCAACAAGTCCATTCATAGAAGAAATGTTAATAATTGAACCGTACTGTTGAGCTTTCATAGTTGAAGCAACTGATTTCATACCTAAAAACACAGACACTTGATTGATGTTTACAATTTTCATGTAGCTTTCTAAACTGAGCTCTTCTAAAGGCGTGTTATAAGTAATGCCAGCATTATTTACTAAGACGTCTATTTTGCCCCATTTTTTGATTACTGTATCTACTACATTTTTCCAATCTGCTTCATTAGAAACATCATGTTTAATAAAAAGTGCATTTTGACCAAATTCTTGGGCAACTTCTTGACCGAGTGTTTCATTGATGTCAGTAATAACAACTTTTGCACCTTCATGCAACACCTTTTCAGCGTGCATTTTTCCCATACCTTGTGCTGCACCAGTAATAATAACAACTTTATTGTCTAACCTTTTCATAATTAACTTCCTCCCATTATCAATTAACGATTATTATATAATTTAACAGTAAACACATTAAAAGTTAAATATTTAGTACTAAGTATTTTACTGATAAACTAATTTTGTATATACTATTATTATATAAACGTATTTAAGGAGGCATATCATGGAAAAGAATAATTTTTTCGAACTCATTCATAATGCTGAGTTATTTAATGATGCGACAATGACACTTTTTATGAAACAATTCAATATGAATATTAATATTTCCCAAATTATTACCTTATCTAAACTTAAAGAGCATGGTGCACAGAAGCCATCAATGCTCGCACAATCCCTTGGTTATACTTCAGGTGCTATTACCGGTTTAACAAACAGACTTGTTAAAGAAGGCTACGTAATAAGGGCGCATCAAGAAGACGATAGACGCTCCATTTTAATTACTATTACTGCAAAAGGAATGGATTTGTTAGAAACAGCTCAAAAACAAGGTCAAAAAATGAGGAATGAAATTTATTCAGTGTTAAATGATGATGAAGTAACACAACTACTTAACATCCAGAAGAAACTTTATAGCCATGTAAAACAATTAAATAAATAATATTTTATACGTACTAAAAAATGAAAAGGTGATTTTAATGGCTAGACTAGGTGGAAAAGTGGCAATTGTGACTGGTGGTGCAGGAGGTATTGGCTTAGGTATTGTGAAGGCATATGTTAAAGAAAATGCTAAAGTGGTTATTGCTGATATTGCTGAAGAAAAAGGGAGGTTATTGAGTGAAACACTAAACAGTCAAGGCTATGAAACGTTATTTATTAAGACAGATTTAACAGATAAAGGCTCATTGCATGCTTGTGTAGATACTACAATAGAAAACTATGGAAAAATTGACGTATTAGTTAATAATGCACACGCATCTCGCATGAATTCTTTTTTAGATATTACAGAAGAAGATTTGAACTTATCACTTAATACAGGATTTTATGCGACATTTTATTTATGCCAAATGGTTATACCTTATTTAAAAGAAACGCAAGGTAATATTATAAACTTTGGTTCAGGCGCAGCTGTAAAAGGGGATAAAAACCAAGGCGCATATGTTGTAGCAAAAGAGGCGATTCGTGGTATTACACGTGTGATAGCTAATGAATTTGGAGCATTTGGCATTAATGCCAATATCATATCTCCAATCGCCTATTCTGAAGGCGTAGATCAATGGCGAAAAGAAAACCCTGAATATTATGACAAAGTAGTCCAAGGCATTCCGTTGCAAAAATTTGGAGATGTTGAAAAAGATATTGGTCCAGTAGCAGTATTTTTAGGAAGCGAAGACGCGCAATATATCACAGGACAAACAGTTATGGTAGATGGCGGTAGTATTAAATTATACTAATTATATTAAAAGGAGAACGAAGCAGCTGTGTATCAAGTAAGCTGAAATAAAATAATTTATTAAAGAGAGCGAGACAAAAATCAAATTTTAAATATTGATTTCTGTCCTGCTCTCTTTAATATTCTGAAGTTTTAACGTTTAATAAGTGCTGTGAGTTCGCCTTCAAATACTTTAATTTTTTCATGATTAAATGTTGTCATTAGTACCGTAAGTAAACCTTGGTCTCTTTTACCAGCCACTTTATCAATTACTTTTATCACAGTATGTAATTTGTCGTCCGGAAATACTGGTTTGATAAACTTAATATTATTCATATGTGTACCTGCAATGACATCTTCTCCGTATTTGCCTGTTTCAATCCATAGTTTGAAAGAAATGGCTAGTGTCTGGATGCCAGAAGCGATGACACCATTAAATCTACCTTGTTGCGCTTTTTCTTTATCTAGGTGCATATATTGTGGATCAAATTCACTAGCAAAATCTGTAATTGCTTCTTCGCTTATTTTATATGGTTTAGTCGTAAATTCTTCGCCAATGTGAAATTCATCTAGTTTCATGGTTGTATTCTCCTTTGATTCGATTATTATGCATGGGACACTCGTTACCACAGATGTTGGAAAGACTGAAGCTTTTTTAAATAAACAGTTCCAAACGCTGTCCTATTAACAACTGAGATTATAAAGTATTGTCATTATTTCTTGAGCAGTATAAAAACTGTAATTAAATCTAATTTTCACATAGTTATCCTTTTTAACGTCATGTTAAAAGTTTATTTATTCATCACAACACCTCTTCAGTCCATGAATACTTCTGCACCCTCTGATAGCTAAAATACCAGGAATGTTGTATGTTATTAACTCGGTTTGGGTATATCGACAAAATCTTGTTGGGCTAATGAGACAGTTTCACCTTGTTGATACATTTTTTCAATATGGAACTCTCCCCAATAACAAAGTGAAGAAAGTAATTTTCCTAATGTTTGACCATAATTTGATAATTCGTATTCAACTTTAGGCGGGATTTGGTCATATACAATACGGTTGATGATACCGTCTTTTTCTAGTTCACGTAATTGCTGTGTTAACATCTTTTGAGTAATCGTTGGAATCGCACGTTTTAACGCAGATGTACGCATCAACCCGTTATTTTGTAAATGACATAAGATGACAGGTTTCCATTTTCCACCGATGACATCAATGGTTGCTTCGACGCCAATATTATAAGTTTTGCTCATTTAATTACCTCCTGATAGGTACTCAAAGGTACCTATAGTACTTTAAAGTGCGTACTTCCGCTTTTGATATGTGTAGTTTATATTAACATATACACAAAACAAGAAGGAGTCAAAATACATTATGAGAAAAAATAAATTTGCTATATTAGCGTTAGCAATGTCTGCCTTTGCAATTGGAATGACTGAATTTATCAGCGTAGGTCTATTACCACTTATTAAAGATGCGTTTGATACTACGATATCATTAGCAGGATTAACTGTATCTTTGTATGCTGTGGGGGTAACAATAGGAGCCCCTTTATTAACCCCACTGACAAATAAAATAAAACGAAAGCATTTACTATTAATGATTATGATTATTTTCATTGTTGCGAATACACTTGCTGCCTTTGCGACCACGTTTAGTATGTTGTTAGCTATGCGTGTACTATCGGCGTTAATGCACGGAGTGTTTATGTCTATCGCTACAGCAATCGCAAGTGATTTGGTAACGCCTGATAAGCGTGCAAGCGCGATTGCAATGATGTTTACAGGTTTAACCGTTGCTACGATTACAGGCGTACCATTAGGGACATGGATTGGTCAGCACTTTGGTTGGGAAGCATCGTTTATTACGATTGCCGTGATTGGACTGATCAGTTTAATCATTAATATATTTGCAGTGCCAAGTAATTTGAAAGAATATGCTCAGGCATCGATAAAGGAACAATTAAAAGTTTTTAAAAACAAATCATTAATGATGGTTTATATCATTACAGCACTCGGTTACGGTGGCACTTTTGTAGTTTATACGTACCTGACTAGTATACTTACAGATATTTTGAATTATAGCGATGAAGCGGTGGTGATACTGCTTGTGATATATGGTGTAATGGTTGCTATTGGCAATACACTTGGTGGTAAATTAACAAACAAAAAGCCAACGAAAGTACTTATATGGATATTTTTAATACAAGCAATTACTTTATTACTTCTAGGCGTAACTGTGACACATTATTTCTTAGGTACGATAGCCATACTTATTATGGGTTTGTTCGCATTTATGAATGTTCCGGGACTGCAATTAATCGTTGTACTCTTTGCAGAACGTAAAAATAGGGCAACGACTAACTTTGCTTCGAGTTTAAATATTGCTGCTTTCAATATCGGCATCACATTGGGAGCGGTCATCGGAGGATATGTGCTCAATCATTTTTCTCTTGCAATGACACCATATTTTGGTTTTGTTATGGTGATGATTGCTAGCGTCATGATGTATATCGTTTATCGAAATGAAACATCTGAACAACTGAGCATATTATAGACTTCGAAAATTAGCAATATTCAAGAAATTCTTATCGCGTATTATTTTTTTGAATATTTAAACTTTTCGAAAATAGTAATTAATTTTTGAATTAATCTTATATAAGATTTAAACTTTTTAAATGATTTAAATTTAAATTGGAAGAAGTGAATGTTCATGAATGTAAAAGAAGCATTATTTGAAAAGTTGGAAAGTAAAGAATCTGAAATGGTTAAGCACCGTCGTTATTTACATCAGCATCCAGAGTTATCTTTTCAAGAGAATGGAACAGCACAATATATAAAAGATTTTTATAAAAATAAGGACGTAATAATTACACAGCCTATTGCCGAAAGTAATGCAATTGTTGTAGAAATCAAAGGACAACAGCCTGGTAAAACTATAGGGTTACGAGCTGATTTCGATGCTTTACCTATACAAGAAGAGACAGATGTACCTTTTAAATCAATAAATGAAGGGATAATGCACGCATGTGGTCATGATGCGCATACGGCATATATATTAGGATTGGCAGAT
Organism: Staphylococcus sp. NAM3COL9; assembly: GCF_001431205.1. GTDB lineage: Bacteria > Bacillota > Bacilli > Staphylococcales > Staphylococcaceae > Staphylococcus. The sequence goes on along the minus strand of NZ_LGPC01000004.1, from coordinate 8,108 downwards.
GCATTAATCGAAATGAAAGATCAATTGCCAGGCACGATTAAAATTATTCATCAACATGCTGAAGAAATGCCTCCTGGTGGCGCACAACAAGTGATGCAATCTGGTGTGCTAAATGATTTAGATGAAATATATGGTGTCCACGTTGTCCCTGTAGCAGGTCCAGAAATGATTGGATATAATAAAGGTAATGCTTTTGCTGGAAGTTCTACGTTCACATTAACAATTAAGGGATTAGGGGGACATGCTGCAAGTCCTCATAAAACACACGATGCTTTGATTGCAGGAACTAATTTTGTAAACACACTCCAAACAATTGTGTCTAGACGTATCGATCCTTCAGAGATGGGTGTGATTACTGTTGGTGCATTTGATGCACCCGGTGGAGCTAATGTTATACAAGACAAAGTGACAATCAAGGGAACGGCACGTTATCTTAATGATGACTTACAACAATTTATGTATGAAGAGATTGAGAAAGTAGCCAAAAGCGTAGCAGTAGGTTTTGATATTACGTATGATTTAGATTACCAATTTGGTTATCCGGTGCTTTACAATCATCCAGAACAAACAGAACAAGTTGTAGATATTCTAAAAGCCAGTAAGGGTGATTATTTTGAACAACTTGTAGAAATACCAGCAGTTTCAGGTTCTGAAGATTTTGCGTATTATTTAAAAGAAATACCGGGAACATTTTTCATCGTCGGCTGCAAACCAGAGCATATTGAAACGCCCTACATGAATCACCATCCTAAGTTTGAAGTGAATGAAGATGCACTATTAGTTGCAGCAAAAGCAGTAGGTGAAATTGCGATTAACAGACTTTCAGCTCCAGAATAATTCATTTTACTAAGCAAAGTGAATTTAAAACATAAAAAAACACTTTCGAAAACATTCATACTTAAATGAATGTAACGAAAGTGTTTTTTTATGTTTACGAACTTTTCATTAGGTGACTGATTATAATGTTCTACGAGATGGTTTTGTTTCATCTGTAAGTTTTGCTGATAATAATAGTGCGATAACTGATATACCAGTAGCAACCATAAATGTCACGTTCACACCATGAATCGTACCTTCTAAACCTTCACTAGGGATGGCTGAAACAGACATTAATGTAATAAATAATGCTGTACCAATTGCGCCGGCCATTTGTCTAAACGTATTGTTCATGGCAGTACCATGTGCAATAAGACTGTTTGGTAATTGGTTAATCGCTAGCGTCGTCATAGGCATCATAACCATTGCTAGTGACACCATACGCACTGCGTTGGCTATGGCAAGGTAAGTAAAGGTTGTATGCGCTGTGAGCATTGTAAATGGTATCGATGAAGCGACTAAGATGAGTAAGCCAATACGAGCGAGCCATTTACCGCCAAATTTATCAAATAATACACCTGTAACTGGGTTCATAAGTCCCATCACAATTGCACCTGGTAGTAATACTAAACCAGATTCCATTGGAGAAAATCCAAGCATATTTTGCATATACAACGGTAAGATAATATTTGAAGCGATTAATACACCAAATACGAACATACTTAATGCTGTGCCTAAAGTGTAAACGCTGTAACTAAACACTCTAAATTCAAGCATAGGTTCTTTGAGTTTTAATTGGCGACGAATGAATGTAACCAATGCAATGATACCAACGATAAGTGGTAAGATGAATTGTACACTAGCCCATCCTGCTTCTCCAACAGAACTGAAACTATATAAGAGTCCACCAAACCCTAATGTAGATAAAATGACTGATGCGGTATCTAGTTTTGGATTTGATGTTTCTGTAACGTTTTTTAATAGGAAAATTGAAGCAACGATGATAACAATTGCGATTGGGAATACGACATAGAAGACACTTCTCCATGAGAGATGCTCAACTAAAATACCAGATAGCGTAGGTCCAATAGCTGGCGCGAATGCGATAACTAAACCGAATAAGCCCATTGCTGTACCACGTTTTTCTTTAGGGAAAAGTAAGAATAAGATTGTTTGCATAAGTGGCATCATGATACCTGCGCCTGCTGCTTGTAAGACACGTCCGATTAATAACATTGAAAAATCTAGTCCGACTGCACAGAGTAAAGTACCTGCTGCAAAAATACTCATGGCGGTTAAGAATAACTGTCTTGATGTAAAACGTTCAATTAAAAATGCTGTAATAGGTATCATAATACCGTTTACTAACATAAATATAGATTGTAACCACTGTACCGTACTTTCAGATACTTGTAGGTCTTTCATAATAGGGGGTAAAGCTGTACCAAGTAATGTTTGGTTTAAAATTGTAATAAAGGCCCCTGATAGTAATACGATAAATAAGGGGATTCTTTTTTCTACATGGAATGTTCCTGTTTCAGTCAATAGATTCACTTCTTTCATAAAAATTGCACATCTAAATATTTTAACACTAAGATCATTTTCACTCTAGTGATGAGACTTAAAAATAAAAATTACATTTAATAATTGATAAAAAGGGACCATTTCTCCATTAGTTTTATTATTTTTGAAATGGTACGTATAATTTTCGCAGTAATTCACACATTTATAATGCTACGTATGAAATAATACACTTTTATTATAGGGGATGTCAAAATAAACTCTAGTTATATGAAAATTCGTAGGAAATAAATAATATTAAAATGAAGATATATTTCTATAGATTGTAATAGAAAATGTATTTTGGACTAAAAAAATGCTTCTATAACGAAACGGTTATTTCGATTTTCAAGGGAAGATGTTTGTTCGTTATTGTGCTGTTAAAAGTTATATAACAGTAGAAATTTGATAATTAGCAAAGATTTTAAGTTCTTACAAGAAGTTGTTTAAATGCTTATTATTTGGAAATCGACAATCTAATTCATAACAGCCTTCACTAATAATTTTATAACTATATATTATAATAGGAAGTTCTCGTATTTAAAAACCGTAAAAAGGTTGATGCGAGGTTTTATGAATATTTCAATAATATAGTTCTAAATTATTGAAATATTTTTTAATTCAGCAACTTTTGTATATACAGCTTGATCGGTTAAATTCACTTTTTACTAAAGTCTTATTTTGAATTTTAAATATCCTGAAAATAGTGCGTGATTTTAACCTTAACAGTATCTATCTAATAAATACTTTTGATATAATAAACAATTGAAAGCATAATCATATCTATTTACATGTAATACGTTTAAAATTATCATTAAATTATTGGATAGTATTTGGATAAGCAATCAGTAATCTATACATTTAAAGTACAATTGTACAGATTGTAGATGTTCGAATTAAAGGAGAATAAATAATGAATAAACAAGATTTAATCGCTCCAGAAAGTTATAATATTGTGAGAGAAATCGAAAAATTTACAGCAGATCAATCTAAAAAAGCTGTAATTTTTGAAAATGAAGCAGGAAAAACTAGAGAAATTACATATACTAACCTTATCAAGAATGCGAATAAAGTTGGTAATATGTTTTTAAAATATGGTTTGAAAAAAGGTGACAAAGTTCTCATCATGATGCCACGTTGCATTGAAACATATGAGGTTTATCTTGCTGCCTTAAAATTAGGTATCATTATCATTCCTAGTTCTGAAATGTTACGTACGAAAGATTTACAATATAGAATCACGCATGGTGAAGTAAAAGGAATTGTAGTTATTTCAGATGCTCTTGATGAGTTTAAAGCAGTCAAAGAATACGACACTTTAACTAAATTTATCGTTGGTGGTCAAGAAGATGGCTGGATGTCAGTTGAAGATGAAAAAGAAAATTCAACAAATCAATTAGAAATCGTTGAAACTTCTAGTGAAGATATTGCTTTATTATCTTATACGTCTGGTACAACTGGTAATCCTAAAGCTGTTGTCCATTCACATGGATGGGGCTATGCACATATGCAGATGGCGCCGAAACATTGGTTAAGTATTAAAGAATACGATGTTGTTTGGGCAACTGCTGCACCAGGTTGGCAAAAATGGGTGTGGAGCCCATTCTTATCAATTATGGGGTCAGGTGCAACTGCCTTTGTATATAATGGGAAATTTAATGCTGAAAAGTATTTACAGTTACTACAAGATAATAAAATTAACGTGCTTTGTTGTACACCGACTGAATATCGCTTGATGGCAAAATGTTCTAATTTAACGGATTATAATTTAGAACATTTGCATAGTGCAGTGTCTGCAGGTGAACCATTAAATAGAGAAGTCGTTGAAAAATTCCAAGAGAACTTTAATCTCACAGTAAGAGATGGTTATGGCCAAACAGAAAGTACATTGTTGATTGGATTCTTAAAAGACACAGAGAGTCGTCCTGGTTCAATGGGTAAAGCAATCCCTGGTAGTCATGTAACTGTTATTAATGATGATGGCGAACTTGCTGAAGTAGGCGAAGTTGGTAATATCGCAGTGCCGTTAGACTTACCTGCATTGTTTAAAGGTTATTATAAAGACCCAGAACGCACAAGAGAACCGCAAAAAGGTGACTATTTTATAACGGGAGATTTAGCTAAGTTAGACGAAGATGGCTATTTCTGGTTTGAGGGTCGTAAAGATGACATCATTATTAGTTCTGGCTATACAATAGGGCCGTTCGAAGTTGAAGATTCACTTACGAAACATCCTTACGTAAAAGAATGTGCTGTTGTTGCGAGTCCACATGAAATTAGAGGGAACATTGTAAAAGCATTTATTATTTTACAAGATGACGTAACTGGGAATGAAGACACAATCAAAGAATTACAAAACTACGTCAAACACGACGTTGCACCGTATAAATATCCAAGAGCTATCGAGTTTGTGGAAGACTTACCTAAGACAAACTCAGGTAAAATTAGACGTATCGAATTAAGAGACGCAGAGCAAAAGAAACAATCATAAGTGATTGTACTTTAAAATGCTTAGCACACAATAAACCTGGCAATATCATTGAGTCATTTTGATGATATTGTCAGGTTTATTTTAGAAATTTATAATTCATTAAACTAAGAGAATAAATGGTCATTTTAATTAAAGATACTTACATAGATTCCAGCTGCTTAATACGTAGGATAAATAGATTCTATAAATATTAAACAGATGATTAAACTTTTTAGTTAATTTAAATATTTATGTAGCAATTAATACATTTACACTAAATAAAGACAGGAGGTTACAAATATGATTAAAAAATTAGTCTTTATTATATTGGCATCAGGACTAGTATTATCAGCTTGCTCAACGGGTAGTAAAGAAGAAGAACAAATGGAACACAAAAGTGAAAGCAAGGATCCAGATGGTATGAAGCATACAGACGATAGTAAATTTAAAAAAGGTGATGAAGTTACTATTACAGCAGGACATATGCCCGGTATGAAAAATGCTGAAGCTACAGTTAAAGGTGCTTATAAAACCTATGCTTATGTAGTGAGTTATACACCTACAAATGGCGATAAGAAAGTAAATAATCATAAATGGGTTGTTAATGAAGAAGTTGCGGATGCCACTAAAAATGGATTCAAGAAAGGTGCTACAGTTAAATTAGAAGCTGCCCATATGCCTGGCATGAAAGGTGCAGAAGCTCAAATTGATGATGTAGAAAAAACAACAGTTTATATGGTGGATTATAAATCAACAGAAAACGATAAGATAGTTAAAGATCATAAATGGATGACAACTGATGAACTAAAATCTCGTTAAAAAAGTATCATTATTAATATCTATAAATTAATCGTAATTAAGACACTTCCTTTTGAAAAGAAGTGTCTTTTAGTTTATCCATTGATAATCATCAATTATATTTTTATATTTCTAGTAACTCAAACTGTTTTATTTGTTTTTCGATCTTTGTAGGAACATTTTTCTCTCTTGCACATAAATTATTGTTTAAAATTAATTTTAAAAGTAATTGAATAATAATAATAAAAGTAATAAAATTATGATAATGATAATCATTTTCAAAGGAGAGTTTGAATGAAAAAAATTATAATTTTTATTATTTTAATAGTATTGTTAGCAGGGGCCTGCAGTAATGATTCAAAAAAGAAGGTTAACGAGAGCACAAGGCGTTATACATTAGATGATGGTAAGAAGATTGATATTCCTAAACATCCTAAACGTATCGCAGTAGTGGCAAATACATATGCAGGTGGCTTAAAATATCTAGATGGTAACATTGTTGGGGTTACTAAAGATATTGAAAAAAGTAACGTATTAAAAGATAAATTTAAAGATACTACGAAACTCAGCGAAAATGATGTGGAAAAAGTTGCGAAACTTAAACCAGATTTAATTATAGTTGATACAACTGATAAAAATATTAAAAAGTACAAAAAAATTGCTGATACAATACCAATCGAATACGGTAAAAAAGATTATTTAGAGACTCAGGTAGCATTAGGAGAAATACTAGGTAAGAAAAAAGAAGCTGAAACATGGGTGGAAAAATGGAAAACCCAAACAGCAAAAGATTCAAAAGAAATCAAGCAACACATTGGTGGAAACAGCACTGTGTCTATTTTTGATGATTTTAGTAAGACAATTTATGCATTTGGTAAATCATGGGGGCGAGGTGGAGAAGTCGTATACCAAGCATTTGGTTTAGACATGCCGTCAGCTTTAGAAAAGGCAGTTGATAAAGAGGGCTATAAAGAATTGTCAATGGAAAAATTACCACAATATTCAGGTGATTATATTATTACAATGAGTGAAGGAAAGTCTATACCAGAATTTGAAAAAAGTCATATGTGGGAAAATATCCCAGCAGTTAAAAATGATAATGTGATTAACGTTAAAGCAGAAACTTACTGGTATAATGATCCCTATTCTCTTGAATATATTAGAAAAGAATTGAAGAATAATTTAATGAAATAGGATTAAACGTAATGGTTAATATATAATACTTAATCTCTAATAAAATAATATATTTTACGTTATCAGGTATTTAAATAATATACAGCAAAAAACCAAGGGAGTTCTTGCTACATTTTAAGTTGAGAAAAATTAGACGAATATGGTAAAGAAATTAAGAAACATGTCGTTTGTAGCACTACGTTATTTATTATAATATATTTTAACTTTTAAGTAAGCTCAAATATTCATCTCCCCATTCGCAAATACCATAGACTATGTTCTCGAGAGACAAGCCAATATCAGTTAAACGATATTCAACTTTCGGAGGGACTATTGGATACACAGATCTTGTAATTATCATATCTTTTTCAAGTTCTCTTAGCTGTCTAATCAGCATTCTTTGATTAATATCAGGTAATTTTTTTTCTAATTCATTTAACCTAAGTACTTCTGATTGTAATAAGTGGTAAATAATAGGAATTTTCCATCTGCCGCCAATTACTGATAAAGCCAAATCTTTAGAAGTGTAAAACAATTTATTATTATATTCTATTAGCATAGATTACTCCTTAGTGACAAATATGTCAGTATTGTATTAATTATGACATTGTATCATACTAGCGATACAATACTTAGGAGGTAATAACTTATGGAATTACAACTAGCAATTGATTTATTGAATAAAGAGGACGCGACAAAACTTGCGAATAAAGTTAAAGATTATGTAGATATCGTAGAAATTGGGACACCAATCGTTATTAATGAAGGTTTACCAGCGGTTCAACATTTAAATGATAATATAGAAGGCGTAAAAGTACTTGCAGATTTAAAAATTATGGACGCTGCTGACTACGAAGTAAGCCAAGCAGTTAAATTTGGTGCAGACGTAATAACAATTCTAGGTGTTGCAGAAGATGCATCTATTAAAGCAGCAGTTGAAGAAGCACATAAAAGTGGCAAAGAATTATTAGTAGATATGATTGCAGTACAAGATTTAGAAAAACGCGCTAAAGAGTTAGATGATTTAGGCGCAGACTATATCGCCGTTCATACGGGTTATGACTTACAGGCCGAAGGTCAATCTCCTTTAGAAAGTTTACGTAAAGTTAAATCAGTTATTACTAATTCTAAAGTAGCTGTTATTGGTGGTATTAAGCCAGATACAATTAAAGAAGTTGTAGCAGAAGGACCAGATTTAGTTGTAGTTGGTGGCGGTATTGCTAACGCAGACGATCCAGTTGAAGCTGCTAAACAATGTAGAGACGCGATTGAAGGCAGATAATATGACTGA
>NZ_LGPC01000003.1 GCF_001431205.1 Staphylococcus sp. NAM3COL9 | reverse complement strand
ACTAGACGAAGGCAATCCTGATGAAATTTTAAAACTGCGTTTAATTAGTGATGGTCTTTGGTTTTCTATAATGTACGAATACCTCGACATGGAACAAATGCAACAAATGGAAAGAATCGTTTTCGAAATTTGTAATTCCTTAAATCAGGAGAATAAATAAATGGTCATTTTAATTGAAGGCACTTATATAAATTTCATCATTCTTAATATGTACCGTAAATACATTTCATAAGTATTAAGCAGATGATTAAAATTTTTAGTTAATTTAAATATTTATGACAGAGAGGGCCTTAACATGAACAATAACAAGCATCAAAAATATGAATATCTAGCAGATGATCCAAATTTTAAAACATTACCGATTATATTTTCACTAATTATTGGAGCTTTTTTTGCTATATTAAATGAAACATTATTAAATATTGCCCTTACATCTTTGATGAAAGAATTTGATATCACCTTACCAACTGTACAATGGATGACGACAGGGTTTATGTTGATTATGGGAATCGTAGCACCGATTTCTGCGTTGCTGTTGCAGTGGTTTACGACAAGACAGTTATTTTTAAGTACTATGACCATTTTCACTCTTGGAACAATAATTTGTGCGGCGGCGCCAGCCTTTTCTATACTCCTTATTGGACGGTTCATTCAAGCAATCGGGACTGGGATGCTTTTGCCTATTATATTTAATGTATTTTTGCTGATTTATCCCCCCTTTAAACGTGGAAAAATCATGGGAATCGTTGGGTTTGTTATCATGTTTGCGCCAACGATTGGGCCAACGCTATCTGGAGTTATTGTTGAATATCTAGGTTGGCGTTCTTTATTTATTATGGTAATCCCATTTTCAATATTCTCAATTGCATTTGCGTCTAAATTTTTAATTAATGTTTCAGAAGTTACTAAACCTAAAATCGATTATTTATCATTAGTTTTTTCAACTATAGGTTTTGGGGCTGTTATATATGGCTTTAGTAGTGCTGGAGAAAGTAAATCAGGCTTTTTAAGTCTAAATGTATTAATTCCAATAACTGTTGGAATCATTGGAATTGTCTTATTTTCAATAAGACAGTTCAATTTAAAAGAGCCCCTAATAGATTTAAGAGTATTTAAATATCCTATGTATACACACGCTATTTTAATGTTTTTAATAATCATCATGACGATGTTTGCTTCAGAAATAATTTTACCTATCTATATGCAAGGGCCATTGGCTTTAACTGCAGCTACTGCGGGGTTAATTTTACTGCCGGGTAGTTTACTTAATGGGGCAATGTCGCCGTTGATGGGATATCTATTTGATAAATTTGGCCCGCGTGTTTTGATGATTCCTGCATCAATTGTGCTAAGTGGGGCAATGTATGTGATGAGTAGATTAAATGTGGACACGCCTTTGTGGGTTGTTATTGTTAGTTATATCTTGTTGATGTTATCTGTTTCAGCAATTATGATGCCTGCTGAAACCAATGGGTTAAATCAACTTCCAAAACACTTATATCCACACGGGACTGCAGTGATGACAACTTTACAACCAGTTGCTGGAGCAATTGGTGTTGCAGTATTTGTTAGTATTATGAATGCAAGACAGCTTCAATTTTTACAAAATTCAGGGAAACCACAAGATCCTGACACAATAAATCAGGCAATGGTCGCAGGAGTTGAACTCGTTTATTTTATTAGCTTTGCTATATCCATTATTGCCGTTATCTTATCGTTTATTGTCTACCGAGCGACGCCGAAAAAAATAGATTAATTATTTAACAAATAATTATACATTTTAAAAGGTATGACTAAACAATAAGACATAGCAATCCAACAAGAAAAAATGATCGTTATTAAGACCTGTGTTAATTTTGAAACAATAAAGAGACTCCTTTTAACAAGAGTCTCTTTTATTATGTTTTGTGTTAACTATAGATTATGTAAATTAAAAGTGGTTAAAAATATGGCTCTAGTATAGTTATTTTAGTTTTATTCTTTCAAATCGCTTTTTTTAATTATTATGAAAAAAATTAAAACTAAAACAATTAAATAAAAATAAGTGTATCCCATATTGAAAAGCAAAGTAGTATTCATTTTCACATTATCTCCATATGTTAATATCTCGTTTATCTCAGAAAAAGGAGGTAGTATCCAAGATATGGATTTTAAAAAAGGAATATATGTTATGAATACTTCTTTTAATAAAGAAATGAGTAAAATAAATACACCCATTAACCAAGCGTATTTTTTATTTGATAATGAAGTATTGGCAAGTATAAATGCAATACTTATTCCCAATATACAACCAGAGATGTGAGAATAGACTCCTAAAAACAAATGGAAAAATTGAATGTTTTTATCATATACATTCATTATTACTGGGTATCCAATAGCAAACAAAATCAAAGGAAGTAATAGTAATAATGAAAATACAAATTTGCCTATTAAATATTTGTATAATGACTGTAGTTGAATATAATGTAATTCTTTTTCGCTTAAAGTATCACTCTGTAAAATCATTACAGTAAGCCAAGTAGAAATGAAAGTAAGAACTATAAAACTTATTCCATAGCTAGATAAAATAGGGATGTCCTTATATACATATAAAAGCATAATCCATGTAATATAGATAACGTAAGGAGGAATGAATTTATAACTCCTTCCAAAATTTCTAAATTGATATTTGAGAAAATTATTCATCATTAAACAATTCCTTTACTTCTATGATGTGATTATTACGCTCTATTAATGACTTAATAACTTGGTCACTTTTATCGGACGGTAAAGTAATGAATATAATATCTGAGTCATATTTCAAATCAGTTAACGTAGTATATGTCCTTAGTAGTTCTAAAGCATCGTTACTAAATTTAGTTATAATTCGTTTTAAATGACTAACTTGTTTAGATGATACATCATTTACATTTTGTACAAAGCCTGTTTTCATATCTAAAACGTGGGTGCAAATGCTAGTTGCAAACTCATTTTCATGAGAAGTGAAAACAACCGTTGCTGTACCTTTTAAATCATTTAAAATAGTTTTCACTATATCTTGAGTAGCTGAGTCTAACCCAGATAAGGGTTCATCAAATAAATATACATCTGAGTCAGATAATAATGACTGTATTATGTTTATTTTCTGCAAAGTACCTTTAGAACAATATTTTAACTTCCCCTTTTTTTGAGAATTAAGTTTAAACAGTTCCAAATAATACAGAGTAGTTTCTCTTTTTTGGTTATATACTTTTGATATGTAATCAAGATATTCTAAAATTGTAAAGTTTAAATTTGATGGGAAATTGTCAGGCGTATAAGATACTTTTTTGTATTTTCTTTGAATATCGCCTTCTGTGGGATGTAGAAAACCAGCGATTAATTTCAAAGTAACACTTTTACCAGAACCATTTGCCCCCTGTATAAAAGTGGTTGATTTTTCTGGTATTTCAAAAGAAATATTTTTTAAAATATAATTTCCACTAAACTTTTTTGATAATTCATTTGCTTTAATAGCTATATCATCCAAATTAAAACCCTCGTTTCTTTCCTTTTTAACATGCCCTATATTTATCATAATATATTGATAGTATATACTTCCTACTATATTATTTAAACGTAATAAATTTTATTAGCCGTAATTTTTAAAACGTTCGTTTTTGACACAAAACCTCTTAATATAAAATTGAGAGGTTTTTCTTACATATTTTAGTTTCTAAACCTGTGTTATAATCAATGTATCACAAATATCAAAAAACATGAGTTTTTAGACGATGACAGACGTGTTTATTTGCATCGAGAATTAGATTTCATTAATAAGTACCCATAAAACGATTAAAAGAGGTGGTATTCAAATGGCTAAAATTGGTTATGCCCGTGTATCAACACAAGATCAAAGTCTTGATGGACAGATTGATACACTTGAGGAATATGGTTGTGAACGTATCTTTAGCGAGAAAGCGAGTGGTCGTAAAACCAAAAGAACGGAACTTGATAAGTGTTTAGATTATTTACGTGAAGGAGATATCCTAGTTATCTATAAACTAGATCGTCTTGGACGTACAACAAAACAGTTAATTGAACTATCGCAATGGTTGGATGAAAACGGCATTGATTTACATATTATTGATATGAATGTATCAACCAAAGATGCGATGGGCAAAATGTTCTTTACAATGATGAGTGCATTCTCTGAACTTGAAGCTAACTTATTAAGTGAACGAACGAAAAAAGGGTTAGAAGCAGCACGAGCAAGAGGCCGAAAAGGTGGTCGTCCTTCATTACCTGACCATAAGAAAAGAGAGATTAAATTCTTATACGATGAACAAAAACTTACTGGTGAAGAAATTGCGAAACAAACAGGAGTAAGTCGTTCTACAGTTTATCGTATTAAGAAAAAAGACTAAAAACAGACAGATAAAATGAATTTTAAATAATGAAAAAGTGCCTCAATCAATGGCAGTAGATTGAGGCAAGTAGATTGGTTATAAGAAAGTAAAAATTAATTTACTTATTTTTAAAGTAGCAATTAATGGTTTTATTATTCAGTTACAACTTTTAAATTTACATCTATGTTATTTCGCGTAGCTTTTGAATAAGGACAAAAATCATGTGCGTCTTTTAAATATTTTTCTGCTTCTTCTTGAGATATATTACTTACTTTGGCATTGATATCTACTTCTAGTTTTGGACTTTCAGCATCTGGATCATCGACTAATCTTACAGTTAATGTTACTTCAGGATTAGCATTTTTAACTTTATTTTGTTTTAAAATTAAGTCGAATGCGCCATTAAAACAAGAAGCATAACCTGCTGCAAATAATTGTTCAGGGTTAGTACCATTATCAGAGCTTGTTTTGTCTGGTGGTACTATTGCTACATTTATCACATTATCATCTGTTTTCACATGACCGTTTCTTCCACCTTTATTGGTAGCACTTGTTTCATATTGGACTGTCATAGTTCATTCTCCTTTATATTGTATTATCAAGAGTCTTTACACTGTGTTCATCTCCGATTAAAACTTTATCCGTCATGTTAATAAATAATCCTGAGTCTACAATACCTACGATAGAATTCAAGGCCTTTTCCAGGGATTTTGGATCATCTATAAAACCAAAGTCACAATCAAGAATATAGTTTTCGTTATCTGTAGTATATGGTTGGTTATGCAATTCTCGTAGTGTAGACACACCACCTAAAGACTCAATCTTTTGAGCTGTAACTTCCCAACCAAATGGTATAATTTCTACCGGTAATAGAAATGCTCCTAATTGTTCTACAAGTTTAGTTTTATCTATTACAACAACAAATGATTTAGCAGAATCAGCGATTATTTTTTCACGTAGTAGTGCGCCACCACCCCCTTTAATTAAATTAAAGTTAGCATCTACTTCATCAGCTCCATCAATAGCTAAATCTAATTTTCTAACTTCTTTAAAGGATGTGAGGGGAATGTCCAATTGTTTTGCTAATTTAGCTGTGTTTTCCGATGTTGGTATGCCAGAAATGTTTAGACCTTTTTTAACTTGATTGCCTAAATACTCTAAAACGTACTGCATCGTTGAACCAGTGCCTAAGCCTATTGTCATTCCGTCATTAATCTGTGTGACAGCTTCTTTTGCAACTAATTTTTTTAATTCATCATTGTTCAATTACTCATCTCCCGTTTATAGAACAAGAATAATTTATTTCTTCCAATATCTTTCAAACAAATTATTCATATGCAATGTCATCAGTTCAGATGCTTTCACGTCATCATGTAATTCAATAGCTTGAATAATTTTCTTGTGTTCCTCAAAGTTTACTTGTCTATAATCTGAACGTGTAACAGTTCTATCTCTTAAAAATTTCCACATTTTTTGATGTCCCATAGAGTCACTAATGTCTTGAATAAACTTAATTAGCAAATCATTTTTAGTAGCTTTAGCGATTGTTTGGTGAAATTCATCGTCTGTTATAGGGTTATAGATACCATCGTTTGTTTCCTTTTCCATTTTCGAGATTATATTATTTAATTTTTCTATAACTTCATTTGTTGCTCTTTGTGCAGCATATTTAGCGATGATAGGTTCAATTTCCATTCTTGATTCAATTATTTCTTCTGGTGAAACACTATTTAAAACATTAGATGAATCATTGTCTTTAGTCGTATTTATAGTATTTTTAACATAAGCGCCTTCGCCTTGTTTTGATAATACAAAACCATTTAATTCTAATGCGCTTATTGCTTGTCTAACAGGGGCTCTACTTACGCCAAATTGATCGCATAAAAGTTTTTCTGAAGGTAGTTTATCACCAACTTGGAATGTACCTATTTCTATTTCATGAAGAATTTGCTCGTAAATTTGAATATATAATTTGTTACTAGAGACACGATTGAAAGGCATAAATAACACTTCTTTCTATGTTTATTGTAATCTTATATTACCATGTATGTTAGTTAATAACATAACATGTATGTCTTTAAGTAACATAGAAAGTAATAATGTTAGTCCATGTGTGAACCTCCATTAATATCGATATCTTCACCTGTAATATAAGATGCTTCAGATGATGATAAAAATGCTATCGTTGTGGCAATTTCTTTCGTTTCAGCTGGGCGACCACTCGGAATTGTGTCAATTACTTTTTGTGCTTCATCTTCAGGCAACGATTTCCATATATCAGTATTAACCAATCCAGGAGCAACACAATTTACAGTAATCCCATTACTAGCAACTTCACGTGCTAAATTTTTAGAGAACCCGAGTACTGCAGCTTTAGAAGCTGAATAATGAGCACCGCCAAATACGCCACCACCGCGTTTTCCAGAAACAGAGGAAAGACTAACAATGCGACCGTAATTTTGCTTTTTCATTGGTTTCAAAGCAGCTTGTGTTGTTAAGAATAAACCAAACATGTTTACAGTGAATATTCTTTGCATGTCAGTTAAAGTCATATCTTCTACGGTCACTTTTTGAGAGATACCTGCATTATTGATTAAAATATCAATTGTTCCGTAATGATCAATTACTTTTTCAATCATGTTATCTACAGAAACTTTATTAGTTACATCCAGCTCCACGCCAATTGCTGTACCACCCAAATCATCAATTTCTTTTACTACAGCGTCTACACCTTCTTTATTTAAATCTGCTATAACTAAATTTGCTCCTTGTTCTGCAAAAGTTAGAGCGATTTCTCTTCCAATCCCTTTTGGTGACCCACTTCCTGTGATAATTGCTACTTGATTGTCTAATCTAAACATTTATATTCATCCTCTCTATTTCTGGACCAATGACTTAGCAGTATTTATAATGTTTTCTACTGTTATTCCATTTATTTCTAGTAATTTTTCATAAGGTGCGGATTGCCCAAATTGATCTTGAACACCAATTTTCCTTACTTTACCAGCACCTTCTTCTGCCACAACATCACTAACAGCACTACCTAATCCATTAATAATATTATGATCTTCTACTGTTACAATATTTCCAATATCTATACACTCTAATATAGCTGTTTTATCAATAGGTTTTATAGTATGCATATCTAGTAATTTAACCGATATACCTTCTTCTTCTAATTTTTCAGATGCTTCTATTGCCAAACTCAATGTATCTCCATTAGCAATAATTGCGATATCTTCTCCATCTTTAAGATGTTTTGCTTTTCCTATTTCAAACGTTTCGTCTTCATCATAAATAATTGGGATTGGGCCACGAGTAAATCTTAAATAAACAGGGCCATATATTTCAGAAGCAGCTTTGATTAATTTTCTTGTGGAATAATAATCAGCGCCCATGATAACTTTCATATTGGGAAATGTACGCAAAACTCCCATATCTTCTATAGCTTGATGACTTCCTCCATCTGTAGCTGGTGTTAACCCGCCATGTGAACAAGCTATTTTTACATTAAGGTTGGGATAACATACTTCTTGTCTTACTTGTTCTGCCATTCTTAATGATCCAAACACTGCATAAGTACTTACAAAGGGTATTTTTCCTGTTGTTGAAAGACCTGCAGCCATGCCAGCAGCATTTTGTTCAGCAATACCCACATTTATATGTTGTTGGGGTAACTCCTTCATAAATTCCCCTGTTTTACAAGATCCTCCAATATCAGCATCTACAACAACAATATTTCCGTTTTCTTTACCTAGCTCCAATATTTCATCGCCAAATGCCTGTCTAGTAGCTTTTCCTTCTTTATTTTTGATTAAGCTCATATTTTAGCACCTGCCTCTTGTAATTCTTTCATTGCCAAATTGTATTCTTCTTCATTTGGCGCTTTTCCATGCCAACTAACGCTATTTTCCATAAATGACACACCTTGACCTTTTGTGGTATTACAAACAATACACTTAGGTTTATTATCATTTAAATCTCTAATCTCATTTAAAGTATCAACGACTTCTGTCATGTCGTTGCCATTTATACGTTTTGTATAAAATCCCCAAGCTTTAAATTTTTCTTCTAAGTCACCGTTTGGCATGATTTCTTCAGTAGTACCATCAATTTGTAATCCATTGTCATCAACAAAGACAATTAAATTATCCAATTGATATTTAACTGCAGATTGAGTAGCTTCCCAGATTTGCCCTTCTTGACATTCACCATCACCAAGAACAGCAAAAACTTTATATTTTTTCTTGTCCATTTTACCAGCTAAAGCCATACCTACCGCGCATGATAATCCTTGTCCTAAAGAGCCAGTTGAAATATCAACGCCTGGACATTTTTTTGAATCTGGGTGCCCTTGAAATGGTGATTTGTATTCACGTAAAGTATAAACAGTTTCATATGGTACAAAACCCAATGTTGCTAAAGCAGAATATTGAATTGGTGCAACATGTCCTTTTGATAAAACAAAACGATCTCTATCTTCCCATTCAGGATTTTGAGGATCAATATTCATTTCTCCGAAGTATAAAGCACTCACGAAGTCAGCTGCTGATAATGATCCACCAGGATGACCTGATTGAGCACTATATACCATTTTCAAGACAGTTTTTCTTAACTCATTTGCAGTTTTTTCTAGTTTGCTCACTTTTAAATTTGCCATGCTCTCCACCTCTTTTAGTGCAATTTTTCAACTTGTCTACTAAGTTACTTACAACACAAGGTTACAATAAACCGTTTTCATTGTCTACCTTTACTTTTAAAATTCCTTATTGACAGACATATTTGTCGAGTCTATACTTCTTATATACTTAGTATACAAGAACAGAAGTAAACCATTTTTTAAGAAGTGGTTTAAAATTTCACTTTAATTGTAAGCGCTATCAAATTCAACGTGACTTTTTAAAAATAAGGGGGAGGGGAATTTATGCCTTTAATTATTACAGGGCTTGGAATTTTAGTACTGTTATTATTAATCATGAAATTTAAAATAAATACGTTTTTAGCTTTAATTATTGTTTCTTTTATATTAGCTTTGTCACTTCAAATACCACCAAATGAAATAGCAATTTCTATAGAAAAAGGTCTAGGAGATACACTTGGGCATATCGGTCTTATATTCGGTTTAGGAGCTATGCTGGGTAAGCTTATTTCTAACGCTGGGGGATCTCATCGTATTGCCGTTACATTAGTTGGTAAATTCGGAGAAAAAAGAATTCAATGGGCTGTAGTGGTAGCTTCTTTTATTGTAGGGATAACACTATTTTATGAGGTAGCTTTTATATTATTAGTGCCTATTATTTTTACAATTGCAAAAGAAATAAATATATCTATATTAAAGTTAGGCTTTCCAATGGTCGCTACTTTACTTGTAACACATTCTTTTTTACCTCCACATCCTGGGGTAACAGCCGTTACATTAGAATATGGTGCAGATGTAGGTACAGTATTAATTACTGGAATAGTCATAGCAATTCCTACAGTTATTATAAGTGGTATTTTTTATCCGAAATTACTTAATAAAATAAATCCTTCTATTTTCACAAAAACTAGGAGTGTATATCAATTAGAAGATGATACAATTCCTCAAAATACACCTGGATTTGGAATTAGTGTTTTAACAGCAATATTTCCTGTTATACTGATGGCTTTAGGAGCTATTATCATCGCCATAAAAGATTCACTAGGGATGAGTAATAATTTCTTTTTCGAATCTATAAGTTTCATTAGCAATGCTTCTGTAGCTATATTAATTTCTTTGATTTTAGCTATATATACAATGGGGATTAAAAGAAAAATCCCCGTATCTAGTTTAATGGATTCATGTGTATCTGGTATAAATACATTAGGTTTCTTGTTTTTAGTTATCGGGGGTGGCGGCGCGATCAAGCAAGTACTTTTAGATGGCGGCGTAGGAGACTATATTGCACAAATTTTCGAAGGTTCTACAATCAATCCTATTATATTGGCTTGGTTTATAGCAGCAATATTACGTGTATCATTAGGATCAGGAACAGTAGCTACATTATCAACAGCCGGACTAGTTATACCCATATTGGGTCAAACTCCTGATGTTAATTTAGCTTTAGTTACACTAGCTACTGGAGCAGGGAGTTGTATACTTTCACACGTCAATGATGCTATGTTTTGGATGATTAAAGAATATATGGGAATGACGCTAAAAGAGACTTTTGCTACATATACTGTTATATCAACAATAGTTTCGATAGCAGGATTAGTATTTATACTGATATTAGACATTTTTATATAATAACGAGAATTTGTTTATTTATATTGTTTTTTAAATTAATTTGTTATATCTTTTATGTTGGTGAAATTCATTATTATAAAATTAACTTAAAGCGAAGTATAATTAATAATTATACTTCGCTTTTTTTAAATATAGAATCTAATAACTCTATATACACTATTAATATTAGAATAATATGTTCTGTATGTTTAGAGCGTACTTTAGTCATACACATTGAAGTTCATTTCCTATTTCCATTTACTTAATATTAAATATCATCTTCAAGTAAAGCCTCTAATACTTTTTGCAAGGTATCTTTAAACACTTCTATAAACTGTTTAGCAGTGCTATCGGTGCTGTATTGGGTGGTTTATTACTTGCACAAGGAGCATCAACTAACATGTTAATCCATAGTACATTTACTGTAGTTATTTTAGGTATTATTGTTCAATTAATAAGTATATTTATTGACAAGAAAAGTATAGAACTTTAAATAAGTAGTATTTAGTATAAAGCACCCTACTATTTGATATAGTAGAGTGCTTTTATTTGTAATGATATCTGCAAGATGCAACTAATATTGCATTGTCATTTACTGTATATACTAATCTATGTTCTTGGTTAATTCGTCTACTGTAATACCCAGAAAAATTGCCAACTAACTTTTCTGGTTTACCTATACCATCTAATGCGCCCTCTCTAGAGATACTTTTTAATAACTGATTAATCCTTTTAACCATCTTTCTATCTTTTGTCTGAAAATATTCATAATCATCAAATGCTTGTGGCGAAAAGGTAATGTTCAATTTAGCCACTTATATCAAGATATCCTTAGTTTTTACATTACCACGTTCTAGGTTTTCAATAGATTCTGATAAATGTTTCGCATTGGCAGGGTTTTGTTGCAAGTATAGTGTTTCCATTATTTCGTTATAATTATCTTCTGACATTATAACTGCATTACGATCTTTTGTTGTAATTGTTATCGTATCGCTATCATCATTAACTTTATTAATCATATCTTTAAAGTTTTCACGTACATATGAATAAGATTTAACAGTCATATTAAATGCCTCCTTACAGTTGTTAAATATTTATTATCTTAATTGTACAAGAAATTGTACGATAAAACAAGTTTTTAACTTATAGCATCGCTACAACAAATAGCGAAAATATGCACTTCCGATAAGTTGAATTACGTAACAATAATTCTATGATATTAAATTTACAAGCTCTTGGTATCTCAGAAGAGAAATCCATTTTGAAACATTTGTAATCATCACTCTTCTTATTTAACATAGAAGTTATATAATATAAAAACAAAGGTGGGGGAATATGAAAGTCTTAATAGTGTATGCACACCCAGAACCCAAGTCCTTTAATGGCGCTCTTAAGGATAAAGCATTAGATGTATTAAAAAATCAGGGACACGAAGTTAAAGTATCAGATCTATACGCTATGGATTTTAACCCTGTAGCAAATAAGAATGACTTTACAGAGTTGAGTGATAATGATTTTTTTAAATACGCTAAAGAACAAAAATATGCTTATGAAAACGAAAAGTTAAATCAAACGATAAAAAGTGAATTCGAAAAATTGTTGTGGTCAGACTTTATAATCTTTCAATTTCCACTATGGTGGTTCAGCGTTCCAGCAATTTTAAAAGGATGGTTTGACAAAATATTACTATTTGGTGGCGTATATGGTGGAAATTACGATAGATATGATAAAGCAAGATTAACTAATAAAATCGCAATGCTATCTACTACAACGGGGTCACCAGAAGGTAGTTACGCCCCTAAAGGGTTTTCAGGAGATATTCACAAGCAAATATTATTTCATATTAATCATGGAATGTTATATTTTACTGGTATGAAACCACTAGAACCTTTTATAGCTTATACAGTAAGTCATAGCGAGGAAGAAAGAAAAAATTATTTAATAAAACTCGAAAATAAACTTAAAAATATCGATGACATCAAAAGAATAAACTATCACAAATTAGATGAATTTAATGAAAATGGACAATTAGATTAACTGTTTTATTATTGACGTACAAAAACTTACTCTGGAAGAAATTGCTAAACAAACAGGTGTAAGTCGATCCACTGTTTATAGAATACTAAAATAATATATTTTCTATAATTAAAACCTCACAATTATAAATAATGCAATTTCCTTAGCTAATGCTTCCTTCTCTGTAGTACTATTACTATCAACTAACTGTAATGCGCCTTCATGAATCATTTGTGCAAAAATAGGGACAAACATTTCTTTTTCATTATCTGCGTAAACGTCTTTCAAACTTTTTGCTAAAACAATATTCAACTCGGTTAATATTTTTTCTCTCATTTGAGGTAGTGCTAACCCAGCATAGCTACTTCGGCATTCAATATTAGGTTCTTGATAAAAATCATGAACTGCTAAAATGAGTTGGCTTATATTTTCTTGATTAAAAGTCACAGTATCTGAAATATAGTTCTCAATAGAAACTGTAGCAAAATCTTCCATAATATAGTCTATTAGTTCATATTTATCTTTAAAGTGCGCACAAAAGGAGCTCTGTTTACTTGAGCTCCTTTTGTGATATCTGCTATTGTTATTTTCTCAAAATCTTTTTTATTAACCAAACTAAAAAAGGCGTTAATTAGTGATTTCTTTGTATGTGTCGTTCTCAAATTTTTTACTTTTTCTGCCATTTGAATCATCTCCTCAACAATTTAAGGTTCTTGTTGCTATAGCAACATTTAAGCATGGTTTGTTGATTGTTATATTATTTTATTAACTGTATATTTTAGTTAAAGCAACATTTTGTTGTTTTAACATATCATAGACAAGGAGCTACTTAAAATGAAAACGATTGTTATTGTAGGAGCAGGTACTGGTTTAGGGCTATCTCTAGCTAAAAAATTTGGTGCTGAAGGATTTAGAGTAGCAGCTATTTCTCGAAATGCTGAGAAATTAAAAGTTATTCAAGAAGACCTGAGTAACTTAAACATTGAGGCAAAGACTTTTATAGCAGATATCACAGACTTGGAATTATTAAAACAATCTATCCAAACAATTAAAGTTGAGTTTGGTTCGATTGATATCATAGAGTTTAGCCCTTACGCAAAAGAAGATAAATTTACAAATATATTAGAAACTACGCCAGAGAGTGTATCAGAAATGTTAAAAACTTATCTATTCCCATCAATCCAGTTAGTTAACGAAATTTTACCAGATATGATAAATAAAGGCAGTGGATCAATTCTATTTACAACAGGTGTATCTACAATATTCCCTTTACCTTTTGCTGGAAATGCTGGAATTATAGGAGCTGGATTGCGTAATTATGCTGAAAATCTCTACAATGAAATGGAAGAAAAAGGTATATTTATCAGACACCTTTCAATAGGAACAGTAATAGAATCTGGAACAATGGGTGATCCAGATTCTATTGCGAAGGCCTGGTATAATTTATACAACAAAAAAGGAAAGTTTGAAGAAACATTCCCACAAGACCTTAAACAATCTGATATGTTCTAATTAGTGTAACGCACTTAATTGATAAAGTATTATTAGTATATTAATCAAATGATTTTGCATTCCTCTACACTATGGTGTTATAATATGACTAACAAATATTAGACTCATGAATCACCGAACCCCCAATCTACAGTCATAGATTGGGGGTTCTTTTAATAGTGAGGCTCTGTCGCCTTACTTATTGCGATTGTTTAGCCAAAACGTGAAAATCGCAATCATACACCCTGATATGATGGGTGCAATTATGCTAACAAATATTAAACTCATGACTTCACCTCCTTCCGCCGAAAATACCGCCGGAAGTTAAGGCGACTCCACTATTATACCATCTGTATCTTTTGAATCATATGCACTTCCGATAAGTTAAATTATGTAACAATTAAGTATAATGCCTTTTTCGTTGCTAATTTTATAAAGTAATAAGATTAACCGTATTCAACAAAAAATAGAGTGTACAAAAAACGACCCATTTCCTGTACACTCTACACTTAGGCTATTGTTAACTAACATAATAAGAAAAATATGCCAAATGCGATGAAAACTATTTAATTTAAATAAAGATATAAGTTTGTAAATTGCTCTTCTTCATTATATTTATCTACAATATCAAAAATATTTTTATCGCTTATCTCAATTTGGTCTTCTTTCAATTCTTCAACAATATTAGTAACACTAAAATCACTAACATCGCCTTTGATTTTATTATCGTAATGCGTTAGTACACTGAATATTTTAACTTTTTGTGATTCGTTATAATTATAATTTCCAAAAATGTTTTCCATAATTTATCACTTCCTAATTATAGATTTTGACTACTAGGACGAATTATAAATTCATTTACAGATGATTCCTCGGGTTCATTAATGGCGTAATTAATAGCTCTAGCAATAGCATCTGGTTTAATTGCATCTTTATATACTTCATCTATACCTTGTTTCATTTCTTTATCGCTAATATGGTCTGTTAACTCAGTATCAATAGCACCTGGAGAAAGGATTGTTGTTCTAATATTTGAACCCACCGAAGCTTCTTCTTGTCTTAATCCTTCAGTTATCGCTCTTACTGCATATTTAGTACCACTATAAACAGCGCTACCTGGGAAAACAACATGGCCTGCTACAGAAGCTAAATTGATAATATGACCTGCTTTTTGTTCTCTCATATAAGGCAATACTGCACCGATACCGTATAGTACACCTTTAATATTAACATCAATCATTTGGTTCCATTCATCTTGCTTATTCTTTTCTAAAAAAGATTGAGGCATAAGACCAGCATTATTAATTAAAACATCTACACGTCCAAAATCATTATACGCTGTTTCAATTAATGCATTTACTTCATCTGGCTTCGTTACATCAGTTTTTTGAATGCTTACATTATCACCTATTTTTTGTTGTATTTTTTCTAATCGATCTACGCGTCTTGCTCCTAAAACAAGCTTAGCCCCATTTTCAGATAGCAAACTTACTGTTTCCTCGCCAATGCCACTAGACGCACCAGTTATCACGACTACTTTATCTTTTACATTATTCATTATTTTGCCTCCTTGGTTAATACAATTATATATTTCACTATATTATCGTGATTAAAACATCGTTGATATTCTCATACTAATTTCGACATATATTCGGAATGATAGATTCTACAACAAAATAGATTGTTTTAAATTTTCATTTTAGTAACCAACTAAGTCTTTATCCAATAAAGATATAAGACCATCTTAATGCTCCAAAGTATTGTTACATTTAAAATCTACAAGTATTTTTTGATATTTTTTATATTCTAAATTTATAATTAATATCATGTATAATATACATGATATTATTATAAACAATTGTGTTTAAATGAAGAATTGTAAAAGAAATCTAATAAATATTAATTTTTCAATCAAAATAAAATATCTTATAATTAATTATTATTGATATATAAATGTTTATAAATATATATAAGGGTATATAAAGATATATAGTCACTTAAACTATTTTAGGTGTAATTAGTACATCTAAAATAGTTTTTATTTTACATCGGAGGTTTTGAGAATATGAGTACTGTTTATGCAATGGCTTTAGATTTTGGAAATGGATTTGTAAAAGGAAGAATAAATAATGAAAATTTTATAGTTCCTTCACGTGTTGGATTAAAGTCTAGCACTACTCGTCAGTTAGAGGGATTTATCAATAGTGACTTAGACGTCAGTGAATTTATAATAAATAATAATACAGATGAAATATTATTATTTGGCAAAGATTTAGATAAAACTACAAATACAGGTAAAGACACAGCCTCAACAAACAAACGTTATATTTATAAATCATTCGAGGATTTAGTTAATTGTTCAATTGGATTATTGGCAAGAGAAGTGCCAGAAAAAGAAATAGACGTTGTTATCTCAACAGGTATGCCAAGTAATGAAATTGGTTCTAAAAATCAAGCACAGTTTGAAGAGATACTTAGGAGAAATCGTTCTATAGAAATTGATGGTATAACTAAAATAGTAAACGTACAAGATATTAAAATTATCGCACAACCCATGGGTACATTATTAGATTTACATATGGAAAACGGTAAAGTGTTCAAATCTTTCACTGAAGGTAAATATAGTGTATTAGATTTTGGTAGTGGTACAACTATTATCGACACATATCAAAACTTAAAACGTGTTGAAGAAGAAAGTTTTGTTATTAACAAAGGTATGATTGATTTTTATAAACGTATAGCTACTCATGTTAGTAAAGAGGCAGGTGGTGATGCTATCACACCTAGAATGATTGAAAAAGGTATGGAGTATAAACAATGTAAAGTAAATTCAAGATTAACGATAGACTTCACTGATTATTTCTACAAAGAACAGGACGAATTAATACAAGAAGTAATGAGTAACTTTGAAACAGTTATTGGAAATATTAACTCAATAGATAGAATAATAGTTACAGGTGGCGGCGCAAATGTTCATTTTAATTCATTAAGCCATTATTACCCAGATGTCTTTGAAAGCGTCGAGGATAGTCAACTTAGCAATGTACGTGGTTATGAGAAGTTGGGGGAATTATTAAAAGCACAAGTCGAACAAAACTTTACCGAGTTTGAGCAAACAAGAAACTAATCATCTCCTAAAAATTAAAAAAAAAGATTATCCCCAAATCTTCGAATTTTTAGAAGGTGTGCCTAAAGGGACGAAAACAGCACATATTAGAGAAGCATTACTTAGATATATTGAGGAATTGGGTGCTCCCCCTATTCCATCAAACATAAACAAGAAAAATACTTTTGCTGAAAGTTCAGATTTTAAACCCGTTAAAAAAAGATACCAAGAACAAATGAAACAAGAGGATATTAAAAGAAGAGAAGAAATTCAAACAGCAATAAAGCAAGAAGGGCTTAAACAACACCGAACAAAAAAAGAAGAACAAGATGAAATGGTAGACATCAATATAAATCAAATTTAGTCTAAAATGGTGATATCATATCTACCAAGAGAGCTCCTCTAATGAAAGGGCTCTCTTTTTACTTATATAAATTTTTAAGTAGGTATAGTGATAATTTATGACGTCGCAATAATTGGAGCACAAAAACTACCAAGCTACAATACATCCAGTTATCACAGGTTCAATAACCGTTACGAATAGAAATTAAAATTTCAGGGAGGTTATAATATGTTCGCGAAAGTTAATGGCACACGTATTTACTTTGATGTGGAAGGAAGAGAACAAGTCTATGACGGAGAAGTATGGAGGAAGAAGCCTGTTTGCTTTATCCTTCATGGAGGACCTGGAGGTGAACATACAATATTTCAATCATTGCTTACACCATTGTCCAAATATATGCAATTGGTTTATATTGATCAGCGCGGGTGTGGTCAATCTGACCGAGGCCCGTCATCGTCATATACAGTGGAAAATAATGTCGAAGATTTGGAAGCACTTCGAGTATATTTAGGGCTGGAAAGTGTTATCTTATTTGGTCATTCTTATGGAGGGATGCTTGCTCAAAGTTATGCGCTCCGATACCCTGACAGCGTGTCCGGTCTTCTCCTTATCGCTACAACACCAAGCCATCACTTTATGAAACTAGCACAACAGAAATTAGAGGAAAACGGAACGAAGGAGCAGAAAAAGTATGCCAAGCTATTGTTTGAGGGAGCTATTAGTACCGAACAAGAAATGGCGGAATATTGGGTTGTTATGGATTCGCTTTATTCTTATGTATCAAGAGGCAAAGTAAAAACAGAAAAAGAAAAGAAAGAAATTGTAAAAAAAATGTCGGCTTTTAATTGGTCAGTGGCAAATGCAGGATGGGAATTTATGACAACATTCGATTTCGTTGATCAATTAAGTGAAATTGCATGTCCTACATTAGTTGTGGGAGGCCGCTACGATTTGGTTTGCCCAGTAGAAGGTTCTGTGCTTATGGCAGAAAAAATTCCTGATAGTGAATTAGTAATCTTTGAAAAAAGCAGTCATAACATATTTGTTGATGAGTGTGAAAAGTTCAACACTGAAGTTTCCTCATTTGTTCGTAGAAGATTTGAGGAGTGACTACTTGATTTTTCATTTCCTGCCCCTATGGTGTTATAATTTATTTAATGAAAAGTAGCTCCATTGGAACATCGAACCCCTCACTACTGAGAATAGTGAGGGGTTCTTTTTGGTGTGACTATGTCGACTTATTATTTATTACAGTTGTTTAGCCAAAACCTAAGAATTGTTTATTGCATTATTAAAAATTAGTACAATCTCTCATATACTACAGTAATGTAAACTAATTTAATTTGTTGCAATATCTTTACTCGTTTTAATAATAAACAAAACAAGTAAAGTCAGACAAACAGAACCAACTAGTGTCGGAATTATAAAGAACATGCCCGCTGAATTTGGCAATGCATTGCCTGAAGAATTTAACATTGTTACACCAATGAATGCACCAATTATCGCTGAAAGTGTACTAATAATAAGGTTGGTAATTTTATTGTTAGTTAACCAGATTGAAAATGCCACGCCAACGATTACACCTATTACTATTGCAATAATAAAATCCATCAAACCCCTCCAGTAATGTTTCAAACTGCGTATAGTATTTATTTAAATATGCGTTAATATTAAGTAATTCCTAACGTTGATAGAAAAACATAATAAATATCCTACTTACAAACTCAAATAACCTCTAAAGAAGTATATTAAACACGTAAAATTAAAATTTTGACTTAAGCAAAAGCTTATTTGCCGATTTAAATAATAAGAAAACGACCCATACCCCGAATACGACTTGCTCAAAAAACAAAGAAGTTAAATCATTCGAATAAGTAATTGTTTTACGTATAGCCTTTCACATTTACAAATATTTATGATTTATACCTATAAATACAGGGGATAAAATAAGTGTATATCAAATAACGAGGAGGGGTTTGTATGTCAAGATACGTTTTTCAATCGCCAAGTAGATATGTACAAGGAAAAGGAGAAATAAAAAGTTTAGCTAATGAGGTTAATAAATTAGGTGACTCGCCCTTGATTATTTCAGATAGTTTAGTTTGGTCACTAACAAATAAAGACATAAATGAAAGTTTTAAATCTAACGAGATTAGTTACAAATACGAAGAATTTAATGGAGAAGCCTCTGAAAATGAAATAGCAAGGCTTAGCCAAATAGCTAAAGATAATAATATAAATGTAATTGTTGGCGTTGGAGGAGGAAAGACGTTAGATACAGCAAAAGCAATTTCTGATGATCTTAATTCTCCCGTTATTATTGTCCCAACAACTGCTTCTACAGATGCACCTACGAGTGCTTTATCAGTTATCTATTCAGATGAAGGTGTTTTTACTGGTTACAGATTTTACTATAAAAACCCAAATGTAGTATTAGCAGATTCACAAATTATAGTCCAAGCACCAGTCAAATTGTTTGCGGCGGGCATGAGCGATGCTTTAGCTACTTTAGTAGAAGTTAAAGCAACTTTAAACCGTAGAGGGAAAACTATGGTAGATGGAAAACCAACATTAGCTTCTTTAGCCATTGCTGAAAAAGCAGAAGAAACAATATTTAAATATGGTAAAAGCGCCTATTTTGCTGCGGCACAAGGTATTGTAACACCTCAAGTGGAGTCTATTATCGAGGCAAACACTTTACTCTCAGGACTTGGTTTTGAAAATGGTGGCCTTGCTGCAGCCCATGCAATACACAATGGGTTTACAGCTTTATCAGGAGATATCCATAAACTTGGACACGGCGAAAAAGTGGCGTATGGGACTCTCGTTCAAATGGTTTTAGAAAATAGACCTTATGAAGAAATTAAAAAATATATTGATTTTTATAAATTCTTAGAAATGCCAACAAATTTAAATAATATGCATTTACACGACGTTTCTTTTGAGGATTTAGTAAAAGTGGGAGAATTAGCAAAAGATCCTAATGACACTTTCTCTAATTTAAGTGACGAATTCACTGCTGAAGACGTAGCGCAAGCTATACTAGCAGTGAATGAATTAAGTGGAGGCAAAGCTAAGTAAATTGCTCTTTATTTAGACTACGTATATATTTATTCTTATTTTGCATTTCTCTCCACTATGATGTTATAATTTAGATAACAAATATGTGTTGAACATGGTAAACACCGAGCCCGATAACTACTGGAATAGTTATCGGGCTCTTTTTGGTGTTATTACTATGTCGTCGCTTAATTATTTATCACGATTATTCAACCAATATGAAAACAACGTGATTATAACCCCCACTATAATAGGAGCTACTATAGATACAAATATGATGCTGAACATGGTGTCACCTCCTTCCATGCTAAACCAGCACAGAAGTAGAACGACGACTTCCCTATTATACCATCTGTTAATCTGCAAGCATATGCACTTCAGATAAGTTAAATTATGTAGAATAAAATAAGTTATTAATTAGAACTACTAAGAATAATCACGCAAAATTCCTAAAGTCTTTTCGGATGTCTATAAAATACAACATAAAGGCAATTATGTATAAAAAATTACTAACACAATATGACAAATTTATAATCAAAAAAGTGCATTATAGTAGCTAGTTAATTAATTTGTCCAATTGCCCTTTTGATTTTGTTTATAGGCATAACAATGCCGCTAAGGTAGATCTTGGCGGCGGTGTTATGCTTAATTATCAATTAAACTGTTACTACACCTATTAGAATAGCAATTATCAACAGAATAATCGCAAATCCCCAAATCCAGAAAAATGCATATTTAATATAAGTACCCATATTCGCTTCTGCTAATCCAATAGCTAACCACAAGGCTGGAGAAAATGGACTTACAAATGTACCAATAATATTACCTATAACCATAGAATAGGCAGTTGAAATAGCGGGCACGCCAAATTGACTTGCTGTTTGTTCAACTATAGGTAAGACTGCAAAATAATAAGCATCTGTACTTGTGAGTAAATCAAGTGGCACACCAAAAATGCCAACAATAATATGTAAATAAGGGCCTACTGCGTTAGGAATAATATGAATAAAGTTAACTGCAATAGCTTCTAACATACCCGTTTCATTCAATACTCCTAAGAACATACCTGCTGCTATAATCACAGCAGCCATCATTAATGCATTTGGTGCATGTGCTTTCAAACGACTCATTTGTTCATCTACATTAGGAAAATTAATAACTAATGCGATTGCTACACCAATCATAAAAGCAAATTCTGGAGGTGCGATGTTTGCTAACATTACTACGATAATTGCAATTGTAAGCAAAGCGTTAACCCAATTCATCCAAGGCTTATTAATAGCTACACCACGTACCGGAAATTTTATATCTTGGTCACGCTCATAATTTTCAACTATCTTATTTATATCTAAGTGTTGTGTATCAGCTACTTCACCTTTATTAATAGCTTGATTAATATGTACTTTTTCTCTAAAACCTAAAAATACTGCGAAAAGTAACACCAGA
Organism: Staphylococcus sp. NAM3COL9; assembly: GCF_001431205.1. Classification (GTDB taxonomy): domain Bacteria; phylum Bacillota; class Bacilli; order Staphylococcales; family Staphylococcaceae; genus Staphylococcus. The sequence goes on along the minus strand of NZ_LGPC01000003.1, from coordinate 9,793 downwards.
ATAAATCCTGTGATTTGTATAGGAATGATACCATACCATAATTCATTAACATTTTTAACACCTAAAACCGATGCAGTACGTGCCATTGGCCCTCCCCAAGGCACCATATTCATAATTGCAGCACTTAAAGCAAGTAATAATAATAGTAAATAACGGTTCATGTTAAGTGCTTTATATAAAGGTAATAAAGCAGGAATAGAAAGTAAGAAAGTCGTAGCTCCAGCACCATCAAGTTGAGCAAAAGTGCCTATTAATGCGGTTACAATACAAACAACAATTACATTACCTCGTGTTAACAAAATTAATTTCTTTACGAGAGGTTTAAATAAACCACTATCACTCATAATACCAAAGAAAATAATAGCAAAAATAAACATAATAACGACATTTATCACTTGATCCAAACCACTATTGAAAAACTCAACTAAATCTCCAATACTATACCCTAATACTAATGCCCCAACACTAGGTATTAAAATCATACCTACCACTGGACTAATACGTTTTGCAATTAACAAACCTACAATAGATATGATAATTATCAATCCAACAATTGTTAACCAAATACTATCTTGTTGCATAAAATCCCCCCTTAAATTTTAAAAGCGCTTACATTTAAATGTGAGCGCTTTATATCAACATAATAATATTTGTTGTTCATTGTAACAGAGAATTAGAATAATTACACAATTAACTATATTTTTATACAAGTAACTAATATTATTTTTCTCTTCCAACTTTTAAATTAGTAATTGCATCCCTAATATCTGATTTTAATTTTTCATCGCTCTTATAGCCACTTAAATTGATATATTCTGCATCATTTTGCACATACTGTAAGAAGTCTTTAAATGTATTCACATAACCTGCATACTGATAATATTGCTCTTCTAAGCTATCAAAATCCTCTCTTGTAACTTCATATTCACCATGGCCTGCCATGAGTTTCATTTTGAGGTCTTGATTTTCTTTTTCAAGTTCATTAATGCGTTCGTCTGTAGGATAAACAACCGTAGGTTTAATTCGATTACCTAATGCAGTCAGTCGTGTATATGCGGTCGGATTGAGGTCTCTAATTTCCGCAAGTTGCTTCACTTTTTCATACTCTGATTCGGTTAAATTAATATTGATTGTTTTCGCTTTTTTATGATTTTTATCTGGCATTTACGCTCACATTTTTGAGCGTATGGACTAAGCAAATACTCAGTAGTATTTGCTATTTTTTCACAGAAAAAATCACAGGGGGGCTTGGGGGATTTATCCACCAACAAGCAGGGTATCTAGGCACGAAGTGGCTAGCATTCCCATTGCTTGCCAAACCTCTAAAACGATGTGAGGAAGATTGTATTATGTTATAATACAATCAACGGAACAACGTGTCTTTCGTTAGAAAGCGAGGTGGGATTATGAGCGAACGTAAAACAATGACTGAAGGGAACGAAGCTGTCGGGAAAAACCAAAACCCCGACCGCAAGGAGCCGAAACAAATTAGTTTTCGTGTGAGCGAATCCGAATATTCAAAGTTACAGGCATCGGCTGAAACTTTGAATATGAGTGTGCCTTTGTTTGTTAAAAACAAGGCACAAGGGGCTCGATTAGTGGCGCCCAAATTAGACAAAGTCACGCGCCAATCGATGGCCAAAGATATGGGTAAGTTGGGCAGCAACTTAAACCAAATCGCTAAAGCTTTAAATACGTATGGCGAACGCGCAAATATCGAATTGATGCAACAAGATATCGCCATCATGCGTAAGGAGTTGAATCACATATGGCAACAACTAAAATAAGTTCTACCAAATCAACATCACGGGCTATTAACTATGCCGAAAAACGGGCGAAAGAAAAAAGTGGTTTAAATTGTGATGTCGAATACGCAAAAAGTGCGTTTAAAGCTTCTCGCGAAGTTTATGGTAAAACAGATGGCAATCAAGGCCATGTGATCATTCAGTCCTTTAAACCAGGTGAAGTCACGCCTAAAAAATGTAATGCACTCGGTTTAGAACTAGCCGAAAAAATGGCACCCGACCATCAAGTGGCCATCCATACACATAGCGATACGGATCATATTCACAATCATATCGTTATCAATGCTGTAAATTTAGAAACAGGCAAGAAATTTAATAACGATAAACAAGCTTTACGTGACCTACGTAAAGCTAACGACGAAGTTTGTTTAAACCATGATTTATCCATTCCAGAACCTACGTCAGAATTGCGTTATACCCAAGCTGAACAAAATATCATAGATAAAGGCAAATCATCATGGAAAAACGATATTCGACTTGCGATTGATGAAATACAGGCGACAGATATGGAAAGCTTCAAGGATCAATTACGTCCAAAAGGCATTACGGTTGAACGTGTAACCGATAAAACCATTACATATAGACATATTGAAGCAGATAAAAAAGTACGTGGCAGTAAATTAGGCGATATTTATGACAAAGGAGGCATTATCCATGGCTTTGGAGCCGAGAAACAACGCAGAAATTCTGAAAGAACTCCAAAAAATCAACCAACACATAGACAACCTGGAACAACACTTAACTGGTCCACTTTCGACCAATCAACCCAAGCCCTATTCAATGAACGAAAACGTCGTGAACGAGCTGAAAGAGCAGAACGCGAAGATCGGGAACAGGATGATCGAGCTCGAGCAGCGAGAGCAAAACAGATCGAATCAGAACCAAAAATTAGTAAGCGAACTAAAGGCTTCGACCTCGAACTTTAAAAACTACTTAGATAAAACAGAAACAAAAGTGATTAAAATTTCCAATCAAATGTTATCGAAAATTGATACAAAACATATGACTGAGGATGTCGCAAAGGCGTTTAGACAAGAAAAAGATGGGATGTATGAGGATCTCAAAGGGATTCGAATGGCCAACCGAGAACATCATGAAGCATTGAATAACAGTTTAAAAGAAAATCAAAAGTTGAATAGCACTTTTAAATCAAGTATCAAAAGTATGACGCATGGTATCGGCGCCCTATACTTCGTTATTTTATTAATGGCCTTAGTTTCCATTGTGACCGGTCCGATTGGACACGTCTTAGGCATTGATAGCATGTACAGTGCATTGCATCATACGATTACACATACACAATCAGTATGGGGCTACTTATGGTATATAGCTTATATCGTCCCTTATATACTCTTTGTTTTAATTTTATTGGGTTGTTTAAGTCTTTTAAGATTATTCGAGGATTAAAATAAAAACTACTGTTAGCAATTAATGCTAACAGTAGTAATTGTGAAATAAAGCGTTAAGCCGAGGTGGCTATTATATTAATACCTTTAATTTATTTAAATAAACAAATTAAGATAATAAATAGTGCATTAAATGGTAATAACCATATTGTTTAAATGTCTTTTTATTTTGGTTTTTAACAATGGGGACGGCTACAACAATACTTTGATAATCTGTATAAATATAAAAAACCTTCACTTATGAAGGTATATGAAAACTTGTCAAACTGACAATGTAGAAACATTTTATAAATCACAATGGATTGAAAGAGGCCTAAACGCTTATTTAACAGCGTTTAGGCCTCTCGTTTTAGTTAACATAGTTTAACCTTATAGGTAGTAGGTTTGTATAAATATTAAAAGACACACAGACTGAAATGACGGGGTTTTTGTCTTTTAGTTTAGTTAATCTAATTAAATTATATGCTGATAATTCTTATTTATTTTCGAAATATTCTAATAAAGAATTTACGGTATCTTTTTTTAGAACATTTCGAATTTTTATGTTTTATCTCATTCGCTAATAGTGAGTCTATACTTATTTCATAATAATTAGCAATATCAATTAAATTAAATAGATCAGGATAACTTTTGTTATTTTCCCATTTGTTAACAGATTGTATTGATACTTGGATATCATTTGCAAACTTTTCTTGTGTTATTTTATGTTCAGCTCTAACATCTTTTAATTTTTTACTAAAATGCATTTTATTCCAGCCTTCCTAACTGATTTTTTTAACTTAAACATATTTATAAGTGACTTAAACATATTTATAGTAACAATATCTATGTAATATGCTTAAAATTTAGGAAAGCTTATAAAGGAGGTTTAACTTTTATTATGAAAAAACAAATTATATCTGTATTGGCTGCATCAGTTATTTTGACTCCAGTAGTTTCTTCTGTTCAAAATTCAACTGGCTTTAATACCAATACGGCTGAAGCCAAAAGTAGTGGCTTTAAATATTTCACTACTACTACTGGTTCTACGGCTGCGAGTGATTTTGCAAGTAAAGGTATTGTTTATGCTACTGCAGGCGCTTTAGGTTATGCTACAGGCGGTGTTTCAGGTGGTACAGTTGCTGGTTTGATATCTGGTGGATCAGGTGAAATTGCTTCCAGCCTTAAAACTGTTTACGTTACAGATAAGCAATATATAAATAGCGTAGGACAAATTAAACATAATGCTACAATGTATAAAGACAAAGCCAAAAAGAAAAAAATTGGGACTGTAAAATTTATAACATCCACTACTTATGATGGGTCAGGACCAAAACAATAAAATATAATTTTTGAACAACACATAGGAGCTTTCAGGTTAGAATAAAGACTTTTATGTGTTGTTTTATTTTTAAAAATAATTATTGTTAATAGTTATTATTAAAATAGTACATAAAACAATGTAAAGTATTGTACTTAAAGTTAAATGTTTTTTATCTATTTTCATTTCTTTTTTAGTTTTCTTGCTATTTTTAATTCTAATAAGACCATACCCAATTTGAATACTTAGGCAAATTAAAACTAAAATAACAACTGCAAGTATTGAAAGTATAATTCCCATGGATTTATATTCTCCTCTTCAACTATATTTTGACGTATTTGTAACTATATTTTATTTATTCTATTTTAGCAACCACATTTTGGGTTGCTGCACTAGGTCTTTGTTTTGATTTTAAATTACATGAGTGGCTAGCAATTAGCTACTCATTTTTTGCTTTAGAAAAAATATAAAGGACTTGGGATATAATCCCAACAAGCATTATACGTAGTCACGAAGTGGCTAGCGATTTTTCTGTTGGGGAAAACCAAAAACAAATTAGCTTTCGTATGAGTGTGCCTAATTCCGTTAAGAAAAAGGCACATGGGAGTCGATTAGTAGCGCCCAAATTGGATAAATCGACATTATAGTATTGAAATAAAAGAAAAAAGCCAACCCAGATAAAATGGATTAGCTTTTTTCTTTTATATACCTTTATTTGGATTTTACAGGGGAATTTTAAAGAATTAAGGGTTGTTTATATAGATTTATACCTAAAGCTTATATACGTTCTTAAAATGCAAATATGAGCCAAATAAACATATCTTAATTTCACAACCATTTTTTGATCCAAAGTAGTGTCGATTTTTTAAGCCACTCTCATTTATGTACCTAATTCTTTATTGCACTTGAACTTTAACAAAGGATTGAGTATATAAATAATGCCTCTTAGTATTCACTTCTCAAAAGACCATAGATTAATATATCTCTGTACGCATCTTGCACTAATTTATCTTTTCTCAAAACGCCCTCTTGTTTCATGCCTACCTTTTCTAGCACAATCCTGGCAGCTATATTGCTTGAATCAATGGATGCCCATATTCGATTGAGTTTCAGTACTTTAAAGGCATATTTGATGATTGTTTTTGCTATATCCGTCGCAATGCCGTGACCCCAACAATTTGGGTGGACAATAAAGTTAATTTTAGCACTTTGATTTGCTTCATCTATGGCTAATTGTATCGTCCCTATCACTTTATCTGTATCAGGATCCACGAGGACATTGTAAATCCAATTTGAATCTTTCTCTAAAACCACATTAATGAATTGCTGAGTCTCTTCATAACTTTGAGGACCCCAAGTTTGATATTGAGTCACTTCTGGTAAAGCATATAATTCATTTAAGTGATCTATATCTGTATCTTTTAAATCTCTAGAATAGAACTCCATACGTGCCCTCCTAAAAAATTTTAATCCGATGTAACCCTTTATTTACTAGCTATCTATGATATAAAGGGCGTTTCTCTTAATTTAAATGTGAACCCACACCACATTTATTGATTAAAGATATTATGCTGTTTCATGTTTTGACGTCGCATATAAAGCGCATGTGTTTCTTCGAATTCAGCTTTAATGGATTGCATTAAATACCCTTGCATAGCTTCAACGGTTTCATTCTTTTGTAGCAGCATCGCTTTGAAACGTTTCAATACACTTACAATTTCAAACTCAACATCTTCTAAACGGTAATAGGTATCATGTGCATTATTAAATGATTTTTTTCCTTTGAGTAACACACTTTTAATAATACGGATTTCTCTAATTTCAAATTTACTTAAATAGTCTTGAAGTTGTTGCGGCAATTCTTCGAGAACTTGGAACTTAAGCGCATCATTATTAAATTCGGTTTGTTGATGATTTGTATGATCCGAATGATTATTTTTTATTGGATTGTTGTATGTATCATTCAAGTCATTCGTATCATTATTCTCAGTCTCTATATAATCAGTATTACTTAAGTCAGTATCATTAGTGTATTCTTTTGATATGTCATGATGTATCAAATTAATATTTCTTGATGTATCATTATCATATTTCTGGACGTATGAATTTGATACGTCCGTGTTATTACGATGTTCTATATCGTTTTCTTGTTGTGAAATATAATATACATCAGCTTCTGTTACTTCTGGTTTTTTAATATATAATTTATTAGGTTTATTTAAACCTACTCTTATTTGATTAAATAAATCAGCTTGAGTTAATTCTTTTTTTATTTTAGACAGCTTATTTGGACTACTAATATTTAAAATAGATTTAAGCTTTTCGTTGGTATAAATAAAAAAAATATCTCCATTTTTATCTACCCAATTATTTCTTATGGATAAATCTAAACGATCTCTTAGTATTGACCAAGTTATTTTTGCATCATTAGACAATTTAGTATATTTAGGATTCGTAAAAAATACTTTAGGTAATTGATAAAATTTCTCTTTTTGGATTTCTTTAATATTAAAGTTGGACATACAAAAACCTCTTTCATATTTAAATTTCTAAAAGAGGTAATAAAAAAGCTATAAGTAAGTTTATATGTATTCGACTTGCACTAATAATTCTTAGTATATATAATAAGAATATAACAACTATATAAACAAACAAATCACTTGTTTTATTACCGAAGAAACCTGACTATTCCCGTAGTTGGGTTTCTTTTATATATATTTATATTAACACTTTTAAAAGTTTTGTTAAATTGTTTATATACATTTGGGTGTATGCATTTTCAAAGAAGGATAAAACTTCGTATAATGTCTTTAAATTGTTATGTCGTATAACACCGTATAAACACTTATACAGCAAGTATAAAGAGCGTATAACACCTATATAACTAGTTTAAAAGCTTATACATATAACGCTATATACCTATACGTATAATGAATTATATGGACTTGTAATAACAAGTATAATGGCTATATAATGGTATGAACGTTATGTACATAACTATATGGAGGCCGTTATATGAAGAGTATGAAGGGAATTGCCGATGAATTAAACGTAACAAAAATGACTGTTTATAATAATGCTAAAAAAGCAAATGTAAAATTTCAAAAAATCGATAACGTAAATTACTTATCCAGTGAAGATGAAATTATAGTAGTAAACCGAATAAGAAAAAATCAAAATAAGAATGATGATTTTGAAAATGAAAAGAAAGAAGAAGCTAAACCTAATAATGATAACCTGGTGAAAGATGAGACAATAAAACAATTATATAACCAGGTAGATATATATAAAGAACAATCAAATAGAGATAAAGAGCAAATAAATACACTTAATAGACTTTTAGAGAATCAGCAAGTATTAGCATTAGAGAGTAATAAGAAGATTCAAAAATTAGAGAATCAATTAGAGGAAGAGAGACGCCTTAATTATTCCTTTGATACATCGACTAACGATAGACAAAACGTTGATGCACAAGAAGCAACGTATACTACTGATTCTGTGAATATTAATCAACACCAGGAAGAAGACAAAGAAGCAGAGATTCAACATAAGGATATATCTGAGAGTCAAAGTGATGAAAGTACACAAGATGAAGAAGCACAAAAAGAAGATGTTCTATCTAATCCAAATGACAATGATAGTGATATAGAAGAAAAGAGTGAAGAAACGCAACCTAAAAAAGGCTTCTGGAGTCGTTTATTTGGTGGCTAATTATATTATAATAATTGTTTGAAAAGACTATATTTATTAAAAAAGCGCTACAAGTTAAGGAACTTGCAGCGCTTTTATTTCTATCATCGGAACTTCTTATAATCATCGATTATATAAAGAATGTGTACTATCTCTTTAACATTTAAAAACTGATATACTACTTAATATAAAAATCAAGAGAGGTGTTTCATGTGAAGAACCAACTAGCATTAATAAAAAAAATAGCAATTATTTCTTTTTTATTAACGGGTAGTTTGCATTCATTAGCAACATTTTATTGGTCTTTTGGAGGTGAATTAGGTTTATTAACTGTTGGAAATTGGACAATAAGCTTAAAGCAAACTTATGATAACAAGTTTTTATTAATACTATTTCTTTTAGGTATTTTCAAGATTTCATCTACCTGGATACCTTTAATACTCAATTACAAAAATAATAAATTTATAAATACAATTTCTTATATAGGTGCAACAATTTTAGTTATACATGGAGGAATAAACACAATAAGTGGATGGTTGAAACTTTTAGGCATTATACCAATTGAGTTTAAATTAAGTCTAATAGGTCAAGCATTTGTTTGGGACCCAATGTTTCTTATATGGGGAACTGGGTTAATTGTTTTTTTAAGACTTAAAGATAAAATTTGAAAAAGTAAGCGATACTAAAAAATGTTGAATAATTGGGAAATTATATTTATAAAACAGATATTAAAAAAGGCTCTTTTATCAAATAGAAGTGCTTATTTTATAATACAGTTGACTTAAATAGCCTTTTATAATACATTTGTATTATAAAAACGGAGGATATTTATGCCAAAAACTACGGATCATGAAAAACGAAAAGAACAAATTGCCAATGCAACCTTAGTTACCATTAGTGAAGTGGGAATAGAAAATACAACTATCCGAAAGATCTCTCAAAAAACTAATTTATCTTTGGGTACTGTTCAGTATTATTTTTCAACTCAAAATGAACTTTATATTTATTCTATGAAACTTATTAACAAAAAAATGGAAACTAGGATAAATTCTAAAATAGATAGTGGTATGTCAATGAAAGAAATAGCAGTGACTGTTTTGAAAAACCTAATACCTCATAATCATAAATATCAATTTATTGAAGGAGAGGCTTGGCTTTCATTTTCATTGATGGCTTTAAAAAACAATAGTTTGAAAGAGTTAAGTAACGAGATGTATACAATTTTAAATGATGTATTGATAAACATATTATCAATGTTAGAAAAAGAAGGGCTCTTAGATGGTAATTTTGATCTTAGGCAAGAAGCAACAAAATTGCACGCTTTTATTGATGGAATGATTATAGAAACACTCATATATCCGAATTTATTAAAAGAGAATGATATTGAATTAATGATAAGAGACTATTTAAATATGATTATTAAATTCAATTATAAAATAGAGAAGTAGAAAGGCGAAAGTTGGTGTGAAATGTCATTAATAGCAAGGATATTACGCAGACTTGGCAGGAAAGATTTGAACTAGACGAAGGCAATCCTGATGAAATTTTAAAACTGCGTTTAATTAGTGATGGTCTTTGGTTTTCTATAATGT
>NZ_LGPC01000002.1 GCF_001431205.1 Staphylococcus sp. NAM3COL9 | reverse complement strand
TTTGTACATTGAAAACTAGATATGTAAGTAAAATTTATGATTTTACCAAGCAAAACCGAGTGAATTAGAGTTTTAAAAAGCTTGAATTCAAAAAAATAGAAATAATCGCTAGTGTTCGAAAGAACACTCACAGATTAATAACATTTTAGGTTTTCAACCGATTTTATCGTGTTGAAGGTCGAAAAGATTAAGTTATTAAGGGCGCACGGTGGATGCCTTGGCACTAGAAGCCTACGAAGGACGTTACTAACGACGATATGCTTTGGGGAGCTGTAAGTAAGCTTTGATCCAGAGATTTCCGAATGGGGAAACCCAGCACGAGTTATGTCGTGTTATCGATATGTGAATACATAGCATATCTGAAGGCAGACGCGGGGAACTGAAACATCTTAGTACCCGCAGGAAGAGAAAGAAAAATCGATTCCCTGAGTAGCGGCGAGCGAAACGGGAAGAGCCCAAACCAACGAGCTTGCTTGTTGGGGTTGTAGGACACTCTATACGGAGTTACAAAAGAACAAATTAGACGAATCATCTGGAAAGATGAATCAAAGAAGGTAATAATCCTGTAGTCGAAAGTTTGTTCACTCTTGAGTGGATCCTGAGTACGGCGGAACACGAGAAATTCCGTCGGAATCCGGGAGGACCATCTCCCAAGGCTAAATACTCTCTAGTGACCGATAGTGAACCAGTACCGTGAGGGAAAGGTGAAAAGTACCCCGGAAGGGGAGTGAAATAGAACTTGAAACCGTGTGCTTACAAGTAGTCAGAGCCCGTTAATGGGTGATGGCGTGCCTTTTGTAGAATGAACCGGCGAGTTACGATTTGATGCAAGGTTAAGCAGTTAATGTGGAGCCGTAGCGAAAGCGAGTCTGAATAGGGCGTTGAGTATTTGGTCGTAGACCCGAAACCAGGTGATCTACCCATGACCAGGCTGAAGTTCAGGTAACACTGAATGGAGGGCCGAACCGACTTACGTTGAAAAGTGAGCGGATGAGTTGTGGGTAGCGGAGAAATTCCAATCGAACCTGGAGATAGCTGGTTCTCTCCGAAATAGCTTTAGGGCTAGCCTTAAGTAATGATTATTGGAGGTAGAGCACTGTTTGGACGAGGGGCCTTTATCGGGTTACCGAATTCAGACAAACTCCGAATGCCAATCAATTTTATCTTAGGAGTTAGAACGCGGGTGATAAGGTCCGTGTTCGAAAGGGAAACAGCCCAGACCACCAGCTAAGGTCCCAAAATATATGTTAAGTGGAAAAGGATGTGGCGTTGCCCAGACAACTAGTATGTTGGCTTAGAAGCAGCCATCATTTAAAGAGTGCGTAATAGCTCACTAGTCGAGTGACACTGCGCCGAAAATGTACCGGGGCTAAACATATTACCGAAGCTGTGGATTGTCCGTAAGGACAGTGGTAGGAGAGCGTTCTAAGGGCGTTGAAGCATGATCGCAAGGACATGTGGAGCGCTTAGAAGTGAGAATGCCGGTGTGAGTAGCGAAAGACGGGTGAGAATCCCGTCCACCGATTGACTAAGGTTTCCAGAGGAAGGCTCGTCCGCTCTGGGTTAGTCGGGTCCTAAGCTGAGGCCGATAGGCGTAGGCGATGGATAACAGGTTGATATTCCTGTACCACCAAAATTCGTTTTAAGCGATGGGGGGACGCAGTAGGATAGGCGAAGCGTACTATTGGATTGTACGTCCAAGCAATGAGACTGAGTGTTAGGCAAATCCGGCACTCTTAAGGTCAAGTTGTGATGGGGAGAGGAAATTTTTTCCTCGAGTCGTTGATTTCACACTGCCAAGAAAAGCCTCTAGCTAGAATTTTGGTGCCCGTACCGCAAACCGACACAGGTAGTCAAGATGAGAATTCTAAGGTGAGCGAGCGAACTCTCGTTAAGGAACTCGGCAAAATGACCCCGTAACTTCGGGAGAAGGGGTGCTCTTTAGGGTTAACGCCCAGGAGAGCCGCAGTGAATAGGCCCAAGCGACTGTTTATCAAAAACACAGGTCTCTGCTAAACCGTAAGGTGATGTATAGGGGCTGACGCCTGCCCGGTGCTGGAAGGTTAAGAGGAGTGGTTAGCTTCGGCGAAGCTACGAATCGAAGCCCCAGTAAACGGCGGCCGTAACTATAACGGTCCTAAGGTAGCGAAATTCCTTGTCGGGTAAGTTCCGACCCGCACGAAAGGCGTAACGATTTGGGCACTGTCTCAACGAGAGACTCGGTGAAATCATAGTACCTGTGAAGATGCAGGTTACCCGCGACAGGACGGAAAGACCCCGTGGAGCTTTACTGTAGTCTGATATTGAAATTCGGTACAACTTGTACAGGATAGGTAGGAGCCTTTGAAACGTGAGCGCCAGCTTACGTCGAGGCGTTGGTGGGATACTACCCTTGCTGTGTTGGATTTCTAACCCGCACCATTTATCATGGTGGGAGACAGTGTCAGATGGACAGTTTGACTGGGGCGGTCGCCTCCTAAAGAGTAACGGAGGCGCTCAAAGGTTTCCTCAGAATGGTTGGAAATCATTCATAGAGTGTAAAGGCATAAGGAAGCTTGACTGCGAGACTTACAAGTCGAGCAGGGTCGAAAGACGGACTTAGTGATCCGGTGGTTCCGCATGGAAGGGCCATCGCTCAACGGATAAAAGCTACCCCGGGGATAACAGGCTTATCTCCCCCAAGAGTTCACATCGACGGGGAGGTTTGGCACCTCGATGTCGGCTCATCGCATCCTGGGGCTGTAGTCGGTCCCAAGGGTTGGGCTGTTCGCCCATTAAAGCGGTACGCGAGCTGGGTTCAGAACGTCGTGAGACAGTTCGGTCCCTATCCGTCGTGGGCGCAGGAAATTTGAGAGGAGCTGTCCTTAGTACGAGAGGACCGGGATGGACATACCTCTGGTGTACCAGTTGTCGTGCCAACGGCATCGCTGGGTAGCTATGTATGGACGGGATAAGTGCTGAAAGCATCTAAGCATGAAGCCCCCCTCAAGATGAGATTTCCCAACTTCGGTTATAAGATCCCTCAAAGATGATGAGGTTAATAGGTTCGAGGTGGAAGCATAGCGATATGTGGAGCTGACGAATACTAATCGATCGAAGACTTAATCAAATTTAAAAGTGTTTTGTTTTGGCATTATCAAATTTTACTTACTATCTAGTTTTGAATGTATAATTTTTATACATTTCATTGTCTGGTGACAATGGCAAGGAGGTCACACCTGTTCCCATGCCGAACACAGTAGTTAAGCTCCTTAGCGCCGATGGTAGTCGGACTTACGTTCCGCGAGAGTAGGACGTTGCCAGGCAATTAGAGACCCGAATGGGTCTTTTTTTTATGCGTAAAAAAGGTTGATTCAAGCTTGTTTGAAGATAAATTTTTTATATGGGGGTACATTAGAGCATAAGTGGCTCTAATTTTCCAAACGAAATGTAGTATACTATATGTTAAAATATAATGAACTATAAGAACTGAAATTATTGCTTGAAAAGCGAGGATACTTATGAAATTACCATTAACTAATAAACTTAATGATATATTAAATAGAAATCCGATTTCGATGCATGTACCTGGGCATAAAAATATGACAATCGGTTATTTAGAACAATTGAATTTTAAAATGGATATGACTGAGATTACAGAATTAGATGATTTGCATCATCCTGAAGAAGTGATAGCACAAAGTATGGAAGGTATACAGAAACATCCTGACTATGATGCATATTATTTAGTTAATGGGACAACATCTGGGATATTATCAGTAATCCAAGGATTTTCAGGACAAGAGGGACATTATTCTATTGTTCGAAATGCACATAAATCTGTATTTCATGCTTTAGATTTAACATCAGAGCAGTGTCAATTACTGGAAATGAAAATGAGTGAAAAAACGAACCAATATTTAGGTCCGAATTTGGATACATTTCTTTCTCAAATACAACAAACTAAATTAGCGGTCCTTACATATCCTAATTATTATGGTGAATGTTTTGATGTATCTATTGCTATCAAATATCTAAAAGAGCACAACATACCTGTGTTAATAGATGAAGCACATGGTGCCCATTTTGATTTGGAAGGCTTTCCAAGTTCTACTTTAAATATGGGTGCAGATTACGTAGTGCAATCGTATCATAAATCATTACCTGCACTAACAATGAGTTCTATTATACTCATTCATAAGAACGCGCCGAGTCGGGAAAAAGTTATTAAATATTTGTCCTATTTTCAATCTTCAAGTCCTTCTTATTTATTAATGACGAGTTTGGAATTAGCGCATCAGTTTTATAAAGATTATAATGGTAATCTCTTTTTTGAAAAAAGGAGTCAATTAATTCAAGCGTTAAAAAAAATTGGAGCAGAAGTAGTTAGGGTTGAAGATCCACTGAAATTGAATATACGCTGTAATGGTTATACTGGTTTTGAATTACAAAAGTATTTTGAAACTAAAGATATTTATGTTGAACTTGCTGATGAACATCAGGTATTATTCATTTTACCTTTATGGCATAAGGAGGATAGTTATCCATTTGATTTATTAATAGAAAGAATACGGCAGATTGAGTTGGAAGTGAGAAAGACACAAACACTTGCTCAATCAGTGTTTAGAACTGAAGAAGGTATATACCAAGCGGGTGCTATAGTTGATACGAAAATTGTTACTATTAGTCATGCTAAAAATAAAGTTTTAGCAACAAATATCGTCCCATACCCTCCAGGCATCCCTGTTATGTTTAAAGGAGAAAAAATTACAGAAAATATGATAGAATTAATGAATTATTGGTATGATAATAATATAAGAGTAGAAGGAATTAAAAATTATAAAATAGAAATTAAGGATGAATAAAATGTCAGCTTTTATAACTTTTGAGGGCCCTGAAGGTTCAGGTAAAACTACAGTCATTCAACAAGTGGCAAAAAGGTTAGAAACAGAGTATGATGTTGTACTTACTAGAGAACCTGGTGGTGTTAAAACTGGAGAGCAAATACGTGAAGTATTGCTTGAAGGAGACGAGATGGATGAGCGCACAGAAGCCTTATTATTTGCGGCGTCAAGACGTGAACACCTGGTTGGCAAAGTCATACCATCATTAGACGAGGACAAGTTAGTATTATGTGATCGTTATATAGATAGTTCACTAGCGTATCAAGGTTATGCACGGGGTATAGGAATAGAAGAAGTGAAATCTATTAATGAATTTGCTATCAATGGCTTATATCCAGATAGAACCATTTACCTTGATGTGAGCGTGGAGGTAGGCCGTGACCGAATACTAAAAAATCAGCGAAATCAAAATCGTTTAGATCAAGAAAGTGTAATATTCCACGAAAAAGTAGTTGAAGGTTATAAGAAAATTATTCATAATGAGTCTAAACGTTTTATTGTGATTAACGCAAATCAAAGTATAGAAGAAGTAGTAAACGCGACGTATGAATCTATCAGCAAATACTTAGAAAAATTGTGATATAATATTTGGAAGAGGTGTTTAGTATGAAAATGATTATAGCAATTGTACAAGATCAGGATAGTCAGGAACTGTCAGACAAACTTGTTAAGCATAATTTTAGAGCAACAAAACTTGCAACCACTGGTGGATTTTTAAGAGCTGGTAATACTACGTTCTTATCTGGTGTTGAAGATGATCGCGTGGATGAGATGTTGAAAGTTATCAATGATACTTGTGGAAACAGAGAGCAACTTGTATCACCTATTACACCTATGGGTGGCAGTGCAGACTCTTATATACCGTATCCAGTTGAAGTAGAAGTTGGAGGAGCAACGGTATTTGTAATGCCTGTTGAAACTTTCCATCAATTCTAAAATCATGGTTGCTTAATATAGTAGCCTCTCAAATTACATTTTAGCTAAAGAGATGTACCTATGGTGATCTTTTAGAATGTTTTTTGTAGAGTAACTATATATAAGCAGCCTTTTTATATAAAGGAGTAACTTTATAATGGATGAACGAGAAAGACTGACGAAAGCCTATCAATCAAATAAATTGTCACATGCTTATTTATTTGAGGGTGATGATGGTCAGACAATGCAACAAGTCGCTATTGATTTTACGAAACTTATTTTATGTAATCAGGATAATCAATGTCAGTTAAAGGTAGAAACATTTAATCATCCTGATTTTATGTATATATCCTCTGAAGAGACTACAATAAAGAAAGATCGAATAGAACAATTATTACATCATATGAATCAATTACCAATTGAAGGAGACTATAAAGTATATATTATTGAATCCTTTGAAAAGTTAACAATTCAAGGTGAAAATAGCATTTTGAAATTTTTAGAGGAACCTCCTGAAAATACCATCGCTATCTTATTAACTACGAAACCTGAGCAAATCTTAGACACAATACATTCGAGATGTCAGCATGTTTATTTTAAGCCTATTAATAAAGCTAATTTTATAAATCGGTTAGTAGACCGTGATGTTTCTCGTCCAGTAGCTGAATTATTAAGTACATATACTACGCAAATTGAAACAGCAATTACACTTAACGAAGAAGCAGATTTAATGGCGCTACGTAAAAGTATCATTAAATGGTGCCAATTACTTTTAACAAATCGACCTATGGCATTGATTGCTATTGTAGATTTATTGAAACAGGCTAAAAATAGAAGGCTACAAATGCTCACATTAGCTGCAGTTAATGGTTTCTTTCAAGATGTTATGCATGCTAAAGTAGGGATGACTGATGATATGATATATCAAGATTTACAAGGCGATGTACAAGAATATACGAAAAAACTAACATATAATCAAATTATTTTGATGTATGATCAAATAACAGAAGCACATAAAAAGTTGAATCAAAATGTGAATCCAACGTTAGTGTTTGAGCAAATCGTAATAAAAGGGGTGAATTAGTTATGCAAAATGTAGTAGGAATTGATTTTCAAAAGTCAGGAAAAATGGAGTATTATTCGCCTCAACACTTTAATTTAACTGTAGGAGACTGGGTAGTAGTAGAGTCTAAAAGAGGTTTAGAGATGGGTCGTGTAAAATACGAAGCTTTAAATGTAGCGGATCAAGATGTAACGCTACCATTAAAAGAAATCGTACGTATTGCAACTGAAGAAGACTTATTCAGATATGAACAAAATGAACAATCTGCCAAAGAAGCTTTAGAATTATGTAAAGATACAATTCAACAACAACAATTAGAAATGCGTTTGGTTAACTGTGAATTCACATTAGATAAATCAAAAGTAATATTTAATTTCACTTCAGATGAACGCGTTGATTTTAGAAAACTCGTGAAAGTGTTGGCACAGAAGTTAAAAACACGTATTGAATTAAGACAAATAGGTGTTAGAGACGAAGCAAAATTATTGGGTGGCATTGGACCATGTGGTCGTTCTTTATGTTGTTCTACATTTTTAGGTGATTTTGAACCAGTATCTATAAAAATGGCTAAGGACCAGAACTTATCTTTAAATCCAACTAAAATTTCGGGAGCATGCGGACGTTTGATGTGTTGTCTCAAGTATGAAAATGATTATTATGAGGAAGCACGTGCACAATTACCTGATGTTGGTGATCCGATTGAAACACCAGAAGGTAATGGTAAAGTGATAGGCTTAAATATTTTAGACATTTCCATGCAAATTAAAGTGGAAGGCTTAGAGCAACCACTAGAATATAAAATGGAAGAATTAGAAACATTTAATTAGGAGGCCGTTACAACATTGAATCGAAGCGAGATATTTGAAAAGTTAGCGCATTTAGAAGAAAATATTAATCAAATCAATGGTGATATGGTTAATTTGAAAAATCTTACTGTCGAACTCATAGAAGAAAATGTAGCCTTACAAATAGAGAATGAAAATCTAAAAACTTTAATAGATAAAGAAGAAAAACCGAAAAAAGTAGAAAGTGGTCATAAAGCACAATATAAGCGACCACTTCGTAGTAAAGATAATTTAGCTATGCTTTATAAAGAGGGTTTTCATATTTGTAATGGTGAGTTATTTGGAAAACATAGAAAAGGTGACGACTGTTTATTTTGTTTAGAAGTGCTGAGTGAATAATTAAAAAATGAAATTGCCTATAAAACAATATAGATGAAATGTGATTGAGGATGAGATGTAGCGATAGGCTTGGTTATTAAGCATCGCAGTCTCGTCCTTTTTTGGAGGATATAATGAATATGCATATGGAAAATGAAAGGTTAGATTATTTAATTAAAGAAAAACTAGAAATTATTCAAAATGATGATGTGTTTTCTTTTTCAACAGATGCATTACTACTTGCACATTTCACAAAAGTAAAAAAGCAGGACACAATCATGGATTTGTGCTCTGGTAATGGCGTTATACCATTATTACTTTCTAATAAAGGTCAGCAGGCTATAGATGGAATTGAAATACAACAACAACTCGTAGACATGGCTCAACGTAGTATTGCACATAATCGTTTAGAAAGTAGAATTCAGATGCATCATATGGATTTGAAAGAGGCACACAAACAGTTTAGTCCTGCAAAATATAGTCTTATTACTTGTAACCCGCCGTACTTTAAAGAGAACCAAGCGTTCCAACATCAGAAAGAAGCACATAAGATAGCACGACATGAGATCATGTGTACATTAGAGGATTGTTGTTTTGAAGCAAGACATTTACTGAAACAGGGTGGGCGCTTTGTGATAGTACATCGAGCGGAACGTCTTATGGATGTCTTAAGCTATATGAGAGCATACCAAATTGAACCAAAGAAACTTTATTTCATCTATAGTAAGCAAGGTAAAGTGGCCCAAACAATTGTTGTTGAAGGTAGAAAAGGTGGCAATCAAGGCCTAGACATTCAAACACCATTTTACATATATAATAATGATGGAACGTATACTAAAGAAATGAGAGAAATATATTATGGATAAACATTATATATATATTGTTAAGTGTAAAGATGGAAGTTTATATACTGGTTATGCAAAAGACATAGAAAAAAGAGTGGAAAAGCATAATAAAGGACAAGGCGCCAAATATACTAAAATAAGACGTCCGGTAGAGTTAGTTTATCAAGAAATGTTTGATACGAAATCAGAAGCTTTAAAACGAGAATATGAAATAAAAACCTATTCTAGGCAACAAAAATTAGTATTAATAAGCGAGGGATAACTCATGGCGACACTATATTTAGTAGGAACACCCATAGGGAATTTAGCAGATATTACATATAGAGCTGTAGACATTTTAAGATCAGTGGATTTGATTGCTTGTGAAGATACAAGAGTGACTAAAAAGTTATGTGCACATTATGATATTCAAGCCCCCCTGAAATCCTATCATGATCACAATAAAGAACAACAAACGGATTATCTAATAGAACAACTGCAGCAAGATGTTAGCATAGCACTTGTATCAGATGCAGGATTGCCATTGATTAGCGATCCTGGTTACGAGCTTGTTGTTGCAGCGAGAGCAAGTGATATTAGAGTGGAAACAGTGCCAGGTCCTAATGCTGGGTTAACGGCACTCATGGCGAGTGGATTACCCTCATTTACTTATACATTTTTAGGGTTTTTGCCACGAAAAGAAAAGCAAAAATTAGATATTTTAGAGCAACGTATGTTTGAAGATAGTACTCTGATTATTTATGAATCTCCACATCGTGTCAAAGAGACGTTGAAAACAATTCAAAAAGTAGATGAAACTAGAGAAGTTTCACTAGGTAGAGAATTAACTAAAAAGTTTGAGCAAATTGTCACAGGAGAAGTTGGAGAATTACTAAATCAGCTTGATGAAAATCGTATTCCAACTAAAGGTGAATTTGTCGTAGTCATTGAAGGTGCGATAGCTAAAGAGGATACGTCATGGTTTGAAGATATGTCAATACAAGCACATGTAAATTATTATATAAATGAAAATATGAAGCCTAAAGCTGCAATTAAACAAGTTGCTGAAATGCGTCATATGAAGACTGGCGAAGTATATGATATTTATCATGAGGTCTCCAATAATTAATCTAAGTCAGATTGATTATTCTTAGGATAAAGCTTCTAAGATAAAGTGAAAAACTTTCATAGGATAAATTCATATTTAATCAAGAAAAATGAGTTGAAAAACTCCCATAACGCGCGTGATTTATGGTAATGTAGATAAGATAGAGATTATTAAGCATATTAAAATTTCAGAAGAATTAAGTCATGAAAAGTTCGATGTGAATAGTAATCTATCCATATCATTTTAGAAGTGGCTAAATTAGAAAATGAAATAAAAGCATATATCTGTTTCATTGAGGGAAAATGAATTTAGATATATTTAAAGCGTAGGAAACGAGGAGGAACATTGATGGCGAAAGAAACATTTTATATCACTACACCAATATATTATCCAAGTGGGAATTTACATATCGGTCATGCATATACAACAACAGCTGGTGATGTAATCGCACGTTATAAAAGAATGCAAGGCTATGATGTTCGTTATTTAACAGGTACGGATGAACATGGTCAAAAAATACAGGAAAAAGCACAAAAAGTTGGAAAATCTGAACTAGAGTATTTGGATGAAATGATTGCTGGAATTAAAGATTTATGGAATAAATTAGAAATCTCAAATGATGATTTTATTCGTACTACAGAAGCGCGACATAAAGAAGTAGTACAACAAATATTTGAACGTTTATTAAAGCAAGAAGATATTTATCTGGGAGAATATGAAGGTTGGTATTCTGTACCAGATGAAACTTACTATACTGAGACGCAATTAGTGGACCCGATATTTGAAAATGGTGAAATCGTCGGCGGTAAAAGTCCAGACTCCGGTCATGAAGTAGAATTAGTTAAAGAGGAAAGCTATTTCTTCAATTTATCTAAATATACAGATCGTTTATTAGAATTTTACGATGAAAACCCTGATTTTATTCAACCACCTTCACGTAAAAATGAAATGATTAACAATTTCATCAAACCGGGATTGGAAGATTTAGCAGTTTCACGTACGTCATTCGATTGGGGTATCCATGTAAAATCAAATCCTAAACACGTCGTTTATGTGTGGATTGATGCGCTTGTGAACTACATTTCTTCATTAGGTTACTTATCAGATGATGATAGCTTATTCAAAAAATATTGGCCAGCAGATATTCATATTATGGCGAAGGAAATTGTGCGTTTCCACTCAATTATCTGGCCAATCTTGTTGATGGCATTAGACGTTCCACTACCTAAGAAAGTCTTTGCTCATGGCTGGATTCTTATGAAAGATGGAAAAATGAGTAAATCAAAAGGGAACGTAGTTGATCCTAATGTACTTATAGATCGTTATGGTCTAGATGCTACGCGTTATTATTTAATGCGCGAATTACCATTTGGTTCAGATGGTGTCTTCACGCCTGAAGGTTTCGTTGAACGTACAAATTATGATTTAGCGAATGATTTAGGTAATTTAGTTAATCGTACAATTTCTATGGTTAATAAATATTTTGATGGTGAATTACCAGCATATCAAGGTCCAAAACATGAGTTGGATGAAGATATGGAACAAATGGCGATAGACACAGTGAAGACGTTCCATGAGAATATGGACGATTTACAATTCTCAGTAGCACTTTCAACGATTTGGAAGTTAATCAGCCGTACTAATAAATATATTGATGAAACATCGCCGTGGGTTTTAGCTAAAGATGAGAGTCAAAAAGACATGCTAAGTAATGTAATGGCTCATTTAGTAGAAAATATTCGTATTGTAGCAGTATTATTAAAACCATTCCTTACGCATGCACCAAAACAAATCTTTGAACAGTTGAATATTAATTCTCCTGAATTATATGAATTTGATAGCGTGAAACAATATGGTGCCTTAACTGCACCAATCGTTGTTATTGATAAACCACAACCTATCTTCCCACGTTTAGATAGTGAGGCAGAAATCGATTATATTAAACAGTCTATGCAGCCAGAAAAAGCGGCAGAAGTTTCAGAAGAAACTGAAGAAGAAGTACCTAGTAAGTCGCAAATTGATATCAAAGACTTTGACAAAGTAGAAATTAAAGCTGCTACGATTACGGATGCTGAACAAGTTAAAAAATCTGATAAATTATTGAAAATCCAAGTCGATTTAGATAGTGAACAACGTCAAATCGTCTCAGGCATTGCAAAATACTATCAACCAGAAGATATTATAGGTAAAAAAGTTGCAGTTGTAACAAATTTAAAACCTGCCAAATTGATGGGTAGAAAATCAGAAGGTATGATTTTATCTGCTGAAAAAGATGGTGTACTGACACTTGTAAGTTTGCCAAATGCAATTCCAAATGGTGCAATAATTAAGTAATCACAAATTAAGGGAGCGATATAATATGCTTATCGATACACATGTTCATTTAAATGCAGAACAATATGATGAAGATTTAGAAGCGGTCATTGCACGTGCAAGAGACAACGGTGTAGATCGAATGTTTGTTGTTGGGTTTGATACACCAACAGTCGAGCGTACGATGGAACTGATTGACCAATATGAATTTATCTATGGCATTATTGGATGGCACCCTGTAGATGCGGTTGATTGTACAGAAGAACGATTAGAGTGGATAGAAAAACTTGCAAAACATCCTAAAGTGATTGGTATAGGTGAAACAGGATTAGATTATCATTGGGATAAATCACCTAAAGATGTGCAACAAGCATTATTTAGAAAACAAATCGCACTGGCTAAACGCGTCAATTTACCAATTATTATTCACAATAGGGAAGCAACGCAAGATTGTATAGATATTCTTAAAGAGGAACATGCTGAAGAAATTGGCGGCATCATGCACAGTTTCAGCGCTTCTCCTGAAATTGCGGATGATGTAATTAATAAATTGAATTTCTATGTATCTTTAGGTGGTCCAGTCACTTTTAAAAATGCGAAACAACCTAAAGAAGTAGCAAAGCATGTTCCATTTGAACGATTATTAGTTGAGACGGATGCACCATTCTTATCACCACATCCTTATAGAGGCAAAAGAAATGAACCTGTCCGTGTGACATTGGTTGCAGAACAAATTGCTGAATTACGCGGTGTGAGCTATGAGGAAGTTTGCAAGCAAACAACTGAAAATGCAGAACGATTGTTTAAATTAAAAGGATAGACACATTACAAAAAGGTATCGGTCTGAAATAGGGCTTAGTTCATAGAGTAAATGCTAAGTGGTAACCATTATTTGCGACGATACCTTTTTTATTTTTATCTAAAATCGAATTAAAGTGATGAAAGGTGTAACAATAAATGAAGATTAACGAATTTATTGTAGTAGAAGGTAGAGACGATACGGAACGTGTTAAAAGAGCAGTAGAATGTGATACGATTGAAACAAATGGGAGTGCAATTAACGAACAAACGTTAAGTGTTATCGCACAGGCATTTGAAGCAAGAGGTGTAATTGTATTAACAGATCCTGATTTTCCGGGTGATAAAATACGTAATACAATACAAAAACATATACCAGGCGTAAAACATGCATATATCGACAGAGAAAAAGCCAAAAGTAAACGAGGCAAGATTGGTGTAGAACATGCACAACTTGCAGATATTAAAGATGCCTTAATGAATGTGAGTACACCATTCGAAGAAGGACACGAAACAATCAGTAAATTAGTGTTAATTGATTTAGGATTAATAATTGGGAAAGATGCACGCAGAAAAAGAGAAATACTTGGGCGTAAGCTACATATAGGACATTCTAATGGCAAACAATTAATAAATAAGCTCAATGCGTTTGGCTATACTGAAGCAGATGTTAGAAATGCGTTAAGTGATAATGAAGGAAGTGAATGATAAGTGGATATTAAAGATGTTGCTACACCATCGCGTACAAAAGCATTGCTCAATCAGTATGGTTTTAATTTCAAAAAAAGTTTAGGACAAAACTTCTTGATTGACGTTAACATTATACAAAAAATTATCGATGCCAGCGACATAGGTGAAAATACAGGTGTTATAGAAATAGGCCCTGGTATGGGTTCGCTCACAGAGCAATTAGCTAAAAACGCAAAAAAAGTTGTTGCATTTGAAATTGATCAACGTTTGATACCTGTGTTGAAAGACACAATGGGACCTTATGATAACGTGGAAATTATAAATGAAGACATATTAAAAGCTGATATTGCACATTATGTCGCAGAGCATTTAACAGATTGTGACAATATCATGGTGGTCGCTAACTTGCCATACTATATTACAACACCGATATTATTGAATTTAATGCAACAAAATTTACCTATCGATGGGTATGTGGTTATGATGCAGAAAGAAGTCGGTGAAAGATTGAATGCACAAGTTGGTACAAAAGCTTATGGATCACTTTCAATTGTTACGCAATATTATACTGAAACAAGTAAAGTGTTAACAGTGCCGAAGACTGTCTTCTTACCACCGCCAAATGTAGATTCAATTGTTGTGAAATTGATGAAGCGTCAGACGCCGGAAGTAGATATAGATAACGAAGATGAATTTTTCAAAATGACAAAAGCTGCATTTAGCCAAAGACGAAAAACAATCAGCAATAACTATCAAAGTTTGTTTGTAGATGGTAAAGCAAACAAAGAAATTATAAAAAAATGGTTAGAAATAAGCGATATAGATCCAAGAAGACGTGGAGAAACGCTTTCAATAAAAGAATTTGCAAAATTATACAATGAATTGAAAAATTTCACAGAATTAGCATTTTAAATTATTGACAAGCCTGAATTACATTGCTAAAATTGATGTTTTGTTTGACAAAATCGCGCGATTTGTGTTATTATACAACTTGTAGCGAGGTGGAGCAATATGCCAAAATCTATTGGAGACATCAAAAATTCACTTGATTGTCAATTAGGAAACCGAATCGTACTTAAAGCGAATGGTGGTCGTAAGAAAACAATTGAGCGTAGTGGTGTGTTAAAAGAAACGTACCCTTCTGTTTTCATTGTTGAGCTAGATCAAGAAATTTACAACTTTGAGCGTGTATCTTATACATACGCTGACGTTTTAACTGAAAACGTACAAGTTTCTTTTGAAGATGATAATCAGCAAGAAGCAATTGCACACTAAATAAAAGTGATTTAAATAAAGTTTGTCTCTTAGGAGTCATACTTTTTAATTTAAACTTTAATATTAAGATCATTAAATGAAAAGGTATGTTGGTGTAACTTCGCCAACATACCTTTTTCTGTGTCACAATTTATAATGTGTGAGATGGATATAATTTTAATAGAGGCGCACTATATTGTAGAATAGTAAATTAAGAAATGATTTATTGTCTAATATAGTTAAATGTATATTTATCAAAATATCGAAAAATAGTTTTTAAAAACAGGCAATTCAACTATAACAATATGTTAAAATCATTTTATTACCATATCGAATTGGAAGAGGGTGGGAATATGATTTATGAAACAGCTCCAGCAAAGATTAATTTAACGCTGGATACACTCTTTAAACGAGATGATGGTTTTCATGAAGTTGAAATGATTATGACAACGATTGATTTAAATGATCGCTTGTCATTTGAACTACGCAACGACAAAAAAATAGTTGTTGATGTAGAGCAAACTTACGTTCCCTCCGATAATAAAAACTTAGCGTATAAAGCTGCAGAATTAATGAAAAGAACTTATAATCTAAAGCAAGGTATCACAATCACTATAGATAAGAACATACCGGTGTCAGCAGGGCTTGCAGGAGGCTCTACTGACGCTGCAGCTACGATGAGAGGGATGAATCGCCTGTATGAGCTAAATAGACCGTTAAATGAGTTGTGTGAGCTCGGTATTAAGATAGGTACAGATATCCCTTTTTGTATTTTTGGTAAAACAGCATTATGCAGAGGTAAAGGTGAACATATTACGTTTCTGAATAAACCTCCATCAGCATGGGTTGTTGTGGCAAAACCAAATTTAGGAATATCTTCTCCGAGTATCTTCAAAAAATTAGACTTAAATAAGTCACATCATGTGGATACGACAACTTGTAAATCAGCTTTGATTTCAGGAGATTATGAATTACTTTGTAAAAGTCTTTCAAACCGATTGGAACCTGTCTCAAGTAAGATGCATACTGAGATTTTAAAAATAAAAGAAAATATGTTAGAAAATGGTGCGGATGGTGCTGTTATGAGTGGAAGTGGCCCGTCTGTTTATGGACTAACACAAAAAGAACGCCAGGCAAGACATGTTTACAATGCAGTCAATGGCTGTTGTAATGAAGTGTATATAGTAAGATTATTAGGCTAGTGAGAAGGGATGAGTTAAATGCGCTATAAAAGAAGCGAACGAATTGTTTATATGACACAATACTTGATGAATAACCCTAATAAATTGATACCATTAACTTATTTCGTACAAAAATTTAAACAAGCGAAATCATCTATAAGTGAAGATGTTCAAATTATTAAAACCACGTTCCAAAAAGAAAAATTAGGGACAGTAATTACCACAGCTGGTGCCAGTGGCGGTGTAACGTATAAACCTGAAATGAGTAAAGAAGAAGCGAGTGAAGTCATTGATGACGTTATCGCACAACTCCAAGAGAAGAATCGTTTGCTACCAGGAGGATATTTATTCTTGTCTGATTTAATGGGAGACCCGACATTACTTAACCGTGTCGGGAAACTGATTGCTACACTTTATATGGATGAAGAATTAGATGCAATCGTTACGATTGCTACGAAAGGTATCTCTCTTGCCAACTCAGTAGCTAACGTATTGAATTTACCAGTAGTTGTCATTCGAAAAGATAACAAAGTGACTGAAGGTTCTACGGTATCTATCAATTATGTGTCAGGGTCTTCTCGAAAAATTGAAACAATGGTGTTATCTAAGAGAACGTTACCAGAGAATTCCAATGTCCTTGTAGTAGATGATTTTATGCGCGCAGGAGGATCCATCAATGGTGTGATGAATTTAATGAACGAGTTTAAAGCACATGTGAAAGGGGTATCGGTACTAGTAGAATCAAAAGAAGTTAAACAAAGATTAATTGAAGATTATACTTCCTTAGTTAGATTATCTGATGTAGATGAATACAATCAGGAATTTAAAGTGGAGAAAGGCAACAGTTTAACTAAATTTTCTTAAAGGAGCGATTACGGCATCATGAAAACGATTAATACAACCAAAGCACCGGAAGCATTAGGACCATACTCACATGCAACAGAAGTAAATGGTCTAGTATTCACATCTGGACAAATCCCATTAAATTTAAATGGAGAGATTGTTAGCGATGATGTAAAAGAACAGACGACACAAGTCTTAGAAAATTTAAAAGTTGTACTAGACCAAGCTGGATCAGATATAGATTCGGTTATAAAAGCTACTATTTTTATTGCTGATATGAATGAATTTCAAAATATAAATGAAGTTTATGGTAAATATTTTGATCATCATCAACCTGCGAGAAGTTGCGTTGAGGTAGCAAGACTACCTAAAGATGTTAAAGTAGAAATAGAAGTGATTGCAAAAGTGAAGTAAGGATTTATAATTTTTAATAAAATTGTTAAGCTTCTAACAAAGAGATACTATGGGGGGCTCACTACATGAAAGTGACAGATGTAAGACTTAGAAAAATACAAACAGATGGAAGAATGAAAGCGCTTGTTTCAATCACTTTAGATGAATCATTTGTGGTACATGATTTACGCGTTATTGAAGGCAACACAGGTCTATTCGTCGCAATGCCAAGTAAACGTACACCAGATGGTGAATTCCGAGATATCGCGCATCCAATCAATTCAGAAATGAGACAAGAAATACAGGATGCTGTGATGAAAGTATACGAAGAAACTGATGAGGTCATCCCTGATAAAAATGCTCAATCATCAGAAGATACTAATGAGGAAGCTTAATTTAATTATTTGAGATTATAGTGAATTTAATATTGTTTTAAAGAAGATTGAATTTCTAAAACTAGGAAATTCAATCTTCTTTATTTATGTAAGCGTGACTAAAATATAAAATATTAAAATTATTTATAAAATGTAAAGGTGACAAAAATTATAATTTTGAAATTTATAATAAATAACCTGAATTTACATGTTTTTACTTAACTATATTATTATGAAGAAAACAATTACATAAAGAAGGGGCACCGTGTGTTTCATTCATAATAATATGTTGGGAATTACCGATAATAAGAAAAATCACTTCAGAATAATGAAGCGCTTTTAAAACCTAAATAGATGACAAATACTATGCACTTTATTTTTAACAATAGTAATAAAAAACACTCTAATAAAAAACATTGGCACTTTGAGCCTTGAAAGTGTGGCTAGCGTTAAATTATAATAATAAAGAAGTGTATATTTTAATGGAGGGTTAACATACATGCAAAGACATGCAATAGTACTCGCAGCTGGTAAGGGTACACGTATGAAATCAAAGAAATACAAAGTACTACATGATGTCGCTGGCAAATCAATGATTGAACATGTCGTGGATAATGTAAAACAATCCGGCATAGAACAACTTGTAACAATCGTAGGTCATGGTGCAGAAAGCGTGAAAGAAACGTTAGGCGATGCATCGCTTTATAGTTTTCAAAAAGACCAATTAGGTACTGCACATGCCGTTAAGACGGCGAGTGAACATTTAAATGATAAACAGGGTACAACGTTAGTGGTTTGTGGAGATACGCCATTAATTACGACGGAAACACTTAAATCTTTAATTGAACATCACGAAAATAACCAAGCACAAGCTACTGTATTAACAGCTACAGCGTCGAACCCATATGGTTATGGCCGTATTATACGTGATGCAGACAATCAATTAGTTAAAATAGTCGAGCAAAAAGATGCAACAGATACAGAACAACAAATTAATGAAATTAGTTCAGGTATTTTCGCATTTGATAATCAAATTCTATTTGAAAAGTTAGAGTTGGTGAACAACAATAATGTACAAGGCGAATACTACTTGCCTGATGTACTTTCATTAATTTTAGAAGATAAAGGCATAGTGGGCATTTATCATACGAATGATTTTGAAGAAATTATGGGCGTAAATGATCGAGTGATGTTAAGTGAAGCAGAAAAAGCATATAGAAAACGCATCAACGAATTTCATATGAAAAATGGTGTGACAATTGTGGATCCATCCAATACTTATATCGGTTCAGATGTAATTATTGGAGAAGACACGATTATAGAACCTGGAGTTAAACTTGCAGGACATAGTGAAATTGGAGAAGAAACAGTTGTAGGACAATATACAGAAATCACGAATAGTAAAATAGGTGATAATGTTACAATTAAACACTCAGTGATTAATGAAGCAATGGTTGATGATTATGCGATGATTGGGCCATTTGCGCAACTTCGTCCAGGTACAGACTTAGGCAAAAAAGTGAAAGTCGGCAACTTTGTTGAAGTTAAGAAATCAGTTGTAAAAGCAGGAGCTAAATTACCTCACTTGAGTTATATTGGTGATGCAGAAATAGGCGAACGTGTGAATCTTGGCTGTGGTTCAATCACAGTGAACTATGATGGTATTAACAAATTCAAGACGATTATTGGTAATGATTCGTTTATAGGGTGCAATACGAATCTAGTAGCACCTATTACGTTAGGCGAGCGTTCTCTAATTGCTGCGGGCTCTACAATCACTGATAGTGTGCCAGAAGACAGTTTAGCATTAGCGAGAGCTAGACAAACAACCAAAGAAGGTTATTTGAAAAAATAAAAGGTATATGTTTAGACATGCATGCTTGAACTGTTAAACTTAATGTAATTGAATAACTTGTTAACCACAAAATGCTTTATATTGATAAACAATGTAAGTTTGCGCTTGTCTTTAAATGAAAACTAATTGAATGAATTAATTGGAGGACTATAAATGTTAAACAATGAGTATAAGAATTCTGCTTTGAAAATATTTTCTTTAAAAGGTAATGAACCTTTAGCCCAAGAAGTAGCAGATCATGTTGGAATCGAACTAGGTAAGTGTTCAGTAAAACGTTTCAGCGATGGAGAAATTCAAATCAATATAGAGGAAAGTATCCGTGGTTGTGATGTGTTTATTATTCAACCTACATCGAACCCTGTAAATTTACACTTGATGGAATTATTAATTATGGTTGATGCTTGTAGACGTGCATCAGCAGCTAATATTAATATAGTTGTTCCGTATTATGGTTATGCGCGTCAAGATAGAAAAGCACGCAGTCGTGAACCAATTACTGCTAAACTTGTAGCAAACTTAATTGAAACTGCAGGCGCAGATCGTATGATTGCGTTAGATTTACATGCACCTCAAATCCAAGGTTTCTTCGATATGCCAATTGACCACTTAATGGGTGTGCCAATCTTAGCAGAATACTTCAAGAATGAGTCAGGTATTGATCTTGAAGAGTGTGTTGTAGTCTCTCCAGATCATGGTGGTGTAACAAGAGCGCGTAAACTTGCAGATATACTTAAATCACCGATTGCTATTATTGATAAACGTCGTCCAAAACCAAATGTTGCAGAAGTGATGAACATTGTTGGTGAAATAGAAGGACGTACGGCTATTATTATTGACGATATCATTGATACAGCAGGAACAATTACATTGGCAGCTCAAGCATTAAAAGACAAAGGTGCTAAAGATGTATATGCTTGTTGTACACACCCTGTATTATCAGGTCCAGCTAAAGAACGCATTGAAAATTCAGCAATCAAAGAACTAATCGTTACAAATTCAATTCAATTAGATGAAACCCGTAAACCAATCAATACGAAAGAGTTATCTGTAGCTGGTTTATTAGCACAAGCAATTATCCGTGTTTACGAACGCGAATCTGTTAGTGTGCTATTTGACTAATATATTTTATAAATGTATAATGATTTCGTTCGTGAATTCACGAGCAAAATAAACGCTTGCAAGCAACATCATGTTGATGGGCAAGTGAGGGGCTCTTATTTGAGCAAAATGAAAGGTGGAAAATGAATATGGCTGCATTAAAGTCAATTATTCGTCAAGGTAAACAAACACGTTCAGACCTTAAAACACTAAGAAATACTGGTAAAGTACCTGCAATCGTTTACGGTTATGGTACAAAAAATACTTCTGTTAAAGTAGACGAAGTAGCATTTATTAAAGTTATTCGTGAAGTTGGACGTAACGGTGTTATCGAATTAGGCGTAGGTTCTAAAACAATTAAAGTAATGGTTTCAGACTACCAATTCGACCCACTTAAAAACCAAATCACTCACATTGACTTCTTAGCAATCAATATGACTGAAGAACGTACTGTTGAAGTACCTGTTCATTTAATTGGTGAAGCAGTAGGTACTAAAGAAGGCGGCGTGGTTGAACAACCATTATTCAACCTTGAAGTTACAGCTACTCCAGACAATATTCCTGAAGCAATCGAAGTTGAAATCAGCGAATTAGAAATCAATGACAGTATTGCAGTTGAAGATATTAAAGTAACAGGCGACTTTACTATCGAAAATGAAGCTACTGATTCAGTAGTTACAGTAGTAGCTCCGACTGAAGAACCAACTGAAGAAGAAATCGAAGCAATGGAAGGCGAAGCACAAACTCAAGAGCCAGAAGTTGTAGGCGAATCTAAAGAAGACGAAGAAAAATAATATTCTTCACGCTTCATTATCAACATAAGTTGATGATTCCCATATTGTAATATCTTATAAAAAGCACCGTGCTTAATACGTTAAGCAGGTGCTTTTTTATGTTATTATAGTGAATGATATGAAAAAATAATTTTTAATTGTTTATTAATTCAAATACATGAAAATGATATATATAGTTAAGTGAGAACAACAATTGGAGGTAACAAAATGAAATGTATTGTAGGCCTAGGGAACATAGGCAAACGTTTTGAACAAACAAAACATAATATTGGTTTTGAAGTTATAGACTACATGTTAGATCAAAATAAATTTTCATTAGATAAACAAAAATTTAAAGGTGCCTATACAATCGAACGCGTTGGTGGAGAGAAAGTCATGTTTATTGAACCCCTAACAATGATGAATTTGTCAGGTGAAGCGGTAGGTCCGTTAATGAAATATTATGATATAGATATAGATGATTTAGTTGTTTTATATGATGATTTAGATTTACCACAAGGAGAGATTCGCCTAAGACAAAAAGGCAGCGCTGGTGGTCATAATGGGATTAAATCAATGATTCAAGTATTAGGAACAGACCAATTCAAGCGTATTAGAATCGGTGTAGATAGACCTTCAAATGGTATGTCAATTGTCGATTATGTGTTACAAAAATTTTCAAAACAAGAAATGCAAATAATGAATAAAGTAATAGCATATTCTGCGCGTGCAGTTGAAGCTTATATAGAAAGTTCTCGCTTTGATCATGTGATGAATGAATATAATGGTGAAGTCAAGTGAAATCAATAATTACACAATATATAAATGAAGACAAACGATACCAAGAATTAAACGACGTATTTGGTGAAGAAAATGTGCTTGTCACTGGCTTATCTGGAGCAGCTAAATCAACAATTATAGCCGAAAAATATTTACACAGCACTAAACAATTATTAGTTGTTACAAATAATTTATATCAAGCAGATAAATTGGAAAGTGATTTGCTGCAATTTGTAGATGCAGATGAGGTCTATAAATATCCAATGCAAGATATCATGACAGAAGAATTCTCAACACAAAGCCCTCAATTTATGAGCGAGCGTGTACGCACATTAACTGCACTTGCTCAAGAAAAGAGAGGGTTATTTATCGTACCATTAAATGGTTTGAAAAAATGGCTCACTCCAGTTGAAATGTGGAAATCTCATCAATTAACACTATCTGTTGGTGACGATATTGAAATTGATGAATTTTTAAATAAATTAGTGAATATGGGTTATCGTAGAGAAAGTGTAGTGTCACATATAGGTGAGTTTTCATTACGCGGTGGCATTGTCGATATTTATCCGTTAATTGGGAAGCCAGTAAGAATTGAACTATTCGATACTGAAGTGGATTCGATTCGTGATTTTGATGTGGAGACACAAAGATCAAAAGAGAACATCGAAGAAGTCAATATTACGACAGCAAGTGATTATATTATCACGGACGATGTGCTTAAGCATACAAAATTAAAATTAAAAGAAGCATACGAAAATACACGTCTAAAAATTGAAAAATCGGCACGTAATGATTTGAAAGAAACTTACGAAAGTTTCGAACTTTTTGAATCAACGATGTTTGACCATCAAGTATTGCGTAGACTTGTGTCATTTATGTATGAACAGCCAGCGACGATTATGGATTATTTTAAAGATGATGCTATTGTTGCAGTTGATGAACATAATAGAATTAAAGAAACTGAGCAAACACTTATAACTGAAGTTGATGAATTTATGCAAAATCTTATAGAAAGTGGTAAAGGATTTATTGATCAAAACTTCTTACAATATGATGGATTTGAAGCATTGTTGAAAGATTATCCAGTGACGTATTTTACATTATTCACGGCAACAATGCCTATTCAACTAAATGAAATCATCAAATTTTCGTGTAAGCCCGTACAACAATTTTATGGACAATATGATATTATGCGCTCAGAATTTCAGCGCTTTATTCAAAATGATTATACTGTCGTTGTTCTTGCTGAAACGGAAGTGAGAAAAGAACGTATTCAATCTATGCTCAATGAAATGCATATCCCAACATTTATCGATACACCAGGTCAACAAAACAATGGGGGCAATGCAATTATTACCGAGGGTAGTTTATCAGAAGGATTTGAGCTGCCCTATATGCAACTTGTCGTTGTGACGGAACGCGAATTATTTAAATCTAAACAAAAGAAAAAACCAAAACAACAAAAAACATTAACAAACGCTGAAAAAATCAAATCATACCAAGATTTAAAAGTAGGAGATTATGTCGTACACGTGCATCACGGTGTCGGTAGATACTTAGGTGTTGAAACACTTGAAGTCGGTGGCGTACATAAAGATTACATTAAACTTCAATATAAAGGGACAGACCAATTGTTTGTACCAGTTGATCAGATGGATCAAGTTCAAAAATATGTAGCGTCAGAGGACAAGACACCTAGGTTAAATAAACTTGGTGGTACAGAATGGAAAAAAACAAAAGCTAAAGTACAACAAAGCGTTGAAGATATGGCTGATGAATTAATTGATCTATATAAAGAACGTGAAATGTCAGTAGGATATAAATATGGTCCGGATACGGCAGAACAAAGTGAATTTGAGATAGATTTCCCTTACGAATTAACACCAGACCAAGGTAAATCAATTGAAGAAATTAAGCAGGATATGGAAATTGAACGCCCAATGGATCGATTGTTATGTGGTGATGTAGGCTATGGTAAGACAGAAGTAGCAGTACGTGCAGCGTTTAAAGCTGTTATGGAAGGAAAGCAGGTTGCCTTCTTAGTGCCAACAACAATTTTGGCACAACAGCACTATGAAACATTAATTGAGCGTATGCAGGATTTTCCAATCGAAGTCCAACTCATTAGTCGATTTAGAAGTACAAAAGAAGTTAAAGAAACAAAAGAAAGATTAAAGTCAGGCTTCGTTGATATCGTCGTAGGTACCCATAAATTATTAAGTAAAGATATCCATTATAAAGATTTAGGGTTATTAATTGTGGACGAAGAACAACGATTTGGTGTGCGTCATAAAGAAAGAATTAAATCATTGAAAACGAATGTGGATGTTTTAACACTGACGGCAACACCTATCCCACGTACATTACACATGAGTATGTTGGGGGTTCGTGATTTATCAGTGATTGAAACACCACCAGAAAATCGTTTTCCAGTACAAACTTACGTATTAGAACAGAATACGAATTTTATTAAAGAAGCACTAGAAAGAGAATTATCTAGAGAAGGACAAGTCTTTTATTTATATAATAAAGTGCAATCTATTTATGAAAAACGAGAGCAATTACAAATGTTAATGCCAGAAGCGAATATTGGTATCGCACATGGACAGATGAAAGAAGGAGACTTAGAAGAAACAATGCTAAGTTTCATTAACCATGAATACGATATCCTTGTAACTACTACAATCATCGAAACTGGGGTTGATGTTCCAAACGCTAACACACTTATTATCGAAGATGCGGACCGTTTCGGACTCAGCCAGTTATACCAATTGAGAGGTCGTGTCGGACGTTCGAGCCGTATTGGCTATGCTTATTTCTTGCACCCTACGAATAAAGTATTGTCAGAAACAGCTGAAGATCGTTTGCAAGCAATTAAGGAATTTACTGAGTTAGGTTCAGGATTTAAAATTGCTATGCGTGATTTAAATATTCGAGGTGCAGGTAATCTCTTGGGTAAACAGCAACATGGATTTATTGATTCTGTTGGTTTCGATCTTTACTCACAAATGCTAGAAGAGGCAGTGAATGAAAAACGTGGTGTTAAAGATGAGAAACAAGATGCGCCTGAAATTGAAATTGAACTCAACATTGATGCTTATTTACCTGCTGAATATATTCAAAATGAACAATCTAAAATAGAAATCTATAAAAAATTACGTAA
Organism: Staphylococcus sp. NAM3COL9; assembly: GCF_001431205.1. Classification (GTDB taxonomy): domain Bacteria; phylum Bacillota; class Bacilli; order Staphylococcales; family Staphylococcaceae; genus Staphylococcus. Next base: position 15,254 of record NZ_LGPC01000002.1, on the reverse strand, counting down.
GATTGAAACTGAAGCACAGCTTATGGATGTTAAAGATGAATTAATAGATCGTTTCAATGATTATCCAGTAGAAGTAGAAAGACTGTTGGATATGATGGAGATAAAAGTTCATGCTTTAAATGCCGGAGTGGCGCTTATTAAAGATGTAGGTAAAAAGGTAGAAATTTATCTGTCTGAAAAAGGAACGACAGATATTAACGGAGAAACGTTATTCAAACAAACACAACCATTAGGCCGTGCAATGAAAGTTGGCGTTCAAGATGGTAAAATGAAAGTGACTTTAAATAAAGTAAGTAATTGGTTAGATAGTTTGAAATTCTTAGCGAAATGTTTAGAAGAAAGTATGGTTATATCAGATGAAATCTAAGTACGATAAGAATACGGCCTTTAACGGCGTAGTTGTTCTTACAATCGCACTTGTTATTGTTAAAATATTAAGCGCAATTTACCGTGTTCCGTATCAAAATATACTTGGAGACGAAGGATTATATGCTTATCAACAAATATATCCGATTGTTGCTTTAGGTGTTATTTTAACAATGAACGCTATTCCAAGTGCAGTTACACAAACGTTTGGTACACAAGGGCAATCAAGACAATACACCGAAGTGTTACTGAGGTTACAACTCATTAGTACTGCTTTTTTCTTGGCTGTTTTCATAGGCGCGAAGTGGGTCGCACTTCTAATGGGAGACACTAACCTCACACCAATGTTAAGAGCAGCAAGTTTTAGTTTCTTGTTTGTTGGTATATTGGGAGTCTATAGAGGTTATTACCAAGCGCATCAGCATATGACTGTTCCAGCGATATCACAAGTCATAGAGCAAGTGATACGTGTTGTAATTATCATCTTTGCTATTATATTATTTATGACACAACAATGGTCTGTTTACACAGCTGGTACAGTGGCTATTATCGGTTCAGCAGTAGGGTTTTTAGCATCCAGTATATTCCTAATGCAAGGCAAGCCTTTTAATCTCAAGCAAGCGAATAAACCGAATAACCAGGCAATAGTAGAATGGAAAAAGTTATCACTAGCTATTATCATCTTTGCTGTAAGTCAGCTTATTGTCATCGTTTGGCAAGTGATAGACAGTTTTACGGTCATACATGCACTTCAGAATGCAGGCTTAAATTTTCAAGAAGCAACTACGCAAAAAGGTATTTTTGATCGAGGCGCTTCATTTATACAAATGGGCTTAATTTTGACAACAACATTTTGTTTTGTTCTTATACCGATGCTTACGGATGCGATTAAAGCGCGCAACAATATTCTGATTAATAGATATGCGAATGCCTCTATCAAGATTACAATTATGTTTAGTGTGGCAGCTGGTATTGGATTAATTAATTTACTGCCGGTCATGAATAGTGTGTTTTTTAAAAATGATAGTCTGACTGGTACGTTATCTCTCTATATGCTGACAGTTATATGCGTCTCGCTCATAATGATGGACATTGCTTTATTACAAGTGAAAAATCAAGTTCGCCCTGTGCTAATTGCCTTTATTATCGGTGTTGTTAGTAAAGTAATTCTCAATGTGATTTTAATACCACAATTATTAATGCTAGGTGGTAGTATTAGCACTGTAACTTCACTTATTATATTTACACTCGTTTTACATTATCACGTACTAAAACACTATAAATTCCAGATGATGAAAAAATTCGTATTTAAATTGATTGCTACGATGGTGATGTTGTCAGTAGCTGTTCAAATAGGAATGTGGCTCGTACATACACAAAGTAGAATCACAGGTTTAATTGAATTAATCATCGCAGCAGTTATTGGCGTATTGGTAATCGTTTTCTCTATTGTACGTATGCATTTATTGAGTTATAGAGAATTAAAACATTTACCATTGGGCGATAAACTTTATCATATGAAAAGAGGGAAACATTAATGTCAGGTAAAATAACAATTGTTGGATTAGGTAACTACGGTATTGATGATTTACCTTTAGGTATCTACAAATTTCTTAAAAAACAAATGATGGTTTACACGCGTACATTGGATCATCCTGTAATTAAAGAATTAACCGCAGAAAATATACAATTCAAAAGTTTTGATAGCGAATATGAGGCACAAGAATCATTCGAAGGCGTCTATGAACGCATTGTGTCGCAGCTCATTGAAGTGGCACAGAGTGATGATGTCATATACACAGTGCCCGGACATCCACGTGTAGCTGAAACGACAACTGTGAAATTAGAAGCTTACGCACAAAAGCATAATGATGTTCAGGTTGAAGTTTTGGGAGGCAAAAGCTTTATCGATGATATATTTGAAGCGGTGAAGTTAGACCCAAACGATGGTTTTACATTACTTGATGCGACAGCGATTAAAAAAGAGCAGTTAAATATTCGTACCCATACGCTCATTACTCAAGTTTATAGTCCTATGACTGCAGGCGATTTAAAAGTGACATTGATGGAACATTATCATGATGAGCAAACAGTGTTTATCGTCGATGGTGCACAAAATAATGCTGCAAATGTAATAGAAATACCGCTTTATGAATTAGACCATCATGCAGCTATTTTCAGTAATTTGACGAGTGTATTTATTCCGAAAGTAGAAAAAGAAGAAGCATATTATAGTGATTTCTATTTTGCTGCGAACATTATAGACCAGCTTGTCGATGACGAAATAGGCTGCCCTTGGGATAAAGTGCAAACACACCACACATTAAAACGTTATCTATTAGAAGAAACATTTGAATTGTTTGAAGCAATAGATAACGAAGATGATTGGCACATCATTGAAGAGTTGGGGGACATACTTTTACAAGTATTATTGCATACAAGTATTGGCAAAAAAGCCGGATTCCTTGATATAAATGAAGTGGTTCAAAGCCTTTCAGAAAAAATGATACGTAGACATCCACACATTTTTGGTGATGCCGAAGCGGAAACTGAAGAAGATTTAAAACATATATGGTCAGAAGCAAAAGCAAAAGAAGGTAAAACGAAACGTGTTAAATTTGAAAAAGTATTTGCAGAGCATTTCTTGAAGTTGTATGATAAAACAAAAAATATGTCATTAGATGAAGATGCCTTAAGAAAAATTTTAGCGCAAGGAGGAAATAAATTATGAGATTAGATAAATATCTCAAAGTATCACGGTTAGTGAAACGTCGTACTTTAGCTAAAGAAATTAGTGATCAAGGTCGTATTGCCGTGAATGGTTCAGTAGCGAAAGCAGGTACTGACGTAAAAGTAACAGACGAACTTGTAATCCGATTTGGACAAAAAGTGATTACAATTGAAGTTACTGGTTTAAGTGAACATGCGACTAAAGAAAATGCAAAAGGTATGTATGAACTAGTCAAAGAAGAAAAGGTTAGTGGAGACTAGAAAAGGAGGTGGCAAGCAATGAGTAAAAAAGTTGAGAACATAGGTAATACGTTCACTTCTGCTGAAAATAAAAAGAAACAACAGCAAAAAAAGAGAAGACGTGTCGTACGTAAACGTATTACTTTATTTGGTGGCATATTACTTATCCTCATTATTATTTTAACTGTAATGCTTGTCACTCAAAAACAAAGTAATGTAGACGACGCAGGTGAACGACAAGAAAAAGAACAACATTATCAAAAGCAACAAGACGAAGAACTCGCATTAAAAGAACAATTAAACAATCTCAATGATAAAAGTTATATAGAGAAAGTTGCGCGAGATGATTACTATTTGAGCAATGATGGAGAAGTAATTTTCAAGTTGCCTGGAGAGAAATCTGAGGAAGATTCTAAATCATCAAAAGAAGATAAATAGTGAAATTTATCATTTAAGTCACAATACCATTGTTAATTTATGCAAACAGGCATATAATAGGGTTAAAATCGAAACAAATCGGGAGGATTTATTTACAATATGTCAATCGAAGTAGGAAACAAGCTTAAAGGTAAAGTCACTGGTATTAAAAAGTTTGGCGCTTTTGTCGAACTTCCTGAAGGAAAGAGTGGCTTAGTTCACATAAGTGAAGTTGCAGATAATTACGTGGAAAACGTAGAAGATCATTTATCTGTTGGAGATGTAGTTGAAGTTAAAGTGCTTTCAATTGCTGATGATGGTAAAATTAGTTTATCAATTAAAAAAGCAAAAGATCGTCCACGTAGACCTCAAAGTAAACCTAGTTATAAAAAACCTCAACCAAAAGGTGAGGACTTTGAAAAGAAATTAACAGATTTCTTGAAAGATAGTGAAGATAAATTAACATCTATTAAACGTCAAACAGAATCTAGACGTGGTGGAAAAGGCGCGAAACGTTAATAAATATATATTATAAGACTGTTGAAGCAGGAATTAATTTAACGACTTGAAAACGAAGTACAATAAATTTTTCCAAAATTAAGTTTGATTGTAACAATCTAAGACTGTTTTCTTACTTGAGGAAACAGTCTCTTTTTTATTGTATATAAGTCATAATATTACGAGCATTTGCAGTGTTAAGGTAATATTACAGTTAAGGAGGTAGATAAGTTGAGAGTGAATACTGAAGGCTGGGACAAAAGTAATCACATTGTATTGGCAGTTTCTACTGGTGTAGATAGTATGGTGCTATTACATCAATTGATTACGCGTTTAGCTGATTCATATACTAAGTTGACTTGTCTACATGTAAATCACAATATTCGTCCTGTTGCAGCAGCAGAAGAACAATTTATTAAAACGTATTGTGACGAGCATCAAATCCCCTTGCATGTACAACATCTGGACTTGTCTGCTGTGATAGAAAAAGGTAATAGTATTGAAAATGAAGCGAGATATGAACGTTATCATTGGTTTGATTATATGATGACTGAGTTAAAAGCAGACGTATTACTTACAGCACACCATCAAGACGACCAAATTGAAACGATATTTTATCGACTTATGACTGGGCGCTCTACGAGAAGTAGCTTGGGGATGACATATCTTTCTTCAAGAGGTCATTATAATTTATGCAAACCATTTTTAGAAGTCACGAAAGCAGAAATACATAACTATCAAACAAAATATAATGTTCCATATTATGAAGATGAATCGAATGCAGAAAATCATTATGTCAGAAATGATATTCGCAACCGTATACTACCTGATATAGAAAGTAATAAACACTTATCTACAGAACAATTGCTAAAATTACAAGACTGGCATGATGAACAATTAGAAGTTGTGCGAAATGAAGCTACGACATTTATATCGATATTTGCTGATTTTTGTAATGATGGCCAAGAAGTTACTTTTTCAAGAAAACAGTTTTTAAATTTGCGACATAGTGTCAAAATGGCAGTCTTAGATAAAATTTTTGCTCAATTACCACTAGATAAGTCGTTTACTGAGAAAACTTATAATGAATGGTTTCAACAACTTACAGAAAATGTAACACAATGCACATTATATGCGACACATGAATGGATAATTCATATCGCTTATGATAAATTTATAATAATGGCAAATTGTAAGGAAAAACTAGCTCCGACTAAGATTGATCAACCAGGTGCATACAACTATGGTCGCTATAGCATTGATATTACTAATGAATTTCCTACATTCGAGTATCCTATAGTTATCCGTACAAGAAAAGACGGCGACAAATTTGAACTGAATGGTATGAAAGGGCATAAAAAAATAAGTAGACTACTTATTGATAAAAAGGTTATACAAACTGAACGTAACCAAATGCCAGTTATAGTTAATGCATATAATGAGATTATTGCTGTTGGCACATTATATTTAAAAAATAAATACAATCAATCAATTTTTATACGAAATATGGGAGAGGAATGAAGACATGCGAGATGATTTAAAAGACATTTTATTGTCAGAGGAAGATATACATCAAATTTGTGAAGAGCTAGGTAAGAAAATAACAGAGGAATACAAAGGGAAACCACTTGTTTGTATCGGTATACTAAAAGGATCTGTGATGTTTATGGCAGATTTAATTAAATATATTGATACGCATTTAGCTATCGACTTCATGGATGTTTCTAGTTACCACGGAGGCACTGAGTCAACAGGAGAAGTAAAAATCTTGAAAGACTTAAGTGCATCTATTGAAAATAAAGATGTTTTAATTATTGAAGATATTTTAGAAACTGGTACTACATTAAAATCAATTACTGAATTACTTGAATCACGTCGTGTCAATTCACTTGAAATTGTTACGCTACTTGATAAACCCAACCGTCGTAAAGCAAATATCGAAGCGAAATACGTAGGTAAAAAGATACCTGATGAATTTGTAGTAGGCTATGGTTTAGATTATGCTGAACATTATAGAAATTTACCTTACATTGGTACATTAAAACCAGAAATTTATTCAAAATAAGCAGTACAATTTATTCACAGAAAAAGTTGTTATATACTGTAAGTTACAGTTGAATTAAGTTGATGAATGTGAAAAGTAGGGTTAGACTTAAATCATTTGAAATTTAATACATAAACTTGTGGGTACGTGACAATAAATAATATTCATTTAACTTTAAGCATAGTAGAAAAAAAACTAAAGTGTAAAACAGTAAGAATTGTAAACATAATGCAAAAGTTGAAATAGTAGCCGAAAACTCGAGTGTTGTGTTACAATTTTTGTTAGTTTTATAATTGAAGTAGGAGGAAACGACGCATGCAGAAAGCCTTTCGTAACGTGCTAGTTATCGCAATCATTGGCGTTATTATTTTTGGCTTGTTTTCGTGGCTTAACGGAAATGGGAATATGCCAAAACAGCTTACATATAATCAATTTGTTAAGCAGTTAGATAAAGGTGAGTTAAAATCACTTGAAATACAACCTGAACAAAATGTATATATGGTAAGTGGTAAAACAGATAAAGATGAAGAGTATTCTTCAACTATTTTATATAACAACGATAAAGAGCTAGAAAAAATAACTGATAAAGCACAAAGTCAAGACGGATTGAAATTTACAGTTAAAGAAGAAGAAAAACAAAGTGTATTTGTAAGTATATTAACAACATTAATTCCTGTATTAATTATTGCACTCTTATTTATTTTCTTCCTCAGCCAAGCCCAAGGTGGCGGTGGTGGCGGTGGTAATCGTATGATGAACTTTGGTAAATCCAAAGCGAAAACGTACGATAATCAACAAAAACGTGTACGTTTCACCGATGTAGCCGGAGCAGATGAAGAGAAACAAGAATTAATTGAAATCGTCGATTTCTTAAAAGATAATAAGCAATTTAAACAAATGGGGTCTAGAATTCCTAAAGGTGTTCTTTTAGTTGGTCCGCCTGGTACAGGTAAAACATTATTAGCTCGTGCAGTTGCTGGTGAAGCCGGCACGCCGTTCTTCTCAATCAGTGGTTCAGACTTCGTTGAGATGTTTGTGGGTGTTGGTGCAAGCCGTGTACGTGACTTGTTCGAAAATGCTAAGAAAAACGCGCCTTGTATCATCTTTATTGATGAAATCGATGCAGTTGGTCGTCAACGTGGTGCTGGTGTAGGTGGTGGCCATGATGAGCGTGAGCAAACATTGAACCAATTACTAGTTGAAATGGATGGATTTGGCGACAATGAAGGTATCATTATGATCGCTGCTACAAACCGTCCAGACATATTAGACCCAGCGTTATTACGTCCAGGTCGTTTCGACAGACAAATTCAAGTAGGTCGCCCAGATGCTAAAGGTCGTGAAGCAATTCTTCATGTTCATGCGAGAAACAAACCGTTCGATGAAACAGTTGACTTAAAAGCAGTTTCAGAAAGAACACCTGGTTTCTCTGGTGCAGATTTAGAAAACTTATTAAACGAAGCATCATTAGTTGCTGTACGTGAAGGTAAGAAAAAAATCGATATGCGTGATATTGAAGAAGCGACAGACCGTGTTATCGCTGGTCCAGCTAAAAAATCTCGCGTAATCTCAGAGAAAGAACGTAATATTGTAGCGCACCATGAAGCTGGTCATACAATTATTGGTATGGTTCTTGATGAAGCTGAAGTTGTTCACAAAGTTACAATCGTACCTCGTGGACAAGCTGGCGGTTACGCAATGATGTTACCAAAACAAGATCGCTTCTTAATGACTGAAAAAGAGTTATTAGATAAAATTTGTGGTTTACTTGGTGGACGTGTATCTGAGGACATTACCTTTAATGAAGTATCTACAGGTGCATCTAACGACTTTGAACGTGCGACACAAATTGCACGTCAAATGGTTAGTGAATATGGTATGAGTGAAAAAATTGGAACAGTTCAATTCACAAATAGCAACGGTGGCCAAGTCTTCTTAGGAAAAGAAATGCAAGGCGACACTGAATTTTCAGGACAAATTGCATATGAAATTGATAAAGAAGTTCAACGTATCATCAAGGAACAATATGAGCGTTGTAAGGATATCCTGTTAGAGCATAGATCACAGTTAGATTTAATAGCTAAATCATTATTAACTGAAGAAACATTAGTTGCCGAACAAATCCAATCATTATTTAACGATGGTGTATTACCAGAAGTTGATTATGATAGTGCCAAAGTTGTGGAACATAAAGAGAATGACTTTGAAGAAGGAAAATACGGTAAATCTTACGAAGACGTTCGTAAAGATCAACTATCTTCAGATGATGAAACACAAGATACCAATGAAGAAAACGAACAACAAGATAATAATGACACTGAAGAAACAGGTCATGAACAAGCACCTAATATCGATAAACCTAGCAATCCAAATGATCCAAATGACCCAAGTAACAGAAATTAAGAACTGAACTTAAAGCTTCTTTCTGCTATCATATTGATAGTAGAAAGAAGCTTTTTTAATAACAAGTTATAATAAAACAATTTCCAAACAGATGTTTCGCATTTTCTACTTCGAACGATTACAATAATTGCATTGATAAAAAGTGTAAAAACAATATTAAAGCAAAGATAAAGAAATTTTCAAAACTAGATGATATTAAAGGAGAAATAAACAAAATGACGAATGATTATATAGTTAAAGCATTAGCTTTTGGAGGACAAATTCGTGCTTATAGTGCACTCACAACTGAAAGTGTACAAGAAGCACAAACAAGACATTATACATGGCCAACTGCTTCAGCAGCACTTGGACGTACGATGACAGCGACGGTGATGATGGGGGCAATGCTCAAAGGCGATCAAAAATTAACGGTTACTGTTGATGGTAAAGGTCCAATTGGTAAAATAATTGCTGACGCTGATGCTAAAGGAAATATAAGGGGTTATGTTACGAATCCTCAGACACATTTCCCTTTAAATGATGCTGGTAAATTAGATGTTAGTCGTGCAGTTGGTTCAGAGGGTGCATTGACAGTTGTAAAAGATGTTGGAATGAAGGATTACTTTTCTGGTTCTAGTGAACTCGTTTCTGGTGAATTAGGAGATGACTTCACTTATTATTTTGCTAAAAGTGAACAAGTACCATCGTCAGTAGGTTTAGGCGTATTGGTTAATCCTGACAATACAATTAAAGCTGCAGGCGGTTTTTTATTACAAGTTATGCCAGGTGCAGAAGAAGAAACAGTTAATAAACTTGAAGATGCAATCAATCAAATGACACCAGTTTCGAAATTGATTGATCAAGGTTTAACACCTGAAGAAATTCTTTTCGAAATACTAGGAGAAGAAAACGTACAATTATTAGAAAATCTTCCTGCACGTTTTGATTGTAATTGTGGTCATGAAAAATTCTTAACTGCTATTAAAGGTTTAGGAGAAGCTGAAATTCAAGATATGATTGATAAAGATCATGGCGCAGAAGTTGAATGCCATTTCTGTAGAAGTAAATATAATTTTTCAGAAGATGAGTTATATGGATTAATAGAAAATAGTAAATAAAAGGTTTAAACTAGATATAGAATATGCTATTGAACAAAAATATTGGTACATTAAATCTTCGTAGTTGTATTTGCTGAAAAATCTGATAAAATATAAAGTATATCCGAGAGAATAAGTAGGTTTTAAACTTTTTAATGAAAAGGAGCAATACTAAATGACAAATAAACCAGTAGATAATATTGTAAAAGCAATTGGCAATACACCTGTTGTTAAGTTAAACAATGTTGTGGGAGAAGATGCCGCAGACATATATGTGAAACTTGAATATCAAAACCCAGGTGGCTCTGTAAAAGACCGTATTGCATTAGCAATGATTGAAGAAGCTGAAGAAGCAGGCAAAATTAAACCAGGCGATACAATTGTTGAACCGACAAGTGGTAACACAGGTATCGGCTTAGCTTTTGTTTGTGCGGCTAAAGGGTATAAAGCAGTATTTACGATGCCTGAAACAATGAGTCAAGAACGTCGTAACTTATTAAAAGCATACGGCGCAGAATTAGTATTAACACCTGGATCAGAAGCAATGAAAGGTGCAATCAAAAAAGCTAAAGAATTAAAAGAAGAATTTGGTTATTATGAACCACAACAATTCGAAAACCCAGCGAACCCTCGTGTACACGAATTAACAACTGGGCCAGAATTAGTTGAACAATTTGAAGGCAAAACAATTGATTCATTCTTAGCTGGCGTGGGTACTGGCGGAACACTTAGTGGTGCTGGTAAAGTATTAAAAGAAAAATACCCAGACATCAATCTTGTAGCGATTGAACCAGAAGACTCGCCTATCTTAAGTGGTGGCGAACCAGGTCCGCATAAATTACAAGGTTTAGGTGCAGGATTTGTACCAGATACTTTAGATACAAACATTTACGATGAGATCATCAAAGTAGGCAACGAAGCTGCTATGGATATGTCACGTAGAGTTGCTAAAGAAGAAGGTATCTTAGGTGGTATTTCTTCAGGTGCAGCGATTGTCGCAGCGATTGAAAAAGCAAAATCATTAGGTAAAGGTAAAACAGTTGTTACCGTATTACCAAGTAATGGTGAACGTTATCTTTCTACACCGCTATATTCATTTGATGACTAAATGATAGATTTTTAACAATTACCGACCACATATTCATGTGAGTCGGTTTTTTGTGTATACATAAGTATATTTGATTTTAAGTTTTGTTTACTGAAAAAAATGAAAATTAACGTTATTATAGAATAGTAAATAAAATACATAAGAAAAAATCATTTATAAAGTGAAAGGAAGAAGAATAATTATGACGCATACAAAAATTATGGGCATATTAAATGTAACTCCTGACTCTTTTTCTGATGGTGGTAAGTATAATACAGTTGAAAAAGCGATTAAGAGAGCAAAAGAAATGATGAACGAAGGTGTTGATATTATAGATGTCGGGGGGATATCTACTCGTCCAGGTTTTGAAGAGATAAGTGTTGAGGAAGAGCTAGAGCGTGTTGTCCCTGTTGTAAGTGCGTTGGCTGACTTAGATGTACAATTATCTATAGATACCTACCGAAGTGAAGTGGCAGAATCTGCAATGAAACTAGGTGCCAAGATGATTAATGATCAATGGGCAGGACACTATGATGAACGTATTTTCAATGTAGTAGCGGAATACAATGGTGAGATTGTACTCATGCACAATGGCGATGGTCAAAGAACAGAACCTGTAGTAAATGAGATGTTGTTATATTTATTAAAACAAGCGAATAAAGCGGAAATGGCAGGTATACCTCAACATAAAGTATGGATTGATCCGGGGATTGGCTTTGCAAAAACACGTGAAGAAGAAAAAGAGGTTATGTCACGTTTAGATGAACTTGTAGCGACGGGTTATCCTGTACTATTAGCAACAAGTAGAAAAAGATTCATAAAAGAAATGATAGGGACAAAAACAACGCCTACTGAACGTGACGAAGCAACGGCAGGTACTACTGCGTATGGTATAATGAAAGGCGTAAAAGCGGTAAGAGTTCATAATGTCGCATTAAACGTTCGATTAGGGCAAAGCATGGACTATTTAAAGGAGAATGACGATGAGCGACACAATATTTCTTAATGGTATGAGATTCTATAGTTATCATGGTGCGCTACCAGCTGAAAATGATATCGGACAAATATTTATTGTTGATGTCACAATGAAAGTTGATTTGAGTATGGCTGGTCAATCTGATGATGTTACAGATACTGTCCATTATGGTGAAGTTTTTGAAGAAGTAAAAGCAATCATGGAAGGCGAGCCTGTAAATTTATTAGAGCATCTAGCTGAACGTATTGCAAAACGTATAAATTCACACTATAATCGTGTAATGGAAACGAAAGTTAGAATCACTAAAGAAAATCCACCTATACCTGGTCATTATGATGGTGTAGGCGTTGAAATAGTGAGGGAGAATCTCTAATGGAATATGCTTATTTAGGATTAGGAAGTAATGTTGGAGAAAGAGCGGCACAACTTGATGAAGCGATCCGTATATTAGATAATATAGATGGCATTCAAGTAACGCAAAAATCCCCGATATATGAAACAGAGCCAGTAGGTTATGTCGACCAACCACAATTTTTAAATCAATGTATTGAGATTTATACATCTTTAACACCACAAAAATTATTAAAAGCATGTTTGCTTACTGAACAACAGTTACACCGGGTAAGAGATATACGTTGGGGCCCTAGAACTTTAGATGTTGATATTTTATTATTTGGTAATCATATTATTGATGAAGAAAATTTGAGCGTACCGCATCCACGTATGCTGGAGCGTTCATTTGTACTTATACCATTAAATGATATAGCATCAAATTGTGTAGAACCTCATTCTAATAAAAAAATTGGAAGTATCGTGATTGCAGATGATTCAGTCAAAGAGTATAAAGATTCATAATTATAAAATGTGTGGAAAATGGGAGTCGTAGAGATATATAATAGAGTAGTTCTTGCTCCTACGGGTAGTATAGAGAATGTTACATTTAAGCTTATAGTTAAAAATGTGTGTGTGCTTAATGTGTACTATATCTAAATGATAAGACTAGAAAAGCTTTGAAACAAACAGAACAACAAACGATAGATAACCATCAAACGTTCAAGTGGAAATTGAAGCTAAAGAAGAATAAAAATTAGAACAAGAAGCATAAAGGAGAGAAAGTAATGTCAGAAGAAATGAACGACCAAATGCAAGTCCGCCGTCAAAAATTACAAGAATTATATGATTTAGGTATCGATCCTTTTGGTCAAAAATTTGAGCGTACTTCTACGGCTGACCCGTTGCACGAAGATTGGGATGCATATACAAAAGAAGAATTACATGACAAAGAAGATGAAAGTAACGTAAGTATTGCTGGTCGCTTAATGACTAAACGTGGAAAAGGTAAAGCTGGATTTGCCCATGTTCAAGATTTAACTGGTCAAATACAAATTTACGTAAGAAAAGATCAAGTGGGAGACGAACAATTTGAAGTTTGGAATTCTGCAGACCTTGGAGACATTGTAGGCATAGAAGGTGTAATGTTCAAAACAAATACAGGTGAATTGTCTGTTAAAGCTAAAACGTTCACGTTATTGACTAAAGCATTACGCCCATTACCTGATAAATTCCATGGTTTACAAGATATCGAACAACGTTACCGTCAACGCTACCTTGATTTAATTACAAATCAAGATAGCACGCAAACGTTTATTAACCGTAGTAAGATATTGCAAGAAATGCGTAATTACTTAAATCAAAGAGGATTTTTAGAAGTAGAAACACCTATGATGCACCAAATTCCTGGTGGTGCTGCTGCGCGTCCTTTCGTAACACACCATAATGCTTTAGACGCAACATTATATATGCGAATTGCAATTGAATTACATTTGAAACGTTTAATCGTAGGTGGATTAGAAAAAGTTTATGAAATTGGCCGTGTTTTCAGAAACGAAGGCGTATCAACGAGACACAATCCAGAATTCACTATGATTGAATTATATGAAGCGTATGCTGACTATCAAGATATCATGGATATAACTGAGAACATGATTAGACATATTTCTGAAAAAGTACTTGGTACTGCTAAAGTGAACTATGGTGAAGAAATTATAGATTTAGAATCTGATTGGAAACGAGTTCACATGGTTGATGCTGTTAAAGAAGAAACAGGGGTAGACTTCTTCGAGGTACAAACTGACGAAGAAGCTAAATCATTAGCTAAAGAACATGGTATTGAAATAACAGAAAATATGAAATATGGTCATATCTTAAATGAGTTCTTTGAGCAAAAAGTCGAAGAAACATTAATTCAACCGACATTTATATATGGACATCCAATCGAAATCTCTCCACTAGCTAAGAAAAATCCAGAGGACCCAAGATTTACGGATCGCTTTGAATTATTCATAGTAGGTAGAGAACATGGTAATGCATTCACAGAATTAAATGATCCTATTGATCAAAGAGCAAGATTTGAAGCGCAATTAGTAGAAAAAGAAGAAGGTAATGATGAAGCACATGAAATGGACGAAGATTTCATTGAAGCATTAGAGTACGGAATGCCTCCAACAGGTGGTTTAGGTATTGGTATTGATAGATTAGTAATGCTACTTACTGATTCTGCTTCTATCCGTGACGTATTGTTATTCCCTTATATGAAACAAAAATAAATTATTAAAACCTTGAGATAAACTAAGTAATAATTAATTTAGACATTTAAACTAGATCATATGTTGCGATTTCACGCTGGTGAGACGTAATATATTGTCTAGTTTTTATTTGATTTTTTATAGACATGCTATAAATGAGGGAGAATAGAGGATATAAGTACTAAATAAATTAATTAAATTAGTAATAAGATACAATTAAGTATTATAATGCTATTTAAATATAATAATATACTAAAAAAGGTATGGTAAAGATAGATTCTATGTGATAAGATTATTCAAGTCGAGTTAAGGAAACGAAGCAAGACAGACATAAACATTTAAAATATTTCTTTTCAATAAATGTTCGAAAAGTATTGACTTTAAAGTGGAAATGAATTAATATATAAAAGTCGTCGAAAACGACAAGTGCTTTATACATAACTCAAGTAAAAGTCTTGTAAACAAATCTTTAAGATAGTGTAAAATTGACTATTGCAAATGATTAACAAGTAATGTATCATTAATTGAGTAAGTTAATTTGTCTGGTGGCAATAGCAAAGAGGTCACACCTGTTCCCATGCCGAACACAGTAGTTAAGCTCTTTAGCGCCGATGGTAGTCGGACTTACGTTCCGCAAGAGTAGGACGTTGCCAGGCTTTATATTAAAATTATTTGGAGAATTAGCTCAGCTGGGAGAGCATCTGCCTTACAAGCAGAGGGTCGGCGGTTCGAACCCGTCATTCTCCATCACTTCATGAAAGCCGGCCTAGCTCAACTGGTAGAGCAACTGACTTGTAATCAGTAGGTTGGGGGTTCAAGTCCTCTGGCCGGC
>NZ_LGPC01000001.1 GCF_001431205.1 Staphylococcus sp. NAM3COL9 | reverse complement strand
GAGCAGAAGACGGGATTCGAACCCGCGACCCCGACCTTGGCAAGGTCGTATTCTACCGCTGAACTACTTCTGCATATGCGGGTGAAGGGAGTCGAACCCCCACGCCGTGAGGCGCTAGATCCTAAGTCTAGTGCGTCTGCCAGTTCCGCCACACCCGCGATATTAAAATAATGGTGAGCCATAGTGGGCTCGAACCACTGACCCTCTGATTAAAAGTCAGATGCTCTACCAACTGAGCTAATGGCTC